>NZ_CP052862.1:4352500-7105260 GCF_012935755.1 Pseudomonas sp. ADAK2
CCCACAGTAAGAATGAAATCGCCATCCGCCGTAGGGAAGTCCTGATAAGGCACGATGTTCGGGTGAGCGTTGCCCAGACGCTTAGGCGCATTGCCTGTGGTCAGGTAGTTCATCGCCTGGTTAGCCAAGCATGCCACCTGCACATCCAGCAACGCCATATCAATGTGCTGGCCGCCACCGTCATGGTCCCGATGCGCCAGCGCCGCGAGGATCGCCACGGTCGAATAGAGCCCGGTCAGAATGTCCGTCAGCGCTACGCCGACTTTTACCGGCCCGGCGCCCTCATCGCCTTCAGGGCGCCCAGTCAGACTCATCAAGCCGCCCAGACCCTGGATCATGAAGTCATAACCCGCGCGCTTGGCGTACGGCCCGGTCTGACCGAAACCCGTGATGGAGCAATAGATCAGATTCGGATTGATCGCCTTGAGCGACTCATAGTCCAGCCCATAAGCCGCCAGACCACCAACCTTGAAGTTCTCAATCAGGATGTCCGACTTCGCCGCCAGATCACGCACCAGCTTCTGCCCTTCAGGCCGGGTGAAGTCGATGGTTACCGATTGCTTGTTGCGATTGGCCGACAAGTAATAAGCCGCTTCGCTGGTGTTCTCGCCATAGGCGTCTTTCAGGAACGGAGGCCCCCAGGCGCGAGTGTCGTCGCCATTGCCCGGGCGCTCGACCTTGATCACCTCAGCGCCAAGGTCCGCAAGAATCTGCCCGGACCAAGGCCCGGCCAGCACCCGCGATAAATCCAGTACCCGTAGATGCGAAAGCGCGCCCATGGCCGTTCTCCTATTAATAGAACGCCTGGATGCCGGTCTGCGCGCGACCAAGAATCAGTGCATGCACGTCATGCGTACCTTCGTAGGTATTCACCACTTCCAGGTTGACCAGGTGGCGAGCGACACCGAACTCGTCGGAGATGCCATTGCCGCCCAACATGTCGCGAGCCATGCGCGCGATATCCAGGGACTTGCCGCAAGAGTTGCGCTTCATCATCGACGTGATCTCTACCGCAGCCGTGCCTTCATCCTTCATGCGCCCCAGCCGCAGGCAGCCTTGCAGCGCCATGGTGATTTCGGTCTGCATGTCGGCCAGCTTCTTCTGGATCAACTGAGTAGCGGCCAACGGGCGACCAAACTGCTGACGATCCAGGGTGTACTGACGCGCAGTGTGCCAGCAGAACTCGGCCGCACCCAGCGCCCCCCAGGAGATGCCATAACGCGCGGAGTTGAGGCAGGTAAACGGACCTTTCAGGCCACGGACATCCGGGAAGATGTTCTCTTCAGGGACAAACACGTTGTCCATGACGATTTCGCCCGTGATCGACGCACGCAGGCCAACCTTGCCGTGAATCGCCGGAGCGCTCAGGCCTTTCCAACCCTTCTCCAGCACGAAGCCACGGATGTCGCCGGCATCGTCCTTGCCCCAGACCACAAACACATCGGCGATCGGGCTGTTGGTGATCCACATCTTGCTGCCGGTCAGGCTGTAGCCGCCTTCGACTTTGCGTGCACGAGTAATCATCGCGCCCGGGTCGGAACCGTGGTTCGGCTCTGTCAGACCGAAGCAACCGATCCATTCGCCCGACGCCAGTTTCGGCAGGTACTTCTGCTTTTGCGCTTCAGTACCGAACTCATTGATTGGCACCATGACCAGCGAGGACTGCACGCTCATCATCGAGCGATAGCCGGAATCGACGCGCTCGACTTCACGGGCGATCAGCCCGTAGCTGACGTAGTTCAGGCCGCTACCACCATATTCCTCAGGAATGGTTGCGCCCAACAAGCCCACGTCACCCATCTCACGGAAGATTGCGATGTCGGTCTTCTCATGGCGGAAAGCTTCCAGAACACGCGGCGCGAGCTTCTGCTGAGCGAACTGCTCGGCGGTGTCGCGGATCATGCGTTCTTCTTCGGTGAGCTGTTGATCCAGCAGCAGGGGATCGATCCAGTTGAAGCTAGCTTTACCGCCCATGAGTGTGTCCTCTCGAATCGGGTCAAATAACGTGGACTGATCCTAGGCCCGGTTCGGCGTCACGGCAAACGAGGATTTCGCATACTGTTGTGCTAATTTCTCACTCCGAAACATCGCGAAAGGTCATTAATGCGATGTATTAGTGAGGTTCACGTACATGCGCAGGAAGATCCCCAGTACAACCGCCCTGATCAGCTTCGAAGCCGCGGCGCGCCATGAGAGCTTTACCAAGGCCGCACAGGAACTTTCCCTCACTCAGGGAGCGATTTGCCGACAGATCGCCAGCCTGGAGGAATTCCTCAGCGTCGAACTGTTCCGACGCTCCCGGCGTGGTGTGAAGCTGACGGAAGCCGGACTTTCCTACAGCCGTCGGGTGGCCACGCAACTCGATGCCGTTGAACGGGACACCTTGTCGGTGATGGGCCAGCAAGGCGCCAACGTGATCGAACTGGCGGTGGTGCCGACCTTCGGCACCCAATGGCTGCTGCCCCGCCTTAAGGACTTCCAGCACCAGCACCCGGAAGTGACGGTCAACCTCACCAACCGCACTCGCCCATTTCTCTTCGCCGACACCGAATTCGATGCCGCGATTTATTTTGGCGATGCGGACTGGTCTGGTACCGAATCCCACAGGCTGATGGGAGAAAACCCGATGCCGGTGTGCAGCCCCGCCCTACTGGGCAAGAAGACACATCTGACACCGGCTGAAATCGCGGAATTACCTTTGCTGCAACAAACCACCCGCCCGTACGCTTGGCGCCAGTGGTTCAACTTTCAGAACCTGAATATCCCCCGCGACATGACAGGCCCGCGTTACGAGCTATTCTCCATGCTCGCCCAGGCAGCCATGCACGACATGGGGATTGCACTGATTCCACCATTTCTGATTCAACGTGAGCTGGCGGAGAAGCGCCTGGTGATCGCCAACCCTCAGGCACTGTCGAGCATCAAGGCGTATTACCTGATGATTCCTGAGCGAAAAGTCGAATCGGCTTCTTTAAGGGCTTTTCGCGACTGGCTGGTAAATCAGGCGCATAGCTACAGCCTAGAAGGATAAAGGCTACAGCCGATTAACTGACCCCGTAGTCAGCAAAACAAAAACACTACAGATATAAGTATTTGTCGCATATCCATAGACTGTACTGACAAGCTGTACAAACGTCCCACAAGTGCCTGAAGACGTGGCCTTGAGCCGCTATTTCGAAGCAATGACCGCTCATTCACCGCACCGATGTGGAAATTCTTGAATTTCTAGCAGAATCCTTACAAGGCACGGCCTGCAAGGGATTGAGCCGGTTAGTTGCGACATTCGGTCACGGGGTGACTTGTAGTTAATTTTCCGTCACCCGTCATAATCCCTTGAAGGGCACAAAGTTCGCCTGCAAAATGCCGCGCCCCGCCCTGATTTGGCGGGATCGTGCTGATCGGCCGCCCCAGTCGCACCATCCGAAGTGCCTGGGTTTACTCAATAAGATCACGCAGGAGATTTGACGTGCACATTGGTGTTCCTCTCGAAACCCAGACGGGTGAAACACGGGTTGCTGCAACCCCGGAAACCATCAAGAAGTTGATCGGCCAGGGTCATAAGGTCACTGTACAAAGCGGCGCCGGCGTTAAAGCCAGCGTTGTCGACAGTGCTTATGAAGCGGCAGGCGCGACCATTGGCGGCGCCAACGACGCGTTTGGTGCCGAGCTGATTCTCAAGGTGGTCGCCCCCAGCGACAGCGAGCTGGCTCTGATCAAGAGCGGCGCCGTTGTGGTGGGCATGCTCAATCCGTTCAGCAATGAAACCATCGCCAAGCTGGCCGAATGCGGTATTACCGCGTTCGCGCTGGAAGCCGCGCCGCGCACCTCCCGCGCCCAGAGCCTGGATGTGCTGTCGTCTCAAGCGAATATTGCCGGCTATAAAGCCGTGTTGCTCGCTGCTCACCATTACCCACGCTTCATGCCAATGCTGATGACCGCTGCAGGGACCGTGAAAGCGGCGCGCGTGCTGATTCTCGGCGCCGGCGTGGCGGGCTTACAGGCAATCGCTACGGCGAAACGCCTGGGTGCGGTGATCGAAGCGTCTGACGTACGCCCAGCGGTAAAAGAGCAGATCGAATCCCTTGGCGCCAAGTTCGTCGACGTGCCTTACGAGACCGATGAAGAGCGTGAATGCGCCGTCGGTGTCGGCGGGTACGCGCGTCCAATGCCAGCCAGCTGGATGCAACGGCAGGCCCTGGCCGTGCACGAACGCGCCAAGCAGGCCGACATTGTCATTACCACCGCACTGATCCCGGGCCGCAAGGCACCGACGCTGCTGAGCGCGGAAACCGTGGCGCAAATGAAGCCAGGCTCGGTGGTCATCGACCTCGCCGCCGCTCAGGGCGGCAATTGCCCGCTGACCGTGGCCGATCAAGTCGTCGTCGAGAATGGCGTGACCATTTGCGGCCCGACCAACCTGGCCGGTGAAGTCGCCGCAGACGCTTCGGCGCTGTACGCCCGCAACTTGCTGGACTTCCTGAAGCTGGTCTTCAACAAAGAAGGTCAGTTCGAAGTGAACCTCGAAGACGACATCGTCGCCGCGTGCCTGATGTGCCGCGACGGCCAAGTCATCCGCAAAAACGCCTAAGCAGGGATTCAGACGATGGAAGAGCTTATCTCCCCCGGTATCTACAACCTGATCATCTTCGTGCTGGCGATTTATGTCGGTTATCACGTGGTCTGGAACGTTACACCTGCACTGCACACGCCACTGATGGCGGTGACCAACGCGATCTCCGCGATCGTGATCGTCGGCGCCATGCTGGCGGCGGCGCTGACCGTGACGCCTCTGGGCAAGACCATGGGCACCCTGGCGGTGGCTCTGGCGGCGGTAAACGTGTTCGGTGGCTTCCTAGTCACTCGCCGGATGCTTGAGATGTTCAAGAAAAAAGCCCCGAAAGTCGTAAAAGAAGAGGCGCCCAAGTAATGAGCATGAACCTTGTCACGACGCTCTACTTGATCGCGTCGATCTGCTTTATCCAGGCCCTCAAAGGCCTGTCGCACCCGACGACATCCCGACGCGGCAACGTGTACGGCATGCTCGGCATGGCGCTGGCAATTCTCACCACCGTCGGCCTCATCTATAAGCTGGGCGCTGAGCTGGCCACTGCCGGTATCGGCTACGTCATCGTTGGCCTGCTGGTCGGCGGCACCGCCGGTTCGATCATGGCCAAGCGCGTTGAAATGACCAAGATGCCGGAACTGGTCGCCTTCATGCACAGCATGATCGGTATGGCCGCGGTATTCATTGCCATCGCTGCTGTGGTTGAGCCGCAGTCGCTGGGTATCGTTAAACAGCTGGGCGACGCAATCCCAGCAGGCAACCGTCTGGAGCTGTTCCTCGGCGCAGCCATCGGTGCAATTACCTTCTCCGGTTCAGTGATCGCTTTCGGCAAGCTGTCGGGCAAGTACAAGTTCCGCCTGTTCCAGGGCGCACCGGTACAGTTCGGCGGCCAACACAAGCTGAACCTGGTGCTGGGCCTGGCGACATTGGCACTCGGCCTCACCTTCATGCTGACCGGCAATCTCAATGCCTTCGCGTTGATGCTGGCCCTGGCCTTCGTGCTGGGCGTGCTGATCATCATCCCGATTGGCGGCGCGGACATGCCGGTGGTTGTCTCAATGCTCAACAGCTACTCCGGCTGGGCAGCGGCGGGCATCGGTTTCTCGCTGAACAACTCGATGCTGATCATCGCCGGTTCGCTGGTGGGTTCGTCCGGTGCGATCCTCTCGTACATCATGTGCAAGGCGATGAACCGCTCTTTCTTTAATGTACTGCTCGGCGGTTTCGGCAACACGGCGGATGCGGCCGGCCCTGCTGGCTCAAAAGAAGCCCGCCCGGTGAAATCCGGTTCGGCTGATGACGCGACCTTCCTGCTGACCAACGCCGACACCGTGATCATCGTTCCGGGCTACGGTCTGGCGGTAGCACGGGCGCAACATGCGCTGAAAGAGCTGACAGAGAAGCTGACCCATCGCGGCGTGACCGTGAAGTACGCGATCCACCCGGTGGCCGGGCGGATGCCTGGCCACATGAACGTCTTGCTGGCCGAAGCCGAAGTGCCTTATGACCAGGTGTTCGAGATGGAAGACATCAACTCCGAGTTCGGTCAGGCCGACGTAGTGCTGGTGCTGGGCGCCAACGACGTGGTCAACCCGGCCGCCAAGAACGATCCGAAATCGCCGATTGCCGGCATGCCGATCCTCGAAGCGTTCAAGGCCAAGACCATCATCGTCAACAAGCGCTCGATGGCCAGCGGTTATGCCGGTCTGGACAACGAACTGTTCTACCTCGACAAAACCATGATGGTCTTCGGCGACGCGAAGAAGGTCATCGAAGACATGGTCAAAGCTGTCGAGTAAAACCTGCTCCAACGCAATACCCAAAACCTCAGCCTTTAGTAGGCTGGGGTTTTTTTATTCCCCGTGAAACCCGACCAAAGGCTCTAAATCAGGGCTTGGCATTCGACCATGGTAGCGGGACGGATGTTTTTCAAATCACTAGACTGCGTACCTTGCTTTCGTTGCCCGAGATAACAATCCATGTACCGTGATCGTATTCGCTTGCCTTCGTTGTTGGATAAGGTGATGAGCGCCGCTGACGCTGCCGCTCTGATTGAGGACGGCATGACCGTCGGCATGAGCGGTTTCACCCGCGCCGGTGAAGCCAAGGCAGTGCCCCACGCACTGGCCGAACGCGCCAAAATCACCCCGCTGAAAATCACTCTGATGACCGGCGCGAGCCTGGGCAACGACCTCGACAAACAACTGACCGAAGCCGGCGTACTGTCGCGGCGCATGCCGTTCCAGGTCGACAGCACACTGCGCAAGGCAATCAATGCTGGCGAGGTCATGTTCATCGACCAGCACCTGTCAGAAACCGTTGAAATGCTGCGCAACCAGCAACTCACGCGGCCGGACATCGCGGTGATTGAAGCCGTGGCGATCACCGAGCAGGGCCATATCGTGCCGACCACGTCGGTGGGCAACTCGGCGAGCTTCGCAATCTTCGCCAAGCACGTCATCGTCGAGATCAACATGGCGCACAACCCGAATCTCGAAGGGCTGCACGACATCTATATCCCGACCTACCGCCCGACCCGTACGCCGATTCCACTGGTGAAGGTCGATGATCGCATTGGCAGCACCGCCATCCCGATCCCGCCGGAAAAGATCGTCGCGATCGTGATCACCAATCAGTCCGACTCACCGTCCACCGTGCTGCCGCCGGACGCCGAGACCCAGGCCATCGCTGACCACCTGATCGACTTCTTCAAGCAGGAAGTGGCGGCCGGGCGCATGACCAACAAGCTCGGCCCACTGCAGGCCGGGATCGGCACCATTGCCAACTCGGTGATGTGCGGCTTGATCGACTCGCCATTCGAAGACCTGACCATGTATTCCGAAGTGCTACAGGATTCGACCTTCGACCTGATCGACGCCGGCAAACTGAGCTTTGCTTCGGGCAGCTCGATCACCTTGTCGGCCCGGCGTAACGCCGATGTGTTTGGCAACCTGGAGCATTACAAAGACAAGTTGGTGCTACGTCCTCAGGAAATCTCCAACCACCCGGAAGTGGTGCGACGCCTGGGCATCATCGGCATCAACACTGCGCTGGAATTCGATCTGTACGGCAACGTCAACTCCACCCATGTCTGCGGTACGCGGATGATGAACGGCATCGGCGGTTCCGGGGACTTCGCGCGCAATGCGCACCTGTCGATCTTCGTCACCAAGTCGATCGCCAAGGGCGGCGCAATATCCAGCGTGGTGCCAATGGTCAGCCACGTCGACCACACCGAGCACGACGTCGACATCCTGGTAACCGAGATTGGCCTGGCCGACCTGCGCGGCCTGGCGCCGCGGGAGCGGGCTCGGGTGGTTATCGACAACTGTGTGCACCCGGACTATCGCGAAGCCCTGAATGACTACTTCACCGCGGCTTGCGTAATCGGTGGGCATACCCCGCACATCCTGCGTGACGCCCTGAGTTGGCACATTAACCTGGAAGAAACCGGGCGGATGCTGGCGGTCTGATCGGTCTCAAAACAGCTGACGCAAACACAATTGCGCCAGCTGGTTCTTGCAATGCCCTATTCTGTCGAAAACTGTACTGCTGTACCGGTCTTTTCCTACAGGATTTGCCTACCTTTCCCTGCCTTTCCGTCGAAAACGCACTGTATTAGTGCCGACAGGTACAGTTGCCTCAATTTCGACCAGTACACCCCCTATAAACAGTTAACTGGTCCCTCACAATACAAGTGAACTGTATCTAGGGAGACTGGCCAAACGAGAGGATCATTGGCATCAGTTAAACCACTACCTAATCCCGCCACAAGCGGAAGGATGCTAACCATGGAACGTACACTCAGTTCCGAACTGTTCTTCGAAGATACCGCTGCAAAAACCCAGGCTTCCATGCCTCTTCGCGTTATCGCCAACCTGATGTTGTGGCAGCGCCGCATTACCAGCCGCCATCAACTGGCTCGCCTGGATTCGCGTCTGCTGGCTGATGCCGGGATTAGCGAAGCACAACGCTACGAAGAGCTGAGCAAGCCGTTCTGGCGCTAAGTTAGCGTCGCTGGCCCTGACCTGTAGGGTCCACCGCCAGCACCCGAATTGAACAAACAAAACCCGTCGTGGGAAACCACGACGGGTTTTGTCGTTTCAGCGTTGTAAAACGTAAGACCAGTACAGTTTCATAAAACTATAAACAAGGCTGTACACCTCTGTAGAAGCAGCCGAAGGCTGCGATCTTTTGATCTTTGATTTAATAAAAGCCAAGTCAAAAGATCGCAGCCTTCGGCAGTTCTTACATACCGTTTCATCTAGATGGGCTATTCGAATTCATCCCCTCCAGCCTAATATCCAATCAGAACGTGGCGATCGCTACACAAGAGGCGTCTGATCCATCAGACACTGCGCCACCTCTCAATCGGTTTATCCAAAGGAGCTACCCCATGTCCCGTCTTCGTCTGCTGAGCGCCGCAGCCCTGCTCGCCGTGGCTGCCAATGCCCACGCCACCAGTTTTATCGTGACCACCGACGCCGTCGTTGGCGCCCTCAAATCCAGTTCCGATGCGACCTCCGATGTCTCTTCTTCGCTACGCGACAATAAAATTGTGCGCGCTGCGCGGGATGATGCCGCCAGCTTTGTCGCCAGCAACGGCGATATCCGTGGCGTGAAACTGGAAAGCGCGTTCGACGAAATCCGCCACCAGGCGCCTCAACTGAACGCGACCGACGCACAGTTGGCCCAGGCCATCCTGGCCATCTAAGCGTCAGCTCAACAGTGGGACACATCCAACGTGTCCCAATGTTTCGGCGCTGGCTCTAGCCCGGGCATTGCGCTAGCCTTGGGACTCGCTTTCAGCTATCGAGTCTCATGCGTTTTCTTTCAAAACTGTTGCTCACGCAAGTAATTGTTGCGGCCTCCTGGTCGGGCTCGGCCCATGCCTTCGACGCCTTTAACCTGTCTACCCAAGGCACCGTCGTCAGTGGTTACGCCACAAGCATGGTGACCTCCGCGCCCTTCGACCATAAACTGCTGATCGCCGCTCAGGATGACGCTGCGGCATTCATCGCCAGTGACGGCCAACTACGAGGAGCGCAACTGGAATCCGCCCTGAATTATCTGCGTCGGACCCAGCCAAAACTTCATGCCAGCGACCTTGAACTGGCACAGGCAATTCTCGTCCAATAGTTATCATCGTTCCTCCGGAGTCGTTCCATGCGTAGCCCGCTGATTGCTGCCACCCTTGGCCTGCTGTTGTTGGCCGACGTGGCCCAGGCACACACCCTGGTTGCCACCAGTAATATCCTGATTCGCGCCACCCAGCGCACACTCGACTTCACGTCCGATACCACCACGTCCATTCGCGATTCGAAAATCGTCCGCGAAGCCCATGACGATGCGGCGAGCTTTATCGCCAGCGACGGCGATATTCGTGGCGCGCACCTGGAAGCCGCCTTCAATACATTGCGCACCCGCGTGCCGGAAGCCCGTGACGCCAGTGATCAGGTTCTCGCCGAAGCCATCCTCGCACTGTGAGGTCGCTCAACGCCTGGCTGCTGGCTGGGATGGTGTTGCTGCTCGGCAACACCGCCCAGGCCAGCCTGCAATTACGCCTCAAGACCGACGGTCTGAGCCCCGCGCAAGTGCAGGCCAGCCAGGCGCTGCTCGATGAAGCCATGAAGGCGTTGCCGCCGCGTTTCGTCGAGCAACTGGATCGGCGCATCGATGTCGGCTGGACCGACGACATGCCCGGCAATGCCTACGGCCAGGCTTCGCTGGTGTCCGAACTCGACCTCAATCGCAACCTGCTCGCCAGCCTCACCGACGGCAGCGCCGCGACAAAAAAGACGTATCGCCCCCACGGCACCGTGCGCCGGGAAATGCTCGCCACGGTCCTGCACGAACTCACCCACATTTATGATCGCTCGCGTCTGTGGCCGGACGCCGAGCGCACGCTGATACAGCGTTGCAGCCGGCGCAACAGCAGCTCCGGGCTGATCGGTATTCCCGATCAATGCCGCGGTCAGACCGCGCGGCGCTTTACCCTAAGTGACGATCCGCGCCTGCTGGACCTGGCTGGCTGGCCACAATACGTCGGTCGTCGTGGCGAACGCGAAGCGCACAATCGGCAAGTCGCGCGCAGCCCGGACATCTACGAGACGACCAATCCCAAGGAGTTCGTGGCGGTCAACATGGAGTATTTCCTCCTCGACCCAAGCTATGCCTGCCGTCGTCCTGCGCTGTACCGCTACTACAAAGATCATTTCGGCTGGGCGCCCGCCGCCAAAGACACCTGCGCCAAATCCTTCGCCTTCCTTAATGCCGGCAACGATTTCGCCAAGACGCCGTTGGGCCAGGTCGACCCGGAACGGGTTTACGCCGTCGACTACTTGCTGGCCGAAGCCAATCAGAACTGGGTCAGCCGCTGGGGCCACAGCATGTTGCGCCTGGTGATTTGCGCCCCGGGCCGCCCACGTGGGCCGGATTGCCGACTGGACCTGGATCAGCACCTGGTGCTGTCCTACCGCGCTTTCGTCGGTGACGTGCAGTTATCGAGTTGGGACGGCCTGGTCGGCAAATACCCGTCGCGCCTGTTTGTCCTGCCGCTGGCCCAAGTGATCGACGAATACACCAAGACCGAACTGCGCAGCCTGGCTTCGGTACCGCTGAATCTCTCGCGCACCGAAATCGAAGAAGTGGTGGAACACGCAGCGGAGATGCACTGGAGTTACGACGGCAACTACTTCTTCCTCTCCAACAATTGCGCGGTGGAAAGCCTGAAATTGCTGCGCAGTGGCAGCAACAACGCGCAGTTGACGGGTCTGGACAGCATCATGCCCAACGGCTTGCTGGAAGTCCTCAAGGGCCGCGGACTGGCGGACACCAGCGTACTGGATGACCCGCGCGAAGCCTTGCGCCTGGGTTATCGCTTCGACTCCTTCCGCGATCGCTACCAGGCGATGTTCGAAGTGCTGAAGAAACACTTGCCGATCAAGCAGGTCACCGTCGAAGACTGGCTGTCATTGAGCGCCGAAGATCGTCGGCAATGGATCGATCAGGCGGATCTGCGCACCAGTGCAGCGTTGCTGTTGCTGGAGCAAGCCAGTTTCCGCCGCCAACTGCAGTTGGCCCAGGATGAAGTGAAGCAGCGCTATCTGGGTGCTCGCGAACTGAAGAACGGCGGCATGGACAAGGCCAACGCGACCTTGCAGCAGATTCTCGCCAACAGCGGCTTCCTCAGCCGCCCAGCCGAATTGCTCGGTTCCGGCGGTTATGGTTTGCCCCAGCCGAGCGAGTCGGAGCGACTGGAAGCGGAAAGCAGCCTGCGTCAGAAACAGTTGCAGTCGCTGACCGGGGATCTGGATAAGGAAGTGCGTGCGCTGCTTGAACCGGCCCGTGCGGCGGAGATTGCAGCCAATGAAGCCAACCTGAAGCAGGTTGGCGAGCATTTGCGGGCGTTGCATAAGGCGGCGGGCGGTTTAGAACTGCCCTGACCCAATCACCGCAGGAACTTGTAGCAGCTGGCGAAGCCTGCGTTCGGCTGCGAAGCAGTCGTAAAATCAGACGCTGCGGTACGTCAGACAGACCGAGTTGGATGGTTTGCGACTGCTTCGCGGCCGAACGCAGGCTTCGCCAGCTGCTACATAAGCTGTGCTCAGCCTGCAAAGATGGGATCGATCAGTTCAACACGTTATCCAGAATCTCATAAACAATCCCCGTCCCTACCGCGATCAACACAATGTCGCTACCGGCCCGACGCCATTCGTAGCCCTGGTAATACGGCAGATGCGACAACGCGCGATTATCCAGGCGCTCGCCATAATAACCATGAGGCAACGGCCGGCCACGTTCCAGACGAATGCCTGGAGGTGGCGGCGCCCCGCGAACGAAATAACCATGATTGTCATGAATGCTCTGACGCACCGGGCCAAAATCCCGTGGCGGCGGACCACCACGATGATTGTCTTGCGGACCGCGGTGATCATCACCGCGATTGTCACCGCGGTTATCGTGTTGGCCCTGCTGCGGGCCGCCGTGGTCGTGATCGTCGCGCTGATCGGCGCTGGCGTGCAGCAACGGGGTCGCACTGAGCATCAGTACGCCCAGGCTGGCAATCAGACGTTTCGGCATTTTCATCGGGGAGTTTCCTCACTGCACATACAGCAAAAAGGGCTTCAGAACGTAGTCCTGAAACCCTCGGTCTTGCTGATTAGTGTGTGCTGCGAGGCGCTAATTCCTCTGTATCAAGAACTTTACCTTCAACTGACCCGGGCCTTACGCACGCCCTCGGACAACGCTGCGCAAAGACTCAACACACCATCGATGGCTTGATCCGGCGTCGACGCATTGGCGATGTGGTCAATCAAGGCCGAACCCACCACCACACCGTCGGCCAGACGCGCGATGGAGGCCGCTTGCTCCGGTGTGCGGATACCGAAACCGATGCTGATTGGCAGGTCGGTGTGGCGACGCAGACGGGCGACCGCTTCTTCTACGTGTTCCAACGTTGCCGCACCGGCACCGGTCACACCGGCGACCGACACGTAGTAGACGAAGCCGGAGCTGCCGTTCAGAACAGTCGGCAAGCGCACATCGTCAGTGGTCGGCGTGGTCAGGCGAATGAAGTCCAGGCCCGCAGCCTGAGCCGGGTCGCACAGCTCGCCGTTATGCTCGGGCGGCAGATCAACCACGATCAGACCGTCAACACCAGCCTCTTTGGCGTCAGCGATGAAACGCGGCACGCCGTACATGTGGATCGGGTTGAAGTAACCCATCAGCACCAGCGGCGTCTCGGTATTGCCTTCACGGAACTCGCGAACCATTTGCAGAGTTTTCGCCAGGTTCTGCTTGGCGCCCAAGGCGCGGATGTTGGCCAACTGGATCGCCGGGCCGTCGGCCATCGGATCGGTGAAGGGCATGCCCAGCTCGATCACGTCGGCGCCAGCACCGGGCAAGCCTTTGAGGATTGCCAGGGAGGTGTCGTAGCTCGGGTCGCCGGCGGTGACGAAGGTCACCAGGGCAGCGCGATTCTGTTCTTTCAGTTCAGCAAAACGTGTTTGCAGGCGGCTCATCAGTGTTTCTCCTGCTGGGATTGTTCCATGTGGTGCATCACGGTTTGCATGTCTTTATCGCCACGGCCGGACAGGTTGACCACCATCAGGTGATCCTTTGGCAGATTCGGTGCCCGTTTAAATACTTCGGCCAGGGCATGGGCACTTTCCAGTGCGGGAATAATCCCTTCCAGGCGGCAGCATTTGTGGAATGCGTCGAGGGCTTCGTCGTCAGTCACCGAGGTGTACTGGACGCGGCCGATGTCGTGCAACCAGGCGTGTTCAGGGCCGATGCCCGGATAATCGAGGCCGGCGGAGATCGAGTGCGCGTCGATGATCTGGCCGTCGTCGTCCTGCAACAGGAAGGTGCGGTTGCCGTGCAACACACCTGGTACACCGCCGTTCAGGCTGGCGGCGTGTTTGCCGGTTTCGATGCCGTAGCCGGCGGCTTCGACGCCGATGATCTCGACGCTCGTGTCGTCCAAGAACGGGTGGAACAGGCCCATGGCGTTGGAACCGCCGCCGATGCACGCCACCAGACTGTCCGGCAGGCGGCCTTCCTGGTCTTGCAGTTGAGTACGGGTTTCCTTGCCGATCACGGCCTGGAAGTCGCGAACCATGGCCGGGTAAGGATGCGGACCGGCGACGGTGCCGATCAGATAGAAGGTGCTGTCGACGTTGGTCACCCAGTCACGCAGGGCTTCGTTCATCGCGTCTTTCAGGGTGCCGGTGCCGGCCACTACCGGGATCACTTCAGCGCCCAGCAACTTCATGCGGAATACGTTGGCCTGCTGACGTTCGATGTCAGTGGTGCCCATGTAAATCACGCAATCCAGGCCAAAACGCGCGGCCACGGTGGCAGTCGCCACGCCGTGCATGCCAGCGCCGGTCTCGGCAATGATGCGTTTCTTGCCCATGCGCCGCGCCAGCAGGATCTGGCCGATGCAGTTATTGATCTTGTGCGCGCCGGTGTGGTTCAGCTCTTCGCGCTTGAGGTAAATCTTCGCGCCGCCACAGAACTCGGTCAGGCGTTCAGCGTAATAAAGAGGGCTTGGACGTCCGACGTAGTCGCGCTGGAAGTAGGCCAATTCTTCTTTGAAGGCAGGATCTTCCTTCGCCAGTTCGTATTCACGGGCCAGGTCGAGGATCAACGGCATCAGGGTTTCGGCGACGTAACGGCCGCCGAACGAGCCAAACAGGCCGTTGGCGTCGGGGCCGTTGCGCAGATTAGTCTGGGTCATGGGTCGCTCCAGTTGGATTCGTGAGATGACAATGACGCTCACTCTACCCCTGACGTCCCGAGCTGAAAACCGATAAGATCGCTGCAACCTGTCAGGAAAACTCACAGATCCCATGAGCCACGACCTCCCTCCGCTGAACGCCCTTCGCGCCTTCGAAGCCACTGCCCGCCTGAACAGCGTCAGCCAGGCTGCCGAACAGCTGCACGTCACCCACGGGGCGGTCAGCCGGCAATTGAAGGTGCTTGAAGAACACCTTGGCGTCAGCCTGTTCATCAAGGACGGGCGCGGCCTTAAACTCACAGATGCCGGCATTCGTCTGCGTGACACCAGCACTGAAGCGTTTGAGCGCTTGCGCACCGTTTGTGCCGAATTGACCCAAAGCACCGCCGATGCGCCGTTCGTGCTTGGCTGCTCCGGGAGTTTGCTCGCGCGCTGGTTCATCCCGCGCCTCGGACGATTGAATGCGGACCTGCCGGACCTGCGCTTGCACCTGTCGGCCGGGGAAGGCGATCTTGACCCTCGACGGCCGGGGCTGGACGCCTTGCTGGTATTTGCCGAGCCGCCCTGGCCGGCGGACATGCAGGTCTACGAACTGGCCAGCGAACGTATCGGCCCGGTCATGAGCCCGCGCTTCGCCGGTTACCAAAGGCTGCTGCAGGCGCCGGCAAGCGCGTTGTTGGCCGAGCCGCTGCTGCACACCACCTCACGCCCTCAAGCTTGGCCGAGCTGGGCACAGCAAAGCGGCCTCGACGCCAAGGCATTGAAGTTCGGTCAGGGTTTTGAGCATTTGTATTATTTGCTGGAAGCGGCGGTGGCGGGGCTGGGTGTGGCGATTGCCCCTGAGCCGCTGGTGGCCGAGGATTTGAAGGCCGGTCGCCTGGTCGCGCCGTGGGGTTTCTGTGAAACCCCGGCGCAACTGGCGCTTTGGCTACCCAAGCGCGCCGCGGACGGACGCGCTCGGCAGTTGGCGCAATGGCTCAAAAACGAGCTGCGCCAAGCGGATTAGTCGCCGCGTTTGCACAACAGGTAAGCCGCGAGCAGGCCGAGTGCACCCACGGCGACACCGGCTGTAGTCCAAGGGTGTTCCTGGGCGTAGTCCCGAGTGGCGATCCCGGTTTCGCGGGTTTTCACTTTCACTTCTTCATAGGCATCGGCGAGCAGATGACGCGAATGCTTCAGCGCGCTCTCGGCGTTGCTTTTGAGGGCCTTGAGGGTTTTACGCGACTCGTCCGAGGCATCGTCCTTCAGGCTTTCCAGCGACTTGAGAAGACTCTCGATCTCGGCTTCCATGCTTTGCAATGAGGCTTTACGTAAAGAGGTGTTGGCCATGGTGGCTCTCCTTCATTGGTGATGAGTAGCGTGTGTTGGTTGGGACTTCAGGGGTTCGAGAAAGTGCAGTAAATCTGAACTTCGGTGTGGGAATGGGCGACAGAAGTAATACGAAAAATCACTGCTAGGCTGTATTTCATACCCCAAGGAGAACGCCATGACTGACCATCACACCTACAAGAAAGTCGAGCTGGTCGGCTCGTCCCCTACCAGCATCGAAGATGCGATCAACAACGCGCTGGCCGAAGCCAGTAAAAGCCTCAAGCATCTGGAATGGTTCGAAGTGACCGAAACCCGCGGCCACATCAAGGATGGCAAGGCTGCCCACTTCCAGGTGACGCTCAAAGTCGGGTTCAGGATTGCCAGTAGCTGAGTTTGAGCTAGTCTTCTGAACTTGCGCGCTGGCCGAATGCCATAGGGAATGGCAAAGCGCTACATGTGTGCACCTGGCTGATCGCCGGGTGCCCCTATTGATCCGACCAGGGAATGCGACCGATGAAGAAGTTTATTTTGGCAGTAGGTTTGTTGAGCCTTGCAGGAACAGCCTTTGCTGACGGCAAGTCGTGCGAAGAGCTGAAAGCCGAAATCGCCGCGAAACTGGATGCCAAGGGCGTTGCCGGTTATTCGCTGGAAATTGCCGATAAAGGCACAGCGGCTGGCGGAAAAGTCGTCGGCACTTGTGAGAAAGGCACCAAAGTCATCGTCTACACCAAGTAGGCTGATTTCTGCACAAATGAAAAAGCCGACACAATGCGTCGGCTTTTTTATGCCCGTCGTTTGAGCGTCAGCCCTTCATGACCTGCGCCAGCAACTCGTAGGAATGCACACGATCGGCGTGTTCATACAGGTCGCAGGTGAAAATCAGCTCATCGGCCTGGGTCTGCTCGATCAACACGTCCAGTTTGGCGCGGATTTTCTGTGGGCTGCCGACCATGGCCAGGCCGAGGAAATCGCCAACCGCTTCTTTCTCATGGGGCAACCACAGGCCGTCCATGGTTTTCACCGGCGGCCGTTGCACCAGGCTCTGGCCACGCATCAGCGCAAGAATTCGCTGGTAGACCGAGGTCGCCAGGTAATCGGCCTGCTCGTCGGTGTCGGCAGCCACCAGTGGCACGCCGAGCATCACGTAGGGCTTGTCCAACACCGCTGAAGGCTTGAAGTGATTGCGGTAGACGCGAATCGCCTCGTGCATGAAACGCGGTGCGAAATGCGAGGCGAAGGCGTACGGCAATCCGCGCTCACCGGCCAGTTGCGCACTGAACAGACTCGAACCCAGCAGCCAGACCGGGACGTTGGTGCCAGTGCCCGGCATCGCGATGATCCGCTGATCCGGCGTGCGTGGGCCGAGGTAGCGCATCAGTTCTGCCACGTCTTCCGGGAACTCGTCGGCGCTGCCGGAGCGCTCACGACGCAGCGCGCGGGCGGTCATCTGATCGGAACCCGGTGCGCGGCCCAGGCCCAGGTCGATACGGCCGGGGTACAGGCTTTCAAGGGTGCCGAACTGTTCGGCGATCACCAAGGGCGCGTGATTGGGCAGCATCACGCCACCGGAACCGACGCGAATGGTCGAGGTGCCGCCCGCCAGGTAACCGAGCAAAACCGAGGTCGCGGAACTGGCGATGCCGTCCATGTTGTGGTGTTCGGCCACCCAGAAACGGTTGTAGCCAAATTTTTCAACGTGCTGGGCCAGGTCCAGGGAATTGCGCAGCGACTGGGCCGCGCTGCCGTTCTCGCGCACGGGCACCAGGTCGAGAGTGGAGTACTTGATATCGGACAGTCGTTTCATAAACCTGCTTCTCCAATGGGGGCGCAGGTTTTTTCACGAACGAAAACCTGCCGAGTCTAAAAGCGTTCCCTATGCAATGAGGGCATATACCCGAGTTTCAATAGCACAGACGAATTTGCTTACCAGATAAGCGGTTTGATCCGACAAGGTGAACTTTGCCAAGTCTTCTATCCTCAGAACCCTTAGCAACCGAAAACCACGAAGGCGCGACGTTCCGCGCCGGATCTTGAGGAGGCAGACATGGCTATCACGAAGAAAGCATCGGCTCATTGGGAAGGTGATCTGAAAACCGGCATCGGTTCGATTTCCACGGAAACCGGTGTCCTCAGAGAAGCGCCCTACGGCTTCAAGGCACGTTTCGAAGGCGGCAAGGGCACCAATCCGGAAGAGCTGATCGGCGCGGCCCACGCAGGCTGTTTCTCCATGGCGTTTTCGATGATCCTCGGCGACGCCGGCCTCAAGGCTGACAGCATCGATACCAATGCCGAGGTCACGCTGGATCAGGTAGACGGTGGTTTCGCGATCACGGCGGTGAAACTGATCCTCAAGGCGAAAATTCCGGGGGCGACCCAGGCGCAATTTGAGGAGCTGAGCAACAAGGCCAAAGAAGGCTGCCCGGTATCCAAAGTGCTGAATGCGAAGATCAGCCTGGATGCGACGCTGGTTAGCTAAATCGAAGATGGAATGAAAAGATCGCAGCCTTCGGCAGCGCCTACAGATGACTTGGGGCTGGCGACGGCTGCGATCTTTTTTGCGCTGAAACAAAACCTGACTGGCGAAACTGTGGTCGAATAAATGACAGCAGCCAAAAGCGCATCAACCTGCGCGCTGCCTCAAGGGAGCTTCAACCATGAAACGTTTTGCCTTGGCGATTATCTGTTGCGCGTTGGCCACTTCGGCCCTGGCGGCACCGAAATCATGTGAAGAACTCAAGAATGAGATTGAATTGAAGATTCAGGCTAACTCCGTGCCCTCCTACACATTGGAGATTGTCACGAAAGAGGAAGCCGACAAGCACGACGCCGCCATGATCGTTGGCACCTGTGAGAATGGCACCAAAGCCGTCATCTACCAAAGGAACGATCGCTGATTGGTCTACGGCACGCAGTTGATCTGCCGCTCCGTGGCGACGATCTGACCCTTGGCGTTTATCAGTCGGGCGCTCGGGGTAAAGGACAGGGAGCGTCCTTCCAGTCGATAGTGCTGGCCGGCCTCAAAGTGATCATAAGGCACGGTCATGTAGCACAACCGCTCCTGCGGATCGCTCAGCATCCCCAGCCCTCCGGCAAACGTTTCGAAGTCGAAACGCACTGTCAGTTCGTGGCTGCCAGGGGTTACCTGGAAGAATCGCCCATCAGTCAGGCGCTGATTATCCAAGCGCTCCGCCATCAGTAATTTGCCGCCCGGCGTCGGGGTCGCGAGGTCAATCCACGCCATCTGCGGATTGACGCTGGGCAACGGGCTTACGCAACCGGCAATAACGCCCGCACTGAGCAATAGCAAGAACCTGCGCATGATGAATGTCCCGAGGATTGGGCATTCAGCATAACGCCGATCACGTGCGTTGGCAGCCTGCCGGGGTGCCCTGCCCGATCACTTTGCGCTGCTGGTCGTAGAGCTTGGCCCAGGGCCGGAAACCGATATTCCCCGCTTGCAGCTGATAACGCTCACCGGCGTTGAAATCCTTGAATTTCACACTCAACTGGCAATCGCGCCACAGCGGCTCGGCGTCGGTGCCGATGTTGGTGGGCTGCACGGCGAACTGGTAGCGAACCTTCAGTTCATGGCTGCCGGGCTGCACTTCGAAGAAGCGTTTGTCAGTGGCGGCCTTGTCGTCGACCTTCAGCGCTTGCAGCGCGGCGTCTTCCTGCTTTGAATTCAGGTCGATCCACGCCTGGTTCGGATCCGGGTCGGGCATTCCGAATCCGGCACAGCCGGCCAGCGTCAGCAGGCCCCCTGTCAGCATCAACTTGCGCATAGCGGAGCTCCAGTGTGGCGGGATAGTCTTGTGGGCAGACTTTCCAGGGATGTTCTTATTTTGATCAGGCCGCTTCCAAGCCTTGGGTTACTTGATCGCGTTTTGCGCGTTTTGTTTCCGGGTGTGTTGTTTTTGTTGCTCAACGGTTGCGCCAGCGTCGGCTACTACGGCCAATTGGCCGAGGGGCAGCTGCAATTGCTGCGGGCCCGGGAGCCGGTTTCCCAAGTGATTGCCGATCCCCAACGCGATCCAAAACTGCGTGCGCATCTGGCCCAGTCGCAAAAGGCCCGGGTATTCGCCAGCGAGCAACTGCACCTGCCGGACAACCAAAGTTACCGTTTGTACGCCGACATTGGCCGGCCGTACGTCGTCTGGAATGTCTTCGCCACGGCGGAGTTTTCCCTAAAGCCGCAAAACCACTGCTTCCCCATCGCCGGTTGCGTCGCCTATCGCGGCTATTACAGCCAGAGCGCGGCCCGGGGTGAAGCGGCGTTGCAGCAGCTGGAAGGCATGGACGTGTCGATTGGCGGGGTCGAGGCCTATTCGACGCTGGGCTGGTTCAACGATCCGATCATTAGCTCGATGATGAACTGGGGCGATGAACGGCTGGCCACGCTGATCTTTCATGAACTGGCGCATCAGCGTGTTTATGTGAAGGACGACACCGAGTTCAACGAATCCTTCGCCACGTTCGTTGAGCAGGAAGGCACCCGCCAATGGCGCGCCAGCCGCGGGCTCGCCCCGGACAATGGCGCGCTGATGCAGCAGCGCGATCAGTTCATCCAACTGATTCTGGACACCCGCGCACGCCTTGAACGCCTATACGCACAACCCATGGCCGCCGAGCAGATGCGCCAACGCAAAGTCGAAGAATTCGAAAGGCTACGCAGCGATTATCGGGCGATGCGTGACAGCCGATGGGCCGGGGATAAACGCTATGACGCGTGGATCAACGCGCCGATGAACAATGCCAGGCTGCTGCCGTTTGGTTTGTATGACCAGTGGGTGCCGGCGTTTGCGGCGTTGTTCAGGCAGGTTGATGGGGATTGGGTGAGGTTTTATGCCGAGGTTGAGAAGCTGGGTGGGTTGCCGGTTGCGGAGCGCAAGGCAGCATTAAAAGTGTTGGCAGGATCAGGGAGTAGCGCTGGCTGATCCGGCCTCTTCGCGGGCAAGCCTCGCTCCTACAGGTCACTGATATCTGTAGGAGCGAGGCTTGCCCGCGAAGGCGTACTGATTAACGCCGCAAAAACGCCTGATGCATCTCTTCCAGCGTTTCGAAATGATAAGCCGGTGTTTCGGCGCTCAGTTCTTCCCGGCTGCCAAACCCATAACCCACCGCCGCGGCGTCCAGGCCATTGCTCCGGGCGCCAATCAAATCGTGTTTGCGGTCGCCAATCATCAGGGTCTGGGCCGGGTCGAGGCCTTCCTCGGCGATTAAATGGGCGATCAATTCGACTTTATTGGTTCGTGTCCCGTCCAATTCACTGCCGTAAATCACTTTGAAGTGCCTGGCGAAGTCGAAGTGCCGGGCAATCTCGCGGGCGAACACCCAGGGTTTTGACGTGGCGATAAAGAGCTGTCGTCCTTGCCCGCTCAGGGTTTCCAACAGCGGTGTAACGCCGTCGAACACGCGGTTCTCATAAAGGCCGGTGACTTTGAAGCGCTCGCGATAGAAATTCACCGCTTCCCACGCCTTCGGCTCGTCGAATTCGTAGAACTGCATGAACGCCTGCAACAGCGGCGGGCCGATGAAGTGTTCGAGCTTGGTCAGGTCGGGTTCATCGATGCCCAGTTTGGCCAACGCAAACTGGATCGAACGGGTAATGCCCTCGCGCGGGTCGGTCAGGGTGCCATCGAGGTCGAACAGAACAGTTTGGTAATGCATGAAAAATCCTGGGCAATAGTGGGACGGTTCAGAGCTGGTCGTAGCCTTCAGCCAAATGCAGGTCCTTGAGCCTCACGTAGTTCGCCGCGCTGTAGGTGAAAAAGGCCTGTTCCTTGTCAGTCAGCGGGCGGATCTGTTTCACCGGGCTGCCGACGTACAGGAAACCGCTTTCCAGGCGCTTGCCCGGCGGCACCAGGCTGCCGGCGCCGATGATCACATCGTCCTCGACCACCGCACCGTCCATGACGATGCTGCCCATGCCAATCAACACCCGGCTGCCCACCGAGCAGCCGTGGAGCATGACTTTGTGAGCGACGGTCACGTCATCGCCGATCAAACACGGAAAGCCATCCGGGTTGAACGGCCCGGCGTGGGTGATGTGCAACACGCAGCCATCCTGGACGCTGGTGCGCGCACCAATGCGGATGCGGTGCATGTCGCCGCGGATCACCGTCAGCGGCCAGACGGAGCTGTCTTCGCCGATTTCGACGTCGCCGATCACCACCGCCGAGCCGTCGACAAAAGCGCCTTTGCCCAGTAGCGGCGTGTGGTTCAGATACTTGCGAAGGGTCACGATAGGTTCTCTCTCTGTCGCTGATAGCTGCGGTGAGCGTCGATTGTAATTAAGATGGCCGCATGTTTCTTCCAGCCAAGGTGCCAACCGTGAGCGTGAACAACCCTCTTTTGCAGTCCTACGACCTGCCGCCGTTCTCGGCGATCCGCGCCGAGCACGTGCAACCGGCCATTGAACAGATCCTGGCTGACAACCGCGCCGCCATTATCGAGATCCTCAAAACCCAGGGCAAACAACCGACCTGGGCCGGCCTGGTGCTGGCGATGGACGAACTCAATGATCGCCTGGGCGCCGCCTGGAGCCCGGTCAGCCACTTGAATGCCGTGTGCAACAGCGCTGAATTGCGTGAAGCCTACGAGTCTTGCCTGCCGGCCCTGAGCGCCTACTCCACCGAGATGGGCCAGAACCGCGAACTGTTCCAGGCCTTCGAAGCCTTGGCCAACAGCCCGGAAGCCGCCGGTTTTGACGTGGCGCAGAAAACTATCCTGGAACACGCCCTGCGTGACTTCCGTCTATCGGGTATCGACCTGCCGGAAGCTGAGCAGAAGCGTTACGCCGAAGTACAGAGTAAATTGTCGGAGCTGGGCAGCCGTTTCTCCAACCAGTTGCTCGACGCCACCCAGGCCTGGACCAAACACGTTACCGACGAAACCGCTCTTGCCGGCCTGACCGATTCGGCCAAGGCGCAAATGGCCGCTGCGGCACAGGCCAAAGGCCTGGAAGGCTTCCTGATCACCCTGGAATTCCCGAGCTACTACGCGGTGATGACCTACGCCCATGACCGCGCCCTGCGCGAAGAAGTCTACGCCGCCTACTGCACCCGTGCGTCGGACCAAGGCCCGAATGCCGGTCAGAACGATAACGGCCCGGTCATGGAAGAAATCCTCGACCTGCGTCAGGAGCTGGCAAAACTCTTGGGTTTCGCCAGCTTCTCGGAGCTGAGTCTGGCGACCAAAATGGCTGAATCCAGCGATCAAGTCCTCAGTTTCCTACGTGACCTGGCCAAGCGCAGCAAGCCGTTCGCCGCTCAGGACCTGGACCAACTCAAGGCCTACGCCGCCGAACAAGGCTGCCCGGACCTGCAAAGCTGGGACAGCGGTTTCTACGGTGAAAAACTCCGTGAACAGCGTTACAGCGTTGCCCAGGAAGCCCTGCGCGCCTACTTCCCGATCGACAAAGTACTGGGCGGCCTGTTCGCCATTGTTCAGCGTCTATACGGCATCGAGATTGCCGAGCAGAAAGGTTTCGACACCTGGCACCCGGACGTTCGCCTGTTCGAGATCAAGGAAAACGGCCAGCACGTCGGCCGCTTCTTCTTCGACCTTTATGCCCGCGCCAACAAGCGTGGCGGCGCGTGGATGGACGGCGCCCGCGACCGTCGTCGCACCGCTGGCGGCGTGCTGCAGAGTCCGGTGGCGAACCTGGTGTGCAACTTCACCCCGGCCGACAGCGGCAAACCTGCGCTGCTGACCCACGATGAAGTCACCACCCTGTTCCACGAATTCGGCCACGGCCTGCATCACCTGCTGACCCGCGTTGAGCATGCTGGCGTGTCCGGCATCAACGGCGTGGCGTGGGATGCGGTCGAGTTGCCAAGCCAGTTCATGGAAAACTGGTGCTGGGAGCCGGAAGGCCTGGCGCTGATTTCCGGTCACTACGAAACCGGCGAGCCGCTGCCTCAGGACCTGCTGGGCAAAATGCTCGCGGCGAAGAATTTCCAGTCCGGCCTGATGATGGTCCGCCAATTGGAATTCTCGCTGTTCGACTTCGAACTGCACGCCACCCACGGCGACGGCCGCAGCGTGGCGCAAGTGCTCGAAGGCGTGCGCGACGAAGTCTCGGTGATGCGTCCACCGGCCTACAACCGCTTCCCGAACAGCTTCGCCCACATCTTCGCCGGCGGTTACGCGGCGGGTTATTACAGCTACAAGTGGGCTGAAGTGCTGTCCGCCGATGCTTTCTCGAAGTTCGAAGAAGACGGCGTGCTGAATGCCGAAACCGGCCGCGCGTTCCGCGAAGCGATCCTGGCGCGCGGTGGTTCCCAGGAACCGATGGTGCTGTTCGTCGACTTCCGTGGCCGTGCGCCATCGATTGACGCACTCTTGCGCCATAGCGGCCTGAGTGAGGACGCGGCAGCATGAGCGAGGGGCCTGTGATCACCAAAAAACGCTTTATCGCCGGGGCGGTCTGCCCGGCGTGCAGCGAGCCGGACAAGTTGATGATGTGGAACGAAGACGAGGTCCCGCACCGTGAGTGCGTGGCCTGCGGTTATTCCGACACGCTCAATGAACAAGGCCTGTCGGTGCCCAAGGAATTGGGCACGCGGGTCAACGTCTCGGCGCTGAAAGTGCCGGACGCCAAGGTTCAGGCAGTGCAATTCTTCCCGAACCCGAAACTGAAGAAAAAGCCCGACGAGCAACACTAAGTCGATAACCGCCGTCCATGCCGCCACGGTGTGGGCGGTGGTCCGCTTGACTACTTCTCGACATTGGCCGATTTGAACCAGCTCTTCATCGAGCACATGGCAAACGGACTGGTACTGCAATCACCATTGGCCAGGGCGGTGCGCAGTTTGTCGGCATCAGCCTGCATCATGTAGCGAACGCCATCCCTGAAATGGGTACTGTCGCCAAAACCGCCCTCGGTCATTTCCTTCAGCGCGTCTTCCTTGCTCCAGCCCTGCACGACCACCCGATACATCGCCGCCATCAGGCCGGTGCGATCAGAGCCGTGTTTGCAATGCATCAACACCGGGCCTTTGGTCTCCGCCACCTGAATGGCACGGAGGGCGGCGAGTACCTGCGCGTCATCCACGTGATTGGTGCGGTAAGGCAGTTGGACCTGATTGATGCCAGGCGAGGTCAGCCAGCGGGAGTCCGATTCAGGCAGGAAGTTGATAACGGTTCCAACCTTGAGATTTTCCAGCAGCGGCACTATTCCGCTATCGGGCAAGGCGCTGCGGTAAAGGGTCGGGGACATCTGAAAGAGGTTGTACTTCGTCTCCACCGACTGCGCCCATTCCGCAGGTCGAGGTGAGGGGGCGTCGTCGGCCATGGCCCCCGATAGAGTGAAGAGGGCAACCAGCGACAGGCACATCGCAAGGATAAGACGGGTTTTAGACATGCTGGGACCGTGGAGGAGGAAGCGGAGTGATGACGCTCAGCTTCAGCCTTGAGCGGTCAAAGGGCCGTGAGCCGCCTGTCAAAGAATCGTGAATCCATCGCGCCGTAGGCTACTTTCGTCGCAAAAGCCCGGTTTATTTAAGCTGAATCGGTTCATCTTGATACTTAGGCTGCTACCATTTGTTACCAAAGTTTGCCGATGCGTGGCTTATTCACCGATAGCCCCGACCCGCGTCGCTGCCAAAACGAAAAGCCGTTCTACGAAATGGCTGAAAACCGTCAATGCCTGATGAGGTGCACCCCATGTCTGATCAAGATCGAGACAACCCCCGGCGTGAGTTTTTGCGCAAATCCCTGACCTTGATCCCGGTGGTCACCGTCGCCAGCACCGCGCTGGGCAGTTCAGTCCTGCTTGCCGCGCCAGAGTCGGCGCCTGCCAGCCCCGGCAAAACACCTGTCAGCAGCAGCGCCTATGAACCCACCTACTTCACCGCCGAAGAATGGACGTTCATTAAGTCCGCCGTCGCTCAACTGATCCCGAACGATGCCCAAGGGCCAGGCGCCCTGGAAGCTGGCGTGCCAGAATACATCGACCGTCAGATGAACACCCCGTACGCCGCCGGCGCCCTGTGGTTCATGCAAGGACCGTTCAACGCCGACGCCCCGGCGGAGATGGGCTGGCAGAGCAAACTGGTACCCAAAGAGATCTATCGCCTGGGCATTGCTGCCACGGATGCCTGGTCGAAAGCGCTCAATGGCAAAGTATTTGCTGAGCAAGACAGCGCTACCCGAGACGATTTGCTGAAGCAGCTCGAAGCCGGAAAACCCGAATTCGCCAGCGTGCCGTCGAAGATTTTCTTCAACCTGCTGCTGCAAAACACCAAGGAAGGGTTCTTCTGCGACCCGATCCACGGCGGCAACAAAGGCATGGTCGGCTGGACCATGATCGGCTTCCCCGGCGCCCGCGCCGATTTCATGGATTGGGTGGAACGCAACGAGCAATACCCCTTCCCGGCAGTTTCGATTCGCGGGGAGAGGGCTTAAGCCATGGCAACGGTAATGAAGAAAGTCGACGCAGTGATCGTCGGTTTCGGCTGGACAGGCGCGATCATGGCCAAAGAGCTGACGGAAGCGGGCCTGAACGTGCTGGCGCTGGAGCGCGGGCCAATGCAGGACACTTACCCTGACGGTAACTATCCGCAGGTGATCGACGAACTCACCTACAGCGTGCGGAAAAAACTCTTTCAGGACATCTCCAAAGAGACCGTGACCATTCGCCATAGCGTGAATGACATCGCCCTGCCGAACCGCCAACTTGGTGCGTTCCTGCCCGGCAATGGCGTGGGTGGCGCGGGGCTGCACTGGTCGGGCGTGCACTTTCGCGTCGATCCAATCGAGCTGCGGATGCGCAGCCACTACGAAGAACGCTACGGCAAAAACTTCATCCCCAAGGACATGACCATCCAGGACTTCGGCGTCAGCTATGAAGAGCTGGAGCCGTTTTTTGATTATGCCGAGAAGGTCTTTGGCACCTCGGGCCAGGCCTGGACGGTGAACGGTCAACTGGTCGGTGAAGGCAAGGGCGGCAACCCCTACGCACCGGATCGCTCCAATCACTTCCCGTTGGAATCGCAGAAGAACACCGTTTCCGCACAGCTGTTTCAGAAAGCCGCCACAGCCGTGGGTTACAAACCCTACAACCTGCCGTCGGCCAATACCTCCGGCCCGTACACCAACCCTTACGGCGCACAGATGGGGCCGTGCAACTTCTGCGGTTTTTGCAGCGGTTACGTTTGCTACATGTACTCCAAGGCATCGCCCAATGTGAACATTCTGCCGGCGCTCAAGCCGCTGCCGAATTTCGAACTGCGGGCCAACTCCCACGTGCTGCGGGTCAACCTCGACAGCACCAAGAGCAAAGCCACCGGCGTGACCTACATCGATGGCCAGGGGCGGGAAATCGAGCAACCCGCCGACCTGGTGATCCTCGGCGCTTTCCAATTCCATAACGTGCGCTTGATGTTGCTCTCGGGCATCGGCAAGCCGTACGACCCGATCAGCGGCGAAGGCGTCGTCGGCAAGAACTTTGCCTACCAGAACATGGCCACGATCAAGGCGTTCTTCGACAAGGACACCCACACCAACAACTTCATCGGTGCCGGCGGCAACGGCGTGGCGATCGATGATTTCAACGCCGACAACTTCGATCACGGCCCGCATGGCTTCGTCGGCGGCTCGCCGATGTGGGTCAACCAGGCCGGCAGCCGGCCGATTGCCGGGACTTCCAACCCGCCAGGCACCCCGGCCTGGGGCAGTGCCTGGAAACGCGCCACCGCCGATTACTACACCCACCAAGTGTCGATGGACGCCCACGGCGCGCATCAGTCCTACCGTGGCAACTACCTCGATCTCGACCCGGTGTACCGCGATGCCTATGGCTTGCCGCTGCTGCGGATGACGTTCGACTGGCAGGAAAACGACATCAAGATGAACCGCTTCATGGTCGAAAAAATGGGCAAGATCGCCGAAGCCATGGGTCCCAAGGCTATCGCGGTGATCGGCAAGCAGGTCGGTGATCACTTCAACACCGCGGCTTACCAGACCACCCACCTCAATGGTGGCGCGATCATGGGCACCAACCCGAAAACCAGTGCCCTGAACCGCTACTTGCAGAGCTGGGACGTGCACAACGTATTCGTCCCAGGGGCGTCGGCTTTCCCACAAGGCTTGGGCTACAACCCTACAGGCCTGGTCGCCGCGTTGACCTATTGGTCGGCCCGGGCGATCCGCGAGCAGTACCTGAAAAACCCCGGCCCGCTGGTTCAGGCATAAGGAGCGATAACCATGAAAGCACTTGTTATCGCGACCTTCGCGCTGCTCGGCAGCGCCTCGATCAACGCGGCTGAAGTTGATCAAAACCTGATCAAACAAGGCGAATACCTGGCCCGTGCCGGTGACTGCGTGGCCTGTCACACCGCCAAGGACGGCAAGCCGTTCGCCGGCGGCCTGCCGATGGAAACGCCGATCGGCACGATCTACTCCACCAACATCACCCCGGACAAAACCGGCCTCGGTGACTACAGCTTCGAAGACTTCGACAAAGCCGTGCGCCACGGTGTCGCCAAGAATGGCAGCACCTTGTACCCGGCGATGCCGTATCCGTCCTACGCCAGCGTCAACGAACCTGACATGCAGGCCTTGTACGCTTATTTCATGCACGGGGTGGCGCCGGTCACGCAGGAGAACAAGGCCAGCGATATTCCCTGGCCGTTGAGCATGCGTTGGCCGCTCATGGGCTGGCGCTGGCTGTTTGCTCCGGCCGTAGCCGACTACAAGGCGCCGGACGGTGAAGATGCCGTCGTCAGTCGTGGGGCTTATCTGGTGGAAGGTCTGGGACATTGCGGCGCATGCCATACGCCGCGTGCCCTGACCATGCAGGAAAAATCCCTGAATGCCGGTGAAGGCAGTACGTTTCTGTCAGGCAGCGCGCCGCTGGAAGGCTGGATCGCGAAAAGTCTGAGGGGCGACCACAAGGATGGCCTCGGCAGCTGGAGCGAGGAGCAATTGGTGCAGTTCCTCAAGACCGGACGCAGCGACCGCAGCGCAGTATTCGGCGGCATGAGCGATGTGGTGACCCACAGCATGCAGTACATGACCGATGCGGACCTGACGGCGATTGCCCGCTACCTCAAGTCGCTACCGGCCAACGACCCGAACGACAAGCCGCACCAGTACGACAAGCAAGTCGCCCAGGCACTGTGGAAGGGTGACGACAGCCAGCCTGGCGCCTCGGTGTACATCGACAACTGCGCGGCCTGTCACCGGACGGACGGCCATGGCTATACGCGGGTGTTCCCGGCGCTGGCGGGCAACCCGGTGTTGCAGTCGGACGACCCGACGTCGCTGATTCACATCGTGCTCAAGGGCGGCACCTTGCCGGCCACGCATACGGCACCGTCAACCTTCACCATGCCTGGGTTTGCCTGGCGTTTGTCAGATCAGGAAGTGGCGGATGTGGTCAGTTTCATCCGTGGCAGTTGGGGCAACAAAGGTGCGCCGGTCAAGGCGAGCACCGTGGCCGACCTGCGCGAGGATGATATGAAAACCACTTCGGGGGACGACCTGGGCCAGGTCACCCAGAAGAACTGATCGCCCAGCGGCACTAGCCAGATGAACAACGCCTCGTTACTGTATATAAAACCAGTATCGAGGCGTTTTCATGTCCACTCCTCTTCCACCACGCGGCCGCGGCACCGCCACCAACCCGCACAACCGCTTCGCGCCGAACCGTTCGGTGGCCGAGGATGACGGCTGGTATCAGGAAGCGCCGGTCACCCAGGGCACCGAAGTGCGGATCGAGACGGCGAAGACCATCATCACCCGCAACAACTCGCCGGATCTACCCTTCGACCGTTCGATCAATCCCTATCGCGGCTGCGAGCACGGCTGCATCTATTGCTACGCGCGGCCCAGCCACGCCTATTGGGACATGTCACCGGGGCTGGATTTCGAAACCAAGCTGATCGCCAAGACCAACGCCGCCGACGTGCTGGAAGAGCAACTGTCCAAACGCGGTTATCAATGCGCGCCGATCAATCTGGGCTCCAACACCGACCCGTATCAGCCGATCGAGCGCGAACACAAGATCACCCGCCAAACCCTGGAAGTGCTGCTGCGTTACCGGCATCCGGTGACCATCATTACCAAGGGTTCGCTGATCCTGCGCGACCTGGATTTGCTGGTTGAACTGGCTGAGCAGCGACTGGTGGCGGTGATGATCAGCCTCACTACCCTGGACGATGAACTCAAGCGCATCCTCGAACCCCGGGCGGCGGCGCCGAAGGCACGGCTGCGAGCGATCCGGGTGATGCGCGAAGCGGGGATTCCAGTGGGTGTCTTGTGCTCGCCGATGATTCCGATGATCAATGACAGCGAGCTTGAAAGCCTGCTCACCGAAGCCCACGCGGCGGGAGCCCAGAGCGCGGCCTACATGATGTTGCGCCTGCCCCTGGAAGTCGCGCCGCTGTTCGAAGAATGGCTGGCCGCCCACTACCCGCAGCGTGCGGCCCATGTGCTGAGCCTGATTCGCCAGAGTCGCGGCGGCGAACTCTACGACAGCCGTTTCGGTGCGCGGATGCGTGGTGAAGGGCCGTTCGCCGACCTGTTGGCCCAACGCTTCGCCAAGACCATCAAGCGTCTGGGGCTCAATCGCCGCGAAGGGTTTAATCTCGATTGCGAAGCCTTCTGTCCGCCGGGTCGCCAAATGTCGTTGATTTAGGGACAATTGGTCTAATGTTGAGTAGGGTAAAAGGCACTGCGCCATTACGCAGTCACGTTTTTTGTGACCTGGAACACACGTTCTAGAGCGTTTGATTCAGTTTGAGTTAAGTTTCGACGGTTACCTTGTTCATCGAGTGACTGACGGGTCTGGATGTACGACCTGGACGTTTTTTAAACAGCCACTGGCTTCATATCGGACAAAACGGGACACTTCCCCCGACTCCGTCAAAGAGGATGAATTATGAGTGACAAGGATAAACAGCCGTTGGCTGCGTCGGCGCAAGCGCTTCCCGAGGCGGAATCCGCCGATGCAGCGCTGAAGCATATCGTTGACGGCTTTTTGCATTTTCATCACGAGATCTTTCCGCAGCAGGAAGAGCTCTTCAAGAAACTCGCCACGGCCCAGAATCCCCGGGCGATGTTCATTACCTGCGCTGATTCGCGCATCGTGCCGGAGTTGATTACCCAAAGCTCCCCGGGCGATTTGTTCGTGACCCGTAACGTCGGCAACGTTGTGCCACCTTATGGGCAAATGAACGGCGGCGTTTCCACGGCCATCGAATACGCGGTGCTGGCCCTCGGTGTGCAACACATCATCATTTGCGGCCACTCCGATTGCGGCGCCATGCGCGCGGTACTCAACCCCCAGAGCCTGGAAAAAATGCCGACGGTCAAAGCCTGGCTGCGGCACGCCGAAGTGGCGAAAACCATGGTCCAGGAAAACTGCAATTGCGCCAACGAAAGCGAAAGCATGCACATCCTCACTGAAGAGAATGTGATCGCCCAGTTGCAGCATCTACGCACACATCCATCGGTGGCCTCGCGCATGGCCAACGGTCAGCTGTTTATCCATGGCTGGGTCTACAGCATTGAAACCAGCGAAATCAGAGCGTATGACGCGGATCAAGGTTGTTTCCTGCCGCTCGATGGCAGCCATCCGATCCCGGTAGCGACGCCTAAAGCGCGCTTCTAAGTCCTCCTAAATCCCTGTGTGGTTTAGCCAAGCTGCCGATTGAGCAGCCTGGCTTTTTCACGCCTGAAGAAAAGTTCGGGAGAATCCCTATGCGTGCTGCGCAACTGAAAGCTGTTCTGCCACGGGAGCTGTTGGCTTCGGTGGTTGTGTTCCTGGTGGCCCTGCCCTTGTGCATGGGCATCGCCATCGCCTCGGGGTTGCCGCCGGCCAAAGGCCTGATCACCGGGATCATCGGTGGCCTGGTGGTGGGTTGGATTGCCGGCTCACCGCTGCAAGTCAGCGGCCCGGCGGCGGGTCTGGCAGTGTTGGTGTTCGAGCTGGTGCGCCAGCATGGTATTGCCATGCTCGGACCGATCCTGTTGCTGGCGGGTTTTCTGCAACTGCTGGCCGGGCGCTTTAAATTGGGCTGCTGGTTTCGGGTGACGGCACCGGCGGTGGTCTACGGCATGCTCGCCGGGATTGGCGTGTTGATCGTGCTATCACAGGTGCATGTGATGCTCGATGCCGTGCCCAAACCGTCCGGGCTGGATAACCTCGCAGCTTTCCCGGCGGCGGTGCTCCAGGCCTTGCCGTCCTTTGGCTGGCAGGCCGGTTTGCTCGGGCTGTCGACGATTGCGGTGATGTGGCTGTGGGAAAAATTCCGCCCACATTCCCTGCGATTCGTGCCCGGCGCCTTGCTCGGTGTCGGTCTGGCGACGGTTGCCAGCCTGATGCTCGCCTTGCAGGTCAAGCGCGTGGAAGTCCCGGCCAACCTGGCGGAAGCCATCGACTGGCTGAAACCGGCGGACCTGCTCAACCTGGCCGATCCGACGATTCTGATCGCTGCATTTGCCGTGGCCTTTATCGCCAGCGCCGAAACGCTGCTTTCGGCCGCCGCCGTGGACCGCATGCACAGCGGCGAGCGTTCGGACTTTGATCGGGAATTGTCGGCACAAGGCGTAGGCAACATGCTCTGCGGTTTGCTCGGCGCCTTGCCAATGACCGGCGTGATCGTGCGCAGCTCGGCCAACGTCCAGGCCGGTGCAACAACCCGCTATTCGGCGATCTTCCATGGCCTTTGGCTGCTGGCGTTCGTGTTGTTGCTGTCCAGCGTGCTGCAAAGCATTCCGGTGGCGAGCCTGGCGGGTGTGCTGGTCTACACCGGTTTCAAACTGGTGGACCTCAAGGCCTTTCGCGGCCTGGGTCGTTATGGCCGGATGCCGATGTTCACCTACGCGGCGACCGCGCTGGCGATCATCTTCACTGACCTGTTGACCGGTGTGCTGATCGGCTTCGGCCTGACCCTGGCCAAACTGGCGTGGAAAGCTTCGCGGCTGAAAATCAGCCTGATCGATCTGCCCAAGGATGGTGAGATGGAGCTGCGTTTGATCGGTGCAGCGACCTTTCTCAAGGTGCCGGCGCTGACGCAGGTACTGGGGACCATTCCAGCGGGCGCGACGGTGCATGTGCCGCTCAATAACCTGAGCTACATCGACCATTCGTGTCTGGAATTGCTTGAGGAGTGGGGCCGGGCGAATGCGGCCAAGGGTTCGAAGTTGGTGATTGAAGCGCGGGGGTTGAAGCGTCGGTTGGAAGGGCGTTTACGGACCACGTCCGGAGTAGGCTCAGCCGGGTAAATAATCTGTAGGAGCATGGCTTGCCCACGATGGCGTCCTTGAATGCGCCAAAAGCTTCGCGGGCAAGCCTCGCTCCTACAGGGATGTGTGTCGCTTAGGCTGCTGGCTGATCCAGCTCCAGGCCCACGCCCAACTGGCGCGACAGGCACGGCCAGCGTTTCCATGCGGCGCCGGTGTCCGGGCTGTTGAGTTTCTCGCGGTAGGCTTCCACCGATTCCAGCGCGAAACTGTCTTCGTTCAGCATCTCGTCCACGGCGTGATGCACCGCCTCATCCAGTTGGTTGGCAAATTCCTCGCCGATCAATTGGTGGGCAATCAGGTTGGCGACAGTCATGTCCAATGGGATCAGTGGCTGGCCAAAATGCTTGATGTACAGGTCATTGACCTCTTCAACCAACCGATGCGCCAGATAGGCTTCGTCCAGCAGACCGTCCAGGCCGATATGCCCGGTCATGATCGCCGGCGGCTGGAGGAAGAACTGCTCGGCGATTTTCAGCACTGGCTTGATCTGCGATTCGATGCCCGCTTCCCGTGCGACATCATTGGCGGCGTCCAGCAGGTCCGGCACTTGTTCTATATAAGCAGTCACAAAACGGGTCATCACGCCCTTGGCATCGACATCCGGCAGTTGGATGGCGGCGTGCAGGTGAGGCAGTTGGGTTTCCAGTTGACGAGTTAACAGGCCGGTCTCGGCCTCGTGTTGTTGGGCTTTTTGGATCTGCTCGCGCAATGCGGCGGTGTTCATGAAAACTCCAGGAAACAACGGCAATGAAATAGGGAAGACATAACTTAGCTTGCTTATGAAAAAGGCTAAGACGCATTTGTCATAATTATTTCATCCTTGAGACACGAAAGTTATATCGATTTGCCACCACTCGTCTGCATCCTTCTCCATTCGTGACCTTGAACGCAAGTCCCAGCTGTTTCAGATCATTTACGCCCTCACATTGCGAGGTAGCAGTCGCTGTCTATACTCGGGTGGGAATGGAGTTAGCTGATGACGCCCGACTGCATATGCAGCAAGGCTCGGCGATTCAAGTTCGTAGTCTGAAAAAGCCGCTCCCTTGCCGCAGGTGAAAGCCGGCGGGATAACAAGAACGATAAGGGGAACCCGCAATGATGCGACATCCACACGTCTGGATGGGCCTCCTGTTGTGGTCAATTTTCAGCCAGGCACAAGCGGCCTGGACTGTGAATATGGCGCCGGGAGCGACTGAAATCAGTCACGCAGTATTCGACCTGCACATGACCATTTTCTGGATCTGTGTAGTGATCGGCATCATCGTCTTCGGCGCCATGTTCTGGTCGATGATGGTCCACCGCCGCTCGACCGGGCAGGTGGCCGCCAAATTTCATGAAAGCACCACCGTCGAAATCCTCTGGACCATCGTGCCCTTCATCATCCTGGTGGCCATGGCGGTTCCCGCTACCGCCACCCTGATCAAGATGTACGACGCCAGTGAGCCGGATATCGATATCCAGATCACCGGTTATCAGTGGAAGTGGCACTACAAATATTTGGGCCAGGACGTCGAGTTCTTCAGCAACCTGGCCACCCCCGCCGACCAGATCCACAACAAGGAAGCCAAGGGCGAGCATTACTTGCTCGAGGTCGACAAGCCGCTGGTGCTGCCGATCGGCGCCAAGGTGCGCTTCCTCGTGACCTCCGCCGACGTCATCCACTCGTGGTGGGTGCCGGCCTTCGCGGTCAAGCGCGATGCGATTCCGGGGTTCGTCAACGAAGCCTGGACCCGCATCGACAAGCCCGGCCTCTACCGTGGCCAGTGCGCCGAGTTGTGCGGCAAGGATCACGGCTTCATGCCGATCGTGGTCGAGGTCAAGGAAAAAGCCGATTACGACAAGTGGCTGGCCGAGCGCAAGGCTGAAGCCCTGCAGCTCAAAGAGCTGACCAGCAAGGAATGGACCCTCGACGAGCTCAAGGAGCGCGGCGACAAGATCTACCACACCACCTGCGTGGCCTGTCACCAGGCCGAAGGCCAGGGTCTGCCGCCAATGTTCCCGGCACTCAAAGGCTCGAAAATCGCTACAGGACCGAAAGAAGGTCACCTGAGCATTGTCTTCCACGGCAAGCCCGGCACTGCCATGGCGGCGTTCGGCAAGCAGCTCTCGGAAGTCGATATCGCGGCGGTCGTGACCTACGAACGTAACGCCTGGGGCAATAACAAAGGCGACATGGTCACTCCTAAAGAAGTGTTGGAGCTGAAACAGGCGGAAAGCAAATGACCCGGTCTATTGCGCACGTAAGGAACCGGTCGGGGCAGCGCGCCCCGGCCTGCCCAGCCCATCTGTTTGCAGGAGACACGCCATGAGCGCCGTCATCGATGACCATGGTCATGCCACCGATCACGCCCACGGTCCCGCCAAAGGCCTGATGCGTTGGGTGCTGACCACCAACCACAAGGACATCGGCACGCTGTACCTGTGGTTCGCGTTTTCCATGTTCCTGCTGGGTGGCTCGTTCGCGATGGTGATTCGCGCCGAGCTGTTCCAGCCGGGCCTGCAAATCGTCGAACCCGCGTTCTTTAACCAGATGACCACCATGCATGGCCTGGTGATGGTGTTCGGTGCGGTGATGCCGGCCTTCGTCGGCCTCGCCAACTGGATGATCCCGTTGATGATCGGCGCGCCGGACATGGCCCTGCCGCGGATGAACAACTTCAGCTTCTGGCTGTTGCCGGCGGCGTTCATCCTGCTGGTCTCGACCCTGTTCACCCCCGGTGGCGGGCCGAACTTCGGCTGGACCTTCTACGCCCCGCTGTCCACGACCTATGCCCCGGAAAGCGTGACCTTCTTTATCTTCGCCATCCACTTGATGGGGATCAGTTCGATCATGGGCGCGATCAACGTGATCGCGACCATCCTCAACCTGCGCGCGCCCGGCATGACGCTGATGAAAATGCCGCTGTTCGTCTGGACCTGGCTGATCACCGCGTTCCTGCTGATCGCGGTGATGCCGGTACTGGCGGGTTGCGTAACGATGATGCTGATGGACATCCACTTCGGCACCAGTTTCTTCAGTGCCGCCGGCGGCGGTGATCCGGTGCTGTTCCAGCATGTGTTCTGGTTCTTCGGTCACCCCGAGGTGTACATCATGATCCTGCCGGCCTTCGGCGCCGTCAGCTCGATCATCCCGACCTTCTCGCGCAAACCGCTGTTCGGCTACACCTCGATGGTCTACGCCACGGCGAGCATCGCGTTCCTGTCGTTCATCGTCTGGGCGCACCACATGTTTGTGGTCGGCATTCCGCTGGTGGGCGAGTTGTTCTTCATGTACGCGACGCTGCTGATCGCGGTGCCCACGGGCGTGAAGGTGTTCAACTGGGCGAGCACCATGTGGCAAGGCTCGCTGACCTTCGAGACACCGATGCTGTTTGCGGTGGCGTTCGTGATCCTGTTCTCCATCGGCGGCTTCTCCGGGCTGATGCTGGCCATCGCCCCGGCGGACTTCCAGTACCAGGACACCTACTTCGTGGTCGCGCATTTCCATTACGTGCTGGTGCCGGGGGCGATCTTCGGGATCTTCGCCTCGGCCTACTACTGGCTGCCGAAATGGACCGGCCACATGTACGACGAAACCCTCGGCAAGCTGCACTTCTGGCTCTCGTTCATCGGCATGAACATGGCGTTCTTCCCGATGCACTTCGTGGGCCTGGCGGGTATGCCGCGACGGATTCCGGACTACAACCTGCAATTCGCCGACTTCAACATGGTGTCGTCGATTGGTGCGTTCATGTTCGGCACCACGCAGCTGTTCTTCCTGTTCATTGTGATCAAAACCATTCGCGGCGGCCCGCCTGCACCGGCCAAACCGTGGGATGGGGCCGAAGGCCTGGAATGGAGTATTCCGTCACCAGCGCCGTATCACACGTTCACCACGCCGCCGGAAGTGAAATGAACGCTATAGCCCTCGAGGGCCGCCGCCATGGCTGACTCCATTTCGTTGAAGAAGCTGGTCACCCGCCTGCTGATGGTGGTGGTCGCCATGTTTGTATTCGGCTTTGCCCTGGTGCCGATCTACGACGTGATGTGCAAGGCGTTCGGCATCAACGGCAAGACCGCCGGGCAGTACGAGGGCGAGCAAACGGTCGATACCTCGCGCCAGGTTCGCGTGCAGTTCCTGTCGACCAATGCCGCGGATATGTCCTGGGATTTCTATCCCAAGGGCGATGAACTGACGGCCAACCCGGGGGCGGTGAACGAGATGATTTTCATCGCCCACAACCCGACTGATCGCCCGATGAGCGCCCAGGCCGTGCCGAGTATCGCGCCCAGCGCTGCGGCGGCATATTTCCACAAGACCGAATGTTTCTGCTTTACCCAGCAAGTGCTGCAGCCCGGTCAACGGATCGAGATGCCGGTACGTTTCATCGTTGACCGTGACATGCCCAAGGATGTGAAGCACCTGACGCTGTCCTACACGCTGTTCGATATCACCGCCCGACATCCACCGGTCGCTGTAAACACTGGCGGTTGAGCGTGCCCGATAAGGAGAACAATAAATGGCAACTCATGAACACTATTACGTACCGGCCCAGAGCAAATGGCCGATCATCGCCACGGTCGGTATGTTCGTCACGGTGTTCGGCCTGGCGACCTGGTTCAACGACCTCAAGGCCGCCCGCCCGGAATCCCACGGCCCACTGATCTTTTTCGTCGGCGGCCTGCTACTGGCGTACATGCTGTTCGGCTGGTTCGGCACGGTGATCAAGGAAAGTCGCCAGGGCTTGTACAGCGCGCAGATGGATCGCTCGTTCCGCTGGGGCATGAGCTGGTTCATTTTCTCCGAGGTGATGTTCTTCATCGCCTTCTTCGGTGCGCTGTTTTATGTGCGCCACGTGTCCGGCCCGGCGCTCGGCGGTGAAGGTCCGAAAGGCATCGCCCACATGCTTTGGCCGAACTTCGAGTTTGTCTGGCCACTGCTGAACAACCCCGATTCGAAACTCTTTCCGCCACCCAAGGAAGTCATCAGCCCCTGGGGCCTGCCGCTGATCAACACCATTTTGCTGGTCAGCTCCAGCGTCACCGTGACCATCGCCCACCATGCCTTGAAAAAGGGTCATCGCGGCGCGCTGAAAATCTGGCTGGCGATTACCGTGTTGCTGGGTTGCGGCTTCCTCGCCCTGCAGGCCGAAGAATACATTCACGCCTACCACGAACTGGGCCTGACCCTGGGCTCGGGCATTTACGGCGCGACGTTCTTCATGCTCACCGGCTTCCACGGCGCCCACGTGACCATCGGCACCATCATCCTGTTCGTGATGCTGATGCGGATCATGCGCGGGCACTTCGATAACGAGCACCAATTCGCCTTCGAAGCGGCGAGTTGGTACTGGCACTTCGTGGACGTGGTGTGGATCGGATTGTTCGTTTTCGTCTACGTGCTGTGAGGCGTTACCACGGCGCATGAGAAACCAATTGGCCGCTGAAAAACCCCCAGGCAATCAAGCCGACGGTGGTCGCGGCCAGGGCCACACGAATACTCAGGGCGATGACCAGGCGGTTCGAGCTGCTGTCGTCCTTGACCAGAAAAAACAGGCCGCTGAACAGGCTGACAACCGTGGCAATCAGCATCAGGACGATGGCTGCTTTGAGCATGGTGGGACTCCGGGGGAAAGGCGATGCAGTTGAGTATAGCTATCGCGATCACCGACTTTCTGGCGACGTCATGAAGCGCTTTCGGCCGGGCGTCGTGCCAACCATCGTCGTGGCGTTTCTGTTGCCGCTGCTGGTGTCACTGGGGTTCTGGCAGTTGAGCCGGGGCGCGGAGAAAAGCGCGCTGCTGCAAACCTACGCCGAGCGCCGGGCGGCCGAGCCGATGGCCAGTGCCGAGCTGCTGAACACACAAGATCCAGCCTTTCGCCGGGTGCGTCTGCACGGTGAATTCGATGCCGAGCACAGCCTGCTGCTGGATAACCGTCAGCGCGACGGCAAGGTTGGCGTTGAGCTGCTGCAACCGTTTCACGATCAGGCCACCGGCCTTTGGCTGCTGGTCAATCGCGGCTGGCTGCCGTGGCCGGACCGGCGCACGCCGCCGCAATTCAAAACGCCCACTCAGGCATTGAGCCTTGATGCCTGGGTCTACGTGTCCCCCGGCGCGACTTTCCAGCTGCACGCTGATCCGAGCACCACAACCTGGCCTCAGGTCATCACCGCCGTCGAGCCCGCCAAACTCTGGACGACACTGAACCGTGAAGGCTTTGCCTACGAATTACGTGAAGAAACCGGCCCCGCGTCCTACCAGGCCGACTGGCCGGTGGTGGCCATGGGGCCGGAGAAACACATCGCTTATGCCGTGCAGTGGTTCGCCATGGCGATCGCCCTGCTCGGCCTTTTTATCTATCTCGGCTGGCACAACGCAAAGGAGAAACACCATGGGAGCGGCCATGAATCCACCCAACATGTCTGAGGCGAAAACCCCGGCGAGTCGGCGTAAGGGTCGTTTGCAGCTGCTGCTGATCCTGCTCGGGGTGATCGGTCCGATGATCCTTGCCACCGGCATGTACAAACTGAATTTCTGGGTGCCGGACGGTCGCAGCTATCACGGCGAACTGATCGGCAACGGCCAGACCCGCGCCGACCTCGGCGTGCAGGCCCAGGAAGATCGCTGGCAGATGCTGGTGACCGCGCCCAAGGATTGTTCGGTGGATTGCCAGCAGTTGGTGTACCTGGCACGGCAAATCCAGATCGGCCTCGGTCGCGATGCGTCTCGTGCCAGCCACGCACTGGCCGCCGCGCAACCGCTGAGCAGCGACTACGAAGCCAAGCTGACCCACGAGTATCCGCAGCTGCAACGCTACCCCATGGACCTCACGACTTTTAGCAAGACGACGGGCGACAAGACCGCGCCGCAACTGTGGATCATCGATCCCCACGGCAATCTGGTGCTGCGCTACGACCCGACGGTCAAGGGTAAGGACCTGCTCAACGACCTGCGTCACCTGTTGAAACTGTCGAACATCGGATAAGGGCATCGTCATGGCCAAACCTGGATTTCGCCTCGCGCTGTTTGCCACCTTGCTGGCACTGATTGTGGTGTTGCTCGGCGCCTATACTCGCCTGACCCACGCTGGCCTCGGCTGCCCGGACTGGCCGGGCTGTTATGGCTTTATCAGCGTGCCGAAAAGCGAAGCCCAACTGGCCCATGCCGAATTGCATTTCCCTGACACACCGGTCGTTGCCCACAAGGGCTGGAACGAGATGATCCACCGCTACTTCGCCGGTACCCTGGGGCTGTTGATCTCGGTGCTGGCCGGTCGCGCCTGGGTGCATCGGCGGCATCCTGGGCAACCGGTGAAGTTGCCGCTGTTTCTATTGGCTGTCGTCTTTGCTCAGGCGGCATTCGGTATGTGGACGGTGACGCTCAAGCTCTGGCCGCAGGTGGTCACCGGGCATTTGCTCGGCGGCTTTGCGACCTTGAGCCTGCTGTTTTTACTGACCTTGCGATTGTCCGGCGTATTGCCGGCGCTGACCGTGCCCAAGCGTTTGCAGTACTGGGCAACCGCAGGCTTGCTCCTTGTGATCCTGCAAATCGCCCTCGGCGGCTGGGTCAGTTCCAACTATGCGGCGGTGGCGTGCATCGACTTCCCGACCTGTCACGGCCAATGGCTGCCACCCGCCGATTTCGCCAACGGCTTTCACCTGACCCAACACATCGGCCCGAACTACCTCGGCGGGCAACTGGACAGCGATGCCCGCACGGCGATTCACCTGACTCACCGCATCGGCGCCTTGTTAGTGACGCTGGTGCTACTGGGCCTGGCCTGGCAATTGAAAGTGGTCGGCATGACCCGCCTCGCGGGCCTGGTGCTGATCGCCCTCGGCGCGCAAATCACCCTCGGCATCAGCAACGTGCTGTTTCACCTGCCGCTCCCCATCGCTGTCGCCCACAACGCTGGCGGTGCGGCGTTGTTGCTGACCATGGTGCTGGTCAATTATCACGCGCGAACCAGTCTGGTTCGGGTCAAGCAACAAGCTCCTGCGCGCTGGCGGTTCAGCCCGCGTAAACATTCAGCCGGGCCCATAACAATAAAAGGAGAAATGCCATGGCGGTTCTGATTGGCGAGCGTCACAGCCAAGCGATCTGGCGCGATTATCTGGAGCTGACCAAGCCCAAAGTGGTGGTGCTGATGCTCATCACGTCCTTGGTCGGCATGTTCCTCGCGACCCGCGCGGGGGTGCCGTGGACGGTGCTGGTGTTCGGCAACCTGGGGATCGCGTTGTGTGCCGGGGGCGCGGCGGCGGTCAATCATGTGGTGGACCGGCGGATCGATGCGGTGATGGCCCGCACGCACAAGCGGCCACTGGCTGAAGGCCGGGTGTCACCGAGGGCGGCGCTGACCTTTGCTCTGGTGCTCGCCGTATTGGGCCAAGCCGTGTTGCTGGCCTTCACCAACCCGCTGACGGCGTGGCTGACCCTCGCCTCCCTGCTCGGTTACGCCGTGGTCTACACCGGTTTCCTCAAACGTGCGACGCCGCAGAACATCGTCATTGGCGGCCTCGCCGGCGCCGCGCCGCCGCTGCTCGGCTGGGTCGCGGCTACCGGTCACGTCAGCGCCGAACCGTTGCTGCTGGTGCTGATCATCTTCGCCTGGACCCCGCCGCACTTCTGGGCCCTGGCCATTCACCGCAAAGAGGAATACGCCAAGGCTGACATCCCGATGCTGCCGGTGACCCATGGCGAGCACTACACCAAAATCCACATCCTGCTTTACACCTTCGCGCTGCTGGCGGTCAGCCTGATGCCTTATGTGATCCACATGAGCGGCGTGCTCTACCTGGTTTGTGCCCTGGGACTGGGCGCGAGGTTTCTGCAATGGGCCGTGGTGCTGTACCGTGGCACTCGGCCGCACGCGGCGATCAACACGTTCAAGTACTCTATCTGGTACTTGTTCCTGCTGTTTATCGCCCTGCTCGTAGACCACTACTTACTGTTGAACCTATGACTCGAACTCAGAAAACCGTCTTCATCCTCGTCGCCCTGATCGCGCTGGTTCTGGGCCTGACCGTCAACAAGGTGCTGTCCGGCAAAGGCCAGGGCGACCCGACGGCACTGATCGACGCCGGGATTATCCTGCTGCCGCAAAGCCGCAATCTGCCAGACGTGACCATGACCGACGTGGACGGTAAACCGGTGGCGGTCAACGAGCTGAAAGGCAAGTGGAGCCTGCTGTTCTTCGGCTACACCTTCTGCCCGGACATCTGCCCGACCACCCTCGCCCAACTGCGCCAGATCAAGAGCGAACTGCCACCGGAAGCGGTGGCCAAGTTGCAGATCATCCTGGTCAGCGTCGACCCGAACCGCGACACGCCCAAGCAGCTCAAGCAATACCTGGGCTACTTCGATCCGCAGTTTCAGGGCCTGACCGCGTCGAGCGTGGATGACATCCAGAAACTGGCCAACGCCGTGAGCATTCCGTTTATCCCCGCGGACACCAGCAAGCCTAACTACACCGTTGATCACAGCGGCAACCTCGCGGTGATCGGGCCGGATGGCACGCAGCGCGGGTTTATTCGTGCGCCGCTGAACAACACGAAACTGGTGGCGCAGTTGCCGGTGATGCTCAAGCGCCAGTAATCAAGCAGGCAAAAAAAACCGCAGCTCAAGGCTGCGGTTTTTTTGTACCTGATCGTTCCCACGCTCTGCGTGGGAACGATCGGCGTGAGCGGTATGATCGTGTAGCGGGTCAGATCAGAACGCCGGCAATACCGCGCCTTTGTACTTCTCGAGAATGAACGCTTTCACTTCCGGGCTGTGCAGCGCAGCAACCAGTTTCTTCATCGCGTCGCTGTCCTTGTCGTCCGGACGGGCGACCAGGATGTTCACGTACGGCGAGTCGTTGCCTTCAATCACCAGCGCATCCTTGGACGGATCGAGCTTGGCTTCCAGCGCGTAGTTGGTGTTGATCAGCGCCAGATCGACCTGGGTCAACACACGCGGGATGGTCGCGGCTTCCAGTTCGCGGAATTTCAGGTCTTTGGTGTTTTCGGTGATGTCCTTGATGGTCGAGAGGATGTTGTTCGGTTCCTTCAACTTGATCAGGCCAGCCTTCGCCAGCAGCAACAGCGCACGGCCGCCGTTGGTGGCGTCGTTCGGGATTACCACGTTGGCGCCGCCAGGCAGTTCAGTCAGCGCCTTGTACTTGCTGGAGTAAGCGCCCAGCGGTTCCAGGTGCACACCGGCAACGGCTACCAGGTTGGTGCCCTTGGCCTTGTTGAACTCATCCAGGTACGGCTGGTGCTGGAAGAAGTTGGCGTCCAGGCGTTTCTCGGCAACTTGCACGTTCGGCTGGATGTAATCGGTGAAGACCTTGATCCTCAGGTCCACGCCTTCTTTGGCCAGGGCCGGTTTAACGAACTCCAGAATCTCCGCATGCGGGACTGGGGTTGCGGCAACGGTCAGTTCATCGGCCTGGGCGGAAAACGCTGCGACTGCAGCCAATGCAACGAGTAGTTTTTTCATTCAGCTAACTCCTTGTGAGGCGCCCGTGTGGCGCCTGCCAGCGAATGGCCGGCTCATGTCTTGGTTACGTGAACCATTTATTTTCTGGAAAAGTGTACGACCAGTTTGTCGCCAACCATCTGCAGGACCTGCACCAGCACCAGCAACAGCACCACGGTGACGATCATCACATCGGTCTGGAAACGCTGGTAGCCGAAACGGATTGCCAGGTCACCCAGACCACCGGCACCGACCACACCGGCCATCGCCGTGTAGGACACCAGTGTAATCGCCGTCACCGTAATCGCCGCGAAGATGCCCGGGCGGGCTTCCGGCAGCAAGGCATTGGTGATGATCTGGCGGGTCGTCGCGCCCATGGCCTGGGTCGCTTCGATGATGCCGCGATCGACTTCACGCAGGGCGGTTTCCACCAGACGGCCGAAGAACGGCGTGGCGCCTACCACCAGCGGTGGGATTGCACCCGCGACGCCGAGCGAAGTGCCGGTGATCAGCACCGTGAACGGGATCATCACGATCAGCAGAATGATGAACGGCAGCGAACGCAGGATGTTCACCACCAGCGACAGCACGGCGTAGACGCCCCGGGATTCCAGCAACTGACGCGGGCTGCACAGGAACAACAACACGCCCAGCGGCAGGCCCAGCAAAATGGTGAACAACAGCGATCCGCCGAGCATCAACAGCGTGTCACCGGTAGCGAGCCAGATTTCGAACCAGTCGATATTGGCGAAGAAACTCATCAAGGCTTCCATCAGCGCAGCACCTCCATGTGGACGTCAGCCGCGGTGAAGAGGGCGAACGCCGCCTCCATGTCGCCGCCGGTGACGGCCAGGGTCAGTTGCCCGTAAGGGACGTCTTTGATGCGGTCGATACGACCAGCGAGGATGCTGTAGTCCACACCGGTTTCCCGAGCGACGGTACCCAGCAACGGCGCGTAGGTCGCTTCGCCCTGGAAGGTCAGACGCACGATACGGCCCGGCACGTGAGCGAAGTCGTCGCGCTGTTCGCTTTCGTCGATCTGCTCGCTTTCCTGCACGAAGCGCTTGGTGGTCGGGTGCTTGGGATGCAGGAATACATCGGCGACCGAACCTTGCTCGACGATCACGCCGGCATCCATCACCGCCACCTGGTCGCAGACCCGACGAATCACGTCCATCTCGTGGGTGATCAGGACGATGGTCAGTTTCAGCTCACGGTTGATCTCGGCCAGCAATTGCAGGACCGACGCGGTGGTCTGCGGGTCCAGGGCGCTGGTGGCTTCGTCGCACAGCAGGATTTTCGGCTTGGTCGCCAGGGCGCGGGCGATGCCGACGCGCTGCTTCTGGCCACCGGACAACTGCGCCGGGTATTTCTTGGCGTGGTCGGACAGGCCGACACGCTTGAGCAACTCGGCCACACGCCGGTCGATATCGCTGCGGGACAGTTCACCGGCCAGGGTCAGCGGCAACGCGACGTTGTCGGCTACGGTCTTGGACGCCAAAAGGTTGAAGTGCTGGAAAATCATCCCGACTTGCTGGCGAAAGCGCCGCAGGCTATTGGGATCGAGCGCGGTGACTTCTTCGCCATCGACGAAAATCTTGCCGCCGCTGGACTCTTCCAGGCGATTGATCAGACGTAGCAGGGTACTTTTTCCCGCGCCGGAATGACCGATCAGACCGAAGACCTGACCGTTATCAATCGTCAGACTGGTCGGATGCAGGGCGGGAATATCCTTACCGGCGACGCGGTAAGTCTTGTGGACGTTTTGAAACTCGATCACGTAGCGAACCTTGTGGGGCGCGTTGGAATGGGATCAGCGGTTAGCCGGGCGCGCATTTTAGCCTGTCCGTATAGAGGTTATTAGCATTTATTCGGCATTCAACCTTTCATTTGGCAATAACGCGATCAAAGGTCATAAAAAAGGAACGGCAAAAAATCCCATCAGTCACTAATAAGGCAACTCGAAAACACCCCCGGTGCCGTGCCAGGGGAATGCATAAGCGTCCTGGCTAAGGCAGGAATCGCCACGAGGAGTTTACGACTGATGAGTACTAAAAAGCCTGCCGCACCTAAAAGCGCACTGGCCGGGACCGATACCCTGGACCGCGGCAACACCAACGCCAAGCTCGACAGCCTGGAGAAGTTTCGCTCCGACGCCACCGAACAGGCCCTGCGCACCAACCAGGGCGTGAAAGTCTCGGATAACCAGAACACCTTGAAAGTGGGTGCTCGCGGGCCGTCGCTGCTGGAAGACTTCATCATGCGTGAAAAAATCACGCACTTTGACCATGAGCGCATCCCGGAGCGCATCGTCCACGCCCGTGGCACCGGCGCCCATGGTTTCTTCCAGACCTACGAAAATCATTCGGTACTGACCAAGGCCGGATTCCTACAAGACCCAGGGCAGAAAACCCCGGTTTTCGTGCGCTTTTCCACGGTACAAGGCCCGCGCGGGTCAGGCGATACCGTGCGCGACGTACGAGGTTTTGCCGTGAAGTTTTTCACCGACGAAGGCAACTTCGACCTGGTGGGCAACAACATGCCGGTGTTCTTCATTCAGGACGCGATCAAGTTTCCCGACTTCGTCCACGCGGTCAAACCCGAGCCGCACAACGACATTCCTACCGGTGGTTCGGCCCATGACACGTTCTGGGACTTCGTTTCGCTGCAACCCGAATCGGCGCACATGGTCATTTGGGCGATGTCCGACCGGGCGATCCCGAAAAGCCTGCGCAGCATGCAGGGCTTCGGCGTGCATACGTTCCGCCTGGTGAATGCCGAGGGCAAATCGCGCTTCGTCAAATTCCACTGGCGCCCTACCGCCGGTACTTGCTCGCTGGTGTGGGATGAGGCGCAGAAGCTCGCCGGCAAAGATACTGACTACCACCGTCGCGATCTCTGGGAGTCGATCGAGATCGGGGACTACCCGGAATGGGAATTGGGCGTACAGATCGTCGAGGAAGAAAACGAGCACGACTTCGATTTCGACCTGCTGGATCCGACCAAGATCATTCCCGAGGAAATCGTTCCGATCACGCCGTTAGGCAAAATGACCCTCAACCGCAACCCGGACAATTTCTTCGCCGAAACCGAACAGGTTGCGTTCTGCCCCGGGCATATCGTGCCGGGGATCGATTTCTCCAACGATCCGCTGCTGCAAGGTCGGCTGTTTTCCTACACCGATACGCAGATCAGCCGACTCGGTGGGCCGAACTTTCATGAGATCCCGATCAATCGTCCGGTTGCGCCGTTCCACAACGGCCAGCGCGATGGCTTGCACCGCATGACCATCGATAAGGGCCGCGCGTCCTACGAGCCGAATTCGATTGACGGTGGCTGGCCGAAAGAAACCCCTCCGGCCGCGCAGGACGGCGGTTTCGAGACGTATCCGGAACGCATTGACGCGAACAAGATTCGTCAGCGCAGTGAGTCGTTCGGTGATCACTTTTCCCAGGCTCGCTTGTTCTTCCACAGCATGAGCAAGCATGAGCAGGAACACATCATCTCGGCCTACAGCTTTGAGCTGGGCAAGGTTGATCGGTTGTGGATTCGTGAACGTCAGGTCAACGAGATCCTGGCCAATATCGACCTGGAATTGGCCAAGCGTGTGGCGCAGAACCTTGGTCTTCCGGCACCTAAGGCCGGCACGGTGGACGTGCCGAAAATCTCGCTGGATCGCTCGCCAGCCCTGAGCCAGGCCAACTTGCTGCCAGAGAACATCAAAACGCGGAAAGTCGCGATCCTTGCGGCCAACGGCGTCGATGGTGCAGCGATTGACGCAATGAAGAAGGCATTGGCCGCAGAGGGGGCTCATGCGAAACTGCTTGGCCCGACGTCCGCACCGGTGACCACCGCCGATGGTAAATCGTTGCCGGTGGATGCGTCGATGGAAGGGTTGCCGTCCGTGGCCTTCGACGCGGTGTTCGTGCCGGGTGGCGCGGCGTCGATCAAGGCGTTGAGCACCGATGGCGTGGCGCTGCATTACTTGCTCGAGGCGTACAAGCACTTGAAGGCAATTGCGCTGCATGGCGAGGCCAAGCAGTTGCTGGATGTGTTGAAGCTGGAAGTGGATGCGGGACTGGTGGTTGGCGCGGATGCGAAGTTGATCAAGCCATTCTTCGCGGCGATCGGCCAGCACCGGGTTTGGGATCGGGAGCCTAAGGCCAAGGCGATTCCGGCCTAAAGAGATGCATTGCGAGTGAGAACGCCTTCGCGGGCAAGCCTCGCTCCTACAGGGTTCGTGTGGTGTTCTGAATGACACGAAACCTGTAGGAGCGAGGCTTGCCCGCGAAGCTTTTCAGGGCTTACGCGGACTCAAAACCATCTGCGCCGGAATATTGCGCAAGATCTGCTTTTCAATCTTCAATTCGAACTCGGAATCCAGCTTCTTCACTCGCTTGGTCAGCAGCGTTGCCAACCAAGGGTAATCCTGGGTGCGCGGCGCCTGAATGCTCACGGCACATTCATAATTCACCACGTCAGCGGCGATCGCATCCAGTTGGCGGCGAAGTTTGCCCATATCGGTGAGATTCAACGCAACCGTCGTGCTTTCAGCCGTCGGATCGATCACTTTCGCTTTCGGCTTGGCCTCCGCCGCCATGAGCGCCGCTTCGGCCCTGTCCAGCTCGGCCTTGCGTGCATTGACGATGGCATTGTTCACGCCGCCGGTCAGCGCCGGGGCCTTGGGCATCAACGCCCGGGCACGGCTCAGGGCCGTCGCGGCAGCGTTGACGTCACCTTTTTGCAGGACGATCTGGCTACGTTGCAGATAGGCTTCGGCCAGTTGCCGTTGGTATTGCACAAGGCTTGGGTCGTCGGGCGATTGAGCCTGCAAGGTAGCCAGCTGATCTTCGGCGGTAGCCAGTTCGCTGCTGGCCAGGTTTTGTTCCAGCTGTGCGATGGCCGCGGCCCGTCCATCGGGGACCTCGGGGGCCGTCGGTGGCGTGCTTTGGCAAGCGCCCAGTAGCAGAGAAAATGCGACAAGGAGCAGATAACGGGAGGCGAACGGCTTCATTCCTGCGACTCTCTATTTGCGCAAAAAACGAGCAAGTCTACACCCCTCGACGGGGCAGGACAAAACTCAGCAGAAACAGCGCGGCGGCCGTCACCACAATCGATGGGCCCGCCGGGGTGTCCTTGAACCACGACAACGCCAAGCCGCCACACACCGCGAGCATGCCCAGCAGGCTCGCGCCCAGTGCCATTTGCTCCGGCGAGCGGGCGTGACGTTGTGCCGCAGCCGCCGGGATGATCAACAGTGACGTAATCAGCAATACACCGACGATTTTCATCGCCACGGCAATCACGACGGCGATCAGCAACATCAACGTCAGGCGCAATGCCGCTACCGGCAAACCTTCCACCGTGGCCAATTCTTCGTGCACGGTGATTGCCAGCAATGGCCGCCACAACGTCACCAGCAACGCCAGTACCGCCGCGCTACCGCCGAGGATCCAGGCCAGGTCGGTCGGACTGATCGCCAGCAGATCGCCGAACAGATAGGCCATCAGGTCGATCCGTACTTCGTGCATGAAGCTTAGTACCACCAGGCCCAACGAGAGCGTGCTCGGTGCGAGAATTCCCAAAAGGGTATCGGACGCCAGCGGTTGGCGCTGTTGCAAAGTCACCAGCAACACCGCCAGAAGCAGGCAACCAACGGTGACGGCCACTGTAGGGCTGACATCCAGCAGGAAGCCCAGCGCCACGCCGAGCAACGCCGCGTGGGACAGGGTGTCGCCAAAATAAGCCATGCGGCGCCAGACCACGAATGAACCCAGCGGGCCCGCGACCAAGGCCAGGGCCAGACCTGCAAGCAGGGCGTAGAGCAGAAAATCAGCCATGCTTGCAGCTATCTCCATGAACGTGAGGTTGGGCCGACGGGGCCGCGCTGACCACCGCGCCATGCAGGTCATGGGCGTGGTCGTGATGGTGGTGATAAATCGCCAGGCTTTGGGCGTTCTTGCCGAACAGCTCGACGAAAGCAGGATCGCCACTGACATGTTCCGGATGCCCGGAGCAGCAGACATGGCGATTCAGGCACACCACCTGGTCGGTGGTGCTCATCACCAGGTGCAAATCGTGGGAAACCATCAACACGCCGCAACCGTGACGGTCCCGCAGGCGGGTGATCAGACTGTACAGCTCGGCCTGACCGGCTACGTCGACGCCTTGCACCGGCTCATCGAGCACCAACAATTCAGGCTCGCGTAACAACGCCCGGGCCAGCAGCACGCGTTGCATTTCGCCACCGGAAACACTTTGCACCGGGCTGTCGATCACCTGTTCGGCGCCGACTTCCTTGAGTGCCGCCAACGCCCGCGCACGGTCCACACCGGGCACCAGGCGCAAGAAGCGCAGCACTGACAGCGGCAGGGTCGGATCGACGTGAAGTTTTTGCGGCATGTAGCCAACGCGCAATTTCGGCTTGCGCCAGACGCTACCGCTGTCCGGCTTCAACAGGCCGAGCACGGCGCGCACCAACGTGGTTTTACCCGCGCCATTAGGGCCGATCAGGGTGACGATCTGCCCCGGTTCGACACTCAGATCGATATTTTCCAGCACGTTTTGCCCGGCAAACGTGACGGCGACCTGTTCGAGACGGATCAACGCATTGCTCATCAAGCCCCCTGGCAACCCGAGCAAAGACCAATCACTTCAACGGTCTGGGCTTCGACGATAAAGCCGACGTCTTTAGCGCTGCTGACAATCGCGTCGCTGATGGATTTCTGCTCAAGCTCGATGGCGGCGTGGCATTCGCGGCAAATCAGGAACTGGCCCTGGTGCGCATGTCCCGGATGATTGCAGCCAACGAAGGCGTTCAGCGAGGAGATGCGGTGCACGAGGCCGTTTTCCAGGAGGAAATCCAGCGCGCGGTACACGGTCGGCGGCGCGGCGCGGCGACCGTCCTGCTCGCTGAGCACCGCCAGGATGTCGTAGGCACCCAGCGGCTTATGGCTTTGCCACACCAGTTCCAGCACCCGCCGACGCAGGGCGGTCAGGCGCAAGCCTTGACGCGCACACAGGGTATCGGCCTCGGACAATGCGCTATGGACGCAATGAGAGTGGTCGTGGGGACGGCTGGCAATCGGTGTTTTAGGCATGAGCGGCGACGCATTTTGTGAGAGACGTTATTATGTTACCCGTTCTCGCCTCTTCGAGTGGTCATCGTGTCCCGACTTTTTTCTATCTTCATCGCATTTTTCGCCAGTTTCCTGCTGATCGGTTCGGCCCAGGCCGAAGTCAAAGTGCTGACCAGTATCAAGCCGCTACAGCTGATCGCCGCAGCGGTGCAGGACGGTGTAGCGATTCCGGAAGTGTTGCTGCCACCGGGTGCATCGCCGCATAACTATGCATTGCGCCCTTCCGACGTACGGAAGGTGCAGTCGGTGGATCTGGTGTACTGGATTGGTCCGGATATGGAAGGTTTCCTGCCCCGCGTGCTGAAAGGTCGCACATTGCCGACCGTGGCCGTGCAGGATTTGCCTGACCTGAAACTGCGCCATTTCGCCGAAGATAGTCAGTCGCACGCCGAAGATGCCGACGAACATGACCACGATCACCGTCCAGGCACCCTGGACGCGCATTTGTGGTTGTCGCCGGTCAATGCTCGGGTGATCGCCACGAAAATGGCCGCTGACCTGAGTGCTGCCGATCCCGCCAACGCGGCGCGCTATCAGAGCAACCTCAAGGCCTTCGATGAACGTCTGGATGCTTTGGATTTGCGGTTGAAGGCTCGGCTGGCAGGCATTGCCGGTAAGCCGTACTTCGTGTTCCACGAAGCGTTCGACTACTTCGAAGATGCCTACGGTCTCAAGCACACCGGTGTATTCAGCGTCGCCGCCGAAGTGCAGCCGGGTGCACAGCATGTCGCGGCGATGCGCACGCGTTTGCAGGAAGTGGGCAAGACCTGCGTGTTCAGCGAGCCGCCGTTGCGCCCGCGGCTGGCGGAAACCCTGGTGGCCGGTCTGCCGGTGAAACTGGCGGAACTGGATGCGTTGGGCGGCTATACCCCGGCGACCGCTCAGGGGTATGCGCAGGTGCTGGAGAAGTTGGGGAATGATTTGGCGGGGTGTCTGGAGTCGTTGTAACCGGACATTTGAGGCGGCCCATTCGCGGGCAAGCCTCGCTCCTACGGATTTTTGTCGTTCAAAACGTCGCGAACGACCCATATCCTGTAGGAGCGAGGCTTGCCCGCGAAGCTTTTAAAGGGCGAAAGGCAACGGTGTGCTGACCTTCTGCCGCTGCGCCAAGCGCTGCTGAAACTCCATCGGATCGTGAATCAACACGTCCTGCCCGGCGAACGATTCCGCGGCAATCAATCGCGACAGCCAGAATCGCACGCACGCCACGCGCAGCATGGTCGGCCACAACTCGGCCTCCGCCGCCGTGAATGGCCGCAGTGCCGCATAAGCACCCAACAAGGCGCGGGCACGCGGCCCGTCGATCACACCTTGCTCGTCCGAGCACCAGTCATTCAAGGCAATTGCCACGTCGTACAACATCGGTCCGGAACAGGCGTTGTAGAAGTCGATCAGCCCGGTCAGGTGCGTGCCTTCGAACATCGCGTTATCGCGGAACAGGTCGGCGTGGATGTTGGCCCGCGGCAGCGCCAGAATTTTGGTTTTCTGCTGAGTGATTTCGTCCAATGCCCGCTGCAGCAGATCGCTCTGCTCGGCGTTCAAATGCGAGAGCAACTGCGTGCCCTCCTCCTGCATCCAGTCCAGACCACGATCGGTCTTGCGCTTTATCATGTTGGCCTGAGTCGCCAGATGCAGGTGGCCGAGCAGCTCGCCGACCTGAGAGCAATGCTGGGCGTTGGCTTCCTTGATGTGCTTGCCGGCCAGGCGCGGTTGCAGCAGCGCCGGTTTGCCGGCCAGTTCACGTAAAGCCACGCCGTCAATGGTGCGCAGCGCGTAGGGCACCGGCAGGTCGGCGTCGTGCAACACGTCGAGCAGTTCGATGAAGAACGGCATTTCCTGAACCGGGCCGCGTTCAACCAGGGTCAGGACAAACTCGCCCTGCTCCAGGCTGATAAAGAAATTGGTGTTTTCACTACCGGCGGCAATCCCCTGGAAATCGAGCAGGCGGCCGAGCCCGTATGGGGCGAGAAAGGTTTCCAGCTCGGGCCGAGCCAGGGGGGTGAACACAGACATGGTTAAAAACTGCTCAGTTCGGGCGCCGCGATTGAGCCGGCGCCGATTAAAGTTAAGAAACTACTTCCACTCAAAGATCTTCCACGACGGAATCAGCATATCCGGCTGATCGGAGCGGATGAAGTTTGCATCGGTCCCGTCCGCGCGCACCAGAAAATACGGTGGTGCGCCCTTGGGCGTGACCTTGATCGCATACAGGAAACCGTTTTGCCGGTACTCCTGAATGACCTTGTCCCCTTCCGTGCGGATCGTGACTTCCGGCTCCGGCGTCGGCGCATCGTCCGCCGCCATGACGGCCAATGGAGCGGTTGCAAACAACCCAGCCAGCAACAGGCGATTTAGTGTGCGCATGATAACCTTGTCCCTTTGTCGTCAACGGTCCCGCTATTCTAGCGCCGGACCCGCCGAAAAGGTTGATCCTGCTCATGAGCCAAGCCCCCCTCGTCCTGGTGGACGGTTCTTCTTACCTGTACCGCGCCTTTCACGCGCTGCCACCACTGACCACTTCCAAAGGCCTGCCGACCGGCGCGGTCAAGGGTGTGTTGAACATGCTCAAGAGTCTGCGCAAGCAGTACCCGGAGAGCCCGTTCGCCGTGGTGTTCGACGCCAAGGGCGGGACGTTCCGTGACGAAATGTTCGCCGAGTACAAGGCCAATCGCCCAAGCATGCCCGACGACATGCGCGTGCAGATCGAGCCGCTGCACCAGAGCGTGATCGCCCTCGGCTTCCCGTTGCTGTGCGTCGAAGGCGTCGAGGCCGATGACGTGATCGGCACCCTGGCCCGCAGCAGCGCGGCCGCCGACCGCCCGGTGGTGATCTCCACTGGCGACAAGGACATGGCGCAACTGGTCGACGGGCACATTACCTTGGTCAATACCATGACCGGTAGCAGCATGGACGTGGAGGGCGTGAAGGAGAAATTCGGCGTCGCTCCCGAGCAGATCATCGATTACCTGGCGCTGATGGGCGATTCGTCCGACAACATCCCGGGCGTTCCAGGCATCGGCCCGAAAACCGCGTCCGGTTTGTTGGTCGGCGTAAACGGCGGCCTGACCGAGCTGTACGCGCAACTCGACATCGTGCCGACCCTGCCGATTCGCGGTGCCAAGACCCTGCCGGCCAAGCTCGAAGAGCACAAGGAGATGGCGTTCCTCTCCTATCGCCTGGCAACCATCAAGATCGACGTGCCGCTGGACATCGGCCTCGACGACCTGCAAATGGGCCAGCCGGACCACGACAAACTCGCCGAGCTCTACACCTTGCTCGAATTCAAGAGCTGGTTCGAAGACAACCAGCGCGATGCCAAGCGTTCCGGCCAGGAAGTGGTTGCGCCAGTGGCTGAAGAAGAGGTCGCTGCTGCGGCTGAACTCAAGTACACGACGATCCTCACCCAGGCCGATTTCGATCTGTGGTTGAAGAAGTTGAACGACGCCAAACTGATCGCCTTCGATACCGAAACCACCGGCATTGACGCGCAGCGGGCGCAACTTGTGGGCCTGTCCTTCGCCGTGCAAGCCAACGAAGCGGCCTACATCCCGCTGACCCACTCCTACATGGGCGCGCCGGAGCAGCTGGATCGCGACACCGTTCTGCGCGCGCTGAAACCGATCCTCGAAGACCCGAGCAAGCTCAAGGTCGGCCAGCACGCCAAGTTCGACATGAACATCCTGGCCAACTGCGCCATCGGTGGCGACCAGAACTGCGGCATCACGGTGCAAGGCATCGCCTTCGACACCATGCTCGAATCCTATGTGCTCGATTCCACCGCGACCCGCCACGACATGGACAGCCTGGCGCTCAAGTACCTGAATCACACCACCACCGGTTTTACCGACATCGCCGGCAAGGGTGCCAAGCAGCTGACGTTCGATCAGATTGCCCTGGAACTGGCCGGGCCTTACGCCGCCGAAGACGCCGACGTGACCCTGCGCCTGCACCAAACCTTGCAGGCCAAGCTCAATGCGATTCCGAGCCTGAGCAAGGTCTTGAGCGAGATCGAAATGCCGCTGGTGCCGGTGTTGGCACGGATCGAACGCCAGGGCGCACTGGTTGACGCTGCCCTGCTGGGCATCCAGAGCATTGAGTTGGGCACGAAAATGGTCGAGCTGGAGCGTGAGGCGTACGCCATCGCCGGCGAAGAATTCAACCTCGGGTCGCCGAAGCAATTGGGCGCGATCCTGTACGAAAAGCTCGGCCTGCCGATCCTCAGCAAAACCGCCAAGGGCCAGGCCTCGACCGCCGAAGCCGTGCTGGCGGAACTGGCCGAGCAGGATTTCCCGCTGCCCAAGGTGCTGATGCAATACCGCTCGATGAGCAAACTGAAAAGCACCTACACCGACCGCCTGCCGGAGCAGATCAACCCGCGCACCGGGCGGATACACACCTCTTATCATCAGGCTGTCGCGGCTACCGGTCGTTTGTCCTCCAGCGATCCAAACCTGCAGAACATCCCGATCCGCACCGCGGAAGGCCGGCGGATTCGTCAGGCATTCGTCGCGCCAAAAGGCTACAAACTGCTGGCGGCGGATTACTCGCAGATCGAACTGCGGATCATGGCCCACCTGGCCAAGGACGAAGGGTTGCTGCACGCCTTCCGCAACGACCTGGACGTGCACAAGGCCACGGCGGCGGAAGTCTTCGGGGTTGAATTGGCAGAGGTCACCACCGATCAGCGACGCAGCGCCAAGGCGATCAACTTCGGCCTGATCTACGGCATGAGCGCGTTTGGCCTGGCCAAGCAGATCGGCGTCGATCGCAAGCAATCCCAGGCGTACATCGATCGCTACTTCGCCCGCTACCCTGGCGTTCTCCAGTACATGGAACGCACCCGAACCCAGGCTGCCGAACAAGGCTTCGTCGAAACCATCTTCGGTCGTCGCCTGTACCTGCCGGAGATCAACGCGAAGAATCCGGCACTGCGCAAAGGCGCCGAGCGCACGGCGATCAACGCCCCGATGCAAGGCACTGCGGCCGACATCATCAAGAAAGCCATGGTGGCAGTGGATAACTGGCTGACGTCGTCAGGCCTGGACGCCAAAGTCATCCTGCAGGTACACGATGAATTGGTGCTTGAGGTGCGTGAGGACCTGGTCGACCAGGTGCGTGAAGAAATTCGCGCGCACATGAGCAACGCCGTGAAGCTCGATGTGCCGCTTCTGGTCGAAGTTGGCGTAGGCAATAACTGGGACGAGGCGCACTAAGCCGTCGGTAGAGGGCTTTCTGCCGCGGCATAGTGCCGCGGCAGACAGGGCTCGAGGGGCGCTTAGTTCGAAAAATGCGTCGGGTTATTCCAAAGGCATTTGAAAAATTTCTGAACTAATCTCGTGAATCGCCACTCAGAGTTACTGAATGGCTGGTGAAGCCCTTCGATGCTCCTATGTTGTGTTAAGTGTTGGCAGATAAATCTGGACCCCGCCCTAGCGGTCCGGAGCTTGAACCCCGGAACTTCCCCCTCCCCATAAGAAGTCCGGGGTTTTTTTTGCCTGCAGGAAAGCCTTACTCGGCAATCTCAGTGCCCTTGTCCGCCAATTCCATCCAACCTGCCAATACAGTGTAGGCGTCTTCCAGGCCCAGGCGTTTTGGCGCCGAGAACAACTGGATGCTGATCGCGTCACCCCAACCCTTGCGAATGTCGGCCTGAACCTTGAGCAGGACGTTTTTCGCTGCGCCGTAGGTCAACTTGTCGGCTTTGGTCAGCAAAATGTGCATCGGCATGCCGCTGGCGACTGCCCAATCGAGCATCAGCAAGTCGAAGTCGGTCATTGGATGACGGATGTCCATCATCAGGATCAGACCTTTCAAACTCTCGCGACCGCCCAGATAAGCTTCCAGGTGACGCTGCCAGTGCAGCTTCAACGGGATAGGTACTTTTGCGTAACCGTAGCCCGGAAGGTCGACCAGACGCCGATCATCGTCTAGCTTGAAGAAGTTCAACAACTGCGTGCGACCCGGCGTTTTCGAGGTCCGCGCCAGGCTGGCGTGAGTCAGGGTGTTCAGCGCGCTGGATTTACCGGCGTTGGAACGCCCGGCGAAGGCTACTTCAAAGCCCTCGTCGTCCGGACATTGGTCGACTTTGGCAGCGCTGAGCATGAAGGTGGACTGTTGGCACAGGCCGAGGATGGGGTTCTTGAGTTGCATGGGATTTCCGATGTGGGCGGCGCCGGGAATGGACGCGGCGAGCAGTGTCGTTTCCGTTTCAGTGGCGCCAGTATATAATGCCGCAGATTTTGTGTGCGCTTTGTCCCAGCGTAGGATGAAGTTCACGAGAGCGAAAGACCTTGATTGCGCACTAGAACGCAGAACGCTCTCTACCCTGAAAAGGTCGTTTTATGACGAAATGGCTGCTAGCTGCCGGTGTCTTGATGCCGCTTTACAGCGCTCAGGCTACACAGGATCCGGAAGCTGTGTACAACCGTGTTTGTGGTGCCTGTCATTCCGGCCAACTACCTTCGGCGCCTCAGAAGGGCGATCAGGAAGCTTGGACGCCGAGGTTGGCGAAAGGTATGGAGACGCTGGTGCAACACGTAACCCAGGGTTTCAAGGCGATGCCGCCGCGTGGTTTGTGCATGGACTGCAGTGCCGAGGATTACCAAGCCATCATCCACTGGATGAGCGAGTAAACCCGGCCCATAACTCTTTAACCCTTAGCCGTAGTTGGATTAGCTGATGAACAAATTGATCGTGAGTCTGCTGTTGACCGTGGGGATCTCCGGCATTGCCCATGCTGCAGGTGATGCAACCGCTGGCCAGGCGAAAGCCGCAGTGTGTGGCGCCTGTCATGGCCCGGATGGCAACAGCATGGCGCCTAACTTTCCGAAACTGGCAGGTCAGGGCGAGCGTTATCTGAACAAGCAGTTGCACGACATCAAGTCCGGCAAACGCACGGTACTGGAAATGACCGGCCTGCTGACCAACCTGAGCGATCAGGACCTGGCCGATATCGCCGCCTACTTCGCCAGCCAGAAAGGCAGCGTTGGCGCCGCCGACCCTAAAGTCGTGGCTCGCGGTGAAGCACTGTTCCGCGGTGGTGACCTGGCCAAGGGCCTGCCAGCCTGCACCGGCTGCCATTCGCCAAATGGCGCAGGCAACGCCGCCGCCGGCTTCCCGCACCTAGGTGGCCAGCACGCTCAATACATTGCCAAGCAACTGACCGACTTCCGCAAGGAAGAAGGCGGCCGCGCCAACGATGGCGACACCAAGACCATGCAGACCATCGCCAAACGGCTGAGCGACGAAGATATCGCCGCGGTCTCCAGCTACATCCAGGGCCTGCACTAGGGCCTGCGGATCGAGCGTTACGCTGGGCGGACATCTCCAGCAACGTTAACGCTCTATTAATCCGTCGCAGCAAGTATAAAAAGGGTGGCTTAGGCCGCCCTTTTTTGTGGCTGCTGCCGTTACACTACAGAACTCAAGCCCGCCAGGATCTGTCTGAAAACAGGTCGCGCGAGGCGACCCAAATTGTCCAGGAGTAAAGCATGCGTAATCTGATCATCAGCGCCGCACTCGTCGCTGCCAGCCTGTTCGGCATGAACGCGGTCCAGGCCGCCGAAGCACCTGCAGCACCTTATGTCGAACTCGCCAACGCGGTTCCCGTCGCTGTCCCTGGCAAGATCGAAGTGGTGGAGCTGTTCTGGTACGGTTGCCCGCATTGCTACGCATTCGAGCCAGTAATCAATCCATGGGTTGAAAAACTGCCTTCTGACGTGAACTTCGTCCGCATCCCTGCCATGTTCGGCGGCCCTTGGGATGCTCACGGGCAAATGTTCCTGACCCTGGAAGCCATGGGTGTCGAGAGCAAGGTGCATTCGGCCGTGTTCGAAGCGATCCAGAAAGAACACAAGAAGCTGACTGATCCAGCAGACATGGCGGAATTCCTGGCCACTCAGGGCGTCGACAAAGACAAGTTCCTGGCCACCTTCAATTCCTTCGCCATCAAAGGTCAAATCGTCAAAGCCAAAGAGCTGGCGAAGAAGTATGAGATCTCCGGCGTTCCAACCATGATCGTCAACGGCAAATATCGCTTTGACGTGGGCTCTGCCGGCGGTGCCGAACAAGCCCTGAAACTGGCCGACAAACTGGTCGACCAAGAGCGAGCGGCTAACAAGGCTGCCGCCAACTAAGCGCGGCCCCTGCCATGCGCCGCTGGGGTACTGAACGCGTCGTTGGCCTGCATGAAGCGCGGGTCAACTCGCATCACCTGGAATCGACGGGCCTGCCCGCAGACAGCCGTTTGCGTCTGCTCAGCTTCAACATCCAGGTTGGCATCAGTACCGAGCGCTATCGGCACTACCTGACCCGCGGCTGGCAACACCTGTTGCCGCACACCGGGCGCGCCGACAACCTGCAAAAGATCGGCAATCTGCTGGGCGACTTCGATCTGGTCGCCTTGCAGGAAGCCGATGGCGGCAGCCTGCGATCAGGCTACGTCAATCAAGTCGAACACCTGGCCCAACTCGGGGCCTTCCCCTACTGGTATCAACAACTCAATCGCAACCTCGGTCGCCTCGGCCAGCACAGCAATGGCGTGCTCAGCCGCCTGCGCCCATGGGCGATTGAAGATCACCCGCTACCGGGGCCCAAAGGCCGCGGGGCGATCCTGGTGCGCTTCGGCGAAGGTCCGGAGGCGTTGATCGTCGTGATGATGCACCTGGCCCTCGGCGCCCGTGTGCGCAGCCTGCAACTGGCCTACATCCGCGAATTGATCGGTGGCTACAAACACCAGGTGCTGATGGGTGACATGAACACCCACGCCAGCGACTTGCTGCAAAACTCCCCGTTGCGCGACCTCGGCCTGCTGGCGCCGCAACTGGAAGCGACGTTCCCCAGCTGGCGCCCGCAGCGCTGCCTGGACCACATTCTGCTCAGCCCGACGCTGACCCTGGAAAGAGTCGAAGTGCTGGCACAACCGATTTCCGATCACCTGCCGGTCGCGGTAGAGATTCGTTTGCCGGGTTCGCTCACGGCCGATGCATTCCCCGCGTTGAGTCCTGCCCCTCGCGGATCCCATGAATGAGCGACGAAGCACAACGCTGGAAAGAGAAGTACCTCAAAAGCATCGAACAACAGGAAAAACTCGAGCGTCGCTGGGACGCCCGACTCGACCTGTTGCGTCGCGGGTTGGTACGCAGCACCCTGGCGGCCGAGGGCACCGACCGCGCCGTTGACCTGTGCATGAAGGAAATGCGCGAAGTGGTGCGCACCGATGACATGGATGCCGGCCTCGCCGCACTGCTGCCACGCCTGGAAAAAGCCGTTCTAGACTCCGAGCAGCGTCGCGAAACCCGGGCCGACCAAGTCAGCGCGGCACTCAACGCGCTGGTCTCGCAACTCCAGGCATTGCCGCTCCCCCGGGAAGTCAGCCGGCCGCTCAAGACCTTTGCCAAGCAACTGGACGGGCGCGTCGGTCAGGCTCGCGAGATTCCTCTGCTGCTCAGCGAACTGAGCGGCTTGCAGGGCAAGGCCCTGAACCAATTGGAGAACCCTGCCGAACCTGGCCGCCCGGGTTTGCTCCAGCGGCTGTTCGGCAGTCGGGACGTGGAGGAAGCAGCGCCGCAGGTCGCTGCCCCCACAGTGCAGGCGCCGGTTTCAGCCCCCATCGCGGAACCGACACAGCCCAAGGCCGATGTCGCTCCCGTCGCTGATGTGCCGCAGCCGGTGCCGTCGATAGCCCCAGTCGCACCCACCGCCGCCGTCATAGCGGAACCGCCAACGCCGCAGACACTACCGGCGCCCGATATCGTGGCATTTGTCCCACCGGTTCTGGAGCCGCAAGTAGTCCGCGCCCAACCGCCAGTACCGCAGCCAGAGCCTGAACGGCCTGAAGAGCCAGCGCCACCGATCATCGCCCCTGCCGCCCAGGTTCAGCCGGCCTTCAATCCGGACGAACTGACCCCGGCGGCCACTCCCGAAACACCGGTATTCCTCGACAGCCTGCCCCTGCCTGCCGCAATGGCTCAAGCACTGGCCGCCATCGATCCTGAACACCCCGAGCAAGACATCCTCTATGCATTGCCGGACTCACCGGAGCCGTCCTACAGTTCCGTTGCCACGCACATCGAAGAGACGCTGCTGGGCTTGCTCGACGACTTGACGCTACCGGAACGCCATCGCCCGCAAGCCGAAGCAATGCGCGAACGCCTGCAAAATGGCCTGAACTGGTATGAGTTGCTGCCGATTCTCGACGATCTGGCGACCCTGATGCTGGCGATTACCGACAGCGGCCAGCATGAGTTCGAAGCGTACTTGCAGCAACTCAACGAGCGCCTCGAGTCGTTCCAGAGCAACCTGCAAGCCGCCAGCGACGGTCATGCCGATAACCGCTCCGCCGCGCGCGAGATGGACACGCAGATCCGCGAGCAGGTTGACGGTTTGCAAACCAGCATGCAGGACGCCGCAGACCTGGAAGACCTCAAGCACGTACTGGAAAACCATCTCGAAGGCCTGCTGGGCACCATGGACCAGCATCAGAAGCAGCGCGATGAACGCGAGCAGGAAGTCGCTGCGCGCCTGCATGGCCTCGCCGAACGGGTCGCGCACATGGAGCAAGAGGCGCTGGGCTACCGTGAGCACCTTGAAGAACAACGGCAAAAAGCTCTGATCGACCCACTGACCGGCCTGCCCAATCGCGCCGCCTGGAGCGAACGGCTGGAGCACGAAATCGGCGAATGGCAGCAGCACGGCAATACGCTGATGCTGGCCATGCTCGACCTCGACCACTTCAAACGCATCAATGATAACTACGGCCACTTGGCGGGTGACAAGGTGCTGAAAATCATCGCCAGCGTGCTGCGCAAACGCCTGCGCGGTTCGGATTTCATTGCTCGCTTCGGCGGTGAAGAGTTCGTGCTGTTAATGCCTGCGACTGTACCGACAGCCGGCGCAAAACTGCTGGAAATCCTGCGTGCATCGATCGAAGCCTGCCCTTTTCACTTCAAGGGCGAGCGCGTAACCATCACTATTTCCATGGGACTGACCGCGTTCAAACCTGGGGAACATAGCGATATGGTGCTTAAAAGAGCCGATCAGGCGCTCTATCGGGCCAAAAATGCCGGGCGTAACCGAGTGGAACTGGGCTAAGCGCCAATTGTTCCATTTTGTTTAAAGTGGCTCTTCGGCCTTCGTGGCGCAAGGCATTACGTTACACTGTTGCATTACAGTCCTGCGTGTATTGCCTTCTGCCATGAAATATCTTGCCCTCGCTCTGTCGCTTCTGCTGCTGGCCGGTTGTGCCAGCGGTCCGCGCTTCGATACCAGTCACCCTTCCGCCAACTTCGACAGCCGCGTGCAGTTTGTGGTGGTGCATTACACCTCCGCCTCGCTGGAGCGTTCGCTGCAGCTGTTGACCCATGGCGAGGTCAGCAGCCACTACCTGATCGGTGACGATAACGGCGCGACCATCTACAAACTGGTGGATGAGAATTTGCGCGCCTGGCACGCCGGGGAAAGCGAATGGCAAGGCCGGACGTGGCTGAACTCAAGCTCCATCGGCATCGAAATCGTCAATCCGGGCTTCCGCGACATGCCGACCGGCGGTCGCTTCTGGTACCCCTACAGCGAAGCCCAGGTCCAATCCTTGATCGTCCTGCTCAAGGACATCAGCAAACGCAATGGCATCAGCCCCCGGCACATCATCGGTCATAGCGACATCGCCCCGCTGCGCAAGCTGGATCCGGGTCCGTTGTTTCCCTGGAAGCGCTTGGCCGCCGAAGGCCTGGGCATCTGGCCAAACGAGCAGGCCGTCGCCCGTCGGCAAGTGCAATTCGAGGTAGAGCTGCCGAGCATCGGCTGGTTCCAGGAGCAACTGGCGCGCCTGGGTTACGCGACGCCGCAAACCGGCGAACTGGATGTGGCGACACGCCATGTGTTGGCGGCCTTCCAGATGCACTACCGCCCTTCTCGCTTCGACGGCATGCCGGATGCGCAAACCGCTGCCATGCTGCTGGTATTGAATCAGACAAAATAATGACGCCCGCCCGACGGTCAGCGCTTTTTCTCAATCAGCAGCTATAACTCATTGGTAATTCTTGGGATCTTCCAATATGCCTGCTGCTCGAGAGAGGTTGCGTAGTTGGTTCTATCGCCCGTTGTTTTTGGCGATGTTAGCGGCTGCCCTGAGTGCCACCCTGCTGATGGCCGGCAGTCTGTTTATCGCGATGCATCAAGTCGAGCAGAACGAAAGCCGGGAAATGAACGCCCAGGGCGAGCGCTTCCTCGCCCGTCTTGAGCAGATGTTCGGGCAACTGCGCGAAAGCCTTGATGATCTGGAAGCCCAACCGCTGCGAAGTTGCAACGATGAAATGATCGCCACCTTGCAGCAGATCAGCTTCAGTTATCGCTTCGTCTACGAAGCCGCCTATATGGATTCCACCCGGATTTGCTCCAACCGCCCTCGCCAGGAAGGGTTATCGATGATTCGGCCGTCGGACATCAAAGGCCCCGTCTACAGCTATTGGCTGAACACCACCACCGAACCCGATGAGAACCGCGCCGCGCTGATGCTCAGTCGCGGCAATTTCCGGGTGGCGACTTCTCGCGGGCACCTGACCGACATGGTCGACCTCTCTCCCGGTAGCAGCCTTCTGGTGGTGCTCGACAACGGGAAGCGGGCAATCCCGGTGCTGGGCGTCGAGCAGGCCTGGCCGCCCACGGAGCCCTGGCCGCCGAAAAGCCTCGATGCCCTGCAAGTGACTCAAAGCCGCCTGATTTACCGCATGCCCACCAATAATCCGGAATATCAGTTGGTACTGATCACTCCGCGCACCGCCATGCATGTGCCGGCGGTCTGGTGGTGGCTCCTGCCAGCAAGTCTGGCGCTGGGGATTATCGTGGGTTTCCTGGTATTTCTGCTGGTGCGCCAACGTCAGTCGCTGGACGTCGAACTGCAGGGCGCAATACGCCGAGGCGAGTTGCAGGTGTTGTATCAACCGATCTTCGACCTCGACAGTCGCAACTGCGTTGGCGCTGAAGCCCTGCTGCGCTGGCGCAGGCCGGATGGCACGCTGACCAGCCCCGATCTGTTTATCCCGATGGCAGAGAACACCGGTCAGATTCGCCAGATGACCGACTTCGTCCTGCAGCGTCTGCTGGAGCAACTGGGGCAACTGCTACGGGCCAATCCGCAGCTGTACATCTCGGTCAACCTGGCGGCCTGCGATGTCATGGTGCCGCGTATCGGCCAAGTCATGGCGCGTCTGCTGACCTTGCACCGGGTCGCTGCCAAGCAGATTGCCTTCGAAGTGACGGAGCGCGGTTTGATCGACGTGGTTGTGGCCCGGGAAAACCTGCAAGCCTTGCGCGATGTCGGGCATCAGGTGCTGATCGACGATTTTGGCACCGGCTATTGCAGCCTGGCCTACCTGCAAACCTTGCCGGTGGATTGCCTGAAAATCGACAAGGCCTTTATCGATGCCCTGGGCCATGACGCTGCCAGCAGTGGCGTGGCCCCGCACATCATTCACATGGCCCAGGCCCTGCAACTCAAGGTGATCGCCGAGGGCATCGAGCATGAAGCCCAGGCGGCATTCCTGAGCAGCGAGGGGGTGAAGTTCGGGCAGGGCTGGTTGTTCGCCCATGCGCTGAGCGCGGTGCAGTTCATCGAGCTGATTACCCGTGGCCGCCGGCTAACGGGCCGACGCCTGGATGACGAAGCGTAAAAACGCCTTAGACCGCCAACGCCATATAGAACTGCGTGCCCTGCCCCGGCCGCGAATAAACGCCCATCCGCCCGCCGTGCAATTGCACGATCTCCTTGCACAACGCCAATCCCAGCCCGGCGCCGCCCTTTTTGCGCCCGACCTGCACGAACGGCTCGAAAATCCGCCCCTGCTGACCGTAAGCAATGCCTTCGCCGTTATCCTCGACGCTGATAATCACCCGCTCGCCATGGCGCCGGGCCTGCAAGCGGATCTGCCCGTTCTCGGCGGTATGGCGCAGGGCATTGTCGATCAGGTTGTCGAGCACGCGGTCCAGTTGCGCCTGATCGGCCTGCAAGCGCGGCAAAGGCCCCTGCACTTCCACCAGCAAATCAATGCCGCGCTCTGCGGCCGACGCCGCAAAACGGCCTTGAGCCTGCTCCAGCAAGTCGTCGATGGAGCACGGCCCCAGCGTGAGTTTCTGCAAGCCGTTCTGGTAGCGGGAGAAGTTCAGCAAGTCGTTGATCAACTGCATCAAGCGCTGCATTTCTTCATTCACGGTATCCAGCAAGTCCGCTTCGCGGGAATCCGCTGGAAATTTCGCCCGCTCGCGAAACAGGCCGAACGCCATGTGCATTCCGGTGACCGGCGTGCGCAACTCATGGGACGCGCGCAACACGAACTCACTGCGCACCCGCTCGAATGCGCGCTGCTCGGTGACGTCATGCAACACCATCACCGCGCCGAGGATATGGCCTTGGATATGGCTGACCGGGGTCAGGCTGTAGGTCAACAACCGCGACTCGCCGTCGACTTCGATCGCCAAGTCTTCCGGTGCCCGCTCCAGCGTGCCGCCACGCAAGACCAGTTGCAGTTGCGCATCCAGCTCGGGACGTTCGAGCGCCGTACCCAAACCCTGGCCAAGACGATCGGTGTCCCAACCCAATTGCCGCTGCGCTACCGGGTTAAGGTGCTCCAGCTGGCCTGCGCGGTCGATCATCAGCAAACCGTCGTCGATACTGTCGAGCACCGCCTGCAAGCGTTGCTGGCCGGCCAGCAGTTCGTCGACATTGGTCGCCTGGTGCTCACGCAGCGCCTCGGCCATGATCCCGAAGCGCTTGGTCAGCTGGTTCATCTCCACCGCCGAGGAAATCGGCAGCGTCACTTCGAAATTGCCCTGGCCAATATTGTCCGCGGCCTGGGCCAACGCCTCGATCGGCGCGCCGAAGCGCCGGGCTATCGCATGGGCCGTGATGAAACCGATGATCAGCACCGCCAACCCGACCAAGCCGAGCAGGCCGGCGATCAACAATGCCCGGTCACGGGCCTGGCGCTGGGTATCGTTGATGTTGTCCAGCGCGCGCTTGTGTTCGGCGATCAGGCCGTTGCGCAGGGTGTTGAATTTTTCCGTGAGTGCTTCATTGCCAATCAACACGTGGGTCGGATCGCGGGATTCGTTGAACGCCTGGAGAAAACTCAGGTAATCCGTCTTGGCTTGATTGAAACCAAACTGGGCGCCCTCGCCCTCATGGGCGATGCCTTCATCGAGCAACTGAAAGTAATGCTGCTTGGAGGCTTCGAATGCCGCGGGATCAGGTTTCTCGCTGAGCATAATGATCAGTTGATCGCCCAGGGTCTGGCGCAGCTTGAGGCCCAGGTCGAGGGTGACAAAGTTGTTGCGGACCAAAGCCTCCTGGCTCCCGGCCATCTGCATCACGCTGACCAGCCCGAGCAACAGCCCGAGCAGCGCCACGGTGATGAGTGCGGAAATACTCAGGAACAGCCGGGTCCGCAACTTCATCGCCAGTTTCATCGGATGTCGCTCACAGGTTGTACTGCTTGCGTTTGCGGTAAAGGGTCGAGGCATCGATGCCCAAGGTCTTGGCCGCCTGGTCCAGGGTTCCGGCGGTGGCCAGTACGGCGCCGATGTGCGCTTTTTCCAGCTCATCCAGGCTCAACGCGGCGCCCACCCGTGGCGAATTATTGGCCGGTTGTTCGGCCATGCCCAAGTGACTGATCTCGACGCGCTCCTGCGGGCAGATGATGCTCGCCCGCTCCACCACGTTACGCAGCTCGCGGATGTTGCCCGGCCATCGATAGCTGAGCAACGCCTCCCGTGCCTCATCGCTGAAGCCCCGGGCCGGACGCGCATATTCCTTGACGAAGCGCGCGAGGAAGCGATCCGCCAGATTGAGGATGTCTTCGCTGCGCTCGCGCAACGGCGGCAGGTGCAAGGTGATGACGTTCAGGCGATAGAGCAAATCCTCACGGAAACGACCGTCGCGCACCATGTCCTCAAGGTTGAGGTTGGTCGCGGCGAGAATCCGCACATCGGCGCGACGGGTCACCGGATCGCCCACCCGCTCGTATTCCTTGTCCTGAATGAACCGGAGCAACTTGGGTTGCAATGTCAGGGGAAAATCGCCGATCTCGTCGAGAAACAGCGTGCCGCCATCCGCCTGATTGACTCGACCCAAAGTGCTTTCACTGGCGCCGGTAAAAGCACCGCGGCTGTGGCCGAACAGTTCGCTTTCCATCAGTTCTGCGGTCAACGAGGGGCAGTTGATGGTGACGCAGGATTTCTTCTCGCGCTTGCTCCAGCCGTGAATGGCCCGGGCCAGTTCACCTTTACCGGTCCCGGATTCACCAAGAATCAGAATGTTGGCATCGGTGCCGGCCACTTGCCGGGCGGTTTCGAGCACCACCTTCATCGCCGGGCTGTGGGAGTCCAGGCCATCCTTGGTCTTGCGCACTTCACCTTCCAGGGCTTCCAGGCGCGCCGAGAGTTGACGCACTTCCAGTTGCTTGGCGGTGGCCAGACGCAATTGATCCGGGCTGCAAGGTTTGACCAGGTAGTCGGCGGCGCCGGCCTGGATCGCATCGACCGCGGTATCGACGGCGGAATGTGCGGTCACAATCACCACGCGCATCCACGGCGCCTGAATACGCATCTGCGCCAGTACATCGAGGCCGTTGTCCTCGCCCAGGCGCAAATCCAGGAAGCACAGATCAAACACCTGACGTTGCAACAGTGCATCAGCCTGGGCCGCACTGTTGGCGGTGGCGACGGTATAGCCTTCGTCTTCGAGGCAATAGCGGAAGGTACGAAGGATGGCGGACTCGTCGTCTACCAGCAGAATGCGGCCTTGATGCTCAGCGGCTGATTCCATTTTCCTACGCTCCTTACTGAATGATTTTGGTTAGTCCCGGACAAATCGGGCAAGTTGCATGGTTGATTCTGGTCTATTCCAGCGCCGGCGGGGTAGATATCTACTAACCATTTCGCTAATAGCCTGATTTCATTAGTTTTTTGTAAAAACACCAGCATTTCGGCAATGGCCTACGTGAACGTCTGACATCTACGCCCTCCTCTCAATTCAAAATTTTTGAAAGTTCCTGCGAATCTTTCGTGCATTACGCACGACCGCCAGAGGTCCATCGTGCAGGATGCGCGCGGAACGATTTCCATCACAAACATAACTATTTGATTTTATTAGATTTTTTTCTTACGAAAAGCTGGCATGCAGGCTGCAATAGTCTTGTTAACGCAGGGCATTCACGGAATGAGCGCTCTCAACAAGATGACCACCCAGGTGGAGGAGCTACAGGATGAATCGCCAACGTGCCGCGCAACTGCGTATCTCGCCACTGCATATCCAGCAGGGCCTGTTCGCCATGCTCGCCCTTTCGATCACGTTGATCGGCGGCCAGCAGTTTGCCCGCTGGGAGCAGAGCCAGCAGCCAGAGGCGCCACGCCTGTCGATTCAACACGCCACCCAGACCCACTTCAGTGCCGTCAGCAGCAACCTCGCTGACAGCGCCCCGATGCGAATGATGGACGTCGACCAGGCCCAGCCTGTGGATCAGATGCCCCGTCAGGAACGTTGGGTGTTCTAAGCACCGGACTTGGCGCGATCGCTGCGCCGGGAAAAGCACCACACGCATGACCCTTTAATAAGCACCACTTCTAAATAGAAGCGTAAGGAGAATCACCATGTTGAGTTGGGCAATCACATTCTTGATCATTGCCATCATCGCCGCCGTATTGGGCTTCGGTGGTATCGCGGGCACCGCCACGGGTATCGCCAAGATTCTCTTTGTCGTGTTCCTGGTGATGTTCATTGCATCGTTCTTCTTTGGCCGTCGTGGTCGAGGCTGACTATGAGCGTTCTGTTTAAGACACTGGCAGCCGCCCTGCTTCTGGGCGGTAGTGCCATGGCGATGGCGGCCAATGATGGCCAGGCGCGGGCCAACGAGCTGTTGAGCTCGGACCCGCAGTACCGTGAAACGTGGACTAAAGTCGTTAAAAAGGAAGAGCGTCTGCCGGAATGGGTGATGAACCTGAGCGGCACATCCGAGCAAATGAATGCTGTCACTGAAGACGGCGATAAGTATTTGGTCGGGCAACTGTGTGAAGCACAGGACACCTGCCTGAACAATCGCTTGATCCTCGCATTCAGTCTCGACAAGAAAGATGCGTACGCGATGTGGGTGCAAGTGCCAGCGGGTCTGCCTGCCGACAAGTCACCGACGCGCCATGCCGACTACCGCTTCCTTGGGAAGCCTGACGAAGGCATGCAGAATCTTTTGATGGAAACACTGAAAAAAGATCCTAAGTGGTACTGAGTTTGAAACACGAGAGAAGCAGCCTTGCTTCTTTCCAGTGCGCCACCCGAGGAAGGCAGGCGCATGACCAAGGGGTCGGGACGTTCTGACTGTTTCAGGGTCGGAGTGACCTACGGGCACATGGAGTGCTTGCGCAAGGGCCAGGTCAGGTAATAAAGCTGCGACGCAAGTTCGCCGGCCCCGAGCGGCTCGACGGACTTGCGAAGAGCTTCAACGTGCAAAACGTTGATCTAGAGCACTCCGTTGTTTCCCCTCTGCTGCATATTCCCCGCAAAACCGTTTCGCGGTGTTTCTTCGCGACCGTATATCGAGAAACCCAAGCCTTTCTTGCGATGAATTTTCGACGCTAAACGTAGGAAATTTCCCAAGTTTTTGCCTGAATCAACCTGTTTAAAAAACAACCAACCTGCTCTGAAATGGCCGGTTCACGGCACTTATGCCTGCCGAAATGTCGTATTCGAACCGGTTGGGACGTCAGTTTCATAAAAAAAAGCTCATGCCGATTCGGCATAGGGTAGGCGTTTACGGCATTAGACGTCGCTTCCTTGCATCGGAATAGTTGCGCCTTTTTTCGCCTGCCGAAGAGCCGTAAATACGTGCTCGCGGGGCACCTTATACGGGGGCAGATGCACAAACTTTTCCGCTACTGAGCGTTCCAGTTCGCGCATCTGCCCGAGTCCAACTGAAGTAAGGGTAATGATATGAAGAAGGCAAAGCTTAGCCTCGCCTGGCAGATCCTCATCGGTCTGGTATTGGGGATAGCAATCGGTGCGCTGCTCAACCATTTCAGCGCCGAAAAAGCCTGGTGGATCAGCAACGTCCTGCAACCTGCGGGCGATATCTTTATCCGTCTGATCAAGATGATCGTGATCCCGATCGTGATCTCCTCGCTGGTGGTCGGTATTGCCGGCGTGGGTGATGCGAAGAAGCTCGGGCGCATCGGCCTCAAGACCATCCTTTACTTCGAAGTCGTTACCACCATCGCCATCCTGGTCGGTCTGGTGCTGGCGAACGTGGTCCATCCGGGCACCGGCATCGACATGAGCACCCTGGGTACTGTGGATATTTCCAAGTACCAGGCGACGGCCGCCGAGGTTCAGCATGAACACGCGTTCATCGAAACCATCCTCAACCTGATCCCGTCGAACATCTTCGCGGCCATGGCCCGCGGCGAAATGCTGCCGATCATCTTCTTCTCCGTGTTGTTCGGCCTCGGTCTGTCGAGCCTGCAATCGGACCTGCGCGAGCCGCTGGTGAAGATGTTCCAGGGCGTGTCCGAGAGCATGTTCAAAGTCACCCACATGATCATGAACTACGCCCCGATCGGCGTATTCGCCCTGATCGCGGTGACCGTGGCCAACTTCGGTTTCGCTTCCTTGCTGCCACTGGCCAAACTGGTGGTGCTGGTTTACTTCGCCATCGCCTTCTTCGCCTTCGTGGTGCTGGGCCTGATCGCCAGGCTGTTCGGCTTCTCGGTGATCAAGCTGATGCGCATCTTCAAGGATGAGCTGGTACTGGCTTACTCCACCGCCAGTTCCGAAACCGTGCTGCCGCGCGTGATCGAGAAGATGGAAGCCTACGGCGCGCCGAAAGCCATTTGCAGTTTCGTGGTGCCGACCGGTTACTCGTTCAACCTCGACGGTTCGACCCTGTACCAGAGCATCGCGGCGATCTTCATTGCCCAGCTCTACGGCATCGACCTGTCGATCAGCCAGCAATTGCTGCTGGTGCTGACGCTGATGGTCACCTCCAAAGGCATCGCCGGTGTACCGGGCGTGTCGTTCGTGGTGTTGCTGGCCACGCTGGGCAGCGTCGGTATTCCGCTGGAAGGCCTGGCGTTCATCGCCGGTGTCGACCGCATCATGGACATGGCGCGTACCGCACTGAACGTGATCGGCAATGCCCTGGCCGTGCTGGTTATCTCGCGCTGGGAAGGCATGTACGACGATGCCAAGGGCGAGCGCTACTGGAACTCCCTGCCGCACTGGCGCAGCAAGGAAAAATTGCCGGCGGGTGAAGTTTCCAAGAGCTGATGACACCCCTGTAGGAGTAAGGCTTGCCCGCGAAGAGGCTGGAACATTCAACATTTATGTTGACTGACACACCGCCTTCGCGGGCAAGCCTCGCTCCTACAGGGGGTAAGTGGATCAGTGCAGTGCCAAAACAAACCCCGGAGAAATCCGGGGTTTGTCGTTTCTGGCGACCCCGCTATCATTCGCCGCATTCTTCGGGGGATTTAACTGATGCTCAATGGCCTGTGGCTTGGCTTCTTCATCGTCGCAGCCGTGTCGGCGCTGGCGCAGTGGCTGATCGGCGGCAATGCCGGGATCTTCGCGGCGATGGTGGAAAGCATCTTCGCCATGGCCAAGCTGTCGGTAGAGGTCATGGTCCTGCTGTTCGGCACCCTGACCCTGTGGCTGGGCTTTCTGCGGATTGCCGAGAAGGCCGGCATCGTCGACTGGCTGGCCAAGGCCCTCGGCCCGTTGTTCCTGCGCCTGATGCCGGAAGTGCCGCCCGGTCACCCGGCCATCGGCCTGATCACCCTCAACTTCGCCGCCAACGGCCTGGGCCTGGACAATGCCGCGACGCCGATCGGCCTCAAGGCCATGAAGGCGCTGCAGGAGCTCAACCCCAGCGCCACGGTCGCCAGCAACGCGCAGATCCTGTTCCTGGTGCTCAACGCCTCGTCCCTGACCCTGTTGCCGGTGACGATCTTCATGTACCGCGCCCAGCAAGGCGCGCCGGACCCGACGCTAGTGTTCCTGCCGATCCTGCTCGCCACCAGTTGCTCGACCCTGGTCGGCCTGTTGTCGGTAGCGTTCATGCAACGCCTGCGCCTGTGGGACCCGGTGGTGCTTGCGTATCTGATTCCCGGTGCCTTGGCACTGGGTGGCTTCATGGCGCTGCTGGCGACGCTCTCAGCCACGGCACTGGCGGGGCTGTCCTCGATCCTCGGCAACCTGACGCTGTTCGGCCTGATCATGCTGTTCCTGATCATTGGCGCGCTACGCAAAGTGAAGGTCTACGAAGCGTTCGTCGAAGGTGCGAAGGAAGGCTTCGACGTGGCGAAAAATCTACTGCCGTACCTGGTGGCGATGCTGTGTGCGGTGGGCGTATTGCGCGCGTCCGGGGCGCTGGACTTCGGGCTGGACGGGATTCGTCATCTGGTGGAGTGGGCCGGTTGGGACACGCGCTTCGTCGATGCCTTGCCGACGGCGATGGTCAAGCCGTTCTCCGGCAGCGCCGCCCGGGCGATGCTGATCGAAACCATGAAGACTTCCGGGGTCGACAGCTTCCCGGCGCTGGTGGCGGCGACGATTCAGGGCAGTACCGAAACCACGTTCTACGTGCTGGCGGTGTACTTCGGCGCGGTGGGGATCCAGCGGGCGCGGCACGCGGTGGGGTGTGCGTTGCTGGCGGAGTTTGCCGGGGTGGTTGGTGCGATCGGGGTTTGTTATTGGTTCTTTGGTTAATAAAGATCCCTGTAGCAGCTGGCGCAGCCTGCGTTCGGCTGCGAAGCAGTCGTCAGTTCATTCTCCCGGATCTATCAGGAGGATTGCGGTGCCTGGTTTAGCGACTGCTTCGCAGCCGAACGCAGGCTGCGCCAGCTGCTACAGGGGATCGGCGGCATTCCTGACGCGCGGCGCGGCTTTCTGCCCTTGCTCAACCGCCCAGTTCACCACTTGCGCGGTCAGTTGATCGCTGGCCTGGCCGAACCCGGTGACTACCGCCGGGACTTGCACATCGTTTAGCGGCTGGCGCACTTCGAAGCGTCGACTGGCGAGGATGCGCTGGTCATAACCGCGCACCAGCAACGCGTCCAGACGAATCACCACACTGGCCGCAGTGCCCTGATATTCGGTCTGAAACGCCTGCAGATTGCCGCCCAACTCCAGATCTGCCTGGAAGTTGCTGTCGTCGGTGCTCAACAACGTCACCCGGCCATCGCGCTGGAAACCATCAAGCAAGCGGTTGCGCAGCAGCACCGGCGCCGGATCGCTCCAGCGCGAAGCCTTGTAGCTGCTGATCACATCACCCTGCGGGATCACCGCGATTTTCGGGCTGTTCAATATTTCGCTGGCCTGCGGTTTGGCCAGACGCAGCGACCACGCTTGCGTCGCGCCGGATTTGCCCATCACGCCGCTCTGCGCCGAGGGCAAACGATAAACATCCGACGGCTCGGACTTGGGCAAAATCGAGCAGGCACTGAGCAGCGCAAAACCGGCGAGGAGGGCGAGGTGAGTCAGCTTCATGGCGTGAATTCCTTGTTCTTGTCGCTGCCCAGCAAGTAACCGCTGGGGTTGGCTTCCAGGCGCTGGGAAATGGCCCGCAGCGAACTCAGGGTGTCGCGCAGTTCACGCACCGCCGGGGCCAGGCCATTGAGGCCCTGCATACCGCTGTTGAGGGAATCCTGATTGGTCGTCAGCAATGTGTTGATGGTCGCGCTGCTCTGTTCCAGCGACTTCATCGCCTGCTCGGCACTGCCGAACATCTGCTTGCCCTGATCGTTGAGCAAGCCATTGGCGTTACGCATCAGCGCCGAGGTCTGTTCCATCATGGTGTTGGCCTGTTTGCCGACCGACGCCAGTTGCTGCATGGCCTGACGAATATCGCCACGCTGGTCGGCGATGGTGCCGGTGGTTTGCTCCAGATGCTCAAGGGTCTTGCTGATGCGCTCGACATTCTCCGAAGAAAACATCTGATTGGCGTTGTGCATCAGCATGTTCACACCCGCCATCAAGTCGCCACTGTCGTTCAGCAGGCGGGCGATCGGCGAGGGCGATGCAATGATTGTCGGTAGTTCACCGTCCTTGCCTTTGAGTTTCGGACTCTGCGGAGTCCCGCCACTGAGCTGGATGATCGAGGTGCCGGTGATCCCGGTCAGCGCCAGGATCGCGTGGGTGTCTTCCTTGATCGGCGTATCGCCACCCAAACGAATCCGCGCCAACACCCGGCGCGGGTCTTTCGGGTCCAGGCGCAGGGTCACCACGTCACCGACCTTGATCCCGCTGTACTGCACGGCGCTGCCCTTGGACAGACCGCTGACCGCTTCGTTGAAGACGATTTCGTAATCCTTGAACTCGGTATCGACGCTGGACTTGGCCAGCCACAAACCGAAGAGCAGGGCGCCCGCCACCACAATCACGGTGAACAGGCCAATCAATACGTGATGGGCTCGGGTTTCCATGTCAGACCTCGTTAAGCTGTTGAGCGGCTGTCAGCGCCGCGCGGCCGCGTGGGCCATGGAAGTATTCGTGAATCCACGGGTCGTCGGTTTCCGAGACCTTGTCGATGGCGTCCGCCACCAGCACTTTCTTCTGCGCCAGCACCGCCACCCGGTCGGTGATGGTGTAAAGCGTATCCAAGTCGTGGGTCACCAGAAACACGCTCAGGCCCAGGGCATCGCGCAGGGTCAGGATCAGTTGATCGAAAGCCGCGGCGCCAATCGGATCGAGGCCGGCGGTGGGTTCGTCGAGAAACAGGATGTCCGGGTCCAGCGCCAAGGCCCGGGCCAGCGCCGCGCGCTTGATCATGCCGCCGGACAGGGACGCCGGGTACTTGTCCGCCGCCGACAGCGGCAACCCGGCCAACGCCAGTTTCACTGCAGCCAGGTGCTCGGCGTCGGCGCGACTGAGGCCGGCGTGTTCGATCAGGGGCAGGGCGACGTTCTCGGTCACGGTTAGCGACGAGAACAGCGCGCCTTTCTGGAACAGCACGCCGAAGCGCCGTTCAACCATCGAGCGTTCGTGTTCGGACAGCGTCGGCAGATTCTTGCCAAACACTTTCACCACCCCTTCGCTGGGCTGGCGCAAGCCAACGATGCTGCGCAGCAACACTGACTTGCCGCTGCCGGAGCCACCGACCACTGCGAGGATTTCGCCCTTGTACAAATCGAGGTCGAGGTTCTCATGCACGCTCTGGCTGCCGAAGCGATTGCACAGCCCGCGCACTTCAATCACCGCCTCGGAGGGCGCTCGGGGTAGACGACTCACCAGCCCATCTCCATGAAAAACAACGCGGCCACGGCATCAAGCACGATCACCACGAAAATCGACTGGACCACGCTGGACGTGGTGTGGGCGCCGACGGATTCAGCGCTGCCGCTGACCTTGAAGCCTTCCAGGCAGCCGATGGCGGCAATCAGGAAGGCGAAGATCGGCGCTTTGACGATCCCCACTAGAAAATGTTGAACGCCGATATCGGTTTGCAGCAGCGAGAGGAACATCGCAGGGGAAATCCCCAGCGACACGGCGCAGACCACGCCGCCGCCGATAATCCCGGAAATCATCGCCAGAAAGGTCAGCATCGGCAGCGCCACCAGCAGCGCCAATACACGCGGCACCACCAGCAATTCCATCGGATCGAGGCCCAAGGTGCGGATCGCGTCGATTTCTTCGTTGGCCTTCATCGAGCCGATCTGCGCGGTAAACGCACTGGCGGTGCGGCCGGCCATCAGGATCGCGGTCAGCAACACGCCGAACTCGCGCAGGAACGAGAACGCCACCAGGTCGACAGTGAAAATACTCGCGCCGAAACTGGCCAGCACCGTCGCCCCGAGAAACGCCACCACCGCGCCCACCAGAAAGGTCAGCAGGGCGACGATGGGCGCCGCGTCGAGGCCGGTCTGTTCGATGTGCGCGACCATCGGCGTGATGCGCCAGCGCTTGGGCCGGAACAGCCCACGGGCGATGGTTTCGAGGATCAGGCCGACGAAGCCGAGCAGTTGCAGGGTGTCTTGCCAGACGGTGTCGACGGCGCGACCGATGCGGGTCAGCAGTTGAATGCCAGTGCTGGTTTCCTGTTCCTTGAGCGGTACGCAGAAATCGGTCAGCGAGCAGTAGACGGTGTGCAGCAACGCGCGATCGGCACTGGAGATTGTGCATTCGGGGTGTTCAGCCGATCGGCCCAGGCGCTCGGAGCCAAGCAACTCCACCAGCAGCGAGGCGCCGGCGGTGTCGAGCGCGCCGAGGCCGTTGAGGTCGATGTGAGTGCTGTCGTCGTACTGGCCGCGCAGCTTGTCGCCCAGGCGCTTGAGGTCAGCGTAATGGGCGAGCGTCCAGTCACCCGTGACCCGCAATTGTGCGGGGGTGTGGGAGGTGTCCAGTTGGGCACTGCCGGGCAATGTGCTGCTGGTCATAAGCTCCGTGCTTGTTCGGCTGTTACGCAGAACTACGTAATAGCACGAACCGGATTACTTTTCTTTGATCGGTGTGCTGTCCGTGACCACGAAGCGCAGGACGCCGATCACCTGGCCATCTTCGGTCAACACCCGGACCTGCCATTTACCCGCCGGGTTGCCGGGGAAGTTCTGCTTGTGGGTCCAGGCCCGGTAGCCTTCCTTGCGCCCGCCGTGAATATCCAGCGGGATACGGTCGACTTCTTTGCCGTTGAACTGCCACACGTGATAAATCCGCTCATCCAAGCCGCGCGGGGCGTTGATTGCGGTGTAGGCGTAGAGCCCGCCGCCGCGAATTTGCTCGGCACTGACCTCGTCCAGGCTTTCGCCGGGGGTGCGGTCCTGCATTTGCGTGCTGATGGCGACGTCGGTCATCCACAACGTGGCCGGCGGCACCCACGAACGCAGCACCCAACCGAGGGCGCCGATGCCCAGCGTGATGCTCAGGATCGCCAAGGCGTTACGCACGGTGCGAATCGGGAAGATCGACGCCAGGCTCGGGAACGACAGCACGACGGAGATGCCCAGGGCCAGCTTGAAGCTCTGGGACGTCGTCAGGTGCAGGATGACGGGCAGGGCGGTGAGCAGGGCGGCGAACAGCGTCAGGGTGTGCAGCGCCAGGAACGCCCAGCGCCGTGGGGCCAGCCATTTGTAGTAGAGCGGGTCGGTGATGGATATCAGCGCCGCGATACTCAGCAATCCGGTAAAGAACAGTTGGCCGCTGTTCCAGGTGGTGGTGATGAAGAAAAAGGGCAGGACGAAAAACAGGCTTTCCTGGTGAATCATCTGCGTGGCGTAACGCAGCAGCGGCTGGGGGATTTCGCGTTTGAAGACTTTGGCGAACAGCTTGGTGAGGCTGTTTTCCAGCATCAGCCAGATCCAGCTGATCAGCATGATGGTGGTGATCCAGGTCGCCAGGCCTTGTTGGCGATCCACCAGCATGAAACTGCCGACCCCGGAGATAAAACCACCGAGCGCAATGACCCCCGGATAGCGCTTCATCAATTCAAGACCGCGCTGGACGATAAGGGGCAGGGTAGGCATTCGGCGGTTCACACTAGTCGTAGGAAAAATCCTCGACAGGGTAACGCTGGCGAGTCGGTGTGGCGAGAGGCGACGTTAGCCCTCGTAGCAGCTGCTGCGTTCGGCTCGTAGCAGCTGCCGAGGCACGAGGCCGCGTTCGGCTTGTAGCAGCTGCCGAGGCACGAGGCTGCGTTCGGCTGCGAAGCAGTCGTGAAATCAGGCGGCGTGGTGTTTCTGGGAGACCGTGCGCTCAGGTTTGACGACTGCTTCGCAGCCGAACGCAGCCTCGTGCCTCGGCAGCTGCTACAAACCGTACCCGGGCTTCGGCAGCTGCTACTTGGGTCGCGGCACTCGGCGATAAGTGCGCAAACCCAGCACCCCAAGCACCAGCAACCCAAACACCGCACCCAACGCCCACAACAACTGATCATCACTGATCAACGGCTTCTCGATCCGCAAATACCCCGGTTGCAGCAGCAACTCGCGCATGGCTTTGTTCGCTTCTTCCAGCGTCACCCCTTGCAGTTCCTTGGCCGGGTTGGTGAAACGCCCATCCTCGTAATCCCCCAATGCGCTCCAGTAATAATCAGCCAGGGCGCTGTTGCCTTGCACGGCCCAGGACTGGCGAGCGATGGCGGCCTGCTTGAGGCGGTCGAAGGTCTCGGCATCGAGGCCGTTCTTGAGCAGCTCGGCCTTCATGTCCTCCAGCACTTGCTCGGCTTCGGCGACGTTTTCGCGTTCAAGGTCGGCATTCAGGCTCATGAAACCGACGCTGCCGAACAATTCGCGCTCGGCCCACGGGCCGTAGGACAAACCATGGGCCAGGCGCATCTGGCGATAGAGCGCCCAGTCCAGATAATCCTTGAGCAAGTCGAAGGTTTGATCGGGGATATCTTCCAGCACCGGTTCCGGCACCAGCCAATGCAACTTGGCGCCACCGCCAACAAAACCGTGAATCAGACTGCGCTCATGGGCGGCGCTGGTCTTGATGTCCGGCAACGGCAAATGCTCGGAAGGATCGACCGCCTCGAGCGGGCCCCAGGCCCGTTCCAGATAGGCCGGCAGCAACTTGTCGAGGTCGCCGACCACGATCAGTGTCATGTTATTGGGCGCGTACCAGGCTTTGCGCACCTTATCCAGTTGTTCGCGGGTCAGGTTATCGACTTCGGCCCGCTCGGGGCATTTGAGGCCCAGTTCCACGGCCAGTTGATTACTGGCGGTGTGGCCCAGGTCCTGACGATCCATCCAGCGCTGCAGGTGCGAATAATGGCCGCCGTCCTCGCGCTCGACCACTTGCTTGGCGGCGTTGATCGCGTTGTCGTCGAATCGGGTCTGGGTCAGCAGCGCCAGCAGCAGGTCGAGGACCTTGCGCTGGTTTTTCGCCGGAGCTTCGATGACGAAGGTGGTGTCGGCGTTACTGGTGAAGGCGTTCCACTCACCGCCCAAGGCCTGCATGCGCTCCTCGAGACCACCTTCGCCGCTGGCGTCGATGCCGCTGAACAGCAAGTGTTCGAGCAGGTGCGGCAGTTCCTTGTCATCGCAGTTGAAGTCATCGATGCCGACCCCGACCACCAGACGAATCGCTACATGCCCACGATCATTGCCAGGCTTTAGCAGCAATTGCAGACCATTGGGCAGCGCATAGCCTTCGACCTGGAAACGATCCAGGGCGAACGAGGGGAATGAACCGAACAACAGACAGGCGAACAACAGGCAACGCATAACAAGCTTCCAGGCTGAACCACTGTTACTGACTGACCACACCGCCAGACGTTCAAGGCGAATGTGTGATGTCAGCCAAATCGTCAGCCGCCAATGCTCCAGTGTCGGACGTTTCCAATACCGCGTAGGCGCTGCTGCAAAACAGCGAATTCAAACGTTTCATGTCGGCGATCAGCTCCAGGTGCAACGAACTGGTTTCGATACTTTGCACGATCTTACGTTGCAAACGGCTGACATGGGCATGGGCCAAGCGGCGTTCCTGTGCGCGGAAGCGACGTTTCTCACGCAGCAACTGGCGGGCGCTTTCCGGATCGCTGCTGAGGAACACCGACAGCCCCAGGCGCAAGTTGGAAATCAGCTGACTGTGCAGGCCAGCCAACTCTTCCAAGCCGACTTCGGAAAACGAGCGGCGTTGCGAAGTCTTCTGTTGCTGCACCTTGCGCAGCATGCGTTCGATCAGGTCGCTGGCGAGTTTGAGGTTGATCGCCAGTTCAATGATTTCCGCCCAGCGCCGGCTGTCCTGATCACTGAGGTCTTCCCGGGGCATCTGCGCCAGGTAGAGTTTGATCGCGCTGTAGAGCGCTTCGACATCGTCGGTCAGCCGGCGCATTTCCTGGGTGACCGCGGTTTGTTTGCCGCGCAGCACGTCGAGCATGGCTTCGAGCATGTTGTCGATCAGGTCGCCAATGCGCAGGGTTTCCCGGGCGGCGTTGGCCAGCGCCAGGCTCGGGGTGACCAGCGCAGTGGCATCAAGGTGGCGGGGTTTGGCCATGCCGTTGAGTTCCGGCCGCTCCGGCAACAGCCAGGCGCAGAGCTTGGCCATCGGTCCGACGCTGGGCAACAGGATCAGGCAACGCGTGGTGTTGTAGAGCAGATGGAAGCCGATGACCATTTCCTGCGAGCTGAAGTCCAGGCTGTCGATCCAGTGCACCAACGGGTCGAGTACCGGAATGATCAGCAACAGGCCAATCAGTTTGTACAGCAGGCTGCCCAGCGCCACCTGACGGCCGGCGGCGTTCTGCATGCTGGTGCTCATGAAGGCCAGCACGCCGCTGCCGATGTTGGCGCCGATCACCAGGCCAATGGCCACGGGCAAACTGATCACGCCGGCACCGGCCAGGGTTGCGGTCAACAGCACCGCCGCCAGGCTGGAGTAGGAAATCATCGCGAACAGCGCACCGACCAGGGCATCGAGCAAGATATCGCCGGTCAGGGAGGCGAAGATCACCTTCACCCCTTGCGCCTGGGTGATCGGTGCGGCGGCTTCGACGATCAGTTGCAGCGCGAGGATGATCAGCCCCAGGCCGATGGAGACCCGGCCCATTTGTCCAACGCGGGTCTGTTTGCGCGACAGGAAGAAAATCACCCCGAGGAAGATCAGCAGCGGCGACAGCCACGACAGGTCAAACGTCAGTACTCGCGCCATCAGCGCGGTACCGACGTCGGCCCCAAGCATGGTCGCCAGGGCCGGGGTCAGCGCCATCAGGCCCTGGCCGACGAAGGAAGTGACGAGCATCGCCGTGGCGTTGCTGCTCTGGACCATGGCGGTCACGACAATGCCGGCAATGAACGCCAGCCCGCGTTTGGACATGTTCTGGCCAATCACATGGCGCAGATTGGAACCGTAGACCCGCAGGATGCCGGTTCGGACGATGTGCGTGCCCCAGATCAGCAAGGTCACGGCAGAAAGCAAATTGAGCAGGGTCAGCATGCTGGGCCCCCTGTGGTGGTAGCGTCCCAAAGGGACAAGTTGACGGTGCCGCGCGACGTTCTACGTTCTGTACTTAAGCTGTAGTTGGCTAACGGTCTGGGCGCCAGCATCGCATAGCTAAAGAAGTGATTGAAACAAAACTGTCATAAAAACAGCTTGATGCGGAGATGAAAAAGGGGCCCGAAGGCCCCTTTCGGGTTGCGCGGTATTCGGGTTATTGACCCGGAATGTCCTTGCGCAGTTTCACTGGGTCCTGCTGTTTCTTCTTTTTCGCAATTGCGGTGCGCATCTTGATGTTGATCGCTTCCACGGCCAGCGAGAACGCCATGGCGAAGTAGACGTAGCCTTTTGGTACGTGGACGTCGAAGGACTCGGCAATCAGCACGGTACCGACGATCAACAGGAACGACAGCGCCAGCATTTTCAGCGACGGGTGCTTGTCGATGAACTCGCTGATGTTGCCCGAAGCCCACATCATCACCAGTACGGCGACGATGATCGCCGCGACCATGACCGGAACGTGGGAGACCATGCCGACGGCGGTGATCACCGAATCCAGGGAGAACACGATGTCGATGATCGCGATCTGGATGATGGTGTAGAGGAAGTTGCCGCCCTTGCCGCCCGGCTCTTCGTTGGTTTCGTCTTCGCCTTCCAGCGCGTGGTACATCTCTTGCGAGCTCTTCCACAGCAGGAACAGACCACCGAAGAACAGAATCAGGTCACGCCCGGAAATGCCCTGGCCGAACACTTCGAACAGGTCGGCGGTAAGGCGCATGACCCAGGTGATCGACAGCAGCAACAGGATCCGCGTGACCATGGCCAGGGCCAGGCCGAAAATCCGGGTGCGCTTTTGCATGTGCTTGGGCATGCGGCTGACCAGGATCGAAATCATGATGATGTTGTCGATGCCCAGGACGATCTCCAGGGCAGTCAGGGTGAAGAAGGCAACCCAGATTTCAGGGTTGGTCAGCCATTCCATATGTAATCCTTTGAGCGAGTGTTAAACACCGAAGAGTCCGGGCTTCAACCCGCGAAGCGCGGCCCCGTCGGCGTGAGTCTTTGGTTTATAGAGTGCTGAAAACCGGAAAAATCCCCATCAGCAACGCTGCAACCAATATGCAGAGACACACCAGCACGGCCCATTTCAGGGTGAAGCGCTGGTGGTCACCGAATTCAATACCGGCCAGGGCCACCAACAGATAAGTCGATGGAACCAGCGGGCTAAGCAGGTGGACGGGCTGGCCGACAATCGAGGCACGTGCCATTTCCACTGCAGTGATGCCGTAATGACTGGCGGCTTCGGCCAGCACCGGTAACACGCCGTAATAAAATGCATCGTTGGACATGAAGAAGGTGAACGGCATGCTCACCAGCGCCGTGATCACCGCCAGGTACGGGCCGAGGAAATCCGGGATCACCGCCAACAGGCTTTTCGACATGGCATCAACCATGCCCGTGCCCGACAGAATACCGGTGAAGATACCCGCCGCGAAGATCAAACCGACCACTGCCAGCACGCTACCGGCGTGGGCCGCGACACGGTCCTTCTGCTGTTGCAGGCAAGGGTAGTTGACGATCATCGCGATACTGAAAGCCACCATGAACAGCACCGGCAGCGGTAACAGGCCGGCGATCAGGGTGCCCATCAGGGCAAGAGTCAGGGCGCCGTTGAACCAGATCAGTTTCGGACGACGGGCATCCGGGAACTGCGAAACGCTGATTTCGCTGTGGTCCACCTCGTCGCCCGCCAGGTGCAATTCACCCAGACGCGCGCGCTCACGTTTACCGTAGAAGTAGGCAATCGCCAGGATCGCCACCACACCAGCCAGCATCGCCGGAATCATCGGCACGAAAATGTCCGACGGATCGACGTGCAGCGCACTCGCCGCACGAGCGGTCGGGCCGCCCCATGGCGTCATGTTCATCACGCCGCCGGCGAGGATGATCAGGCCGGCCATGATTCGCGGGCTCATGCCGATGCGGCTGTAGAGCGGCAGCATGGCGGCCACGCAAATCATATAAGTGGTCGCGCCGTCACCATCGAGGGAAACAACGAGCGCCAGAACGGCGGTACCGACCGAAACTTTCAACGGGTCGCCCTTGACCAGTTTGAGGATCTTGCGCACGGCCGGGTCAAACAGGCCGGAGTCGATCATCAGGGCGAAATACAGAATCGCGAACATCAACATCACGCCGGTCGGCGCAAGCTTAGTGATGCCTTCGAGCATCATCGGGCCGATCTTCGGCGCAAAACCGCCGAACAGGGCAAAGACGATTGGAATAATGATCAGGGCGATCAGCGCGGACAGGCGCTTGGTCATGATCAGGAACATGAACGTGATGACCATGGCAAAGCCAAGGAAAGTCAGCATGGGAATACTCCAGGCGTAGCGCGGCTAGGGAATGGGCGAACCGGGGGGGTCAGCGCAGAACGGGAAGCACGAGGCGTACGGGGGGAGTTGCGGCAAAGCGGCGGGTAGCGGAAGACATCAGAATCACCATTGTTGTTGTTAATTGGGCCATGCGAGCGATAAAACACAGGCAGTGGCCAACCGGTCTGTTGCCGGTAGTGGGGGCGATCCTAATGGGCAAAGCTTTCAGCCAGCTTTCGCCGCTGAAAGCATTGACCGGATGTGCAACCGGTCGTCGGACGGGCTCAACGTCCCGAAACACGGGGCAGGAGGCAAAATACATGGGCAAGATTCATACGGGCGGCTGCCATTGCGGGCATCTGCGCTATCAATTCAGCGGGCCGTTGCACGACATCGCCCACTGTCATTGCTCGATTTGCCGCCGGGTCAGCGGCGGGATCGTGACCACTTGGATCACCGTGCCCAGCGCCACGTTTAAATGGCTGGCGGGGCAACCGGCGCAGTACAACTCTTCCGAAAGCTGCGTGCGATATTTCTGCCCGACCTGTGGGGCGCAGATTGCCCTGATCACGCAGCTCAGCCCCGAGAGCATCGACCTGACCATCGCCACCCTCGATCACCCGGAGCAGGCCCCGGCCGACCGGCACATCTGGACCGACAGTCGCTTGCCCTGGCTGCACCTGGATGAACACCTGCCCAGTGAAGCCGAGGAAAAGATCTGATCAGAAAATAGACAGGTTCAACGGCCGGATCGCGCCCATCCACACCGCGTGTTCGGTGTGGTCGAGCAGGTCATCGCCGGTGTCCGGGTGCAGGAACACCACCAACCCCTTGCGGTTGAGCGCCAGCCACGGCAACACCTCGCCGATCAGTTCCGGCCCGAACGCCAACTGGCAGCTCCAGTCCGGGTGCGGACCGACCGGGCGTTCGTGCACGCGGCCCATTTTCAACGGGAACACCTTTGCGGCCTGCTCACACAAGGCCCGGGCCTGGTCGATGGTGCTGGCGTCGAAATAGACGTGAGCGTGGTAGCCGCTGATCTGCTGCATCTGAACCTCTCGAAAAAACCCGGTAGAACCCTCACCGCTTCCTACGGGTCACACGCCATATAGGTAGGAAACAAGGAACTCAGCCATGAAAAATGCCGAAACCCCGGTGGTGAAAGTGGTGCTCTATGGTGCCATGAGTAGCCTGGGCAGTGCGCTGATGGCTGAAATGCTGCGGCGCCAGCATGAAGTGATCGCGATTCTCGATGACCTGACGGCACTGGCGCCGCGGCCTGGCCTGCGCACCAAGAACGGCGATCTGTTCGACGCTGAACGGGTCAAGCAAAGCGTAGCCGGGTGTTCGGTGGTGATCTGTCTGCTGGACGCGCCAGGGCTGCCGATCAACAGCGAGCATGTGGAAAAAACCATCGTGCCCGGGCCAGTCGAGCAAGTGCTGGCGGTGGATGCGTTGATCGACGGGATGCAAGCCGCCGGCATTGGCCGGCTTTTTGTGGTGGGGGATTTTGCCGAACTCGACGAACCGGAAGTCGAGGACGACCTGCAACACCATGCCGCCGAAGAAATCCTCGAAGCCCTGCAAAGCAGCGGCCTGCACTGGACGTTGGTGGACGCACCGCGCGGGGTGGCCGGGCTGACCATCGAGCATTTCAGCCAGATCAGCAGCAGCCTGGAGCCGGGGTTGGCCGAACCGCTTGAGCGGTTGAATCGGGTGGCCGTCGGTATAGCCGATGAGATGCGGTTGAATCTGCATCTCGGGGAACATGTGAGTTTTGTGGCAGCAGGCCCTACACCGCAATAGACGGCAGGGCCAGGCCCGTCAGCGATTGCGCACTGCTGGCCTGTTCCGCCATCAACCAATCCACAAACTGTTTAATCAACACGCCACGGCGTTTGCGTTGGGGCAGCACAACGTAATAACCCAACCTGGAAATCACCGTGTCGGCAATCGGCCGGCACAACAACCCTTGGGCCAATAAGTTATCCACAAGGTGGCGCCAGCCGATGGCGACGCCTTGACCACCAATCGCAGCCTGGATCAACAAGGTGTAATTGTCGAAACGCAGTTGCCCCGGCGCTGGCGCCGACGTTATCCCCAATTCACGAAACACGCCGCTCCAGTCGAACCAGTTGCTGCTGTTTTCACCGCGCAGGTGCAGTAGCGGCAAATCCAGCAGCGACTGGACCGGCAAGGGCAGGGCGCGCTCCTTCAACAACAACGGACTGCACACCGGAAACACCTCTTCGCTAAACAGCCAATGGCTTTCGCCCTGTTTAAAACGCCCGTCGCCAAACAGCACCGCCACATCAATATCGGTGCGCAACATGTTGTGATTGCGTTCGCTGGTCACCAGACTGACATCCACCTGCGGATTGGCTTCGTGAAAGCGGTGCAGGCGCGGCATCAACCAATAGGCGGCGAAGGCGAAGTCAGTGGCGACCTGCAACACCTCATGGGACTGCTGTGCGCTGATCGCGGTCAATCCTGCGTCGATATTCTGCAAACCGAGCTGAACCTGCTCGAAAAGGATCATGCCGGTCTCGGTCAATTCAATGCCGCGATAGATACGGTCGAACAGCCGGGTGCCGAGCTGTTCCTCCAACCGTTTGATCTGCTGACTGATCGCCGGCTGCGTGGTGCCGAGCTCCACCGCTGCGGCGGTGAAGCTGTGCTGACGGGCCGCCGATTCGAAGGCACGCAGCAGGTCCAGAGACAAATCACCAAGGGCGTCATACATAAGCTGTGCTTATCCTAGTCATTGCCTTGCATGGGCTTTACCACAAACTGCATGGACTTCATGCTCGATCGCAGCACTCTCGCATAAATATTCACTATGGAATGCCGCGATCACATGAAGCGCAAGAATATTCTTTTCATCATGGCCGATCAGATGGCCGCGCCAATGTTGCCGTTCTACGGTCCTTCGCCAATCAAACTCCCGAATCTCAGCCGCCTCGCCGCCGAAGGCGTGGTGTTCGACGCCGCATATTGCAACAGCCCGTTGTGCGCGCCGTCGCGGTTTACCCTGGTCAGCGGGCAGTTACCGAGCAAGATCGGCGCCTACGACAACGCGGCCGATTTCCCCGCCGATGTTCCGACATACGCCCACTACCTGCGGCGCCTCGGTTACCGCACGGCGCTGTCGGGCAAGATGCACTTTTGCGGCCCGGATCAGCTCCACGGCTATGAAGAACGCCTGACCAGTGACATTTACCCGGCCGACTATGGCTGGTCGGTGAACTGGGACGAACCGGACGTGCGGCCGACCTGGTATCACAACATGTCGTCGGTGCTGCAAGCCGGGCCGTGTGTGCGCACCAATCAGCTGGATTTCGACGAAGAGGTGGTGTTCAAGGCCCAGCAGTACTTGTTCGACCACATCCGCGAGGACGGCGACCAGCCTTTCTGCCTGACCGTGTCGATGACGCACCCACACGACCCGTACACCATTCCCAAGGCGTTTTGGGATATGTACGACGACGCAGATATCCCGTTGCCTACAACGCCGGCCCAGGCTGCACTCGACCCGCATTCCCAGCGTTTGCTCAAGGTCTACGACCTGTGGGACAAGCCACTGCCTGTGGATAAGATTCGCGACGCACGCCGGGCGTACTTCGGAGCGTGCAGCTATATCGACAGCAACGTCGGCAAACTTCTGCAAACCCTCGAAGAAACGGGCTTGATCGACGACACGATCATCGTTTTCTCCGGGGATCATGGCGACATGCTCGGCGAACGAGGCCTCTGGTACAAAATGCATTGGTTCGAGATGGCTGCTCGCGTGCCCCTGTTGATCAGTGCGCCGGGGCAGTTCGGGGCAGGTCGGGTCAGCGCGGCGGTTTCCACGGCGGATCTGCTGCCAACCTTCGTCGAATTGGCTGGCGGAACGCTGGAAGCCAATCTGCCGCTGGACGGCCGCTCGCTGGTTTCGCACCTGCAAGGGCAGGGTGGTCACGACGAAGTGTTCGGCGAATACATGGCCGAAGGCACCATCAGCCCACTGATGATGATCCGCCGTGGCGCCTACAAATTCATCTACAGCGAAGACGACCCTTGTCTACTCTTCGACGTACACAACGACCCGCGTGAGCAGGAAGAACTCAGCCAATCGCCGCAACATCGCCAGCTGTTCGACGATTTTCTCGCCGAAGCCCGGGCCAAATGGAATATTCCGGCGATCCACCAACAGGTGCTCGATAGCCAACGGCGCCGGCGTTTCGTCGCCGAGGCCCTGACCATCGGCAAGCTGAAGAGCTGGGATCACCAGCCGCTGGTGGACGCCAGTCAGCAGTACATGCGCAACCACATCGACCTTGATGATCTGGAGCGCAAAGCACGTTATCCACAACCCTGCCAAAACCAATAATGTGAAGGGGAAGTCCATGCAAAGGTTATCCACAGTACTGACGGTCGGGCTGCTGGCTCTGGGCAGTGCGTCGGTTTATGCCGATCAATGCGAGACGGTGAAAATGGCCGATCCTGGCTGGAGCGACATCGCCGCAACCAACGCCATCACCGGGTTTCTGCTGGACGGCATGGGCTACAAGGCCAAGGTCGACACCCTCGCGGTGCCGATTACCTTTGGCGGGTTGAAGGATGGGCAGGTCGATGTGTTCCTGGGTAACTGGATGCCGGCGCAGCAAGGCTTCTACGACAAGTTCGTGGCCACCGGGGATGTCACGCAACTGGCGAAAAACCTCGATGGCACCGAATTCACGCTGGCGGTCCCGGATTATGTGTGGGACGCGGGTGTGCATAACTTTGCCGACCTGAACAAATACGCCGACAAGTTCGACAAGAAGATTTACGGCATCGGCTCTGGCGCGCCGGCGAACATTTCGCTGCAGGACATCATCAAGAAGAACGATTTCGAACTGGGCCAGTGGAAGCTGATCGAGTCCAGCGAGCAGGCGATGCTGGCCGAAGTGTCCCGCGCGGTGAAGAAACAGAAGTTCGTGACCTTCCTTGGCTGGACCCCGCACCCGATGAACGTGCAGCTGAAAATGCATTACCTGAAGGGCGGCGAGAAGTACTTCGGTGACACCGGCGCGGTTTATACACTGACCCGCAAAGGTTATGCACAGGCCTGCCCGAACGTGGGCAAGCTGCTGACCAACCTGAGTTTCACCCAGGAAATGGAGAACAGCATCATGGCCGAGGTGGTGAACAAGAAGGTCAGCAATGCCGAGGCTGCGAAGGCGTGGATCAAGGCCAACCCGGCGGTGCTGGATAAATGGCTGGATGGGGTGAAGACCGTGGATGGCAAGGATGCGTTGGGGGCGGTGAAGGCCAAGCTTTAACTCTCAACGCTGATCGTTCCCACGCTCCGCGTGGGAATGCATCCCGTGACGCTCCGCGTCACTTCCCGAAGCGGACGCGGAGCGTCCATGGCGGCATTCCCACGCGGAGCGTGGGAACGATCAGTCTCGTCCTGCTACCCTTGCGCAAACTCCCACCTGAGAGGACCCATGGCCTTCCCCAGCCGCCATTCACTCTTCCCGTTTCTCAGCTGGCTGCCCCGGCAGACCCGCGCCAGCGTCGGTCGCGACCTGATCGTCGGCCTCAGCGGTGCAATTCTCGCGCTGCCGCAATCCATTGCCTACGCGCTGATCGCCGGTCTCCCACCGGAATACGGTTTGTATGCCGCCATCATCCCGGTGCTGATCGCCTGCCTTTGGGGTTCGTCGTGGCATTTGATCTGCGGTCCTACGGCGGCCATTTCCATCGTCCTGTACGCCAGCGTCAGTCCTCTGGCCGTGCCTGCATCCCAGGACTACATCACCCTGATCCTGTTGCTGACACTGCTGGCCGGCATTTTCCAGTGGTTGCTGGGCATGCTGCGCTTCGGCGCGCTGGTGAATTTCGTCTCGCACTCGGTAGTGCTGGGGTTCACCCTCGGCGCGGCAGTGGTGATCGCCATCGGGCAGATGCCCAACCTGCTGGGATTGGACTTGCCCAACCAGGCCACGGCGCTCAACAGCCTGGTGACGTTGCTCTCTCATCTCGGGGCTGTGGATAAACCTTCGCTGGTGCTGGGCCTGGCCACGGTGGTGGTCGGTATCGTCTTGAAGCAGCTCTTGCCGCGCTGGCCGACGTTGTTGATCGCCCTGGTCTTGAGCGGTTTGCTGGTGTGGCTGTGGCCGTCGATGTTCGGCCATGTGAAATTGGTCAGCGCGTTTTTCGGACGATTACCGCCCTTCAGCGCGCTGCCGCTGGACCTCGAACTGATCCTGCGTCTGCTGCCGAGTGCCGTAGCAGTCGGAATGCTCGGGTTGGTGACGAGTCTGTCGATCGCCCGCTCGCTGTCGGCCCGCTCACAGCAATTGCTCGACGCCAACCAGGAAGTCCGCGCACAGGGTTTATCGAATATCGTCGGTGCGTTTTTTTCCGGGTCGCTGTCGGCCGGCTCGTTCACTCGCTCGGGTCTAAGCTATGAAGCGGGCGCCTGCTCGCCGCTGGCCGGGGTGTTTTCGGCGTTGTGGGTGGCGCTGTTCGCCATTTTCGGCGCCGGGTTGATCGCGCACATTCCGATCCCGGCCATGGCCGGCAGCATTCTGCTGATCGCTTGGGGGCTGGTGGACCATCGCGGCATTCGCGCATTGCTGCGGGTCAGTCGTGCCGAATTCGTGGTCATGGCCCTGACCTGTGTCGCGACGTTGCTGCTGGAATTGCAGACGGCGATTTACGCAGGGGTGCTGGCGTCGCTGTTCTTCTACCTCAAGCGCACCTCGCAGCCGCGAGTGCAGCACTGGCGCGACGGCGATGAAGACATTCTGCGGGTCGGCGGGTCGATCTTCTTTGGCGCCAGCCATTACCTGCAAGTGCGCCTGCAACGGATGCACGGTGCACGCGTGGTGATCGAGGCGCAGCACATCAACTTTATCGACTATTCGGGGGTGGAGATGCTGCATCAGGAAGCGCGGCGATTGCTCAAACAGGATCGCAGCCTGACATTGCGCGGAGCGCGGCCGCCAGTGGTGGAGGAGTTGCGGAAGCTGGAAGGGGCAGAGAAATGCCCGATCCGATTCGAAGATTGAAACGCAGACCTCGCTCCTACAAGAGCAGGATTATGCGACGAGTTGGCGGCGAAGCTCGGCCAACACCGGCGCCGTATCCGGCCGCACGCCGCGCCACAGGTAGAAGGCTTCCGCCGCCTGCTCGGCCAGCATCCCCAAGCCATCCATCGTCACCGCCGCGCCGTGTTCGCGGGCCCACCGGCAGAACGAAGTCGGCTCCTTGCCGTACATCATGTCGTAGCACAGCGTCCTGCCCGGCTCGATCAAACTTCCGGCAATCGGCGGTACATCGCCTGACAGGCTGGCGGACGTCGCATTGATGATCAGGTCCACCGGTTCCTGCAACCAGTCGAAACCACTGGCGGACACCGGCCCCAGGTCGGCAAACAGTTGCGCCAGCAACTCGGCTTTTTCCACGGTGCGGTTGGCGATGATCAGCGACGCCGGTTGCTCGGCCAATAACGGTTCCAGTGCGCCACGCACTGCACCGCCGGCACCCAGCAGCAGGATGCGTTTGCCCTTGAGGCTGAAACCGGCGTTGACCGTCAGGTCGCGCACCAGCCCAGCACCGTCGGTGTTGTCGCCCAACAATGTGCCGTCGGCCAGTTTACTCAAAGTGTTCACCGCACCGGCCCGTTGCGCGCGCTCGGTCAGGCTGTCGGCCAGACGAAAGGCGTCTTCCTTGAACGGCACCGTGACATTCGCCCCACGACCTTCAGCAAAAAATGCCCGGGCAAAGTCGGAAAAGTCGTCGAGGGGTGCCAGCGAGGTGCTGTAGTCCAATTGCTCACCGGTCTGCTCGGCAAACAGGCGATGGATCAGCGGCGACTTGCTGTGACCAATCGGGTTACCGAATACGACATAACGATCCATCAGGATTCCTCGTTCAGACCTTTGGCCAGCCAATCACGATCTTGCAGGAAATACTCGGTCAACCGCGCTTCTTCGCTGCCCGGCTCGGCCTTCCAGTCATAACCCCAGCGCACTTGCGGCGGCAGGGACATCAGGATCGACTCGGTACGCCCACCCGATTGCAGACCGAATAACGTGCCACGGTCGTAAACCAGGTTGAACTCGACATAACGGCCACGGCGGAATTCCTGGAATTCCCGCTGCTTCTCCGTGAACGCATCGTTCTTGCGCCGCTGCACGATCGGCAGGTACGCATCGATGAACGCATCGCCGATGGCGCGCATGAAGGCGAAACTGGTGTCGAAGTCCCACTCATTCAAGTCATCGAAAAACAGCCCGCCGATACCTCGTGGCTCATGGCGGTGCTTGATGTGGAAGTACGAGTCGCACCAGGCCTTGTAGCGCGGGTAAACGTCCGCCCCGAACGGCGCGCAGGCCTGTTCGGCGATACGGTGCCAGTGCACGCAGTCTTCTTCATTGCCGTAGTAAGGGGTCAGGTCGAAGCCGCCGCCGAACCACCAGACCGGCTCTTCACCTTCTTTTTCCGCGATGAAGAAACGCACGTTGGCGTGGGACGTCGGCACATACGGGTTATGCGGGTGAATCACCAGCGACACGCCCAACGCTTCGAAGCCGCGCCCGGCCAGTTCCGGCCGATGAGCGCTGGCGGACGGTGGGAGACCGCTGCCGAAGACGTGGGAAAAGTTGACGCCGCCCTTTTCGATCACCGCGCCGTTTTCGATCACACGGGTGCGACCGCCACCGCCGGCAGGGCGGGTCCAGGCGTCTTCGACGAAGCGCGTGCCGCCGTCCTCGGTTTCCAGGGCGGCGCAAATGCGGTCTTGCAGGTCGAGCAGGTAGGCTTTTACGGCCTCGGTGCGGGTCGTCATGTCATCACCTTGAATCGGGCAAAACTACGCGGCGCGCCACGGGAGCGGGGGCCGGCGCAAATGGGCGCGTAGCATAACATCGCAGATACACCTGCCGCAGTTGACGAAGATCAAGCATAGGAGTCCGATAGGGAGCTTCGTAATGCGACCTAAGGAGAGTTCTGATGGCAAAGCGTATTCAATTCCGCGCCCATGGCGGCCCCGAAGTGCTCGAGTATGTCGATTACCAACCCGCCGAGCCCGGCCCGCAGCAAGTGCGCGTGACCAACAAGGCCATCGGCCTGAACTTTATCGACACCTATTACCGCAGCGGCCTCTATCCGTTGCCAGCCCTGCCGTCCGGCCTGGGCTCCGAAGGCGCCGGCATTGTCGAAGCAGTTGGCAGCGAAGTCACTCGTTTCAAGGTCGGTGATCGCGTGGCTTATGGCAGCGGACCGCTGGGTGCCTACAGCGAAGTCCACGTGCTGCCGGAAGCCAATCTGGTGAAACTACCGGATGCGATCAGCTTCGAACAGGCCGCCGGCGTGATGCTCAAGGGCCTCACCGTGCAGTACCTGTTGCGTCAGACCTATGAACTCAAGGGTGGCGAAACCATCCTGTTTCACGCCGCGGCCGGTGGGGTCGGTTCCCTGGCCTGCCAGTGGGCCAAGGCCTTGGGCGTGAAGTTGATCGGAACCGTCAGTTCAGCGGAAAAAGCCGCGCTGGCCAAGGCCAACGGCGCCTGGGCGACCATCGATTACAGCCACGAAGATGTCGCAAAACGAGTGCTGGAATTGACGGACGGGAAAAAAGTCCCAGTGGTGTATGACGGCGTGGGCAAGGACACCTGGCTGACGTCGCTCGATAGCGTGCAGCCGCGAGGCTTGGTGGTGAGCTTCGGCAATGCGTCAGGCGCGGTGGATGGGGTGAACCTGGGGATTCTGTCGGCGAAGGGCTCGCTGTACGTGACCCGGCCGACCCTGGCGACTTATGCCAACAATGCCGAGAACCTGCAGCGCATGGCGGATGAGCTGTTCGAGATGATTATCAGCGGCAAAGTGAAGGTTGATATCAGCCAGAAGTATCCGTTGGCGGAAGCGGCGAAGGCGCAGACCGAGCTGTCGGCGCGGCGTACGACGGGTTCTACGGTGTTGTTGCCGTAACGCCGCACTGTGGCGAGGGAGCTTGCTCCCGCTGGGCTGCGAAGCGGCCCCGCTTCTCCCTAAAAAGAAGGGGACTGCTGCGCAGTCCAACGGGAGCAAGCTCCCTCGCCACAAGTCACTCAGGTGTTAGCCCGGGCGCACCACATGCCCGGTCGCCACATCCCGAATCACACTCGGGTTCTTGCGCCCACCGAGATTGCCGCCCAGCACGCCATCGATTTGCCCACGGAAATACTGCTCGACGCGAATCCGCGTGCGCGCCGCCGGCCGGCCTTGCGGGTTGGCAGACGTCGACACCAGCGGCCCCACTGCTGCGCACAAATCCCGCACCAACGGGTGATCGCTGACCCGCAGCGCCACGGTTTCATGCACGCCGGTAATCCATTGCGGCAATAGATTCTGGTGTGGCACCAACCACGTGTTCGGCCCTGGCCAGGTGCTGGCCATGCGGTCCAGCCACAGTTCAGGGAAATCTTCGAAGAGGAAGTCGAACTGGCGAATATTGTCGGCCACCAGGATCAGGCCTTTACCCATGGCCCGGCCCTTGATCATCAACAAACGGCTAACCGCTTCTTCGTTCCACGGATCACAACCCAGGCCCCAGACGGCTTCGGTTGGATAGGCAATCACCGCCCCTGCGCGAACGGCTTGCGCGGCTTGTTGCACACGCCAACTGTTGACCATGAAAAAACTCTCCGGAATAAGGCTCTGCGCAGTTTACCGATCTTCCTTATAAAACCTAGCTCACCCGCGCAAACCAGCGTCCGCTTTCGCACACCGCCCGGCCGTCCATTTCCAGTTCCGTCAACGCCGCCAGCACTTTGGGCAAGGCCCAGCCGCTGCTGTGTGCCAACGCTTCACTGGTGTGCGGCGCCGCATGCAGCAACATCAGCAAGGGATGAGTCGTCTGCGGTGCTTCTGTGGATAACGGCAACCGCTGCCAACCGCGCAGGCCTTCGAGAATATGGTCGATGGTTTCCACCAGCATCGCACCGTCGCGGATCAGTTGATGACAGCCCTTTGCGCCAGGGTGATGAATCGACCCCGGAATCGCATACACCTCGCGCCCCTGTTCCGCCGCAAGCTTCGCCGTAATCAACGAACCACTGGCAACACTGGCCTCGACCACCAGCACGCCGAGGGATAAACCGCTGATGATCCGGTTGCGCCGGGGGAAGTTGCTGGCGCTCGGGCCAGCGTCCAGCGGGAACTCGGAAAGCACCGCGCTGCCCGAAGCAATCATGGCGTCCGCCAAGCGACGATTGCGCTGTGGATAAAACTTTTCAAGTCCCGTGCCAAGTACCCCGACCGTTCGCCCGCCCACGTCCAATGCGGCTTGGTGCGCTGCGGCGTCGATGCCTAGGGCCAGACCGCTGGTGATGACGAATCCGGCGCCGGCCAGACTGCGGGAAAACGCAGCGGCCGTGTCCATGCCCGGCCGCGAAGCACGGCGACTGCCAACCATCGCCAGTTGCGGTTGTTCGAGGATGCCCGGATCCCCGGCGACAAATAACAGCGGCGGTGCATCGCTGATTTCCGCCAGCAACGCCGGGTACTCGGGTTGGTCCCACATCAGCAAATGCTGGCCCGGACGCTCTAGCCAGGCCAATGCGTGGCTGGCGCCGTCGCGGATTTCATTGCTGCGTCGGGCCTCCGCGCAGGTCAGCGGCAAGCCCAACGAACGCCAGGCACTGGCCGGGGCGCTGATGGCCTTGGATGCAGAGCCAAAGGCTTCGAGGAGTTTTTTAAATCGCGCCGGGCCGAGCTCAGGTAAGCGATGCAGGCGTAGACGGGCTTCCAGTTCCGCAGGGGAAACCGGCGTAAATGCAGAGAGCGACATGGATCATCCTTGATCGTTATGAGCCCCGTTCAAACGGGAATAAGCTGTGGATAACTCTGTTGGTAACTTGTGGAGCAGGCTAAGGATTTCGCACCTTATCCATCACCGCCAACGAGCGCGATGCGTTGAGGACCAACCCGTAACTAAGTTTGTCATAGGTGCGGAAAACCATCAGTAAACCGGCGCGCTCATCGGGAATTTTCAGCGGCTGGCCGGTTACGCGATCACGCACCGTTTCGCCGGTTTTCATCACCACCAGCACGTTGCCTTCGGCCAGGCCATCCCGTTGCCCTTTGTTCAGCGTGACCACGTCCATCGCGCCAATCTGCGTGACCCCGCGCGGCACATCGATGATCAGGCCATTGATGTCGCTTTTCGGCGCACTGGGCATGAAGGTCGAATTGATCGCCCGCTCTTCGCCACTGAACAGGCGGTCGCCGAGACGCACTTCCTGGGTGGTGCGTTGCAGCGCCAGGGTGGCGACATCGCCTTCCGTCGCGACAATCTCACCGCCGCCGATGTCGTCGGCGTTGATCCCCAGGAACTCCTTGCTCTGCGGATCGGTGTAGACCTTGCCCTGGCGGAAGATGCCGTACACCGGCTGATTCGGGTCGAAATGCCCGCGGGCGAAGATGCGATCACCGGTGCCGCTAAGCACGCGTTCGGCATCACCGGCGACGATGTAGGGCGCCTTATCGAAGTCCTCGACCTTGTCGACGATGCGGTTGCTCAATAGAAAGCTGTTGATCGATTGCAGTGGAATGCTCGGGATCGCATCGGCCACCGGGCTGCTGCGGATCCGGGGCGAGAGCTTGATGGTGCCCCGGGATTCGCCGCGATTGAGGGTCAGTCGCGGCTGGCCGTTGACGTAGGTCAGTGTCAGCGAATCGCCCGGATAGATCAGATTAGGGTTCTGGATTTGCGGATTGACCTGCCAGAGTTCGGGCCATTTCCACGGCTCACGCAGGAATTTCCCGGAGATGTCCCAAAGTGTGTCGCCCCTTACCACTGTGTATTGCTGCGGAAAACCTTCCTTGAGTTGCACTTGCCCGTGCGCCAAACCGGCCGAGGCCAGAAGGAGCAAGGCGAGTAGTGATTTCCTCATGCGGTGAATCCCTTTATTATGTGCGTTCGCGTAAAACGCCAGAGCCCCCGTGGCTCGCTCCTGGCTCTTCACAAAGAAAGGAGCTACGTTTTACAACGGTAGCCTGCATCTTCGGACCCGCCAGGCCATCGACCCGACTTTACCTCACATGTGCAGCAATTAAGCTTATGGCCATTTTAGACATCCTCGAATTTCCCGACTCGCGCCTGCGCACTATCGCCAAACCTGTGGCCGTAGTGGACGACGAAGTGCGTCAGTTGGTCGATGACATGTTTGAAACAATGTATGAAGCGCCAGGCATCGGCCTCGCCGCGACCCAGGTCAACGTGCACAAACGTATCGTCGTGATGGACCTCTCCGAAGACCGCAGCGAACCTCGGGTGTTCATCAACCCCGAGTTCGAAACCCTGACCGACGAGATGGAGCAATATCAGGAAGGCTGCCTCTCGGTACCGGGCTTCTACGAAAACGTCGATCGCCCGCAGAAGGTCAAGATCAAGGCCCTGGACCGCGATGGCCAACCCTACGAACTGATCGCCGAAGGCCTGCTCGCCGTGTGCATCCAGCACGAATGCGACCACCTCAACGGCAAGTTGTTCGTCGATTACCTGTCGAACCTCAAACGCGACCGAATCAAGAAGAAACTGGAAAAGCTCCATCGCCAGAACGCTTGATGCCCTCCTTTCAAAGGCTTGCTGCGGCAAGCCTTTTTCTTTTCAGAGATTGCTCCCATGACTGAGCCACTGCGCATCGTCTTTGCCGGCACCCCGGAATTCGCCGCCGAACACCTCAAGGCCCTGCTCGCCAGCCCTTACGAGATCGTCGCGGTCTACACCCAACCGGACCGTCCGGCGGGCCGTGGGCAAAAACTGATGCCGAGCCCGGTCAAGCAGTTGGCTCTGGAAAACAACATCCCGGTGCTGCAACCGCCGACCCTGCGCAACGAAGATGCCCAGGCTGAACTGGCCGCACTCAAGCCCGACTTGCTGGTGGTGGTCGCCTACGGCCTGATCCTGCCGCAAGTGGTGCTGGATATTCCGCGCCTGGGTTGCATCAACAGCCATGCGTCCTTGCTGCCACGCTGGCGTGGTGCGGCGCCGATTCAACGCGCCGTTGAAGCGGGCGACAGCGAAAGCGGCGTGACCGTGATGCGCATGGAACTGGGCCTCGACACCGGCCCGATGCTGTTGAAAGTCACCACGCCGATCACTGGCGAAGACACCGGTGGCAGCCTCCACGACCGTCTGGCTGAAATGGGCCCACCGGCAGTGGTTCAAGCGATTGCCGGCCTCGCTGCCGGCACGCTGGAAGGCGAAGTGCAGGACGACAGCCTCGCCACTTATGCTCACAAATTGAACAAAGACGAAGCGCGCATCGACTGGAGCCGTCCGGCGGTTGAGCTGGAACGCCTGGTCCGCGCCTTCAACCCGTGGCCGATCACCCACAGCACGCTGAATGGCGAAGCACTGAAGGTATTGGCCGCGAACCTTGCCGAAGGGCAGGGCAATCCGGGGCAAATCCTCAGCGCCAGCAAGGACGGCCTGATCGTCGCCTGCGGTGAACAAGCCCTGTGCCTGACCCGTCTGCAATTGCCCGGCGGCAAGGCACTTAATTTCAGCGACTTGTTCAACAGCCGTCGTGAGAAATTCGCTGTCGGCACCGTGCTCGGTCACGTGGCGGACGCTCAATGAACCCGCGTCTGGCTGCCGCCAAGGCACTTGCCGCTGTCCTGAACGGAAAAGCTTCGCTCAACAGTTCGCTGCCGACGCAAATGGACAAGGTTGAAGATCGCGACCGCGGTTTTACCCAGGACCTGGCGTTCGGCACTGCACGCTGGCAGCCGCGTTTGTCGGCGCTGGCGGCCAAGTTGTTGCAGAAGCCGTTCAAAGCCGCCGATGCCGATGTCGAGGCGTTGTTGCTGGTCGGCCTCTATCAATTGCTCTACACCCGCGTCCCGGCCCACGCCGCCATCGGCGAAACCGTCGGTTGCGCCGACAAGCTGAAAAAGCCTTGGGCCAAAGCCTTGCTCAACGCCGTGTTGCGCCGCGCCCAACGGGAAAGCGAAGCGTTGCTGGCCGAGCTGGAACACGACCCGGTGGTGCGCACTGCCCACCCGCGCTGGCTGCAAAAATCCCTGAAAGCGTTCTGGCCTGAACAGTGGGAAGCCATCTGCGCGGCGAACAACGCCCATCCGCCGATGATTCTGCGGGTCAACCGTCGTCATCATTCCCGCGATGCGTATCTCGGCTTGCTGAGTGACGCGGGCATCGCCGCCACGCCGTGCGTGTACAGCCGCGATGGCATCATCCTCGACGCCGCCGCCGACGTGCGCAGCCTGCCGGGTTTCGCCGAAGGCTGGATCAGCGTGCAGGACGAAGCCGCGCAACTGGCCGCCGATCTGCTGGACCTCGCGCCGGGCCAACGGGTGCTCGACGCCTGTTGCGCCCCCGGCGGCAAGACCTGCCACATCCTCGAAGCCGAGCCTGCACTGGCCGGCGTGGTGGCGGTGGACCTGGAAGCCAAGCGTCTGGTGCGGGTTCGGGAGAACCTCGCACGCTTGGGCCTGAGCGCCGAACTGATCGCCGCCGACGGCCGCGACACCGCGACCTGGTGGGACGGCAAGCCGTTCCAGCGCATCCTGCTCGACGCGCCGTGCTCGGCCACCGGCGTGATCCGTCGTCACCCGGACATCAAGCTGACCCGCCAACCGGACGACATCGCCGCGCTCGCGGTGCTGCAAGGCGAATTGCTCGACGCCATGTGGATAACTCTGGAAGTGGGCGGCGTTCTGCTTTACGCCACCTGCTCGACGCTGCCGACCGAGAACACCGAAGTCATCGAAGCCTTCCTCGCCCGCACGCCGGGCGCCCGTGAGCTGGACCTGGCCACCACGGCCGGGATCAAGCAACCCCATGGTCGCCAATTGCTGGCCCAGCAGGGCGGGCATGACGGGTTCTACTACGCCAAGTTGATCAAAATTGCCGCCGCACGCGGTTAACCGGATTTTCAAGGGAGTGACTGGATGAAAATCATCATCCTCGGCGCGGGGCAGGTTGGCGGTTCGCTGGCAGAGCACTTGGCCAGCGAAGCCAACGACATCACTGTGGTCGACACCGATGGTGAACGCCTGCGCGACCTCGGTGATCGCCTCGACATCCGCACCGTGCAGGGCCGCGCGTCGTTTCCGACCGTGTTGCGTCAGGCCGGCGCCGACGACGCGGACATGCTGGTCGCTGTAACCAACAGCGACGAAACCAACATGGTCGCCTGCCAGGTCGCCCACACCCTGTTCCACACCCCGACCAAGATCGCCCGAGTCCGCGAAGCCGCGTACTTGACGCGCGGCGGGCTGTTCAACAACGAAGCGATCCCGGTGGACGTGCTGATCAGCCCGGAACAAGTGGTCACCAATTACATCAAGCGCCTGATCGAACACCCCGGCGCCTTGCAGGTGATCGACTTCGCCGAAGGCAAAGCGCAACTGGTAGCGGTGAAGGCGTACTACGGCGGACCATTGGTGGGCCAGCAACTGCGGCAGTTGCGCGAGCACATGCCGAACGTTGAAACCCGCGTAGCGGCGATTTTTCGCCGCGACCGGCCGATCCTGCCCCAGGGCGATACGGTGATCGAGGCCGACGACGAAGTGTTTTTCATCGCGGCCAAGGCGAATATTCGTGCGGTGATGAGCGAAATGCGCCGCCTCGATGAAAGCTATAAACGCATCGTCATTGCTGGCGGCGGGCAGATCGGCGAGCGACTGGCCGAGGCCATCGAAAGCCGTTATCAGGTGAAGATCATCGAGATGAACCCGGCGCGCTGCCGCTATCTCTCGGACACCCTCGACAGCACCGTGGTGTTGCAGGGCAGCGCGTCGGACCGCGATTTGCTACTGGAAGAGAACATCGCCGACGCCGACATCTTCCTGGCCCTGACCAATGATGACGAAGCCAACATCATGTCGTCGTTGCTGGCCAAGCGCCTGGGCGCGAAGAAGGTGATGACGATCATCAACAACCCGGCCTATGTCGATTTGATCCAGGGCGGCGACATCGACATCGCCATCAGCCCGCAACTGGCGACCATCGGTACGCTGCTGGCCCACGTGCGCCGTGGCGATATCGTCAGCGTGCACTCACTGCGCCGGGGCGCGGCGGAAGCCATCGAGGCGATTGCCCATGGCGATGCGAAGTCGAGCAAGGTGATTGGCAAGTCCATCGAGAACATCGGTTTGCCGCCGGGCACGACGATTGGCGCGATTATTCGTGATGAAGAAGTGATCATTGCCCACGACGATACGGTGATCAAAACCGGCGACCATGTGATTCTGTTTCTGGTGGATAAGAAGCATATTCGGGATGTGGAGAAGCTGTTTCACGTCGGGTTGAGCTTCTTCTAACTGATCGTTCCCACGCTCTGCGTGGGAATGCAGCCCGGGACGCTCCGCGTCCCATCCAAAGCCGAACGCGGAGCGTCCGTTGAGGCATTCCCACGCGGAGCGTGGGAACGATCACTGTAGAGAGGAAACACCCATGCTCGAATCCCTGGAAAAAATGCTCGCCAAGGGTGTGGATAACTCATTGCTGCGCTTTGGCTTGGGCAAGGGTTATCTGGATCTTGGGGAAAACGCCAAGGCCGCTGAGCATTTCCAGCGTTGCGTCGAGTTCGATCCGAAGTATTCGGCAGCGTGGAAGCTGTTGGGCAAGGCCCATCTCGCACTGGCGGATCATGCCGCCGCGCGTCAGGCCTGGGAACAAGGCCTGGAAGCCGCTCGCGCCCACGGCGACAAGCAGGCGGAAAAGGAAATGACTGTGTTCCTGAAGAAGCTTGCTCGTCAGGCCCAGTGATCAGAGATAGCGCAGGCCAATACCCTCGGCATCCACCAACACCACTTCCATGCGCACTCGCGGTGCGCCTGTGGGTAAGTCCTGGACCTGGCCGTAGACCACCGCGCCCGTGGGCAACGCCGACAGGGTTGGATGCTTGACGTAGACGCCCGTCGTCGAAAGATGGCGGGTTTGGCCGAGGCACTCGCCGAAGCTTTCGTGGCTGATCTTGATGCGGAATGACTTGCGGAGTTCGGACATCTTCTGCGCCCTTGAATGAACGGTTGTGGATAACGCTCCTACAGGTCAGGGTTATCCACAGATCGTGCCATTTATGTCAGTACCAGCGTTCTTCACCCGGTGGACGCTTCTTGAAGCGTTTCATGCTCCACATGTACTGGCTCGGATACGCCCGCACGTAACGCTCGACCACCTGGCTCATCGCCGCGCAGGACGTCTCGGTATCCGTGCTGTACATGGCTTCTGGCGCGGCTTCGAGGATCACTTTGTACCCTGAACCGTCCGGCAGGCGCAGGGCATGCAGGAACACGCCGACCGCTTTGCCGCCAGCGAGCATGTTCGGTACGAATTTACTGGTCAGCGCCTGGGTGGCGAAGAACGGCACGAAGATCCCGGCGGATTCGGCCGGTTCCGGGTCAGCGGGAATGCCCACTGCACCACCTTTGCGCACTTCCTTGATGACGCTGAGGATGCCTTCCTTGGTGGAAGCGGCCACGCGGTTGCCCAACTGCACCCGCTGCTTGCGCAGCAAATCGTCCACCGCTTTCAATTTCGGAGGCCGATAGAAAATGATCGGTTTGCACTGGTTGCAATAGAAGTGGTTCAACACTTCCCAGTTGCCGAGGTGGCTGGTGATGCCGACCACGCCTTTGCCGGACGCCAACGCATCCTTCAACACGTCGAGGCCTTCGACTTCACGCACTAGGTCGATGGAGCGCTGGGCCGGCCAGATCCAGGCGCAGGCGCTTTCGGTCAGGGACTTGCCGATGTCTTTCAGGCTCTGGCCCACCAGACGCTCGCGTTCGGCCGGGTCCATGTCCGGGAAGCACTTGGCGAGGTTGATCCGCACCACGTCGCGGGAACGGTTGGGGGTTTTCCACATCATCCAGCCAATGGCCGCGCCAACTGCTTGCACGGCCCGCCACGGAAGCAGGGCAAACAGCCGCAGAGCGCCTACCAGCAAGGCGCCTTTAAACTTATCCACAGGTCACTCCTGATCTTGTGCTGTGTGCGAGGCGGCCATTCTAACCGCCGTTCGCCAGCGTCGCGTAGCGATCGCAATCCTGGGTGTGGTCCATGACCATGCCCGACGCCTGCATCAGCGCGTAGCAAATGGTCGGGCCGACGAACGTGAAGCCGGCCTTTTTCAGGCCTTTGCTCATCTCCACGGCAACCGGTGTCACGGCCGGTACCTGGCTGCGATCCTTGAAATGATTGATCACCGGCTTATCGCCAACGAACGACCAGAGAAACCCCACCGGGTCCTCCAGCGCCAGCCAAGCCTGGGCGTTGCGCCGGGCGGCGTTGAGTTTGAGGCGATTGCGGATGATGCCGGGATCGAGCATCAATTCATCGATTTCCGCGTCGCTCATCTGCGCCACACGCTGGACGTCGAAGCCGAACAACACCTCGCGATAGCGCTCACGTTTACGCAACACGGTGATCCATGAGAGGCCGGCCTGGAACCCTTCGAGCAAAAGCAACTCGAACAATCCCTGCGCATCGCGTAGCGGCGTGCCCCACTCCTGATCGTGATAAGCCATGTACAGCGGATCTTCGGAACACCAAAAGCAGCGTGGCATAAGGCTCCAGGGGGCGTGCGCAGCAACGAATCGGGTATACTCCCGCTCTTTAAATCGCAGCCCAAGAAACAGGTGAATTTCGTGAGCCAGCCTACGCCAGCCGTGCGTACCTTCCAAGACTTGATCCTCGCCCTCCAGCAATACTGGGCCGAGCAAGGTTGCGTGGTACTTCAGCCCTACGATATGGAAGTAGGCGCCGGCACTTTCCACACAGCCACGTTTCTGCGCGCCATCGGCCCGGAAACCTGGAACGCCGCTTATGTGCAGCCCAGTCGTCGCCCGACTGACGGCCGCTACGGCGAAAACCCGAACCGTCTGCAGCACTACTACCAGTTCCAGGTAGTCCTGAAGCCGAACCCGGACAACTTCCAGGAACTGTACCTGGGCTCCCTCAAGCACGTTGGCCTGGACCCGTTGGTCCACGACATCCGCTTCGTCGAAGACAACTGGGAGTCGCCAACACTGGGCGCCTGGGGTCTGGGCTGGGAAGTCTGGCTCAACGGCATGGAAGTGACGCAGTTCACTTACTTCCAGCAAGCGGGCGGCATCGAGTGCTACCCGGTGACCGGCGAGATCACCTACGGTCTTGAGCGTCTGGCCATGTACCTGCAAGGCGTGGATTCGGTCTACGACCTGGTCTGGGCTGACGGCCCGATGGGCAAAGTGACCTATGGCGACGTGTTCCACCAGAACGAAGTCGAGCAGTCGACCTACAACTTCGAACACGCCAATGTCGAGAAGCTGTTCGAGCTGTTCGATTTCTACGAAAGCGAAGCCAAGCGCCTGATCGAACTCGACCAGCCGCTGCCGTTGCCGAGCTACGAAATGGTGTTGAAGGCGTCCCACACCTTCAACCTGCTGGATGCGCGCCGGGCAATCTCGGTGACTGCACGTCAGCAATACATTCTGCGTGTACGCACCCTGGCGCGTTCCGTTGCGCAAGCCTACCTGCTGGCTCGCGCCAAGCTGGGCTTCCCGATGGCGACCCCGGACCTGCGTGATGAAGTGTTGGCTAAGCTGGAGGCTGCACAATGAGTGCTCTGGATTTCCTGGTTGAATTGGGCACCGAAGAACTGCCACCCAAAGCCCTGAACACCCTGGCCGACGCGTTCCTCGCCGGTATCGACAAGGGCCTGCAAGCCGCTGGCCTGAACTACGAAGCCAAAACCGTCTACGCCGCGCCGCGTCGTCTGGCTGTGCTGATCACTGCGCTGGCTACCCAGCAACCGGATCGCAGCATCAACCTCGATGGTCCGCCGCGTCAGGCTGCGTTCGATGCCGACGGCAACCCGACTCAAGCCGCCCTGGGCTTCGCCAAGAAGTGCGGCGTCGACCTGAGCGAAATCGATCAGAGTGGTCCGAAACTGCGTTACAGCCAGAGCATCGCCGGTAAACCGACCGCGAGCCTGCTGCCGACCATCGTCGAAGATTCCCTGAACGACCTGCCGATCCCGAAGCGCATGCGTTGGGGCGCTCGCAAGGAAGAATTCGTCCGTCCGACCCAGTGGCTGGTGATGCTGCTCGGTGACCAGGTCATCGATTGCACGATCCTCGCCCAGAAGGCTGGCCGCGACTCCCGTGGCCACCGCTTCCATCACCCGCAAAGCGTGCGCATCAGCGCGCCGGCCAACTACCTGGCCGACCTGCGTGCAGCCTACGTGCTGGCCGATGCCAACGAGCGTCGCGCCATCATCAGCAAGCGCACCGAAGAACTGGCGACCCTGCAGGAAGGCACCGCCATCGTTCCTCCGGCCTTGCTCGACGAAGTGACCGCGCTGGTTGAATGGCCGGTGCCGCTGGTGTGCTCGTTCGAGGAACGTTTCCTCGATGTGCCGCAAGAAGCGCTGATCACCACCATGCAGGACAACCAAAAGTACTTCTGCCTGCTGGATGCCGACGGCAAGTTGCTGCCACGTTTCATTACCGTGGCCAACATCGAAAGCAAAGACCCGCAGCAGATCATCGCCGGTAACGAGAAAGTGGTTCGCCCACGCCTGACCGACGCCGAGTTCTTCTTCAAGCAAGACAAGAAGCAGAAACTCGAAGACTTCAACCTGCGCCTGCAAAACGTGGTGTTCCAGGAAAAACTCGGCAGCGTCTACGACAAGGCCGAGCGCGTTTCCAAACTGGCCGCGTACATCGCGCAGCGCATTGGTGGCAACGCAGCCTGGGCGTCCCGTGCCGGTCTGTTGTCCAAGTGCGACCTGGCGACCGAGATGGTCGGTGAGTTCCCGGAGATGCAAGGCGTCGCCGGTTACTACTACGCCCTCAACGACGGCGAGCCGGAAGAAGTCGCCCTGGCCCTGAACGAGCAATACATGCCTCGCGGAGCCGGCGCTGAACTGCCGACCACCCTGACCGGTGCGGCCGTGGCCATCGCCGACAAGCTCGACACCCTGGTTGGCATCTTCGGCATCGGCATGCTGCCCACCGGTAGCAAAGACCCGTATGCCCTGCGCCGTGCTGCACTCGGTGTGTTGCGCATCCTGATCGACAAGAAGCTCGACCTCGACCTGAACGACGCCGTGGCGTTCGCCGTGAATGCATTCGGCGCCAAGATCAAGGCTGCCGGCCTGAACGAGTCGGTGCTGGAATTCATCTTCGACCGTCTGCGTGCCCGTTACGAAGACGAAGGCGTGGATGTCGGCACTTACCTGTCGGTGCGTGCGCTGAAACCGGGTTCCGCACTGGACTTCGATCAGCGCGTTCAAGCGGTAGAAGCGTTCCGCAAATTGCCGGAAGCCGCTGCCCTGGCCGCCGTGAACAAACGTGTTTCGAACCTGCTGAGCAAAGCCGAAGGCTCGATTCCATCGGTGGTGGAGGCCAAGTACTTCGACAATGCCAACGAGTTCTCCCTGTACTCGGCGATCCAGCAGGCTGACCAGGCTGTCCAGCCGATGGCCGCTGCTCGTCAGTACAGCGAATCGCTGGCGCGCCTGGCTGCCTTGCGCGAGCCTGTGGATGCGTTCTTCGAAGCGGTAATGGTCAACGCGGATGACGCCAAGGTGCGCGCCAACCGTTATGCCCTGTTGTCCCGCTTGCGTGGGCTGTTCCTCGGCGTTGCCGACATTTCGCTGCTGGGGTAAGACGGTTTGAAACTGCTGATTCTCGATCGGGACGGGGTGATCAATTACGACTCCGACGCTTACATCAAGTCGGTGGAGGAGTGGATTCCGCTCCCGGGTTCGATCGAAGCCATCGCGCAGTTGAGCAAGGCCGGCTGGACGGTGGCAGTCGCCACCAACCAGTCGGGCATCGCTCGCGGCTATTACGACATCGCCACCCTGGAAGCCATGCATGAGCGCTTGCGTGAGCGGGTGGCGGAGCAGGGCGGTGAGGTCGGGCTGATCGTCTATTGCCCCCACGGGCCGGACGACGGCTGCGATTGCCGCAAGCCAAAACCCGGGATGTTGAAAACCATCGCCGCGCGTTACAACGTGTCGCTGGCAAATCTATGGTTTGTCGGCGACACCCTTGGTGACCTGGAAGCCGCAAAAGCCGTCGATTCTCAGCCAGTTTTAGTAAAGACCGGGAAAGGCGAAAAGACTTTGGGCAAGACCCTACCGGTTGGCACCTTGATTTTTGACGATCTGGCGGCGATTGCCGCAGAACTTATCCACAATTAGAGTGCTTCGATTGTTCCGATTAAGGATTGATCGGGAGTGCGCTTTATATAGACGGGCAGCGCCCGCACGGTAAACGTCACCATGTCGATATTGCAGGCCATCAGAACCTTCCTCTTTTACCTGCTGCTGGGCACCAGCTCGTTGCTCTGGTGCAGCCTGAGCTTTTTTATCGCGCCGTTTCTGCCGTTCAAGGCGCGTTATCGCTTTATCAACGTGTACTGGTGCCGCTGCGCCTTGTGGCTGAGCAAAGTATTTCTGGGCATCAGCTATGAAGTGAAGGGTGCCGAGAACGTACCTGACCAACCTTGCGTGATTCAGTCGAACCACCAGAGCACGTGGGAGACGTTCTTTCTTTCAGCGTACTTCGAGCCATTGAGCCAAGTGCTCAAGCGCTCGCTGCTCTTCGTCCCGTTCTTCGGCTGGGCCATGGCGATGCTGCGACCGATCGCCATCGATCGCGATAACCCGAAAGCCGCCCTCAAGCATGTGGCGAAAAAGGGCGACGAGTTGCTGAAGGATGGCGTCTGGGTGTTGATCTTCCCTGAGGGCACTCGCGTTCCCTACGGCACTGTCGGCAAATTCTCTCGCGGTGGAACCGCTTTGGCGGTCAACGCCGCGCTTCCAGTGCTGCCGATTGCACACAATGCCGGCAAATTTTGGCCGAAAGCCGGGTGGGCGAAGAAGCAGGGCGTGATCACCGTCATCATTGGCGAACCGATGTATGCCGAGGGCAGCGGGCCGCGAGCCATTGCCGCGCTGAACGATCGGGTCCAGGCGTGGAACGAACAGATGCAGCGGGACATGGGTTCGCTGCCACCGACTCCACAAGCCCCGGTCGAAACCGATCAAGTGGCTGTCTGAGATTCTGTGGATAACCTGTGTACCGTTTTGTTGAAAAACAGCGAATTCCGTCTATAGGCTTATGATTTATATACATATTTCTTAAGCTGATAAAACACCGGAAAAGGTGCATAAGTTTTTTTCGGACGTAAAAAAACCGGCTGTTATAGCCGGTTTTTTATACCCGCGATTCAGTCTGCCAACAGCGGAAACAAGAGGCTGAAGCGGGTGCCTTTGCCGAGCTCACTCTGACACTCGATGCGCCCACCGTGGTGATCCACCACCGCTTTAACCATCGATAACCCAAGCCCCACGCCATCGATGCCTTGAGCCGAGGAAAACCGTCGATATTGACTGAACAGCTCGGGCAATTCTCCGGCGGCGATGCCTTTGCCCTGATCAATCAACTCGCACGCTAGCCATCCCTCGCTGCAACTGACTCGCAGGCTGATACACGTACCGGAATCACTGTACTTGATCGCGTTTTCCAGCAGATTGAACAACGCCCGGGTCAGCAACCCTTGATCGGCCATGATCAGGCTTTCCTGGGCATCGTCATCCAGATGATGGACCAACTCGATCTGTTTCAATTGCGCGATGCTCAGCGCCTGGTCAAAGACGTCCAGCACCAGCATCGCGAACAGGCTTGGCTGGAATTCATAAGCCGCGGACTCGGCCCTGGCCAATTGCACGAAGCCGTCGGTGAGGTCCAGGGCCCGGCGTACCTGGCGCTCGATCTGATCAAACAGTTGCGTGTCCCCGCCCACTTGCTGTCGATGCACATCGAGCAGCGCAAGGATCGCCGAATGCGGCGCTCGCAAGTCGTGGGATAAAAAGCGCAACAGCACGGTCCGTTGTTCCTCGGCCTCGCGTTCGACACTCAGGTCAGTGAGGCTCAACAGCCAGCCGATCGGTGTTTCACCGTCCACTGGCAGCAATGCCGCACGTTCCAGGCGCAGACTGCGCCCCTTGATGTCTCTGAACTCCAGCAACGCCAAGGTCGACAACAGCGGACGCGAGCCATCGAGCAGTTCCGGATAACCCAGCCGTTCCAATTGTTCAAGAACGTCATCGCCCACCAGATCAGTGCCGAACAGGTCACGAGCATTACGGTTGCCCAGCAAAATCCGGCCCTGGGGATCACTGATCAACGTGGCCACCGGCAAGTATTCCAGACCATCGGCGATGAAGCGCCGGGTATCACGGGTCCGGCTCATGGCTTGTTCCAGCGCCATGACTTGGCGCTGCAAATGATCGCCAGCGGGAGACTGTGCCCGACGACGCTCAGGGAATACTTTCGGTTCGTCGTCCAGGCGCGCCAACTCCCAACCGAAATAGGTCAGTACCACACTCAGCCGGCGCCAGTTCCAGATCAGGTAACCGAACAGCATGCCAAACAGGCTCGCCGCCGGTGACCACCACCATCGCATCTCGGCCAGACAGGCGCTGATCAGCAGCGCACAACACATGCCACCCAGCGTCAGCCACAGTGCCAGGCGCGGCCGCAGTAACAGCAAGCCAAGCACGCAGGCCACCAGGCTGACCGACAGCAACGCACCCAATATTCCGGAACCTTCAAGTTCATCGGACTGGGCGCCGAATGAAAGCAGCGCCGTCAGCGGTAATAGAAGCACAATTATCCACAGCCATTCTCGAACCAATTGCCCAAACAAGCGCTGGACCTGAGTCGGCTCGCGGCTCTCACGGCGACGCAAATTCGTCATGGGCTAGTCGGATAAAGGAGGGGAGGGGGAATTAGGTTCATGAGTCACGGGTCTGAAAGAAGGATTGAACCTGAAGAATCATAGCGGACGGCGACCAGCGGGGCGCAGCTTACTTTCACTCCCCTGGTCGAGCCGGTATCGTCTACCGCCCACCAGCCATCAAGGAACTACCGCACATGCGTGTCGCGATACTGGACGATGAACCCGCCGAACTGCGCCGGGTGGAACAGACTCTGCGACAAATGGCCGAACCGGCAGAACAGTCCTGGTCATTGCACAGTTTCGAGCGTGGAGAAGATCTATTGCGTCAGCTGCGTCGGGAAACCTTCGACCTGTTGATCCTCGACTGGCAACTGCCGGACCTCAGTGGCCTCTCGCTGCTGCGCTGGACCCGCGAACACATGGACGCGCCTCCCGCGGCGATCATGCTCACCAGTCGCGACGCCGAGAGCGACATCGTCCAGGCGCTGAACGCCGGGGCCGATGACTACGTGAGCAAGCCGTTCCGTCCCAACGAATTGAAAGCCCGGGTCGCTGCCGTATTACGCAGGCATAGCCAGCAACGCGTGATCGCTGCCGAAATATTGAATTTCAATGATCTGGTGTTCGACGATGCCGAGTTGACGGTTACCCGTGCCGGCAGCCCCATCAGCCTGACCGAAAAAGAATACCGGCTGGCCCACTGTCTGTTCACCAATCTAGGCAGACCGCTGTCTCGGGAATACCTGTATGAGCGGTTTTGGAGTCATGAAGAAATGGTCTCTTCGCGGCCGCTGGATACGCACATCTATCGCCTGCGAAATAAGTTGGGACTGACGGCGGATCGCGGTTGGCAGCTGCTGACGATTTATGGGTATGGGTATCGGTTGGAGAGTGTGGGGGCGGTAAGCGAATAAGATCTTTTGATTTTCTGGAAGCCATAAAAAAGGCCAACGCATGTGCGTTGGCCTTTTTCGTTTTGGCGTTACCGCTGGATCAGAAGTCCAGGTTGGAAACGGCCAGGGCGTTGCTTTCGATGAAGTCACGACGGGGTTCGACCGCATCACCCATCAGGGTGTTGAAGATCTGGTCCGCGCCAATGGCGTCTTCGATGGTCACTTTGAGCATCCGGCGCTGCGCTGGGTCCATGGTGGTTTCCCACAGCTGATCCGGGTTCATCTCGCCCAGACCTTTGTAGCGCTGGATGGTGTGACGCTTGGTGCTTTCAGCCATCAGCCATTCAAGGGCTTCCTTGAACTCGGTGACCGGCTTCTTGCGCTCGCCGCGCTGGATGTACGCGCCGTCGTCGAGCAAGGTGCTCAGCTGAGCGCCCAGGGAAACAACGGTCTTGTAATCGTTGCTGCCGAAGAAGTCACGGTTGAACGTGATGTAGTTCGACAGGCCGTGGGAGATCAGTTCGACCTCTGGCAGCCAGACGTTACGTTCACGGTCTTCACGCAGGCTGGCTTTGTACACCAGACCAGACTTCTCGCCGGTGCGCAGGCGAACGTCAAACTTGGCCATCCAGTCCTGCATCGCTGCGTGGTCGGACAGTTGCTCCATGCTCACCGCTGGCAGGTAGATGAAGTGCTCGGTCAGTTCCTGCGGGTACAGGCGGGACAGACGCTTGAGGGTCTTCATCACCAGACGGAAGTCATTCACCAGGCGCTCAAGGGCAGGTCCGGAAATACCCGGAGCGTCCTCGTTCAAGTGCAGGCTCGCATCTTCCAGGGCCGACTGCGTCATGTACTCTTCCATGGCGTCGTCGTCTTTGATGTATTGCTCTTGCTTGCCTTTCTTGACCTTGTACAGCGGCGGTTGAGCGATGTAGATGTAACCGCGCTCGATCAGCTCCGGCAACTGACGGAAGAAGAAGGTCAGCAGCAGGGTACGGATGTGCGAACCGTCGACGTCAGCATCGGTCATGATGATGATGTTGTGGTAACGCAGCTTGGCGATGTTGTACTCGTCACGGCCGATGCCGCAGCCCAGCGCGGTGATCAAGGTGCCCACTTCTTGCGAAGAGATCATCTTGTCGAAGCGCGCCTTCTCGACGTTCAGGATCTTGCCTTTCAACGGCAGGATGGCCTGGGTGCGACGGTTGCGACCCTGCTTGGCGGAGCCGCCAGCAGAGTCACCTTCCACGAGGTACAGTTCGGACAGGGCAGGGTCTTTTTCCTGGCAGTCAGCCAGTTTGCCCGGCAGGCCGGCGATATCCAGCGCGCCTTTACGACGGGTCATCTCACGGGCTTTACGCGCCGCTTCACGCGCGCGCGCCGCGTCGATCATCTTGCCGACGACCAGTTTGGCTTCGTTCGGGTTCTCCAGCAGGAAGTCGGAGAAGTACTTGCCCATTTCCTGTTCGACCGCGGTCTTCACTTCGGAAGAAACCAGCTTGTCTTTGGTCTGGGAGCTGAACTTCGGATCCGGAACCTTCACCGAAATGATCGCGGTCAGGCCTTCACGGGCGTCGTCACCGGTGGTGGCGACTTTGTGCTTCTTCGCCAGGCCTTCCGCTTCGATGTAGGTGTTCAGGTTACGCGTCAGTGCGGAACGGAAACCCACCAGGTGAGTACCGCCGTCGCGCTGTGGAATGTTGTTGGTGAAGCACAACAGGTTCTCGTTGAAGCTGTCGTTCCACTGCAGGGCGATTTCCACGCCGATGCCGTCTTCACGCTGGATGTTGAAGTGGAACACCTGGTTGACCGGAGTCTTGTTGGTGTTCAGGTATTCAACGAACGCACGCAGGCCGCCTTCGTACTTGAACAGCTCTTCCTTGCCGCTGCGCTCGTCCTTGAGGACGATGCCGACACCGGAGTTGAGGAAGGACAGTTCACGAATCCGCTTGGCCAGGATGTCCCAGCTGAAGTGGATATTCTTGAAGGTCAGGTCGGACGGCTTGAAGTGAATCTGCGTACCCGTGGTTTCGCTTTCGCCAACGATTTTCATCGGCTCTTTCGGAACACCGTGGATGTAGGTCTGTTCCCAGATCTTGCCACTGCGGCGAACGGTCAGGACCAATTCTTCCGACAGGGCGTTCACTACCGAAACACCTACGCCGTGCAAGCCGCCGGATACTTTGTAGGAGTTGTCGTCGAACTTACCGCCAGCGTGCAGCACGGTCATGATGACCTCGGCTGCGGAAACGCCTTCTTCTTTATGCACGTCTACCGGGATGCCACGGCCGTTGTCGCGAACGGTGATGGATTCATCCGGGTGGATAATGATGCTGATGTCGTCGCAGTGGCCAGCGAGCGCTTCATCGATGGAGTTGTCGACTACCTCGAAGACCATGTGGTGCAGACCGCTACCATCGTCGGTGTCACCAATGTACATACCGGGACGTTTGCGTACGGCATCCAGGCCTTTCAGCACTTTAATGCTCGTTGAGTCGTAGGTATTCGTATTTTCTTCGCTCAATGCCTTCACTCCCGATGGTCGTGGGTCTGGGTGATACGGCCCTGTTCCACGTGGAACAGAGCGACTGGCGTTTCCGTCTGCCAGCCCTCCCTCAATAATTCGTGATCTACACAGGTGATAAACACCTGGCAGCGTAAGTCTTCCAGCAAGCGGCAAAGCGCACGGCGGTGTTGCTCGTCCAGCTCGGACGGCAGGTCATCCACCAGATAAATACACTGGCCGCGTCGGGCCTGGCTAACCAAATGCCCCTGGGCAATCCGCAATGCACAGACCACCAACTTCTGCTGACCCCGGGACAATATGTCCGCGGCGTTATGTGCGCCCAATCGAAGACGCAAATCAGCGCGTTGTGGTCCGGCCTGGGTATGACCCATTTGCTGATCCCGATGCAGGGACCCGGCGAGCACTGCACTCAACTCGCGGTCCTTGTCCCAACCTCGGTAATAGCTAAGCGTTAAGCCCTCGAGCTCAACCAGTTCGCTCAAGGTCTGTTCAAAGACTGGTTTCAAGGCTTTGATGTAAGCGCGGCGGTATTCATCAATTTCAGCGCTGGCCTGGCACAGTTCCCTGTCCCAAACCGCTTGCGAAACGGCGTCAAGTGTACCATGCCGCAGCCAAGAGTTTCTCTGGCGCAGGGCCTTCTGCAAGCGCTGCCAAGTGGACATGAAACGCGGTTCCACGTGGAACACACCCCAATCCAGAAATTGCCGACGAATCTTCGGCGCCCCCTCCAACAGCCGGAAGCTGTCGGGGTTGATCAGTTGCAACGGCAGGATCTCCGCCAGTTGCGCCGCGCTGCGGGCGTTCTGCCCGTCGATACGGATCTGGAACTCGCCTTGCCGATCCCGGGAAATCCCCAAAGCGCTATGCCCGCCCTCGGCCAGTTCCACCTGACCAAACACCGTGCACGCCAATTGCTCGTACTGGATCACCGGTAAAAGGCGGCTGCTACGAAACGAACGGGCAAGCCCCAGCAGATGAATGGCTTCCAGAACACTGGTTTTGCCGCTGCCGTTGGCGCCGTAAAGAATGTTGATTCGGGGAGAGGGGGAGAAGGTCACCGGGTGCAGATTGCGCACCGCGGTGACCGAGACGCGACTTAAGGACATCTAGCTTCTGCTGAGCATGATTACAGACGCATCGGCATGACAACGTAAGCCGAGTCGTCGTTATCGGACTCTTGCACCAGCGCACTGCTGTTGGAGTCAGACAGGATCAGGCGAACCTGCTCGGTGGTCATCACGCCCAGCACGTCGAGCAAGTAGCTCACGTTGAAGCCGATTTCCAGATTGCCGCCGTTGTATTCAACGCCCACTTCTTCTTCCGCTTCTTCCTGCTCCGGGTTGTTAGCCTGGATCTTCAGCTGACCGTTGGCCAGTTGCAGACGGATACCGCGGTACTTCTCGTTGGACAGGATCGCGGTACGGCTGAAGGCTTCACGCAGGGCCTGGCGGTCGCCGAGTACCAGCTTGTCGCCACCTTTCGGCAGAACACGCTCGTAGTCCGGGAATTTTCCGTCGACCAGTTTCGAGGTGAAGGTGAACTCGCCGGTGGTCGCACGAATGTGGTGCTGACCGAGGACGATGCTGACGAGGCCGTCCGGCTCGGTCAGCAGACGCGCCAGCTCAAGGATACCCTTGCGCGGCACGATCACCTGATGACGATCCGGCTGACCGATATCAGCCTTCATCGAGCACATGGCCAGACGGTGACCGTCGGTGGCCACGGCGCGGATGATGCCTTCGGAGACTTCCAGCAACATACCGTTGAGGTAGTAACGCACGTCCTGTTGGGCCATGGCGAAGCTGGTGCGTTCGATCAGACGACGCAGTTTGCTTTGCTCCAGGCTGCACGTCAGCGAACCCGGGCCTTCTTCCACTGTAGGGAAATCGTTGGCCGGCAGGGTCGACAGGGTGAAGCGGCTACGGCCAGCCTTCACCACGAGCTTCTGCTCATCGACCTTGATGTCGATCAGCGCGTCGTTCGGCAGGCTTTTGCAGATGTCCATCAGCTTGCGCGCAGGCACGGTGATGGAACCTGGATCAGCCGGCTCTTCGAGTTGCACACGACCGACCAGCTCGACTTCCAGGTCGGTACCGGTCAGCGACAGTTGCTGGCCTTCGACAACCAGCAGCACGTTGGATAGCACCGGCAAGGTCTGTCGGCGCTCGACGACGCCTGCGACCAGTTGCAGGGGTTTCAACAGGGCTTCGCGTTGAATGGTGAAATGCATGGTCTAGTCCCTTGCCTTAATAAGCTGCGCTGGTGTTCATCAAGTGGTCAGTGTACGCAGCAGGTTCTTGTAGTCCTCGCGGATGTCCGCGTCGGATTCCTTAAGTTCGTTGATCTTGCGGCAGGCGTGCAAAACAGTCGTATGGTCGCGGCCGCCAAACACATCGCCGATTTCCGGCAGGCTGTGGTTAGTCAACTCTTTGGAGAGGGCCATTGCAACCTGACGCGGACGGGCGACCGAGCGTGAACGACGCTTGGACAGCAAGTCGGAAATCTTGATCTTGTAGTACTCGGCGACGGTGCGCTGAATGTTATCCACAGAGACCAGTTTGTCTTGCAGCGCCAACAAGTCTTTCAAGGATTCGCGAATCAGCTCGATGGTGATGTCGCGGCCCATGAAGTGCGAGTGGGCGATCACGCGCTTAAGCGCGCCTTCCAGTTCGCGGACGTTGGAGCGAATACGCTGGGCGATGAAGAACGCCGCATCGTGTGGCAGATCGACTTTGGCCTGATCGGCCTTTTTCATCAGGATCGCCACGCGGGTTTCCAGCTCCGGCGGCTCGACGGCCACCGTCAGGCCCCAGCCGAAGCGGGACTTGAGACGCTCTTCGAGGCCTTCGATTTCTTTCGGGTAGCGGTCACTGGTGAGAATGACCTGCTGGCCACCTTCAAGCAGGGCGTTGAAGGTGTGGAAAAACTCTTCCTGGGAACGTTCCTTGCGGGCGAAGAACTGAATGTCATCGATCAACAGGGCGTCCACCGAACGGTAGAAGCGCTTGAACTCATTGATGGCATTCAGTTGCAGCGCCTTGACCATGTCGGCCACGAAACGCTCGGAATGCAGGTACACGACCTTGGCATTCGGGTTCTTCTTTAATAGGTGGTTACCCACAGCGTGCATCAAGTGGGTCTTACCCAAGCCGACGCCACCATAAAGGAAGAGCGGGTTGTAACCGTGCTTCGGGTTGTCCGCCACTTGCCAGGCCGCAGCCCGGGCCAGCTGGTTGGACTTACCTTCGACGAAGTTCTCGAAGGTGAAGGTACGGTTCAGGTAGCTAGTGTGCTTGAGCGCGCCTTCGACCTGCACGGTGCGCTGTTCTGCACGGACCGGGGCCTGTTGCGAACTGGCGCCGGCCATTGGGTCGAAGCTGTCGCGGGACGGCTCTTCACTGACGTCGGCAATCTTTTGGGTTGCGCGTTTGGTCTGGGTAGCGACCGGGGCCGGTGCTGGTGCGCTGGCTGGTACTTGAGCAGCCTGAGCCTGGGACGCTGCCGCGGCCAGCGGAGCATTGGGTGCCGCACGCGGTGCCGAACTGCGTTTGCTGCCTATTAATAAGGAAAGCGCCGGCGCCATGCCATTGCCATGCTCATCCAGCAGTTCGAGGACGCGGCCCAGGTACTTTTCGTTAACCCAGTCGAGAACAAAACGATTCGGTGCGTAAACACGCAACTCGTCGCCTTCGGCTTCGACCTGTAGTGGACGGATCCAAGTGTTGAATTGTTGGGCAGGCAGCTCATCGCGCAAAAGCTCCACGCACTGCTGCCAAAGTTCCACTGACACGGATATCCCCTAAGTTGAAAGCCGGTGAGGCAAAAACAAGCGGCCATTGTAGCGGCCAGACGCCCACTTATCCACATGCAGGTTGCGCACAGGCCATGAATTATCAATGCGTTAACCACTGAAAAGGCGACCAGCGGTATGTGCATAAGCTCTGTGGATAACCGCCCATGAGGGCATTGGACAAGTGGGGGGTAAACTCGGTGGATAACTGGCCTGTGGATAACTGACCATTCCACACACAGCTTATCCGACAGCGCAGCACAGGCTGACCACCGTTTTCCACCGTAGTTGTCATTCTCTGTACATCACGGGTTAGAAGGGCTTAAGGCAGTTATCCACAGCAGATGGCCTCCCTAGCTTTTATAAGCTTTACAGAAAAGCTTTAAATAATTCCCTTCTTTATTTCTATATCTAGCCAAGGACCGTCGAGCGAGAAAACCTCTGGAGATCTATTTATAAGGAAACGCTGGTTGGAAATTGACCTAGAGGCTTGCTTTCTCTAGAATCCCCGGTCTCTTAAAACGGGGGCCATTCCGGCCCGTTGTGGACGAACCAGGTAACACGACAATGAAACGTACTTTCCAACCAAGCACTATCAAACGCGCTCGTACTCACGGTTTCCGTGCTCGCATGGCAACCAAAAACGGTCGTGCCGTCCTGTCGCGTCGTCGCGCCAAAGGTCGTGCGCGTCTGGCAGTTTGATAATCCGGCACTGGAGGTGAGTCAGGACTTCAGTCGGGAAAAGCGTTTGCTTACCCCCCGGCATTTCAAGGCAGTCTTTGACTCCCCTACCGGCAAGGTTCCGGGGAAAAATCTCCTGCTCCTTGCGCGCAACAACGATCTTGATCACCCCCGTCTCGGGCTGGTTATCGGGAAAAAGAGCGTAAAGCTCTCCGTCGAGCGCAACCGCCTCAAACGTCTGATGCGCGAATCGTTTCGCCTGCACCAGGATTCACTGGTCGGCTGGGACATTGTTATCGTCGCGCGCAAAGGTTTGGGCGACGTAGAAAACCCCGAATTGATTCAGCATTTCGGCAAACTCTGGAAGCGTCTGGCACGCAGCACGCCGGTACCAGCAGTCAAAACCGAAACTGTAGGGGTAGACAGTACCGATGCGTAAACTGGCACTCGTTCCGATCCAGTTTTATCGCTATGCCATTAGTCCTCTGATGGCCAGTCACTGTCGTTTCTACCCCAGTTGTTCCTGCTACGCGTATGAAGCCATAGAAAATCATGGCCTTCTGCGCGGTGGCTGGCTGGCCTTTCGTCGTTTAGGTCGCTGTCATCCGTGGAATCCCGGTGGTTATGACCCGGTTCCGCCTATCCCTACCTCCCGTTCTTCTTCGATGGCCGAGTAATCATGGATATCAAACGCACGATCCTGATCGTCGCCCTGGCAATCGTGTCCTACGTTATGGTTCTTAAATGGAACCAGGACTATGGCCAGGCTGCCCTGCCGACTCAGAATGTTGCTTCCAGTACTACCGCACCGGGCCTACCGGACACGGCGACTGGCAATAATGCTTCTGTCAGTGACGACATTCCCCGCGCCGCAAGCGATACCAGTGCCACTGCACCTGCTGAAACGCCAGTAGCTGTAAGCAAAGACCTCATCCAGATCAAAACGGATGTGCTCAACCTGGCCATCGATCCACAAGGTGGTGATGTTGCCCAGCTGACGTTGCCGCTGTATCCACGTCGCCAGGACCATCCGGAAATTCCATTCCAGTTGTTCGATAACGGCAACGAGCGGACTTATCTGGCCCAGAGCGGTTTGATCGGCACCGACGGTCCGGACGGTAGTCCAACCGGTCGTCCGGTCTACTCCTCGGAGAAGAAGATTTATCAACTGGGCAAGGACGACAACCAACTGGTAGTCGATCTGAAGTTCAGCAAGGACGGCGTCAACTACATCAAGCGTTTCACCGTGAAACGTGGCCTGTACGACGTAACCGTTTCCTACTTGATCGACAATGCAAGCGCCAAGCCTTGGTCGGGTGCGATGTTCGCCCAACTGAAGCGTGATGCCAGCTCCGATCCTTCTTCCAGCACTGCCACCGGCACCGCGACTTACCTGGGCGCCGCCCTGTGGACAAGCAACGAGCCGTACAAGAAAGTGTCGATGAAGGACATGGACAAGGCTCAGCTGAAAGAAACCGTTAACGGTGGTTGGGTTGCCTGGTTGCAACACTACTTCGTGACCGCGTGGATCCCGGCGAAGGGCGAAAACAATGTCGTCCAGACCCGTAAAGACAGCAAAGGCAACTACATCATCGGTTACACCGCTCCGGCAGTGACCGTTGCGCCAGGTGCCAAGGGTGAAATCAGCGCTGTTCTGTACGCCGGCCCGAAAAGCCAGGCTGTGCTGAAAGAGTTGTCCCCAGGTCTGGAATTGACCGTCGACTACGGCATTCTGTGGTTCATTGCCCAGCCAATCTTCTGGCTGCTGCAACACATCCACGCCATTGTTGGTAACTGGGGCTGGTCGATCATCTTCCTGACCATGCTGATCAAAGGGCTTTTCTTCCCTCTGTCGGCTGCCAGCTACAAATCCATGGCGCGCATGCGTGCAGTGGCACCGAAACTGGCTGCGCTGAAAGAGCAACATGGCGACGACCGGCAGAAAATGTCTCAAGCCATGATGGAGCTGTACAAGAAAGAGAAGATCAATCCACTGGGCGGCTGCTTGCCGATCCTGGTGCAGATGCCGGTTTTCCTTTCGCTGTACTGGGTTCTGCTGGAAAGCGTGGAAATGCGCCAAGCGCCGTTCATGCTGTGGATTACTGACCTGTCGATCAAGGACCCGTTCTTCATTCTGCCGATCATCATGGGTGCAACCATGTTTATCCAGCAGCGGTTGAACCCAACACCTCCGGATCCGATGCAGGCCAAGGTGATGAAGCTGATGCCAATCATCTTCACCTTCTTCTTCCTGTGGTTCCCGGCTGGTCTGGTGCTGTACTGGGTGGTCAACAACGTCCTGTCCATCAGCCAACAGTGGTACATCACCCGTAAGATCGAAGCTGCTACCAAAAACGCCGCTGCGTAACTTACTCTGTGGATAACCACTCAAAACGCCCCCTAGTGGGGCGTTTTGCTATCTGTCACTTTTGTCTGGATACCGGTTTATGAGCGTTCCTCGTGAAACCATCACTGCCGTCGCCACCGCTCAAGGTCGCGGCGGTGTGGGCATCGTCCGTATTTCCGGGCCGCTGGCGAGTGCGGCGGCCAAAGCCATCAGCGGCCGCGAACTGAAACCGCGGTATGCCCATTACGGCCCGTTCCTAAGTGAAAACGAAGAGGTGCTGGACGAAGGCATCGCCCTGTATTTTCCCGGTCCGAACTCGTTTACCGGCGAAGACGTGCTGGAACTCCAGGGTCACGGCGGTCCAATCGTGCTGGATATGCTGCTCAAGCGCTGCCTGGAACTGGGCTGCCGACTGGCACGGCCAGGTGAATTCAGCGAACGCGCCTTCCTCAACGACAAACTCGACCTGGCCCAGGCCGAGGCGATTGCCGATCTGATCGAAGCCAGTTCTGCACAGGCTGCGCGAAATGCCCTACGTTCCTTGCAAGGCGCGTTTTCCCAGCGTGTGCATAACCTCACCGAGCAATTGATCGGCCTGCGGATCTACGTTGAGGCCGCCATCGACTTCCCGGAAGAAGAAATCGACTTCCTCGCCGATGGCCACGTCCTGAGCATGCTCGACAAAGTCCGCGATGAATTATCCACAGTGCTTCGCGAAGCCGGGCAGGGTGCCTTGTTGCGGGACGGCATGAACGTCGTTATCGCAGGACGGCCGAACGCCGGCAAATCCAGCCTGCTGAATGCCTTGGCCGGTCGTGAAGCGGCGATCGTTACCGAGATCGCCGGCACCACCCGGGACATTCTTCGTGAACATATCCACATCGACGGCATGCCGTTGCATGTGGTCGACACTGCAGGCCTGCGTGATACCGATGACCAGGTGGAAAAAATCGGGGTAGAACGGGCGCTGAAAGCCATCGGCGAAGCGGATCGGGTGTTGTTGGTGGTCGATGCCACCGCCCCGGAAGCCCTTGATCCGTTCGCCTTGTGGCCGGAATTCCTCGAAACCCGTCCCGACCCGGCCAAAGTCACGCTAATCCGTAACAAGGCAGACTTGACGGGTGAGGCGATTGCCCTGGAAGTCAGCGAAGATGGTCATGTCACCATCAGCCTGAGTGCCAAGTCAGCAGGCGAGGGCCTTGAGTTGCTGCGTGAACACCTCAAGACCTGCATGGGCTACGAGCAGACCTCGGAAAGCAGCTTCAGCGCACGCCGACGTCACCTGGAGGCGCTGCGCCATGCCAGTGCCTCCCTCGAGCATGGTCGTGCACAGCTGACGTTGGCAGGTGCTGGTGAGCTATTGGCTGAAGATCTGCGTCAGGCGCAGCACTCTTTAGGCGAAATCACCGGCGCCTTCAGCTCCGATGACTTGTTGGGACGCATCTTTTCCAGCTTCTGCATCGGTAAATAGTCCCTTCGATGTTCCCAGACAGGCCATTCGTGCCTGTCTGTTCCCTCCTTTTCTGAAAACTTCCCCAAGTGCCGAGCAGATTCTTTTTGCTTGAGCGGTTTTCCCGTGCCCGGGATTCGCTCATTTGAAGCTTTTCTGTGGATTAAGCCCTGTGAATAACTGCCACTAAGGGCAGTTGATAACAGGGCCTGAAAACTGAAGATAAACCCCTCTGTGGATAACCACCCCTTTCATCCACAGGCTTACACCGGTTATCCAAGGGCCTCCTTGGCACATGACCACAGGGTTTTGAATCTCTGTACACATTGAATATAAAGGGCCGTAGAGATCTATCCACAGAAATGGTGCTCAGTAGAAATAAACATAAAAACAAAGATTTAATAAATTTCTCTCTTTTTAATTTCTATAACCCCGACTTCTCCACAGCTGGTTAAATTTTGTGCAAAGGGTTCTTTAGGAAGGGCGAAGTCCCTATACTTGCCGACCAGGTCCAAAAACCTGAGACCAACCTATTCCGGATTACCTAACTGAAGCAGGCACGAGGTGCGTGGTGGATTTCCCTTCCCGTTTTGAAGTGATCGTCATCGGCGGCGGTCATGCCGGTACCGAGGCAGCACTGGCGTCAGCACGTATGGGGGCAAAAACCCTGTTGCTGACGCATAACGTGGAAACCCTCGGTGCCATGAGTTGCAACCCTGCCATTGGCGGGATTGGCAAGAGCCACCTGGTCAAGGAAATCGATGCCCTCGGCGGCGCGATGGCCATGGCTACCGACAAGGGTGGTATTCAGTTTCGCGTGTTGAACAGCCGCAAAGGCCCGGCCGTGCGAGCCACTCGTGCTCAAGCCGATCGGGTTCTGTACAAGGCCGCTGTCCGTGAAGCCCTGGAAAACCAGCCGAACCTGTGGATATTTCAACAAGCCGCCGATGACCTGATCGTCGAACAGGAAACCGTGCGTGGTGTTGTCACCCAAATGGGTCTGCGTTTCTTCGCCGATTCCGTGGTGTTGACCACGGGCACCTTCCTCGGTGGACTTATCCACATCGGGATGCAGAATTATTCCGGCGGTCGCGCCGGTGATCCGCCATCGATTGCCCTGGCTCACCGTTTGCGTGAATTGCCACTGCGTGTCGGTCGCTTGAAAACCGGTACGCCACCGCGCATCGACGGTCGTTCCGTGGATTTCTCGGTGATGACCGAGCAAGCCGGCGACACGCCGATCCCGGTGATGTCGTTCATGGGGTCCAAAGAGCAGCACCCGAAACAGGTCAGTTGCTGGATTACCCACACCAACGCCCGCACCCACGAAATCATTGCCGCGAACCTCGACCGTTCGCCGATGTATTCCGATGCCGGGCTGATCGAAGGCATCGGCCCGCGTTATTGCCCGTCGATCGAAGACAAGATCCACCGCTTTGCCGATAAGGAAAGCCATCAGGTCTTCATCGAACCGGAAGGCTTGACCACACACGAGCTGTACCCGAACGGGATATCCACAAGCTTGCCGTTCGACGTGCAATTGCAGATCGTGCAATCGATCCGTGGCATGGAAAACGCGCACATCGTTCGTCCGGGCTACGCCATCGAATACGATTATTTCGATCCGCGTGACCTGAAGTACAGCCTGGAAACCAAAGTGATTGGCGGCCTGTTCTTCGCCGGACAAATCAACGGCACCACCGGTTACGAAGAAGCCGGCGCCCAGGGTTTGCTGGCCGGAGCCAACGCTGCGCTGCGTGCTCAGGGCAAAGATGCCTGGTGTCCGCGTCGCGATGAGGCGTACATCGGGGTGTTGGTCGATGACCTGATTACCCTGGGTACCCAGGAACCGTACCGGATGTTCACGTCCCGGGCCGAATACCGGCTGATCCTGCGCGAAGACAACGCTGACTTGCGTTTGACCGAAAAAGGCCGCGAACTGGGTCTGGTGGATGACGCCCGTTGGGCAGCGTTCTGCAAGAAACGCGAAAGCATCGATCTCGAAGAGCAGCGCCTGAAAAGTACCTGGGTTCGCCCGGGCACCGAGCAAGGCGATGCGATTTCCGAGAAGTTCGGTACACCGCTAACCCACGAATACAACTTGCTCAATCTGCTAAGCCGTCCGGAAATCGACTACGCTGGTCTGATCGCCGTGACGGGCGGTGGCGCAGAAGACCCACAGGTCGCCGAACAGGTCGAAATCAAGACCAAGTACGCCGGCTACATCGATCGCCAGCAGGATGAAATCGTTCGTCTGCGGGCCAGCGAAAATACCAAACTGCCGGTGGATATCGATTACACGAACATCTCCGGTCTCTCAAAAGAGATCCAGAGCAAGCTCGGTGCGACCCGTCCGGAGACATTGGGCCAGGCGTCGCGTATCCCGGGCGTGACCCCGGCAGCCATTTCGCTGTTGATGATTCATTTGAAAAAACGCGGCGCGGGCCGTCAGTTGGAGCAAAGCGCTTGAGTTCGTTGGTCACCTCGCAACATGCAGAAGAGTTATCCACAGGTGCTCGCCAGCTCGGTGTCACACTGACAGAAACCCAGCACGCGTTGCTGCTGGGTTATCTGGCCCTGTTGATCAAATGGAACAAGGCCTACAACCTGACCGCCGTGCGCGATCCGGACGAAATGGTCTCCCGTCACTTGCTCGACAGTCTGAGTGTGATGTCGTTTGTGGAAAACGGTCGCTGGTTGGACGTTGGCAGCGGCGGCGGCATGCCGGGTATTCCGCTGGCCATCCTGTTTCCAGAGTCCCAGGTAACCTGCCTGGACAGCAACGGCAAGAAAACCCGCTTCCTGACCCAGGTCAAACTCGAACTCAAACTGGATAACCTGCAAGTTATCCACAGTCGCGTTGAAAGTTTCCAGCCAGAACAGCCGTTCAACGGGATCATCTCCCGGGCGTTCAGCAGCATGGAAAATTTCAGCAACTGGACTCGCCACCTCGGCGACCGCGATACACGCTGGCTGGCAATGAAGGGCGTTCATCCCGCCGATGAGCTGGTAGCATTGCCGGCAGACTTCCACCTCGATAGCGAACACGCCCTGGCCGTACCCGGTTGCCAAGGCCAACGCCATCTGCTGATACTGCGCCGCACGGCATGATTGGGAACACAAGCAAGAATGGCTAAGGTATTCGCGATAGCGAACCAAAAGGGTGGTGTGGGCAAGACCACCACCTGCATCAACCTCGCAGCTTCCCTGGTCGCTACCAAGCGCCGGGTGTTGTTGATCGATCTCGATCCACAGGGCAACGCCACCATGGGTAGCGGTGTGGATAAACACGGCCTGGAAAACTCGGTCTACGACCTGTTGATCGGTGAGTGCGACCTGGCCCAGGCCATGCACTACTCCGAACACGGTGGTTACCAGCTGTTGCCGGCCAACCGCGATTTGACGGCGGCCGAAGTGGTGCTGCTGGAAATGCAGATGAAGGAAAGTCGTCTGCGCAGCGCGTTGGCGCCGATCCGTGAAAACTACGATTACATTTTGATCGACTGCCCGCCGTCGCTGTCGATGTTGACTCTGAACGCGTTGGTGGCAGCCGATGGGGTAATTATCCCCATGCAGTGCGAGTACTTCGCGCTCGAAGGTTTGAGCGACCTTGTGGATAACATCAAGCGCATCGCCGAACTGCTGAACCCGAACCTGAAAGTCGAAGGCCTGTTGCGGACCATGTATGACCCGCGCCTGAGCCTGATGAACGATGTCTCGGCCCAGCTCAAGGAACACTTTGGCGAGCAGCTCTACGACACCGTGATTCCACGCAACATCCGCCTGGCCGAAGCGCCAAGCTATGGCATGCCGGCGCTGGCGTACGACAAATCATCGCGTGGCGCCATCGCCTACCTGGCATTGGCTGGCGAACTGGTTCGCCGTCAGCGCAAAAACTCACGCACCGCCGCCGCCCAGGCAACTTAAGGAATCCCCATGGCCGTCAAGAAACGAGGTCTCGGACGTGGACTGGATGCACTGCTGAGTGGTCCGACTGTCAGCTCGCTCGAAGAGCAAGCGGTACAAGCCGATCAGCGTGAGCTGCAACACCTGCCCCTGGACCTGATCCAGCGTGGCAAGTACCAGCCGCGTCGGGACATGGACCCCCAGGCGCTCGAAGAACTGGCGCAGTCGATCAAGGCCCAGGGCGTGATGCAGCCGATCGTGGTTCGCCCGATTGGCAACGGCCGCTTCGAAATCATCGCCGGCGAACGCCGCTGGCGTGCCAGCCAGCAGGCTGGCCAGGAAACCATCCCGGCGATGGTTCGCGATGTGCCGGATGAAACCGCCATCGCCATGGCGCTGATCGAGAACATTCAGCGCGAAGACCTCAATCCGATCGAGGAAGCGGTAGCCCTGCAGCGTTTGCAGCAGGAATTCCAGTTGACCCAGCAACAGGTCGCCGAGGCTGTGGGTAAGTCCCGCGTTACCGTCGCCAATTTGTTGCGTTTGATCGCGTTGCCGGAAGTCATCAAGACCATGCTTTCCCACGGCGACCTTGAAATGGGCCACGCACGTGCTTTACTGGGTCTGCCGGAGAATCAGCAGGTTGAGGGGGCGCGACACGTTGTCGCACGCGGACTGACCGTGCGCCAGACTGAGGCACTGGTTCGCCAGTGGCTGAGTGGCAAACCGGAGCCGGTGGAAGCTGCAAAACCAGACCCGGATATCGCCCGACTCGAGCAGCGCCTGGCCGAGCGCCTAGGCTCTGCGGTGCAGATCCGCCACGGAAAGAAGGGCAAAGGGCAGTTGGTGATTGGCTACAACTCTCTCGACGAGCTTCAAGGCGTGCTTGCACACATCCGCTGAAACATTTCCTCATGTAGCGCGCAGTCGGAAATCACTACCTGACAGTTGAATAGGGGCTGAACCGCCCCTATACTCTGCGCGCATTTTGTCGGCACAAATTATGCCAAGTTATTGAATTCTGGCAGCCGACCATTGGGGAGTAAAAGTGATGGAAACCCGCACGCCAAACCGCTTGCCGTTCCATCGCCTGGCAGTTTTTCCGGTGTTAATGGCTCAATTTATCGTTTTGCTCATCGCCGCTTTGGCGTTGTGGCAATGGTACGGAGTCGTTGCCGGGTACTCAGGACTCTGCGGAGGCCTGATAGCCTTGTTACCCAATGTTTATTTCGCTCACAGGGCATTTCGGTTTTCCGGCGCCCGAGCAGCTCAAGCCATCGTCCGGTCTTTTTATGCCGGCGAGGCGGGCAAATTAATTCTGACGGCAGTGCTCTTTGCATTGACGTTTGCAGGTGTGAAGCCATTGGCGCCGTTAGCTGTATTCGGCGTCTTCGTGTTGACCCAACTGGTCAGCTGGTTCGCGCCCCTGCTGATGAGAACAAGACTTTCGAGACCTTAGGGCGTTTGAGGCAACCATGGCAGAGACAACCGCTTCGGGCTATATCCAGCACCACTTGCAGAACCTGACCTTCGGTCAGCATCCTACCGGCGGCTGGGGCTTTGCCCACACCGCAGCAGAGGCCAAGGAAATGGGCTTCTGGGCTTTCCATGTCGATACCCTCGGCTGGTCGGTCGCGTTGGGTCTGATCTTCGTTCTGATTTTCCGCATGGCGGCAAAGAAGGCGACTTCCGGTCAACCAGGTGCTTTGCAGAACTTCGTTGAAGTATTGGTCGAATTCGTCGATGGCAGCGTGAAAGACAGCTTCCATGGCCGTAGCCCGGTGATTGCACCGCTGGCACTGACCATCTTCGTCTGGGTCTTCCTGATGAACGCCGTCGACCTGATCCCGGTCGACTGGATTCCTCAGCTGGCCATCCTGATTACTGGCGATGCGCACATTCCATTCCGTGCCGTATCGACCACTGACCCGAACGCTACCCTGGGCATGGCCCTGTCGGTGTTCGCGTTGATCATTTTCTACAGCATCAAGGTCAAGGGCATCGGCGGCTTCATCGGCGAACTGACCCTGCATCCTTTCGGCAGCAAGAACATTTTCCTGCAAGCGCTGTTGATCCCGGTGAACTTCCTGCTGGAATTCGTCACCCTGATCGCCAAGCCAATCTCTCTGGCACTGCGTCTGTTCGGCAACATGTATGCCGGCGAGCTGGTCTTCATTCTGATTGCTGTGATGTTCGGCAGCGGTCTGCTCTGGCTTAGCGGCCTGGGCGTAGTTCTGCAGTGGGCGTGGGCTGTGTTCCACATCCTGATCATCACCCTGCAGGCGTTTATCTTCATGATGCTGACCATCGTTTACTTGTCGATGGCGCACGAAGAGAACCATTAAGACCAGTCTCGACTAGTCTGATGTCCCACTCGGTCAAACGAGTGGGTGCCCGAACAGGGCTTATGAAACGATTTGTTTTACCGCTTTAAAATCTAAAAAACCTAAACCATACGACGTAAAAGTCGGGAGGAAAGATGGAAACTGTAGTTGGTCTAACCGCTATCGCTGTTGCACTGTTGATCGGCCTGGGCGCACTGGGTACCGCAATTGGTTTCGGCCTGTTGGGCGGCAAGTTCCTGGAAGGCGCAGCGCGTCAACCAGAAATGGTTCCAATGCTGCAAGTCAAAATGTTCATCGTTGCCGGTCTGCTCGACGCCGTAACCATGATCGGTGTTGGTATCGCTCTGTTCTTCACCTTCGCGAACCCATTCGTTGGTCAACTCGCTGGCTAATCACTCGAACCTTCGAGTGATTGGTTTGATGTGCAACGAACGAGCGAGGTGTTGGCGTGAACATTAATGCAACCCTGATTGGCCAGTCCGTTGCGTTCTTCATTTTTGTACTGTTTTGCATGAAGTTCGTGTGGCCTCCGGTCATCGCGGCTTTGCACGAACGTCAGAAGAAGATCGCGGATGGACTGGACGCTGCCGCCCGAGCAGCTCGCGACCTGGAGCTGGCCCAAGATAAAGCGGGTCAGCAACTGCGCGAAGCTAAGGCTCAGGCAGCTGAAATCATTGAGCAAGCCAAGAAACGCGGTAACCAGATTGTTGAAGAGGCCGTTGAAAAGGCCCGTATCGACGCTGACCGTGTGAAGGTTCAGGCTCAGGCCGAGATCGAACAGGAACTGAACAGTGTCAAAGACGCGCTGCGTGCCCAATTGGGTGCACTGGCTGTCGGCGGCGCCGAGAAGATCCTGGGTGCCACAATCGATCAAAACGCGCACGCGGAGCTGGTAAACAAACTGGCTGCTGAAATTTAAGCGAGGGCGATCATGGCAGAATTGACCACGTTGGCCCGACCTTACGCTAAGGCAGCCTTCGAGCACGCCCAGGCCCACCAGCAACTGGCCTCTTGGTCAGCCATGCTCGGCCTGGCTGCAGCAGTGTCGCAAGACGACACCATGCAGCGCGTGCTCAAGGCCCCGCGACTGACGAGCGCAGACAAGGCCGCCACGTTTATTGACGTGTGCGGCGACAAGTTCGATGCCAAGGCACAGAATTTCATTCACGTCGTTGCCGAAAACGACCGTCTCCCGCTTTTGCCGGAGATTTCCGCTCTGTTCGACCTGTACAAGGCTGAACAAGAGAAGTCGGTAGACGTTGAAGTGACCAGTGCTTTTGCATTGAACCAAGAACAGCAAGACAAACTCGCCAAGGTTCTCAGTGCACGACTCAACCGGGAAGTGCGCCTGCAAGTCGAGGAAGACAAATCCCTTATTGGGGGCATTGTCATCCGCGCCGGCGACCTGGTTATCGATGGCTCGGTTCGCGGCAAACTCGCGAGCCTTGCCGAAGCATTGAAATCTTGAGTTTGAAGGGGCAGCAGAGCAATGCAGCAACTCAATCCTTCCGAAATAAGTGAAATTATCAAGGGCCGCATCGACAAGCTCGATGTGACCTCCCAAGCCCGTAACGAAGGCACAGTCGTCAGCGTATCTGACGGTATCGTGCGGATTCACGGTCTGGCCGACGTCATGTACGGCGAGATGATCGAGTTTCCGGGCGGCGTCTTCGGTATGGCCCTCAACCTTGAGCAAGACTCTGTAGGCGCCGTTGTATTGGGCTCCTACCAGTCTCTGGCTGAAGGCATGAGCGCCAAGTGCACTGGCCGCATCCTCGAAGTTCCGGTTGGTAAGGAACTGCTGGGTCGCGTAGTCGACGCACTGGGTAACCCTGTTGACGGCAAAGGTCCACTGGGCAACACCGAGACCGACGCGGTCGAGAAAGTTGCTCCAGGCGTGATCTGGCGTAAGTCGGTAGACCAGCCTGTACAGACTGGCTACAAGGCTGTCGATGCCATGATTCCTGTCGGCCGTGGCCAGCGTGAGCTGATCATCGGTGACCGTCAGATCGGTAAAACCGCTCTGGCGATCGACGCGATCATCAACCAGAAAGACAGCGGCATTTTCTGCGTCTACGTAGCGATCGGTCAGAAGCAATCGACCATCGCCAACGTTGTTCGCAAGCTGGAAGAAAACGGCGCACTGGCTAACACCATCGTCGTGGCAGCGAGCGCTTCGGAATCTGCAGCACTGCAATTCCTGGCACCGTACTCCGGTTGCACCATGGGTGAATTCTTCCGCGACCGCGGTGAAGACGCGCTGATCGTTTATGACGATCTGTCCAAGCAAGCAGTGGCTTACCGCCAGATTTCCCTGCTGCTGCGCCGTCCACCAGGCCGTGAAGCTTACCCAGGCGACGTGTTCTATCTCCACTCCCGTCTGCTGGAGCGCGCATCCCGCGTTTCGGAAGAATACGTAGAGAAGTTCACCAACGGCGCAGTGACCGGCAAAACCGGTTCCCTGACCGCACTGCCGATCATCGAAACCCAGGCTGGCGACGTTTCCGCGTTCGTTCCGACCAACGTGATTTCCATCACCGACGGTCAGATCTTCCTGGAATCGGCCATGTTCAACTCCGGGATCCGTCCTGCTGTGAACGCCGGTGTTTCGGTATCCCGTGTGGGTGGTGCCGCTCAGACCAAGATCATCAAGAAGCTCTCCGGTGGTATCCGTACCGCTCTGGCTCAGTATCGTGAACTGGCGGCATTCGCCCAGTTCGCTTCTGACCTGGACGAAGCGACCCGTAAGCAACTTGAGCATGGTCAGCGCGTTACCGAGCTGATGAAGCAGAAGCAATACGCACCAATGTCGATCGCTGACATGGCGCTGTCGCTGTATGCCGCTGAGCGTGGGTTCCTGACTGACATTGAAATCGCCAAGATCGGCAGCTTCGAACAAGCGCTGATTGCTTTCTTCAACCGCGATCACGCCGATTTGATGGCGAAGATCAACGTGAAGGGTGACTTCAATGACGAAATCGACGCTGGCATGAAAGCCGGTATCGAGAAGTTCAAGGCCACCCAAACCTGGTAAGCCGCAGCGGGAGCCGCAAGGCTCCCGCTTGCTAACCTGATAGGTGTTACATGGCAGGCGCAAAAGAGATTCGCAGTAAGATTGCGAGCATCAAAAGCACGCAAAAGATTACCAGCGCCATGGAAAAAGTGGCGGTCAGCAAAATGCGCAAGGCACAAATGCGCATGGCTGCTAGCCGTCCTTACGCGGAGCGCATCCGCCAGGTTATTGGTCATTTGGCCAACGCTAACCCGGAATATCGCCACCCATTCATGATCGACCGTGAAATCAAGCGTGTTGGTTATGTTGTAGTGAGCAGTGACCGTGGTCTGTGTGGTGGCTTGAACACCAACCTGTTCAAGGCCTTGGTCAAGGACATGGCGAAAAACCGTGAAAACGGCGTCGAGATCGATCTGTGTGTAGTTGGTAGCAAGGGTGCGGCTTTCTTCCGCAACTTCGGCGGTAACGTCGTAGCAGCTATCAGCCACCTGGGTGAAGAGCCATCGATCAATGATCTGATTGGCAGCGTCAAGGTGATGCTGGATGCCTACCTCGATGGTCGTATCGACCGTTTGAGCGTTGTGTCCAACAAGTTCATCAACACCATGACGCAACAGCCTACCGTGGAGCAGTTGATTCCACTGGTGGCGACCCCGGATAAAGAACTCAAGCACCACTGGGATTATCTCTACGAACCGGATGCCAAAGAGCTGCTTGACGGCTTGATGGTTCGCTACGTGGAGTCGCAGGTTTACCAGGCGGTGGTCGAGAACAACGCGGCTGAACAAGCTGCGCGGATGATCGCGATGAAGAACGCTACCGACAACGCCGGTGATTTGATCAGCGATTTGCAGCTGATCTACAACAAGGCGCGTCAGGCTGCGATCACCCAAGAGATCTCGGAAATCGTCGGCGGCGCTGCCGCGGTTTAACGGTTCAAATATTCAGAGGATCCAGCTATGAGTAGCGGACGTATCGTTCAAATCATCGGCGCCGTTATCGACGTGGAATTTCCACGCGACAGCGTACCGAGCATCTACAACGCGTTGAAAGTACAAAGCGATGCCGGCACCACTCTGGAAGTTCAGCAGCAGCTGGGCGACGGCGTGGTTCGTACCATTGCGATGGGTTCCACCGAGGGCTTGAAGCGCGGTCTGGAAGTCACCGACTCTGGCGCAGCCATCTCCGTACCGGTCGGTAAAGCGACCCTGGGCCGGATCATGGACGTCCTCGGTAACCCGATCGACGAAGCTGGCCCGATCGACACCGAAGAGCGCTGGGGCATTCACCGTCCTGCGCCAACCTTCGCTGAACAAGCGGGCGGCAACGACCTGCTGGAAACCGGCATCAAGGTTATCGACCTGGTTTGCCCGTTCGCCAAGGGCGGTAAAGTCGGTCTGTTCGGTGGTGCCGGTGTAGGCAAAACCGTAAACATGATGGAACTGATCCGTAACATCGCCATCGAGCACAGCGGTTATTCCGTGTTCGCCGGTGTGGGTGAGCGTACTCGTGAGGGTAACGACTTCTACCACGAGATGAAGGATTCCAACGTTCTGGACAAAGTGGCACTGGTTTACGGTCAGATGAACGAGCCGCCGGGTAACCGTCTGCGCGTAGCACTGACCGGCCTGACCATGGCCGAGAAGTTCCGTGACGAAGGTAACGACGTTCTGCTGTTCGTCGACAACATCTATCGTTACACCTTGGCCGGTACTGAAGTATCCGCACTGCTGGGCCGTATGCCTTCCGCAGTAGGTTACCAGCCGACCCTGGCCGAAGAGATGGGTACTCTGCAAGAGCGTATCACTTCGACCAAAAACGGTTCGATCACCTCGATCCAAGCGGTATACGTACCTGCGGATGACTTGACTGACCCGTCGCCAGCGACCACTTTCGCCCACTTGGACGCCACCGTCGTTCTGTCCCGTGACATCGCTTCCCTGGGTATCTACCCAGCGGTCGATCCACTCGACTCGACTTCGCGCCAGCTGGACCCGAACGTGATCGGCCAGGACCACTACGACACCGCTCGCGGCGTCCAGTACGTTCTGCAGCGTTACAAAGAACTGAAGGACATCATTGCGATCCTGGGTATGGACGAGCTGTCGGAAGCCGACAAGCAGTTGGTAAACCGTGCTCGTAAGATCCAGCGTTTCTTGTCGCAGCCGTTCTTCGTGGCTGAAGTCTTCACCGGTGCCTCGGGTAAATACGTTTCCCTGAAAGACACCATTGCTGGCTTCAAAGGCATCCTCAACGGTGACTACGACCACCTGCCAGAACAAGCGTTCTACATGGTCGGCGGCATCGAAGAAGCGATCGAGAAAGCCAAGAAACTGTAATCCCGGCGCCCGGCAACGGGCGCTAATTTAGGTTGAGGCAATCAGATGGCTATGACAGTCCATTGCGATATCGTCAGCGCGGAAGGAGAAATCTTTTCCGGCCTGGTCGAGATGGTGATTGCGCACGGTGCACTGGGTGATCTTGGTATCGCCCTGGGTCACGCGCCGCTGATCACTAATCTCAAGCCGGGCCCGATCCGCCTGATCAAGCAGGGCGGGGAAACCGAGGTGTTTTACATCTCCGGTGGTTTCCTCGAGGTTCAGCCGAACATGGTCAAGGTTCTTGCCGACACCGTGCAACGTGCTGCCGACCTGGATGAAGCCTCCGCTCAGGAAGCCGTTAAGGCTGCCGAGAAGGCCTTGCATGAACGTGGCGCGGAATTCGATTACGGTTCTGCTGCTGCACGTCTGGCCGAGGCGACAGCTCAGCTGCGCACCGTCCAGCAGATCCGCAAGAAGTTCGGCGGCGGTTAATTCGTCGTCGACTTGTTGTGCGATTGATTAAAAAGGGTAGCCTCGGCTACCCTTTTTTCTTTTTCGCCTTTCATAACCCGGTCGCAGTTGCTGACCACCCAGGATTGGTAGCCAGTCATGTCTCTTGAAATCGTAATCCTCGCTGCCGGCCAAGGCACGCGCATGCGCTCGGCGTTGCCCAAGGTGTTGCACCCGATTGCCGGCAACTCAATGCTGGGCCATGTTATCCACAGCGCCAGGCAACTCGATCCGCAGGGCATCCATGTCGTGATCGGCCATGGCGCCGATGCGGTGCGTGAACGTCTGGCTGCGGATGATCTGAATTTCGTGCTGCAGGACAAGCAACTGGGCACCGGGCATGCGGTGGCGCAGGCCGTCCCGTTCATCAAGTCCGACACCGTGCTGATCCTTTACGGCGACGTGCCACTGATCGAAGTCGAGACCCTGCAACGCCTGCTCAAGCAGGTGGCACCGCAGCAACTGGGCTTGCTCACCGTCGAACTGGATGACCCGACCGGTTACGGCCGTATCGTGCGTGATGCCGACGGCAAGGTCACGGCCATCGTCGAGCAGAAAGACGCTAACGAAGCCGAGCGCAAGATCACCGAAGGCAACACCGGGATTCTGGCGGTACCGTTTGAGCGTCTGGGCGACTGGATGAGCCGGCTCTCCAACAACAACGCTCAGGGCGAGTACTACCTGACCGACGTGATTGCCATGGCGGTTAGTGATGGTCTGGTGGTGGCCACCGAACAACCGGTTGATGCCATGGAAGTGCAGGGTGCCAACGATCGCAAGCAACTCGCCGAGCTTGAGCGTCACTATCAGTTGCGCGCCGGTCGTCGCTTGATGGCCCAGGGCGTGACCCTGCGCGATCCGGCCCGTTTCGATGTGCGCGGTGAGGTCACCGTCGGCCGCGATGTGCTGATCGACATCAACGTGATCCTCGAAGGCAACGTGGTGATCGAAGACGACGTGGTCATCGGTCCGAACTGTGTGATCAAGGACAGCACCCTGCGCAAAGGCGTGGTGATCAAGGCCAACAGTCATATCGAAGGCGCGATTCTGGGCGAGGGCAGCGATGCCGGCCCGTTCGCGCGTTTGCGTCCTGGCACCGTGCTGGAGGCGCGCGCCCATGTGGGTAACTTTGTCGAACTGAAGAACGCGCATATGGGCGAGGGTGCCAAGGCCGGTCACCTGACTTACCTGGGCGATGCCGAAATCGGCGCGCGCACCAACATTGGTGCCGGCACCATCACCTGCAACTACGACGGCGCCAACAAGTGGAAAACCGTGTTGGGTGAAGATGTGTTTATCGGTTCCAACAATTCGTTAGTGGCGCCTGTGGATATCTCGTCGGGTGCAACCACCGCGGCCGGTTCAACTATTACGCAGAATGTGGATAACGCGCAGTTGGCCGTCGGCCGGGCACGGCAGAAGAACATCGATGGCTGGAAGCGGCCGGAGAAAATCAAGCAGAGCTGAGTTATCCACAGAGCATCGTGGCAATCATTAGATCGCCTTCGCGGGCAAGCCTCGCTCCTACAGATATCACCGTCTGTAGCAGCGAGGCTTGCCCGCGATGCTTTTATCCACAGATCTTTTTTCTTGCGCTGGCTTGACGAAGTTTCGCCAATAGGTTTTGATTGCTTTCGTTATCTTTCGAATCGAAACTTACCCGCTCATGTCAAAGCGCAATACACCTCAACGCCGTCACAACATCCTCGCCTTGCTCAACGAGCAGGGGGAAGTCAGCGTGGACGAATTGGCCAAGCGCTTCGAGACGTCGGAAGTGACGATCCGCAAAGACCTCGCCGCCCTTGAGAGCAATGGCCTGCTGCTGCGCCGTTACGGTGGCGCGATCACCATGCCGCAGGAATTGGTCGCTGACCTTGGTCAACCGGTGTCCAAGTACAAGCAAGCCATCGCTCGCGCCGCCGTGCTGCGGATTCGTGAGCATGCGCGGATCATCATCGACAGCGGCAGCACCACCGCCGCCATGATTCCGGAACTCGGCCAGCAGCCGGGCCTGGTGGTGATGACCAATTCCCTGAATGTGGCCAACGCCCTGAGCGAGTTGGAGCATGAACCGGTGCTGTTGATGACCGGTGGCACCTGGGACCCGCATTCCGAATCCTTTCAGGGGCAAGTCGCCGAGCAGGTACTACGCTCTTACGACTTCGACCAGTTGTTTATCGGTGCCGATGGCATCGATCTGGTCCGTGGCACCACTACCTTCAATGAATTGCTGGGCTTGAGCCGCGTCATGGCCGAAGTCGCCCGGGAAGTGGTGGTAATGGTCGAAGCCGACAAGATCGGCCGCAAGATTCCCAACCTGGAACTGCCCTGGAGCAGCGTCCATACCCTTATTACCGATGATCGCCTGCCACGTGAGGCACGGGATCAGATTCAGGCTCGCGGGATCAATTTGATCCTCGCGGCTGTCAGTCAGGAGAAATAGCATGTGTGGAATTGTCGGCGCCGTCGCAGAACGTAACATCACCGCCATCCTGCTCGAAGGGCTCAAACGCCTGGAATACCGTGGTTATGACAGCGCCGGTGTGGCGGTTTTCACCAATGACGGGATCCTTGATCGCCTGCGCCGTCCGGGCAAGGTCAGCGAGCTGGATCAGGCCCTGGCCGAGACGCCGCTGGTCGGTCGCCTGGGCATCGCCCACACCCGTTGGGCCACCCATGGCGCCCCTTGTGAACGCAACGCTCACCCGCACTTCTCCGGGCAGAACCTGGCCGTCGTGCACAACGGCATCATCGAGAACCACGAAGCCCTGCGTGAGCAATTGAAGGCTCAGGGTTACGTGTTCACCTCAGACACCGACACCGAAGTCATTGCCCACCTGCTGGCGCATAAACTCAAGGATCTGCATGATCTGACCGTGGCCCTCAAGGCGACTGTCAAAGAGTTGCACGGTGCTTACGGCCTGGCGGTGATCAGCGCCGACCAACCGGATCGCCTGGTCGCCGCCCGCAGTGGCAGCCCGCTGGTGATCGGTCTGGGCCTGGGGGAAAACTTCCTCGCCTCCGATCAACTGGCCCTGCGTCAGGTGACCGACCGCTTCATGTACCTCGAAGAAGGCGATATCGCCGAGATTCGCCGCGACAGCGTGCAGATCTGGGACATTGACGGCAAAGTCGTTGAGCGTGAAGCGGTGCAATACGGTGACAATGCCGAATCCGCCGAAAAGGGCGAGTACCGCCACTTCATGCTCAAGGAAATCCACGAGCAACCTACGGTCGTGCAACGCACGCTGGAAGGGCGTCTGAGCCAGCAACAAGTTTTGGTGCAAGCCTTCGGTCCAGAGGCGCCCGAGTTGTTCGCCAAGGTTCGCAATGTGCAGATCGTCGCCTGCGGCACCAGCTACCACGCCGGTATGGTTGCCCGTTACTGGCTCGAAGAGCTGGCCGGCATTCCGTGCCAGGTCGAGGTCGCCAGCGAATTCCGTTACCGCAAAGTGGTGGTGCAACCCGACACCCTGTTCGTGACCATTTCCCAGTCCGGTGAAACCGCCGACACCCTGGCCGCGCTACGCAATGCCAAGGAACTGGGCTTTCTCGCCAGCCTGGCGATCTGCAACGTCGGCATCAGCTCGCTGGTGCGTGAATCCGACCTGACCCTGCTGACCCAGGCCGGTCGCGAAATCGGCGTGGCCTCGACCAAAGCCTTCACCACTCAGCTGGTCGGTCTGCTGTTGCTGACCCTGTCCCTCGGTCAGGTACGTGGCACATTGGCCAAAGGCGTCGAAGCCACCCTGGTCGAAGAACTGCGTCGCCTGCCAACCCGTCTGGGCGAAGCCCTGGCCATGGACAGCACCGTGGAAAAAATCGCCGAGCTGTTCGCCGACAAGAACCACACCTTGTTCCTTGGTCGTGGCGCGCAGTATCCAGTGGCGATGGAAGGCGCTCTGAAACTTAAAGAGATCTCCTATATCCACGCCGAAGCCTACCCGGCCGGCGAACTGAAACACGGCCCGCTGGCGCTGGTGGATAACGACATGCCAGTGGTCACCGTGGCGCCGAACAACGAATTGCTGGAGAAGTTGAAATCCAACCTCCAGGAAGTCCGCGCCCGGGGCGGCGAGCTGATTGTCTTCGCTGACGAAAAGGCTGGCATGACCAATGGCGAAGGCACTCACGTGGTGCAGATGCCGCACATCCACGACATCCTGTCGCCGATCCTCTACACCATCCCGTTGCAGCTGCTGTCGTACTACGTCGCGGTGTTGAAAGGCACGGACGTTGATCAGCCGCGCAACCTGGCGAAGTCGGTGACGGTGGAATAAGTTATCCACAGACGTCACTTATATAGTGGTCTCAAGTAATAAAAACTGTCGAAGCTTGGAGACCTGCTGGGTCTCCAAGCTTTATGCCTGCGCTTGACCCGGTCAACCAGTGCCGCCAAATCGGTCCCTCCTTTGTTTTGACATGCTCCTCCAAATACAAAACGAAGAATCACTACGTTCGTACGTTGAAAGAAATATATACATGGGCTGGAAACAGCCACATATGGAACTATTCGAACGCCTTTCAAAATATTCCATTGGAACTGCGGATGTTAAAGTTATAGCTTCAGTTCTTAACTAGAGAGGTTGTTATGGCTTTAATCGTTAATTGCACCATCACACTAACTATCCTCAATATTCAAACTTTAAAAATATTCAGGATTTGTCATATTCCCAAAGGAAATACATCTCCGCTGGATATTGCTACGGCTTTGATCGAATGACAGCAGGCTCTGCCCGGAGTGTGCCAGAGGAGATTTAAAGAGTCTTGGGTTCTCTTACTGGCGAAGACCTCAGAAAGATTCCGGAGACCAACGCGACAACGATGAACTCTTCAATCAGCTTATGGCTGAGGTTTTTCACGGCGCAGTCAATCAGTTCGCTGCGGTCGCAGGTCGTGACGATTTCTACGCCGGCCGGCAGACTGCTTTTCACCTCTTCGAGTCTGGTCTTGACCACCTCGATAGTCTCGCGAGCATTCTTGCCGCTGCGCAGGATCACCATGCCGCCGACGGTCTCGCCCTCGCCATCGAGTTCGGTTCTGCCGCGACGCATTTCTGGCCTTAGTTGAATCGTGGCGACATCATCAAGGTGACCGTCACACTACCCGGACCCAGTTTGAGCGGAATTGCTCGAAAGTCATTGAGGGTCTTCAGGTAGCCGGAAGCCTGCACGATGAACTCGGTCTCCGCCATCTCCAGCACGGCCCCACCGTTTTTATGATTGGCCTTGCCGATCGCCTCGGTCACCTCAGACTGCGTGACACCCACGGTGGCCACTTCCGCAACGTTCGGTAAGGTCTTGAGCTCGAACTTGAGGAACCAGCCTGCAAGGCGCGCAGTTGCGCCAATCCAGCGAGCCAAGCGGCCTCGACGCTCGCGTCGGCAATGCCAACTGCCAGCCACTGGCATATTGCAACAACAACTCCCGATTGACGGAGGGCTCCTGGACCACCAACGGAATCAGGGTTACGGGGGGACGTCCTGTTTGTGGTAGCGAATCCAGTAGGCGAGGGTCTTGGGTTTAAGATCATGTTGTTAGCAGTAAGCGGACTGAGGATGTTGGCTGGTCGCCGGGCCTGGACATGTTTTGCCAAATATTTGCGCCGCGCGTGCGTCGTTTCCATGCGAATCTCTCGTTGGGAAAAGCACAGGATGCGGGCTGGAATCCTTTAGCAGAAGGTGGGTCGGCCGGACGCTTACGATAGAGTTTGAAAGGCGTTACGCAGAGACGCCTGGAGAGTGTCTAGAAAACCCGGGGCGATTCATTATCGACTATCGTCAGCATTTTTGACGCTCATAATTTCTATTTCCATGTTTGTAAACTTGAGTAAGCCTGATAATGACTACCTTACTTTCCTCACAATCTATCAGTTACGAAAGTACCTTTGGCCCTTTGTTCGCTGATATTTCCTTCGGCCTTAAAAAAGGTGACCGCATCGGCCTGATTGGTCATAACGGTTGTGGCAAAAGTAGCTTGTTGAGAATCCTCAGCGGCGAGCTCGCTGCCACTTCCGGCACCATTACCCTGTCAAGCCAATGCCGGATGGCACGGGTTGAGCAGCATCTGCCCGCCGACCTGAATGCTTACACACTCCTCGAGGCGGTAATCAACCATGCTCCAGACAGTTTGCATCAATACGAACGCTGGCAGGTCGAAGCGCTGCTGGCCAGTTTGGGGTTTGATGAAGCTGCTTGGAAACTGACCGCCGGAACGCTCAGCGGAGGGCAGCACACGCGCCTTCTGCTGGCCCGTGCACTGATCCGACAGCCGGACTTATTGTTGTTGGACGAACCCAGTAACCATTTAGATCTGCCGACGTTACTTTGGCTTGAGAACTTTCTGAAAACCTGGGGGGGCAGCTTTGTCTTGGTATCCCATGACCGCAGTCTTTTAGATAACGTCACCAACTGCACCTGGGTATTGCGCGACAAGACCCTGCAATTTATTCGACTACCCTGCACGCAGGCGCGTGAAGCTCTAGCAGAGAAAGATACTGCAGATACCCACCGCCGTCAGGCCGAGCAAAAAGAGATTGACCGAGTTACGAAAAGCGCTAAACGGCTGGCAATCTGGGGCAGCGTCTACGATAGCGAGAAGCTGGCGCGCAAAGCCAAACAAATGGAGAAACAGGTCGACCGGATGAAGGATGATCAAACTCAGGTCACTGCCGGTACTCAGTGGCAGTTGCGTCTTAATGGCGAAGCGTTAACAGCCGACCGGTTGTTAGAGCTATCTCATTTGCAGGTTCGACCTGCGTTAGATGCGCCAGTGCTGTTCGAACTGGACGAAATCCGGGTTAAATGCGGTGACCGGATTGCACTGGTCGGCCGCAACGGCTGTGGTAAATCTTCACTCCTGCATACGTTATGGCGAGCCTTCTGCTATCCAGAGACAATGGAGGATGGCGTGGTATTCCACCCGAAAGTACGCGTCGGTTACTATGATCAGAGCCTGCAGCAGCTGCGTGATGATGACACCTTAAACGAAGCACTTGTCCCTTTTTCATCGCTTACAGAAGACCAGAGGAAAATGGCACTAATTAGTGCCGGTTTCCCGTACCTGCGCCATCAACAAAAGGTGAGCACCCTGAGCGGCGGCGAGCGTTCACGGTTGTTGTTTATCGGTCTCACACTGGCAAACTATTCGTTGTTGTTGCTTGATGAGCCGACTAACCACCTAGATATGGAAGGCAAAGAGGAACTGGCGGAAACGCTGAAGATGTTCAGCGGCGCTGTATTGCTGGTTTCTCACGACCGCACACTGATTGAGCACAGCTGTAATCGTTTCTGGTTAATAGATAAACATCGGCTAAGAGACTGGCACGCGCTAGCGCCAGTGTATGCCAATCTGGCAAATGCTCATGTGCCCGCCATGTTAGCCGCGCCGTTACAGGATGAACGATCGTTTGTATTGCCAGAAACAGAAGAACTCCTACTGGCGACTCTGTTGGATCTGGAAAGTAAACTGGAGGAGGACCTAGCTCGAAAAGTCAAGCACCAGAAGCCTGAGTTACAGCGCGAGTGGCAGCAACAGATTGCTCAGCTCGGCGTTCTGCTAGATTTAGGGTAGAGGGTAGAGCACGGCCAAGCAGCTATAAACATCACGACAAAGACAGTGTGCTGTTCTGGGTCAGGCGCAATTCGAATACGCCAAGGCGCAACTGCGTTGCCAAGGTCGAGCAACTCTTCCAGGTGATTAAGGCGCGCTTCAATCACCGCAACGTTGGTCACCACGGATTGGAAAAGAATACAGCGCAATTATTCAGCCTGTTCGGTTTTGCCAAACTGATGCTGACCAAGAGGTACTTGCAACACGCTGTGGAATCAATCCGCTTGAAACGCGGTGTGTGTTCACCATAGTCGTTTCGGATCATCGACAACATGGGACGTCAGTGCTCACTTCGTTGGTGGGTGACTACGACCGCGCAGCCGCTCGTGGTACCGATGGACGCCGATCCTCCCCGCAATGCTGCCAGCGCTGCAGACTGTGCAACGATAGACCTTGATCTGCTCAACATACAGGTCTTTGTACCGACCATACTCTGCCAACTGAACCTCATTGAAACTGGAGCCTTCTAGCACCACCCGGAAACCAAGTAACGACCACAAACCTCTCGGTTTTGCTGCAACTCGCGGTTGATGGTCGATCTATGCAATCCGACGCTGAGGCCCTGGACATCACCGATTTAAATGGTGGCGCGCTTTTCTGCGCTCAGTTCGTGACGAGAAATGTCGCAGCACCGTATCGGAAAGGTCGGGTGCTGCACTCAGTCTCTGCGGCCGCCATGTTTTTTTACCGCTGCGGGCGAATTACAGCAGCTATTTCTCCTATTACGGATGGACTGACACATACACTTACAAAGAGTACATTTGCGTAATACTGGAACATGGTCTTTATTCAGAGAGGCGCTGATTAGTTCCGACATTACGCGGCTTCTCTCTGATAAAACAGGACCTCCTGCTTGATTCCGGACCGAAAAGCCAAACTAATCAGTGGCTGCTAAATCTAAAATTGTTACTACCTCATCTTTTAACTAATGAGAATACAAAATGAAAAATGAAGAAGTGATTGAATATGTATTGGAATCAGACAACCCTAATGCTTTTTCTGCTACCACTGAGAATGAAGATGTCTCTTTCTTCATGGATTTAGCAGATGATGAACTGATGCTTCAAGCTGTTTTCGGCCGCTGTTAATAGTTCGCTAGGACTATGATAAAAAAGGTCATTCATTATGTTTGACCTTTTTTATACCAATAGCAATCTATTGAGCAAGGATTATTCCTTTGGAAAATAAAAATATAATTCTTCTTGAGAGCATTGATGCTAGTGACGCAATGTCATTTCAAAAAAATTACCTCATGAATGAAAAGCCAGTCATTCTAAAAGGAATGGGAAAGGATTGGCCTGCCATTAGGCGCTGGTCTGCAGATTTTTTCAGAAATACTTATGGGCACGTTAAAGTGCCTGTCTGTTACTACAAGACAAAACGGCAAGAACTTTATAAAGACCAAACTAAAATGACTCTGGGAGAATACATATATTTAGCAGAAAGAAATAACGCTTTTGATAATAACGCTGAGTTACCCTATTTGGGTGGATGGATTTATCATAAAGAGTTTCCTGAGCTTCTAGATGATATAGACATGACCCTACCTTGTTTTCCTGATAATTGGTTATACAAACTACCGTCTTCGATTTCAATACCACCGACAAATTTGCTTATCGGCTATCAACATGTATCAAGCCCTCTCCATACAGATTCTTTTTTTGTTAATTCTGTATTAACAATGATTGTGGGTGAAAAAAAAGCACGCTTGGTATCGCCATCTCACACGTTTGCAGTTTCGAATGGACAAGATTTATTTAATTCTGACATTGCTAATGAGGTACTGAAGCACGGTGCCGATATTTTTGAAGGTGCAATATCGGCAGGTGATGCATTATATATTCCCCCTGGTTGGTGGCATAACGTAATCAACTGTGGATTCACTATAGCTGTTCAAAATTTACATGTAGACACTTATAGATTTCCACTTTTTGAACAACAAATGCGTGGATTCGTTCTACCCCTATTAAGTAAAATCGAAGATTTAGGGAGGGAGGCTAGGGAAGAATTATTTAAAGCAGAAAAGACACTATCCCCACCCTTATCTCATAAGATCGGGGCGTTTGTTGAGCATGAAAAAAATTATATTATGTTTCTTAAAAAATCAGCAAAAAAATCTGAAGATTACCTAAGTGGTTATCATCAGTAGAATTCTAGTGGTTAAGGAACAACGGATTCATAAGACCTACATTGACAACGCATTAACTAAATGATCTTTTGGTACGCTAGTTTGCGGTAAATGTTATCTAAATCACCCTCAGATGACTCGCTCCACAAAAAATTAATAATTAAATGTTCCTGGAAAACTGGCACTAAGTAAGGAGGCTGTGTGACGGAGAAAGATAAATTAATTAGAATTGCTGTGGATGCACCTCCTGGATCATTAAAATCTCCTCGCAACTATGGGGCGCTACAGTTAGCCAGTTTGGGAGCGCTTCCTCCACGAGCACCATTGTCTACGCCACTCCCAAACGTGAGTATAGAAGGCGGCTGTGATATAAATATTGAAGATGAGGGGCATACCTACATCCTTTCTCCCAACGCTAATAGCAGCCGTAACCTGGATAATATTTCAGGAAAAGATTATTTAAACGGACTTAATTATCTAGCTAGCCATGATCTCATTGTCCGTCATCTAATCATGAGTAAAGCAACGTTAGGGTTAACACAAGATGGCAGTGCTATTATCAGATTTAAGGAAAAAGTTTCAGCCTTTGAAGGATTGCTATCCTCCCCCGCTTGGATACCGTTTCGTACTGATAAATGGCCAGGAGCCCGACAAGTCTGTGAAATTGCCCCTAATCGGTGGGAGGCTTTTTGCCCTCAAGACAGCGTCCCTTCTATTCTTATAGAAGTTGTTCGTAACCCTGAAGAGAATATCACTCTTTACGAAAAGGGAATCATTAATCAGACTGCAGACACCGCTACTCCATTTAACTCAATGCCATCAGCAAATGGAAAGCGTATCGTTAAAAAAACATCTCTTAGAGCTATTATTGTTTTCTCAGGTGAGCTTATTGGAGATGACAAAAAATCAATTCGCAAAGAAATTAAAAATATTATAGAAAAAACCAACTGCGGAGAACACGTAGGTTGGGCAACAGCCTCTACACCATTTGATGATCCAGTACCGCTAAGAAATTTAATACCTTTAGATTGGTCGCCGATAGCCTCGAGAAATGGTCTTACTCTAGCTTTTTCCGATTATTATCCTAATGCCACAGTAGCTTGGTCTATTGCAACGACTCTTCATCAAAATGGCATACCGTGCACTCCCGTTTCTGACAGCTATTCAGCGCCTAAAGTTAAAGCAGCTATGCGACTAATGATAGTTTCTGGGCCAACTGATGATGCTTGGGGTAGATATGCATCATTAATATTATGCCCAGCCTGGCGAAGTGAATCACAAGCGCAACAATTATATGTTAATACATTAAAGTCATCTGTGTTTAGTAATGCGCATAGACAATTGCTTGATGATTTATTAGATGATTTATGTCCAAGTGTGATAATTGGTGCTATTCCAAGCATTTGCTTGAGCAATGTTAATTTTAAAAATTGATATATCCATTGCAACTATTCAGCTAATGAGGGCCAAGCTATGAATATGATACATACAAAAGTAGATTTACATATTCCCCCGCTAAATAGTTCGAGCAAGGTTTGCGAAGATATAATTAAAACTTTTGGCCTGTCCGAAGAAGGGTGGATGGAGTCGCTATCAAATTTAGACATTCCTACAGATGGGGTTGTTCTAATAACAGGGGCAAGTGGTGTTGGTAAAAGTCTACTATTAAGAGATATTTCTCGACATTTTTCAGATATAAGAGAAATAACAAATGATATTGATAAAGAGAAATCTATCGCGGAAATTATATCTTATGGAGATGCAGGTGACGTCATCCGTTATCTTTCAAAATTTGGGTTGGGAGAACCACGTATCCTGATTGGTCCTTTTTCTCACCTTTCTGATGGACAAAAAGAACGCTTCCTTATTGCGTTAGCTTTACTCCAGGGAGTAGGACCACTTATCCTTGACGAATTTACTACACGATTGGACAGGCGCACAGCTCTAATTGTAGCCATGAATTTAGGGAAAATTCTTCGCTCCAATAAACAAAGTGCTTTTATTGCAAGTTGCCATGATGACATTGTCGACTTCTTGAACCCTGATGTTCATATTAAACTGTGCTCTAATGGGAAGCACCGTATTTTTAATAAAAAACCAAAAAGCACGAATATATTAAAAAGTCTGGAAATAAAAATTAAAAAAGGCACTATAGACGATTATAAAAAACTTTCTCGCTATCATTATGAAAATGACAACCCGAACGACATTGATATGTTAGCACCTCTAGTTGATCATGTTGTCACCGCTTACTCTAAAGGAGAGTTGGTGGGTGTTAATTTGTGTATTCGCCCGTGGCCAAAAGCATTTGACATATTTCCTGAGTTTTCAGAAATCAATAAATATGTATTGCAATCATTCCGGGTCATTGTACATCCACAGTATCGCGGCATTGGACTAACGAAGGCATTAGATGTCATTCCTAACGCCAACACAAAAGTACTATTATCCTGGTCTGCATTTTCTTCATATTACTCTTTCCCTATTCTTGCAAGCTATCAACGGTTAAATAGCCCGTTTGAAACAATGAGCCACGCAGAGACCTTGCTTCAAGCATTTGTTGAGCCCCGACAAAAAAATAAAAAAAAATCACTTCACCTCAATATGGAGTGCAGTCAACTCTGGCAAGAGCTCACAAATGAAGAAAAGAAAATATTGAAGACGTTAATTGTAGATGCCGCCAGTGAGAAAAGTTTGCGTCTGGCGCTCTTTCAAAGAAAAATATCTGGCTTGGATACCTCCGCTGAGTCCATAAGCTTTATTAAAGCTATTTTTCTAAAGCTTTATTCCAAGTCCAGCAATGAAGTTTTACCCATGATGTTGGCTGAAACGGTTTATAGACCTATGGCTATGTTTGTTAAAAATATAAGTGATACGAATGTAGCAGAGGATTCCCGCCTTGCTTAAAAAAGAAAGCCTGTGGGTATTACGTGGTGATGTTGTTATCCTTAGTGATGACAATCAACTTAAGCTGATCACAGAGAATGGCATAAAAAGTATCAAGCCCCCTAATTCAGATACTGCGAAATTACTTCATCTACTGAGTACAGTAGGCGTAGCAGTAGAAGTTGATAAAGAGCCAGACGGAAGCCTTCTTCGGAAACTAAAAGATGCTAATCTCATTCATACTGCCCCGCCTTATGGGATGACGCCGTTACAGACTATGCAATGGTCGTGGAATGAAGCTGTTGCACCAAATCAAGAAATGAGTCAGCAGCTAAAAAACTCATCCATAGTAGTTGTTGGATGCGGTGGTACAGGAGCTTTAGTTGCACAAAGCCTTGCCGGTTCAGGTGTGGGGTCTTTTGTTTTGATTGATTTTGACAAGGTGAGCATGAACAATCTTAATCGTCAATTTGTTTTTGGTGCACACGATATTGGTCAATATAAAGCAGATATACTTGCTCAGCGATTAATAGAAAATCAAAAAGTAGTAGACGCTACATCCGTTATAGCTGAGATAACGTCTAGTAAACAGTTGGCGAAGTTAGCGAAGGGCGCGGATTTAATAATCTGTTGCGCTGACGAACCTAAAGGAGCTATTCAAAGTTACGTCGCTAACGCAGCAGTAAAAGCAGGCACATCGGCGCTGTTCGGTGCCGTTGGTATTAACAACGGTATACTTGGGCCGCTTCTTAGAGAGAGATCTTCATTTCAGGCCTATCTACGCTGGATTAGAGAGGTGCGCAGCGTTTGTAAAAAAACAATTGTTCCTGCACGTTTTCCGTCCAATGGAATAACAAATTCCATTGTTGCTAACCTTATCGCGTGGGAAGCTTTTCAGTATTTGGCAAAAATGGGGCCTTCAAAAACAGATGCATGTACCTTGAACTTAAATTTCAATTCTTTTGAATTTACAAAAAAACAGGTATTTGAATAAAAATGGGCGCATTAAATTTTTTCAAAAATAAGAACGATAACTTATATTATTCCTTGTCGATTTTTATGAATTTGGATGTTCAGAGAAGTTTGTTTGTGCTTTACTTGCTGCAACTTGGCATCACACAAGGAGAGATAGGTATTCTTCAATCGTTTCTATTCTTTTCTTCCGTAGCGTTAGAAATTCCATCTGGTTTACTCGCAGATCGATATGGTCGAAAAATCTCTCTTATAATCGGTTTTTTAGGGTTATTTATAAGTGGTATTGGTTTTTTGCTGTTTTCATCTTTTATTCCTTTCGCAATTATATTTTGCTTATTCGGCGCTAGTATTGCTATGGGCTCCGGTTCAGACAGGGCGTTATTGTATGATAACTTACTAGCTGAAAATCGAGCAGAAGAGTATCCTAAAATATTATCGCGTGCCCGTGCCATTGGTGCTGTGTCATTAGGTTTGTCTATGCTATTGGGTGGCGTATTACAAGACACTTGGTCTTGGAATACTGTATATATTTTCTTTGCGATATCAAAGCTTGTTGGCGCTATTGTTGTAACACTCATTCCCGAAATCAAGCTCCCGTCTATTTCACTGAACGCCAATAAAATAAGCGTCATGAGCGACAAAAAAACAGAGGGGATTTTTACTTTATTAATTAATTTTTTCCGCTCTAAAAAAGGCGCTTTTCTTATGCCTTTATTTATTGGGTATGCCTTATTCGAACTTTCAACAATCCCTTTGTTTATTTATGGGCAGCCATTTTTTTCCATGCAAGGCTTAGAGGTCCCTATCATTGCTGGTATTTATGCTGCCGTTGAAGCTATATCTGCTGGCATGTTTGTGGCTGCCGGCTTTATATGTACTAGATTCTCTCTCGGTATCATTGCTTTCACTACTACTGTTGTTGTTACTTTTCTTCTTTTCATTTTGTCATTGAATATTGGAATCATTACTTCAGTTGTCACTTTTCTGTTAATCATGTCGCTCCCCGCCATCTATGAGACCTCATATGAAACCTATATTCATGATAATGTTGAGTCACGTATCCGAGCATCTTGCCTCTCTGTAGCAAACCTAGTTAACTCAGTTATTATCGGCATCTCCTATACTGTTTTCGGTGGACTATTAGACCTATATGGTTTCTCGTTGACTTTGATTATAGTTGCAGCCACTTGTTTTGTTGGCTTATTTGGCGTAGGTACAACATTGCTGTTAGGTGGGCAAAAAGTCCATTTGAAAAAACAAGAAGCTTAAATCGTCTCGAATTTTCTAGACGCTTTCCAGACTCACTGCGTAAAGCGTTTAAAACGCTACCGGTGGCAGCTGGATATTGGTAACCCTAGCGTCGTTCCCGGCGCCATGGGCGTTTGCTCGAGCGCGTCGGGATTACCACCGTGCTGGTGGCGTTTATCCTGATCTACACCCTCGGGCCGAGCGGCTTGTGATGGCCGATTCTGATCGCGGCGACCTTTCTTGACCTGGGTAACCGTATCAACCAATTGGCCAACCAGCTCTGCGTCTTGGCGCTGGAACCGTCCGCCACCAGCCGCCTCAACACGGTGTTTATGGTGGTCTACTTTATCGGCGGCGCCTTGGGTTCAGCGGCGGGGGCGGTTTAGTCGTATCCGGCTCATGCTCAGTACACCTGTGCGATGTCCCCAAGAAATTGGGGATTTCGACCTTCGTGGCCTTGGCTATCGGCATGATGTCTGATCCGCCACACCACCCGTCTATGGCATGTTGGTGATTCGGAAGTCAGGTGGCTGGAGGGCTGCGAAAGTTTTTATTCCTTAGATCACTATAGAGGTTACTACGCAGTGCCTTAATCGAGCGGCTGTTCAATACAGCCGCTCAAGGCACAAACTCCACCCGCAGCCCTCTGCTCGCACTGCGGCCCTGATCATCAGTGACGCGTAATTGATACTGCCCTGACTTGCCCGGCCGCCAGTTCAACGTGGTCTGCGGCGGGCCTTGGCCGATGAGGGTCTGGTCGGCAAACCAATAAAGCTTTAACGCATCACTGGCGGCATTGGCGCTCAGGGAGATGCTGTCCTGTGGCTGGGAAAGCCGTAGCTGATAGCTGACCTGGGTGAGTGGCGACCTGATTTGTGGTGCTTCGCTCTGGCCGCCGGAGGGGTTGGGCTGGCAGTTCTTGACCACGTTGGGCGGTGTGCGCCGGGGCAGGCCGGCGGCGCGGTACAGGCGTTGTACGTCGCTGGGCCAGAATTCGAAGACTTCTTCGCGGGTGTACTGCGGATCGAACGGCGCGCAGGCGGCTTTGCCGGTGCGGGTGTCGATCAGCACCGGACGGTGCAGGTTGGACACGCGGATCGGCGAGACGCCGGGGACGTACCAGGTTTTGCGGGTCAACGGACACCAGCGGTTCGGCAACTCGCCGGAAGCGGCGCAGATGTCGATGCGCGTGAGGCCCGTGGGCGGTTTGTCGACTCGATCCGCCACCGTGGGTAAGGCCAGGGGCAGCGCATCGGCGATACGAAAGAACAGCGGTGCCGCGGTTTTTGCGCCAATGAACGCCGGGTTGGGGCGGCCGTCGAAGTTGCCGACCCACACCACCAACACGTAGGGCCCGACGATGCCGGCGCTCCAGGCATCGTGAAAGCCCCATGAGGTGCCGGTTTTCCACGCGGTGCGCCAATGCCGGCCACGGCTGTCGGCGGGCAGGCCGTCGGGGCGTGGGTTACGCCTGAGCATGTCGCGGACCATGAACGCGGCTTGCGGCGTCAACAATGCATCGCCGCTGCTCTGCGGTTGTTCGCTCAAGTAACGCAGTGGCCGCAAATGGCCGTCGCCGGCCAACATCAGGTACAGCCGCGCCAACTCCTCGGGCGTCATCTCGCCGCCGCCCAGGGCCAAGGCCAGACCGTAATGGCTTTCGCCGCGCATGCCCTTGATCCCGGCCTGCTGCAAAAAGCCGTACAACGATGGGGATTTGACCTGGCTAGCCAGCCACACCGCCGGAATGTTGCGGCTGCGGATCAGGGCATCGCGGGCGGTCAGCGGACCGACATAACTGCCGTCGAAATTTTCCGGCTGAAAGTAGCCGAAGCTGCTCGGCATGTCCTTAAGGATGCTCATCGGATGGATCAGCCCCTGGTCCAACGCCAGCCCGTAAAGGAACGGCTTGAGGGTCGAACCTGGCGAGCGCCGCGCCAGAATGCCGTTGACCTGGCCGTGAAGCGCTGTGGATAAGTAGTCCGCCGAGCCGACCAGCGCCTTGACGCTCTGGTCGCGACTGTCGATCAGGATCGCCGTAGCGTTTTCGACACCGGTGCTTTTGCGCTCGGCAATGAATCCGCCAATCAGCCGTTCCAGTAACTGCTGCAAGGGCAAATTCAACGTGCTGTTGAGCTCATTGCCCGTCTGGGCGGCCAGTAACTGCTCGCTCAAATGCGGCGCCAGAAACGGAATCTGCTGGCGGTTGCGCGCTTCCAGCGGCAGCTCCAGCAAACTGCTGTTACGTGGGTCATCGGGGTAGGTGTCGCGCCACTCTGCCATCAAGCGCAGTCGCGCGTTCTGCAATGAGGGCCCGAAACTGGCGCGGCGTCCCGGTTGCTGCGGGATCACCGCCAGAGCCAGGGCTTCGGATAGCGACAACTGCGCCGCCGGTTTGCCGAAGTAAATCCGGCTCGCCGCCTCCGCGCCTTCGATGTTGCCGCCCATCGGCGCCAGATTGAGGTAAGCCTCGAGAATTTCGTGTTTGCCGTAGCGCGCCTCCAGCCACAAGGCCAGGGCCATTTGTTGCAGCTTGCCGGGGATCTGCCGGGTGTTGAGGTCCCACAGACGCCGCGCCAGTTGCATGCTCAGCGTCGAGCCGCCCTGACGCTGGCCACCGCTGTAAGTCGCCGTGGCCGCCCGCAGCAGCGCCGGAGGATTGATCCCCGGATGCCAAAAGAAGTTACGGTCTTCCTTGAGCAGCAGTGCTTCGACCAACGTCGGCGAGAGGCGCTCCAACGGCAGCCAAAGCCGATACTGGCCGTCGGCGGCCAGGGTCATGCGCAGCAGCGAGCCATCGTCCGCCAACACCTGGCGTGACGATGACGTCGTTTCGCTCAGCGGCGCATGGGGCCACAGCCTCAGCCCCAGCAACACCGCCCCCGCCGTCAATCCAACGGCCAGCAGGCGTTTCAATCGTCGCCCCGGTTTCCTCAAGGTTTGACGATTTCCAGCTGACCGACTTTGCCACGGCCCTGCAGGGTGGTTTCGTACATGCCTTCGGCGTAGGCCGGTGGCGTCTTGAAGGTCCCGGCATTGGTGGCGCGCACCCGATAAACGAAAGTGCCGACATCGCGCCGCGCCATACCGTAGAACACCACGCGGTCATCGCGCACATCGATGTAGTTCGGCGCCCAGTCGCTCAATGCACTTTCACCGACCGGGGGTTGCCAGGCTTCGGCTTCTTCGCTGTCTTCGCTGTATTGCGACTCATCGTCTTCCTCGCTGGCAGCTTTCGGCTCCGGTGGCAGGCGATACACCGGCTCGATCCCGCCCGGCAGCAAATCGACGACAGCCACTTGCTGCACTTGGTCGCGATCGGTAGCGCGCAGGCGCAGGCGCACCAGGAACTCATCGCCGACACTGACCTTGCTGACCGCTTTGCCGTCCAGGTCGAGGTATTCGTGGATGATCTCCAGGCCATTGCTGATTGGCTTGAGGGTGCCGCGATCGAAACCGGCCTCGCTGAGCATGTAGAACGCGGCCGGGCCGTCGGTTTTTTCCATCAGCAGTTTCTTGGTGCCGACCGGTACGGCGGCGCGCGGCGGCTGACCGGCCATCTCCAACAGTTGTTGCTGTTTGTCGCCCAACCAGGCCGAGGCCTTGAGGGTCATGTCGCTTTGCGCGCGCTGGCCGTAGTTGTCCAGGCCACGCAACAACAGCGCGGCGGACAGCGAGTTGTAACGCTGCTCGTTGAGGCGCTTGCCGAGTTTATCCAGCAAGGCCACCGGCACATCGTCCAGCAACTCGGGGAAATGGCGGCTGAGCAAATGCAGGTGCTCGGCGTCATGCACCAGCGGGTCGTAATACAAACCGTCGCTGTCCCAGGCATCGGCGACGGAGCGCCACGGGATCTTGCGGAACAGCGCATCGGCCTGGCGATCCTGCTTGAGCAATTTGTAGCTGGCGGCGAGGTAAGCGGCGCCCAGGTCGTTGGTCCAGGTGGCTTTGAAGTAGGTCTCGTAACGCTCGCGGATATCGCTCACGGCGCCGCTGACCAGAATCCCCTGACGACTCAGCAAGTAGCTGGCGTAGGCGCGGTTGCGCAACTCCGACAAGCCTTCACTCGGGCCGTTGGCCAGGTCGGTGAGGTAAGCGTTGGCGCGCACCAGCAGGTCTTCCGGTACTGCCAAACCACGTTCCTTGGCTTCGATCAGGAAGTCGGTGGCGTACAGGCTGGCGTAAGGCGCGACGTCCGGGTTGGCCGCCCACAAACCAAAACCACCGGCCTGATTCTGCCGCTGACGGAGCATCCGTACCGCGCCGGTAAAGGCTTGTTCGGCTTCGGGTGCGGTGCCGCCCCAGATCAACGCCGGCATGGCCTTGGACACCAATTGCTCGGTGCAGGCGTAACCGTAGTCATCCAGGTAATGCTTGAGGCCATTGGCCCAGACCAGCGGCGAGGCGGCGACACCCACTTGCACATTGCGCAGTTGCCCGAACAGGTCGCGAGTCGGCTTCAGCTCTTTACTGGCGCTGTCGAAACGGCCGAGGCTGAGGGCTACCCGGTGTTCGGTCAATGGGCGGATCGAGGTGGTTTCCGCGACCTGGATCCGTTTGCCGTCCGGCAGTACCGCGATAAAGCGCAGGTCGGCCGAGCCGAGGTTTTCCAGGACTTTGATGCGGAACTGCGCCACGCCTTCCTTGCGCGGTTGCAGTTCCAGGGTGTTGTCCTGAGCGCCTTCGACTTTCAGGCCGCTGCTGGTTTGCAGCTCGAATTTCACCTTGGCGGCCGTGTCGAGGTTGCTGAACACCCCGGCGCTGACGCTGAACACATCGCCCGGCGCGACAAACGCCGGCACGTTCGGCGTGATCACCAATGGCCCGCGCACCTCGGTGGCGGCCTCGCTGACCCCAACGCTGTCGGCATCCACGGCCACGGTGAACAGATGCAACTTGCCGTTGAAGCTGTCCGGTACCTGGTAATGCAGCACGGTTTCCCCGGCCGGCAGGTCGATCAGCCCCGACCACCAGGCCACGGGTGGCTGGTGTTTGCGCTTGAACGGGTTGAGGTGCGAAGCCAGGGCGTTTTCGGTATCGCCGCCCGGTGCTGCGCCGCTGAGCAAACGGCTGAATTCCGGCAGGATCAGGTCAAGGATCTGGCTGGTGTTGACCTCCAGCGCGCGTTTCTGGAAGAAGAAACTCAGCGGGTCCGGCGCCTTGTAGCGCGCGACTTGCAGGATGCCTTCGTCCACCGCGTAAACCACGGCACGGGAAGGCCGATCCGCCGTGACCTTGATATCCAGCACTTGCCCCGGCTCGATTTTCGCCGGGCCTTCGACCTTCAGCGCCATGCGCCGCGCATCGAGGTTGATGCTGAACGGCACCACCCCGTAGGACAGCGGGCTCATGTAGACCTCGGACGAACCGATGTCGCGCACGAATTGCACGTTGATGTAGGCGTTGCCTTCAATCCCGGCCGGTACACGGATGTGCTGCACGCTGTTGGTGCTGTCGGCCTTGAACCATTGCTGGGTGTAGACCTTGTCGCGTTCGATGGTGATCAGCCCGGCGCCGGTGTAAGGCGCGCGAATGCTGATGGCAATCTCATCGCCGGTGGCGTAGCTGCGCTTGTCCAGGCGCAGTTGCAGTTCGGCGTTGCGCTCCAGGGAGCGCGAGGTGTTGGCTCGCCCGGCGACGCTGTAGTCGATGGCGTTGATGACGTTGCCGTTGGGGTCCTTCAATTTCAGGGTGTAATCGCCCGGGGTGGTGGTGTTCAGCGTCTGCTTGGCGCCGGCCTTGCCCAAAGTCAGGGGTACGGCAGGCTGGCTGATGTTCTTGACCCGCGACTCGTATTTGAAGGTGCCGTTGGCTTGCTTGATCAGTACCGAAACGTAGCGATGCTCCACCAGTTCGGTGCTCAGGCCATCCACGGCCCGTGGCGTGAGGTCCGGCGCGATGGCCAGCCATTGCACCTGGCGCGGGGCGTCCTTGGCGACGTAGTTGAGGGCATCCGGGCTGGTTACACCCACCAGATACGGCGCGGAGGACACCAGCAGACTGCTCTGGGCCGCGACGTTACGGCCACCTTCGGCCTCATAGACCTGAGTCATGACTTGCAGGCGATAAGTGCTGTTGGCGAAACGTTGCAGGTCGAGGTCGAGCACCGCCTGACCGTTATCGTCGGCCTCGGCTTCCGCCAGGTCTTCGGAACTGGCTTCTTCCAGGGAATCGCGCAGGTGGAATCGATAATCCGGGTAACGGTCAAACGCCGCCGCCGTCGGGTTCAGGGACATTTTTGCCGTCACCCGCCGGCCCGTCGCCGGGGCACCGAACAGGTGCAGGGCGGTGACCTTGGCCACCACTTGGTCGGGCGGGATCCAGCCGACTACTGGTGTGTCGTGCAGGGTCAGGCTGACCTTCATGCGGTCCGGCTCGAAATCGCGAACCTTGAAACTGACGCTGCCCAGGTCGGTGCGCGACTGTTTCTCGCCGATCAATTGCAGGGTCGCGCTGTAATCCCCGGCTGGCGCGACTTCGCTGCTGGCGAAATCAAAGCTTTCAAAGCCCGAAGCCGACAGTTTGAGCGGCTGGCGGATGACTTCCATGCCCCGTGGGTCGAGGATTTTCAGTTCCACCGGCAGGCCCTGCAAACCACCTTTCCAGTTACCGCTACGGACGATCATGCCCAAGTGCGCCGTTTCGCCGGGACGATAGAGGCCGCGATCGGTAAACAGGTAAGCGCTAAGACGCTCGGTGGCGCCGTCTTCTTCCAGGCCGCCGATGTCGAAGCGCGACAGGTCGAGTTGCTGGGACTGGCGGGCGATTGGCAGGAAAGATTGGTCGTTGCCACGGGTCACCACGTACATCAGCGGTGTTTTTTCGCGACGCAACTCATCGAGCTTGGCGAAGTGCACATGGCCCTCGGCGTCGGTTCTACCGCTGCTTACCGGCAAGCCGTTGCGCCCGATGATGTCGACCTGTGCCTCGGTTACCGGCGAGCCATTGCCGATGGACTGCACGTAGACATCATGGCTGCCGTCGCTGGAACGCTTGGCGATGATTCCCAAATCCGTGACCACAATGAAGCGCAAGTCGCTGGTGGTGTTGTCGGAATAGCGGTCGAAGGTGCGCTCGGACTGATCATCCTGGGAGCTCAACTTGAGCACGAAAATCCCGCGACGCCCGCCATTGGCGTTGAGGTAGCGGCTGAGGTCGACGTTGTCGTAAACGGTTTTCGACGGGTCGGCGGCGTTCAGCGGGATGTCGAGGGACATACGCTCGACCATCCGGTCGAAATAGTCATTGCTGAAGTTGGGCCGGGCGAAGCTGCCGCTGCTCTGGTCCACCAGGTGTTGCAACTGGTTGGGCAGCAAACGGGCGATTTCCACATGGGCGCCGGGCACGCCACGGGACATAAAGCCCAGGCGTTTCTCGCCGGTGAGGCTCAGCAGTGCGCCGTCGGACAGGAAGCGCAAACTGCGCGGATAGGCCGGCATGCTGACCAGCGACACCGTAGGATTCTTCGCCAGGTAACCGCCGATGGCTTCGAGGTTGGCCGGGACGCGGATGTACAACGCACGACCCGCCGGCGCCTTGAACTTGAAGGCGTGCTGGGTATTGAGCGGTTCGATGCTCGGGACGTGGGTCAGCGCGACCTTGGTGCTGCGGGCCAGCAGTTTTTCGTCGATGTCTTGGCCGTACCAGGGCGTTTGATCGTCGGCGGGTTTTTCCGGCAGCAGCCAGGCTTGCACCTTGCCGGCGAGCATTTCATCGGCCACGGCACTGGAGCTGCTGAACATCAGCACCGGTTCCGGCTCGCCGCGTTCGTTGTCGACAAACTGCACGTCGGCGTTGCCGAAGGTCAGGCGATAGCGGCCGGGTACGGTGACTTCAGCGCTCAGCGGAGCAGGGCTGGCATTGCCGCCGTCCCGGGCCTTGATGCCTTCATCGAGCTTGATTGCCACCGCCACGCTTTCCAGCGGTGTGGCGAGGGCGGCGGAGCGGATGTAGACGTTGATCTTGTGTTCGTCGAAGGTGATTTCAGGCTTGTTCGGAGCCTGGGTATCGCGGTAAGCCAGGCCTTTGCCCAGGGTGACGGTCACGCGTTTGCGCACGCTGTCTTCGTCCACCGGATGGGTGAAGCCGAAGGTCGTGACTTGCTGTTTAAGCGTCGGGTTGACCGGATCCTGGTACAGCTCGTTCTGGACCAAACGCACGCGGAAAGCGTCAGTGGCAATCTTGCTGCTGTACTGGTTCAGCAGCACGCCGCCAGCCAGCAGGCCTTTCTTCGCGAGGTCGAGGTTGTATTCGGCGTTGATCGGCCAATCCTGATCCGGCACGAACACCAGGTTGCGATCATCCTCCCAACGCCAGACGCCTTTGACGGCGGGTTTAAGGGTGATGCCCTTGGTGACCGGTTTACCGATGTCCTGCAACGGCGCCACGGATTCAGTGAAGCGCACTCGCACGTTATTGAAGGTGGGCGGCGTTACGGCGTAGTTGGTCAGGCTCGGCGATTGCACCGAGTAGGTCACGGTGTGCGGTTGCGGTAGGTGGGAATACCAGTGCCAGCCATACACACCGGCCGCCACCAGCAGGGCAACACCCAGCACAGCCGCCGCAATCTGCTTTGGATAGGGCCGGGCCTTGTGCCCCAGCGCGACCAGGCGTTTGCCGAGGGCAGCCATCCAGGACGGCGGCTGCCATTGGCCAAAGACCGCTTTAAGCAGCCAGCCCATGAGGCTGAAAAGCGCACCCATCACGGTTAAAAAAACGCCGAAAAAACGGCGGCAGGTTTTTTTGAACGTGTCGAACATGGTGCGCATCCTTGGCAAAGTGCGGCATATCCTACACGTGAACCTGAAAAGTGTTACGGGGCTTTTAGATCAAGGCTCTCAAGTCCACCAGTAGCGCACTAGATGGAAGAAGATCGGCGCCGCGAAACACACCGAATCCAGCCGATCCAGCATGCCGCCGTGGCCTTCGATCATGTGCCCCCAATCCTTCACGCCGCGATCGCGCTTGATCGCCGACATCACGATGCCGCCGGCAAACCCCAGCAGGTTGATCAGCAGGGCAATCAGGAACGACTGCCACGGGTTGAACGGCGTGGTCCACCACAACGCCGCGCCAATCAACGAGGACAGCAGCACGCCGCCGACAAAGCCTTCGACGGTTTTCGACGGCGATAGGTTGGGTGCAATTTTGTGTTTGCCGAACAACTTGCCGCACACGTACTGCAACACATCCGACAGCTGCACCACGATCACCAGATAAGCGATCAGCAACAGGTTGCGGCCTTCATAACCGGCGATGTCCAGGGTCAGCAGGGCGGGCACGAACGACACGCAGAACACTGCAATCATCAAGCCCCACTGCACTTTCGACGCCCGTTCGAGGAAGTGCGTGCTGTCGCCGCCCAGCGAGGCGAGGATCGGCAGCAGCAAGAACACGTACACCGGGATAAAGATCGAAAACAGCCCGTACCAATCGAAATAGATCAGCAGGTATTGCAGCGGCAACGCCAGGTAAAACGCCGCCACCAGCGCCGGATAGTCGCTGCGTCGCGTCGGCGTAAGGGTGAGGAATTCCCGTAGCGCATAGAACGACACCGCGTAAAACAGCAGGATCACCGCGCCGGTGCCCAGCCAGAAGGCGAGGCCGATCACCACTACCATCACCCACCACGCATTGATGCGGGCGTTGAGGTTATCCACAACCGGGTTCGGCGTGCCGCGGGTGCGCAACTTGAGGATCAGGCCGATCAGCGAAGCCAGCACCAGAATCAGGCCGATCCCGCCGAACAGCATCAGGGTTTGTCTATCCATGTCAGGAATGCTCCGGGGCGAGGGCCAGCAGCGCGTCGCGGCTGCGTGTCAGGAAATGCTCTTTGCTCTCGTCTTCTTCCAATTGCAGGGGCGTGCCGAAACTGGTGGTACACAGCAGCGGCAATGGCAGCACTCGGCCCTTGGGCATGACCCGATTGAGGTTGGCGATCCACACCGGGATCACTTGGGCCTGTGGATAACTTTTGGCCAAGTGATACAGCCCGCTTTTGAACGGCAGCAGCCCGTCTTCCGGATTGCGTGTGCCTTCGGGAAAGATAATCAGCGAATAACCCGTCGCCAAGGCATCAAGCATCGGCTGTAAGGGGTTATCCACAGGGTCTTTGCGCTCGCGGTCGATCAGCACGCCGTTGAACACCCGGTTGATGATGTAGCGGCGGATCGCGCTTTTGTTCCAGTAGTCGCTGCCGGCCACCGGGCGCGTGAGTTTGCGCAGGGCGGGAGGCAGCGAGGCCCAGAGCAGCACGAAGTCGCCGTGGCTGCTGTGGTTGGCGAAATAGATCCGCTGCACCGGTTCCGGCGCGCAGCCCATCCACAGGCTGCGGGCGCCAGTGACGGTGCGGGCCATGGAGGTGATGAGGGTGGCAACCACAGGTTCGAACATGAATGATTTCCTTATCCGGCGAAGGACAGCCAAGGGCTGGCCAGGATCACCGCCAATGTCGGCAGCACCTGCACGGCCAGTAGGACAGCTTGTTTACGCAGCAGGCTCAGCGCTCCGCGCTGGCGCTCGGCCCAGGGCCGCCCGGCACGGTTGGCCGGTTGCAGGCCGAGGCTTTGCAGGGCGTGGTCGAGGGCTTGAGTGCGGTCCGGCAAGGCGTCAGCATCGCGAGCCATCAGGGTAAAAAGATCCGCGTCGAAGGCGACGCGAAACGCCCAATATTTTTGCCACAAACCCGTGACGATCAGCCAGGCACTGAGTAACAGGCCGAACGTCACCGGAGTGATCAGCAGCAATTGCAACAGACCGAACAACACCCCGAGGACGGTCAGCACTGTGGACAACTGATCGAGGGAACGGCCTCGGCGCAGCAGACTGGCGACCACCTGCAGTTCCATATCAACCGGCATAGGCAGTCTCCAGCGCTTGACGATGGGCCGGGTGCAATACCACTCGCGGACGCGCGGCCTGGATCATCGCCACGGCGGCATCGACCGTGCTCGCGCGGCCGCTGTGCAGCAACCACGCCGCCACCGCCGTGGCACTGCGCGAATAACCCAACGCGCAGCAGACCAGCAACGGGCCTTGCTGGCGCAGTTGTTCAATGGCCTGGGCGGCGGCGAGACATTGCTCTGCGTTGGGTGCCGTCAGGTCGAGGACCGGGATGCTTTGATAAGCGCGACCTCGGGGATCGAGCGACAGCTCAGCGCACAGATCGACTACCGCTTTAAACGGCGTCAACTGCTCGGCACTCGGCAGCCTGCCTAGCCAAACGTTATCCACAACCTCATTGGGCTGTGGATGCTTGTAAGTCCACAGCCGTGAATTGATCCACGCCGCCGCCACGTAAGGCGCAAACAACCAGCGGGCGGCCGGGCTCAGACGGCCGTCGGCGCGTTTCTGAAACCCGGCAGCGTCGAGCACTGCGTAATTCAGCGCCACCAACAGCAACGCCACGGAGGGCCAGATCAACCACAACCATCCGCCGCCCAGGCCAAAGGCTGGAATGGCGAACACGGCGGCGCCGAGGCCATAACGCACGGCCAGGCTCCAGCGTTTCGGGTCCTTGGCCAACCGCAGGCTGTTCAACGGGCTAGACCGATCCAGCGGCCACAACCACACGCACAGCCAACCGGCGAGGGCGCCTGTGGGTAAGTCGATAAAGTGATGTTGATAAGTGGTCAGCACCGAAATCCCGATCAGTGCGAACCAGCCATGCACCACCCAGCGCCACACGCCCTGCGAGTGTCGTTGGTACATCACCCACAGAATCACCAGCAGTGCGATGTGCAGCGACGGCGCCTGATTGAACGGCTTGTCGAACCCTGCCAGCACCGCGAACAGCCAGCCGAATACTCCGTCCAGCTCCGGCCGTTCAAAGGTGAAGCGCAGCGGCCACAACAGGAAGCAACTGACCGAAATCACCTGGGCGCTGAGCAAGCGCAAGGCATGGCGTTTGAGTTCATGCCGGCTGTTGGGCAGCAGCAGCGAAAAGCCGTACAGCAGATCAATTGTCCAGTAGGGGACGATGGTCCACGCCCAAAAGGGCATGGCGCTTTCCCACTCGAAAACGAAGGTGCTGACATCGCTGCGCTGGGTCGTATACCACGTGGCAAAGCCGTAGCTGGCGAAAAACAACGGCGCCAGCAGCAGCAACCAAAGCACCGCCGGTTTCAGCAACCCCGGCTCTCTTGCGCTTGAGGCGTCCGGCATCATTGCACCCGTTGCGCGAGGGACACAGTGAAGATCCCCCATTCATCCACACGCTGGGTGATTTTGCGGAAACCTGCGGCTTCGACCAGTTGATCCATTTCCGCCTGGCTGCGCCGACGCATCACCCACGCCTGGCCCTGACGGTGACTGGTCAGGGCGCGGGCGATCAGTTCCAGTTGCGGGTGCCACGGCTGGCCGGTATAGACCAGATAACCGCCGGGTTCCACCGCTTCGGCCAAACCTGCCAGCGAATCGCCGACCATGGTGTTGTCGGCAAACAATTCATACAAGCCGGAGACCACTGCCAGCGTTGGCTTGGGCTCCAGCGCGGCCAGGTCGGCGCGGTCGAAGGCATCGCCCTTCACAAATTGCGCGATGTCGCCCAGGCCTTTATCGCGAATCAGCGCACCGCCATCCCGCACGTTGATGTCGCTGTAGTCGCGCAGCAGGATCGATTCCGGCAGCGGACTGACGCCTTGCAAGGCTTCGAGAATGTAGCGGCCATGGCCGGCGGCGATGTCGACGATGCGTACCGGGCGACCTTCGTCGCGCAGTTTGGCCATGGTCAGGCGCAGCAGTTCTTCGACGTTGAGTTTGCGTTGGCGAATGCCGCGCCAGCCGATCGAGTTCAGGTAGTTCTGGTCGATCATCCGCCCGAGTCCGCCCTTGCCGGTGGGCTGGTTGCGGTACACGTAGTCGAGGGTGCTGCCGGAGTCGAAACCGGTGTCGAAACCGAGCTTCACGCCCTCGGACACTTTGCTGCCCAAACGCATGCTGGCGCGGGTCATGCGCCAGTACAGGTCACGCAACGAGTTGCGCGGCAGCGGGGCGGCGAGGGATTCGGATTCGGCGCAGGTCAGGCCGATCTTGTCGGCATCGAGCAGCGAAGCGCGGTCCAGCGGATAGTCGAAGTTTTGCAGGATAAAACGCTTGGCGCTGGCCACCGCCACGGCGCGATCACGTTCGCCGAGGGTGTCGTGGAAGAAGCCAGGGAGGATGTGTTTTTCCTTCTTCAGGCTGCCCAGGCGTTCGAAAAACTGCTCCTGGGGTTTGCGATGCACCACGAAGTCCGAGCCGGAAATCAGCAACTGGGTCGGCACCTGGATCGCCTGGGCATCGGCCACCACGCGGTCGGCGGCTTCGTACAAGCCGAGCAACACGTTCACAGAAATCGCTTTGGTGATCAGCGGGTCGCTGTCGTAGGACGCCACGCGTTCCGGGTCGTGGCTGAGGAACTTGGCCTTGACGTAGCTGTTGACGAAAAAATTGCCGCGAAACTTGCGCATCAGCCCCAGGCCCGAGCGGGCGAACGGCACGTAGAGCTTGACCTTGAACGCGGGCGAGGCGAGCACCAACGAACGGATGCGCGGCGCGTAGTCGTGGACCCAGGTCGAGACGATCACGGCGCCGACGCTCTGGGCGATCACCGCCATGTTTTCTTCGTCGATCTGGTGGGCGGCGCTCAGGTGATCGCAGAAGGTCTGCACGTCGCGCACGCTGGTGGCGAAACTCGGGCTGTCACCGCGCGCACCGGGCGATTGACCATGGCCACGGGCATCCCAGGCAAAGAAGTCGAACCCCGGCAGATCCAGTTCATCCACCAGGTGGGCGATACGCCCGGAGTGTTCATGGCCGCGATGAAACAGCAGCACGGCTTTGCGCGGTTCGTCGGGATTGGCGGCGGTGGCCGGCCAGTGACGGTAGAACAGCTCGACGCCGTCGTGGGTGGTGAAGGTCTGCTGCTGGGGTTCACGCATTGCACTTTCCTTATGCTAGAGCGGCCTTATGCTGAAGAGGCCTTATGCCGAGGGAGCGGTTTCCTGCACTTCTTTGAGGCCCTGACGGACCCGGTTGACCAAGGTGTATGCCAGCAGGACGGCGACCACCCCAAACACAACGTTAATCCACAACGCGCTGAACCAGCCAATGGCAATGCCGGTGGCCACGACACCGAGGACAAACGCGCGATCGCTTTTGCCCATCGGCCCGTCATACCGGCGCGAAGCGCCGACCATCGGCCCGAGCACGCCACTGTACTCGCTGAACAATGCCAGCAGCGTGACCAACAACACAACCAGCAGATTCACCTCGGGAATCAGCGCAAACGGCAGGATCAGCGCGCAGTCGGCGACGATATCGCACAGTTCATTGAGGTAGGCACCCAGGCGCGACTGCTGGCCGAACTCACGGGCGAGCATACCGTCGATGGCGTTCAGCGCCATGCGCAGGATCATCCACACCGGAATCAACATAAACACCCACGGGTGCTGGGCGAAACTGGCAATCGCCACGCCCACCGCTACCGAAATGACGGCGGCCAGCACGGTGATTTGGTTGGCGGTGGTGCCGTTATCGAACAATCGTTGCACCAGCGGGCGCAACAGATTCTGGAAGGCAGGTTTGAGCTGGTAAATGGAAGGCATCGGGAGACGGTCTCAATAATTGAAAGCGCGAACGTTCAGGGTTATACGTCACAATAATCAGAATGCCAGCAAAAACCATCTTCCCGCGAATCCAGGGCCAATCGTGAACACTCGGCCTCGGGTTTTTCAGCGCTCAGGAGTTCATCGATGGACCGCTTCCAGGAAATGCAGGTCTTCGCCGCCGTCGCCCAGGACCAGGGCTTTTCGGCGGCGGCGCGGCGCTTGGGCATGTCGGCGGCCAGCGTCACCCGCGCAGTGGCGGCGCTGGAGCAACGCATCGGCACGCTGCTGCTGACGCGCACCACCCGCAGCGTGCATTTGAGCGAGGCGGGCCAGCGTTATCTGGAGGATTGTCGGAGAATTCTCGCCGAGGTGCAGGAAGCCGAGGATTCGGCGGCAGGCAGTCACGCGCAACCCCGTGGGCAACTGACCGTGACGGCGCCGGTGTTGTTCGGCGAGTTGTTTGTCACGCCGGTGATGGTCGATTACCTCAACCAGTTTCCCGATGTCACGATCAACGGGGTGTTGGTGGATCGCATCGTCAACATGGTCGAGGAGGGCATCGATGTCGCTGTGCGCATTGGTGAGTTGCCCGACAGCAACCAGCACGCGATTCGCGTGGGTGAGGTACGGCGGGTGATCTGTGCATCGCCGACGTATCTGGATGCCCATGGTCGACCTTGTCATCCCCAGGATTTAAACGGCGTGCCGGTCGTTGCCACATCGGCCATCGGGCAGCTAAGGACCTGGCCCTTTCTCGATAGCGGGCAGCCGCTCGGCGTGCGTCCGGAGTCGCGGCTGGTGGTGACGTCCAATCAGGCGGCCATCAATGCAGCAAGCCTGGGCTTGGGGTTGACCCGCGTTCTGTCCTATCAAGTGGCGCGCAAAGTCGCGGCCGGGGAACTGGAAATCGTCCTGGCGGACTTTGAACTCCCGCCGCTGCCGATCCACATCGTCTACCAGGGCGGACGCAAAGCCCCGGCGCGTATTCGCAGTTTTGTGGATTTTGCGGTGAAGGCCCTGCGTGAGCACCCGGCCTTGCAAGGCTGACGGTTTATTGCGCTGGCTGAAATAATGGATTGCATTGGCTGGTGATTCTGTTGTTTTGGCGATGGGTAGATGATGGCCCCCATCGTTGCTGTTCAAGGTCTGAACGGCGCAATCACCCAGCGGAGCCGCTCATGCACGCCATCAAACTCTACAACTTCCCCCGCTCCGGCCACGCGCACCGTGCCGAGTTGATGCTGTCGTTGCTGCAACTGCCGACCGAGCTGATCCTGGTCGATCTGGCCAAAGGAGAGCATAAACAGCCGAAGTTCCTGGCGATCAACCCGTTTGGCCAAGTACCGGTGCTGGATGATCAAGGCGTGATACTGGCCGACTCCAACGCCATCCTGGTGTACCTGGCGCAGAAGTATGGCAACGGCCGTTGGTTGCCCGCCGACCCGGTCGGCGCGGCCAAAGTGCAGCGCTGGTTGTCGGTGGCGGCCGGGCAGATTGCCTTTGGCCCGGCGAGAGCTCGGTTGATCACCGTGTTTGGTGCGCCTTACAACGCTGAAGAAGCGATCGCCCGCGCCCATGACCTGCTCAAGGTCATCGATCAGGAATTGGCCAACGCCGAGTATCTGGTGGGCAACGAGCCGACCATCGCCGACGTCGCGGCTTACAGCTACATCGCCCATGCCCCGGAAGGCAATGTGTCCCTGGCGGACTACGCCAACGTGCGTGCCTGGCTGGCACGGATCGAAGCCTTGCCCGGGTTTGTCGGCATGCCGCGCACCGTCGCTGGCCTGCAACAAACCGCCTGACCTTCTTGAGCTGTTCACACTGCGCCTTGGGCGCAAGGGAGAGGCTGTGATGGAACATTCACCGTGGCACGCCGGCGAGAAACAGTTGCAGGAGCAAGTGGGTGTTGCCGAGCGCATGGAAACCCTGGGTCGCAGGGTGATTCGCAGCGAGATGCCGGACCAGCATCGCCAGTTCTATCAGCAACTGCCGTTCATGCTGTACGGCGCGGTGGATGCGGACGGTCACCCGTGGGCAAGCATCCTCGAAGGGCCGCCGGGTTTCGCGCATTCTCCTGCGCCTGCCGGGTTGCAGTTCGAGCGCTTGCCGGCGGCCGATGATCCGGCACAGTTGCAGGCCGGGGCCGCGATTGGCCTGCTGGGCATCGAATTGCACACACGGCGGCGTAATCGTCTCAACGGTCGAGTCGGCGCCATGACCACGGGCGGCTTCGGCGTTTTGGTGGAACAGTCCTTCGGCAACTGCCCGCAATACATTCAACTGCGGCAGTTTCGCTCGGTGCCGCTGGCCGATCCGTCGACCCGCGTCGCCCAGCACCTCAACGCGCTGGATGATGCGGCCAGCGCCATGATCAGCCAGGCCGATACGTTGTTTGTCGCCAGTTACGTGGACGTCGATGGCCAACGCTCGGTGGACGTTTCCCATCGCGGTGGCCAGCCCGGTTTCGTCCGCATCGAAGGCAATCGCCTGACCATTCCGGATTTTGCCGGCAACCTGTTTTTCAATACCTTGGGCAATCTGCTGGTCAATCCGCAGGCCGGTTTGCTGTTCATCGACTTCAATTCCGGCGACCTGCTGCAGCTCAGCGGGCGTACCGAAGTGATCCTCGACGGCCCGCAGATCGAGGCCTTCCAGGGCGCCGAGCGGTTGTGGACGCTGGACGTTGAACGCGTCGTGCGCCGGCCTGCGGCGTTGGCCCTGCGCTGGCGTTTCGACGGTATGTCGCCCAACAGTTTGATGACCGGCACCTGGGAACAGGCCGCCGCTCGTCTGCAAGCACAAGCCCTGGGTGATGCCTGGCGGCCACTGCGGGTGACGCGCATCGAAGCGGAAAGCCAGAACATCCGTTCGATCTATCTGGAGCCCGCCGATGGCGCCGGATTGCCGGTGTTCCAGGCTGGGCAGCATTTGCCGCTGCGCTTCAAGATTGGCAATGAGGTGCATATCCGCACCTACAGCCTGTCGAGTGCGCCGTCCGATGACTTTTTCCGCATCAGCGTGAAGCGCGACGGCTTGGTCTCTTCGCACCTGCATGAACAGATCCGCGTCGGCGATGTGCTGGAAGCCCGCGCACCCCAGGGGCACTTCACCGTGGCGCCCCACGAGCGGCGGCCATTAGTGTTGTTGGCCGCCGGCGTTGGCATCACGCCGTTGCTGTCGATGGTGCGCGAGGTGGTTTATCAGGGCTGGCGCACGCGGCACATTCGGCCGACCTGGTTCTTCCAGAGTTCGCGGACCCTGGCCGATCAACCGTTTCGTTCAGAGCTGGACCGTTTGCTGGAAGGCGCTGGCGATACCGTGCGCGTGCTGCGCTTGCTCAGTCAGCCGGAACCCGAGGCACGGGAGGGCGAGGACTTCGACCTGACCGGACGCATCGACACCGCGTTGCTGCACGGCATGCTTGAGGTCGAAGACTTCGATGAAGTGGATTTTGTCCTGTGCGGGCCGGGGGCATTCACCCAAGGGCTGTACGACGGCTTGCGGGAGCTGGATGTCCGCGATTCGAGGATTCACGCCGAGACATTTGGCCCCTCGACATTGCGTCGGCGGCCGGACCCGGACGCCATCGTCATCGAACAACCGCCTGCTGCCACCACATCGGTGCCGGTGGTGTTCCAGCGCTCGGCCAAGGAGGCTCGCTGGCAACCGGACGGCGGCAGTTTGCTGGAGCTGGCGGAGAGCCGGGGTTTGCGTCCGGAATTCAGTTGCCGCGGCGGCTCGTGCGGGACCTGCAAGACCCGGTTGATCAGCGGCCAGGTGAATTATCCACAGCCCCCGGCGGAGGTGCCGGATGCCGGGCAGGTGCTGATTTGTTGTGCGATTCCGGCCCAGAGTTCGCAGCCACTGGTGCTGGACTTATAACCCGTTGATCCCTTGTAGGAGCTGAGCTTGCTCGCGAAAGCGGTGTATCAGTCGACAACCATGGTGCATCTGGAGCCGCCATCGCGAGCAAGCTCGGCTCCTACAGGTTGTGGCGGGTTCAGGCATAGGACAGCGATTTCTCTTCCAGCAATTCCTGATACAGCGCCGTCCACTTGCGCCCCATCTCATCGGCGGTAAACAACTGCCGATACCGCGCCTCCGCCTTCACCCCCATCTCCGCCGCGCGAACGGGGTTTTCCCACAAGGTTCGCATCGCCTCGCGGAACGCCAGTGGATTGCTCGGTGGCACCACCAGCCCGGTTTCGTTGTGGATGTTGATGTAGCTGGTGCCGGTGCCAATCTCGCTGGAGATCATCGGCTTGCCATACATCGCGCCTTCCAGCAGCGAAATACCGAACGCTTCGGAACGCAGGTGTGACGGGAACACGATGGCGTAGCTCAGTTGCAGCAGCGTCACTTTGTCTTCATCGCCCAACCGGCCGAGGAAGTGAATGTTGCGCAGACCCAATGCCGCAGCTTGCGCGTGCAGTTCTGCTTCCAGCGGTCCTGCGCCGACGATCACCACCGGGTAGTCCACGTCTTTCAAGGCGTCGAGCAGAATGTGCAGGCCTTTGTAGTAACGCATCACGCCGACGAACAGGAAAAACTTATCCCCAAGCTTCTGCCGCCAATGGTCCATGCGCGCGCTATCGGGCTGTGGATAACCGGCCTTGTTCAAGCCGTAGGGAATGACTCGGGTCTTGTCCTGGAACTGCTGCAACACATCGCTGGTGTGCAGGTAGTTGGGCGAGGCCGCGACAATGCGGTCGGCGCTGGCGAGAAAGCGGTTCATCAGTGGCCGATAGAGTTTGAGCAGGTGTTTCTGGCGAATGATGTCCGAGTGGTAGGTGACCACGCAGGGCTTGTTCATGCCGCTGGCGAAATGCACCAGGTCCATGAACGGCCAGGGGAAGTGGTAATTGACCACGTCCGCTTCGGCCGCCAGTTCGCGAAATTGTTTGAACACGCTCCAGGAAAACCCGGTGGAGGCGAACTGAATATCGAGTCTGGCTCGATGCACTTCGTGCTGTCCGAGTTGCACCACTGGCGGTGTCGGGTCGGTGCTCAGCGTCAGCACCTGACCCTCGATGCCGTGTTGGGCGCCGCTTTCGCAGAGCTGGAAGATGACTTGTTCGATACCCCCCACGGAGTCGGGCAAGTACGTCTTGAAAAAATGAAGTACGCGCATTCAACCTCCCAAAGCCTGGCGGTAGGCGCGAGCTGTGATCTTCGCGCAACGCTCCCAGGAAAAAAGCTTCGCTTGTTGCAGTCCCGCTTCTCGGCATACCTGCCAATGCGTTTTATCGTCGATCAGTCGGCTCATGGCATCGCGCAAGCCTTGTGGATCGTCGGGTTCAATATAGTTGCCCGCCGCGCCGGCGACCTCCGGCATCGCCGAATGTCGCACCAGGATCACCGGGGTGCCGCTAGCCATGGCTTCCAGCACGGGGAGGCCGAAGCCTTCGTAAATCGACGGAAAAATCAGCGCCCGCGCCCCGGCCAGTAGTTGTGCCACATGCTCGTCCGGCAGATAACCGAGCAAACACACGTGACCGGCGGCCAGCGCCTGACGCAACTCTTCGCTGAATTGCTCACGCTGCCACCCGGCCATGCCGACGATCAACAGCGGAAATTGCTGGCGCTGCGCCTCCGGCAGCAAGGCGTGGGCGCGCAGGGCCAGGGTCAGGTTTTTACGCGGCTCCAGAGTGCCGACGCACAGGAAATATTCCCGCGCCTCGACGCCATGGGCCTTGAGCACCGCGTCGATGTCGGTGACGTCGCGCGGATGGAAACGTGCCGCCACACCCAACGGTGCAACGATGAAACGCTCGGCCGGCAGGGCGAAAAAGTCCTGGGCCTCGTCGGCAATGAACTGCGAGTCGGTCAGAATCAACTGCGCCTGCTGCACGCCTTCAGCCAGTCGCCGTTCGATTTCGCGCAGGCGTGCCGGTGGTTGCGTCTCGGGGTAATGCAGGTGTGTCAGGTCATGCAAGGTGATGACCGTCGGGCCGTCGAACGACAGCGGCCACAGACTGGGTTCGTGATAGAGGTCGATCGACGGCGGGCGACCTTGATCGAAGCGTTTCTGCGCCAGCCAGCGTCGCGCCTGGTAGGCCCCGGGAATTTGCCGCAGCAATGGAGTCAGTCGCGAATAGCCGGGCATGGCCGCGTCGGGGAGCGTAGAGCTCCAGCCCCAGCCGTGGAACAACGCCAGCTCGACGTCCGGCTCGCAGGCGAGGGCGCCTACCAGCTCGGCGACGTAGTGGCCGATGCCGGTGCGCGGGGCCTGGAGGATCCGGGCGTTAAGGGCAATTTGCATGTTGCCTCTCTGACTCGGCCGGGAGTGCTTCCAGGTTACGCAGGGTCCGTTCAGCCAGTTGCGCACTGGCTTCGCGCCAGCTGATCCAGTACCAGTCTGCGACGTGGCGGGCGGCCGGGAATTGGCCGCTGCTTTCGAAACGGGTGACCAGGTCCGCCAGGCTTTGCGGCGTGGCCAGGTCGAAGTAAGCCATGAACTCGCCGCCGATTTCGCGGAACACCGGGATATCGCTGCCCATCGCCGGCAAACCGCGCTGCATGGCCTCCACCAGGGGCAAGCCGAAGCCTTCGACCCAAGACGGAAACACCAGCGAACGGGCGTGGGCGTAAGCGTATTCGAGGCTGGTATCGCTCAGGTCGTTGAACATGAATAACCGTTTATTCAACTGCGGATGATTGCGCACCCGGGCGAGCAGGGCGTCGCACTTCCAGCCGATGCGCCCGGCAATGCACAACCGGGCTTTGGAACCCGCCGCCCAGGCGAGTTCAAAGGCGTCCAGCAGGTAGTCGTGGTTCTTGCGTGGTTCGATGGTGCTGACCATCAGGAACACTGGCTCCGGGGAGTCGAACATTCGCCGCAGGCGCGGCTCGACGGCAGCATTGGCTTCGCGCAGGTCGAGTTCGGAGCCGAGGTGGAAATAGTCGAACCACAAGGCGTCGGCTTTCGCCGGGCCGATCCGCCGTTGTAACTCTTCACGCACCTGGTCGCGCACCGTGGCGGAAATCGCCACATAGCCATCGGCGGTCTTAATGATCCAGTCGAACCACTCGTTGAAAACCTGCACCAGCCGTGTGTCGTAGAACTGCGGGTGAGTCAGGGGAATCAAGTCGTAGATCACCGACACAATGCCTACGCCTTCGCGCTTGAGCTGTTCGGCAAACGGGAAGAAGTCGGTATGCCAGGAGGAATCCAGCAACACCAGTTGATCCCCGGGTTGATGTTGCAGCGGCGCACAACGCTTGGGCAGTTGGTACTGGTTGAGGCCGTCGATCAGGCGCAACGGCAGGCTGAAACAAGTGATCGCGGTGACGCGGTAGGCCACGTGCAGCAAACGCTTGATCACCCGCGAATGGCTGCGGTTGTGCAGGCGTTGGTGCAACTGCCAGAAACGATGGGCCAGCCGACCCAGACGCCCGCCAAAGATCATCAAATGATCGAAAAACGGTATGTTCAAGGCCCCGAGCTTGAGCACTCGATAGAGCTTGCCCTTGAGCATCACCACCGGAATACACTCCACCCCGTCCACGCTGGGCGGCAGTTGATTGACGACATTGCGCACCACCCGCTGAATGCCCGAGTTGACCTTGGGGTGCTGGAACACGTGGGTGCACTCCACCAGTAGACGGGTCATGGCGAACGTTCCGTGACAGTCGAGTCGGTGCGGGCAACGGTGGTTTTCGCCGCCAGCCACGAGCAGCCGACGAAGTCTTCATGCCGGTTGTTGATCACGTGGAACACCAGCCCGTAATCGCGCCATTCGTAGTTGCGATCCAGGTGCGAGTCCAGCCGCGACAGGCTCAGGGACACCGAGTAGTTGCCCTTGCCCAGGCCCATGACGAAGGCAAAGCGATAGGTGAACCGTTCGCCGGCGTGCAGATCGGTCAGCGCCTTGTCCTGGCGATGGGTGTTGATGCCATACATCATCTGGCCCAGGCGGTCCTTGAGGATGAAGCCCAGGACCAGGCGCTCGATGTTCTGGCGCACTTCGACCTGCACTTCCAGCACCACGGCTTGCCCGACCTCGGCGGCGTCGATGGAGCGGTCGTTTTCGTCCAGCAGGCGCACGCTGAGAATGCCAGCTTCACCGGTACCGGAGACGGTTTGCACTTCGCCGCCGGCGAGCATTTCCTGGCGCACGACCTGACCTTCGCGCTCGGCCATCAAGGCGTTGTAATAGTCCAGGACCGCTTCGGGTTTGCCGTGCATGGCCATGCGACCGTCCTTGAGCAGGATCGCCGAATCGCAGATCGACTGGATCGCCGAGCGGTCGTGGGACACGATCAGCAGGGTGGTGCCGGCCTTGCGGAAGCTGCGGATGCGTTCGAAGCTCTTGTGCTGGAAGTAGGCATCGCCCACGGACAGCGCTTCGTCGACGATCAGGATGTCCGGGCGCCGCGCGGTGGCGACGCTGAAGGCCAGGCGCATCTGCATGCCGCTGGAATAGGTGCGGACCGGGTGGTCGATGGCGTCGCCGATTTCCGCGAAGTGCTCGATCTCGGGCATCAGCGCTTCAATCTCGGCGACCTGCATGCCCAGCAGTTGCCCGGCCATGAACGCATTCTGGCGACCGGTAAAGTCCGGGTGAAAGCCCATGCCCAGTTCCAGCAGCGCCGCGACGCGGCCCACGGTTTCGATCTTGCCGCACGTGGGCTGGGTGGTGCCGGTGATCATCTTCAACAGGGTGCTTTTGCCCGCACCGTTAACCCCGACGATGCCCACCGCTTCACCGGAGGCAATCTCGAACTCGACGTCTTGCAGCACCCAGTGCTGGTGGTGGCGCAGAGGAGAAAACGGGATCAGCCACTCGGCCAGTCGGCTCCAGCGGTTCGGGTATTGCTTGTAGGCCTTGCCCAGGCCAGTGACGCGAATATGCCCCATCAGAGTTCATCCACCATTTCGCCGACCCGCTGGCGAAACAGCCGCAATCCGATCAGACAGAACACCACACCGGTGATGAAAATCGGCAGCAGCGAACTCCAGACCGGCCATTGCCCGTAGAGGAACAGGTTTTGATAACTGGCGATCAGGTTGGTCAGCGGATTGAGTTGCAGCAGGCGCTGGACCCAGTCCGGCAGGATGCTGATCGGGTACACAATGGGCGTCAGCCAGAACCAGAATTGCAGGCAGATGCCGAAGAGTTGCCCGACATCGCGGAAGAACACATTCAGCACGCCAAGCACCATCCCCAGCCCGGCGCAGAACATCATTTGCAACGCCATCAACGGTATCAGTGCCAGCATCGCCGTGCCCGGCCAGCGTCCGGTGATCAGCAGAAAGCCGAGGAACAGGCTCATGATGATCGCGAAGTTGATGCTGGCGTTGATCAATACAATCGCCGGCAGGCAGATCCGCGGGAAACTGATTTTCTTCAGCAGGTTGGCGTTTTCCAGAAACATGTTCTGGCTGCGCAGGGTGATTTCGGTGAACAGTCCCCAGGCGAGCAGGCCGGCACACAGGTAAACGCTGTAGGCCATGCCGTCATCCACCCCAGGCAGGCGCGCGCGCATGATCTGGGAAAACACCACGGTGTAGACGATGATCATCGACAGCGGATTGAGCACGGGCCACAGGGCCCCGAACAGCGAATTGCGATAACGCGCTTGAAACTCTCGCTGGACGCTACCGAGGATGAACCCCCGATAACCCCACAGCGAGCGGTACAGGGAAAGCAGCATTTAAACCGTCCTGCCGTATTGATCTTCGAAGCGGACGATGTCGTCCTCTCCCAGGTATTCGCCGCTTTGCACTTCAATGATCACCAGGTCGATCACCCCCGGGTTCTCCAGCCGATGCTTGTGCCCGGCGGCAATGAAGGTCGATTCGTTCTTGGCCACCAGGTGGGTGCCGGTGCCGTTGTTGGTGACCTTGGCCATGCCTTCGACCACGACCCAGTGTTCATTGCGGTGGTGGTGCATTTGCAGCGACAACTTGCCGCCCGGCTTGACCACGATGCGCTTGATCTTGAAACGCTTGCCTTCCTCGAGCACGGTATAGGTGCCCCAAGGCCGGCTGACGGTGCGGTGCAGGCGATAGGCTTCGTGTTGCTTGTCCTTGAGTTGCTTGGCCACCCGGCGCACATCCTGGGCCCGGTCGGCATGGGCCACCAGCACCGCGTCGGCGGTATCGACGATGATCAGGTTATCCACACCCACGGCGGCGACCAGCCGGCCTTCGCTCTGGACGAAGTTGTTGTGGCTGTCGACAAACACGGCGTCGCCGCTGGCGCGGTTGTTTTGCGCATCCGGTGGTATCAACGCGGCCAGCGCACTCCAGGAACCGATATCGCTCCAGTCGAAACCGGCGGGCACTACCACCACCTTGTCCGAGCGCTCCATCAAGGCGTAGTCGATAGAGATGTCGGTGATTTCGGCAAACAGCGCCGGCGATAGCTCCTGTTGCAGGCAGCCACCGGTTTCCACCGGTGCACTGACGTCCATGCAGGCACGGGTCTGTTCGAGTAACTCGGGGGCGTGAACCTGCAACTCGGCCAGCAACGTGGCCACCGAGAAGCAGAACATCCCCGAGTTCCACAGGAAGTTGCCGCTTTCCAGGTAATGGGTCGCGGTTTGCAGGTCGGGTTTTTCGACGAAACGCTGGACCTTGGCCGCGCCTTTGTCGTCCAGTGGGGCGCCGGTCTCGATGTAACCGAAGCCGGTCTCCGGCGCCGTCGGCACCACGCCAAACGTTACCAGATGCCCGGATTTGGCCAGCGTCACCGCATGCTCGACCGCGCTCTGCAACGCCTCGACATTGACGATCAGGTGATCGGCCGGCATCACCACCATGATCGCCTCGTCACCGTGCAGCGCTTGCAGCGACAACGCCGCCGCGGCGATGGCCGGGGCCGTGTTGCGGCCCGTCGGCTCCAGCAGGAAGTGGCCGCGATGGCGGGCCAGTTGCGCGTCCTGATAGTGATCCTTGCTCTGGAAGTAATACTCGCGGTTGGTCACCGTGACGATGTCGCCCCAGCCATCGAGCAGGCCTGCCGCGCGCCGATACGTCTTGCCCAGCAGCGACTGGCCGTCGGGCAGGGTCATGAACGGCTTCGGATGGCCTTCACGCGATACCGGCCACAAACGGGTCCCGGCACCGCCGGAGAGGATCACAGGAATCAGCATGGCCTACTCCTTGGCGACGCGTTTCATGTCCGCATCCATCATTGCGCGGATCAAGGTATCCAGATCGGTTTTTGGCTTCCAGCCCAGTACACGCTGGGCTTTGGCCGGATTGCCGAGCAACACGTCGACTTCGGCCGGGCGGAAAAACGCCGGGTCGATCTTCACGTAGTCGCGGTAGTTCAGGCCAATGTGATCGAAGGCGATGCGGCACATTTCGCGCACGGTGGTGGTCACGCCGGTGGCGACCACGTAGTCGTCGGCCTTGTCCTGTTGCAGCATCAGCCACATGGCTTCGACGTAGTCACCGGCAAAGCCCCAGTCGCGCTTGGTGTCGATGTTGCCCAGGCGCAGCTCGTGCTGTTTGCCTTGCTTGATGCGCGCGGCAGCGTCGGTGACCTTGCGGGTCACGAACTCGATGCCACGCAACGGCGATTCGTGATTGAACAGGATTCCGCTGCTGGCGTGCAGGTTGAAGCTTTCGCGGTAGTTCACGGTGATCCAGTGGCCGTAGAGCTTGGCCACGCCGTAAGGGCTGCGCGGGTAGAACGGCGTGTTCTCGTCCTGCTGCTCGGCCTGGATCAGGCCGAACATTTCGCTGGTGGACGCTTGATAGAAACGCGTGTGTGGACTGAACTGGCGGATCGCTTCCAGCAGGTGAGTCACCCCCAGGCCGTCGACGATGCCGGTGGTCACCGGTTGGTCCCAGGACGCGGCGACGAAACTTTGCGCCGCCAGGTTGTAGACCTCATCCGGCGCCGACTTGATCACCGCGCGCTGTACCGAGCAGGCATCGGCCATGTCGCCGTCCAGGTAAACGATGTCGCCCTCGACCCCCATCTCGCGCAGGCGCCAACGCGAATCGCTGCTGCGCCGTGCGACCAGGCCATGGACCTTGTAGCCCTTGTCGAGCAGCAGTTTGGCCAGATACGCGCCATCCTGGCCGGTGATCCCTGTGATCAGTGCACTTTTAGTCATTGTTCTTTTACTCGTTTCTCCCAGTCGGACAGGATCGCCCGCAGGGATTGTTGTGTTGTGATTTCAGGCGTCCATCCTGTGGTCTGGGCAAGCTTGGCATGGCTGCCACAAACGCGACGCTGATCCGCGCGGCGAAGACGCGCAGGGTCCTGAATCAATTGCATGTCGACCTGGGCGAGGTCCCCTAGCTGTTCAATCAGACTGCGGATGCTTTGCTCGCGCCCCGAGCAAATGTTGTAGACCTGTCCCGGCGTGCCCCTCTCAAGCAACGCCAGGTAGGCGGAGACCACATCGCCGACATCGAGGAAGTCGCGGCTGACATCAATGTCGCCGACCTCCAGTTGTGGCGCTTGCAGGCCTTGTTTGATTCGACTGATCTGGCGCGCGGCGCTGGCGATGACGAAGCTGTCTTTCTGCCCGGTGCCGATGTGGTTGAACGGGCGGGCGACCAGCACCGGCCAGCTTTCGCTCAGGCCCCATTGCAGGCTGAGGAATTCGGCCGACAGTTTGCTCACGGCATACGGGTTGCGCGGGCAGGGCGGCTGGAGTTCGGTGATGGGTAATTGGGCTTCGCTGACCTGGCCGTAGACGTCGCCGGAGCTGACGTACAGGAAGGTGCCGTTGAACCCGCGAGCCTTGAGGGCTTGCAGCAGGTTCAGGGTGCCGAGCAGGTTGATGTTCAGCGTGCGCGCCGGATCCCGGAAGGCTTCGGGAACGAACGTCTGGCCGGCCAGGTGAATGACCGCGTCGGGCATCTCGGGCCACAGGCCTTCGAGGCTGCCGGGCTCGCCGAGATCGTACCGGGACGGAACCGGCAGAAGTTCCCATTCCGCGGCATCAGCCTTCAGACGGGATTGGATGTGTTGTCCTACGAATCCACTGAGACCCGTAACGAACAGACGCTTTTTCAAACAGCGGCCCCTTGGTCATTCACTTCGTCCATTCCCCACAGGCTTTACGGAGATGTCTGTCAGACCGGGTGGATTTCCTGGTCGAAAGGCAGGCGAAGTGATTTGTTGTAGTTGTTTGGTAGCCAATCTGTGCCAATTGCTCGGCAATTTCAACAGGTCCAACCGTGACTGGTCAGTTCTCGTCAGCGTAGCTTGATTTATTCTCGCCGGGCGGTTCACGAATCCTCAACGGATGTGTTTAGAATGCCCCTCGTCACGATTATCCAGCGTTCGTCCGGGGTGTTACGAAAGTCGTTTCCAGACCCCGCGAAGCTGACCATTAAAACAAGAACGTAGACGGGCAAGAAGACGATGGACGACGGCCGGTAAGTACCGACTCGATCCGTGGCTTTGCCGTCATAGAGTGGGGCCGCCGGGTTGGCGGTTTCATCGTGGGATGCCATGAATTTCATTCTTTACTCGGACGTCAACGACAGTTCCATCAGCCAGAGCCTCGGTCGTCCCGAATACAGTTACTACTTCGTGCTCAAGGCGTACCGGCCGGTGCTCGAAAGCCTGGGACGGGTCCATGTGGTGTCCTCTGTCGCCGAGGTCGACCCCCTCTATCGACAACTGCTCGCCGCTGGCGAAGACAGCCTGTTCCTGTCCTTCACGCCACCGCAGAAAACCCCGGACGACCTGGAATGCCCGACGATTTGCGTGGTGGCCTGGGAGTTCGACTCGATTCCCGATGAGCAGTGGGACAACGACCCCCGCCAGGACTGGACGCAGATGCTCGCGCGCCAGGGGCGGGTCATTACGCTTTCCAGTCATACCGCCCGGGCGATTCGCCGGGCCATGGGCGAAGACTTCCCGGTGCTGGTCTTGCCGACGCCGTTGTGGGAAAACTTCGCCGACATTCGTAGTCGACATACCAGCGCACCGGTGAACCCCGGTTCGACCCTGGACATCAAGGGCTGCATCTTCGACACCCGCACCCTCGGGCTCAGTGCCGATGCGCTGATTCCGGTGCCGCCGACCGCCGAGGAACTGGCGGCGCGGGAAGCCGAACTGGAAGCGGCGAAGCCGCCACCGCTGACCCTGAAACGGCGCTTCGTCATTGCCCGCCACTACCTGCATATGTGGCGTCGGGACATGGGCAAATCACTGCCGATCCCGGTCCATCGCACGCACTTCCTGAGCCAGTGGTATTGGGAAGGCGTCCGCGATCTACTGTCGGACACCGCCCATGCGCGACTGGCCGAGTACCTGCCGGCCATCGCCGGCCCGCAGACGATTGCCGTGCCCGAGCCCGAACCACGAGTGTGGCCGGACACCACCGCCCGAGTCGAAACCCGGGTCGATGGCGTGGTCTACGCCACCGTGTTCAATCCCAGGGACGGTCGCAAGAACTGGCATCAACTGATCACCGCCTTCTGCTGGGCCTTCCGCGAAACGGATGACGCCACGCTGGTGTTGAAGATTACCCAGAGCGATCTGTCGTCCTACTACGACGAACTCATGACGTTGCTCGCGCAGTTGTCGCCGTTCGCCTGTCGGGTGGTGGTGATGCACGGCTACCTGGACGATCCGCAGTACGCCCGGCTCTACGAAGCGGCGAGTTTTTACGTCAATGCTTCACGTTGCGAAGGCCTGTGCCTGCCGCTGATGGAGTTCATGGCCAGTGGCAAACCGGTGATCGCCCCGAACCACACGGCCATGGAGGACTACATCGACGAGAACGTGGCGTTTGTGCTCAAGTCCAGCGAAGAGCTGACCATCTGGCCGCAAGACACTCGCATCATTTACCGCACCCTGCGCTATCGGCCGGACTGGGGCTCGCTGAAAAGCGCCTACGAACACAGCTACCGGATGGCCAAGGCGCAACCGCAGGACTACCAGCGCATGTCCCGGGCCGCTGTCGAGCGCATGCACGATTACTGCGGGTTCGCCCCGGTGCAGCAACGCCTGGCGGATTTCTTCGGGCTGGCGCCACAGGCATCGACGTCGGCAACCGTGATGGATAACGCCTCATGCTGATCATCATTCATTCGGAAACCAACCGGCACACCATCGCCAAAAATCTCGGTCGTTCGGAGTACAGCTATTACTTCGTGCTCAAGGAATACCGGCCTGTGCTGGAACGATTGGGGCAGGTCATCGAAGTCAGCGATCCGCAAACCGAAGTCGATGCCCTGTACCTCGACTGCCTGGCTCGCGGCGAAGACTGCGTATTCCTGTCGTTCTCGCCGCCCCATCGCACGCCGGTACATCTGGCCTGTCCGACCCTGGCGGTGTTCGCCTGGGAGTTCAGCACCATTCCCAACGAACCGTTCGCCGGTGAGCCGCGCAATGACTGGCGCACCGTGTTGCGGGCTTCAGGCGCGGCCATCACGCACTCCAGCTACACGGTTAACGCCGTGCGCGAGGCGATGGGCGCGGATTATCCGATCGTCGCCGTGCCCGCGCCGGTGTGGGACCGTTTCGCCGCCCGTGGCGCGCAGTTGCAGCGTCAGCCGCTGGCCCGTCAGGTGGCGTTGAAGATCAAAGGGGTGGTGGCGGACAGCCGTCAACTCGATCTGCAAGCCTTCGGCCCGGAGCACTTGCGCAGCGGCGAGGGCATCGATTTCGAGGCGCCGGCCAGCGAACACGAGATCGTCCTCGACGGCGTGATCTACACCTCGGTGTTCAACCCCAGCGACGGGCGCAAGAATTGGGAAGACATGCTCAGTGCCTTCTGCGTGACCTTCCGCGAAGCGCAAGACGCGACCCTGGTGCTCAAACTGACCCACCACGATGCCGAGGAAGCGCTGGCCGACATCCTTCATCACTTGTACAAAAACCAGTCTTACCGCTGCCGCATCGTGCTGATCTATGGCTACTTGGCGGATGCGGATTACGAGCGCCTGGTCGAGGCCACCAGCTACGTGGTCAACACCGCCTATGGTGAAGGCCAGTGCCTGCCGCTGATGGAGTTCATGTCCTGCGGCAAACCGGCGGTAGCGCCGCGCACGACGGCGATGCTCGATTACCTGGATGCTGACAACGCGTTCCTCATCGACACCACGGACGAACTGACGGCCTGGCCCCACGACCCGCGCCGGGCCTTTCGCACGTTGCGCTACATCACCAACTGGGCGTCGTTGTGCACGGCGTACCGGGCCAGCTATGAGGTGGCCAAGGGTGATTCCGAACGTTATGCACAGATGTCCGCCCATGCGGTGGCCAGTCTCAAGACCTTCTGCAGCCAGGCCACCGCCGAGCAACGCCTGAACGTCTTTTTTGCCGATTTGTTCGAAACCCGCGCTGCATCTGCCGTGGAAACCCCCGAGACATGACCAGCAAACGGATCATGGACATCGAGCTGTTGCGCGGCATTGCGGTGCTCGGCGTGTTGTTCCATCACCTGACGGGCAGTCTGTTCACCGACCCGGTGCCGCTGCTGGAAAAAATCCACGGCTGGGGGCAGCCCTGGTGGGGCGTCGATCTGTTTTTCGCGATCTCGGGTTTCGTCATCGCCCGCAGCCTGATCCCGGCGTTGCAAGGTTGCCGCACACGCCAGGAATACTGGCAGCAGACGCGCAACTTCTGGCTGCGCCGGGCCTTTCGCTTGTTGCCGTCGGCGTGGCTGTGGCTGGCGCTGATGCTGCTGGCCTGCGTGTTGATCAACCGTTCCGGGGCGTTCGGCACGTTGCACGCCAACCTGCAGGCGACGCTGGCCGGGGTCGCGCAGTACGCCAACTTCCGCTTTGCCGACAGCTTCTATAACTATGAGTACGGCACCAGTTTCGTTTACTGGAGCCTGTCGCTGGAGGAGCAGTTCTACCTGCTGTTCCCGTTGCTGATCCTGCTGTGTCGCAAGCATCTGGTCTGGGCCTTGCTGGCGTTGGTCGCGGTGCAGTTGTTGACCTTGCGCACGCCGATCCTGATGGTGGTGCGCACCGACGCATTGGCCCTCGGCATCCTGTTGGCGATGTGGAGTGCACGCCCGGATTATGTGCGCTGGGAGCCGACTTTCTTGCGCCGGCCCTGGGCCGGGGTGTCGTTCCTGGTGCTGATGGCGTTGGCGCTGAGTGTGATGGCCACTGATCGCTTCACCTTCACTCATTACCGGATCGGCGCGATTGCCGTGCTCGGCGCGGTGCTGGTGTGGGTCGCGTCCTACGACCGTGACTATCTGTTGCCACGGGGCCTGTTGAAAAATCTGATGGTGTGGGTCGGCAGTCGCTCCTACGGGATTTACCTGATCCACATTCCCGCCTATTCGTTGGTGCGCGAGCTGATCTTCCGCTTGCAGGCGGCCGGTCTGCCCAGCCCGGGCGGCCATCCGATCCTGACCATCCTGATCGCTGGCGGGCTGATCGCCCTGTTAAGCGAATTCAATTACCGCTTCGTCGAAATGCCCATGCGCAATCGCGGCGCCTCGCTGGTGCAACGCCTGAGCACGTCCCGAACTGCCGTCACATCCTCTGGAGCTACCTCATGCTGAGTATTTTGAAGAAACTCACGGCGGGCGCGCCCGCTCCCGCGCAGCCCGTGGCACCGGTCGCCGACAAGGTCGACCCGTATATGCTCGGCCTGCACGATGCGATGCTCAGCGGCTGGTTCAACCAGGAAACCGGCGAGCTGTTCACCGGTTTCCCGGTGACGGCCGAGGACACCTTGCTCGACGTCGGCTGCGGTGACGGCGGCAACGTGCATTTCTGCGGCATGCGCGGGGCCAAAATCATCATTGCCGACATCGATGGGGCCAAGGTCGAAGCGACTCGCCAGCGCCTGGGCGACACCCCGGCCCGCGGCGTCGAATGCCACGTCACCGACTGCAACCCATTGCCGATCGCTGATGCGACCGCGACGCGCGTGGTGTCCACCGAAGTCATCGAGCACGTCGACGATCCGGCACAGTTCCTCGCCGAGCTGGTGCGGGTCGGCAAGCCGGGGGCGCTGTACTTGCTCAGCGTCCCGCACCCAAGCTCCGAGGATTTGCAAAAGGACATCGCCGCGCCGGAGTACTTCCAGAAGCCCAACCACATTCGCATCATCAGCGAAGAACAGTTCAAGGCAATGGTCAGCAACGCCGGGCTGGAAGTACTGAGCCATAGCCAGTACGGCTTCTACTGGTCGATGTGGATGCTGTTGTTCTGGGAAGCCAAGGTCGATTTCAGCAACGCCGACCACCCGCTGCTCAACCACTGGGCCAATACTTGGCAGGCGATCCTCGATTCGCCACGGGGCGCGCAGATCAAGCAGGCGCTGGATGCGGTGGTGGCGAAAAGTCAGGTGATCATCGCCCGTAAGCCCTAGCGGCGATTCACTGTGGGCGCTTTTGTGGCGAGGGGCTTGCCCCCTCGCCACAAAAGCCCTCATGCCACAGGTTATCTGTCTGACCTGAGACTGCATTACCCTGTAGCCCTGTTTTGTAAGGGTCAGGGATTTCATGTCGTTTTTCGTTCGCCTCTCGGCCCTGCTGGCTGCGATGTTGTTGCTGAACAGTTGTGAGCAACACAACGCCGCGCCACTCGATCAACAACTCTATGTCTGGCAACGGCAATGGACCCCGGCCCACGAAGCCGCACTGCGGGACAGTCGTGCCGATTTCTCGACCTTACGCGTGCTGGCGTTGCAGGCTTTTCCCAAGGAAGGCTGGAAGCGGGCGCGGATCGATCCGGCGTTGCTCAAACAGGATGCGCGGCCGCTGATTGCGGTGATTCGCCTGGATGGCCAGCTCAAGGCGCTGGATCAGGACGAGGTCATTGCGCAAGTCCGGCAAGTGCTTGGCGACTGGCAAACCCAAGGCTTGACCGTGGCCGGCGTGGAAATCGACCACGATGCCGGCAACGCTCGACTGCCGGCCTATCGAGCCTTCCTCACGCAGCTGCGCGCCGCACTGCCAGCCTCCTTACCGCTGGGCATCACCGCGTTGCCGGCCTGGCTCGACAGCCCGGAACTGCCCGGGTTGTTGGCGACAGTCGATAGCAGCGTCTTGCAGGTGCATGCGGTCAGTGATCCGCGTCGGGGTTTGTTCGACGCGGATCAGGCCCGGCAATGGGCCAAGGCCTGGGGCCGCGTTACGGTTAAACCGTTCTATCTGGCCCTGCCGGCCTATGGTGTGGCGTTGTTGCCGGGGGCCAGCGGCGCACCGGTCGTGGAAAGCGAAGTGCCCATCGAACGCGGTGGTGAGCGCCGGGAGCTGTTGGCCGATCCGCTGCAATTGAGCACGCTGGCCCTGGACTTGCGCAACGATCCGCCGCCGCACCTCGCCGGGCTGATCTGGTTCCGCCTGCCGTTGGCTGGTGATCGCCGTGCCTGGAGCCTGACCACCCTCGGCGCCGTGGCCCGCGGCGATGCCCTCGACAGTCGCCTGCGCCTGCAACTCTCCGAACAGGGCGGCCTCTATGACATCGCCGTCACCAACCAGGGCAATCTCGACAATGCCTGGCCCGAACGCCTGACACTGGCGGTGCAAGGCTGTGACGGCGCCGATGCGCTGGCCGGTTATGCGTTGCAACAAAGCCCGGATCTGCTTACCTTCACCCGGCTGCGCGACGGTCGAATTGCCGCCGGCGGACAACGCGCTATCGGTTGGGCACGCTGCACTCATATTGATCAAGGAGCTTCGAATGTTCACCCGTAACTGGCCCCGCCATCTGCTCTGCCTGAGCCTGGGTTTGCCGCTGGGTTCGGCGCTGGCCTGCGGGCCGGATTTCCCGATGCGCCTGCTGGATGACCGGGCCGAGTCACTGGCGGAGTTGCCGGAAGGTAACTTCAAATTCGAGATCAATCGCCTCGGGCATGCCATCGCCGGGCTGAAAAATGTCACGACCGCCACTAACACCCCGGACAACGGCTACGGCGAGACGCCGTCCTACACCGCGCAACGGGACAACGCCGAGCAAACCGGTTTGAGCGCTGAACAACAGGCGCTGGTCAAGCAGTTGCGCAGCCTGACCGATGCGCATCAGGTGGAAGTTCAGGGCGCGAGCCTGCCGGTTGATCTGCGGCTGTACCTGGCAGGCGCCGTGGCGTTCAACGCCGGGGATCATCAGGTCGCTGCCGAGTATTTCCAGAAAGTGCTGGCCCTGCCGGCGGAGCAACGGCCGTTGCGCAGCACTTGGGCGGCGTATTCATTGGGTCGGGCGCTGTATGAAATGAGTGCTGAGGCAGACGCCGAGCCAGATCTGTTGGCCCAGGCGCAAAAAGCCTTCGAGCAGACTCGCCAGCTGAGCATCGATGGCTTCAGCGATCCGCTGGAACTGGGCGTCGCCAGTCTCGGCGAAGAAGCGCGAGTCGTGCGCACCGCGGGTGACTGGAACCGCGCGATCGAACTCTATGCCACGCAAAACATCCACGGTTCGGCGGTGGGTTACGCCTCGCTCAAGCAGTTGATGGGCGAACTCACGGCATTGCCCGATGCTGAATTGACTGCGTTGCTCAAAGGCAAAACCGTGCAGCAATTGGTCACTGCGTCGTTGCTCAGTCGCGTTGGCTGGTCATTTGGTGAACAACCGCCGGGCGAGAAAAAGCTCATTCAATTGCTGCAAGGCAGCACCCGCGGCAGCCTCGACAATGCCGATCGCCTGGCCGCCCTGAATTATCAACAGGGCGACTACGCCAGCGCCAAGGCCTTCGTCGAACACGCCGGCGACGGCGGCCTGGCCTGGTGGGTGCGGGCCAAACTGGCGCTGCGCGAGGGCGACAAAACCGCGGCCACCGCAGCCTATGCGAAAGCGGCCCAGGCGTTCCCGCAGAATGAATCCTGGGGCGAGCGGCCCACGCCTGATTGGGATTTTGAAGGCATCATCGTCCAGCCCAAATGCCGGGTCGAGGGTGAGAGCGCGATCCTCGCCTTGCAGCGCGGTGATTACCTGCAAGCCTTCGATCAGCTCTATCGCAGCAAGGGCATCTACTGGCTCGATGCGGCCACCGTTGCCGAGCGAGTGCTGACCGTGGATGAACTCAAGCATTACGTCGACACGCAAGTGCCGGCCGTACCGCCGCAGACCCAGGCGGAACGCGACAACTATGTGCCGTTGCCGGTGGCCGCGAGCCTGCGCGATTTGCTCGGGCGGCGGTTGTTGCGTGAGGAGCGTTACGACGAAGCGCCGGGCTACTTCGACAACGTCGATCTGCAGAACAAGGCCAAGGCCTACGCACAGTTACGTCAAGAGGCCGACGCTGCCTGGTGGCCCACCACTCGGGCCGCCGCGTTGTTCAACGCCGGTGCCTTGGCGCGGGAGTGGGGGATGGAGATCCTCGGCTATGAGATGTCGCCGGATTACGCCAGTTTGTTCGGCGGTAACTACAGCCTGGAGACTGCCGAGCTCAAAGTCGGACCGCTAGTGTCCGAGGGCGAAGTCCAGCGCCAACAGGCCAGCGCGGCTCAGCCAGACGTGCGCTTTCACTACCGATTCGTCGCCACGGCCTTGGCCAGTCGCGCCGCCGACAATTTACCCCACACCAGTCAGGCTTTCGCCGCAGTGCTGTGCGCGGCGTCGGGGTGGAATTCCAGTCTTGAGGAGCAAAGCGCGTTCTATCAACGCTACGTCAAGGAAGGCCCTTACGTGACCTGGGCCGCAGACTTTGGCCATCAGTGCCCTTCTCCGGACTTTCAAAACGCCAGCAAACGCTACGTGACCCAGGCCACGGATTCCGTGCGTTCGACGCTGCGGCCGTACAAGAAGCCGGTGCAGATTGGCGCAGTGGTGATCGTGGTGGCGGCGGCCTTGTTGCTGATCAACCGCCGTCGCCGTAAGGCGCAGTAACGTTCAAGCCTGTTGAACAAAGGTCAGCCTCACCGCGAAGCCGATCAACAGGCTGCCGAACAGCCATTGCTGGACCCGTTGGGCCGATGGACTGCGTTGCAGCCAGCGGCCCAGCGCGGCGCCGACCAGTGCGTAGGCGCTGTCGAACAGCAAGCCAACGCCGACCAGCATCACGCCAAGGGTAGCGAACTGCGCGAGCACCGGCCCTGCCTGGGGATTGATGAACTGCGGCAGCAACACCGAGCAGAACAGCAACGCCTTGGGGTTGAGCAGGTTGGTCAGCAAACCGCGCTGGATCGATTCGCGCCAGCGTGGTTTTTCGGCCGTAGTGCCAGCGCCATTCAGGTTCGGCAGCATCGTGCTGCGCAGGCATTGAATGCCGATCCACAACAGGTACGCGGCCCCGGCCAGGCGCACCACATCAAACGTCCAGGGCGCCGCTTTGAACAGCGCCGCCAGCCCCAGCGCCGCCAACGCCACATGACAACCCCGCGCAATCCCCAGGCCAATCGCCGTGGCCAGCGCCGCGCCTTTGCCCTGGCGGGCACCGGTTTGCAGCAGCAGGATCATGTCCGGCCCGGGCAACAGATACACCACTGCCAGCGCCATGAAAAACAGCCAGAGTCCCGCCACGTTGCACCCCATTCGTTGTCGATTTGGTAGGGTCAGTCTAGGGCGGGAGGGCAGGGCAGGTGCTTGCGTAGTTCGCTTCTAAAACCGTTTGGATTGGCATAACCTGCCACGTTATGACGCACTGACTATCGGAATCTGCCAAACCATGAAACTGGACGCCTACGACCGCAAGATCCTCGCCGCTCTGCAACGGGACGGGCGCCTGAGCAATGTGCAATTGGCGGATGAGATCGGTTTGTCGGCTTCACCGTGCTTGCGCCGAGTGCGGATGCTCGAAGAGGCTGGGGTGATTCGCGGCTATCAAGCCAACCTCGATCGCGACGAAGTGGGGCTGGGGCTGACGGTGTTTGTCGGGGTCAAGGTCGAACGGCACAACGATGAACAGGCGGACGCGTTTCGCGAGGCGGTGACGGCGCTGCCGGAGGTGATTTCGGCGTTTCTGGTGTCCGGGGAATCGGACTTTCTGCTGCAAGTGGTGGTGCCGGACCTGCGCGCCTATGACCGGTTCCTCACCGGGCGGTTGCTGAAGTTGCCCGGGGTGAGTGATATCCGCAGCAACTTTGCGATTCACACGGTGAAGACGCCAGGGGCGTTGCCTTTAGAACATTTACCCGCGAGCTAGGATCGTTCCCACGCGGAGCGTGGGAACGATCATCTGCGAAAAATTACATCTGCGTCGCCATCCCCTCCACATTCATCGCCGCCTGGCGCAACGCCTCGGAGCGGGTCGGGTGCGGATGGCAGGTCAGGGCAATGTCCTCGGCGGAGGCGCTGAACTCCATGGCCACGCAATATTCGCCGATCATTTCACTGACGCTCGGGCCGACCAGGTGCACGCCGAGGATTTCATCGGTGCGCTCATCGGCCAGCACTTTGGCGAAGCCTTCGGTCTCGTGATTGATCTTCGCCCGGCTGTTGGCGGTGAACGGGAACTTGCCCACCTTGTAGGCGCGGCCCTCGGCCTTGAGCTGTTCTTCGGTCTTGCCGACGCTGGCCAGCTCCGGTTTGGTGTAGATCACGTTGGGGATCAGGTCGTAATTGACCTCGCCGGCCTTGCCGACGATTTGCTCGACGCAGGCCATGGCTTCGTCTTCGGCCTTGTGCGCGAGCATCGGCCCGGACGTGACGTCGCCGATCACCCAAATGCCAGCCGCCTCGGTACGGTGCCCTTTGTTGGCGAGCATGCCGCGTTTGTCGGTGGCGAGGCCGACGTTCTCCAGCCCCAGGCCTTGGGTGTAAGGCCGGCGCCCGATGGCCACCAGCACGTAATCCGCTTCGAGCAACTCGGCGGTGCCCCCGGCGGCGGGTTCGACGCTGAGCTGCACGCCGTTGGCCGAGGTGGTGGCGCTGGTGACTTTCGAACTCAACTTGAAGCTGATGCCTTGCTTGGCCAGCGAGCGCTGCAGGGTTTTACCGGCCTCGCCGTCGACACCGGGGCAGATCCGGTCGAGAAACTCGACCACCGTCACCTGCGCGCCCAGGCGCCGCCAGACCGAACCCAGCTCCAGGCCGATCACCCCGGCGCCGATCACCACCAGATGCTTCGGCACTTCAGCCAGGGAAAGCGCGCCGGTGGAGTCGAGAATGCGTTGGTTATCGATGTCCACGCCGGGCAGGGGAGTGGGCTCCGAGCCGGTGGCGATGATGATGTCCTTGGCGCTCAGCTCGGTCTTGGCACCCTGGCTGTCGGTGACAGTGACCTTGCCCGGCCCGTCGATATGGCCCCAGCCTTTGATCCAGTCGACTTTGTTCTTGCGAAACAGAAACTCGATGCCCTTGGTCAGCCCGGCAACGCTTTCATCTTTCTGCTTCATCATTTGCGCGAGGTTAAGGGTCGGTTTGACCTCGATCCCCAGGTTGGCAAATTCCGCGCCCATGGCTGCGTCATACAGTTCAGAGGCGTGCAGCAGCGCCTTGGACGGCATGCAGCCGACGTTCAGGCAGGTGCCGCCGAGGGTGACGCGGCCTTCGACGCAAGCGGCTTTGAGGCCCAACTGGCCGGCGCGAATCGCCGCGTTATAACCGCCCGGGCCTCCGCCCAGAATCACGATGTCATAGGTGCTCATGCTGTTACTCCTGGAGTGAAGGGACCGGATCGATAACCGTAGCTGTTGATAAAAATTACGAGCGTAATATGTGCGTTGCGCGGTATTTCGGTCAAGGCTTCAGCTAATCGACAGGTTGCGCGCTTTTAGATACAGCTATTTAGAACGAAAATTTCACCACTTTCGTTATAAGGTAACGAGATGTGACGGGGTTCGACGTCAGCAACGATAAACACTGGGGTGGTATGCAAGTCGATCTTGATGTCGATGGAACGCAAGTAGCCGGGTTGCCGCGCTTTCAGCAAGCGCTGTTTCACGGGCGACGGCTGCGTCAGTACGCAATCGGCCTGAGCGCCGTGGCGGCGGTAGGGCTGTTGCTGGCGTTTTTCACCGGGCTGTTTGCGCCGCAGTCGCTATGGGCTGCGCTGCTGGTGAGTCAGAGCGCCGGTTTGCTGGTGCTGGTCGCTGGGCTGCAATCGGCGTGGTGGGTAACTCAATGGCGCGCGCAGGCGATGCATCCGAGCGTGTCGGTGCCGGTCGTCGTCGACGAAGAAATGGTCGCACCGGTGGGCTGGTACGAACGATGGCTGGATCGGCTCAGTCAGCGTTGGCTGCACATGCTGGCGCAGATTGGTGCGCCGACGTTTTGGCTGGCGGGATGGGCGTTGTTGACGTTGTTCAGCATCGAACAGTTCTGGAACCTGGGGCTGACGCCGGACACGCTGGGTTTATCCGCCAGCATTGGCGCGGCGCTGTCGCTGCTGCTGGCGTTTGGTTTGCTGGTGCTGGAGCGTCAACTGGCCCAGGAAAACACCGCCGAATGGCCCGAGGCCGGGGCGTTGGCGCAGCTCACACGTGTTGCGATTATTTGTTTGGTACTGAGCGCGCTGTGCCTGCTGTTCGGCAATGACGCCTCAGTCTGGCCCGTACGTCTGGCGGTGCTGATTGGTTTACTGCCGGGGTTGGTGGCCGTCGAACTGTTGTTGCGCGCGGTGCTGTCGCTGTTCAGTCCGCAACGTGAACAACTTGAGCCGTCATTGCTGGCGCGCAGCTTCGTCGCCGACATGCTGCGCTGGCCGCCGCAACCCTTGCTGGCGTTGCAGCATGAATTGCATAACCGCTTCGGCATCGACTTGCGACAAATCTGGGCCTTCACCTACATGCGCCGGGCGTTTTTTCCGGTGCTGGCGGTGGTGGCGATTGTCGGTTGGGCGCTGACCGGTATTCACGAAATACCGCTGCAAGGACGGGGGATCTATGAACGTTTCGGTAAGCCGGTCAAGGTGTTCGGCCCAGGTTTGCATGCGGGTTTGCCATGGCCGTGGGGTCGGGTGCTGAGCGTCGAGAACGGCGTGGTCCATGAGTTGGCCACCAGCAGTGAAGCCACCGCACCCGTGGTGACCGAACCGGCAGAAGGTCCGGCCCCGGCGATTGCCAATCGCTTGTGGGATGCCAGTCATGTGAACGATAAATCCCAAGTCATCGCCAGCAGTCGTGCCGACAAACAGAGCTTCCAGATCGTCAACATGGACGTGCGTTTCGTCTATCGCATTGGCCTCAGCGATAAGGATGCGTTGGCCGCGACCTACAACAGCGCTGATGTGCCGACGCTGATTCGCAGCACCGCCAGCCGGATTCTAGTGCACGATTTTGCTTCGCGAACGCTTGATGGTTTGCTCGGCGAGGACAGGGTAGGGCTGGGCGAAGAGATCGGTCGCGCCGTACAAACGGACCTGCAAAAACTCGACAGCGGCGTGGAAATTCTCGCCACCGTGGTCGAAGCGATTCATCCACCGGCCGGTGCTGCCAATGCCTATCACGGTGTGCAGGCTGCGCAGATTGGCGCCCAGGCGTTGATTTCCCGTGAACGCGGTGCGGCGGCGGAGGCGACCAATCAGGCGCAGTTGCAGGCCAGCATCGCCCACGATCAAGCCACCGCCAATGCCCGTGAAATCAACGCGACCGCGCAGGCATCGGACCTGCGCTTCAGCGCCGAGCGCAAGGCTTACGCCAGCGCTGGCCAGGCCTTTGTGCTGGAGCAATATTTCAGTCAACTGACCCAGGGCCTGGCGAACGCCAAGCTACTGGTGCTCGATCATCGCCTGGGCGGCAGCAGCAATGCGCCGACCATTGACCTGCGTACGTTCACGCTGCCGGCTGACCCCGCGTCGCCGCGTAACACCGCTCAGCCAGGAGCCACCCATTGAGCCAGTCCCACACTCACGATCACGATGACCACACTGGCCACGATCACGGCCATGGCGGGCATCACCACGGTCATCACCATCACCACCATGGCGATCCACAAGAAGCCGGTCCATTTCCGTGGCGACGCATGGGCTGGGCGGCGTTGCTGGTGGCGTTCGCCGTCGCGGCGGCAAGCCTGGTGCAAGTGCGGTCGGGGGAGGCCACGGTGATTACCCGTTTTGGCAATCCGTCGCGGGTATTGCTGGAGCCGGGCCTGGGCTGGCGTTGGCCGGCGCCGTTTGAAGCGGCGATTCCCGTGGACCTGCGCTTGCGAACCACGTCCAGCGGTTTGCAGGATGTCGGCACGCGGGACGGTTTGCGCATCATCGTTCAGGCGTACGTGGCGTGGCAGGTGCAGGGTGATCCGGACAACGTGCAGCGCTTTATGCGCGCCGTGCAGAACCAGCCGGATGAAGCGGCGCGGCAGATTCGCACCTTCGTCGGTTCGGCGCTGGAAACCACCGCCAGCAGTTTTGACCTGGCGAACCTGGTGAACACCGATGCCAATCAAGTGCACATCGCCGATTTCGAAGCGCAGTTGCGCCAGCAGATCGATCAGCAGTTGCTCACCACTTATGGCGTGCGCGTACTGCAAGTTGGCATCGAACGTCTTACGCTGCCATCGGTAACGCTCACCGCCACCGTCGATCGCATGCGCGCCGAGCGTGAAACAATCGCCACCGAACGCACGGCTATCGGCAAACGTGAAGCGGCGCAAATCCGTTCCGCCGCCGAGCGTGATGCGCGAATCGTGCAGGCTGATGCCACGGTAAAAGCCGCCGACATTGAAGCGCAATCCCGCGTCGAAGCTGCGCAAATTTACGGCCGTGCCTATGCCGGATCGCCGCAGCTCTACAACCTGCTGCGCTCCCTCGACACCTTGGGCACGATTGTTTCACCGGGCACCAAATTGATTCTGCGCACCGATGCCGCGCCGTTCCGCGTATTGGTTGACGGTCCGCCGAGCCTCGAAAACAAGTCCGGGTCGCAGCCATGAATTTGGTTCCACGTGGAACAAATGAGTTAAGCAGTCCCTGGATCCAGGCCGGGCGTCTGGCTTTTTTGGCGCTTTACGCGGTCACAGTGCTGGCTGCTTTGGCTTGGGCATTCTCCAATGTGCGGCAGATTGATCCGCAGAATCGCGCCGTGGTTTTGCACTTTGGTGCGCTGGATCGCATTCAAAATGCCGGTCTGTTGTTGGCGTGGCCGCGCCCATTTGAGCAGGTGATTTTGTTGCCGGCAGCGGATCGCGTCATTGAGCGTCGAGTGGAAAATCTGCTGCGAAGTGATGTGGCGTTGCAGGCGGATCGCGTGGCGACATTTGCCACGCCGCTCAGTGATGCGCTCGCCGGCTCCGGTTATTTGTTGACCGGTGATGCCGGTGTGGTGCAACTGGATGTGCGGGTGTTTTATAAAGTCACTGCGCCGTACGACTTCGTGCTGCAAGGTGAACATGTACTGCCGGCGCTGGATCGTCTGGTCACGCGCAGCGCTGTGGCGCTCACGGCTGCGCGAGATCTGGACACCATTCTAGTGGCCCGTCCCGAGCTGATCGGCGCCGGTAACAAAGCCGCCGAACGTCGTGAACGCCTGCGCGGTGATCTGGTGCAAGGCATCAACCAACGCCTCGCCGAATTGACCGCGACCGGGCAGGGGATCGGCATCGAAGTCGCGCGAGTCGATGTGCAATCGAGTCTGCCCGGCCCTGCGGTCAACGCATTCAACGCCGTACTCACCGCCAGTCAGCAGGCCGACAAAGCCGTGGCTAACGCTCGCACCGACGCCGAGAAACTCACCCAAGCCGCCAACGAACAAGCCGACCGAGCGCTGCAAGTTGCACACGCCCAAGCCAGTGAACGGCTGGCCAAAGCCTCGGCGGATACCGCGACAGTATTGAGCCTGGCTAACGCGCAACAGCAGGGCACTGACCCACAAATGCTGCTGCGCATTTACCGTGAGCGGATGCCGAAAATTCTCGGCCAGGCCGGCTCGGTAACCACGGTCGATCCGAAAGACGATTCCCGCCTGATCATTCAGGGAGCTGCACAATGACCGCCCACACCGCCGCCGCACCGAGCATGTTGTCCTCGGCCGAGCAACGCAGCGCCGCGCGCCAACTGACCCTGGCCATGCTTGCTCTGGGCTTGCTCGCACTAGGTCTGATCTGGCGCTGGATGTCGCCGGAGCAAACCGGCGTCAGCCAATTGCTGCTGGGTTTTGCATCGATCCTGGTGGCCGTGCCGGTGATGCGCTCGGCCTGGTACAGCTTGCGATATCCGAGCCTGCACGGGATCACCGATCAGTTGATTGCCTTGGCGATGCTCGGTGCTTGGGCCACTGGTGATTTGCTGACCGCCGCGTTGCTGCCGATCATCATGATCTTCGGCCACGTGCTGGAGGAGCGCAGTGTGATCGGTTCCCAGGAAGCGATTCATGCCCTCGGCAAACTGACCCGCAGCCATGCGCGCAAGGTTCAGGCTGATGGCGTGATCATCGAAGTCGATAACGGCACACTCAAGGCTGGCGACCTCGTTGAGGTGCGCGCCGGTGATCGAGTGCCGGCGGATGGCCGCGTGTTGTCCGGTCAAGCGAGTCTCGACACGGCATCGATCACTGGTGAGTCAGTGCCGTTGGAAGCGGTGGTCGGCATGACTGTATTCGGCGGCGCGATCAACCTCGATGGCCTACTGCGCATTGAAGTGACCCGTACTGGCAACGAATCGACCCTCGGCAAAGTCATCGCGCTAATGCAAAGCGCCGAGCGTTCCAAGCCGCCGATCACCCGTTTGCTCGAGCGATACGCCGGCAGCTACATGGTGCTGGTGTTGTTGCTGGCGGCGGTAACCTGGTTCGTCACCAATGATGCTCAGGCGATGCTCGCGGTGTTGGTCGCCGCTTGCCCCTGTGCGCTGGTGTTGTCGGCACCGGCCACGGCGATTGCCGGGGTCGCGGTGGCGGCGCGTCACGGGATCCTGATTCGCAGCTCGGCGTTCCTCGAAGAGCTGGCGGACCTGACGTCACTGGTGGTGGATAAAACCGGGACGCTGACCTTCGGCACGTTGCGCCTGCAATCCATCGACAGTCCGTTGGAGGACCGCAGTCACGTCCTCAAACTGGCTGCCAGTCTTGGCTCGGCGAGCAGTCACCCGGTCAGTCGCGCGTTGGCCAGCCTGGTCACTCAGGAGCATTTCCTGCTGCTCTCGGACATTCACGAGCGCCAGGGTTTGGGCGTGGTGGCGATGACCGAGCAGGGCGAGGCGGCGCTCGGGCGACCCGAACTGTTCGCGCAATTGGGTATTGTCACTTCGGCCGTTCCGGAACATGACGGGCCGATTGCCGGATTGGCATTGAACGGTGAATTCCTCGCCTGGCTGTTGCTGGCCGATACCATCAAACCGGAAGCACGCTTTGCCTTGAATGAATTGCGCGAGCTCGGTTTGGGACGGCAGTTGCTGCTCACGGGGGATCGGCAAAGCGTTGCGCATACCCTGGCCCGGGATGTCGGTATCAGCGATGTTGAAGCCCAGGCTTTGCCGGAAGACAAACTCAATCGGGTGATGATGGAAATCGGTAACGGCTTCCGGCCGATGGTGGTCGGCGATGGCATCAACGACTCCCTGGCGCTGAAGGCCGGCGTCGTCGGCGTGGCGATGGGCGCCGGTGGGGCAGACATTGCGCTGGCGTCTGCGGACATCGTGTTGATCGGCAGTGACCTGCGGCGGCTCGGCACCTGCGTGCGCTTGAGTCGCCAATGCCGCCAGACGTTGCAGGTCAATGTAATCATCGGCCTGGGTTGGACCCTGGCGATTGTCGCCTTCGCCGCATTCGGCTGGCTCGGCGCAGCGGGGGCGATGATTGCCGCGTTGCTGCACAATTTGAGCACGCTGTTGGTCTTGGGCAACGCCGGGCGTTTGTTGCGATTTCAGGAGCCGTTACTCAAATTGAAAGATGAAGCCTGATATACGGTAGCGAACGCTCTAAACCGGGAGATATCGTCGACATAAACTTTTTAGAACTGTGTGCTCACTGCGTAGTCATCTAGGTGTGGACCATTGTTTTTCAGAGTCACGACGGCGGGTTGAAGCGTCGCGAGCTATATAGAAAAAGGCTATTAAATCGATAGCCAGCTATTTTTCTAGGATGGTCTACCCTCACATCAGACGTCTGAAATAAGGGGGATTTTCCATGCTCGCGCAACTTCCACCGGCGTTACAGAATCTGCAGTTACCGCTTCGCCTGCGACTCTGGGACGGCCATGAATTCAATCTGGGCCCGACGCCCAGCGTCACCATTGTGGTAAAGGACCCACAAATGGTTTCCCAGTTAACCCATCCAAGCCTTGATGCGCTAGGAGCGGCGTTTGTCGAAGGCAAACTTGAGCTGGAAGGCTCCATCAGCGATGTGATCCGCGTCTGCGATGAGTGGAGCCAGGCATTGCTGGGTGACGCCGACAGTCAACCGGTTCGCCTCGTCCACGACAAGGAAACCGACGCCAAGGCGATTTCCTACCACTACGACCTTTCCAATGCGTTTTATCAGTTGTGGCTCGACAGCGACATGGCGTATTCCTGCGCCTATTTCGAGACCGGCAGTGAAACGCTGGAGCAAGCCCAGCAAGCTAAATTCCGGCACTTGTGCCGCAAGTTGCGGCTGCAACCGGGCGAGTACCTGCTGGATGTCGGTTGCGGCTGGGGCGGTTTGGCGCGGTATGCGGCCCGGGAATTTGGCGCGAAAGTGTTCGGGATCACCCTGAGTAAAGAGCAACTGGCCCTGGCCCGGGAACGGGTTAAAGAAGAAGGCCTGGAGGATTTGATTGAGCTGCAACTGCTCGACTACCGCGATTTGCCCCAGGACGGTCGTTTCGACAAGGTGGTCAGCGTCGGCATGTTTGAACACGTCGGTCATGCGAACCTGGCCGAGTACTGCAAAATCCTGTTCGGCGCGGTGAAGGAGGGCGGTCTGGTGATGAATCACGGGATCACCGCCAAATACACCGATGGCCGTCCGGTGGGACGCGGTGCCGGCGATTTCATCGAGAAATATGTGTTCCCCAACGGCGAGCTGCCGCACCTGTCGATGATCTCTGCCGAGATCAGCGAAGCCGGGCTGGAGATCGTCGATGTCGAGAGCCTGCGCCTGCATTACGCACGCACCCTCGACCACTGGAGCGAACGCCTGGAAGACAACCTGGAAGCCGCCGCCAAAGAGGTGCCGCAACAGGCGCTGCGGATCTGGCGACTGTACCTGGCCGGCTGCGCTTATGCGTTCGCCAAGGGCTGGATCAACCTGCACCAGATTCTCGCGGTCAAAGCGCATCCGGATGGCAGCCATGAACTGCCCTGGACCCGCGACGACATCTACACCCCTTAAAGTATCGGGGATATAAGCCGGGCGACCCGCATGCCGATCTGTTGCAGGCGGTGGGTCTCCCGGCTTTCTTCTTTGGCGATCTCATGGGCCTGGGCGAAGTCATCGTTGAGCATCTGCTCCACCTCGGCGGCAAACGCGCTGTCGACGGTCAGCAACATCACTTCGAAATTCAGCCGGAATGAACGGTTGTCCAGGTTGGCGCTGCCGATGGCGCTGATCTCACTGTCGATCAACACCACTTTCTGATGCAGGAATCCGGGTTCGTAACGGAACACGCGCACGCCTGCGCGCACGGCTTCGAAAGCGTAGAGGCTGGACGCGGCGTAGACGATGCGGTGATCCGGTCGTGACGGCAGCAGCAATCGCACATCGACGCCGCGTAGCACCGCCAGGCGTAAGGCAGCGAAAACGGCTTCGTCCGGGATGAAATAAGGGCTGGTGATCCACACCCGTTCCGTCGCGGCATGGATGGCTTCGACGAAGAACAGTGAACAGGTTTCGTAGGAATCCGCCGGACCGCTGGCGAGTAATTGGCACAGTACGCCGTCGTCCGGGTAAACGTCCGGCAGGATCAACGGCGGCAGTGAGCGCGCGGCCCAGAACCAGTCTTCGGCAAAGGATTCCTGCATGCACGCCACCACCGGCCCGCGCACTTGCACGTGGGTATCGCGCCACGGCGCCAGGGGTGGTTTCTCGCCCATGTATTCGTCGCCGACGTTGTGCCCGCCGACAAAACCGAGCACACCGTCCACCACCACGATCTTGCGGTGATTACGGAAGTTGACCTGGAAGCGGTTGAGCCAGCCGCTGCGGGTGGCGAAGGCTTTGACCTCGACGCCGGCGTCACGCAATGGCTGCACGTAGCTGTGGGGCAACGAGTGGCTGCCGATGCGGTCGTAAAGTAGATAAACCGCCACACCTTCGGCGGCTTTTTTCAGCAGCAGGGTTTGCAGACGCTGGCCGAGGCGGTCGTCGTGGATGATGAAGAACTGGATCAGCACTGCTTCCTTCGCGTTGCTGATGGCTTCGAAAATCGCTTCGAAGGTGGCCGTGCCGTTGATCAGCAGGCGCACTTCATTGTTCGCCAGGCACGGCATGCGCCCCAGTTTCGGCATCGCTCTCAAGGAGGCGTAGGCATTGGAAGCGCGGGCGGTCAGGGCTTCTTCGACCCAGGGACGCCAGTTCAGCTCGGAGATGGCCTTGCGCATTTCTTCGTTGGCCTGGCGCCGCGCGTTGATGTAGCCATCGAAGGTACTACGGCCGAAGACCAGGTAAGGAATGAGTGTCAGGTAGGGAATGAACAGCAACGACAGGGCCCAGGCGATCGAGCCTTGGGCGGTCCGAACGGTCAGCACGGCGTGAATGGCGGCAATCAGGCCCAGCGAGTGCAATAGTGCGATCAGATAACCGAAAACATGCGGTCCAAAATAATCCATGGGGCAACCTTGCTCCTGAAGATTCAATACGTAAAAGACCATGTTCCGTGCAGAATGTCGCTATTTAATTGGCCCATGAACCGAAGCACATGGCTGACGTCTAACGGCCACTATTGATCAGGAGTTACTCGATGAACGTTCGTCTGCTGGGTTTGGCCATGGCCCTTGGTTTGTCCCTCCCCGTGGCTGCTCAGGCGCAGATGCTGCAGCCGGGTCTGTGGGAATTGACCACGAGCAACATGCAGGTCGATAACCAAAACCTGCCGGATCTGCAACTGATCCTCGGCCAGTTGCAAAGCCAGATGACCCCGGAACAACGGGCGCAACTGGAAAAGCAGGGCATCACCATGGGCGGCAAAGGAATTCGTGCGTGCCTGACGCAGGCTCAAGTCGCCTCCGATAATATTCCGCTGACGGATCCGCAATCGGGCTGCAAGCAGGAAATCACTGACCGCACCGGCAACCAGTGGAAATTCCGCTTCAGCTGCCCGAAAGCGCAAGGTGCGGGTGTGGCTACGTTCCTCAGTGATCGTGAGTTCACCACCAAGGTCAACGGCACGTTCAATGCGACCGGGATTCAGCAGAAGGGCAGTCTGGATACCCGTGCGGTTTGGCTGGGGCAGGATTGCGGGACTGTTAAGCCAAGAGCTTAAAAGCTTCGCGGGCAAGACTCGCTCCTACGGAGATCACCGTCTGTAGGAGCGAGGCTTGCCCGCGAAAGCGTCAGCTCAAACCCCACAATCTTTCGGATGTAAAAACCCGCACACCTCATCAATCCGCATCCGCCCAAAATCCTCCCCGCCACAACTGCGCACACTGACAAACCCGCCGTCCTTTTCCTTCGCTCCGACGACTAACAGATAGGGCACGTTGCGTTCACTGTGCAGGCGAATCTTGTGGCCGATCTTCTCGTTACGCAGATCCGCATGGGCGCGCACCCCGCTGCGTCGCAGCTGTTCAGTCACCGATTGGGTGTAATCGATCTGGTGCTCATCAATGTTCACGACCATCACGTGCGGTGGTGCGCGCCAATGCTGCAACTCTTCCTGGCTGGGCCAGCAAGTGCCGTATATCCGTTGCAGCGACGTGCCGCCGACATGATCCAGGGTAAAGGCTTGCAGCACTCTGGTGGCAGGAACGTGCGGTCCCTTGGACAAGTACTCGCCGTCGCCGAGGCAGTACACCGAATGCTGTTCGGTTGCGGATAATGGCCGCTGTCGAATGGAGTGGTTGGTCGCCGCCAGCGTGCGCATCCGCGCCTCGATCGGCGTCAGGTCAGCCACCGTTAACATCCGCTGCAACGCAAACTCATAAAAGAACCCGTCGCCCATTGCCGAGCCCTTGAGCAACAGGACGCTGGGATGGAGCTGCTTGACCGCCATGGCCAGCATCAGCGCACAGGAGCGGCGCAGTATCTCCAGCCCATCCGGCTCCTGAGGCGTGACAATACTGACCCGCGCATCGCCCTGGATTATGAACCCACAGTCCACCAACACCCCGTCCACTCGCCCGGCCACAGCCGCTTTGGCTAGTGCGAGCCCGATACTCGCCGCCAGTTCATAGACCGACAGTGGTTGATCGTATTCACGCAAAGAGCCGTCGGGCAGGGTGATGTGGATCATGATCGCTGTTCTCGGGGCTTGGGTGGTTAGCGCATGAAGCGCAGGGGCAGACCCTGGCAGCTGTCATGTAGACGATTGGCGTGCCAGGCAATTTGCCCCGACACCAGCGTGGTGCTGACGCTGTGACGAAAACGCTGCTGGGCGAAGGGCGTCCAGCCGCACTGCGAAAGGATCGGTTGCTGGGACACGGCGACACCGTCGGGCTCGGGTTTGATCAGCACCAGGTCGGCCCAATAGCCTTCACGCAGATAGCCGCGATCGGGAATGGCGAACAGATCGGCAACCCGGTGACTGGTCTTGGCCACGAGGGTAGTGATGGGCAGCACTTCATCCGCCACCAGTTCCAACAGTGCGGGGAGGGCGTGTTGCACCAGCGGCAGACCGGACGGCGCCTGGTTGTACGGCCGTTGTTTTTCGGCCCAGGTGTGGGGCGCATGATCGCTGCCGATCACATCCAATCGGTTGCTTAACAAAGCCTGGCGTAAAGCATCGCGGTCGGTCCGGGACTTGATCGCAGGGTTGCACTTGATCAGGTTGCCGAGGCTCGGGTAATCGCGATCATCGAACAGTAAATGGTGCAGGCAGACTTCGGCCGTGATGGGTTTCTGGCTCAGTGGTTTGTCTTCGAACAACGCCAGTTCCAGCGCCGTGGTCAGGTGCAAAACGTGCAGGCGGGTGCCGTGACGTTTGGCCAGGTCCACGGCCATTGAGGAGGAGCGAAAGCAGGCCTCAGCGTTGCGGATCAATGGATGGGCTTCGGCCGTAATGTTTTCACCGTACAGCGCTCGCAGGGTGGCCGCGTTGGCGTCGATGCTGGGCGTGTGTTCGCAGTGGGCCAACAGGATCGTCGGCACTTCGGCGAACAGCCGCTCGAGAATCCGCGGATCGTCCACCAGCATGTTGCCGGTGGACGCGCCCATGAACACCTTCACCCCGGCGACTTCGCAAGGATTAAGCGCGGCAACCGTGTCGAGGTTGTCGTTGCTCACACCAAAGTGAAAGCCGTAATTGGCCACGGAGTTGATGGCCGCCCGGCGCTTTTTATCGACCAGCGCTTCAAGCGTCAGGGTGGCGGGATTGGTGTTGGGCATGTCCATGAAACTGGTAATGCCACCGGCCACTGCGGCTCGGGATTCGGTGTAGAAACTGCCTTTGTCCGGCGCCCCCGGATCACGGAAATGCACCTGGTCGTCGATCATGCCTGGCAGCAGCCACTGACCTCGGGCATCGATTTCCACGTTCGCCTTCTCGCCTTCAATGCTGCCGGCGATCTTGACGATACGACCATTGCTCACCAGCAGATCGCCATCGAAAGCGCGACCTTCGTTCACCAACCGGGCATTGCGAATCAGCACGCTGCTCATGGTCAGAACTCGTTCTGCAGCGCTTTGTAGCCGCGCACCAAATCGACATTAGTGCGCGCCACATCCTCGGAAAACTCCGAGGCGCTGACACTCACCGGCGGGAACTGCGACAGGTCGGTGCCGGGGCCGATGCGAGTAGTGGACGGCACATAGAAGGCTGCGGGCAAGTCCCGGCCGTCGACTACCGAGTTGTGCCGCACCACACAGCCGTTACCCACCGAACAGTTGAACAGCACGCTGTTGAAGCCAATGAACACCCGGTCGCCGACGGTGCAGGGACCGTGGACGATGGAGCGGTGGGCGATGGAGCTGAACTCGCCGATGGTCACCGCTGCGCCGGACTTCGAATGGATGACCACGCCGTCCTGAATGTTCGAATTGGCGCCGATTGAGATCGGCTCCATCTCGCCCGAGGCATCGACTTCGTCGGCGCGGATTACCGCGTAGGGGCCGACGAAGACGTTCTCGCCGATCACCACCTTGCCGCAGATGATCGCGGTTTTATCCACGTACGCGGACTCCGCAATCAGCGGCAGATCACCTGATGGATTCTTGCGGATCATGGTTTGCTCAGCGCGTCGTACAGGGTGTTGAGGTTGTATTCGAACAACCCGGCGAAGGTGCTGGCCGGACCAGTCGCAGCGAGTGCATCGGAGTACAGCGTACCGCCAATGTGCGCGCCGCTTTCATCGGCAATCTGTTTGAGCAGGCGCGCGTCCTTGATGTTTTCCATGAACACCGCTTTGACTTTCGCTTGGCGGATTTGGGTGATCAGCGCCGCTACTTCCGCAGCGGAAGGTTCACGCTCGGTGGACAGACCTTGCGGCGCCATGAAGTCGATGCCGTAAGCCTGGCCGAGGTAGCCGAACGCATCGTGGGAGGTGACGATCTTGCGGTTGCCCGGTGGCAGCGAACCGAGCTTGGCCTTGGCTTCGGCGAGCAGGGCGTAGATCTGTTTCAGGTAGGCCTGGCTGTTGCGCTGGTAGTCGGCCTTGTTCGACGGATCGGCCGCGATCAGCGCTTTGGTGATGTTGGCGATGTACAACTCGGTGTTGGCGAGGTTGTGCCAGGCGTGCGGGTCGGGCACGGTTTCGCCGTCTTCATCCAGCGAGCGAGGGATCACGCCGTGACTGGCGCTAATCACCGGCGCTTTGGTTTCGGTGCTGGTCACCAGGCGATCCAGCCAGGGTTCGAAGCCGAGGCCGTTTTTGATGATGAGCTTGGCCTTGAGCAGCGCTTTGGCATCGTCCGGGGTCGGTTCGTAGGTGTGGGCATCGGCGTCCGGGCCAACCATGTTAGTGATCTGGATATGCTCGCCGCCGACCTGATGGGTCATGTCGGCGAGGATGCTGAAACTGGTGACCACCTGCAGTTTTTCCGCGGCAGACAGCGACATCGACAGCATCAAACTGAACAGCACGAGTAAAGCGCGCATCGGGAAACACCTCATTGGGATGTGAGCAAAGGCGGGCGGCGCAGCAAGCCGTGCACCGGACCGAACACCACGGACAGCAGATACAAACCCCCAGCCACCAGCACGATGGCCGGGCCGCTAGGCAGCGAGTAGTAGAACGACAGCAGCAAACCGAACCACACCGAGAGGCAGCCGAGCAGGGCGGCGATCGCCATCAACACCGGTAATCGTCGGCTCCAGAATCGCGAAGCAGCCGCGGGCAACATCATCAAACCGACCACCATCAGCGCGCCGATGGCCTGGAAACCGATCACCAGGTTCAGCACCACGAGCGTCAGAAACACCCCATGGGCGAGTGGCCCGAGACGGCTGACGGTTTGCAGGAAAAGCGGGTCTAGGGTGTCCAGCAGCAGCGGCTTGTAGATCAACGCCATGGCGATCAGGCTGAAGCCGGAGACCCACAACATGCCGGTCAATGTCGGGCCATCGACCGCCAGTGCGGAGCCGAACAGCAGGTGCAAAAGGTCGAGACGCTTGCCGGCGATGCCGAGAATCAGCACGCCGCTGGCCAGGGAAATCGGGTAGATCGCCGCGAGGCTGGCGTCTTCTCGCAGGCCGGTGCGGCGGGTGATCCATGCCGCGAGTCCGGCCATGCTCAGGCCGGCGCCGAGGCCGCCGATGGTCAGTGCAGGAAGACTCAGCCCAGCGAACCAGAAGCCCAATGCCGCACCGGGCAAGATGCCGTGGGCGACCGCATCGCCGATCAGACTCATGCGGCGCAGGATCAGAAAAACGCCAAGCGGCGCGGTGCTGCACGCCAGAACCAAACCGCCGATCAGCGCCCGGCGCATGAATACGAACTCGTGGAACGGTTGCCAAAGTTGCGCGGCGGCGAGCATCAGGCCACCTGCGTTCGCGGTTGTTGGCGGATCAGTTCAGTGCTTGGGCCGAGGATGCAGCCGCTGCTTTTGATCAGCAGGGAGTGTGGGATGTGTTGGCGAACGGCGGCGAGGTCATGGCATACGACGACCAGGGTTCGACCGTCGGCGTGCCAGGTGTGGATGTGTTTCCACAGTAGCTCCTGGCCGAGTTCATCGAGGGCGGCGTGGGGTTCGTCGAGTAGCAGCAGGGGGGCTTCGGCGAGGCTTAATCGGGCGAGCAGGGCGCGCTGTAATTCGCCGCCGGAGAGGGCCATTAATGGGCGATGTTCCAGGCCACTCAGGCACCAATCGCCAAGGGCGTTTGTAAGGCGTTGGCTGCGGACTTCCGGGGGTTGTTTGCTGCCCCAGAATCCGGCAGCCACCAGCTCTTGCAGGCTGATGGGGAATTGCCGGTCCAGGTGTTGTTGCTGGGGCAGGAACGACAGGCTTCCCTTGCGGGGAACACCCAGCTCAATTTTCCCGGCCAGGGGTTTTTGCAGCCCGGCGATGACTTTCAACAGGCTGCTTTTGCCAGATCCGTTGGCACCAATTACGGCGGTCAGGCTGCCCTTGGATAGCTCGAAATCCAAGGCAGGCGTTAGCGGTTGACCGGGTGCGCCCCAGCGGAGGGATTGGCAACGGATCATGTGGCTGACTCCCAGTTCCAGCGACTTTCGGCGACGGCGTCGTGAGCGTGAAGGCTTTCCGCGTGCACGACTCGCAGGTGAAATCCGTTGATGCCTGGAGAGCGTTTTAAGGCCAGGTTCAAGCGCCGCGCCGCGTCTTCGCAGAACATCAGGTTTTGACCGTTGGCCAAGGCGAAGGCTTGTTCGTCGGCGCGTTTTACCGCTGTTTGCACGGCTGTGCCGAGGGTGGCTTCGGCGTCGTTGATGACCGCAATCAACGGTAAATCGTCGAGGTAATCGTCCAGGCGCAGCTGCAAATGCGCGGTACTGCGTTGGCTGTGAGGTGTAGCGACAATGCCTTTTGTCGAACCGAGCCAGGCTAAAACGTCGGCGTGTTGCAGTGGCGTATTGGCGAAATCATCGATGAATTGTTGTTGAATAAGTTGGCGCGACAACGCGGCTGAACACGGGCACGTAGAGGAATAAGGCACGTCGATTTTTAGTTCCACGTGGAACATGTCGTTTTTTAATCGCGCCTCGATGGTCACGGGATAGCTTTTCCAGCCAGCCAATGGGCTGATCAACGCCGGCCTTTTTAGCAGCAAATCGGTGTGAATTTTCAGGTAAGCGCTGGAGGACAATCCTTCATGGCTGTCGAGAAAACGCCGCAACACGCTACGCAGTAATCCCGGCGTGAGGTTTCCCTGCTCAAGCACTTCCAGCGCCAGATACAGCCGCGACATATGAATGCCGCGCGCCTCACCGTCGTCGAGACTGACGCCAGCATCCGCCTTCGCACTCAGCCGTTGGCCATCGAATAAAACAGGAAGAGCAATGCCGCACATGCCCACCCACTCCAGTGGCAGGGCTTGGCGTGAGGCCTGCGCGGCGATATCCGGCAGAGTCAGCGCATTCATGAGCAGGTCCATCGTGGGAGTTGATTTGGCATGTTATATTATTACATACAAATCGACGATGCCTTTTTCACGAGCGGGCTTTCACCATGCACAGACGTCACTTGCTCAACTGGATCCTGGCCAGCGCGGCCTTCGCTTTGCCCTTTAGTGTTTCGGCCACGCAGATTCGCAACGCCCGGCTCTGGCGTTCGGATGACAAGTTGCGATTGGTGTTCGATCTGAGCGGGCCGGTGCAATTCAAGACGTTCTCCCTGAGCGCGCCCGAACGGCTGATCATCGATCTGAGTGGCGCGAACCTCAGTGGTGATTTCAGTCAGCTGTCACTGAACAACACGGTGATCCGTTCCATTCGCTCCGGGCATTACGGGCATGGCGACACGCGGATCGTCCTGGATCTTAGCGAGCCGGTGCAGCTCAACAGCTTTTTATTGCCGCCCCAGGACGGGCAGGGTCATCGGCTGGTGCTCGATCTGAAGGCCTCTGCTCCACTGCAAATCGCCGCTGCGCCGATCATCGACAAGGCCCACCCCAAGCGCGACATCATCGTGGTGGTCGACCCCGGCCACGGCGGCAAAGACCCCGGTGCGATCGGCGCCAAAGGTGAGCGGGAGAAAGACGTGGTGCTGTCGATCGCGCAGTTGCTGGCCAAACGACTGAAACGCGAGAAGGGCTTCGACGTGAAACTGGTGCGCAACGACGACTTCTTCGTGCCGCTACGCAAACGCGTGGAGATCGCGCGCAAACACAATGCCGACATGTTCATCTCGGTGCATGCCGATGCCGCGCCACGGCTCACCGCGTCCGGCGCCTCGGTGTACTGCCTGTCCGAAGGTGGCGCGACCTCGGCCACGGCCAGGTTCATGGCGCAGCGCGAGAACGGCGCGGACCTGTTGGGCGCCACCAGCCTGCTCAATCTCAAGGACAAGGATCCGATGCTCGCCGGGGTGATTCTCGACATGTCGATGAACGCGACCATCGCCGCCAGCCTGCAACTGGGCAGCACCGTGCTCGGCAGCCTGGCGGGCATCACCACACTGCATCAAAAACGCGTGGAACAGGCCGGATTTGCCGTGCTGAAATCGCCGGACGTGCCGTCGATCCTGGTAGAAACCGGCTTCATTTCCAACGCCCGCGACAGTCAGCGGCTGGTGACAGCGCGGCACCAGCAGGCCGTGGCGGACGGTTTGTTCGAAGGTTTGCAGCGCTATTTCCAGAAGAATCCGCCGATGAACAGCTACATCGCCTGGCAGCAGGAGCAGAAAAAGGCGCAGGTCTAGCAACCAGTAATCCGGCTACACGTGAACTTGCCACTGCTGCCGCCGGAGCTGGAAAACCGATTGATGGTGGTCCAGCCAACCCGGCGACTGTAGCCGACCCAGGCTTCGCCATCGGAGGCGAGGCCGGTGAAAAATGTCAGCTGCCCATAGCGACTGCTGGTCTGCGCCCAATAGCGTTTGCCGGTCACCTCAAAACCTCGCAGGTAGATCGTGCTGCCGACGGTGTTGACGCTGTAGGCGTTGCCATCGGGATCGACACACGCGAGCAGATTGGCGCTGCGGGTACATTTGGCCAGGCTCGGGATTTGTCCCCAGGCATCGGCGGCGATTACTAGCGAAAGGCTCAACAGCGCGCACTTCAGTACGTTTCCCATGGCATTTCTCAAGGAGCGAACAGGTTCAAGCATCGTGCTCTTCGTCATGGCGGACAAGAGGGAGTGGCTTGTTTGTGTTGTTATACTATAACATTAAAAACACGCCATCCCTTGTGCCCCAAGAACGTGAAGAGCTGCGCGAACGCCATCCACCGGCGATTCGACCGGCCACATCCTGTGAGGAATACCTGATGCCCCATCGTCTTCCCGTGACCGTCCTGTCGGGCTTTCTCGGCGCCGGCAAGAGTACGTTGCTCAATTACGTACTACGTAATCGCGAAAACCTGCGCGTTGCCGTGATCGTTAATGACATGAGCGAAATCAACATCGACGGCAGCGAAGTCCAACGCGATGTCAGCCTGAACCGCGCCGAAGAAAAACTCGTGGAAATGAGCAACGGCTGCATTTGCTGCACCCTGCGCGAAGACTTGTTGGAGGAGGTCAGCAAACTCGCCAGGGACGGTCGGTTCGATTACCTGCTGATTGAATCCACCGGCATTTCCGAGCCGCTGCCCGTGGCGGAAACCTTCACCTTCCGCGACGAAGAAGGCCAGAGCCTGGCCGACATCGCGCGGCTCGACACCATGGTCACCGTGGTCGATGGCATGAACTTCCTGCTCGACTACCAGGCCGCCGAAAGCCTCGCGTCCCGCGGCGAAACCCTGGGCGAGGAGGACGAACGCTCAATCACTGACCTGCTGATTGAGCAGATCGAATTCGCCGATGTAATCCTGATCAGCAAGATCGATTTGATCAGCAGCAGCGAGCGCCAGGAGCTGATCGCGATCCTCGAACGGCTTAACTCACAGGCGGAAATCATCCCGATGGTCATGGGCGAAATTCCGCTGGAAAAGATCCTCAACACCGGCCGCTTCGACTTCGAAAAAGCCGCCCAGGCGCCAGGCTGGTTGCAGGAATTGCGCGGCGAACACGTGGCGGAAACCGAAGAATATGGCATCGCCTCGACGGCCTATCGCGCGCGTCGGCCGTTTCATCCCCAGCGTTTTTTCAGCTTTATCGACCGCCCATGGGTCAACGGCAAACTACTGCGCTCCAAGGGTTTTTTCTGGCTGGCCAGCAAGCACATGGACGCCGGCAGCTGGTCCCAGGCTGGTGGCTTGATGCGCCACGGATTCGCCGGACGCTGGTGGCGTTTCGTGCCGAAAACCCAATGGCCGCAGGATGAAGAAAGCACTGCCGGGATCATGGAAAACTGGACCGCCAGCACCGGTGATTGCCGTCAGGAACTGGTGTTCATCGGCCAGAACATCGACTTCGCGCAACTCACCGCCGAACTCGACAACTGCCTGCTGACCGACGATGAAATGGCCCAAGGGATCGAGAGCTGGCGCCTGTTGCCGGATCCGTTTGGCCCTTGGCACGAAGAGGCGGCCTGATGCTGACCCTGACTCGGCCAATACGGCAGCACCACGACGCGAGCCCGAAAGTGCTGACAAAAATCCTGCAAGACGACGCCAATCTCGCCGTCTGGCAGCGCCAACTTCCGGTGCATATCGCCGATTTCGGCCGTTTGCTGCTGTCACTGAACGAACCATTGGCTGAGGCGTTGTCTCTGGAACTCGCCAATGAAGACGCTGCGCCCAACCTCAAAGGACTGGCCTCAAGTTTCAGCGACCTCGAAGGCTACGAAGGCTTTATCGCCGACGTCTCCTGGCTGGTCAGCGCCTTCGCCTGTTTGTTGGGTGCAAAGCGCATCGGCCTGCGCCTGCGAGTGCTGGACAAGGCCATGTGCCCACGCTTCCATGTCGATCACGTGCCGGTTCGGCTGATCACCACCTATGCCGGCGTCGGCAGCCAGTGGCTGAAAGAAGGCGCGATGGATCGCCGGCAACTGGGCAAACCGGAAGCTGAACCGCAGTCGCAGATTCAGCAAGTCAGCAGCGGCGATGTGGCGCTACTCAAAGGCGAGAAATGGCACGGCAATGAAGGTTTCGGTTTGATCCATCGCTCGCCGGAACCGGCACCAGGCGAGCGTCGGTTGATCCTGACACTCGACTGGCTCAACTAGGGCTTGAGCCAGTGACCCTGGCTCTGTGCCTCGCAAAACGGCTGCAAATACGTCGCATCGGTGGCCACGCCGTAATAGTGAATATCCTGGCGGTAGGGCATATTGGCGACTTGGGCGTTGCTGCACACCCCGAAAGCGCCGGTGGGGCATTGGTCGACGTATTGCACCTCGACTTTCTGCCCGGGAAGATTCGGCTGGCAGAAGCCGTCAGCGAAAAGTTTTTCCGGGATGTTGCGGTTCTGCTGGCAGACTTTCACATCGAGCCGTTCCGCCGTGCTATGGACCACACACGCCTGGGCCAACACCTCGCCCGACGTCAATGCCAATAGCAACGACAATCCCATCAACCGCATCCTCTACCTCCTCAGAAACCTTCGATCATGTTGCAGAACATCCCCACTCACGTCATTGCCGGCCCGTTGGGCGCCGGCAAGACCAGCCTGATCAAGCACCTGCTGGCGCAGCGGCCGGCGAATGAGCGCTGGGCGGTGCTGATCAACGAGTTCGGCCAGATCGGCCTCGACGCCGCGTTGCTGACCCAGGACGCCGATGGTATCGCACTGGGTGAAGTGGCCGGGGGCTGTTTGTGTTGCGTCAATGGCGCGCCGTTCCAGATCGGCCTCGGGCGGTTGTTGCGCAAGGCGCGGCCGGATCGGCTGTTTATAGAGCCCTCCGGGCTGGGGCATCCTGCCCAGTTGTTGCGGCAGTTGAGCGAGGCGCCATGGCTTGGGGTGTTGGCGGTGCAGCCTTGTGTGCTGGTGCTGGATGCCCAGGCGCTGGCGGCCGGGAAACCGCTGCCGGCGGCGCAACAGGAGGCGTTGAACAGCGCGGGGTTGTTGCTGTTGAACAAGTCAGAAAACCTCGATGACGCTGATCGTCAGCGAATCGCCGCGCAGTTACCGGCGCGCGCCCTGTACTGGACGCAACAAGCGGTCTTGCCATTGAGCGAGTTGCCGGGGCTTGAGAGTCAGGCTGTCGTGGGTGTGGATAACTTCGTCGTCCCTAAGGGATTGGCGCAGATGCCGGCGATCTGGACTGATCCCGCGTTTCCGATTTGCTTGAGCCAGGCACAGGAGGGTGGCTGGAGTATTGGTTGGCGCTGGCATCCGGGTCAGATATTCGATATCGCGCTCGTTGCTCAATGGCTTGAGAGCCTAGCCTGGCGACGGGCGAAGCTGGTTATCCACAGTGGCGGCGGTTGGGTTTCAGTGAATGCGGTGGATAACTCGGTGTTGGATTGGCAGACGAGTGAATGGCGGCAGGATTCGCGAATTGAGCTGATTTTTAGTGAGTCGCAGGATGTTGCGTCGCTGCAAAGAGATTTGGCCAATTGCCGGATGGGTTGAAGGTCAAAAGATCACGGACGCCACTTCGTGTGTTCCTGCCGCCACTGACTCATCTCAATCACTTCACCCCGCGGTTTCACCACCTCGACCACTGGCGGCGTGTCGTCAAACGGCATCGGGTAGGGTGCCAGCTCAATCTGCGCGCTGTGCGCACCGAATTGGGTAATGGTCCCGGTATGACGGGTTTCGCCAGTCACGGTGAACTCGAAGTTATACACCCGCGCCAGCCGTCGACGACCGTTGGCATCTTTGATAAAGCCGATCTTTTTCAGCGCCACGTTGCCATCGAGCAACTCGATTTCGAGCTTGGCGCAATGCTGCTTGACCCGCTCCAGCGCGCGCTCGCGCAAGCCATGGTTATGCCACAGCCATGCGGCGCCAGTGGCGAGCAGCATCAGCACGAAGATATTTCCAAGGGTCAGCATCAACAAAGTGCTCCAACAAGATAGTGCCAGCTTAACTGTGTCGCCGGTCTGTCGTACAGGCTGTGTTTAGTCGCATACTGCGCGGCTCGAATTTCAATCGTTTTACGGAAACTCACCGCATGAAACGTACGCCCCATCTGCTCGCCATCCAGTCCCACGTGGTGTTCGGCCACGCTGGCAACAGCGCCGCGGTTTTCCCGATGCAGCGGGTCGGGGTGAATGTCTGGCCGCTCAACACTGTGCAATTCTCCAATCACACGCAATACGGGCAATGGGCGGGTGAAATATTGCCGCCTCATCAAATCCCCGAACTGGTGGAAGGGATCGCGGCGATTGGCGAGTTGGGCAGCTGCGATGCAGTGCTGTCCGGTTATCTTGGCAGTGCGGCGCAGGGCCGGGCGATCCTCACGGGCGTGGCGCGGATCAAGTCGGTCAACCCGAAGGCGCTGTACCTGTGCGACCCGGTGATGGGCCACCCGGAGAAGGGTTGCAGCGTGCCGGCCGAGGTCAGTGACTTCCTGCTGGAGGAAGCGGCCGCCGTGGCAGACTTCATGTGCCCGAATCAGTTGGAGCTGGACAGCTTCTCGGGGCGCAAGCCACAGTCGCTGTTCGATTGCCTGGCCATGGCGCGAGCGTTGTTGGCGCGCGGTCCGAAGGCGGTGCTGGTCAAACACCTGGATTATCCCGGCAAGCCTGAAGAGGTGTTCGAGATGCTGCTGGTGACCGCTGAGGGAAGTTGGCATTTGCGTAGGCCGTTGCTGGCGTTCCCGCGTCAGCCGGTAGGTGTCGGTGACCTGACGTCCGGGTTGTTCCTGGCCCGTATTCTGTTGGGGGACAGCCTGGTGGCGGCGTTCGAATTCACCGCAGCCGCCGTGCATGAAGTGCTGCTGGAAACCCAGGCTTGTGCCAGCTATGAGCTGGAACTGGTGCGGGCGCAGGACCGGATCGCGCATCCGCGGGTGCGGTTCGAAGCAACGCCGATCAGTCTTTAAAAGCAATCGCGGGCAAGCCTTGCTCCTACGGGTCCGAGTCGTACGCCTATTGCGTGTACGACTCAAATCCGTGGAGCAAGGCTTGCCCGCGATGCCGATCTAAAGGTCAAACAAATCAGGCGTCGCCCTTGATCTCCTGATACCGCTTTTCCAGTTCCTGCCGAATCTGCCGACGCTGCTGAGCCTGGATAAACCGGCGCTTGTCCTCGCTGTTCTGCGGTTGCAGCGGCGGGACGACGGCCGGTTTGCGCTGGTCATCCACCGCGACCATGGTGAAGAAGCAACTGTTGGTATGGCGCACCGAGCGCTCGCGAATGTTCTCGGTCACCACCTTGATGCCCACCTCCATGGAGGTGTTGCCGGTGTAGTTGACCGAAGCCAGGAAGGTCACCAGTTCACCGACATGGATCGGCTCGCGGAAAATCACCTGGTCCACCGACAGGGTCACTACGTAGCGGCCGGCATAACGGCTGGCGCAGGCGTAGGCCACTTCGTCGAGGTATTTGAGCAGGGTGCCGCCGTGGACATTGCCAGAGAAGTTGGCCATGTCGGGGGTCATCAATACCGTCATCGACAGTTGGGCGTTTCCGGGTTCCATAGCGTTCTCACGGGTCAAGGCAGGATTTCGGGAGCGCACCTCTGCGGGTGCGTGGTCGGTTTTTCAAAACCAACAGTTATCGGGACGCCGGGCAGGGGGCTGCCGTCACGCGCGGATCGATCTGTTTCCATATATTGCACCGCCTTTCTGCCGGAAGTCGCGGTGTTACGCTCCGGGAAGTCGATTTCAAGGAGCCCCATACCATGCATGCCATCAGTTTCATCCAGGATTTGGCAGTGATCATGTTGGTCGCGGGTGTGGTGACCGTGCTCTTTCACCGGTTCAAGCAACCGGTGGTCCTCGGCTACATCGTCGCCGGCTTCATCATCGGCCCGCACACACCGCCGTTCGGCCTGATCCACGATGAAGAGACCATCAAGACCCTCGCCGAACTCGGGGTGATTTTCCTGATGTTCTGCCTGGGCCTGGAGTTCAGCCTGCGCAAACTGTTCAAGGTCGGCGCCACAGCGTTTATCGCGGCGTTCCTGGAAATCGTGCTGATGATCTGGATCGGCTATGAAATCGGCCGCTGGTTCGACTGGAACACCATGGATTCGCTGTTCCTCGGCGCGATCCTGGCGATTTCCTCAACCACTATCATCGTCAAGGCCCTCAACGACCTGAAGATGAAGAACGAGCGTTTCGCCCAATTGATCTTCGGCGTGCTGATTGTCGAAGACATCCTCGGCATCGGCATCATCGCCTTGCTGTCGAGCATCGCCGTCAGCGGCACCGTCAGCTCGGGCGAAGTGTTCTCCACGGTCGGCAAACTCTCGCTGTTCATGATCGTCGCACTGGTCATCGGCATCCTGCTGGTGCCGCGGCTGTTGGCCTACGTGGCTAAATTCGAAAGCAACGAGATGTTGCTGATCACTGTACTGGGCCTGTGTTTCGGCTTCTGCCTGCTGGTGGTCAAGCTCGAATACAGCATGGTCCTCGGCGCCTTCCTGATTGGCGCGATCATGGCCGAATCCCGGCAATTGCTGAAAATCGAACGCTTGATCGAGCCGGTTCGCGACCTGTTCAGCGCGATTTTCTTCGTCGCCATCGGGTTGATGCTCGACCCGCTGATCCTGCTGCAATACGCCTGGCCGATCGCGGTGATTACCGTGGCGGTGGTGTTGGGCAAGATGTTGTCCTGCGGCCTCGGCGCCTTTATCGCCGGCAATGACGGACGCACCTCACTGCGTGTCGGGATGGGTCTGTCACAGATTGGCGAATTTTCCTTCATCATTGCCGCGTTGGGCATGACGCTGCAGGTCACCAGCAATTTCCTCTATCCAGTGGCCGTGGCGGTGTCGGTGATTACCACGCTGCTGACGCCATACCTGATCCGCGCCGCCGACCCACTGTCGATCAAGCTCGCAGCGGTCATGCCGGGGCGCCTGAGCCGCGTGCTGGGGATGTATGGCGAATGGCTGCGCAGCATTCAGCCGCAAGGCGAGGGCGCGCTGCTGGCGTCGATGATTCGGCGGATTCTGTTGCAGGTGGGGGTCAATCTGGCGCTGGTGATCGCGATCTTCTTTTCGGGCGCGTTTTTCGCCGAGCGCATGTCGGTGTACCTGCAAGCCTGGATCAGCGAGCCGAGTTGGCAGAAAGCGTTGATCTGGGGCGGGGCGTTGCTGTTGTCGCTGCCGTTCCTGATCGCTGCCTATCGCAAGCTCAAGGCGCTGTCGATGCTGTTGGCGGAGATGGGCGTGAAACCGGAGATGGCTGGCCGTCACACGCAGCGAGTGCGCCGGGTAATCGCCGAAGTGATCCCGATCCTCTCGCTGCTGGTGATTTTCCTGCTGCTGGCAGCCTTGTCGGCCAGTATTCTGCCGACCAACAAGTTGCTGGTGCTGATCGCCGTGGTCACGGCCGCCGTAGCGGCGCTGCTCTGGCGCTGGTTCATCCGCGTGCACACGCGCATGCAGGTGGCCTTGCTGGAAACCCTGGACAACCACAAGGATGCGTCCGGGCATTGAAGTCAGACCTGTAGCAGCTGGCGCTGCCTGCGTCCGGCTGCGCAGCAGTCGTAAAATCAGTCAGCGCGGTGTTCCAGGTAAACCTTACGACTGCTTCGCAGCCGGACGCAGCCTTCGGCGGCTGCTACAGGGTGCAAGTCGGAATGATCAGCTTTCCAGCCAGACGTCCCGCGCCCAGTGCCAAACCGATTCCCAGGTTTCTTCGGCAATCAGTTCTTCTTCGGCTTGCCACAGCACCACGGTGCCGTCTTCTTCGACCAGGTAGTAGTCGTCACCGTCCTGGCAGATCGGGATCATGCTGCGGTCAACACCCGCGTCCCAGGCGTTGGCGGCAACGTCCGGCAGGTAGGTGTGGGATTGCGGGTCGGTCACGGTGACCGGCTCCAGGCTGCCGTAGACCACATCGCTGACGGTCAGCAAAAATTCTCTGAAGACGAACGGGATGTCGATGAACAGCTGTTCTTCGATTTCCACGATCTGATCTTCGTCGGGCAACTCCAAGGGGACCGGTACCGGTTCGTTGGCTTCACGCAGTTGTTCGATGATTTCTTCCACGTCCGGGATCCTCTTGCTTGATGGCGCGGTTTAGTTGGGGCGGTTTATACAGTAGCTCGCTATAGATGCAACCGCGAAATAGAAAACCCCGGCCGAGGCCGGGGCTTTTTATGGGGATAACATTGCGACAGGCTTAACGCGCGTCGGTTCAGCCGTTCTGGCGGATACCGGCGACCAGCCAAGGCTGGTTCTCGCCCTGTGCACGCTCCATGTTCCAGCTTTCGCTGAACACTTCGCCCTGGTCGAAACGCGAGGTTTTCGACACACCGCTGAAGGTCAGGGTGGCGATGGTCTTGTCCGCACGATCATCCACGCCGTCCAGTTGAACATTGAGGTTATCAATGTAGGTCGACTGGAAACCGTCGCCCAGATCGGCACGTTCGCGCTTGAGGAACTCCAGCATTTGCGGGGTCACGAACTCGGCGATCTTGTCCATTTCGTTGGCGTCCCAGTGCTGCTGCAGCGACTGGAAGTGGTTGCGGGCCGCTTCGATGAAGTTCTGTTCATTGAACCAGGCGGGAGCGTTGATCACCGGACGAGCGGCAGGAGCTGCCGAGCCACCGAAGATCGAACCGCCGGCCGGCTTGTTCTCGAACGTTTCGCGATGCATCGGCGCGCCGGCCGGAGCCAGGTGCTCCTGTTGCTTGCGGCGACGTGCGGCGATGAAACGGAAGATCAGGAAGGCGATGACAGCCATGATCAGGATGTCGAAGATCTGCATGCCCTGGAAGCCGCCGCCCATGAACATGGAGGCCAGCAGGCCACCGGCCGCGAGACCGGCGAGAGGGCCGAGCCAGCGCGAAGCACCGCCGGCCTTGGCCGCAGCGCCAGCGGCACCGGCAGCACCTGCGGTAGCAGCAGCGCCGCCCGCAGCCGAAGAAGGCGCCATCTGGCTGGTCTGGTGGGTCGGCGCAGCGCCGGCGCTTTTGCCGCCGCCAAAGCGTTTGGCATTGGCGTCGAGGCTCATCGTCAGGCCGATACACAGCGCCATGGCGATGCTAAGAAAACGTTTCATAAGGGGAATTCCCATTTGTGGATTGCACGCGGGCCATGTTGCACAGCTGAAGTGTCACTGGCTAGCGGCAGAGTGTTTCGGGCTTTTGCCTGACAGGTTGCGTTCAGCTTCAGTCAGCGCAATAGGGCCTTTTACCTTTCGTCCGTAGGACAAGTGGATAAGCTTTGTAGGAAGGAAACCTAGCGTCGCAGCGCTAGCATGACCACACCGGCCGTGATCAACCCGATGCCGCCCCATTGGCGCAGGTCAAGTCTTTCGCCCAGCAGGATCACCCCAAGCACCGCTACCAGCACCACGCTGAGTTTGTCGACGGGAGCGACCAACGAGGCCGGGCCGAGTTTGAGCGCACGGAAGTAGCAGATCCATGACGCACCGGTCGCCAGCCCCGACAGCAGCAGGAACAGATAGCTTCTGGCAGAGATTGATCCTAATGACTGATATTGGCCCGTGGCATACAAAATCAAGGCCAGGCTGACGAGCACCACCATTGTGCGCAGGAGCGTGGCGAAGTCGGAATTGACGTTTTCGATGCCGATCTTCGCAAAGATGGCGGTCATGGCAGCGAATACCGCCGACAACAGGGCCCAGAATGTCCAGGAGGAAAAAAAGCCTGATCCCATGAGTGTTCCTCCATTGATCGTTCCCACGCTCTGCGTGGTAACGCCGCCATGGACGCTCTGCGTTCACTGTGACGCGGAGCGCCACGGGATGGATTCCCACGCAGAGCGTGGGAACGATCTGGCTGTACTAGATCGCTTCCAGCTTCGCGTAACCCAGCATCAACCACTTGCTGCCTTCACCAAAATTCACCTGCACCCGAGCCTGGGCTCCGGCGCCTTCGAAGTTCAGGATCACGCCGTCGCCAAACACCGAATGCCGCACGGCCTGGCCCAGGCTGAAACCGGTGTCCGGGATCTCGCTGCCGCCGAACAGACTGCTGGAACTCTGCTGCTGACCGCCGCCGAACGGACGGCTGACGCTGTTGGACAGCCGCACTTCCTGGATCAGGCCTTTCGGCACTTCCCGTACGAAACGCGAGACCTTGTTGTAGGTCTCGCTGCCGTACAGGCGTCGGGTTTCAGCGTAGGTCATCACCAGATTCTGCATGGCCCGGGTGATACCGACGTAGGCCAGGCGGCGCTCCTCTTCAAGACGACCGGGTTCTTCCAGGCTCATCTTGTGCGGGAACAGGCCTTCTTCCATGCCCACCAGGAACACGTAAGGGAATTCCAGGCCTTTGGCGCTGTGCAGGGTCATCAACTGAATGCTGTCTTCATGCTCGTCGGCCTGAGTGTCGCCAGCTTCCAGCGACGCATGGCCGAGGAATGCTGACAGCGGCGACAGGTCTTCGTCTTCTTCAGCGTTTTCGAAGTTGCGCGCGGCGCTGACCAGTTCCTCAAGGTTTTCTACCCGAGCCTGGCCTTTTTCGCCTTTTTCCGCTTCGTGATAGGCAATCAGCCCCGACTGCTCGATGACGGTCTGGGTCATCAAGTGCAGCGGCATGTCCATGCACTTGGCGGCGAGGTTCTCGATCAGTTCGATAAACGCCCCGAGCGCACCGGCTGCACGACCGGTCAGGCCTTTATTGGCGACCAACAGGCGCATGGCTTCCCACATCGACACATCGCTGTGACGGGCGTGGTCGCGAATCGCTTCGACGGTTTTCTCGCCGATGCCGCGAGCCGGAACGTTGATCACCCGCTCCAGTGCCGCATCGTTGCCACGACCTTCCAGCAAGCGCAGGTACGCCATGGCGTTCTTGATTTCCGCCCGCTCGAAGAAGCGCTGACCGCCATAAATGCGATACGGAATGCGCTCGCGCAGTAACGCTTCTTCCAAAACGCGGGATTGGGCGTTGGAGCGGTACAAAATCGCGATATCGCTGCGGGCCAAGCCGGTTTTCAGCGCGCTTTCGATGGTTTCCACCACGTAGCGTGCTTCATCGTGCTCGTTGAATGCGGCGTACAAGTTGATGGCTTCGCCTTCGCCGCCATCGGTCCACAACTCTTTGCCCATGCGCCCGGTGTTGTTCGCGATCAGGGCGTTGGCGGCCTTGAGGATGCCGGCGGTGGAGCGATAGTTTTGTTCCAGACGAATGGTTTCCGCGTCCGGGAAGTCGTCGGAGTACTGATAGATGTTCTCGATTTTCGCCCCGCGCCAGCCGTAGATCGACTGGTCGTCGTCGCCGACCACCATCAGGCTGTCGCCGCCCTTGGCCAGTAGGCGCAACCAGGCGTACTGCACGGCGTTGGTGTCCTGGAACTCGTCCACCAGAATGTGCCGGAAGCGCTTCTGGTAATGCGCCAGCAGACCTGGATTGTCGCGCCACAGGTCGAGGGCGCGCAGCAGCAGTTCGGAGAAGTCGATGACGCCAGCGCGCACGCATGCGGCCTCGTAGGCTTCATAAATGCTGCGCATGGTGGCCAGGAACAGGTCGCCACTGGCTTGAATGTGTTGCGGGCGCAGACCTTCGTCTTTCTGCCCGTTGATGAACCATTGGGCCTGACGGGCCGGCCAGCGTTGTTCGTCCAGGCCCAGCTCGCGGATCACCCGCTTGACCAGCCGTTGCTGGTCGTCGCTGTCGAGAATCTGGAAGGTCTGGCTCAGCTTGGCTTCCTGCCAGTGCGCCCGCAGCAATCGGTGCGCCAGGCCGTGGAAGGTGCCGACCCACATGCCGGCCGGGTTCAGCCCCATCAACTGCTCGATGCGATGACGCATTTCCGCAGCAGCCTTATTGGTGAAGGTCACCGACAGGATGGAGTGGGGTGAGGCGTTTTCGACCTGGATCAACCAGGCGATACGGTGCACCAGCACTCGGGTTTTACCGGAGCCAGCACCGGCCAGGACCAACTGACGACCCACGGAGGCAGCTACGGCCTGACGTTGGGCATCGTTGAGGGAGTTCAGCAAAAGGGAGAGATCATCGCGCATCGGGGCATTCTAGGGGGCGGCGCCACACCGGGCAAACATCGCTTTGAATTAGCCGATGAAAGATCGACGGGGGACGACCGGTCGGTCACTGGCTGCAAGCGGCGGCGGGGCTCGCTCGGGCGCTTTTTCAGCGATGCCGGCGGTCGATACTTTGGTCTACTTTGTGATCTGGAGCTGTTTGGTCCAGCCCCTTGCTTGTGTATGCTCCGTGCACAATTCGGGCTCAACAACGCTCATTATAAGAACAAGAATATTGCCTATGACCCTCAGCTCCGACCTGTCGGGCCCCTCTGTAGAGCCCCGGGTTATCCGCAAACAGTACGCCATGGAAATGGCGGTCGAACGCACGCGCCTGCTGTACCAGGGTTCGCTGTTGCCGACGCTGTTCATGCTGATCAATGGCCTGGTCTGCGCCGGTCTGCTCTGGAGCCCGCAGCGCTACTTCCTGGTCAGCGTCTGGCTGGTCTGGTTGTTGTCACTGGTGGCGCTGCGGGTGATTCAAGTGGCGGCCTTCGATTCGGCGATCCCCAACCGCCAGGCCCATCCGATCTGGATTCGCATGTTTTTGCTGGGTTCGGCCATGACCGGTCTGACCCTCGCCGGTGCCGGCATTGCTCTGGTACCCGCCGACACGTTCATTCAACAAGCCTGGGTCTTCGGCCTGATCGGCGCGGCGGCGCTTTCGGCCAGCGTGGCCTACGCCGTGAGCCTGCCCGCATTTCTCTCCTTTACTTTGCCCTGTCTGTTGCCGGCCATCGGATATATGTTCTGGGGCGGCGATGAGCAGCAGCAGGGGTGGGGCTGGTTCGGGCTGATTCTGTTGGGCGCCTTGAGCGTGGTGGCCTGGCAGGTCAATCGGCTCATTGACCGTGGCTTGTTGCGGCGCTTCCAGAATCAGGCGTTGATCGAGCATTTGCAGCTTGCGCAAACCCAGGGCGACCAACTCAATCACGAACTGGCCAAGGAAATCGATCAGCGCCGCAGCGCCGAAGAAGAATTGCGTGAAGCCCAGATCGAACTGGAAAACCGCGTTGCCCAGCGTAGCCAGGAACTGAGCACCGCCACCCAAGCCTTGAGCAAGAGCGAAGCGCGTCTGGCGTTGGCGCTCAAGGCCAGTGAGCTGGGACTGTGGGATTGGAACCTGCAAACCGACGAAGTCCATCACACGCAGATCCAGGAACTGTTCGGCCTGGCGCCGGAATACGTGACCGCCATGCTCAGCCACCTTCGGCCGCGGCTGCATCCCGACGACGTGCCGCCCCTCAAACGAGCGCTGGTCGAACATTTGAAGGGCCGCAGCGAGGATTACCAGATCGAATACCGGGTGCGCCATGGCGATGGCCATTGGGTCTGGATCGAGGACCGAGGCCGCGCCGTTGAGCGCAGCGAAAGCGGCCGGGTTGTGCGCATGGTCGGTACCCGCCGCGACATCAGCGCCAGTAAAGGCCAGGAAGAACAGCGGCAATTGGCGGCGACGGTGTTCGAAGCGGCCAGCGAAGGCATCGTGATTTTCGACCCGAATTACGCGTTGATCGCTGTCAACCAAGCCTTCAGCCGCGTCACCGGTTATGACATCGACGACATGCTCGGGCGCAATGTCGTCGAGTTGCCGTGCAGTCGCGATGCTCGTCGACATTACGCCACCATTCACCAAGCCCTTGAGCAGCACGGCAGTTGGCAAGGCGAACTGGTGGAAACCCGCAAGAACGGCGAGCTGTATCCGCAATGGCTGCAATTGAACGCAGTGCGCGATAGTCGAGGAAAGGTCAGCCATATTGTCGGCTTCTTCGCCGATCTCTCTGCGCGGCGTGAATCAGAAGAGCGTATGCGCTACCTGACCCATTACGACGAACTCACCGGCCTGGCCAACCGCTCGCTGTTCCGCGAACGGCTGCGCGAGGCGCATCAACGGGTGCGACAGGGCGGGCGACGCAGTTTGGCATTGCTGCACATCAATCTCGATCGTTTCAAGCTGCTCAATGACAGCCTCGGCCATGAAATCGCCGACCAGTTATTGCAGAAAATGGCCCGGCGGCTGGTCAATGCGCTGCCGGAAGCGGACACCATCGCACGGCTTTCCGGCGATGAGTTCGCGGTGTTGTTCGATGCCTACGGCAACCTGTCGAGCCTGGCCCGAGTGGCGACCCGCTTGTCGAGCAAACTGCGTTTGCCGGTTACGGTTGAAGGGCATGAGCTGGTGGTCAGCGCGTCCATGGGCATCAGCCTGTTGCCGGACAATGCGCGGGAGATTTCCGCGTTGGTCAGTCAGTCGAACATGGCCATGCAGCACGCCAAGCACTTGGGCGGCAACAACTTCCAGTTTTATACCGACAGTCTGCAAGCCAGCACGCTTGAGCGTTTGCAGCTCGAAAACCAGCTGCGCAAAGCCATCGAAGAAAAACAGCTGAAGGTGTTTTACCAACCGAAACTGTGCCTCGCCACTGGCCGATTGAACGCTGCCGAAGCGCTGGTGCGCTGGGATCATCCGACCATGGGGCGAGTGCCGCCCAACGATTTCATTGGCCTGGCCGAGGAAACCGGGTTGATTGGCCCGATCGGTGAGTTCGTGTTGCGCCAGGCTTGCTGGCAAGCCTGCGAATGGCAGCGCCAGGGGCTTGAGCCGATCCGTGTATCGGTCAACCTGTCGGTACATCAATTACGCCAGGGCAAACTGGTCAGCCTGGTGCGTCAGGTACTGGAGGAAACCGGCCTGGCGCCGCATTACCTGGAGCTGGAACTGACCGAAAGCCAATTGCTGGACAGCGTCGAACACATCATCGCGACCTTCCAACAGTTGCGCGATCTGGGGGTGAAGCTGGCGATCGACGATTTCGGCACCGGGTATTCATCCCTGAGCTACCTCAAGCGCATCCCGGTGGATTACGTGAAGATTGATCAGGCGTTTATCCGTGGCTTGGGGGAGGGTGGCGAGGATGCGGCGATTACCCGGGCGATCATTGCCATGGCCCACGGCTTGTCGCTCAAAGTCGTGGCCGAAGGCGTGGAGCGTGTCGAGCAGCTGGAGTTTCTGCAAGCCGAGCACTGCGATGAAGTGCAGGGTTATTTGATCAGTCGGCCGGTGGAAGCGGCTGATCTGGGTGAGCTGCTGCGCACGGACGCAAACCCTTTGTAGCAGCTGGCGCAGCCTGCGTTCGGCTGCGAAGCAGTCGTGAATGGACGTTATGCGATCGAATAGGGAAATTTGGTATTCAGGTTTCGCGACTGCTGCGCAGCCGAACGCAGGCTGCGCCAGCTGCTACAAGGGCCAAAGGTGCTACATGGAGCGCGCGACGCGTGGAATGGGGACATTGAGTTACGCATTGAGCAGGCAAAAAGCCGATTCATGTAGTATAACTACAAGCGTGCTACATCCCCGGCAACTGCCAATAACAAAGAGTCGACCCCTTTGAATCTGCTGCAACACATCGCCCAGTCCCGTCACCTGTTACGCAAGTCGGAGCTCAAGGTCGCCGACCACGTGCTGCTTGATCCTGCGGCGGTGATGCACAGCTCCATGGCTGACCTGGCCCACAGCGTGGGCATCAGCGAGCCGACCATCGTGCGCTTTTGCCGCGCCATCGGTTGCTCGGGTTTCCAGGATTTGAAGCTGAAGCTGGCGCAGAGCCTGGCGGCCGGTGCGAGTTTCGGGCAGTTCGCGATTCATGAAGACGATTCGGTCGCTGACTACAGCCTGAAAATTTTCGACACTACGTTGCATACCTTGATGGAGGTTCGCGAGAAGCTCGATCCGGTGGAATTGCAGCGGGCGGTGTCGCTGATGTCCCAAGCGCAGCGGGTCGAGTTCTATGGCTTTGGCGCGTCGGGTGCGGTGGCGGCGGATGCTCAGCATAAGTTCTTTCGATTGCTGCTGACGGCAGCCGCGTATTCCGACCCGCACATGCAGGCGATGTCGGCCGTGACCCTGAAGCCGACCGACGTGGCGATCTGTATTTCCCAGTCGGGCCGTTCCAAGGATTTGTTGATCACCGCCAATCTGGTGCGCGAAAGCGGCGCCTCGCTGATCACCTTGTGCCCGAGCCAGACGCCGTTGGCCGAGCTGTCGACCGTCAACCTGGCGATCGACGTGCACGAAGACACCGAAATCTATACACCGCTGACCTCGCGCATCGCCCACCTGGTGGTGATCGACGTGTTGGCGATGGGCGTGGCCATGGCGCGCGGGCCGAGCCTGGTCAACCACCTCAAGAGCGTCAAGCGCAGCCTGCGCAGCTTGCGGCTTTCGCCTAAATCGGTGAAAGCGCTGGACGATTGATTCCTTATTTGTCTTGAGGGCCTCTTCGCGGGCAAGCCTCGCTCCTACAGGTACGCGATAACTGTAGGAGCGAGGCTTGCCCGCGAAGGCGTCCTCAAATACGACAACTTTCATCTCTCTGTAACCCACCCGCCGCCAAACCGTCATCCCCAGCGTTCATCGTGTAACTCCCGTACTCGACTTGGGAGACCTGCAATGGCCCAGCCCTACGAAGAACGCAACAGCGCCCTCAAAACCCGTCGCCAGCAAGAAGACCAGCGCCGCATGGAATTTCGCCGTGCTATCGAAGATCGCTGCGAACGCCGCCAGCTTCTGGCCGAGATTGGCGATTTTCCTGACGAGCTGGAACTCAATTACTGGCAGGCAGCACCGGTAGTTTCCCGTCGAAACGCTCAACCAACGCGCTGATCTGCACCCGTTCGCTGCGGATAAACGCCAGGAAGGCGTGCGCCACCGGTGACAGGCGTTTAGCTTTGGCCTGCACCAGGCACCAACTGCGATACAGCGGCAGCTCTTCGACCGGCAGCTCAATCAGGGCGCCGGTCGCCAACTCCAGGTTCAGGGCGTGGCGCGTCAACAGCGCCAGGCCCAGGCCCGCCAACACGCACTCACGCTGGGCTTCCGCCGACGCGACCTCCTGGGTCTGGGTGAAGTGCACACGCTTCTCTTTGAAATACTCTTCGCACGCCATCCGCGTACCGGAACCTGGCTCGCGCATCAACAGCGTGTAAGGCTCCAGATCCTGCAAACGCAGCGGTCCCATGTGGCACAGCGGATGGTCCGGCGGCGCCACCGCCACAATCGGATTGTTCAGAAAGGGCAGGAACTCCAGGCCCATGTCCTGCGGCACCATCGACATGATCACCAGGTCGTCGCGGTTATCCGACAGGCGCCGGATGACCTGACCACGGTTGACCACCGTCAGGTGCAGGTTCACTTCCGGGTGCTGGCGTTTGAATGCGGCGAACAGGTGCGGCACGAAGTACTTGGCGCTGGATTCCACCGCCAGTTTCAGCTGACCTTGCAACGAGCCCTGCATGTCCGACAGCTGCATATCGAGGTTTTCCAGGCGGCCGAAAATGTCCCGGCTGGCGCGCTGAAGCGCTTCCGCTGCCTCGGTCATGTAGAGCTTTTTGCCGACGTAATCGAACAAAGGTTGACCGATCAGCTCCTCAAGTTGACGAATCTGTAGGCTCACGGCAGGTTGTGTGAGGGACATTTCCTCAGCCGCGCGGCTGTAGGACCTCAGATCACAGACTTCATTGAAGATCTGCAATTGACGCAATGTCATACGCATCAATGACTTACGCATTTTATAGGCGCTCTCACCGCAGGCTGGTGCGCCAACTATAAGTCTTTACTTATGCCTGACCCAATAATTAATCATTTTTGTTAATCCCTCATGGGGGCTAGTGTGGGGCTGCGACTAAATCGAAACATTTAGTCACGCGTCGACCTGGTCTAGCAGGTCGTGGGTACCACCGGCTCAAGGGAACCTCCAAGTGATAACAAAGATCCTGATCGCCAACCGTGGTGAGATTGCCGTACGAATCGTGCGTGCCTGCGCCGAGATGGGCATTCGCTCGGTCGCGGTCTACTCCGACGCCGACCGGCATGCCTTGCACGTCAAGCGTGCGGACGAAGCCCACAGCATCGGTGCCGACCCACTGGCCGGTTACCTGAATGCGCGCAAGTTAGTGAATCTGGCGGTAGAAACCGGTTGCGATGCTTTGCACCCCGGTTACGGTTTCCTCTCGGAAAACGCTGAACTGGCCGATATCTGCGCAGAGCGCGGCATCAAGTTCATTGGCCCGTCGGCTGAAGTGATTCGCCGCATGGGCGACAAGACTGAAGCCCGTCGCAGCATGATAAAGGCGGGCGTGCCGGTCACCCCAGGGACTGAAGGCAATGTCGCAGACATCGCCGAAGCCCTGGTTGAAGGCGACCGCATTGGTTATCCAGTCATGCTCAAGGCCACCTCCGGTGGTGGCGGCCGGGGTATTCGCCGCTGCGACAGCCGAGAAGATCTTGAACAAGCCTTTCCACGGGTGATTTCCGAAGCGACCAAGGCCTTTGGTTCGGCGGAAGTGTTCCTGGAAAAATGCATCGTCAACCCGAAACATATCGAAGCGCAGATCCTCGGCGACAGCTTTGGCAACGTGGTGCACCTGTTCGAGCGCGACTGCTCGATCCAGCGCCGCAACCAGAAGCTGATCGAAATCGCGCCGAGCCCGCAACTGACCCCGGAACAGCGCGCCTACATCGGCGACCTGTCGGTGCGTGCAGCCAAGGCCGTGGGCTACGAGAACGCCGGCACCGTGGAGTTCCTGCTCGCCGAGGGCGAGGTGTACTTCATGGAGATGAACACCCGGGTGCAGGTGGAACACACCATCACCGAAGAAATCACCGGCATCGACATCGTCCGTGAGCAGATCCGCATCGCCTCCGGCCTGCCGCTTTCGGTGAAGCAGGAAGACATCCAGCACCGCGGTTTCGCCCTGCAATTCCGGATCAACGCCGAAGACCCGAAAAACAACTTCCTGCCGAGCTTCGGCAAGATCACCCGTTACTACGCACCCGGCGGCCCCGGCGTACGTACCGACACGGCGATCTATACCGGCTACACCATTCCGCCGTTCTACGACTCCATGTGCCTGAAACTGGTGGTGTGGGCGTTGACCTGGGAAGAGGCGATGGACCGTGGCTTGCGCGCCCTCGACGACATGCGTCTGCAAGGGGTCAAGACCACCGCCGCGTACTACCAGGAAATCCTGCGTAACCCGGAATTCCGTAGCGGCCAGTTCAACACCAGCTTCGTTGAAGCTCACCCTGAACTGACCAACTACTCGATCAAGCGCAAACCCGAAGAGCTGGCCTTGGCCATCGCTGCCGCCATCGCCGCCCACGCAGGCCTGTGAGGAATAACAAAATGTCCAAGAAAATCCATGTAACCGACACAATCCTGCGCGACGCCCACCAATCGCTGCTCGCCACCCGCATGCGCACCGAAGACATGCTGCCGATCTGCGACAAGCTCGACAAAGTCGGCTACTGGTCGCTGGAATGCTGGGGCGGCGCGACCTTCGACGCCTGTGTACGTTTTCTGAAGGAAGATCCGTGGGAGCGTCTGCGCCAATTGCGTGCGGCACTGCCTAACACACGCCTGCAAATGCTCCTGCGTGGCCAGAACCTGTTGGGCTATCGGCATTACAGCGACGACGTGGTTAAAGCCTTCGTCGCCAAAGCCGCGGTCAATGGCATCGACGTGTTCCGCATCTTCGACGCGATGAACGACGTGCGTAACCTGCGCGTGGCCATCGAAGCGGTAAAAGCGGCGGGCAAACATGCCCAGGGCACCATCGCCTACACCACCAGCCCGGTGCACACCATCGACGCGTTCGTGGCGCAAGCCCGGCAAATGGAAGCCATGGGTTGCGACTCGGTGGCGATCAAGGACATGGCCGGTCTGCTGACCCCGTACGCCACTGGTGAACTGGTCAAGGCATTGAAATCCGAGCAGTCGCTGCCCGTGTTCATTCACTCCCACGACACCGCTGGCATGGCCACCATGTGCCAACTCAAAGCCATCGAAAACGGCGCCGATCACATCGACACCGCGATTTCCAGCTTCGCCTCGGGCACCAGCCACCCAGGCACCGAATCGATGGTCGCCGCCCTTAAAGGCAGTGAGTTCGACACTGGCCTGAACCTGGAACTGCTGCAAGAGATCGGCCTGTACTTCTACGCCGTGCGCAAGAAGTACCACCAGTTCGAAAGCGAATTCACCGCCGTCGACACCCGCGTGCAAGTCAACCAGGTGCCGGGCGGGATGATTTCCAACCTGGCCAACCAGCTGAAAGAGCAGGGCGCACTCAACCGCATGAGCGAAGTGCTGGCCGAAATCCCGCGAGTTCGCGAAGACCTCGGCTTCCCGCCGCTGGTGACCCCGACCTCGCAGATCGTCGGCACCCAGGCGTTCTTCAACGTGCTGGCCGGCGAGCGCTACAAGACCATCACCAACGAAGTGAAGCTCTACCTGCAAGGCGGCTACGGCAAGGCGCCGGGCACCGTGAACGAAAAACTGCGCCGTCAGGCCATCGGTAGCGAAGAGGTGATAGACGTTCGTCCGGCCGACCTGTTGAAGCCGGAAATGACCAAGCTGCGTGCCGAAATCGGCGCCGTGGCCAAGTCCGAAGAAGACGTGCTGACCTACGCCATGTTCCCGGACATCGGCCGCAAGTTCCTCGAGGAACGCAACGCCGGCACCCTGACACCAGAAGTGCTGCTGCCGATTCCTGAAGCCGGCGGCGTGACCTCGGCCGGTGGCGAAGGCGTGCCGACCGAGTTCGTCATCGACGTCCATGGCGAGACCTACCGCGTCGACATCACCGGTGTCGGCGTCAAGGCCGAAGGCAAGCGCCACTTCTACCTGTCCATCGACGGCATGCCGGAAGAAGTGGTGTTCGAACCGCTCAACGAATTCGTCAGCGGCGGCAGCAGCAAGCGCAAGCAAGCCACGGCGCCGGGCCACGTCAGCACCACCATGCCGGGCAACATCGTCGATGTGCTGGTCAAGGAAGGCGACACCGTGAAAGCCGGGCAATCCGTGCTGATCACCGAAGCGATGAAGATGGAAACCGAAGTGCAGGCCGCCATCGCCGGCAAAGTCACCGCCATCCATGTGGCCAAGGGCGACCGGGTGAACCCGGGCGAAATCCTGATCGAGATCGAAGGTTGATTTAACAACCGAGATAACACCGCTTTAAACCTCGGGGGGGCATGTGCTCCCCTTTTTTTGCCCGGCGTTTGAGGCCACCACACACCACAATGTTGAATGACACATCGCCTTCGCGGGCAAGCCTCGCTCCTACAATGGTGTGTGGTGAATCAGGCGATGATTAGAATGCCATCCGCCACTGCCCCATGACGCCATGGCTGCGGCTGTCATTTCCGACCTCACCGTTGTAGCCGACACCCAGCGTATGCCGAGTCGAAACCGCGAGGTCCAGACCTGCATCGAGCGTCAGGCTGTCGCGATCCAGTGCGGCGCCTTTGACGGTGTAAGTCTTGCCGCCGGTTACCAGTCGTTGATGCGTCCTGCTATCGACATCGCCGTAGGTGTGTTTCCAGCCGGCACTGAAGCGCGGCGTCAGTTGCATGCCGTTATCCAGGGTGTTGAGCTGCGCGACGCGCAGGCCGAAGGTGCTGCTGAAGTTACCCTGTGTTTGCCCATGAACCTGCAAGGCCGCGGCCGCGCCTTTCTCGGTGTAGTTATCGCGGTGATAGCGCTGGTAACCGAGGTTGGCAAAGGGTTCGGCGCTGATGTTGGTGCTGGCGAGGTTGTAGCCCACCTCTGCAAAAGCTTGCTGAGTGCTGGCGTCGTAGCTGCCCTTTGGGCGGTCACTGAAATTGTTGAACGCCACTCGCCGTTTGGTGCTGCCGTCGTGGTTGCCGTGTGTAGCACCCAAGCGCATCGCCAGTGGGCCATTTTGGTACAGGGCATAGGCGCCGAGGTGCCAACTATTCAAATCACCGTCCATGTCGTTGCCGTCGAGGCGGGTCTGCGATTTTCCGCCGATGACGCCCATGCGCCATTGCTCATCGAGCGCCCAATCCGCACCGACTACCAACCCTTGGGAGGCATGTTGCAAGGCGCTGCTCCCCCGGCTGCGGTCCAGTGTGCCGCCATTACTCAACCCTTGTACCCAGACCCTGGCGCCAGTTTCGTTGACTGCCGTGACGCGCGGTGTCTGAGCGCTTTGACCCTGGGTGTTATCCAGCTGGCGCATGGCTGACAGCATGCTGGTACTGACGGGATTAACGCTGCTTAACGTGGCGTTGACCAGATTGGCATTGCTGCCTGCGGCCAGTTGTTCGATCGCTCGGCCTGCGGTGGTTTTATCGGTACCGAGCAGGGCGTTGATGGCGGCGTTCGGTGAAGCGGCTGGTTGTGAAGCGGCGACCGCTGCCGGGCCGGCCGGAGGGCGCACTTGAGCGGTGGCAGGCGCTGTACCTGACGCACTGGTTGAGGTTGCAGTGGCCGCAGAGGGCGCCAGGCCAGTGGCGTTAGTTTGCGCAACAGCCGGGCCGGAGATTTCAGTGACGGGGGTTGGTGTTGGGGCCGTGACGACGGTTTCAGTGACGGTCGTTGGCGTTGAGGCTGCAACGAAGACCTCTATGTCAGGCATTGCAATCGGAGCAGCGCCAGAGGGCTCAATGGCGTCGATTGAATTCGAAGCCGTGGTGACATCGCTTGGCGTATCGGCGGGCAACTGAGTTGGCGGAACTTCTTCTGACTCCTCGATGATGCCTTGGGCAAACGCTCGCCCGTTTTCGGTTGTGGCGGCGCTTTCGATCGAAACGTCATTGCGAGCGTAGGTCAGGCCAACGGTCTTTTCGTTGTATTGCACGGCCGGCGTCATAAAGGCCAGGTCGTTTAGGACCTTGCCGAATTCGCCCTCAACCTTACCGGCCTCAATAACGCTGTACTGGCTGGCCAACGGGTAATCGCCCGTCACCGCCACAATCTTCAGCGTGGCATCGCCGAGGTGGGCGGTGCCATCGACTGTTATCGTTTCACTGCGGCCATCGGCATTGACCTCGTAGGCCAATACAGCGGTTTTGTGCAGATCCAGATTGCCGCTGACCCGCGGGGCTCCGTGCAAGGCGTTGACCTCAAGGTTGCCTTCTACCTTCAGGTGACCGACCTGGCCGTTACCGCGAAAGGTCCCTCGTTTATCCACGGACACTTGGCCCACGATACTTCCACGGTTGGTCAGCGCGGCGTTGTTCGCCACTACGGCGCCGTCATGAAAATCACCTGTCCCGGTCAGCGCCCACTGGCCTCGCTTTATGTGCAGAAAATCGAAGTTGCGGCTTTGCCCGAGTTCGCCGCCGTTCACGGTATCGAGTTGCAGAACGTTGCTGCCGCCACCGCCATCAACCACTCCGTCGAAACGGCCGCGTCGGCTGACAGTGACCAGATCGTTGGAATCTCCCAGTTTCAATGCCACACCATCAGGACCGGTTTCTGTCTTGATGACTGGGGTTTTGATGGTCGCCGGATCGTTGATCAATGCTTCCAGCCGAGCCAGCTGCTCGTCCGGCAATGGCGGGGTGGAGGTGGGTTGTTGAGCAATCACGGAACCTGCATGGCCAAGGGCGAGGGATATGGCCAGGGCCATGCAGTGGGGACGAAAACTGTGTCGGATAAGCATCGTGTTCAACCTCTATTGAGCGGAGGCCAAACTCTAAAATTCGATGCGGTTTGCGGATGCCGGGCATTTCCGGGCATTGCGCAAGGCGTTGAGACGTCGCCTGTAGCCGAATCAACAGTGAGATTCGACCAAGCACGTTTTCACCCATCCATCAGGCGTCTTTCCCTACAACAATCCCGGAAGCTTCGATTGGCGAAAACTCAGAAACTCATCTGCCACTGTCCAATCAACCCGTGATTGCGGCTGTTACTGCCGATCTCGCCACTGTAGGCAACGCCGACGCTATGCCGCGCAGAAATGCCCAGATCCAGCCCGGCTTCCAGCACCAGACTGTCACGATCCAGCGAACTGCCATCGACACTGAACGCCGTACCTCCGACCACAAAGGCCTGGCGCGTCGAGCTGCTGACATCGCCATAGGTATGCTTCCAGCCAGCGGTCATGCGCGGGGTCAGGCTCATGCCGTTGTCCAGGGTGCTGAGGTGCGCCAGGCGTACGCCGAAGGTGCTGTTGAAGTTGTCCTGGGTTTGCTCGTTGACCTGCAATGCGGCGACGCCTCCTTTCTCTTTGTAACTGTCGCGGTGGTAGCGCTGATAGCCGAGGTTGGCGAAGGGTTCGGCGCTAAAGCGGCCACTGCCCATCGCGTAGCCCAGTTCGGCAAAGGCTTGTTGGCTGTCGGCGTCGTAGTCGCCTTTTGGTCGATCACTGAAACCGTTGAAGGCGACGGTGCGTTTGCTTTCCCCTTGATGGCCGCTGTAGGCGGCGCCGAGACGTAACGCGAACGGACCGCTTTGGCGCAGGGCGTAGACCCCGGCGTGCCAGCTCTCGACATTGCCGTCGACGCCGGTGGCATCCAGGTCGGTTTTCGAATAACCGCCCAACACGCCCAGGCGCCATTGCGGATTGAGCGCCCAATCGGCACCGAGCACGCTGCCTTTGGTGCGTTGTTCCAGACCGCTGTTGCCATGTTCGCCGTCGAGCTTGCCGTAGCCACCGATGGCTTGCAGCCAGAGTCGGCCCTGGGCATTCGGGTCGTTGAGGTTGCGCGCTTCGGACGGCACGCCGGTGGACGCGAGGCCTGGTGTGTCCCGCTGATCAAGGCCTACCAGCAAGCCTGAACCGCCGCCCATTTGCTGCATCGCCGAGAGCATGCTGCTGCCGACCTGGCTGCTGGCGCCGAGGGTGGCGCTGGTCAGGTTGGCGTTGCTCGCGCCGGCCAGCTGCTCGATGGCCGCGCCGGCCGTGGCGTTTGTGGTGTTGAGCAAGGCGTTGTAGAGCGCGTTGTTTTTGCCCATTGAGGCCAGGCTGTTGGCGGCGTTGCTGCCGTTGCCGGTGGCCGCGAACTCGTTGAAGGTGATGTCGTTGCGGGTGTAGGTCAGATCGATTTGGGTCGGGGTGTAAGCGAGGGTCGGCGTGAGGAAGGCGTAGTCGCTGGTGACCTTGCCGAAGGTGCCGTTGATGCTCGCGGCTTGCAGCACGGTGTAATGGCTTTGCCATGGGTAAGCGCCGCTGCCGGGGTTCACCGCCAGGGTCGCGCCGTTCAGGTTGGCGACGCCGCCGACCATTACAGGGGCGCTCGAACCGTCGGCATTCACGCCATAGGCCAGGGTGCCGCCGCTGCCGAAGGTCAAATCGTGAGTGATGGTTGCAGTGCCGAGTTGCGTATTGGTCTGCAACGTACCGTTGACCAGCAGATTGCCCACCGAGCCGCCGCCGGCATACACGCCGCCCTGATCCACGGTCAGCGTGCCGGCAATGCTGCCCTGGTTAAGCAATGTCGCAGCATTGCGCACAACGCCGCCATCGCTGAAATCACCACTACCGGTCAGCGTCCAGGCCCCTTGCTTCACTTCCAGCCATTCGAAATTGCGACTGGCGCCGAAGCTGCCGCCCGCCACATCGTCCATCACCACCCGGTCGTAACCGCTGCCGCCATCGACCACGCCGACGAAGCGGCTGCCGTTGCGCAGGGTCAGGCTGTCGTTGCCGCCACCCAGGTCCAGCGCCAGACCGTTGCTGCTGCTGAGGGTCCCGCCGTTGATCACGTTGTCGGCAAATTCGCCAACGAACTTCACGCCGAAACCGTCGAGGCCCTGGATGGTGCCGAAGTTTTCCAGCGTCGTCGCCGCCACGCCTGAGCCGCCGCTGCCATCATCCACCAGGATGGCGCTGTTGGCGCCGCTGATCAGCGCACCCTTGGCGTTCACTACCGTGCCTCCGCCCAACGCGATGCCTTCACTGCCGTTGGCGAAACCACCCTTGTCCACACCGCCCGCGCCGACGCCCTGGATGGTGCCGTAGTTTTCGATGTGGGCGATGTGGTCGATGTCCACGCCATCGCCGTCACCGTTGGGTTGCAGCCCCGAGTAGGCGCCGGTAATCGTGCCGTGGTTGATGACGGTGCCGTCGCCGTCGGAACCAAAACCCGAACCGTTGCGCCCGGTGATCTGGCCGTAGTTGACCAGCGTGGCGCCGAGGTCGGTGGTGATGCCGTGGCGGCCGGCGGAAATGGTGCCGTAGTTGGTCACCGTTACGCCGGTCGCTGTATCAATGTCGATGCCGTCGAACTTCTCGTCAGCATTGTGCGAATCGCCGGTCGAGATCTCGCCGTAGTTGGTGATTGTCGCGTTGGCGCCCGTCTTCATCCCGTCGCTGGCATCCCCCCGAATCAGCCCGCCCGCGCGGTTGATGATCGTGGTTTTGACCCCGTCGCTGCGCAAGGCATCCAGGTCCAGCCCCTGGCCGGTGGTGGAGCGAATGATGCCGCTGTTATCGATCAACAAACTGCCGCTGGCGAAGTTGCTGTCGATGCGCAGCGCGTCGTTGAATCCAAGAATCTGCCCGCCGCTGCGGTTATAGATGCTGTAGTTACGCGCCTGGGTCAGGTCGCCACTGCTGTCGATCGCCCGGCCACCGGTGGAGATGATCTTGCCCGAGTTATCGATCACCACGCCGGCGCCGCTGGTCTTGTCCTTCAGGCTCACGGTCTTGCCGCTGTTAGTGATGCTGCCGGGGGCCGAGATCGTCAGGGTGTCGCTACCGCCGAGGGTTTGCGCAGCGGTGGTGGCGGTGTTGATCTGAACGGTTTTGGCGTGGGCGGTGGTAGCGCTGATCAGCAGGGCGATGGTCAGGGCAAGACGCTGGGGCGAGAAGGGCATGGGTGGACGGTCCTTTTTGTTATAAGCAGGCCGTCTTGTATAGCGGAGGGTTTTTACAGAATGATGTATGAGCTCAATAGCTGACGCATCTGCATTATTTTGCGTCTATAAGAACACTTATCGTGCTGTAAATGCACTATATTGCATATTAGATGCGAACTGCTCTTCAAAAAATGCATTTAAATGCAGGTGACGACATGTACAACCTGACCCTACAGGTCTATACGGCAGGGAATTGGCACGACGCTATGGTCTTAAGCTTCGACAATCCTGAAAAGGGCTTTGAAAGTCGCTGCAGCTTCGGCTACGAACAGAGCTACCTGGTCGATAACTATGCGGACATCCCAACTCCTTTTGCGAAGGCAGTGAGTGCCAGGTTTCCCCTGGAGTGGGACGGAAAGCGATCCAATGCGCCAGCATTTCTGCACGACATCGCGCCAGCAGGTGCGGCCAAACGATTTCTTCAGCAACGGATAGGCCGAGAAAAACCAGCTGGTATCAGTGAGGATCTTTTCCTTCTGTCCACAAGTACTCCGGCGCCGATTGGCAATATGCGGATAAAGGAGTCTGTCGATGTAGTCGGGCAGCGTGAAGTGATAGGGTTTAAGCGTCAGGATGTCATTAGTCGTGATAACCGGTTTCTTGAATATGCCTACGAGCAGGGTGCTGCAATTGGCGGGGCAACGGGGGCTGGCGGCGAGGCACCGAAACTCTTGCTGGCTCAGGATAAGGACGGAGATCTATACCCCGATGCGGTACTGGACGACGCAGACGTCAGCCAGCACTGGTTCGTGAAGTTCTCTCGTAACAAAGGAACCCAGAACGATCAGGACATCCTCAGAAGTGAGTACCACTACTACAAGGCACTGCAAACACTGGGTATCGAAACGGTGGCGGTAGAGGGACTGGCCCTTGAAGAAGCGACCAAACCCAGTCTGTGGATGCAGCGTTTTGACCGTCGAGTAACCCCTCAGGGAGTTGAGCGTTTTGCTGTGGAGTCGATCTACTCGCTAGCCCAAGTAACCACGCCTGGTAGTCCAATGAATCACATGGAGGTTATTCGGCTGCTTGCAGAGCTCTGGCGTGATGGGGCGCAAGAGAATCAGATCCCGGATCTTGTTGCCGATTATTTACGCCGGGATCTGATCAACAAAATCCTCGGCAATTCAGATAACCATGGACGCAACACTGCAATCATTCGCGATACGGCCTCGTTCCGCATGGCACCGATTTATGACTTGGCACCAATGGTGATGGACGAAGAAGGCGTAACACGAACCACCAAGTGGCCAAAAGAGTTGGAGAGGGCCGGGGACGTAAATTGGCGTGGCGTGTGCCAGGCGTTGGCTGACATTGCTGATCCGGATGACCCACTTGCAGCGCTGAGTGATTGGTCGGGATCTTTTGAGCGATTGCGTGAGGATGCCACACGTTTGATGGCACTCCCGGATATTCTGGCCGACAGCGGATTACCTGATGTGACAATGAATCACCCGCGAATAGATTTGAAAAATCTGGCGCGGCGCTTGAAAGAGTGGGATCTGATATGAGCATGACCGTTGCCGAGCGCACTGTGCTCATAGAAAGCATTCAAGAGGCTCTGGCCGAAGGTACTCTTGAAATTGGTGAAGCGATTCGTCGCTTGCGTGTGGAAGTCACCGGCCTGCACCAAACCCAGTTCGCGAAGATGTGCAAAATCTCTGTGCGCACGCTGGTGCATATCGAGCATGGGGAAGGGAATCAGACGCTGAAATCGCTCAATTCTGTGTTCAAACCGTTTGGCTTGAAGATGGGCGTGGTGCGGATTCGACGGGATTTCAGCTAAGTCGGCAGCAAGGTGTTACCGAAGGCTGAATGCTTTCAAGATCAAAAGATCGCAGCCTTCGGCAACGCATACAGGGAGTCGTGTTTCAACCTAGCTACGGCTCACATAGGCTTTACCGTAATGCCGCTCCATCCGCGCCTGAATCAGCTCCAACCCAATCGACATCACCCAGTAAATCACCGCCGCGGTCGTCAGCATCTCGATATACCGATAACTCGACCGCCCATACGACTGCGCCAGAAACATCACTTCCCACACCCCCATCACCGAGATCAACGACGAGTCTTTGAGCATGGAGATGAATTGGTTGGTGGCCGGCGGGATGATGGTGCGCATGGCTTGGGGCAGGGTGACGCGCCAGAAGATCACGCTTTCGCGCATGCCCAAGGCCAGTGATGCCTCGCGTTGGCCGTGGGGGACGCCGAGGATGCCGGCGCGGAAGATCTCGCTCAGGTAAGCGCCGTAGTTCAGCGACAGGGCGATGATCCCCGCAGCGATGGCGCCGGGCACGATGCCCAGTTGCGGTAGGCCGAGGTAGATCAGCAGGATCTGGATCAGCAGCGGCGTGCCGCGAAAGAACGAGGCGTAGAAACTGGCGATGCCGAACGCCACGGCGCTTTTCGACAGCCGTCCCAAAGCAGTGATGAAGCCCAGCAGCGATGAGGCGACGATTGAGCAGGCGCAGAGAAATAACGTCAGCGCCGCGCCTTGCAGGAAGCCGTTGGGTGCCAGGTGCAGGCCGACGAGGTTCGGCAGTTTGTCGAGGATGATCGAGAACTTCAGGTCGAAGCTCAGGAAGAAACTGGCGAACAAGCCGAGCATCGCCGCCCAGGTCAGGTACAGCCGCGTGCGGAAGCCGAAGATCCGTTGCAATCGTGACTCAACCACCGGTTGCGGCGGCTTTGGAGGTGTGGGGAAAGAAGTCATTTGCTGATATCGGCGCCGATCCATTTTTGCGAGAGCTTGCTCAACGTGCCGTCCTGTTTCAGCTGCGCGAAGACTTCACGCACCTTGCCGTCCCACTGCGCGTCGCCCTTTTCGATGGCCACCGAGTTCGGCTCCGAGTACAACGTTTCGCCGGCCAGTTTGAAGCGCTTGTCTTCGTTCAGGCGCGGTTGCGCGGTCACCAGGTTGGTGAGGATCGCATCCAGTCGAACGCCCGCGCCCAGGCCCAAGTCCTGGAAGGCCACGTTGTCGGTGTCATACGGGGCGATCTGCACATCCTCGAACGGGTACTGCAACTGCGTGTCTTCAGCGCCTTCGATCACCAGGTTTTTGTTCAGGTAGCTTTCGTAGCTGGAGGCGCTGGTGAGGCCGACTTTCTTGCCGCTCAGGTCCTTGGCGTTGTGGATGCGATCATCCTTGGCGTTAACCACGATCACGGCCGGGGAGGCGTAGTACTCAACCGGGAAATCGAAGACTTCGGCGCGGGCCTTGCTCGGGGTCATGGAGCAGATGCAGATGTCGTAGCGCCCGCTCCAGCGGCCGGCGGCGATCACGTCCCAGGACGGGGTTTCGAGGCGCAGCTTCACGCCGAGTTTCTCGGCCACGGCTTTCGCCACATCGACGTCGAAACCGTCGAGTTGGTTCTGGTCATTGAGGAACGAGAACGGTGGATAACTCTCCATCAACACGCCCACCAGTTCTTTTTTCTGCTCGACGCGGTCCAGCGTGGCGCCGCCAAAGGCTTGAGTGGAGGCAGCCAGAATCGTCAGGCCCAGGGCCAGTAGCGGTTGAAATTTCACAGTCGATCCCTGATAAAAAATGGTTGTTATTAACCGAATGGTGCGTATTAAATAGTTATAAGAACGACTCTGATAGTGAGTTATTTTCATAAGCATATGAGTAAAAAGCATATGAGCGCAGGAAGCACAGTAATTCTGGATGGTGGCATGGGTCGTGAACTGCAACGCGCAGGTGCACCGTTCCGGCAGCCCGAGTGGTCGGCGCTGGCCTTGAGCGAAGCGCCGCAAGCGGTCGAGGCGGTGCATGCGGCTTATATCGAAAGCGGTGCAAATGTCATCACCAGCAACAGCTACGCGGTGGTGCCGTTCCATATCGGTGAGGAGCGTTTTGCTGCCGAGGGCCAGGCGCTCGCGGCGTTGGCCGGCGAGTTGGCACGGCGTGCGGTGGAGGCGGCGGGCAAACCGGTGCGGGTGGCCGGTTCATTGCCTCCGTTGTTTGGTTCCTATCGTCCAGACTTGTTCGACGCTGCGCGGGTGACGGAACTGCTGACGCCACTGGTGAAAGGGCTCGCGCCGCACGTTGACCTGTGGCTGGCGGAAACCCAGAGCTCGATCGTTGAGGCGCGGGCGATCCACGCGGGTCTGCCGAAGGATGGCAAGCCGTTCTGGCTGTCGTTTACCTTGAAGGATGAAGACACCGACGACGTGCCGCGTTTGCGTTCCGGTGAGCCGGTGGCCGAGGCGGCGGCAGTGGCCGCTGAGCTGGGTGTCGAGACATTACTGTTCAATTGCAGCCAGCCCGAAGTGATTGGCGCGGCGATTGATGCGGCGCGGGAAACGTTCGAGCGGCTGGGTGTGAATATTCACATCGGCGCGTACGCCAATGCCTTCCCGCCGCAACCGAAAGAGGCCACGGCCAACGACGGGCTCGACCCGTTGCGCGACGATCTCGATCCGCCGGGTTACCTGCATTGGGCGGCCGATTGGCAGAAACGTGGGGCCAGCCATTTGGGCGGGTGCTGCGGGATTGGGCCGGAGCATATTGCGGTGCTTGCCCAGAGACTCAACTGAGAAGATCGTTCCCACGCTTTGCGTGGGAACGCCTCTACGGACGCTCTGCATTCGATGGGACGCGGAGCGTCCCGGGCTGCATTCCCACGCAGAGCGTGGGAACGATCACTAGGCGCGGCACTCGGCCAGGGTTTTCACTTGGCCCGAATCGGTCTGGTTTTCATCTGAAAGCCACCGCTCAAACCCCGCCCCAACCTCCGGCCATTCCGAATCCAGAATCGAATACCAAGCCGTATCACGATTCTGTCCCTTCACCACCATGTGCTGGCGAAACACCCCTTCAAAACTGAAACCCAACCGCTCAGCCGCATATTTGGAGCGGGCATTGCCGTTGTTGCACTTCCACTCCAGGCGCCGGTAGCCCAGGGCAAACGACTCTTTGGCCAGCAGATATACCGCCTCGGTACTTTTTGGCGAACGCTGCATCGATGCGCCAAACGTGACGTGGCCGATTTCGATCCGGCCCTGGGCCGGGACGATGGACATCAGGCTGAGGATGCCTTGCACATCACCGCTGGCACGGTCGATTACGGTGAAGAAATACGGATCGCTGTTGGCCGCGTGGTTGTTCAGCCAATCGTTGAACACGCTGCGTTCCGGGAACGGGCCGTAAGGCAAGTAATCCCAGAGTTTCGGGTCGGCGCCGGGGCCTTGCAGGGCTTTGAACAAGCCGTCGGCGTGGCGTGCCGGGTCGAGTTTTTCCAGGCGGATGAAGCGCCCTTCGATCAGTTGAACGGTGGGGGCTGGCGCGCCTTTCCAGTCCGCGAGTGAAGTGGTCATGTTGCTCTCCTTGAACCTTAAAGGGCTTTGCGAAACTGGATCAAACCGGGGCGTTCGGCGATGCGCTCGTAGAGCTGGATCGCGGTGGCATTGGATTCGTGGGTGAGCCAGTGAACCTTGCAGCAACCATCCGCCTTGGCGGTGGCGTAGACGAATTCGATCAGCTTGCGCCCGACGCCGGTGCCACGGGTTTCTGACGCTACCAGCAAGTCTTGCAGGTAGCAGGAGTTTTCGATGCTCCAGTTCGAGCGATGGTAGATGAAGTTCACCATGCCCACGGCTTTGCCATCGGCCCAGGCGAGGGCGGAGTGGGTCGGTTCGTTCGGGTCGAGCATGCGCAGCCAGGTGCTAGGGGTCACGGCTTCCGGCAGTTCGGTGTTGTAGAAGCTCAAGTAGGTCTGCCACAGCGGCAACCATGCGGCGTGGTCGTCGGCGGTGACCTGGCGAATCTCGATCTGACTCATGTTCATTCCTTAACGCATCAAGTGGGCGAGGGCCTGGTCCTGCGCGTAGGGGCTGGCAGCCAACCCTTCGCGCACACCGGCGATGTCTGCGGCACTGCGGTTCTGGCTCAGTTTGCGTTTGCCTTCCAGGCGCTGGATCGGCAATGCGAAACCGACAATGGCCTTGAGCATACCGTCGATGTAGTCGGCGGGGGCGTCCGCGACTTTCCATGGTTGGTCGCGGCCCGCTTCGTGGCGATCGGTGAGGGCACTGACCAGGTTGAGCAGACGATGGGCGTCGCTGAACACTTCAGCCACGCCATAAGCGTGCACGGCCATGTAGTTCCAGGTCGGCACCACTTTGCCGTGCTCGGCTTTGCTCGGGTAAAACCCGGGGCTGACGTAGGCATCGGCACCGGCAAAAATCACCAGCGCCTCGGCGCCGTTCTGCAGGTCCTTCCATTGCGGATTGGCCTTGGCGAAGTGTCCATACAGGGTGCCATTGGGTCCTTGTTCGGTGTCCAGCAGCAGCGGGATATGGCTGGCTTGCAGGCCTTGCTCGCCGTGGGTCACCAGGATGGCGAGCCGGGTGGCGAGTATCTGCTGCTGCAAGTCCGGCAAATCTTTGATGGCAAATGAGCTGGGGTTGTACATGGAAATATCCCTTGGCGAATGGCTTCATCCTAGGCAGGCTATTGGTCTGTTGTAAGAGCCATTACCGACCAATTTCATAGGTCCATTGCGATGACTGAAGCTCCGCTGTCCCTGTCCTTCAACCCGGCCGGCATCGAACTTGATCGCCGCCAGGGGTTGAGCCGTCAGCTCTACCAGGCATTGCGGGTGCGGGTACTCGACGGACGATTGGCCAGCGGCACTCGATTACCGGCCAGTCGCGACCTGGCGGCAGCGTTATCGATCTCCCGCAACAGCGTGGTCCGCGCCTACGATCAGCTATACGCCGAAGGCTTTATTGAAGGACGGGTTGGCGACGGCACATACGTCGCGCAACTGCCGCAAACCGCGCTGCCGGCAAAAAAACTATCCACAAAACTATCCACAGGGATATCAACAGGGTTACCCACAGCCTTATCCACAAATTGGCTGGATTTACCTGTGATTTCATCCAGTAAAGTTATCCACAGCGGCGCTTTGGAGCGGGTTGAAAAGAACCATTTGGCCTTGCCGCCGAGTGGTCCGCCCAAGGCTTTTCGGGTGGGCGTGCCGGCCTTCGATCTGTTTCCGTTCGAGGTTTGGGCCAAGCTGAACGCGGCTTTCTGGCGCAAACCGGATTTGCAGCAGTTGTGTTACGGCGATCCGGCTGGCGATGCGCGCTTGCGCGGGATGATTGCTGCGTATTTGCGCAGTTCTCGCGGAATGCAGTGCACGGCTGAGCAAATTGTGATCACCAGCGGCGCGCAGCAGGGAATCAGCCTTTGTGCACAGCTGCTGGTGGAGCCCGGCGACGGGGTGGCGATTGAGAATCCGGGGTATCGCGCGGCGGGTCATGCATTCGCCGTGGCCGGGGGCCGACTGCACGGCGTATCGGTGGACAGCGAAGGGATCAATTGCACCGAACTGGAAGGGCTGAGCGATTGCCGACTGGCTTACGTGACCCCGTCGCATCAATACCCGACCGGAGTGGTGATGAGCCTGGCGCGGCGCCTTGAATTGTTGGCGTGGGCCGAGCGCACCCAAGGCTGGATCGTCGAAGACGACTACGATGGCGAATACCGTTACAGCGGTGCGCCGCTGGCACCGTTGGCCGCGCTGGATCGGCAGGGACGGGTGTTGTATGTCGGGACGTTCGGCAAGGTCGCTTTTCCGGCATTGCGCCTCGGTTATCTGGTATTGCCGCCCGGGCTGGTGGACGCCTTCGCCCGCCGTCGCGCCGTGGACGTACGGCATTCGGAAGTCAGCACCCAGGCAGTGATGGCCGAGTTCATGGCCGCCGGGCATTTTCAGCGCCACATCCGGCGGATGCGCCGTGCGGCACTCAGCCGACGCAATGCGTTGCTGGCTGGTTGGCCGAAGGATATTCCCGGCGTCGGCAGCCTGCCCAGTGTGGCGGCGGGGCTGCATTTGACGGTGTCGGTCGAGAGTGTGGCCCGCGAACGCGAACTGGTAGCGCAAGCCGAAGCGGTGGGCGTCGAGATCAACGCCTTGAGCAGCTATTGGCTGCCGGACACGACCCGCCCAGCGGATCAGCGTGCCGGATTGGTGCTGGGGTTTGCCGCTGTTCCAGAGGCCGATATCGAATCGGCCCTGATGCGTTTGCGCCAGGCCTGGAATGCCTAGGGGAGCGTGGGTTCCAGCGCAAGAAACACGTCGCGCGTCGCCGGGTCGCTGATGCGGCGAAACACATAGTCGATTGGCTCGATGGCCGCCAATGTCTGCCGAAGGTCCGGTTCCAGTCTGTCCAGGTATTTATCCGCCACTTTCAGATGGGCTGCCGTGGGTTGGTCTGCGGGACTGTCGGGAGCCGGATAGTGGAAGTGCGCCACCCACAGGTCCTGATCGTTATCCGTAGCGTCGAGTATCCGGTACTCCTGGAAGTAGTCCGCGCGTTGTCGGGTTTTGAGACGCCCCAGATCATTGCGCACAACCTTGAGTTGATCCTGCTTGTACAACCACTGGAAATATTCCTGCCGGGGTTTGCGCTTCTTGAGCATGGCCGCGCGCACGCTGACGCCCGTGACACGCAGCAGGATGACGGCCTCGCGCAACTCCTGGCTCAATCGGGCCACTGGCGGCGGGCTGCCCTGGGCGGCGCGAATGTTGTTCATGGCTTTGTCGACGCTGGCTGCTGCGTTCTCGAGTTTCTGTGCCTGTTGATCAAACAAATGCTGCATGTCCGCCGGAATACGGCTGGGACGTTGCGCATCTTTGCGGGTGCGGGTAATGAAATCATTCACGTCGATACTGAGTGTCAGGCCTTCGTCAATGACGTCGATGTCGTCCATCGCCGCTTTGCCTGCGCCTTCACTTACGGGCTGCAGTTTCTTGAAGGCCTGCTCTTCAGTCTTTTGTTCGCTGTCCGCCGCTGGTTCTCGCGGGCGAGTCTTGGTCACTTTGATCTGTGGGCGCGATGGCCCGGCGATAGCCGGTTCCGGCGTTTGCTGTGACAGGTTTTCTTCTCTCTCGGGCAGCAGTGCATCGAGTCGCTCCCGGGCCAGCGCCTGAAATTCCTTGATGAGTGTCGCCAGGCGTTCCAGTGCTTGCGGATGAGTCATTCCGGGATAGCGAGCTGGCAAGTCTTCAATCCGCTGGAGGGTGTCGGCATAGGTGTCAGTCAAATCCGAATACGTTGCGATGCGCTGGTCGGTCGTCTCGGTGACCTGCAGCTGTTTCATCAGGTCGGTGAGTTTATGACTGGCGTCGGCGGCATCGATGACGATGCCCGCGACCGCCGCCCGCGCCTGTGGCATCTGCGCTGAGGCCTGCTCTTGGACGCACAACTCGTAAGACATGCCGATCTGGTTGGCCTTGAAGTCTTGAACCGTGAGCCGAGGCAACAGTTTGGCGAGGCGTCGAGTCTCGATGCGTCCCGCCCGACCCAGGACATTGAGGCGTTCCAGGGACGTTTGAGCCTGGTCCATCCGCTCGACGATGGTGTCGCTGAGGTCACTGGCCGTTTGCAGGGACGCCACATTTTCACCCACAGCAGTGGCCGTGTTGATGCTGCCTTCTCCTGCGAAGGGGGCAATGGCTTGCGTGTATTGGTTGGTTTTTACCGTGAGCCAGTACGACAGGTATTTTTCCAGCAACGTGGTCAGACGCAGCAAGTCATAGGTGTACCCGAGTGTGCCGCCCAGCGTGCGCCACTCGTTCAGGTGTTCGATGACTTCAAGGTGGTTTTTGATCAACGCTTCGAGTTTGTCGGTGAACACTTTGCAGTGCTGTTCGAAGCGATCACCGGTGCTTTGTACCAGTTCGTTGTGCAGCCGCGTGACCTCTTCCTTGATGATGTTCTCCTGCAGTTTGAACGCTTGAATCAGTTGCTGCAGTGCATCCCTGCGCACTTCCTTTTGTTGCTGCAGCGCTTTCAAACGGCGCTTCGGCCCGCCGCCGCGCAATCGCAGGCGTAGGTCGACGATCCAGTGACCGCGGGTATCGGAGGTCAATAACGGCCCACTGCGAGAGGGGCTGTCCGGGTTGAAGATCTGCACGTGTTCATCTTCATCGATCAGTACCTCAAACCAACGGTTACCCACTTGGGCGTACTGTTTGTCATCGAGTTGATACAGGTGCGGCGGGGTGACGTTGAGGGTGTTCAGGTTTTTGCTGGTCAGGTCCGGCGCGCTCACCTTGACGCTGTCCAGGTACATACCCAGTGACGAAGGGGTTCGACGGGGCAAGGATTCGGCGGTTTCCAGCGCCGTGGCATGTTCGGCAGGCAGCTCGCCGAAGACCGGTTCGGCAGACAGGCTTATGGTGGTAGGCACAGGCACTGGACGCGGTGGGACGTCGCTGGCGTGAGCCGTGTCGCGTGTCCCGGGCAAGGACTCGGTCTCTGCGGTTTTACGCCGCTGACCCGCCCGGTGGATCAGCACCATGCCCAGCGTCATCAACACATCACCCAGGGACGTCCATTGCACCAGGCTGTCGCCGCGTTCATGAGCATCCAGGCCCTGCTGCAGGTCGGCGATGGATTGCCAGACCCAGGCCGCGGTCCCCACCGGCCCGCTCAAAAACGTCGAGGCCGCATTGAAAATCGCCCAGCCACTGTCACGCAGCAACGCCCAGCGCCGCTCGCCATTGGACAGGGACTGGCGCTCGGCTTTCTGCACCAGGGTATTGGCGTTGCTGGTAAACAGCGTGGCCAACAGGTCATCGGTGATCTCTTGCTGGCCGAGGCCGATGGGGCCGCTCAAGTCGTGATTGAGCAACAGTTCGATACCCGACTCCACCGCCAGCCAGGGCGACGGCAAACCCACCGGAAAGACGTATTGGGAATACTCGAAACTGAGGGTGGGCGTCGGCAGCCAGGCCAACACCGAGTCACGCAATTCGCCGGGCTGGTGCATGGCGTACATCATGTTTTGCACCGAGGCGAATTGCAGCAACGGCTGTTCGAGTGCCGGACGATACAACAGGCACGGTCCCTGACGTTGTTGGCGCGGGCCGATGATGAACATGTTGGCCACGGTGTCGCCGCCCGAGAGCAGCCGATGCCGGGGAACAAAGGTCAGCGGGCGAATGACGATGGTGAGCGAATGCTTGCGCCGCTTGCCGAGGGCGACGCGCATGAGTTCGCAAACGTAGCGATAGCCTGTGTCATCGACACCACCTTCATGGCGCAGTTTGCATTCCAGCGCCTTGAGCCTGAGCAGGTCCGGCAGCAGCTCGACGTAGCGCTTTTTCTGCAGCCTGGCCTGGTCGGCATTATCGATCAGTTTTTTTCGCAGCAGTTCCGGGTAGGTCTTGCCGACGTTGACCTGTTCCGCCATGCGGGTCAGGTACTCGACGGTCAGCCAATCGGGGCATCTTTCCCGGTTCGTGAAATTCAGTTCAGCTTTGTAGGGTGGCGTATTTTGCAGGGCGAACTCACCGAGGGTTTCGCGGTGTTGGTCGTGGGGGTTGGGCAGGGTGAAGGCGCCGACCGTAAAGCTGTTGGTGATGGTGATGCGCAGTTCTGGGAGTGGCAATAGCGTGGCGCCTTGCAGGTTTTTATCGGCGATGATGGCTTCGATCATCTTGTCCTGGGCGTACTGGCCGATCAGTGGAATATCGTTGAGCCCGGACGCATTGCGCAGTCGGCCCTGGCTGGACAGGTAGCTGCCATAGTCCAGCAAGTCGGTGGCCGACGCATTTGCCAGCCACTCGGGAATGGCCGTTTCCAGGTCGTCGACGTGGCGTTGTTCTTCGGCGCTGAAGTGCCCGGCACCACTGCCAGAAGGCGCCGGGACAAAGGGTAGGGGCGGTAGCGGGGATAAGGGTCTGATCGCGGCGATGGCCTCCATCTGGCCGCCAATCAATGCCCCGGCCATGTGATCGAAAATATTGCCGTCGGGCTCGTATAGTCGCCATTGCAGCGATTGTCCGGTGGGCTCCATGTCGATCCGCCGGGGCAACGAGGCGCCGAGCCGATCCATGGAGTCGAAGGCTTCATAGCCGTCCTCGATGGTGTAGAGCAACAGGATGTCGCGTTGCTTGTAGGTCGCCTTCATGACAATCGCGCCGCCCAGCAGGAGGTGGCGGGTGTTGCTGGTTTCGTTGTAGTCGATATCGATCAGGCAGGCCTGGATGCCGGGAATCTCCAGATTGTTTTTCGCTCGCTCAGTCTTGTCCGGATGCTGGGAGACGGCACGGGCCACTGCGCATTGATCGGTATCCCAGCCTTTGACTTGGCGGATATCCAGCGCTTTTTTCAGTGTGTCGCTCAGCTCGTGCCAGCGCGGTTTGCCCTCGACCGTCTCATTCCAGAAATCCAGTTGCTGCTGTTGGAATTCGATAAACAACAGCGGGGCGAAGTTATTCAGTGTGGCGGCGATATCCTCGACGCTGACGGCCAGGTGCAACGGCGATTGGCTCAGGGGCGCGGACGTCAGAAAGTGTTCGGCCTCAATGAAATTCGCCACGCTGCCGAATTGCCCCTGACGCACCAGTGCCTGGGTCAGTATCTCGACGTGCGGGTGGGCGCTGACCAGTGATTCGCCCTGCCACTTCCATTGGGGCGTGACGATCAAGGTCTCGTCCGGATCGATGTTCAGTTCCGGATACTGCTGTTTCAACGCCTCGCGCAACACCTTCGCGGCCACTTCACTGAGACTGGGGCCGAGGCTGGTCTGGATGATCAGACTGCTTTTTTCCTGAAGCAGGTGGCCGGTATTTTGTAGTGCTGGCGTAGGGTCGATCATCATGGGCGGTTCCTTCCGGTCGGGCGGAGGAGGTCACCGTCCCTGGTACCCCGGAAGATAAAAAAACCGACATTCGACAAGGTGGTAATTATTTACCGCACATTAAAAAACCCGCACTCGGCGGGTCTTTGACAGGGCGGGACGTCGCAATCAGGTCCCGGACTTGATCTTGGTCCAGGCCCGGGTCCGTGCGCGTTCGGCATCGCGAGGCAGCGGTTGCAGGGTGTAGAGCGTGCTCATTGCCGACTCGGTCGGGTATAGGTTCGGGTTGTTGCGGATGGCCGGGTCGACCAACTCCGTGGCGTCTTTGTTCGGGTTCGGGTAGCCAACGAAATCGCTGACCGGCGCGATCACTTGCGGTTGCAGCAGGTAGTTGATGAAGGTGTAGGCGTCTTCCGTGTTCTTCGCGCCTTTAGGAATGGCGAGCATGTCGAACCAGATCGGCGCGCCTTCTTTGGGCAGGCGCATGTCGACGACCACACCGTTCTTGGCTTCTTTGGCGCGGTTGGCGGCCTGGGAGAAGCTGCCGGAATAACCGACCGCGACGCAGATGTCACCGTTGGCGATGTCGGCCATGTACTTGGAAGAATGGAAGTAGGTGACGTACGGCCGGATCTTCATCAGCAGCGCTTCAGCCTTGTCGTAGTCCGCAGGCTTTTTGCTGTTGGGGTCCAGGCCGAGGTGTTGCAGGGCCAGCGGCAGGATCTCCGACGGCGAGTCGAGCAGCGCGACGCCGCACTGCTTGAGCTTGCTGATGTTCTCTTCCTTGAAGATCAGGTCCCAACTGTCCACCGGCGCGTCGGCGCCCAGCGCAGCCTTGACCTTGTCCGGGTTGAAGCCGATCAGGATGGTGCCGTACATGTAGGGCACGGCGAATTTGTTGCCCGGGTCGTTGGCCTCGATCAGCTTCATCAACTTGGGATCGAGGTGATTCCAGTTCGGCAACTTGCTGCGATCCAGCGGCTGGAACACCCCGGCTTCGATCTGCTTGGCGAGGAACACGTTGGACGGCACCACCACGTCATAACCGGAGTTACCGGTCAGCAGCTTCGCTTCCAGCGCTTCGTTGGTGTCGAAGATGTCGTAGACCAGTTTGGTCTGGGTGTTCTGGGCCTTGAAGTCTTCCAGGGCTTTGGGGGTGATGTAGTCGAACCAGTTGTAGACGCGCAACGTTCGTTCTTCGGCGTGCGCGGCGCCACTGAGCACCGTCGCGCACAGCGCTGGAGCGATAAAACGCTTGAGTCTGTTCATTGTTCTAATTCCTCATTGGGCGCTTTCAAAACCTTCGAGAACGTTCACGGCGTTGATGCCGATTTCCTCTACCGCGTAACCGCCTTCCATCACGAACAGCGTCGGCTTGCCGAGCTTGGCAATGCGTTCGCCCATGGCCAGGTAATCCGGGCTGTCGAGCTTGAATTGGGAGATCGGATCGTCCTTGAACGTATCGACGCCCAGGGACACGACGACGATGTCGGCGCCGTACTTCTCGGTTTCCCGGCAGGCCTGATCCAGCGCGGCGCTCCAGGTGTCCCAGCCGGAACCGGCGGGCAACGGGTAGTTGAAGTTGAAACCTTCACCGGCGCCTTCACCGAGTTCGTCTTCGTAGCCGAGGAAGAACGGGAATTCGGCTTCCGGGTGGCCGTGGATCGAGGTGAACAGCACGTCGCTGCGCTCGTAGAAAATCGATTGGGTGCCGTTGCCGTGGTGGTAATCGACGTCGAGGATCGCGACCTTTTTATGGCCCTGATCGAGGAAAGCCTGGGCGGCGATGGCGGCGTTGTTGAGGTAGCAATAGCCGCCCATCAAGTCACTGGCGGCGTGGTGTCCCGGTGGCCGGCACAACGCGAAAGCACTGCGGGCGCCACGCTGGATCGCGGCTTGGGCGGTCAATGCCACTTGCGCTGCGCTGTACGCCGCTTGCCAAGTGCCGGCGGTGATCGGCGCGCCGCCGTCGAAGCTGTAATAGCCGAGTTGGCCGTGCAGGCTGGTGGGCATGATCCGCCGCAGGGTGCGGGCCGGCCAGGTGTAGGGCAGCAAGTCGCCGTCGGTATTGAACTCGGTCCAACGGGCCCAGGCGCCTTTGAAGAAATCGAGGTAGTCGCGGCTGTGGATGCGGGCAATCGGCTCGAGGCCGAAATCCTGTGGCGCTTCCACCGGGCCGAGGTCGCGGTCTTGCACGCGCTGTAGAACGTGATCGGCACGGGACGGCATTTCGAAGCAGGGCATCAGTTGCCCGTCCATCAATTCACAACGGCCGTGGTGCAGGTGGTGATCGTCCGAGTAGATCGTCAGCATTTTCTTGTTCTCCGCAGGCTGATTCGGTTGAACACAGTCTTGCGGGGCGCGGCGTTTGGGAGAACGGCAGGAAAGGCCAAAAGGGGATCGATATGGCCAAAAGATTTGACCGAAATTCGCCCCTTATTGGCGCGGCGATGCCCCAGGGTTGGGCGCGCACCCCTTGATCGTTCCCACGCTCTGCGTGGGAATGCAGCCCGTGACGCTCCGCGTCACCGGGACGCGGAGCGTCCCAAGAGGCATTCCCACGCGGGAGCGTGGGAACGATCATCTGCACAAGGGGAATCAGTGTGGTCGGTATTGGCTGGGCGCCACACCACTCCAGCGCACAAACGCATGGCGGAAACTCGCGGTCTCGCTAAACCCCAGCGCTTCGGCAATCCGATAGATCGGCAGATGATCCTCGCAGAGCATTTGCTTGGCCTGTTCAAACCGCAGCTCATCGAGCAGTTCCTGATAACTGCAGCCCAGATCCTTTAGGTGCCGGCGCAAAGTCCGCGCCGAACAATTCATCTGCTCCGCCAACCCCTCAAGCCCCGGCGCCGCATTCAACTGCGCACGGAGCAACTGGCGAATCCGCCCCAGCCACGCCTGACGCCCGGTGAACTCGGTGTTCTGCTTGCGGCAACGTTCGGCCATGGCTTGGTGGGTGATGGCGTCGGCCAGCGGCAGGGGCTGCTCCAGCCAGGCTTTATCGAAGGCAAAGGAGTTTGACGTCGCATCGAACTGCAGCGGGCAGTCGAAACGTTCGGCGTACCGGGCCTGATAGGTCGGCGCCGGGTATTCGAAACGAGCGCCAAGCAGTGGTAACGGATGGCCGAGCAGGTCTTCGCAGGTGACCTTCATCGAGACCAGGCAAAACTCGACATTGAATGGCGCCAGCGCAGGGTTTTCCCGATAGTCGCCAGCGGTGAGCCAGATGCGTTCGTTATCCTCTTCCAAGCTCAACTCGAACAGAGTTCCTAATAGCGCCGGATAGTGCAGAGCCAGCCGCAAGGCGTCACCTAAAGTGGCACTGGTGAGTAAGGCGTACCCGAGCATGCCGTAGGACGAAACGTGCATTCGTCGGCCCAATTCCAGGCCGATGTCATGCTTGAGCGCGACCGCATTGGCGCAGACCTGCATCTCCTGATTAGTGGTGATGCGCGTGTCCGCCCGGCTCAGATCCGCCGCACTGATGCCGCTTCCCGCGAGTAATGCCTCGCTGGACAGGCCTTCGGCCTTGAAGGTGTTGAGCACCAGGGAGACGGCGTTGAGGGTGGTGAGGTGGGAATGGAGCATGGGAGCTTCCGTCCATGAGGTCTGCCGGAAGGGAGCAAGTTGCATGCCGTTATGGCTGGCGCCTGCTTGCCGCCGATTGCCGATTGGTGCAACCTGCCTGCCATTCACCCTCGGGTGGCGTGGCACACAACCATAAGGGACTAGGTATGACATTCACTCCATCGCGCTCCATGCTCCTGGCCTCCAGCCTGTTGCTCAGCTCGTTGTGCTTTGCCGAAGGCGAGCCGGCCGACGGCAGCAGCATCAAGGATTCGGCCAAGGCCGCGGTCTCGTCGGCGATTTCGGCCGGCAAGAACCTGTTGGGCGGGGTCAGTGAAGGGGTGCTCGACGGGCGCCAGTCGGCACAGGGCGTTGACGGTGCTTCGATCATTTCCTCTCGCGAGCAAATGAAGGACCGCGTCGATGTGCAGGTGCTGAAGACCGAGGCCGTCGGCGACACGTTCAATGTCACCCTGGGCTTCAAGAACAGCAGCGACAGCCAACTGCGCTTGATCAACCTCAAGCAGACCGGCGCCTTGCTGGCGATCGATCAGGACGGTTACGCCAACGGACTGACCGCCAGCCTGGATAACCCTGATGAGGTCACCGTTCCGCCCAAAGCGGCGATACGGCAGAAATTCACGTTTGAAGGGCCGATCGAGACGTCCACCACGGTGCGTGTGTGGGGCCAGGATTATCAGGTCAAGAAGTAAGCCTCGCGGCTAGCCGGCTCCTGCAACATCGCGGGCGCCGGCAAATCGCGGTGGATCAGCTCAACTCACCACACAGATCCAGTTCGACCAGGCGTCGCACGTCGGCGTTATCCAGGTCGGCGCCGAGCAGCGCATGGAGCTTGCCGAACGCCGCTTCACGGGTCATGCCGCCGCCCGAAAGCACGCCGACACCGCGCAGGCGACTGCCCGCCTCATAGACATCCAGCTCGACCCCGCCTTCATGGCATTGCGTGACCGCAACCACCACCACGCCGTTGTCCCGCGCCCGTTCCAGGCTGGCGAGAAACGCAGGGTTGTCGCTTGGCCCGGTGCCGCTGCCGTAGCATTCCAGGACCATACCTTTTATGCCGCTGTCGAGCAGACCGTTCAGCACGTCGGCGCTGATGCCTGGGAACAACGGCAATACCGCGACGTTCGCCAGTTGCTTGGGCTGGCTGTAGTTCAGCGGCGCCGGCAGGGACGACGCCTTCACGCCGCCACCCTGACGCTCAAGCCGCTTGAACGGATGACGCCCAAAACTGCGCACCTTCGCGCAACGGGTCGGGTCCAGCAGTTCGCCGTGGAAGTACAGGTGCACGCCGGGCGCCAGGCCATGGCCGAGGGCAACCAGCGCGCCGCTGAGGTTTTCCCAGGCATCGCTGTCGGTCACGCCGGCCGGCAGCATTGAGCCGGTGAAACAGACGCGAGCGTGTAAGCCGAGCAATTGAAAGCTCATGGCCGCGGCGCTGTAGGCCAGGGTGTCGGTGCCGTGCAGGATCAACACGCTGTCGCAGCCCTGGACATCCACGGCATCGACCACCGCTTCGCGCAGTTGCTGCCAATAGGCCGGGGTCATGTTGGCGCTGTCGATCAGCGGGCTCATCTCGCGAAAGCGCCACTGCGGCACCACCAGTTCAGGCTGGCTGTGCAGGTAGTCGCGCATCCGCACTTCGAAACCGGATGCCGGGGCCAGGCCGTGGGCGCTGGCTTGCATGCCGATGGTGCCGCCGGTGTAGAGCACCATGACGTGCTGGGCGGCAGGGTAGGTCGAGGCATTCATGGGGAGGTTCTCCGAAAGCGAAAACAACATACGACCGAGCATGACGCCGGTCGTACGTTGTGTCACGTCGGGCGCAGGGGAGGCGCCCGGTTTTTTACCGATCAGCGTTGCGCTGCGGGTACGCCTTGCGGCTCAACGGCTGCTTTTGGCGCAGCAGCTGGTGGGTTGGCGGGCCAGGCTTGCAGGTCCAGGTCCAGATCCGGGAACTTGCTCGAATCGAACACTGGCGTCTTGATGCCGGCAGAACGCTGGTCATCGTAGTCACGCAGGATGCGCATGCCGACCTTGAACAGCAGGAACAGCGCGATCAGGTTCACGAACGCGAGCATGGTCATGGTGATGTCGGCGAAGGCGAACACGGTGCTGAGGTTTTCGACGGCACCCCACGAGATCAGCAGCAGCACAATAGCGCGGTAGGTGATCACGGCCATGCGGCTGTCCTTGGCGCCCATCAAGAAGCGCAGGTTGCTCTCGCCCAGGTAGTAGTTGTAGAGGATCGAGGTGAACACGAACAACGACAGGGCCACAGAAATGAAGATGCGGCCCCAGTCTCCGACCACGGCCGCCAGGGAGTTCTGGGTCAGGGCAATGCCGTCGCCTTCGAAGCCCGGGGTGTAGAAGCCCGAGAGCAGGATCAGCAACGCGGTGCAGGTGCAGATCACGAAGGTGTCGAGGAACACGCTGAACGCCTGAACCACGCCTTGCGCCACCGGGTGCTCGACCGAAGCCACGGCGGCCACGTTTGGCGCACTGCCCAGGCCCGCTTCGTTGGCGAACACGCCACGCTTCACGCCCATGACGATGGCGCTGCCGATCAGGCCGCCGAAGGCCTGGTCCATACCGAAGGCACTTTTGACGATGGTCATCAGCATGGCTGGAACGTGGTCGAATTGCAGCACGATCACGTAGAGGGTCACGCCGATGTACACCAGGGTTTTCACCGGCACCAGCAGGTCAGCGACCTTGGCGATGCGCTTGATGCCACCGACGAACACCAGGCCTAGCAGCAGGGCCAGGGCCAGGCCGGAGTAGGCGGTGTCGAAGCCGAAGGCGTTTTGCAGTGAGTGAGTCACGGCGTGGGATTGCAGACCGTTGAAGGCGAAGCCGAAGGTGATCAGCAGCAGGAACGCCATGATCATCCCCAACCAGCGTTTCTGCAGGCCGTGCTGGATGTAGTAGGACGGGCCGCCACGATAAGTGCCGTCGGAATCGCAGCGCTTATAGAGCTGGCCGAGGGAGCATTCGAAGAAGCTGCTGGACATGCCGACCAGCGCGGTCACCCACATCCAGAACACCGCACCTGGCCCACCGAGGGTCACGGCGATGCCGACACCGGCAATGTTGCCTGCACCGACGCGGCCGGCGAGGCTGAGCATCAGGGCCTGGAACGAGCTGAGTTGCCCGGCGCTGCTTTTGAGGCTGTCACGGAACACCGCGAACATGTGGAAGAAGTGGCGCAATTGAACGAAACGCGAGCGGATCGTGAAGTAGCTACCGAGCCCGACAATGAGCACGATCAGTACTTTCCCTGAGAGGAAGTCGTTGATGACTTCGAGCATGGATTATTCCTCGCTGTTTTTTGTTTAAGCAAATGCTGGAGAGGCAGAAACATCGCGTTACACCGGTTTGCGCAAGGCATGACAGGTGAGGCGAGGATTCGTCCCGGTTCCATATCGCGGGTTTGTTATTAGTTCGGGTTTCGCATGGGTTTGGGCCTCGTTACCGACGACCGCTCACGCGAAGAGGGGCGGCACTATACCTATCAGTGTGCCGTCCGTCTGCACGGTTGTGGTGCAAGCGACGAAACGAGGTCCTTTCTCTTGTAGGAGCATGGCTTGCCCGCGATGGCGATTTTGCGGGCGCCATCGCGGGCAAGCCTTGCTCCTACAGAAGTCGATCCAGGCACGATCTATACGGTCAGGCCTGTAAATAGTTAAAAAAAAGGGCTTGGGGAATGAATCCCCAAGCCCTCAAAAGGTGAGAGGTGTCTAGTCCCTCGACCTGGTGAGCGTGTGCAGCGTTTGATCAAGCTTTAAGCGGGACCAGACGCGGAGCAATCATATTTTCCGGGCGCAGGATGTCGGCGAGCATTTCGTCGTCGAGCAAGCCTTCTTCGCGCACCAGTTCCAGCACACCGCGGCCGCTTTCAAGGGCGATACGGGCGATGCGGGTGGCGTTTTCATAGCCGATGTACGGGTTCAGCGCGGTAACCAGACCGATCGAGTGCTCGACCAGTTCGCGGCAGCGCTCTTCGTTGGCGGTGATGCCGACGATGCAGTGTTCGCGCAGCATGTCCATGGCGCGTTGCAGCAGGCGGATCGAGTCGAAGATCTTGAACGCGATCAGCGGCTCCATCACGTTCAGTTGCAGCTGGCCGCCTTCGGCCGCGATGGTCAGGGCCAGGTCGTTGCCGATGATCTGGAACGCTACCTGGTTAACTGCTTCCGGAATAACCGGGTTGACCTTGCCGGGCATGATCGAGCTGCCTGGCTGACGCGCCGGCAGGTTGATTTCGTTGATGCCGGTACGTGGGCCGCTGGACAGCAGGCGCAGGTCGTTGCAGATCTTCGACAGCTTGACCGCGGTGCGCTTGAGCATGCCGGAGAACAGCACGAAGGCGCCCATGTCGGAAGTGGCTTCGATCAGGTCGGCGGCTGGCACCAGCGGTTGACCGCTGATCAGGGCCAGGCGCTGCACGGCCAGGTGCTGGTAACGCGGGTCGGCGTTGATGCCGGTGCCGATCGCGGTGCCGCCCAGGTTCACTTCAGTCAGCAGTTCCGGGGCCAGCGTCTTCAGACGGGCCAGGTCTTCGCCCAGTGTGGTGGCGAAAGCGCGGAATTCCTGGCCGAGGGTCATCGGCACGGCGTCTTGCAGTTGGGTACGGCCCATCTTCAATACGTGGCTGAATTCAACACCCTTGGCAGCGAACGCCTGGATCAGGCTGTCGAGGCTGGCCAGCAGCGCATCGTGACCCAACAGCAGACCGAGGCGGATCGCCGTCGGGTAAGCATCGTTGGTCGACTGCGCCATGTTCACGTCGTTGTTCGGGTGCAGGTATTGGTATTCGCCCTTCTGGTGACCCATGGCCTCCAGCGCGATGTTGGCGATGACTTCGTTGGCATTCATGTTGGTCGAAGTGCCAGCGCCGCCTTGAATCATGTCCACCACGAACTCTTCGTGGAAATCGCCGCGGATCAGTCGTGCACAGGCTTCGCTGATGGCAGCGTGCTTGGCTTCGCTCAGGTGACCCAGCTCGCGGTTGGCGTCAGCGGCGGCTTGTTTGACCATCGCAAGGCCGACCACCAGCTTCGGGTAATGCGAAATCGGAACGCCGGAGAGACGGAAGTTGTTCACCGCTCGCAGGGTCTGGATGCCGTAATACGCTTGAGCAGGTACTTCGAGTACGCCAAGCAGGTCTTTTTCTGTGCGGAAAGATGCAGCGGAGGACATGATAGAAATCATCTCGATAGGGACCCGGTCTGTGCCGGAACACTGCAAATGCTAGGCTTGTGGAGAATTTTGGGCCAATGCTGTTAAGCGCTGGCCTATGCACATTCGGCATAATGCCCATGTGACGCCGCGTGTGCGGCGAGCGTGTGACCTAATTTGGTGCGTGTCCGGGAGGACGTGATGAATCTGGAAAGTAAATGGCTGGAGGACTTTAGTGCCCTGGCCGCCACCCGCAGCTTCTCCCAGGCTGCGGAACGCCGTTTCGTGACTCAGCCTGCGTTTAGCCGGCGGATCCGCAGTTTGGAAGCCGCATTGGGGTTGCAACTGGTCAACCGCTCGCGCACGCCGGTCGAGCTGACGGCGGCGGGGCAATTGTTCCTGGTGACCGCGCGGACGGTGGTCGAGCAGTTGGGTGAAGTGCTGCGCCATCTTCATCACCTGGAAGGCGGGCAGGGCGAAGTGATGCAGGTGGCGGCCGCTCACTCCCTGGCGCTGGGCTTCTTTCCGCGCTGGATTGCGCAGTTGCGTAATGAAGGTCTGAACATTGCCACGCGTCTGGTGGCGACCAACGTCGGCGATGCGGTGCATGCGCTTCGCGAGGGCGGCTGTGACTTGATGCTGGCGTTCTACGACCCGGACGCGGCCATGCAGATGGACCCGGAGATTTTCCCGTCGTTGCACCTGGGCCATACCGAGATGCTGCCGGTGTGTGCCGCCGATGCCGATGGTAAACCGTTGTTCGATCTGGAAGGCGAAGGCAGTGTGCCGTTGCTGGCCTACAGCGCCGGGGCGTTTTTGGGCCGTTCGGTGAACCTGCTGCTGCGCCAGCGCGCCCTGCGCTTCACCACCATTTATGAGACCGCCATGGCCGACAGCTTGAAAAGCATGGCGCTGGAAGGCCTGGGCATCGCCTGGGTGCCGCAACTGAGCGTGCGCGCCGAACTGGCTCGCGGTGAGTTGGTAGTGTGCGGCGGCCCGCAATGGCATGTGCCGCTGGAGATTCGTTTGTATCGCTGCGCGCTGGTGCGCAAGGCGAATGTGCGGTTGCTGTGGCGCAAGCTCGAAGGCGGCGCTGCGCAAGGCACTTAATTGATCGCTTGATCGTTCCCACGCTCTGCGTGGGAATGCAGCCCGGGACGCTCCGCGTCCCCAAAAGCGTGACGCAGAGCGTCACAGGAGGCGTTACCACGCAGAGCGTGGGAACGATCGATTTACGCTGTTTTTGGCTGACCTTCGAGTCAATAAAACCGGCACTTTGCGCCGAATGACAGATGGTCGTCCCGGGGGCTGTTTATCTGCTTCATTGAGGTATACTGCGCGGCCTTCGGCCGGTTCGTCCGGCCATTTTTCGTACAATCAAGCCACGCATTTCTGCGTGGCTTGTTGTTTTTGACGCGCCTGCGGGCGCCCAGAGAGAAGAGGCACGACGATGAGTGCACTGGTTGGCGTGATCATGGGCTCCAAGTCCGATTGGTCCACCCTTAGCCACACCGCCGATATGCTGGAAAAGCTCGGCATCCCTTACGAGGTGAAAGTGGTCTCTGCCCACCGCACCCCGGACCTGCTGTTCCAGTACGCCGAAGAGGCCGAGGCGCGTGGCATCGAGGTGATCATCGCCGGTGCCGGTGGCGCGGCCCACCTGCCAGGCATGTGTGCGGCCAAGACCCACCTGCCGGTGCTGGGCGTTCCGGTGCAGTCGTCGATGCTGTCGGGCGTCGATTCGCTGCTGTCGATCGTGCAGATGCCCGCGGGCATTCCGGTCGCCACCCTGGCCATCGGCAAGGCGGGCGCGATCAACGCCGCGTTGCTGTCGGCGAGTATTCTCGGCGCCAAGCACCCGCAATTCCACGCGGTGCTGAAAACCTTCCGTGCTGAGCAGACAGACAGCGTCCTGGACAATCCAGACCCACGCATCGCCTGAGGTTGTTGACGATGAAAATCGGTGTAATCGGTGGCGGCCAGTTGGGTCGCATGTTGGCGCTGGCGGGCACTCCGCTGGGCATGAACTTCGCTTTCCTCGACCCGGCACCGGATGCTTGCGCAGCCGCGTTGGGCGAACACTTGCGGGCCGATTACGGTGATCAGGATCACCTGCGTCAGCTGGCTGATGAAGTCGATCTGGTGACCTTCGAGTTCGAAAGTGTCCCGGCCGAAACCGTGGCCTTCCTCTCGCAGTTCGTCCCGGTCTACCCGAGCGCCGAAGCCCTGCGCATCGCCCGTGATCGCTGGTTCGAGAAGAGCATGTTCAAGGACCTGGGGATTCCCACCCCGGCGTTCGCCGACATTCAGTCGCAAGCTGACCTGGACGCCGCCGTTGCTTCGATCGGCCTGCCGGCCGTGCTGAAAACCCGCACCCTGGGTTACGACGGCAAGGGCCAGAAAGTCCTGCGCAAACCGGAAGACGTGGTTGGCACCTTCGCCGAACTCGGCAGCGTGGCCTGCCTGCTGGAGGGCTTCGTGCCGTTCACCGGCGAAGTTTCGCTGATCGCTGTGCGTGCCCGCGATGGCGAAACCAAATTCTATCCGCTGGTTCACAACACCCACGACAGCGGCATCCTCAAGCTGTCCGTGGCCAGCACCGATCACCCGCTGCAAGCCCTGGCTGAGGATTATTCCAGCCGTGTGCTTAAACAGTTGGAATACGTCGGCGTGATGGCGTTCGAGTTCTTTGAAGTCGACGGCGGCCTCAAGGCCAACGAAATCGCCCCGCGCGTGCACAACTCCGGGCACTGGACCACCGAAGGCGCCGAGTGCAGCCAGTTCGAAAACCACCTGCGGGCCGTTGCCGGTCTGCCGCTGGGCTCGACGGCCAAGATCGGTGAGAGCGCGATGCTCAACTTCATCGGCGTTGTTCCGCCGGTAGAGAAAGTGATCGCCATCGACGACTGCCATTTGCACCACTACGGCAAGGCGTTCAAGGTCGGGCGCAAGGTCGGTCACGCCAATCTGCGTTGCGCAGATCGCGAGACGCTGGCGGCGCAGATCCTCAAGGTCGAAGCGCTGATCGCCGAATAGTTTCATGTGGCAGCGGCGGAACCTTCAGGGGCCGCCGTTCTCTGATGGCAGGATGCCAAAGTCTGACTAGGCTTGGGCTAGGTGTCCTGCTTCACCAAATTAATCAGAGGGAAATGCCATGGGAATTATCGGAACCATCTTTATCGGCTTGATCGTTGGCCTGCTGGCTCGGTTCCTGAAACCGGGCGATGACAGCATGGGCTGGATCATGACCATCCTGCTCGGTATCGGCGGTTCGCTGGCGGCCACTTACGGCGGCCAGGCTCTGGGCATTTACCAGGCTGGCCAGGGCGCAGGCTTCCTCGGTGCGCTGGTTGGCGCCGTTGTGTTGCTGGTGCTCTACGGCCTGATCAAAAAGAACTGATTCAAAGCGACAAAGCCCTCTCTGCGGCGCACGCGGGGAGGGCTAGAATGCTCGCCATTGCACCATCCTTCCTTTTGCCGAGCACCCCATGCGCCGTCTATTACTGACTTTCCTATTACTGGGCTCGGGCCTTGCCCATGCCGGCGAACTGCCGGAAACCGACTGGCTGGAACTTATGCCCAAGTCGGACCAGAAAGCCCTCGAGGCCATGCCCGAAATCGACCACAACACCCCCGAAGGCGATGGCACCTTTACCTCTAAGGGTGGCATGAAGCAGAGCAAGGGCTTGCCGGCGGTGATGTATTCGACCAAAACCGTGCCGTCGATGAACGACAAAAGCATTCGCATCGGGGGTTACCCGGTGCCGCTGGAGTCCGACGCCAAGGGTCGCAGCACCCTGTTTTTCCTGGTGCCGTACCCGGGCGCCTGCATCCACGTGCCGCCACCGCCGCCCAACCAGTTGGTGCTGGTGCGTTATCCGAAAGGCCTGAAGCTGGACGATATCTACACACCGCTGTGGGTGACAGGCACGCTGAAGATCGAGAAGGTCAACAACGACCTGGCTGACGCGGCGTATGCGCTGGATGCGGCGAAGGTGCGGGCGGTCGAAGAGTCGGATTTGTAGCGTTTGGTCGATCGATTCGCGGGCAAGCCTCGCTCCTGCAGATCACTCGGACCTGTAGGCGCGAGGCTTGCCCGCGAAGCTTTTAAAGCGCTGTGCTGCCGATGCTGACGCCCAGGGTATGACTGGCACCCGCCGCCAGGTTCACCACGTCATCCATCACATTCGCCGTCTCGATGCACAACATGCGCTGCCAGCCATCGTCGGCCATGTCGCTGAACGCCGCTGCGCGATCAATCCACGGGTTCCAGATCACCGCCGTGCGCGAACCACTGCTGGTCAGCTCGATGCGCCGCTCCCAGGCCGGGTCGACGATGCTCAGCTTCGCCGGGGTATTCAGGTAGATACGGTCTGTCTCGCCGGTAAAGTCCAGATCGCCGGCCTGAGTGGCCGTGCTCCAGTCCTTGGTCGTATCGATGTAACTCAAGCCATCCAGCCCTTCGACCTGCACGTTGCGCACATCGCTGACGGCGAAATAACTGTGCAACGCCTGGCTGATCGACACGGTTTCAGCGCCGCGGTTGTGGCTGGTCAGGCTGATGTGCAACTGCTCATCAAGGCGAATGCTCAGCTTCAAATCCACCTGATGCGGCCAACCCGGGAAGCCACCTTCGGGGTAGGGCAGGACAAATTCCACCTTCAGGCTTTCACCCTCGGTTTCGATGCCACCCAGCTCCCAATCCGTCGCCCGGACAAAACCGTGGGCGCCAGCCGGTTCGTTGCTGACGCGCATGGCCTTGACGCTCGGCGGGTTGCGATCAAAGTTGCCGAACCACGGCCAGCACACCGGCACGCCGGCGCGGATGCTTTTGCCGGTCTTGAACACCGCCTCGTCGTTGAGCCAGATCAGCGGCGGTTGCCCGGCCAATTGATAACTGAGGATGTGCGCGCCTTGCTGGGCCACCAGCAGTTCGGCCTGACCGTGGCGGATGCGCCAGCAGTTCAGTTCATCCAGTTTGACGGCTTCAACGTTGGGCGTGCTCATGGGGACAACTCTCAATCAGGATCAATGACTGCAATGGACCGCAAAACCCGCGCCGTGTTTAACGCGCGCGGGGCGGAACCGAACGGGTGCGGCCGCTGCCGTCGATGGCGACGAACACGAACACCGCTTCAGTCACTTTACGCCACTCGCTGGACAGCGGGTCGTCGCTCCAGACCTCGACCATCATCTGGATCGAGCTGCGGCCGATTTCCAGCGCCTGGGTATAGAAGGAGAGCTGCGCGCCGACTGCCACCGGGACCAGGAACGCCATGCGGTCGATCGCCACGGTCGCCACGCGGCCACCGGCGACTTTGCTGGCCATCGCGGTGCCGGCCAAATCCATCTGCGCCACCAGCCAGCCGCCGAAAATATCGCCAAAGCCGTTGGTTTCGCGCGGGAGCGCGGTGATTTGCAGGGCCAGGTCGCCTTGCGGGATCGGATCTTCTTGTTCGAGCTCTATCATGCCGGGGGTGCCTCTGACCCGTGACTCTTCATTAGTACTTCAAGGTGAATAGCCGTCTCAGAAAAAACGATTCAGCCCCGAACATACTACGTTCGTCACGTTTTTCATAAGGCGCCTAAAGGGAAACTCTGCGAAATCGCCTGTGAAGCCTGGCAGGCGTTTTCGCACAGCAACCCTTTCAAACTGTTGCAAGATCGCGAGTATATCGGTCGGTAGACTCCGAGACGACCGTCCGGTTCTCATTTCGACCGTCAAATACGCACCTCTATGTGCTTTTTCGAACAATTTGCTATCGTGCCGGACCTGCCCAAGCCTCCGCCAGCGTTGTTGGGGTTGCAGATCCGACTATAAGAGAAGCCCTTGCCATGACCACAGCGCCCTCGAGCACTGCGCAGCCGACGCAATCCGCACGTCCGTTGACCCGCAACGATTACAAGACTTTGTCGCTGTCCGCCTTGGGCGGCGCGCTGGAGTTCTACGACTTCATCATCTTCGTATTTTTCGCGGTGGTGGTCGGCAAGTTGTTCTTCCCGGTCGACATGCCCGACTGGTTGCGCCAGATGCAAACCTTCGGGATCTTTGCCGCCGGCTACCTGGCGCGGCCGTTGGGCGGCATCGTCATGGCGCACTTCGGCGACCTGCTGGGTCGCAAGAAGATGTTCACCTTGAGCATTTTCATGATGGCCGTGCCGACGCTGATCATGGGTCTGCTGCCAACTTATGCGCAGATTGGCATGTGGGCGCCGATCCTGTTGCTGCTGATGCGCGTAATCCAGGGCGCGGCGATTGGCGGTGAAGTGCCCGGCGCGTGGGTCTTCGTTTCCGAACACGTGCCGCAGCGGCACATCGGCTACGCCTGCGGCACCCTGACCTGCGGCCTGACGGCCGGTATCCTGCTGGGCTCGCTGGTGGCCACGGCGATCAACAGTATTTACACCTCGGTGGAAGTCGCGGATTACGCCTGGCGGATCCCGTTCCTGCTGGGCGGTGTGTTCGGCCTGTTCTCGGTCTACCTGCGCCGCTGGCTCCACGAAACCCCGGTATTCGCCGAACTGCAACTGCGCAAAGCCCTGGCCGAAGAAGTGCCGCTGCAAGCGGTGCTGCGTGACCATCGCGGGGCGATCCTGATTTCCATGCTGCTGACCTGGCTGCTGTCCGCCGGCATCATCGTCGTCATCCTGATGACCCCGACCGTGCTGCAGACCGTCTACCACTTCTCGCCGACCACCGCGTTGCAGGCCAACAGCCTGGCGATCGTGTTCCTGAGCCTGGGTTGCGTGGCGTCCGGCGCGCTGGCCGACCGCTTCGGTGCCGGCCGGGTGTTCGTGTTCGGCAGTGCCGCGTTGCTGATCAGCTCGTGGACGTTCTATCACAGCCTGTTCAACCATCCGGACTGGCTGTTCCCGATGTACGCCGTGACTGGCCTGCTGGTCGGCACTATCGGCGCCGTGCCGTACGTGATGGTTAAAGCCTTCCCTGCAGTGGTGCGCTTCAGCGGGTTGTCGTTCTCCTACAACCTGGCCTACGCCATCTTCGGCGGCCTGACACCGATGATGGTGACGTTGCTGCTGAAGGAAAGCCCGATGGGGCCTGCTTATTATGTGGCGATCATTTGTGGGGTCGGGATTCTGGTAGGGGCTTATCTTTGGAAGAAAGGGCGTTAAGCCAGCAACTGATCGTTCCCACGCTCCGAGTGGGAACGATCTATCGCCACATGCTGGCCTTTCATCCAATTGTCATATTTCAGCCATAGAGTGTTCACACGGCCTGCTGATACTTGGCCCCGACTTAACACACCCTATCTGCTAGGAGTAAGGCATGAAACTGAAGCGTTTGATGGCGGCAATGACTTTTGTCGCTGCTGGCGTTGCGACTGCCAACGCGTTCGCCGCTGTTGACCCTGCGATCCCGAGCTACACCAAGACCACTGGTGTATCGGGCAACCTGTCCAGCGTCGGCTCCGATACCCTGGCCAACCTCATGACCCTGTGGGCTGAGAATTACAAAAAAGAATACCCGAACGTAAACATCCAGATTCAGGCCGCTGGCTCCGCCACTGCGCCACCTGCGTTGACTGAAGGCACCTCTAACCTGGGCCCGATGAGCCGCAAGATGAAGGACACCGAACTGGCGGCCTTCGAGCAGAAGTACGGCTACAAGCCAACCGCAATCCCGGTTGCCGTGGACGCCCTGGCGGTGTTCGTGCACAAGGACAACCCGATCCAGCACCTGACCATGGAACAGGTCGATGCGATCTTCTCGTCCACTCGTCTGTGCGGCGCTAAAGCCGACGTCAAAACCTGGGGCGACCTGGGTGTGACCGGTGACCTGGCCAACAAGCCGGTTCAACTGTTCGGTCGTAACTCGGTATCCGGCACTTACGGCTACTTCAAAGAAGAAGCCCTGTGCAAAGGCGACTACAAGCCAAACGTCAACGAACAACCCGGTTCGGCTTCGGTCGTGCAGTCGATCAGCTCCTCGCTGAACGGCATCGGTTACTCGGGCATCGGCTACAAGACCGCTAGCGTGAAAACCGTGGCCCTGTCGAAGAAAGGCAGCACTGAGTTCATCGAAGACAGCGAAGAAAACGCACTGAACGGCAAATACCCGCTGTCGCGTTTCCTCTACGTGTACGTCAACAAAGCCCCGAACAAGCCTCTGGCCCCGCTGGAAGCCGAGTTCGTGAAACTGGTTCTGTCCAAGCAGGGCCAGGAAGTTGTGGTGAAAGACGGCTACATCCCACTGCCGGCCAAGGTTGCTGCAAAAGCACTGGCTGACCTGGGTCTGCAGGAAGGCGGCTCTGAAGTCGCAAAAAAGTAAAACCCTAGGTCCGGGGTAAACCCGGACCTGTAGGAGCGAAGCTTGCTCGCGAAAGCGGTGGGTCAGTCAACATTGATATTGAATGTAACGACCCCTTCGCGGGCAAGCCTCGATCCTACAAATGCCGGTCAATACCGGCTCCCAAATTTCCGGTCCTCTGCCAGTACCCGCTGGCGGCGGATTTGTTGCGTCACTGCATTGTCATCTTTCTGTCATACAGGATCGCTAGGGTGTGCGCATGAATGATCTGGCCAATTCCACCATGACTACCAATCCCCCCAAGCGCATTGACTTCAATACGCCTGAGCTGCAACGCAAGCGCCGCATCCGCGCGCTCAAGGATCGCCTGACCCGCTGGTACGTGCTCATCGGCGGCCTCGCCGTCCTCGGCGCGATCACGCTGATCTTCTTCTTCCTCGCCTACGTCGTCGCTCCGCTGTTCCAGGGTGCCAGCCTCAAGGCTCAGGACGCCATCACGCCGGCCTGGATGCAAGACGCCGGCAAGCCCCTGATGATCTCCCTGGAAGAACAGAATCAGGTCGCGATGCGGGTTTCCGACAAGGGCCAGGCGCTGTTCTTTGACATCGACAGTGGCGCCGAACTGCGGCGCGTCGATCTGCCGATCCCGGCCGGCACCACCGTGACCTCCATCGGCGAAGACCAGCCAGGTCATCCGCTGGTAGCGGTGGGTCTGTCCAACGGCCAGGCGCTGGTGTTCCGTCACACTTACAAAGTCAGCTACCCGGACAACAAGAAAACCATCTCGCCGGCCATCGATTTCCCGTACGGCGAAACCCCGATTGCGCTGAACGAGGCGGGCGGAGCCCTGGAACATGTCAGCCTCAACGCCACCGACACCACGCTAATGCTGGTCGGCTCCACCGGTTCGCAACTCAATGTGCTGTCGCTGACCAGCGAAGAAAACATGATGACCGGCGAAGTCACCAACGAGCAAAAGCGCATCGATCTGCCGCAGATGACCGAGCCGGTGAAGAACATCTTCGTCGACCCGCGCCAGCAGTGGCTGTATGTGATCAACGGTCGCGCCCAGGCCGATGTGTTCAGCCTGCGCGACAAGAGCCTAAATGGTCGCTACAAATTGCTCGAAAACGGTGACGCCGAAATCACTGCCAGCACCCAACTGGTGGGCGGTATCTCGCTGATCATGGGCGACTCCAAGGGTGGCCTGGCCCAGTGGTTCATGGCCCGCGACCCGGATGGTGAACTGCGCCTGAAGCAGATCCGCAACTTCCAGATGGGCACCACACCGATCGTTGAAATCACTGCTGAAGAACGTCGCAAAGGCTTCATCGCCCTCGACGCTTCCGGCAAGCTCGGCGTGTTTCACAGCACCGCGCACCGCACCTTGCTGGTGGATCAGGTGGTCGACGGCCAGGGTGTATTCGGTCTGTCGCCACGGGCCAACCGTGTGATCGTTGAAGCGGGCGGCAAGATTCAACCGCTGCTGCTCGACAACCCGCACCCGGAAGTGTCGTGGAGCGCGCTGTGGAGCAAGGTCTGGTACGAGAACTACGACGAGCCTAAATACGTCTGGCAATCGACCGCCGCCAACACCGACTTCGAACCCAAGCTGAGCCTGTCGCCACTGACCTTCGGTACCCTGAAAGCCGCGTTCTACGCCATGCTGCTGGCCGCACCACTGGCCGTCGCGGCCGCGATCTACACCGCCTACTTCATGGCGCCGAGCCTGCGCCGCAAGGTCAAACCGGTGATCGAGTTGATGGAGGCGATGCCGACGGTGATCCTCGGTTTCTTCGCCGGCCTGTTCCTCGCGCCTTATGTCGAAGGACATTTGCCGGGCATCTTCAGCCTGTTGATGTTGCTGCCAATCGGCATCCTGGTGGCCGGTTTCGTGTTCAGCCGCCTGCCTGAATCGATCCGCCTGAAAGTGCCGGACGGCTGGGAAGGCGCGATCCTGATCCCGGTGATCCTGTTCGTCGGTTGGCTCTCGCTGTACATGAGCCCATACATGGAAAACTGGTTCTTCGACGGCGACATGCGCATGTGGATCCAGCACGACGTAGGCATCACCTACGACCAGCGCAACGCTCTGGTGGTCGGTCTGGCCATGGGCTTCGCGGTGATCCCGAACATCTACTCCATCGCCGAAGACGCCGTGTTCAGTGTGCCTCGCGGCCTGACCCTCGGTTCCCTGGCCCTCGGCGCCACGCCGTGGCAGACCATGACCCGCGTGGTGATCCTCACCGCCAGCCCGGGCATTTTCTCGGCGTTGATGATCGGCATGGGCCGTGCGGTCGGTGAAACCATGATCGTGTTGATGGCCACCGGTAACACACCGGTCATGGAAATGAACCTGTTCGAAGGCCTGCGCACACTGGCGGCCAACGTCGCGGTGGAAATGCCCGAATCGGAAGTCGGCGGCAGCCACTACCGCGTGCTGTTCCTCTCGGCGCTGGTGCTGCTGTTGTTCACCTTCGTCATGAACACCCTCGCGGAACTGATTCGTCAGCGTCTGCGCAAGAAATACTCGTCGCTTTAAGAAAGGTAGAAGTCTGTGAAACAGAACTCCCTGAAAGGATGGTTCAAGAGCGGCGCCCCCGGCGTCTGGATCAGCGGTGGCGCGGTGTCCATCGCGGTCATCATGACCATTGGCTTGCTGGCGGTGATTGCCGTGCGCGGCCTCGGTCACTTCTGGCCTGCGGACCTGGTCCACGCCAGCTACGACGTACCGGGCCAGGCCAATCACCTGGTGATCGGCGAAGTGGTGCAGAAAGAAGAAGTGCCCCGCGAACGCCTGAAAAGCGCGGGCCTGCCGGTGCCCGATCAGGGCCCGGAGTTCATGACCCGCGAGCTGATCAAGGTCGGCAACCGTGATTTGAACGGCAACGACTTCACCTGGATCGTCGGTGAGTGGCTGACTAACCAGAAGACCCCGCCAGAGTTGATGACCATCGAGCGTCGCGAGTGGGGCAACTTCTACGGTTATCTGGTCAACGTCAAACAGGACGGCAAGGTGATCGCCGAGGGCGAGGCGGCGTGGCCGGAATTGCAGGCTCGTGTCGACCGCGTCAACAAGCTCGCGGCACAGCTCAAGACCCTGGAAAAATCCGATATCGGCGCGATCAACGCCGGTCTGGAACGCATCCGTCTGCACGGTCGCAAGCTGGAACTGGCCGGCAAACTGGACGCTACCGCGCAAGCCGACATGGACGCAGAAAAGGCAGAACTGAACGCCCGTTATCAGGACATCGAAGCGCGCCTCAGCGATCTGCATGCCCAGTTCAACCGTGACAGCCTCACCGCTCGTGACGCCAACGGCAAAGAACTCGAAATCGGCATCGGCAAAGTGGTTCATGCCTACCAGCCGAACGCCATGGGTTATTTCACCAAGGTCGGTTTCTACTTCAGCAAGGTCTGGGAATTCCTCAGCGACGACCCGCGTGAAGCGAACACCGAAGGCGGGATCTTCCCGGCCATTTTCGGCACGGTGATGATGACCCTGATCATGGCGATGATCGTGACCCCGTTCGGCGTGCTGGCGGCGGTGTACCTGCGTGAATACGCCAAGCAGAACGCGTTGACGCGGATTATCCGCATCGCCGTGAACAACCTGGCGGGCGTTCCGGCGATCGTTTACGGCGTGTTTGGCCTGGGCTTCTTCGTCTACGTACTCGGCGGTTCGGTCGACCGGCTGTTCTTCCCCGAAGCACTGCCGGCGCCGACCTTCGGCACGCCGGGCCTGCTCTGGGCTTCGTTGACCCTGGCGTTGCTGGCGGTGCCGGTGGTGATCGTGGCCACTGAAGAAGGCCTGGCGCGGATTCCTCGTACCGTGCGTGAGGGCTCGCTGGCCCTCGGCGCGACCAAGGCTGAAACCTTGTGGAAGATCGTGCTGCCGATGGCCAGCCCGGCGATGATGACCGGCATGATCCTCGCCGTGGCCCGCGCCGCTGGTGAAGTGGCGCCGCTGATGCTGGTGGGTGTGGTGAAACTGGCGCCGTCGCTGCCGGTGGACGGCAACTACCCGTACTTGCACCTGGACCAGAAGATCATGCACCTGGGCTTCCATATTTATGACGTCGGCTTCCAGAGCCCGAACGTAGAAGCCGCCCGACCGCTGGTGTACGCCACGGCGCTGCTGCTGGTGCTGGTGATCGCGACGTTGAACCTGTCGGCCGTCTACATCCGCAACCACCTGCGCGAAAAATACAAAGCGCTGGATAGCTGATAGCTGCCGCAAAAAATTGAATGGGTTGCTGGCCTTAATGCCAGCAGCCCACTGAACCGAATTTGTTAGCACAGGGAGCCTCCCATGCAGCACGAAACACATACCCACGGCATCAACATGTCTGCCCTGGGCCGCGACAAACAGAGCCTGAGCCTTGCGCAGGAAACCGTGGCCATCGAAGTGCCGGGCCTGAGCCTGTTCTACGGCGACAAACAAGCGCTGTACGACGTCAGCATGAACATCCCGAAACAGCGCGTGACCGCCTTCATCGGCCCGTCCGGCTGCGGCAAGTCCACGCTGCTGCGCACCTTCAACCGCATGAACGACCTGGTGGACGGCTGCCGCGTAGAAGGCGCGATCAACCTCTACGGCAACAACATCTACCGCAAAGGCGAAGACGTGGCCGAGCTGCGTCGCCGCGTGGGCATGGTGTTCCAGAAGCCGAACCCGTTCCCGAAAACCATCTATGAAAACGTGGTTTACGGCCTGCGCATCCAAGGCATCAACAAGAAGCGCATCCTCGACGAAGCCGTCGAGTGGGCACTGAAAGGCGCGGCGCTGTGGGACGAAGTCAAAGACCGTCTGCATGAATCGGCACTCGGCCTGTCCGGTGGTCAGCAGCAACGTCTGGTGATCGCCCGCACCATCGCCGTGGAGCCGGAAGTGCTGCTGCTCGACGAACCTTGCTCGGCACTCGACCCGATCTCCACGCTGAAAGTCGAAGAACTGATCTACGAACTGAAATCGAAATTCACCATCGTCATCGTGACCCACAACATGCAACAGGCCGCGCGGGTTTCCGACTACACGGCGTTCATGTACATGGGCAAACTGGTGGAATTCGGCGACACCGACACCCTGTTCACCAATCCGGCGAAGAAGCAGACCGAAGACTACATCACCGGTCGCTACGGCTAGGAAGCTGTGGTTTCACTGAACTGACGCTGCGGTCCACCGCACCTTACCGGACGCTCCAAGGACGCCAACATGATTAGTAAAGAAGGCCTTACCCATCACATCTCCGCGCAGTTCAACGCCGAGCTCGAGGAAGTGCGCAGCCACCTCCTGGCCATGGGCGGGCTGGTGGAAAAGCAGGTCAACGACGCGGTGACCGCGCTGATCGAGGCCGATTCCGGCCTGGCCCAGCAAGTGCGCGAGATCGACGACCAGATCAACCAGATGGAACGCAACATCGACGAAGAATGCCTGCGCATTCTCGCCCGCCGTCAGCCGGCGGCGTCCGACTTGCGTTTGATCATCAGCATCTCCAAATCGGTGATCGACCTGGAGCGCATCGGCGACGAAGCGACCAAGATCGCCCGCCGTGCCATCCAGTTGTGCGAGGAAGGCGAAGCGCCGCGCGGTTATGTCGAGGTGCGCCACATCGGCGACCAGGTGCGCAACATGGTGCGCGATGCGCTGGACGCGTTTGCCCGTTTCGACGCCGACCTGGCATTGTCGGTGGCGCAGTACGACAAGATCATCGACCGCGAATACAAGACCGCCCTGCGTGAGCTGGCCACCTACATGATGGAAGACCCGCGCTCTATCTCGCGGGTCTTGAGCATCATTTGGGTGCTGCGTTCCCTGGAGCGCATCGGCGATCACGCGCGCAACATCTCCGAACTGGTGATTTACCTGGTGCGCGGCACCGATGTGCGGCACCTTGGCCTCAAGCGCATGAAGGAAGAAGTTGAAGGCACAAGTGGCGAAACCGCTAATGTTCCGGGCAAAGCTGACGATAAGTAAGATTGCCTGAGAAAAGCGCCCGGCCTTTTGGCCGGGCGTTTTTGTTTGTGGTTTTTGAATGTGAAAGCAGCACCCGCGAACGAAAAGTCCCGGCGTGACTGAAGAATTAAGGCAATGTGCCATCAGCCAAGCGGTATGCTTGCCGGGATTTTTTTAAGGGGTTGTGGATGAGTAAGGTCAGTGTGTTGGTCGTGGACGATGCGTCGTTCATTCGTGACCTGGTGAAGAAGTGCCTGCGCAACTACTTCCCGGGTATCCGGATCGAAGACGCGGTCAACGGCAAGAAGGCTCAGGCGATTCTGGCGCGCGAAGCGTTCGACCTGGTTCTGTGTGACTGGGAAATGCCGGAAATGTCCGGCCTCGAACTGCTGACCTGGTGCCGCGAGCAGGACAACCTCAAGACCATGCCGTTCGTGATGGTGACCAGCCGTGGCGACAAAGAGAACGTGGTCCAGGCGATTCAGGCCGGCGTTTCCGGTTACGTCAGCAAGCCGTTCACCAACGAGCAACTGCTGACCAAGGTCAAGCAGGCGTTGAACAAGGTCGGCAAGCTCGACACCTTGATGAACAGCGCCCCGACCAAAATGAACTCGGCATTCGGCAACGATTCCCTGAGCGCACTGACCGGTGGCAAGGCTGCCGTGGTCGCGCCAGCGGCCGCCCCTGTCAACCCGTTCGCCAAGCCTGTCGCTGTTGCCGCGCCAGCGCCGGCCGCTGCGCCGTCCCGTGGTTTGCTCAACAGCCCGCCGGTCAAGGCGCCTGGCGCTGCTTCGGCGGCACCGACCGGTGGTCGTGGTCAGGGCCAATTGCGCCTGTCGAGTGGCACCCAGCAATGCGTGATCAAGGCCTTGAGCCTCAAGGAAGCGCTGTTGGTGGTCAAACGCACCGACATCCTGCCGCAAGTGCTCGAAAGCGCCGTGCTCGACCTGGAGCAGGGCGACAACGCTGAAACCGCGCGCCTCAACGGCTACCTGCACGCCATCGTCGCCCACGAGCAAAAGCCCGACAGCGAATGGCTGCAACTGACCTTCCGGTTTGTGGACAAGGATGCGCAGAAGCTCGACTACATCTCCCGCCTGATCGCCCGTGGTACGGCGCAGAAGCATTTCGTACCGGGCGCGTAATCTTCGTCGCCTGACGGTCCGACTTGCCCGCGAAGGGGCCATCAAATTCACCGCACATCTGATCGTTCCCACGCGGAGCGTGGGGACGATCATTTGAAACATCTGCCGACTACGCGGGTCCATCTCAGCTGCTAGGCTCCTCCCAGGCCTTACTCGACAGACTCTTGCCCATGCTCGCGCGCCTGCTGTTTTTCTGTGGTCTTTTCATGGCCTCCACCTCGGCTGTGGCCATGACCATTTACAAGTCCACCGACGCCAATGGCGTGGTCTCCTACAGCGACCGCCCCACGAAAGGCTCCCAGGTGTTCGTTTTTCGGGACCGGATGGTCGAGCACCTGGAGCGGCAGGTATACCTCGACATCAAGAAGCAGAAAGGCGTGGACGTGGTGTTTGTGCGCAACGACCTGTATGCGCCGGTGGAGGTGGAGCTGAGCTTTGCCGGGTTGAGCAATGTGAAGGGTGCGCCGAGCCAGCCGATTCGCCGGGTCTTGCCGGCGCGCAGCAACTCGCGCCTGGCGCTGCTCAAGGCGATTACCAGTGGCAAGCCGCTGGTGTATACCCCGAGCTTCCAATACTCCATGGGCGACCCTTCAGGCGCCGCTCAGAGCTATCGTTATCCCTTTCCGTGGCGCGGTGGTCCGTTTCGCTTGAGTCAGGGCGCCAACGGCCAATACAGTCACTTCGGCGCGAAGAACCGTTTTGCCATGGACATCGCCATGCCCGAAGGCACGCCGATCATCGCGGCGCGGGCGGGGATGGTGGTGAAAACCGAGAATGGCCAGAGCGGCCGCGGCAATGATCCGTCCGGCAATTTCGTGCGGGTGTTGCACGATGACGGGACCATGGGCGTCTACCTGCACCTCAAGCAAGGTTCGGTGAGCGTGCGCGAAGGCCTGCGGGTGGCGGTCGGCAGTGCGCTGGCGCTGTCGGGCAACACCGGCAACAGCAGCGGGCCGCACCTGCACTTCGTGGTGCAGCGCAATACCGGGTTGGGCTTGGTGTCGATTCCGTACCAGTTCAATCAACCGGTGGGGGCGTTGCCCAATTTTGCGTTGGGCAAACAGTAGCTAAGTCGACAGGGATTCATTGTGGCGAGGGAGCTTGCTCCCGCTCGGCTGCGCAGCAGTCGTAAACCGGCGAAAGCGGTGTGCCTGAATGAATGCGATTGCAGGGTTTGGGGCCGCTTCGCAGCCCAGCGGGAGCAAGCTCCCTCGCCACAAGAGCCCGTTCACCACCGGTATTGCAGTCAATCGAGCATCAACACCTTGGCCAAAATAATCTTCGGCCCTTTCATCTTCTTGATGATGATCCGCAAACCTTCGACTTCCAGCACTTCTTCCTCTTCCGGCACCCGTTTCAGGGTTTCGTAGACCAGCCCGGCGAGGGTTTCGGCCTCGATGTGGTCCAGGTCGATGCCCAGCAGGCGTTCGACCTTGAACAGCGGCGTATCGCCCCGCACCAACAACTTGCCCGGCTGATACGCGAGGATCCCGCGCTCGGCCTTGCGGTGTTCGTCCTGGATATCGCCGACCAGCACTTCCAGCACGTCTTCCATGGTCAGGTAGCCGATGATGTTGCCGTCGGCTTCTTCGACCACGGCGAAGTGCGAGCCGCCCTTGCGGAACTGTTCCAGCAGTTGCGACAGCGGCATGTGCCGCGAAATGCGTTCCAGCGGACGGGTCAGCTCGGCCAGGTTGAACGACTCGGGAATGTGGTCCAGGGCTGCCAGTTCCAGCAACAGATCCTTGATGTGCAGCAGGCCGACGAACTCCTGGCGCTCACTGTCGTACACCGGATAACGGCTGAATTTATGGCGACGGAACAGCGCGAGGATTTGCTTGAGGGGCGCGTTGAACTCCAGCGTCACCAGGTCTTCCCGGGAGTTGGCCCAGTCCACCACTTCCAGCTCGCCCATTTCCACTGCCGAGGCCAACACACGCATGCCTTGGTCGCTCGGGTCCTGGCCACGGCTGGAGTGCAGGATCAGTTTCAGTTCTTCACGGCTGTAATGGTGTTCGTGATGGGGGCCGGGTTCGCCTTGGCCGGCAATCCGCAGGATCGCGTTGGCACTGGCGTTGAGCAGGTAGATGGCCGGGTACATCGCCCAGTAGAACAGGTACAGCGGCACGGCAGTCCAGAGCGACAGCAGTTCGGGTTTGCGGATCGCCCACGACTTGGGCGCCAGTTCACCGACCACGATGTGCAGGTACGAGATGACGAAGAACGCAGCGAAGAACGACACGCCTTTGATCACTTCGGCCGACTGCACGCCGACGGCTTCCAGCAATGGCTCAAGGATGTGCGCGAACGCCGGCTCACCGACCCAGCCCAGGCCCAGCGAGGCGAGGGTGATACCTAACTGACACGCCGAGAGGTACGCATCGAGCTGACTGTGCACGGTGCGCAGGATGTGTCCGCGCCAGCCGTTTTTATCAGCGATGGCCTCGACCCGGGTCGAGCGCAGTTTGACCATGGCAAATTCGGCCGCAACGAAAAATCCGTTGAGCAAAACCAGGATCAGAGCAAAAAGAATCATGCCGAAATCGGCGAAGAGTGTCGCGAGGGTCAAGCCAGGGGATGGGTCCATGATGGAGTTTTGCGGTTTCCGTGTATTCAAAAAAGGGGGAAATGCGGTGCCTGAAGGGCAGGCACAAGTCAGCCAATGTAGCGGCTGACTCGGCGATTGCCTAGGGGCGAGTGCCGGCCGGTATCAGTCGGTGGCGTTGATAACCTGGGATTTGGTCACCTGGGCCGGCGCGAAATGGCAGGTAAAGGTGCTGCCATGTCCCGGGACGCTGCTGATTTCCATCCGCGCTCGGTGGCGCAACAACACGTGTTTGACGATCGCCAGCCCCAGTCCGGTGCCGCCCGTGTTGGAGTTGCGGCTGGAATCGACGCGGTAGAAGCGCTCGGTCAGGCGCGGCAAGTGTTTGCTGTCGATGCCGATCCCGGAATCCTGCACGCTCAAATGCGCACCCTGGTCGTCACCCCACCAGCGAATGCGGATATTGCCTTCGGCCGGGGTGTATTTCACCGCGTTGAACACCAGGTTGGAGAACGCGCTGCGCAATTCCGCTTCGCTGCCCTTGAGCAGAATCGTCGGATCGGCGTCCAGGGTGATCTTCTGATTGCGTTGCCCCGACAGCTGCTGCGCATCGCTTTTGATCGATTTCAGCAGGCCGTCGATGGACACCGGTTGGTTATCCGACGGGTAATCGGTGGCTTCCAGCTTGGCCAGCAGCAGCAAGTCGTTAAGCAAGGTCTGCATCCGCCCGCCTTGCTGTTGCATCTGCTGCAAGGCGCGGGTCCAGCGCGGGTTCACTTCCTCGACGTTGTCGAGCAAGGTTTCCAGGTAGCCGCAGATCACCGTCAGCGGCGTGCGCAGTTCGTGGGAGACGTTGGCGATGAAGTCTTTGCGCATCTGCTCCAACTGGTGGATGCGCGTGACGTCGCGCACCAGCATCAAATGCTCGTTGTTGCCGTAGCGGGTGATGTACAGCTGAATGCGCAAGCGATCATTGATCGGCGAGGGGATTTCCAGCGGTTCGGCGTAGCTGTCCTGCTCGAAGTATTCCTTGAAGCGCGGATGACGCACCAGGTTGGTCACCGGTTGGCCGCTGTCTTGCGGGGTCTTGAGGCCGAGCAGGGTTTCGGCGGCACGGTTCCACCATTCCAGGTTGCCGTCGCTGTCGAGCATGATTACTGCGTCTTTGAGCGCGGCGGTGGACTCCTGGACCCGGTCGATCACCGCTTGCAGGCGCCCGCGTACCCGTTGGTCGCGGCGTTGCAGGTGATAGATGCTGTCGAACACTTCGCCCCACAGGCCGTAGCCATCTGGCGGCGCTTCATCGGGTTTGTGCAGGCGCAGCCATTCGTGCAGGCGCAACAGCTGCTTGAGGGTCCAGGCCAGGTAAAGACCCAGGCCAGCGGCGAGGCTCCAGCCGTAGTAGCCGGAAATCAGGCCGATCACCAGGCAGGCGGTGACCAGCAACAGCATGTGGCGAATCAGGGTGCCATGCCAGTTTTGGTTCACGGAAACTTGCGTCCTTGTCAGCGAGCCGGGCAGTCAGCTCAGGCCTTGGTGGAAAACCGGTAGCCGGTGCCGCGCACGGTTTGTACCAGATTTTCGTAGGCATCGCCGAGGGCTTTGCGCAGGCGCCGGATGTGCACGTCGACGGTGCGTTCTTCGACATAAACATTGCCGCCCCAGACCTGATCCAGCAACTGGCCACGGGTGTAGGCGCGTTCCTGGTGGGTCATGAAGAATTGCAGCAGACGGTATTCGGTCGGGCCCATCTCGGCGGGTTTGCCGTCGATGGTCACGCGGTGGCTGATCGGGTCCAGCAGCAAGCCGCCGACTTCGATCGGGGTTTCGCCATCGGTCGGGCCAGCGCGGCGCAGCACGGCTTTGAGCCGCGCCACCAGCTCGCGGGGCGAGAACGGTTTGGTGATGTAGTCGTCGGCGCCGACTTCCAGGCCCTGGATCTTGTTGTCCTCTTCGCCCTTGGCGGTGAGCATGATGATCGGGATATCCCCGGTCAGCTCATCGCGCTTGAGGCGCCGGGCCAACTCGATGCCGGACGTGCCGGGCAGCATCCAGTCCAGCAAAATCAGGTCCGGCTTGCGGTCAACGATGATGGCATGGGCCTGCTGGGAGTTCTCAGCCTCCAGGCAGTCATAGCCGGCCATTTCCAACGCAACGGCGATCATTTCGCGAATGGGCGCTTCGTCGTCGACGATCAGAATGCTCCTGCCAACCATGCCTTTATTCCTCTTGTCATTTAACTGTCTTGCGCCGCATTAGATAACGGAATTATTGCAGTCGTGTGACAGTATTTTAGTCGACCGGCGATTGTCATGATCCTGGGCTAAGCTCTAATTCCGAATCCTGACAACCACAAGAGAAGGTTTCCATGACTCAATATTCGTTCTCCCTTAAGGCACTGATGTTGGCCGCTGCTCTGGCTTTGCCGACAATGGCCTTCGCTGCCGACCCGGCCATGATGAAGGGTGGCATGATGGTGGATCACAAGGGAATGACCGTTTACACGTTCGACAAGGACAGTGGCGGCAAGTCCATGTGTAACGATGATTGCGCCAAGAACTGGCCGCCGATGATGGCGCCGGCGGGTGCCAAGGCCGAAGGCAAATGGACTGTTATCAAGCGTGATGACGGCAAGATGCAATATGCCTACGACGGCAAGCCGCTCTACACGTTTGTGAAGGACGAAAAACCTGGGGAAATGAAGGGTGACGGCATGAAGGATGTCTGGCACGTCGTTCACGAATCGCAGAAGTAAGCGACCCAAACCTGTAGCAGCTGGCGAAGCCTGCGTCCGGCTGCGCAGCAGTCGTAAAATCTACTCATGCGGTGTTTCAGGTAAACCGCGTGAGCAGCATTTACGACTGCTTCGCAGCCGGACGCAGCCTTTGGCAGCTGCTACATAAATATGTGGAAATCAACGCAACGCGTAATCCAGCACAATCCCCACGAAAATCGCCAACCCGGCCCAGTGGTTGTGCAAGAACGCCTTGAAGCAGCGCATCCGGTCCTTGCCGCGGGTGTACCAGAACTCCCAGGCAAAACACCCGGCCGCCGCCAGCAACCCGAGGTGGAACCAGCCACCGAGCTGGAATTTCGACCCGGCCAGCAACAGGCAGCCCAGCGCCAACCCCTGCAAGGTCAGAATGATCACCCGGTCCGCATCACCAAACAGAATCGCCGTGGATTTCACGCCGATCTTCAAGTCGTCGTCGCGGTCGGTCATCGCGTAATAAGTGTCGTAGCCTACCGTCCACAGCAGATTGGCAATCCACAACAACCAGGCTTCGGCCGGCAGCGAACCGGTCTCGGCCGTGAACGCCATTGGCATACCCCAGGAAAACGCCGCGCCCAGCACCACTTGCGGGTAGTAGGTGTAGCGCTTCATGAACGGATAACTGAAGGCCAGGGCCAGGCCGCCCAACGATAGCCAGACGGTCGCGGCGTTGGTGCACAGCACCAGCAGAAAGGCCACGCCCATCAGCACGGCAAAAAACACCAAGGCTTCTTTGGAGCTGATCCTGCCGCTCACCAATGGCCGCTGTTCGGTGCGTTTCACGTGACCGTCGACCTTGCGGTCCGCCCAGTCATTGATCACGCAACCGCCGGCGCGGGTCAGCACCACGCCAAGGACGAAAATCACGATGTTGACCAATGACGGCGAGCCTTTGCCGGCAATCCACAATGCCCAAAGGGTCGGCCACAGCAGCAGGTAAATACCGATCGGCTTGTCCATGCGGGTCAGCTGAATGAAATCCCAGGCCCGGGGATTCAAGCGATTCAGGGACTTGAGCAGGCTGGTGTACATCAGCAATTCTCCGGATGGGCGCGAGCGGCGAGCCACAAGGTCGGCAGGAAAATCTCGGCCACCAGCACACTCAGGGCGCCACGGTCGAAACGCGAGCGGCGGCCCCACAGCTCGGGCGCCCGGGACTCGAGCGGCAGCCAAGCTTGAGGATAGTGGCAAACCTCGATGGCCTGGCGCTGGAACGCTCGATCGCAAAACAGCAGTTCGCCCAGCGAGCGGCTACCCAATTCATCCATGTGCAGCCCATCGCCCTGCAAGGCGCTACGTGCAGCGACACTGCGGGCGAACACCCAGGCTTGGCCATCGCCGCGCAAATACACCTCGCGTACCCAGCCTTCGCTGCCTTCCTCCAGGCTTAGCGCCGCGCATTCGTCGGCGCGCAACGCTTGCCAGCCTTCGAACAACGGCGTGACGCTGAAGCGGTCATTGGACAACCGAATCAGGCGTCGGGTCAGGGAGCCTTCGTCGAACAGCCAGTCGAGGGTAGAGGCGTCGGGGAGGGGTGCGAGTCGGCTTTGGGGTAGCCAGAACGGGGGTTTTGAGTGCGGCACAGTGAGTCATTATTGGCAGCAAATGAGGCGGCGAGCTTACCATGTCAGCCGGCGATTTTGATTGAGCCGACCCGACCTTGCATCGAACAGGCTTGCATCTGCCGGGTTCGATCAGTACAAAACGCCCTGAGCCGGACGGCAGCGCTTTACCCATCGACCGTTCGCGCCGGCAAAAGCCTGAATCCCGAGGAAGTAACTGAATGAAAAAGTGGCAATGTGTGGTCTGTGGCCTGATCTATAACGAAGCCGACGGCTGGCCGGATGACGGCATTGCGCCGGGCACCCTGTGGCAGGACGTGCCGGAAGATTGGCTGTGCCCGGACTGCGGCGTAGGCAAGATGGATTTCGAAATGATCGAAATCAACTAAGACAAAAAAGAGGAGTAAGGAATGAACGCACCTGTCGTGATCGTCGGTACCGGCCTGGCTGGCTACAACCTGGCCCGGGAGTTTCGCAAACTCGATGGCGAAACCCCGCTGCTGCTGATTACCGCGGATGACGGGCGTTCCTACTCCAAGCCGATGCTCTCCACCGGCTTCGGCAAAAACAAGGATGCCGACGGCCTGAGCATGGCCGAGCCGGGCGCCATGGCCGAGCAGTTGAAAGCTGAAGTGCGCACCCACACCCGCATCAGCGGCATCGACCCGGGCCACAAACGCCTGTGGATCGGCGAGGAAGCGGTGATCTACCGTGACCTGATCCTGGCTTGGGGCGCGGAAACCGTGCGGGTGCCGATCGAAGGCGATGGTGCTGACGCGGTGTTCCCGATCAATGACCTGGAAGACTACGCACGCTTTCGCGCCGCTGCGGCCGGCAAGCGTCGGGTATTACTGCTGGGCGCCGGCCTGATCGGCTGCGAATTCGCCAACGACCTGATTCTCGGCGGTTACGAAGTGCAACTGGTCGCACCATGCGAACAGGTTATGCCGACATTGCTGCACCCAGCGGCGGCGGCAGCGGTCCAGGCCGGGCTGGAAAGCCTCGGTGCGCGCTTCCACCTCGGGCCAGTACTCAACCGGTTGCAGCGGGTTGCGGACGGACTGGAAGCGCATCTGTCAGACGGACAAGTCATCCCGTGCGACGTGGTGGTCTCGGCCATTGGCCTGCGTCCGCGCATCGACCAGGCCGCCGCCGCGGGCGTGCAGGTCAATCGCGGTGTAGTGGTCGACCGTCACCTGAAGACGTCCCACGCCAATATCTACGCCCTGGGCGATTGCGCCGAGGTCGATGGGCTGAATCTGTTGTACGTGATGCCCCTGATGAGCTGTGCGAGAGCGCTGGCGCAAACATTGGCGGGAAACCCTACCGCCGTGAGTTATGGCCCGATGCCGATCACCGTGAAAACCCCGGTCTGCCCGCTGGTGGTTTCGCCGCCTCCACGGGGTGCCGAGGGCGTCTGGACGGTCGAAGGGCAGGGCGCCGACATCAAGGTCCTGTGCCGCGATGACTCGGGCAAATTGCTCGGTTATGCCCTGACAGGCGCGGCGGTGATGGAAAAACTCGCACTGAACAAAGAGCTTCCGGCCCTGCTGGCGTAAATACCGGTCGTTCTGTCGGAATCACCCCGCTTTTGCCCCTACAAAGGTCTCGCCGAGACTGGCGCGGCTCTTCCGTGCGTGCCATCCTCACTCCCGTCTGCCGCAGAGTAGAGCACCTGCGGCGCCTTGGGCGCTGTTCCAACGAGAACAGCACGGACATAACAACAAAAAACCGTCAAAGGGGCTTCACTAATGCGTAAACCAGAACTCGCCGCTGCAATCGCTGAAAAAGCAGACCTCACCAAAGAGCAGGCCAACCGCGTACTCAACGCCGTTCTCGAAGAAATCACTGGCGCTCTGCACCGCAAGGACAGCGTCACGCTGGTGGGCTTCGGTACCTTCCTGCAACGCCACCGCGGTGCCCGCACCGGCAAAAACCCGCAAACCGGTGAGCCTGTGAAAATCAAGGCCAGCAACACTGTTGCGTTCAAGCCAGGCAAGTCGTTGAAAGACAGCGTTAATCCATAATTGCGGCGAACTCCCTGAATAATGGGGAGAACCGTATTGAAAAATGGGCCTGCCGATTAAATCGCAGGCCCATTTTTTATGGGCGTCTTCTTCTATTTATATGCCGGAGTGTTGTGGACTGATTAATACACTTTGGAAATTGAGTGCAATGCCAGAGTTATCGCGACGTCGTTTCGTGAATCCCTTATATTAAAGTGCCATCATTGTGATGGCATTTTTAAGTTGTCTGTTGTCTCGCGTCACTTTGTTCATTGATGAATGCACCTTTCAGACATTTCCTACATTTATCATTTTTTATTCTTGTCATGCTTTGCACCGCCTGATGGATCGAAGCGCCAATGATTGTGGGGCGCTCAAGGAACGGCTCTGGCTCAATGGTTCCGGCGCGGGGACCTGGCAGATGAAATATTAAACGGGCATCAGGGGAGCCCCTGGTGGATATAGGGATATCTCCTACGAGAAACAGAGAACAGTTCTTCTTGTTGTTAAATCGGATGCTTGCTAGTGGCCATCATCGTGAGTACGATGCGCCGACTTGAAAGAGCACGAACTCAATTGGATGAGACTAATCGCAGCTCTTTGATACTGTCCGCCGCCGTTGAAACTCCAAATGGCGTGTGACCGTAATCCTAAATAAAGGCCATGGATGTCCTACTCAAGCAAGCTTTCCGCCCATTACCTTGAACTCGCAAAAGCCTCTGTTTCCAAAGAGAATTTCGCGGGCGAGGATGTTCGCTTTTCGAGCGAATATGAGGCCCTGGAAAGCGAGCTGGCCAAAGCCCAATCGATGCACGAAGCCGGTCAGATCGACTGGCTGAAAATCCGTGAAAACAGCGAAAATCTGCTGCGCACCCAGTCCAAGGATTTGCGGGTCGGCGCCTGGCTGACCTGGGCTTTGTACCAGCGCGAATCCTTTCAGGGGCTGCTGGCGGGCCTCGGTTTGCTGCACCATTTGACGGAAAATCATTGGGCCGAAGTTCACCCGAACAAGGCGCGTACCCGCTCCGCGGCCATCAGTTGGTTGGTGCCGCGTCTTGAGCAGGTGCTGACCGAAAACGTCGCGATCAAAGAGCAACTGCCGATGTTCCGCCGGATGGTGGAGCATCTGGAAGGTCTCGATGCCGCCTGCACCGAGCACCTGGGCGACGACGCGCCGCTGCTGCTGCCGATCTCCCGCCGTCTGAAAAACATGGTGCAGCGCGCCGCCGATAACCAGCCGGAACCCGGTGTGGTGGGTGCCGCCGTCGCCCAGGTCAAGCAGGCAGCGACCCAGCTGTTCACCCCCGGCGCCCCGATCGATAACGAAAAAGAAGCGCACAAAGCCCTGCGCGCCCAGCAGGAAAACGCTCGTCCGTTGTGCGCCTGGTGGCTCAAGCAGAAAGCCACCGACCTGCGCGCCCTGCGCCTCAATCGCACGCTGCTGTGGTTGCCGATCGACGCGGTGCCCGAGCGCAACGCCGAACAGATCACCATGCTGCGCGGGTTGCCGGCGGACAAACTCAAGGCCTATCAGGACCGTTTCGACCAGGCGAAATACGCCGACCTGCTGGTGGAACTGGAGGCGAGCCTGGCGAAGGCGCCGTTCTGGTTCGATGGCCAACGAATGGTCTGGGAATGCCTCCAGGGCCTGAACGCAGAGATGGCCATGCGCGAAGTGGAAATCCACTTCGCGCTTTTGATTCAGCGCCTGCCCGGGATCATCGAATTGCGTTTCCATGACGGCGCGCCGTTTGCCGACCCGGCCACCCGCGCCTGGGTCAGCGCCCACGTCATGCCGCACCTGCAAAGCGCCAGTGCGCCGCGCAAGGTCGAAGTCACCGACAGCCAGCCAGCGTGGGAAGTGGCGCTGGAAGAAGTGCTGCCGATTCTGCGCAAGGACGGCCTCAAGTCCGCCGTGCAAGTCCTCAAGCAGGGCTTGCAAGCCGCTCAGGGCGGGCGCGTGCGGTTCTTCTGGCAGTTCGCCCTGGCGCGGCTGTGCTTCATGGCCAAGAAGTACGAACTGGCCAAGACCCAACTCGAAACCCTCGACCAAACATTACAGGACTCAGGCCTGAACGCCTGGGAGCCCGATCTTGCGCTGGAAGTGCTGCATTTGCTGCATAGCTGCTGTGAGTTGTTACCGCAGAACCATGCAGTGCGTGAACGCAAGGAAGAGATTTATCGCAGGCTGTGCCACCTCGATCTCGAAGTGGTACTCGAATAGGCCCCAGGGCCACAACCGCAAGGAGAATAGCCATGGCCAAAGAAGGCTCGGTAGCCCCCAAGGAACGCATCAACGTCACCTTCAAACCTGCCACCGGTGGTGCACAGGAAGAGATCGAACTGCCGTTGAAACTACTGGCAATCGGTGACTACACCCACCGCAAGGACGAACGCAAAGTCGAAGATCGCAAGCCGATCAGCATCGACAAAATGACCTTCGACGAAGTGCTGGCCAAGCAAGAGCTTGAGCTGACACTGAGCGTGCCGAACCGTCTTCAGGAAGAAAGCGACACTGAAGAACTGGCCGTGAAACTGCGCGTCAACTCGATGAAGGACTTCAACCCGGCTTCGCTGGTCGAGCAAGTGCCTGAGCTGAAAAAACTGATGGAACTGCGCGATGCGCTGGTGGCCCTCAAAGGCCCGCTGGGTAACGCGCCTGCGTTCCGCAAAGCCATCGAAGGCGTTCTCGCCGACGATGAATCCCGCGGTCGCGTATTGGGTGAGCTGGGCTTGAACGCCGCCGCCCAGGACGCCTGAGTCTCTATCAGCCAAGGAAGCCAACACAATGAGCACTAGCGCAGCACAGCAAAAGAGCAAAGAGAGCGGCGAATACAGCATTCTCGACAGCATCATCGCCGAAACCCGCCTGACGCCGGACGACGAAGCCTACGACATCGCCAAGCGCGGTGTGTCGGCGTTCATCGAAGAGCTGCTCAAGCCGCAGAACAACGGTGAGCCGGTCAAGAAGGCCATGGTCGACCGCATGATCGCCGAGATCGATGCCAAGCTCAGCCGTCAGATGGACGAAATCCTGCACCACTCGGACTTCCAGTCCCTGGAATCGTCGTGGCGTGGTCTGCAGTTGCTGGTCGATCGCACCAACTTCCGCGAAAACATCAAGATCGAAATCCTCAACGTCTCCAAAGAAGACCTGCTGGATGATTTCGAAGATTCGCCGGAAGTGATGCAGTCGGGCCTGTACAAGCACATCTACACCGCTGAATACGGTCAGTTCGGTGGTCAGCCGGTAGGCGCGATCATCGCTAACTACTACATGTCCCCAAGCTCGCCGGACGTGAAGTTGATGCAGTACGTGTCCAGCGTTGCCTGCATGTCCCACGCGCCGTTTATCGCGGCGGCCGGCCCGAAATTCTTCGGCCTGGAAAGCTTCACCGGCCTGCCGGACCTGAAGGATCTGAAAGATCACTTCGAAGGCCCGCAATTCGCTAAATGGCAGAGCTTCCGCGAGTCGGAAGACTCCCGTTACGTTGGCCTGACCGTGCCGCGTTTCCTGCTGCGTAACCCGTACGACCCGGAAGAAAACCCGGTCAAATCGTTCGTGTACAAAGAAACCGTCGCCAACAGCCACGAGCACTACCTGTGGGGCAACACTGCCTACGCGTTCGGCACCAAGCTGACCGACAGTTTCGCCAAGTTCCGCTGGTGCCCGAACATCATCGGCCCACAGAGCGGTGGCGCGGTTGAAGACCTGCCGTTGCACCACTTCGAAAGCATGGGCGAAATCGAAACCAAGATTCCTACGGAAGTATTGGTTAGCGACCGTCGTGAATACGAACTGGCCGAGGAAGGCTTCATCTCCCTGACCATGCGCAAAGGCTCCGACAACGCGGCGTTCTTCTCCGCAAGCTCGGTGCAGAAGCCGAAGTTCTTCGGCATCAGCGCAGAAGGCAAGGCCGCAGAGCTGAACTACAAGCTCGGCACCCAACTGCCGTACATGATGATCGTCAACCGCCTGGCTCACTACTTGAAAGTGCTGCAGCGCGAGCAACTCGGTTCGTGGAAAGAACGTACCGACCTCGAGCTGGAACTCAACAAGTGGATCCGCCAGTACGTGGCCGACCAGGAAAACCCAAGCGCCGAAGTCCGTGGCCGTCGTCCACTGCGCGCTGCCCAGATCATCGTCAGCGATGTCGAAGGCGAGCCTGGCTGGTACCGCGTCAGCCTGAATGTGCGTCCGCACTTCAAGTACATGGGTGCCGATTTCACCCTGTCGCTGGTTGGCAAGCTGGACAAAGAGTAAGCGGAGCTAACTCATGACTGGATACGGCAGCCTTTTCGAACGCCTGGGTGGCGACGCGGACAAACGCGTCGGCTGGAGCCGCGAGGTCTCCGCCATGGCGTCCGTGGCTGCCCATCTGGCCAAGATGCTCAGCACCCGTGCGGGCAGCGTGCAAACGCTGTCCGACTACGGGCTACCCGATCTCAATGACATGCGTCTGAGCCTGCACGACTCCCTGAGTCAGGCCCGTCTGGCCATCGAAAATTTCATCGAAGCCTACGAGCCACGCCTGAGCAATGTGCGTGTCATTTCCCTGCCGCGTGACCACGATCAGCTTCGCCTGTCCTTCAGCATCGAAGGCCTGCTGGAAGTTGATGGTTTCAAGCGCCAGGTCACCTTCGCCGCGCGCCTGGATGGCAGCGGTCAAGTCAAGGTCAGCTAAGGAGCCCCGAATGTCCGGCAAACCCGCAGCACGCCTCACCGACCCCACCGCTTGCCCGGTCTCCGGCCACGGCACCAACCCGATCGCCGCCGGTTCCGGCGACGTCTTCTTCGACGGCCTCGCGGCCGCCCGCCAAGGCGATGCCTCGGCGTGTGGTGGTGCGATGTCGGGTGGGTTGGCGACGACGGTTTTGATTAATGGGAAAGCGGCGGCCACGGTTGATTCTGTGGGGACGCATGGCAACAAAGTTACGGCGGGTTCCGGGACGGTGATTATCGGGAATTCGCATTCGGCGGTGCCGTTTGTGGCGCCGTTGCCGGTGGAGATTAATTGGCCTTTTACTCAGCACTTTGTGGCGCGTAACCCAAGAACAGGAGCGCCAGTTGCTAATCGTGCTTACACCGTGTGCACGGCATCGGGCAAAGAGATCAAAGGCGTTACTGACGCACAGGGCAAAACAGCATCGATCGCTTCCCATTTGGCTGAAAGCGTCACGCTCACTTTTGAACCACAGTCTTCGCTCGTGATTGCATAAGGGTTATCACATGACTGCACCGGCACCAACCACCGCCCAACTCACCCCCTCTTCTGACAAGACGCCAGTAGAGGTATCTGTAGACGAGTTTCAGATTACCGATATCCCCGGGGCGATGAGGAAGATGGGTTGGGTGGAGGCTGCCCGTTTGATGCAGCGCTGGTTCGATGGCGAACCTTTCGAAATGACTGTTGATGAAAAAGAAGGGAAGCTGGACGTTAAGAAAATCACTCAGGAAAAGCTTTTTGACGATCTGGACTTTGATTGGTTAACCCGTTCGTCACCGGACACGGGTAAGGAAATAAAAGAGCTGCTCGAAAAGGCGGCATATGCCAGTCAGTACAACGAGCTTATTGGTCGTGCAAGAAAATTGGATCAACTGGCACCTGGTCTTTTGCAATTTATGTCGCGTCTCAGAGATCTTGGAATTCTTGATCGGGAAAACAAGGATCTCAAAAAAGGTGAATATGATTTCAGCTCTATGAGTGCGCGAGAGTTGGAGGTGACCACGCAGTATAATTTTAGGCCGATCGGAACTGATAAGTGGGAGAGGATTACTAATCCACTGGATGATGTTTACGGTACTCTGGGTGGGTTTCTAGTTAAGTTTGCTGTTACCAAGTTTACCGTTACCTCAAAGACCAAGAGAATGCCGGCCACAGTGCATATTGAAGAGATTGGTTGTTACATACGTGATACCTATGAATTTTTAAATGACAGCAGCAAAGATCAGCCTCTTGGATATTGGAGTTTCGAAAGTGGCATAAAAGGTTTCGGTGCGTTAGGTCGGGAAACCTATGAATCTGATGGTCAGCTTTATCATAAGGTAACGAACGGGAGTTTCAATCGGTACCGTGTCGAGCATGGTAAAGGTGGCGATTTATTTGTTTATTCCACGGTCAAGAAGTTGCCAACTTCTATTTCCTTCCGTTTCATGGAAGCCGATTTTGGTGAGTTTGCAGCGCGCTCAAAGGCGCCGAAGGTAACTCCATGATCAGTTTCGCCGTAAAACGATGGCGTTTTCTCTTGATGGGAGTGTCATTGTTTTTGATGTTGCTCATCGCACTGAAAGTTCACAGTTCCCTAGTTGCAAAGCCGTTGAAAACATATGTGAGTGAGTCTGGTAAATGCTACATATCCAGATATTCGCCTGATTATGAGGTGCTGGGCGATTTAGGAGGTATTTTTGAGCTACTCAGTAGTCAGTATTTCTATCGTGTCTACTCAACGGATGGCAAGCTTTTGAAAACTTCGGAATGGTATCTGTGGATGCGGGAAGGAAATCCAGGTGTTGCTCCAGAGTTTCAAGGAGAGATGATCCTATATCCTGGCTCTGAGGGCTGGGAAAGTTGGATAATTCCAGAATGTCGCTGATATCTGTTTCTAGAAAAGGCCACTGCCCTCGTATCTCTGCAAACGAGCCCGCTGGAAAATGACCTATTCAAGCTATTTCAAGGGGGCGGTATGGATGCCCGCCGTTTTGTTGCCGCTGTTATTTCTTGCGGACACTCTATTGCCTCCTGCAACACCTTTCGGAGGGTGGAAGCAATTTTTTCACATGTTCATATTGGCTTTTGGCGTGGGCGCCTATTTCATATTTGCATTTTGGGCATCACGGGTCATCGATCGAAAAACCGAGCGTGAAGTCGTCCGGCTCGCGTGTTGGGCTCCGGTTATTTTTATTCCGTTCTATGCCGCGCCGTGGTTTTTGTACGGCGTGATTTATTTGGTTAGCGGCGACTTGGCCGGTCTTAGACTAATGGTCGAGTGGTTGGCGTATATCCCTTACTTGCTCGTTGCTGGGTATTTTTGTTCGGCTGTCACAATTGTAATTTATCTAATTATCAAAAGATTTCTTCCGCAAGATGGGGCTGTCCCTGGTATCTCTGGTAACCCGATTTCGCAGGGGCATTTGGATCAACGTGGGGCATTGAATAAATGAAAATTCGACGCCTGGTTGGGCTGATCCCACACTTGATAGTGTGCGCCCTGTACGTTCCTCTGCATAACTATGGTGTTGACCTCTACATCGATTTGTATGGTGGGCTAACGTCCAGAGGAATCGGCATTGGTATGACAAGCGAGCTGATGGTTCAATATTTCATATTGATGAATGCCATTGTCTTTCTTATACCTGTTTTTAAATTCAAGCTTGTTTTTCTTTCTTTTATGTTGGTCGTGATTCTTTTTTATTTTATGCCGCACTACCCCGTTCGCGCGATGGCCTACACGTTGTTGGGCGGTTCCCTGACGATTGCGGCGATGTGGGTTGGTCAGGTGATTGATCGTGGCCAAAAATCAAAAAAGGCGACTGTCCCCTGCATTTTGATGTTTCAGTATCTCGGCTGCACCGCGTTGCTATATTCGCTTACAGCCTGCACATCGCAGCAGCTCTACCGCGACGAAATCTATTTGCAAAACAGCTGTGCGAGCCCGCTGAAATTGAAAGCTTCGCACTTTTCGAACTGGGGGCCGGTGGTTGGCGACTATGTTGCACAGGTCGGCGCCCGGCAAATCATTGGCAGCTATATCTCGTACGACAAAGACTCAGTGGTACGCATCGACGATGACTACGAACTACTGATCAACACGACTGACGGCTCGAAGGTCATTTACGCACCTGCGCTGAGGGCGATCCTTGAAGGCACAAAACCTTCGAAGCAGGGTGATGTAAATGCCTGGACGATTAACGATACGTCGATCTGCCCGGAAGTGCCCAAGGACGAATTCGATGTTTAAGTGGACAGGTCTTCTGGCAAGCGCCATGTCATTGCCAGCGTTGTCTGCGCAGCAGGTCTATCGCAACGATGTGTATTTCCTGAACACCTGCGGTGTGCCGTTGGAGCTGTCGCTGGCGCATGACTCCAACTACGACGATCAGCCTCGCCGCTTTACGTTGGGCCCAGGCGAGCGTCGTTCCATCGCCAACTACAGGTCGGCCGGGAAGGGCGTTGTTCGGCAGATAAGTGATCGATACAGCTTGTCGATCAACACCACCGGCGCCGTGAAAACCATTGATGCGCAGATGTTGCGCGCGGCATTGGCGAGGGTTGAGAAGGTCGAGGACCGCGCAGTACGTACCTGGACGATCGAAGACCGTTCGTTTTGCCCGAGCGAGGCATCGCAGTGATCTGGGTAAAACGCTTCCTCATGGCGGTGGGATTGCTGACCTGCATCGCCGGTGTGTGGGTGGTGTCCCGAATGGATTTTTCAAAGGCTGAGCCTCGGGTGTTGAGTGAGTACCCCAATGCGAAATGGCGCGGCGGTGCTGATGGTGGGCAGTACATCGAAGTCACCCGCTCCGAACCGCCTTATTACTTCGTTCAGGTTCGCAACGACGACGGCTCGTTATGGGACGAAGGTTGGCTCAAGTTTGGCGAGAAAAACGGCGAGCCGCTCACGGCGAATGATGTGATCGCGTTCGCCGGGGAGGGCGTTATTTACCTCCAGCAATGCAAGGTGCTCAGTGCCGACCGGGCCAAAGCTGAACAGAAGCGGTGCTGATGTTTTTTTTACAGGATGAAAGGGAAGAGGGATCTTGGGTGATTGATCGTGGCGAAGCATTGCGTGGCAGCGTTTGAACATGAATAGCCAACGAGTGATCGGGTTGGTCGTCCATGGGATGGCCTGCGTGCTCTATATCGTGATGAATAACTTCGCCGTGCCGATCTATAAAACCATGGTCGGCGGGCTGACCTCCCGTGGCGTCGCCATCGGCATGGGCATGTACCTGGTTTATTACTTTTTCGTGTTCTTGAATCTTGTTTTGGTCTTCATACCGCGTCTTGCCGCTCAGTTTGGCGTGGCGATTTTCATGATGGCCTCGATCCTGGTTTACCTGCTGCCGCGCTATCCCGTACGGGCCATGGCGTATTGCGCCCTGGCAGGCGGTTTGACCCTTTGCGCCATCCTGCTTACCCGCGCCCTCAATGCAGCTTTTACCCGCTGGCGCGCAGCACAGGGAGTGGCCCGATCGTGATTCGCAACCGTCGATTGACCTCGCCTCTCGTATTGATCCCAGCCCTGATGGGGCTCTTGGTGTTGGTGGTTTTCATTGGCCTGAAGATTGTGATCGGTTTGGCCGCACAGCCCTTGTACAAAGTTTGGAGTGAGTCGGGTAATTGCTATGTCGCTGGATATTTACCCGGATACAAGAAGGCACTGGGCATTGCCGGGCGAGTGATCGAGTTGTACAGCAGCCAGTATTTTTACCGCGTGTATACAAAGGACGACGTGCTGCTCAAATCGTCCGAGTGGTATGTGTGGATGCGCGAAGGCAACGCAGGTGTGGGCCCTGAGTTTCGGGGCGAAATGGTGCTGTACCCCGGCGCGCAAGGCTGGGAAAGCTGGACGGTGCCGGCATGTCGCTGATGATGAGCCGATCCACCGGACCTCGTGCGCCCGTCAAACATCCTCTGGTCAAAGGACTCGCTGTGGCCGTCGCGGTTGTGACGGTAATCCTGGCCTGGGCGACGCCTGTGTTTTCCAACGCCTTCATGTTGCTGATGGACCGGTCGAATTTCATTCCCAGCGAGTCGTCGATCTGGACCTTTGAGCCCTACGAAATCAACCAGGGTTCGAGCAACTACTGGCTATATGGCGAAGACGCGCAGCGCTATTACTACTTCGCCTACACCCCCGACACGCCTTATCGCTCAATCGCCAAGCGCAATCAGTGCGCAGGCTTCGACAAGCGCGATGTGCGCACCTGGTGCACACCATGACGCGTTCGATGCAGGTGTGGAAATGGCTCAATCATGTGCTGAGCGCCATCGGTGTGTTGACGATCATCGCGCTGGTCACGCTGTTCATCTCGCTGCGCCCATCCAACTCTTCAACGCCCGTGCTGCCGGATCACCCCGATGCGGTATGGCGCGGGGGGCCGGATGGCGGCTTCTTCATCGAGATCACCCGGTCCAATCCGCCGGATTACTTTGTGCAGGTGCGGCATGAAAGCGGTGGTCTCAACAGCGAGGGCTGGATCCGGTTCCAGACCCCTGACGGCAAGCCGCTGACGATGGCGCGGGTCAACAGTGCTGATGGCGAGTACCTCTATGTCGACTCGTACCTGCCCATGACACCGAACAAAGGAGGGACTCGTCGATGAGCCTTCGCTCCTTCGTGGCGTCAGTGTTGGCAGCGGGATATCTGTCGTTGGTCGGCTGCACGACTCAACTGACGTACATCTACGAAATTGACCTGTTGAATACCTGCGGCGTGCCGCTGCAGATTCAATCGAAGAATGCCAGCAACTGGTTGCCGCTGATGGAGCCGCGCGTCCTTGCACCGGGCAAGCAGTACGCCGTGGCCAGTTACCTGTCTTACGACGAAGACGGCGACATACAGGTCGATTACAATTTCGCGCTGACCGTCAAAGGATCTGAACAAACGCGTCTTTTCAGTGCGGGCGACATACGCTACGCCCTGCTTGGCATCAAGCGTGAGCGCGATGGCGATCACCGTATCTGGACACTCAAGGATGGAGTCTTTTGCCCATGATCAACGTCTCGGATGAGATGCGTGGTTACCTGATGTACGTGGCCGACAGTAATCTGTTCGGCGGCCTCGCGATACTGAGCCTGTTGTTGGTGGTCACGGCGATCAGCCGACGGCTGCGCCAGTCGCGGCTGCATCGTGCGCTGTCGTTCATGATCCTGGTTTCCCTGGTCGCGATCGAAGTCGCCGGCACCTGTTACTCCTCGGTGAGCCCGGCATGAACACCCCGAGCCGAATTCTAATCAGCGTATTGATCCACAGCCTTGGCTGTCTGGCTTACGCGATCCTGAATGACGCGGTCGTGCATGCCTATAAAGCATTCAACGGTGGGTTCACCACCCGGGGCGTCGCGATTGGCGGGGCCAGCCACGCACTCTTTTATATCTTTGTGACCGTCAATTTGATCGTCGCGTTGATTCCGAACCTGTTGGCCAAGCTGCTGTTACTGAGCGTGATGGTGGGTTTCATCCTGCTCTGGATGATGCCCGAGAATCCGCTGCGGGCGTTGTTCTACGGCGTGGCCCAGGGTTCTGTCACGTTCATGGCGATTCTGACGACGCAAGTCATCGAATTGCGTTGGGCCCAGAGGTTGTGGAATCGCCGCACCGGACAAACCCCGAGCGCAGGTGTTCGCCAGTGATCAGTCTGAACCGACGCCTGTTCCTGGGCGCCGCCCTCTGGGTGCCGATCATCGCGTTCGAGGTTCTGATTTATCTCGAATCGACGGTGTGGAACCCGACGGCATTCAACTGGGAGCAGTTCCTGACGATCCACGTCCTCTGGTTCGGGTCCCTGGCCTATATCGTTTTTGCCGCGTGGGCAACGCGAAAGCTGAGCAGGACAACCGAACAACAGATCGTGAAGAAAATCTGGCTCGCGCCGCTGATGTTCATCCCTTTTTACGCGGCGCCATGGGTGATCAGCGGGCTGGGTTTTTTGCTTTTTGGGCACCTCGCCGGGCTTGGAATGATGGTGATGTGGGTGGCGTTTTTGCCCTACCTGCTGGTCGTCGGCTATGTCATTTCCGGGCTGACGGTTGCGCTCTACAGGACGTTTTATTCATGAGATTTCATACCAGGCAGGTAACCCGTGTCCTTTAACCACTACTACCAAAGCGAGCTCACCGCACTTCGCCAGTTGGGTCGTCGATTCGCCGAGCGTAGCCCGGCGTTGGCGCCTTTCCTGGGCCAGGCCGGACGGGATCCGGACGTGGAGCGGTTGCTTGAGGGCTTCGCTTTCCTGACCGGGCGCCTACGCCAGAAACTCGATGACGAGCTACCGGAACTCAGCCATTCGCTGATGCACCTGCTGTGGCCCAACTACATGCGGCCGCTGCCGGCGTTCAGCATTTTGCAGTTCGACCCGTTGAAGCGTTCCGGGCCGGCGTTGATGGTCGAGCGCGATACGCCGGTGGAAAGCGTACCGATCGATGATGTGCGCTGCCGCTTCCGTACCTGCTACCCGACCGAAGTCCTGCCGCTGGACCTCGCCGCACTGAATTACTCGGTGAAGGGCGACGGTTCGCTGCTGAGCCTGCGTCTGGAGATGAGCGCCGACGGTCACCTCGGTGAGCTGGAACTGAGCCGCTTGCGCCTGCACTTTGCCGGCGAGCGCTACATCAGCCAGATGCTCTATTTGAGCCTGCTGCGCAACCTCGAAGGCATCGAGCTGATCCCGCTCGACGGCGCCGGCAAACCCATCAATGGCGTCAACGGCACGCCGATGGCGTTCAAGATGCCCGGCGACCGCGTGCAACCGGTGGGTTTTGCCGAAGAAGAAGCGTTGATCCCATATCCGCTGAACACCTTCCGCGGCTACCGCTACTTGCAGGAATACTTCGCCTTCCAGGACAAATTCCTGTTCGTCGATATCAACGGTTTGGACCTGCTCAAGGCGCTGCCTGAAGACACCCTCAAGCAAGTGCGCGGCCTCGAATTGCGCTTCGACATTCGCAAGAGTGGCATTCAGCGCCTGCGTCCGACTCTGGACAATGTGAAGTTGTACTGCACGCCCATCGTCAACTTGTTCAAACATGATGCGTTGCCGATCCGCCTCGATGGCAAGCAAGACGAATACTTGCTGCTGCCGGCCGAGTTCGATCTGGAAAGCTGCGGTGTGTTCTCCGTCGAAACAGTGACGGGCTGGAAGCCGGGCGGCCTCGGGTATCAGGAATACGTGCCGTTCGAATCCTTCGAGCACGACCCGAGTTTCGACGTGCCCAACAGCCGTCCGCACTACAGCATCCGCCAGCGTTCGTCCTCGTTGCACGACGGCCTCGACACCTACCTGAGCTTCGGCATCCGCCACACCGAAGCCCACGAAACCCTGTCGATCGAGTTGATGTGCACCAACCAGAACCTGCCGCGCAAGCTCAAGCTCGGCGACATCAGCCAGGCCTGCGAAGAGACGCCGGAGTTCCTGAGTTTCCGCAACATCACCCCGGCCACGCCGAGTTACGCGCCGCCGCTGAACCGTGACTTCCTCTGGAAGCTGATCAGCAACATGTCGCTTAACTACCTGTCGCTGGCCGACGTCAACGCGTTGAAGGTAATTCTCGAAACCTACGACCTGCCGCGTTACTACGACCAACACGCAGAAAAAGTCAGCAAACGCCTGCTGGGCGGGCTCAAGTCGATCAAGCACCAGCACGTCGACAGATTGCACCGAGGGTTGCCGGTTCGCGGATTGCGCACCGAGCTGACCATCGACCCGGAAGGGTATATCGGCGAGGGCGACCTGTTCGTTTTCGCTTCGGTTCTTAACGAGTTTTTCGCGCTTTACGCCAGTCTCAATTCGTACCACGAGCTGCGCGTAAAAAGCACACAGGGAGAGGTGTACCAATGGACACCACGTATGGGCCTTCAGCCCCTGCTTTAAGCGGGCTGACCCGAGGAATACGCGAGTACTCGCTGTTTCAGGCCGTGCTGCTGGTGGTTGACCGGCTGCGCGAGGCCCACCCGCACCTGAGCCAGGACGACTTGTACGACCAGCTGGAATTCCAGGCCAACCCGAGCCTGGGTTTCCCTGGCAGTGACGTTGATCGCGTGGAGTTTTTCACCGAGCACGGGCACCTGCGCGCGCGCATGCGTTTCAACCTGATCGGCCTGGTCGGTTCCGGTTCGCCGCTGCCGGCGTTCTACGGCGAACAAGCCTTGGGCGACAGCGAAGACGGCAACCCGACGCGCAACTTCCTCGACCTGTTCCACCATCGCCTGCAACGGCTGATGCTGCCGATCTGGCGCAAGTACCGCTACCGCGCCAGCTTCGAGAGCGGCGCCCTCGACCCGTTCTCCGCGCAGCTGTTTGCGTTGATCGGTCTGGGCGGCGAAGAGATCCGCAAGGCCAAGGAACTGAACTGGAAACGCCTGCTGCCGTACCTCGGGTTGCTCAGTTTGCGCGCGCACTCGGCGGCGTTGATCGAAGCGGTGTTGCGGTACTACTTCAAGCACGCCGAACTGACCATCGAGCAGTGCATCGAGCGTCGCGTGGAAATCCTCGACGAGCAGCGCAATCGTTTGGGCCGCGCCAACAGCATGCTCGCCGAAGACCTGGTACTCGGCGAGCACGTGCGCGACCGCAGCGGCAAATTCCGCATTCACATCCGGGAGCTCGACTGGCTGCGTTTTCACGAATTCCTGCCGATCGGTTTCGGCTACCAGCCGCTGTGTGCGCTGGTGCGGTTCACCCTGCGTGACCCGCTTGATTACGACATTCGCCTGGTGCTGCGCCAGGAAGAAATCCGCGAACTGCGAATCGGTGAGCAGAACGCCTGTCGCCTGGGGTGGACCAGTTGGCTCGGCCGCGAAAAAGCGGACGGCGTGGTGACCCTCGGCAGCAAAATTCATTAAGGACAGATGACCCATGAGCAACGTAGACCTGCAACAACTGATTCAGGCGCTGGACGCCGAAACCCGTCGTGACCTGGAAAGCTCGGCCGAGCGTTGCGTCGCCCGTGGCGGCAGCAAGATCCTCGTCGAAGACCTGCTGCTGGGCTTGCTGGAGCGTCCACAAGGGCTGCTCGCACGTGCGCTGCAAGATGCCGAAGTGGATGCCGGCGAACTGAGCGCCGCCCTGCAATCGCGGGTCGAGCACAGCGCCTCGCGCAACCCGGTGTTCGCCCCGGAACTGGTGCAATGGCTGCAAGACGCCTTGCTGGTGGCCAACCTTGAACTGGGCCAGACCCAGGTCGAGCAAGCGGCGTTGATCCTCGCGTTGTTGCGCAACCCGATGCGCTATGCCGGCAGCCGCTACCAGGCATTGCTGGCCAAGCTGAACATCGAGCGCCTGAAAGAATTTGCCCTGTCGCAAAAAGAACAACCGGCCAGCGGCAAAACGTCCGTGCCGGGCGAATCGCTGTTGCAGCGCTTCACCCACAACCTGACCCAACAGGCCCGCGACGGCAAACTCGACCCGGTGCTGTGCCGCGATGGCGCGATCCGCCAGATGATCGACATCCTCGCCCGTCGCCGCAAAAACAACCCGATCGTGGTCGGTGAAGCCGGCGTCGGTAAAACCGCGATCGTCGAAGGCCTTGCCTCGCGCATTGCGGCCGGTGAAGTGCCGCAAGTGTTGAAAGGCGTTGAGCTGCTGTCCCTGGACATGGGCCTGTTGCAGGCCGGTGCCAGCGTCAAAGGTGAATTCGAACGTCGCCTCAAAGGCGTGATCGACGAAGTCAAAGCCTCGCCAAAACCGATCATCATCTTCATCGACGAAGCCCACACCCTGATCGGCGCGGGCGGCAATGCCGGCGGTTCGGACGCGGCCAACCTGCTCAAGCCAGCCCTGGCCCGTGGCGAGTTGCGCACCATCGCCGCCACCACGTGGGCGGAGTACAAGAAGTACTTCGAGAAAGACCCGGCCCTGGCCCGTCGTTTCCAACCGGTGCAACTGCACGAACCGACCGTCAGCGAAGCAGTGACCATCCTCCGTGGTCTGGCTCAGGTCTACGAGAAGAGCCACGGCATCTACCTGCGTGATGACGCTGTTGTCGCCGCTGCCGAGTTGTCCGCCCGTTATCTGGCGGGTCGTCAGCTGCCGGACAAGGCTGTCGACGTGCTCGACACCGCCTGCGCCCGCGTCCGCATCAGCCTCGCCGCCGCCCCGGAAAGCCTGGAACGCCTGCGTGGCGAACTGGCTGAAGGTGGCCGTCAGCGCCAGGCCCTGCGCCGTGATGCCGAAGCGGGTTTGCTGATCGATCACGAAGCGCTGGAGGCACTGGAAGCGCGTCTGGAAGAAGCCGAAGACGAAAGCGTCGCGCTGGAAGCCCTGTGGACTGAACAGAAAGAACTGGCTGAGCGCCTGCTGGACTTGCGTCAGCAATTGGCCAAGGCCCGGGTCGCCGTTGCCGTCGAGCCAACCGTCACGATTGAAGAAGACGCCGAAGGTACCGTCCTCGAAACCCTCGAAGTGCCGGTGGATGAATCACAAAGCGTCGCGTCCCTGGAAGCCGCGCTCAACGAAACCCACAAAACCCTGACAGCGCAAAGTGTTATTAGGATCGTATCGTGAGTTTGAAATCGTCGCCTGGTATTGAGTGATGGCGTTGACTCTGGCAAAGTTTATGTTAACTTTATCTATCGTACGTCAATAGTTAAAAAGCTTTTGCCATTGACTAAAAAATGCAAAGGTCTGTGAACAGATCGTTGTTCATTATGCGATTGCTGATGTTTCATTGTTGGTTTAACAACTGATCTGTGTTATGTAGCTTGGTTGAATATTGATATTTATGCATCCGAAAATCCTTTCAGTTCTGTGCCGACTTGGAAATGAATACGCGATCGTTTGGTCATTTACTTCGTCAATCCAAACTGTTCGAGATATCAAACTTTGCGCCTGATCGTTTTCTCGTATTATTAGCGATACGAGAGATGCGCGTTTCACGAGCGCGCGCGCCGCGCGAGCGCTTTCAATTTTCGCGAAAGCGTTGATGATTTGCGAAAAATGACGACGCTTCACCTGTCGATTAGCTTCCGATGAATACAGTCATAATCGATTTGAGTGCTATGGGTATCAATCTCCGCAACACGTTGATCCTGATGACCTCGAACCTGGGCAGCGACCTCATCGCCGAACTCTGCGAAAACGGTGAGCGGCCGAGTGCCGAAGTCCTCGAAGAAACCATTCGCCCGGTACTCAGCAAGCACTTCAAACCAGCATTGCTGGCGCGGATGCGCGTGATTCCTTACTTCCCGGTGGGCGGCCCGGTATTGCGCGAGCTGATCGAAATCAAACTCGGCCGTTTGGGCGAGCGCCTCAACCGTCGTCAGCTGGATTTCACCTGGTGCCAGAACCTCGTCGATCACCTGTCCGAACGCTGCACCCAAAGCGACAGCGGCGCGCGCCTGATTGATCATTTGCTCGACCTGCACGTGCTGCCGCTGGTGGCCGACCGCTTGCTCGATGCGATGGCCACCGGTGAAAGCCTCAAGCGCGTTCACGCAACGCTCGACGGCAACGCCAGCGTGATTTGCGAGTTCGCCTGAGGTGGGTGTGATGTTCACTCAAGTGCCGCAACCACTGGTCTACGCCGAAGCCTTGCTGGCGCAATTCGCCAGCCTGTCGCGGGCGGCGGACGGTACTGCGCTGCTGGGTGACTTCGTGCGCGGTTTGGCCGAGCTCAGTGGTTGCGAGTTGACCCAGTTGTACCTGTTGGACGCGACCCACACTTGCCTGGGCATGAACGCCGAGTGCCTCAATGGCACCCTGCAACTCCAGGGCGCGGCGAGCCTGCCGGCGGATTACACCGGTGAACAACTGCTGCAATTCGCCCTGTGCCAGAACCGCGTGGTGTGCCTCAGCGAGTTGAGCGGCAGCCTGCACGAAACCAGTTTCCTGCCGCTGCAGGCCACGCCTTGGCAGTCGCTGTTGTGCGTGCCGCTGGTCAATCAGCAGAAGGCTGTCGAAGGCTTGCTGCTGTGCGCCAGTCCCCGGCACATCGCCCTGCAAGGCTTTGCCGATTCCCTCGGGCAACTGGGTTCGTTCGTGCTCGGCCAACTGCATCTGCTGCAACGCCTGCGCCAGCCTGCAAGTGCCGCCGCGCCGGTCACCCGTGGTGCTCCGAGTGTCAGCGGCTATGGCTTGATCGGTAAAAGTGCGGCCATGCGCCAGACTTATTCGCTGATCAGCAAAGTTCTGCACAGCCCGTACACCGTGCTGTTGCGCGGCGAAACCGGCACTGGCAAGGAAGTGGTCGCGCGGGCGATTCACGACTGCGGCCCGCGCCGTTCCCAGGCGTTCATCGTGCAGAACTGCGCGGCGTTCCCCGAGAACCTGCTGGAAAGCGAACTGTTCGGCTACCGCAAAGGCGCGTTCACCGGCGCTGATCGTGACCGCGCGGGGCTGTTCGATGCGGCCAACGGCGGCACTTTGCTGCTCGATGAAATCGGCGACATGCCGTTGTCCCTGCAAGCCAAGCTGTTGCGCGTGTTGCAGGAAGGCGAGATCCGGCCGCTGGGTTCCAACGACACCCACAAAATCGACGTGCGCATCATCGCCGCGACGCACCGGGATCTGGCGGTGCTGGTCAACGAAGGCAAATTCCGCGAGGACTTGTACTACCGCCTCGCGCAATTCCCGATCGAGTTGCCGGCCCTGCGTCAGCGCGAAGGCGATATCCTCGACCTGGCCCGGCACTTCGCCGAAAAGGCCTGCGCGTTCTTGCAGCGGGATGCGGTGCGTTGGTCCGAAGCGGCGCTGGATCACCTGTCCGGTTACGCCTTCCCCGGCAACGTGCGCGAACTCAAAGGCCTGGTCGAACGCGCGGTGCTGCTGTGCGAGGGCGGCGAGTTGCTGGCCGAGCATTTTTCCCTGCGCATGGAAGCCATGCCGGAAGACAACAGCGGCTTGAACCTGCGCGAACGCCTGGAGCAGGTCGAGCGCAGCCTGCTGCTCGATTGCCTGCGCAAAAACGACGGCAACCAGACCCTTGCCGCCCGTGAACTCGGGTTGCCGCGTCGCACGCTGCTGTATCGCCTTGGGCGCTTGAATATCAATTTGGGTGACTTCGATGGCTGATCTCAACTTCCGGGCTCGGATTGGAATGCCACCTGTGGCTCGCGAATTCCCTGTGGCGAGGGAGCTTGCTCCCGCTGGGCTGCGCAGCAGCCCCAAAACTCTGCGACGCGGTGTGTCAGTCAAACCGCGTCTGCTGTTTTACGACTGCTTCGCAGCCGGGCGGGAGCAAGCTCCCTCGCCACAGAGGCCTTGTGCCAGAGCCCTTGGCTTCACCTTATTCGCTTCTGACAGCGCCACCCGCAAGGGTCGGCGCTTTGTACTTTGTCTACCTCTGGAGTCCCTCTGATGTCTGTTCGTCACTGGCAAGCCGTCCTGCTGACCCTCGTCGTTCTATGCGGCCTCGGCGGCTGCAGCGGCAATTACAAATTCAACGACAACACCTATCGCCCATTGGGTGATCCGCAGGCGGTCAATCGCGGCAAGTGACCGCAAGGAGCATCATCATGGAACTGGTTTTCGAAATGCTGAACACCAAGCAGTTCGTGCCCACGGATTTGTGCCAGAAGACCTTCAAACAGGCCGGTGGCGTGATTGGCCGGGGCGAGGATTGCGACTGGATCATCCCGGACCGCAAGCGTCACCTGTCCAACCACCATGTGGACATCAGCTACCGCGAAGGCACTTTCTTCCTGACCGACACCAGCAGCAACGGTGTTCAGGATGGGCAGAGCGGCGCGCGCCTGCGCAAGGGTGAAGCGGTGCGAATCGAACACGGCAGCACCTACGTGCTGGGTGACTTTGAGATCCGTGCGCGGCTGGTGCGCGATCCGGCGACCTTCGACGTCGAAGTCGGCCGTCCGCAGGCCGCGGGCAGCATTATTCCTGACGATGCGTTCCTCGACCTCGACCCGATGAATGCCCTCGACCAGCAGGAGCGCGTGTACTCGGAAATCGACGAACTGATCTCCCCGCGTAACGCGCCCGAGGACACCCGTCAACGCGCGGACTATGCGCGTATCGACATGGAAAGCTTGATGGTGCCGGAGCTGATCGACGCCCCGGCCGAACCTGCGCCAGCCCCGGCACCGAAAGCCGTGGAGCGTCAGAGCGATGGTTTTTGGGAGCACTTCGGTGCCGCGCTGGGTGTGGACCTCAAAGGCCTCGACCACGACGCCCGCGAAGCCTTGGCGCTGCACGCTGCGCGTCTGCTGCGCCAAAGCGTCGGCGGCTTGCAACAGAGCCTGCGCACCCGCAGCGAGTTGAAAAACGAATTGCGCCTGGCCCAGACCCTGGTTCAGGGTAACCAGAAAAATCCGCTGAAATTTGCCGTGGATCCGGGTGAAGCGCTGGAGATTTTGCTGCAGCCAAACAAGCCGGGGCAGATGCCGGCCGAGCAGGCGATCTCCCGCTCGTTCCGCGATTTGCAGGCGCACCAGGTGGCGTTGCTGACCGCCAGCCGCGCAGCGGTGCGCGGCACGCTGGAACACTTCTCGCCTGAGCAGTTGACCTTGCGTTTCGAGCGCGACAACAAACCGATCCTCGCCACCTCCGGCAGCCGCTGGAGAGCCTACGGCCGTTATCACCAGGCCCTGCGCCAGGACGATGACTGGAGCGAGCGCCTGTTGGCCCGCGACTTTGCCCAGGCTTACGAAGAACAGATCCGCCTGATTTCCACCCTACACACCGACCACCAAGGATGATGCGCATGTCTCGCTGCTCGACCGCTTTTTTCAAGACGCTGACTGCGCTGACGGCCCTGGTGCTGCTGGCCGGCTGCTCGTCGCTGTCGCCGTATTCCACCGTGACCAAACTCAACCTGAAGTTGACCGCCAGCGACCAGCTGAACCCGGACCTCAATGGGCGTCCGTCGCCGATCGTGGTGCGCCTGTTCGAGCTCAAGCACCCGGTGACCTTCGAGAACGCTGACTTCTTCAGTCTGTACGAGCGCGCCAAGGAATCCCTGGCCCCGGACCTGGTGGCCAGCGAAGAGCTGGAACTGCGTCCGGGCGAATCCGTGGAGCTCAAGCTCAGCGTGGAGGAGGGCAGCCGTTACGTCGGCGTCCTCGCTGCCTACCGCGACCTGCCGGAAACCAAATGGCGCTACACGGTGCAACTCACCCCGGTGGAACTCACCGAGGCTGACCTGACCCTCGACCAGGCTGGCATCCGCAACACCAATGAAACGCTCGCCAAGGCGGTTGACTGATCATGAACTCCCATAAAGTCATTTGGCAGGAAGGCATGCTGCTGCGTCCGCAGCACTTCCAGCACAACGATCGCTATTACGACCACCAGATGAAGACCCGCACCCAGTTGCTGGGCAGCTACACCTGGGGTTTCCTGAACCTGGACATCGACTTGCAGTTCCTCAACATGGGCAAACTGGTGATCAGCCAGGCCTCGGGGATTCTGCCGGACGGCAGCCTGTTCGAACTGGGCGGCAACACCGAGCCGTTGGCCCTGGACGTACCGCCGAACACCGGCAACACGCCGATCTACCTGGCGCTGCCGCTGGTCACCGGTAACCACATCGAAGCCCGTCGCCCGGAGCAATCCGACGTGCTGGCGCGCTACACCGCGTACGAGTCAGAAGTGGCTGACTCCAACGCCGGCGACGACTCCGCCAGCCAGGTCAGCTGCGCCCGTCCAGACTTCAAGTTGTTGCTCGGCGAGCAGCAGAGCGATCAGGCTTACGTGAAGCTGAAGATCTGCGAAGTGCTCGACACCACGCCCGACGGCGTGATCAGCCTCGACCCGGACTTCGTGCCGACCTACATCCAGGCGCATTCGTCCAGCTACCTGCTGTCGTGCCTCAAAGAAGTGATCAGCATGCTCGGCCACCGGGGCGACACCATCGCCGACCGGATCCGTTCCAACGGCAAGGTCGGTGGCGCGGAAGTCGGCGACTTCATGATGCTGCAACTGATCAACCGCACCGAACTGCTGCTGCGTCACTACCTCGGCCTGGAGCAGGTTCACCCGGAAGAGTTGTACCGCACGCTGCTGACCATGCTCGGTGACTTGGCGACGTTCTCCAGCGACAGCAAACGCCCGCGCCTGGACAGCCGTTACCAGCACAGCGACCAGGGCGCGAGCTTCCGCAAACTGATGGAAGCGATTCGTCAGGTGCTGTCGATGGTGCTCGAACAGCACGCCATCGAACTGGTGCTGCAAGCGCGTCAGTACGGGATCATCGTCTCGCCGTTGCACGACCACAAACTGCTGGGCTCGGCGTCGTTCGTGCTCGCGGCCAGTGCCAACTGCGATTCCGAAGAACTGCGCCACCGCTTGCCGGCGCACCTCAAGGTCGGCCCGGTGGAGCGCATTCGCCAACTGGTCAACCTGCATCTGCCAGGCATCAAGGTTAAACCGTTGCCGGTGGCCCCGCGGCAGATCGCGTTCCACTCCAACAAAACCTATTTCATCCTCGAACTCAGTTCCGAAGACCTGGCACAACTCGAGCGCTCCGGCGGCTTCGCGTTCCACGTGTCCGGCGAATTTGCCGAGCTTGAACTGAAATTCTGGGCCATCAGGAACTGACCGACATGATCAAGGACACGGAATACAACCAGGACGATAAAACCGTCCTGCTCGATCGCCAGGGCCACGGCCCGGCGCAGAGTCCACTGACAGATTTCGCCGCGCCGCCGCGTTTCGAACAGCTCGAAGAACGCATGATCTACGCCGCGCGTTTGCGCCCGGCCGAAGCGTTCAACATCAGCCTCAATTCGCTGGTGGCCGCCGCGTCTGACCTGTTGTCGGAAGTGGTGCGCCTCAAGCACAGCGACACCCGCGAAGACATGTACGCACTCAACGAGCGACTGACCTCCGCGCTGAAGCTGTTTGAAGTGCGCGCGCTGCACAACGGCGCCGAAAGCAGCCAGGTGATGGCCGCCCGTTACGTGCTCTGCACCGTGGTCGACGAAGCCGTCGTGACCACGCCGTGGGGCAACGAAAGCGAGTGGTCGCAAATGAGCCTGCTCAGCAGCTTCCACAACGAAACCTTCGGCGGCGAGAAGTTCTTCCAGCTGCTGGATCGCCTGTCGAAAAACCCGGTCAAGCACCTGCCGATGCTGGAGCTGATGTACTTGTGCCTGTCCCTGGGTTTCGAAGGCAAGTACCGGGTGCAAGCCCGCGGCATGCTCGAGCTCGAAGGCATCCGCGACGCCTTGTATCGCCAGATTCGTCAACTGCGCGGCGACGTGCCCCGTGAGCTGTCACCGCATTGGGAAGGCTTGAACGATCAGCGCCGCAGCCTGGTGCGCATCGTGCCAGCGTGGATGGTGGTGCTGTTCACCGTGGTGTGCCTGGTGGTGATGTATTCGGGTTTTGCCTGGGTACTGGGCGAGCAACGCGAAACCGTTCTGCAACCTTATCAGCAGCTAGATCCGGCAGCGGTCCAGTCGCAGTCGCAGCCGTAAACAGGGACGTGTGATGAAAAAGTTTTTCAAGAAAGTCGGCGCATTCTTGCGCAAGACCTGGGTCTGGACCTTGCTGGTGGTGCTGTTCGTCGCGCTGCTGGTGTGGTTCGTCGGGCCGCTGCTGGCGGTGGATGACTACAAGTTCTGGGAAGGTTCGACCTCCCGCTTGCTGACCATCAGTGTGCTGTTCCTGATCTGGGGCCTGACCATGGTCTTCGTCAGCTGGCGCGCCGGTGTGCGCAAAAAGGCTGTCGAAGACACCGAAGACGGCCAGGATCGTATCCGCCGTGAAGAGCAGATCGACGAAGAGCAGAAAGAGTTGAAGGTGCGTTTCAAAGACGCGCTGAAAACCCTGAAGACGTCGAGCCTGTATCGCGGTCGCAGTGAGCGCTGGCGCAGTGATTTGCCCTGGTACTTGCTGATCGGTCCACAAAGCAGCGGCAAGACCAGTCTGCTGGACTTCTCGGGCCTTGAGTTTCCGATCAACAAGATCGACCGCAAACTGACCCGCGACACCCTCGGCACCCGTCATTGCGACTGGTACTTCGCCGACCACGGCGTGCTGATCGACACCGCTGGCCGCTACCTGACCCAGCCGGATGCCGAAGTCGATGGCAGCGCCTGGAGCACCTTGCTCGACCTGCTGCGCAAGCGTCGCCGCAACCGACCGTTGAACGGCGTGCTGGTGACCATTCCGGTGGAAACCCTGCTGGGCGGCAGCGAGCAAGACCTCGACACGCTCGCGCGTCAGGTGCGTGCCCGTTTGCAAGACGTGCATCAGAAACTGCACGTCGACGTGCCGATTTATCTGGTGCTGAGCAAGGCTGACAAGCTGCTCGGTTTCGACGAGTTCTTCGATCAACTGACCCGCGAAGAAAGCGATCAGGTGCTCGGCACCAGCTTCCGCAAAGAGCAGAGCGGCACCGATGTCGCCGTGCTGCGCGCCGAGTTCGAAGAGCTGCTGCGTCGCCTGAACAGCCAAGTGATCATGCGCATGCACCAGGAGCGCGACACCCAGCGCCGTGGCCGCATCCTCGACTTCCCGCATCAACTGGGGCAGATCGGCGAGCGCCTGTGCCTGTTCGTCGACATGGCGTTCACCGGCAACCGCTACCAGCGTGTCAGCCAGTTGCGCGGTTTCTACCTGACCAGCGCACCGCACCTGACTCAAGAAATGGACCAGACCACCGCCGGCATCGGCGCCAATCTGGGGCTGAACGCTGGCGTGCTGCCGACTTTACGCAGTGGCCGTTCGCGCTTCATCCACCATTTGCTCAGCCGCGTGATTTTCCCGGAAGCCGATCTGGCGGGCCTGGACAAGCGCGAACGCAGCCGCATCCACTGGGGCCAGCGTGCCTTGTACGTAGGCGCATTGGCGGCTTTGGCGTTGTTCGGCATGCTGTGGGCCGGCGGTTTCTCCGCCAACTACGAGCGTCTGGAAAACCTGCGTAACCTGGCACAAAACTGGACGCAATCGCGCTCGGCACTGACCGCGCGTGACGACTCCATGGCCGTGCTCAAGACCCTCGACACCAGCTACGCGGCGACCCAGGTCTTCCCGAACAAGGGTGACGTGAGTTACCACGAGCGCGGCGGTCTGTACCAGGGCGAAGAGTCCAACCCGGTAGTGAAAGCAGCCTACGAGCGTGAGCTTCAGGCGCAACTGCTGCCACGGGTCGCGACCCTGCTCGAAGGGCAGATCCGCGCCAACATGCAGGACCGCGAGCGCTTGCTCAACAGCCTGCGTGCGTACCTGATGCTGAACATGAAGGATCGCCGCGATGCAGGCTGGCTCAAGGATTGGGTCGCTACCGACTGGTCCACGCGTTACGCCGGCAACACCGCGGTGCAGAACGGTTTGAACACGCACTTCGAGCGTTTGCTGCAGCAGCCGTTTATCTACCCGCTCAACGATCAACTGGTGGCCCAGGCGCGTCAGGTCTTGCGTAGCGAGTCCCTGGCCAACGTGGTTTACCGGATGCTCCGCGAGCAGGCCCGCAACCTGCCGGAATACCGTTTGAGCCAACACATGGGCCCGCAAGCGGCGCTGTTTGTCGGCACCGACTACGTGATCCCAGGGTTCTACACCCAACAGGGCTATCAGCAGTACTTCTCGATCCAGGGCTCGGCGCTGGTCACCGATATCCTGCGCGACAACTGGGTGCTGGGCGAAGGCTCGGGCATCAGCGGCATGGACTTGCGTCGCCTGATGGTCGAACTGGAGCAACTGTACTTCCGCGACTACGCCAACTTCTGGAGTGAAGCCGTCGGCCAGGTTGCGCTGCCACCGATCAGCGATTTCAGCGAGGGCGCCGAACAACTGGCGGGCCTGACCTCGGCCAACTCCCCAGTCCTGCAACTGCTGGTGGAAGTGCGCGAGAACACCCGGTTCCCGGCAGAAGCCGATCCCGTTGATCAAGCGGCAGATGCCGCTGGCGCACTGGCTGATCAGAAAGGCAAGTTGGGCAAAGTCGGCAAACTGGCAGCTGCCGCAGCGGACAAAGCCTCGGACATGGCTGCGACCAAGAACCTGCCAGACACCGCGAAGAAATCCCTGCAACGGCGCTTCGAACCACTGCACCGTCTGCTGGATGACAACAACGGCCCGGCCGCTGATTTGACCCCTGCATTGCAAGCGCTCAACGACCTGCAACTGCAAGTGGCCAGCCTGGCGCGCGCCAGTTCGCCGGAGCAGGCTGCGTTCGAAATGGCCAAGACCCGCATGGGCGGCCAGCGTGATGCGCTGAGCAACCTGCGCAATGCGTCCAACCGTTTGCCGCGTCCGGTCAGTGTCTGGTTCAACGTGCTGGCCGAAGACACCTGGCGTCTGGTGCTCAACGATTCCTACCAGTACCTGAACCAGCGCTACCAGAGCGAGCTGTACAGCTTCTACGGCAAAGCGATCAACAAGCGTTATCCGTTCAGCGCCCACAGCACCAGCGACGTGGCGATCAGCGACTTCCGCGAGTTCTTCAAGGCTCAAGGCATCAACGACCGTTTCTTCGACACCTACATGCGTCCCTTCGTCAGCGGCGATCCGGGCAACTACCGCATGCGCAGTGTCGATGGTCACAGCCTGCCGATCTCCAAGGTCTACCTCGACCAGATGGCGGCGGCGCAAACCATTCGCCAAAGCTTCTTCGCCGAAAACCCGGCCGAGCCGCAGGTGCAATTCAAACTGGAGCCGTACACCCTGGACCCGGCTGTCAGCCGTTCCGAGTTCAAGTTTGGCGACAAGACCATCGAATACCGTCACGGCCCGATCGTGCCGGTGTCGTTCAAATGGCCGACCGATGCTGAAGACGGTCGCACCAGCCTGGTCCTCGACAAAATGGCCGGCCGCCCGATCGGTATCGAAAAGAACACTGGCCCTTGGTCGCTGTTCCGTCTGTTCGACCTGATGCAGACCGAGTACCTGAATGGTCGCGACGTGCTGGTGCTCAAAGCGGACGTGGGTGGCCTGCGCGCCAACTACCTGCTGTCGAGCCAACGCACGCCGAACCCGTTCGACATGGGCGTGCTGCGGACCTTCCGTATGCCGGTGCAACTCTGATGCCGGTTGCCAGTTCCTGGCGCAGCGCTGCGCGTACCGATCCTGGCAAGGTTCGGGCGCGCAACGAAGATGCCTTTCTCGACTTGCCACAGCAGGGGCTGTGGGTGGTCGCGGACGGCATGGGCGGTCATCAGGGTGGCGACATCGCCAGCCAGTTGATCGTCGCCAGCCTGGCGGAATTGCCGGTGCAGGACGACTTCGACGAACGACTCAAGGGCATTCGCCAGTGCTTGCACTGGATCAACCGCCGCTTGGGTCAGGAGTTGACCGTCACCGCCGAGCGCCACGACAGCATCATGGGCAGCACCGTGGTGGCGCTGCTGGTGGAAGGCAGTCGCGCGGCCTGCATCTGGGCCGGCGACAGCCGCTGCTATATGTGGCGTGGCCAGCGCTTGTATCAGCTGTCCAAGGACCATTCGCTGCAACAGCAACTGATCGACGAGCAAAACATGAGCCTCGAAGACGCCCGCGCCCATCCTTCGGCCCATGCCCTGACCCGTGCGGTCGGGGCGGCCGATGTGCTGACGCTGGACGTGCTCGAACTCGAGGTTTACCCCGGCGATACATTCCTGTTGTGCAGCGACGGTTTGTACCAAGGGCTCAGCAGCGATGCCTTGGGCAACGCCCTGAGCCTGACCGCTCCGCACGTTGCGCTGGAGCGTTTGTTCGACGGCGCTCTGCGTGGCGCGGCCCGGGACAACCTGACTGCCGTGGTGATCCGCCAATGACTGAACTCATGCGACCGATCGACGACCTGCTGGTGAGCGAAGAGCAGGACAACAACCTGACCTACTTTGCGTTCGCCAAATCTCATCAGGCTGAACCTGCACTGGCGCCCACACGGGCCAGCGTCGGTGAATTGCCCGACGTGCTGGGCGGGCGTTACCGCATCGAGCGCCTGCTCGGTGCCGGTGGCATGGGCGCGGTTTACCGCGCACGGGACTTGCTGAACGAACAGTTCGGCGATCCCGACCCTTACATCGCGCTGAAAATCCTCAGCGAAGAATTTGCCGAATCGCCGGATGCCAGTGCCTTGCTCTACAGCGAGTTCGCCCTGACCCGACGCCTGCGCCACGACAACGTGCTGCGCTTCCACACCTTTGAAGTCGACACCGACTGCCAGCGCGCCTTCATCACCATGGAACTCATGCGTGGCCTGACCCTGGACAAATTACTCTGCGAGCGGCCACTGGGCCTGCCGTGGAACGAACTGCGCGACATCGCGCTGCCGCTGCTCGACGCGCTGGCCTATGCCCACGCTCGCGGCGTGCTGCACGGCGACATGAAGCCGAGCAACGTGATGCTCAGCGAGGAGGGCGTGCGCCTGTTCGACTTCGGCCTCGGCCAGGCCGAGGAGGGCATCTTGCCCGGCCTGCCGCACCTTAGCCGCAGCCGCTTTAACGCCTGGACCCCCGGCTACGCCGCGCCGGAACTGCTCGAAGGCCAGCCGCTGACCGCCAGCGCCGACGTCTACGGCGTCGCTTGCGTGCTCTACGAACTGGCGGGCGGCAAACACCCGTTCCGCCGCTTGCCTTCGACCCAGGCCCGCGACGAACGCCTCGAGCGCGAACTGCACGCACCGAAGAACCTACCGAAACACTGCTGGCCAGCGTTGCGTAACGCGCTGACCTTCAACGCGGCTGATCGCACGGTCAGCGCCGCTCAATTACGCGACGCCATGGGCGCCACCTCGTCCTGGCTGCAACGCCTGCGTCTCTCGGCGTAACGGATGACACTCGAACAGGGATCGACCAATGTTCAACCCAGCTAACGAAACGCACTTCAGCCTGACCGTTGAAGACTACGTGGGCGACCTGCAAGTGCTGTCGTTCACCGGCACCGAAGGCATCAGCCAGCCCTATCGCATCGAAGTGGAACTGGTCAGCGAAAACCCCGACCTGGACCTGGAAAAACTCCTGCACAAACAGGCGTTCCTGGCGTTCGACCCGCAAGGCTCCGGCATCCACGGCCAGATCTACCGCGTCGCCCAGGGCGATGCCGGCAAACGCCTGACCCGCTACAAAATCTCCCTGGTGCCGCAGCTGCAATACCTGCACCACCGCACCAACCAGCGCATCTACCAGCAGATGTCAGCGCCGAAAATCATCGCGCTGATCCTCGAAGAACACGGCATCAAGGGCAACGCCTACAACTTCCAGTTGAGCGTTACCTGCCCGGACCGTGATTACTGCGTGCAGTACGACGAAACCGACCTGCATTTCGTCCAGCGCCTGTGCGAAGAAGAAGGCATTCACTACCACTTCCAGCACACGCCAAAAGGGCATTTGCTGGTGTTCGGCGATGACCAGACCGTGTTCCCCAAACTCGGCCAGCCAACGGCGTATGTGCAAGGCAGCGGCATGGTCGCCGCAGAACCGGTGATCAAAGGCTTCAAACTGCGCCTGGAAACCCGCACCGGCCGCGTCACCCGCCGCGACTACGACTTCGAAAAACCGCGCCTGCAACTGGAGTCCGCCTACAAACCCGAAGGCGACAGCACCGAGCCGGACCTGGAAGACTACGACTACCCCGGCCGCTTCATCGACCGCGCGCGCGGCAAGTTCCTCAGCCAACGTGCCCTCGAACGCCACCGCGCCGACTATCAGCAAGCCGAAGGCCACGGCGACCAGACCCGATTGGTCAGCGGCCACTTCCTGGAACTCTCCGACCACCCGCGCACCGAGTGGAACGACCTCTGGCTGCTCACCGAAATCCTCCACGAAGGCAAACAGCCACAAGTCCTCGAAGAATCGGTGACCAGCGACACCACCGACAACAAAGACGACTTCCACCAGGGCTACCGCAACCGCTTCCTCGTCACGCCGTGGAGCGTGTTCTACCGCCCGGCGCTGCAACACCCCAAACCCCGCGTCCTCGGCAGCCAAACAGCCCTGGTCACCGGCCCCAAAGGCGAAGAAATCCACTGCGACCAGTACGGCCGCATCAAGGTCCAATTCCACTGGGACCGCGAAGGCCAGGCCTACGACAAAACCAGCTGCTGGATGCGCGTCTCTTCCAGTTGGGCCGGCGACCGCTACGGCGCCATCACCATCCCGCGCATCGGCATGGAAGTCCTCGTCACCTTCCTCGAAGGCGACCCCGACCAACCCCTGGTGACCGGCTGCCTGTACCACAAGGAAAACCAGGTCCCCTACGAACTGCCCGCCAACAAAACCCGCACCGTCTTCAAAACCCTCAGCTCACCGGGGGGCGGTGGCTACAACGAACTGCGAATCGAAGACAAAAAAGGCGCGGAACAGATCTACCTGCATGCCCAGCGAGACTGGGATGAAAACATCGAACACGACCAAAAAATCCGCGTCGGCAACGAACGCCACGACACCGTCGAGAAAAACACCTACACCGAACTCAAAGCCGAAGAACACCGCACCACCGTTGCCGACCGCAAGATCGAAGCGCGGATGGACGATCACCTGACGATTGGGCAGAGCCAGCATGTGAAGCTCGGGACGGCACAACTGACCAGTGCCGGGAAAGAGATTCATCTGAAGGCTGGGGACAAGATTGTTATTGAGGCGGGGATGGAGCTGACGGTTAAGGCCGGGGGGAGTTTCATCAAGCTGGATGCTGGTGGGATTACGGTGGTTGGGCCGGTGGTGAAGATAAATGCGGGTGGGTCGGCGGGCTCGGGCACGGGGATCGGGATAAAGCCGCCGGTGCTGCCGGGGGCTGCGGATCAGGATAAGGCGGGGAGTTTGATGGATGAGGCGTTGTTGAATGCGCCGCCGGAAAAACTCAAACCTACAGTCGATTACCCCTTCTCGCTATGAACGGAACAACAAGCGCCAACATGGACAAGGATTTTTCAAAATGATTATTAGCCCTCCCTTTATTCCCGCTCCAGTTGCAGGAGAAACCGATGAGGCATTTTTGGCGCGCGCCATGGTTGGCGGCGTTCCTGGCGATGGTGGATATCCGCTGAGTTTTGATCTTAATTGGCATGGTGGCATGCACCTGACTGCTCCGAAGGATGGTCAGAATGCTTTGCCTGTACGCGCTATCTCTGATGGTACGCTGGCTTATTTTCGCAATCCGACGCCTGAGAGTACCGATCCGAATCACCCACTGCGTTACCGTGATAAATGGACTGATGACGGGTGTGTTGTTATTCGGCATGAGACGGAGATAGGCGAAGGTACGAAAGCTACAGTCGTTTTTTATTCCATTTACATGCATCTTTCGAAAATCAACGTGGCCAGTCCACAAAAAGGTAAGGTGATTTATCGTAAAGACTCTATTGGCGATGCAGGAAGTATTTATGGTGAAAAGGGAAGGATTCATTTTGAGGTAATCGCTGATCAAAGTCAGATCGCGAATTTTACTGGTCGAACCGCACGAGACTTAAATTATCAGACTGCGAGCGGAAGAACTGATAGTTGTTGGGGGGATATGTATTTTTTTATACCTCCTGAAGTTAGAGCTTATCAAAGCGCACCGACTAATCGTGTTAGCTCACAGAATAGCTCTCCTGTTGTTTATCAATGTCCTGCTATGTCCGCTGGTCCGCCTCCAATTCAAGAAGGTGGCTCGCCCTCATCTTCTACATCCTCAACCCCTTTAGTGGGTGGTTATGATTGGGCTATGGCTTTAGAGCTCCAAGATGGTTTTTTTGTCCGTATGAGTTATGCCAATGGACAGTGCCGCCTGACTTCTATTACACGCTCTGGCATGGAGATAGGAGTGCAAGAGGAAGAGATTGATTACGAGTACAATCTTTATAATAAGTCTAAAAAAATCTACCCTCAGTCGCCTAGTGCTGGGTATGAGCTTTTGCGGTTCGGAAGGGTTTTAGGCAATGATCAACTACAGCCTTCCGACGCGGCTCACTGGAGGGCAATAAAATTTCCTGGCAAGACAGGAGAGACAAATAAAGTAGGCTGGGTGGATTTTAACCATATGTCAGTTACCAAGTTTAGTGATGCTGACTTTCCTCATTGGATGGGGTGGCGACTTATTGATGATGATACTGACGCCGACAGCCATTGCCAATCGCAGTTCATTCGAGGTTTATTGGATCTAGATGCAAGCAAAGTAGTATCTGATAGAACCGATGCGATAAGTATTGCCTCATCTCCTGCCTATGCAGCACTCTCTCCAGAGGACAAACTAAGCTTGTCGGAGAGATATGTGGCTGAGCGAAATTCAAATAAGGTCAAGCTGCAACATCCTGATGTTCAAAGAATGATAAATAATTTCATCTGCAAATTTCCAACTGAATGGAGTAAGAACGATTTCGATGCTCGCTACGGCTGGTTACTGAAAGTGTGTGATGGCGGTCCAATGGCACAGGATAAGTATCAGAAACTAAAAGCCCACCAGCAAGCGTTAGGTTTTTGGGAGGAAGCAGGTATACCAAGTATTGAAAACAAGCATTGGCATTTTCCTCCAAGATCTTTTGTTTCCTTATTTAGAAAATGCTCATGGCTCAGTTTAGATGAAATCGCATATACGGTACCGAAGTATCATTTTTATGATCATACGGGGAACACATGGATTGTAAATACTTCAGGTGGAGACAACTATGAGATTTCACACGCTCGGGCTAAGACTAGATTAAGTAAATACTATATAGAACTAAATAAAACGGCTTTGAGGTACGTCATTACAGGTGCTTTAAGACAATCTCACTTTCTTGCTCAGACTATGTTGGAAACAAACCGCTGGAGGGTAGTTCGCGAATACGGCACTGGGCATCCAAACCCTAACATTCCAAAGGCTCAGTATTACAGTGTCTTTTATGGTCGCGGTATCATGCAGTTGACATGGGCTGGGAACTACGAATCGTATGGGGAATACAGGACCGTACGATCTCTTCCCGAGCCAGTAAATAATCATTATGAAGATGATAGAATTACAGCGACATCTACCCATTACTGGGGAGATCCTGTTAGTCCCCAAAATGGTCAAGTTACTGGCATTCCAAAACGCTGGTCGCCCCGTTACGATCCTCAGCTTATAGAAAGCCGGCCTTATAATGCGTGTGATAGCGGAGGGTTCTACTGGGTATCAAAAGTAGTTAAAAGCGCTAGTGGTGCCATAAATATAAATCGTACATGTGATAAAGGGATGACTCCTGAAATTGTCGGTGCGGTATCCGTTGCAGTCAACGGCGGTGGTAACGGTTATCACGAAAGGCAGGCTTATGCGAAATATATATACCGTTATTTGAGTGATTCGCTGGAAACTACTGTTGCTGAGACTTTTACGACCCCGCGTCAGACTGTAAAAATGAACTATTCAATGAGTAAGACTTCATGAAAAATTTTGTGATCTTTTTGCTGTTGAGCTTTGCAAACGGTTGTTGCGCTAATGCAAATGAAAAAATTCTACTAGCGCCTGAACTTCCGAAAGTGATGTTGGGTGCTATATCAGAAAGAAATGCTACTTCCGTGAATAAGGTGAAAATTGAAAGTGGAGGTGCCTTGAAATGGGGGAGTGAATATTTAGTTTCTATTTCTATCAAGGGTGAGCAGAAGAGTTGCTCAGTTTATAAATATACCGGCAACATCTTATTTTCATTGTTTAATGGAGTTCCCTGTGAGTTCAAAGGTCCGGCAGACGTAAATGAATCAAGAAATACTTCCATGCCTGATATCTTGTATAAAATTAAATTGTACCTCCCTAATCGCGGTGCAATGACTGACGAAATGATCGCTTTATATTTTGACGAGCAAAAGGCTACATATTGCCTCAGCGATTCTTTGTCTGATTGGTATCAGAATAGCGATAAGAAATACCCGCCGGATTTAAGTGATGGCCAATGTGGCTACGGGCCTGGAGAGTAGTTACTATTTGGGGACGCACACGATGGACGTTTCTCTAGAGCATCAGAAACCTTAATAAGGAATATCATATGAAGAAGCTATTTTTGTCGTTGTCGTTGTGTCTTTTTCCTCTGACGGCATATTGCCAGGTAACCGTTGAAAATTTTTGTTTTGAGCTATCTCAAGAAAGCCAGGTAAAGTTTGAACTTAGAATTTATTACGACGCACTTTCTAAGTGGTCCGGTGCTTCGGTGAAATACTTAACATCAAAAGAACCAATATCCCTTGTTGTTAAATATACCGACTTGGAAGAATTAGATCCTCAAATGCCGGTTCGAGATAGCACAGTATGGTTGGAAATAGTAGATGGAAAAATTACAGGCGAGTATACGATGGTTACTCAAGGGAATAGCGTAGTTTCTATGGCGTACAAAAAAGGATCAAATGGCAAACAGTACTCATTTTCAAATAATACTCAAATAAAAGCTCCGATAGAGTCTGGTTGTCAGTGGTAATGCGTTAAGAGACCAAAAATAGGTGGAAAAAGGGGGCTGGAAAAAGTGGAAAAAGGAGACAGATTTATTTACGGAATAGGATCGGCCATTGTTTGATGATAAATATGTCCTTTTTTCAGCGCGTTGACGGTCTTGGTTAAATGGAAAAGGTGACAGATTTATTTATGCAGATCAGTTCGTCAAAATCTGGGCAGATGAAAAAATACTTCGATAAAGGCATTTCTATTTTTGCTTTGCTCATTAGTTACATTAGTGTTGCGAATGCCTCCGATTTTATCGTGATTAACCGAAATGTGACGGGGGACGGAAATATAGATCAGATAAGACTCGTCGATAGTAACGCCGAATTTTACGAACTCACTGTTCATTCTGGCGGCAAGGAGATTTTAAAAAATGAAAATCTCATACCGAGAACTTTAAAAAATAGTGGCGGATTGGAAGTTTTTCAAGGGCTGTCAGTGGTGGATGGGGATATCTCTATTAGATATCGTTTCTGCAGTCCCTCAAGTAGTGTTTGCTATCTTAGAAATATCATAAGTAATTTTAAAGACGGGCAGTTTGTGTTCTCGCGAGAAGAGACCATTTCAAGTGCGGATCAAATTGCGTTAGTCGGTACTTTTTATCAGAAGCCAGCCGTTCCTTTGAAGTCACTGACTTACCAGTCTCTGCTGGAAAATAATGACAACGCCACAAAATTGTTTGCCAGCACCTATGGTAGCTGTGTGGTTGAAATGGATGGCGATTCGTTGGTGAAAATCTCTGATGAACTAGAGAAGGATTCGCCAAACGAGTGGGTTCTAGAAAAAGAATGTGTTACTCCTGCATTGGTCTTTGCTTTGCAGGTGCAAAAATATTTATCGTCCAAGGCTGCTTCCAGGTATTTTGGTTTGTCTGATTCAGCGTCAATGGATAAATAATTCCGTCCCCTTTACTTCTTTACTTGACCATCGTTTCTACAAATAAAATAACTTAGGTTGTTAATTTGCATACTCCTGAAACAAGCTATATCAATCGTCGGAATAATTTTACCGCCATATATCAGGAGATTGGGCAGTGAGTAGTCTATTTAGAAAAGTTAGAGTCGTGTTCATTTTGTTTTTTATGCTCGGCAATTCGTTGGCGTGGGCTGCCCAGGATTCAGATGCGCTTTCAGAATGGAAGGTGATAAAAGAGTTTGATGTCGAGTTGATTTCAAATTTAAATCGGCAAAAACTGTTGGTTTTGGATGGAGGTGACAGTTCTGGCAGAATTTTGGCTCTTGTTGCTGAAAAGGATGGAAAGCAATCCATTATAAGCAAAGCTCCCTTTGCGCTGCCAAATATAAAAAATGATTACTCTCCAGCAAGTTTCGACGGGTTCGACGTTTCTGTGGTCCACGGTGCAGAAAAATTAGTTAGTATTACAGGTGTGCAGGGGGAGGATACACTTTATAATTATGCGCCTTCCAAGTCTGGCGATATAGTTAATTTAGCTACAAAGGAAGATGGTAATGCTGAGTCTAATTTTAATATACAGTTTCAATATGATGCATTGTTGAAAAAAGTTGTGGTGACTAAAGTTCTTTTGGTCAATAGTAATAGTGAGTGTGACAGGTCAGTAATGAGCGTTTATGCGCTACCTTTAAATAAATTGATGTCTGTACCATTTGAGCAGTTCGATGGCGCTAAAGCGTTTGAATATCTAAAAAAATTGCGTTTGGATGTTAATGCCGCACAAATTAATAGTGAAAAACTATTTTCAGTCTCCGTGATATCAAACTTTGAAAAGGCGTTAGCAGCATTTAAGGTTGGAGATAAAGAAAAGCTTAAAGAGTTAGTGGGAGCTATGTTGGCTGAAGGTGGTTCAAGTGATAGTTGTGCTCCGGATTCTTATATAGTGGAAAAATATTACTACCCACGCATGGCGGGGTGGTCGAACGATGTTGGCTTCTTATTTTCTGAGGCTGGTTATTATGCTGAAGCAATTGAGTTATTAAAAATGGTTGTTTCGGGAGCTCCAGATAGAGCGGTCGCGTATTTGAATTTAGCAGATGCCTACTGGGGAGCAAGTTTTAAAGAACTCTCTGCGGAAAATTACAAAAAATACAGTGCCTTGATGCAGCAATCTGGAAGATCTACGAAGATCCCGAAAAGGGTTGGAGAGCGGAGCTGATGTTCGAAAGTGAAATGCGAGGTATATTTTTTAGGCTGAAAAGGGACAGACTTATTATTGGATAGACTGAGTTTCTAGCCTTCGATAAATAATCTGTCTCTGTGAAATTCGCGGCATGAGTCGACTTGGCAAAGAACCAATTGCCTGAACAAATCATCGGCAGGATGGCTATGAAATCGCTTTTGTTATTTGTTTACTTGGTTTGTCCAGTCTTTGTTTTTGCAAGTGAAAATATTTGTGGCGGTGTTGCATCAACTTTGGAATTTAATTTATGTGTTAAACAGGAAAAGAATTCTGCTGATTCGAAGCTGAATGTAAGCTACAAACGGCTTATAGCTAGGGTGAACGCTCAATATCAAAGAGATGCTGAGCTGGGAGCGAAATTTTTGGTTAAGTTGAAAGCTTCGCAATTGGCTTGGTTGAAGATGCGGGACACTAATTGCGCTATAGAAGCTTTTGAGTATGATGAGGCGATGCCAGCTTATGAGGTGACAGTGAACATCTGCGTCGCCAAAATGAGTCTCGATCGATCTAATTATTTAGATGGTACCTTTCCAGATAACTACAACACCCCTTAGAAAAAGTGATTCGGAAATTAAAAGGCGCAGAATTATTTGTGGGTCAGGCTGATCATTTGTATATTGAGAAATAAATATATTTCCTTTTTAGTGAGAATTTACAAATAATTCGGGGTAATACATGGTAGGTACGAAGTCAATCGCGTTAGGGGCCTTTCTAGTTTTATTCGCTGGACAGGTTTTGGCCGATGCTCGAAATCTTAATTGCGATCCAGACTCAAACGTTTGTACTGTTACCTCGGTTGATAATTATTGTGGCTTGGGAGAAACGGCTAAGACCAGATGGGATATGCGTTCTGATAAGTATGTGCTCAGTTGCGAATGTAACTGTACATCGCAAGAAAATACCTTTTGGCTTATCAACCAGTCTGACGACTCGTCTGTTGTCCTGGTTGATGCGAGTCAAATATTAACTCCTGCAGAGTTTGAAAAAAACAAGGCAGGAGTGTCAGATATCTTTGGCTTGGTACCTTATTGTTCAATATCGTCAGAGTCTCAAGGGGAGCTGGTTAGATTGCGCAAAATACCAAGTGCCCCTCAACCTTATTGTTACGTGGTTGATGATTCAGGGATGCCGAATTCGTGCGACACCGCTGACTGTAAAACAAAAAAAGAACTCGTTCAGCGACTTGAGTTAAGTATCAAAACTGAAGCGTTAATCGAGTTTAAGAACGCTACGGCTCGACTTTATCTTGATGAAAAGCATTTTCGCGGCTTCCCCAAGCGCTCATTTGTTGAGCGTTATATAAAGCTCAATGGTTATTCTAAGTCTGATCAGCAGCTTTACAATGATATTGCTTACTACTGGCAGCAAGCTGGGTTTAACGAGGATTCTATTTGGTTACTTGAAAAAGTGATCTCTAATAGTCCTGAGCGTGCAGTTGCGTATCTCAATCTGGCTGACGCCTATTGGGGCCGAGATGAAAAGCGGATTGCGTTGGGACATTACAAGAAATACTCGGAATTAATGGAGTTGTCGGGCAAGAAGCAAAAAATCCCGAAGCGCGTTAAGGAACGAAGCGAGGAGTTGGAGAGTGTGTCCGCTAACGCCGCGCCTTCCGCTCTGAAAGTATCACCCTCATTGCCCGCTGCCATGGTCGCCGCCATCGAATTGGAAAATCATATGTCGGCGCAGGAGCTTCGCCTGATACCAAACGGTTCGGTGAGTTGGAAGGGGAGTGTTGTCGGGGCGGTGGCGTATGAAGACTCGAAAGGTAGTTGTTCGATTTATACCTATCAGGGCGGTGTTCTGGGCGAGGTGTTTTCGAACGTGCCCTGCAAGTTTAAAGGCCCGCCGAAGCTGAAATCCGACAGGAAAGCTGCGCTGCCGGATGTTGTGTACGAGTTGGAGGTTTTCCTGCCCAACCGTGGCGCGATGGTGAACCACATCGTGGCGCTGTATTTCGATGCTGAGAAAAACGCTTTTTGCTCAAGCAGCGAGCTAGCTGATTGGTATCTGTCGAAGGGGAAAAACATGATGCCTGATCTTCAGGATGGTACGTGTGAGGTTGGGGCTGGCTGATCGTATTACGCCGCAGCAAGAAGGGGACATTAAGTCCCCTTCGTACTTTTACTACGCGGCGGCCCGATGTCCCTCAGGATCTGGCGAATCAATTTGATCCAGCGCTCGCTCCACCAACAAATGCACTCCGTCCGCCAGTCGGCTCAACGCCAAGGCTACCGAGCGGCGTGAGCCTTCCACGTCATCCGCCAGGTCTGCAGCGATGGCGCTGATGGACAGCAGGTCTTCGGACGCGTTGGCCAGGAGGGTTTCGGTGTGGAGTTCGGGGCTGACGTTGAACAGGGCACCTTTGCGGGGCCTGGTTTTGGGTTTCGCGTCGGGTTTCGGGCCGAGGTGGTAGTCGAGGGCGCGTTCGGCGGCTTCGTGGAGTTTTCTGGAATCGTGGGATTCGTAGGGGGATGTGGATAAGTCGTCTGGGGGATTCGGTGTTGGCTTGATCATCGATGTATCTCCTGGAATTTAAGAGACTGACACCGTTTCGCTTTGCACTTCGAAAGAGGTGGCAGTTGTGCGTTGGTGTGCAAGACCGGTCCAGGAACCCGGCAGACCCGAGGGTCTCCGACGCACAACCGCCATAACGATCCGCGAGCATAAGAAAACGCTCGATGAATTGCCATTATCGATTGTGCACCTGGATCGGACTTGCACGTCCGAGTCACCGATTTGGCGGTGACGAACAAAGATTATCGGCATGAACACCGTCCGCCTAGTTCACGAACACCCCTACGTATTGAAGGAAAAATCCGATGGTGTTGCAGTCAATGTCAGCGGATGATCGACCGTTTTTAAACATGACCCCCGAACAGGTTAAACAAAGGCTTTTTGAGTGATCGACATGGATTGTTTTTTGAAACAGCGCGGCTTCGGCGCAGCGCTGAAGGCTGCTTTTGTACTGAGCCTGTTCCTGGGCAGCGTGCATGCATTCGCTAAAAACTCACCTTGCCCGTTCGAAGTCCCGCAAACAGATCTGAAGGTCGCGAGCTGCGCTGAAGAAGGGGGCGTGAACATCCTGAAACTCGTGCCCCGCAACAACCCCGAGTCGACCAATGTCTTCGATAACCTGCCCACCTTCATCGTCTCCGGGAAAAACCTGCAGGACATTTTGGCGGTTGTCGGAATCGACAGTGCGCGGCGTTACAACAAGCTGATCGAAGTGCCTCACGCTGAAGAACTCCAGGAATTTTCGGACGCTGCGCCCACCGCCAAAGCGTTAATGCAGCAGCAAGGCTGGGCGCTGTTGGACATGAAAAACGTTATCTACCCTGGCCCGGATGATGTTGAGGGGTTCTCATTAGTCTGCAACACACTTCAAGCAGAAACAGCCCAGGGTTTTGTCGTGGTTTCGCAGTGCAACACCTTTTATGAAGAGGGTGTCTCGAGCCTGAAAAAACTCCTCGCCGGAATCACCTGCGACCTCCCAAAAAGTGAAGCATCCCCAGCACTCAACACCGATTCAGGCGCTATCGTTTTCAACTACATCAAACTCCCCGAAAACGAATCCCAAGACCCCGACGAAAAAGCCATCGACATCGATTTCGTAAATTGCGCCGACGGTAAAAAGACGAACATCGGCGGCCTGCCATTTCTGGCGGCCACCGGGCGCGTACAAGCGGCTTTCTTCGCTCAGGCCAAACCCGACGCCGAGCCGATGCTGTTCGTCATTCATGCCGTCGGAATCAGAGCCGATACCGGCGTTAATTATTTGGGCGAGTACTATACCGTTCACGCGTATTCCCCTACGGCGAAGGGCTATGTGAGGGATGAGCAACTGTCGAACTACTTCGGCAATGGCGGCGATATCGTGCGCGATTTCGACTCCGAAGAATTGGTCTACACGTTCCCCTATAAAACCGCCGATGCCATCGTCGCCAAACTCAATTCCGCCGCTTATAAACACTGGGCAGCGGGAGACAAAGTAACGCTCACGATCAACAAGAAAACCTCCATCTACAGTTCGCCGGTTTTAGCCGACGTGACGAAGATGTATTTGATCCAGGGTGATTCGGTGTTGCAGGAAGGGGTTGAGGCGGGTTGGGTCAAGATCCTGTTCAAAACCCCCAAGGGCAAATCCATTCGGGGTTGGGTGCAATGCGGTGATGCCGGTGGTTGCTGATCGATATTTCAAGGAACGGGGCGCAGTAAAACAGATGAAAAACTTAATCCTGGTGTTGCTGGCAGGCTGTTTTATTACGATGGCGAACGCTGCCGATTTTCAACGCGTGACCGTACAACCCCAAGGCGAGCAGAAAGTAGTGGGGCCGTGCATTGGCGATCACAGCACGTTGCAGCTGAAAAATGACGTCATCAGCGTCATTGCGCAGAACGGTGAAAGTTACAGCCTGAATGCCGATGGGCAAACCGAAGCGCTTGATGCTTACTTCGGTTCGGACGCTGATTCAGGGCTGTGCGTCATGGCCATCAAGTATGCCGAGAACGAGGTGAATGAAAGTTTTTCGCTGTTCGTCTTTGATCCGCAGCAGAACCGTTTCAAGCCTTCCGCCGTCAAGACCATCACCAACCCGGAATTTACCAATAATCAAATCATCAGCTACTACAAGGACGGACCCACGAATTACACCGATACCTTATGTTTTGAGAGCAAGGATTACTTCCCTTGCGAGAAACGCGAGTGGTTTGCGGAGCGCCTCGGCAAGCAGCAAATGTGTGAGGGTGAAGACGCTTGTGCAGTGCCCGACATCATCAGCGAAGCAACGGGTCAGCCGGTTGACGCAACTATTGCCAGTGCAAAGGTTTACTTGCTGAACAAGAACGATGAAGCGGTTTTTACTCAGCGAAAGGCCTATCTGGTACGCGGCGACAGCGTAACGTTGAATGACTATGTTCGGAGCGACGAGGGTTTGTACTTTCAGGTGACGTTTATCGGCAAGGTCAAGACGGTCGGCTGGGTGCCGGCGAAGTCGCTCAACATTGAGTATTAACAGGCTCGCCACTGCCATTAATAAATAAATCTGTCCCCAATTTCCTTTAGACTTGCCCCCCTCAAGGAAGCCCTCAGGACACGGAATGCCAGTCCCCTCAAATACCCTTCGCCAAGCCCTGGTTGCTTGGCTATCCGCCGCCGCGCTGGTGCATCTGCTGGTCAGTATCGTGCTGACCTGGGTCGGCCCTTCGGGATGGCTCGACGTCTACCTGCAAAACGTCGACTACGCCTTCTGGACGGACCTGCCACCGCGCGCTGCCCGCGAGCAGCAACTGTGGTGGCTCGCCGTGTTCGGCGCCACGCTGCAAAGCTATTCGCTCTACATGCTCGGTCTCGTGCGCATCGGCAATCGCCTGAAAAGTCCCATGGCCTGGGGCTGGTTGATCGCCGGCATTGTGCTGTGGGCGCCGCAAGACATGTGGTTCTCCCTGACGGCGCAGCTGTGGGTGAACCTGTGGATCGACGGCTTCGCGCTACTGACTTTATTGCCGCCGCTGATCTGGCTCTATCGCCACGACCGCCGCACCGCCTCTTCAAACACCCCACCGAGTGACACTGACCATGCCTGATTTTTCTCTTCTGGATTGGGCGGTAGCGCTGCTGATTGCCCAGGCGATTCTGGGTGCACTGGATACGATCTATCACCACGAACTGACCGTCGCGCTGCCGTATCGGCACAGTGCGCGGCTGGAGTTGTCGATCCATGCGCTGCGCTCGTGTTTCTACGGGGTTCTGTTCCTGGGCATGGCGCATCTGGCGTTCCAGGGCACGTGGGCGATTGTGATTGCGCTGCTGTTTGCCCTGGAAATTTGCCTGACGCTGTGGGATTTCGTGGTCGAGGACCGCAGCCGCAAACTGCCGGCCATCGAGCGGATCATGCACACCGTGCTGGCGGTGAATGGCGGGGCGTTTTTTGCGCTGTACGGCGTGCAACTGGCGCAGTGGGCGAGCCTGCCGACAGGGCTGACCGCGATTGATTTCGGCTGGCGTGGTTGGTTGTTGACGTTGTTTGCGATTGGCGTGACGGCTTCGGGGATTCGCGATGGTTTGGCGGCGTTGCGCATGCAGCGCGAAGGCAAACCGTCGAACCCGTTCGCGGGTGGCACTTACAAGCGCGTGCTGGTGACCGGTGGCACCGGGTTTATCGGCGAAGTGCTGGTCAATCAACTGCTCGACGCAGGTCATACGGTCAGTGTGTTGGCGCGCGATCCGTTGAAAGCGGCGTACCTGTTTGATGGTCGCGCCCGGTGCGTGCGTTCGCTGAGCAAACTCGGCTACAACGAGACGTTCGACGTGGTGATCAACCTCGCGGGCGCGCCGGTTGCCGGGCCGCGCTGGAGTGAGAAACGCCAGGCGCAATTGATCGCCAGTCGAGTCAATACCACCGAAGCGCTGATGACCTGGCTGAAGAACGCCAAGCATAAACCAGCGCTGTGGGTGCAGGCCTCGGCCATCGGTTTCTACGGCGTGCGCGATGCCAGCGAAAGCCTGGATGAAGGCGCGAGCAAGGGCGACGGTTTCATGGCCGAGTTATGCGCCCAGTGGGAAGCCGCCGCGCAACCGGCTACCGAGTTCGGCGTGCGTCAGGTAGTGCTGCGTTTGGGTGTGGTGTTCGGCCCGGGCGGCGCGTTGTTGCCGTTGCTGATTCCGTTTCGCCTGGGTTTCGGCGGGCGTATGGGCGATGGGCAGCAGATCATGAGTTGGGTGCATCGCGACGATGTGATTCAAGTGATCGCCCGTGCTTTCGAAGACGACAGTTTGAGCGGCACGTACAACCTGGTGGCGCCGGATGCGGTGAGTCAGGCCGTGTTTGCCAGCCGCGTCGGTAAAGCCCTGAAGCGCCCGGTGTGGTTCCACATTCCCGCCGCGCCCGTACGCGTACTGGCCGGCGAGATGGCGCAGTTGTTTTTCGATGGGCAACGGGTGGTGCCGAGCCGATTGACCGAGGCCGGCTACACCTTCCGTTACCCGACCCTCGACGCTGCCCTGCGCGACCTGACCTGAGGATTGTCCATGAGCAAGCCTGTGATGTACCTGCTGGCCGGCAACGGTAGCGCCGCCGAATGGTGGGATGACGCGCTGCCGCACCTTCAGCGCTACCACGTGGTGCCGCTGGAACTGCCGGGGTTCGGCAACAATCCACGGGCGCCGTGCGAAGACCTTACGGCGTACGCTCAAGCGTTGCTGGCGATGACGGTTGAAGGCAGCGCGATCATGGCGGTCGGGGTCAATGCGCTGCTGGTGTTGCACGCGCTGCAACGTCAGCCGGGGCACTTTTGCCGCAGCGTGTTGCTGGCGCCGGTCGGCGCATTTTTGTGGCAGCGACGGTTGCCGGCGTTGATGTCGCCGCTGCCGATTCGCAAGACCATTCACTGGTTGCTGTCCAACAAACCCGCCGTGTTCGCGCACAAGTTCTCCAACCAGACCTGGACGCCCGCGCAGTACCAGCGCATGGGCGCCGGATACGCACGCTGCCGCGCGTTTGTGCCGCACTGGGACCTGGTGCGCGCCGACACGGCGTTGCCGCTGTTGGAGTGGATCACCGACCCGGTCGAGCTGGTGTGGGGCGATCAGGACAACGTGCTCGGCATCGCGCAAGCTGCCGCGTGGTCGGCGATTCTGGCTCGCGCAGATCTGACGATCTGCCTGAAAACCGGCTGGGGCCATTACCCGTGGATCGACGCGCCGGCCGAGTTCGCCGCGTGGCTGGAATCGGGTGAATGCGGATTCGTCGCGCACACCAAGGGCGGTCGCTTGCGTCTGGCCGAATTGGCCGGGCAAGCGGTGCCGCCGGCGCTGTCGCTCAACGATTGCGATGATCCGCGTTTGCCGGCGTTTCTTGCCAGCCAGCCGGAGGCCACTTGGGCTGTGCGCTCTTCCAGTTACGGCGAGGATCAGGCCGATGCGGCGAATGCCGGGTTGAGCACCACGTTCCTGCGCGAACCGACGTCCAACGTGCCGGCGCGCATTGCCGAATTAAGCACGGCGGGCGTGGAAGAAGTGGTGGTGCAGCGCTTCATCACGCCCAAGGTGTCCGGGATCGGGTTTGTGCGGCATCTGTCGGTGGAACTGGAGTGGGTTGAAGGTCATCTCGAGTCGTTGGCCGACGGTCAGGTCAGCCCCGAGCGCGCGATCATTTCCCGCCTCGGCGATTCGTGGAGCAGTGACACGTTCAAGCCCTCCCATGGCCTGACGGCGGATCTGTTGTGGCGCTTTCTGCAAGGCGTGTTGCGGGTCTTTCACTATGTGCCCGGCGACGTCGAATGGGCTTGGGATGGCCAGCAACTCTGGTTGCTGCAATACCGGCCGATCAGCGATTACGGCTGGCGTCGGCACCTGACCGCCGCCAACATCGCCGAGATTCTGCCGCCACAACCGAGTGTTTTTGTGGAGTACGCGCAGCGACGTGCGGCGGCGAGTATTCCGGCGATCATGGCGCGTTGGGATTCGCGGGTGCTGCAGGATAACGAGCCGTTTACCGCGGTGTTTGGCGGCGCTTCGTACATCAATAACGACCTGTTTCTCGCGCGGCTGGCCGACTGGGGCATTTCCGCCAGCAGCTATGCCGGTGAAGTCGGCGGCGCGACACCGCACTTGCCGTGGCGACCGCTGCGAATGCTGCGTTCGTTGCCGTTGTTCCTGCGCATGCAGCGCATCGCGCGCGGGCATTTGCTGAAGTTGGAACAGCGCTTGCGCCGCTTCGACGACGAACTGTCCGGACTGATCGCCCAAGGCGCTGACGGCCAACAACTGGCCGACTGGTTCACCCGGTTCTATGTGTTCGTGGTTCAAGGCAACCTATGCATCGCCACCTCGCTGGCCAGCAGCGGCGGCGATCTGCTGGGCCGGCCGCCGACAGCGTATGACGACCTTGAAAACAGCCCGCATCGACTGCCCTGGGAAACTGATCCCGCCACGCCACGCCCGGCGCCGACCGATCTGCCGTTGCAAGCCTTCCCGCAATGGTCGGGGCTTATTCGTGTAGCCCATTCGACCGGACTGCCGGGGCTGCGCGGTTACTACCTGCAAGTGCGCGAGTGGTATCGCGACAACCTGATGCGGGTGTTCTTCCGCCTGCATCACGCCATGCCGATGGCGGATCGAATGCATTGGTTCGCGCCGCATCCAGACATTCGCAGCCGCGACGGCAGCTTCTGGCAGGACGGGCGCGAAGGCGCCGAACAGGCGACGGGTTTCATGATTTATCCGGGGCAGGTACAAGGCATTCTCGGCGACGACATTTTGCTCGAAGACACCCTGGACCCCGGCCGCCACGCGCACTACCAGGCGGCGCGAGCGGTGATTGCGCGCATGGGCGGGCGCTTGTCCCACGGCTCGACCTTGTTGCGTGAACTGCGCAAACCTTCGGCGGTGTTGCCTCAAGTCGACGTGGCGTGGCTGGGGTGTGAGGTGTTGTATCGCGATGGTGAGCTGACGTTGGTGAAGTGATTTTTTGATGAAAAGGTATTCTCTAGTGGCGGGTTTGAAGCGTGGGTGCCTGGTGTGGTTGGCGCTGGTGATGTCGTCGGCGGCGTTCGCGGCGGAGTCGGGTGCGGTGCAATGCCCCAGCGCCAATTTTGCGGAGTTCGTCACCGCGTTTACGGCGAATGTGGACACGCAGCCAGCCTTTGTCGCTTCGCCGGTAATAGAGCTGTCGGTGGTCTCCACCGGGTCGAAACCCCGGGTGGTGCAACGGCAGGTGCCGACGCTGGCGCCGCGATCGTTGACCGAGCTGTCGGCGGATTACATCGCGAAATCCGGGCTGAGTTTGCAGGTTCAGTTGCCCAACTATGTGTTCGTCCGCGACCGCAAAGGCGAAGTGCTGAAGGTCTTCACGTTCAAGTTCGGCGACTGCTGGAAATTGGTGCGGGTCGAAGACTGGTCGCTGGAAAAGGTGCTGTCCGAGCAACAAGGGGAACTGCGCGCTGCGCCGGGTGCCCGCGCCCTCAAGCGAGGGGCGCTGTATGACAAGCTGACGAACGAGTCGGGGTATCCGGCCGATGTGCAATTGTATGTTTCGTCCCTGGACAGTTACCTGGACGGTGCCGCCCAAGGTAACGACCAGGCTGCTTATGCGGCCGCGTCGGTCAGCCTCTCGGGACAGGCGCCGCGCCTGGACAACAGCAAAATTCTCGAGCTTTATACGCAAGGTTCCCGAACGCTCGCCCAGGCCAGCCATGCGCTGTCCGGGTTTTATTGCGACGAAGGCGAGTACGGCGACCCGCGCCCTTGCGCCGACCCGGCCAAATCCCTGGCGGCGCTGAAAAGGTCTGCCGCGCAAGGTGCGCCCTATGCGCTCAACGACCTTGGCAGTGCCTTTCAGCGTGGCACCCTGGGCATTCAGGATTCGCAACGGGCACTGGCCTGTTACTTGGCGGCGGCCAACATGGGGCAGGAAGATTCACGCACCCACGCAGAGCAGTTGAGCGCTCAAGGCATACAGGTTGACCCGGCCAAGCCCTGCCTGATGCCGGAACCGGTCGAGCAAGCCCAGGCGTTGGCTTGCCCTTCGCAGGATTTCTCAGTGTTTTTAGCCGACTTCATGGAAAGCACGGCCAGTCAAAAAGCCTTCACCCGTGTCCCGATGAAGAAGCTGATTACGGTGGATGCAGAGCCCGAGCCGCAGCAGGTCAGCACGTTGCTGGATCGCAGTGAACTGGTATTTCCGCTGATCCTCGAGGCGAAGGCGCGCGAGATGCAAGGGCTGACGCTAGAGATCGTGGACAAGAGCGACACGTCGGCGACGGTGAAACTGCAAAAGCCGGATACGGGTTATCAGGTGATTTACCGGTTCAGTTTTGAGGGGTGTTGGGGACTGGATGAAGTGCAGGATTTTTCGATTTGAAGGCGGGTTATTTCAAGGGATTTGAAGTGAAAAGATGCCTGCTGTTGGTGATTGGCGTGCTGCCGTTGACGGCTCAGTGCGAGGTGATGTCGGAAATCTATTGTTTTGGGACAGGTGAGTCGAGCCCGGTGAATTTCGAGCTGCGAACCTATTACGACGAAACGAACAAATGGCACGGAGGGTTTGTTAAGTACGCTTCCTCCGGTGTGGCGATTCCTCTGGTTTTAACCGACAGCGAATCTGAAGAAGTGAGCCCGGACAGGCCATGGCGGTAAGGAATACGGATTTTTTTATGCACCCACTGAAGTCTCTTTGGAGAAAGGTTGCCAATGGGAGTAATCGGATTGCTCAGGAGTTACAACATGAAAGGACTGTCGATTTTATTGGGCTGCATCCTGGCCGGTGCAACCTCTTTATCCTTCGCCGCCGAGCCATCCTTCAAAGTTTTCAAGGTCACCGAAGTGTTTGCCGGCCCAAACCACGCCCCGGTGCCGTACGAAAACAGCAACCAACGGATGGATAAAGATCGCGCACAAGCCCTCGCCGGCAAGGTCAATTTCGCCGGGCACTACGTTCTGCACCGGATGGGCTGTGGCGGCAGCACGATGTGTGTCGAGATGCTGGATGCGCAGACGGGCGAAATCGCCACGGGTCTGCCGAATGCCTACGACGGCAACGCGCTGGCGCTGTCCTACCGGCCCGACAGCAACTTGATCATCGTCTACGGCATCACCGTCGACACCGAAGAAGACCTGAAGGGTAAACAGCTGAAAAATCGCTACCGAACGCGCTATTACGAGTTTGTGAACAACGAATTCCGGCTGTTGAAAATCACCGACGCCTAAGCGATTCGGCAACGACTGGACAGGTTCGAAGAACGGACAAGGATGAAAGGGATGCAGCGCTTAATCAGGTTTTTCGCGGGTAGTGTTTCAGCGCTGTTCACACTGGCAGTTTTTGCCGCCCCATCGGATGCCTACATCCAACGCGATGTCATGCAATGCGGTGGCGTCGAAGTGGCAGTGGTTTCGTCTTGTCGGTCGGTGACGGTGCAGAACGATCAAGAACACCTGCTCCCGGTGTGCTCCGACCAGACCATTAACATCAACGGCAAAGTGCTCCGACGCCAAATCGGCCGGGTATCCCAATTGACCACCGCCGGCGCAACCACGCCGATGTTGGCCAATGTGGTGGTGGCGATGGATTGCCTCAAAGGAACCAAGGGCAGCCTGGTCGCCATTGGTGGCTACGGCGGTTGTAACGCTTGCCCGGAATGGCACGGTTATTACTCAACGGCGGGCAAGTTGGAAATGTATGCCTACAGCAATGCTTACCGGTCGTTTGGCTCCAAAGGCTCATCTGAAGCGTTGATCAAAGCCTACGGCGTGACCGCGAAAGACCTTCGCGAGGAAAGCCCGGCGGTAAAAAGGATTACTTATGGGCAGCCTTGATCGGGCGGGACGCAAGGGTGCGGGATTGGTCAAAACAAGGGAGTTGTCATTGAAAAAGTTATTGACGCTGATGTTGCTGGCCTTCCCCGCATTCGCTCACAGCGAAGTGGGAACGGAAATTGACTGTTTTAAATCCCTGGAAGGCAAAAACATAAAACTGGAGTTCAGGATCTACCGTGATGAGGCCGCCAAGTGGAGCGGGGCGGGGGCCAAGTATGGGACGTCTAAAGAGTCGATCCCGCTGGTGTTCAAACGTACCGAGCAAGAAGAAATGGCCGAGGGCCGGCCTCTTCAGTTCACCACTACATGGGTCGAAGTCGTGGGCGGCGCCGTCACGGGTGAATACGTCATGGTTCGCCAAGGTGCGCTGATTTACGGCATGTCCTACACCAATGCCAAAACCAAGAAACGGTTTGAGTTTGATCATCACCCGTTGATTGAGACTTCTGCTGAGAAGGGGTGTCAGTGGTGAAGCTGTTTACCTTGAAGATTTCAATGTTCTTGATGGTGTTATTGAGCTTTGGCGCGGGTGCTGCTGAGTCGGTTTTCTCGCACGCAACCCGCTGTGAGCCTTATGGCAAGGCGCCCGGCAGTTGTTCATTGGCCCTGGACGCTGACGGCTACATCTTAGATGCCAGCTCAGGAAAGCGACTGTTCGACGACGCGGAATATACCGGCGCGATGTTTACCAACTCGCTGTATCGATTCGGCAGGCAGTACATTCTGGACAGTGAGAATTACTCTTCCGCTAAATCTCGCCGTTGGGTGGTCTTCAGTTATGACGGCAAAGAAGTCGTCCTGAACCATCTCTATATTTTTTCCCAGGATATCTCGATGCAATCGGGCCCTTACTGGCATGGCTATGACTGCCGTGCGGTCAGCGCGAAGTTGGGCGCGCAGGCGGGGCGGGGACTCTTGGATTCGGCCACCGAAGCCCTTTGCAAAGACGTTGAAGCTAGCGTGGTAACGGTTGCGGATCAAACTCCGGCCTCTTCGAAGGCCGGTTCGCTGGCGGTCAGTGTGCCGGTGTACAGCGACGGACAACGCAATGGCGCGGCAACTTATGTGTTCGAGGGGACGGACGAGCCTGAGCTTTTGAAGTTGGCGTGTGATTCCGGCTGCGCGCTGCCCTTGAAAGAAACGGCTTCGCAAAGTACGGGCAAGGTCACGCAACCCAGTTCCAACTCGCCAACAGTGATCAAACAGCAACAGGCCAGTTTATTGGGTGACGCATCCCGTCAAAACGTATCTGTGCTGTCCGGTGATGTCGGGGCAGACTTCCGCCGCCTGCAGATCACACCTGAACACGGCGCCGGCAACGACATCCTGCTGGATACCACCAAAGCATTGCCGTTGATCAAGAGCCAATACTCCTCGGCCATGAGTGACATCTTCAGCGTCCACATCATCAACAACCCGGCTGGCGTGCTGAAGGTCATCGATCTGCAAGGTGACACCGTGTCGGTCAAGCAGTCCTCTGCCGAAGCCGGGAACGCCCTTGTACTGGTCAGCAGCGAAGAAGATAACGCCGTTTATAACTTCAACCTGGTGTTTCGCTACAACAAAAACTCCAGGCAGTTCGAGCTGAAAAACGTATTGCAGGTGGTCAACAACGAGTCCTGTGATCACTCGCTTGTCAGTGTTGAAGAAGTCCCCAAAAGCCTGATCGGAGAAATGTCTTTGGCATCTTTCGATGGCCGCAAGCTGTTTGAGCAGTTGTCTGAGTTGCGCATTCAAGCGGGCGGCGATTACAAAAAATTGATGATGACGGACGTCGCGGAACAGCTCGACAAGGCGTTGGCGCTGTATCGAAAAGGGCAGACCGGAGCGGTCTTGGAGGTGATGGGAAGCTTCCTGATGTACGACAACGCAGGTCAATGCGATCCGGACAACTACATCGCGCAAAAGTATGACTTTCCTCAGTTACCCGGCTGGTCTAACGACGTGGGGTTTCTATTGGGTGAAACAGGTTATTACCAAGAGTCCATCGAGTTGCTGGACGCCGTGATTGCCCGAAATCCCACGCGTACCGTGGCTTATCTGAACCTCGCGGACAGTTACTGGGGCCTGAAGAATAAAGCGCTGGCGGCGCAGGCTTACAAGAAATACGCCGCGTTGATGACCGACGCGGGCAAGGCGTTAAAGATTCCTGCGCGGGTGGCTGAGCGTAGCAGTGGAGTGGTGGAATGAACGGATGCAAGAAGGCGTTTGTGAATTTCGCAGGCGTGGTCCTGGCGGCGTCCATGTTCTCGGCTTTCGCCCAGCCGAACTGCAATGTCGACAGTTTTGAGACGCCGGATTGGTTGATCTGCAGTCAAGAAATCTTCGATTCACTCGACGCGGCATTGAACGATCAATACAAAAAAGCGCAGGCCAGCTTGGCCCCGGACAACAGGAAGTTGTTGGTTGATGTGCAGCGCAGTTGGGTGAAGTTCAAGGAGGAATACTGCGAAACGCTTTATCAAAAGGCTGAGGCGGGTGAGACGGCGGCACTCAAAAAGTGGTCCTGTTTGCTGCACACCACCAATGGCCGGTTGAACGAATTGATCTATTTGCAGACAGGAATGACCAACGATGGTTTCTACAACGCAACTCTGGCGATGGTGGGTAAGGACAAGGCCATGACGAAGGAGGCAGCGGCGGAACGTCTGGCAGGCGAGGTGCTGGTTGATCCGATTTGGCAGCACTACGTGGCAGGCCATTGTGAGATGGCTTACGGTCTGTTCCGAGAAGACCTGGATCTATGCGGGCAGCGGATGCGTTTTCAATTGCCGATCAATCGTTGATCGTGGACCGTGGAGGCGTTCATATCTTCAATTGAAAAGCGTGACTTGGCAGTCATTGACAGCAAAAACCGCATCATCTTCTGCAAACACAAGGCAATAGTGTCGATATCGTCTGAAGCCGCTACACTGCGCCGGCCGTTCATTTTTATTTGAGGCTGTGCGCATGAAATTTCGTTTTCTTCTGTGGATGCTGGGTTTGTTGATGGGTAAGGCCAGTCGGACTAATCCTGCGTTTCAACAGCAGTTGGGCGACAAGGAACTGGTGTTTCAGCTACAGACCCTGGACGGGAAAGTGGCGCGGCATTTCCGGGTGAAGGATCAGCGCATCACCAGCAAGTCCGGCATGTATGCCGAGCCGGCGTTTGCGATTGCCTTTAAAGACGCGGCGTATGGCTTTGCCACGATGCAGGCGAAGAACAAGCAGTTGGCGTTTATGACGGGGATTCAGGACAAGTCGATTCAGATCAAGGGCAACCCGGCGCTGGTGATCTGGTTCCAGGGGTTGACCAAGTATTTGAAGCCGAAAAAGAAGGTGGTAGCCAATCGTTAAGTAGCAAAGCGACGGCTCAAAAAGCCAGTGATATGGCTTTAAAAGACGGCTGATCTGTTATTTCTGACAGGCGTTTTTATGTATGTCTCCGTGCTTCACTGGGGTCGATGTCCCTTGCCGGACCTACCCACGATGGAGCGCGGTTATGAATCAGTCAAAAGTTAAAGCAGCAGGAACCCTCGACCCTGCTTTTGGACATGATGGTGTAGTTTCGACGCCATTTCATGATGTTGTTGGCAGCATCCCAGGCGCAATCCTTCCTCTCCCCGGGAACCAGTTGCTCGTCGCTTTGGGTACAACGATCAATCAGGAATCGCCGGCGAAAGTGGCTCGGCTGCATGAAGACGGTTCACTCGATACGTCGTTTGGCCGTCACGGTATTGTCGAAATCCCTTTCGCTGACGGTACCTGGTTTTCGCCGAGTAATTTGCGTCCACAGGCCAATGGCGGATGGCTGATCACCGGTATGGCGGAGCATCCGGTTCGCGGGGAGGAGCTCGCTGTGGTACGGCAGCTTCAGGATGGTCGTCTGGACACCTCCTTCGGTGAGAAAAAAGATGGCAAGGTCCTGATCAATATCTATGAGCTTCTGGGGCCGAAAGCAGGGGCGGGCGCCAAGCTTATGGCCCAGCGTCAGGCCGGCAATTACGCTGTAAAAGTCTCCGAAGGAGCGCAGGACGCCGGTGTTTCTGTGGTCAGCCAGGTGGATGGCAAAATTCTCTTGGTCAGTACTGTGATGTTTGCCTTCAACTATTCCAGAGGGATTGTGCTGCGATTGAATCAGGACGGCTCTCTGGATGAAACTTTTGCCGGGAAAGGCTTCTTGCTGGTCGAAGAGAAAAAAATCAGCCATTACTGGAATTACGCTTCCGGCGTGGCGGTTCAGGAGGACGGTAAAGTACTGGTGTGTGGGGATTTTGCTAGGGAAAGCGAAGGTGAATGGCCCGACGCCTATGTGATTCGATATGACCAGAATGGCAACGTTGATAAAGACTATGGCGACAACAAAGACGGGGTTGTGACGATTGTCGATAAGGATCAGTGGCTTGATCTTGGCTCAATGACCTTGCGCCCGGACGGCGGAATTATCGCGACAGGTTCGGCAGAGGCGGACCGCAAGCGTAAAGGACTGATTGTTGTTTTGAATCCCAGTGGCAGCTTCAACATCGTCTTCAATAACGGACGTCCTCTGATCTCCGAGTTTCCGGAGCATGGGGCGTCGTGGCGACGGAGTGCTTTCCAGAAGGATCAGCAAGGGAACGTGATCGCCATTATTGTGGCAGGACAAGCAGGTAGCGGTTCTCTGGGGGATAAGAGCGCATTGATCGCAGCGCGCTACCGGCTTGACGGCACATTGGATCCTGCATTTGGAGAGGGTGGCTGGGTTGAGTTCAACGATGAGAGAGCGATCGATATCTTCCGGGGAAGTGTGGTGATGCCAGACAACAAGATTGTGGTGTGCGGTTATGTTGCCTTTGGTCCGCAGCCGTTGCCGGGGAATATCCTGCGTTATCTGGGGTAGGGCATTAGATCGAGTTGGATTCTTCGCGGGCAAGCCTTGCTCCTACAGGATTAGGTGATCCGTAGGAGCGAGGCTTGCCCGCGAAGCTTTCAGGCCTGGGTGAATTGCGAGGCGAGTTCGCGCAGCAGCACTTCGGCTTCAAGCACTTTGCTGACCACGTCGTTGGCCTTGTCGCGAGTCAAACCTACGCGCTCCAGCAGCGCATCGGGGATGTCTTCATCCGGCCCCGAGCCAATCCCGCGACTGCGTAGCAAACGCACGGCCAGGCACACCAGGTTCGGGTACTCGGCATACGCGCCGTCATAACCCGGGTCGTGCTGGAAGCGTAGCGCGGTGGCCAGCTCATCCGGCATATCCCAATAACGCATCAACCAGGAACCGATCTGTTCGCGGCTGATGCCCAGCAAGTGTTGCTCGACATAGCTGTGGCACAGGTGCGGGTTGACCTCCAGGTGGCGGCAGATCAGCGAGAAGTGCGGCGGGAAGACGTGGGCCAGCAGCAGGTAGCCGAAGTTGTGCAGCAGCCCGGCGAGGTAGGTCAGGCCGGCTTCCGGGCGCTGGGCCCGGGGCATGGCGCGGGTCAGGCCTTCGATGACGGCGGCGGTGTAGATCGATTGCTGCCAGTACGGCGTGGTGTGTTGCGGGTGGTCTTTCGGCAGGCTCAAGGTCTTGCCGAGGGCCAGGCCCAGGGCCAGGTTGATCACCAGGTCGAAGCCGAGCACACGGACGATCGCATCTTCCACCGAACGAATCTTGCCCGGCGAGGCGTAGTACGGCGACGCGGCCCAGCTCACGACTTGCGCGGCCAGGGCCGGGTCGGTTTCGACGACGCCGGTGATGTCGTCGATGGTGGCGTTGGGGTCGACCCGCAGTTTGATGATTTTCTGCGCGGTTTCGGCCAGCGGTGGAATTTCGATGGTGGCTTCCAGGCGTTGCTGGATGCGTCGCGCGGTGAACGCCTGAACGGCCTGGGTGATTTCCTCGCGGTCATCATCGGGGCGGTCGAGGTTCGGGCGGATGCTGGTCAGGGCTTCGCCGAAATTGGCGGCACTGGCCTTGGTCAGCATGCTCTTGAAGGCTTCGCTGGTGATTTCCAGCAACACATTCGGCTCGCCGGAGTTGATCAGCAACTTTGGTTCGCGCAGCAGGCTTTCTTCGTACAGGCAGGGCGAACTGGTCAGCGCCGGCAGGCCGGGCAGCAGGCTCAGGCTGTGTTTGCCGAGCATCTTCTCCAGGCGTTCGGTCGAGACGGCAGTCAGTCGGCGGCCCGTCAGTTCGGCGAGGCGATTGAGGTCCAGCAACTGACTCTGCGGGAACAGCACCATGAGCGCGCCGACCGCATCATCCAGCAAAACCGCCTGCACTTTACGCGCGGCGTTGAGGCCGTGATGGTCGAGGACTTCTTCGTAGGCGATGCCCAACTTGCCGAGCAGTAGCCGAATTACAGACGGAGCGTGCGGGGTTTCGGGGACGAGGGCAGCGTCAGTCATGGTCTGTATCCGTTTGCAAACAATGGCAGGAGTATAACCACCTTGTTTAAACCCATGGTCCAGAAACTGCGACAGTGCTCACACTTGGCCGTATTGCTGCCCGTGGCGCAGCCAGCGATCGAGTAACGGGCTGACATGATCGGGCCAGCGTTCCAGCAGCGCCTGCGCCGCATCGCGCACGGCCGGCAGTAGATCGGCGTCGCGCATCAGGTCCGCGACCTTGAATTGCAGGAGCCCGGTCTGGCGCGTGCCGAGCATTTCACCGGGGCCGCGCAGTTCGAGGTCTTTTTCGGCGATGACAAAACCGTCGTTGGTTTCGCGCATGATGCCCAGGCGTTGGCGACCGATCTGTGACAGCGGCGGATGATAAAGCAGCACACAGTGACTGGCGGCGCTGCCCCGACCGACACGACCGCGCAACTGGTGCAGTTGCGCCAGACCGAGGCGTTCGGGGTTTTCGATGATCATCAGGCTGGCGTTGGGCACGTCCACGCCGACTTCGATCACCGTGGTGGCGACCAGCAGTTGCAGGTTGCCGGCCTTGAATTCGGCCATGACCGCGGCTTTCTCGACAGGCTTCATGCGCCCGTGAATCAACCCGACCTTCAACTCGCCGAGGGCGGCAGTGAGGTCTTCGTAAGTGGTTTCTGCGGCCTGGCAGGTCAGCTCTTCGGATTCTTCGATCAGCGTGCAGACCCAATACGCCTGCCGCCCTTCGGCGCAGGCACCGCGCACCCGCTCGATGACTTCGACGCGCCGGGTATCGGTGACCAGCACGGTGTTGACCGGAGTTCGACCGGGCGGCAGTTCGTCGAGGATAGAAGTATCAAGGTCGGCGTAAGCGCTCATGGCCAGCGTCCGTGGAATCGGCGTGGCGGTCATGATCAGTTGATGCGGACACATCCGTCCGCCAACGCCTTTCTGCCGCAGCGCCAGACGCTGCTGGACGCCGAAGCGGTGTTGTTCGTCGATGATCGCCAGGGCCAGGTTCTTGAACTGCACTTCTTCCTGGAACAAGGCGTGGGTGCCGACCACCATCGGCGCACCGTTGGCGATCTGCTCGAGCGCGGCGACGCGGTTCTTGCCCTTGAGCTTGCCGGCCAGCCACGCGACTTCGATGCCCAGCGGTTCGAGCCAGCGCTTGAAGGTGATGAAGTGCTGCTCGGCGAGGATCTCGGTCGGCGCCATCAAGGCAACCTGATAACCCGCCTCCAGCGCTTGCAACGCGGCCAGGGCGGCGACCACGGTCTTGCCGGCGCCGACGTCGCCCTGGATCAGGCGCAGCATCGGTTCGTGCTGACTGAGGTCGTAGGCGATTTCGTTGCCGACCCGTTGCTGGGCGCCAGTCGGCGTGAAGCCGAGATTGGCCAGGTACTTGGCTGGCAGCTTGGTGGCTTTGGGCATCGCCGGCGCGCGCAGGGAACGCATGCTTTCGCGCAGACGCTGCTGGGACAGTTGATGGGTCAGCAGTTCTTCGAAAGCCAAGCGATGCTGGGCCCAGTGATGGCCGAGGGCGAGTTCGTCGACGTCGGCATCGGCGGGCGGGTGATGCAGGTAGCGGATCGCGTCGGCCAGCGGCGCCAGTTGATAGTCCCGGGCCAGTTCGGTCGGCAGCCAGTCGGGCAGGCTGCTGGGGCCGAGCAGGGTCAGGGTTTGCATGCACAGTTGGCGCAGACGCTGTTGGGTCAGGCCTTCGGTCAGCGGGTAAACCGGGGTCAGGGTTTCATCCACGGGCGGCGGTTCGTCACCGGTGATGGCGCGGTATTCCGGGTGGTAGATTTCCAGTCCCGACGCCCCGGGCCGTGCTTCGCCGTAGCAGCGAATCCGCGTGCCGCGTTTCAGGCCTTCTTTCTGGGCGTTGCTGAAATGGTAGAAGCGCAGGCTGAGGCCGCCGGTGCCATCTTGAATCCGCACCACGAGGCTGCGACGACGGCCCATGACCACGTCGGCGCCGCTGACGGTGCCTTCGATCACGGCATCCTGACCGGGTCGCAAGTGACCGATCGGGACCACTCGGGTGCGGTCCTGATAGCGCAGCGGCAGGTGAAACAGCACGTCCTGGAGATTCTCCAGGCCGACCTTGGCCAATTTCTCGGCCATGGCTTCACCGACACCCTTGAGTGCCGTCACCGACACTTGCGACAACTCGGTCATGGCAGCGACTTAACCGGCCACCACCGGCGCTTGTGGCTTGGCCACCGAGCACAGGCGAATGGAGTCAGCGAGGATTTCAATCGCCTTCGGCCGCGGGAAGCTGGCGCGCCAGGCGATGGCCACGGTGCGGAACGGCACCGGCGGCGACAGTGGGCGCACGGCGATCACGCCTGGGGCGTAGTGGTGGCTGTCCACCGCCGACAGCGGCAGGATCGAAATGCCTAGGCCGGAGGCGACCATGTGGCGGATGGTTTCCAGGGAGCTGGACTCGACCGTGGTGTGTTTGGCGCCGTCATTGCCTTTGCCCAGGGTTGGGCAGGCTTCCAGCACTTGATCGCGGAAGCAGTGGCCTTCGCCGAGCAGCAGCAGGCTCTTGTCGTTGAGCAGGGCGGCGTCGATGGTTTCTTTCTGGGTCCACGGGTGCTGGGCTGGCATCAGGACGTAGAACGGCTCGTCGTAGAGCGGCAGGGTGAGCACGTCGGCTTCGTTGAACGGCAGGGCGATGATGATCGCGTCGAGCTCGCCGTTGCGCAGTTTGTCGCGCAGCACGTGGGTGAAGTTTTCTTCGATGTACAACGGCATCTGCGGGGCGACGCGGTGCAGTTGCGGGATCAGGTGCGGGAACAGGTACGGGCCGACGGTGTAGATCGCGCCGACTTTCAGCGGCGCGGTCAGCTGGTTCTTGCCGGCCTGGGCCAGTTCGCGAATGCCTTGGGCCTGCTCCAGGACTTTTTGCGCCTGGGCCACGATGCCTTCGCCGACCGGGGTCAGGCGCACGGCGCTCTTGCTGCGCTCGAAAATCAGCACACCGAGTTCGTCTTCAAGCTTTTTCACGCCCACCGACAGGGTCGGTTGGCTGACGTGGCAACGCTCGGCCGCGTGACCGAAGTGCTGCTCTTGGGCGAGGGTAACGATGTAGCGTAATTCTGTAAGAGTCATAGCGAGCGTCCATGAAGTTGCGGGCCAAGCATACCGGCTGCAATCGATAGACGCACGTTATCAGAGAGAGTGTGCTGAGTGACACAGGGCAATTCGGGTTTGCCGCTGGCGGATAGGCAAAAGGCACCTTTCGGTGCCTTTATGGCTGCTGCATAACCCTGTAGGAGCGAAGCTTGCTCGCGAAAGCGGTTTATCAGCCAACATGGATGTTGGATGTGATGGCCTCTTCGCGAGCAAGCTTCGCTCCTACAGGTGCCGTGTGTTGTTTAGCGCCGGCGTTTTTCCAGTGAATAAACAAACGGTGCAACGATTTCGATCGAGCCGTTGTTCAGCATGTCGGCCGGTGGCTTGGGCAGCGGCTGGGCACGTTTGATCATGTCCAGGGTCGCCCGGTCCAGATCGGCGTTGCCGGAACGGCCTACCAGTTCGAACGACAACACATTGCCTTCAGCATCGACCACAAAGCGCAGACGGTTCAGCCCTTCCTTGCCCCGGGACTGGGCACTGGCCGGGTACTTTTTGTACTTGGCCAAGTGAGCGAGCAGGGTGCCTTGCCAACTGGCCTTGGCGGCCTGCTGCGCGGGCGACGGCCCCGGCGCTGGCTGTGCGGATTTCTCGGTCGGGGCCTGGGTCGGTTGCGCGTCGCTCGGTTTTTCCTCGGACGGTTTTTCCTTCGGCGGCTCCGGCTTTTTCTCCACCGGCTTGGGCGGTTGCGGCTTGGGCTTGGGTTTGACCGGTTTCGGCACGGCGATCTCGGCCTTCGGCACTTCCGCCAGTTTCGGGATCGGCAGCTCTTCCACCGGAGCCGGTGGCTGCGGCGGCGTGATGACCTTCGGCGGTGCCGGCGGTGGCGGGGCCGGGACCGGCGCCAACTCGACCATCATTGCCTGTGGAGGCAACTCGATCGGCGGACGCGCCGTCCAGTTCACCGCCAGCGCAATGGCCAGCGCATGGACGCCCAGCACCACGGCCAGGCTCCCGCTGTAACGCGTCAGCTTATGGCGCGTCGTGATCATTTCTTGACTGCCGTCTCAAGCCCGACCAGACCCACCTTCAGGTAACCGGCGGAGCGCAGGTTGTCCATCACGCTCATCAGGTCGCCGTAATCCACGCCTTTATCGGCCTGGAAGAAGATCGTCGTGTCTTTCTTGCCCTTGGTCCTGGCGTCGAGGGTGGCGCCGAGTGCTTCGGCCTTCACTTCGTCTTCACCGAGGAACAGGCGCTGGTCAGCTTTTACGCTGAGGAATACCGGTTTCTCTGGCCGTGGCGCCGGTTTGGCGCTGGAGGCCGGCAGATCGACCTTGATGTCCACGGTGGCCAACGGCGCGGCCACCATGAAGATGATCAACAGCACCAGCATCACGTCGATAAACGGTGTGACGTTGATTTCGTGGTTCTCGGCCAGATCGTCGTCTGCGCCTTCTTTCAAATGCAAGCCCATGGCTGATTACCCTACTTTGACCACGTGGGGTTGCGTGGAGCGCTCAGCGGTCGGCAGGTGATCCAGATCACGGCTGACCAGCAACAGGACTTCAGCAGAGGCGTCCGACACCTGCGCCTTGTAACCGGCGATGGAGCGGGCGAAAACGTTGTAGATGACCACGGCAGGGATCGCGGCAACCAGGCCCAGCGCGGTGGCCAGCAGGGCTTCGGCGATGCCGGGAGCGACTACGGCGAGGTTGGTGGTCTGGGTTTTGGCGATGCCGATGAAGCTGTTCATGATGCCCCACACGGTGCCGAACAGACCCACGAATGGCGCGGTGGAGCCGATGGTGGCGAGTACGCCGGTGCCGCTGCTCATGTTGCGACCGCAGGCGGCAACCAGACGCTCAAGACGGAAGGCGACACGTTCCTTGATGCCTTCTTTCTCGCGGCTGTTGGCCGACAAGCGCATTTCTTCCAGGGCGTCGTGGACCAGCAGATGGGCGAGGGTGCCTTGCTTGGTCGCGGTGACGCTGGCTTCTTTAAGGGTGGTGGCTTTTTTCAGGTGGACGATTTCGGTGCGCAGACGACGCTTGGCGCCCATCAGCTCGAAGCCCTTGGCGATCCAGATGGTCCAGGTGATGATCGAGGCGATGGCCAGGCCGATCATCACGATTTTCACGATAATATCGGCGTTCTGGTACATGCCCCATGGCGACAGGTCGTGGGCCATGCCCAGGGAGTTGTCAGGTTCGAGGACTTCTGGCGCGTTTTCGGCGTTGGCATCCACGGCCTGGGCTGGGTCAGTTGCGGCAGGTGCTACGGCGGGAGCGGCATGATCAGCCGGGGCTGGCGCAGCGGCGGCGGCCGGGGTGGCTGGCGCTTGTGCATCAGCGAAAGCGGCGACAGGCGCCAGCATCAGGCTGAGCAGCAGGGCGGCCACAGCGCTCCAGGCGCGAGGTCGTTTGGTTGGCGAAGCGGGGAATTGATTGCGTGTCATGCTGGCCGGACCTGAGAGAAAAATAGGGTAAATGTTCTTCCAGGCCTCGTAAGGCCGAGAACAAAAGTGGTCGGCATTATTGCAAGTAATTCTTGTTAACAGAAGTAATAGCGTCTCTTTTTTTCCTCCATTGCTAGCCGCTCGTCCTATACGGGCGCTAGTCTGTACCTTTCCTGAGGGAGTTTTCTGATGTCCGCGCCATCTGTTTTGATCGCCGGCTGCGGTGATGTCGGCAGTCGTCTGGCCACGCAATTGCTAGCTTTGGGGTGGGAGGTTCACGGCTTGCGGCGTGATGTCTCGCGCCTGCCTGAAGGTGTGATTGGCGTTGCCGGCGACCTGTTCAATAAAGACTGCCCGGACACCTGGCCAATCGGTGCGGTGGATTACCTCGTGTATTGCGCGGCAGCCACCGATCACGATGAGGCCGGTTACCGCGCCGCTTATATTCAGGGTTTGCAGCACGTGCTGGAGTGGCTCGGTGACTATGGGCAAGTGCCCAATCGGCTGCTATTCGTGTCCAGCAGCAGTGTTTATGGCCAGCAAGAGGGCGAATGGGTCGACGAGAATTCGCCGACCGTGGCAGCGGGCTATTCAGGGCGGGTGATGCTGGAAGCCGAGCAGATTGCACTCAATAGCGGAATCCCGGCGAGCATCGTGCGTTTGACCGGGATCTACGGGCCGGGCCGAGAGTTTCTGCTGACTCAGGTTCGTCGCGGTTATCGCGTGGCTGTTGATCCGCCGCTGTATGGCAACCGCATTCACTCGGACGACGCGGCGGGGTTGATGGCGCATTTGCTGGAGGCGGATCAGCGAGGGACGGTGCTGGATGACGTCTATATAGGTGTCGACGACGCGCCTGCGCCACTGGCGGAAGTGGTGGGCTGGTTGCGTGAGTATCTGGGCGTGACCGAGTGGGCCGAGGACGAGAGCGTGCGCCGCACGGGTAGCAAGCGTTGCAGTAATGCCCGGGCGAAAGCGCTGGGCTGGGCACCAAAGTATCCGAGTTATCGCGAAGGCTACGCTGCCATTCTCGAAGGCCGCTGATACTTTTCAAATACCCCAAAACAACTGTAGGAGCGAGGTTTGCCCGCGAAGGCGTCATAACATCCAACCTCTATGTTGACTGTTACATCGCTTTCGCGGGCAAGCCGCGCTCCTACAATTGGTTTTGCGTTGGTCTTACTGCTTTTCCAGCAACCACTTGCGATCACCCGGCGTGAACTGAGGCATTTCATCCGCCTGCGCCGTGTTCACAGCCTGAAAAATCTCCAGTTCCTTGCCTTTACGCGCAAAGATCCAGGTGTTGCCCTGGCCGTTCTGCTGCAGCCACATATTGTCGTTGCCGCCGCTCATCGACGCGCAATCACCCGCCAGGCACAGGGCATAACGATCCGCGCCTGGCAGGCCGGCCACTTGGCCATCCGCCTGAAATTGCACGGTGCTGCCTTCACCCTGACCGTTGACGATGGACCAGCTGCCGCCCATGTAGGCCGTGTACAGCGCGCGTTCGAAGCTGGCGCCAATCGGCGCGCCTTCCGGGACCGGAATCAAGGCACGGTCGAAGACTTGCGCGGGTTCGTTGTCGTTCGCGACCTGGCTCAATTGCTTGCCGTCGCGTCGCAACTCGCTGGCGGAGCTGCCATAGAAGTCGACTTTCCAGGCGCCGGACTCATCGGCCAGCAACTTGCCTTCGACGTTTTCAAAACCGTTGGTGTAGCGGGCCTGGTTGGCCTTGGTGTTGACGTCCCATTCCAGGTTCGGACCGTATGCCTGGAGCGCTTCGCGCAGAGGGCCGCCCTTGGAGGCAGCATCGATGGCCACCTGGTTGATCCAGGTGCCGCTGATATCACTGTCGGCAGGATTGCTGGCGCAGCCGCCGAGGAAAACGGCGAGCAAGGAGAGGGCAAGCGCTTTGCGCATGGTGGAATCCTTTCAAAACGAAAACGGCGCAGCCTGGGAGGCTGCGCCGGATGTGTTACTCGATGACCAGAATAGCGTCCATTTCTACCTGCGAACCCTTTGGCAGGGCTGCAACGCCGATGGCGGCGCGGGCAGGGTAGGGTTGGTCAAAGTATTTGCCCATGATCTCGTTGACCTTGGCGAAGTGGCTCAGGTCGGTGAGGAAGATGTTCAGTTTGACGATGTCCTTGAACGAACCGCCGGCGGCTTCAGCCACGGCCTTGAGGTTCTCGAACACCTGGACGGTCTGGGCTTCGAAGCCTTCGACCAGTTCCATGGTTTTTGGGTCCAGGGGAATCTGACCCGACATGTAGACGGTATTGCCAGCCTTGATCGCCTGGGAATAAGTGCCGATGGCGGCCGGGGCTTTGTCGCTGGTGATAACAGTCTTGGTCATGAATGACTCCTTGTAATGGATGGGCTACGCGCGCATGCGGGTGATGCGAATCACCCCGGTCAAGGCGCGCAGTTTCTTGATCACGCGGGCCAGGTGCACACGGTCGTGCACGCTGACCACCAGTTGGACCACGCTGATGCGACCATCGCGTTCGTCCATGCTGATTTTTTCGATATTGCCGTCGGCCGCGTTGACGCTGCTGGCCAACAGGGCGATCAGGCCGCGCTGATGTTCCAGTTCGACGCGCAGCTCGACGTTGAATTCGCCGGTGACATCCTTGGCCCACGAGAGCTGGATGCATTTTTCCGGGTTGTGGCGGATTTCGCTGATGTTGCGGCAGTTGTCCAGGTGCACAACCATGCCTTTGCCCGCGGACAGGTGCCCGACAATCGGGTCGCCCGGGATCGGCGTGCAACATTTGGCGTAGCTGAGCACCAGGCCTTCGGTACCGCGAATCGCCAGCGGACCTTCGGCGCTCGGCAGTTGTTCGCCTTCGCCCAGCAGGCGGCGGGCGACCACATAGGCCATGCGGTTGCCCAGACCGATGTCTTCGAGCAAGTCTTCGATCAGTTCCAGGCGGTATTCGGTGAGCATCGCCTTGACGCGCTCGGCCGGGACTTTTTCCAGGGTGCTGTCGAAGCCGTTGAGCACTTTGTTCAGCAGGCGTTCGCCGAGGCTGATGGATTCGGAGCGGCGTTGCAGTTTCAGCGCGTGGCGGATGTGCGTGCGTGCCTTGCCGGTGACCACGAAGTTGAGCCACGCCGGGTTCGGCCGTGCACCGGGGGCGCTGACGATCTCGACCGTGGAACCGCTTTGCAGCGGTTCGGACAGCGGTGCGAGACGACGATTGATCCGGCAGGCGATGCAGCTGTTGCCGACATCGGTGTGCACCGCGTAGGCGAAATCGACCGCCGTGGAGCCTTTGGGCAGCTCCATGATCCGGCCTTTAGGCGTGAACACGTAGACCTCGTCCGGGAACAGGTCGATCTTCACGCTTTCGATGAATTCCAGCGAGTTGCCGGCGCGTTGCTGCATTTCCAGCACGCCTTTTACCCACTGGCGGGCGCGGGCGTGAGTGCCTTTGGGCTGCTCGTCGCCGCTGGATTTGTACAGCCAATGGGCAGCGATGCCGTTGTTGGCCATCTCTTCCATTTCACGGGTGCGGATCTGGATCTCGATCGGTACACCGTGCATGCCGAACAGCGTGGTGTGCAGCGACTGATAGCCGTTGGCCTTGGGGATCGCGATGTAATCCTTGAAGCGACCCGGCAACGGTTTGTACAAATTATGCACAGCACCCAGCACGCGGTAGCAGGTATCGACCTTGTCGACGATGATCCGGAACGCGTAGACGTCCATGATTTCGTTGAAGGCCCGACGCTTGCCGCGCATTTTCTTGTAGATGCCGTAGAGGTGTTTCTGGCGCCCGCTGACTTCGCCCTGGATTTCATCAATCGCCAGGCAGTGGCTCAGGGACTCTTCGATCTTGTTGACGATTTCCTTGCGGTTGCCCCGGGCGCGCTTGACGGCCTGGTTGATCCGCGCGGAACGCATCGGGTGCATGGCCTTGAAGCCGAGGTCTTCGAATTCTATGCGGATGGCGTGCATGCCCAGCCGGTTGGCGATGGGCGCATAGATTTCCAGGGTTTCCTTGGCGATGCGTCGGCGTTTTTCGCCGGACAGCACTTCCAGCGTGCGCATGTTGTGCAGGCGGTCGGCCAGCTTGACCAGGATCACGCGAATGTCGCGGGCCATGGCCATGGCCATTTTCTGGAAGTTTTCGGCCTGGGCTTCGGCTTTGGTCTCGAAGTTCATCTGGGTCAGTTTGCTGACCCCATCGACCAGTTCGGCCACGGTTTCGCCGAACTGCGCTTGCAGCGCTTCCTTGGCAATCCCGGTGTCTTCGATCACGTCATGCAGCATCGCCGCCATCAAACTCTGATGGTCCATGTGCATGTCGGCAAGAATATTCGCCACCGCAAGAGGATGCGTGACGTACGCCTCGCCGCTGCGGCGGCGTTGGCCGTCGTGGGCTTGTTCGGCGTAGAAATACGCTCGGCGGACCAGGTTGACCTGGTCCTTGCCGAGGTAGGTCGATAAGCGATCGGCGAGGGCGTCTATGCTCGGCATGATGACTCCTGCCGTTCGCTGTGACCCCGCGCCGTGCTACGTCGACCAGGCATAGGCTTAGACGGCCTCGTTGGACTCGTCCTCGAACGCTGCGAACAGCGGTTCGTCTTCGACGATTTCAGCATTGGCGATGAACTCATAGCTCATCAGGCCTTCAGCGATTTCACGCAGCGCTACAACGGTAGGCTTGTCGTTTTCCCACTGAACCAGTGGCTCTTTGCCGCCGGTGGCCAGTTGACGGGCACGTTTGGTGGACAGCATGACCAGCTCAAAACGGTTTTCCACGTGGTTCAGGCAGTCTTCAACGGTTACGCGGGCCATGGTATTCCTCGGAGCGAATGCAATATGCGCGCTGCCCGGTTGGGCGAGCGGACTCAACAGTTTAAAAAATCACCAGCGATTAGGGAAGCGCTGATTTTTTGACCAAGCCCTTCGACGCGCTGCAAGTGCCAATGTAAAGCCCTTGCAGCGGTTTTGGGAAGAGCTGTTTAGCCGAGCAATTCAGCCAAAAGTTTTCCGTTACGCTGCTGCTGACGCTTCTGATGCAGCTGATTTGCACGGAAAATCGCCTTCAGGTCGTGCAGGGCGTGGGCAAAATCGTCGTTGATGATCAGGTAGTCGTAGTCGACGTAGTGGCTCATCTCGCTGACGGCTTCACGCATCCGGCCGTCGATGATCTCGTCGCTGTCCTGGCCGCGATTGGTCAGGCGCTGGTGCAAGGCTTCCAGGGACGGCGGCAGAATGAAGATCGAGCGGGCTTGTGGCATCAACTTGCGCACTTGCTCGGCGCCTTGCCAGTCGATTTCCAGGATCAGGTCGTGGCCTGCGTCCAGGGTCTGCTGCAAGTGGCTTTGCGAGGTGCCGTAGAGGTTGCCGAACACTTCGGCGCGCTCCAGGAAGTCGCCGTGTTCGCCCATCTTCACAAACGCTTCGCGCGAGACGAAGTGATAGTTCACGCCGTCCACTTCACCGGGGCGCATAGCGCGGGTGGTGTGGGAAACCGAGACGCGAATCTCCGGGTCGGAGTCGGTCAGGGCCTTGACCAGGCTGCTCTTGCCCGCGCCCGAAGGGGCGGAAATGATGTACAGGGTGCCGGTGCTGTGGGTCATGTCGGGGTGGCCTTACTCAATATTCTGTACTTGTTCGCGCATCTGCTCGATCAACACTTTGAGGTTGACCGCAGCCGTGGTGCTGCGCGGATCGAAGGCTTTGGAGCCCAGTGTGTTGGCTTCGCGGTTGAGTTCCTGCATCAGGAAGTCCAGGCGCCGACCGGCCGCACCGCCGGACTTGAGCACCCGGCGAACTTCGAGGATGTGAGTGCTCAGGCGATCCAGTTCTTCGGCGACGTCGCTCTTTTGCGCGAGCATGACCATTTCCTGCTCCAGCCGCTGTGGGTCCATCTCGGCTTTCATGTCGGCAAAGCGGTCGAGGACTTTCTGGCGCTGGGTGGCGAGCATCTGCGGAACGAGCTCGCGCAGGGTCACGACGTCTTCTTCAATGGAGGTCAGGCGCTCGTTGATCAGGCGTGCCAGCTCCGCGCCTTCGCGCTCGCGGCCAGCCTTCAACTCTTTCAAGCCCTGGGTGAACAGCGCCAGTGCTTCGGCATTCAAGGCTTGCGGATCAGTCGCGTCGCCGACCAGGACGCCAGGCCAGGCCAGGACTTCCAGTGGGTTCAGCGCGGCCGGGTTCTTGATCAGGCCGGAGATCGTCTCGGCGGCGGCAACCAGTTGCGAAGCGCGCTCGCGATCTATTTGCAGGGTTTTGCCGGTGCTTTCTTCAGTGAAACGCAGGGTGCATTCCAGTTTGCCTCGGGAAATGCCCTGGCGCAGCGCTTCGCGGACCGCGCCTTCGAGGTCGCGAAAGGATTCCGGCAGGCGCAGGTGCGGCTCCAGGTAGCGGCTGTTGACCGAGCGCAGCTCCCAGCTCAGGGTGCCTTGGGCGCCGGCTTTTTCGACGCGGGCGAAGGCGGTCATGCTGTGCACCATGGAGGTACCTCGCAATGCAGGCCGACGCGAACAGTTGAGCTTCGCGGACCCGATATCAATGAATGTAAGCCGACTGGCAGCAAAGGCGCAGGATTGTAGCGCAGTGGGGCGGATGCGCCCAAACACACGCTGTGACAAAGGGCTGCAGGCCGTCGGTTAGGCACTTATCTGCGCCTTCAACCGTCGGCCGGATTTTTTAGAAGTGCCCAGTCGTTGCTGGCGGCTCTATAATGCTCCGCAGTTTTCCGTCCCCCGTACAGGTATTCCCTATGAAACGTCCAAGTGGTCGCGTTGCCGATCAGCTCCGCTCGATCCGCATTACCCGCAACTACACCAAACACGCCGAGGGTTCTGTGCTGGTCGAGTTCGGTGATACCAAAGTCATCTGCACCGTCAGCGTCGAGAATGGCGTGCCACGTTTCCTCAAAGGTCAGGGCCAAGGCTGGTTGACCGCTGAATACGGCATGCTGCCGCGCGCCACTGGCGAGCGTAACCAGCGTGAAGCGAGCCGCGGCAAGCAAGGCGGCCGCACTCTGGAAATCCAGCGTCTGATCGGCCGTTCCCTGCGCGCTGCGCTGGACATGTCGAAGCTGGGCGATGTCACCCTGTACGTCGATTGCGACGTGATCCAGGCTGACGGCGGCACCCGTACCGCGTCCATCACCGGCGCCATGGTTGCGCTGGTCGATGCTTTGAAAGTGATCAAGAAGCGCGGCGGCCTGAAAGGCGGCGACCCGCTCAAGCAAATGATCGCGGCCGTTTCGGTCGGCATGTACCAGGGCGAGCCTGTGCTTGACCTCGACTATCTGGAAGACTCGGCTGCCGAGACTGACCTGAACGTCGTCATGACCAGCACCGGTGGCTTCATCGAAGTCCAGGGCACTGCCGAAGGCGCGCCGTTCCAGCCGGAAGAGCTGAACGCCATGCTGGAACTGGCCAAGAAAGGCATGAACGAGATTTTCGAGCTGCAGAAAGCCGCACTGGCTGACTGATCGGACCTTTCCACACCAAGGAGGACGCCATGAGTGATCAGCAATTGCTACCCACGCCGAGCCAGGAGGTTCGTCAGTGGGCGATGTTTTGTCACTTGTCCGCCTTGCTGGGGATCTGGATTCCGTTTGGTACGCTGATCGGCCCGCTGATTCTCTGGCAGATGAAGCGCGAGAGTGATCCGTTTATTGATGCGCAGGGCAAGGAAGCGCTCAATTTTCAGATCACCGTCGCCATCGCCGCGACCCTCTCGTTCTTTTTGATGTTGGTGGTCATCGGGTTCTTCCTGCTTGGCCTGATCGCCATCGGCGCGTTGGTGCTGACGATCATCGCTGGCGTGAAAGCCAATGAAGGGGTGCCTTATCGGTATCCGTTCACTTGGCGGGTGATCAAGTAATGATCAATCCGGGCAGGCCCGCCTTGCATTGAACGCTGTAAAACAAATGCCCTGACTTGTCAGGGCATTTGTATTTCTGCAGTTCAATTAACATCGCTGGCGCACGGGGCGGGTGATAACTGCGCCGCAGTTCTTTATCAACGATCACTCTTACATCTTTAGTCACAACTGTAATGCCTCAACATCGGCTGCGTCCTTGGCAATGAGACTTTACGGTTGATAGAGTTGCCCCACGTTATATTCACTAAGAAATATTTCGACATATTCAAGCCATCGAAGGTCCTTGAATTTCAAGCAATCAGTGTTGAGAAACTCAGCCGGTTCAAGAGGCGTGCGCAGGTAAAAAGTTCGCCTCTGAATATATATAGCCAAGAATAATCCCAATGATTCAGCTCGATTTTTATGGAACGCTTGTGGCCGCCTCCTTAGTACTTTTACTGGGGCGCGGACTTGTTACACGTGTTGGTTTTTTACGTAATTACAATATCCCTGAACCCGTCGCCGGCGGCTTGTTGGTTGCCTTGGCTCTTCTCGTATTACGAACGTTTGATATTGAACTCCGCTTCGATACTTCATTACAGACACCGTTGATGTTGGCTTTTTTTGCCACGATCGGCTTGAGTGCGGACTTCGCCAGCCTGAAGAAGGGCGGTCGCGCAGTGGGCGTTTTTCTGCTGGCAGTGGCCGGACTGCTGATCGTCCAGAATGCCATGGGCATCGGCCTCGCAAAAATGCTCGGGCTCGATCCTTTGATGGGACTGCTGACCGGTTCGATTACGTTGTCGGGCGGTCACGGTACAGGTGCCGCGTGGGGGACGGTGTTCAGCGAGAAGTACGGTCTGGCGTCGGCCTCCGAGCTGGCGATTGCGTCTGCGACGTTCGGCCTGGTGTTGGGTGGCTTGATTGGTGGTCCGGTCGCTCGTCTGCTGATCAAGCGTGTTCAAGTGCCTGGCTGCCACCCTCAGGAAACACCACAGTTGCCAAAGGGCTTTGAGCAGCCGAACAAAGAGCGCTCGATTACGCCATTTTCGTTTATCGAAACACTCGCTCTGATCGCGGTCAGCTTATTGGCCGGCAATCTTCTGAATGGCTGGCTGCAAGGAACGGCACTTGAATTGCCGACGTTCGTTTGCGTCTTGTTCGTGGGTGTCGTTTTACGCAATGGGCTTTCAGCGTTGGGCTTGTATCAGGTATTCGAGCGTGAAGTCTCGGTGCTGGGGAATGTCAGCCTGTCGCTGTTTCTGGCGATTGCCTTGATGTCGCTCAAACTGTGGGACCTGGCGGCACTGGCCTTGCCGATCTTCATCATTCTGGCTGCTCAAGCATTGGTCATGGCGCTGTTTGCGATTTTCGTGACGTTCAGAATCATGGGCAGTAACTACGATGCGGCGGTGTTGGCGGCAGGGCACTGCGGTTTCGGGCTGGGTGCCACACCCACGGCCATCGCTAACATGCAGGCGGTGACGCAGCGCTACGGGCCTTCGCAGATAGCGTTTCTCGTGGTGCCCATGGTGGGTGCGTTCTTCATCGACATCATTAATGTCATCGTGATCAAGCTGTACCTTGCGTTGCCGTTTTTTGCCGTTGCCTGAGGTTCGGGCTGCGTCGACGGGTGCATAAAAAATGCCCGTATCTTGCGATACGGGCATTTTTTTATCGGCGAATCGACGCTTAGATAGTCAGCGTCCAGTCGTAGTCCACGATCAGCGGTGCGTGTTGCGAGAACCGTGGCTGACGTGGCAGGCGTGCGCTGCGTACAAAGCGGCGCAGGCCTGGGGTCAGCAACTGGTAGTCGAAACGCCAGCCCAGGTTGAGCATCTCAGCCTGTTCGTTGTCCGGCCACCAGCTGTACTGGTCGCCTTCACGGCTGACTTCGCGCAGGGCATCGACATAACCCATATTGCCGACAATCTCGTCCATCCAGGCACGTTCAGGTGCCAGGAAGCCCGGGGATTGCTGGCTGTCGCGCCAGTTCTTGATATCCAGCTTCTGTTGCGCCACGTACAGCGAGCCACAATAAATGTACTCGCGACGTTTGCGTCGCTGTTTATCCAGATAACGGGCGAAATCGTCCATTAGCTTGAACTTCTGGTTCAAGTCTTCATCGCCATTCTGCCCCGAAGGGAGCAGCAAGGTCGCGATGCTGACCTTATCGAAATCGGCTTGCAGGTAGCGCCCGTAGCGGTCGGCCGTCTCGAAGCCGAGACCGCTGATGACTGCCTTCGGTTGCAACCGCGAATACAAAGCCACGCCACCCTGGGCGGGAACTTCGGCTTCGCAGGCATAAAGGAAGTAGCCATCCAGTTGGAAGGCTGGATCGTCCAGTTCAAAGGCGGAGGCGCGGGTGTCCTGCAGGCAGATGACGTCGGCATTCTGTGCTTGCAGCCAACTGAGCAAACCTCGCTCCACTGCAGCCTGAATACCATTGACGTTCACACTGATGATCCGCATAAATGGCCCCAAAAATCGCGTGCGTGTATGATACACGGCGTCAACCTAATTAGCTAAATCCGTGGTATTTGGGGTTTTTTTCATGCAAGCGTATCAGCGCGATTTCATTCGTTTTGCCATCGATCGCGGCGTTTTGCGCTTCGGTGAGTTCACCCTGAAGTCCGGGCGCACCAGTCCTTACTTCTTCAATGCCGGCCTTTTCAACAGCGGTTCGGCCCTGGCGCAGCTGGGTCGTTTCTACGCGGCAGCCATCGTCGAGAGCGGTATTCCCTTCGACGTTCTGTTTGGCCCGGCGTACAAAGGCATCCCGTTGGCGGCGACCACTGCCGTGGCATTGGCCGAACACCATGGCCGTGACCTGCCATGGTGCTTCAACCGCAAGGAAGCCAAGGCTCACGGCGAAGGCGGCAGCCTGGTCGGCGCGCCGTTGACCGGCGATGTGCTGATCATCGACGACGTGATCACCGCCGGCACCGCCATCCGTGAAGTGATGCAGATCATCGCTTCCCAGGACGGCGCCAAAGCCGCTGGTGTGCTGATCGCCCTGAACCGTCAGGAGCGCGGCAACGGTGAGTTGTCGGCGATCCAGGAAGTGGAGCGTGACTTCAAGATTCCGGTGATCAGCATTGTTTCGCTGAACCAGGTGCTGGAATTCCTGGCCGATGATCCGCAGCTCAAGCAGCATTTGCCTGCCGTAGAAGCCTACCGCGCTCAGTTCGGCGTGTAACAACGCGAACTTGTAGGAGCGAGGCTTGACCGCGAAGGCGTCGTCACATTCAGCGATGAGGTGACTGTCAGATTGCCTTCGCGGGCAAGCCTCGCTCCTACAGGATCGCAAGCAAAAAAAAAGACCCCGCTCAGCCTGGCTGAGCGGGGTCTTTTTTATGTCTTCAGCGCAGCCTTCGCCATTTGCCTACCAGTTTCAGCGCCAATCTCAGGTTGAATAGCGCAAATACCAACAACGCTAAAACGACTAATACATAAAGCGTGCGATCCACATCAAAATCCCACAGATCCAGCTTACTGCTGGCCATAATCCGTACAGCGGCCGGAAGGTTGACGTAAAACAGCGCTGCAAAAGCGCAGGTCAGGGGCAGTGCGCAGGCGAGCAAGACATTCATCACCTTTGCCCTGCTACGCCTTCTGGCCAGCGGCCCCGATAGCGCTTCATCCAGCTCCAGCGCTTCATGCAGCTTGGGCCATGCCAGATTGAACATGAAGGTGGTCAGGGTCAGCAGCAAGCCACTGACCGCGACGATGTCACTGAACGGCATTCAGGCCCAGCGTCTGGCACAACAGCGCGTGGGAGTCTTCGCTGATCTCGAATTGCCCGGCACTGCCTTTGCGCTTGGTAATGGGTTTGAAGGTCGGCTCGTTTTGCGTGATCAGCATGTTCAGTTCATCACGGATGACATCCGAACTGATCACCACCAGGTACACCGTTTGCGCGTGTTCCGCAGACTCGATCACCGCACGCATGCTGTGCCGCAAGATCTCGTCCAGCTGATTGCGAAAGCGCGAAACCGTGTTTTTCAGTAAGGTTTTACTTTGGCTCTGGGTCAGCTGGAAAATCGTCGAGATCTGAGACTCAGTCGGCAGGGTTTGCCCGAAGTAGCTTTGAATCAGATACAGCAGGCGATCCTGCTTCGCTTCATCGGCCCGGCTCGGCATGCCGCCCTCGACCAGCATTTTCAAGTATTCGGTCAGGCTCGCCTTGGCGATACGCTGTAAGGCGTGAGCGATTTCGGCGTCGGAAATTTTCAGGGTCTTTTTGACCGGTCCCTTTTGCTCCTGCTCGAAAGCCTGGGCGTCGATCGTGAACGAGATCTGCATGGCTCAGCGCCTCCGAAGTTATTTTTTGCTGGCAGGGCTGGAGGTTTCGACTTGTTTGATCCCGGCAGGTTTTTCGGCTTTCTCAGGATATGGATCAATCACGGCGTCGCCTTGGCCGGTCAGAATTTTCCAACCATGGCTAATGTGCGCGGTTTTACGAAGTTGCGGGCAGGGCGGCATCGATGTTTTGGCCTGATTCGAATACTGGTGGCCGCAGTCCACGCACTCGTAAGTGCCTGGTGATACATCACTGCCGTAAGGTACGTAATCTTTTTGCATAGGGAAAATCTCCTGTGGATACAGGGAAGATCCTAGGCAGATTGCTTCTTTCTCGATGTCAGACACTTCCTGCATTGGCGTCAGGCATTTCCTGCGGGCAAAAAAAGATCGCAGCCTTCGTCAGTTCCTACAGAGGATTCCAAAATCCCTGTAGGAGCCGCCGAAGGCTGCGATCTCTTGATCTTTACAAATCAGGGACGCTTGCGATTACTGATCAATGTACCCACACCGGTATCGGTGAAGATCTCCAGCAGAATCGCATTCGGCACCCGACCGTCAATGATCAATGAGCTGCCCACACCGCCCTGTACCGCTTCCAGCGCGCAACGGATCTTCGGCAGCATGCCGCCGTAGATTGTGCCGTCGGCAATCAGGTCGTCGACTTGCTGGGTGGTCAGGCCGGTGAGGACCGTGCCTTGCTTGTCCATCAGGCCGGCGATGTTGGTCAGCAGCATCAGCTTTTCAGCTTTCAGCGCTTCGGCCACTTTACCGGCCACCAGGTCAGCGTTGATGTTGTACGACTCGCCGTTGGCGCCGACGCCGATTGGCGCAATCACCGGGATGAAATCGCCTTTGACCAGCAGGTTCAGCAGGTCGGTGTTGATGCCGACCACTTCGCCCACCTGGCCGATGTCGATGATTTCCGGTTGGGTCATCTCCGGCGTCTGGCGGGTAACGGTGAGTTTCTTCGCACGAATCAGCTCGGCGTCTTTACCGGTCAGGCCGATGGCGCTGCCGCCATGACGGTTGATCAGGTTGACGATGTCCTTGTTCACCTGGCCGCCGAGGACCATTTCCACCACGTCCATGGTCTGCGCGTCAGTCACGCGCATGCCATCGATGAAGTGGCTCTCGATCGACAGACGCTTGAGCAGGTCGCCGATTTGCGGGCCGCCGCCGTGAACCACCACCGGGTTGATGCCCACGGCTTTCATCAGCACGATGTCGCGGGCGAAGCCAGTTTTCAGCTCCTCGCTTTCCATCGCGTTGCCGCCGTATTTGATCACCAGCGTCTTGCCGACATAGCGGCGAATGTAAGGCAGCGCTTCGGACAGGACCTTGGCGGTGTTGGCGGCGGCTTCGCGTTCGAGGGTCATTCAGGGCTCCGGGTGAATCAGAAGATCAAAACGGTAGTTGGAGATCAGGGGCAACACGCTTCAACTGGACTTTGAACACGTCCTTGATGCGTTGCAGTTCAGCCTCGTCATCAGCCTCGAAACGCAGCACCAGCACCGGTGTGGTGTTGGACGCGCGCACCAGGCCCCAGCCTTTGGCGTAGTCGACTCGCACGCCGTCGATGGTGGTCAGGTCGGCGCCTTCGCCCCACTTCGCGTCGTGCAGAGCATCAATGATGCTGAATTTGCTCTCTTCGGTCACATGGATATTGATTTCAGGCGTAGAAATATCGTTCGGGAAGGTCGCAAACAGCTCCTCCGCGGTGGATTTTTCCTTGCTGAGGATCTCCAGCAGCCGCGCGGCGCTGTAAATGCCGTCGTCGAAACCGAACCAGCGCTCCTTGAAGAAGATGTGCCCGCTCATTTCGCCGGCCAACAGGGCGCCGGTTTGTTTCATTTTCTTTTTGATCAACGAGTGACCGGTCTTCCACATTAGCGGACGACCGCCGTATTCCTTGATCAGCGGGGTCAGGCGGCGTGTGCATTTGACGTCGAAGATGATTTCCGCGTCAGCGTTGCGCGCCAGCACGTCACGGGCGAACAGCATCAGCAGGCGGTCCGGGTAGACGATGCTGCCGGTGTTGGTCACCACGCCGACGCGGTCGCCGTCGCCGTCGAAAGCCAGGCCCAGGTCAGCGTTGGTTTCCTTGACCTTGGCGATCAAGTCCACGAGGTTTTCAGGCTTGCCCGGGTCCGGGTGGTGGTTCGGGAAATTGCCGTCGACGTCGCAGAACAACGGGATGACTTCGCAGTTCAGGGCTTCGATCAGTTGCGGGGCGATCACGCCGGCCGCGCCGTTACCGCAGTCGACCACGACTTTCAGGCGGCGAGCCAGTTTGATGTCCTGGACGATTTCGGTGTTGTAGCGGTCGAGGATCTCGACCTTGGTGATGCTGCCCTTGCCGCTGGTCAGGTTGTTGGTCTTGAGGCGTTCGTGCAGGGCCTGGATCTGTTCGTTGGCCAAGGTGTCGCCGGCAATGACGATCTTGAAACCGTTGTAATTCGACGGGTTGTGGCTGCCGGTGAGCATCACCCCGGATTTGCCGGCCAGTACGTTGGCGGCGTAATACAGCGCAGGCGTTGGCACCAGGCCGACGTCGCTGACGTGGCAACCGCTGTCGGCCAGACCTTGAATCAGGCGTTCGACCAGTTCCGGGCCAGAGAGGCGGCCGTCGCGACCGACGGAAACGTTGGGTTCGTCCTGAGCCAGGCTCTGGGCGCCGATGGCACGGCCGAGCCAGTAAGCGGTTTCACCGTTCAAGAATTCCGGGACGGTGCCGCGAATATCGTAGGCGCGGAAGATGCTGTCGGGGAACTTGGGTGCGACTTGGGCTGGACTGCTCATCTGTGGGATTGCTCCATTTCGAAAGTGACTGGACCTGCCGGGGAATGACTCGTTGGCAGGCACAAACTGAAGGGTATGACGGTGTTTTCCACAGAGAGTTCGTGGTGTGCAAAGGCCATGACCCCGGTTTCAGCGCGCACTTGACCGGCCAATCCCTTGATTTTCAGTGGTAAACCTTCCAGATGACGGCTGTGCAATTTCGAGCATATAAAGCACTTGTGGCGAGGGAGCTTGCTCCCGCTTGAGTGCGCAGCACTCACCGAATCTTGGGGCCGCTACGCAGCCCAGCGCGAGCAAGCTCGCTCGCCACAAAGGTGTATTTATCGGATCAATGGCTACCCGAATGCCCGAAACCACCAGCACCGCGCTCAGTTTCGACGAACTCTTCAACCATCTCGAAGTGCGCCTGAACCACAGGAACCAAAACTAGCTGAGCCAGACGTTCGCCCACTTCAAGGGTGAAATCCTTGTCGCTGCGGTTCCAGCACGAAACCATCAGCGGACCCTGGTAGTCGGAGTCGATCAGGCCAACCAGGTTACCCAGCACGATGCCGTGCTTATGGCCCAGGCCGGAGCGCGGCAGGATCAGCGCCGCCAGGCCCGGGTCGCCGATGTAGACCGACAGGCCGGTCGGGATCAGCAGGGTTTCGCCCGGCTTGATCACGGTGTCTTTTTCCAGCATGGCGCGCAGGTCGAGGCCGGCGGAGCCGGGGGTGGCGTACTGCGGCAGCGGGAAGTCGGTGCCGATGCGGGGGTCGAGGATCTTGGCTTGCAAAGCGTGCATGTAAATTAAACCTGGTTCAGACGGTCGGCGATAAAAGTGATCAGCTGGCGAGCAATCTTGCTCTTGCTGGTCTGGGCGAAAAGTGTGGCGTGGAGCTGGCGGTCGATCACGCTGCAGGCGTTTTCTTCGCTGTTGAAGCCAATGCTCGGGTTGGCGACGTCGTTGGCGACGATCAAATCGAGGTTTTTGTCTTTCAACTTGCGTGCAGCGTAATCGAGCAAGTGTTCGGTTTCGGCAGCGAAACCGACACTGAACGGACGGTCGGGGCGAGTCGCGATGGTGGCCAGGATGTCTGGGTTGCGCACCATCTGTAGCAACAAGCCGTCGCCGTTCGTAGGATCTTTCTTGAGTTTCTGTGGTGCGACGACTTCCGGGCGGTAGTCCGCGACCGCTGCCGAGGCGATAAACAAGTCGCAAGGGATCGCGGCTTCACAGGCGGCGAGCATGTCGCGGGCACTGACCACGTCGATGCGCGTCACGCGATCCGGAGTCGGCAAGTGCACCGGGCCGGTGATCAGCGTCACGCGGGCGCCGGCTTCCACCGCGGCTTCGGCCAGAGCAAAGCCCATTTTCCCGGAGCTGTGGTTGGTGATGTAGCGCACCGGGTCGATGTTTTCCTGGGTTGGGCCGGCGGTAATCAGCACGTGTTTGCCGGTGAGCGCCTGGCGCTGGAAGCAGTCCGCCGCGCATTGGGCGAGGTCGGTGGCTTCGAGCATGCGGCCCATGCCGACGTCGCCACAGGCCTGGCTGCCCGAGGCTGGGCCGAAGGATTTGATGCCGCGGCTTTCGAGGATTTGCAGGTTGGCCTGGGTGGCTGGATCGCGCCACATAGCCTGATTCATCGCCGGTGCCACGGCGACCACCGCGTCGGTGGCCAGCACCAGCGTGGTCAGCAGGTCATTGGCAATGCCTTGGGCCAGACGGGCGATCAGGTCCGCCGTGGCGGGGGCGATCAGCACCAGGTCGGCCCATTTGGCCAGCTCGATGTGGCCCATGGCGGCTTCGGCCGCGGGGTCCAGCAGGTCGAGGTGGACCGGATGGCCGGACAAGGCTTGCATGGTCAGCGGGGTGATGAACTCGCTGCCGCCACGGGTCATGACCACGCGCACTTCGGCGCCCTGGTCGATCAGGCGGCGAACCAGGTCGGCGCTCTTGTAGGCAGCAATGCCGCCGCCGACGCCCAGAACGATGCGTTTCCGATACAGCCGCTGCATAGGTCTGCCTTTCATTTCGTTGATGACTGCGTGGCGAACCCCCCTCCCCAGGAGTGAAATCGCCCGCAAAAAAGATGGGCTACGATATCACAGCGACCGCTACGGAACAGCGGCGCCCACAGACCAGGGAGGTGTTATGAGTATTCGTGATTGGCCGGCGGCAGAGCGGCCGCGGGAGAAGCTTCTTGAGCAGGGTTCGGCGAGTCTTTCTGATGCCGAGCTACTGGCCATCTTTCTACGGACCGGCGTGTCCGGCAAAAGCGCGGTGGATCTGGCGAGACACTTGTTGAGTCAATTCGGCAGTCTGCGCACCTTGCTGGAGGCCGATCTGCGGACCTTCAGCGGGCAACTGGGCCTGGGGCCGGCGAAATTCGCGCAGTTGCAGGCAGTGCTGGAGATGGCCCGGCGGCACCTGGCCGAGCGCTTGCGCCGGGATTCGGTGCTGGAGAGCCCGGTGGCGGTACGTGATTACCTCAAGGCCATGCTCCGCCATGAACCCCACGAGGTGTTCGGTTGCCTGTTTCTGGATTCAAAGCACCGGGTGCTGACGTTTGAAACGCTGTTTCGCGGCTCCATCGATAACACCAGCGTGTATCCGCGCCAAGTGGTCAAGCGGGCCCTGGCGCACAACGCCGCAGCGCTGATCCTGTGCCACAACCACCCGTCGGGTAACACCGACCCCAGCCAGGCTGATCGAATGCTGACCAAGCGCCTGCAAGAGGCGCTGGAGCTGATTGATGTGCGGGTGCTTGATCACTTTATCGTTGGGGATGGGGATCCGCTGTCCATGGCCGAGTACGGCTGGATGTAAACCTTGGCTGGCCTTCTCCACCCGTAGAAGCTGCCGAAGGCTGCGATCTTTTGATTTTGTTTTTCAGGTCAAAAGATCGCAGCCTCGTTTCACTCGGCAGCTACAGGGGGGTTACTTGAGATTGACCTTCGAGTAATCCTGGCGGCCAAACGGGCTGACCGAGTAACCCTGCACATCCTTGCGCGTCAACGCGAACGCAGTCGGATGCGCCAGCGGCAGCCACAACGCCTGTTGCTGAATCTGCGCCTGAGCCTGTTCATACAGCTTGGTGCGCACGCCTTGTTCGCTGGTGGTCTTGCCGGCGCTGATCAGCTTGTCCAGGTCCTGGTTGCAGTAACGGGCGAAGTTGGTGCCAGACTTGACCGCGGCGCAGGAAAACTGCGGCGTGAGGAAGTTGTCCGGGTCACCGTTGTCGCCAGCCCAGCCCATGAACAGCAGGTCATGCTCGCCGGCCTTGGCGCGACGGATCAGTTCGCCCCATTCGATCACGCGGATTTCGGCCTGAATGCCGATTTCCGCCAAGTCAGATTGCAGCAACTGCGCGCCGAGGCTCGGGTTGGGGTTCAGCAAACTGCCGGAAGGACGGGTCCAGATGGTGGTCTGGAAACCGTCCTTGAGCCCGGCTTTGGCCATCAATGCCTTGGCCTTGGCCACGTCGTGCGGATAGCCCGGCAGGCCTTTGGCGTAACTCCAGGTGTTCGGCGGATAAGGGCCGTTGGCGGCTTCGGCGGTGTCTTCGAACACGGCTTTTAGGTAGTTGGCTTTGTCGAACGCGAGGTTGATCGCCTGACGCACTTCAGGCTTGTCCAGCGGCGGATGCTGGCTGTTGATGCCGACGAAAGCGGTCATGAACGCGTCAGTCTTTTCCACTTTCAGCGTCGGCTCCTGCTTGGCGGCCACCACATCCAGCGGCTTGGGCGACAGGGCGATCTGGCACTCGTTGCGACGCAATTTCTGCAGGCGCACGTTGGCGTCCGGGGTGATGGCGAAGATCAGCGGGTCCACCGACGGCTTGCCGCCGAAGTAGTCCGGGTTGGCCTTGTAGCGAATCGACGCGTCCTTCTGGAAGCGAGTAAAGACGAACGGGCCGCTGCCGATCGGCTGGCTGTTGAGCTTTTCCGGGGTGCCGGCCTTCAGCAGTTTGTCGGCGTACTCGGCCGAATAGATCGAGGCGAAGCCCATGCTCAACGTGGCGAGGAAGGTCGAATCCGGATGATCGAGGGTGAAGCGCACGGTCAGAGGGTCGAGGGCGTCGATCTTTTTGATCAGTGCCGGCAGTTGCATCGACTGGGCATGGGGGAAGCCGCTCTGGGCGACTTTGTGCCACGGGTGTGCCGGGTCGAGCATGCGGTCGAAGCTGAATTTCACGTCTTCGGCGCTCAGCTCGCGGGTCGGGCTGAAGTAGTCGGTTTTGTGGAATTTCACCTGCGGGTGCAATTTGAAGACGTAGCTCAGGCCGTCGGGCGAGACTTCCCAGCTGTCCGCGAGGCTTGCGACCACTTTGCCGCTGGCGGTATCGAAGTCCACCAGGCGATTCATCAGTACATCGGCCGAGGCGTTGGTGGTGGTCAGCGAGTTGTATTGCACCACGTCGAACCCTTCAGGGCTGGCCTCGGTGCAGACGGTCAGGGCGGCGGCTTGGGCCAGCGGGCTCAGTAGCAGTGGGGCAAGCAGCAGCGGTAGGGCAGCGAGGCGCATGGTCGGATTCCTTTACAGATCGAAGGCCCATCTGCAAGTGCAGTCTGGAAAAGGCCTACCCTAGTGGGCTCTTTTGCAAATGACTATCCCCATTTTCATTTTGGGGCGACTATAGGCGCCTTATTTGGGTGTGCGCGGTTTCACGAAGCCCTGGATTGGCGTGTTGGCCGATGTTCTGCGACGAGCGGTCGCCATCGACGATAGCCTTTGTCCAAGGCGCTCGTAGCCCGGAAAATGGGCTTTTTGTGAATTCATCGCACACTGAATGTTGTTGCTCTCTGGTCTTTCTGGTATAAAGCAGCGCTCTTTTCTAGGGGCCCGGTTCCTTCACTGTAGGTGTAGCCGGTAAGACCTCTAAAGAAACGCGGCGCCTGGCGCCAAATGACTGAGAGATTAAGCGGCCAACCCATGCCGGGTTGGGCATGTGGTTTTAGAGGGCTGAGGCATGTCGAGAGTCTGTCAAGTTACCGGTAAGGGTCCGGTGACTGGGAATAACATTTCCCACGCAAACAACAAAACCCGTCGTCGTTTCCTGCCGAACCTGCAGCATCACCGCTTCTGGGTTGAAGAAGAGAAACGTTTCGTGCGTCTGCGCGTATCTGCCAAAGGCATGCGTATTATCGACAAGCGTGGCATCACTGTCGTGCTGGCCGAAATCCGCAAAGCCGGCAAGATCTAAGGGAGCTAATCATGCGTGAATTGATTCGAATGATTTCTAGCGCCGGTACTGGTCACTTCTACACTACCGACAAGAACAAGCGTACTACTCCGGACAAGCTCGAAAAGCGCATGTTCGATCCGCGCGTTCGTAAGCACGTGATGTACAAAGAAGGCAAGATCAAGTAATTGATCTTTCTCTCTTACAAAAAAGGCCCGTATCGCGAGATACGGGCCTTTTTTGTTGCTTGATGGTTTCGCTTTAACCGCAGATGAGTTCCAGCACTTCATTGCGGTCGTTGACCAGCACCCTTACGCGATCAGGCTTGGGCAAGAGGTTGAACATATCCTCGGGCCGTTCCAGGCGATGTTTCTGCACACCGGCAGCCAGGCGAATGGCGTCCAGGGTTTCAGGGGTGGCTACTTGGCCGATGGCGAATGTTGCGGCGTTGATATTGCATTGGGCAGTCATGATGCATCCTTGCTTGTTCAAGTGTTAAGGCGCTCGAGGGTCAAAACCTGGCAACACATCCTGTGTCGCCACTGACCTTGACGTTGAATGACTCGGCGCGGCCCGCAAGCTTCGCTCAGAAGGACAGCCCGTGTCCTGCTGGTATCGTCACCGTCTGTTTCGACTCAAGCCTTCTGTTCAAACACCACATAAATCTTGCGGCACGCTTCCAGCACTTCCCAGGTTCCGCGAAAGCCTGCCGGGATCACAAAGCGATCACCCACCCGCAACGTCTTGCTGTTGCCATCGTTGTCGCGCAGCACTGACACGCCCTGAACGATTTCGCAGTATTCATGCTCGGTGTAATTCACCAGCCACTGGCCGATTTCGCCTTCCCACACGCCGGCGCTCATCTGCCCGCAGGGGCTGTTGTAGTGGTTGTACACCGCTTGCTCGGGGTCGCCCTTGAGGACTTTCGCCGGGTCCGGCCGATAGCGATCGGGCTGGGTGGTGGCTTGGTTGAAGTCGACGACATCCTGGATATTCATTTTGTTCTAATCCCCCGTGATTGCGGCGTATGTGGCTGGAAAGGCCAAAGTCTATGTTTATTAAAATGAACACTGCAAGGCCGTTTGCCGACCTTGTGTCAAATATATTGAAACAACCCCGGCCACTGGTTTAGGGTGGCAGGTGCCTTGGGCCGATAGCAGGCTGGCCGGGCAGAATTCCTGACTGCACCCGCGACCAACGCTGGGGCACTCGTATTCAACAAGAGGAGGACACTCGAATGACCACCCTGACTCGTGCCGACTGGGAACAACGGGCTCGCGATCTGAAGATCGAAGGCCGTGCCTACATCAATGGCGAATACACCGATGCCGTCTCCAGTGAGACCTTCGAGTGCATCAGCCCGGTCGATGGCCGTCTGCTGGGCAAGATTGCCAGCTGTGACGCCGCCGACGCCCAGCGCGCCGTGGAAAACGCCCGCGCCACCTTCAATTCCGGCGTCTGGTCACGCCTGGCGCCGACCAAACGCAAAGCCACCATGATTCGTTTTGCCGGCCTGCTCAAGCAGCACGCCGAAGAGTTGGCCCTGCTTGAAACCCTGGACATGGGCAAGCCGATCAGCGATTCCCTGTACATCGACGTTCCCGGCGCGGCGCAAGCCCTGAGCTGGAGCGGCGAAGCCATCGACAAGATCTACGACGAAGTGGCCGCGACTCCCCATGACCAATTGGGTCTGGTAACCCGCGAGCCTGTGGGCGTCGTCGGCGCCATCGTGCCGTGGAACTTCCCGTTGATGATGGCCTGCTGGAAACTCGGCCCGGCGCTTTCCACCGGTAACTCGGTGATCCTCAAGCCGTCGGAAAAATCCCCACTGACCGCCATCCGCATCGCCGCGCTGGCTGTTGAAGCCGGTATCCCGAAAGGCGTGCTCAACGTGCTGCCAGGCTACGGCCACACCGTCGGCAAGGCCCTGGCCCTGCACAACGACGTGGACACCCTGGTGTTCACCGGTTCGACCAAGATCGCCAAGCAGTTGCTGATCTACTCCGGCGAATCGAACATGAAGCGCGTCTGGCTCGAAGCCGGCGGCAAGAGCCCGAACATCGTGTTCGCCGATGCTCCGGACCTGCAAGCTGCCGCCGAATCCGCCGCCAGCGCCATCGCCTTCAACCAGGGCGAAGTCTGCACCGCCGGTTCGCGCCTGTTAGTCGAGCGTTCGATCAAGGACACCTTCCTGCCGCTGGTCATCGAAGCGCTGAAAACCTGGAAGCCAGGCAATCCGCTGGATCCGGCGACCAACGTCGGCGCGCTGGTGGACACCCAGCAGATGAATACCGTGCTGTCTTACATCGAATCCGGCCACACCGACGGCGCCAAACTGGTGGCGGGCGGCAAACGCATTCTTCAGGAAACCGGTGGCACCTACGTTGAGCCGACGATTTTCGATGGCGTGAACAACGCGATGAAAATCGCCCAGGAAGAGATCTTTGGCCCAGTGTTGTCGGTCATCGCTTTCGACACTGCCGAAGAAGCCATCGCGATTGCCAACGACACGCCGTACGGCCTGGCCGCAGCGGTATGGACCAAGGACATCTCCAAGGCACACCTGACCGCCAAGGCGCTGCGTGCCGGTAGTGTATGGGTCAACCAGTATGACGGCGGCGACATGACGGCACCGTTCGGTGGTTTCAAACAGTCGGGCAACGGTCGCGACAAGTCGCTGCACGCGTTCGACAAGTACACCGAACTGAAGGCGACCTGGATCAAGCTGTAAGTCGCTAAAGCCTGTGGTGTTGCTGATGACGCTTTCGCGGGCAAGCCTCGCTCCTATGGAGATCGCGTAGGGCGGGGCGCCGCGGTACCACAGGTCTGTCGCCGCAGCCGGACTTTCCTCAGGGAAAGCTCCGGCTGTGTCGTCTCTGTTGTTTGAAAAATAATATCCACAGGAGCGTGGAACATGCGTTGGGCGACTTATTTCGCCGTGTTGGCGTCTGTCTTGAGTGTCGGCCTGGCCCTGGGTGTCAGCATGCCGCTGGTGTCGTTTCGCCTGGAAAGCTGGGGTTACGGTTCGTTTGCAATTGGTGTGATGGCGGCGATGCCGGCCATTGGCGTGCTGCTGGGGGCGAAGATTTCCAGTCATCTGGCCGCGCATTTCGGCACGGCTAATCTGATGCGCCTGTGCCTGTGGGCCGGCGCGGTGTCCATCGGTTTGCTGGCGCTGTTGCCGAGTTATCCGATCTGGTTGGTGTTGCGCCTGATGATCGGGGTGATTCTGACCCTGGTGTTTATCCTCGGTGAAAGCTGGATCAACCAACTGGTGGTCGAAAAGTGGCGCGGGCGGCTGGTGGCGTTGTATGGCAGCAGTTATGCCTTGAGCCAACTGGGCGGACCGTTGCTGTTGGGCGCGCTGGGCACCGAGCACGATTACGGTTTCTGGGTCGGCGTCGGCTTGCTGCTGACAGCGCCGTTGTTGCTGCTGGGCCGTAGCGGTGCGCCGAGCAGTGAAGCCAGCAGCGTGACATTTGGCGATTTATGGACCTTCTGCCGCGGGTTGCCGGCGATTGCCTGGGCGGTGTCGCTGTTCGCCGCGTTCGAAGCGATGATCCTGACCTTGCTGCCGGTGTATTGCCTGCGTCAGGGTTTCACTGCGGAAATCGCCCTGGCGATGGTCAGTACCGTGGTGGTCGGCGATGCCTTGCTGCAACTGCCCATCGGTGCGCTGGCGGATCGGCTGTCCCGGCGCAGTTTGTTCACGGGTTGCGCGGTGGTGCTGATGCTGTCGAGCCTGGCGATTCCACTGTTGATCGATACGTTGTTGATCTGGCCGCTGTGGGTGCTGTTCGGTGCGAGTGCCGGTGGGTTGTTCACCTTGTCGCTGATTTTGATTGGCGAGCGCTACCGCGACGATGCGCTGGTGCGGGCCAATGCCCATATCGCACAGTTGTGGGGCATTGGTTGCCTGGTCGGACCGTTAGCGGCCGGGGCGGGTAGCCAGTGGATCAGCGGGCATGCGTTGCCGTTGCTGATGGCGGTGGGGGCGTTGGGGTTGGTGGTTTTGCTGATGCGTCAGGGGGCGTTTGGCGCGGTGGCCGAGCCGGCATAGATCAAAAGATCGCAGCCTTCGGCAGCGATCTTGGCGATGTGAGCTACAACATCCGCTCCAGGCCGACGGTGGTGCTGAACCACGCATTAAACCGGCGCCACAGGCTGCCCGGCTCTTTCGTCAGGGTATGCAACTTGCCATCGTCCTCGGTTACCCAGACGACCTTGCCAGCTTCCAGTTTCGCCTCATAACTCAGTGGCGGCGCCATGCCTTGCAGGGCCAATTCACGTACATGCGCGGCCAGTTCCGGGCTGTCGACCAGCACGCCGACTTCGGTGTTCCACAGCACCGAACGCGGGTCGAAGTTGAATGAGCCGATAAACGATTTCTGCTGATCAAAGATCATCGCCTTGCTGTGCAAGCTCGAATCCGAGCCCTGATAAGCCGAACGCCGGAACAGATGCGGCCCGCTACCGCCACCCTCACCGGGCTGGCGGCGCAATTCGAACAGCTTCACGCCATGCTCCAGCAACGCCTTGCGATACGGCGCATAGCCACCGTGCACCGCCGGTACATCGGTGGCTTCCAGTGAGTTGGTCAGCAAGCTCACCGTCACGCCGGCATCGGCGCGTCCGGTCAGGTACACCAGGCCGGGTTGACCGGGCACAAAGTAGGCTGAAATCATGATCAGCTCTTTGCTCACGCCCCTCAACTCCGGCGCCAATTGCGTGGTCAGCAGCAATTGCGGGTCAGGCTCGCCCTTGGCCAGCACCTTGCTCGGCGCGTCCCACAATGCCTGGTTCCAGGCCCAGATCAGCTCTCGGCGCCAGATGTCCAGGCGCGGGTGCTTGTCGTAGATCATTAGCTGTTGATACAGCGCGTGGTTTTGTTTGCGGGTTTCTTCCAGGGATTCTTCCAGGCGCGTGCGGGTGTTTTGCAGGTCCTTGGCCGTCGGTTTGCTGGAGAGGAATTCGTCGATCGGCTTGCTCAGGGCGCTGTTCCAGTACTGGTCGAAACTGTGCCCGAGCTGCTCGGCGACCGGCCCGACACTGAGCATGTCGATGTCGGTGAAATTCAGGTTGGGCTCGGCATCGAAATACTCATCGCCCAGATTGCGCCCGCCGACGATGGCCACGCTGTTATCCGCCAGCCACAGCTTGTTGTGCATGCGCCGGTGTTGCAGCGACAGGTCGAACAAGCGGCCCATGGTCCGCGTTACGCCAGTGCTGCGACCCAGATGTAGCGGGTTGAACAGTCGTATCTGAATCTGCGGATGCGCGGCCAGCGTCGCAATGATCTGGTCCAGGCCATCGCTGGTGGTGTCATCGAGCAGGATCCGCACCCGCACGCCACGATCGGCAGCCTTGAGCAGTTCCTCGACCAGCATGCGCGTGCTGATGCCGTCGTGGACGATGTAGTACTGCAAGTCGAGGCTGGTTTGTGCGTTGCGGATCAGCTCGGCCCGGGCCATGAAGGCTTCGGTACTGTTGGAGAGCAGGCGAAATCCCGATTGCCCTTCGTGTGGCGCGGCTTGGGCCTGGATTGAGCGACCGAACGCCGAATTGGCCGCAGGCAATGCCTGGCTGGGCTCGCGGGAGGCGTCGAGGCTCGCACAGCCATTAAGCAGCAAGGCGAGCAACAGCGCGAAGGGCAGGGCCGGACTGACTCTCAAATCGGATCGTCTCAGGTGATTGCAAAGGCCGAAGTATGGCACGTCATTGTGATTCATCACTTTTGCAGGAGGTAAAGGTTTCTGGTTGTCAGATAGTTCTCCGCGAGCTTTCAGAAATTACAGATCCCGCAGATAAAGCCACTTCTATTTGCCTCCTTTTCCTACATAAAAGTCCTACAAAAACAGGAATGATCGCCGGGCATTTGGTGCAGCAAGAGGCAGCAGGGTTTTTCTTGAACGCTCTTGGGCTCCAATGTTTCCAGCTATTTCACAGGTAAGTGATGATGAAAAAAACTAAATTGGTAGGTGCATTAGTCGTCGCATTGGTGCCTTTTGCGGTTCAAGCAGCCAGTGTAGATCTGACGGTCTCCGGCACGGTCATCCCGACGTCGTGCATTCCGGCCTTTGCTGGCGGTAGTAACGTCGATCTGGGTCGTATCTTTGCCGCCACCTTGAACCCGACCTCGCAAAACGATTTGCCGCCACGGGATATCACCCTGAAGATCGCTTGCGATGCGCCGGCTGCGGTGGAAATCGCCGTCACCGATAATCGTGGCGCCACCAAGGTGCCGGGCCTGACGTTCAATGGTCGCACCAATAACGATCTTTACTACGGTCTGGGCAGTACCCAGGGTGTTGGTATCGGTGGATTCGGTCTATTGACCGGTCAACCATTGACCGATGGCAACCCACAGATGTTCCTGGTGCGTTCGCCGGATAATCCGGTATGGCGCGTTCCAGTCAGCGGGTTGGTGTCCAATGCGCCAATCTCCTATTCCTGGGGGCCGAGTGCTGCAACCGGTCCGGCCGCTGCCCGTCTGCACACATTCCCGATGAAAGTGGCGGCGGCCATTCGCGCCACTTCCGAACTGCCACCGACCACCGACGAGTTCCAGCTCGATGGTTCGGTCACGTTTGACGTGTATTACCTCTGAGCCGACGCAACCACTGCGTCACTGTGCTCTGAACCTGCCTGATTGACGGGGTTCGCCTGGCGCGAACCTGGGCGGTGGCTTGCCTGAAAAACGGTCACTGGCAGGATGCCATTGCATTACCGGGCCTCGACTGGCGCTGTGTTTACAGGGTCGGTCGATGTCTTTTGGAGACTTTCATGCACCCTCTTAAACCTTTCACAGCGCTCGGCGCTGTCGCGACGTTGTGCCTGTTGTTCACGAATCCGAGTACCCATGCCGCCGGAATGATTCCGGAAACGCCGGTGGTGGTGGTCGATCAGGCGCTGGGCGAGGCAACCCTGAACGTCAGGAACTCCGACGATCAACCCGCGTTGCTGTACAGCTCAATCGAGCATATCGCCGAGGATGACGAGCCTCTGTTGTTGCTGAATCCGCCAGTGGCGCGAGTGGAACCGGGTCAGAGCCAGCAAGTGCGATTCATCCTGCGTAGCGCCAAACCCCTGGAAACCGAACGGCTCAAGCGTGTGGTGCTGGAAGGTATCAAGCCTCGGCAGAGCACGAGCGATGCGCATGTCAGCCTGGGGATCCGGCAGAACATCCCGGTCATCCTGCGTCCGGCCAATCTTGCGGTGGAGCGCATGCCCTGGAAGCGGTTGGTCTGGGCGGGCGCCGGCACTCATCTACAGGTCAGCAATCCCAGCCCCTATGTGGTTCGGCTGGCCAGGTCGGTGAACCTGATTCCCGGTGGTGCGACGCTGGATTTGGGTCGCACCTATATCTTGCCGGGCGAGGTGCTGAGCCTCGGGGCACCGTCAATCCTGGGCACGCATGTACGGCTGTTTCCCGCGACGACCTATGGGTTTGCCGTTGGCAGCTACGATGCGCCGCTGAGTTTGCGTGAGTGAGCCGTGGCGGCGGCTGGTATCTGGCCGGTGGTTTCATTCTGGTCACGGTGTCGATGGAAAAAGCCTGGGGAGAGGCGCTCACCGAGTTCGATCAGTCGGTGCTCAAGGCGCGCGGCATTGATCCGAAAGTCGCTGAGCACTTTGGTCGCGCGCCACGCTTTTCGGCAGGACGCAGTCGAGTGGCGCTGCAGGTCAATGGCGCACCTTCGGGGCATGTTGTGGCGACCTTCGATGAAGAGGGGCAGTTGTGCTTCGATTCGAATCTGCTAGATCAGGCCCGGATTGCCGCGCCATCGGGTTTGCCCTTGAGCGCTGACAGCACGCAGTGTTTACGGGCTATCGATGGTCTGGCGGGTGTGCAGGTTCAGCTCGATCCGGGCAAGCAGCAAGTGCAGTTACGGGTGCCAACCGAGTGGCTGCTCCCGTCAGCGCCTCATCCGCGAACCTGGGCCACGGGCGGTACGGCCGGGTTGTTCAACTACGACGCGCTAATGCTCACAAGTTCCGCCGCCGGGCAATCCAGCCAATTCCGCAACCTGGGTACCGAGTTGGGTTTCAACGCAGGCGATTGGGTGGTGCGCAGCCGGCAAAACTACACCTCGTTTCAGGGTGTGGAGCGTTTCGAGACGCTGTACACCCAGGCTTCGCGGACCTGGGAACGCTTTCAGGCCAACGTGCAGTTGGGTCAGCTCAACATGCGTTCATCGCTGTTTGCCGGAGAGGCGTTCACCGGTCTGCAGATCCTTCCGGAAACGGCCCTCGCGTCTCGGACCGGCGAAAGCCTCGGCGCCGGGACGCAGGTGCAAGGACTGGCCTATTCACCGGCACGGGTCGAAGTGCGCCAGAGTGGCGTAGTGATCTACACCACCCTCGTCCCCAGCGGGCCATTTGTCCTGCGCGACTTGCCGTTGCTCAGCAATCGCCTGGACCTTGAGGTCAGCGTGTTCGAGGAGAGCGGCGAGCAACGCGACTTTCGCGTGCCGGCGGCGAACGTGCGCCCCGTCAGCGTCGGGGCATTGCCCGGTTATGGGATTGCGGCAGGCAAGGTTCGACGTTTCGCCGGAGATGAGCGCGATGCGCCGTCATTTTTGGCCGTGAGCAAGGACTGGCAGTGGGGGCCTGCGACTCAGTTAAGTGGTGGATTGATGGGCGCGAGCCAATATCAATCCCTGGGCTGGGGTGTACAGCAGGCGCTGACGCGAAGCTCGCTGGTGAGCGTTCAACAGTTGAGTTCGCGCACTCCGCAAATCGGCCAGGGCCAGGAATGGCAGGCCACGTTAAGCGCGGCATTGAGCTCCAACTTGTCCGCCAGTTTGACGGCGGGCCAGCGTAGCCAAGGCTTTCGACACTTGGCCGACACCGGACTGGCGTCGTTTGCCGACGACATCGATAGCCGCTCCGAGCGCCAATGGGGGGCATCGTTGAGGCATTCCGACTCGCGATGGGGGGCGTTTTCCGGAGCATTGACCCGGTACGCGGTGGGCGGTGGGCAGGATCGTTCGCGTGTCAGCGCCTCGTGGTCACGGGCGTTCACGGGTGCGAATCTGTCGTTGAGTGTGCAGCGCGACAGCGGCGACGATGCCCGTGGTACGGGCCTCTATGCCAGTCTCAGCGTGCCCCTTGGGCGCAACCGAAGCCTCAATACCTACGGGCGCCATGATGAGCGAAGCGGGCTGCGAACCGGTGCCCGTTACTCAGAACAGGTCAACGATACCTTGGGCTACAGCCTCGGCGCAGACCGCTCTGACAATGGTCGGACCGACTTCAACGCACGCCTTAATGCCTTGCCCCGTTACACCAGCGTTGATCTTGGTTATTCGCGCAGTGGCGTCGGCACCAGCAGTTATGACCTCACGCTCCGCGGCGGCCTGGCGATCCACGAAGAAGGGCTGACGCCGTCACCCTATCCGCTGCGTGACACTTTCGGCCTGCTCAAGGTCGGCGAGGCCGCCGGGGTCAAGGTCAGCACGCCGCAAGGCCCGGTATGGACGGATGGCGGCGGGCGGGCAGTGGCGGCGAGTCTGCCGGCTTACCAGACCAGTCGTATTGAAATCGACACCGTCAGCCTGCCGCGTCACCTCGACGTGCTCAATGGCTATCAAGAGGTCGAGGCCGGGCGTGGCGCAGTACCGCGACTGGATTTCAGCGTGGGCTCGGTACGCCGGTTGATGCTCCACGTACGCACAGCCGAGGGTGACTGGGTACCCAAAGGCGCATCGGTATATGGCAGCCAGGGCGAGTACCTGACCAGCGTGGTGGACGCCGGTCTGGTGTACCTGGCCGATGTGCCCGATGAAGTTCGACTGCAAGTGATGCTGCCTGATGACCAGCCCTGCCATTTGCAAGTCGACCCTTCCGGGCTCCCCGAATCGTCCATGCCTTACTCTACCGTCGAGGTGGTTTGCCGGGCGGGTTAGCCATCACTTGGCGTGTCCGCCAACAGTTTGATCGCCGCAGCGCCGACCTTGCGCACGGCATCCTCGATCTGCGGCGTCGGCTTGGCGGCATAGTTCATGCGCAAGCAATTGCGGTACTTGCCCGAGGCCGAAAAGATGCTGCCGACGGCAATCTGTACGCCTTGGTCGTGCAACGCACGATTCAGTTTCAAGGTATCGAAGCCTTCCGGCAGTTCGACCCACAGCATGAAACTGCCCTGTGGACGACTGGCCCGGGTGCCGGCGGGGAAGTAGCGTGTGACCCAATCGATCATCATGTCGCGATTGCGCTGGTATTGGCTGCGCATCCGCCGCAAATGCGGCTCGAAGTGCCCGCCCTTGAGGAAATCGGCGATAGCGATCTGCGCTTGCGGTGCGGTGGAGCCGGTGCTGATGTATTTCATGTGCAGCACCCGTTCCAGATAGCGCCCCGGTGCGACCCAACCGATACGCAGCCCCGGCGCCAGGGTCTTGGAAAAGGAACTGCACAGCAGCACGCGGCCGTCTTCATCGAAGGATTTGATCGTGCGCGGGCGCGGGTAGGTGTAGGCCAGTTCGCCATACACATCGTCCTCGATGATCGCCACGTCGAAGCGCTGTGCCAGGTTCAACAAGGCCCGTTTGCGCGCCTCCGGCATGATGTAGCCCAAGGGGTTGTTGCAGTTGGGGGTCAACTGTATGGCCTTGATCGGCCATTGTTCCAGGGCCAGCTCCAGCGCATCGAGGCTGATGCCGGTGATCGGGTCGGTAGGAATTTCCAGAGCTTTCAGGCCCAGGCCCTTGAGGGTCTGCATGGCGCCGTGGAAGCTCGGTGAATCCACCGCGACGATATCGCCGGGGTCGCAGATGGAGCGGATGCTGGTGGACAGCGCTTCGTGGCAACCGGTGGTGATCACCAGGTCTGCGGCGCTTAATTGACAGCCGGAATCGAGCATTAGCCGGGCGATCTGTTCGCGCAGTTCGAGGTTGCCGTGGATGTTGTCGTAATACAGGCCGGGCATGTCCTGGCGCCGACTGATCTGCGCCAGCCCGCGCAGCAGCGGCTTCATGGTCGGCGTGGTGATGTCCGGCATGCCGCGACCGAGTTGCACCACGTCTTTGCGCGGCACGGCGCGGATCAATTCCAGCACCTGATCCCACTGGGAAATATCCACCGGGCGTTGCGCCGGACGGCCGACGGCGGGCAGTTCCGGGAGCTCGCGGCTGACCGGCACGAAGTAGCCGGATTTGGGTTTCGGCGTTGCCAGCCCGCTGTCTTCCAGCACCCGATAAGCCTGTTGCACCGTACTCAGGCTGACCCCGTGCTCGACACTTAACGCCCGGACTGAGGGCAGCCGGTCGCCGGGGCGATAGAAGCCCTGTTCGATCCGCGTGCCGAGCAATTCGGCGAGATTGACGTAAAGGGTCATGGCGCAGCCTCGATGCAGGTGATTCGGTTAACCGGTACAGATGGGGCAAAAATACGTGATTCAGACCTTAGAGCGCTAAATCTGTATGGAAATAATACAGTGGCTTTGAATCTGTAATGCTTTTCGCCGTCCGCGCATGATGAAACCTCTGGCTACCCAAGTAAACAGGAGCGATCAACATGAACGGCTTGAGCGATGTGCGGCTGACGTTACACAGTCAGGAACTGGCGGCAGGGCAGAACCACGGCACCCGTGAGGCGTCCCTGCGCAACGCACCGTCCTGCCTCAGTCGCTGGGACCTGTTCTGGCATCGTCTGCACACGCGCAAGGCGTTGCTGAACCTGACCCCGGAGCAACTGCGGGATGTCGGGTTGAGTCGGGAGGAGGCGTTGGCGGAGGGGCTTAAGCCGTTCTGGCGGATTTAGTCATGATCGTTCCCACGCAGGAGCGTGGGAACGATCTCAAACCAACTCTTTCATCCGATGCCACAACATTCCCAGCGCCAACAACGGCGAACGCAAATGCCGGCCGCCGGGGAAGGTGATGTGCGGCACCTGGGCAAACAGATCGAACCCGCCACTGTGCTGGCCGCTGATGGCTTCAGCCAACAGCTTGCCCGCCAGGTGCGTGGCATTCACCCCATGCCCGGAATACGCCTGGGCGTAATACACATTCGGCTGATCCTTGAGTCGGCCAATCTGCGGCAAGCGATTGGCGCCGATGCCGATCATGCCGCCCCATTGATAATCGATCTTCACCCCGGCCAGTTGCGGAAACACTTCCAGCATCTTCGGCCGCATATACGCGGCGATGTCTTTCGGGTCCCGACCTGAATAGTGGCAAGCGCCACCGAACAGCAAGCGCCGATCTGCCGAAAGCCGGTAGTAATCCAGTGCCACGCGCTGGTCGCAGACCGCCATGTTCTGCGGCAGCAGGGCGTGCGCCTGTTCTTCGCTCAACGGCTCGGTGGCGATGATGTAGCTGCCGGCGGGCAGTACTTTGCCGCTGAGTTCGGGGTTGAGGCCGTTGAGGTAGGCGTTGCAGCCCAGCACCAGAGTCTTCGCGCGGACCGAACCCTGGGCGGTATGGACTTTCACTTCGCCGCCGTAATCGATGCGGGTGACCGCCGATTGCTCGAACAGTTTGACGCCCAATTGCTGCGCAGCTGCCGCTTCGCCGAGCGCCAGGTTCAGTGGATGCAAATGCCCGGAACCCATGTCGATCAAGCCACCGACGTAACGGTCTGAGCCCACCACTGAATGCATTTCGTTGGCTTGCAGCAGGCGGGTTTCGTAGCGGTAACCGAGACTGCGCAGTTCTGCGACGTCTTCGGCGAAACCTTCGAGGTCGCGGGGTTTATTGGCGAGGTCGCAGTAGCCCCAAGTCAAGTCGCAGGGGATCTGAAAACGCTCGACCCGCTGTCGGACGATTTCCACCGCTTCCAGGCCCATGAGTTTCATCTGACGTACGCCGTCGGCACCGATGACGTTGGCGAACTGATCGAGGCCATGGCCGACACCGCGAATCAATTGCCCACCGTTACGGCCGCTGGCGCCCCAGCCAATCTTGTGTGCTTCCAGCAGCACCACGCTGAGGCCGCGTTCGGCCAGTTCCAACGCGGTGTTCAGCCCGGAGAACCCGCCGCCGACCACGCACACATCCGCCGTCAACTCGCCCTGAAGCAGTGGATGCTCGGGCTGCGGCAGGCTGCTGGCGGCGTAATAAGAGGCGGTGTGTCGGGCAGGGGCATTCATGCGTGTGTTCCCGATTGTTGTGTTTGAAAAAGTGGACGGAGCATAAGCCGGACCTTTCGACGCGAGCAACACTGGTCGGTTGCGGCTGTATGGAATGGGCCGGATGCGTCAGAATCCCGGTCTATTCCGCTTTTGGTCACCGTTTCGATGAGCTGCAACAGTCAGAAAATTCGCACCCTGCGCCAGCAAATCCCCTCGTTCGAGTGCGTGCCGGGCTGCCATGACTGCTGTGGTCCGGTCACCACCTCACCGGAAGAAATGTCGCGCCTGCCGCGCAAGACCCGCGCCGAGCAGGATGCGGCGATGGACGAACTCAACTGCGTACACCTGGGGCCGAACGGATGCACCGTGTATGACGAGCGGCCGCTGATCTGCCGCCTGTTCGGCACCACCAAGACCTTGCCATGCCCCAACGGGCGCGGGCCGGTGGAGCTGATTCATCCTCGGGTGGAGAAGCAGATTCATGAGTACATGGCCAGTACCCGGCAAGTCCTCGTGTGATCGTTCCCACGCTCTGCGTGGGAATGCCTCAACGGACGCTCCGCGTTCGGCTTTTGGGACGCAGAGCGTCCCGGGCTGCATACCCACGCAGAGCGTGGGAACGATCCGCTGGGCTCAATCCGGAATCGGCAAACACAAACTCTCTTTCACCTCTTCCATCACGATATAGCTCTTGGATTCGCGCACATGCGGCAGCTTGAGCAAGATATCGCCGAGCAATTTGCGGTACGAAGCCATCTCGGAAATCCGCGCTTTCACCAGATAATCAAAGTCCCCCGACACCAAATGGCACTCCAGCACATGGGGTAATTTCAGCACCGCGCGTCGGAACTCTTCGAAAGTATCGCCGGATTTGTAGTCGAGGCTGATCTCGACAAACACCAGCAGGCTACCCTTCAGATGCTGCGGATTCAGGCGGGCGTTGTAGCCCATGATGATCCCTTCGCGCTCCAGCCGACGGACCCGCTCGGTGCAGGGCGTGGTCGACAGGCCGACCTTTTCCCCCAGCTCGGTGAAGGAGATGCGCCCGTCCGCTTGCAGGATCCGCAGGATGTTGCGGTCGATCTTGTCCAGCTCACGTTTGGTCTGAGTGTTGGTACGCATAGGGGATGCGCCTCCGTGAAAAGGGTTTTTGCCGAGAATTGTCGCCAAATATAGGCACTTATATAGTGAAAAGCACTGGCTAATCTTTTTTAAACTGCCCACATCTTCGGTTTGCACAACACACGTCAGCGGTACGCCGCGATGAGGGATATGAAAATGCGCGTTATGGTCTTGGGTAGCGGCGTCATCGGTACCGCCAGTGCTTACTATCTGGCCCGTGCCGGATTTGAAGTGGTGGTGGTGGACCGGCAGCCGGCCGCTGCCATGGAGACCAGTTTCGCCAACGCCGGGCAGGTCTCGCCGGGTTATGCCTCGCCGTGGGCCGCGCCGGGTGTGCCGCTCAAGGCCATCAAGTGGCTGTTGCAGCGCCACGCGCCGCTGGCGATCAAGGCCACCGCCGACATCGACCAATACCTGTGGATGGCGCAGATGCTGCGCAACTGCACCGCCAACCGTTATGCGGTGAACAAAGAGCGCATGGTCCGCCTGTCCGAATACAGCCGTGACTGCCTCGACGAATTGCGCGCCGAAACCGGCATTGCCTACGAAGGCCGCAGCCTCGGTACGACCCAACTGTTCCGCACCCAGGCCCAGCTCGACAACGCCGCGAAAGACATCGCCGTGCTGAAAGCATCCGGTGTGCCGTTCGAACTGCTCGATCGCGCCGGCATTGCCCGGGTTGAACCGGCCCTGGCCGCTGTCACCGACATCCTCGCCGGTGCCCTGCGCCTGCCGAACGACCAGACCGGCGACTGCCAGATCTTCACCACCCGCCTGGCCGAAATGGCCGTGAAGCTGGGTGTGGAGTTCCGCTATGGCCAGGACATCCAGCGTCTCGACTACGCCGGTGATCGCATCAACGGTGTGTGGATCGACGGCAAGCTGGAAACCGCTGATCGCTACGTCCTGGCCCTTGGCAGCTACTCGCCGCAACTGCTCAAGCCGCTGGGCATCAAGGCCCCGGTCTATCCGCTCAAGGGTTACTCGCTGACCGTGCCGATCACCAACCCGGCGATGGCCCCGACTTCGACTATTCTCGACGAGACCTACAAGGTCGCGATCACCCGTTTCGACAACCGCATCCGCGTTGGCGGCATGGCGGAAATCGCCGGTTTTGACCTGTCGCTGAACCCGCGTCGACGCGAAACCCTGGAGATGATCGTCAACGACCTCTATCCTCAGGGCGGCGACCTGGCCCAGGCGAGTTTCTGGACCGGCCTGCGTCCGACCACCCCGGACGGCACGCCGATCGTTGGCGCGACCCCGTTCAGCAACCTGTTCCTGAACACTGGCCACGGCACCCTCGGTTGGACCATGGCTTGCGGTTCCGGTCGTTTGCTGGCTGACCTGATGGCGAAGAAAACGCCGCAGATCAGCGCCGAAGGCCTCGATATTTCCCGTTATGGCAGCAAAATCAAGGAGTCCGCAAAACATGGCAATCCAGCGCCAGCTCACCAATGAACGTATGAGTCAGATCGTCGCCCATAACGGTACGGTGTACCTGTCCGGGCAGGTCGGCGATGACATGAGCGCCGGGATTGAACAGCAGACCCGAGAAACTTTGGCCAATATCGAGCGTTTGCTTGATCTGGCCGGCACCGACAAGAGCCACCTACTGTCGGTGACGATTTACCTGAAAGACATCGACGCGGATTTCGCCGGCATGAACGCGGTGTGGGACAAGTGGCTGCCAAAAGGCGTCGCCCCGGCCCGCGCTACGGTTGAATCGAAGCTGTGCGAACCGGAAATCCTGGTTGAGCTGTCAGTGGTTGCCGCACTGCCTTAACCGCTTGTAACGATCCCTCTCCCGGTGCTGTTGGCGGTTTACGCCGTCAGCCAGCGCCGGTTTTTTATTCCCATGACCGCCTAGAAGTCTGCCGCCATGCGTCCTGCCCGTGCCCTGATCGACCTTCAAGCCCTGCGTCACAACTACCAGATCGCCCGTGAAGTCACGCCGGGGGCCAAGGCCCTCGCGGTGATCAAGGCCGATGCCTACGGCCATGGCGCGGTGCGTTGCGCCCAGGCGCTGGAAGCCGAGACGGACGGCTTTGCCGTGGCCTGTATCGAAGAAGCGCTGGAGCTGCGCGCCGCCGGTATCAAGGCGCCGGTGTTGTTGCTGGAAGGCTTTTTCGAAGCCGATGAGCTGTCGCTGATCGTCGAACATGACTTCTGGTGTGTGGTGCATTCGCTGTGGCAACTCGAAGCGATCGAGAAAGCCTCGCTGAGCAAGCCGATCACGGTCTGGCTCAAGCTCGACTCAGGCATGCACCGGGTTGGCTTGCATCCAAAGGATTACCAGGCCGCGTATCAACGGCTGCTGGCCAGCGGCAAAGTGGCGAAAATCGTGCTGATGAGCCACTTCGCCCGCGCCGATGAGCTGCACGAACAGGCCAGTGCCGAGCAGGTCGCGGTATTCGAGGCTGCACGCCAGGGTTTGTCCGCCGAGGTCAGTCTGCGCAACTCGCCGGCGGTGCTCGGTTGGCCGCAGATTCCAAGCGATTGGGTACGCCCGGGCATCATGCTCTACGGTGCGACGCCGTTTGAAGAAGCCAACGCCGTGGCGTCGCGCCTGCAACCGGTGATGACCCTCGAATCGAAAGTCATCTGTGTGCGCGAACTGCCGGCCGGCGAACCGGTTGGCTATGGCGCCAAATTCATCACCCAGAAGCCGATGCGCATTGGCGTGGTCGCCATGGGTTATGCCGACGGCTACCCGCGTCACGCGCCGACCGGCACGCCGGTGTTGGTCGCCGGGCAGCGCAGTCAATTGCTTGGCCGGGTATCGATGGACATGCTCTGCATCGACCTGACCGATGTGCCGCAAGCCGGCCTCGGTTCGACCGTCGAGTTGTGGGGCAAAAACATCCTGGCCAGCGAAGTGGCCATGGCCGCCGACACGATTCCGTACCAGATCTTCTGCAACCTGCGCCGGGTGCCGCTGCTCTATTCCGGGGCTTGAGCCGAAGCACCGCGCGCCGGAAGTCGCCGCGCCGAACAGGATTCAGGCCAAAGTGTTGTAAATACTGAACGCTGTCGCCATGATAACGCTCAATATTTCTACAACCTGAATCCTTGGAGGCTCCAGCATTGGACGTCGGTGAACGACTGCAATCCATCCGTAAGCTCAAAGGTCTTTCGCAGCGTGAGCTCGCCAAGCGCGCGGGTGTCACCAACAGCACCATTTCGATGATCGAGAAGAACAGCGTCAGCCCCTCGATCAGTTCGCTGCGCAAAGTGTTGGGCGGGATTCCCATGTCCATGGTCGAGTTCTTTTCCGAAGAGATCCTGCAGGAAAAACCGACCCAGATCGTCTACAAGGCCAACGAGCTGATCGATATTTCCGACGGTGCCGTGACCATGAAGCTGGTCGGCCGGGCGCACCCAAGCCGGGCCATCGCGTTCCTCAACGAAATCTACCCGCCAGGCGCCGATACCGGTGACGAGATGCTTACCCATGAGGGCGAGGAAACCGGGATTCTGGTGGAAGGTCGGCTGGAATTGGTGGTCGGCGCTGAAACTTTTGTGCTCGAAGCCGGCGACAGCTACTACTTTGAAAGTACCAAGCCGCACCGTTTCCGGAATCCGTTCGACGCGCCTGCGCGACTAATCAGCGCAGCCACGCCAGCGAATTTCTAAGAAAAGAGGCGTCCTGCCAGCACTGCGAAGGCGCCCGAACCGTTTTACGCCACACAACAAGACCCCTTCGACTTTGGGGTTGTTTCAGTGTGGCGGGCTTGCCGTTATACTTGCGCCCGCCTGCGAACCGTGGCCGTGGGCGTGAATAGCCACCATTGAGGGTGAACGCGTGAACCTAATTATGAAAATGCTGGCTGCACCAGCAACTGTATTGGCCCTTTGGGCTGTGAGCGCACAAGCTGCAACGAATGACGACATCGCCAAGCGCCTTGAGCCAGTCGGCCAGGTCTGTGTAACGGGTCAAGAGTGCAAAGGGATGGAAGTCGCTGCTTCGGCAGGCGGCGGTGGGGCCAAGACCCCTGATGAAGTGATTGCAAAACATTGCAACGCTTGCCACGGTACCGGCCTGTTGGGTGCACCGAAAATTGGTGACGCGGCGGCCTGGGGCGAGCGCTCCAAGAAGGAAGGTGGTGTTGACGGCCTGCTCGCGAAAGCGATCTCCGGTATCAATTCCATGCCGCCAAAAGGCACCTGCGCCGACTGCTCCGATCCTGAGCTGAAGGGTGCAATCGAGAAGATGTCCGGCCTGAAATAAGCCTTCATCTTCAGCGAAAAAGCCGCTTGCGAGCGGCTTTTTTGTGTCTGCGATTTACCCTTGGGGACTATTCTTTGCAGCAAAGGCCCGACAAGCTCGGTCCAACCCCAATTCACGGAATGTAAGGGAGGATCAGATGGTGCAGCTGTGTTCTATCGAGCAAGCGGTCGATGACGTCCTGGCACGGTTGCCGGCGCATATTCACATGGGCCTGCCCCTGGGGTTGGGCAAACCCAACCACTTCGTCAATGCGCTGTTCCAGCGCATCGCGCAACTGCCCGAGCGGCGGCTGACGATCTACACCGCCCTGTGCCTCGGTCGTCCCGCATTGGGCGATGGTCTGCAGAAGCGCTTTCTCGAACCCTTCATCGAACGGGTTTTCGGCGATTACCCGGAGCTGGATTTTCTCGCTGAACTGCAACGGGACAGCCTGCCATCCAACATCCAGATCCAGCAGTTCTTCATGCAGCCCGGCAGCCTGTTGCACAGCGCCCAAGCCCAGCAGGACTACGTCAGCAGCAATTACAGCCACGCCGCCCGGGACATCAATGCCGCCGGTTTGAACCTGGTGGCGCAATTGGTGGCCAGCCATAGCGAACATCCCGATCGGCTGAGCCTGAGCTGCAACCCGGACATCACCCTCGATCTGTTTCCGATGATCGCCAAACGGCGAGAAGCGGGGGAGACGATCCTGCTGGTGGGCCAGGTCCACAACGATTTGCCCTACATGCCCGGTGATGCCGAAGTCGGCATGGACGCGTTCGACCTGCTGATCGACGAGAAAGACAACACCACACTGTTCTCCACGCCGAACATGCCGGTGGGATTCCAGGATCATTTCATCGGTCTGCACGCCAGTACGTTGGTGCGCGATGGCGGCACGCTGCAAATCGGCATCGGCTCCATGGGCGATGCGTTGACCGCGGCGTTGCTCGCACGCCAGGCCGATAACGCCGGGTACAAAGCGTTGTTGGCGGATCTGAATCTCAGCCAATGGGCGCAACTCATAGATCGCGAAGGCGGCGTCGATCCCTTCGCCACGGGTCTATACGGTTGCAGCGAAATGTTCGTCAACGGCTTGCTGGTGCTGGCCGATGCCGGAATCATCCGGCGCAAGGTTTACCCGGATGTGCCGACCCAGCAACAGGCCAACGACGGCACCCTCGACGAGGCCGCGCAAACAGACGGCATCTCGGTGCACGGCGGGTTCTTCCTCGGGCCGCGCAGTTTCTACGAGCGCCTGCGCGACTTTCCTCAGAGCAAACGCCTCGAATTCAACATGACCCGCATCAGCTACATCAACGAGTTGTACGGTCAGGAAGAACTCAAGCGTTTGCAGCGCCTGGATGCGCGATTTATCAACACCGTGTTCACCATGACCCTGATGGGCGCCGGCGTGGCGGATCAACTGGAGGACGGGCGGGTGCTCAGCGGCGTCGGCGGGCAGTACAACTTCGTCGCCCAGGGCCATGCGCTGGAAGGCGCGCGTTCGGTGCTGATCCTGCGCAGTTGGCGCGAGTCGGGCGGGGAGGTCAGTTCGAACATTGTCTGGGAGTATGGCCACTGCACGATCCCACGGCACCTGCGGGACATCGTGGTCACCGAATACGGCATCGCCGATTTGCGCGGCAAAACCGATTCGGCGGTGATCGAGGCGTTGCTCAATATCAGCGATTCACGCTTTCAGCCGGGGTTGATCGAACAGGCGCAGAACGTTGGCAAGCTGCCGAAGAATTTCCGCCTCGATCCGCGATTTGCCGACAATAATCCGCAACGTTTGCAGGCCATTCAGGCGCGACACCCGAACCTGTTTCCAGAGTATCCGCTGGGCTGTGATTTCACTGAGGTGGAGCGGGACGTGTTGCGGGCGCTGAACTGGTTGAAGAGCAAGTTCAAGCTGAGCGAGATTCTGGAATTGGGCAAGGCTGCGCTGGATGCGCCGGAGGCTTCGCAATACCCGGAGCATCTGGAGCGGATGCAACTGGAGAAGCCGGAAGGGCTGAAGGAGGATTTGTTTCAGCGGTTGTTGCTTACGGGCCTCAAGGCCACCGCGCAAGCCTGATCGTTCCCACGCTCTGCGTGGGAATGCCACTTCGGACGCTCCGCGTTCGGCTTGGATGGGACGCGGAGCGTCCCGGGCTGCATTCCCACGCGGAGCGTGGGAACGATCATGGACGGTGTAGGGTTACTCGATGAAGGTCACGACGCCGCCAGCCAGGGATTGCACCCGAGCCAGCGACTCAACGCGATAACCCTGCGCATCCAGTTCCGCCCGCCCGCCCTGGAACGACTTCTCGATCACGATCCCCAAACCGGCAACCGTCGCGCCAGCCTGCTTGATGATCGAGATCAGCGCCTGGGACGCCTTACCGTTAGCCAAAAAGTCGTCGATGATCAGCACGCGGTCGCTGCTGGTCAGGTGGCGCGGGGAGATCGCCACGGTGCTTTCGGTCTGCTTGGTGAACGAGTAAACGGTCGCCGACAGCAGGTTTTCAGTCAGGGTCAGGGACTGGTGTTTGCGGGCGAAGATCACCGGCACGCCGAGGTTCAGGCCGGTCATGATCGCCGGGGCAATGCCCGAGGCTTCGATGGTGACGATCTTGGTGATGCCCGAATCCTTGAACAGCGTGGCGAATTCGTCGCCGATCAGCTTCATCAGGGCCGGGTCGATCTGGTGGTTCAGAAAGGCGTCGACTTTCAGGACCTGATCGGAAAGCACGATGCCTTCTTCGCGAATTTTCTTGTGCAGTGCTTCCATGAAGCTTTCCTCTAAGGACGCCTGTGCGTCCAGGGCTGGTTAAAAAGTAGTCGATTCTAGCGCTTTAACATCGCGCGTATATCCGCCAATGCGGTATTGCCGCGAACGGCTTTGACTTCAACGGGGGTGTCGTCGTTGCCTTCCCAGGCCAGGTCGTCCGGCGGCAGTTCATCGAGGAAGCGGCTCGGCGCGCAGTCGATGATCTCGCCGTACTGCTTACGCTTGGCGGCGAAGGTGAAGGCCAGCGTCTGGCGTGCGCGGGTAATCCCGACGTAGGCCAAGCGGCGTTCTTCTTCGATGGTGTCGGCTTCGATGCTGGAGCGGTGCGGGAGGATTTCCTCTTCCATGCCCATGATGAACACGTAGGGAAATTCCAGGCCCTTGGAGGCGTGCAAGGTCATCATCTGCACGCCTTCGGCGCCGTCTTCCTCTTCCTGCTGACGTTCGAGCATGTCGCGCAATACCAGTTTGCCGATGGCGTCTTCGACGGTCATCTCGCCTTCTTCGTCTTTCTCCAGGGTGTTTTTCAACGCCTCGATCAGGAACCAGACGTTACCCATGCGGTAATCGGCGGCTTTGTCGCTGGAACTGTTGGTGCGCAGCCAGTTCTCGTAGTCGATGTCCATGACCATGCTGCGCAGGGCCGAGATCGGGTCTTCGCCGGCGCACTGCTCGCGGACCTTGTCCATGAAGCGCTTGAAGCGCGACAGGCGATCGGTGAAGCGCGTGTCCAGATGCTCGCCCAAGCCGATTTCGTCGGTGGCGGCGTACATCGAGATCTTGCGTTCGGTGGCGTAGTTGCCGAGCTTTTCCAGGGTGGTCGAACCGATTTCCCGACGCGGCACGTTGATCACCCGCAGGAAGGCGTTGTCGTCATCCGGGTTCACGATCAGGCGGAAGTAGGCCATCAGGTCTTTCACTTCCTGGCGTCCGAAAAAGCTGTTGCCGCCGGAAAGTCGGTAAGGAATCTGGTGGTGTTGCAGCTTCAGCTCGATCAGCTTGGCCTGGTAGTTCCCGCGATACAGGATCGCAAAGTCGCTGTACGGCCGGTCGGTGCGCAGGTGCAGGGTCAGCAACTCGACGGCCACGCGCTCGGCTTCGGCGTCTTCGTTGCGGCAGCGGATCACGCGGATTTCGTCGCCGTGGCCCATCTCGCTCCACAGTTGTTTTTCAAACTCGTGGGGGTTGTTCGAGATCAGCACGTTGGCGCAACGCAGGATGCGGCTGGTGGAGCGGTAGTTCTGCTCAAGCATGACGACTTTCAGGGACGGGTAATCGTCCTTGAGCAACATCAGGTTTTCCGGGCGGGCGCCGCGCCAGGCGTAGATCGATTGGTCATCGTCGCCGACCACGGTGAACTGGTTGCGTGTGCCGATCAGCAGCTTCACCAGCAAATACTGGCTGGCGTTGGTGTCCTGGTATTCGTCCACCAGCAGGTAGCGGACCTTGTTCTGCCACTTTTCGAGGATGTCGGCGTGTTCCTGGAACAGCTTTACCGGCAGCAGGATCAGGTCGTCGAAGTCCACCGCGTTGAACGCTTTCAGCGTGCGCTGGTAGTGGGTGTAGACGATGGCGGCGGTCTGTTCCTTGGGGTTGCGTGCGTTTTCCAGGGCTTCGGGCGGCAGGATCAGGTCGTTTTTCCACGAGCCGATCATGTTCTTGATCTCGTCGACGCCGTCGTCGCCCGCGTATTCCTTCTGCATGATGTCGGTCATCAAGGCTTTGACGTCAGTCTCGTCAAAGATCGAGAAGCCCGGCTTGTAGCCCAGCCGCACGTGTTCCTTGCGGATGATGTTCAGGCCCAGGTTGTGGAAGGTGCACACGGTCAGGCCACGGCCTTCGCCGCCCTTGAGCAGGGTGCCGACCCGTTCCTTCATCTCCCGCGCGGCCTTGTTGGTAAAGGTCATGGCGACGATGTACTGGGCACGGATGCCGCAGTTTTGGATCAAGTGCGCGATCTTGCGCGTGATCACGCTGGTCTTGCCGGAGCCTGCACCGGCGAGCACCAATAGAGGGCCGCCGACGTAGTTCACGGCTTCTTGCTGCCGGGGATTGAGTCGGGACATACGGAATCAGGGAGTCATTTGCGAAATGGGCCGGCATTTTAACAGGCTCAGCGAATTGTGCTGCTCTCTCCGACTTGTGACGCAGCACGCGATCTCTATTTGCCGGTTTTGTTACTTTCACGCAGGATGCGCGGAGAATTTGCGGCTAATGTTCGTATTCCAGATGCACAGCCGTGTTTGATAACCGATGTCATTTGGTCATTGGTTACCGGCGCGGCATAATGCCCGCCGCCTACATCATTGCAGAGTCTAGGGAGCTAGCTTGTCTACGCCTGTCGAACCCTTGCGTTTGCTGCTACTGGCCGAAGAGCCGGCGTGGGCAGCGTTGTTGCGCGAGTGTCTGGCTCCAATGGGGAGCTCGGCAGTGCTGATCAGCGCCCCGAGTTGGGAGTCGGTCAGCAGTCTGTTCGATGACAACCGCAGCGCGGTGTTGTTGACGATCCCGACCCTTCAGCCTCTGCCTGGCCGTTGCAGCCTGCCGACGGTGTTGCTGCTCGAGCACGAGCCGCTGACCCCGCCCGACGGTGTGAGTGACTGGCTGGTGCGTGATCTGCTCGACCCCGGCATGTTGCGCCGTTGCCTGCGCCATGTGCGCGAACGCGGCGTGCTGGAAAACACCCTGCAACGCCTGGCCGAACAAGACCCGCTGACCGGCATCGCCAACCGCCAGGGTTTCCAGACCTTGCTTGCGGCACGCTTGGCGGAACACGACGGTCGTGGCCTGGCCCTCGGGCACCTCGATCTCGACAACTTCCGTCACGCCAACGACGCCCTCGGTCATCAGGCGGGTGACCGACTGATCCTGCAAGTGGTCGCGCGGCTGAAAAGCCAGCTCGAGGCCGGCGATCAACTGGCGCGCCTCGGCAGCGATGAATTCGCCTTGCTGATCGACACCCGCCGCGCACCGCAACGGGCCGAATGGATGGCCGAACGCATAACCGAGGCGCTGTCCGAGCCATACTGGATCGACGGCGAAAGCCTGTTGATCGGCTCCAGCCTCGGGATTGCCCACGCCCGGGCCCAGGCCGGTGCCGATCCATTGATGTGGCACGCGCACATCGCCATGCAGCAGGCCAAGAGCACTCAGGGCTGCACCTTTCACATCTTCAACGAACGCATCAACCGTAACGCCCGCAGCATCGCCGACCTCGAAAGCGAACTGCGCCGGGCCTTGCGTCGCGATGAGCTGGAACTGCATTACCAGCCACGCCTGAACCTTGAGGACGGCCAGATCGTTGGCCTCGAAGCCCTGGTGCGCTGGCGTCACGCCGAGCGGGGCTTGCTGCCGCCGAGCGAGTTTGTACCGCTGGCCGAGCAAAGTGGCTTGATCGTGCCGCTGGGTTACTGGGTGATTTCCCGGGCCCTGCGCGACATGCAGGCGTTGCGCGAGCGGGGTTTGCCGGCGTTGCACATGGCGATCAACCTGTCGTTCCGGCAGTTTCAGGACAGCCAGTTGTTGTCGACGTTGAGCCGGCTGATCACCGAGCGCGGCGTCGAAGCGCAATGGCTGGAATTCGAACTGACCGAAACCGCGGTGATGCGCCGCAGCGATCTGGTCAAGCAGACCATGGATGCCCTCGGACGCCTCGGCGTGCGTTTCTCCCTCGACGATTTCGGCACCGGGTTCTCGTCGTTCGTGCACCTCAACAGCCTGCCGATCACCTTGCTCAAGGTCGACAAGAGTTTTGTCGGCGGCATGGAAGAACGGGAAGAGAACCGCAAACTGGTGCACGCGATGATCAACCTGGCGCACAACCTCAACCTGGAAGTGGTGGCCGAGGGCGTGGAAACGCCGGAGCAGCTGGATTTGTTGCGCGGCTTTGGCTGTGATCAGGTGCAGGGGTATTTGATCAGCAAGCCGTTGCCGTTGGCGGAGTTGGTTGAATACCTGACCTTCGGTTCCAGCCAGCAGCCCGCCCTCGAAATCGTGAGCTAACGCAAAACCTGTAGGAGCGAGGCTTGCCCGCGAAGGCGTCGTGTCAGTCGACATCGTTGTCAACTGACACGACGCCTTCGCGGGCAAGCCTCGCTCCTACACGGGATCTCAGTCTGGCTGAGGGACCTCGAAACGCTGCTGCGGCGCAGGCTCACGCCGAATCATCCGCTTCATCTTCCATTCAAACGCCAGCGTCAGGCTTACGGCCGCACACGCCAGCCCCAGCGCCAAGCCCCACCAGACGCCCGTCGGCCCCCAGTTCAAATTGAACGCCATCATCCACGCCGCCGGCGCGCCGATCAGCCAGTAGCAACCCAAACCCACCAAAAACGTGGTCTTGGCATCCTTGAGCCCGCGAATGCAGCCCATGGCGATGGTTTGCGTGCCGTCGAACAGCTCGAACCACGCTGCCACCGCCAACAGGCTCACAGCCAGGTCGATGACCGGGCGAAACGCCGGGTCGTTATGGTCGAGGAACAAGCCGATCAACTGATTCGGCAACAGCCAGAAGACCATGGCGAAGGCCAGCATCGAAGCACCGCCAAACGCGATCCCGACCCGGCCGGACAGCCGCGCATCCAGCAGTTGCCCGGCACCGTAGTGCTGGCCGATGCGCATGGTGATCGCATACGACAACCCCGCCGGTACCATGAACGCCACCGACACAATCTGCAGGGCAATCTGGTGCGCCGCCAGTTGCGTACTGCCCATGGTGCCCATGCACAGCGCCGCAAAGGCGAACAACCCGACTTCCACCGCGTAAGTGCCGCCGATGGGCAGGCCCAGGCGCCACAGTTCTTTCAGGTACTGGCGGTTCGGCCGCGACAGGCCTTGGCGCAATGGATAAGCGTCGTAGGCCGGATGCCGCCGAATATGCAGCGCCAGCGCCACGGCCATCAGGTTGGCAACAATCGCGGTCACCAGGCCGATCCCCACCAGGCCCATTTTCGGCAAGCCGAACATCCCGGTGATAAACGCGTAGTTGAGGACGAAGTTGGCCACGGTGCCGCACAGGCTGATCACCATCACCGGTGTTGCCCGGCCGATGGCGCTGGTGAAGCCGCGCAGGGCCATAAAACTCAGGTAGCCGGGCAAAGCGAACGGCAGGAACGTCAGGAACAGCCCGGCGGAGTGCACGTTGGTTTCGGTCTGGCCAAACAGCAGCAGCACCGGTTTGAGGTTCCACAGCAGCAAACCGGCCACCAGCGCCATCAACCAAGCGAGCCACAAACCGGCCTGAGTCAGCCGCGCGGCGCCGACGATGTCGTTGGCGCCCTTACGAATCGCCACCAACGTACCGACCGCCGCGATCACGCCGATGCAGAAAATCGACACGAACGAGTAAGTCGCCGCGCCCAGGCCACCGCCGGCCAGTGCCTCGGGACTCAGGCGCGCCATCATCAGGGTGTCGGTGAGGACCATCAACATGTGCGCCAACTGCGAGGCAATCAACGGCCCCGCCAGCCGCAGGATGGCCCAGAGTTCGGTACGTGCTGGATGCTGCATGGTCATCACGCTCCATTGGCAGAGTAAACAGGAAAGGCTCGATTCTCGGCGCTCTGCGGGGTTTGCACAAAGGGATAAAAAGGATGGGTGGCATGATTAAAACTCATCCAGCGAGCTTTCTGATAAGTTGGCCTCATCCCGCTATAGGAGCTTTCTCCATGTCACGTCGGCTGCCTCCCTTGTATGCCCTGCGCGCATTCGAAGCGGCGGCGCGGCACAGCTCGTTTACCCGCGCGGCCGAAGAACTGTCGATTACCCAAAGTGCGGTCAGTCGGCATATTCGTACGCTCGAAGAGCATTTCGCCTGTCGGCTGTTTCACCGCAGCGGGCGCAACCTGCAATTGACCGAGTCGGCGCGGTTGATCCTGCCCGGCATTCGTGAAGGTTTCACCGCCCTGGAGCGTGCCTGCAACACCTTGCGCGCCGAAGACGACATCCTGCGCATGAAAGCCCCGTCGACCCTGACCATGCGCTGGCTACTCGCAAGGCTCAGCCGTTTCCGGCATCTGCAACCGGGCAACGAAGTGCAACTGACCAGCGCCTGGATGGACATCGACACCGTCGACTTCAACCACGAACCGTTCGATTGCGCGGTGATCCTCAGCCGAGGAAATTTCCCACCGGATTGGGAGACGACGCTGCTGTTCCCGGAAGAGCTGATCCCGGTGGGCGCCCCCAATTTGCTGGACGACCAACCCTGGGACGTCGCTCGGCTGGCTACCACCGAACTGCTGCACCCGGCACCGGACCGCCGCGACTGGCGCAACTGGCTGGAGCGCATGGGCCTGGCCGATCAGGTGTCGCTCAAGGGCGGGCAGGTGTTCGACACGCTGGAGTTGGGCATGATCGCCGCCGCCCGGGGTTATGGCGTGTCGATGGGGGATTTGCTGATGGTGGCCGAGGATGTGGCACAGGGTCGTCTGAGTTTGCCGTGGCCGACTGCCGTTGCCAGCGGTGAGAAATATTACCTGGTCTGGCCGAAAACCCGCCCCGGCGGTGAGCGCATGCGGCGGCTCAGCGATTTCCTGCAAGGAGAAGTGCGGGCCATGGAACTGCCGGATGTTGAACGGTTGAGCTGAAACGATATAGTGGCCATGCGCTATAACCGGGTTAATCACTCAAGTATTCAGGTTTGCCGCCGAAAATCTGCTAGTGGAACCTTCGTGCCGGTTTCGCGTTATTCCCATTATTCGAAATTTTGCTGAGCGTAGAGCCGGATCAAGGAGGATCCCGGTCGCTTGGCCAGGAGCTGTCATGTCTCAACCCCGTGCCCGGATCGCCTCACAGCTTGGTCTCGCGCTTGCCGTGATCCTGGCGATTGTCATCAGCGGCAGCACCGTGTTCGCCCTGCGCTCGCTGGACACCGCCAACCTTGCCACCCGCGAAGAGCACCTGGCCAGTGAGGCCCGCTTGCTCGCTGACCAATTGAGCACATTCCACGGCACGCTACGCGAAAGCACCCAGCGTCTCAGCGGTCTGTTCGAGAAGCGCTTCAGCGCCGGCCTCAGCGTGCACCCGGATGAGCCGGTGACCGTGGCGGGCGTGCAAACCCCGGGCTTGCACCTGGGCGGCGAAGTGTTGAACAACAACTTCAAGGAAGTCGACGAGTTCAAGCAAATGACTGCCGGCGTCGCGACCTTGTTCGTGCGCAGCGGCGAAGACTTCGTTCGGGTCAGCACCTCCCTGAGCAAGCAGGACGGCACTCGGGCCATCGGCACCTTGCTCGATCACGCCCACCCGGCCTACGCGCGCTTGATCGCGGGGCAGAGCTATGTCGGTCGCGCCTTGTTGTTCGAACGTTCCTACATGACCCAGTACACCCCCGTACGTGACAGCGGCGGTAAGGTGATTGCCGTGTTGTTCGTAGGATTCGATTACACCGACGCGCAGAACGCGCAGTTTGAAAACCTCAAGCGCTTCCGCATCGGCCAGACCGGCTCCCTGGCGCTGCTCGACGAACAAAACAAATGGCTGGTGCCGATTGCTGGCGTGGAAGCACTAGACAAAGCAGTCCCGGCCATCGCGGCACTGGCGAAGACGCCGGGCAAAGGTGAGTTCTGGAGCGACAAATCCGAGGAGTTCTACAGCGTCGCGGTGCCGTTCGAGGGCGGCCCATGGTCGGTCGTGGCGAGCATGCCGCAAGACGAAATCAGCGCCGTGACGTGGAGCGTGGGCATTCAACTGGCCATCGGCAGTTTGTTGGCCATGTTGATTGCAGTGGGTTCGGCGGTCTGGCTGTTGCGCAGCAAACTGGCTCCGCTGGGCGATCTGGTGCGTCAGGCCGAAGCTTTGGGCGCCGGTGATTTGAGCGTGCGTCTGAACGTGTCGAGTCACGATGAAATCGGCCAGTTGGCGCGTGCGTTCAACCAGATGAGCCAGGCCCTGTCGACCATGGTCGAACACATCCGCAAGGCCTCGGAAGAGGTCAACAGCCGCGCCCAGGCCTTGTCCGGTTTGTCAGGCGGTGCCTATGAAGGGATGGAGCAGCAGTCCGGCGAAATCACCAGCATGGCCGGCGCCGTGGAAGAATTCAGCGCCACTTCCCTGAACATCGCCGACAACATGGGCAACACCCAGCGCATGGCTCAGGAAAACGCACAGCAAACCCAGATTGGTCGTACGTCGATGCAGGAAGCTTCTTCTTCACTGGAGCAAATCGCTGGCGCACTGAACAGCACCGCGACGGTGATCAACACCCTCGGCCAGCGCTCCCAGGAAATCGGCGGGATCGTCGGGGTAATTACCGCGATTGCCGACCAGACCAACCTGCTGGCGCTCAACGCGGCCATCGAAGCGGCTCGGGCCGGCGAGCAGGGGCGTGGTTTTGCCGTAGTCGCGGATGAGGTGCGCAACCTGGCGTCGCGTACCCGTGAAGCCACGGATGAAATCTCCGGGATGATCCAGAGCATCCAGCAGGAAACCGGCAACGCCATCAGCACCATGGAGCAGGGCAATGTACTGATGCAGGAAGGCCTGTCGCGTAATGCCAACGTCGCGTCGGCCCTGGCGCGGATTGATGAGCAGAGTCGTTCGGCAGGTCAGCAGTTCGCGGCGATCACCACTGCGACCCAGGAACAGAGCAGCACCGCGACCTTGCTCAGCAGCAACCTGCAAAGCATTGCCCTGGCCAACAGCGAGCAGCGCGAAGTTGTGTCGAATCTGGCGATCACCGCCAAAGAGCTGGAATCGCTGGCGGCAGGCTTGCGCCAAGAGGTTGACCGGTTCCGCTGACATCAAAAGGCAAGCCTTGAGTCTGTAGGAGCAAGGCTTGCCCACGATGGCATCACCCCAACTTTCGTTTCATCCCCAAACCCCGAATCAACGTCTTTTAGGCGATTGCCTTGGTTGTTGGTGTTTTTAAGCTTGCTGAATCGTTTCTGCAAGACTATAAAAATGCCACAACTCCAAGAAAGGCATCGCTCATGTCCCCGCTCAAACTCATCGTAGCGCTCAGTGCGCTCTCTACTGCCTCCCACGCCATGGCCTGGGACTACGTCCTGCTCGACACCGACAAAGCCGCGCAGAACTGGCAAATCACCAGCCAACAACTGGGGGTGAAAACCGACAAGCCCTTCTCCGTGACCCTGCGCACCTTGCACGGTGGTCGGCAGGAGGGCGTCAGCATCGTCGACATCGACAACGGCACGCTGAAACTCTCGGTGGTGCCGACTCGCGGGATGAACGTCCTGCAAGCGTCTGTAGGCAATGTGCGCATGGGTTGGGATTCGCCGGTCAAGGACGTGGTCAATCCGTCCTTTATCGAACTCAATGGTCGCGGCGGCCTGGGCTGGCTGGAAGGTTTCAACGAACTCGTCGCCCGCTGCGGCTACGAATGGGTCGGCCACCCCGGCATGGACAATGGCGAACTGCTGACCCTGCACGGCCGCGCCGCCAACATCCCGGCCAGCAAAGTCACCCTGCACATCGACGAAAAACCACCGTACGCCATCAGCCTGCGCGGCGAATTGAAGGAACAGGCGTTCAAGAAAGTCGACTTCTCGGTGCTCACCGAACTGGTCACCGAGCCCGGCAGTGTTGCGTTTGCCCTCAATGACACATTAACCAACAACGGCGACTATCCAAAGGAATACCAGGCGCTCTACCACAGCAACTTCAGCACCCCGTTCCTGGAACAGGGCGCCCGCTTCGCCGCGCCGGTGAAGCAGGTCTCGCCATTCAACGACAAGGCCAAGGGCGACTTGCCGGACTGGCAAACCTACCGCGCGCCGACCAAGGATTACGACGAAACCGTTTACAACGTCGTGCCGTATGGCGATGCCAAGGGCGACACGCTGACTGTGCTGCACAATAAGGCCGGTAGCCTTGGGGTGTCGGTTGGTTTCAATACCCAGCAGTTGCCGGTGTTCTCCCTGTGGAAAAACACCGATACCCAAGGGCAGGGGTATGTCACCGGGCTTGAGCCGGGGACGAGTTTTTCCTACAACCGCCGGTATCAACGGCCACTGGGTTTGGTGCCGACGATTGGGGTGAAGGAGCAGAAACAGTTCCAGATTCGCTACAGCTTGTTGGCGGATAAAGGGGCTGTGGATAAGGCGTTGACGCGGGTGAATGAAATTCAGGGTGGACGGGCGACTGAGGTAAGGCAGGCGCCGTTGGTGGATTTGACGAAGGAGTGATCACGGTCAGCTCGCTGTGGGCCGATATTGCAGCGCTTCGGCCAGATGCTCGCGGGTAATGCCATCGACTTGCTCAAGGTCCGCCAGGGTTCGGGCTACCTTGAGCAGTCGGTGCGCTGCTCGCAGTGACAACGTCAGTCGTTCGCAAGCTGATTCCAGCCAGTTTTCATCGGCTGTGGATAACTTGCAGTGCCTGCGCAGGCCCGGCAGATCGAGGAACGCATTGGCGCAGCCTTGGCGTTTGTGTTGCCGCTCCCTTGCGTCGGCGACCCGTTTGGCGGCGGTGGCGGTGTCATCACCGGGTTTGGGCAAAGGATTCAACGCCGTGGCTTCTCGAGCGACGGTCAGGTGCAGATCGATGCGATCCAACAGCGGCCCGGAGAGTTTGTTGCGGTAGCGCTGGACCATATCCGGTGTGCAACTGCATTTGCCGCTGGGTTCGCCAAGATATCCACAGGGGCAGGGGTTCATCGCGGCTACCAGTTGGAAGCGCGCCGGGAAGCGCACGCGGTCCTTGGCGCGGGAAATCACGATGTGGCCGGACTCCAGTGGCTCTCTCAGAACCTCCAATACCTTGCGATCAAACTCCGGGAGTTCGTCCAGAAACAGCACGCCATGGTGGGCGAGGGTGATTTCGCCGGGTTGAGGTTTTGAGCCGCCACCGACCAGCGCCGGGCCTGACGCAGAGTGGTGCGGTTGGCGAAACGGTCGTTGTGGCCAATGGCTCAGCGGCATACAACTGACGACTGACTGTATCGCAGCGACTTCCAACGCTTCCGTCTCGGCCAAGGGTGGCAATAGTCCCGGTAAACGACTCGCCAGCAAGGTTTTCCCCGTGCCCGGCGGCCCACTGAACAGCAAGTTATGAGCGCCCGCCGCCGCAATCAGCAGCGCTCGCTTGGCAGAGAGTTGTCCCTGCACTTCATTCAAGTCGGGATAGGGTTTGCTGGCGTACAACAAGCCATCGGAAACGTAGGGTTCCACGGGCGTATGGCCATTGAAGTGCGCCACCGCTTGAAGCAAATGATCCACCGCAATCACCTTCAACCCTGACGCCAGGCACGCTTCTTCGGCATTCGCCCGCGGCACCACCAACGTCCGCCCGGCCTTGCGCGCTGCCAACGCGGCCGGCAACACACCGCGAACCGCCCGCACCGCGCCCGACAGTGCCAACTCCCCGAGGCATTCCACGTCATCCAGGGTCAACGTCGGCACCTGCACACTGGCCGACAGAATCCCCAGCGCAATCGCCAAATCAAACCGCCCGCCATCCTTCGGCAAATCCGCCGGGGCGAGGTTCAGCGTGATCCGTCGCGCCGGAAATTGCAGGCCGGAATTGATGATCGCGCTACGCACCCGGTCCTTGCTTTCCTTCACCGCCGCTTCGGGCAAACCGACCATCGTCAGCGACGGTAAGCCGTTGGCCAAGTGGACTTCTACGGTAACGGCGGGCGCATCGACACCAATCTGGGCGCGGCTATGGACGATGGAGAGGGACATGGTCATTCCTTGAGCTTCACGGGAACCGCTTCCTGCGGTTTTAGAAGGGTAGCCGGGTCGTGCGGCGGCGCAGGTGCCAAACTTTCGCAGGATGTTGCGAGTGTCTTCCTGATGGGGGAAGCGTAAGGGAGAGGGGAGTGCCGACGTAATCAGTCGCGGGATGAGGTTGTTGTAGGACGTTGCCTGGATCGATGAAGGATGTTGGCGAAAGCTGAATCGGAGGCGAAAAAAAACCGCCTTGAGTTGGCGGTTTTTTATTTGCAGGCTTCGGTGAGGCCGAGGCCTGCGCTTCCTCAACAAATACACCCACGACGGGAAGCCTATGCAAATTTGATCATCCCGGCAAGCGTCTGACTCTGTCCTCCGCGACTGGGTTCAGGCTCTCACACCGGCAAGCAGGCCCGGAGGCTCAAGTTCTTTGCCACGAGCTGCACCGACTTCAAGAAAGCGTCGTTGATTTGCAGACACAGTACCGGCAAGGCGGAGCGCCTCGGCATGAAGCTCATAAACTAATAACAGCTTAGCCTTTCGTTTTTTCTGGTTCATAGACACCTCGTGTGTCTGGATCATGAGTTGATGTTATTGGCCATCCACGTAAATGACAAGGCGGTTGGTCTCGTCAAAATTGAATCCGAACTCCTGATAGTAGGAGACAACGTTAGCGTCAGGATCTTGTATCTCGATCTCTTTGCACCCCAGCATCCGCGCGTAAAACTCTGCCGCCAATAGCGCCATTTGGGCGATCCACCCGCGAAGTGGATGGGTTTTGTCTGGGTGCCCCTGTAAAAGGATGATCTTTACGCAGACAGTACTTCTTCTTGGGGTCGCATAGCACAGGCCACATAGCTTCTGTGAATACCAGATCGCCAAATCGAAACCCTTGGCGTCCTTACACTTCCAGTCCGGGATGCTATCCCACGGATATATGACTGCCTCTGTCCACTGATGAGAGGCATCAATCGCAACAGAGGTAATAGGATCAAAACTTATCACCGACGTATCTATCTCTAGACCTTGAGCTGCACAGTCCTTGATGAAGGCTTTGTGCGCTAGCTTGCGTGCATTCGATTTAAGAGTCTGGTCGCGGAGCGCCGTACCCTTTCCTTTTCTTCTCATCGTTCGTGTTCTGTTGGGATCGGGACGATGAAAGATAAAGGGCTGGAGTGTGGTCACGTAATCAGGCGCGGGAGCCGCATTCTGTAGGACCGTACTTAGGTTATTGAAGGGCGTTAGATTAAAAGCGGTCGGATGTAGGAAATGGCAGCGTTAGTTGTGGGCTAATGCTGCCAACAGACATACAGACACAGTTTGTGTGGTGCAGATTGTTGTTAAAGGGACTGCAACACCCGGGAAGCGCGCTTCCACCAAGGCGCATTCACCGCACGCCGTGGCCGCTCACCCTCCGGCAGCATATGCGGGACATCCTGCAACCGAATCCACGGCTGGTTATTCCAGTGCAGCAAGCTCAACGACATCTCTGGCCAGTTCAGCAGGCTCAAAATCGGACGTTCGGCTGAGGTCGGTTGCTGGGCGTCTCTGAGGGCTGGGACTACGTCGTGGGTCAGCCATTCGCGCAGGCCTCGGTATTCGGGGCAGTAGTGGTAGATCAGGAGTGCGTAAACACCGGATTCGCTGATGAGCAGGGTGTTTTCGATGGTGCCGTGGATGAGCATTTGCAGGGTTTGGTGTTGGTCGGGGTCGAGTTTGCGCACGGCGCGTTCGTCGAGGTAGAGGCGCAGGAGGCGGCCGAGGTCGCGGGCGCTGAACCAGGGTTGGTTTTGGAGGAGGAGGGCGTGGAGGTGGAGTTTGTGGCGGGTGAAGACGTGGGGGACTAGATAGTTGTCGTCCATAAACAGTTCTCAAATTCGCTTGATAGATCACTGCCACTTATCGTCGCCAAACAATAAGGGTGGCAGCTGCGTGCGGGTTGGCGAACCGGCCAAGCGAATACCGGCAGACCCGAAGGTCTCCCACACGCAGCCGCCATATTTCGAATTGGGAGAGATACCCATAATCGGATGTGGTTGCGTGCATAGCTTGGTTCCAGGTCGCCAAACCCAGTGCTGAATAAGTCAGCTGAGAATGAGCTTAGGACCCGGCGCTTTGCGACGCTATCGGACGGCGGTAGTGATCTTTGTAGGACGTTGCCGAGATTGTTGCGAGGCTGGAGATCAAAAGATCGCAGCCTTCGGCAGCTCCTACAGGACATATACAAAGCGGAACGCGGAGCGTCCCTGGCGGCATTCCCACGCGGAGCGTGGGAACGATCAGTTACTCCGCGTCGGCAGGCGGGTTGAGCTTCGCTTCCAGCTCAGCGACCTTCGCTTCAAGGCTTTCCAGCCGTGCCCGAGTGCGTGCGAGCACCACCATCTGGCTATCAAACTCTTCCCGGCTCACCAGATCCAGTTTGCTGAAGCCGCTCTGCAGCAACGCCTTGAACTGGCTTTCGATTTCGCTTTTCGGCAGCGGGGTTTCGCCGCTAAAGAGGCGGGAGGCGGTGCCGCTCAGGGCGTCGAGGAAGTCTTTGGGCGCGAGCATGGGAAAGGTCCTGGAAACAATGGCGGGCAGTGTACCACGCAGTGTCTATAGTCAAATCCGCAGGCAGGGATGCACGCTTTTCGCGCAGGCGGACGGACGGCAGCGCACTGTTGTTGTGCGTAATGTCATCGGTGTTGGTGGGAAGTGGCTTGCAGCAGCGGCCAAGAGATTGAATTCAGTGGGTTTTGGCGAGATGGCAAGCTTTCTGCTTAGTCACCCTTGACCCATGCACTGATGCAGTCGCTGTGACGAATGCAGTGCGCCACACGAAACGGGGAAGTTTCGTACGGAGTGGTTAGCTGGCGTCGGACGGGCAGGTTGGGCCGACGATGCGTTACAAAGCCAGGCACTGCGCTTAGACTTGAGACGGGTTTGTTTTCCTGGGGCAAGTCCACCAATTCGGGAGAGAGTTTTCATGAAGCTAGTCACTGCCATCATCAAGCCGTTCAAACTGGACGATGTACGCGAGTCGTTGTCCGAGATCGGCGTGCAGGGCATTACCGTTACTGAAGTCAAAGGCTTCGGTCGGCAGAAGGGTCACACCGAGCTGTATCGCGGCGCGGAGTACGTGGTCGATTTTCTGCCCAAGGTGAAGATTGATGTCGCCATTGACGACAAGGATCTTGACCGGGTTATCGAGGCGATAACCAAGGCAGCCAACACCGGCAAGATCGGTGACGGCAAGATCTTCGTGGTCAATCTGGAACAGGCGATTCGCATCCGTACCGGCGAAACCGATACCGACGCAATCTAAGCCGCCACACACCCAACGCCCCAGGAGAAAACAATATGACTCTGCGTAAATTCGCAGGGCTAGGAGCCCTGTTGTCCCTCGTAATGCCCAGCCTGGCTATGGCGGCAGACGAAGTGGCGGCCCCAGTCCTCAATTCCGGCGACACCGCCTGGATGTTGACCTCGACAGCCCTCGTGCTGTTCATGACCATTCCGGGCCTTGCGCTGTTCTACGGCGGCATGGTTCGTTCCAAAAACATTCTTTCCGTGATGATGCAGTGCTTCGCCATTACCGGTCTGATCAGCATCCTGTGGGTCATTTATGGCTACAGCGTTGCGTTCGACACCACCGGCATGGAGCAGGGCGTCGTCAATTTCAACTCGTTCTTCGGCGGCATGGGCAAGGCGTTCCTCGCCGGTGTCACGCCAGCCAGCATCACCGGTCCGGCCGCGCTGTTCCCTGAAGCGGTGTTCGTGACCTTCCAGATGACCTTCGCCATCATCACCCCGGCGCTGATCGTCGGTGCCTTCGCCGAGCGGATGAAATTCTCCGCGATGCTGATCTTCATGGGCATCTGGTTCACCCTGGTTTACGCACCGATTGCGCACATGGTCTGGTCCGGTAACGGCGGCCTGTTGTGGGACTGGGGCGTGCTCGACTTCGCGGGCGGCACCGTGGTGCACATCAACGCCGGTGTGGCCGGTCTGATCTGCTGCCTGGTACTGGGCAAGCGCAAAGGCTTCCCGACCACCCCGATGGCTCCGCATAACCTCGGTTACACCCTGATGGGCGCGGCCATGTTGTGGGTCGGCTGGTTCGGCTTCAACGCCGGCTCTGCTGCTGCGGCCAACGGCACTGCCGGTATGGCGATGCTGGTCACCCAGATCGCAACCGCCGCCGCTGCACTGGGCTGGATGTTCGCCGAGTGGATCACCCACGGTAAACCAAGTGCACTGGGCATCGCTTCGGGTGTGGTCGCCGGTCTGGTGGCAATCACCCCGGCCGCTGGCACCGTGGGCCCGATGGGCGCGCTGGTTATCGGCCTGGCCGCTGGCGTGGTGTGCTTCTTCTGCGCCACCACCCTGAAACGCAAACTCGGCTATGACGACTCCCTGGACGCCTTCGGTGTGCACGGTATCGGCGGTATTCTCGGCGCGATCCTGACCGGTGTGTTCGCTGCACCGTCCCTGGGTGGCTTCGGCACCGTTACCGACATCGCCGCACAAGTCTGGATTCAAACCAAAGGCGTGGGCTTCACGGTGATCTACACCGCGATCGTCACCTTCATCATTCTCAAGGTCCTGGACGCCGTCATGGGTCTGCGTGTGACCGAGGAAGAAGAAGCGGTCGGCCTCGATCTGGCACAACACAACGAACGCGGCTACAACTTGTAAGACGCGCAGAAAAAAACTTGCCCGGCTTGCCGGGCATTTTTTTGTCCGGGATTTGTCATTAAAGAGGTAGCTGAAAGGTTTTTTCCTACGGCTTAAGTCGTGTTTACGACGAGGGTTTTTCTGGGGCGAAAAACTTACAGCAATGCAGGAATATTAGGGCCTTTGTTTTTTCCCAGAGCGCGCTAGAATGCGCCCCGAACGTGCGGAGAACTGTATGTGGCAACAGACTCTGATTACCCTGCGGGCAAGGCCTCGGGGCTTTCATCTGGTAACGGACGAGTTACTCGCCGGCTTGCCTGAACTCAAGGCGTGTCGGGTCGGTCTGTTGCATTTGTGGCTGCAGCATACCTCGGCGTCGTTGACCATCAACGAGAACGCCGATCCGGCGGTACGTCGCGACTTCGAACGATTTTTCAATCGTCTGATCCCACAAGGAACAGACGGCTATGAGCATAACGACGAAGGCCTGGACGACCTCCCGGCGCACTTCAAGGCCAGCGTGCTTGGCTGTCAGCTCAGTTTGCCGATCTCGGCAGGCCGACTGGCGTTGGGAACCTGGCAAGGTGTTTATCTGGGCGAGCACCGTGATTTTGGCGGTGCCCGTAAAGTCCTCGCCACCGTGCACGGTGAAGGGGCATAAACCGCTGGTTGCCAGCGGTTGTAGAATTTTTTCCGGCAGCCTTCGACAGATGGCGAAGCTGGGCTATAACTAATCTGCTTTTCGCAAGTCATGAGGTAGAACATGAGCGACGATGATCTGGAAAACGACGACCTCGAAGTAGGCGACGAAGACGAGGCCGAAGAAGGCTTGGAAGCAGCAGCGGAAGACGTTGCTGACGACGACGGCGGTGAAACGCCGGCTCCGACCGCCAAAGGCAAGGCCAAGGCTGCTGTGTCAGTCGATGAGCTGCCAAGCGTCGAAGCCAAAAACAAGGAACGCGACGCCCTGGCCAAGGCCATGGAAGAGTTCCTGGCCAAAGGTGGCAAGGTGCAGGAAGTGGAGGCCAACGTGGTCGCCGATCCGCCCAAGAAGCCTGACAACAAGTACGGCAGCCGGCCTATCTAAGCGCCTGCTACTGGCTTGCTTGCTGAAAAAGCCCGCCGTCGCTGCGGGCTTTTTCATGAGCGAAACAAAAGGCGTGGCACCACGCCGTAGGAGCAAAGCTTGCTCGCGATAGCGGTAGGTCAGGCGGAGGCGGCGTTCCAGCGCGCGAGCAACGCCGGCAAATCCGTCAGGCTGCGAATCTCCGCATCCGGCAAGTGATCCGCTTCCCAGGCCTTGCCCGTCGGGTTGAACCAGATCGCGCGCAAGCCTGCCTGTTGGGCGCCGGCAATGTCATCGCCCGGATGATCGCCAATGTGCACCGCCGTCTCGGCCGTCGCACCGCCACGCTGCAAGGCCTCATGAAACAGTCGCGCATCCGGCTTGGCGATGCCGATGTCTTCGGCGCACAACGCAAACTTGAAATAGTCCGCCAACCCCAGGCGACGCACATCGGCATTGCCATTGGTGACCACGCCGAGAGCGTAATGGTTGGCCAGCGCTTCCAGGGTCGGCTGCACTTCCGGGAAGATCTGCAGTTGATGCCGGGCATGCAAAAACACTTCGAAACTCTGATCTGCCAGGTCAGAAGCCTGTTCGTGATCGTAACCAGCATCTTCCAGCGCATGGAACAGCACGCGCCGACGCAGGGCACTGATGCGATGCTTCAAGCCAGGTTCGTTGCTCAACACCCGCTCACGAATGCCCCACAAATGTTCCACCGGCACTGCGCCCAACTTTGGCGCATGTTCGGTCAGCCATTCGCGCAACATGGCTTCGGCGCTGACGATCACCGGGGCGGTGTCCCACAGGGTGTCGTCGAGGTCGAAGGTGATCAACTGGATTCTCATGACTCATCGCCTTTGATGCGTTTGGCCCGTGGATGGGCGCTGTCGTAGACCGTTGCCAGGTGCTGGAAGTCCAGGTGGGTGTAAATCTGGGTGGTCTTGATGTCCGAGTGGCCGAGCAGTTCCTGCACCGCGCGCAGGTCTTGTGAGGACTCCAGCAAGTGGCTGGCAAAGGAGTGCCGCAGCATGTGCGGGTGCAGGTTTTGTCCCAGCTCGCGTTCGCCGGCAGCCTTGACCCGCACCTGAATCGCCCGTGGGCCGAGGCGCCGGCCTTGCTGGCTGACAAACACCGCGTCGTCCGCCGGATTGGTCATGGCGCGCAATGGCAGCCACAACTCCAGCGCTTCGCGAGCCTTTTTGCCTACTGGCAGCAGCCGGGTCTTGCTGCCCTTGCCGAGCACCTGGACCATGCCGTCGGCCAGATCGAGCTGATCCAGATTCAGCCCGGTCAGCTCCGAAAGGCGCAAACCCGAGGAATAGAACAACTCCAGAATCGCCTGATCCCGCCGCGCCAGAAAGTCATCCTCGACCGCACCTTCCAGCAGTTGCAGCGCCCGGTCAGTGTCGAGGGTTTTCGGCAAGCGACGTTCGCCCTTGGGCGGTGCCAGGCCGTTGGCCGGGTCGTGGTCGCACAGGCCTTCGCGATTCAGGTAGTGATAAAGCCCACGCACCGCCGACAGCAATCGCGCCAGGCTGCGGGACGATTGCCCCTGGGAATGCAGGCGCGCGATCAGGCTGCGCAGGCGCTGGATATCCAGTGCGGCCCAGCTGTCGATGTTCTGTTTGACGCACCAGCCGAGCACTTTGTCGAGGTCGCGGCGGTAGGCGTACAGCGTATGCGGCGACACCTGCCGCTCACTGCGCAGGTGTTCGCAGTAAGCGTCCAGTTGTCGTTCCACGATCAGCGTACCGAGCGTAGGGAGTTGTTGACCCGAGGCAGTACACGGCCCATGACTTCGGCGATGTAGCTCAGGAACAGCGTGCCCACCGAGCTTTTGTAGTGCTGCGGATCGCGGCTGGCGATGGCCAGGACGCCGTGGATGCCTTGGTGGCTGATGGCGACGACGGCCGTGGAACCGATCTGCTTGCGCTGTTCTTCACCGAACAGGAAGTCCAGTTCGTGCTCACGCAGGCTGCCGCTGACGCTTTTATCTTCCGAGAGCAGGCCGCCGATGGCGGTTTGCGCTTCGGCGTGAGTGACCCAGCGGCCGACCGGCATCGGGTTATCACCCAGCAGAATCAGGCTGACAAAGGGCACCTGGAAATCCTGGCGCAGGCTGTCTTCGACGCTGATCACCACGTCTTCCAGGCTGGCGGCGTCCATCAGCGCGAGGATCAGGCGACGGGTCTTGTCGAACAGGCGATCGTTGTCGCGAGCCACGTCCATCAAGTGCGAAAGACGATGGCGCAACTCGATGTTGCGGTCGCGCAGGATGGTCATCTGGCGTTCCACCAGCGACACGGTGTCACCGCGCTGGTGGGGAATGCGCAAGGCCGGGAGCAGTTCTTCGTGCTCGACGAAGAAATCCGGATGAGCCTCCAGGTACGCGGCAATCGCCGCCGCCTCGAGGCTTTCGGAAGGGGATTCGTCGGGCTGTAGGGCGGGAACCTGAGGCTTGTCTTTCATGGATTTGGCTCTCTCAAAGACGCACTTGTCCTTCATATACGCGAACTGCCGGACCCGTCATCAAGACGGGTTGGCCAGGGCCTGCCCATTCAATGGACAGACGCCCGCCGGGCAGGTCGATCAATAGCGGCGAATCCATCCACCCCTGGCTGATCGCGGCCACCGCCGCAGCACAGGCGCCGGTGCCGCAAGCCTGGGTTTCCCCAGCCCCGCGTTCCCAGACGCGCAGCTGCGCACGGTTGCGGTCGATGACCTGGAGAAAACCGACATTGACCCGCGCTGGGAAGCGCGGATGGTGTTCGATCTTCGGGCCCAGCTCATGCACCGGTGCGTTATTGATGTCGCTGACCCGCAGCACGGCGTGGGGGTTGCCCATCGATACCGCCGCCAGTTCCACCGTGTTGCCGTCGACTTCGAGCTGATAGCTCAAGGCCTGGCCTTCGGCTTCGAACGGAATGTCGGCCGGCACCAGGCGCGGTGCGCCCATGTCGACGCTGATCTGGCCGTCGCTGCGGATATCCAGTTCGATGATGCCGCTTTTGGTCTCGACGCGAATCTGCCGCTTGGCGGTCAGGCGCTTGTCGAGCACGAAGCGGGCGAAGCAGCGCGCACCGTTGCCGCACTGTTCCACTTCGGAACCGTCGGAGTTGAAGATCCGGTAACGGAAATCCACGTCCGGATTGCTCGGTGCTTCGACGATCAGCAACTGGTCGAAACCGATGCCAGTGTGCCGATCGCCCCATTGCTTGGCGTGCTTGGGCAGGATGTGCGCGTGCTGGCTGACCAGGTCGAGGACCATGAAGTCATTGCCCAGGCCGTGCATCTTGGTAAAACGCAGCAGCATGGTTTTACTCCGGCAGCAGGCTTTCGCCAGCAAACAACTCGGCTACCGTCTCACGGCGACGCACTTCAAATGCCTGATCACCGTCCACCAACACTTCGGCGGTGCGGCCGCGGGTGTTGTAGTTGGAACTCATGACAAACCCATAGGCACCGGCCGAATGCACGGCCAACAGATCGCCTTCTTCCAGGGCCAGTTCACGTTCCTTGGCCAGGAAGTCGCCGGTCTCGCAGATCGGCCCGACGATGTCGTAGGCACGCGCTGCGGTATTGCGCGGGCGCACGGCGGTGACGTCCATCCAGGCCTGGTACAGCGCCGGGCGGATCAGGTCGTTCATGGCCGCATCGACGATGGCGAAGTCTTTGTGCTCGGTGTGCTTGAGGTACTCGACCTGGGTCAGCAGCACGCCGGCGTTGGCGACGATGTAGCGGCCCGGTTCGAACACCAGGGCCAGTTCGCGACCTTCGCAGCGTTCGCGCACGGCTTTGATGTAGTCGGCCACCAGCGGCGGCTCTTCATCCCGATAACGCACGCCGACGCCGCCACCGAGGTCGATGTGGCGCAGGTAGATGCCGCATTCACCCAGGCGATCGATCAAGCCCAGCAGGCGATCGAGCGCATCGAGGAACGGTGGCAGGCTGGTCAATTGCGAACCGATGTGGCAGTCGACGCCCAGCACTTCCAGGTTCGGCAATTGCGCAGCGCGGATGTACACGTCTTCGGCGTCGGCGATGGCGATGCCGAACTTGTTCTCTTTAAGACCGGTGGAAATGTACGGGTGGGTGCCGGCATCGACGTCCGGGTTCACGCGCAGCGAGATCGGCGCGCGAACGCCCAGCTCGGCGGCGACCACTTGCAGGCGTTCCAGCTCATCGGTGGATTCGACGTTGAAGCAATGCACGCCGACTTCCAGGGCGCGGCGCATGTCTTCACGGGTCTTGCCGACACCGGAGAACACGATCTTGTCCGGGCTGCCGCCAGCGGCCAGCACGCGTTCCAGTTCACCCCGGGAGACGATGTCGAAACCGGCGCCGAGACGGGCCAGGACATTCAGTACACCGAGGTTGGAGTTGGCCTTGACCGCAAAACATACCAGGTGCGGCACGCCGGCCAGGGCATCGGCATACGCCAGGTACTGGGCTTCGATGTGGGCGCGGGAGTAGACGTAGGTCGGCGTGCCGAAGCGTTCGGCGATGGCGGACAGGGCCACGCCTTCCGCGAACAGCTCACCGTCACGGTAATTAAAAGCGTCCATGGCGTTCCCTTATTATTGGTAGACGTCGTGCTTGTGTGCTTTGGACGGCTGCTTTTGCGAGGATTGAGCTTGCTCGGCAGGATCCTGAGAGTCGTCAGGCAGGTACAGCGGGCCTTTTTGACCACAGGCCGACACAAGGCAGGCAACCGCGAGGAGCGCGGCAAGGGAAGAGATCAGGCGCTTCATGGCGAAATCCTTGAAAATGCGTTAATTGCGCCGGAGTATACCGGCCACCCGGCAGCTTGCCTATGTAACGCGGCTCCCGTCCGGCGGGCCTTGGATTGACGCGCGGTAACTTGTCCTGCGTCTTGCGTCGATATTTCATAACGCTACCGGGCGCTTGGTCGTTATCCTTTGCAATCACCGGGGCTCGCCCGTATCTTGCGGCGCTTGAGCGTGAACAGACACTTTTTGAGGTTCCTGCAATGAGTTTGACCGAAGCCCGTTTCCACGACCTGGTCGATGCCACACAGCAATCGCTGGAGGATATTTTCGACGAGAGTGACCTGGATATCGATCTGGAGAGCTCGGCCGGTGTGCTCACCGTCAAGTTCGAAAACGGCAGCCAGTTGATCTTCAGCCGCCAGGAACCGTTGCGCCAGTTGTGGCTGGCGGCGGTGTCCGGCGGGTTCCACTTTGACTATGACGAAGAGAGCGAACGCTGGATGTGCGACAAGAGCGAAGAGCAGCTGGGCGAAATGCTCGAGCGCATCGTCAAGCAGCAAGCGGGCGCCGACTTCGATTTCGAAGGCCTGTGAGACCGTGACTGAGCCTGCGCCGGTTCGTCCGCCCAAGCCGCTCTACAGCAATGTCAGCCCGGCGGTGCCTTCGCCGTGCAGCGGGGTGTGCCGGCTGGATGAACAGAAGGTTTGCCTGGGCTGTTTTCGCCATGTCGAAGACATCCGCGAGTGGCGCTCGGCCGACGACGATCGCCGTCGGGTCATCTGCGACCAGGCTGCACAACGCAAATCTTCGATCTAAGCGCTGACTGTGGCGAGGGAGCTTGTCGGAATGCCGTACCACCCCGTTGGGTCGCGAAGCGGCCCCAAAAAGCTCACGACTGCTTCGCAGCCGAACGGGGGCAAGCCCCCTCGCCACAGTGTTTCTCCCCGCGCGTCTGAAGCGCCCCTTCCCCTCACTTGTATATTTATTGAGCTGTGATAGTGTCCAGAAACGCCTCAACCCATCGAGGCTCGTGAAAACCCCGCCTTTTTCTGGCGGGGTTTTGCTTTTTTTGTGCAGAAGAAAGGAGTCTGCCCGGATCATGACCGTACCTTCCATCACCCTTACTCGTCTGGACGTGCAACGTCTGGAACGCCTGATCGACAGCCTGGATGACACGCTGCCGGGCGTTATCGCGCTGCAAACCGAACTGGATCGCGCCGATACACTGGTCGGTCACGATGAAGTGCCCGCGGATGTCGTGACCATGAATTCGCGCGTGCATTGCCGCGAAGAAATCAGCGGCAAGGACTATCACCTGACGCTGGTCTATCCCAAGGATGCCAATGCCGATGAAGGCAAGATTTCCATCCTGGCGCCAGTAGGCAGTGCCTTGCTCGGCCTGAAAGTCGGTCAGCACATCGACTGGCCGGCACCGGGTGGCAAGACCCTGAAAATGACCTTGCTGGAAGTTGAATCGCAGCCGGCCAATGGCGGCGCCTTTCCGGAATAAATGCCTTCAGACCTGCTCGAGCGCTTCGTTCAGTGCGCGCTCCAGGTCGGCCTTGTAGCGCAGATACAAATTGCTGGAACTCTGCCCATCACCGAGCAGGCCCGACAGGTCGAGGTCGGTGATGTAGCAGCGGTAGCGTTCAATCTCGCGGCGCTGCTCGACGATTTCCCGGGCGACCACGGTAAACAGCTGATCGCCATACTCCAGTTCCGAAAACTCCCGCTGATTGCAATACAACGTGACCTGCACCTGCCCCGGTGCGGCTTTGCCGATGATCGCCTGGACGTCGTAGAACGGCTTGTTGACCGGCGTTTGCGGCGCCGGCCGCGCTTCGACCCGACGCGCCCGGCCAGGACCGGACGGCAACAGCTGGTAATACAACGTCTCGAGGCTCAGCGGCTGGGCGGCGTCCATCGGCAGCAAGGCGTCCCGGCGATAGAGGATCGATTGCAGGAAACGTTGCAGCGGCACCAGTAGGCTTTGCTCGTCGTGATAGGGCAGGCGCTGCATCCACAACGCGTTGAATTCATCCAGCACGTACAGATCGGCCTGCTGCTCGGTGATCCGGTAGAACACCTGGATGCACTCGGGCTGGCCCATCGGCAACAGCAATGCGAGGTCCTGTTCTTCCAGGGCCATCGGGTCCAGGTGCAGCGGGCTGTAGCTCGCCTGCTCTTCGCCCAGGTAGTCGAACAGCGCCGGCAGGGTGGCGAGGGCGACATGGTTGACCTGCCCGGGCACCAGTTCCAGCACGTGGTAATGCTGCTGGACCTGAATCAGGTAGCGATGATTGAGTTTGCTCAGTAACAGGTTTTGCGCGGTATCGAGGATTTCTTCGACGCGCCGGGCAATGAATTGCGCGCGGTTGTGGCAGAAGCAACGGACCCGCAAGCGCGGCTGTTGCGGCCCTTTGGGCAGGTTGTTGAGGTAGTCGCGCAAGCAATCGAGCAATGCGTGAGGCCCGTCGTAGCGGCTGACCAGCACTTCATTCCAGCTGTTGAGCGTGACCTGGTCCAGAGTCAGCACCAGGTTTTCCCGCACCCCGGCGTAACTCAGGGAGTCGGTGCGCTCGGTGGTCATCAGGATGTTGAGGTCGCGATGGTGCTTGAGCGGATCGACGCCAACGTTCACCAGGATCAGCACTTCGCCGGGCACGCTGGGGCGCAACAGCACGTCTTCGGCGACGGTGGTCAGGGGCAGGGCGATGCTCTGCTGCAGGCTGCCGAGCAGGTTGAACAGCTCGAATTCGCTCAAGTCGCTGGTGCCGGGGTGCAAGGCCAGGCGGGTGCTGCTGTCGATCACGCCGTTGCGGTGGCTCCAGGTCAGCAGCTCCAGCAACTGGCGACTGCGCTTGATCGGCGCGAAATGTTCCCACTCGTGGGCGTTCAGGCTGCCGTTGTACAAACCCCATTGGGTTTGCCCGGGTTCTTTCTTGTTCGGCGCCTGCACCAGGGTCAGGGTGTCTTCGGCCAGGTCCGGGGCGATGCCGGGGTTGATGAATTCGACCTTGTCGGCCTTGCGCTCGAAGGCCGCGTACAACCGCCGCCCCAGCACATTGAGGTCGCGCTTGTTGATCAGGCTGACGGTTTGCTCGGTGCGGGCGAACTGGGTCAGAAAGCGATAGCTGTAATTCAGCTCGTTGACCAAGGCCCGACGTTCGGCGCTGACCTGGCGCACTTTCCACTGGCTGCGGCTGTCGAGCAGCGCCAGTTGTCGCTGATCCCAATGCCATTCGCTGGCCAGGCGCTCCAGCAGCGAGCGCTGCCAGCTCGCGGTGCGACTGTTGCTGCCGGTGAGCTTGCGGTTGACCTTCAAATACAGTGCGCGACGCACCAGTTCCAGGCGCTCGGGTTCGCCACGGGCGGTGAGGTATTCCTCGATGCGCCGGTAGACCACGATGTACGGGTCCAGCTCGTCGAGATCCAGCTGATTGGCGAATACCGCCTGTTTGAACCGCAGGCTCAGGCAATGAACCTTGGGATGCTCGCTGGCGTAAACCTCGATGAGCAGCAGTTTGAGTACGGATTTGTAGGGCGATTCGATGCCCTTGAACAACTGCCAGAGCCCGGCGCCGATGAATTCCCCCGGCGGAATGTGCGCCAGATGCCCCAAGTCCAGGGTTTCATCGGCGCGGATAAAACGCTTGGACAGCAGCGTGTGGGTGTACTGGTGGTAACCCGTCTCTTCGTAGACCGGCACCAGCCACCAGATCGGCGTACGCCCGGCCAGCCAGATCGCCGTGCGATAGAACTCGTCCAGCAGCAAGTAGTGCTGGGTGGTGCCGCAGTCTTCCGAACTCAGTTGCGTATCGCGCTCGCCATGCATGAAGCGGGTCGGGTCAATCAGGAAGAAATGCGCCTCGGCGCCCTGGCTCGCGGCCCAGGTTTCGAGCAACTGGCATTTCTTGCGCAGCTCAACGAGCTCGCTTTCGCTCAGCTCCGGGCCATGGCATACCCACACGTCCATGTCGCTCTGGTCGGCCTGGGCCAGAGTGCCAAGGCTGCCCATCAGGAACAGGCCATGAATCGGCCGCGGTGGATTGCTGCCATGACGCGGCTTGTAGGAGAACGAACGGGTCAGGCGCTGGGCTTCGGCGAGGGTGTTGGCGTCAGGCTCGTAATTCGACAGCCCGGCCGGCGTGCTGCCGGACACGTAACCCGGCAACAGCGGATGATTGACGTGGAAAAACAGCGGCAGCAGGGTCAACACCCCTTGCTGGCGTGTCGACAACCCTTCCATGGCGCGGGCCATGCGGCCTTCGTTGAGCTTCAGAAAACGGGCGCGCAGCTGGCTCAGGACCTTGCGGTCGATTCCCTCGTCCAGATCGGGGCGTATTTCATGGGTGCGGGTCATGTCAGCTCAAACCGGCTCGCGAAGCTCGGACGTAAGGGTCTGCGGATGAGGGGCAGTTTAGCGCCTCGGCCCCGGGACTTTTAAGCTGAATTTGTATTTCTGGCGCCAGATTTCTATCGCGAGGCGACAGACTGCCCGCGGAAATCCCGTAGCAGGGGTTTCCGTGGGCGATGCGCTGGCGTTTAGGCTGTTTCCTGAACGCTCAGAATGGTCAGGACGGTTTGGACATTTTGCGCGGCGTCACGACCCAGGCTGGTCAGGTAACCGCCATCGGGCTGGTCGATCAGTTCTTTTTCGTACAGGCGTTGGGCGGCGGCAATGGCTTTCGGGGCAGCGGTCTGATGAATTTTCAAACCTTCCTGGGAACTGTCCAGGTTGAAGAGGGCGAGGATTTCCAGTTCGGCAACCAACTCAGGGGTAAGCGACATAAGGACTCCAGACTTTCTAGGAATTGGACGACAGCGCCCCTAAGGTGAGCCCACTCGTGCGGCATGTCCAGTGCTGGCAGCAGGGTTTTTTCGCCTCGGGATGCATTCCCCGGCAGCGGGGTGCGTACCAGTGTAGACAGGGTCTGGAAGAACGGCGCAGATGTTACTTGTAGGAGCGAGGCTTGCCCGCGAAGCTTTTGGCGTTATCGAGGACGCCTTCGCGGGCAAGCCTCGCTCCTACAGGGGGCGGGCGTGTTTATTTCTTCTCTGGCGGCAGCTCTGGCAAGGCGCGCAGGGCGGCTTCGTACCATTCGGTATTGAACGCGCGGTCTTCTTCGAGAATCGCGTCGATTTCCACGGCCAGCACATGGGCCATCAGGTTGAGGATTTCTTCACGCTCGTAACCCACCAGGGTCAGCTTGTTGAAGGTGGCCTTGGCGGCTGGCGGGTTGTCGCTTTCGATCTGGTTTTCAATCGCTTCGACCAGGGTGTTCTCGGCGAACTCTTCTTCGTCGATCTCGATATCTGTTGGCTCGCTCATGGCAGGCTCCTCAAGTTAAGGCGGGCAGTTTACCTGCATTCAGCGCTGTGATGCTGCTGGCAAGAAACACCCGGGCGTTCTATAAAAGACACCTGCCAACCCCGCACGGCCTGGAGGCTATGTGATGCTCAAGCTTTATGGATTTTCCGTCAGCAACTACTACAACATGGTGAAGCTGGCGCTGCTGGAGAAGGGTGTACCGTTCGAAGAAGTGCTGTTTTACCCGGCCCCGACCCCTGAAGCGTTAGCCATCAGCCCGCGCGGCAAAGTGCCGGTACTGGGCGTCGAACAGGGTTTCGTCAACGAAACCGCCATCATTCTTGAATTCATCGAGCAAACCCAGAAAGGCCCGCCGCTGCTGCCGAGCGATCCGTTCGAACGCTCCCAGGCCCTGGCGCTGGCCAAGGAAATCGAGCTGTACATCGAGCTGCCGGGCCGCGCCTGTTATGGCGAAGCCTTTTTCGGCTCGCCCGTGCCGGATGCGATCAAGGACAAGACCAAGGCCGAATTGTTGCTGGGCTTTGCCTCACTGGGCCGGCATGGCAAGTTCGCCCCTTATGTGGCCGGTGACAGCCTGAGCATTGCCGATTTGTATTTCCTGTACAGCGTGCCGCTGGCCTGTGCGGTCGGGCAGAAGCTGTTCGGGATCGATCTGTTGGCCGAGATGCCGGCGGCCAAGGCGCTGCTGGAGCGTCTGGAGCAGAACCCGCATGTGCAGCGGATCGCGGCGGATAAGGAAGCGGCGATGCCAGCGTTTTTGGCGATGGTCGCGTCCAAGAAGTGATTTTGTAGCGTTTTCAATAATGCCTTCGCGGGCAAGCCACGCTCCTACAGGTTTCACGCCGTTTCAAAATCGGCGCAATACCTGTAGGAGCGAGCGGTGCGACGATTCGACTTGCCCGCGAAGCTTTTAACGGCTCGCGAGCAATGCCTGACCGCGCGCCACGGCTTTCTTGACCTGCGCCGGCGCAGTCCCGCCGATATGGTCACGGGCATTCACCGAGCCTTCCAGGGTCAGCACGGCAAACACGTCCTGATCGATCTGGTCGCTGAACTTGCGCAGCTCTTCCAGGCTCATTTCCGCCAGGTCCTTGCCGCTTTCCACACCGTACTTCACCGCGTGCCCAACGATTTCGTGGCAATCACGAAACGGCAGGCCACGGCGTACCAGGTAATCGGCCAGGTCGGTGGCGGTGGAGAAACCGCGCAGCGCCGCTTCGCGCATCATCGCGTGCTTGGGTTTGATCGCCGGGATCATGTCGGCAAAGGCCCGCAGCGAGTCGCGCAGTGTGTCGGCGGCGTCGAACAGCGGCTCTTTGTCTTCCTGGTTGTCCTTGTTGTAGGCCAATGGCTGGCCTTTCATCAGGGTCAGCAGGCCCATCAGCGCGCCGAAGACGCGGCCGGTCTTGCCGCGAACCAGCTCCGGCACGTCCGGGTTTTTCTTTTGCGGCATGATCGAGCTGCCGGTGCAGAATCGGTCCGGCAGATCGATGAACTGGAATTGCGCGCTGGTCCACAGCACCAGCTCTTCGGAGAACCGCGACAAGTGCATCATTGCGATGCTCGCGGCCGAGCAGAATTCGATAGCGAAGTCACGGTCGGAGACGTTGTCCAGCGAGTTACCGCCGACGGCATCGAAGCCCAGCAGTTGCGCGGTGAACTCACGGTCGATCGGGTAGGTGGTGCCGGCCAGCGCAGCGCTGCCCAGAGGCATGCGGTTGGTGCGTTTGCGGCAGTCCACCAGACGCTCGTAGTCGCGGCTGAGCATTTCGAACCAGGCCAGCATGTGGTGCCCGAAGGTTACCGGCTGCGCGGTTTGCAGGTGGGTGAAGCCCGGCATGATGCTGCCAGCTTCGCGCTCGGCCTGCTCCAGCAAGCCTTTTTGCAGGCGGGTGATTTCGGCGAGAATCAAGTCGATCTCGTCACGCAGCCACAGGCGAATATCGGTAGCGACCTGGTCGTTACGGCTGCGGCCGGTGTGCAACTTTTTACCGGTCACGCCGATGCGATCGGTCAGGCGTGCCTCGATGTTCATGTGCACGTCTTCGAGGTCGATGCGCCAGTCGAACTGGCCGGCCTCGATTTCACCCTGGATGGTCTTCAGGCCATCGGTGATGCTGTCGCGCTCGGCATCGGTCAGCACGCCGACCTTGGCCAGCATGGTGGCGTGGGCGATCGAACCCATGATGTCGTGGCGATACAGGCGCTGGTCGAAAGTGACGGAGGCGGTGAAGCGGGCGACGAAGGCGTCGACGGGTTCACTGAAGCGGCCGCCCCAGGACTGATTGGTCTTGTCAGTGCTCATGAATTCGCTCGTATCGGCTTGAAGAAGGTTGGCGTTTAACGCTGGGGCGGATAATAACAGGGTTGCCAATCCTGTCGCTGACACTGGTCGATACGTTTTTTTCTCATGCGCCGGACCATACTCGGAGTATCGCCGGAAGGAATTGCGCAACGATATTTTTCAATTGAGCAATATCGCGCCGGCAACCGTCTACAGTTGGACAGTAGGAACAGCGCACTTCTGTGCGTTGCCGCTGCCTATAAAAAGAGGGGGTGTTCGTATTGTGTATCAGCAAACCCTACGGCGATGCCTCGCCAGCGCGGGCCCGGGCTGCCAATCGCCCCGCAGATGAAAATTTAGCCGCCGGTCTCGCGGCACTTTTTGGCCCTCGCGCCAGTCTTAGCGTGGATCGCGGTGACGGATGTCACTTCACCTGTCTACGCTATCCTTGTGCGAGACTCACGCAGGAATCCAGCGCAATATGAATGTCCTGATCGTTGATGACGAACCCCTAGCCCGCGAGCGCCTGAGCCGAATGGTCGGCGAACTCGAGGGATACAGTGTCATGGAACCCGGTGCCACGAACGGCGAAGAGGCGTTGGCGCTGATCGACAGCCACAAGCCGGATATCGTGCTGCTCGATATCCGCATGCCGGGCCTCGATGGCCTGCAAGTGGCTGCGCGATTGTGCGAGCGTGAAGCGCCGCCGGCCGTGGTGTTTTGCAGCGGGCCGGATGAATTCGCCGCCGAGGCGTTGCAGGCCAGCGGCGTGGGTTATCTGGTCAAGCCGGTACGCACCGAGTTGTTGCTCGAAGCCTTGAAGAAGGCCGAGCGGCCCAATCGCGTGCAACTGGCCGCCCTGACACGCCCGGCTGCCGAAACCGGCAGCGGCCCACGCAGCCATATCAGTGCCCGTACCCGCAAAGGCATTGAACTGATCCCGTTGGGGCAGGTGGTCTACTTTATTGCGGACCACAAGTATGTGACCTTGCGCCACGAAGGCGGCGAAGTGCTGCTGGACGAACCGCTCAAGGCCCTTGAAGACGAATTCGGCGACCGTTTCGTGCGTATCCACCGCAACGCCCTGGTCGCCCGCGAACGCATCGAACGCCTGCAACGCACACCCCTTGGGCATTTCCAGTTGTTCCTCAAGGGCCTGAACGGCGATGCGCTGATCGTCAGCCGCCGTCATGTGGCCGGCGTGCGCAAGATGATGCAGCAGCTTTAATCCGCCGTTCACAGGCGGACTCCACACCCGATTGCCGGACGTTGAAGGCCAGGGAGGCCGAGCAGTTCCTGATACAAGTCAAAGTGGATTTGACTGAGCTGTTATTATCCGCCGTATCTATTCAGTACGGATTGATCCATGTCCTCTCGCGAAATCCGCATCGCCACCCGTAAAAGTGCGCTGGCCCTCTGGCAGGCCGAATACGTCAAAGCTCGTCTCGAGCAAGCCCATCCCGGCTTGCTGGTCACGCTGGTGCCCATGGTCAGTCGCGGCGACAAGCTGCTCGACTCGCCACTGTCGAAAATCGGCGGCAAGGGCTTGTTCGTCAAGGAACTGGAAACAGCGCTGTTGGAAAACGAAGCCGACATTGCCGTGCACTCGATGAAAGACGTGCCGATGGACTTCCCCGAAGGTCTCGGTCTGTTCTGCATCTGCGAGCGCGAAGACCCGCGCGATGCCTTCGTTTCCAATACTTATGCCAGCCTGGATGAACTGCCCCAGGGCAGCATCGTCGGCACGTCGAGCCTGCGCCGTCAGGCCCAGTTGCTGACCCGGCGCCCGGACCTGGAAATCCGCTTCCTGCGCGGCAACGTCAACACGCGCCTGGCCAAGCTCGATGCCGGCGAATACGACGCCATCATCCTCGCTGCTGCCGGTTTGATTCGCCTCGGATTCGAAGACCGCATCACCTCGGCCATCAGCGTCGACGACAGCCTGCCGGCCGGTGGCCAGGGCGCAGTCGGTATCGAATGCCGCAGCGTCGACAGCGAAATCCACGCCTTGCTCGCGCCGCTGCATCACCAGGACACCGCCACCCGCGTCACCGCCGAACGCGCCCTCAACAAACACCTGAATGGCGGCTGCCAAGTGCCGATCGCCTGCTACGCGGTGCTCGAAGGCGAGCAGATCTGGTTGCGCGGGCTGGTAGGCGATCCGAGCGGTGGCCTGCTGCTTAATGCCGAGGCCCGTGCGCCGCGCAGTGACGCCGAATCCCTGGGGGTGCAGGTGGCTGAAGACCTGCTGAATCAGGGCGCCGGCGACATTCTGAAAGCGGTCTACGGCGAGGCAGGTCACGAGTGACCGGCTGGCGTCTGCTGCTGACGCGCCCCGCGGATGAGTCGGCGGCGCTGAGCAGCGTGTTGGCGCAAAGCGGGATTTTCAGCAGTTGCCTGCCGCTTTTGGAGATCGAGCCGATTGCCACCTCTGACACAATGCGCAACGTGATCCGGGATCTGGATCAGTTTTGCGCGGTAATTGTGGTGAGCAAGCCGGCGGCCAGGCTCGGCATTGATCTGCTCAGCCAGCAATGGCCTCGGCCACCGCGCCTGAAGTGGTTTAGTGTCGGCGCCGCCACTGCGCAAATCCTGGAAGAGGCCGGGCTCGATGTGAGCTTCCCGGTCGAGGGCGATGACAGCGAAGCCTTGCTTGAACTTGCGCAATTGCGCGAGGCTATCGCCCGGCCCGATCCGCGGGTATTGATCATGCGCGGGGAGGGCGGGCGCGAGTTGCTGGCCGGGCGTTTGCGCAAGCTTGGTGCTAGTGTCGAGTACCTGGAGTTGTACCGTCGTGGCTTGCCGAGCTATACGACGACTGCGCTGCCGGACCGGATCGCAGCGGAACGCTTGAACGGGCTGGTGGTCAGCAGTGGACAGGGTTTCGAGCACCTGCATCAATTGGCCGGCGATGCCTGGCCACGGTTGGCGCAGTTGCCGTTGTTTGTTCCAAGCCCAAGGGTCGCCGAGCTGGCACGTGCCGCCGGGGCCCAAACAGTTGTGGATTGTCGTGGCGCCAGTGCCGCGGCTTTGCTGACGGCGTTACGGGAGCAACCCGTACCCGTTCTCTAATGCAAAGGATGGATACGTGAGCGAAACAGTCTTGCCTAAAGATGACGTGCAGCCGGTGCTTGATGCACCCGTTGAAACTCCACCACCGGCTGCGGTGCAGCGCAGGGGCAATGGACTCGCAATCGTCGCCCTGTTGCTGGGCGCCGCCGGTGTTGCCGTGGGTGGCTGGGGAGTGTGGCAAGTGCGCCACCTGCAAGCCAATACCCAGCAGCAGTTGAGTGAAGTCCAGGCGCTGAACGATCAGGCGCAGAGCCTCAAGCTCAACGATCAACGCCTGACCGCACGCCTCGAACAATTGCCCGCCGCTGATGAGCTGGAAGACCGTCGTCGACTGGTCACGCAGCTGCAAGGCGATCAACAACGCTTGAATCAAAAACTGGAAACCGTCCTCGGTGCCAGTCGCAAGGATTGGCGCCTGGCCGAGGCCGAGCACTTGCTACGCCTGGCCAGCCTGCGTCTTTCCGCATTGCAGGACATCAGCAGCGCCCAGGCCCTGGTGCAGGGTGCCGATGAAATCCTCCGCGAACAGAACGACCCCGGCGCCTTTGCCGCCCGCGAGCAAGTGGCCAAGACGCTGCTGGCCTTGCGTAGCACCGCGCAGCCGGATCGTACCGGACTGTTTCTGAAGCTGGGCGCCTTGCGTGACCAGGTGATCAACCTCACTGAGCTGGCACCCGAGTACAAGGACCGCGGCGAATCCCTGCTGGGCCTGACCGCCGATGGCGACGGCGCCAGTCGTTGGGCGCAATGGTGGGATGAGGTTTCGCGCTACATCCGCATCGACTTCAATGCCGACAAGAATGTTCGTCCGCTGCTGGCAGGGCAGAGCCTGAGCCAGGTGCGCCTGGCCCTGAGCCTGGCGCTGGAGCAGGCGCAGTGGGCCGCGCTCAACGGCCAGGCGTCGGTGTATACCCAGGCGCTGACCGAGGCGCGGGATGTGCTCAAGGGCAACTTCAACCCGGACAACCCGCAGAGCAAAGTGATGCTTGAACAGGTGGCCGATCTGGGCACGCAACCGGTCACCGTCGTCACGCCGGACCTGACGGGTACGTTGAGCGCGGTCCAGGCGTACCTGGAACGGCGAAATGTCAGTGCCGAGGATTCGATCAAGCCGTTGGCCAAACCTGCCGCGAACACTGCGCAGGAGGCCACGCCATGAAACGCCTCTATGTGATCCTGTTCCTGGTCATCGCTGCCACCGCGGTACTGGGGCTGGCGATTGCCGAGCATTCCGGCTACGTGTTGATCGCCTACAAGAGCTTCCGCTATGAGTCGAGCCTGTGGGCGAGCCTGGCCTTGTTGGCGGTGCTTTGGCTGGTGTTCTGGGGTATCAAGGCGTTGGTCGAGCTGGTGACGACCTCCGGCGGTGTGGTCAATCCGTGGTCCCGTCGCAACCGCAGTCGCCGGGTGCAAGTGGCGATCGAACATGGTCAGCTGGATTTGGCCGAAGGTCGCTGGGCCAGCGCCCAGCGCCATCTGCATCGGGCCGCTGAAGCCGAGCGCCAGCCATTGCTGTACTACCTCGGTGCGGCCCGTGCCGCCAACGAGCAAGGGCATTACGAGGAAAGCGACAACTTGCTCGAGCGCGCACTGGAGCGTCAGCCCCAGGCTGAATTGGCGATTGCCTTGAGCCACGCGCAATTGCAAACCGATCGCGGCGACACCGACGGCGCCCTGGCGACTCTGGACGCCATGCACGAGCGTCATCCGCATAACGTGCAAACCCTGCGTCAATTGCAGCGCCTGCATCAGCAGCGCGGCGACTGGTCGGCGGTGATTCGCCTGCTGCCGGAACTGCGCAAGGACAAGGTCCTGCCAGCGGCGGAGCTGGCTGAGCTGGAGCGTCGGGCCTGGGGTGAAAACCTCAACCTGGCCGCGCACCGCGAGGAGGACGGCGTCGTGGGTTTGCAGTCGCTCAATCGGGCCTGGCAGCAGCTCAGCACGGCGCAGCGTCAAGAGCCACCGCTGGTGCTGGCCTATGCCGAGCAATTGCGGCAGCTGGGTGCGCAGGCCGAAGCGGAAGAGATTCTGCGTGCGGCGCTCAAGCGCAAGTACGACAGTCATCTGGCGCGCCTCTATGGGCTGGTGCGTGGCAGCGATCCGGCGCGGCAGCTGCAAACCGCCGAAGGCTGGCTCAAGGATCACCCGGCTGACCCGAGCCTGCTGCTGACCCTGGGCCGCCTGTGCCTGCAAAGCAGCTTGTGGGGCAAGGCCCGGGATTATCTGGAAAGCAGCCTGCGTCTGCAGCGCAACCCGGAAGCCTGTGCGGAGCTGGCCAGGTTACTGGCGCAACTGGGCGATACCGAACGCAGTAATCAACTGTTCCAGGAAGGCCTTGGCCTGTTGGATGAACGTTTGCTGGCGGCGCCATTGCCGGTAGCGGCTCGGGCGTGATCTCCACGTTGGCATAAACCCCTGTGGCGAGGGGGCTTGCCCCCGTTGGACTGCGCAGCAGTCCTAATTGGAGGCGCCTCGCACCTCTGCGGGAGCAAGCTCCCTCGCCACAAAATTCGCACTCCAAACCCTTGGCGTTTACTTCATGTAGTCCGCCATCGGCATAGTCCTACAATGGGCTACATCAAATCCTCTCGCTCCTGTCGGGAATTCCCTACACCTTTGATGAAGTGTCCGTGGTGGCCCGTCTTGAAAGGCTGGCGCGCTTTCCTCTACCGTAACCGCCTGTCTCTAAAGTTACGGATTAGCCATGTCTTTGGCCTGCTCACGCTCCTTGTTTTTCATGGCTTTCACCGCAGGTGCCCTGGCCTTGGGCGTTTCCTATTACCTGGAATATGTGGTCGGGCTCAAGCCTTGCGGGTTGTGTTTGTTGCAGCGGTTTTTTCTCGCGCTGCTCATGCTGGTTTGCCTGGTGGCTTCGGTGCACGGCCCGCGGCGATTCGGGTCTTTTGTTTATTGGCTGATGGGTTTGTCTGCCAGCCTCGGCGGGACCGTCGCCGCGTGGCGCCAGGTGCTGTTGCAGGGGGATCCGCTGAAACAGTTGTCACTCTGTTCGCCCAATCTGGATGACGTATTCGAAAACCTGCCCTGGACCTGCGTCGTGAAACGGATGTTCAAGGGAGCCGATGACTGTGCGCAGCTCTCATGGACCTTATTCGACCTGAGCATCCCGGAATGGAGCCTGCTGTTCTTCGTCGCGATGCTGATATTGGGTATTTATCAGTTGCTGCGCCACGTCTGGATCGCCTGTCAGCGACCGCCCAGCGGCGTGTCGTCGCACCGGGCGATGGCGGGCGATTAAACACTTGTATGAACTTTATCTCCTGCGTACCTTGAAGCCATTGTCGTGCGGGCATAATCTGGCCCGCACGTGTCATTGGATTTATGTTGCTCGATGACGCTCTGCCTGGCCGATTCTTGACCTTCAAGAGTGCGACAGGTGTAGAGCAGCATGACCCACAAGGGAAGAGAGATCACCATGCTCGAAAGTTGTCAGAATGCTCAGGAACGCTGGGGTGGAGTGCATCTGCTGATCGACCGCTGGTTGCAGGAGCGTCACGAACTGGTTCGGGCCTATGATGCTCTCGGCGCCAAGCCTGAAGCACTGGGCGAGAACCGCAAACCGTTGCAGGAATTCTGTGGCGTGCTGGTCGATTACGTGTCGGCGGGGCATTTCGAGATCTACGAACAGCTCACTGGCGAAGCCAAGGCGTTTGGTGACACTCGCGGCCTGGAACTGGCCGAGACCATCTACCCGCGCATCGACGTCATCACCGAGAAACTGCTCGCGTTCAACGACCTGTGCGATGCAGGCAAGTGCGTCGCCGAGAAATTCAAGGAGCTGGGTGGTCTGTTGCATGAACGCTTCGAACTGGAAGACTGCCTAATCGAAGTGCTGCACACCGCGCACAAGGAAGAGGATTCGGTCCAGGCCTGAACCCCTTCCCGCAAGACCCACGAAACGGTGCGCTATGCGCGCCGTTTTTCGTTTCCGTCATTCAGCTTGTGGCGCCGCGCAATTCGACTTCGAACACCAGTGGCGTGAATGGCGCGATCAGGTCGCCGGCACCATCGGCGCCGTAAGCCTGGGCGGATGGAATCACCAACCGCCACTTCGCACCTACCGGCATGTTTTGCAGCGCGATGCGCCAGCCAGTGATCACGCTGTCGAGGCTGAACCATTGCGGTTGGCTGTTCTGATCGAACACCGTGCCGTCCGGCAGGCGACCGATGTACATCACTTGAACCTTGCCATTCGGTCCGGCCTTGGCACCGTTGCCAGGGGTCAACTCCGTCAGCAATATTCCATCGTCCAGTTCACGAACCCCGGGCCGGGCTTTTTCCTGAGTAAGAAAGCGCTGCTCTTTTTCCAGGGCTTCTTCGGTTTGCGGTGCCGGCGTTTGCAAGGCGACCTGGGCTTCGTGGTCAGCCAGGATCTGTTCGATCTGCGCGTCTTTCAGCGCCAGGGGTTTGCCTTGATAGGCTTGCTGCAAGCCTTCGACCAGCGCCTGAAGTTGCAGGTCAGGAACCTCCTGGCGCAAGCGTTCGCCGAGGCTTGCCCCCAGGCTGTAGGCGAGATCGTGAGCATCATTTGCAGCGGTTTTTTCTGCGGCTTGAGTAGCGGAAAAACACACCAGCAGAGATAAAAAAAGGTAACGCGACATGGGCACTCTCCGACCTGAGATGCGGGGGATTATGCCAGCGAGAATGGGTTGAACGGTGAACTGCTTTTGCGCAGACGCAGAACATTTTCAATCCGTTGCAACGTAGCGCTTTGGATACTGTCAACATGGCCTAGCGGCGGTGTCAGCAGAGGTCTAGTATGAGCCGCATTCACGTCAGCCAGGAGGTAAACCATGTCGGCCACCAAGAAGCCTGTAAATACTCCGTTGCACTTACTCCAACAACTCTCGGGCAGCCTGCTCGAGCATTTGGAAACCGCTTGTTCCCAAGCCTTGGCTGATGCTGAAAAACTGCTCGCCAAACTGGAAAAGCAGCGCGGTAAAGCGCAAGAAAAACTGCACAAATCCCGTACCAAATTGCAGGACGCTGCGGCGGCCGGCAAGGCCAAGGCACAAGCCAAGGCGAAGGACGGAGTGAAGCAACTCGAAGACTTGCTCGATGCCTTGAAGGATCGTCAGTCCGAGACCCGCAGCTACATTCTGCAACTCAAGCGCGATGCTCAGGAAAGCCTGAAACTGGCCCAGGGTGTCGGTCGCGTACAAGAGGCTGTGAGCAAGGCGTTGTCCCTGCGTTCGGCCAAGCCTGCTGCGGCACCTGCCAAGAAAGCCGCTGCCAAACCGGTTGCTGCAAGAGCAGCCGCCAAGCCTGCTGCCAAACCGGCCGCTAAAGCGCCGGCCAAAGCCGCAGCAAAACCTGCAGCGAAAAAACCAGTGGCTGCCAGCGCTGCGAAACCAGCTGCTAAAGCAACGGCTGCCAAGCCAACTGCTGCCAAATCGGCCACTGCAAGAACCGCAGCAGCCAAACCTGCTGCAGCGAAAACGGCGGCGGCCAAACCCGCTGCAAGAACAGCCGCAAAACCGGCAGCAAAACCAGCGGCCAAAACCGCAGCCGCGAAACCGGCCGCCAAGCCAGCCGCTAAACCAGTAGCTGCAAAAACCGCTGCCAAACCAGCGGCCAAGCCTGCTGCAAAAACCGCTGCCAAACCTGCTGCAAAACCAGCCGCTAAAACTGCCGCTGCCAAGCCAGCAGCCAAACCCTCAGCCGCAAAACCAGCGGCTAAACCTGCTGCCGCTAAACCGGCCACCGCCAGCGCTGCCAAGCCAGCCGCGACAAAACCCGCCGCCAAACCAGTGGCTGCAAAACCGGCTGCAAAACCTGCCGCCAAACCTGCGGCTAAACCCGCAGTGAAAAAACCAGTCGCGGCCAAACCTGCTGCGGCCAAACCGGCTACCGCGCCAGTCGCCAAGCCTGCCACCTCGCCTGCGGCAGCATCGCCTGCTCCAGCCGCTACCACCTCGACCGCGACCGCCGCGCCAACCCCGGCCGCCGCTTCGAGCACAACCACCACCCCAACCAGCGCTTCCTAAGTGCCGGTTACCGCGACGCGCAGCTGATGCAGCGCGTCGCGGTCCAGGTTGGCGGCGCCCGCCGCCACACCTTCCAGCCAGGCCGATCGTTCGGTCACCTCAGCTTGCGGCCAACCCTGGGCCGTACGTTCCAGTTGCAACAGCAGATGCCGTTCGGCTTCCAGCTCCAGTGTCTTCACTTGTTCGCGTAACGCGTTGAGTTCGACGTCGTCAGCAGCGGCAACTTTCCATTGCGTGCGTAAAGCTCGCAGCGGCTGCACAACATTCGCCTCCCACGGCCCGGCCACCTGAAAAAGCGCCTGCAAGCGTTGCTCGGTACAGCCCACGCCCCGTTGTTCCAGCCATAGCCCGCACAGCAGCAGGCAGACATTCGCCCCCGCCGACTGCAATTGCAGGCACAGGCCTTCCACGCCGGGACGGGCGTAAGTGTTCAGGGAAAAGCTCCACAGGTCAGAGGACATAGTGCTACTCGCGCCAGTTGCGAACGAAGCTGATAGACTCCGCCGCCATTATGATCCGAATTCAGAACCTGACTTTACAGCGTGGCCCGCAACGTCTGCTAGAAGACGCCGAGCTGACCCTGCACGCCGGCCACAAAGCCGGTCTCATCGGTGCCAACGGCGCCGGCAAATCGAGCCTGTTCGCCTTACTTCTGGGCGACCTGCACCCGGACTCGGGTGACTGTTTCCTGCCGGCGGACTGGCGCATCGCCCATATGCGCCAGGAGATCGACACCCTCGATCGCATTGCGGTCGACTACGTGCTCGATGGCGACCTGCGCCTGCGCGAGGTGCAACGTGACCTCGCCGCCGCCGAAGCGGCCCATGACGGTGCCGCTCAGGCGCGCCTGCACGCCGAACTCGACAGTGCCGACGGTTACACCGCCGACGCCCGGGCGCGCAAGCTGCTGGCCGGCCTTGGGTTCACCAACGATCAGATGGATCGCCAGGTAGGAGATTTCTCCGGTGGCTGGCGGATGCGTCTGAACCTGGCGCAGGCTTTGATGTGTCCTTCGGACCTGTTGCTGCTCGATGAGCCGACCAACCACTTGGACCTCGACGCCATCATCTGGCTCGAAGACTGGCTCAAAAGCTACCCCGGCACCTTGATGCTGATTTCCCACGACCGGGATTTCCTCGATGCCGTGGTCGATCACGTGGCCCACGTCGATCAGCGCAAGATCACCCTGTATCGCGGCGGCTACAGCGCCTTCGAACGCGCCCGTGCCGAGCGTCTGGCCCAGCAGCAGCAGGCCTACGAGAAGCAGCAGGCGCAACGTGCGCACATGGAAAGCTACATCGCCCGCTTCAAGGCCCAGGCCACCAAGGCCCGCCAGGCCCAGAGCCGGATCAAGGCGCTGGAGCGGATGGAAGAGTTGTCCGCGGCCCACGTCGATTCGCCGTTCGACTTCGTGTTCCGCGAGTCGCACAAGATCTCCAGCCCGTTAATTGATATCTCCGACGCTCGCCTGGGTTACGGCGAGCGCGCCGTGCTGGAGAAGGTCAAGCTGCAACTGACCCCCGGTGCGCGCATCGGATTGCTCGGTCCTAACGGTGCCGGTAAATCGACCCTGATCAAAAACCTCGCCGGTGAACTCGAACCGCTGTCCGGTCGCCTGACCCGGGGCGAGAACACCGTGGTCGGTTACTTTGCCCAGCATCAGCTGGACTCGCTCGATTCCAAGGCCAGCCCGTTACTGCACATGCAGCGCCTGGCGCCGACCGAGCGCGAGCAGACCCTGCGCGACTTCCTCGGTGGTTTCGACTTCCGCGGCGCGCGCATCGATGAGCCGGTGCTGAATTTTTCCGGTGGCGAAAAAGCGCGACTGGCCTTGGCGTTGATCGCCTGGGGCCGGCCGAACCTGCTGCTGCTCGACGAACCGACCAACCACCTGGACCTGGAAATGCGCCTGGCGCTGACCATGGCTCTGCAGGAATTCAGTGGTGCGGTATTGGTGGTTTCCCACGATCGCCATTTGCTCAAAAGCACCACCGACAATTTCTACCTGGTGGCAGACGGCAAGGTCGAAGAGTTCGACGGCGACCTGGAGGACTACACCCGCTGGCTGGTGGAGTACCGTCAGCGCAACGCGCCGGTCAGCAACACCCCGGTGAACCCGGACAAGACCGATAAGAAGGCCCAGCGTCAGGCTGCAGCGGCGTTGCGTCAGCAATTGGCGCCGCACAAGCGTGAGGCCGACAAGCTCGAAGCCGAGCTGGGCAAGCTCCACGAGAAGCTGGCGAAGATCGACGTCAGCCTTGGCGACAGCGATATCTACGAGCCGATGCGCAAGAACGAATTGCGTGACCTGCTGGCCGAACAAGCCAAGCTCAAGGTCCGTGAAGCCGAGCTGGAAGAGTCCTGGATGGAAGCCCTGGAACTGCTGGAAAGCATGCAGGCGGAGCTGGAGGCGCTGTCCTGATGGAGGCCTTCAAGCTACCGCTGCCAGCGGTGTGGGCCGAGCCGATCTGGCTCGTCGCGCAAATCCTGCTGATCCTGCTGGCCGGTTATGTCGCCCAGCGTTTCGTCGCCAAATGCCTGACGCGCCTGGGCGAGCGCTATCCGTTTCCGCCGCAACTGCTGATGCCGCTGCGCGGTGGCCTGCGCTGGCTGATCATGGGCAGCGCGTTGATCTTCGTGCTGGAACGCCTCGGTGTGTCGGCCACGGTGCTCTGGACCGCGTTGTCCGGGTTCGTCGCGGTGGCCGCGGTAGCGTTCTTCGCCATGTGGAGCGTGCTCTCCAACCTGCTGTGCGCGATCCTGATCTTCACCGTCGGCCCGTTTCGCATTGGTGATGTGGTCGAGTTGGTGGACACCCTCGACAAGCCAGGCGTCAAAGGCCGGGTGGTGGCGATCAATCTGCTGTTCACCACACTGATCGAAGCCGAAGAGGCGGGGACGGGCAGTGCCATGGTGCAAGTGCCTAATAGCCTGTTCTTCCAGCGCTCGGTTCGGCGCTGGCGCGGTAGCGATGTCTTCCCCTCGAGCGGTTTCGAGAAGTAGCCGAGACGCCGATCGCGTTGGTCGGCCGTCGTTCTGGTCCTGCAAAAAATCGGTAGTCATCGGCCCAAAGCCGCATTAGCTTAGACGTCTGTCACGAGTCTGAGTCGAGGTGTGCAATGGTGCTTCAAACATGGCTGGCGTTTTTTGCCGCCTGCTGGGTGATCAGTCTGTCGCCCGGTGCCGGCGCGATTGCGTCGATGTCCAGCGGTCTGCGATACGGTTTCTGGCGCGGCTACTGGAACGCCCTGGGCCTGCAACTGGGCCTGGCGGTGCAGATTGCGATTGTCGGCTTGGGTGTGGGGGCCATTCTTACGGCTTCGGCGACGGCGTTCTATGCGATCAAATGGTTCGGCGTTGCGTACTTGGTTTACCTGGCGGTCAAGCAATGGCGGGCGCTGCCCAGCGACATGAGCGACGACGCGGCAGTGCGGCAGATTGGCAAGCCGCTGGCCCTGATGTTCCGGGGTTTCCTGGTGAACATCAGCAACCCTAAGGCACTGGTGTTCATGCTGGCCGTGTTGCCGCAGTTCATCGATCCGCATGCGCCGCTGCTGGCTCAATACCTGATCATCGGCGTCACCATGATCTGCGTCGACCTGATCGTCATGGCCGGTTACACCGGGTTGGCGGCCAAAGTGTTGCGGATGTTGCGCACGCCCCAACAGCAGAAGCGCATGAACCGTACGTTTGCCGGGTTGTTCATCGGCGCGGCGGCGTTCATGGCGACGCTGCGCAAAGCGGTGGTGTAAAACCGCCAGGCACAAAAAAGGCGACCTTTTCAGGTCGCCTTATCGTTCCTACGCTCTGCGTGGGAACGATCAGCTTCCAGACTCAGCGCAGAATCACCGGTGCAGTATCGCGCGGCAGATTGTTGCGTTGAGCCGGCTCGCGAGGCTGTTCATAGCTAGGACCACCAAGCTGTTGGCTCAGTTGCGCCGCCACGTCTTCGCCCAAGGCCTTGGACACGTCACGCACCACCCGTGGGCGGTTCAGCGAGATCTTGATGTCCCGGCCATTCACCAGTTTGGTGTCCTGGCCTTCGCCCATCGCCGTGAAGGCCGAGGTGATTTCGAAGGTCTTGGTGTTGATCAGACTGAAATCCGCCACCAGGGTCAACGCCAGCACCGCCGAATAGCTGTCCGTGTTGGCCAGCTCGTTCATGTCCTGGGTGAAGTCGATATCCGACACGGTGCCGAACAGCACGTAGTCCGCGCCCTTGAAGCTACCGGCCTTGATCCGCTTGATTACATCGTAGATGTCACCCTTGGACGAAGCCGTGTAAGGCGTGCCCTGAATCAGCTGGAACATGCCGGTGCGCAGGATTTCACCTTTGATGTCGCCGGTGAATTTACGCAGTTCGGTCTGTTCGATGTAGCTGGTGGTGGCCTCGATCTCGTTGTAGTTCGACGAACCACTGGAGCTGTAGTAGCCCTCGCGGTAGTTGTTCTGCGCCGAGACGATGTGGATGTATTGCTCTACACGTTCCTGATACGCCAGATCCGTGACTGCAACTTTCGGGGCCGCTTGCACGCTGAGCGCGCAAGCCAGGGCCATCAGGCCAATCCATGTGCGCATTGATTAACGCTCCGTGGTTTTGCGGATCTCTTTTTCGTCCATCCACTCGGCCAGACCGCTTTCAACGTCGATCAATTGCAGGCTGAATTTGTAGAAGACGTCCTTGTAGTCGCTGCTGCGCTTGACGATCGAGCTGATCGAACCTTCGATGCGGTACTTGGCGGCAATCATGTTGCCGGTCTTGGCCACGGTGCTTTTCTTGTACAGGCCGCTCTGGTTTTGCAGCTTGAGCTGGTCAACCTGGCTCTGCATCGCGTTGTTGTCGCTGGCGAAACGCGCGACACCGGTTTTCATCAGTTGGGTCTTGATGCTGGTGGTGATTTCGCGGGTATCGATGTACTCGCTGGTCTTGTTCTTCACGTCGTAGACCTGAACCACCGGGCGACCCTGCATGATGCCGGACTGGGCCAGGGAGCGGGTCATGGACTCGGCGATCATCTGCAGGTCGGTGGAACCGAACTCGTTGGTTACGGTTTCCACAGCCTTGGTGTCACCGTAGCTGATGTTCTTGCTGCCCAGGGTAGGCGAAGTGTTGGCGCAGCCGCTGGCCAGGAGGGCGAGAACGGCGATGAACGAAAAGCGTGCAAACATGGGAATGCTCTCTAGAACTGAACGAATAGGGTCGGGTTTAAGGCGTCTTGATTTCGAGACGGAAATCCACGGCTTTGGCAGTCGGCGCGATGGCCTGGATGAAACTGGTCTGCTCGCCGTACATCATCTGGCTTTTCCAGGTTTCTTCTTCCGCTATCGGGAAACCTTCAGGGCCGAGCCAGGCAAAGCGGTAATAGAAGGTCTTGTTGTTGAAGCTGGTGTTGCTCAGCTGCACATTGACCGTCATGAAGCCGTTTTCCCGGGCCACGCGCATGGCGCCGACCACGATGTTCTTCAGCTTGCCCATGGCCACGACTTTACTGGCGGCGCTGCCGGGCTCCGGTGGTGGCGGGGTGGCGCACCCGGCCAGCAAGGCCAGGGCGACGACAGCGATGAGTTTGAAGCGCATGCAAAGACTCCGTTCTTAAGGTTGTTTGAAGCTGGCCACGGCGGTCGGATTGGCACTGGTGATCACGTGCGCGGCCAAGCCGCTGGCGAATACCTGATTGCCCACGGCGCGCAGGGTGATGACCTGATAGCGCTGATCCACGGTGACCTTGACCACCGAGCCGCCCACGACGCTCGGAAGAGTGACTTGGTGCTCGCCTTTCTTCAAGCGCAGACGCACCACTTGGGTGTTGTCCGGCAGGGTGCGCCACGTACGGGTATCGGCACCTTCGAGCACAGCTGAAGAAATACCGACTGCCAGACCGGCCAGCGGATTGGTTTCGTTGATCTTCTTCTGCGCCACGCCTTTGGTCACCGCACGCACGGTGGTGCGCAGGATGATGCCCGGCATGTCGTCACGCAGGGCGCGGCGGGACATGGCGGTGGTGCTGTTGAGCTGGGTCAGGTTCAGTTGCTGTCCGTCGACGCCGATCTGGGCGAAAGGCGCGGTCGAGGTGTCCGGCTTGATGATCGGGAACGACAATGGGGTGATCACGAGCTGGTTGCTGATCGGCAATGGCAGCGGAATGCGGATCGAATCCCGGGACGGCGCCAGGCCGCTTTGCACGACGATCAGGATGTCGCTGTCGTCAGTCTTGGCCGGCTTGTCGAGGTTGACCAGCGCCTGTTCCAGCAGCGGGGTGTTCGGGCGCAATTCGACAGCCTTGCGATAACCCGGCGCGGCGAGGTCTTTTTCACCCAGGGCTTCGTAGACGAAACCGGCCAGGTAATGGCTGAACGCACTCTGGTAGCTGTTTTTCAGGCTGACCACGTCCGGCGCATCGAGGCTGGCGACCGGGTAACCCTGCAGGTCTTTGTACTGAGTCTTGATGCCTTCTTTCTCGGCCTCGTCTTCGCTCTTGAGGTATTCCTTGTCCCGCAGCTCGGCGATCACCGCTTCACGTTCGTGGGTCTTTTTGATCGACATGCGCGCGCCGTCGAAGTCGTTCACCGCCAGCAGGTTCAGCGCCATCTGCGTGGTCAGCATGACTTTTTCGTAGTCGTAGCCTTCGTAGCGACGCACCTTGTCGTTGACCAGAAAGCTGCCGAACTGTGCCAGGTACTTGTCGGTATCGAGCTTGACCGAGTCTTCCCACTTGCCCACCACTTGATCGGCGCTGGTCCAGGCGTTCTGGCTGCCGGACAGGTCGCCCTTGGCGCGCAGCAGTTCACCTTTCTCGAAGTAATAGAGCAGGTCTTTGTCGGCGCTGGTGTTGTTCTTTTCCAGCAGGGTCAACGCGGCATCGACGTTGCCGGAGGCCAGTTGCTGGTTGGTTTGTGCCAGCTCGGAGTCGTAGTTGCGAAAGGCCGAACAGCCGGAGAGCAAGGTGACCGCACTGAGTGCGATCGAGGTAAGGGCGCGAGAGGCCATAGGGGGTACTTCTTCCCTGAGTAAGCAGCCGCACGTGCTGGTCGGGCTGTTGGGACCTATCGGCAGGGAGACTGGCGTCCTGCCAATTCCTCAAACAAGAGGAGCTTAAATGCCACGTCGCGGTTGCGAGGGCGCGGCATTATAAGCTTGGATGATGGCTATGTAATGGCTTTTTAGTTGCATATTTTCACAAGATGCCACTATTTATTTCAGACCGGATACCACGGTGTTCTCAGGCGTTAGGGACGCTTCGAAAGCCACTCCATGACTATAAATCCGCCCGCCCAGCGCATGCAGACCGATGACCTGATGATTCTGATCGATGCGGATTTTCAGCGGCGCGGCGCCCGGAGCGTTGGGCAGGCTGATCAAGTGTTCGCCTTTTTTCAGGCGCAGACGCGCCACTTGGGTGATGTTGGGCAAGGTACGCCAGGTTCGGGTGTCCGCGTGCTCAAAGCCGTCGTGCTGCGTCACGTAAGAGGCTTTGCTCGGGTCGCGTCGGTTGTCGGTACCCTGAACGTCGGCCGCCAGGAAGGCGCGATACGCGGTGCGCTGAATGATGCCGGGCATGTCGTCGCGCAATGTCCGCAGCGACATGTCAGTGATGCTGTTAACCAGGAGCAACGGCTGTTTGCGACCGTCGACGGTCATCTGGGTGAATGCCGGGGTCGATGTGTCGGGAACCATCACTGGAAACGAGACGTTGGCGACGATGACCTGGCCGTCTTGCAGGCGCACCGGATAAGGCACCCGAACCGAACTGCGCGCCGGCGCCAGGCCGCTTTGAACAATGATCAACACATCGCTTTCATTGCCTTGGGTGGCGGGTTTGTCGAGTTCGCGTAATGCCTGTTGAAAGAAGGGCAGGTCGGGTCGCAGCTCGATGGCCTGGCGATAACCGGGTGCGGCGAGGTCCCGCTCACCCAGCGCTTCATAGGTAAACCCGGCCAGATAGTGGCTGAACGCGCTCTGATAGCCGTTCTTCAGTGCGATGACAGAGGGCGCGTCGAGGGTGGCCACGGGGTAGCCCTGAAGATCCTTGTAGTGCACACGAACGCCCGAAGCCTTGGCTTGCTCCTCGACGTGCTCGTATTGTTTTTCCCACTGGCGAGCGATCAGTGCTTCGCGTTCGTGGGTTTTCTTGATGTCGGCGCGGGCACCATCGAAGTCATTGACGGCCAACTGGTTCAAGGCCATTTGCGTGGTCAGCATGACTTTTTCATAGTCGTAGCCATCGTAGCGGCGCAGTTTGTCATTGATGATGCTGCCCCAATGATCGCCCATCGCGGACAGGAGTTGAGTGCCGGTGGATTCAACGGTGTCCTGGCGCTGAATGACCATTTGCTCCGCGCTGCGCCAGGCCACCTGACTTTGCGGCAGCTCACCGGCGGCACTCAGGACGGCACCTTTTTCGAAGTAGTAGAGCAGGTCCCGATCTTCTGACGGGTTGTGCAGTTCCAGCAATTGGAGAGCGCCCTGCGGATTCCCGGCTTTCAACTGGTCAGTCGTTTGCGCCAGTTCCAGGTCGTAGTTGCGGTAGGCGGCGCAACCGGTCAGTTGCAGGGCGATGCTGAGGAGCAGCGAGAAACAAAGGCGTGGGTGCATGGACGATCATTCTTCCCTGAATAGAAACCGCGAGGAGGTGGCAATTCGCCGCTAAATGTACACGTCGTTGCGCCCGAAATACCAACAAAGCTTGAGTGAAAGGCATTGGAAGTGAACAATGTGTTACTTCGTATTTCCCCTTGAGATTCATTCATGACTGCCTCCTCCCGTTTTCTGGCGTGGCTAGTGCTGCCGGTGATCGCGCTTTGCAGCTTCAATGCGCTGGCCGACACCGCCGAAGGCGCCCCCAAAGCGTTGCATTTACTCGATTACATTGGCGCCGACTACCCGGCGACGGTCGAGGCCGGCAAGGTCATTGATGAGTCTGAATACCGTGAACAGCAGGAGTTTCTGGCTGTTCTGAAAGGTTTGATCGCTGAATTGCCGGCCAAGCCCGAGCGTGCCGAACTGGAGCAGGGCGTCAACAACCTGCGAACCGCCATCGCTGCACGCAAGGACGGCGCCGACGTTGCCCGTCAGGCCCGGCAGCTTGGGGCGAAACTGGCGGTGGCGTATGAAGTCAGCCAAGCCCCGGTGATCACCCCGGACCCGACTCGCGGCGCGCCGCTGTACGCCCAGCAATGCTCGGTGTGCCACGGTGATGCGGGTGCCGGTGACGGCCCGGCAGGCGTTGGCATGACACCGCCGCCGGCCAATCTGCGCGATGCGGCGCGACTTGATCGCCTGAGTCTGTATGCGATCTACAACACCTTGGGCCAAGGCGTCGAAGGCACTGACATGCCGTCCTTCGCCGATCAGTTGGATGACCGTCAGCGCTGGGACCTGGCGACCTATATCGCCGGCTTCAGCGCCGATCCGGCCGCAGCAAAATCGGAAAAGACCTACAACATCGCCGACCTCGCGCGTCAGACCCCGGCCGAAGTGCTGGCCGCCGAAGGCCCACAAGCCGTGGCGACCTTCCGTGCACAACGGGCGCAACCGCCGCAGGTCAAGCGTGGCCCGGCGCAATTGCTCGACTACACCGCGGCGACTCTGGACAAAAGCATCGCCGCTTACCGTACCGGTGAGCACGATCAGGCCTACGACCTGTCGGTGGCAGCGTACCTGGAAGGCTTCGAACTGGTCGAAAGCTCCCTGGACAACGTCGACGCCAACGTGCGCAAAGACACTGAAAAATCCCTGATGGCGTACCGTCAGTCGTTGCAGGACGGCTTGCCGGTGACTCAGGTGGAGCAGCGTCTGGACGCGGCCAAGGCCAAGTTGAAGGAATCCGCCGGTCTGCTGGGCAGCGATGGCTTGAGTTGGTCCCTGAGCTACATCTCCGGCCTGTTGATCCTGCTGCGCGAAGGCCTGGAAGCGATTCTGGTGCTGGCGGCGATCCTCGCGTTCCTGCGCAACACCGGTCAGCAATCGGCGGTGCGCAGCGTCAACGTTGGCTGGGGCTTGGCATTGGTGGCCGGTTTGGCGACCTGGGCGTTGGCGGCGTATGTGATCGATGTCAGCGGCGCCCAGCGTGAACTGCTGGAAGGCTGCACCGCGCTGTTTGCCAGCGTCATGGTGCTGTGGCTGGGCGTGTGGATGCATGACCGTCGTCACGCGGCGGCCTGGCAGGATTACATCAAGAGCAGCCTGGTGGGCGGCGGCGGGCGTTTCGGTTTTGCGATCCTCGCGTTCTTCTCGGTGTATCGCGAACTGTTCGAGGTGATCCTGTTCTACGAAACCCTGTGGTTGCAGGCCGGTCCTGCCGGGCACAACGCGGTGTTGGCCGGCGGTGCCACGGCGCTGGTGCTGTTGGTCGGCCTGGCCTGGGTAATCCTGCGCGGTTCGGCGAAACTGCCGCTGGCGCTGTTCTTCGGTATCAACGCCGGGTTGTTGTGCGCGTTGTCGGTGGTGTTTGCCGGGCATGGCGTGAAGGCGTTGCAGGAAGCCGGGATCTTCGGCACCCGGCCGGTGCCGTTCTTTGACTTCGACTGGCTGGGGATCCACGCTGATTTGTATTCGTTGGGTGCGCAGGCAGTGGCGATCATTGCGATCATCGTGCTGTATAGCCGCAGTCGCCTGGCCGAGAAGCGGCGGGTGCAAACGTCTTAAGTCCGCGTCGTCCCCATTCGCGGGCAAGCCTCGCTCCTACAGAATTCGCGCACCATTTGCGGTCGCGTATAACCTGTAGGAGCGAGGCTTGCCCGCGAAGCTTTTAAAAAGAGGAAAAACACAATGCGTGTGTGGATCGATGCCGACGCCTGCCCAAGGGCAGCGAAGGATCTGGTGGTGAAATTCGCCCTTAAGCGCCAGTACGAAGTGGTGCTCGTGGCCGGTCAGCCGCAGATCAAGCCGGGCCTGGCGCTGGTGAAGCTGATCGTGGTGCCCAGCGGCCCGGATGCGGCCGACGATTACCTGGTGGAGCACGCGGTGCCCGGTGAGCTGGTGATTTGCAGCGATGTACCGTTGGCTGATCGCCTGGTGAAGAAGGGCGTTGCGGCGCTGGACCCGCGGGGCAAAGAGTTCGATGCGCAGAACATGGGCGACAGGTTGGCGGTGCGTAACCTGTTCACCGATTTGCGCGAGCAGGGCCAGATGAGCGGAGGGCCTGCGCCGTTTGGCGAGCGGGAGAAGCAGGCGTTTGCCAATGCGCTGGACCGGATTCTCACTCGGCTGACCCGTTGATCGTTCCCACGCTCCGCGTGGGAATGCAGCCCGGGACGCTCCGCGTCCCATCTAGAGCCGAACGCGGAGCGTCCGTTGAGGCATTCCCACGCAGAGCATGGGAACGATCGTGTCAGGCGTCGTTTTCGTGAGTCAGCTCTAAAACCCGATCCACCAATTTGTTAATCCCCGAAGCCGCCTCGCTGATCGACTGCGCCAGCATATACGCCGGTGTACTCACCAACTTGCGCGCCTTGTCCTCGACAATATCGCCCACGGCGCAATCGGCGTGGGTCGCGCCCATCTTGTTCATCGCCGCCGCCGTCTCCGCATCGTTACCGATGGTGCAGGTCACGCCCGGGCCGTAGATCTTCGCCGCCAGCGCCGGCGAGATACAGATCAGTCCCACCGGTTTACCCGCTTCGGCAAAGGCTTCGGCCAACGCGAGGACTTCCGGTTGCACCGTGCAGCCAGCGCCTTCCACGGCAAAATTGGACAGGTTCTTCGCCGCGCCGAAACCGCCGGGCACGATCAGCGCATCGAAGTCTTCGACGCTGGCCTCGCGCAGGTCCTTGATCTTGCCCCGGGCAATGCGCGCCGATTCCACCAGCACGTTGCGCGACTCGGGCATTTCTTCGCCCGTCAGGTGGTTGATCACATGCAACTGCGCGATGTTCGGCGCAAAGCACTGCACCTGGGCACCACGCTGGTCCAGGCGCAGCAGGGTGATCACGCTTTCGTGGATCTCGGCGCCGTCGTACACGCCACAGCCGGAAAGGATCACTGCAATTTTTTTGCTCATGGGCTTTTCTCCAGATTCATGGCGTTAAATGTCCACTAATTTGTCGCTCGTTGCCATAGGGTTAATTCGCGGCTACACCTAGGATCTGTCATCACGATTCCGTTCAGGACGCGTCATGAACTTCATTCTGTATGCGGTGCCGTTTTTCTTTGTGTTGATTGCTGTCGAACTGCTTGCAGACCGTTGGCGCGGGGTCAGCAATTATCGCTTGGCTGACGCGATCAACAGCATCAGCACCGGCGTGTTGTCCACCACCACCGGCCTGCTGACCAAGGGCGTGGGCTTGCTGACGTATGCGTTTGCCCTGGAGCATCTGGCGCTGTTCAAACTCTCGGGCGACAGCGTCTGGGTTTGGGTATTCGCCTTCGTCCTTTATGACTTCTGCTACTACTGGCTGCACCGCATGGGCCATGAGCGCAACATCCTCTGGGCCGCGCATTCGGTGCATCACCAGAGCGAGGACTACAACCTCTCCACCGCGTTGCGCCAGACCAGCACCGGGTTTCTCCTGGGCTGGATTTTCTACCTGCCCCTGGCCGTGCTCGGCGTGCCGCTGCTGGTGTTTGTCAGCGTCGCGGCACTGAACCTGCTGTATCAATTCTGGGTGCACACCAAACACATTCCCAAGCTCGGCTGGTTCGAGTGGTTCTTCGTTACGCCATCCAATCATCGGGCCCACCATGCACAGAACGCTCTCTACATGGATCGCAACTACGGCGGGGTGTTCATTATTTGGGATCGTCTATTTGGCTCGTTCCAGGAAGAAGACGACAACGAGCCAGTGATTTTCGGCGTGACCACGCCGTTGGCGAGCTGGAATCCGCTGTGGGCCAACCTGCAGTTTTATGCGCAATTGTGGGATGACGCGAAGCGGGCCGAAAGCCAGTGGGACAAGCTGCGGATCTGGTTTATGCGCACCGGTTGGCGCCCGGCGGACGTGGCGGCCAAGTACCCGATAAGCAAACCGGACCTGAGTCAGTTCCGCAAATTCGAAGTGCCGCTGGACGGGCTCCAGCAGCTGTATGTGGCGTTGCAGTTCGGCGTCTACATCGCCTTGGGCAGCTACTTGATGAATCTGGAACAGAGCCTGCCGACCGCCGCGCTGGTGCTCGGCTGGAGTGCGATCGCGCTGGGTTTGTTTACCTTGGGCGTGGCCCTGGAGAATCGCCCGTGGGCGTGGAAGCTGGAGCTGCTGCGGCTGGCATCGAACCTGCCGCTGGTGTGGCTGGCGCCGCTGGTCGGGCTGTGGCCGGCCAGCGCGGTGGGCTGGGTCGGCCTGCTCAGTTACAGCTTGCTCAGTGGAATCGGTCTCTACTGTTGTAGAAACCGCTTCACTCGACTGGCGTCTTAGGCTCGCTGGTCCGGGCTTGTTCGGCTTTCAGCGCTTGCTCGTCGGCGTAGATCTTCTTCGCCAGGCGAGCATTCTTGAAACGCCGACGCAGCCACAGGCCCAAGCCCAGCACCAGCAGCGCGCCAAGTACCCACAGCTCGTACTTCTTGACGCTGCCGAGCATGCCTTCCAGCACCGCGCCGAAGTGATAGGCCGCCGCTGCCAGGGCGCTGGCCCAGATCGCGGCACCAATCCCGTTCAACAACAGGTAACGTCCCGGCGGATAGCCCGACAGGCCGATCGCCACCGGCATGACCGTGCGCAGGCCGTAGACAAAACGGAAGCTCAGGACCCAGATGTCCGGGTGCTTGCGGATGTGTTCCAGCGCCCGGTCACCCATCAATTGCCAGCGCGGTTTGCGTGCCAGTAATTTGCGGCCGTGCTTGCGCCCCAGGAAGTACCACAGCTGATCGCCGGCATAACTGCCGAAGAACGCCACGACGACGACCAGGTTGATGTCCATGTATCCGCGAAACGCGAGGAAGCCCGCGAGCACCAGGATGGTTTCGCCTTCGAAGAACGTGCCGAGAAAAAGGGCAAAGTAGCCGAAGTCATGCAGGAATTGTTGGAGCATTGTCTGGGTGCTGGCGAAATGAACGCGCAGCCTAACCCTTCGTGCACATTCATGAAAGTGTCCAAATGTGTCTCGACGTGAACAATTCCTACACGGACAATGGAATGCGGCTACGTGTCACGGGGTTAAGCACAACTGTCATCTGTTCGTCATAATGGCCGCTTATAACTGTCACGCTCGCCTGCCAGCGCGGGCTCAGGAGTCTGCCGTGAGCTTTACCCCCGCCAACCGTTTGTTTCCTGCAACCCGCCTGCGTCGCAACCGTCGTGATGATTTTTCGCGTCGACTGGTCCGTGAAAACGTTCTGACCGTTGATGACCTGATCCTGCCGGTGTTCGTGCTGGACGGTGAAAACCGTCGCGAAGCGGTGGCGTCGATGCCGGGCGTGGAACGCCTGACCATCGATCTGTTGCTCGAAGAAGCGGCGAAGTGGGTCGAGTTGGGGATTCCGGCGGTGGCGCTGTTCCCGGTCACGCCGCCAGAATTGAAGTCGCTGGATGCCGCCGAAGCCTGGAACCCGGACGGCATCGCCCAGCGTGCTACGCGCGCCCTGCGTGATCGCTTCCCTGAATTGGGTGTGATCACCGACGTCGCCCTCGACCCGTTCACCACTCACGGCCAGGACGGTATCCTCGACGAGGAAGGCTACGTGCAGAACGACATCACCGTCGACGCGCTGGTCAAGCAAGCCTTGTCCCACGCCGCAGCCGGTGCCCAGGTAGTGGCCCCGTCGGACATGATGGACGGCCGCATCCAGGCGATCCGCGAAGCCCTTGAGCTGGCCGATCACGTCAATGTGCGGATCATGGCCTACTCGGCGAAGTACGCCAGCGCCTATTACGGCCCGTTCCGCGATGCGGTCGGTTCGGCGCTGAACCTGGGTAAGGCCAACAAGGCCTCCTATCAGATGGACCCGGCCAACGGCAACGAAGCCCTGCACGAAGTGGCGGCGGACTTGTCAGAAGGCGCGGATATGGTCATGGTCAAGCCAGGCATGCCGTATCTGGACATCCTTTACCGGGTCAAAGAAGAATTCAAAGTGCCGACGTTTGTTTACCAAGTCAGCGGCGAATACGCCATGCACATGGCGGCAATCCAGAATGGCTGGTTGAGCGAAGGGGTTATTCTCGAATCCCTGACCGCTTTTAAACGTGCAGGCGCAGATGGCATCCTGACTTACTTTGCCGTACGCGCCGCCCAATTGTTACGAGAGCAAAAATAAGCCCTCCCAGGAACATTCCATGAATACCGAAGGACTCACTGAAGTTGCCGTAAAAGAGGCTCAACCCGTGGTGGAGCAAATCGACGAAACCCCGCCGGATGTGGAGCCCGCTCCCGCCGCGGTGGTGACCGAGCCCGCTGTCGCGGTGCCGGCGGCGATTGCCATTCCCGGCCTGGATGACAGCAGCCTGTACATCCATCGCGAGCTCTCGCAACTGCAGTTCAACATCCGCGTGCTGGAACAGGCGCTGGATGAGTCCTACCCGTTGCTGGAGCGGCTGAAATTCCTGCTGATCTTCTCCAGCAACCTGGACGAGTTCTTCGAGATTCGCGTAGCCGGCCTGAAGAAGCAGATCACCTTCGCTCGGGAACAGGCGGGCGCCGATGGCCTGCAACCGCATCAGGCTCTGGCCCGGATCAGCGAGCTGGTACACGGTCACGTCGACCGCCAGTACGCAATCCTCAACGACATTCTGTTGCCGGAACTGGAAAAACATCAGGTCCGCTTCATCCGTCGTCGGCACTGGACGACCAAGATCAAAACCTGGGTGCGCCGTTATTTCCGCGACGAGATCGCGCCGATCATCACCCCGATCGGCCTCGACCCGACGCACCCGTTCCCGTTGCTGGTGAACAAGAGCCTGAACTTCATCGTCGAGCTCGAAGGCATCGACGCCTTCGGTCGCGACTCCGGCCTGGCGATCATCCCGGCGCCGCGTCTGCTGCCGCGAGTGATCAAGGTGCCGGAAGAAGTCGGCGGCTCGGGCGACAACTATGTATTCCTGTCGTCGATGATCCACGCCCACGCCGATGACCTGTTCCAGGGCATGAAGGTCAAGGGCTGCTACCAGTTCCGCCTGACCCGAAACGCCGACCTGGCGGTTGATACCGAAGACGTGGAAGACCTGGCCCGCGCCCTGCGCGGCGAGTTGTTCTCCCGTCGCTACGGCGATGCGGTACGTCTGGAAGTGGCCGACACCTGCCCGAAACACCTGTCCGACTACTTGCTCAAGCAGTTCAACCTGCACGAGACCGAGTTGTATCAGGTCAATGGTCCGGTCAACCTGACTCGCCTGTTCAGCATCACCGGCCTGGACAGCCAGCGCGCGCTGCAATACCTGCCGTTCACCCCGCAAATCCCGAAACTGCTGCAGAACAGCGAGAACATCTTCAGCGTGATCAGCAAGCAGGACATCCTGCTGCTGCACCCGTTCGAGTCGTTCACGCCAGTGGTCGACCTGCTGCGCCAAGCTGCCAAGGACCCGCACGTATTGGCGGTCCGCCAGACCCTGTACCGTTCCGGCGCCAACTCGGAAATCGTTGATGCACTGGTCGACGCGGCGCGTAACGGCAAGGAAGTCACTGCGGTGATCGAATTGCGCGCGCGCTTCGACGAAGAGTCCAACCTGCAACTGGCCAGCCGCCTGCAAGCGGCCGGCGCGGTGGTGATTTATGGCGTGGTCGGCTTCAAGACCCACGCCAAGATGATGCTGATCCTGCGTCGCGAGGCTGGTGAAATCGTCCGCTACGCGCACTTGGGCACCGGCAACTACCACGCGGCCAACGCCCGTCTGTACACCGACTACAGCCTGCTGACTTCCGACGACGCGTTGTGCGAAGACGTCGGCAAACTGTTCAGCCAGTTGATCGGCATGGGCAAGACCCTGCGCATGAAGAAGCTGCTGCACGCGCCGTTCACGTTGAAGAAGGGCATGCTCGACATGATTGCCCGCGAAACCCAGTTCGCCCTCGACGGCAAACCAGCGCACATCATCGCCAAGTTCAACTCGCTGACCGATCCGAAGATCATCCGCGCGCTGTACAAGGCCAGTCAGTCGGGTGTGCGCATTGATCTGGTGGTGCGCGGCATGTGCTGCCTGCGGCCGGGCATCGCCGGGGTCTCGCACAACATCCATGTGCGCTCGATCATCGGGCGTTTCCTGGAACACACCCGGGTTTTCTACTTCCTCAACGGCGGCGAAGAGCAGATGTTCCTCTCCAGCGCCGACTGGATGGAGCGCAACCTCGACAAGCGCGTCGAGACTTGCTTCCCGGTGGAAGGCAAGAAGCTGATCATGCGGGTCAAGAAAGAGCTGGAGCTGTATCTCACCGATAACACCCACAGCTGGAGCCTGCAGTCGGACGGTCGCTACATCCGCAACACCCCGACCGGCAACCAGAACCCGCGCAGTGCCCAGGCGACATTGCTGGAGCGGTTGGGCAGTCCGATACTCGCCGTTCGCTAAACGCGGACGTCGGGCAATAAAAATGGCGATCCTCAGGGATCGCCATTTTTGTTTCCGCCTCCGTCCCCTGTAGGAGCACAGCGCCCGCAAGATCGCCATCGCGGGCAAGCCTTGCTCCTACGGGACCGTGTTCGGCGGGTGTTAGCGCACGTTAAGCGTGAAGCCAACCCGCGTCAGCCATTCCGCTTCCAGGGCAAAATCCGCCTGGGTCAGCTGGTTTTCGTCCAGCCAGTTTTCCGGGAATAACACATCGAGGCTGTCGCTGTTGGCGCGCAGCACGACCTGGGGCATTTCCTGGGTACCGCGGATGTGGTGGAACAGGATCGCAAAGCGCAGCAGCACGCACAGGCGAATCAGCTTGCTGCCATCACTGCCGAAATCGGCAAACTTGTCCTTGGGGATATTACGGCGGTGACCGCGCACCAGCAGGGCGAGCATTTGCTGGTCTTCGCGGGAGAACCCGGCGAGGTCCGAGTGCTCGATCAGGTAGGCGCCGTGCTTGTGGTAGTGATAGTGGGCGATGTCCAGGCCCACTTCATGAACCTTGGCCGCCCAGCCCAGCAATTCGCGCCAGACGCCGTCGTCCAGGTTCCAGTCTTCGGCCACCTGATCGAAGGCATGCAAGGCTTTGCGCTCAACCCGCGCCGCTTGTTCCAGATCGACGTGGTAACGCTCCATCAGCGAGCTGAGGGTGCGCTCACGGACGTCTTCGTGATGATGACGGCCCAGCAGGTCGTAGAGCACGCCTTCACGCAGGGCGCCTTCACAGTGATCCATGCGTTGCAGTTCGAGGGCGTCGAAGATCGCTTCGAGAATCGCCAGGCCCGCGGGGAAGATCGCCCGGCGGTCAGGCTTGATGCCTTCGAAGTCGATTTTTTCGGCGTCGCCGAGTTTGAACAGTTTGCGCTTGAGCCAGGCCAGGCCTTCGGCATTCACTTCGCCGGTGCCATGGCCGCCGGCCTTCAACGCCAGGCCGATGGCGCGGATGGTGCCCGAGGAGCCGATGGCTTCATCCCAGGTCAGGCGGTGCAGGGCGTGTTCGATGCTCATGATCTCCAGCCGTGCCGCGGTGTACGCCTGGGCGTAACGGGCTGGGGTGACCTTGCCGTCCTTGAAGTAGCGCTGGGTGTAGCTGACGCAACCCATTTGCAGGCTTTCGCGCAGTAGCGGCTCGAAGCGCTGGCCAATGATGAATTCGGTACTGCCGCCGCCGATGTCGGCCACCAGGCGCTTGCCCGGGGTGTCGGCGAGGGTGTGGGAGACGCCGAGGTAGATCAGGCGCGCTTCTTCACGGCCGGAGATGACTTCCACCGGGTGGCCGAGGATTTCTTCGGCGCGGCGGATGAATTCGCCACGGTTGCGGGCTTCACGCAGGGCGTTGGTGCCGACGATCCGCACGGCGCCGGGCGGCATGCCGTTGATCAGTTGGGCGAAGCGCTTGAGGCAATCGAGCCCGCGTTGCATGGATTCTTCGTTGAGCTGACGCTCATCGTTGATGCCGGCGGCCAGTTGGACCTTTTCGCCGAGGCGCTCAAGAATACGGATTTCGCCGTTCTGGGCCTTGGCCACGACCATGTGAAAGCTGTTGGAGCCCAGGTCGATTGCGGCGATCAGGGACAGATTCTTGGCTTGGGATTGCGGCATGGTCAGGGGGTCTCGGTCGATAACCTCGACATCGTGCCACGATCAAACGCTGACGCCAACGCGTACGGCGCAAAGCCTTGATCCAGAGCACCCAGCCCGATCGCTCCCCCGCTCCGCGTAGGAATGCCTCAAGGGACGCTCTGCATTCCCATGGGACGCGGAGCGTCCCGGGCAGCATTCCCACGCGGAGCGTGGGAACGATCGTCAGCCAGCCGCCTCAACCGTGCCGATAAAATTCGCCAACTCCGCCGTCTGCGGATTGGCGAACAACACCTTCGGATCCCCCACCTCATGCACCTTGCCCTGGTGCATGAACACCAACTTATCCCCAACCTCCCGGGCGAAGCGCATTTCGTGGGTGACCATGATCAGCGTCATGCCTTCCCTGGCCAATTGCCGGACCACGCTCAGCACTTCGTTGACCAGTTCCGGGTCCAGCGCCGAGGTGATTTCGTCGCACAGCAATACCTTGGGCGACATCGCCAGGGCCCGGGCGATCGCCACGCGTTGTTGCTGGCCGCCGGACAGTCGATCCGGAAAGGCATCGAACTTCTCGCCCAATCCAACCCGTTCCAGCATCTCCTTTGCCAGTTCTCTGGCTTTCGCCTTGGGCACTTTCTGCACTACTTGCGGCGCGAGCATCACGTTTTCGCCAACCGTCAGGTGCGGGAACAGGTTGAACTGCTGGAACACCATCCCGACCTTCTGCCGCAAGCTGCGCAGGTCGGCGCGGGCGGCGTCGAGGTATTCGCCGTCGACTTCGATCACGCCATCATTAATCGACTCCAGACCATTCAAAGTACGCAGCAAAGTGGATTTGCCCGAGCCGCTGCGACCGATGATCGCCACCACCTGACCTTCCTCGACGCTCAGATCGATGCCTTTGAGCACGTGGTGGTCGCCGTAATATTTATGCAGGGCCGAAATTCTAAGCAGAGGCATGCAGTCTCCTTTCCAGGTAGCGCGCACTGAGGGACAAGGGGTAGCAGAGCAAAAAGTAACCAAGGGCGACGAGGCCGTAGACCATGAACGGTTCAAACGTGGCGTTGGCGAGCATGCCGCCGGTCTTGGTCAGTTCGGTGAAGCCGATGATCGAAGTGACGGCGGTGCCTTTGACGACTTGCACCGAGAAACCCACGGTGGGCGCCACGGCGATGCGCAAGGCTTGCGGCAGAATCACGTAGCGCAATTGCTCCAGCGGGTTGAGCGCCAGGCTCGACGAAGCTTCCCACTGGCCGTTTGGGATCGAATCGACGCAACCGCGCCAAATCTCCGCCAGATAGGCGCTGGTGAACAGCGTCAACGCCACCGCCGCCGCCATCCACGGTGAAATCTCCACCCCGGCCAACGCCACGCCGAAGAACACCAGGAACAGCTGCATCAACAGCGGCGTGCCCTGGAACAGCTCGATGTAGGTGCGGGCGAAGCTACGGGGGAAGCTCTTTTTCGAAATGCGCATGACCATGATCAGCAAGCCGATCACGCCACCACCGATAAACGCCACCAGCGACAGCGCCAAGGTCCATTGCAGGCCGGTGAGTAGATTGCGCACCACGTCCCAGAAGGTGAAGTCGCTCATTGGCTGCTCCTTGCAATGTAGCGACGGCCAATCCAGTTCAGCAGTTGGCGGATCATCAGCGCCATGCACAGGTAGATCAGCGTGGTCAGGGCGTAGGTTTCAAAGGCGCGGAAGTTGCGCGACTGAATGAAGTTGGCGGCGAAGCTCAGCTCTTCGGTAGCGATCTGCGAGCACACCGCCGAGCCGAGCATGACGATGATGATCTGGCTGCTCAGCGCCGGCCAGACCTTGCCCAGCGCCGGCAGCAGGACCACGTGACGGAAGGCTTCGAAACGGCTCATCGCCAACGCGGCGGCGGCTTCCAACTGTCCGCGGGGAATCGCCTGGATGCCGGCGCGGATGATCTCGGTCGAATAAGCGCCGAGGTTGATAACCATCGCCAGCACCGCCGCCTGCCATTCGGAAATCTGCACGCCGAGCGACGGCAGGCCGAAGAAAATGAAAAACAACTGCACCAGGAACGGCGTGTTGCGGATCAATTCGACGTAGACGCCGAAGATCGCCGAGAACGGGCGGATGTTCCACGCCCGCACCAACGCCCCGACGATGCCCAGGCCGACGCCGAACACCGCGCCGATGGCCGTCAGTTCCAGGGTGAACAGCGCACCGCGCAGCAACAGGTCGGTGTTTTGCACCACCGGTAGAAAATCGAACTGGTAAGCCATGGGTCAGTCTCCTGCGCGGCGATCAGAGATCGGCCGGCAGCGGTTCTTTCAGCCAGGTCAGGGCGTTCTTTTCCAGCGAACCGTCGGTCTTGGCGGTGGCGATGATCTGGTTGACCTTGTCCAACAGCGCCGTTTCGTTCTTGTTCACGCCGACGTACACCGGCGAATCCTTGAGCTTCACTTTCAGCGCCGGCACGCGTTTCGGGTTTTTCTCACTGATCGCCACCATCACCACGTTGCCGCTGGCAATCAGGTCGACCTGGCCGGCGAGGTAGGCGGCGATGGTCGAGTTGTTGTCTTCGAAGCGCTTGATGGTCACGCCTTCGGGGGCGACTTTGGTCAGTTCGATGTCTTCGATGGCGCCACGGGTGACGCTGATGGTTTTGCCCTTGAGGTCGTCCAGGGTTTTGATCGCCGCGTCTGGCGGGCCGAACACGGCGAGGTAGAACGGTGCGTAAGCGCTGGAGAAATCGATGACTTTCTCGCGCTCAGGGTTCTTGCCAAGGCTGGAAATCACCAGGTCGACCTTGCCGGTGGTCAGGAACGGAATGCGGTTGGTGCTGTTGACCGGGGTCAGTTCGAGTTTGACCTTGAGCTGGTCGGCCAGCAGCTTGGCGGTGTCGATATCCAGGCCACGGGGTTTCATGTCCGGGCCGACCGAGCCGAACGGCGGGAAGTCCTGGGGCACGGCGACCTTGAGGGTGCCGCGCTTGACCACATCCTCCAGACCGTCGGCGTGGGCGGGTGCCTGGCTCAGCATCAGGCTGGCAAACAGGGCGGCGAGGAGGGCGCTGTAACGCTGGGTCATGGCAAATCTCCGAATCGGCGAGAAGTGATTTCTGCGGTTCGACAGAGCACGGGGCATGCCAACATCGGCTTTTGCAGGTGGCAGGCCGCGGTTTTGCTGGTTTTGGTCGGTCTTACTGGTCTGAACAGTCAGCTGCGGTTTCGCACCTCGATAGCGCATCGCCGTTGATCGCCGAACCCCGCTGGGGCACGACTTGCCGGGCGCGGCGAATAGCTTTACAACTAGCCGCTCATTGGCCTGGTTCGTCTGAAAAACCATGAACTCGATCTCTCGCGCCGTACCTGAAGTGGCGCTGCAAGCCATCCGCAAGCTGATTACCGAACAAGGCTTCGGGGCAGGGGATGCCTTGCCCTCGCAGCGGGACCTGGCGGTGCAGTTGGGGGTTAGCCGGGCGTCGTTGCGTGAGGCGTTGTCATCGCTGAGTGCGTTGGGCGTGATCAGCATCCAGCCGGGCAAGGGTGTTTTCGTGCAGGCGCCGGTGGAGTTGCCGCGAGGTGATGCAGCGGCGAGTTGGCCGTTCGCGGCCCAGGCGTCGCCGCTGGATATCTTCCAGTTGCGTTACGCTCTGGAAGGATTCGCGGCGGGGCTGGCAGCCGTGACGTTAAGCACTTTTGAGCTCGATGCCCTGGAAGACAATGTGGCCGCCATGCGCACTGAGCTCAAGGCCGGCGACTTCGACGCCGCGGCACGGCTGGACTTCGAGTTTCACCGACGCATCCTGCTGGCCAGCGGTAATCAGGCAATGTTGAGTATCCTGACCGCCAGCGCCGACATCTTTCTGGAGAGCCAGAAGCTACCGTTCATCCGGGCGGAGCGGGCCATGGAAACCTGGCAGGAACACCGCAAAATCCTCCGCGCACTGGCGCGCCGGGCGTCCGGGGCGGCACAGAAGGCGATGCAGGAACATGTACGCAATGCCGCACTGCGCACCGGAATTGCCTTCGTCGCTCCCGCCACCTCGTGACTTGAGCTATACCCAAACTCATGCGCCACCATAGCGAGACTCAATCATCTGCAGCTTCCTGAACGAGGGAAGGGCGGCTATGATGGGCCACGTTTTTTTGCTTACAACCTGGAGACTTCCATGAGCAGCGATCTTATCAAACACGTTAGCGACGCTAGCTTCGAGGCCGACGTACTCAAGGCCGAAGGCGCTGTACTGGTCGACTACTGGGCTGAATGGTGCGGCCCTTGCAAAATGATCGCTCCTGTCCTGGACGAAATTGCCGAGACTTACAAAGGCAAGTTGACCATTGCCAAACTGAACATCGATGAAAACCAGGAAACCCCGGCCAAGCACGGCGTGCGTGGTATCCCGACCCTGATGCTGTTCAAGAACGGCAACGTGGAAGCGACCAAGGTTGGCGCGCTGTCCAAGTCGCAACTGGCTGCATTCCTCGACGCCAACATCTAAGTCGGCGACGTTGTAAAAAAAGCCCCGCATATTGCGGGGCTTTTTGCGTATTCAGGGCTAGACGCTCCGAAACTCAGGTGGTACATTCGGCCCCGCACTGGTTTCTCCACTGCCCCCTGCTAGCCGTCGCCGACGCACTCCTTTTCGAATAAGTACGCGATCCTGTCGCCTTCTCTGCGGCGCGGCCTCATTAAGCCAAAAGCTTAATTTCCCCCCCTCCATAAATGATTACGTCATTCCTATATGAATCTGACTGAACTCAAGCAAAAGCCGATTACCGAACTGCTCGAATTGGCCGAACAGATGGGCATAGAAAATATGGCCCGTTCGCGCAAGCAGGACGTGATTTTCTCCCTGCTCAAAAAGCACGCGAAAAGCGGCGAGGAAATCTCCGGTGATGGCGTGCTGGAGATTCTCCAGGACGGCTTCGGCTTCCTCCGCTCTGCTGACGCTTCCTATCTCGCCGGCCCGGACGATATCTACGTCTCGCCGAGCCAGATCCGTCGCTTCAACTTGCGCACCGGTGACACCATCGTTGGCAAGATCCGCCCTCCGAAGGAAGGCGAGCGTTATTTCGCGCTGCTCAAGGTCGACACGATCAACTACGATCGTCCCGAGAACGCGAAAAACAAGATTCTCTTCGAGAACCTGACCCCGCTGTTCCCGACCGTGCGCATGAAGATGGAAGCCGGCAACGGTTCCACCGAAGACTTGACCGGTCGTGTCATCGACCTGTGCGCCCCGATCGGCAAAGGCCAGCGCGGTCTGATCGTTGCACCGCCGAAAGCCGGTAAGACGATCATGCTGCAGAACATCGCCGCGAACATCGCCCGTAACAATCCTGAAGTTCACCTGATCGTCTTGCTGATCGATGAGCGTCCGGAAGAAGTAACCGAAATGCAGCGCACCGTGCGCGGCGAAGTGGTTGCCTCGACGTTCGATGAGCCGCCAACCCGCCACGTGCAGGTTGCCGAAATGGTGATCGAGAAGGCCAAGCGCCTGGTCGAACACAAGAAGGACGTGGTGATCCTGCTCGACTCCATCACTCGTCTGGCTCGCGCCTACAACACCGTGATCCCGAGCTCCGGCAAAGTACTCACCGGTGGTGTCGATGCCCACGCCCTGGAGAAACCGAAGCGTTTCTTCGGCGCCGCGCGGAACATCGAAGAAGGCGGTTCGCTGACCATCATCGCCACCGCGCTGGTTGAAACCGGCTCGAAGATGGACGAAGTGATCTACGAAGAATTCAAAGGCACGGGCAACATGGAACTGCCTCTGGATCGTCGCATCGCTGAAAAACGTGTGTTCCCGGCCATCAACATCAACCGTTCCGGCACCCGCCGCGAAGAGTTGCTGACCGCCGACGACGAGTTGCAGCGCATGTGGATCCTGCGCAAGCTGCTGCACCCGATGGACGAAATCGCTGCCATCGAGTTCCTGGTCGACAAGTTGAAAACGACCAAGACCAACGACGAGTTCTTCTTGTCGATGAAGCGTAAGTAAGACGGTTTTTCAACCGCTAAAGATGGCGTCCTTCGGGGCGCCATTTTTTTATGCAAAAAAAGGGGAGGTTTACCGCTAGGGTTGGTCTGTACAAAAACGAAATGGGTCGATGAACCCAGAACATTAATCTGACTGGCATTTTCTGTTTATGAGCACACTTGCTTATCGAAGGGATATCGACGGCTTGCGGGCAATCGCCGTGATCGCGGTTGTGTTGTTCCATTTTGGCGTTCCTGGATTTACCGGCGGCTTTGTCGGTGTCGACGTCTTCTTTGTGATATCCGGTTACCTGATTACCTCGATCATCTGGAACCAGCGCCAGGCCGGGCGCTTCAGCTTTGTCGATTTCTGGGCGCGGCGTGCCCGGCGGATCCTGCCGGCGCTGTTTGTGATGATTCTCGCCGTGTTGGCGGTGGGCTGGTTCCTGATGGCCCCCAAGGACTATGAAGAACTGGGGCGCTCAGTGCGCTACCAAGTGATGTTCGTCTCCAACATCCTGTTCATGCGCCAGGACGGCTACTTTGATGTGGCGTCCGACCTGAAGCCGTTGCTGCACACTTGGTCGCTGGCGGTTGAAGAGCAGTTCTATATTGTCTTCCCGCTGTTGCTGACGTTGCTGTCGAGCCGCCTCAAGCATTGGCGGCTCGCGTTGTTTGGTGTGTTGCTGCTGTCGTTCGGGCTTAGCGTCTGGGCCGTGGCGCATCACCCGGAGAAAGCCTTTTTCCTGTTGCCGATGCGTGCCTGGGAGCTGTTGGCCGGCGCCATGCTGGCGGTTGCGCCCAGAAGTCACTGGCGCCTCACCACGGCGGGTGCTCAAGTCGTCAGCCTGTTGGGCTTCGGGCTGATTCTGCTGGCGGTGTTCGCCTTCGATAAAAGCACGCCATTCCCCGGCGCGGCGGCGCTGTTGCCGACGCTCGGCGTGGTCGCGTTGATCTGGGCCAACGGTCATCGGCAAACCCTGATCGGTGGACTGCTGGCCAGTCGTGTGCTGGTTGGTCTCGGCTTGATTTCCTATTCCTGGTACCTGTGGCATTGGCCGGTCTTTGTCTTCGCCAGCTATGCCAGCGTCGAGGAGCCGGGGCTGGTTGATACCGTCGGTTTGATTTTACTCACGCTGCTGCTCGGCTACCTGTCGTGGCGCTTCGTCGAGACCCCGTTCCGCGAGCGGCGTTTGTTGGCCGGGCGCCGGCAGATCCTGATCGCGGCCGGTTGCGGCGTGGTGGTCCTCGGTTTGGCCGGTCAAGCGCTGCGCTGGACCGACGGCTTGCCTTCGCGCCTGTCGGATCAGGCCTTGCAGTACGCCAAAGGCAAGGAATGGCGGCCGGAATTGATGAAGTGCCTGGCCGACGACAAAACCCCTGACGACAAACTCTTTTGTCACTACGGAGCGTCAGCGCCAAGCGCATCAAAGGCGCTGGTCTGGGGCGACAGTCATGCCACGGCGCTGATTCCAGTGTTCGATGATGGCGCGCAAAAGCATGGTGTCAGCGTGATTCTTGCCAGTTCGCCGGGCTGCATTCCGATTGAAGGGCTTGAGCATGATCAGCGATGCGCCCGGTTCAATCGTCGGGTCGAGCAGGCCTTGAAGCCTCAATCGGTAGTCGATGTAGTCTTGGTCGCGCGTTGGAGCCTGTACCTCTATGGCGACGTGAAAGGCGATCTCGGGCATGTGCTGCGCGATTCCCGTGGCCATTATGACCGGGCCGGCGCCGAGCAACGCTTGGCTGAAAGTCTGCAGGCGACTATCCGCCAACTGCGTAATGGCGGGCATCGTGTCTGGTTGGTGAAGGAAGCGCCGCTGCAACAATTCAGTCCGCCTTACCGCCTCAGTCGCCTGGCGATGTTGCACCGTCCGACGGATGACGTGGGTTTGGCCGTGACCGAGCACTTCAAGCGTCAGGCCTTCATCAGTCAGCTGTTCGCACAATTGGCAGCCGCCAATTCGGGCGTGACTGTGGTCGATCCGGCGCCATTGTTGTGTGATGACACGGGCCTGTGCAGGGTCGAGCTCAACGGGCATTCGCTGTATACCGACGACAATCACCTGTCCGAGATTGGCGCGCGGTTCGTGGCGCCGGTCCTCGAACCGTTGTTCAAGCGCCTGCAAGCCCAGGCCACACTCGGCAATGGCAACGTGAATGCGGCCAAGTAAGCAGCGATAAGCTGCCAGCGGCCGGCAGAGCAGGTAGGATGTACGCCTATTTTACGGGTGCCATCATCAATGAAATTCAAGGATCTTCGGGATTTCGTGCAGCAGCTTGAGCAGCGCGGAGAGTTGAAACGCATCCAGATCCCTGTCTCTCCAGTGCTGGAGATGACCGAGGTCTGTGATCGCACGCTGCGGGCCAAAGGCCCGGCGCTGCTGTTCGAGAACCCAACCGGTTACGACATTCCGGTACTCGGCAACCTGTTCGGCACCCCCGAGCGGGTGGCCATGGGCATGGGCGCCGAGGCGGTCAGCGAACTGCGCGAGATCGGCAAGTTGCTGGCGTTCCTCAAGGAGCCCGAGCCGCCGAAGGGCTTAAAAGATGCCTGGTCCAAGCTGCCGATCTTCCGCAAGATCATTGCAATGGCGCCGAAAGTCGTCAAAGACGCGGTGTGCCAGGAAGTGGTCATCGAAGGCGATGACGTCGACCTGGCGATGCTGCCGGTGCAGACCTGCTGGCCCGGCGACGTCGGTCCGCTGATCACCTGGGGCCTGACCGTTACCAAAGGCCCGAACAAGGACCGGCAGAACCTCGGCATCTACCGTCAGCAAGTGATCGGCCGCAACAAGGTCATCATGCGCTGGTTGAGCCACCGTGGCGGCGCGCTGGATTACCGCGAGTGGTGCGAGAAGCATCCCGGCCAGCCGTTCCCGGTGTCCGTGGCCCTCGGTGCCGACCCGGCGACCATCCTCGGCGCCGTGACCCCGGTACCCGACAGCCTCTCCGAATACGCCTTCGCCGGTCTGCTGCGCGGTAACCGCACCGAACTGGTGAAGTGCCGTGGCAACGACCTGCAAGTGCCGGCCACCGCCGAGATCATCCTCGAAGGCGTGATCCATCCAGGCGAAATGGCCGATGAAGGCCCGTACGGCGACCACACCGGTTACTACAACGAAGTCGACAGCTTCCCGGTGTTCACCGTCGAACGCATCACCCATCGGATCAAGCCGATCTACCACAGCACCTACACCGGCCGTCCACCGGATGAACCGGCGATTCTCGGTGTGGCGCTGAACGAAGTGTTCGTGCCGATCCTGCAGAAGCAGTTCCCGGAAATCACCGACTTCTACCTGCCGCCCGAAGGCTGCTCGTACCGCATGGCCATCGTCACCATGAAGAAGTCGTATCCGGGCCACGCGAAGCGGGTAATGCTCGGTGTCTGGTCGTTTTTGCGACAGTTCATGTACACCAAGTTCGTTATCGTCACTGACGACGATATCAACGCGCGCGACTGGAACGACGTGATCTGGGCCATTACCACGCGCATGGACCCCAAGCGCGACACGGTGATGATCGACAACACGCCGATCGACTACCTCGACTTCGCCTCGCCGGTGTCCGGCCTGGGCTCGAAGATGGGGCTCGATGCCACGCATAAATGGCCGGGCGAAACCACTCGCGAGTGGGGCCGGGTGATCGTCAAGGACGACGCCGTGACCCAACGGATCGATGCCATCTGGAATCAGTTAGGAATAGATTGATGCGTGTAACCTTGCAGCCCTCCGGAGCAGTGCTTGAGATACGGCCCGGCGAGCGGATTCTCGATGGCGCGCGGCGCTTGGGCTATGAATGCCCGCAAAGCTGCCGCAACGGCAATTGCCATGTCTGCGCGGCGTTGCTGGTGGAAGGTCGGGTCGAACAAGCCGGCCATGTGCGTGACCACGGTGAGTTCTACACTTGCATAGCAGAGCCGCTGGAAGACTGCATCGTGCTGTGGGATGGCGTGCTCGCGCTGGGAGAACTGCCGGTGCGCAGCTTGTCGTGTCAGGTCATTGAATGCAGGGACGTTGGTGGGGATACCTTTCGGGTTCACTTGCGGGCGCCTGCCGGCAAACCACCGCGCTATCACGCTGGTCAGTACTTGATGATCGAGCGCGAGAACGGCGAGAAATCCGCCTTCTCCCTGGCCTCTGCACCCCATGCCGGGCGCGATTTGGAAATCCACGTCCTGGCGCGCGAATCCAGTGCGTTGAGCCTGATCGAACAGCTGCAACGCAACGCCATGGTGCGCATCGAGATGCCGTTCGGCGACACCCACCTGGCCGAGCTGCCGGACGGGCCGTTGGTGCTGATTGCCGCCGGCACAGGCATGGGCCAGATCCATAGCCTGATCGAACATTGCCGCGCCGCCGGTTTCAAGCATCCGGTGCATTTGTACTGGGGCGTGCGTCGTCCTGAAGACTTTTATGAAATCGAACATTGGGACGAATGGCTGAAACTGCCCAATCTGTTCCTGCATAAAGTCGTCAGCGATCAATGCGGCTGGGAAGGGCGCTGCGGGATGCTGCATGAGGCGGTGTGTGAGGACTTCCCTGATCTGAAGTCGCTGCATGTCTACGCCAGCGGCTCTCCGGCGATGGTCTACGGCACGCTGGATGCGTTGGTGGAAGCGGGGATGGATGCTCATCAGATGCGCGCCGACGTATTTGCCTACGCGCCACGATCTTGATCCGCGATCTTAATCGTTATAACTCCCTATATAGCCGATCGGTATTTATAGATTTATATAAATGCCGGTAGGTTATATGTCATATGGGCAATTATTTAAGAACTGTGCCATGGCACTTAAATTGCCTTAAAACATATGTGCCTTATTGTTACAGCGGTGCGTTCTATTAAGTAATTCTTTACCCGCGGGGAGCTGAACGCTATTCGCCATGAGCGCCATTGAATCTGCTTTTCTGAATTTGCCTTACCCTCCGCGACTCGATCTGGGGCCGCAGCTTACGCACGAACAATTGCTCAGCTCGATGCAATCGACCATGGCGCGCCACAAGGGTGGGCCGGTCTGGCTGTTCGCGTACGGCTCGCTGATCTGGCGCCCGGAATGCCCGGCGGTGGAGCGAGTGCGCGGTCGAGTGCATGGCTATCATCGCGGTTTGTACCTGTGGTCCCATGAACATCGCGGCACGCCGGAAGTACCAGGCCTGGTGTTTGGCCTGGATCGCGGCGGCTCTTGCAGTGGTTTCGCTTATCGCTTGCCTGAAGAACAACTCGAAGCTTCGCTTTACGCCCTTTGGCAGCGCGAGATGCCATTCCCGTCCTATCGCCCACACTGGCTCAACTGCCGTCTTGAAGACGGAAGCCAGGTTCAGGCGTTGGGATTTGTGTTGGAACGGCACCTGCCCAGCTATGCCGGCAACTTGCCGGATCACGTGCTGAGCCAGGTGTTCGAAAGCGCTTGCGGGCGTTACGGCACCACTCGCGATTATGTCGAGCAGACCGCCAACGCCCTGCGAAGCCACGCCATGCCAGACCGGAATCTGGAGGCGCGGCTCAAGCGCTGCCAATCAAAGGCTGATCAGGCGATCGCTTCTTCGCGGGTCTGACTGGCGCTTTGTTTATGCCCCAGCGTGGGGGCAAGGAAGGCCATCGCCAGCAAACAGGCGGCGACCAGCAGGATGAAGCCGCCATCCCAGCCGAAATAGTCCACGGTGTAGCCCATCAGCGCACTGGCCGCGACGGAACCACCCAAGTAACCAAACAGACCGGTAAAGCCAGCGGCGGTACCGGCGGCTTTCTTCGGTACCAGCTCCAGCGCTTGCAAGCCGACCAGCATCACCGGGCCGTAGATCAGGAAGCCGATCGCGAACAGCGAGATCATGTCGATCATCGGGTTGCCCGGCGGGTTCAGCCAATACACGATCGTCGCCACGGTCACCAACCCCATGAACACCATACCGGTCAGGCCACGGTTGCCTCGGAAGACTTTGTCCGACATCCAGCCGCACAGCAACGTGCCCGGAATGCCTGCCCACTCATAGAGGAAGTACGCCCACGATGTTTTGTCGAAATCGAAGTGCTTGACCTCTTTGAGGTAGGTCGGCGCCCAGTCCAGGATGCCGTAGCGCAGCAGATAGACGAAGACGTTAGCCAGGGCGATGAACCAGAGCATTTTGTTGCGCAGCACGTATTTGACGAAGATGTCCTTGGCGCTGAATTCTTCTTCGTGGCTGGCGTCGTAGCCTTCCGGGTAATCGTTCTTGTACTTCTCGATCGGCGGCAGGCCTGTCGATTGCGGCGTGTCGCGCATCACAATGAAGGCAAATACGGCGACCAGCAGCGCCACGGCGGCCGGGACGTAGAACTTGCTGTGCCAGTCGTTGAACCAGCCCATGCCGAGAATCGCCAGCGGACCAATCAACCCGCCACCGACGTTATGCGCGGTGTTCCACACCGAAACCACCTGGCCACGTTCTTTCTGTGACCACCAGTGCACCATGGTCCGGCCGCTCGGTGGCCAGCCCATGCCTTGTGCCCAGCCGTTGATGAACAACAGGATAAACATCATGGTCACGCTCGACGTCGCCCAGGGAGCGAAACCGAAAACGAACATGACTCCAGCCGACACGATCAGGCCGAAGGGCAGGAAGTAACGCGGATTGGAGCGGTCGGACACAATGCCCATCAAAAACTTGGAAAGACCGTAGGCGATCGCAATCGCCGACATGGCCACACCCAGTTGGCCCTTTGTGTAGCCCTGGGCAATCAGGTCCGGGAATGCCAGTGTGAAGTTCTTGCGCAGCAGGTAGTAACCCGCATACCCAATGAATATGCCGGCGAAGATCTGCCAGCGAAGTCGTTTATAGGTGTCGTCTATTTTTTCTTCAGGCAGGGGAGCCTGATGTGCGGCAGGTCGAAAGAAAGCAAACATTCAAGAGCTCCAAATTTCTTGTTTTGACTGCGGATGCGAATGTTACAGTTTCGTTACCGAAAATAGCACCGGTTCGCATTGGTCAAACAGCGGAAATGTTGGAGATCGCGTGTTCCTTTATGAACATGTCGCTCAGGTGTAAGTGTAGGACGGTGTGGGAAAGGTTACTTACGCGCCTTCGTGCGGTTTTTCGGTTCAAAGTAGGACGTAACTTTGGGAAATGTCCTTCCTGACAAGAAGAAGCGATCCGGACTCTACCGTCCAGACCGCTTCGCCTGGCTCAGCGAACTTGCACCACCACTTTCCCGACCGCTTTGCGCTGGCCAAGATCATTGATTGCCTGCGCCGCATTGCTCAGCGGATACACCTGCGACACCAGCGGTTTCAACTTGCCTTCGGCGAACCAGCCAAACAACTGCTGGAAGTTCGCCGCGTTGTCCTGGGGTTGGCGCTGGGCAAACGAGCCCCAGAACACACCGACCACCGCCGCGCCTTTAAGCAGGGCGAGGTTCACCGGGAATTCGGGAATGCGTCCGCTGGCAAAACCGACCACCAGCAGGCGACCGTTCCAGGCGATGGCGCGCACGGCCTGGTCGAACAGGTCGCCACCGACCGGGTCGTAGATCACGTCGGCGCCCTGGCCGTCGGTCAGGCGTTTGATTTCGTCCTTGAGGCTGGTTTCGCTGTAGTTGATCAGTTCATCGGCGCCGGCAGCCTTGGCCACGGCAAGTTTTTCGGAGCTGCTGGCAGCGGCGATCACCCGGGCGCCCATGGCTTTGCCGATTTCCACGGCGGCCAGGCCGACACCGCCGGACGCGCCGAGCACCAACAGGGTTTCGCCCGGTTGCAGGTTGGCCCGTTGCTTGAGGGCGTGCATCGAAGTGCCGTAGGTCATGCTGAAGGCAGCGGCGGTGTTGAAATCCATCGACGGCGGGATCGGCAGCACGTTGTAGCCCGGCACCGCGACCTGCTCGGCAAAGCTGCCCCAGCCGGTCAGGGCCATGACCCGGTCACCGACCTTGAGGTGACTGACCTTTTCCCCCACAGCGCTGACCACGCCCGCGGCTTCGCCGCCCGGGGAAAACGGGAAGGGTGGCTTGAACTGGTATTTGCCCTCGATGATCAGCGTGTCCGGGAAGTTGACCCCGGCGGCGTGCACGTCCAGCAGGATTTCGTTCTTCTTGGCGACAGGACTGGCGACGTCTTCCAGCACCAGCGATTCGGCGGGGCCGAAGGCTTTGCATAGCACGGCTTTCATCAGGGCTATTCCTTTGGGAGTGATGGCCGATAAGTGTAGGTGTGTGAGTCGTTGGGTCAACGAGCATGCCCGCCCCTGATAGTCAGCCATAAGCTTGTGCTTGCGCGGCGGGTCGTTATGCTAGGCCGCAAACCGGATAAGGAGCGAATTGTGAAAGCGTGGATCATGTTGTTGCTGGCCCTGTCTCTGCCTTTGGCAGCAGTGGCCGAAGAAGCCGCCAAAGAAGGCGAGGCCCCGAAAGTCAGCTACCTGACCCTGAGTCCGCCGTTTGTCGGTAACTATGGCCTGGATGGCACGCCGAAGTTGAAGGTCTTCAAGGCTGACGTGGCGTTGCGAGTGACCGGCGAAGAAGCGACCAAACTGGTGAAGGCCAATGAGCCGTTGATTCGCAATCAACTGGTCGCGTTGTTCACCCAGCAGACCAACGAGGCGATGAACAGCATCGAGGGCAAGGAAAAGCTGCGCCAGGAAGCCCTGAAGCAAACCCAGCAAGTGATGAACGACGAAACCGGCAAGCCGGTGGTTGAGGATCTGTTGTTCAACAACCTGATCATTCAATAAGACTTCCTGCGGGCTTTTGTGGCGAGGGGGCTTGCCCCTCGCCACAAAAGCCCTTCATTCCACAGGTCAGGACGCCAGACTTTTGCGAAACCGCATCAGCGCAATCGCAAAGAACACCAGCCCGATGGCGGTCAGCGCCAGCAAGTCCGGCCAGACCACGCTCAGCCCGGCGTCGCGAAACAGAATCGCGGCGCTCAAGCTGACAAAGTGCGTCGATGGCGAACCCTGCATCACCCATTGCAGCCACTGCGGCATGCTGTCGAGCGGCGTGCTGCCACCGGATAGCAGCAACATCGGGATGATCACCGGGATGGCCAGCAAACCGAACTGCGGCGTCGAGCGGGCCAAGGTTGCGAGAAAGATCCCCAGCGCCGTACTGGCGAACAGATAAACCGCCGTCACCAGCAAAAACAACGCCATCGAACCGGCCAGCGGCACGCCCAGCGCGCCTTTGACGATCACTTCCAGTGAAATCCAGGTGCACAGCACCACCACCAACATGTTGCTCCAGATTTTTGCCAGCATGATTTCCAGCGCCGTCAGTGGCAGCACCAGTAAATGGTCGAGGGTGCCGTGTTCGCGCTCGCGCAGCAGCGCCGTGCCGGTGAGGATGATGGCGAGGATGGTGATGTTGTTGACGATCTGAATCACCGCGAGAAACCAACCACCCTCGAGATTGGTGTTGAATAGCGAGCGCGTGGTCAGCAGCGCCGGTGCCTTGCTGGCGGGATCGGTCTGGCCGCTGTAGTTCAGCAATTCACGCTGGAAAATCCGCCCGATGTAACCCGCGCCCATGAACGCCTGGCTCATGGCCGTGGCGTCCACATTGACCTGTACCGCCGGTTGGCGTCCGGCCAGCAAATCGGTCTGGAAATTCACCGGCACATTGATCACAAACGTGTACTGGCCGCTGTCCATGACTTGATCCAGTTGCTCATAAGCCAGCAGCACCGGACGCTGGAATTCCGGCGGTTGCAGGGCCTGGGTCAGTTCCCGTGAGAGGTGGCTGCGGTCTTCGTCCACCACGGCCACGCTGGCGTTGTGCACGCCGATGACCGAGCCGGCGGCCGGCATGTAGATCGCCACGGTAAAGGCGTAGAACAGAAACAGCAGCAACACGCTGTCGTGGCGCAGGCTGGTCAGTTCCTTGAGGCCGAGTCGCAAGATATGTGCAAGCTTGTGCATCAGGCCTCCTGCTTTTTCAGCATGACCAGGCTGAGCCCGGTGAATCCGAGGAAGAACCCGAACAGCGCCAGGCATTGCGGCCATAGCTGTCGCAGGTCCAGCGCTTTGGTGAACGTGCCGACGGCGATATCGAGGAAATACCCCGCCGGAAACAGCATCCCCATGACCGAGGCTGCGCCTTCGAGGGAGGAACGCGGCACGATCAGCCCGGAGAACTGGATGGTCGGCAGGCTGGTGATGATCATGGTGCCGAGGATCGCGGCGATCTGGGTTCGGGTGAACGCCGAAATCAGCAATCCCATGCTGGTGGTGGCCAGCACGTAGAGCAATCCGCCGAAGGCCAGGGTCAGGCCGCTGCCCTTGAACGGTACGCCGAACAGCCAGCGGTTCATGGCCACCAGCACCGCCAGGTTGATCAGGCTGATCGCCAGATAGGGCGCCTGTTTACCCAGCAGGAACTCCAGTCGGGTCAGGGGCGTGGCGTAGAAGTTGGTGATTGAACCCAACTCTTTCTCGCGCACGATCCCCAGCGCTGTGAGCATGGCCGGGATGAAGGCGAGGATCAGCGCCATCACCCCGGGACCGATGGCGTTGACGCTGACCACGTCCTGGTTGTAGCGGAATCGGGTTTCCAGTTTGGCCGCTGCTGGTCGGTTGAGCGTGGGGCTGCTCTGTTCGGCCAGTTGCTCAAGGTTGGCTTGATGCACCGCCTCCACGTAATTGCGACTGGTCTCGGCCCGAAACGGCATGCCGCCATCCAGCCAGGCTGCGACGGTGGGTTGGCGCCCGGCGTATAAGTCGCGGCCAAAGCCTGGCGGGATCTCCAGCGCCAGTTTGATTTCCGAACGCTGGAGGCGTCGATGCAATTCTTTGCTGTCGCGAATCGGTGCTTGTTCAGCAAAGTAACGCGAGCTGCGGAAGGCTTCCAGATACGTACGGCTTTGCGGTGTCTGGTCCTGGTCGAATACGGCGAAGGCGAGTTTTTCCACGTCCAGGGAAATGCCGTAGCCGAAGATCACCATCATGAAAATCGCCCCGAGCAGGGCGAACGCCATCCGCACTTTGTCGCGCAGCAACTCCTTGCCTTCACGACTGGCTACCGCTACCAGACGCCCGACGCTGAAACCACGTTCTTTCATTGGTGGTGTCGGAGCGGCAGGCGTGTCGGCGGGCACTGGCGGCGTCGGCGTTTCGCCAGCGCCTTGGGCCTGTTCCAGGCAGGTGACAAACGCCGCTTCCAGGGTTTCGCCCTTGAACTGTTGTTGCAGTGCCGCCGGGGTATCGCAGGCCAGCACCTTGCCGGCGTGCATCAGCGAGATGCGGTCGCAACGCTGGGCTTCATTCATGAAGTGGGTGGAGAGGAAGATCGTCACGCCTTGCTCGCGGGACAACTCGATCAACAATCGCCAGAAGTCATCCCGCGCCGCGGGGTCAACGCCGGAGGTCGGCTCGTCGAGGATCAGCACTTCCGGGCGATGCAACACCGCCACGGCCAGGGACAGTCGTTGGCGTAAACCCAAAGGCAAAGCGCCAGACTGTTGATCCGCAACTTTGACCAGATTGAAACGCTGGATCAGTTCGTCGATGCGTTGGGCGCTGTCGGCCTTGGGCAAATCGAACAAACGCGCGTGCAAGTCGAGGTTTTGCCGAACACTGAGCTCGCCATATAGCGAGAAACTCTGGGACATGAAGCCAACGCGTTTGCGCGTGGCCAGGTCCTTGGCGTTCACCGCGTTGCCCAGCAATGTGGCACTGCCCTCACTGGCCGGCATCAGCCCGGTCAGGACTTTCATGGTGGTGGTTTTGCCGCAGCCGTTGGAGCCGAGGAAACCGAAAATCTCCCCTCGGCCGATGGCGAAGCTGACCTTGTCCACGGCGGTGAAGTCGCCGAAGCGCAAGGTCAGGTCGTGGGCTTCGATGGCGATGTCAGTGTTGGCGCCGGTGCGGGGTGGAATCACCAGTGGCTGATTGTCGTGGCCACTGTCGCCCTGAAAGTGGGTGAAGGCTTCATCGAGTTTGCCGCTGGCAGTCGCTGTGGCCAGTTCGCTGCTCAGGCCCGTAGCGATCAGCTTGCCGTCGTCGAGCATCAGGCAATGTTCGAATTGCTCGGCCTCTTCCATGTACGCGGTGGCGACCAGTAGCGTCAGTTGCGGGCGTTGACGGCGCACATCATCTACCAGCTCCCTGAACCGCCGTCGGGACAAGGGATCGACGCCGGTGGTGGGTTCGTCGAGGATCAACAGGTCCGGTTCGTGGATCAGCGCGCAACAGAGCCCGAGTTTCTGCTTCATGCCACCGGAGAGCTTGCCGGCCGGGCGGTCCGCGAAGCGCAGCAGGTCGGTGGCCAGCAACAGGCTGTGCATGCGCTGGTTGCATTCGGCTTTCGACAGACCGAACAGGGTGGCGAAAAAGTGGATGTTCTCGCTGATCGACAATTCGGGATACAGGTTGCCGCCCAGGCCTTGCGGCATGAAGGCGATGCGCGGGTAGAGGCTGTTGCGATGGCGACGATCCTGGATCGAGCCGCTCAGCACGTCCAACTGACCTTGTTGCAGGGTTTTCACCCCGGCGATCAGGCCCAGCAAACTCGACTTGCCGGCTCCGTCCGGGCCAATCAACCCACAGCGCGTGCCGGCGGGCAGACTGAAGGTGATATCGGCCAGGGCCTGCTGTTTGCCGTAACGGTGGTTGATGCCGGTCGCTTGCAGCGCCAGGTCGGTCATTGCAGGTTGGCCGGCCAGCTAATAGGCGCGGTGCGCACATAACCGGCGCCGGGCATGCCCGGTTTGGCCTGGGGCAGGGCGCTTGGGTCGGTCAGGCGTAGTTTGACGCGGAACACCAGTTTCTGGCGTTCGTCACGGGTTTCGACTTCTTTGGGCGTGAACTGTGATTTGCCGGCGACGAAAGTGATTTTGGCTGGCACCGGGTGGTCGGGCAGGGCGTCGAGCAGGATACGCGCGTCATCGCCAACGGCCACGCGCCCGGTGACGGAGGCCGGGAGGTAGAGGTTCATGTATTGGTCGCTCGGATCAATCAGCAACAGCACTCGTCCGCCGGCGCCGAGCACTTCGCCCGGTTCGGCCATGCGCAACTGGATCACCCCGTCCATGGACGCCCGCAAACTGCTGTCATCGATTTCGCTGGTCAGCATCGCGACCTGGGCCTGGGCCGCGCCAATCGCGGCGCCGACTGCCGACACTTGGGCACGGGACGCGGCGACCGCCGCACTGCCGGTGTCCAGGCGTGCCTGTTGTTGATCAATGATCTGGCCGCTGACGAAACCGTGCTTGAACAGTTCCCGGGAACGCTTGAGTTCTTGTTGGGCGAGCAGTTGTTCGCTCTGGCGCAATTGCACGTTGGCCTGGGCGGCGGAGAGGTTTTCCCGGGCGCGCAGCACCTCGGCTTCGGCCTGGTTGCGCTGGGCTTCGAGGGTGCGGGTGTCCATGCGGGCCAGCAGTTGGCCCTTGGTGACTTTATCGCCCTCATCGACGAGCACCTCGGCAAGGCGCCCGGGTGTTTTGCTGGCGATCTGCACTTCTGTGGCTTCGAGGCGACCGTTGCCGACATACAAGCCTTCGGGCAGACGGTCATGCATCGATTTCCAGTAACCGAACCCCCCGGCGGCCAGCAGTAAAATCATCAAGGAACTGGCGAAGAAAATCGAAGAGCGACTGTGCGTAGACATGCGGGCATCCTGCGGCTGTAACGTCCTAGTCTGGCTGATCGAGCGCCGAAGCTGCTTGATGCCAGTCAACTAAGGCGCAAGCCTAACCCCATTGAGCGGGGAAAAGAGGATGACCGGGCAGTTCTGCTTTATTTAGCGCAAGTCGAGTACCGCAGACCATTGTTCGGCGGAGACGGGCATCACCGACAGCCGAGTGCCTTTTTGTACCAACGGCATCTCGGCCAGCGCCGTCTGCTGTTTCAGATAATCCAGCTTCAGCACTTTGGCAAACGTCTCGACATGCGCGACATCAATCGCGCTCCAGGCGTTTTTCTCTGCCGTGGCCTTCGGATCGAAGTAGTGACTCTCAGGCTCCAGCGCCGTTGGGTCCGGATACGCCGCTTCGACAATCTTGCCGATCCCGGCAATTCCCGGCTCAGGGCAACTGGAGTGATAGAAGAAGAACTCATCACCCACCGCCATCGCCCGCAAAAAGTTACGCGCCTGATAGTTGCGAACCCCGTCCCAGCGCGCCTTGCCAAGCTTCTCAAGGTCTTTGATCGAGAGCTCGTCGGGCTCGGATTTCATCAGCCAATAGGCCATGGTTTTGGCTCCTTGCGAGAAGGGTGGGCAAGTTGTCGGGCAATTTTATGACAAACCGACAGTCGGTTGACGCCAGTGTTTGCGTGTCGGTTCACGTTGTCGCAAAATGCCGGCCTTCTAAGCTTGACGCTGCTGCACGGCCTACAACGGAAACCGCTGCTGTCATCGTGTTGATATGCCTTTGGGGGGCAATCGATGAAACGCAAACCGGATTTACTATGGATTTTGGTTATTTTGTTCGGCCTCGGCGTCGTGACCACTGGCTATGCCCAAAGCCTGTGGAACAATAAGACCGACGCGCCAATCGAAATCGCGCAGCAACAACAGCCGTCAGCCTTCAAGCGCTGAACCGGTCTTCCGGGCGCTGCTGAATCCAGCGGCGTCTAGCCTGCGAAATACCACGCCTTGTCTGTCACCGTTCCTTGCAACGGCACATCCCAGCTCGCCTGAGCCAATCGTCCGACCTTCTGACATTCATGGGCCAGCCCCAACAGCGTCGGCTTGCGCCAGTTTTTGCGCCGCGCCAGATACGCCAGGCTGCGGTCGTAGAAACCACCGCCCATGCCCAGGCGTCCACCGACATCGTCAAATCCAACCAATGGCAACAACACTAAATCAAGCGCCCAGACTTTACGTTGCCGGGCGAGGTTGTGCCTTGGTTCGAGAATACGGAAACGGTTGGGTTTCAATTTGTCGCCGGGGCGAATCCGCTGGAACACCATTTTGGTTCGCGGCCAGGCGCTGAGCACCGGCAGATAGGTGGCTTTGCCCCGACGTTGCGCAGCACGCAGCAGCAATTGCGGATCGATTTCACCGTCGGTGGGCAGGTAAAGAGAGATGTGTTTTGCACGGCGAAATAGCGGGTGTTGGGCCAATTGCTTATAGAGCCCGCGAGCGGCCTGGCGCTGCTGACGGGGTGTCAGTGCACGGCGGGCTTTGCGCAGCATGCGTCGAAGTTGCGGGCGGGGAAGCAGCGCAGGTTCGGTCATGGATAAGGGCTTCGGCAGGTCGGGTACACAAAGCGTACCCGTAAAAAAGCCGATGCCGGTATTTAAACCGGCATCGGACTGGAATCAGGCTCCCCGGATGAACCGCTGCTGACTTAGCCCTTGAACCCGAAAGTTCAAGGTGGAAGAAGCAGTAGGCTTTAAGGCTTTCCGTCTAGCGGACATGCACACCAGCCCAACGTGCAACTTCCAGGGTAGTGCGAATCGGCTCAGGGACATCGTCAACTGGCAAGCACCCCAGGGAGTGACGCGAGTATACCCCAAGCGGTTCCGCGAATCAGCCCTTGGTGACGTCCGGATCAGTTGCCAGCACCAGATCGACGCGATCGAGCAGGTCGCGAACCTGCTCACGGGTCGAGCCGCTGGCCTGTACGTCCGGGCGTTCTTCCTTGTGCAGCAGGTCGTGGGTGATGTTCAGCGCGGCCATCACGGCGATGCGGTCGGCGCCGATGACTTTGCCGCTGCTGCGGATTTCGCGCATCTTGCCGTCCAGATAGCGGGCAGCACTCACCAGATTGCTGCGCTCTTCCTGGGGGCAGATGATCGAATATTCTTTGTCGAGGATCTGCACGGTTACGCTATTGCTTGAACTCATGAGTCTTGCTCCAGGGCCTTGAGGCGCGAAATCATCGATTCGACCTTACGCCGAGCGATTTCGTTTTTTTCAATGAGGTGAGCGCGTTCCTCGCGCCAGGTCTTTTCCTGAGCTAATAGGAGTCCATTTTGGCTCTTTAGTTGCTCGACTCGGCTAATTAGCAGCTCGAGTCTGGCCATCAGTGCTTGCAGATCGGTGTCTTCCATTGTGTCCACTGAGATTGAGTCTGATGGAATAGCTGGCGGACAGCCTTTAATAGTCTTGGCGAGTCTGTCGATGTAGGATACAAGGCCTTCATTCTAGACATAGCGCCGTCTGGCGCCTAGCTGCCCATGCCCATTCAGAATTCCCCGTACCAAGCCTTCGCCACTCTGCTGACTTCCAGCGGTCATAACGTCTCGCCTGCCGAACTGCATGGCCTGTTGCTCGGCCGCAGTTGCGCCGGTGCCGGCTTTGAAGCCGACAGCTGGCTGGCCGACGCCGCCGAGTTGCTCGAAGGCGAGCCGCAAGACAACGTTCGCAACGCCCTGATCGGCCTGCAAGAGATGGTCAAGGGCGAGCTGACCGGCGACGACATGACCGTCGTCCTGCTGCTGCCCACCGACGACGCCCCGCTGGCCGACCGTGCCGCTGCGCTGGGCCAATGGTGCCAGGGCTTCCTGACCGGCTTCGGTCTGACCCGTCGTGAATATGCCCTGACCACCGAAGCGACCGAAGTGTTGCAGGATCTGGCCGCCATCGCCCAGGTACAAGATGCCCTGGAAGAATCTGACGACGGCGAAAGCGATTACATGGAAGTGATGGAGTACCTGCGCGTAGCTCCGTTGTTGCTGTTCACGGAAACCAAGAAAACCGACGAAGCCGCCGCCAAACCGTCGTTGCATTAATCGCCTGCCAGGGAACGCCATCTGCCCATGATTCATATCCCGAAATCGGAATACAGCCGTCGCCGCAAGGCCTTGATGGCGCAGATGGAACCCAACAGCATCGCGATCCTGCCGGCCGCCGCGGTGGCCATCCGCAACCGCGACGTCGAGCATGTCTACCGTCAGGACAGCGACTTCCAGTACCTCAGCGGTTTCCCTGAGCCTCAAGCCGTCATCGTTCTGATGCCCGGCCGTGAGCACGGTGAATACGTGCTGTTCTGCCGCGAGCGCAACGCCGAACGAGAGTTATGGGACGGCTTGCGCGCCGGCCAGGAAGGCGCGATCCGCGACTTCGGCGCCGACGACGCGTTCCCGATCACTGACATCGACGACATCCTGCCGGGCCTGATCGAAGGGCGCGACCGGGTGTATTCGGCCATGGGCAGCAACCCTGAATTCGACCGCCACCTGATGGACTGGATCAACGTGATCCGCTCTAAAGCGCACCTCGGCGCCCAGCCGCCGAACGAATTCGTTGCCCTGGATCATCTGCTGCACGACATGCGCCTGTATAAATCGGCGGCAGAAGTGAAGGTGATGCGCGAAGCCGCACGGATTTCCGCCCAGGCGCATATCCGCGCGATGCAGGCCAGCCGCGCCGGGTTGCATGAGTTCAGCCTTGAAGCCGAACTTGATTACGAGTTCCGCAAGGGCGGGGCGAAGATGCCGGCGTATGGCTCGATCGTCGCAGCCGGGCGCAACAGCTGCATCCTGCATTACCAGCAGAATGACGCGGTACTCAAGGACGGTGACCTGGTGCTGATCGATGCCGGTTGCGAGATCGACTGCTACGCCAGCGACATCACGCGCACCTGGCCGGTCAACGGCAAGTATTCCACCGAACAGAAAGCGATCTACGAATTGGTGCTGGCTTCGCAAGAGGCGGCGTTTGCCGAGATTGCCCCGAACAAACACTGGAATCAGGCCCACGAAGCCACGGTCCAGGTAATTACCGCCGGGCTGGTGAAGTTGGGCTTGCTGCAGGGCGACGTCGACGAGTTGATCGCCAGCGAAGCCTATAAAGCTTTTTATATGCACCGCGCCGGCCACTGGCTGGGCATGGATGTGCATGACGTCGGCGAGTACAAGGTCGGCGGCGAATGGCGCGTGCTGGAGGTCGGCATGGCGCTGACTGTTGAGCCGGGCATCTACATCGCCCCGGACAACCCGAACGTGGCGAAGAAATGGCGTGGCATTGGCGTGCGCATCGAGGACGACGTGGTAGTGACCAAGACCGGTTGTGAAATCCTGACTAAAGGCGTGCCGAAAACGGTCGCTGAAATCGAGGCTTTGATGGCGCAAGCGCGGACACAAGCGGCATGAGTCGAGTCAATCTGGCAATCATCGGCGGCGGCCTGGTCGGCGCCAGTCTGGCGTTGGCATTGCAGGCCGGAGCCAAGGCGCGCGGCTGGAAGATCGTGCTGATCGAGCCGTTCGCCCCCGGTGACACCTATCAACCGAGCTACGACGCCCGTTCTTCGGCGCTGTCCTATGGTGCTCGGCAGATTTATCAACGGCTGGGCGTGTGGCAGGAAATCTCCCGTCGCGCCGAACCGATCAAGCAGATTCATGTGTCGGACCGTGGGCGTTTTTCCACGGCGCGACTGTCGGCGATGGAAGAGGGTGTGCCGGCGTTGGGTTATGTGGTGGAAAACGCCTGGCTCGGTCAATGCCTCTGGCAGGGTCTGGACAAGGACGTGGTCAGCTGGCGTTGCCCGGCGGAAGTCACGCGCATGGAACCGCTGACCGACGGCTATCGCCTGACCCTCAACGACGAAACCACCCTGGAATGCGACCTCGCGGTACTCGCCGATGGCGGCCGTTCCGGTCTGCGTGAGCAACTGGGGATCGGCATCAAGAAGCGCCCGTACAACCAGAGCGCACTGATCGCCAACATCACCCCGAGCGAAGCCCATAACGGCATGGCGTTCGAGCGTTTCACCGATGAAGGCCCGATGGCGCTGTTGCCGTTGCCGGACAACCGCTGCGCTTTGGTCTGGACCCGTTTGGGCATGGACGCGCAACGGCTGGCGGCCCTCGATGAAAAGAGTTTCCTCAGCGAGTTGCAGGGCGTGTTCGGTTATCGCCTCGGCACCTTGAAACAGGTCGGCGCGCGGCATTTGTACCCGCTGACCTTGATCGAGGCGGAAGAGCAGGTGCGTCCGCATCTGGCGATCCTCGGCAATGCCGCCCACAGCCTGCACCCGATTGCCGGCCAGGGTTTCAACTTGTCCTTGCGCGATGCCCAGGCTTTGGCCGATGCGTTGTTGGCCAGCGAATCCGGGCCCGGCGACTTTGCGACGTTGCAGGCCTATCGCGAGCGCCAGCGCATGGATCAAAACCTCACCGTGGGCTTCTCCGATCAAGTCACCCGATTGTTCGGCAGCACCCAACCGTTGGTGTCCCTGGGCCGCAACATTGGCCTGCTCGGCCTTGATCTCTTGCCGCCGGCCAAACGCTGGTTCGCCCGCCAGGCCATGGGTTTGGGTACTCGCCCGGATGCTTGAGTGGCTGAGTGCAAAATTCGGCAAGGCGCGGCTGATGCGTTGGGTCATGACCTTTTACCCGCCGTACCTCGGCGCCGGGGTGCGGGTGCGGCACATCAGCGATGACTTCCGCGACATCAAGGTGTCGATGGGCCTGGGCTGGTACAACCGCAATTACGTCGGCACCCAGTTCGGTGGCAGCCTGTATTCGATGGTCGATCCGTTCTACATGCTGATGTTGATGGAAAACCTCGGACGCCAATACATCGTCTGGGACAAGGCCGCCGACATTGATTTCATTGCGCCGGGCAAAGGTCCGGTGTTCGCCCGATTCAACATCGACGAGACCTTGCTCGACGAGATCCGCCGGCAGACGGCGAATGGCGAAAAATACCTGCCGAAGTTGCAGGTCGATATTCACGACGGCGCCGGCACCTTGGTGGCGCGGGTCGAAAAAACCCTTTACGTGCGGCTCAAGCCGCAAGCGAGACAGGCTTAAAGCATGGACATGCGCGCAGATCTGCTGATTGTCGGGGCCGGAATGGTCGGTAGCGCCCTGGCGCTGGCGTTACAGGACAGCGGGCTGGAAGTCCTGCTGCTGGACGGCAGCCCGATGAGCGTCAAACCTTTCGACGGTACCGCGCCTTTCGAGCCGCGAGTGAGCGCTTTGTCGACCGCCAGTCAGCGAATTCTTGAACGCCTCGGCGTCTGGGACGGCATCGCCAATCGGCGCAGCAGTCCATACACCGACATGCACGTTTGGGACGGCAGCGGCACCGGGCAGATCCACTTCTCGGCCGCCAGCGTGCACGCCGAGGTGCTGGGTCACATCGTCGAGAACCGAGTGGTGCAGGACGCCTTGCTCGACCGCTTGCACGACTGCGACCTCGGAATGCTGGCCAATGCGCGCCTGGAGCAGATGCGCCGCTCCGGCGATGACTGGCTGCTGACCCTGGCCGACGGCCGCACGTTGCGCGCGCCGTTGGTGATCGCGGCGGATGGCGCGAACTCGGCGGTGCGGCGTCTGACCGGTGTTGCGACGCGTGAGTGGGATTACCTGCACCACGCGATCGTCACCAGCGTGCGCAGTTCCAAACCGCATCAGATGACGGCGTGGCAGCGCTTTACCGATAACGGTCCGCTGGCCTTCCTGCCGCTGGAGCGGGATGGCCGGCAGGATTGGTGTTCGATCGTCTGGTCGACCACGCCGAGCGAAGCCGAACGCCTGATGGCGCTGGATGACGACGGCTTCTGCCGTGAGCTGGAGCGGGCTTTCGAAGGTCGTTTGGGGACGGTGCTCAGCGCCGATCCTCGCCTGTGCGTGCCGCTGCGTCAGCGGCATGCCAAGCGTTATGTGGCTGAAGGCCTGGCGCTGATCGGTGACGCGGCGCACACCATTCACCCGTTGGCGGGACAGGGTGTCAACCTCGGGTTCCTCGATGCGGCGGTGCTGGCCGAAGTGCTGCTGCAAGCGGCGGAACGCGGTGAGCGCCTGGCGGATGTAAAAGTCCTCAGCCGCTACGAGCGTCGGCGCATGCCGCACAACCTGGCGTTGATGGCGGCGATGGAAGGCTTTGAACGGTTGTTCCAGGCTAATCCACTGCCGGTGCGCTGGTTGCGCAATGCCGGGTTGAAGATGGTCGAGCAGATGCCCGAGGCCAAGGCGTTGTTTGTGCGTGAGGCGCTGGGGTTGACCGGGGATTTGCCGGCGTTGGCCAAGGCCTGAGATTTTCGGTGGGGCTGATGGCCTCTTCGCGGGCAAGCCTCGCTCCTACAGGATTTAGGTGATCCGTAAGAGCGAGGCTTGCCCGCGAAGGCGTCGGTATATTCAATACACCTCTCTGGCTGTGCAACATCTGGTAACGCACCCGCCAACTGTTCGATTGAGCTGGCAAATGTGAGTCCTTATCATTTGGCCACACTTTTCAATCGAGAGACCGCTCCCATGTTGGCATCCAAGCGTCTATTGACCGCGCTGGCCCTGACCCTGCTCGGCAGCACCGCCGCCCAGGCCGCCGACGAGGTGGTGGTCTACTCCTCGCGCATCGACGAACTGATCAAGCCCGTCTTCGATGCCTACACCGCGAAAACCGGCGTGCAGGTGAAGTTCATCACCGACAAGGAAGCGCCGCTGATGCAGCGCATCAAGGCCGAGGGCGAAAACGCCACCGCTGACCTGCTGCTCACCGTCGATGCCGGCAACCTCTGGCAAGCCGAGCAGATGGGCATCCTGCAGCCGTTCACCTCGAAAACCATCGACGCCAATATCCCGCTGCAATATCGCTCCTCGGCCCATGCCTGGACTGGCCTGAGCCTGCGGGCGCGGACCATCGCCTACTCCACTGACCGTGTGAAGCCGGGAGAGCTGACCACTTACGAAGGTCTGGCCGACAAGAACTGGGAAGGCCGCCTGTGCCTGCGCACGGCGAAGAAGGTCTACAACCAGTCGCTGACCGCCACCATGATCGAAGTTCACGGCGCCGCTAAAACCGAGCAGATCCTCAAAGGCTGGGTGAGCAACCTGTCCACAGACGTGTTCTCCGATGACATTGCGGTGCTGGAAGCGATCAACGCCGGCCAGTGCGACGTGGGCATCGTCAACACCTACTACTACGGCCGCCTGCACAAGCAGAAGCCGGACCTGGCAGTGAAGCTGTTCTGGCCGAACCAGGGCGACCGTGGCGTGCACGTCAACCTGTCGGGTATTGGCCTGACCAAACATGCGCCACACCCGGAAGCGGCCAAGGCGTTGGTGGAGTGGATGACGACGCCAGAGGCGCAGAAGATTTTTGCTGACGTGAACCAGGAATTCCCGGCCAACCCTGCCGTTGCACCTTCTGCGGAAGTGGCGAGTTGGGGCAAGTTTGTTGCTGATACCTTGCCGGTGGAAATCGCTGGCAAGCGTCAGGCGGAAGCGATTCGCATGATGGATCGGGCGGGTTGGAACTGAGCTGAGTTGATCGTTCCCACGCTCTGCGTGGGAATGCATCCCCCCGACGCTCCGCGTCGAAGCGTGACGCAGAGCGTCATAAGATGTGTGCCCACGCAGAGCGTGGGCACAATCATTTAAAACGAGAGTTTTCCTTGGCCCACCCCGCCCAACGCCGCTGGTATCCCCTGGTCTTCGCCATCGCCGCGCTGGTCCTGCTGCCACTGAGTGTGCTGTTTTTCTCCTGGCAAACCATCGATCAGCAGATCTGGTCCCACCTCTGGGACACGCAGATGCCACGGCTGCTGGGCAACACCTTGACCCTGGTGCTCGGCGTCGGTGTCGGCGTGACGCTGTTGGGTGTGAGCCTGGCCTGGCTCACCAGCCTCTGCGAATTCCCCGGCCGACGCTGGCTGGACTGGGCGTTGATGCTACCGTTCGCGATTCCCGCCTACGTCCTGGCATTTGTCTTCGTCGGCTTGCTGGACTTCGCCGGCCCCGTGCAAACCCTGCTGCGGGAATGGTTCGGCTCCGGGTTGCGGTTGCCGAGAGTGCGCTCCACTGGCGGCGTCATCCTCGTTCTGGTGCTGGTGTTCTATCCCTACGTTTACCTCCTGGCGCGCACCGCGTTCCTGGCCCAGGGCAAAGGCCTGATGGAAGCCGCTCGCGTCCTCGGGCAATCACCGTGGCAAGCGTTCTGGCGTGTGGCGTTGCCCATGGCGCGCCCGGCCATCGGCGCCGGTGTGGCATTGGCATTGATGGAAACCCTGGCGGATTTCGGCGCGGTGTCGGTGTTCAACTTCGACACGTTCACCACCGCCATCTACAAGACCTGGTACGGCTTCTTCAGCCTTTCGACCGCCGCGCAACTGGCGAGTCTGTTGCTGCTGGTGGTGATGGTCGTGCTGTACGGCGAGCGCCGCGCTCGTGGCGCCAATCGGGCGAGCAACGAGCGGCCGCGGGTCAAGGCGTTGTATCACTTGCGAGGCTTCAAGGCGTTGGCGGCGATGAGCTGGTGCGGTCTGGTGTTCGCCTGCGCTTTCGTCATTCCGATGCTGCAACTGATCGTGTGGTTCTGGCAGCGTGGCCGCTTCGATCTGGATGAGCGTTACGCCGGGCTGATCGTCCACACCCTGTACCTGGGTGGCATGGCGGCGTTGATCACGGTCAGCGTGGCCCTGTTGCTGGCGTTTGCCCGACGCCTGGCGCCGACCCGGGCGATCCGTTCCGGCGTCAGCCTGGCCAACCTCGGCTATGCCTTGCCCGGCTCGGTGCTGGCGGTATCGATCATGCTGGCGTTCAGTTACCTGGACCGTGAACTGGTGATCCCGCTGTCGGGCTGGCTCGGAGGCGCGGGCAAGCCTTTGCTGCTGGGCAGCTTGGCGGCGCTGATCCTGGCTTATCTGGTGCGTTTCATCGCGGTGGCTTACGGGCCACTGGAAAGCAGCCTGGCGCGAATACGGCCTTCTTTGCCCGAAGCGGCACGTAGCCTTGGAGTCAGTGGGCCACGACTGTTTTTCAAAGTGTATCTGCCGCTGTTGCTGCCGGGGACCCTGAGCGCGGCGTTGCTGGTATTCGTCGATGTGCTCAAGGAAATGCCCGCGACCCTGCTGATGCGCCCGTTTGGCTGGGACACGCTGGCGGTGCGCATCTTCGAAATGACCAGCGAAGGCGAGTGGGCGAGGGCCTCGTTGCCGGCGCTGACCCTGGTTTTGGTCGGGCTGTTACCGGTCATCGGATTGATTCGACGTTCGGCGCATCGAAACGCCTAGGTGCCAGTCCTACACCTTGCGGCTACAATGCGCGGCATTCGGTGCGGTCCGTCTGACAGGCCAGGTAGCTGAAATCGGCTGAAAGCCTTCTATTTCAAGGCTTTCACCCCGTGCAGTGCCTGTCCGCACCCTCGCCACGCCCGGAAGGAGAAACCCATGGGACAGCGTACGCCTCTGTATGACCTTCATCTCGCCCTCGGCGCGAAGATGGTCGATTTTGGCGGTTGGGATATGCCACTGCATTACGGCTCGCAGGTCGAGGAACACCACCAGGTGCGTCGCGATTGCGGGGTTTTCGATGTATCCCACATGACCGTGATCGATGTCGACGGCCCCCAGGCCAAGGCCTGGCTCCAGCAGTTGCTGGCCAATGACGTCGAACGCCTGCACAGCCCCGGCCGTGCCTTGTACAGCACCATGCTCAATGTGCGCGGCGGCATCGTCGACGACATGCTCGTCTACCGTCTCGATGACGGCTATCGCCTGGTGGTCAACGCCTCCACCCGGGGTCAGGACCTGGCCTGGATGCAGGCGCATGTCGGCGCCTTCAACGTCCAACTCCACGAGCGTTCCGAATTGGCGATGCTGGCCATTCAAGGTCCTCACGCCCGGCACAAGATTGCCGAGTTGGTCACGCAGTCTCGCGGCAACCTTATTCAGATCCTCAAGCCTTTCGAAGGCCGGTCCGACGGTGACTGGTTTATCGCGCGCACCGGTTACACCGGCGAAGACGGGTTGGAAATCGTTTTGCCAGCCGATCAGGCGCCTGGCTTCTTCAACGATCTGGTCGGCGCGGGCATCTCGCCCATCGGCCTTGGCGCCCGGGATACCTTGCGGGTCGAGGCCGGGATGAACCTCTACGGTCAGGACATTCATCAAGATGTCTCACCGTTGGCCTCCAATATGGCCTGGAGCATTGCCTGGGAACCGGCCACTCGCCAGTTCATCGGTCGCGCGGCCCTGGAAGCCGAAAAAGCCAACGGCGTACAGCACAAACTGGTCGGTCTGGTCCTTGAGGAGCGCGGGGTTTTGCGCGCCCATCAAGTGGTCCGTATCGCCAATGTTGGCGAAGGGGAGATCACCAGTGGTAGTTTCTCTCCTACGCTTAGCAAGTCGATTGCACTGGCGCGCGTGCCGATGGCGACCGCCGACCGCGCAGAAGTGGAAATCCGTGGCAAGTGGTACCCGGTCCGAGTGGTCAAACCGACCTTCGTACGCCATGGCAAAACCTTGATTTAAACTTTTCTGGCGGGCATCGACCGCTGACATTCTTCTTGAGGACACTGAACATGAGCGATATCCCTGCCGACCTGCGTTTCGCCGAAAGTCATGAATGGGCGCGTCTGGAAGCCGATGGCACCGTCACCGTGGGCATCAGCGATCACGCTCAGGAAGCCTTGGGCGACGTGGTGTTCGTTGAACTGACCGAAGTGGGCAAAGTGTTTGCTGCCGGCGATCAATCCGGTGTGGTCGAGTCGGTTAAAGCCGCTTCCGACATCTACTCCCCGATTTCCGGTGAAGTGATCGCGATCAACGAAGACCTGGGCGGTTCGCCTGAAGCACTCAACACCGACCCGTACGGTGCATGGATCTTCAAGCTCAAGCCAAGCAACCCGGCTGAACTGGACAAGCTGCTCGACGCGGCTGGCTACAAAGCCGCAATCGGCGAGTAAGCATTCAGGCTCCACCCAAAGCCCCGACCTGTCGGGGCTTTTTGGTTTTCGGGACTCTGGCCCAAAGCTGCGCAATATCGACTGCTATGCTGGTTTGACCGTGTTGCATCGACGCCGAGCGCCAGTCAAGAGAGAGCCCGTCATGTCCCAGTTGCCGTCCTTGAGCCAGTTACGCGACCCCAATGCCTTCCTGCGCCGCCACTTGGGGCCCGATGCCGCCGAGCAGCAGGCGATGCTCGACAGCCTCGGTGTTGGCAGCCGGGTCGAGCTGATCGAACAGACCGTGCCGCCGGGTATTCGCCTCAACCGTGAATTGGACCTGCCGCCGGCGCTCGACGAAGAGGCCGCACTGGCCAAACTGCGCGGCTATGCCGAACAGAACCAGGTCTGGACCAGCCTGATCGGCATGGGTTATCACGGCACCCTTACCCCGACTGTGATCCTGCGCAACGTGCTGGAAAATCCCGGTTGGTACACCGCCTACACGCCTTATCAGCCAGAGATTGCCCAGGGCCGGCTCGAAGCGCTGCTCAATTTCCAGCAACTGACCATCGACCTCACGGGCCTGGAGTTGGCCAACGCCTCGCTGCTGGACGAAGCCACCGCTGCGGCGGAAGCCATGGCCCTGGCCAAGCGGGTCGCGAAGTCCAAGAGCAATCTGTTTTTCGTCGACGAGAACTGCCATCCGCAAACCATTTCCGTGGTGCAGACCCGGGCCGAGGGTTTTGGTTTTGAATTGATCATCGACGCTGTGGATAACTTGAAGCAGCACGAGGTTTTCGGCGCATTGCTGCAGTACCCCGACACCCACGGCGAAATCCGCGATTTGCGGCCGCTGATTGATCATCTGCACTCCCAGCAGGCGCTGGCCTGCGTTGCGACCGATCTGCTGAGTCTGTTGTTGCTGACGCCGCCGGGGGAATTGGGCGCCGATGTGGTGTTCGGTTCCTCCCAGCGCTTTGGCGTGCCCATGGGTTACGGCGGCCCACACGCGGCGTTTTTTGCCAGTCGTGATGAGTACAAACGGGCGATTCCGGGGCGAATCATCGGCGTGTCGAAAGATGCCCGTGGCAACGTCGCCCTGCGCATGGCCCTGCAAACCCGCGAGCAACATATTCGCCGCGAGAAGGCCAACTCGAACATCTGCACCGCCCAAGTGCTGCTGGCCAATATCGCCAGTTTTTATGCGGTTTATCACGGCCCGGAAGGGTTGAAACGGATTGCCCAACGTGTGCATCGGCTGACCTGCATTCTTGCTGCCGGCCTGGAACGCCACGGCATTACCCGGCTTAACAAGCAGTTCTTCGACACCCTGACCCTCGAAGTTGGCGGCGCTCAAACGGCGATCATCGAAAGCGCCCAGGCCGCACAGATCAACTTGCGCATTCTCGGCCGAGGACAATTGGGCCTGAGCCTTGATGAAACCTGTGACGAAAGGACAGTGGCGAGGCTGTTCGATGTGTTCCTCGGCGCCGATCATGGGCTCAACGTCGACGAACTGGATGCTGAAATCCTGGTATCCGGCATTCCTGACGGGTTACTGCGCAGCACGCCATATCTGCGTCATCCGGTGTTCAGTGCCCATCACAGCGAAACCGAAATGCTGCGTTACCTCAAGCAGCTGGAAAACAAGGATCTGGCACTGAACCAGTCGATGATCCCGCTCGGTTCCTGCACCATGAAACTCAACGCCACCAGCGAAATGATCCCGATCACCTGGCCGCCATTCGCCAACCTGCACCCGTTTGTGCCCAGGGAGCAGGCGGTCGGTTACGCGTTGATGATCGAGGAACTGGAGCGCTGGCTCTGCGCAATTACCGGTTTCGATGCGATCTGCATGCAGCCCAACTCCGGCGCCCAAGGCGAGTACGCCGGGTTGCTGGCAATCCGCAAATACCACGAGAGCCGCCATCAGGGTGGCCGAGACATTTGCCTGATTCCATCCTCGGCCCACGGCACCAACCCGGCCTCGGCACAAATGGCCGGCATGCGCGTGGTGATCGTCGAGTGCGACGAGGCGGGCAACGTCGATCTGGAGGACTTGAAGGACAAAGCCGCGGCGGCGGGGGAAAAACTCGCCGCCCTGATGGCGACGTATCCTTCAACTCACGGTGTGTACGAGGAAGGCATCAGCGAAATCTGTGAAGTTATCCACAGCCACGGCGGCCAGGTTTACATGGATGGCGCCAACCTCAACGCTCAGGTGGGTTTGGCGCGACCGGCCGATATTGGCGCCGACGTGTCGCACATGAACCTGCACAAAACCTTCTGCATTCCCCACGGCGGTGGCGGGCCCGGCATGGGGCCGATTGGCGTGCGGGCGCATCTGGCGCCGTTCGTGGCCAATCACCCGGTAGTGCCGATCGACGGCCCGCAACCGCAGAACGGTGCCGTCAGTGCCGCGCCTTGGGGCAGCGCGAGCATTTTGCCGATCAGCTGGATGTACATCGCCATGATGGGCCCGCAACTGGCGGACGCCAGTGAGGTGGCGATTCTGGCGGCGAATTACCTGGCGCAGCATTTATCCGGCGCCTTCCCGGTGCTCTACACCGGGCGTAACGAGCGGGTGGCCCACGAATGCATTCTCGATCTGCGGCCGCTCAAGGCGCTGACCGGGATCAGCGAAGAAGACGTGGCCAAGCGCCTGATGGATTACGGCTTCCATGCGCCGACCATGTCTTTCCCGGTGCCGGGGACGTTGATGGTCGAGCCGACCGAGAGCGAATCCAAGGCGGAGCTGGACCGCTTTATCGGCGCAATGCTGAGCATCCGCGCCGAAATCACCGAGGTGCAAAACGGTAATTGGGACCCGGAAGACAATCCGCTGAAGCGCGCGCCGCATACCCTGGCGGACATCACCGGTGTGTGGGAACGGCCTTACAGCATCGAGCAAGCGGTGACGCCGGATGCGCACACCAAGGCCCACAAGTATTGGCCGGCGGTGAACCGGGTGGATAACGTCTACGGCGATCGCAATCTGTTTTGCGCTTGCGTCCCGGTAGACGATTACCGCTGACAACCCCCGTCCCTGTAGGAGCGAGGCTTGCCCGCGAAAGCGATTTAACCTTCAACATTTATATCGACTGACTCACTGCTTTCGCGGGCAAGCCTCGCTCCTACAGATAATGCGGGCGAAAAAATGCCGCTCATGTGAGCGGCATTTTTGTTCAGCAAGAAGCTTAGTCCGAAGCGACGGCATTCTTCGCCAGGATCGCGTTCGCCAGCTCCATGTCCGTGGCTTGCAGACCCGGGTTGTCGGCACGGACTTTCTGCATTGCCGCTTCCAGGTAAGGGCCACGGATGCCGCCGTCACTGGCGACAAAACTGCCGGCATCGTCCTGGGCCGCGACGATCAGCTTGTGATCCTTGAAGGTCAGGTAAGTCGAACCGGTGGTCGCACCGGACGAAATGACGTTACGCCAAAAGCTGTCGGCCATGGCTGAACCAACGGGGAGGGACAGCAAGGCAAGGGTAGCGACAGCAAGTTTGAGACGCATAGGGGTGACTCCACTGGGTTAACTACGGGGTTGGATCGTCATTTACCCAATCGAGTTCCGTGACCGCTCAGTCAGCCGGTTCCACCAGCAGAATCGCCCCTTGCTGACTGACCACGCGAACGCGGCTGCCCAGCGCGGCGTCTGGCCCGCGCGCCATCCACACGCCATCGGCGACTTTGATCTTGCCGCGACCGTCGACAATCGCTTCATGCACTACGAAGGTTCTGCCGATCAGCTCCTGCCCACGCAGGTTGAGGTTCGGCTGATCACTCTCCCTCACGGCACTGCGCTGGCGTCGCCACCAGTACACGGCGGTGGCGATCGAGAGCAGGCCGAACAGCAGAAATTGCATCTCCCATGACAGGCCGGGCAGCACAAAGGTCAGCACGCCAACGGCTGCCGCCGCCATGCCGATCCACAGCAGATAGCCGCCAGCGCCGAATACTTCAAGAATCAGCAGCACCGTGCCGAAGGCCAGCCAGTCCCAGAACGATAAATGTTGCAGAAATGCCCACATGGCGCGCCTCAGGCTTTCTTGTTGTCGAACGTGGCCTTGACGATTTCGCCGATGCCGCCGACCGCTCCAATCATCGAGCTGGCCTCAAGCGGCATCAGGATCACTTTGCTGTTATTGGCCGAGGCCAGTTTGCCCAGGGCATCGATGTATTTCTGCGCGACGAAGTAGTTCACCGCCTGCACGTTGCCGCTTGCGATGGCTTCAGATACCACTTTGGTGGCCTGGGCTTCGGCTTCAGCCTGACGTTCCCGGGCTTCGGATTCCAGGAAAGCGGCCTGACGACTACCTTCGGCTTCCAAAATCTGCGCCTGTTTCTTGCCTTCGGCGGTCAGGATCGCGGCAGCCCGCAGGCCTTCTGCTTCGAGGATTTGCGCACGCTTGATCCGCTCGGCTTTCATCTGGCCGGACATGGCGGCCATCAGGTCAGCCGGCGGGCTGATGTCCTTGATCTCGATCCGGGTGATCTTGATGCCCCACGGCGCCGTCGCTTCATCGACCGTGCGCAGCAGTTTTTCGTTGATGTTGTCGCGCTGACTGAGCATCGCGTCCAGCTCCATGGAGCCAAGCACTGTGCGGATATTGGTTTGCAGCAGGTTGCGCACGGCGTGCTCGAGGTTGTTCACCTCGTAGGCGGCCTGGGCGGTGTTGACCACCTGGAAGAAACACACCGCATCGATCTGCACCGTGGCGTTATCGGCGGTGATGACTTCCTGGGGCGGAATATCCAGTACGCTTTCCATCACGTTGATCTTGCGACCGATGCGGTCCATCACCGGAATGATGATGTTCAGGCCCGGCTTGAGGGTGTTGGTGTAACGCCCGAAACGCTCGACCGTCCACTGATAACCCTGCGGCACGACCTTGAAGCCCATGAACAAAATGACGACGACCAGGCCGACAAACAGTAAAAGCACACTACCGATCTGCATAACGATTCCCTGTTGATGTAAAAGCGATGGCAGCAGTGTAGCGGTGCGGGTCGGCTAGCAGAACCGCTTAGTCGCCCGTTGCATCAACAGGAGGAATAAAAGGTTTCATTTCTGCTCACTCTGCGGCGTCACCCGCAACACCTCCTCAATCGTCGTCAGCCCCGCCGCGACTTTCTGCGCCCCCGATAGCCGCAAGCTGCGCATGCCTTCCTTGAACGCCTGGCGCCGGATCGCCAGTAAGTCGGTATCGGGAGTGATCAGTGCCTTGACGCTGTCGGTCAGTTGCATGATTTCGTAGACCCCGGCGCGGCCGCGATAGCCGGTGTCGCGGCATTCCAGGCAACCGATGGCGCGATGGGCGTTGTTGGGTAGCGGGGCTTGCCAGGGCCGGGTCAGGGTTTGCCAATCGTCTTCGCCCAGGGTCAGCGGCGCCTTGCAATGTGGGCACAAGGTACGGACCAGACGCTGGGCCATGACCCCGAGCACCGTGGCCTTGATCAGGTAATGCGGCACGCCGAGTTCGAGCAGGCGGCTGATGGCGCTCGGCGCGTCGTTGGTGTGCAGGGTCGAGAGCACGAGGTGACCGGTGAGCGCGGCCTGGATCGCCATTTCGGCGGTCTCGAGGTCGCGGATCTCGCCGATCATGATGATGTCCGGGTCCTGCCGCATCAGCGCGCGCACGCCGGCGGCGAAAGTCAGGTCGATGTTGTGCTGGACCTGCATCTGATTGAACGCCGGCTCGACCATTTCGATCGGGTCCTCGATGGTGCAGAGGTTGACCTCCGGTGTCGCCAGTTTCTTCAGGGTCGTATAAAGGGTGGTGGTCTTGCCCGAACCGGTTGGCCCGGTCACCAGGATGATGCCGTTGGGCTGGCGGGTCATGTCTTGCCAGCGCCGCAGGTCATCGACTGAAAACCCAAGCTGGTCGAAGTCCTTGAGCAGCACTTCCGGGTCGAAGATCCGCATGACCATTTTTTCGCCGAACGCCGTGGGCAAGGTCGACAGCCGCAGCTCGACCTCGCCGCCGTCCGGGGTCTTGGTCTTGACCCGGCCGTCCTGGGGTTTGCGCTTTTCCGCGACGTTCATCCGGCCCAGGCTTTTCAGGCGGCTGACGATGGCCATGGTCACCTGAGGCGGGAATTGATAGACGTTGTGCAGCACGCCGTCGATGCGAAACCGCACCGTGCCTTGCTCGCGCCGGGGTTCGATGTGGATATCGCTGGCGCGCTGCTGGAATGCGTACTGGAACAGCCAGTCGACGATGTTGACGATGTGCGCATCGTTGGCGTCCGGCTCCTGATCGCTGGCGCCGAGGTTGAGCAGTTGTTCGAAGTTGCCGAGGGTACTGGTCTGCTGATCGGCATTGGTGGCGCCGCTGACCGATTTGGCCAGGCGGAAAAATTCCACGCTGAAGCGCTGGATGTCCACCGGGTTGGCCACCACGCGCTTGATCGGCAGCTTCAGCACGTGGGTCAGGTCGGCTTCCCAGCCCGTGACGTAGGGCTGGGCGCTGGCCACGGTCACCGCATCGCGGTCGATCGAGACGGCGAGGATTTTGTGGCGCTGGGCGAAGGCGTAGGACATCAGCGGCGTGATGGCCGCGACGTTGATCTTCAGCGGATCGATGCGCAAGTACGGCTGACCAGCCTGTTGCGACAACCACAAGGTCAGGCTTTCCAGGTCGAGGTGTTTGCCGGGACGGCTGAGGTCGTCCAGGTGTTGGCTGGCAATAAACTCCAACGGGTGCAACTGGCCATTGGCGGCATGCCGGCGGCGGGCGTTGAGCGCGAGCTCGGCCGAATCCTGGTTGATAAAGCCCTGGGCGACCAGTTCTCGCAGCAAATCATTGAGATCCAGCCAGCGGTCCTGAGTGGCAAGTTGAACGGACATGCGGGTTCCTTTTGAACAATCCTGCAAACAGCGATCTAGACCGCAGTGTGCAAAGGATAGTCGCGGACCCGCTGACCGTTGGGCCACTACCCGACGAAGGCGTTTCCAGTTCTTTCAGCCGGCCGCTTGCGCCTGCTCATCCCACGCAGAATCGGCACTTTGCAGGTTCACCGAACAGACGCTGATCAGGTTACGAAGTTTTTCCGCGATCACTTCGGCACGGTGCCAGCTCAGGCCGTCGATGACGATGTCGAGCGACAGCAGATCGTCCATGCGCTGCACGTTGACCTGTTCCGGAGTCAGGAACTGCAAAGCGAACAGGTTGAGTGCGCGGCATAGCAGATCCGGCTCGGCCTCGGCGAGCAGTTGGTACTGCACGCGGCAATGGGCGTTGCTGACATTCCACACGTCGGCGCGGGTCGTTGGGGTGTTCACGGCTTCTAAATGCGGCATGGTTCGGGCTCCAAAATCACTGGAGGAATTTTTACATTCGGTGCCGGGCATTTCTTGGCTATGATCGGGCGTATTACCGGAATATCGAATCGTTTGATTCAACAAGTGATCAATCAAGGGTTTTTCTATGCACGCCGAGCTGGATGGCTACGACCGCAAGATTCTCGCGTTGCTGCAAGAGGACGCTTCGCTTTCCAGTGCGCAGATCGCCGAACAGGTCGGGCTGTCGCAGTCGCCGTGCTGGCGGCGGATTCAGCGGATGAAGGAGGAGGGGATCATTCGCGGCCAGGTGACGTTGCTGGACCGCAAGAAAATCGGCCTGAACACGCAGATCTTCGCCGAGATCAAACTCAACGCCCACGGCCGTTCGAACTTCACTGAGTTCACCGAGGCGATTCGCGGCTTTCCCGAAGTGCTGGAATGTTATGTGCTGATGGGGTCGGTGGATTTCTTGTTGCGGATTGTCACGGCGGACATCGAGGCGTATGAGCGCTTCTTCTTCGAGAAGCTGTCGATGGTGCCGGGGATTCAGGAGGTGAATTCGATTGTGGCGTTGTCGGAGATCAAGTCGACGACGAGTCTACCGGTGTTGCGGTGACCCTACGCTGATCGTTACCACGCTCCGCGTGGGAACGATCATGTGGGCGCGAAGGCGGTGTTACATACGCAGCAACATTTTCCAGGCACGGTTCTGATACACGGCAATTGCCTGCTGCTTACGCGCATCCAGGCTTTCGTCGGTGATCGGCTCGTTGGCCAGTTGTGCCAGCTTGTTCAGCTCACCGTACAGGCGATCCATTTCCGGAATATCCAGCACGCCGCGGGCGTGGTGCATCCAGGCCTGGATGCGTTCGATGCGCGGCAGTTGCTCGGCCAAATCTTCCGGCTGTTGCTGGTAGCGTTGCAATTGCAGCGATGTGGCTTCTTCGCCCAACAGGCGCGGCAACCAGTTGGCCAATTGCGCAGCGCCCTGGCGATTGCCACGCACGTTGCGATCGGCAGCCCAGGTGCGAGCCAGCAACCAGCGCGAAGTGTTCAGCGAGAACAAGCCCCAGCGTGGGTCTTGCAGTTCTTCTAGGAACTGCTCCGGCGCGGCTTTGCGCACGTCTTCGTCGTCCAGGCCGGCTTGCACCAGTGGGCGCCAGTCTTCCAGCAAGGCATCCAGCGCAAGGCGCAGGTCGTGAGTCGACTGACGCGGTGCGGCTTGGCCGAGGCTGCTCAACAGTGCACGCAGTTCGCCTAGGTTTTCGACCCAGTCCTGCAACAGGCGCCAGTGGCCGTTGAAGCGATATTGCTCAGCCAGACGCTGGCTGCTGCCGAGCAAGTGCCAGCTCAGCGCGGCGAACGCGTCGTCCAGCGGCATTTCAGCGGTGATTTGCGGCGCCGGCAGGCTCAACGAATAGCTGTTGGCATCGTACAAACGGTAGCCGCGCTCGGCCTTGCTGATGTCACACGGCATCAGGGCCAGGGTCGCGGCCAGTTCGGCGGCCAGTTCCAGCAGCGCGGCAGGCTCGCCTTCGCGCAGTTCCAGTTCCAGCTCGCAGATTTCTTCTTTCTGCTTGCCGACCACGACGTGGCCGAAGTCCAGCGCGGCTTCGATGACCACTTTGGTCTTGCCGCGCCCCCAGGCGATTTCTGCGCGTTCGCGGACGAAATCGGTGGTGAAGATGGCTTTCAGGGTTTTCTTGTCCAGCTCGGCCAGCTCTTCCGGCCAGCATTCGCCGTCGAGTTTCTTCACGTCGAGCTTGGCTTTGGGCAGGTTCCAGTCGTATTCGTTACGCTCGGACAGGCCGGCGACGCTCTGGCCGCGGGTTTTGAGGGTCTGAATCACTTCTTCGCCATCGCGGCGCAGGCGCAGGGCAACCTTGGCGCGGGCCAGGTCGCGCTCAGGCGTGTCGAAGTACTGGTTCATCAACTCACGGCGTTCCCAGCCACTTTTGTTGCGTTTTTTCAGTAACGGGTGCTCGCGCAGGGCAGCGAGGGTTTCGCGGCTGACGCGGAGTTTGATTTCGGTTTCTTTCTGCATGGCCGGAAAATCCAGGATCGGGAGCGCAGCCGGGGGAATGTGTGGCTGCCAAGGTCGTGCAGTGTACAGGAGTGAACGTTCCTACGTGCCGCGGCGGTTTATTCCTGTCGCCGGATGGTTCTATGATGGACTTCAATTCGGGAGTTGGAGTCAGCGATGCCTTTGCCGTCCATGAAAGATCAGTTCGCTGCGCTGATCGCCGCACCGTCCGTCAGCTGTACCCAGCCGAGCCTGGATCAAACCAATCGGCCGGTGATTGACCTGCTGGCGACCTGGCTCGGTGATTTGGGTTTCGCCTGCGATATCCAGCAGGTCAGCCCCGGCAAATTCAACTTGCTCGCCAGTTTCGGTTCCGGCCCCGGTGGCCTGGTGCTGGCAGGGCACAGCGACACCGTGCCGTTCGACGGCGCGTTGTGGCAGACCGATCCATTGAAACTGACCGAGGTGGACGGCCGCTGGGTCGGCCTCGGTAGCTGCGACATGAAGGGCTTTTTCGCCCTGGCCATCGAAGCGGTCATCCCGCTGCTCGACCAGCCGTTCAAGCAACCGCTGCTGATCCTCGCCACCTGCGATGAAGAAAGCTCGATGTCCGGGGCCCGTGCCCTGGCCGAAGCCGGGCGTCCGCTGGGCCGGGCGGCGGTGATCGGCGAGCCGACCGGCCTGAAGCCGATCCGCATGCACAAAGGCATCATGATGGAGCGCATCGATATCCTCGGGCAGAGCGGCCATTCCTCCGACCCGCGCCTGGGTCACAGCGCCCTCGAAGCGATGCACGATGCCATCGGCGAACTGCGCGGCTTGCGCCTGTTGTGGCAGCGCGAATTCCGCAATCCGCAGTTCGGCGTGCCGATGCCGACGATGAATTTCGGCTGCATTCATGGCGGCGACAACCCCAATCGCATCTGTGGTCAGTGTTCCCTGGAGTTCGACCTGCGGCCGCTGCCGGGCATGGACCCCAAAGCCCTGCGTGCGGAAATTTTGGCGCGGCTAAAACCGGTTGCCGAACGGCATCAAGTGAAGATCGACTACGCGCCGCTGTTCCCCGAAGTACCGCCATTCGAGCAGGCCGAGGACGCGGAATTGGTCCGGGTCGCGGAAAAGCTCACCGGCCATCGCGCCGAAGCAGTAGCGTTCGGCACCGAAGCGCCTTATCTTCAGCGTCTTGGCTGCGAAACACTGGTGCTCGGCCCGGGCGACATCGCCTGTGCTCACCAACCGGGGGAATACCTCGAAATGTCACGTTTGCAGCCTACCGTGCATCTATTACGTCAATTGATTGAACATTACTGCCTGACGCCGGCCCAAAACCCAACGTTGGCCAATTGAACGCAACACCTGTAGGAGCTGAGCTTGCTCGCGATGGCGTCATTACATTCAACATCACTGTTGGCTGTTACACCGCTATCGCGAGCAAGCTCAGCTCCTACAGAAATGTATAAATTACCGGTGCCCCAACCCGTATTCATGAGGAGAGCTCGCGTGTCGCCAAGCCTGTTCCGACGATAACCACCAGCCCGCTGTGCGTTTTTTTGCTTCGCCCATTTTTTGGCTGCTATTTATTACAGGCCCAGGTTCATGCCCGAATACGTTAATTGGCTTCGTCACGCATCTCCTTACATCAATGCCCACCGCGACTGCACGTTCGTCGTCATGCTGCCCGGCGACGGTGTGGAGCATCCGAACTTCGGCAATATCGTCCACGACCTGGTGCTGTTGCACAGCCTGGGCGTGCGACTGGTGCTGGTGCACGGTTCCCGTCCGCAAATCGAAACCCGTCTCGCGGCTCGCGGCCTGATCCCGCATTACCACCACGGCATGCGCATCACCGATGCCGCGACCCTGGAATGCGTGATCGATGCGGTCGGCCAGTTGCGCATCGCCATCGAAGCGCGGCTGTCCATGGACATGGCTTCGTCGCCGATGCAGGGCTCGCGCCTGCGGGTGGCCAGCGGCAACCTGGTGACAGCGCGGCCGATCGGCGTGCTCGAAGGCGTCGACTATCACCACACCGGCGAAGTGCGCCGGGTCGATCGCAAGGGCATCAATCGCCTGCTGGACGAGCGCTCCATCGTGCTGCTGTCACCGCTGGGCTACTCGCCAACCGGTGAAATCTTCAACCTCGCTTGCGAAGACGTCGCCACCCGCGCGGCCATCGACCTGGGCGCGGACAAACTGCTGCTGTTCGGCGCCGACCTGGGCTTGATCGATGAAAATGGTCGTCTGGTTCGTGAGTTGCGTCCGCAACAAGTGCCGGCGCACCTGCAACGGCTGGGCAGCAACTATCAGGGCGAACTGCTGGATGCCGCGGCTGAAGCCTGTCGCGGCGGCGTTGCACGTAGCCACATCGTCAGCTACGCCGAAGATGGCGCACTGCTGACCGAGCTATTCACCCGCGATGGTGGCGGTACGCTGGTGGCCCAGGAGCAATTTGAACTGGTGCGCGAAGCGGCCATTGAAGACGTCGGCGGTTTGCTGGATTTGATCAGCCCGCTGGAGGAGCAGGGGATTCTGGTGCGACGTTCCCGGGAAGTGCTGGAGCGCGAGATCGAGCAGTTCAGCGTGGTCGAGCGTGAAGGCATGATCATCGCCTGCGCGGCGCTGTATCAGATTGCCGATTCGGACGCCGGGGAGCTGGCCTGCCTGGCGGTGAACCCGGAATATCGCCATGGCGGTCGCGGCGATGAATTGCTGGAGCGGATCGAAACCCGCGCCCGGGCCCAGGGGCTGAAAACCTTGTTCGTGCTCACCACTCGCACCGCGCACTGGTTCCGCGAGCGCGGCTTCGAGCCAAGCAGCGTCGAGCGCCTGCCGTCGGCGCGGGCATCGCTGTACAACTATCAGCGTAATTCAAAGATCTTCGAAAAGACCCTCTGACCGATCGTTCCCACGCTCTGCGTGGGAATGCCTCCACGGACGCTCTGCGTTCGGCTGTTGATGGGACGCGGAGCGTCCCGGGCTGCATTCCCACGCAGAGCGTGGGAACGATCATTACTCCTGTACGAACTTTGCGCTGACATACGGCGAATAATCCGGCAGCACCGTTTCTACCTTGCCTTGCTCCTTCAAGAATTTCGCCGTCTCGCCAATCGCCTTGGCCGTGCCGCCATCGAGCAATGCGGTGGTCTGCTGCGCCTTGGCGTCCGGGAAGGTAGAGCCCGCCAGCAATTCCGGTACATCGATGGCATTGGCCCCGGTCAGTTTGGCGATTTTCTGCACCGGCACCGAGTCGACGGTCCAGCTGTCTTTATGGGCGGCATAGTCGGCAAACGAGTCCAGGGTGACCTTGGCGAATTTCGCCACCACCTCCGGATGTTTCTCGGCGTAATCCTTGCGGGCGACCCAGACTTCGAAGGTCGGCGCACCCCATTGGCCGACCTGGGCCGCGTCGGTCAAGGTCTTGCCGGTCTTGCGGATTTCCCCCAGCGCCGGCGACCAGACAAACGCGCCATCGATGTCGCCACGTTTCCACGCCGCGGCGATTTCTGCCGGTTGCAGGTTCACCACTTTGACTTTTGAAGCATCCAGGCCCCAGTGCTTCAGCGCGCCGAGCAGGCTGTAATGGGAGGTGGAAACGAAGGGTGTGGCGATGGTCTTGCCGATCAGATCTTCCGGTTTATCGATGCCGCTGCCGTTGCGTACCACCAGGGCTTCGGACGCGTTGATCTGCGCGGAAACGATGAACGCCACGATCGGCAGGTTGCGTGAAGCAGCGGCGGCAAGAGGACTGGAACCGAGATTACCGATCTGCACATCACCGGACGCAATGGCGGTGACCACTTCCGGGCCGCTGTTGAAGCGGCGCCAGTCGATTTTCTGGCCGATGGTTTTCTCGTAAACGCCGTCGGCCTGGGGCACTTTGCTCGGGTCGATGCCGGTTTGATAACCCACTGTGAGGTTGGCCGCTTGCACACCAAAAGAAAATAAAACCGATATACAAACTGTAACAATTTGACTGGATAGTGCGCGTTTGGCCATCATGGCGTCGCCTTTTCGATAGGGTTTGACGTATGGAAGATGCGTCAAAGCTAATCGATCTAAAAAAAGGCTAATAAATACCATTTAGTAATTAGCTTATGAGCCGATACCGGATATCCCGGTGCGGTTTTGGGGTGAAGGGCTATATTCCATTGCGGTATTAAAAAGAATGAAATAATTCTTTTTGGGTTTATGAAGAATTCATTACCCTGCAGGGACCAAATAACGGCGATTAGACCTTGGTCGTAGACACACAAGGTTACGATTGACTTGTCAGTCACGGTCTGGCGCTAATCGCGCATCTTAGGATCCAGGGCATTCGACCCGGGACCAGGAACACAAGAATTAGAAACGAGAGGAGCGAAACATGAATAAGTCATCCTTGGCCCTGGCTGTGGCCGTAGGGGTTTTGGCGCAGCAGGCAGGCGCCGCCGGTTTTATCGAAGACAGCAAGGCTACCTTGGGTCTGCGTAACTTCTACATCAACACCGATAACCGTGATGGCACTGCCAGCCCAAGTCGAAACGAAGAGTGGGGCCAAGGCTTCGACTTGCGCTTCATTTCCGGTTACACCCAAGGCACCGTCGGCTTCGGTATCGACGCCATCGGCCTGCTGGGCGTACGCCTGGATTCGGGCGGCGGCACTAACGGCAACGTTGCCGCGAATGGCAGTCCTGGTACCGCTTACGGCGGCACTGTTTTCCCAAGCGAGTCCAACGGCCAAGCGGTTGATAACTTCTCCAGCCTGGGCTTGACCGCGAAAGCCAAGATCTCCCAGACCGAATTGAAGTTGGGCACTCTGCAGCCGAAGAACCCGGTGATTGTGACCAACGACGGTCGTCTGCTGCCGCAAACCTGGCAGGGCGGTCAGATCACTTCCGGCGAAATCAAGGACCTGACCCTGGTTGGCGGTCAGATCGAAGCTGTGAAGGGGCGTAACTCCAGCAACAACGAGAACCTGTCCATTAACGGTGCGTCCCCGCGTACCGCCAACAGCAACAAGTTCATCTACGCCGGTGGTGACTACAAAATCACCAAGGACCTGACTGCCCAGTACTACTACGGCAACCTGGAAGATTTCTATAAGCAACACTTCCTGGGTCTGGTTCACAACTGGGCCATCGGCCCGGGCGTGCTGAAGTCCGACTTGCGTTACTTCAACAGCTCCGATGACGGCAAAAACGGCACCGATCCGTTGTACTACAGCACCGGTAACTACAGCAGCACTGCCAGCGGTAAAGGCAAGGTCGACAACAACCTGTACAGCGGCCTGTTCCTGTACACCGTTGCCGGTCACACCTTCGGTGGCGGTTACCAGGTCAGCAACGGTAGCAGCGACTTCCCTTGGCTGAACCAGGGCGACGGCTCGTCGAACTACACCATCACCGATATGCAAATCCAGAAGTTCGGCCGTGCCGGCGAGAAAACCTGGCAGGCTCGCTACTCGTATGATTTCGCCAAGGTCGGCTTGCCTGGCTTGACGGCTGGTATGGTTTATCTGCGTGGTGACGGTATCGACACTAACCGCGTCAGCGCTACCGTCCCAGCAGGTAACAACAGCACTGAATGGGAACGCGACCTGACCGTTGCTTACGTAGTACCAGAAGGTCCGCTGAAAAACGTTGGCTTCATGTGGAAAAATGCGACCTGGCGTACCGATATCCCGGGCGTTCGCTCCCAAGATGAAAACCGCCTGATCCTCAGCTACTCGATCCCGCTGCTGTAATAGCGCGCTCAAGTAACACCTGAGTAAGAAAAGCCCCGCCCGGCACCTCGCCGGGCGGGGCTTTTGCGTTTCCGAGGCGGAGTCACCCCCGTAATCCCGCCCCGAAATTTCCCTCTTTTGCAGCAACTCAAGGCCTTCTCGAACCTTGTGGGCGATGTTGGTCTCGATGGCGGCGCAGGTCCAGTGAACAGATCTTTAATATTCACTTATGATCTAAATAAATCTATATTTATTCTTTTTAATTCATTCGGAATACAGGCACAGTTGAGCTCAACAAGCACTCACCAGGAGCAGCACCATGAGCCTCAGACTTGGCGATATCGCCCCCGATTTCGAACAGGATTCCAGCGCCGGCACCATCCGTTTTCACGAATGGCTGGGCGATAGCTGGGGCGTGCTGTTTTCCCATCCGGCAGACTTCACCCCGGTGTGCACTACCGAACTGGGCTTTACCGCCAAGCTCAAGGACGAATTCTCCAACCGTGGCGTCAAGGCCATCGCCCTGTCGGTTGACCCGGTAGACTCGCACCACAAGTGGATCGATGACATCAACGAAACCCAGAACACGATCGTCAATTTCCCGATCCTCGCCGACGCTGATCGCAAGGTCTCGGACCTGTACGACCTGATTCACCCAAATGCCAACGACACCCTGACCGTACGCTCGCTGTTCGTGATCGACCCGAACAAGAAGGTGCGGCTGACCATCACCTACCCGGCAAGCACTGGCCGCAACTTCCATGAAATCCTGCGGGTGATCGACTCGCTGCAACTCACCGACAAATACAAAGTGGCGACCCCGGCCAACTGGCAGGACGGTGATGAAGTGGTGATCGTGCCGTCGCTCAAGGACGAAGACGAAATCAAGAAACGCTTTCCCAAGGGCTACCGCGCGGTGAAGCCGTACTTGCGTCTGACGCCGCAGCCGAATCGTTGATTTGATGATCGTTCCCACGCTCTGCGTGGGAACGCCGCCCGTGACGCTCCGCGTCACTTTGGACGCGGAGCGTCCATGGATGCATTCCCACGCAGAGCGTGGGAACGAGCAACAGGGGATTTCAGGCCGTTTTTTACGGCCTATTTTTTTGCCCGCAGAACAGTGAATCGCATAGTTCTATAAAGAATAACCAAATGAATAAATATGATTTATGGATATATAAATCACCTGTTAAGGTCACTTCCATCAAAGCGAGATCGCACATTGCGAACCGCCAACAACGCTCAAGGAATCACCTGAATGCTGGTCGTCTCACTCGGTGGCAGCCCCAGCCAACGCTCTCGTTCCGGGGTGTTGCTGGAGCGTTCGCAACGCTGGTTGCAGGAACAAGGTGTGGAAGTGGTGAGTTACCAGGTACGGGACTTCCCGGCCGAAGACTTGCTGCACGCACGCTTCGACAGCCCGAAGGTGATCGACCTGTTGCAACAGATTGAAAACGCCGATGGCCTGGTGATCGCTACGCCGGTCTACAAGGCATCGTTTTCCGGCGCACTGAAAACCGTACTGGATCTGCTGCCCGAGCGTGCCCTGGCGCACAAGGTTGTGTTGCCGATGGCTACCGGCGGCAGCATCGCCCACATGCTGGCGGTGGATTACGCGCTCAAACCGGTGCTGTCGGCACTGAAAGCCCAAGAGATGCTCAACGGGATTTTCGCTGTGGACAGCCAGATCGCTTACGGCGAAGGCAGTGCCCAGGCGCAACTGGCGCCGGAGCTGGAACAACGACTGAATGAATCGCTGGAACTGTTTTTCAGCGCCATGGCACGACGGCCCAAGCCGATCGACCCGAATCTGTTGAACGAACGTTTGTTGAGTGCTCGCTGGAGCATTTAAGTCGTCCCGAATTTGATCCACTCACCTTACTCAGCCGCCAACGGCCTAGCAGGTGCAGCCAAAACCCAACAGCAAATAGGAGAGCGCCATGCGCCCTGTCATTTTGCGTCGTGGTCTGGTCGCCCTGTTTGTGGCGGCTGTGTCCTTCGGCGTTATTTCTCAAGCACAAGCCGAGACCCTTCGGATCGGTTATCAAAAGTACGGCACCCTGGTGCTGCTCAAGGCCAAGGGCACCCTGGAAAAACGCCTCGCCGCCCAAGGCGTCGACGTGCAATGGACTGAATTCCCGGGCGGGCCGCAACTGCTGGAAGGCCTGAACGTCGGCTCGATCGACTTCGGCGTCACCGGCGAAACTCCGCCAGTCTTCGCCCAGGCCGCCGGTGCCGATCTGCTCTACGTCGCCTACGAACCGCCAGCGCCGCACAGCGAAGCGATCCTGGTGCCGAAAGACTCACCGATCAAATCGGTGGCGGAGCTCAAGGGCAAGAAAGTCGTCCTGAACAAAGGCTCCAACGTCCACTACCTGCTGGTCCGCGCGCTCGAAGACGCCGGCCTCAAATACACCGATATCCAGACCGTATTTCTGCCACCCGCCGATGCCCGCGCCGCGTTCGAACGTGGCAGCGTCGATGCCTGGGTAATCTGGGACCCGTACCAGGCTGCCGCCGAACAGCAATTGCAAGCGCGCACCCTGCGCGATGGCCAGGGCATCGTCGACAACCATCAGTTCTACCTGGCGACCAAGCCGTACGCGCAGAAAAATCCCGAGGTGATCAAGACCCTCGTCGAAGAAGTGCGCGCCGTCGGCGAATGGTCCAAGGCCAACCCGCAAGACGTGACCCAACAAGTCTCGCCACTGCTCGGCCTGCCGGCAGACATCACCCTGACTTCGGTGAAACGCCAAGGCTACGGCGCGCTGTTCCTCACGCCTGAGGTGGTGGCCGCGCAGCAGAAAATCGCCGACAGCTTCTACCAACTCAAGCTGATTCCCAAGCCGCTGAGCATCAAAGACGTGATCTGGACGCCACCGGCAGCCGTTGCCAAAGCGCAGTAATTCGATTCCCTAAGGAGACCACTCCATGAGCCTCAATATTTTCTGGTTCCTGCCTACCCACGGCGACGGCCATTACCTTGGCACCGCCGAAGGCGCTCGCGCCGTTGACCACGGTTACCTGCAACAGATCGCTCAGGCGGCGGATCGCCTGGGCTTCGGCGGGGTGTTGATTCCGACCGGCCGTTCTTGCGAAGACTCGTGGCTGGTGGCCGCGTCGCTGATCCCGGTGACCCAGCGTCTGAAGTTTCTTGTCGCCCTGCGCCCCGGGATCATTTCCCCGACGGTGGCGGCGCGGCAGGCAGCGACCCTGGATCGTCTGTCCGGCGGCCGGGCGTTGTTCAACCTGGTGACCGGTGGTGATCCGGATGAATTGGCCGGCGACGGTTTATTCCTCAGCCACGAAGAGCGTTATCAAGCCTCGGTGGAATTCACCCGCATCTGGCGCCGCGTGCTCGAAGGCGAAACCGTTGATTACGACGGTCAGCACATCAGCGTGAAGGGCGCCAAGTTGCTTTATCCGCCGATCCAGCAACCACGTCCGCCGCTGTATTTTGGCGGTTCTTCGGAAGCGGCTCAGGATCTGGCAGCCGAACAGGTTGAAATGGTCCTGACCTGGGGCGAACCACCGGCCGCCGTGGCCGAGAAGATTGCACAAGTGCGTGCCAAAGCCGCGAAGCTCGGTCGTACCGTGCGCTTCGGCATTCGCTTGCATGTGATCGTCCGCGAAACCAACGAGGAAGCGTGGGCCGCGGCGGATCGACTGATCTCCCATGTGGACGACGAAACCATCGCTCGGGCGCAAGCGTCCCTGTCGCGTTTCGATTCGGTCGGTCAGCAACGCATGGCCGCGCTGCATGGCGGCAGTCGCGACAACCTGGAAGTCAGCCCCAACCTGTGGGCCGGTGTCGGCCTGGTGCGTGGCGGTGCCGGTACGGCGCTGGTGGGCGACGGTCCGACCGTGGCCGCGCGGATGAAGGAATACGCGGACCTGGGCATCGACACGTTCATCTTCTCCGGTTATCCACACCTGGAAGAGGCCTACCGCGTCGCCGAGTTGCTGTTCCCGCACATCGACGTGCAACGCCCGGAACAACCCCAAGGTGCCAACTTCGTCAGCCCGTTCGGCGAGATGGTGGCCAACGACATTCTTCCCAAAGCCGCGTCCCAGAGCTGAGGCGCCGCCATGAAAAGAATTATCCACAACCTCGCGCCCTGGGCGTTGCCGGTGTTGCTGCTGGCGGTGTGGCAGTTGTCGGTGTCGGCAGGCTGGTTGTCGACGCGGATTCTGCCGGCACCCATCGCCGTGATCGAGGCCGGCGTAAGCCTGGTGCGCAGCGGCGAAATCTGGACTCACCTGGCCATCAGCGGCTGGCGTGCGGCGCTCGGTTTCACCATTGGCGGCGGCATCGGTCTGGCGCTGGGCTTCATTACCGGCCTGTCGAAATGGGGCGAACGCCTGCTCGACAGTTCGGTGCAGATGATCCGCAACGTGCCGCACCTGGCGCTGATTCCGCTGGTGATCCTGTGGTTCGGCATCGATGAGTCGGCGAAGATTTTCCTCGTGGCGTTGGGCACGTTGTTCCCGATTTACCTCAACACTTATCACGGCATCCGCAACGTCGACCCGGCGTTGGTGGAGATGGCGCGCAGTTACGGCTTGAGCGGTTTCAGCCTGTTCCGTCAGGTGATCCTGCCGGGTGCGTTGCCTTCTATTCTGGTCGGTGTGCGTTTCGCCCTCGGGTTTATGTGGTTGACCTTGATCGTCGCGGAAACCATTTCCGCCAGTTCCGGCATCGGCTACCTGGCAATGAATGCCCGGGAGTTCTTGCAGACCGACGTGGTGGTGCTGGCGATTCTGTTGTACGCGGTGCTCGGCAAACTGGCCGACCTCGCGGCCCGTGGACTTGAACGCGTTTGGTTGCGCTGGCATCCGGCGTATCAGGTTGCCAAGGGAGGTGCCGCATGACTGCTCAACAACCTCCACGCCTGCTGCGCGGGATTCCGCTGGCGGTGCGCAAGTTGCAAAAGACGTTTGGTTCGCGGCAAGTGCTGCGCGAGATCGATCTGCACATTCCGGCTGGGCAATTCGTCGCCGTGGTCGGACGCAGTGGCTGTGGCAAAAGCACGTTGCTGCGCTTGCTTGCCGGCCTCGACAAACCAACGGGCGGCGAACTGCTGGCCGGTTCGGCACCGCTCAGCGATGCCCGGGAAGACACGCGGTTAATGTTCCAGGAAGCGCGCCTGCTGCCGTGGAAAAAGGTCATCGACAACGTCGGCCTCGGACTCAAGGGCAACTGGCGGCCACAAGCCCTGGACGCGTTGGAGTCGGTGGGCCTGGCGGATCGCGCCAATGAGTGGCCAGCGGCCTTGTCCGGTGGCCAGAAACAACGCGTGGCCCTGGCCCGCGCGCTGATCCACCAACCGCGCTTGCTGCTGCTGGACGAGCCGTTGGGCGCTCTGGACGCCCTGACCCGCATTGAAATGCAGCAACTGATCGAACGCCTCTGGCAGAAGCACGGGTTTACCGTGTTGCTGGTGACCCACGACGTCAGCGAAGCAGTGGCGATTGCCGATCGGGTGATCCTGATCGAAGACGGCGAAGTCGGCCTCGACCTGCACGTGGAGTTGCCGCGCCCTCGGGTGCGTGGCTCCCATCGGCTGGCGGCGCTGGAAACCGAAGTCCTCAATCGCGTGCTGTCACTGCCCGGCGAGCCGCCGGAACCGGAACCCGTTTCACCATTGCCTACGCAACTGCGTTGGGCGCAATAACTCACGCCTCATCCATGACAGGAATCAACATCATGACTATCAAAGCCATCAACGTTCGTAACCAGTTCAAAGGCTCGATCAAGGAAATCGTGCTGGGTGACGTGTTGTCGGAAATCGACGTTCAAACCGCATCTGGCATCGTCACTTCAGTCATTACCACTCGCTCGGTGAAAGAGCTGGAACTGGTGGTCGGCAGCGAAGTGATCGCCTTCGTGAAATCCACCGAGGTGTCGATCGCCAAGTTGTAAGTTGTGTGCAAGCAACAACCCCGGAGGGTGTGAGCCCTTCGGGGTTTTTTTTTGCCTGCGCGGGCGGTGTTAGAGTGCCTTCTGTCGAATCGAAAGCAGACGCAGAGGGGCTCAACAGTGACCGTCAGAATGGCTGATTACATTCAGGAGATTTCGCATTCACCCATCGCCGAATGGGCGCACCTTTCGCCGTGGGAACTGGTGATCAATGCGCCCGAGCGTGTGCAGCATCTGCTTTCGCAGCTGCCCGCGGACGACTATGAGATGGTCGACGACATCGCAATCCATCGCACCGCGCAGGTGGAAGCGGGCGCTGTGCTGAAAGGGCCGTTGATTATCGGCCCCAGTTGTTTTATCGCTGCGGGTGCCTACTTGCGCGGCGGGTGCTGGCTCGGGGCGAATTGCATCATTGGCCCAGGAGCGGAGCTCAAGTCTTCGTTCGTTTTCAGCGGCAGCAAACTGGCGCATTTCAACTTTGTCGGTGATTCGGTGTTAGGTGCCGGTGTCAATCTGGAGGCGGGCAGCATCATCGCCAACTACCGTAACGAACGTGCTGACAAAGGGGTGAATGTGCGGGTAGGCGGGGTGCTTCAGGCTACCGGTTGTGACAAGTTCGGCGCGTTGATGGGCGATGGGTCGCGCCTCGGAGCCAACGCGGTGGTGGCGCCGGGCGGGCTGTTGCTGCCCGGGTCGGTTGTTCGACGGTTGACACTCCACGATTGCGAAGCGTCGTAGGGCATTAGTTGGCAAGCGTGCGCTTGGGCAAGTAGGGCGGTAAATACAGCCCCAGATACGCATCAAACACCCGCATCCCTTCCTCAGCCATGCGCGGGGTGATCTGCCCATGCTGTTGCACCGAGCGTGCATAGACGCGGTCGCCCAGCTCCATGGCCAACGCAAACACATCCACGTCCATCGTCAGCCTCGGCAGTTCGAAGTGATGATCGAACAGCTTGTGCATCAGGTCACCCAGCTCAATATCGTGCTGGCGGTCAGCCTGGGTGACTTCGGTGAGGCCGTGTTGGGCGAGGATCAGCTGGCGGGCGGCGGCGTCTTCGCCGTAGATGTCGAGCATGCGCTGTTCCACCAACCGCGACAGGTCGCGCCAGCCATGCAGGGCGTCGTGGTCGATCGGCGCTTGCAGGCAGGCGCGGAAGGCGGCGTGGACGTCGGCGGTCAGGGCTTCGAGCAGGGCCGGGACGCTGGCGAAGAAGTGGTAGACGGAGGAGGGCGGAATCTCCGCGCGCTCGGCGACGCTGTAGATCGACAGGCTGGCCACGCCCTCGGCGGCCAGCAGCGTGCGGGCGGCATCGAGTATCGAGTCGATCCGCGCCTGGCTGCGTGCGCGGGGTTTGCGGATAGGGGCGGGGCGCGTCATTGGAGTCTCCTGCGGGGCAGCGGGCATTGTACGCAGAGCGAGAGGATGTTCCATATCCCCTGTGGTTGTCGGTGATCCATTGTGGCGAGGGAGCTTGCTCCCGCTGGGTCGCGAAGCGGCCCCAAAGCGGGCAATGCGGTGTATCTGTCGTCGCCGGTTAAAGGGAGTCCTTCGGCCTCCAGCGGGAGCAAGCTCCCTCGCCACAGGGTTTGGTGGCGGCCATAAAAAAACGCCGTCAGCTTCATCAGCCAACGGCGTTCCTTTTTTACTGCAACCGCTTAAACGGTATGCAGGTACCAGTTGTACTCAAGGTCGGAGATGGAGTGTTCGAACTCCTCCAGCTCACTTTCCTTGCAAGCCACGAAGATATCGATGTATTTCGGATCGATGTACTTGGCCATGACTTCGCTGTCGTCCAACTCGCGCAGTGCATCACGCAGGTTGTTCGGCAGGCTTTGCTCGTTTTGCTCGTAGGAGTTGCCTTCCACGGGCGCGCCCGGCTCGATCTTGTTGGTCAGGCCGTGATGCACGCCTGCCAGGACCGAAGCCATCAGCAGGTACGGGTTGGCATCGGCGCCGGCAACACGGTGTTCGATACGCACCGCGTCGGACGAGCCGGTCGGTACGCGAATCGCCACGGTCCGGTTGTCCAGGCCCCAGCACGGCGAGTTCGGCACGTAGAACTGTGCGCCGAAACGACGGTACGAGTTGACGTTCGGGCACAGGAAAGCCATTTGCGCCGGTAGGGTCTCGAGCACACCGCCGATCGCGTGACGCAGTGCGGCGTTCTGCTCGGGATCCTCGCTGGCAAAAATATTCTTGCCGTCACGGTCGAGAATCGAGATGTGGACGTGCAGCCCGTTACCCGCCTGGCCTGGGTAAGGCTTGGCCATGAAGGTGGTGTCCATCTCATGATCGTAGGCGATGTTCTTGATCAGGCGCTTGAGCAGTACCGCGTAGTCGCAAGCCTTGATCGGGTCGGCGACGTGGTGCAGGTTCACTTCGAACTGCGCCGGGGCACTTTCCTTGACGATGGCGTCAGCCGGGATGCCTTGCTCTTTCGCACCTTCCAGAATGTCCTGGAGGCAGTCGACGTATTCGTCGAGGTCGTCGATCAGGTAGACCTGTGTCGAATGCGGGCGTTTGCCCGAGATCGGCGAGCGCGGCGGTTGCGGTCGGCCGTTCACGTTCTCCTGGTCGATCAGGTAGAACTCCAGTTCGAACGCGGCACAGATCGTCAGACCCATGTCATCGAACTTGGTAACAACTTGACGCAAAACTTCACGGGGATCCGCGAAGAAAGGTTCACCTTCGATTTCGTGCATGGTCATCAGCAGTTGCGCGGTAGGGCGCTTTTGCCATGGCTCATTGCACAGGGTGTCGGGGATTGGATAGCAGATTCGGTCAGCATCGCCGATGTCCAGGCCCAGGCCGGTGCTTTCCACCGTCGAGCCATTGATATCCAGAGCAAATAGAGAGGCCGGCAGGTTGATGCCTTTCTCGTAAACCTTGTGGAGGCTGGTGCGTTCAATGCGCTTGCCGCGCACCACACCATTCATATCCGCAATCAGAAGGTCAACGTACAGAACCTCAGGATGTTCCTTAAGGAACGCGTTCGCTTCGTTAAGCTGAACGGCACGCGGGGGTACCGACATGATGCAACACCTTTGTTGTTAAAAATATCAATCATTGATCTCTTCGGGTTTCAGTCAACCCGAACGGCATGCCGAAGTCAAGCGAGGCCTTTTTTGCCCTAAAAAAGCGCTCGCAAGGCTTTTTTGAGGCAGTTTGGGGCGTTTTTATGCCTTTGAGCGCTTTGGCGCCCGCGGGCTTGAGCGGGCCGTGTTGTATTTTTTACGGGGGTGTTGTGTAAAAAAATGAACAAGGCTAAGCTCGATTCAAACCCATAACAGCAATAATACCGGGGTGCTTCATGTCTCGCCTGCCGTTAATCGGCGTCACCATCTGCTCTGGGCAGATCGGTCTGCATGCTCATCACATCAGTGGCGATCGTTGCGTTCACACCAAGGCCCAAGTTGCCAAAGGCGTGTCGTCGACTCTTCTTTCCCCGGCAGCTTTTGCGTCCCCGTCCGATATTCTGGACGCTCCGCACGACATTCTCTTTACTGCCTCTGTTTCCAATATAGAACCGTTTTACTTCAGTGGCCTGGCCAATGCGTCGAGCCCTGCTCATGATTCTGCACGTCCGGCTACGCTTTCCATCACCCACGCCCTGGCCGCGGCGGGTATTTGTGCGCGGCCCTTGCAGTGGCAATCTGTATCACGCGACGCCGATGCGTCAAACAACGCCTGACTTATAAGAGTCAGGAAACTCAGCCTAGAGGCATTTATGAGTAACAACCTCGACCAGCTCACCGATTGGTTGAAAGACCACAAGATCACAGAAGTCGAATGCATGATCGCCGACTTGACCGGGATCACCCGGGGCAAGATTTCGCCGACCAACAAGTTCATCGCCGAAAAAGGCATGCGCCTGCCCGAGAGCGTTCTGTTGCAGACCGTGACCGGCGACTATGTCGAAGACGACATCTATTACGAACTGCTCGACCCGGCCGACATCGACATGATCTGCCGCCCCGACCAGAACGCGGTGTACCTGGTGCCCTGGTCCATCGAGCCTACCGCTCAGGTGATCCACGACACCTACGACAAGCAAGGCAACCCGATCGAGCTGTCGCCGCGCAACGTATTGAAGAAGGTTTTGAAACTCTATGCCGACAAAGGCTGGCAGCCGATCGTGGCGCCGGAAATGGAGTTCTACCTGACCAAACGTTGCGAAGACCCGGACTTCCCGCTGCAACCGCCGATTGGCCGTTCCGGTCGCCCGGAAACCGGTCGCCAGTCGTTCTCGATTGAAGCGGCGAACGAATTCGACCCGCTGTTCGAAGACGTCTACGACTGGTGCGAACTGCAGGAACTGGACCTCGACACGCTGATCCACGAGGACGGCACGGCGCAGATGGAAATCAACTTCCGTCACGGCGATGCCCTGTCCCTGGCCGACCAGATCCTGGTGTTCAAGCGCACCATGCGCGAGGCCGCGCTCAAGCACGACGTCGCGGCGACGTTCATGGCCAAGCCCATGACCGGCGAACCCGGCAGCGCGATGCATATCCACCAGAGCATCATCGATATCGAGACCGGCAAGAACGTCTTCTCCAACGAAGACGGGACCATGAGCCAGTTGTTCCTGCATCACATCGGTGGTTTGCAGAAACTGATCCCCGAGCTGCTGCCGCTGTTCGCCCCGAACGTCAACTCGTTCCGCCGCTTCCTGCCGGACACCTCGGCGCCGGTGAACGTGGAGTGGGGCGAAGAAAACCGCACGGTGGGCCTGCGCGTGCCGGATGCCGGCCCGCAAAACCGTCGGGTGGAAAACCGCCTGCCGGGCGCCGACGCCAACCCCTACCTGGCGATTGCCGCGAGCCTGCTCTGCGGTTACATCGGCATGGTCGAAGGCCTGAACCCGAGTGCGCCGGTAGTGGGGCGTGGCTATGAACGCCGCAACCTGCGCCTGCCACTGACCATCGAAGACGCGCTGGAACGCATGGAACACAGCGCGACCATCGAGAAATACCTGGGCAAGAAATTCATCACAGGCTACGTCGCGGTCAAGCGGGCCGAGCATGAAAACTTCAAGCGCGTGATCAGTTCTTGGGAGCGGGAATTCCTGCTCTTCGCCGTCTGATGCGCCGGGGCGCGGACGGAAGCTTCCGCGCCCTTCACTGCAAAAAACAGGAGAATTCGCATGACCAGCAACAACCCGCAAACCCGTGAATGGCAAGCCTTGAGCAGCGATCACCACCTGGCGCCGTTCAGCGATTTCAAACAGCTCAAAGAGAAAGGCCCGCGCATCATCACCAGCGCCAAGGGCGTTTACCTCTGGGACAGCGAAGGCAACAAGATCCTCGACGGCATGGCCGGCCTGTGGTGCGTAGCGATCGGCTACGGTCGTGATGAACTGGCCGACGCCGCCGCCAAACAGATGCGCGAACTGCCTTATTACAACTTGTTCTTCCAGACCGCTCACCCGCCAGTGCTGGAACTGGCCAAAGCCATTTCCGACATCGCGCCGGAAGGCATGAACCACGTGTTCTTCACCGGTTCGGGCTCGGAAGGCAACGACACCATGCTGCGCATGGTCCGCCACTACTGGGCGATCAAGGGCCAGCCGAACAAGAAAGTCATCATCAGTCGCAAGAACGGTTATCACGGTTCCACCGTGGCCGGCGCGAGCCTGGGCGGCATGACCTATATGCACGAACAGGGCGACTTGCCGATCCCGGGCATCGTCCACATCGCTCAACCGTACTGGTTCGGTGAAGGCGGCGACATGAGCCCGGACGAGTTCGGGATCTGGGCTGCCAATCAGCTGGAAGAGAAGATTCTGGAAGTCGGCGTGGACAACGTCGGTGCCTTTATTGCCGAGCCGATCCAGGGTGCCGGTGGCGTGATCGTGCCGCCAGACAGCTACTGGCCGCGCATCAAGGAGATCCTCGCCAAGTACGACATCCTGTTCGTGGCGGACGAAGTGATCTGCGGTTTCGGCCGTACCGGTGAGTGGTTCGGTAGCGATCACTACGATCTGAAACCCGACATGATGACCATCGCCAAGGGCCTGACCTCCGGCTACATCCCGATGGGTGGCCTGATCGTGCGCGATGACGTGGTGAAGGTGCTCAACGAGGGCGGCGATTTCAACCACGGTTTCACCTACTCCGGGCACCCGGTGGCCGCGGCGGTAGCGCTGGAAAACATCCGCATCCTGCGCGAAGAAAAAATTATCGAGCGCGTCCATGCCGAAACGGCACCCTATTTGCAAAAGCGTCTACGGGAACTGAACGATCACCCGTTGGTGGGGGAAGTGCGTGGTGTTGGCATGTTGGGGGCCATCGAACTGGTCCAGGACAAGGCCACTCGCAAACGTTATGAAGGCAAGGGCGTCGGCATGATTTGCCGCACCTTCTGCTTCGACAACGGCCTGATCATGCGTGCGGTGGGCGACACCATGATCATTTCCCCGCCATTGGTGATTACACCGGCGGAAATCGATGAGTTGGTGACCAAGGCGCGCAAGTGCCTGGACCTGACCCTGAGTGCGTTGCAGGGCTAAGTGCTAGGCTCTGGGCGAGGTGTGCGGTCGACACTTCGCCCAGTGCAAATAAAGGATGGGTCTTTCCTTGAAAGCCTGCCTCGGAACTTGCCAGACTACCGGTTGTTCGGATGCCCAGTAACAGGCCGCTGAGCACGTGGTTAAAAAGAAAAATTGGAGCATTACCCATGAAGGCATTAGGTATGAAGATAGCTGGCAAGACCCTCCTCGCCATGTCCCTGATGGGCGTGATGGCGGGTGCAGTACAGGCTGATGACAAGGTACTGCACGTCTACAACTGGTCCGACTACATTGCACCGGACACCATCGCGAACTTCGAGAAAGAGTCCGGGATCAAGGTGGTGTACGACGTTTTCGACAGCAACGAAACCCTGGAAGCCAAGTTGCTGGCAGGCAAGTCCGGCTACGACGTGGTCGTGCCGTCGAACAACTTCCTCGCCAAGCAGATCAAGGCCAAGGTTTACCAGGAGCTGGACAAGTCCAAGCTGTCCAACTACGGCAACCTGAACAAGTCGCTGCTTAAAGCGGTTTCCGTCAGCGACCCGGACAACAAACACGCCTTCCCTTACATGTGGGGCTCGATCGGCATCGGTTACAACCCGGAGAAAGTCAAAGCCGCGTTGGGCGTCGACACCATCGATTCCTGGGACACCCTGTTCAAGCCTGAAAACATCGCCAAGCTCAAGGGCTGCGGTGTGAGCTTCCTCGACTCGCCGACTGAAATGCTGCCGATCGCGCTGCACTACCTGGGCTTGCCAACCGACAGCCAGAAGAAAGAAGACATCAAGAAAGCCGAAGAACTGTTCCTCAAGATTCGTCCTTCGGTCACCTACTTCCACTCGTCCAAGTACATCTCCGACCTGGCCAACGGCAACATCTGCGTAGCGGTCGGTTACTCGGGTGACGTGCAACAAGCCAAGTCCCGTGCTGCTGAAGCCGGTGACAAGGTCAAAGTCAGCTACGCGATTCCGAAAGAAGGCGCTGGCAGCTTCTATGACATGGTCGCGATTCCGAAAGATGCGGAAAACGTCGATGGTGCCTACAAATTCATGAACTACCTGTTGCAGCCGAAAGTGATGGCCGACATCACCAACGCCGTGCGTTTCCCTAACGGTAACGCCGAAGCGACTCAGTTCGTGAGCAAGGACATCACCTCGGACCCGGGCATCTACCCGACTGCCGATGTGCAGGCCAAGTTGTACGCGATTGCCGATTTGCCGGCCGCTACTCAGCGTGACCTGACCCGCAGCTGGACCAAGATCAAGTCCGGTAAGTAAGTAGTAAACCCTGTAGCAGCTGCCGCAGGCTGCGTTCAACTGCGAAGCAGTTGTGCTCTTGAAAACGCGGGAAGGTCCTCCGGACCTTAACGCAGCCTTCGGCAGCTGCTACAGGTATCTGCATAAAAGTTTTGCTGGAAAGGTTTATCGAGGGTAAGTTGCGCGCCGGTTTTGTTGCCAGGCAGCCATGGCTGTCATGTAACGCTGGGCAACTTGGGCCCAACTAATTTTAGAGGACCTCCACGTGCCTATTTTTTCTTTATTGCGCAATGCCCTGCTGGTCGGCGCCGGGTTGACACTGGCTGTCAGTGTCCAGGCCGCCGGTACGGTGCATATTTATAACTGGTCGGACTACATCGGCTCGACCACCCTGGCTGACTTCCAGAAAGAAACCGGGATCAAGCCGGTGTATGACGTGTTCGACTCCAACGAAACCCTGGAAGGCAAGTTGCTGGCCGGGCGCACCGGCTACGACGTGGTCGTGCCGTCCAACCACTTCCTCGGCAAGCAGATCAAGGCCGGCGCATTCCAGAAGCTCGACCGCAAGTTGCTGACCCACTACGCCAACCTCGACCCGGTGCTGCTCAAGCGCCTGGAACAGAATGATCCGGGCAACCAGTACGCCGTGCCGTACCTGTGGGGCACCAACGGCATCGGCTACAACGTCGACAAGATCAAGCAAGTGCTGGGCGTCGACAAGATCGACTCCTGGAGCGTGCTGTTCGAGCCGGAGAACATCAAGAAACTGCACAGCTGCGGCGTGGCGTTCCTCGATTCCGCCGATGAAATGATGCCGACGGTCCTCAATTACATGGGCCTGAATGCCAACAGCACCAACCCTGAAGACTACAAAAAGGCCACCGCCAAGTTGCTCGCGGTGCGGCCTTACGTGACGTACTTCCATTCGTCCAAGTACATCTCGGACCTGGCCAACGGCGACATCTGCATTGCCATCGGTTTCTCCGGTGACATGTTCCAGGCCAAGGCCCGGGCGGCCGAAGCCGGCAAAGGCGTAAATGTGGCCTACACCATTCCGAAAGAGGGTGGGGCGCTGTGGTTCGACATGCTGGCGATTCCGAAGGACTCGTCCAACGTCAAGGAAGCCCACGCCTTCATCAACTATTTGCTCAAGCCTGAAGTGATTGCTCAGGTCAGTGATTCGGTCGGCTATGCCAACCCTAACCCTGGCTCGGACAAATTGATGGAGCAATCCATCCGCACGGACGAATCGGTGTATCCACCGCAAGCCGTACTCGACAAGACCTACGTGTCGATCGAGCTGCCGCCCAAGATTCAACGTTTGATGACCCGCAGCTGGACCACGGTCAAGACGGGTAAATAGCTTCAAGGCTCAAACTATCCAAGGTTGGCTCACCTTGAGCGAACTGCACTCTTTTTTTCTGGGAGTTTCGTAAATGGCAGTTGCCTCCGGCGCCTATAAGAAAGCCCTCGAGGGCGACCAATCACCGAAACAGGTGTTGGTCAAAATCGACCGGGTCACGAAGAAGTTCGACGAGACGATTGCCGTGGACGACGTGTCCCTGGAAATCAAGAAAGGCGAGATCTTCGCCCTGCTCGGCGGTTCGGGATCGGGCAAATCCACCTTGCTGCGCATGCTCGCAGGGTTTGAACGGCCCACGGAGGGGCGCATTTACCTCGACGGCGTCGACATCACCGAGATGCCGCCGTACGAGCGACCGATCAACATGATGTTCCAGTCCTACGCCTTGTTCCCGCACATGACCGTGGCGCAAAACATCGCCTTCGGCCTCAAGCAGGACAAGATTCCGTCGTCGGAAGTCGATGCCCGTGTCGCGGACATGCTCAAGCTGGTTCAGATGACGCAGTACGCCAAGCGCAAGCCGCATCAGTTGTCCGGCGGCCAGCGTCAGCGTGTGGCCCTGGCCCGTTCGCTGGCCAAGCGGCCGAAGCTGTTGCTGCTCGATGAACCGATGGGCGCACTGGATAAAAAACTGCGTTCGCAAATGCAGCTGGAACTGGTCGAGATCATCGAGCGCGTCGGCGTGACCTGCGTCATGGTGACCCACGATCAGGAAGAAGCCATGACCATGGCCGAGCGCATCGCGATCATGCACCTGGGCTGGATCGCCCAGATCGGCAGCCCGATCGACATCTACGAAACCCCGACCAGCCGCCTGGTCTGCGAATTCATCGGCAACGTCAACATCTTCGAAGGCGAGGTGATCGACGACGCCGAAGGCTACGCGACCATTACCTGCAAAGACCTCGATCGCCAGATCTACGTCGGCCACGGCATCAGCACCTCGGTGCAGGACAAATCGGTCACCTACGCGATCCGTCCGGAGAAACTGCTGGTCACCGCCGAGATGCCGACCTGCGAGTACAACTGGTCCAGCGGCAAGGTGCACGACATCGCCTACCTCGGCGGCCACTCGGTGTTCTACGTCGAATTGCCGAGCGGCAAACTGGTGCAGTCCTTTGTCGCCAACGCCGAGCGCCGTGGTCAGCGTCCGACCTGGGGCGATCAGGTTTACGTGTACTGGGAAGACGACAGCGGCGTGGTACTTCGCTCATGAACATGCGCAAATTCAAACGCCGCCTCAACCGAATAATTCCCGGTGGCCGCCAATTGGTCATCGGGGTCCCGTTCATCTGGCTGTTCATGTTCTTCATGCTGCCGTTCTTCATCGTCTTGAAGATCAGCTTCGCCGAAGCCGACGTGGCCATCCCGCCGTACACCGAGATCTACACCTTTGCCGAGCAGAAGCTGCAACTGCTGCTGAACCTGGGCAACTACGCGATGCTTGGCGACGACGAGTTGTACATCGCCGCCTACCTTGGCTCGCTGAAGATGGCGCTGATCAGCACCATCCTCTGCCTGTTGATCGGCTACCCGATGGCCTACGCCATTGCCAGCGCCCGTAAAGAGCTGCAAACGGTGCTGGTGCTGCTGATCATGATGCCGACCTGGACCGCGATCCTGATCCGCGTTTACGCGTGGATGGGCATCCTTAGTAACAACGGCCTGCTCAACGGTTTCCTGATGACCATGGGCTGGATCGACGAACCGCTGCAGATCCTGAACACCAACCTCGCGGTGTACATCGGCGTCGTCTATTCGTACCTGCCGTTCATGATCCTGCCGCTCTACGCCAACCTGGTGAAGCACGACTACAGCCTGCTGGAAGCCGCGTCGGACCTCGGTTCGAGCACCTTCAACAGCTTCTGGAAGATCACCATTCCGCTGTCGAAGAACGGCATCGTCGCCGGCTGCATGCTGGTGTTCATTCCGGTGGTGGGCGAGTTCGTGATCCCGGAACTGCTCGGCGGTCCGGAAACCCTGATGATCGGTAAAGTGCTCTGGCAAGAATTCTTCAACAACCGCGACTGGCCGGTAGCGTCTGCCCTGGCGGTGGTGATGCTGTTGATCCTGATTGTGCCGATCATTCTGTTCAACCGTAGTCAGGCCAAAGAAATGGAGGGCAAAGAATGAAGAACTTCCGTTTCTCGAGTTTCATGCTGGTGGTCGGTCTGCTGTTCATCTACGCACCGATGCTGATCCTGGTGATCTACTCGTTCAACGCCTCGAAACTGGTGACGGTGTGGGGCGGCTGGTCGATCAAGTGGTACGTCGGCCTGCTCGACAACACCCAACTGATGGGCTCGGTGGTGCGCTCGCTGGAAATCGCCTGCTACACCGCGATTGCAGCGGTGGCCCTCGGTACCCTGGCGGCGTTCGTGCTGACGCGGATCACTCGCTTCAAGGGCCGCACGCTGTTCGGCGGCCTGGTCACCGCGCCGTTGGTGATGCCGGAAGTGATCACCGGTCTGTCGCTGTTGCTGTTGTTCGTGGCCATGGCGCAGATGATCGGTTGGCCACAGGAACGTGGCATCGTCACCATCTGGATTGCCCACACCACGTTCTGTGCGGCGTATGTGGCGGTGGTGGTGTCGGCGCGCTTGCGTGAGCTGGACCTGTCCATCGAAGAAGCGGCCATGGACCTCGGTGCGCGGCCGTGGAAGGTGTTCTTCCTGATCACCATTCCGATGATCGCGCCGTCGCTGGCGGCGGGCGGGATGATGTCCTTCGCGCTGTCGCTGGATGACCTGGTGCTGGCGAGCTTCGTCTCGGGGCCGGGTTCGACGACCCTGCCGATGGAAGTGTTCTCGGCGGTGCGCCTGGGCGTGAAGCCGGAGATCAACGCCGTGGCCAGTCTGATTCTGCTGGCGGTGTCGATCGTGACGTTCCTGGTGTGGTTCTTCAGCCGCCGTGCCGAAGAATCGCGCAAAAAGGCAATTCAGCAAGCGATCGAAGAAGGCGCGGCCGATTCCTGGAAGCAGCCGGACGTGCGCCGGGCGCAGCAGGCGCCGGAAGCGGCTTGATCCAGCCGTGATCGTTCCCACGCTCTGCGTGGGAATGCCTCCATGGACGCTCCGCGTTCGGCTCTTGATGGGACGCGGAGCGTCCCGGGCTGCATTCCCACGCGGAGCGTGGGAACGATCAGTGTGGGGTCAGGCAACCCAAGGCGACTTGCGGATGATCTCGACAAAGTTCATCGGCTTGAACCCCGGCTCGCTGTCCACCAGCACATCCGCGTTCACTGTGCCGAACGTGGTGTCCGGTTTGTGTTTGAAGCCATTGGCGAACGCACACAGGATGCATTCCTTGAAGCCTTCGCCACGGGGGTGGGCATGCACCACCGCCTCACGCTGTTCCGTCGGGAACGCCGCGTAATCGATACCCAGCACATCCATCTCGACACCGGCGGTGACCAGGGCCACGTTCGGCCGCAAGTGTTGCGGCACGCCTGGCGTGGTGTGCAGGGCAATCGATAACCACACTTGTTCGATATCGTCGTCACTCAGCCCGTAAGGCTTGAGGAAGGCTTTAGCCGCATTGGCACTGTCGACTTCAAACCGCTCGTTGTCGCTGCGCTGACCTTCCACCAGGCCCAGGTCATGGAACATCGCGCCGACGTAGAGCAACTCCGGGTTGTAGGCCAGTTGCTTGCGTTCACCGCTCAAGGCACCGAACAGGAATACCCGACGCGAGTGGTGATACAGCAGGTCGGATTCGACGTCGCGGATGTATTCGGTGGTGGCCTTGGCCAACGCGCTGTCGGGGATTTTGATACCGGCAATGATGCTGCTCATGGTGCTTTCCTCGTGGGGAACGCCGTGGCGGCGCTGATGAGTAAAGTCTGTTCCCGCACCCGCCAGCGGACAATCGATCCATGGCTGCGATCCCGGCCAATGAGCAGGCATATCGCGCCAACCTCGCTTGTTGTAGGGTTGGCGCAGATCCGTAGCAGCTGTCGAGCGGAGCGAGGCAGCGTTCGGCGACGAAGTCGTCGTGAGATCTGACTATGCGGTGTTTCAGGTAGACCGCGTGCTCAGGGTTTAGGACGACTTCGTCGCCGAACGCTGCCTCGCTCCGCTCGACAGCTGCTACGGGGGATCTATGTGCCATAGAGGCGTTTTGAACCATGCAAAAATCCGTCGCCATCGTGGTGTTTTCCGGCGTGCAGTCCCTGGACGTCACCGGCCCCATGGATGTGTTCGCCGAGGCCAATCGCTTCCTGGCAACGGAGGATCACTATCGCCTGGAGGTGATCGGGGTCGAGCGCGGGATGATGCCGTGTTCCAACGGTTTGTCGCTGAACGCGCATCGGCATTTCAGCGAAGCGCTGGAGGCGTATGACTTGCTGTTGGTGGCGGGCGGGCCGCAGTTGCCGTTCCTGAATTTCGGCGCGACGTTCGACACCTGGTTGCGCGAGGCCTGCGGGCGGGCGCAGCGGTTTGGGTCGATCTGCAACGGCGCGTTCATGCTGGCCCGGGCCGGGTTGCTCGATGGGCGCACCGTCACCACGCATTGGGGCGATGCGGTGGCGCTGGCGGGGTTGTGTCCGTCCACCCAGGTCGAGGCGGATCGTTTATACGTGCAGGACGGCGAGCTCTACACCTCGGCCGGGGTCACGGCGGGGATCGATCTGTCGCTGTACCTGTTGGGGCGCGATCACGGACCGGAAGTCGCGCTCAGCGTGGCCAAGCGTCTGGTCGTGTTCACCCAGCGCTCGGGCGGGCAATCGCAGTTCAGCCCGTTCCTCACGCCTCATGCCGAACCGACTTCGGCGGTGGCGCTGGTGCAGCTCTACGTGCTCGCCAACCTCACTGGCGACTTGACCCTCGCCGATCTCGCCAATGCCGCCAACATGAGCGCGCGCAATTTTTCCCGGGTGTTTGCCAAGGAAGCGAAAGTCACTCCGGCGGAATTCGTCGAGCGGGCGCGGGTGGATGCGGCGCGGGTGCTGTTGGAGAGCACGCGTTCGCCGCTGAAAACGGTGGCGTATCAATGCGGGTTTCGCGATGCCCAGCACATGCGCAGCGTATTCAACCGCCGGCTGGGCGTGACGCCGCAGCAGTTCAGGCTGAACTTTGCGGCGATGGTCTAGAGCCGATCGGTCCCACGCTCCGCGTGGGAGTGCATCCCGGGACGCTCCGCGTCCCAAGAGCGGACGCAGAGCGTCCATGGCAGCATTCCCACGCAGAGCGTGGGAACGATCAGTGCGACTCAGCCTTTCAGCGAGTCATACGCCTCCAGCGTACGCAGCGAGTAGATGTACGCCGCTCCGGCATTCAGTGAAATCGCAGTAGCCAGTGTCGCCGCCACTTCCTCGCGGCTGGCGCCAGCCTTGATCGCCGCATCCGTATGCGCGGCAATACAGCCATCGCAACGGGTGGTAATCGCCACTGCGATGGAAATCAATTCACGGGTCTTGGCATCCAGCACATCGTTTTCCGCAGCGGCTTCACCAAGGGCCATGTAGGCCTTGACCATTTTCGGGTTGCTCTTGCCCAGTGCGCCAAAGGCTTTCTGGATGGTGGGCAGCAGTTCGGACCAGTTATGGAACATTGCGTTAACTCCTCAGCGGGTTGGGTGTACTGTTTCGACACGCTCAGTTTTGTCCTTTGGCGCGGTTCGGGTTTGTTCGATCCGCTCAGTTCTTTCTTCGATGCGCTCAAATGAATCCGATCGATAAACTCATCACCCTGGCCAACGTTCGCGGCACGCTGGATTTGCGCTGCCAGTTCCAGGGCGACTGGGCCTTGGCCCACGAGCAACAGGCGCTGGGAATGGCGCCCTATCACATCGTGTTGGCCGGCGAGTGCCGCGTGGAATTCCCCGACGGCCAGCGCCTGCCCATGCGCGCCGGTGACATCCTGCTGCTGCCCGGCGGCACGCCCCACGTTATCCACAGCCCCGGTAAAACCGTCGCGCCGTCGGCGCAACAGATCATTCGCGGTGGCGCGCTGCCGGTGCATCGCATCGGTGGCGCCAGTGCCGATCTGGACATGCTTTGCGGGACCTTCCATTACAACCGTGCTTCGCTGCTGTTTGCCTCACTGCCTGCGTATTTGGTGATCCCCAGCGGCGCGCTGCCGGCGAATGGGCCGCTGCCAGCGTTGGTCGCGGTGCTGCGCGGTGAGGCGGAGGGCAATCAGGCGGGGGCGAAGTTTCTGCTCGACGCGTTATCTCAAGCGTTGTTCACCCTGATGCTGCGGGCGCATCTGGCAACGCTGGGACCGGCCAGCGGCACCCTGGCGTTACTCGGCGACAAGCGCCTGGGCCGCGCCTGGCAGGCGATGCTGGCCGATCCGGCCCACGAGTGGACCATCGAAAGCCTGGCCGAAGCGGCGAGCATGTCCCGGGCGACCTTCATGCGCGCGTTTGTGAAGGTGGCCGGGGTGTCGCCGTGGGTGTTGCTGACGCAGGTGCGGATGGAATTGGCGTTCAGTTTGCTGAGCCAATCGCATTTGGGGTTGAGCGATATTGCACTGCAGGTGGGGTATCAATCGCAAGCGGCGTTCAGCAAGAAATTCAAGGAGATTTATGGCGAGGCGCCGGGGAGGGTGCGCCGCGGGATTTAGATTTGCATTGTTAGTGCAGGCCTCTTCGCGGGCAAGCCTCGCTCCTACAGATATCACCGTCCGTAGGAGCGAGGCTTGCCCGCGAAGACGTCAGCCCAGCCAACAAAAATCTACCGCGCCGGCAACAGCTTCAACGTACTCCGCGTATTAGCCGTCACCTCTTCATCGCTGAAATGCGCCTGCATATACATCCCATCGACATAGGCCTCCGCCTGATCCTCATAGTGACTGTCAAACGGCACGCCACTCTGGCCGACCGGGTTGATGGTCAGGCTATGGGCCGGGTCGGCGAAGTCAATCAATCGTCGGGTCGATGGGCCGTACGTCACCGGCCACGGCGCCGGGCCGATCCGGGCCGAGAGGTTGTTCGGCACTTCGTGGGTGCCGGGCGCATCGAATGGGCCGACGTTGAAGATCCGGTCCAGCGGCTTCTGTGAGCCCAACGGATGACCGTGAGTCAGCGTATGCACCTTGCCCCACTGCCACTGCGCAAAGTCAGCACCGAGCACGATCTTGAGGTGCGCGATGCTCGCCTGCCACGCCACTTTCACCGTGTCGGCGCGAGTTTCCCTGGCCGGGGTATTGCGGTTGTCCCACCACGGCGAATCCGCCGTCGCGGCCAGACGCGGCAGCGCGGCGTCGATCACCCGGGTCGAGAGCAAGGTTTCAAAGAAGTCATTGCCCAACTCATCGTGCAGCGTCGCATCGGTCAGGTTGAACAGGAACTGGTTGAACACCGTGGCGCTGATGGAGCTGAGCGGGTAATCGCCCTGCCATTTGCCTAATTGCTCCACCAGTTTCAGCTCGGCAGGATCGCTCACCACTTCACGCAACACCGGTAGCAACGGTGCCAACAAACGCGGGCCGTAGGCGGTGGTGGTGCCCAGTTGCAGCTTCTGGTTGGCGTCGTTATCCCACTTCACGCTCTTGTCGCTGAGCTGGCGATTGAGCTGCTGACCACGATCGGCCAGGTTGTAGTAACCGGGAATCTCCATGCCGGTTGGCGAAACCGGCTGGAAGTTGGCCGAGACGATATAGCCCCGTGCCGGGTTCTCTTCCTGGGGGTTGGCGCTGAAGGGGTAGAAGCCTTCCTTGTCCGCCTGATTGGTGCTGCCGTCGAGGATGAAACCGGGCTTCACTCCAGCCGCACGCTTGGGCAGCAACGCCGAGGCCCACCAGCCGATATCACCCTTGGCGTTGGCATAAACGATGTTCAATCCCGGAGCCTGCACTTTGGCGGCAGCAGCGCGGGCCTTGGCCAGTGTGTCGGCGCGGTTGAGCTGATAGAAACCTTCGAGAATCGGGTTCGGCGTTTCGAGAAATGCCCACCACATCGCCACCGGCGTCTTGCCGGCAGCCGTGCCGAGTGCATCGTTGATGATCGGGCCGTGGGGCGACTGGCGCAGGGTCAGTGTCACCGGCGCCTGGCCCTTCACGGCGATCTGCTGCTCGGTGTTGACCATGTCCACCCATTTGCCGCGATACCAGACCTGGTTCGGGTTGTCCGGGTTGACCTTCTCGGCGATCAGGTCCAGGTCGTCGTTCTGGAACATGGTCAGGCTCCAGCCGAAATCCAGGTTGTGGCCGAGAAAGGCAAACGGCACCAGCGCCTGATGATGGCCGTACAGTTCGAAGCCCGGCGCCGACAGTTGCGCCTCGTACCACACCGACGGCACCGAGAAACGAATATGCGGGTCGCCGGCCAGCAGCGGCTTGCCGCTTTTGCTGCGGTTGCCGGCGATGACCCAGGCGTTGCTGCCTTCGAACTGCGGCAAGCCGTTATCGGCCAGGGCTTGTTCGCTGAGGCGGGCGAGGGCGTTCAAATCTTTCCAGTCACCGGCGGCCAGAGCTGGGCCGGGTTTGGCGTGGGTCTTGGCCAGCACGCCTTTGGGCTGCCAGTCGAGGTCGAAGATGTTCAGGTACTCGGGGCCGAGCTGATCGCGCACGTAGGTCAGCAACGGTTCGGTGCGAAACGCCGCGGCAAAGCTGTAGGCCATGTAGCCGGCGACACTGATGCTGTCTTCTGCGGTGAAGGGCCGCTTGTGGATCCCCAGCACGTCGAACTCGGCGGGCGCGGCGTGGGTGTCCTGATATTGGTTTATCCCGTCCAGGTAGGCATGCAGGGCCTTCCACGCCGGTGACTGGCGGTCGAGGGCGGCCACATAACTCTCGGCGCGCTCGCGGATGCGCAGGCTGCGGAACAGTTTGTCGGTGTCGACCAGTTTCGGCCCGAGGACTTCCGCCAGCTCACCACGGGCCAGGCGGCGCATGGCTTCCATCTGGAACAAGCGGTCCTGGGCGTGCACGTAGCCGAGGGCGCGGTACAGGTCGGTTTCGTTATCGGCGCGAATATGCGGCACACCGCGCTCGTCGTAGCGCACGGTCACCGAGCCTTGCAGATTGTTCAGCGTCACCTGACCCTGGCGCGTCGGCTGCTTGCTGTAGACGTACCCGCCAACCCCGATGGCGAGCGCGACGATCAGCAAGGCGAGTACGGTCAGGAAGCGTTTCATGGTGACTCCTTGTTCTTTCAGGTTGCCGCCCGTGTGGGCTGCAAACATGTAGCACAGACCTCCTGTGCCGGGCACCACCGTCCTCGAATAGTCCGGAATGCCTTACTGCACTTGCACCGGCCACGGGCAGTAGCAACCCACCGCCAGTGTGTGGGTCGCGTTCACCGCGCGGCCTTCGTTCAGCGCTTGCAGGATCGGCTCGATAAAGCTGTTGCTCGAATTACAAGTCAGGCCTTCGCTGTACGGGCCGAAATAGGCGAGCTTGCCGGCCCGGTCCCAGATCGCCACCGCCGGGCTGGCGGGGATCTGCTCGGAACCGGGCAGCACAGTGATGGTTTTCAGGCTGCTCAAGGTGCTGGGCAACTGACCGTGGCTGCCGGGTTTTTGTACCGCGTAGAACTCGACGCCCTGCGGTACATACAGCTCGACCAGTTCGGTGAGGTGCTGTTGATTGCCGACGTTGCACGGGCAGGCCGGGTCCCAGAAGTGCACGAGACGGATGGCGCCGGGGCCGGCGAGGTCGTCGGGCAGGCGCAACGGGTCGCCGGAAAATACCGCTGTATGTTCGCTGAACGCCCGCAGGTAACGCCCCTGAAACCAGTCATAAGCGGCCCACAACACGCCGGCGCACACGAGGGCGAGCAGGCTGGCAAGCAGTGTGGTGCGGTAGGCCGGACGCATGGGTTTCAATCCTCGAAGGTCGCCCAGCTTGCCATGCTTGCCGCGACAGATGAATATCGCAGGCCCATAAAGTCTGTTTCGCGTTCTGGAATAACCATGCCTGCCACTTTCAATCCCGATCATTTGCGCGCCAGCCTGCGGCCATTGGCTGATTGGCAGCCGCTGTCGACGGAGGGCCAGGCCTATCAAGCGTTCTACGGGCTGGATTTGCCGGGGCGCACGCTGCGCCGTGGCCTGGGGCGGTTTCAGGTTGGTGGTTACGAAGTGGTCAGTCAGGTCTGGTGGCCGGAGCGGGCGAAGGCGACGTTGTTCCTGTTTCACGGTTTCTACGACCACACCGGGCTGTATCGGCATGTGATCGAATGGGCGCTGGATCAGGGGTTCGCGGTGATTGCCTGTGACTTGCCGGGACATGGTCTGTCCAGTGGCGAGCGCGCGAGCATCAAGGATTTCGCCGAATACCAGGACACCCTGCAAGGCTTGTTCACCGAAGCGCGGTCTCTGGATTTACCGCAGCCGTGGCATTTGTTCGGACAGAGCACCGGCGGGGCGATTGTGATCGACCATTTGCTTAATCAGGGCGCGGACAGTCCGGCTCAGGGGCAGGTGATATTGCTGTCTCCACTGGTACGGCCGCGGGCCTGGGGCTGGTCGCAGTTGAGTTATTACCTGCTCAAGCCCTTCGTCAACGGCATCGCCCGGCGCTTCAGCGAGAACTCCAATGACCCGGCGTTCCTGCCCTTCCTGCAAGCCGATCCATTGCAACCATTGCGTTTGCCGACCGCGTGGGTCGGTGCGTTGGGCCGTTGGATAAAGCGCATCGAGGCGTCGGCGAACAGTCCACGGCGGCCACTGATCGTGCAGGGGCAAGCGGACATGACGGTGGATTGGGAGCACAACCTTGAAGTGTTGAAGGCCAAGTTTGATCGGCCGCAGGTGTTGATGCTGCCAGCGGCGCGGCATCATCTGGCGAATGAGACGCCGGCGTTGCGGGAGGAGTATTTCGGGTTTTTGACGAAGCGGATCAAGGGCGGCACCCCCCTGTAGGAGCGAGGCTTGCCCGCGAAGGCGACCTTCCGGGCGACGAAATCTTACTGTCCCACCGCCAACCCCGCCCGAATCGCCGCCAACGCTGCCTGGTAATACGCCTTGCCTTCATCCGACTCGGCAAACGTGGCGAACTCTTCCAGTTCGTTATCCGACAAGTCGCGATACACGTAGAGCAACGTGTTGTTCAGGTCGGCACCAATCTGATCCATCAAGCGCTGGCGCTGACCATTCAACATCCCGGGTGCCTGACCGCCACCGAGCAAACCGGGGATCATCGAACTCAAGCTGTCGGCCGCAACCCCGGCAATCGCCAACGTGACTTCGGCGCCGGCCTCACGGGCGGGCAGGGCCTGGGCCAGGTGGCCGATGATCAGCAGGCGAGTGTCACTGGCTTCAATCTTGGGCAAGCCCTTGGCGTTCTTCGCCAATTGATCGCGCCGGGTCGCCAGCAATTCGGCCGCGACGACTTTCTTGCCCAGCGGAGTCTGGAAAAAGGTCAGGGCCGGTTTCGGGTCGGCGAGGGTCTTGCGCAGTTGCGCTTCGGCGCGCTGGTCCATGGCCTGGGGGGCGAAACGCTGGTTGCTGTTGTTCACCAGGGCTTGAAACACCGCGGGTGGCAAGCTGTTCTGGTAGCGCTGCTGTGCGGCCGAAAGGGCGTCGTTAAAATGCGCACGTTGGTCTGGCCAACCGGCGACCTTGTACAACTGGTCGTGGCCGTCTGCCCAGGCGGGCAAAACACAGAGCATCAACAGTGAAAAAAGCAAACGGCGCATAGGGACTCCTGTCGGCAGGCGACTATTCTCCGTGCGGTACAGGAACTTGTCGAGAATTCGTATCAGCCCGCCGCGCGGCTCTGTCGGATTTGCAGGCACAGGAATACTATGCGCGCCATGCAAATACCCTCTGATCACCCGCTGCTGTTACGTATCGTCGACGACCTGGCCGAACGGGGCTGGTCGCAGCAGAATATTTTCCTGCCTCTGGGTCTGACCCGGGAACTGGCGGCTGAGTGCCGTAAACGTGCGGCCGAGGGTGAATTGGCCCCGGCGGCGGTGGGCCGCGGGCCGACATCTGAGATTCGCGAAGGTATTCGTGGCGACCACATCCAGTGGCTCGAACCCGGTGAAACCGAGTCCTGCGACAGCTACCTGAGCCTGATGGACAGCCTGCGTGAAGCGATGAATCGCGGGCTGTTCCTCGGACTGGAAGATTTCGAAAGCCACTTCGCCCTGTACCCGCCCGGTGCGTTCTACCTCAAGCATGTGGACCGTTTCCGCGATGACGACCGGCGCATGGTCTCGGCGGTGATCTACCTCAACGACGCCTGGCTGCCGGAACATGGCGGCGAACTGCGCATGTACCTGGAGGGCGGCGTCGAACACAATGTGGTGCCCACCGGCGGCTGCCTGGTGGTGTTCCTGTCGGGCGAGGTGCCCCACGAAGTCCTGCCCGCGACCCGGGATCGCCTGTCATTGACCGGCTGGTTTCGCCGTCGCGGTAACGAGCCGTTCTGATCATGCAAAAGATTCTGGTAAGTCGCTGCCTGCTGGGCCATCGCGTACGTTACGACGGCGGGGCGAGTGGGCCGTTTGATCTGTTGGACCAATGGATCGCCGAGGGGCGGGTGGTGCCGTTGTGCCCGGAAGTGGCTGGCGGGTTGCCGACACCGCGCGCCGCGGCGGAGATTCCGGGCGGGCAGGGTGGTGAGGTGCTGGATGGGCATGCGGCGGTGATCACCACTGAAGGCGAAGACGTCAGCGCGGAGTTTCTGTCGGGGGCTTATCAGGCGCTGGAATTGGTGCAAAAGCACGGCATCCGGATTGCGGTGTTGAAGGCCAACAGTCCGTCTTGCGGGAATTTACTGACCTATGACGGGACTTTCAGCGGCGTGAAAGTCAGTGGCGAAGGGGTGACAGCGGCGTTGCTCAAGCGCCATGGCGTTCAAGTGTTCAGCGAACTGGAATTGGCCGAAGCCGCCGCATTGCTCACACAAGACTGACGACTTAGACAATCCTTTAAGGGGCGAGCCTGAACTCAGGGCTTGGCCTCGACACTCGTATCCGTCCCAAACCACTTCTGCGTCAACGCCTCCAGCCGACCATCCGCCTTGATCCGCTGCAACGCGTTGTCGAGGCTGGCGTGGAACGCCGGGTTACCTTTCTGGAACGGAATCGCCAGGCTCACCGGCTCGCTGGCCTTCGGCGTCTCTTCCTTCAACGTCTGCACCAGCAGCATCGACTGCGGTTGCTCTTCTTTCTGCGCGATCAATTGCGCATCGGTGTGGCTGTAAGGCTCGCTGAAGTCGAAACGATCCTTCAGTTCCGCGGTCATTGCTACGTGGTTGATGGCGACGTCGTATTTGCCGGTTTCAACACCTGGCAGCAGATCGGCGGCATCGGTCACGACGAAGTCGGCGCGCACATCCAGTTCATTGGCCAGCAGCTGACCCAGCTCGACTTCGAACCCGGTCAGTTTGCCGTCGTCCTTGAAATTGAACGGCGGTGTATTAGCCTCAAGGGCAATGCGCAATTCGCCGCGGTCGAATACATCGTCAATCAGTTCGGCATGAGCCAAAGGGCTCAAAAGGGGTAGCAGGCAGATCAGGCCAGGCAAGAAACGCATGGTCACTCCTTTGAATTCATTATCGCGACGCTCTAATTCAGGCGCGCTTTGCTATGGTTGTCGAGTGCCTTCGACAACGAATGGCCGTGAAGTTAGATACGGTCACGCGGATTTTACGGAAAAACTGGAGAAGAGAATGAAAACGTTTATGTCACGAGCAGCATTGGCTGGCCTGTTGATGGGTGTGTCGGTGCTGGCCAGCGCCGCTACCCCGGCCCCTAAAGGTGCCGAAGTGTCCATCGTTTCTCCTGAAGATGGTGGGACTGTCCCGCAAACCTTCAAGGTTAAATTCGCTGTCGAGAATGTTGCGCTGGCGCCCGCGGGCGATACCACCAAGAACACCGGCCACCACCATTTGCTGATCGATGCCAAGGATGTTGTGGCTGCAGGGGCAGTCATCCCGGCAGATGCCAATCACGTTCATTTTGGCAAGGCGCAAACCGAAACCGAGCTGACGCTGACACCTGGCAAGCACACCTTGCAGTTGGAGTTAGGCGATATGAGTCATATGGCCTTCGATCCGCCAATCGTGTCGAAAAAGATCACCGTCAACGTGAAGTAATTGTTCACGGACATGAAAAAGGAGCCCCGAGGGGCTCCTTTTTTTGTCGCTCAAGTCGTTATCAGAACAACACGCGGCAACGAATGGTGCCGTTGATGTGCTGCAACTTCTCTTGGGCGATTTCCGAGTAATCGGCATCGACGTCGATCACGACGTAGCCGACTTTCTCGTTGGTCTGCAGGAACTGACCGGAAATGTTGATGCCGTTTTCGGCGAAGACCTTGTTGATCTCGCTCATCACACCCGGGATGTTCTCGTGGATGTGCAGCAGACGGTGCTTGCCAGGGTGAGCCGGCAGGGCCACTTCCGGGAAGTTCACCGACGATACCGACGTACCGTTGTCGCTGTACTTGACCAGTTTTTCCGCGACTTCCAGACCGATGTTGGCTTGCGCTTCAGCGGTGGAACCACCGATGTGCGGGGTCAGGATTACGTTGTCCAGGCCACGCAGCGGGCTCTCGAACTCTTCGTCGTTGGAGCGTGGCTCCACCGGGAACACGTCGATGGCCGCGCCGATCAGGTGCTTGTCCTTGATCGCGTCTGCCAGGGCTTGTAACTCAACCACGGTGCCGCGAGCGGCGTTGATCAGGATGCCGCCCTTCTTGATGGCGCGGATTTCCTTCTCGCCGATCATCCACTGAGTGGCGGCGGTTTCCGGAACGTGCAGGGTGACGATGTCGGACATGGCCAGCAGGTCGGTCAGTTTGCCGACCTGAGTGGCGTTGCCCAGCGGCAGCTTGGTCACGGTGTCGTAGAAGAACACCTGCATGCCCAGGCCTTCCGCCAGGACCGACAGTTGCGTACCGATCGAGCCGTAACCGACGATGCCGAGCTTCTTGCCACGGATCTCGAAGGAGTTCGCCGCGCTCTTGATCCAGCCGCCACGGTGGCAGGAAGCGTTCTTCTCAGGGATGCCGCGCAGCAACAGGATCGCTTCGGCCAGCACCAGCTCGGCCACGGAGCGAGTGTTGGAGTACGGCGCGTTGAACACCGCAATACCGCGTTCGCGGGCAGCGTTCAGGTCAACCTGGTTGGTGCCGATGCAGAAACACCCTACAGCCACGAGCTTCTTCGCGTGATCGAAGATTTCTTCGGTCAGTTGAGTGCGGGAGCGAATGCCGATGAAATGCGCATCAGCGATCTTTTCCTTCAGCTGGGCTTCCGGCAGAGAACCGGTGAGGTACTCGATGCTGGTGTAGCCAGCCGACTTGAGAACGTCGACAGCCGATTGGTGGACGCCTTCGAGAAGAAGGAACTTGATCTTGCTCTTATCGAGAGAAGTCTTGCTCATCTGCGTAAACCTGTATCCCGGAGAAAAATGGCAGGAAGTAGCCAGCAGATGCTGACCCGGACGGCAACAATGCCGTCACCGCAGAATAGCCGTTGGGCACTACCCTGCGGGGTCGGTATGCTAGCATACGCACCCCGCTAAACACTCATTCCTGCGACGTGAAGCGTTCTCAGGATGACCATGAATTGTTCGAGAGTTCTGTCGATGACCAATCCTGCCCTGATTGAAGAGCTGAAGACCCTGGTTGAGCCTGGCAAGGTCCTGACCGATGCCGACTCCCTCAATGCTTATGGCAAGGATTGGACCAAGCATTTCGCCCCGGCCCCGACGGCCATCGTGTTTCCCAAGACCACCGAGCAGGTCCAGGCCATTGTGCGCTGGGCCAATGAGCACAAAGTGGCGCTGGTGCCGTCCGGCGGGCGCACCGGACTTTCCGCTGCTGCCGTGGCCGCGAATGGCGAAGTGGTTGTGTCGTTCGACTATATGAACCAGATCCTCGACGTGAACCTCACCGACCGCACCGCCGTTTGTCAGCCTGGCGTGGTTACCGAGCATTTGCAGAACGTCGCTGAAGAAAAAGGCCTGTACTACCCGGTGGACTTCGCTTCCGCCGGTTCGAGCCAGATTGGCGGCAATATCGGCACCAATGCTGGCGGGATCAAGGTGATTCGCTACGGCATGACCCGCAACTGGGTGGCTGGCATGAAAGTCGTCACCGGCAAGGGCGATGTACTGGAACTGAACCGCGACCTGATCAAGAATGCTACCGGCTACGACCTGCGTCAGCTGTTCATCGGCGCGGAAGGCACCCTTGGTTTCGTGGTCGAAGCGACCATGCGTCTGGACCGCGCACCGAAAAACCTCACCGCGATGGTCCTCGGCACCGCCGATTTCGACTCGATCATGCCGGTACTGCACGCGTTCCAGAGCAAACTCGATCTGACTGCCTTCGAATTCTTCTCCGATAAAGCCCTGGCTAAGGTCATGGGTCGCGGTGATGTGCCGGCGCCATTTGAAACCGATTGCCCGTTCTATGCGCTGCTGGAATTCGAAGCGACCACCGAAGAAGTGGCCAACCACGCCCTGGAAACTTTCGAGCATTGCGTCGAGCAGGGCTGGGTGCTGGACGGCGTGATGAGCCAGAGCGAAACCCAGTTGCAGAACCTGTGGAAGCTGCGCGAATACATCTCCGAGACCATTTCCCACTGGACGCCGTACAAGAACGACATTTCGGTCACTGTGTCGAAAGTCCCGGCGTTCCTGAAGGAAATCGACGCGATCGTCGGCGAACACTACCCGGATTTCGAAATCGTCTGGTTCGGTCACATCGGTGACGGCAATCTGCACTTGAACATCCTCAAGCCGGAAAACCTGAGCAAGGACGAGTTCTTTGCCAAGTGCGCGACCGTGAACAAGTGGGTGTTCGAAACCGTCGAGAAGTACAACGGTTCGATTTCCGCCGAGCACGGCGTGGGCATGACCAAGCGTGACTACTTGACCTACAGCCGTTCCCCGGTTGAGATCGAGTACATGAAAGCTGTTAAAGCGGTGTTCGACCCGAACGGCATCATGAACCCGGGCAAAATTTTCGCTGTTTGAATCAACGAGCAGGAGTCGGTAATGAGCTATCAGCACCAGTATGTCGACGGTACGCGTATTCACTTCCCGCTGGGGAAAGTGGTGTGCATCGGCCGTAACTATGCCGAACACGCCAAGGAACTGGACAATCCGGTGCCTACCGAGCCACTGCTGTTCATCAAGCCGGGCAGTTGCGTGGTACCGCTGGAAGGCGGTTTTGCCATTCCGACCGAGCGTGGCTCGGTGCACTACGAAGCAGAAATCGCTGTGTTGATCGGCAAGCCGCTGTCGACCAAGCCGAGCCGTGAAGAAGTGCTCGACGCCATCTCCGGCTTCGCCCCGGCCCTGGACCTGACCCTGCGCGACAAACAGGCCGAGCTGAAATCCAAGGGCCTGCCGTGGGAAATCGCCAAGTCCTTCGATGGCGCGGCCGTGCTTGCCCCGTTCGTGTCCGCCGGCAGTTTTGCCGACCTGACCGACATCGGCATCCGCCTGACCATCAATGGCGACGTGCGTCAGGACGGCAACAGCAAGGACATGCTCAACCCGATTGTGCCGATGATCCAGTACATGGCCGGCTGCTTCTCGCTGCAGGCCGGTGACGTGATCCTGACCGGTACGCCAGTGGGCGTCGGTCCGTTGAATGTCGGTGACGAGCTGGTGCTGGAATTGCCGGGTGTCAGCCGCTTCAACAGCAGCGTTCGCTAAGCCAATGATCGTTCCCACGCTCCGCGTGGGAATGCCGCCATGGACGCTCCGCGTCCGCTTCGAATGTGACGCGGAGCGTCACGGGATGCATTCCCACGCAGAGCGTGGGAACGATCAGGTGCAGGGCTTTCCCGCCATTTCCCGTTTTTTTCACATCCCTTCTGGATAATTCCGCGGTTCCTGGCGTCTGAGCCTGCCCGATTGTGCTATTACCCTTAGCCTGAATTTCTGGAACGCATCCCCTGATGGCCACACCACCGCTCCCGACCCTGCAAACTCCTCGTCGTCCACGATTCCTCATGCGCTGGTATTACTGGTTGTTGCTGGCTGTTGTGGCGGGCTATGGCTTGGCGTTTGCGATGCATTGGGACGACCGCGGCGCGCTTTGGGTGATGGAGCGTTTCGAAAGCCCGGCCGAGCGCCAGCAAAGTATCTGGTTGCCGGATTACCGGGCGGTGATCGACGCCAAACTGCTGCCGGGCATGGAAAAGGACGAAGCATCGGACCTGTCCTACGACCCGCAGACCAAAACCCTGTTCTCGGTCATGGGCAAGAACCCGTTCCTGGTCGAACTGACCCTGCAGGGCGACGTGCTGCGCAAGATGCCGCTGGTGGGTTGGACCAACCCGGAAGGCGTGGCGACGATGGGCAATGGGTTGCTGGCCATTACCGATGAGCGCGAACACATGCTGTCGATCGTCAAGGTCGATGCCGACACGCGCGAACTGCACCGCGACAACTTCCCGAAATACGACCTCGGCCCGTCGAAAGACCAGAACAAGGCGTTCGAAGCCATTGTCTGGGATTCGCGCAATCAGCAACTGTTACTGGGCGAAGAGCGCCCGCCGGCGCTGTTCAGCTGGAAAAGCGATGGCAGCCAGACCCTCACGGGCGATAAACAGAAACTCGCCAGTAACGAACTGGATATCCGCAACCTGTCGGCCCTGGCCATTGACCCGCGCACCGGTCACACGTTGGTGTTGTCCGCCGACTCGCACCTGCTGCTGGAACTGGACGAGAAGGGCGAGCAAGTCAGCTTCATGACCCTGCTGGGCGGCTTCAACGGTTTGAAGAAGACCATCCCCCGCGCCGAAGGCGTGACCATGGACGAGGCGGGCACGCTATACATGGTCAGCGAGCCGAATCTGTTTTATCGCTTCGAAAAACAGAAATAGCCTACAGATGCGGGGTGGCGCGCGGTCGCTGGTTAAGGTAAACCTGCGGGACCGCGGCCATAGGCCATTAAGCTTGGATTCAGTCAGCCGTGGTATTTCATCCGCCCGCCCTGATTTCGAGCTTGCCTGAATGCGTCGACTTGCCCGCCCCAAACCCCTGATTTTGATCCTGTCAGTGATTGCGCTGATCGTGCTGGTCGCGGTCGGCCAGTACTTGCGCCTGTTCGAGCGCGCCTGGTTCAACCTGCACACGCTATGGCAGCCGATGAATGCCGAGGCCATTGGCCTGGATCAGTATCGGGTCGAGATCGAGGCGCAAGTGATCGACGGGCTGGACGATGACGTCTCGGCGCTGACCTACGATCCGGTGCGTCACAGCCTGTTCACGGTGACCAACAAAAACGCCGAGCTGATCGAGCTGTCCCTGGATGGCAGGATCCTGCGGCGTATCGCGCTGATCGGTTTTGGCGACCCGGAGGCCGTGGAGTTCATCAGCGCTGACACCTATGTCATCACCGACGAACGCCAGCAGCGCCTGATCAAGATTCACCTGGAGAAGGACACCACCTTCCTCGACGCCGCGGACGCCGAGCAGATGACCCTCGGCGTGCACATGAGCGGCAACAAGGGTTTCGAAGGCCTGGCGTATGACTCGGTGGGCAAGCGCCTGTTTGTCGCCAAGGAACGCGACCCGATGCTGATCTACGAAGTGCAGGGCTTCCCGCATTACAACCCGGAGAAATCCTACGCCGTACACGTGGTCAACAACCCCAAGCGCGATGCCGGGATGTTCGTGCGCGACCTGTCGAGCCTGCAATACGACGAGCGCAGCGGCCACTTGATGGCGCTGTCGGATGAGTCGCGATTGATCATCGAGCTGGATGTGGATGGGCGACCGCTGAGCACAATGTCCTTGAACAAGGGCCGTCAGGGGCTGAAAAAGACCGTGCCGCAGGCGGAAGGGATAGCGATGGATGACGATGGCACGCTGTATCTGGTCAGCGAACCGAACCTGTTCTACACCTTCAAAAAACCACCACAGCCCTGACCAACACCCCAAAACAAATGTAGGAGCGAAGCTTGCTCGCGAAGAGGCCATAACATTCAACATCTCAGTCGACTGTTACGGCCTCTTCGCGAGCAAGCTTCGCTCCTACAGGGTAGGGCGGGGTGTCAGGCCTTGAGGGTCTTCACGCCTTCGCTGGTGCCCAGCAGCAGCAAATCCGCCGGACGCGCCGCGAACAGACCGTTGGTGACCACGCCGACGATCGCATTGATCTGCGTCTCCAGCTCCACCGGGTTGGTGATCTGCATGTTGAACACGTCGAGGATGATGTTGCCGTTGTCGGTCAGCACGCCTTCGCGGTAAACCGGGTCGCCGCCCAGTTTCACCAGCTCGCGGGCCACGTGGCTGCGGGCCATCGGGATCACTTCCACCGGCAGCGGGAACGCGCCGAGCACCGGCACCAGTTTGCTGCCATCGGCGATGCAGATGAAGGTCTTGGCCACGGCTGCGACGATCTTCTCGCGGGTCAGGGCCGCGCCGCCGCCCTTGATCAGGTTCAAGTGTTCGTCGCTTTCGTCGGCGCCGTCGACATAGAACTCCAGGTCGCTGACGGTGTTCAGCTCATACACCGGAATCCCGTGGCCCTTGAGGCGCGCAGCAGTGGCTTCGGAGCTGGCGACGGCGCCATCGAACGCGCCCTTGTGCTTGGCCAGTGCATCGATGAAGCAGTTGGCGGTGGAGCCGGTGCCGACACCGACGACGCTCTTGTCGTCGAGTTTCGGGAGGATGAAGTCGACGGCGGCCTGGGCCACTGCCTGTTTGAGTTGATCCTGGGTCATGCGGGCTCCGAAGCGGGCAAGGGAAAACGGAAAGGCCGGCATTATAACTTCATGCCGGTCTAAAACCTCTGTATTCGTGTGGTCGTCCGCCCAAAAGCCGGGTTAGACTCCTTGGCCCTGCCCAACCCGCTCAGTGATGCTTTCCGATGCTCGAACAGTACGTCAAGAAGATCCTCACCTCGCGCGTTTATGACGTTGCCGTAGAAACCCCATTGCAGACTGCTCGCCAGCTCTCCGAGCGGCTGGGCAATAGTATTTGGCTCAAGCGCGAAGACTTGCAGCCGGTGTTCTCGTTCAAGATTCGCGGCGCCTATAACAAGCTGACGCAACTGAGCGATGAAGAGCGCGCGCGCGGCGTGGTCACTGCTTCGGCGGGCAACCATGCGCAGGGCCTGGCCCTGGCGGCCAAGGTGTTGGGCGTGAAAGCCACCATCGTGATGCCCAAGACCACCCCCGAGATCAAGGTCGAAGGCGTGCGCTCCCGTGGCGGCAAAGTGGTGCTGCACGGCGATTCGTTCCCGGAAGCCCTGGCCTACTCGCTGAAACTGGTCGACGAAAAAGGCTACGTCTACATCCACCCGTACGACGATCCCCACACCATTGCCGGGCAGGGCACGGTGGCCATGGAGATTCTGCGCCAGCACCCGGGCCGTCTCGATGCGATTTTCGTCCCGGTGGGCGGCGGCGGTTTGATCGCCGGCATCGCGGCTTACGTGAAATACCTGCGTCCGGAAATCAAGATCATCGGCGTCGAGCCGGATGACTCCAACTGCCTGCAAGCGGCGATGGCTGCTGGCGAACGAGTGATTCTGCCGACCGTGGGCATCTTTGCCGATGGCGTTGCCGTGGCGCAGATCGGCCAGCACACCTTCGATATCTGCAAAGACTATGTCGATGAGGTGATCACCGTCAGCACCGATGAAATCTGTGCGGCGATCAAGGACATCTACGACGATACCCGCTCGATCACCGAACCTGCCGGCGCCCTGGGCGTGGCCGGGATCAAGAAGTACGTCGAGCAGCGCGGCGTCACCGGGCACACGTTCGTGGCCATCGACTCCGGCGCCAACGTCAACTTCGACCGCCTGCGCCACGTCGCCGAGCGCGCCGAATTGGGCGAGGGCCGCGAAGCCATCATCGCCGTGACCATTCCCGAGAAACCGGGGAGCTTCAAGGCGTTCTGTGAAGCCATCGGCAAGCGCCAGATCACCGAATTCAACTACCGCTACAACACCGGCAGCGAAGCGCACATCTTCGTTGGCGTGCAGACGCACCCGGACACCGACCCGCGCAGCGCGTTGATCGCCAGCCTGAGCGAGCAGGGTTTCCCGGTGCTCGACCTGACCGACAACGAACTGGCCAAGTTGCACATCCGGCACATGGTCGGTGGCCGCGCGGCCCAGGTCGTTGATGAAGTGGTGCTGCGCTTTGAATTCCCGGAACGTCCGGGTGCGCTGTTCAACTTCCTCAACAAACTGGGCGGGCGCTGGAACATCTCAATGTTCCACTACCGTAACCACGGCGCGGCAGATGGCCGGGTGGTCGCGGGGCTGCAAGTGCCTCATGACGAACGTCATCTGGTGCCCGCAGCGCTGGAAGAAATCGGTTACCCGTACTGGGACGAAAGCGACAACCCGGCCTATCAGCTGTTTCTCGGCTGAGCGGCTACGCTGATGGGCATGGACTAAAGAAGAGAAATGCATGGAAACCCTGACAACCCTGAAAGTCCTTCATGTCGCGGCCACGGTGGTGATACTCGCCAGCGGTCTGGGGCTCGCTTTTCTGACCTGGCGCAACCACAGTGAAGGCCCTGCGAGCACGATGCAGCGCCCATGGTTGTTCGTGTGGTGCCTCATGCTGGCCTGCATGTTCAGCATGCCTTTCACTGGCTGGTGGTTAGTGCATCTGGTTGGCTGGCCGTTGGGGCAGTTCTGGATTCTGGGTTCCAGCATTATCTATGCCGTGGCGTCATTGAGCGCTCTCTGGCTCCTCCTTCGGCTCAACCGTCTGTGGACGAGCGGGGTGGGCAACCGGAAATTCACGCTGGCTCTGGCGATTGTCAGCGGTGTCGGATTCCTCGCCATTGCTGCGTTGATGGGGGCCAAGCCGGTTTAAGCGACAAAGAATGTCATGAAAATTCTATTGGTGGGCGGCACTGGTTTTGTCGGTCGTCACCTGCTGCGCGCGCTACACGCTGCCGCCACTCAGTGATTGCCACAAGCCGCGAGCGTCAGGCGTCGATGTGGCCAGGTGTCGAGTGGCAGCAACTGGATCTCGGTCTGCTGGCGGTTGAGCCCGCGCATTTTGCTTTCCCCGGCGATATCGATGTGCTGATCAACGCTGCGGGTCTGTGGAGCGTGGATGCGCAGGCGTTGAGCCTTATTCAGGATCGCGGTGCCCGGGTTCTGTTTGATCAGGCCGTGCACCAGGGTGTGCTTCGGCCGTCGCTGGTGCTGGGCGCTGGCGGGACAAGCAGTGCCTGGCTCGCGGCTTTCTCACCCTGGCCGTTGATTCCCTTGCTGGATTTGAAGGTTTGATCCTTACGCGGCTGTCGGGAAAAAACGGGTGTTGATGGTGGCTACTTTAATGGCTTTTGTGGACTGAACCTCGCCGATGAGTGCTTATCTGCTGCTGAAAACCCTACACATTCTGTCATCGACCATTCTGTTTGGTCTCGGCGCCGGCTCGGCGTATTACGCACTTCGGGCCTGGCGTAGCGGCAACGTCGAAGTGATTGCCGTGACGTTTAAACATCTGGTTTTTGCTGACTGGGCGTTCACCGCCACCACGGCAGTGTTTCAGCCGCTCAGCGGGCTGGGTCTGATGCATCTGGCGGGCTGGCCGCTGCAACAGACTTGGCTGATGTGGAGCATTGGCCTGTTTTGCCTGGCCGGCGTGTGTTGGTTGCCGGTGGTCTGGCTGCAGATTCGCGTGCACAAAATGGCCGACACCGCTTTGCTGAAGGGGACGCCGATGCCGATCAAGGCCGCCACCTATATGCGTTGGTGGTTTGCCTTGGGGTGGCCGGCGTTTTTAGCCTTCATGGTGATTTTCTACCTGATGGTGGCCAAACCGGCTTGAGGCATTGCCCACCATGGCGGCGAACCGTAGTGGGCATCACGGCGTTTTTCAGTCGCGCAGGCTGATCACCGGCCAGCCACGCTTCTCGGCCTCGGCGCGCAGGTTCGGATCCGGATCAACCGCCACCGGGTTTGCCACTTGCTCAAGCAACGGCAAATCATTCATCGAATCGCTGTAGAAATAGCTGTCTTCCAGCGAATGCCCGGTCTCTTCCAGCCAACGACTCAACCGCGTCACCTTGCCTTCGCGAAAGCACGGGATGTCGGTGCTGCGCCCGCTGTAGCGGCCATCGATCATTTCGCATTCGGTGGCGATCAGGGTCTCGACGCCCAAGCGCTGGGCAATCGGCCCGGTGACGAAGCGGTTGGTGGCGGTGATGATCACCAGTTTGTCGCCGGCTTCGCGGTGCTTGGCCAGCAGGGCCAGGGCCTTGGGCAATACGATCGGTTCGATGCAGTCGCGCATGTAGTCCAGGTGCCATTGATCCAGGGTGGCCATTTCGGTGCGGCCGAGGATTTCCAGGCAAAAGTTCAGGTACTCGGCGTTATCCAGCTTGCCCGCCAGGTAATCCTGGTAGAACTCGTCGTTGCGTGCCTTGTACGTCACGGCATCGAGAAAGCCGCGTTCGCACAGGTAATCGCCCCAGGCGTGGTCGCTGTCGCCGCCCAAAAGCGTGTTGTCCAAGTCGAATAAAGCCAGGCGCATTGCAGTTACTCGCTGAAAAGTCTGTAGAAAGGCGCCCAGAATACGTACTTTTCACAAGAGTGCACATAAGGTGGGCCGGCTCGTTGCTGCCTTCACAACCTTTGTGGAACAATGCGGCGACATGCGTTTGCGAGGTTGTTGCCGTGATCGACCCCGATGGTTTCCGCCCCAATGTCGGGATTATTCTCACGAATGATGCCGGCCAGGTGCTATGGGCTCGCCGTATCAATCAAGATGCCTGGCAGTTTCCACAGGGCGGGATCAACCCCCAGGAGACGCCGGAAGACGCCTTGTATCGCGAGTTGAACGAAGAAGTGGGTCTTGAGCGCGAAGATGTTGAAATTCTCGCCTGCACCCGGGGCTGGTTGCGCTATCGTTTGCCGCAACGTCTGGTCCGTACCCACAGCCAACCGCTGTGCATCGGCCAGAAACAGAAATGGTTTCTCCTGCGCCTGATCTCCAACGAGCAGCGGGTGCGGATGGATTTGACCGGTAAACCGGAATTCGATGGCTGGCGCTGGGTCAGTTATTGGTATCCGTTGGGCCAGGTGGTGACATTCAAGCGCGAGGTGTATCGACGCGCTCTCAAAGAGCTTGCCCCGCGCCTTTTAACGCGCGACTGACGACGGAGTTCGACCCCGAGCCATGCTCAATACGCTGCGCAAGATCGTCCAGGAAGTTAACTCCGCCAAGGATCTCAAGGCGGCGTTGGGGATTATTGTGTTGCGCGTCAAAGAGGCCATGGGCAGCCAGGTCTGCTCGGTCTACCTGCTTGACCCGGAAACCAACCGCTTCGTACTGATGGCCACCGAGGGCTTGAACAAGCGCTCGATCGGCAAAGTCAGCATGGCACCCAACGAAGGTCTGGTTGGCCTGGTCGGCACGCGTGAAGAACCCCTGAACCTCGAAAACGCCGCGGATCACCCGCGCTACCGTTACTTCGCCGAGACCGGTGAAGAACGCTACGCCTCATTCCTCGGGGCGCCGATCATTCACCACCGTCGCGTCGTCGGCGTGTTGGTCATTCAGCAAAAAGAACGCCGCCAGTTCGATGAAGGTGAAGAAGCCTTCCTCGTGACCATGAGCGCGCAACTGGCGGGCGTTATCGCCCACGCCGAGGCCACCGGTTCGATCCGTGGCCTGGGCCGTCAGGGCAAAGGCATCCAGGAAGCCAAGTTCGTCGGCGTACCGGGTTCGCCGGGCGCGGCGGTCGGGACCGCGGTGGTCATGCTGCCGCCCGCCGACCTGGACGTGGTGCCGGACAAGACCATCACCGACATCAACGCCGAACTCGGGCTGTTCAAGACCGCCATCGAAGGCGTGCGCGCCGACATGCGCGCCTTGTCCGCCAAGCTCGCGACCCAGCTGCGGCCGGAAGAGCGCGCGCTGTTCGACGTCTACCTGATGATGCTCGACGATGCCTCGCTGGGCAGCGAAATCACCACGGTGATCAAGACCGGCCAGTGGGCCCAGGGCGCGTTGCGCCAAGTGGTCACCGAGCACGTCAACCGTTTCGAATTGATGGACGACGCCTACCTGCGTGAGCGCGCCTCCGACGTCAAGGACCTGGGCCGGCGCTTGCTGGCTTACCTGCAGGAAGAGCGTCAGCAGACGCTGGTCTACCCTGACAACACCATTCTGATCAGCGAAGAACTGACGCCGGCGATGCTCGGCGAGGTGCCGGAAGGCAAGCTGGTCGGTCTGGTTTCGGTACTCGGTTCCGGTAACTCCCACGTCGCGATCCTGGCTCGCGCCATGGGCATCCCGACGGTGATGGGCCTGGTCGACCTGCCGTATTCCAAGGTCGACGGCATCCAGATGATCGTCGACGGCTACCACGGCGAGGTCTACACCAACCCGAGTGACGTGCTGCGCAAGCAGTTCGCCGAAGTGGTCGAGGAAGAGAAACAACTGTCCCTCGGGCTGGACAAGCTGCGGGACTTGCCGTGCGTGACCCTCGATGGCCACCGCATGCCGCTGTGGGTCAACACCGGCCTGCTCGCGGACGTGGCGCGGGCGCAGAAGCGTGGCGCCGAAGGCGTTGGCCTGTACCGCACCGAAGTGCCGTTCATGATCAACCAGCGCTTCCCGAGCGAAAAAGAGCAGCTGGCGATCTATCGCGAGCAGCTCGCGGCATTCCATCCGCAACCAGTGACCATGCGCAGCCTGGACATCGGCGGCGACAAGTCGCTGTCGTACTTCCCGATCAAGGAAGACAACCCGTTCCTCGGCTGGCGCGGCATTCGCGTCACCCTCGACCACCCGGAAATCTTCCTGGTGCAGACCCGCGCGATGCTCAAGGCCAGCGAAGGCTTGAACAACCTGCGGATCCTGCTGCCGATGATCTCCGGCATCCACGAACTCGAAGAAGCCTTGCACCTGATCCACCGGGCGTGGGGCGAAGTCCGCGATGAAGGTACCGACGTGCCGATGCCGCCGATTGGGGTGATGATCGAGATTCCGGCGGCGGTGTACCAGACCAAGGAGCTGGCGCGGCAAGTGGACTTCCTGTCGGTCGGCTCCAACGACCTGACCCAATACCTGCTGGCCGTGGACCGTAACAATCCGCGGGTGGCCGACCTTTACGACTACCTGCACCCGGCGGTGCTGCAAGCCTTGCAGAACGTGGTGCGTGACGCCCATGCCGAAGGCAAGCCAGTGAGTATCTGCGGCGAAATGGCCGGCGACCCGGCAGCGGCGGTGCTGTTGATGGCGATGGGCTTCGACAGCCTGTCGATGAACGCCACCAACTTGCCGAAGGTGAAGTGGATGCTGCGTCAGATCAATCTTAGCAAGGCCAAGGAATTGCTCGCGGAGTTGATGACCATCGACAACCCGCAGGTTATCCACAGCTCGCTGCAATTGGCGCTGAAGAACCTTGGGTTGGCGCGGATGATTAATCCGGCTTCGGTCAAGACGCTTTAAAAGGCTGATGGCCTTGTGGCGAGGGAGCTTGCTCCCGCTGGAGTGCGAAGCGCTCCCGATCCGGCCAACGCGTTCTATCTGAAAGATCGCGTTGGCTGGTTTACGACTGCTTCGCAGTCGGACGGGAGCAAGCTCCCTCGCCACAAGCAAGCTGCCTCGCACAATTTATTGCAGGCCTTTAAATCCTCAACGCCACTTCCCCCAAATGCCCGCCATACGGCCCGAAACTCCTTTCGACCATCACCCGCGTCCCATCCGCCTGAACAATCAACGCCGTACTCGCCCGCGTCCCATACGTCGGGCTGGCAATAAACACACTCGACAACAACGTCTCGGTGGCCACCCCGACCCCGGTATCCGGCAGTTCCGTCAGCGGTGCGGGCTGCGAATCCCCCAAAATAGCCAACAACGCCGCAGGTTGCGGATCGTCCAGCAGTTCGCTCAACGCCGCCTTGGCCTTGAGCACTTTCGGCCACGGCGTATCCAGCCCCGCGTTCGACAGCCCATATACCCCGGGCGCCAGCATCACCGCCTCGGTGTCCCGGGCATTGAAATGCCACAGCTCGTTGGAATTGCCGACCAGCAGGTTAAACCCGGCAAACTCCGCCGAACGGGCGACAACGTCGCTTAAATAGTCATCAATCGACATCTCGCCGCTGAGAAACCCTGCAACCAGTTCGCCCCGTGACGTGCGCGACGCTGGCTGCCGCGGATCGCGGATATTCGTCAGGGCGGCAAAGCGCCCGTTGGCGCCGATGCCGAGCCAGGTGCCACCGGCCTCCAGGTCCCGACCGGCATGGACATGCGGGGCGTGGGCCCATTGCGCCAGGGGCTGGGTGGGCCGGGCGTAGAATTCGTCGCGGTTGGCCGCCACGATCAGCGGCTGGGCGTGGCCCGGGCGCCAAGCGAAAACAATCAGGCACATAAGGTGGTCCTTGTGTGTTTTTGCTCACTCTACGCAGACATTGCGCGCGCATCCATCGCCATCCAGTAGAGCTAAAGGCCGTGCATCCGTTACCATGCCGCTCCTATTTTCGGGATGCGTGGGACTACGGCCATGGAATTTCTGCTCTATCTGGCGCTGGGCGCCTGTGCAGGCGTGCTGGCCGGGCTGTTCGGCGTCGGTGGCGGGATCATCATCGTCCCGGTGCTGGTGTTCAGCTTCAAGCTGCAGGGCTTCGATCCGTCGATCCTCACGCATCTGGCCGTCGGCACGTCCCTGGCGACGATCATTTTTACCTCGGTCAATGCGGTCCGCGAGCATCACCGTCGCGGTGCCGTGCGTTGGCCGATATTTGCCTGGATGACCCTCGGCATTCTGATCGGCTCCGGTTTTGGCGCGCTGACGGCCGAAGCGATCTCCGGACCGCATTTGCAGAAGATCATCGGCGTTTTCGCGCTGATCGTCGCCGTTCAACTCGCCCTGGACTTCAAACCCAAGGCCAGCCGAACGGTGCCGGGCAAAGTCGGTCTGACCATCGCGGGCAGTGTGATTGGCTGGGCGTCGGCGATTTTCGGGATTGGTGGCGGTTCGCTGACCGTGCCGTTCCTGACCTGGCGCAGCGTGCCGATGCAGCAAGCGGTGGCGACGTCATCGGCCTGCGGCTTGCCGATTGCCTTGTCCAGTGCATTATTTTTCATGATTCTGGGCTGGCACGATCCATTGCTGCCGGCCCATAGTCTCGGTTTTATTTATTTGCCGGCGCTGCTGGGGATCGCCCTGACCAGCATGTTCTTCGCCCGTTTCGGCGCGCGACTGGCGCACAATCTGTCGCCGCGCTTGCTCAAAAGACTGTTCGCCGCTTTGCTGTTCTGCGTGGGGCTCAATTTCCTGCTCTGACACCCGGCACAATCCTGGCTTAATCCTGAGGTGACAGCGTCCCCCGGGAATTTTGAAGGTTTCAACTCTAACGAGGAGTCGCAATGCTGCCTTACCCGCAGATCGACCCGGTGGCCCTGGCCATCGGTCCGCTGAAAATCCACTGGTACGGCCTGATGTACCTGATCGGCATCGGCGGCGCCTGGCTGCTGGCGTCCCGGCGGCTGAACCGCTTCGACCCGACCTGGACCAAGGAGAAGCTCTCCGACATGGTCTTCTGGATGTCGATGGGGGTGATTGTCGGTGGCCGCCTGGGCTACGTGCTGTTCTACGATCTGAGTGCGTACCTGGCCAACCCGATGCTGATTCTCGAAGTGTGGAAGGGCGGCATGTCGTTCCACGGCGGGTTTATCGGCGTGATGCTGGCGGCGTTGTGGTTCGGTAAAAAGAACAACAAGTCGTTCTTCCAGCTGATGGACTTCGTCGCGCCGATGGTGCCGATCGGCCTGGGCGCCGGGCGCATCGGCAACTTCATCAACGCCGAGTTGTGGGGCAAGCCGACCGACGTGGCATGGGCGATGGTCTTCCCGACCGATCCGGCGCAACTGGCCCGTCACCCGTCGCAGCTGTATCAGTTCGCGCTGGAAGGTGTGGCGCTGTTCCTGATCCTCTGGATATTCTCGCGCAAGCCACGGCCAACCATGGCAGTGTCCGGGATGTTCACGCTGTTCTACGGCATCTTCCGTTTCATCGTCGAATTCGTCCGCGTGCCGGACGCGCAATTGGGCTATCTGGCCTGGGGCTGGCTGACCATGGGTCAGGTGCTGTGCGTACCGATGGTGCTCGCCGGTCTGTTCCTGATCTGGCTGGCGTATCATCGCGCCCCGGCAGCGCCAGCGGCGGCCGTATAAATTCGAATCCCGGGGGCGACGGCTCCCGGGTTCAAGGACACAGGTAACTCATGAAGCAATATCTCGATCTGGTGGCCCACGTCATCAAGAACGGCACCAAGCAAGCCAACCGCACTGGCGTCAACACCATCAGCTTCCCTGGCGCGATGCTGCGTTATGACCTGAAGGAAGGTTTTCCGGCGATCACTACGCGCAAGATGGCCTTCAAATCGGCCATCGGCGAGATGTGTGGTTTCCTGCGTGGCGTGAACAACGCCGCCGAATTCCGCGCCCTGGGCTGCAAGGTCTGGGACCAGAATGCGAACGAAAACGCGCAGTGGCTGGCCAACCCGTTCCGCCAGGGCGAAGACGACCTCGGCGAAATCTACGGCGTGCAATGGCGCAAGTGGCCGGCGTACAAGCAGATCCCGGTCAGCAATAAAGCCGCGATCGAGCAGACGTTGAGCCAGGGCTATCGCCAGATCGCCGAAGGCGAAGAAGACGGCCAGGCCTACGTGGTGCTGTACAAGGCGATCGACCAGATCCGCCAGTGCGTCGACACCATCATCAAGGACCCGGGCAGCCGCCGCATCCTGTTCCACGGCTGGAACGTTGCCCAGCTCGATGAAATGGCCTTGCCGCCATGCCATCTGCTGTACCAGTTCCACCCGAATGTCGAGACCAAGGAAATCTCCCTGACTCTCTACATCCGTTCCAATGATTTGGGCCTGGGCACGCCATTCAACCTCACCGAAGGCGCCGCGCTGCTGAGCCTGATCGGGCGCCTGACCGGCTACACGCCGCGCTGGTTCACCTATTTCATCGGCGACGCGCACGTCTACGAAAACCACTTGGACATGCTCAACGAACAGCTCACTCGCGAGCCGTTCCCGATGCCGAAACTGGTGATCAGTGATCGTGTGCCGGCGTTTGCCGAAACGGGTGTGTATCAGCCGGAATGGCTGGAGTTGATCGAGCCGGGCGACTTCTCGCTTGAGGGTTATCAGCACCACGCGCCGATGACCGCGCCGATGGCGGTTTAAAGCCCCGGCACGATGATCGTTCCCACGCTCTGCGTGGGAATGAATCCCGTGACGCTCCGCGTCACAGTGGACGCAGAGCGTCCATGGCGGCATTCCCACGCGGAGCGTGGGAACGATCAGGCGGTGTGTTTAGTGGCCGTGACTGCGGCCCACATGGGAATGCTCAGTTTCCGTCGCCACCACCCCACCACTGACCTCCAACCGCTGCAAAATCCCGCATTGATCGACATCCGGCCCTTCGCCACAACGTTGGCGCAGGTCGAGCAATTGTGTCTGCAACGCCAACAAGCCATCGATCCGCGCCTTGACGTGGTGGATGTGTTCGTCGATCAGCGCGTTGACGTTTTCGCACTGGTCCTGCGGGCTGTCGCGCAGGGTCAGCAGGCTGCGGATTTCTTCGAGGGTCATGTCGAGGGTGCGGCAATTGCGGATAAACGTCAGGCGTTCGGCGTGGGCCTGGGTGTAGACGCGGTAGTTGCCGTCGCTGCGGGCGGGCTCTGGCAGCAGGCTTTCGCGCTCGTAATAGCGGATGGTTTCCACGGCGCAGTCGGTCAGTTTGGCCAGTTCTCCTATCTTCATCGCGACAATCTCCAAAAGGTTGCTTGACCCTATAGTGGCTACAGGGTCTTTACTTGGCAACAGGCACCTTTCATGGACGCGACCCGATGAGCGATTCCCTTCATATTCACAAACCCGAAGACGGGCATGATCACGATCACAGCCACAAGCTGCAGCCTGTGCAGCAGAAGCATGATCATGGCGGCCACGGCGATTCCTGCTGTTCCTCGAAAGTGGCGGCACCGTCGCTGATCAAGTTGAGCGAATCGCCGACCGACGGCGCACGGCTCAGCAGTTTCCGCATCGACGCGATGGATTGCCCGACCGAGCAGACGCTGATCCAGAACAAACTGGGCAAGCTCTCGGGTGTGCAGCAGCTGGAATTCAACCTGATCAATCGGGTATTGGGCGTGACCCATGACCTGCCGAGCACCGCGCCGATCATCGACGCCATCAAATCGCTGGGGATGGTCGCCGAGCCGTTGGAGCAGGGCGTTGAAGCCCCCGCGCCAGCCGCCGAGAAAAAACATTGGTGGCCCCTGGCGCTGTCCGGCGTCGGTGCGCTGGCAGCCGAAGTCATTCACTTCACCAACGCCGCGCCGAACTGGGTGGTGGCGATCATCGCGCTGGTGTCGATCCTCAGCGGCGGTCTCACCACTTACAAAAAGGGCTGGATCGCCCTCAAGAACCTCAACCTGAACATCAACGCGCTGATGAGCATCGCGGTGACCGGCGCGATCCTGATCGGTCAGTGGCCGGAAGCGGCGATGGTGATGTTCCTCTTCACCGTGGCCGAGTTGATCGAAGCCAAGTCCCTGGACCGCGCGCGCAACGCCATCGGCGGGCTGATGCAGATGACCCCGGAACAGGCCACGGTGCTGCAGGCTGACGGCAGCTGGGTCGAACAAGACGTCAAAATCATTGAGTTGGGTGCGCGGGTGCGGGTGCGTCCGGGTGAACGCATCGGTCTCGATGGTGAAGTGGTGTCCGGCACGTCCACCATCGATCAGGCGCCAATCACCGGCGAAAGCCTGCCGATCGAGAAGACCGTGGGCGATAAAGTCTTCGCCGGCACCATCAACCAGGCGGGCTCGCTGGAATATACGGTGACTGCTGCCGCCAACAATTCGACTCTGGCGCGGATCATCCACGCCGTGGAACAGGCTCAGGGCGCGCGAGCACCGACCCAGCGCTTTGTTGATCAGTTCTCGAAAATCTACACCCCGGCGGTGTTCATCTTTGCCCTGGCCGTGGCAGTCATCCCGCCGCTGTTCATGGGCGCCGTGTGGTTCGACTGGATTTACCGGGCGTTGGTGTTGCTGGTGGTCGCTTGCCCATGTGCGCTGGTGATTTCCACGCCGGTGACCATCGTCAGCGGTCTCGCGGCAGCGGCGCGCAAAGGGATTCTGGTCAAGGGCGGCGTCTATCTGGAAGGCGGTTACAAGCTCGATTACCTGGCCCTGGACAAGACCGGCACCATCACCCATGGCAAACCGGTGCAGACCGATTATCTGTTACTCGTCCCGACTGCCGAAGCAACGGCCCCAGGCATTGCGGCAGCGCTGGCCGGTCGTTCCGATCACCCGGTGTCGCTGGCCATTGCCAATGCGGCTGTGGATAAACAAGCAGCGCCGCGGGTTGTGGATAACTTCGAAGCCCTGGCCGGTCGCGGAGTGCGCGGAGAGATTAACGGTCAGGTCTACCACTTGGGCAACCATCGACTGGTGGAAGAGCTGAACCTTTGCTCCCCAGCGCTGGAAGAGAAGCTGTTTGCTCTGGAAAAACAGGGCAAGTCGGTGGTGCTGCTACTCGACCAGTCCGGCCCATTGGCGCTGTTTGCCGTGGCCGATACGGTGAAAGAGTCCAGCCGCGAAGCGATCCAGCAGCTTCACGACTTGGGCATCAAGACGCTGATGCTCACCGGCGACAACGTCCACACCGCCCAGGCGATTGCCGCGCAAGTCGGCATCGACGAGGCCAAGGGCGACCTGCTGCCGACCGACAAGCTGCAAGCCATCGAAGCGCTTTATGCACAGGGCCATAACGTCGGCATGGTCGGCGACGGCATCAACGATGCTCCGGCACTGGCCCGGGCCGAGATCGGTTTTGCCATGGCCGCTGCCGGCACCGACACTGCCATCGAGACCGCCGATGTCGCCCTGATGGACGACGATCTGCGCAAGATCCCAACCTTCATCCGTCTGTCGCGACAGACCTCCACCATCCTCAAACAGAACATCGCCCTCGCGTTGGTCATCAAGGCGATCTTTCTTGGGGTAACCTTCGCCGGGATCGCCACCATGTGGATGGCGGTGTTCGCCGACATGGGCGTGAGCCTGTTGGTGGTGTTCAACGGTTTGCGCCTGCTGCGTAAATAAACGATGAGGGAAGGGTGTGCTGAGTGCCGAGCTGAAGGCGTTTTACATGGTGGCCCGCCTGGGCAGCATTACCCTGGCGGCGAAGAAGCTCGGCCTGAGCCAGCCCACCGTGACCACCCAGATTCGCAATCTGGAAAGTCAGTACTCGGTTGAACTGTTCTACCGTGGCGGCCGCCGCCTCAGCGTCAGCGATGAAGGCGCGCGGTTGCTGCCGATGGTCAAGGCGCTGTTGCAGCAGGAAGCTGACATCGAGTTTTTCCTGCGCAACAGCGGCCAGGTCCAGGGCACGCTGCGCATCGCGGCCACGGCGCCGTATTACATCCTCGACCTGGTGAAGACCTTCCGTGAGCGTTTGCCACAGGTGGAAGTGTCGGTGGAAATCGGTAACTCGCAGCAGGTGCTGGAGGCGCTGGAGGATTACCGGGTGGATGTCGCCGCGTCGTCGCAGTTGCTTGACGATGCGCGCTTGATTCGCCGGGTGCTCGGCAGCGATCCGTTGGTGCTGGCGGTACATCGTAATCATCCGTTGGCCGTTCACGATCATGTGCCGCTCAGCGCGTTGGCCGGGCATACCTTGTTGATGCGCGAGTCGGGCTCGACCACGCGGCGGCTGACCGAAGAATTACTGGCCGGCGCCGGGGTGAGTTTCGGGCCGTTGCTGGAGATCGGCAGCCGCGAGTCGATCCGCGAGGCGGTGCTGCGCAATATCGGCATCAGCATCATCGCCCGGCAGGAAGTGCCGCATGACCCGCAGTTGCGCGTGCTGACCATCGAGAATGCGCCGCAGATTCCGGAATACCTGTACTGCCTCAAGGAAAGAAAAGGCGCGCGGTTGCCGGCGGCGTTTCTGGGGTTGGCGCAGGAAATGGCCCCGGCCTAATGATCGTTCCCACGCTCTGCGTGGGAATGCCTCAACGGACGCTCCGCGTTCGGCTCGGGATGGGACGCAGAGCGTCCCTGGCTGCATTCCCACGCGGAGCGTGGGAACGATCGGCGGTGAACCCAAATCCCCGAATACCACTATCAGCCGTTTTTGCCTCACTGCCACATGACGGACGCATTACAAACCTAGGATGGGCCTCATCTGCTTGATGAGGTCTGTCCATGAACCACTCGATCGCAACTGCCCTGACCAACCCCGGCGCGCCGATGAAAGTGCGCGGCGTGCAGAAACGCTTCGGTGCCTTCACCGCGCTGGATAACGTGTCCCTCGACGTGGCGGCCGGTGAGCTGGTGTGTCTGCTCGGCCCGTCGGGTTGTGGCAAAACCACCTTGCTGCGCTGCATCGCCGGCCTGGAGAAACAGGACAGCGGCGAGTTGTACCTTGGCGAGCGCGACGTTTCTCACCTCGCGCCGCAAGCCCGGGACTACGGAATCCTGTTCCAGTCCTACGCGCTGTTCCCCAATCTGACGGTCGAAGCGAACATTGCCTACGGCCTCGCCGGCAGTGGTCGCGATGAAGTGCGCAAGCGTGTCGGGCAGATGCTGGAACTGGTCGGCCTGCTCGGCAGCGAGAAAAAGTACCCCGGCCAATTGTCCGGCGGCCAACAACAACGCGTGGCCCTGGCCCGTGCTTTGGCCCCGGCACCTTCGCTATTGCTGCTGGACGAACCGATGTCAGCCCTCGACGCCCGGGTCCGCGAGCACCTGTGCACCGAACTGCGCCAATTGCAGCGCAACCTCGGCGTCACCACCCTGATGGTCACCCACAATCAGGACGAAGCCATGCTGATGGCCGACCGCATTGCCGTGATGAACAACGGCAGGGTCGAGCAATACGCCACGCCGCAGGACATCTACGATCGTCCGGCCACGCCATTCGTGGCGGAGTTTGTCGGGCAAGGCAACTGGCTGCCATTTCGCCGCAGCAGCGACAGCCATGCCCAGGTCGGCGGCCTGAATATGCGCCTGGCCGAGGGCAGCGCGAAAACCGCTTCCGGCCGTTTGTTCTGCCGCCCGGAGGCGATCAACGTCAACCCGGCTGTGCATGAAGAAAACCTGTTCCCGGCCAAAGTTCGCGAGATCACTTTCCTCGGCAACCGCTGTCGCATGAGTTTCGAACTCGATCAACTACCGGGTCACGCCTTGCTGGCGGAACTGGCGCCGGAAGCCATGCCGCGCCTCGGTGCGCAGCAGATCATGGTCGCCTTGCCTCCGCGCAGCCTGCAGGTGTTTGCCTGATGAGCGCGAACCTCGCGCTGCCGATACCGCACAAGCAGGTTCGGCAGACCTCCCGTGCCGAGATCGGCGACCGGGTGTTCGTGGTGGGCGGCAAAGTCCTGTTGCTGGTGTTGATCGGCGTTGCGGTGTTGATGCCGTTGCTGGCGATCTTCTGGCGTGGCTTCAGCTCGGAAGCCGGGCAGGGCGGCGGTCTAGTGGCTGCCCGTGAATTGGTGACCAGTGCGAATTTCCACTGGTTGCTCGGCAATAGCCTGAAAGTTTCCCTCAGCGTCGCGGCGATTGTCGTACCGCTGGCCTACCTGTTTGCCTACGCGCTGCAACGCACCTTGATTCCTGGCAAAGGCATCTGGCGCGGCATGTCGCTGTTGCCGCTGATGGCGCCGTCGATGTTGCCGGGGATTGCGCTGGTTTATCTGTTCGGCAATCAGGGCATGTTGCGTGGTTTGCTCTCGGACAATATCTACGGCTTCTGGGGCATTGTTCTGGGCGAGGTGATCTACACCTTCCCACACGCCTTGATGATTCTTCTGTCGGCGCTTTCGTTGGCGGATGCGCGACTGTTCGATGCGGCATCGAGCATGGGCGCCAGTCCGGCCAAAGCCTTCCGCAGCATCACCTGGCCGGCGACCCGTCAGGCGGTGTTCGCCGCATTCTGCCTCGTCTTCACGTTGACCATCACCGACTTCGGCGTGCCCGTGGTGGTCGGCGGCGACTATCAAGTGCTGGCGCTGGAAGCTTACAAAGCCGTGGTCGGCCAGCAACAATTCGGGCGCGGCGCGTTGATCGGCATGGTGTTGCTGCTGCCGGCGCTGTTCAGCTTCGGTGTCGATGCCTGGTTGCGCCGACGTCACGGCGATTCCATGAGCGGCCGCGCACAAGTGTTCAAACCGGCGCCGTCGAAGCTGCGGGACGGCTGCTACCTGGCCATCGTGTTGCTGATCTGCGCGGTGTTGCTGCTGGTGTTCGGCATGGCGGTGTACTCGTCGCTGGTGAAATTCTGGCCGTACAACCTGTCGCTCTCGCTCAACCATTACCAGTTCAACGACACCGCGGGCGGCGGTTGGTTGGCCTACGGCAACAGCGTGAAAATGGCGTTGGGCACGGCGTTGATCGGCAGTGTGCTGATCTTCACCGGCGCCTACCTGATGGAAAAAACCAAGGGCCAGCGCGGACTGAATCTGACCTTGCGCATGCTCAGTTTCGTACCGATGGCGGTGCCGGGCCTAGTGCTGGGTTTGGGTTACGTCTTCTTCTTCAACCTCAGCGGCAACCCACTGCATGTGCTCTACGGGACCATGACCCTGCTGGTGGTCTGCACCATTGCTCACTATTTGACCACTGCACAAATGACCGCCACCACCGCGCTGCGCCAGCTCGACGCCGAGTTCGAAGCCGCCGCGCTGTCGCTCAAGGCGCCGCTGTATCGACATTACCTGCGAGTCACGGTGCCGATCTGCCTGCCGGCGTTGCTGGACATCGTGCGCTACCTGTTCGTCTCGGCCATGACCACCGTCTCGGCGGCGATTTTCCTCTACAGCCCCGACACCATCCTCGCGGCGGTGGCAGTGCTGAACATGGATGACGCCGGAAACGTCGGCGGCGCGGCGGCGATGTCGACCCTGATTCTGTTCACCTCGGCGGGCGTGTCCTTGCTGCTGGCCTGGGCTTCGCGCGGTTTGTTGCGCCGCTCCCAGGCCTGGCGGCAGACCGCGCCCGGCAACTGACTCACACCCTCAACTCAAAAACAGGAAAAGATCATGTTCAAGCCCCTGGCCCTGGCCGCTGCTGTCCTCACCGCTTTCAGCCTGAACGCCTTCGCGGCGAAAACCGAGTTGACGGTGTACACCGCCCTCGAAGCCGAACAACTGAAGACCTACAAGGACGCCTTCGAAAAGGCCAACCCGGACGTCGAGATCAAGTGGGTGCGTGACTCCACCGGGATCATCACCGCCAAGTTGCTGGCCGAGAAAGAGCGCCCGCAAGCCGATGCGGTCTGGGGCCTGGCCGCATCGAGCCTGGCGATCCTCGATCAGCAAGGCATGCTGCAAAGCTACGCGCCGAAGGACCTGGGCAAGATCGGCGGCAACTACCGCGATGCCGCCAACCCGCCAGCCTGGGTCGGCATGGACGTGTGGGCCGCGACCATTTGCTTCAACACCGTCGAAGCCGAGAAGCAGGGCCTGAGCAAACCCGTGAGCTGGCAAGACCTGACCAAGCCTGAGTACAAAGGCAAGATCGTCATGCCTAACCCGGCCTCGTCCGGTACTGGTTTCCTCGACGTCAGCGCCTGGCTGCAAACCTTTGGCGAGAAGCAGGGCTGGGCCTACATGGATGGCTTGCACCAGAACATAGGTCAATACGTTCACTCCGGTTCCAAGCCGTGCAAACTCGCGGCGTCCGGTGAATTCCCGATTGGTATCTCCTTTGAATACCCGGCGGTTCAGCTGAAACGCCAAGGCGCGCCGCTGGACATCATCCTGCCGAAAGAAGGCCTGGGTTGGGAGATTGAAGCGACTGCGGTGATCAAGGGTACGCAGCACGAAGACGCGGCGAAGAAACTGGCGGACTTCTCGGCCAGCCCGGCGGCGATGGAGCTTTACAAAGAGAACTTCGCGGTCCTCGCGCAGCCAGGTATCGCCAAACCGCAGACCGAATTACCGGCGGATTACGAGCAGCGGCTGATCAAGAACGACTTTGCCTGGGCGTCGAAGAATCGCGACGAAATCCTGACTGAGTGGCGCAAGCGCTATGACGGCAAGTCCGAGAAAGTGGTTGCCAAGTAACCGACACCGCTCGACCGATCGTTCCCACGCTCTGCGTGGGAATGCAGCCAAGGACGCTCCGCGTCCTCTGTGACGCAGAGCGTCACGGGATTCATTCCCACGCGGAGCGTGGGAACGATCATTGGGGGAACTCCATGACGCAACACCACGACATGCTCATCGTCGGCGCCGGCATCCTCGGCCTGTCCCACGCCTACGCCGCCGCCAAGCGCGGTCTCAAAGTCAGCGTTTTCGAACGCAGCGAAACACCTTTGGGCGCTTCGGTCCGCAACTTCGGCCAGGCCTTGGTCACCGGCCAACCTCCCGGCCCGATGCTCGAACTGGCCAAAGCGAGCCGCGACATCTGGGGCCATTGGGCCAACGTCGCCGGCCTGCAACTCAAGCGCAACGGCTCATATCTATTTGCGCGCACCGAAGCCGAAGAACACCTGCTACAAGCCTTTTGCAACGGTCGCGCCGTGGAACACAACTACAACGTCGAACTGTTGCGCGGCGCGGCGTTGCGGGATTTGTACGGCGGCCAGTTCAGCCATCACCGTGCTGCGCTGCACGGCATGGACGATCAGCAACTGTATTCCCGCGAGGCAATTGCGGCGTTGATCGATTACCTGCGCCGCGAACTCGGCGTCGAGTTTCATTTCTCCACGTTGGTGCGCGACATCGAGCCCGGCCGCTTGCAAAGCACCGCCGGCAGTTTCAGCGCCGGGCAGATCATCGTCTGTTCCGGCCATGATTATCAGACGTTGCTGGCCGAACCGATTGCCGCGCTCAACCCGCAAATCTGCCGCCTGCAAATGCTCCGCGCCCGGCCGCAAATCAACCTGAATCTGCAACACGCGTTGCTCACCGGATTGAGTTGCGTGCATTACGGCGCATTTGCCGACCTGCCGGAAGCCGCCGCGGTCCAGGCGCAAATCCTGCGCGACGCACCGCATTTGCACGACAACGGCATTCACCTGCTGATCAGCCCGACGCCTTACGGCGAATTGATCATCGGCGATTCCCACCATTACGGCAGCGATCCTTCACCGTTCAACGCCGAGCAGGTGGACGACTGGATGATCGAACTGGCCGAGCAAACGCTGGGCTGCAAAATACAAGTGCTGGAGCGCTGGCAAGGGGTCTATGGTTCAAAAGGCCCGGGCCCGTTCTCGTTCCTGCGCCCGCAACCCGGTGTAAGCGTGGCGCTGATGCACACCGGCGTCGGCATGAGCGTCGGACCGGCGATGGCCGAGCGTAACGTCGCACTGCTGTTGGGAGAGGATTGATGGCGAGTCATGAACAAGTGGTCGACGAGGTCTTCGCCCTGTACGAACGCTTCGGCGACAGCGACTACATCGGCGAACCGGTGTCGCAGATCGAGCACATGTCCCAGGCCGCCGAACGGGCCATGGCCGAAGGCTTCGACGATGAAGTGGTGTTGGCGGCGTTCTTCCACGATATCGGGCATATCTGCGCCGAGAGCGCGGAAAACATGGGCGGCTTCGGCGTGGTCAGCCACGAGCGCCTTGGCGCTGACTATTTGCGGCGCGCCGGTTTCAGCGAACGCATGGCGCGGCTGGTGGAGTACCACGTGCAGGCCAAGCGTTATCTGACATTGAAAGAACCTGGGTACTACGAACGCTTGAGCGAGGCCAGTCGCCGCACCCTGGAATATCAGGGCGGGGTGATGACGCTGGCCGAGGCCGAGGCGTTCGAGCGCGATCCGTTGTGTGCCGTCAGTTTGCGCATGCGCCAATGGGATGAGCAGGCCAAGGAAATGTGGGTGCCGCTGATTGATCTTGAAGTGCTGAAGGCGAAAGCGGTTGCGCTACTGGTCCAGGGAGATGCCCGTCGTTTTACGGGCAACATTTAGCGAAATGCCCTACTCCTCGCGGCGAATGAGCGCCATGGCCGCAACGCGGTGGAGTCGCTAGTGTTTGAGCTTCTTTAATCGGCAAGGAACGCTCATGCGCTATTTGAAAGTCACCGTTCAGGATCGAATCGGCAACGGCCGGGCAGACTCTGTATTACTGCAGTTCTATGAGACGGCCTGTACGCCGGGCGATGACATTCTGCTCAATAAAGCCTTTGCACTGGATTTCGACGCCGATGGCAACGTCGATTACAAAATGGGCGATGTCACCAACAACGGTGCGGAAAACACTACTGATCAGCGATTGCTGAAGACCTTCGCCAATGCGTGCCTGAAACTCAACTGGTTCAATCCCGGAGCCTCCACCAAACGTTATCTGAAAATCTTCGTTGAAGATTTCGCCAGGGATGGCAGCCCGGATACCGTGCGTTTGCACTTTCATGAAGGCACCGGCAAACCGACCGACAAAACCCTGGCTTATACCGCCGCGGCCTACGACACGGACAACAACGGCACGCTGGATTGGGTGATCCACTTCGATGTGGACAATGATGGCGATACCGACGCCGCGGATCAGGAGCTGGTGGCACTGCTGAGTGGTACCTACCTGAAGTTCAAATGGAAGTGATCGCTCCAGTGCGCTACTTGAAGGTCATCGCCAGAGACTCGACCGGCCAGGGTCACGCGGACACCGTGCTTTACCAGTTTTTTGAGCACGATCAATTGCAGCGCGTGGCAACGAACGCTGACCTGCGCCGGCTCAAGACCTTGGGTAAAACCTATCTGAAATGTGCGTGGTTCAACACCGACGAAAGCGAGGAGCGGCACCTGCGAATCTTCTCGCAGAACCCTTCCGCCGACGGCACTCCGGAACAAGTGAGGCTACATTTTCACGAAGGGCCGCTCATCGCCTACAAGGCCGCGGCCCAGGATCTTGATAACGATGGCGAGCTGGAGCTGATATGGAGTTCAGATGTGGACAATGACGGGCGCTCGAATCGCACGGATCGAAGTCGGGTTACGGCATTGGTGAAGCAGTTTTTGAAGTTGGGCTGGTAGCGATAGATCGGTCCCACGCAGAGCGCGGGAACGATCAGGCTCAGAGCTGTCGGGCCAACACTTCAACCTGCTCCTGCCGCTCCGCCTGACTCAACTTCGCCTGCGGATTGAGCGACGACCACTGCGGGTGCGCCCGCGCTTTGTTCAGCGCTTCGGGCAGCTTGCCTTCGCGCCAGGTCTTGTCCTGGGGCATGGCCACTTGAATGCTGTCCATCGCCGCATGCCCGCGCTGGTTCAGGGCTTGTACCAGTTGCCGCTGGCGCAGGGCCAACAGCCGCAGCACGCTGTCATCGACGGTCAGCTCCCGCTGGCCCTTGATCTTGCCCAGCAAGCGGCTGCCATAGCTGCGCGCCGTTTGCAGGGCGCCGCCGGCAATCGCCCCGGCCAGTGCCGCCACGCCTAGCGTGAGGCCGCCCACCAGCAGATCCACACCGGCACCGGCCGCCGCGCCCGCCGCGATGCCGCCGCCCACCCGAACGCCCAGTTGTTTGAGGGTTTCGGGGTTGAACAAGTCATCGCCCCAACGACCATCGAGCAGCGGCAAGTCACTGGCGGCGGCGTCTTGTGGGCGGAAGGCGTAGAGCTTGAGCAGGGCTTCGACGCAGCGCTGTTCCCGTTGTCGAATAGCCTTGCGCAGTTCGCTGATCGCTTGCTGTTCCTGTTCCGCCTCGCTGACCACACTGCGACGGCACGCGGCGCAATCAATCAGCAATTCCGCAATCAGCCGCGCCGCGCTTTGCTGGCGCGCCAGGCGTTGAGCCTGTTGATCGGCGATCAGGCGATCCAGTTGTGGACGGGCGTTTTCCAGCAGCAGCGCGAGGCTTTCATAGAGTCGGCGTTCGCCATCTTCCGGCGGGGCGACGCTGTCGAAGCGCACCAGCGCATGCAAACCCAGGCGCGCCAGAGCTTCACGCCAGTCCGGCTCGCGATGATTGGCGCTGCTGACGAAGTTCAACACCGGCAGCAGTGGCTTGCCGCAACTGGCCAACACTTCCAGTTCATCGCGGTACTTGGCCAGCACCGGCTCCCGGGCGTCGATCACGTAGAGGCCGGCGTCCGAGGCCAGCAGTTGGCGCAGCACCTTGGCTTCTTGCTCGAAACGCTGCCGCGCTTCGCTGCCCTCCAGGAATCGCGCCAGTCGCGCCGGGCCGTCGAGGCGTTCGCCGGGGCGTTCCAGGCGTTCCAGATAGTCGAGCAGGGCGATGGCGTCTTCCAGGCCCGGGGTGTCGTAGAGATCGAGCAACGGTTCGCCGTCCACCGACAGCCGCGCGCCTTCGACATGCCGAGTGGTGCTGGGCCGATGGGACACTTCACCGAATCCGACGTCCCGGGTCAGGGTGCGCAGCAACGAGGTCTTGCCGACGTTGGTGTGACCGACCACCGCGAGTTTCAAAGGCTTAGTCATGACCGGTCTCCAGCCAATTCAACGGCGCGCAATCGGCGAAGGGCAGTTCGAGTTGTTGCAGCGCCGTGTGCCAGTCACCCAAACGCTCGGCATCCAGCGCTTCGCCGGCCGGCGCTTGCAGCAACCAGACGCGGGTGGCGCTGGCGTTGCGTGCCAGTTCGGCGATCAATGCCAGGCTGCCGCGATCCGGTGAGCGGCGTGGATCGCAGGCAATGGCGAGGCGTGCCGGGGGAAAGCGGCTTAGCTGTTCGAGGAGTTTATTTCGGGATTCGCGGCTGTCGAGGATGCCCGCATTGCTGACGGACTTTGGCAATTGCGGTGGCCATGGACGTTGATCGTCCAGTTCGATGGCTACCAGCAGCGCGCCATCGCTGTGCAGGTCACTGACATCGCTTTCAACCCGGTGAAGCTGATCCGGCGCAGCATCGCTAATGCCCAGGCGTTCGCTGGTGGGCATCAGCCGCTCGCGCAATTGCGCATAGCCGGGCAGGTTCAGATCCAGACGCAAGCCAGCCTGAGCGGTTTTCCAGCGCCACAGACAAAGCAGTGCCAGCAGCAGCCGCGGCAGCACACCGTAAACCACCAACACACCGACCAGCCACGTTGCCCAGGCTTGGCGAGCGCTCTCGATATTGAGCGCGGTGTCGCCGCTTGCGCGGATCATTTCCACGGTCGGCACATTGAAACCAAGCAGCGAAGGTAGGGCGCCGAGGGCTTGGGTCATCGCCACGAAGGTGTCGGCACTGAGCAGGGTGGTTTCCCAGACGAAGCCGTAGCGTCGGGTCGCCATCAACGTCAGCAGAATCGCGAGCGCACTGAGCATCGCCAGTAACCACAGGCTGTTGACCAGCACGCCGACGGCCCAGCGATTGAGTTTGTGTCGTTGCAGCAACAGCAGGAGGGCGGGGGCTAGTTGCGCGGCTTTGGCGTCCCTGGCGAGTTTTTCGCTGAGCCACAGCCACAGGCGTCCGAGTGTGGCGCCGTGTTCACCGGCGAACACCAGGCCCAAGGCCCAGCTCAGCAGCAGAATCAGGTTCAGCCCGAGCAGGCTGCCCAAGGCCCAGAACACATTCACCGAGACCTGCCCGTCGCCCAGTGCGGCAAAGGCCAGGCCGGCACCGCTGACCACGGCCAGTACAGCCATCACTAACAACGCTAATCGCGCACCTTGCAGCCAGTGTTTGAGGGCGCTGGTCAGTCCATCCCGTTCGGCCAGCCACAGGGCCCGGCGTTGAATCCGTGTCGGCAGATCGCCGCCCGCCGTGCGGGCCAGTCGGTTGGCTTCCAGGTCGTCCAGGGGCCCGGCGTGTTCTTCGCGCAGGCGGATGGTTTCCGTCAGCCAGAGGTTATTCAGTTCAGTCACGCGGCATCCCGTCGCTTAGATGAACGGTGAGCATAACCGCTGTGGCGCTTATCGGGAAAAGGGAGGCTCTGGTATCCTCGCCGGCATGACTAAATCACTCCCCCTCAGCCTGATCGCAGCCCTCGGTGAAAACCGTGTGATCGGCGTCGACAACAGCATGCCCTGGCACTTGCCGGGGGACTTCAAATACTTCAAGGCCACCACCCTGGGCAAGCCGATCATCATGGGTCGCAAGACCTGGGATTCCCTCGGTCGCCCGCTGCCGGGTCGGTTGAACATCGTGGTCAGCCGCCAGGCGGATCTGGTGCTGGAAGGCGCGGAGGTTTATCCGTCGCTGGAAGCCGCCGTTGTTCGTGCCGAGGAATGGGCGAAAGAGCAGGGCGTCGATGAGCTGATGCTGATTGGCGGGGCGCAGTTGTATGCCCAAGGGTTGGCGCAGGCTGATCGACTTTATCTGACGCGCGTGGCGTTGAGCCCGGAAGGGGATGCGTGGTTTCCAGAGTTTGATTTGAACGAATGGAAATTGGTGTCGAACATTGAGAATCCGGCGGTGGAAGATAAGCCGGCATACAACTTCGAGGTTTGGGAGCGCGCATAGATCGTTCCCACGCTTTGCGTGGGAATGCCTCTAGGGACGCTCCGCGTCCAGTGACGCGGAGCGTCACGGGCTGCATTCCCACGCGGAGCGTGGGAACGATCGGTCACGATGAAAGCCTTAAGCCTGCGCCAACTCCGCATGCTCATCCGCACCCAGCAGCTCCTGATTGGTCTGCTGCATCATCTGGCTGGTAATCGCCCCGGCCGTAATCGAGCCACTGACGTTCAACGCCGTACGGCCCATGTCGATCAGCGGCTCAACCGAAATCAGCAGCGCCACCAGTGACACCGGCAAGCCCATGGCCGGCAGCACGATCAGCGCGGCAAACGTCGCGCCGCCACCTACACCCGCCACACCGGCCGAACTCAGGGTCACAATCGCCACCAACGTCGCGATCCACAGCGGGTCGAGCGGGTTGATGCCCACGGTTGGCGCAACCATCACCGCCAACATCGCCGGGTACAGGCCGGCACAGCCGTTCTGGCCGATGGTTGCGCCAAACGAAGCGGCGAAACTGGCGATGGATTGCGGGATACCCAGGCGACGGGTTTGCGCTTCGATGCTCAGCGGAATGCTCGCCGCGCTGGAGCGGCTGGTGAAGGCAAACGTCAGCACCGGCCAGATCTTGCGGAAGAAGCGCAGCGGGTTGATCCCGGCTGCCGACACCAGCAGGCCATGGACCACAAACATCAGGCCGAGGCCGATGTACGACACCACGACGAAACTGCCGAGCTTGATGATGTCTTGCAGGTTGGAACCGGCGACCACTTTGGTCATCAGCGCCAACACGCCGTACGGGGTCAGCTTCATCACCAGGCGCACCAGGCGCATCACCCAGGCTTGCAGGGTGTCGATGGCGTTGATCACTTTCTGACCTTTTTCGACGTCATCCTTCAGCAGTTGCAGCGCGGCGACTCCGAGGAACGCAGCGAAGATCACTACGCTGATGATCGAGGTCGGCTTGGCCCGGGCCAGGTCGGCGAACGGGTTTTGCGGGATAAACGACAGCAACAACTGCGGCACATTCAGGTCAGCGACCTTGCCCGCGTAGTCGGTCTGGATCGTTTGCAGGCGCGCCATTTCCTGGGTGCCGGCGACCAAACCTTCGGCGGTCAGGCCGAACAGGTTGGTCAGGCCGATGCCGATCAGCGCCGCGATGGCGGTGGTGAACAGCAGGGTGCCGATGGTCAGGAAGCTGATCTTGCCCAACGACGAAGCGTTGTGCAGCCGGGCTACGGCGCTGAGGATCGAAGCGAACACCAGCGGGATCACGATCATTTGCAGCAACTGCACGTAACCATTGCCAACCAGATCGAACCAGCCGATCGAGGCTTTCAGCACCGGGTTGCCGGCACCGTAGATGGCATGCAACGCCACGCCGAACGCCACGCCCAATGCCAGCGCGAGCAGGACCTTCTTGGCCAGGCTCCAGGAGGTGTGACGGGTTTGCGCCAGGCCAAAGAGCAAGGCGAGGAACACCAGCAGATTGAGAATCAGCGGCAGATTCATAAAGACTCCATAGACTTGTGCCAGCCACCCTCGTGTGTGACTGCGAACCGGCAAGCCTAACAGCTTGATATCTAATGAATTAATACCAAAAACAGAGGTGGACTGTCGTTTTTGGAATAAGCGGATGTCGCGCACAGGGATGCAGCTGGCGCGAAGGGGACGCAAGCGGTCGCGGGCAGGCGGGAACTGTCACACTTTTTTGTTAGCGTCGATGTCTTTGAATCTGGGTCTCTCTACAAGGAAGCATGCAGATGAAATTCGCACCGAAAATGCTGGCTGCCGCACTCTGCTTCGGCCTCGCCAGCCAGGCGTTCGCCACGGATTTGAAGCACTGGCCAGCCGATCAGGCCAAGGCGCTGGACGCGATGATCGCGGCCAATGCCAACAAGGGTAACTTCGCGGTGTTCGACATGGACAACACCAGTTACCGCTACGACCTCGAAGAGTCGTTGCTGCCATTCATGGAAAACAAGGGCCTGATCACCCGCGAAACCCTCGATCCTTCCCTGAAGCTGATCCCGTTCAAGGACACCGCCGACCACAAGGAAAGCCTGTTCAGCTACTACTATCGCCTCTGCGAAATCGACGACATGGTTTGCTATCCATGGGTCGCCCAGGTGTTCTCCGGCTTCACCCTGCAAGAGCTCAAGGGCTATGTCGATGAGCTGATGGCGTCCGGTAAGCCGGTGCCGAGCACCTATTACGACGGCGATGTGGTCAAGACCATCGACGTCCAGCCACCGAAAATCTTCACCGGCCAGGCCGAGCTGTACAACAAGCTGATGGAGAACGGCATCGAGGTCTACGTGATGACCGCTGCCTCCGAAGAACTGGTGCGCATGGTCGCGGCCGATCCGAAGTACGGCTACAACGTCAAACCGCAGAACGTGATCGGCGTGACCACGCTGCTCAAGGACCGCAAGACCGGCGAACTGACCACCGCGCGCAAGCAGATCACCGCCGGCAAGTATGACGAGAAGGCCAACCTTGGCCTCGAACTGACCCCGTACCTGTGGACCCCGGCGACCTGGATGGCCGGCAAGCAAGCGGCGATCCTGACCTACATCGATGAATGGAAAAAACCGGTGCTGGTGGGTGGCGATACCCCGAGCAGCGACGGCTACATGCTGTTCCACAGCGTCGATGTGGCCAAGGGCGGCATTCACTTGTGGGTCAACCGCAAAGATAAATACATGACCCAGATTAACGGCATGATGGCCAAGCACGCCGCGGCCCAGGCCAAGGAAGGGTTGCCGGTGACGGCGGACAAGAATTGGGTGATCGTCAAGCCTGAAGAGATTCAGTAATCCCTTCATCTGATCGTTCCCACGCTCTGCGTGGGAACGATCATTGCGAATCACTCGCATCTTCTGCTAGCGTGCGCGCTCCTGAACGACCCTCTCGATCAAGGTAGTGCTGTGCCCTCCTGGAATACGCAGATTGCCCGCCTGTTCGCCGAACAAAAGAAAGCCCTGGAAGCCTTCGTCATCCGTCGTACTGGCAGCGCCCAGGTGGCGGCTGATCTGACCCAGGAGTCTTTCCTGCGCCTGGCGCGTCTCGAATCCGGCGAGAAAATCGACAACCTGCCGGCCTTTCTTTTCACCATCGCCAGTAATCTGGTGCGCGATCACCAGCGCCAGACAATTCGTCGCGAGCGTATGGAAACCGGCGAACCCAGCGAAGATCTGCCGTGCAGCAGCCCTTCGGCCGTGGAGCAATTGTCCGCGTATCAGGACGAAGCCTTGATGCGCGATGCCATTTGCGCGCTGCCTGAGGCCACCCGACAGATTTTCCTGCTCTATCATGTCGACGAACATTCCTACCGGGAGATTGCCGAGCGTCTGGCCATCAGCCCGCGTAGCGTCGAATACCAATTGCGTCGTGCGCTGATCGAGTGCCGGGCCTTTATCCAGGCACGGTTGGCGAACGATGACCGAGGTGCGCGGCCATGACTCGCGAACCCGTACCCGTGGAACCCCTGATGATTGAACCCGCAGCATCGGCGCCCGCCGACGACCTGTTTGCCGAGGCTTCCGGCTGGTATTTCCGGCTCCAGGCCGAAGACGTGAGCGCCAGCGAACTGGATGCGTTTGCCTCGTGGCTGGCGCAGGGCCAGGCCCAGGACGATGCCTGGCAGGAGGTGCGGGCGTTGCTCGGCGCCTTGCGCGAACCGGCGCGGTCGATCCGCGAGCAGGAGCAGGAGCAGGAGCAGGCACGCTGGCGCAAACCACGTGCGCGGCAATGGTTCGAATGGGCGTGCGCCGCCGCGGTGCTGTTGATGGTCGGAACGGTGGCGTTGCAAACCCCTTGGCTGGATCGCCTGCGCGCCGACTATGCGACCGGTACCGGCGAGACGCGCCGGGTAGAGCTGGCCGATGGATCAACGCTGCAACTCAATACCGATACCGCGATTCAGATTCGAATGAGTGCGGGCGAACGGCAGGTGCGCCTGTTGCGGGGCGAAGCCTGGTTCGAAGTGACCAAGGATGCCGCGCGGCCTTTTGTCGTGGCCTCCGGCGAGGGTTGGGTGAAAGTCGTCGGCACGCAGTTCAGCGTTGCCCGACGCACCGATGAGACTCGGGTGCAGGTCGCCGAGGGCCGCGTTGAGGTCAGCGCCGGCAGCGGTGAGCCGGTGTACCTGGAGCCGGGGCGTGCGGTCGAGTATCGGAGTCGGCAGCTGACGACGGTGCATGGTTTCGATCCAGCGGCCGGATTTGCCTGGCGGCAACGCCAACTGGTGTTCCGCCAGCAACCCCTGGCCGAGGTGGTGGACGAGTTGAACCGCTACTGGCCGGGTCGCACGCTGGTGCTGGGCGATGATTTGCGTGAGCGGCAAGTCTCCGGGGTGTTCGACATCGACAAACCCGACGCCGTGGTCAAGGCGCTGGTCTACACCCTGCATCTGCGTGCTGACCATTACACCCCGTATTTACTGGTGCTGCGTGAAGGATGAGCTTGAAGCCGGTCGCCACAGGTTTGTGTTGTTTTAGATGCAGGTGAAAATAATTCTCAAATAGTTTCAGGGTTTTCCGCGGGGTCGTCGTCCTTGATCACTGAGGCGTAAACAATAAGCACTCTCAAGTAGTGCCGCGCCGTCACACCGACTTCGATCATTGGGGACACTTCCATGGGACATCCGATTGCCGCCCGGCGCCTGCCCGGCCTGCCGACTTTGTTGACGCTGGCTCTGGGCCTGGCATTTACAGGCGCGCCGGTCCACGCACAGGCCGCACCTGCCGCGCAGGCCCAGCTCTATCGCTTCGAGATTCCGGCTCAGTCGCTGGACGCCGCCTTGGCCGCGTTTTCGGACGTGACCCGCATTCAAGTGCTGGTCTCGGCCGAAGTGACCCAAGGTGTGCGATCGCCCGGCCTGCGCGGCAGTTTTGCCAAGGATGAGGCTCTGGCGCGGTTATTGGTCGGCACTGGACTGGACGCGAGCTATATCGACAGTGACAGCGTGACCCTGGAAAAGCGCGTGGCGACGGGGTCGGCGATGGAGCTGGGCGCCACCAAAGTAAGTGCCCGGCAGCTTGGAGCCACCACTGAAGGCAGCGGTTCCTACACCACCGGCGCGGTCACCATTGGTAAAAGCACCCAGAAGCTCAAGGACATCCCGCAATCGGTCAGTGTGCTGACGCGCAAGGCGATGGATGACCGCAACATCACCACCCTCACTCAGGCGATTGAAGCAGTACCCGGGCTGAGTTCAATCCGGTCACCAGGCCCGGGCATGTTCATGTTCTCCCGAGGCTTCGACATTGAAGCGTTGCAATACGACGGGGTGCCGGTCCCTCGCGATGTCTACGCACTGGGCAGTTACATCACCGAAAACATGGTGATTTACGACCGCATGGAAGTGTTGCGCGGCGCGGCGGGTTTGCTTCAGGGAGCCAACAGTCCGGGCGGTGCGATCAACCTGGTGCGCAAACGCCCGCAAGCCGCACCGACCGTGACGTTGAGTGCCAAGGCCGGCAGTTGGGACCGTTATGCCTCGCAAGCGGATGTCGGTGGCCCGCTGAACGAAACCGGCACCCTTCGCGGACGCGCGGTGGTCAACTACGAGAAAGGCCATTCGTTTTCCGATTACACCTGGAACTGGGAACAGACCGTGTACGGCGCGCTGGACTTCGATCTGAGCGACGACACCGTGCTCGGCGTCGGCTTCAGCAACAAGAAAAGCCATGGCCGGCCTTACTTCCTCGGCCTGCCGCGTTACACCGATGGCAAGCCGCTGGACTTGCCGCGTTCCTCCTACACCGGTTCAACCTGGAACCGCTCGTTCAATGATCAGACCGCCGTGTATCTGGACCTGGAACATCACTTCAACGACAACTGGAAAATCAAGGCGTCGGCGATAGCGATGAACGAGTCCAACGAAGCGACGTATCAGTTCATCACGGGCGCGGTGCCCGTCGGCACTACCACCGGGCCGCGCTTTGCGGATTACGCCACTGACTTTTCCGGCAAAAACCGTGGCCTGGACGTGTTCGTCAACGGCGACTTCGAAGCCTTGTCGTTCAAGCAAAGCGTGGTGCTGGGCGCCAACTATTCGAAATACACCACCGATGATGCTTATGCCCGCGCCTTTTCGCCGGGGGTGGACGTCAGCGACATCGACCATCACCGCCCTGACCAGAGCTTCGACAGCATCGCCGACAGTGCCAACCTCGCAACCAGCACCTATGACATTCGGCAGAAAGGCCTCTACGGTTCGTGGCGGGTCAAGCTGGCCGATCCGCTGACCCTGATTCTCGGCGCGCGCACCAGTTGGTACGACTACACGTTTAACCAGGACAATTACTTCGCCCGTGAACTGCAGGACAACGGCGAGAGTAACTCGGTCAAGACCAGCGGCGAGGTCACGCCTTACGCCGGCCTGGTGTATGCGCTGAACGATGAGTGGTCGGTCTACGGCAGCTACTCCGAAGTGTTCATTCCTCAGGTTCAGCTGACCAAGGAAAAAACCGGGCTGCCGCCGGTCGAAGGCAAAAACTACGAGTTGGGGATCAAGGGCGAATTGATGGATGGCCAGCTCAACACCTCGCTGGCGCTGTTCCGCTACATTCACAAAAATCGTGCGGTCACCGACTTCACCACTGATATCGAAAGCGACGAGGCGTGCAGCGGTTGGTACTGCTCGACGGCGTCCGGCAAAATTCGCAGCCAAGGCATTGAGGCGGAGATCAGCGGTGAAGTTGCACCGGGCCTGCAACTGACCAGCAGCTACACCTACAACACCACCAAGTTCCTCAAGGATCCGGAGCTTGAGGGCAAGGTCTTTTCCACGTTTACGCCGATGCACATGCTGCGCATTTGGGGTGATTACACCTTGCCGGGCGACTTCAACAAAGTCAGCGTCGGTGCGGGGGTCAACGCGCAGAGTCGTACCGTCGGTTTTGATCGTGGGTTCGAACAGCCGGGGTTTGCGATCTGGAATTCGCGTATTGCCTATGAGGCCAGTGATGAGGTCACGCTGGCAGTGAACCTGAACAACCTGTTCGACAAACAGTACTTCATCCCGTCGTACAGCCAGGTTTCGGCGAATAACTACTATGGCGATCCGCGGAACATGATGTTTAGCGTGACGTACAAACCCGAGTTCTAACGGGCTCCTACGGGGGGATCTGCGTATCGATCGTTCCCACGCTCTGCGTGGGAATGCAGCCCGTGACGCTCCGCGTCACTGGACGCGGAGCGTCCCTTGAGGCATTCCCATGCGGGAGCGTGGGAACGATCGGATCGCGTAAACAAAAATGCCCCGCACTTGGCGGGGCATTTTTATGGTGACGATTAAGACTTACAGCCCGTCGAGCATCGCCTTGTTCCGCACGGCACCCTTGTCGGCGCTGGTGGCCAGCAGGGCGTAGGCTTTCAGCGCGGTGGTCACTTTACGTGGGCGCTTCTCGACTGGCTTCCAGCCTTTCTGATCCTGCTCGACCCGGCGTGCCGCCAGTTCTTCATCGCTGATCAACAGGTTGATCGAGCGGTTCGGAATGTCGATCAATACCTTGTCGCCATCCTGCACCAGACCAATCGCGCCACCGGCAGCGGCTTCTGGCGAAGCGTGGCCGATGGACAGGCCCGAGGTACCGCCGGAGAAGCGGCCGTCGGTGAGCAGGGCGCAGGCTTTGCCCAGGCCTTTGGATTTCAGGTACGACGTCGGGTAGAGCATTTCCTGCATGCCCGGGCCGCCTTTCGGGCCTTCGTAGCGGATGATCACGATGTCGCCGGCCTTCACTTCATCGGCGAGGATGCCGCGCACGGCGCTGTCCTGGCTTTCGAAGATCTTCGCGTTGCCTTCGAACACGTGGATCGACTCGTCGACGCCGGCGGTTTTCACCACGCAACCGTCGAGGGCGATGTTGCCGTACAGAACGGCCAGGCCACCTTCTTGCGAATAAGCGTGCTCGACACTGCGGATGCAGCCGTTTTCACGGTCGTCGTCCAGGGTTTCCCAACGGGTCGACTGACTGAACGCGGTTTGCGTCGGGATGCCCGCCGGACCGGCCTTGAAGAAGTGATGCACGGCTTCGTCAGTGGTCTGGGTGATGTCCCACTTGGCGATGCCTTCGGCCATGCTCTTGCTGTGCACGGTCGGCAGCTCGGTGTGCAGCAGACCGCCACGGGCCAGCGAGCCGAGAATGCTGAAGATCCCGCCGGCACGGTGCACGTCTTCCATGTGGTACTTCTGGATGTTCGGCGCGACTTTGCACAGTTGCGGTACGTGGCGGGAGAGGCGGTCGATGTCCTTCAGGTCGAAGTCGATCTCGGCTTCCTGGGCCGCGGCCAGCAAGTGCAGGATGGTGTTGGTGGAACCGCCCATGGCGATGTCCAGGGTCATCGCGTTTTCGAACGCCTTGAAGTTGGCGATGTTGCGCGGCAACACCGACTCATCGTTATCGCCGTAATAGCGTTTGCACAGGTCGACAATGGTGCGGCCGGCTTGCAGGAACAGCTGCTCGCGGTCGCTGTGGGTGGCGAGGGTCGAACCGTTGCCCGGCAAAGCCAGGCCCAGGGCTTCAACCAGGCAGTTCATCGAGTTGGCGGTGAACATGCCGGAGCACGAACCGCAGGTCGGGCAGGCGCTGCGCTCGTACTCAGCGACTTTCTCGTCAGAAGCGCTGGAGTCGGCGGCGATCACCATGGCATCGACGAGGTCGAGGCCGTGGCTGGCCAGTTTAGTCTTGCCGGCTTCCATCGGGCCACCGGAAACGAAGATCACCGGGATGTTCAGGCGCAAGGCGGCCATCAGCATGCCAGGGGTGATCTTGTCGCAGTTGGAGATGCAGACGATGGCGTCGGCGCAGTGGGCGTTGACCATGTACTCGACAGAGTCGGCGATGATCTCGCGGCTCGGCAGCGAATACAGCATGCCGTCGTGGCCCATGGCGATGCCGTCATCCACAGCGATGGTGTTGAATTCTTTGGCGACGCCACCGGCCCGTTCGATTTCACGGGCGACCAGTTGGCCGAGGTCCTTGAGGTGGACGTGGCCCGGTACGAACTGGGTGAACGAGTTGGCAATGGCGATGATCGGCTTCTTGAAGTCGTCATCTTTCATCCCCGTGGCGCGCCACAGTGCGCGGGCACCGGCCATGTTGCGGCCGTGGGTGGATGTTTTCGAGCGGTAATCAGGCATGGAGCACTCCGGGCGGCTAATCAGGTATCAAAGGGGAGTGAGCTTCTATTGACGTCTGGAACACTCAGAAATGGCCGTGTGTCCGGAAGTTGCCGATGACTTTGCGGGATCGCCGCTTGCCTCAGCCTGAGCTCATAAACCCGCCGGGGGATGAATGGCGATGAATCTCGCGATTCTACACCGCTGGCGTCAGGAGGGAATGGCTCAAAGTGTTGATCCAGCCCTGACGCCGTGTGCGGGATGACCATCGGTAAGGTGAACGAGCCTCCCAGGGGGATATCACCGCACGGGACGCTTGGCTAAACTGCCGGCCTTCGCGTAATCGCACCAAAAGGAATTGGCATGCCGCTGTTCAATCGCTCGTTGTGGTTTTACCTGCTCGTCGGTCTGTGCCAAGGGGTGGTTTTCTGGCAGGTCGAATCATTCGGGTCGCGCGGCGTGCTGGCGGCGAGCCTGACGCTGGTAGTGGTTGGAGGGCTGCTCCTGCAACTGCTCGGCCCCAAACTCAAGGACCGCCGGGTTCTGGCCCTGACGCTGGGATTTTGCCTGTTGATGATGGCAATCAGTTCCTGGGTCCAACTGTCCGGCCTCGATTACGGCAATCGTTGGCTGATGGAAAACTGGCTGTTAACCGGTGTGCCGTTGAGCTACGTGGTGTGTGCGTTTCTCGCCAGTTGGCCATCGGGCACCGGCCGGCGCTGGGCTTACGATGATCTGTTTCACAGCGCCTGGAGCCATGTGTTCGTGGTGTTTTTTGCGCTGATGCTGACGGGCGTGTTCAGCCTATTGCTGCTGCTCTGGAGCAAATTGTTTCTCATGCTGGGCATCGATTTTTTTGCCGAGCAGTTCTCCTCCCGGGTCTTTATCTGCCTCAGCCTGCCGCTTGTATTCTCCCTGGCCATGCGCCTGGGGCTGCACAACGAAAGAGTCATCGGCATGTTGCGGGGCGTCTTGTTGGCGGCCTGTCATTTCCTGTTGCCGTTGATCACCCTGATCACGGTCCTGTTTACCGTGACACTGCCCTTTACTGGCGTGCAAAAGATCTGGGCCACCGGCTATTCGACCCCGATTTTGTTGTGCCTGGTGGGGACTTATCTGTTTTTGCTCAATGGGGTGTTTCAGGACGGGCGCCAGGCCAAGCCTTATCCGGCGTGGCTGATGCGCTGTGTCGAGGCGGGTTTGCTGTGCTTGCCGGTGCTGGTGGCGTTGTCCGGGTATTCGAGCTGGCTGCGGGTCGAGCAGTACGGTTTGTCGCCCCGGCGTTTCACCGGCCTGCTGCTGGTCGCGATTTTCGCGGCGTACAGCCTGACTGCGGTGTTGGCCGTGGTGCAACGCAACGCCTTGTGGCTGAACGGGCTGCGACGCAGCAACCCGGCCCTGGCCTTGGTCGTGTGTCTGGTCTTGGTGCTGATCAATACGCCCTGGTTCAATGGCCAGTCCTTCAGCGCACGGGATCAGGTGCGCCGCTTGCTGGATGGCCGCACGTCGGTGCTGGTGTTCGATAGTAATTATTTGCGCAATGGTTTGGGCATGGCAGGGCGGCAGCAGTTCGAGGCGTTGTCCGAACTGCTTGAACGCAATGAGGTGCTCGATGCGCCTTCGCGAGAGGTGCTACGCGCCCAGATCAAAGGCACTCCCGGTGAATCCACGGTTGAGCCCCGTCCCTATACACCAAGCCCTGTGAACCTCGAATGGATCGGTCCGAAAGTGGACGGCAGCGAGCAATTCATCAGCCTCAACAGTCGCAAGCTCCAGTGCCAGGATGATGGCTGCGTAATGTGGGGAGTCGACCTTGATGGCGATGGCCAGGCTGAAGTGGTGCAATTCAATCAGCAGCCGTGGGACCACCGGGCTTTGCTCTACAAACGCGCCGCTAGCGGTGAATGGCAATACGTCACCGTGCTGCTGGGCGCCAATCTTTCGCCACAAAACCTGGATCGGCTGCGTGCCGGTGACTTCAAGCTCATCGAGCCGCGTTACAAGAGCGTGCAAATAGGCGATCTCACGTTGGCTCCCGAACCTGAGGTGCAATGACGTCGAGCGCCCGTTTCAGGCTTCGCTCAAGGTCGGGCTGCGCTGGCGGATTTGACTGCTCACCACCAGCCCGACGCTGCTCAGGACGATGAAGCCGAGTGCCAGCGTCAATTGCAATTCAAAGGGACTCAGGCTGATCAGGGCGCTGATCAGACCACCCGAGATGAATACCAGGGAGTTGCCGGCCGACGCCGAAGCGCCGGCCATGTCCGGAAAAACTTCCATCGCCATCGAGGTGGCGACCGGCCGCGCGATGGTGGTGCCGGCGGTGCAAATGATCATCGGGAGCAGGACGGTGAAGGTCGACAGCCCCCACCATGTTGAAAGCACCAGCATCACCAGGCCGGAAAAGAAGATCAGGCTCAGGCCCACGACGATCTGCGCACTCGGCGCGATCCGGCCGCCGAGAAGCCGGGCGACGATGCCGCCAATGATGTAGGCCAGGCCATAGAGCAACAGGATCAGCGAAAATTCGTAGGGCGTGTGGTGCAACTGCTCCATGAAAATCAGCGGTGAAATGACAATAAAGGAAAAGTGGCAGGCGAAGGCAATCGAGGCGATCAGCCAATAGCCCATAAACCCGGCATCGCGGTAGACCAGGCGGTATGACTGGACGATGCCCCGCTGAATGACGTTGGCCGGGCGCTGGTTTTCAAGAAACAGGCAGGCTTTCAGAAACACCGCGCCGGCCAGGACGATGAAGATCACAAAGCTTCCGGGCCAGTCCATGGCCTGTTGCAGCAGGGTCCCGGCCAGTGGCGAAATGGAAATACAGATGCCGCTGGCGGTCACCAAAAGAATCCTCAAGCGATCCCGATCCTTGCCATCGAACAAGTCTTGAACCAGGGCTTGGGTGAGCACGAAACAACCGCAGCCGATGGCCTGGACCACGCGGAACAGCAGGAACCAGGAATACTCGGTGGAGAGCACGCAGCCGATCGCGCCGATGATCGCGACGGCCATTCCCGACAGCAACAGACCCTTGCGCCCGATGGTGTCCGACAACGGCCCGATCAGCAGCTGCGACAGGGAAATGCCGACCGCGAACAGGCTGATGGATAGCGCGATGTCGGCCGGGGTGGTCCGGAAGTGTTCGGCCAGTGCCGGAAATGACGGCAGCAGGACATCCAGCGGAAAGACCCCGAGCAACACCATGGTCAGCAACAGGATGACCGCGGCACGACGTTTATCTGGACTGACAGCAGATTTTCCTTCATCCATCGACGAGCCCCGCCTGTGCGAAAAGTTGCTGGTTGGCGCGCAGGTCGAAGAAACCGGCGCTGTGTAATGCCTGAAGCGTGGCGCCAGCCCCCGAGCGAGCTCGCACCACGGTGGCTTGCATGCCTGTCAGCCTGTCGAGAATGTCTGCGATAGAGGCGCCGTCCAGGCCCACGCTGTGCAGGCTTTCCTTCAGCCATCGCTCATCGACTTCAAAAAACAGCAGAATGATTTCCACCAGCAGTTTGGCGGTGAACGTGCGTTGACTGCTGTTGAGGGTCAGCCACAGATAATGGAACACTTGCGAAAAGTAGCGACTGTGACGCGCCTCGTCCGTCAGGTGGTCCCTGAGCATTTCCTGGACGCTGGAGACTAGCGCATCACGGCAAACCTCGAGCAGTTCCCTGGCGATGATCGTCTCCGAGACAAAACCGACCAGAAACCAGGCCAGTGCCTTGTGCCGATCAGGGGCTTGCTCGAGCAGGTCATTCAGCCGGGTTATCCGCTGTGGCATCGCTGGCCGCTGGGTGATGCCGTAATGATCGGCAATCTGCTCGGCGAGGCTGTTGGAAAACAGCGCGTGAAAACCTTCGTCGGTGTAGAGCTGCAAGGCAGAGGTTTTCATGCGCGACGGGATGCTGACATCCAGCTCACCGTGGACGATGGTTTCCACCGCGCGGTTGACGATGCGATGTTCGAGCAGGGTGGTGTAGTCGAGGAAATACACCAGGTGGTTGGCCGATAAGCGATGGATCATCGAACGGCCCGCCGCTTCGATGCTCGGGTGGCTGAGGTAAGGCAGAAAGGCCGGTGGGAACCAGTGTCGGGTTTCCAGTTGCTGTTTCAGGTCCGGCGGCAACAGATAGGTGTGCTCGCTGGCGCGCACCGAGGCTCGGGTATTCCATTCGCCCAGGGTGAAACGCTGGGCCCAGAAATCCGGAATAGGGGAGGCACTGGTCATTGTTGTGAGCCTTGTTGGTTCAACAGTGCTTTCAACTCCTTGCACATCACCTGCCCGTCGCTCTGGCCGCAGCCAACAAAAAACAACGGTTGTTCCGGACTTTCCTCAAGTCCCAGCAGCGTTTCGACCTGATCGTCCGTCAATGCCCCCGTCAGCCAGGTATTCAGGCCCAGTGCGGTCGCCACCAGTTGGAAGGTCTGGGAAATATGACCGGCCTCGACGTAGGCCATTCGGTAGGCCCGGGAGTGTTGGTATTTCCACCACAGTTTGTCGAAGCGCGCGCTGAGGAACAGGCCCGCGGGCAAGTTGTTGATGAAGTGTTGCCCGCACACTAGTTGGCCCAACGGCGAGCCGGTCAGTGGGTTGACGAAGCTCAGTGCGTGATCGGCCGGATGGTAGGCGTAGAGTCCGGGTTCCAGGCCAATGACGTTTTGCGCCAGTAGAAAACCTTCACAGGCATTCAATCCTCCACCCGAAGGGCTGCTGCGGCGGGCGGCCAGGCCTTCGGCGACGGTTTCATCGATGTCGTCTTCGCGTTCTTTCAGGTAACCGAGGGACAAGTAAAGCAAGGTGCTGATGTCGCCGAGGGACACCGCTTCACCGGTGAACGACCGGCAGGTCTTGCGGCTGACCAGAGCATCGCCGAGGCTGTCGGCCGGCAACCCGGAGGGCGTGGGCAGGGCAATCATTGCGTGGGCCGCGCGGTGTGCGAGATCGGTGTCGGGTGCGCTGGAGGTCAATACTTCGTTGCAATGGTCCAGATAGTGTCTCGACCATTCATGGATGTTCTGCGGTGTATATTCGCAAGGTATGTTCTTGGTGCCGATATGAAATATCTTTGATAGTTCATCCCAGCCCCATTCGGTAGTGTCTTGTATTGAAGTTGTCAGTATTCCCGTGTTCAGGAATTGAGTGTCGATTATGTTGCTGTTGTCGAACGCTTCAGGGTTCTCTATAAGTTGTGCAAGTCGGAAGGAATATTCCAGGTTTAGTTCGAATTGCTTGTGGCTCCTGTAATCCCAGACTATCTGGCCGGGTGTGCGAGGCAGTATGAATAGATGAGGGTTTATCTGCATGACGGGCGCTTCACTCTGGGCTGTGCCATAGAAAACGCTGGGTAAGCCGGCACTCCCCAGCGTCTCACTTACTTAACGGGCTTTTGGTGCAACCAGAAAAGCCAGGTTAGCGATTTTGTTGGTTTCCAGAGTAACTGCTTTCATGTTTTGAACTCCTTGTAAGTGATAGTGAGTGCCACCGCTTGGTGACAACTCAATCATAGTTTGTAATGAGTTCTTATCAAGGGGAAAAGCAGTAGGAAATATCCAGTAATTTTGTGGGAGCGATCTTTAGGTTGAAGGGTGCTTGTAAGTCTTATTCTTTAGAATAAAAGATGCAGGGAAACTTCCTGCACGTCTGTAGGACGGCAAGTGTAAGAAATAGAAGGATTCACGGGGTAGAAAGCAAACGGGGAGCCTGTTGGCTCCCCGTCTAACCGGCGTTATCAGCTGTTTGGCAGCAGGCGGCAGGTGATGCTCTTGATGTAGCGGGTTTCGGCGATGGCCGGGTGCACCGGGTGATCCGGGCCCTGACCGCCACGTTCCAGCATCTGGATGTTGCGGTCCAGGTGGCGGGCGCTGGTCAGCAGGATGTTCTGCAGGTCATCTTCCGGCAGGTGCATCGAGCACGAAGCGCTGAACAGGATGCCGTCCTTGTTGAGCAGGCGCATGGCTTGCTCGTTCAGGCGACGGTAGGCGCCTTCACCGTTCTTCATGTCTTTCTTGCGTTTGATGAACGCCGGTGGGTCGGCCACGATCACGTCGAAACGCTCTTCACTGGCTTTCAGCTCTTTCAGGGCTTCGAACACGTCGCCTTCGACGCAGGTCATTTTCTCGGCGACGCCGTTCAGCGCGACGTTGCGCTCGACGCCGTCGAGGGCGAAAGCTGACGAGTCGACGCAGAACACTTCACTGGCGCCGAACGCGGCCGCTTGCACGCCCCAGCCACCGATGTAGCTATAAAGGTCGAGCACACGTTTGCCTTTGGCATACGGCGCCAGGCGGGCGCGGTTCATGCGGTGGTCGTAGAACCAGCCGGTTTTCTGGCCCTGGATGACCGGCGCTTCGAATTTCACGCCGTTTTCTTCCAGCGCAACCCACTCCGGCACCAGGCCGAACACGGTTTCGACGTAGCGGTTGAGGCCTTCGGCGTCACGGGCGGCGGAGTCGTTCTTGAACAGGATGCCGCTTGGCTTGAGCACTTGGGTCAGCGCAGCGATCACGTCATCTTTATGGGCTTCCATGGTCGCCGAAGCGATCTGCACCACCAGGATGTCGCCGAAACGGTCGACGACCAGGCCTGGCAACAGGTCGGAATCACCGTAGACCAGGCGATAGAACGGCTTGTCGAACAGGCGATCGCGCAGGGACAGGGCGACGTTCAGGCGATGCACCAGCAGCGACTTGTCCAGCGGCAACTTGATGTCGCGCGACAGCAGGCGGGCGCAGATCAGGTTGTTCGGGCTCATGGCAACGATGCCCAGCGGCTTGCCGCCGGCGGCTTCGAGGATCGCCTGGTCACCGGCCTTGAAGCCGTGCAACGGGGTGGCGGCCACATCGATTTCGTTGCTGTAGACCCACAAGTGGCCGTTTCGCAGGCGACGGTCGGCGTTGGCTTTGAGGCGCAGGCTAGGCAGGGACATGACGTCGCTCCGGAAAAAAGAGCGGGAGTATAGCGTGTTGAGGCTTTGGGCGGGCTGGGTGGGCGATGAAACGCTTATGACGTCTTCGCGGGCAAGCCTTGCTCCTACAGGTTTTGCGTCGTACGCAATTTCCGCGACCAACACAAAACCTGTAGGAGCAAGGCTTGCCCGCGAAAGCGATTTCGAATGCAACGTCGACATGAAACTTTGTCCGAAAGACCGGCCAGGGTGTCGGATCCAACTTTATAAGGGTTAGAATCGGCGCCTGTCCCAGAGTGTGTACTTATGTCCCAAGAGCTCAGTTCCGAACAGATTCAACAGTCCCTGCAAGGCATCAGCGTGCCGGCCCAGCCGCAGATCATGGTGGATCTGCAGATGGAGCAGTACATGCCCGACCCGGACCTGGAAGTGATCGCGAAGCTGATTTCCCAGGACCCGGGCCTCTCCGGGGCGTTGCTGAAAATCGTCAACTCGCCGTATTACGGCTTGAGTAACAAGATCGCCTCGATCCAGCGTGCGGTGAACCTGCTGGGCAGCCGCTCGATCATCAACCTGATCAACGCGCAGTCGATCAAGGGCGAGATGAACGACGACACCATCGTCACCCTCAACCGCTTCTGGGACACGGCTCAGGATGTGGCGATGACCTGCCTGACCCTGGCCAAGCGCATCGGCTCCCAGGCGGGCGACGAGGCTTATGCGTTGGGCCTGTTCCACGACTGCGGCGTGCCGCTGATGCTCAAGCGCTTCCCCGATTACATGAAGACCCTGGAACTGGCCTACGCCGACGCCAGCGCCGAAAACCGGGTAGTAGACACCGAAAACCGCGTGTTCAACACCAACCACGCCGTAGTCGGCTACTACACCGCCAAGTCCTGGCGACTGCCGGAACACATCAGCGCTGCCATCGCCAATCACCACAACGCTTTGGCGATCTTCACCGATGAATCCTCGCGCAACACGCAGATGAAAAACCTGCTGTCGATCCTGAAAATGGCCGAGCACATTTGCGCGTCCTATCGGGTGTTGGGCAATCAGAACGAAGACCACGAGTGGAACAGCGTCGGGCCGTTGGTGCTCGATTATGTCGGCCTGTCGGATTACGATTTCGAGACCCTCAAGCAAACGATTCGTGACCTCGGCACTCATCACTGAGGCCCCGGTCTTCATGATTAAAAGCGCCTGATTCGAGAGCACCATGCCTGAACTGCCGGAAGTCGAAACCACCCGCCGGGGCATCGCCCCGCATCTGGAAGGCCAGCGCGTCAGCCGGGTCATCGTGCGTGACCGTCGGCTGCGCTGGCCGATTCCCGAAGACCTGGATGTGCGCCTGTCCGGCCAGCGCATCGTGCTGGTTGAGCGCCGCGCCAAGTACCTGTTGATCAACGCCGAAGTTGGCACGCTGATCAGTCATTTGGGCATGTCGGGCAATCTGCGGCTGGTGGAAGTCGGCTCGCCGGCGGCCAAGCATGAGCATGTGGATATCGAACTGGAATCCGGCCTGGCCCTGCGTTACACCGACCCGCGTCGGTTTGGCGCGATGCTCTGGAGCCTCGACCCGCTCAATCACGAATTGTTGATTCGCCTGGGGCCGGAGCCCTTGACCGACCTGTTCGACGGCGAGCGTTTGTTCCAGCAATCGCGTAATCGCTCCATGGCGGTCAAGCCGTTCATCATGGACAACGCGGTGGTGGTGGGCGTCGGCAATATTTACGCGACGGAAGCGTTGTTCGCCGCCGGCATCGACCCGCGCCGTGAAGCCAAGAGCATTTCCCGGGCGCGTTATCTGAAATTGGCGATCGAGATCAAACGCATCCTCGCCCACGCCATCGAACGTGGTGGTACCACGTTGCGCGACTTTATCGGCGGCGACGGCCAGCCGGGCTATTTCCAGCAGGAACTGTTCGTCTACGGCCGTGGCAGCGAGCCGTGCAAAGTCTGTGGTACCGAGTTGCGCGATGTGAAGCTGGGCCAGCGCGCCAGCGTGTTTTGCCCACGCTGCCAGAGCTGATACGTGCGACGGTCTATAGTCAGTGTTCTCACTGCCTAGCCGAAGGACCGTGCCATGAATGCGTTTCGAACCTTTGTCGTTGTTTTGCTGTTGAGCGCCGGCCTGCCCGCGCTGGCGGCTGAAAACGGCAGCGGCGACCCCCGTTACACCATCCAGAACCCACCGGCCTACGCCATGATCGGCGATTTGCTGATTGCTCGTCCTTTGCTGGTCGCGGCGACGGTGATCGGGGCGGGGGTGTTTGTGGTGTCGTTGCCATTTACCGCGCTGGGTGGCGGTGTGGGCGATGCGGGACAGGCGTTGGTGGTCGATCCGGCGAAAGCCGCGTTTGTGCGGTGCCTGGGGTGTATCGGGGAAGGGTTTGAGCAGCGGGAGTGAAGCTTTAAAAGCTTCGCGGGCAAGCCTCGCTCCTACAGGGTTCGCGTTAATTCATGATTGGCGCAAGACCTGTAGGAGCGAGGCTTGCCCGCGAAGGCGCCCTCACAGACGCCAAAAGCCTCAAGCCTTACCGGTAATGACCCGATACTTCGCCATCAACTGCTCTTCAGTCTCCGGATGGGCCTCGTCCAGCGGAATGCAATCCACCGGGCAGACCTGCTGGCACTGCGGCTCGTCGTAGTGGCCGACACATTGAGTGCACAGGTTCGGGTCGATCACGTAGATCTCTTCGCCCTGGGAAATGGCGGCGTTCGGGCACTCGGGTTCGCAGACGTCGCAGTTGATGCAATCGTCGGTGATGATCAGGGACATGCTAACTCCAGCCGGGGCGGCAGGCCCGGGCGCAATAAACCAATGCGCGCAATTGTGCCGCATTGGCGCCCGCAGTGCACGCGGGCGCCGCTTGAGCGGTCGTTACTTCTTGAAGCGTTCGGTCAGGGCGTCCGCCACCGCCGGGTGGACAAACTTGGTGATATCGCCGCCCAAGGCGGCGATTTCACGCACCAGCGTCGAGGAAATAAACGAATAACGCTCGGACGGTGTAAGAAACAGGCTTTCCACATCCGGCGCCAACTGGCGGTTCATGTTGGCCAGCTGGAATTCGTATTCGAAGTCCGACACCGCGCGCAAACCACGCAGGAACACGTTGGCGTTCTTCTCTTTGGCAAAGTGCGCCAGCAGCGTCGAGAAGCCGACGACTTCAACGTTGGGCAGATGTTTAGTGACCTCGCGGGCCAGCTCCACACGCTGTTCCAGGGGAAACAACGGGTTTTTCTTCGGGCTGGCAGCGACGGCAATGATCACATGATCGAACAGGCGCGCGGCGCGTTCGACCAGATCGCCATGGCCCTTGGTAATAGGGTCGAAGGTACCTGGGTACAACACTCGGTTCATCGCGTCGTCCTGGCGGAAGTCCGTTGGGGACTCGGATGGTATCGCAGCCTTCCCGGTCGGGAAAGTCGCCTTTTAGGTAAGAAAGCACTATAGACGATGGGAATATTGTGGTTTTTCATGGGTTTTTCAGGCGCTCGGCCAACGCTGTCGCCAGTTGTGCGGTCAGTCCGTAGACCGACAATTGCGGGTTTGCGCCAATGCTGGTGGGGAACAGCGAGCCGTCGTGGATCGACAGATTACTGATCTGATGATGCCGGCCAAGGCTGTCGGTCACGGCGTTTTTCGGCTCTTCACCCATCGCGCAACCGCCCATCACATGAGCACTGCCTAGCCGCGTGCGATACAGCTCAAGGCTCAAGCCATCGATCAAGGTGCGAGCCTCGGCGAGGGTTTTCACGTAACGCGCATCGGCGTGCATCGGCATGACCGCTTTGGCGCCGCCGGCGAACTGGATCTCGGCCATGCTGTGGAACGCCCGGCGCAAACCGTCCCAGGCGTAGGGTGAAACCTGGTAGTCGAGCACCGGCGTGTCATCGCCGCGCAACTCGACACTGCCGCCGGGGCTGTCCGGGTGGAAACCGTCGCGCAGCAACGCGAGCATGGCGTGGGTGTGGGGCAGGTTTTCCATGTGCTGGGAGTTTTCTTTACCAAAGCCGCCGAGCAGGGTCGCCGCCAACGCCGGTTGCAGCGGCGGGACTTCGAGCTTGTAGGACATTTTGCCGGTGGTGCCGTCCTGCCATTGGAAATGGTCGGAGTAGATCGACTGCGGCGCACCGTAGAACGGATTGATCACCTCGTCGAACAGGCCGGCAGACATGTTTACCAAATGCAGGAAGGTTCGGGTGCCGAGCCGTTTGTGCGGGTCGGGCGCATCGGAACGCAGCAGTAACGCCGGGCTGTTGATCCCGCCGCCGGCCAGCACGTAATGCCGCGCCTTGACCGTGATGGTGCGACCGGTCGGCGCCACGCAGCGCTCGTCCATCGCCACGCAATTGAGGCCAGTGACCTTGCCGTTCTTGATCGACAACTTTTCGGCGCGGGCCAGGTAGAGCAGCTCGCCGCCCTTTTCCAGGGTCGCCGGAATGGTCGTCACCATCATCGATTGTTTGGCGTTAGTCGGACAGCCCATGCCGCAGTAACCGAGGTTCCAGCAGCCGCGCACGTTGCGCGGGATCACGTGCCAGCTGTAGCCGAGTTGCTCGCAGCCTTTGCGAATCACATCGTTGTTGGCGTTGGGCGGCACCATCCACGGCGCGACGCCCAGGCGTTGTTCCATTTTTTCGAACCATGGCGCCATCTCGGCCGGGCTGTGGCCTTTGACGTTGTGCTCTTTGGCCCAGTGTTCCAGGGTCGGGTCCGGGGTGCGGAAACTCGAGGTCCAGTTGATCAGCGTGGTGCCGCCCACCGCCCGGCCCTGGAGAATGGTGATCGCGCCGTCCTTGCTCATGCGGCCGATGCCTTCCTGGTAGAGGCTGGCGTAGGCCTGGTCTTCGAGCATCTTGAAGTCGCTGCTGGTCTTGAGCGGGCCTTCTTCGATCAGCAACACCTTGTAGCCAGCGGCACTGAGGATTTCCGCCGTGGTGCCACCGCCGGCACCGCTGCCGATGATCGCCACGTCCGCTTCCAGAGTCAGGTCTTCTGTCAGTTGCGCGCCGTTGTAGGTTTTCCAGCCGCGGGCCAGGCCTTCGCGGAACGGATCGGGTACAGGCATGTTCGGGTTCTCTTCTTATTTTGGATTCGGTGGTGTGGCGTCGCCGCAATTCTCAAACGGTAGGCGGCCCCGGATACCCGCAATGCGCCCAGGACTCGGCCCGGCTGTACCACGCCATCATCACCAGTTGCAGCAATGAGCTGTGACCCATGCGCAGCAGGCTCAACGAGCTGTTTTCCCAACGGTCGAGGAAGTGCCGGATCTCATCGGCGGAAGCATTTTCCCAACTGCCCCAGATCCCGGTCAGCGGCCCACGGGTCACGGCCATGCCGAGCACATCGAACAACTGTTGCGTCAGTTTGAGCATTTCCGGCGACAGGTGATTGAGGCTGTTATCCAGGGTTTTCAGGGTGCCATCGACGGCCGCCGGCATATGCCCAGTGGCCACGGCGCCGTCGAGCATCACTGGGATGAGGGCGCGCAAAAACAGCAGGTCGCCGCTGCGCAGAATCGCAAAACCATTGGCCGCAATACTCGACGAGCAGCCGCTGAGGCTGGCCCCCAACCCGGCGGTGGCAAGGAAGGCGCTGGCGCCCAGGCTGAATTTCAGCAGGCCGCGCCGTGACAGCGCGGGTGTAGCGGACAGGCTTGGGTTCATTATTGTTATTACCCGGCGGTGATGATTGTTAGCGGATAAACAGCTTCTGAATCAGCTTCTGGATGGACTTGCCGTACGGCGGGTAAATCAGCTTCGCCGCGTTGAAGCGCTGCTTGATCAGCACACCCTTGGCCTTGCTGAAGGTCAGGAAGCCTTCGTGGCCGTGGTAATGGCCCATGCCCGAGGCGCCGATGCCGCCGAACGGCATGTCGTCCTGGGCCACGTGCAGCAACGTGTCGTTGAGGCACACGCCGCCGGAATGGGTTTCGTGGAGCACGCGGTTCTGCTCGCGCTTGTCATAGCCGAAGTAGTACAGCGCCAACGGACGAGGGCGTTGGTTGATGTAGGCAAACGCCTGGTCCAGGTCGGTGTACGGCACGATCGGCAGCAGCGGGCCGAAGATTTCGTCCTGCATCACCGTCATGTCGTCGCTGACATTGAGCAGCAGGCTATGGCCCATGCGCCGCCCCTGGCCTTGGTCGAACAGCGGAATCAGCAGCGCGCCCTTGCTGGTGGCATCGCTGAGGTAGCCGTTGAGCCGCGCCAGTTGTCGGTCATTGATGATCGCGGTGTAGTCCGGGTTGTCAGCGAGTGTCGGATAAAACCCGCGAACCGCCTGGCGATAAGCTTCGACGAAGGCGCCGATACGATCTTCCGGCACCAGCACGTAGTCCGGGGCCACGCAGGTTTGCCCGGCGTTGAGAGTCTTGCCGAAAGCGATGCGTTCGGCGGCGTCCTTGAGCGGCACGTCCCGGGAGACGATGGCCGGGGACTTGCCGCCCAGTTCGAGGGTCACCGGGGTCAGGTTTTCGGCCGCCGCGCGCATCACGTGTTTGCCGATGCTGGTGGCGCCGGTGAACAACAAGTGATCGAAACGCAGGCGGGAGAACGCGACGCCGACATCAGCCTCGCCCAGCACCACGCAGACCAGATCCGCCGGGAAGATCCGCGCGAGCAATGCCTTGAGCAACAAACCGGTGGCGGGCGTGGATTCGCTGAGTTTGAGCATCACCCGATTACCCGCCGACAACGCGCCCACCAGCGGGCCGATGGCCAGGTACAACGGGTAATTCCAGGGCACGATCACGCCGACTACGCCCAATGGCTGGTAAACGACTTTGGCTGAAGCGGGTTGAAAGGCGATACCGACCTTGCGCCGCGATGGTTTCATCCAGCCTTTGAGGTGCTGGCTGGCGTAATGAATGCCGTGCAGGCTGGGCATCAGCTCGGCGAGCAGGGTTTCATCGGCGCTGCGATGGCTGAAATCCTGGCTGATCGCATCGATCAGGGCTTGGCGCTCATTGCTCAAGAGATCGCGCAATGCCTTGAGCCATTGCTGGCGTTGAGCAGCCGGCGGCATCGGGTTGGCGGCGTAAGCGGCCCGTTGCGCATCGAACAAAGTCTGGAGCTCGTCCAAAGGCTGCTGTAGGTTCTGCAGGTAGGCAATGTCGGCAGTCATCGTCGGCTCCGGATTTATTGTAATGAGGAACTTTTTAGAGTCTATGCTCTATAAAGTCAAATGACTTCCTGATGCAGCATTGTTTTATCCACCGCCGGATAGGCCGTAAGATGCTCCGTCACCGCACTCTGAATTAAAGCTCAAGCCATGGCCCCCAGGATCAAAACCAGCGAGCGCATCGTGCAGAACAGCCTGGAGCTGTTCAATCAGCAGGGCGAGCGCAGCATCAGCACCAACCACATAGCTGCCCATATGGAAATTTCCCCGGGCAACCTGTACTACCACTTCCCCAACAAGCAGGCGATCATCGCCGTGTTGTTCAGTGAGTACGAAACCCTCGTGGATAGCTTCCTGCGCCCGCCCCAGGGCCGTGCCGCCACGGTGGAGGACAAGCGCTACTACCTTCAGGAACTGCTGTCGGCGATGTGGCGCTACCGTTTTTTGCACCGCGACCTCGAACATCTGCTCGACAGCGATCCGGAACTGGCCGCCCGTTACCGGCGCTTTTCCCAGCGCTGCGTGATTCAGGGCAGCGCCATCTACGAAGGGTTCGTCGCGGCCGGCATCCTCAACATGGACCGCGTGCAGATCGAATCCCTGACGCTTAATGCCTGGATCATCCTCACGTCCTGGGTGCGTTTCCTGTGCACCACGCGGGAAAACTCCAATCACCTGAGCGAGCAAGCGATTAAACGCGGCGTGTATCAGGTGCTGGTGCTGGAGGCCGGGTTCGTCACGGATCAGTCACGCGACGCAGTGAATGCCTTGTTCGAAGAGTTTTACGTGCCACTGGCCCAAGCCCTGGAAGAAGTGCAGTAGGATCAGACACCGACTTAAATACAGGAGCCCGTTATGCCCATTGCGCAACTGATCAGCCCGCAAGCACTGGACCTGAAGAAGGAGCAGCCGGGGCTGGTGATCCTGGATTGTCGTTTTGCTCTCGAAGACCCGGACTACGGCCAGCGCAGCTATGCCGAAGGGCATATCGCCGGGTCGAGCTTTGCCGATCTGGAGCGTGATCTCAGCGGGACGGTCATCAAGGGCGTCACCGGGCGTCATCCGCTGCCTGAACCCGAAGACCTGATCGAACGCCTGCAAGCCTGGGGCATCAACGCTGACAGCGAAGTGGTTCTGTACGACGACGGTCCCGGTGCCTACGCGGCGCGGGCCTGGTGGTTGCTGGCCTGGCTGGGTAAGCGCGATGGCGTGTTCATCCTCGACGGCGGGCTCAAGGCCTGGCACGCGGCAGGGTTGCCCTTGAGTCTTGATGCGCCTTCGGTACTGCGTGGCACCTTCAGCGGTACACCGGATGCTTCGTTGTTACTCAGCGCCGAACAACTCCAGCAACGTCTCGGCCAACCCGCGTTGACTCTGCTCGACGCCCGCGCCTTGCCGCGCTTCAAGGGCGAAGTGGAACCGATCGACCCGATTGCCGGCCACATCCCCGGCGCGCAATGCGCGGCGTTCACCGAGAACCTGGGCAGTGACGGGCGCTTCCTCCCGGTCGATCAGCTCAAACAACGATTTGCCGCGAAACTCGGTGATCGCTCGCCGACCGAGCTGGTGGCGTATTGCGGTTCCGGCGTGACGGCTTGCCACAACCTGTTTGCGTTGTGCCTGGCGGGTTATCCGTTGGCGTCGTTGTATGCGGGGTCTTGGAGCGAGTGGATTAATCAGCCGGCGCGGGGCATCGCTACCGGCGAATAACGCCATATCCCTTGTAGGAGCGAGGCTTGCCCGCGAAGGCGTCGTATCAGCCGCCATCGTCATCGACTGACACGACGCCTTCGCGGGCAAGCCTCGCTCCTACATTATTGGGCCTGCGCAAGCCCTTAATTCCTGAGTGGTGTCCGAGCACTGCGATATGCGCCTGGCCCAACCCCGTAAACCTGCTTGAACTGCCGGCTCAGATGACTCTGATCGGCAAACCCCAGTTGCGTGGCAACTTCCAGCGGCAGACAACCACCCTGTAACAAAGCCCGCGCCCGTGCGATGCGTTGCTGCATCAGCCAGGTGTGCGGCGGCATGCCGGTGGCGCGGCGGAATACTCGAGCGAAGTGGAAGGGCGACAGGTTCACCGCGGCCGCGAGTTCTTCCAGCGAAGGCGGCGCCGCCAATTGCGATTGCAGCAGGTCCTTGGCCAAGGTCACCGCCCGATGCTCCTTGCCGGGTTTGCCGGCAATCGGCACGGCGGCGTGGCGTTGCAGCAGCGACAGCATCATTTCCCGCCAGACCGTTTGCTGTTGCAGCGCCGTGGACGGGCTCTCCAGCAAGCGATGCAATTGACAGAAACCCTTCACCAGATCCGGATCGCGATACAGCGTGGCGCCAAACGCCGGCAAATCGCTGGTCGGTATTTCCAGCTCGGCCAGCAGTGAAAGAATCTGCCCGCTGTCGGGATAAAACGCTCGGTACAACCAACCGTATTCCGTGCCTTTATGGCCGGTGTGCAGTTCATCCGGGTTGATTAATACCAGTGTGCCGCTCGCCGCCAGGTGTTCAGCGCCGCGATATCGGTAGCGCTGGGCGCCGGCCATGATCATGCCGATGACATAGCCGTCATGCACATGGGGCGCAAAGCGGTGTTCGATGTAACGCGCGGACAACAGCTCGACCCCGGCCAACGGCGCCGTTTGCCAGAACCGGATCGACTCGCCCTGATCGCTGCCCATGACCTTACTCGCGCCCCGCGAAAGTCAGCCATTGCGGGATGCGCCTTTCCAGGTAGTAGCCCGGTTGCCTGAACGAACCATCGACGAAGCCGACATGCCCACCTTTGGCCTGCAATTCGAATTGAGTACAAGCCGACAACTCGCTGGCGTCGGGCAAGCTGTGAGGGAACACGAACGGATCGTCAGCCGCCTGGATGATCAGGGTTGGTGTGCGAATTTCACCCAGGAAGTAACGGCTCGACGCGCGGCGATAATAATCCTCGGCATCGACGAAACCGTTCAGTGGCGCGGTGACCCGGCCATCGAAATCCCAGAACGTGCGCATGTTTTCCAGCGAGCCCAAGGCGGCCAAGGCGGCCAGGCCATCCTCGCGTCCGTCGTGCTGGAACTGGCGCTGTTTGTTCTTGATGTAGGCCACCATCTCGCGCATGAAGTGCGCCTGATAGACCTTGGAAAATCCCTGGCCGATCCGGTCGGCGCACTGATCAAGGCGGAACGGTACCGACACCGCCACGGCGCCCAGCACGCCGCTGTCACTGCCGGTCTCGCCCAAGTGCTTGAGCAACACATTGCCGCCCAGGGAATAGCCAACCGCATACAACGGCGCGAGCGGGCGCTGGGCCTTCAGGTGTCTGATGGCTTCGGCCAGGTCTTCACTGGCGCCGGAATGGTAGCTGCGCGGCAACAGATTCGGCTCGCCGGAGCAACCGCGCCAGTTCAGCGCAACGCTGGCCCACCCTTGATCACCGAGGACCTTTTGCAGGCCGGCGACATAGGGCGAGTTCGACGAGCCGGTCAGCCCGTGCAACACCAGCACCAAGGGTGCGTCGGCGGTGTGCGGCCCGTGCCAGTCGAGATCAAGGAAGTCGCCATCATCGAGCCAAAGCCGTTCGCGCGTGCGGTCGATATGTGTGGTTTTACGCCACAGCGGGCCCCACAAGGTTTGCAAGTGCGGGTTGCCAAGGCCAATGGCCGGGGTGAAGCGTTCGCTAGGCGGGAGCACGATGTTTCTCTGAAAAGTAAAACAGTCGGCGCCAGGGCTGAAAAAGCGTAGTCCTGGCGCCAATGTCCAAAGAAACTAACTTGCCACAATCCCCGTCTCGGCGCGACACATGCTCTGCGGCACGTCATCGGCCGGCAACGGTAAAGGCTGTTGCTCGACGGTAGGGCCCACGGTCACCACCGACCATTGGTCCGGGTCAAAGTGCCTGTTCAAGGCGTCCTTGACTTGAGCGACGGTCAGCCCCTGAGCTTGCTCGACTGAAAAATCCAGGTCGAGGGGCAAGCTATGTTGGTTGATATCGACCAGCCGGGCCAGGATCTGTGAGTTGCTGGCGCTGTTCAACGCGGCGTTGCTGCGCAATTGGCGCAGGGTATCGTCGAGTTCCTGCTGGGTCGGGCCCGTTTGCAAGTAGTCGCGGTACATCGACTGCACCTGCTGCACGGCGCCTTCGCTGAACGACGGGCTCGTTTTCAGGCTGATGACGGCGGCGCTGCCCCCCTGCCAGAGTGTATTTTTCAGTTGCACCACGTAGGTCAGTCCGCGTTTTTCTCGCAGTTCCGTCATCAGCCGGGACGAGACTTTTTGCCCGCCGAAGATCATGTGGCCCACTGTCAGCGCCGTGTAATCGGGATGCTGGCGTTCCACACCAAGCTGCCCCAGCATAATCTGCGTCTGGCTCAGGGCCCGCTCGATATGCCGTGACGGAGCATCGCCCTGGCGCCGCAGGGTTGCTGGCAATGCAGGCATTTCAACGGCCGTCGGCAACGCGTTGACCACCTGCAGACTGATCGCCTGGGCTTGTTCCTGCGTCAGGTCGCCGACCAATGTAATCAACACATCCGCCGCGCTATAGGCTTGCCGATGAAACGCCTGGACCTGCTCCCGAGAGAGCGCCGTCACGCTTTTTTCCGTGCCGAAGACCGGCTGGGCGTAAGGGTGACCGGGCACGAGCAGCTCATTCATCGCCTGGCTGATTTGTAATTCGGGATTCTGCTGTTGGGTCTTGAGGATTTCGATCAACTCGCTTTTGACATTGACCAGCGCGTCATGGCTCAGCAGAGGCTGGCCAAGTATTTGGGTGAACAGTTGCAACGCCGGATCCCGCTGTTCGATGGCCGTCAGGCTGCGCAGCGACAGCGATGCCCGGTCCTGCTTGATCTTCATATCGAATTTTGCGCCAAGGCCATCAAAGGTTTCGGTGATCGCTGACAGATCCTTGCCCGGCACGCCTTCGTTAAGCAGGCTGAACGTCGCTGCCGCCAGCCCGGGATGTGCGCCATCGCGCAGGCTGCCGGCGGGGAAGCTGACATGCAGATCGAACATCGGCAGCTCGGGGGTACGGATAAACAGTACCTTGCCGCCGACCGGCGATTTCCAGCCGTGGATTTTCAGGTTGCGTGAGGTGGCGGCGTTTTCGTTCAGCTCCGCCAGCGATTGCAGGCGTGGTGACGGAGTAACGGCCGATGGTTTCGGCTCGGTGTCGGCAAAGGCCAGGCAACCTTGCAGGCCATTGAGCAGCAGGCACAGGGTCAGGCCGGTGAACTTATTCATGGGTTTTCTCCACGAGGACATGGGCGGTGCTCAGGCGTTGGCGGGTCAGGTAGGTCTGCGCGACGCGTTGAATATCTTCGGGCGTCACCTGATTCAATTCATCGGCATCCTCGTCCATCAGTCGCCACGACAGGCCGATGCTTTCCAGTGCTCCGAGTTGGTCTGCCTGGTGCTCGATGCCGTCGCGATCGTAGATTTGCCGGGCGATCAAATGGGTGCGGGCGCGCTCCAGTTCGACGGGGTCCGGCGGTGTGGCCTTGAGTTCGTCGAGCAATTCCCAGATCCGGGATTGGGCCTGATCGAGGCTGACGGCACTCTGGGAGTTGAGGTGGGCGTTGAGGGTAAAAAGGCTGTCGCCGCGATACAGGGCGTTGTATTCCGATGAGGTGCTGGAAAACAGCCGTTCGGCAAATTGCAGGCGTTTACTCAGGCGTGCGCTGTTCGAGCCGGCCAGCAAGGTGTTGAGCAGCCTTAAGGCATGCACCGTTCGACGGTTTTCGGCGGTAGCCAGGCTCGGCACGTTGAACGCCATGATCAGTCGCGGCGCAGAAATCGCCTGGCGCAAGGTGATCTTCCGCTCGCCAGGTTCGGCCAGTTCCAGCGATGTTTTTGCGGCGACAAATGGCTTGGCCGGGAGGGCGCCGAAATAGCGCTCGGCCAGGGTCTTGACCTTCTCCAGCGTAACGTCACCGACAATCACCAGCGTGGCGTTACCGGGGGCATAACGAGTCTGATACCAGTGACGCAGTTCCTCGGCGTTCAGGCGTTGCAGGTCATGCATCCAGCCAATGATCGGCGCGCCATTGCTGCTGGCAGGGTGGGCAATGCGCATGAGGCGTTCTTGTGCGATTGAGTCCGGTTCATCGTCGACCCGCAGCCGGCGTTCTTCCCGGATGACCGCCAGTTCCGGAATGAAATCCTCGGCTCGCAGTCGCGCGGTGGACATCATGTCGGCCGTCAACTCGAAGGCGACAGCCAACTGGTGAGGCTGCAAGGTCTGGTAAAACGTCGTGACGTCTTTATCGGTAAAGGCGTTATGGGACGCGCCCAGCTTATCCAGAATGGCGGATGCTTCACCGACGCAGGTTTTGCTGCTGCCTTTGTAGAGCATGTGCTCCAGGGCATGGGACAGGCCGGATTGCCCCGGCGGTTCATCGCTGGAGCCGACCTTGAACCAGAGTTGCGAGGTCACTACCGGCGCGCGATGGTCCTCACGCACGACCACTTTCAAGCCGTTATCCAGCGTGAATTCGTGGGTCGGTTGTGCGGGTTCGGCCAGCGCCGAGAAGGGCAGTAGCCAGGAAAAGAGCAGCATCCTGCTGCGAGCGATGTTCATCCGTGTTCATCCTCAGTGGTTTACGGAAATGGCGTAAACCACTGTGGCAAATCGGATGAGGCCATTGGCGGTAATTAGCTACCGCACTGCATGCCTTGTTTCACGCTACGGATTGATCAGTTTGCCAGCGGGCTGCGTTGCCACAGCGCGTAATAAACGCGCCCGGACTTCTGCTCCCGGTGCAGGCGCCAGTTGCCCGGCAAGCCGAGTGCCGACGGTGCGTTTTCGCTTTCGGTGTAGACCCAGGCGTCATCGGCCAGCCACTGACGCTCTTCGAGCAAGGCGCAAACGCCCGGTAACAGATCCTGGTTGAACGGCGGGTCGAGGAACACCACGTCGTAGGCGGTCGCGGTCTGGGTTTCCAGGTAGCGCAAGGCGTCGGCGGTCTGCACCTGGCCGGTGGTGCAGCGCAGGGTGCCGAGGTGTTCCTTGATGCTGGAGACCGCGATGTTGCTGGCGTCCAGCGCCTGGCCCATGGCCGCGCCACGGGACAGGGCTTCAAGGAACAGCGCGCCGCTGCCGGCGAACGGGTCGAGCACCTTGGCCCCGGCGATATACGGCGCGAGCCAGTTGAACAAGGTTTCACGCACCCGGTCCGGGGTCGGACGCAGGCCCGGCGCGTCAGGGAAGCTCAGCTTTCGGCTGCCCCATTCACCGCCGATGATGCGCAGTTGGTTCACGCCGTTGTGGACGTTGTGAACAGGTTTTTTAGGACGAGTGGCCATTAATGCTCCGGAACCCCGAGCGGCTGCTCGGCGGGTTTATCAGATGGGGCCGGTAACGGCTTTTGCGGCACGGTCGGGCCAGCGCTGACGATGACCATTTTGTCCGTGCTCAGATGTTTGTTCAGTGCAGCTTTGACTTGTTCGACGGTCAGGCTCTGGGACTGCTGCATGAAGTCTTCCAGATAACTCAGCGGCAGGTTGTAGAAACCCATGGCGCCGAGTTGGCCGACGATATCGGCGTTGCTGGCGGTGGACAGCGGGAAGCTGCCCGCCAGTTCACGCTTGGCGTCGTCGAGTTCTTTCTCGGTCGGGCCGGTCTTGAGGTAGTCGGCGAGCACCTCCTGCACCAGCTTCAGCGTGCCTTCGCTCATTTCCGCACGGGTCTGCAAGTTGATCATGAACGGGCCGCGGCCCTGCATCGGGGTGAAGCCCGAGTAGACGCCGTAAGCCAGGCCACGCTTCTCGCGCACTTCGCTCATCAGACGGGTGCCGAAGCCACCGCCGCCGAGGATCTGGTTGCCCATGGACAGTGCTGCGTAGTCCGGGTCATCACGGTCGATGCCCAGTTGCGCGAGCATCAGGTTGGTCTGCTTGGACGGGAACTCGATGTGGCCGATGCTGGCCTTGGGTTCGGTCGGCTGCGGGATTTTCGCCAGGGCCGGGCCTTTCGGCAGGGCGCTGGAGACTTGCGCGGCAATCGCCTCGGCTTCGGCGCGGGACAGGTCACCGACCAGGGCAATCACCACGTTGCCGGCGGCGTAGGCTTTCTCATGGAAGGCCCGCAGCTGCGCCAGGGTGATCGCCGGAACGGATTTCGCCGTGCCATCGCTGGAGTTGGCGTAAGGATGATCGCCGTACAGACGCTTCATCAGCTCCAGGCCGGCCAGTTTGCCGGGGTTCTGCTTCTGGTATTCGAAACCGGCGAGCAACTGGTTCTTGATCCGTGCGAACGAATCGGCAGGGAAGGTCGGTTTGCCGATGACTTCGGAGAACAGCTTCAAGGCTGGCTCACGTTTGTCGGCGGCGCTCAAACTGCGCAGCGAAGCAACGGCCATGTCTTTGTAAGCACCGTTGCCGAAGTCTGCACCCAGGCCTTCGAAGCCCTGGGCGATAGCGCCGACATCTTTACCGGCCACGCCTTCGTTGAGCATCGCGTTGGTCAGCAGCGCGAGGCCCGGCGCATTGCCGTCCTGGCTGCTGCCGGCGGCGAAGATCAGGCGCATGTCGAACATCGGCAGCTCCCGTGCTTCGACGAACATCACCTTGGCGCCTTCGGCGGTGGTCCAGGTCTGCACGTCCATGTTGCGGTGGCTCGGCGCCTTGCCGTCGAGTTCGGCCAGGGATTGCAGCTTCTGGCTGGACTTGGCCTTGTCGAGAGCTTCGCTGGCCGTGGACTCATCGGGACGCAACAGGTAGACGGTCGCCGAGCCGATCAATGCCACGAGGATCAGGCCAATCAGCGCCAGGCGCGGTTTTTTACGCTCACTCATGAGTCGTCTCCAGTGGAAGTACATGGGCGACGCTGAGACGTTCGCGGGTGAAATACAGCTTGGCGGCTTTCTGGATATCGTCGGGGGTGACGCTTTCCAGGTCGGCGAGTTCGGTGTCCATCAGCTTCCACGACAAACCGACGGTTTCCAGTTGGCCGATGGCGGTGGCCTGGCTGGTGATCGAATCACGCTCGTAGACCAGGCCGGCAATCACCTGGGCGCGCACGCGCTCCAGCTCTTCAGCGGATGGCGCGGTGGTTTTCAGTTGTTCGAGCAGCTTCCACAGACCGGCTTCGGCCTGGGCGATGGTTTTCTTCTTTTGCGAGTTCGGGCTGGCGGACAGGGTGAACAGGCTGTCGCCACGGGTGTAGGCGTCGTAGCTCGACGAACCGCCGGACACCAGCTCTTCACCGCGTTCCAGTTGCGTCGGGATACGGCCGCTGTAGCCGCCGTCGAGCAGGGCCGAAATCAGGCGCAGAGCGTTTACCGAACGTTTGTCTTCGGCGGTGGCGAGGCTCGGCACGTTGAAGGCCAGCATCAGGCTCGGCAGTTGGGTCTGCACGTGCAGGGTAATCTGCCGTTCGCCGGGCTCGGCCAGTTCCAGCGGGATTTTCGCCGGTGGCACGTCACGCTTGGCGATTGGGCCGAAGTAGCGCTGAGCCAGGGTTTTGACTTCATCCGGGGTGACATCGCCGACCACCACCAGGGTGGCGTTGTTCGGCACATACCAGGATTGGTACCAGTGGCGCAGTTCCTCGACCTTCATGCGGTCGAGGTCAGCCATCCAGCCGATGGTCGGCGTGTGATAGCCGCTGGCCGGGTACGCCATGGCCTTGAAGCGTTCGTAGGCCTTGGACATCGGCTTGTCGTCGGTGCGCAGGCGACGCTCTTCTTTAATCACCTCGATCTCGCGGCTGAACTCGTCGGCCGGGAGTTTCAGGTTGGCCATGCGGTCGGCTTCAAGTTCGAAGGCGACGCCCAGGCGATCCCGGGCCAACACTTGGTAGTAGGCCGTGAAGTCATCGCTGGTGAAGGCGTTCTCTTCGGCGCCGAGGTCGCGCAGGATCAGCGACGCCTCGCCGGGGCCGAGTTTCTCGCTGCCCTTGAACATCATGTGTTCCAGGGCGTGGGACAAACCGGTCTGGCCCGGGGTCTCATAGCTCGAGCCGACCTTGTACCAGACCTGGGACACCACCACCGGCGCCCGATGGTCTTCGCGCACGACGACCTTCAAGCCGTTGTCGAGGGTGAATTCATGAGTGGGTTGTGGATCGGCAGCCAGGGCCGAGAGGGGCAGACAAACTGCGCTGAACAGCAGGCCTGCAGCGCGGCGGGCTAGAGCATTCATACGTTTTTAAACCTTTGGGGCTGCCCGCTTGTTCTTAGCGTCAGCGGGCGAGAGGGTGCTAGGATACTGATCCGTTTTACTGGCGGCCACGCCTGTGAGCCTTTTATCGGTCCGCAGGTTGTCTGGGTTCTCGGCAAAAGCTTTGAGTTTGTTCGCTAAACTCTGCGTTTTCGCCGACGATGCCGGTCCAGTCCTTCGTATTAGTCGACCTTTGAGGTGCCGTTGGCACCTCGACAAATTGTTGCGCGTGAACAAGCTGGGTGAATCGCAGTCTGTTCTGCATCGAATATTTATTTGCCGGGGCGCCCTTTGGCGCGTCGCTACCGTGAGATAGCCGTCCTCCATGTTTGGTTCCAACGACGACAAGAAGACCCCAGCTGCGGCTGGCGAGAAGAAAGGCCTGTTCGGATGGCTGCGCAAAAAGCCGCAGGAAACCGTCGTCGAACCGCCACAACCCATTCCTGAGCCCATTCCTGCGCCGGTAATAGAAGAAGAGCCGACGCCGATTGTTCTGCCGAACGCCGAGCCGGTGTTGCAGCCGGTGGTTGAGGCCGAGCCTGAAGTCGTAGCCGAGTTGCCGCTGACGCCCGTCGCTGAGCCTTGGCTGACCTTGCCGGTCGCGGAAGAGCCGGTGGCATTGGTTGAGGATGAGCAGGCGCCGCACATTGCTCCGCCTATTCCAGCGCCGATTGCGTTTACCCCTGAGCCGATTCATGTGCCGGTGATCGAGCCGGTTGTCGCGCCAGTTTTCGTGGCCGAACCTGAACCGGTTGTGGTTCCAGAGCCAGAAATGCCGGCCTTCGTAGCGCCCGTTGCGCCGATTGTCCAAGCGCCTGCGCCGATTGTCGCTCCCGTTGTCGAAGCACCTGTCGCCCTCGTCGAAACCCCGGCCGAGCCGCCGCGTACCGAAGAAACCAAAGCCGGTTTCTTCGCCCGCCTCAAGCAGGGCCTGTCCAAGACCAGCGCCAGCATCGGCGAAGGCATGGCCAGCCTGTTCCTCGGCAAGAAGATCATCGATGACGAGCTGCTCGAAGACATCGAAACCCGTCTGCTGACCGCCGACGTTGGCGTCGAAGCAACGTCAGTGATCATTCAGCGCCTGACTCAGAAAGTCGCGCGTAAAGAGCTGGCCGATGCCGATGCGTTGTACAAATCCCTGCAAGCGGAACTGGCGGCGATGCTCAAGCCCGTCGAGCAGCCGCTGAAAATCACTTCGCAGAACAAACCGTTCGTGATTCTGGTGGTTGGCGTCAATGGCGCCGGCAAGACCACCACCATCGGCAAACTGGCGAAGAAGCTGCAACTGGAAGGCAAGAAAGTCATGCTCGCCGCCGGTGACACCTTCCGCGCCGCCGCTGTGGAGCAATTGCAGGTGTGGGGTGAGCGCAACAAGATCCCGGTCATCGCCCAGCACACTGGCGCCGATTCGGCTTCGGTCATCTTCGACGCCGTGCAGGCCGCCAAGGCCCGTGGCATCGATGTGCTGATCGCCGACACCGCCGGTCGTCTGCACACCAAAGACAACCTGATGGAAGAATTGAAAAAGGTTCGCCGGGTGATCAGCAAGCTCGACGCCGACGCGCCCCACGAAGTGCTGTTGGTGCTCGATGCCGGTACTGGCCAGAACGCGATCAACCAGGCCAAGCAGTTCAACCAGACCGTGCAACTGACGGGTCTGGCGCTGACCAAGCTCGACGGCACCGCGAAGGGCGGGGTGATTTTCGCCCTGGCCAAGCAGTTCGGCTTGCCCATCCGCTACATCGGCGTCGGTGAAGGCATCGATGATTTGCGTACCTTTGAAGCAGAACCCTTTGTCCAGGCATTGTTTGCCGAGCGGGAGCGTTAATGATTCGTTTCGAACAGGTCGGTAAACGCTACCCGAACGGTCACGTCGGCTTGCATGAGCTGAGCTTTCGAGTCCGTCGGGGCGAATTCTTGTTTGTCACCGGCCATTCCGGCGCCGGTAAAAGCACCCTGTTGCGGCTGTTGCTGGCGATGGAGCGTCCGAGCACCGGCAAATTGCTGCTGGCCGGGCAAGACCTGAGCACCATCAGCAACGCGCAGATTCCTTACTTGCGGCGGCAGATCGGTGTGGTGTTCCAGAACCACCAGTTGCTGTTCGATCGTACGGTGTTCAATAACGTCGCACTGCCGTTGCAGATTCTTGGCCTGTCCAAGGCTGAAATCGTCAAGCGGGTGGATTCGGCCCTGGAGCGCGTGGCGCTCTCGGACAAGACCGATCTGTACCCCGGCGACCTGTCCACCGGTCAGCAACAGCGCGTCGGCATTGCCCGCGCCATCGTCCATCGCCCGGCCTTGCTGCTGGCGGACGAACCGACCGGTAACCTCGACCCGCGCCTGGCGGCCGAGATCATGGGCGTGTTCGAAGACATCAACCGTTTGGGTACCAGCGTACTGATCGCGAGCCATGACTTGGCCCTGATCGCCCGCATGCGCCACCGCATGCTGACCCTGCAACGCGGCCGCTTGATCGGCGACGGGGAGGCTGGCGTATGAGTGCGACACGCAGCCCCAAGGTTTCCGAACGCGTGGCCCCGAAGGCCGCCGATCCGCAGCCGCAAAAGAAAAAACGTGACGATGACGACGGCCCGGATTTCAGCACGCTATTGCGCGCCTGGATCGAAAGCCACCGCGCCAGCCTGCTGGACAGCTTGCGTCGCTTGGGCAAGCAGCCCATCGGCAGCTTTTTCACCTGTCTGGTGATGGCGGTCGCCCTGAGTTTGCCGATGGGGCTGTCACTTTTGCTGAATAACGTCGAGCGACTGGGCGGTTCCTGGCAGCGTGCGGCGCAGATTTCCCTTTACCTGCAACTCGACGCCAGCCCGGAGCAGGGCGAGTCGTTGCGCGAGCAGATCAAAGGCATGCCCGGCGTCGCGGATGCGGAATATGTCGGTCGCGACCAGGCGCTGGAAGAGTTCCAGCAACAGTCCGGTCTGGGCGAGGCGCTCAAGGAACTGCCGGAAAACCCGCTGCCGGGCGTGGTGCTGGTGACGCCGAACGAAGTCGACAAGCCGACGCTTGAAGCATTAAGACAAAAACTTTCCGAACTGCCGAAGGTACAGCAGGCGCAACTTGATCTAGTCTGGGTCGAGCGTCTGGCCGCCATCCTCAAGCTGGGGGACCGGTTTGTCTTCGGTCTGACCGTGCTTTTGGTGTCTGCATTACTTTTGGTGATAGGCAATACCATTCGTCTTCATATTGAAAACCGCCGCACAGAGATAGAAGTGATTAAACTCGTCGGCGGCACGGACAGCTATGTGCGCAGGCCCTTTCTGTATATGGGCGCGCTTTATGGCTTCGGTGCGGGGATTCTTTCCTGGGGCGTATTGGCGTTCGGCCTGAACTGGCTGAACGACGCGGTGGTTGGATTGGCCGGCTTGTACGGCAGTAATTTCGCGCTGGCCGGAGTGCCAGTTGCCGATGGTCTGTCGCTCTTGCTTGGCGCGGTGCTGTTGGGTTATATCGGTGCATGGATTGCAGTCGCACGTCATCTCAGGGAGTTGGCGCCGAAGTAGTATCTTTTTGCGCGTATTGACCTTTCGGTTTTTATGGGAACTTGTCCTACGGTTTCCGGTCAATTTTCGCAGTGCTGAACTGCACGATTTATGTAAGACGGAGGTTTTTTCGTATGACCACTTCTTTGCAACCTGCTTATGCTCTGGTCCCAGGCGCAAACCTGGAGGCCTATGTGCACACGGTGAACAGCATTCCATTGCTGACGCCGGAGCAGGAGCGTGAACTGGCCGAGAGTCTCTATTATGAGCAGGATTTGGGGGCGGCTCGGCAGATGGTGCTCGCCCACCTGCGTTTTGTCGTACACATTGCCCGTAGCTATTCCGGCTACGGCCTGGCCCAGGCTGACCTGATCCAGGAAGGCAACGTCGGCCTGATGAAGGCCGTGAAGCGCTTCAACCCGGAAATGGGTGTGCGCCTGGTTTCGTTTGCTGTGCACTGGATCAAGGCGGAAATCCACGAGTTCATCCTGCGCAACTGGCGCATTGTGAAAGTCGCGACCACCAAGGCCCAGCGCAAGCTGTTCTTCAACCTGCGCAGCCAGAAGAAACGTCTGGCGTGGCTGAACAACGAGGAAGTCCACCGTGTGGCGGAAAGCCTCGGCGTAGAGCCGCGGGAAGTGCGCGAGATGGAAAGTCGCCTGACCGGCCATGACATGGCCTTCGACCCGGCCGCGGAAGCGGACGACGACAGCGCTTTCCAATCGCCGGCCAACTATCTGGAAGACCACCGGTACGACCCGGCCCGTCAACTGGAAGATGCCGATTGGAGCGACAACTCCAATCACAACCTGCACGAAGCGCTGGAAGTGCTGGACGACCGTAGCCGTGACATCCTCTACCAGCGCTGGCTGGCAGAAGAAAAAGCGACGCTGCACGACCTGGCGCAGAAGTACAACGTGTCGGCCGAGCGTATTCGTCAGCTTGAGAAGAGCGCGATGAACAAGCTCAAGTTGTCGATCGCCGCCTAACCGGCGTAGCGGCAATAAAAAACGCCCCGATCAGAGATGATCGGGGCGTTTTTTTTCGCGTCGCTCCTACAGGGATCGCGTCAATTCATTGAGACCAAGGCGCACGCCGCGAATCATTGAGCCCGACCAGATAGCTATCACCACCCAACTGACTCATCTGCTGCCGAATCCACCCGGCCCGACGTGCGACATAGTTGGTCGGATGACTCGCGCTCCAAACTCGTGGATTAGGCAACACCGCTGCCAGCAAACTCGCCTGCTGCCGCGACAATGACCGGGCGCCGACACCAAAGTGATGCCGAGCCGCCGCTTCAGCGCCAAACACCCCGTCATCCCACTCGACGCTATTCAGATAAACCTCAAGAATCCGCTGCTTGGGCCACAGCACTTCGATCAGCCCGGTAAACCACGCTTCCAGGCCTTTACGCAGCCAGCTACGGCCGGACCACAAAAACAAATTCTTCGAAACTTGCTGGCTCAACGTACTGGCACCGCGAATCGTGCCGCCGCGTTCGTTATGGGCAAACGCCGCTTGAATCGCGCCGAAGTCAAAACCCCAGTGCTCGGGGAATTTCTGGTCCTCGCCGGCAATCACCGCGACTTTCAGGTCGTCGGAGATCTGATCCCAGGGTTGCCAGGTGCGCTGCAGGTCAATGGGTTCGCCGTCGAACCAGGATTCGACCTTGCGCTCGACCATCAGCGCCGTACCGGGGGGCGGCACCACGCGAAAAATCAAAACCAGCAATACGCTGCCGCCCGCGAACCAGAGCAGGGCCTTCGTGAATCGTCGCAAAAATAAACGCAGCATAGAGATGGCTTGGCCGAACCCGTTGAGCGGGCCATTATACAGACCCTGTTGATCGAGTCTGACTGGAGTTCTTCATGCTGCGTGGCTTTCTGATGCTGGCCGCTTTCTTCGGCTTCACCGGCGTGGCCCTTGGCGCGTTCGCCGCCCATGGCTTGAAAAACCGCCTGACCCCGGAATACCTGGCAATTTTCCATACCGGCGTCACCTACCAACTGGTGCACACCTTGGCCTTGCTGGGCGTGGCGCTGCTGGCCACGCAGATTCCGGGGCGCCTGGTCACCTGGGCTGGGGCGTCCTTTGCCATTGGCATCCTGCTGTTTTCCGGCAGTTTGTACCTGCTGACCATCACCGGCGTCAGCAAGCTTGGCATCATCACGCCGTTCGGTGGCCTGGCGTTCCTGGTGGGCTGGCTGTGTCTGGGACTTGCCGCGTGGCGCTTGCCGCTTACCGCTTGACGCTTGGTGCTGACCTTTAGGTCATGATCGGGCTAGAATGCCAGCCCCTAAAAATGATGGCGGCTTCTTGCATGCGCATTCAGTTGAACGGCGAATCCCTTGAACTGCCCGACGGTGAAACCGTTGCGGCCCTGCTGACCCGTCTGGACCTGACCGGACGCCGGGTGGCAGTCGAACTCAATCTGGATATCGTCCCGCGCAGCCAGCATGCCGACACCACGCTGAACGACGGCGACAACGTCGAAGTCGTGCACGCCATCGGCGGCGGCTAGTCGCCCGGCCCGCAAGGGCACAGAATTCTGCAAGAACCTCACCCCTACAGAGGATTTCCCATGAGCATCGTTCGTAGCGACAAGCCCTTCGTCCTGGCCGGTCGTACTTACCAGTCGCGTTTGCTGGTAGGCACCGGCAAGTACCGCGACATGGAAGAAACCCGCCTGGCCATCGAAGCCTCGGGTGCCGAGATTGTCACCTTCGCCGTGCGCCGCACCAACCTGGGCCAGAACCCGGGCGAGCCGAACCTGCTCGAAGTCCTGTCGCCGGATCGCTACACCTTCCTGCCGAACACCGCCGGTTGCTTCGATGCGACCGAGGCCGTGCGCACTTGCCGCCTGGCCCGTGAGCTGCTTGGCGGCCACAACCTGGTGAAGCTGGAAGTGCTGGCCGACCAGAAAACCTTGTTCCCTAACGTGATCGAAACCCTCAAGGCCGCCGAAGTGCTGGTCAAGGAAGGTTTCGACGTGATGGTCTACACCAGCGATGACCCGATCATCGCCCGTCAACTGGCGGAAATCGGTGTTATCGCGGTGATGCCGCTGGCCGGCCTGATCGGCACGGGCCTGGGGATCTGCAACCCGTACAACCTGCAGATCATCCTCGAAGAAGCCAAAATCCCGGTGCTGGTCGATGCCGGTGTCGGCACTGCTTCCGATGCCACCATCGCCATGGAACTGGGTTGCGAAGCGGTGCTGATGAACTCGGCCATCGCCCACGCCCAGCAGCCGATCATGATGGCCGAAGCCATGAAACACGCCATCGTCGCAGGTCGCCTGGCCTACCTCGCCGGCCGCATGCCGAAAAAACTCTATGCCAGCGCCTCCTCGCCGCTGGATGGTCTGATCAAGTAAGAGCCATTGATGACTGAATCGAACGACACGCCTATCCAGCCGAAAGAAGGCGAAGAACGCCAACACCGCCGTATCAAGAGTTTCGTGATGCGCGCCGGACGCATGACCGAAGGCCAGCAAAAAGGCCTGGAGCAGGGCACGCCACTGTTCGTCCTGCCGCTGGCCGATGCGCCGGTGGACTTCGACCAAGTGTTCGGCCGCTCGGCCCCGCGCTCGCTGGAAATCGGCTTCGGCATGGGCCATTCGCTGCTGGAAATGGCCGCGGCTTCGCCGGAGCAGGATTTCATCGGTGTGGAAGTTCACCGTCCGGGTGTCGGCGCGCTGCTCAATGGCGTGCTGACCCAGGGCCTGACCAACCTGCGGGTCTACGATTGCGATGCGATCGAAGTGCTCAACAATTGCGTGGCCGACAACAGCCTCGATCGCCTGATGCTGTTTTTCCCGGACCCGTGGCACAAGAGCCGTCACCACAAGCGCCGGATCGTTCAGGCGTCATTCGCTGAACTGGTGCGCAGCAAGTTGAAAGTCGGCGGCGTTCTGCACATGGCCACCGACTGGGAGCCGTACGCCGAATACATGCTGGAAGTGATGAACGTCGCGCCGGGCTACCGCAACCTCGCCGAAGACGGCAAATACGTGCCGCGCCCCACCGAGCGCCCGATCACCAAGTTCGAACGCCGTGGCGAGCGACTTGGGCATGGTGTGTGGGATTTGAAGTTCGAAAAGCAGTCCTGAGCCTAGCCCGACTGATCGTTCCCACGCTCCGCGTGGGAATGCATCCCGTGACGCTCCGCGTCACATTTAGAGGCGGACGCAGAGCGTCCATGGCGGCATTCCCACGCAGAGCGTGGGAACGATCAAACGTCAGGATTCAGCGGCGATCCGCGACTACGCCAATCAATACCAACACCACCAACAACACCGGCGCCAGGCTGTAGTTGTTGAACTGGCTCAGGCCTTTGATGATCCACGGCGTGGCGTAGATCAGTGCGACGCCGCTGCCGACCATGCACAGCAGGGACATCAGCGGGACGCGCAAGGCGCCGGCGATGCCGCCCAGGCGTTGCTCGACCCAACCTTTGATGTCGGCGCCAAACAGCACCAGTAAACAGCCCACCAGCGCCAGAGAGATTTCCGACAGGTTGCTACGGCTCCAGCGGGACACGGTGGCGAGCAGGTCGAGGATCAAATCCATTGGTTTTCCCTTAAGGCTGAAATCAGCTCAGAAATGTCTGCAGCAAGTCATTGAGAAACAGTTGTCCGCGCTCGGTGGCCGCCAGACGTGACGGTTCGACCTGCAACAAGCCGCTTTGTTCGGCTTCCCGGCGACCTTCGGCGAGGCTTTCCAGGGGCAGGCCAGTGCGCTCTGGATAGAGGCGCGATTCGACGCCTTCGGTCAGGCGCAGGGCGTTCATCAGGAAGTCGAACGGCAACTCGTCATTGGTCAGGGCTTTCTCGCCAGCCTTGAAGCTTTTGGCCGGGTTGAGATAGTCCTTCGGCAGTCGGGTCTTCCAGGTGCGCACGATGCGTCCGTCCGGGTGACTGAGCTTGCCGTGGGCGCCAGCGCCGATGCCGATGAAGTCGCCGAAACTCCAGTAATTGAGGTTATGCCGCGCCGGACGACCAGGCTGGGCGTAGGCCGAGACTTCGTATTGCGCGTAACCGTGTTCGGCGAGCAGCGCCTGGCCGGCTTCCTGAATGTCCCACAGCGTGTCGTCTTCCGGCAGCGTCGGCGGCTGGTTCCAGAACACCGTGTTCGGCTCCAGGGTCAGCTGATACCAGGACAAATGGGTCGGCTTCAGGGCGATGGCCTGGCGCAGATCGCCGAGGGCGTCGTCCAGGGACTGATCGGGCAAACCGTGCATCAGGTCCAGATTGAAGTTGTCGAACCCGGCCTGACGGGCCATGCCGGCGGCACGCACCGCTTCGTCACCGTTGTGAATCCGTCCCAGGGCCTTGAGTTTCTCTTCCTGGAAGCTCTGGATGCCGATCGACAGGCGATTGATTCCCAGCGCCCGGTAGGCAACGAACTTCTCTTGCTCGAACGTCCCGGGATTGGCTTCCAGGGTGATTTCGATGTCGCTGGCGAACGGAATGCGTTGTTCCACACCTTTAAGCAAACGGCCCAGTGCTGCGGCACTGAACAGGCTCGGCGTGCCGCCACCAAAGAAGATCGAACTCAGCTCACGGCCATAGACCGCATGCAAATCCTGATCGAGGTCGGCCAGTAGCGCATCGACGTACTCTTCTTCCGGCAGCACCGGGCTGGCGGTGTGGGAGTTGAAGTCGCAATAAGGGCATTTGCGCACACACCACGGGATGTGAATGTACAGCGCCAGGGGCGGCAGCACCGGAAGTGCGGCCCGAGGCGATTGGGCGGCGCCGCCGAAGATCAGCGGCGACGCGGATGAGTCGTGGGTCATATCAAGCCTAGACGCTGGCGCAGCAGATCCATTGCACGGGCGCGGTGGCTGATGAGGTTCTTTTCGCTTGGGCTCAATTCGGCGCTGGAGCAGTCGCGTGACGGCACCCAGAACAGTGGGTCATAGCCAAAACCGTGCTCGCCGCTGGCAGCGTGCAGGATTCGACCGTGCCACAGGCCTTCGCACAGAATCGGCAACGGGTCATCGGCGTGCCGCACCAGCGCCAGCACGCAGACGAACTGCGCGCCGCGCTCGGCTTCCGGCACATCTTTCATGGCGTCGAGCAGCTTGACGTTGTTCGCCGCATCGCCCTGGCCGTCAGCGTAACGCGCGGAATAAATCCCCGGCGCACCGCCAAGGAAATCAACCGCCAGCCCCGAATCGTCGGCCAGCGCCGGAAGGCCGGAAATGCGCGCGGCGTTGCGGGCCTTGAGGATGGCGTTCTCGACGAACGACAGGCCGGTTTCTTCAGGCTCGATGCTGCTGAACTCGCCGATCGAGCGCAGTTGCACCGAGGCGCCGAGCATGGCCTGGAGTTCCTTGAGTTTGCCGGCGTTATGGCTGGCCAGTACGAGTTGCGTGAAGTTCATCATTCGCCGGGGAAAAGCTCTTGGTTGAAGTTGATGGTGTTGATTTTATCGCCGTTCTTCACGTTGATCTCGAAGGTACGGGTTTCCTGCTGATCGACCGGGTACTGCGCGATGTAGTAGACTGCGCCCTGCTCGGTGACTTGTTTGAATTTCAACGCGACGCTTTGGCTGGTCAGGTCTTTGACCGTGCCGTTCACTTCAGCGGTCAGCGGCTTGCCATCCTTGAGCACGGAGACATTGATCACACCCTGATTCTTGCTTCGGGTCAGACCGGCCGCTTTGGCGATATCGGGTGTCAGGAATGTGGAATTGAAGGTGTTGTAGTGCACCGTCACATCACCAAACTTTTCCTGGCGCTCGCCCTTGATGATGTCGGCGGCCATGGCGGTGACGCTCAGGCAGGCAGTAAGTACAAACAACGCTAGACGACGCATGATCGTTCTCCTTGGAATGTCGTGGTTCAGACCGCGACCTTGTGGTCTTGCAACCCTGGACTGCTGACGCGGTAGATACCGATCTCACCTAACAGATTAGGCCATAGCTTACTGGCCCACCCGTGTCGGTGCTGTTGATCCACGGCAAGCCGATCAATGACCTTCGCTTCACGTTCGCGGCACAGTTCTTCAAAGTCGCCGAAAGTGCAGAAGTGGATGTTCGGCGTGTTGTACCAGGTGTACGGCAGGAACTCGGAAACCGGCATCCGGCCCTTGCTCGCCAGGTACCAGCGGCAACGCCAGTGACCGAAATTGGGGAACGTGATGATGCACTGGCGCCCGACCCGCAGCATCTCGTCGAGGATCCGGTCCGGGTAATGCACGGCTTGCAGCGCCTGGGTCATGACCACGATGTCGAAACTGTTGCTGGCGAAGTTGCCGAGGCCCTTGTCCAGGTCCTGCTCGATCACGTTGATGCCCTTGGCCACGCATTCGGCGATGTTGTCCGGGTCGTTTTCCAGGCCATAGCCGGTGACTTGCTTGTTGTCGCGCAGCCAGGTCAGCAGTTCGCCGTCGCCGCAACCGAGGTCGAGCACGCGGCTACCGGCGGGAATCCATTCCTGGATGATTTCCAGATCAGCTCTCATGGCTTTCTCACAAACTAATTCGGTTCATGTAGTTGCTGAACGCCTGCAGGTAGCGCGGGATCGGAATCAGGAAGGCGTCGTGGCCTTGCGGAGCGTCGATCTCGAGGTAACAGACGTCTTTTTTGGCCGCCATCAGCGCGTCCACCAGTTCCCGCGAGCGGGCAGGGGAGAAGCGCCAGTCGGTGGTAAAGGACATCACGCAGAACTTGGAGGTGGCGCCGGCGAAGGTTTTCGCCAGGTCATCGTCGAAGTTCGCTGCCGGGTCGAAGTAGTCCAGCGCCTTGGTCATCAGCAGGTAAGTGTTGGCGTCAAAACGCCCGGAAAACTCTTCGCCCTGATAACGCAGGTAGCTCTCGACCTGGAACTCGACACTGTGGAAGTCGTAGTTGAGCTTTTCGCTCTTCAGGCCACGGCCGAATTTCTCGCCCATGGAATCGTCGGACAGGTAGGTGATGTGCCCGACCATCCGCGCCAGCATCAAGCCACGCTTGGGGATCACCCCGGCTTCCTGGAACGAACCGCCGTGGAATTCGGGGTCGGTGAGGATCGCCTGGCGCGCCACTTCGTTGAACGCGATGTTTTGCGCCGACAGCTTGGGCGCCGAGGCAATGGCCAGGCAATGCCGCACGCGGTCGGGGTAGGTGATGGTCCATTGCAGGGCCTGCATGCCGCCGAGGCTGCCGCCGATCACCGCCGCCCACTGGCGGATGCCCAACAGGTCGGAGAGGCGCGCCTGGCTGTGCACCCAGTCTTCCACGGTCAACACCGGGAAGTCGGCGCCGAACGGCTTGCCGGTTTCCGGGTTGAGGCTGCTCGGGCCGGTGGAGCCGTTGCAGCCGCCGAGGTTGTTCAGGCTGACCACGAAGAACTTGCTGGTGTCGATCGGCTTGCCGGGGCCGATGCAGCTGTCCCACCAACCGGGTTTGCGGTCGTCGGGGCTGTGGAAACCGGCAGCGTGATGGTGCCCGGACAAGGCGTGGCAGATCAGCACGGCGTTGCTCGCCGTTGCATTCAGCGTGCCGTAGGTTTCGTAGATCAGGTCATAAGCTGGGAGCGAACGGCCGCAGGCCAGGGCCAGGGGTTCACTGAAGTGCGCCACTTGCGGCGTCACCAAACCAACAGAATCGGCGGGAAAGGCAGTTGGCATCGACCCTGCTCTCGTTGAAATGAGGCGTAAGTCTAAAGACCGCTGCCCGTAGCAGCAAGCGACTACCCATGATCGTTCCCACGCAGAGCGTGGGAACGATCAGTCAAAGGGTCAGATCAACCCAAGCAGCCCATTAGGCATCAGCGCGAAGTACGCCAAACGCGGGATCAGCCAGCTTTGCAGCAACTGGATCACGATAAACGCGAAGATCGGCGAGATATCGAGGCCGCCCAGGTTTGGAATCAGCCGACGGAACGGCGCCAGTACCGGCTCGGTAATCTGCGCAACCAGTTCGGCGCCCGGATTGTGGCTGCCAGGTGCGACCCAGGACAGGATCACGCTGATGATCATCGCGTAGAAAATGATGTTCAAGAACAGCGAGAAGATCGCGATCAGGGCCCACGGCACCAGGAACAGCCAGTCGACCATGAAGCCTTTGAGCAGCAGGATCACCGCGATCAGCAGCATCTGGATGAGCAGCGCCAGCACCAGCGACGACATGTCCAGCCCGAACATGCTCGGGATGACCCGGCGCAGCGGCTTGAGCAGCGGTTGGGTGGCTTTGACGATGAACTGGCAGAGCGGGTTGTAGAAGTTCGCCCGGACCAGTTGCAGGATGAAGCGCAACAGCACGATCAGCAGGTACAGGCTGCCCAGGGTTTTAATTATGAAAATGGCAGCGTCATTGAGTCCGAGCATCATTGATTCCTTTGTAAGAGCTGATTAGCGGCCAAGTTGCTCAGCCATCTCGGCCGAACGGTGCGCGGCGGCGCCGAGTGCGGTTTCGACCAGGGTTTCGAAGCCCCCGGCCTGGAACGATTTGATCGCGGCTTCCGTGGTGCCCGCCGGCGAGGTCACACGGCGACGCAGTTCCGCTGCGTCGACATCACTGGCGACCGCCATGTGCGCGGCGCCGAGAGCGGTTTGCACGGTCAGTTGGGCGGCGATGTCTGCTGGCAGGCCGAGTTTCACGCCAGCGGCGGTCATGGCTTCGATCAGCAGGAAGAAGTACGCCGGGCCCGAACCCGATACGGCGGTGACTGCGTCCAATTGCTGCTCTTCGTCCAGCCACAGCGCGAGGCCGACCGCAGACAACAGCTCTTGCGCCTGTTGGCGTTGTTCGGCATTCACTTCCGCCGTGGCGAACAAACCGCTCACGCCCTGACGCAACAGCGCCGGGGTGTTGGGCATGCAACGCACGATCGGCTGAGCGCCGAGCCAGTTGTTCATGCTGGCGCAAGTGATGCCGGCGGCGATGGACACCACCAGTTGGTTCGGCTTGAGGCTTGGACGAATCGCTTCGCACACGGCTTTCATCGCCTGGGGTTTGACCGCCAGCACGATGACGTCGGCGTCTTGAATGGCGTCGGCGTTGTCGGCGAACACTTCGATGCCGTGTTCAGCGCTCACGCGAGCGCGGGTTTCGGTGCCCGGGTCGCTGGCGCGGATGTGGGCCGCGTCCAGACCCTTGGCGCGCAGGCCACCGATCAGGCTGGCGGCCATGTTGCCGGCACCGATAAAGGCAATACGAGTCTTGCTCATGTCAGGTCCTTATAAAGAGAGGAGTCAGCCATTGATCAGGGCTGGCCATGCATTTGTTGAGAGCCGCGAGCGCCAAACAGGGCTGTACCGATGCGGACCCACGTGGCGCCCATGGCGATAGCCGACTCAAGGTCGTGGCTCATGCCCATGGAAAGTGTGTCGAGCGGCAGGTTCAGGCTGGCTTGCAGGCTTTGCACGGCAGCAAAAGCGGCGTCCTGGGCGGCACGATCTTCAGTCGGCTCGGGTATCGCCATCAACCCGCGCAACTTCAGGCGCGGCAATTCGCTGATGGCCTTGGCCAGGGCCGGCAGGTCGGCCGGGGTGCAGCCGGACTTGCTGTCTTCACCGCTGACGTTGACCTGGATGCAGATATTCAGCGGCGGTAGTTCGGCAGGACGTTGTTCGGACAGGCGTTGTGCGATTTTCAATCGATCCACGGAATGCACCCAAGCGAAGTGCTCGGCGATAGCGCGAGTCTTGTTCGATTGAATGGGGCCGATGAAGTGCCAGATCAAGGGCAGGTCGGCCAATTCGAGCTGTTTGCCCAAGGCTTCCTGCAAATAGTTCTCACCAAAGTCGCGCAGCCCCGCGGCGTGGGCTTCACGCAGGGCTTCGGCAGGCTTGGTCTTGCTCACGGCCAGCAACTGCACGCTGTGCTCATCGCGGTGAGCAGCCTGGGTCGCTGCCTGGATACGCGAACTAACCTGAAGGATGTTGTCTGCTATCGTGGACATCAAGAGGCGCCGCCGGTCTGAAGGTTCGCGGCATTCTACTGGAATTGAGGAGCGCTATGGATATCACTGAGCTGCTGGCATTCAGCGCCAAACAGGGCGCTTCCGACTTGCACCTGTCTGCCGGCCTGCCACCGATGATTCGCGTCGATGGCGATGTTCGGCGCATCAACTTGCCGGCGCTGGACCACAAACAGGTGCACGAGCTGATCTACGCCATCATGAACGACACCCAGCGGGTGGACTTCGAAAAGCATCTGGAAACCGATTTTTCCTTTGATGTGCCGGGACTGGCGCGTTTTCGGGTCAACGCGTTCAACCAGAACCGTGGCGCCGGCGCGGTGTTCCGTACTATTCCGTCGAAGGTCCTGAGCATGGACGACCTCGGCATGGGCGAAGTGTTTCGCAAGATTACCGACGCGCCCCGTGGCCTGGTGCTGGTCACCGGACCGACCGGTTCCGGCAAGTCCACCACCCTGGCGGCGATGATCGACTACCTGAATAACCACCGCCATCACCACATCCTGACCATCGAAGACCCGATCGAGTTTGTCCACGAATCGCGCAAATGCCTGATTAATCAGCGCGAAGTCCACCGCGATACCCGCAGTTTCGCCACCGCCTTGCGCTCGGCGCTGCGCGAAGACCCGGACGTGATTCTGGTGGGCGAGATGCGTGACCTGGAGACCATTCGCCTGGCGCTGACGGCCGCAGAGACCGGCCACTTGGTGTTTGGCACGCTGCACACTACGTCAGCGGCAAAGACCATCGATCGGGTAGTTGACGTGTTTCCGGGGGACGAGAAGTCGATGGTGCGCTCGATGTTGTCCGAATCGTTGCTGGCGGTGGTGTCGCAGGCGCTGGTGAAGAAGATCGGTGGCGGGCGGATTGCGGCGCACGAAATCATGCTCGGCACCTCGGCGATCCGTAACCTGATCCGCGAAGACAAGGTGGCGCAGATGTATTCGTCGATTCAGACCGGGGGCAACCTGGGGATGCAGACGCTGGATATGTGCTTGAAGGACTTGGTGACCAAGGGCTTGATCAGCCGCGAGCACGCGCGGGAGAAGGCGCGGTCGCCGGATAACTTCTAGAGGACGAGGTGATCGTTCCCACGCTCCGCGTGGGAATGCCTCCACGGACGCTCCGCGTTCGGCCTTTTGGGACGCAGAGCGTCCCGGGCTGCATTCCCACGCGAAGCGTGGGAACGGTCAAGCTTCAAATCAGCGCTGTACGACGCGCATCTGATTCGGCTCTTTCGGCAGAACCCGCTTGGCCACCACGTAGTGGCTTTCCCAATACGGCTTCTTCAGCGTGTCGATCGACACCGCTTTGCCACGACGTGGTGCGTGGATAAAGCGGTCGTTTCCCAGGTAAATGGCAACGTGGTTGACTCGACGGCTCTTGATGTTGAAGAAAATCAGGTCGCCCGGCTTCAGATCCTTGCGATCGACTTTCTCGCCATGACCACTGGCCATCGCGTTGGACGTGCGCGGCAGGTCGAACGTAGCGTCGTTGAACGCGTATTTCACCAGGCCACTGCAATCGAACCCTTTACTTGGGCTGCTGCCGCCCCAACGATAAGGAGTACCGAGGACATTCACGGCACGGCTCAACACGTTGCTGCTTTGCTTGGTCGCCATCGGTGGCACCAGCTTGCTGTTGGCGGTGGCCAGCGTGGTGGAGCGTTTTGCGGTTTGCTTGTTTTTGCTCGAAGGAGCAGAAACATGGGATTTCGGGGTGTAACCATTAACGTTTGGAAGACGTTGCTCACGATTGGTGGCGTGGGCGGCCAGTGGCATCAAAAGGCAAATGGTTAGCCATGTCTTGAAAAATGGACGCATTAGGCAAGGCTCATATTGGTTAGCGCGCAACTTTATAACAGCTTTTTTGACCCTTCCGAGCCCGTTGGTCGATTGGACCTTGGAGTCAACGGAACCAAATAAGCTGGAAATGGACGCAATTGTCGGACACAAGTCAGGTGCTACAAGGCTTTGACGGGACACAAGGTAGCAGATGCCATACGTCGGCCACCTGTAAAAAAGTCACAAAGAATTCAACAATATTTATCTATCGTGTGATTCGAGGACATTCATGAACAGCTATCGACCGCCTTCTCCGTACCAGGACACCCACAGCAAACTGATTGGTTACTTGCTGTGGATTTTCGGTTTTACCGGGGCTCATCGCTTCTATTACGGCAAGCCGGTCACCGGGACGATCTGGTTCTTCACTCTCGGTTTGTTCGGCATCGGCTGGCTGATCGATCTGTTCCTGATCCCGGCCATGGACCGCGAGGCGGACCTGCGCTTTACCGCCGGCCCTATCGAATACAACGTCGCCTGGATCCTGCTGGCGTTTCTCGGGGTGTTCGGTGTGCATCGGATGTATCAGGGGAAATGGCTCAGCGGTTTGCTGTACCTGGTGACGGGCGGGGTGTTCTTTCTGGGGGTGCTGTATGACTTCTGGACGCTGAATGATCAGGTGTCGGTGCGTAACGCGCAAAGCCAAAGATAAGAGCGAAGATGATCGTTCCCACGCGGAGCGTTGATCGTTCCCACGCTCCGCGTGGGAATGCCTCACTGGACGCTCTGCGTCCGCTCTTGGACGCGGAGCGTCCCTGGCTGCATTCCCACGCGGAGCGTGGGAACGATCGGTTTGTGCTTACGCCTGGTGGCTGATCCGCCCATCCACCAGGGTGTAGCGCACCACGCCCGGCAAGCTGTGGCCAATGAACGGGCAGTTCTCGCCCTTGGACAGCCAGATTTCGCCGGCCACAGTCGAGGCCGCCGGGTCGAACAGCACGATATCCGCCGCCCCCCCCACCGCCAACTTGCCCGCCGGCAGGCGCAACGCTTCGGCAGGCCCGGCACTCAGGCGTGAGAGCAGGGTCGGCAGATCGAGCAAACCATCCTCCACTAACGTCATCGCCAATGGCAGCAACAGTTCAACACTGCTGATCCCCGGCTCAGTCGCGCCGAACGGTGCCAGTTTGGCATCCCGCTCGTGGGGCTGGTGATGGCTGGAGATGGCCGAAACCACGCCGGACTTCACCGCCGCCCGCAGGCCATCACGGTCGGCGCGGGTGCGCAGCGGCGGCTGGACGTGATAGAGGCTGCTGAAATCGATCAGCGCTTCGTCGGTCAGGATCAACTGGTACAGAGCGACATCGGCGGTCACCGGCAAGCCGCGCGCCTGGGCCTGAGCAATCAGGGCCACGCCGCGAGCGCTGGTGAGCTGGCTGAAGTGCGCACGCACGCCGCTTTGCTCGACCAGCAACAGATCCCGGGCCAGGGCCACGGTTTCGGCGGTTTCCGGAATCCCCGGCAAGCCAAGGAAACTGGCGGTCGGGCCTTCATGGGCCAGGCCACCTTCGGCCAGGTCATGATCCTGCGAGTTGAAAATCACCGTCAGGTCGAAGGTCGCCGCGTATTCCAGCGCTCGGCACAGCGTGCGCGTATTGCGGAAGCTCTCCAGACCGTTGCCGAAGGCGACGCAGCCGGCATCGCGCAACGCGACCAGCTCGGCCAGCTGTTCGCCGTCCAGGCCTTTGCTCAGGGCGCCAATCGGGAAGACCTTGGTGTTGCCGGCCTCGCGGGCGCGGTCGAGGATCAATTCGGCCACGGCCGAGGTGTCCAGCACCGGTTTGGTCTTCGGCGGGCAGCACAGGCTGGTGACACCGCCGGCAGCGGCAGCGCGGGTTTCGCTGGCGATCGAACCTTTGCGGCTGTAGCCCGGCTCGCGCAGGGCGACGTTCAGGTCCACCAGCCCAGGCGCGGCCACCAGGCCTTTGGCGTCGATGGTCTCGACCGGGACAAAACCGGCCGGCGCCGCGCCAAGGGCGACGATCTTGCAGGCTTCAACGTGGATATCGGTAACTTGATCCAGCCCCGAGGCTGGATCGATGACGCGGGCGCCGAGAATGCTGAGCTTCACTGGGCGTTCTCCTGCTCGAATTGGCGCTGGGCAGTCTGCCCGCTCATGGCCATGGACAGCACGGCCATACGAATCGCAATACCGTAAGTAACCTGGTTGAGGATCACCGAGTGCGGGCCGTCGGCGACCGCCGACTCAATCTCCACCCCACGGTTGATCGGCCCCGGGTGCATGACGATGCAATCCGGCTTGGCCCCGGCCAGGCGCGCGGTGGTCAGGCCGAACAGGCGGTAGAATTCGCCTTCGCTCGGCAGCAGGCCACCGGTCATGCGCTCGCGTTGCAGGCGCAGCATGATCACCACGTCCACATCTTTCAGGCCTTCGGTCATGTCGGTGTAGACCTTCACGCCGTATTGCTCGATGCCGATCGGCAGCAGGGTTTTCGGCGCGATCACGCGGATGTCCGGGCAGCCGAGGGTTTTCAGCGCGAGCATGTTCGAGCGCGCGACCCGCGAGTGCAGGATGTCGCCGACGATGGCCACTGAAAGCTTTTCGAAACCGCCCTTGTGCCGACGAATCGTCAGCATGTCGAGCATGCCTTGGGTCGGGTGCGCGTGACGGCCGTCGCCGCCGTTGATGATCGCCACTTGCGGGCACACGTGCTCGGCAATGAAGTGCGCGGCGCCGGAGTCACCGTGGCGTACGACGAACATGTCAGCGGCCATGGCTTCCAGGTTGCGCAGGGTGTCGAGCAGGGTTTCGCCCTTGCTCGCCGACGAAGTCGAGACGTTCAGCGTGATCACGTCTGCCGACAGCCGTTGGGCCGCCAGTTCGAAGGTGGTGCGGGTGCGGGTGGAGTTCTCGAAGAACACGTTGCACACGGTCTTGCCGCGCAGCAACGGGACCTTCTTCACGGCCCGGGCGCCGACTTCGAGGAACGAGTCGGCGGTGTCGAGGATTTCCGTCAACAACTCGCGGCGCAATCCGTCGAGCGAGAGGAAGTGGCGCAGCTGGCCCTGATCATTGAGCTGCAGCGGGCGCTTGGTGTCTAGAGGCGTCATCGCGAGGGGGACTCTCAATAGGGCGGATTAAAGGGCGAGGTCTTGCAGTTCGAGCTTGAGTTCCGGGCCGGACAGTTTCACCCGTTCGTGGGCGGCCAGCGTCAGGGTTGCGCCGACCACATTCGGGCGGATCGGCAGCTCGCCGGCGTCCAGGTCCAGCAGGCACACCAGCGTCACGCTGGCCGGGCGGCCGTAGTCGAACAGTTCGTTCATGGCGGCGCGGATGGTCCGGCCGCTCATCAATACGTCGTCGATCAGCACCAGGTCCTGGCCTTCGATCTCGAACGGCAAAGCCGAAGGGCGCACTTGCGGGTGCAGGCCGTTCTGGCTGAAGTCGTCGCGGTAGAAGGAGACGTCCAGGGTGCCGAGGGGCGAATCGCTGCCCAGTTCATCGAGCAATGCCTGGGCGACCCAGACGCCACCGGTACGAATCCCGATGTAGCGCGGTTCGCTGATGCCACGGTGTTCCAGGTGTGCCTTGAGACGGATCGCCATCTGGCTGATCAGTTCGGCGGGATTGGGCAGGCTCATGGTTGCTCCTTCTTGGGCCCGAGCCGGTGCGTGCGGGGTTTGGCTCGGGTTGTCGCTATAGAGAGTCGCTTGCAGCGGCTCTTCAGGATTCGATGCTCAGGATTCAAACAGTGCGGTGTTTTCGTCGAGCCAGCCTTGCAGCAGCAGGGCGGCGGCGATGGCATCGACCGGGTTGTCGCGGTAACTGCCTTTCTGCCCGCCACGATCACGCCGCTCGCCCTTGGCTTCAAACGTGGTCAGGCGTTCGTCGTGGGTATAGAAGGGCAGGTTGTAGCGGCCGTTGAGGCGGCGGGCGAACTTCTCGGCCCGCAGACACATGTCGCTGGGCGTGCCGTCCATGTTCAGCGGCAGGCCGACCACCACGGCGTCGGGTTTCCATTCCTTGATCAGGGCTTCGACCTGATTCCAGTCGGGAATCCCGTTTTGCGCCTTCAAGGTGCACAGCTCGCGGGCCTGGCCGGTAATCACCTGGCCGACCGCCACGCCGATCTGTTTAGTGCCGTAGTCAAAACCCAGAATCAGTCGCAGGGCCATCAGGCGTGGCCCGCCTGGCTGGTCAGCAGGCTGAGGTTGATCCCCAGATGCCGGGCCGCCGCTTCGAGGCGTGATTCGCTGCTGGTGTTGAAGAGGATGTCGGCGTTGTACGGGCAGGTCAGCCAGGCGTTGTCGGCCAATTCAGCCTCCAGTTGCCCGGCTTCCCAACCGGCGTAGCCGAGGGTGATCACGCTTTTCGCCGGCCCGACGCCGTCAGCGATGGCGAACAGCACGTCCTGGGACGTGGACAAGGACAGCTCGCCTTCCAGATCAACGGTCGCCTGGAAGGATTTCCCCGACGGGTGCAGGACAAAGCCGCGATCGGTCTGCACCGGGCCGCCGATAAAAATCGGCACATGCTGACAGAGCAATGGCGGCTCGATGTCAGGGCGCAATTGCTCGAGGATATCGGCCAGGTTCAGTTCTTGCGGACGGTTGACCACCAGCCCCATGGCACCATTGGCCGTGTGCTCGACGATGTAGGTCAAGGTATGCGCAAAGTTCGGGTCGGCCATGTGTGGCATGGCGATCAGGAAGTGATGCTTGAGGTAGCTGGGGCTGACGTTCTTCATGAGCGCTAGTGTGGCGTTGGAGGGGCGAACTGACAAGCTGGGGATGCACAGGAAATGGTGTCGTACGCCCCTGTAGCAGCTGGCGAAGCCTGCGTTCGGCTGCGAAGCAGTCGTAAATAGCCATACATCATTTCTTCAGGATGACCTCGTTTTACAGGATTGCGAGGACTGCGTCCTCGAACGCAGGCTTCGCCAGCTGCTACACAGACTGCGTAACCTTTAATTACTCGACAATTTGTCGCCGCGAGCAAATTTCCAGGTGCGGATGATTTCCAGTCGATCAATATCCGACAAATCCCCGGTAAACGGCGAAAACGGTGCCGCCAGTCGCACAATCCGCTGCGCGGCCTGATCCAGCAGCGGTTGCCCGGAGGACTCCAGCACCAGCACTTCATACAGCGAGCCGTCGCGGTTGATCGAGACCATCAGGCGCAAGTTGCCGTAGATCTGCTTGCGCCGCGCTTCATCGGGGTAGTTGAGGTTGCCGATGCGCTCGACCTTCTTGCGCCACTCGTCCTTATACCAGGCGCCCTTGTCGCGCATGGTCGAAGCCGCGCTCAAACGGTGGATGCGCGGGCGTTTGGCGTACAGCTGTTGTTCGTTGGCCAGTTCCGCTTCGAGGCTGGCGATGTCGCTGGACAGCTGCGAGCTGTCAAACGTCGGCGCGGCCACGGCGGGTTTGGGCGGGGTCTTGGGTTCTTCGTTCTTGGCCGGGGCTTTTTTCGGCTTCGGCGCGACGGTGGTCACGGACGCCTTGGGCGCGGCTTCCGGCACTTCAGGCTTGGCTGCCGGCGGAGGGGTGACTTTCTGCACCTTGTTGTCCTGGAACGGCGCGACCTCGGTGGTCTTGGGAATCGCCTTTTTATCCAGGGTGCCGCTGCCTTCCTGATTCTCTTGCGCAAGAAAATCGGCTTTCTTGGGCTTGGTTTCGCTTTTGAAGGTAGCGAGGGTGATTTCCAGGGTTTTGCTGATCTGCTTGGGTTCGACCATGGTAAAGCCGACGCCCAACAGCAAGGCCAGGTGAATCAACGCCGCGAGAAACAGGGTAAAACCGAGGCGATCGGCCGGGCGCACGCCACGATGGGCGAGTTCAACGGGCAGATCGGACGGGAGCGTCATAACAAGAAAACCAACATCGCGTTTTTCACAGGCCGCGGATGATAACGCAATGTTGGTCGTTTCTCGGCTGTTCTATATCAACGGGCCTTGAGCTTCTGATCGATGGCATCCATCAAGAGGCCGCCGATATCGGTGCCAAACGCGTTATCAATCTCGCGAATGCAGGTCGGGCTGGTGACGTTGATTTCGGTCAGGCTCTCGCCGATCACGTCCAGGCCCACGAACAGCAGGCCTTTTTCGCGCAGGGTCGGGCCGACCTGGGCGGCGATCCAGCGGTCCTTGTCGCTCAGCGGACGGGCTTCGCCACGACCACCGGCGGCGAGGTTGCCACGGGTTTCACCCGCGGCCGGAATCCGCGCCAGGCAGTAATCCACCGGTTCGCCGTCGATCATCAGGATGCGCTTGTCGCCATCCTTGATCGCCGGCAAGTAGGCCTGGCCCATGATCTGCTGAGTGCCTAGCGCGGTCAGGGTTTCGAGGATCACCGACAGGTTTGGATCACCCGCGCGGTGACGGAAGATCGAGGTGCCGCCCATGCCGTCCAGCGGCTTGAGGATCACATCACCGTGCTTGGCGGCGAATTCACGCAACACGTCGGCGCGGCGGCTGACTACGGTCGGCGGCGTGCACTGCGGGAACAGCGTGGCGAACAGCTTTTCATTGCAGTCACGCAGGCTCTGCGGCTTGTTGACCACCAGCACGCCCGCGCGCTCGGCTTGCTCCAGCAGGTACGTGGAGTAAACGAACTCCATGTCGAAGGGCGGATCCTTGCGCATCAGGATCACATCCAGATCGCTCAGCAGCGCGTCGGTCTCGGCTTCCAGTTCGAACCACTTCTCAGGGTTGGCGAAGACTTTCAGCGGCCGCATCCGCGCCCGTGCTTCACCTTCGCCCTGGTACAAATCCCGCTGTTCCATATAGAACAGTTCCCAGCCGCGCTTTTGTGCGGCCAGCAGCATGGCCAGCGAGCTATCCTTTTTATAGGAGATGCTGGCGATTGGGTCCATGACAATCCCGACGCGAACGCTCATGGGTTTTTCCTCGAAATAGGGTGGTCCGAAAGGACGCGAAAAAGTGGCGTCAGAGTGGCGCTGAGTGTGTTCCCGGTCAAGGAAAAACCACTGCACCGGTCGGCCGATAGATTGGATTTGGAGACTGTGCTAAAAAGGTCGCCATGTCGCGCTGGCCCTTCAGTATCAAGGGTTTCGAGCCGTCAAACGGACAAATTGATTCGCAAAGGCGACGGTAGAGCATTTATGGAACAGCATTCCAGCGCCTTGAAGGTCATGGTGATCGACGATTCGAAGACGATTCGCCGCACCGCCGAAACGCTGCTGAAAAACGTGGGCTGTGAAGTCATCACCGCCGTCGATGGTTTCGATGCGCTGGCCAAGATTGCCGACAATCACCCGGGCATTATCTTTGTCGACATCATGATGCCGCGTCTGGATGGTTATCAGACCTGCGCTTTAATCAAGAACAACAGTGCGTTCAAGTCCACGCCAGTGATTATGCTGTCGTCCAAGGACGGGCTGTTCGACAAGGCCAAGGGGCGCATCGTCGGCTCCGACCAGTTTTTGACCAAGCCTTTCAGCAAGGAAGAACTGCTGAACGCGATCCAGGCCCATGTTCCGGGCTTCGCCGCCGTTTTGCCGCAGTAGGACACGCACAGTGACGCTCGGCCAGCGGGCCCGGTGTTGACAAGAATGGGGAAGACCATGGCACGTATTCTGATCGTCGATGATTCGCCGACTGAAATGTACAAACTGACCGGCATGCTGGAAAAGCACGGTCATGAAGTGTTGAAAGCCGAAAACGGCGCCGACGGCGTAGCCCTGGCCCGCCAGGAAAAACCCGACGCGGTGCTGATGGACATCGTCATGCCCGGCCTCAACGGTTTCCAGGCCACCCGCCAGTTGACCAAAGACCCGGACACCGGGCACATCCCGGTGATCATCATCACCACCAAGGATCAGGAAACCGACAAGGTCTGGGGCACCCGCCAGGGCGCCAAGGACTACCTGACCAAACCGGTCGACGAAGAAACCCTGATCAAGACCCTGAACAACGTGCTGGCCGGTTGATCGCCCGCCCATGAGCGAGTCGCTGACGGCTTTCGAACTGCTGCTGCAGATCGACCAGCGTTGCCGCGTGCTGGCGGCGGACTTGCCGTCCCAGCCATCGCGACAGGACAGCTGGAGCGGCATCGGTTTTCGCCTGGGCGAGCACTGGTACGTCGCGCCGATGGGCGAAGTCAGCGAAGTCCTGCACGAACCGCGCTACACCCAACTGCCCGGCGTCAAACCCTGGGTCAAAGGCGTGGCCAACCTGCGCGGGCGGTTGTTGCCGATCATGGATGTCTGCGGCTTCTTTGGTCATGAGCTGTCGGCGGTGCGCAAGCAGCGGCGGGTGCTGGTGGTGGAATACAAAGACGTGTTTGCCGGATTGATGGTCGATGAAGTCTACGGCTTGCAGCACTTTGCCCAGGACAGCCTGGAAACGGTGCCGCCGAATGAGCTGAACGGCGCGATGGAGGCGTTCGTCCAGGGTCGGTTCCAGCGTGAACAGAGCTGGCAAGTGTTCAGCCCGTTTGCGTTGGCGCAGTCCCAGGACTTCATGCATGTCGCGGTGTAGGCTCGAACGCGCTGCTCTTCTGTAGCAACTGCCGAAGGCTGCGTTCGAGGGCGAAGCCCTCGCATTATCAGGCTCCGCGGTTTTCCAGATACACGGCGACGCCAGGATTTACGACCGCTTCGCGGCCGGACGCAGGCTACGCCAGCTGCTACAAGGGATCGCGTTGGCGTCGAGTGATTGGCGGCCACAGATAATTCAGCTGTTCAGGCGAGGACCGATGACAAAAGCAAAAACAGGTACCCCGGAAGGATCGCGCAGCCGTTCGCAGATCATCGTGCTGTTTATCGCGCTGATCATCTTCATCATGCTGCTGTTCGCCAACTTCGCTTACCTCAACACCCAGGCCACCTACGACAAACAGTACATCGGCCACGCCGGTGAGCTGCGCGTGCTGTCTCAGCGCATCGCCAAGAACGCCACCGAAGCCGCCGCCGGCAAGGCTGCCGCGTTCAAGTTGCTCAGCGATGCGCGCAACGACTTCGCCCAGCGCTGGGGTTACCTGAAGAAAGGCGACCCGAGCACCGGCCTGCCGCCCGCGCCGTCCACCGTGCGCCCGGAAATGCGCGCCGTGCAGCTGGACTGGGAACGCCTGCTGAAAAACACCGACGCCATTCTCTCCAGCGAACAGACTGTGCTGTCGCTGCATCAAGTCGCCGCGACCCTGGCCGAAACCGTGCCGCAGTTGCAGGTCGAGTACGAAAAAGTCGTCGAAATCCTCCTTCAGCGTGGCGCCCCGGCAGCCCAGGTCGCCATGGCCCAGCGTCAGTCATTGCTGGCTGAACGGATTCTCGGTGCCGTGAATACCGTGCTCTCCGGCGACGAAAACTCCCAGCAAGCCGCCGACGCCTTCGGCCGCGATGCCGCACGTTTCGGCCTGGTGCTCAACGGCATGCTCCAGGGCAATCCGGCGCTGAAAGTCAGCCAGGTCGAAGACAAGGATGCCCGGGCGCGCCTGACCGAAATCTCCGAACTGTTCGAATTCGTCTCCGGTTCGGTGGATGAAATCCTCGAAACCTCGCCGGAGCTGTTCAAGGTCCGCGAATCGGCCACCAGCATCTTCACCTTGTCGCAAACCTTGCTCGATGAAGCCTCGCACCTGGCCACCGGTTTCGAAAACCTCGCCGGCGGGCGCAACACCGACACTATCGGCGGCTACGTGCTGGGCCTGTTGGCGCTGATGTCGATCATCCTCATTGGCCTGGTGATGGTTCGCGAAACCAACCGCCAGCTCCAGGAAACCGCCGAGAAGAACGAGCGCAACCAAAACGCGATCATGCGTCTGCTCGACGAAATCGAAGACCTGGCCGACGGCGACCTGACCGTGACTGCTTCGGTGACCGAAGACTTCACCGGCACCATCGCCGACTCGATCAACTATTCCGTGGACCAGCTGCGCGATCTGGTGGCCACCATCAACCTCACTGCCGGCCAAGTCGCCGCCGCCGTGCAGGAAACCCAGGCCACCGCCATGCACCTGGCCCAGGCCTCGGAGCATCAGGCGCAGCAGATTTCCGAAGCTTCGACGGCGATCAACGACATGGCGCAGTCCATCGATCAGGTCTCGGCCAACGCCGCCGAATCCTCAGCGGTGGCCGAGCGTTCGGTGGAAATCGCCAACAAGGGCAACGAGGTGGTGCACAACACCATCCACGGCATGGACAACATTCGCGAACAGATCCAGGACACCGCCAAACGCATCAAGCGCCTGGGCGAGTCTTCCCAGGAAATCGGCGACATCGTCAGCCTGATCGACGACATTGCCGACCAGACCAACATCCTGGCGCTCAACGCAGCGATCCAGGCCTCGATGGCTGGTGATGCCGGGCGCGGCTTTGCCGTGGTCGCCGACGAAGTCCAGCGTTTGGCCGAACGTTCGTCCGCCGCGACCCGACAAATTGAAACCCTGGTCCGGGCGATCCAGACTGATACCAATGAAGCGGTGATTTCCATGGAGCAGACCACCACCGAAGTGGTGCGTGGCGCGCGGCTGGCGCAGGATGCCGGTGTGGCCCTGGAAGAAATCGAAGGCGTGTCGAAGACGTTGGCGGCGCTGATCCAGAGCATTTCCAACGCCGCGCAGCAACAGACGTCGTCGGCGGGGCAGATTTCCCTGACCATGAACGTGATCCAGCAGATCACCTCGCAGACCTCGTCCGGTTCCACGGCGACCGCCGAAAGCATCGGCAACCTGGCGAAAATGGCCAGCCAGTTGCGCCGCTCGGTGTCGGGTTTCACCTTGCCGACCGAGCCCAAGCCGGCCACGGACAAGGCTTGAACCGCCTGCGGGCGTAAAGAATGAAGAGTGGAGTGGTTATGGGTGATCGGCACGACTATGTGGCCCTCGAGTGGGTCAAAGGCGAGATTGCCGAAACGCTGAAGCAGGCTCATCAGGCGTTGGAGCAACTGCTGGATGACCCGCAGGCGACTTACGCGCTGGGCGAGTGCCTGGCGTGCATCCATCAGGTCCACGGCGGTTTGCAGATGGTCGAGTTCTACGGCGCGGCCCTGCTCGCCGAAGAGATGGAGCAACTGACTGCTGCCCTGCAACAAAACCGCGTCAGTCATCGCGATGAAGCCATTCATCTGTTAAGACAGGCCTTGGGGCAGTTGCCGATCTACCTCGACCGGGTGCAAGGCGCCCGCCGCGACTTGCCGCTGGTGGTGCTGCCGCTGATCAACGATCTGCGCAGCGCCCGGGGTGAAAGCCTGCTCTCGGAAACCAGCCTGTTCAGCCCGCAACTGCCGGACTTGCCGGCGCTGGATCAAGACGATCTGGCGCTGCTGGAACCACCCGAACTACCGAATGTGCTGCGCAAGTTGCGGCAGATGTTGCAAATGGCGTTGGTCGGTTTGCTTCGCGAACAGGATGGCGAGACGAATCTGGATTACCTGACCAAGGTCTTCACCAAGCTTGAAACGTTGTGCGGTAACGCGCCGCTGAGCCCGTTGTGGCAGGTCGCTTCGGCGCTGGTCGAAGGCCTGCGCAACGGCGCGATTGCCAACAGCCCGGCCCTGCGTAGTCTGTTCAAGGACGCCGACAAGGAACTCAAACGCTTGCTGGAACAAGGCATGGCCGGGGTCAATCAGGCGCCGCCGCCCGAGCTGCTTAAAAGCTTGTTGTTCTACATTGCCAAAGCCGAACATCCCACCGGGCAGATGCTGACCATGAAAGATCGCTACGGACTGGACGATGCGCTGCCTGACAGCGCGATGGTCGACGAAGAACGCGCACGCCTCGCCGGCCCCGACCGCGATGCCATGCGCTCGGTGCTCGCCGCCCTGTGCGAAGAACTGGTGCGGGTCAAGGAACGCCTGGACCTGTTCGTGCGCAGCGATCGCCAGCACACCTCCGACCTGGAAAGCCTGCTGGCGCCGCTGCGGCAAATCGCCGACACCCTGGCGGTGCTCGGTTTTGGCCAGCCGCGCAAGGTCATCATCGATCAACTGGCGGTGGTGTTGAGCCTGGCCCAAGGGCAACGCGAACCCAACGACGCGATCCTCATGGACGTGGCCGGGGCGTTGCTCTACGTCGAAGCGACGCTGGCCGGGATGGTCGGCACCGTGGAGCCGGAGAGCCAGGAAGAAAGTCGCCTGCCCACCACCGACCTGACGCAGATTCATCAGATCGTCATCCGCGAAGCGCGGATCTGCCTGCAACAAGCCAAGGACATGATCGTCGACTACATCGATGCCGATTGGGATCGCCAGCAACTGCAACCGTTGCCGGCATTGCTGACCCAGGTTCGTGGTGCGTTGGCGATGATTCCGCTGAGCCGCGCCGCGAGCCTGATCGAAGCCTGCAACGGCTTCATCCGCGAGCACTTGCTGGTGGACACTGATCACCCCGGCTGGCAGCAACTGGACAGCCTCGCCGACGTCATCACCAGCATCGAGTATTACCTGGAACGTCTGAACGACGACCCGCAAGAGGCGGGCGAACACCTGCTCGATGTCGCGGAAAACAGCCTGGCCGCCCTCGGGTTTTTTCCCAGCGAAAAACTCGTACCGGTGCTGGAAGACGTGCTCAGCCCCAACGAAGCCCAGGTCATGCAAGACCTTCAGGAGCTGGACGATCCCGAAACTGTGCAATCCCTGGCCGCTGTATTGGCCAGCCCGGTGTCCGCCGTCAACCCGCCCGCCCTGAACACCCCGGGCAGCCTGTTACCGCCGCCAGTGGGCGAAGAACCGGTGGACGATGAACTGCGGGAAGTGTTCCTCGAAGAAACCGACGAAGTTCTGGAAGTGCTGCGCGAATACTTGCCGCGCTGGTCGGCCAACGTGGGCGACACTGCTGCCTTGAGCGAACTGCGTCGCGCCTTCCACACCTTGAAAGGCAGCGGCCGAATGGTCCGCGCGTTGGTGCTCGGTGAGCTGGCCTGGGCCGTGGAAAACCTGCTCAACCGCGTGCTGGAGCACAGCGTGGAACCTGGGCCGGCGGTGCAACAACTGCTGACCGACGCCCTGAACCTGCTGCCGGAACTGATCACCGATTTTGCCGGCAATGCCCAGCGCCAGCGCGACGATGTGGACCGCTTCGCCGCCCGGGCTCACGCCTTGGCCAAGGGCGATGCAACGCTGTCCGACGAGGACACCCAGGACGTCGCCGCTCTCGATCCGTTGTTGCTGGAGATCTTTCGCAACGAAGCCGAAACCCACCTCGCCAGCCTCAATCGCTACCTCGATCAAGCCGCCGAGCATGTGCCGCTGCAAGCCAGCGACGAGTTGCAGCGTGCCTTGCATACGCTCAAGGGCAGCGCCTCGATGGCTGGCGTGTTGCCGATTGCCGAACTCGCCGCGCCGCTGGATCACTTGGCCCGCGAGTACAAGGCGCACCTGATTGCGCTGGACTTGGATGAAGTCGAATTGCTGCTGGAAGCCGAAGGGCTGTTCCGCCTCGGCTTGCGTCAGCTAAAGACTGATCCGTTGGCCGAGATTCCTGGCGCCCGTTCGTTGATCGAGCGCACGCAAACCCTGCTGGACGAACGCCTGGAAGCCATCCTCAGCGCGCCGAACCGGGGCTTGCGGATCAAGCGTGATCCACAACTGATCAACAACTTCCTCGCCCAAGGCATGGACATCCTGCTCGACGCGGAAAGCCTGCTGCGGCGCTGGCAGCAACACCCCGGCGAACGTCAGGAACTCAGCGCATTGCTGGACGAGTTGACCACCCTCGGCGAAGGCGCGCACCTGGCCGATCTGCACCCGGTGGATGAACTGTGCGAAGCCTTGCTCGACCTGTATGGCGCGGTGGAAGAGAGCAGCCTGGCGGTTAGCGACGAGTTTTTCCATGAAGCGCAAAGTGCCCACGAAGCGCTGATCAACATGCTCGACGAACTGGCTGCTGGCCAGGAAGTCAGCCCGCAACCGGAGCGGATCCGGGCCTTGCGTGGTCTGCTCGATACGAGTCTCGACCCGTCGGCCATGGGTCTGATTCGTAGTGACGGCAGCCGTAGTTTGAGCATTCGTGAACTGGGCACTGCCACCGCTGAGCTTTCACAGACAGCGACGCAGATTGAACACGACGATGAGATCGTTTCGATCTTCCTTGAAGAAGCGGTGGATATCCTCGAAAGCGCCGGCCAGGCTTTGCAGCGCTGGCTGAGCGACCCGGACAACGCCGCGCCGTTGTCGTCCTTGCAGCGGGATTTGCACACCCTCAAGGGCGGCGCGCGCATGGCCGAGGTCGAGGCGGTCGGTAACCTGGCCCATGAACTGGAAAACCTTTACGAAGGTTTGGTTGATCGCCGTTTTAGCCACAGCGAAGCACTGGCGCGGTTGCTGCAAACCAGCCATGACCGCTTGGCGGTGCTGCTTGAACAGTTGCAGAGCCAGAAGCCGTTGGGCGATCCCGACGAACTGATTGAAGCCATTCGCACCTTTCGCCAGGGCAATACCGGCACGCCGGAACCGGTCGAACCGGCCCACGAACATGATTCGCCGGGGCATGACCCTGAGCTGCTGGAGATCTTCCTTGAAGAAGGTTTCGACATCATCGAAAACTCTGGCGCGGCGCTGGTGCGCTGGCAGGCCGAGCCGTCGAATCGCCAGGAAGTGGAAACCCTGCTGCGGGATTTGCACACGCTGAAGGGCGGCGCGCGGATGGTGGAAATCGCCCCGATTGGCGATTTGGCCCATGAACTGGAATTCCTCTACGAAGGCCTGTCGGCGGGTGTGCTGCAACCGACGGCGCCGCTGTTCACGCTGTTGCAAAGCAGCCACGACCGACTGGCGCAGATGCTCGACGCTACCCGCGCCGGGCAACCTTGCCCGCCGGCAGATCGGCTGATCGATGCGATCAAGAACTTCAGCCATCCGGCGGTGCCCGAAGCGCCGGTCGTTGCGCCCGTTACGGTTAAGGTTGAAACACCGGCACCGGATGCCGGCGCGGACATGGTCAAGGTTTCGGCAGAACTGCTGGACGATCTGGTCAACCTCGCCGGGGAAACCTCGATCTTCCGTGGCCGTATCGAGCAACAGGTCAACGACGCCCGCGTGGCCCTGAGCGAGATGGAAACCACCATCGAGCGTATGCGCGATCAGTTGCGCCGGCTCGATACCGAAACCCAAGGGCGGATTCTCAGCCGTCAGCAAGTCGAAGCCGAACGCCTGGGCTACGAAGAATTCGATCCGCTGGAAATGGACCGCCACTCGCAATTGCAGCAACTGTCCCGCGCCTTGTTCGAATCCGCCTCCGACTTGCTCGACCTCAAGGAAACCCTCGACCGGACCAATCAGGACGCGGAAAACCTGCTGCAACAGCAGGGCCGCATCAACACCGAATTGCAGGAAGGCCTGATGCGCACGCGCATGGTGCCGTTCGAACGGATGCTGCCGCGTTTGAAACGCATCGTCCGCCAGGTGTCCGGCGAGTTGGGCAAGGACGTGGAATTCGTCGTCGGCAACGCTGAAGGCGAGATGGATCGCAACGTGCTGGAACGCATGGCCGCGCCGCTGGAACACATGCTGCGTAACGCCGTGGATCATGGCTTGGAGTCTGCCGACGTGCGGATCGCGGCGGGTAAACCGGCTCAGGGCCGCATCACCCTTGATCTGTCGCGAGAGGGTGGCGACATCATTTTCGACATCCGCGACGACGGCGCCGGCGTGCCGCTGGACGCGGTGCGGCGCAAGGCGATCAAGCGCGGCATGCTCGCGCCGGACAGCGACATCAGCGACCGCGACGTGCTGCAATTCATCTTGCAACCGGGGTTCTCCACCGCCGAAAAAATCACCCAGATTTCCGGGCGTGGCGTGGGTATGGACGTGGTGCATGAAGAGGTGCGGCAGCTTGGTGGCAGCATGTTTATCGATTCTGTGCCGGGGCAGGGCGTGCATTTTCGCATTCGCTTGCCGTTTACCGTGTCGGTCAACCGGGCGCTGATGGTGCAGTGCTTTGATGATCAATACGCGATCCCGCTGAACACCATCGACGGCATCGTCCGCGTGTTGCCCAACGAACTCGAAGGCCATTACCGCCTCGATCCGCCGACCTACAAATACGCCGGGCAGCACTACGAACTGTGCTACCTCGGCGAACTGCTGAAAACCAGCACCCGCCCGAAACTGCTGGGCCAGAGCCTGCCGTTGCCGGTGTTGCTGGTGCAATGCAACGAGCGGCACATCGCGGTGCAGGTGGACTCCATGGCCGGCACCCGGGAGATCGTGGTCAAGAGCCTCGGCCCGCAATTTGCGGCGGTGCAGGGCTTGTCCGGGGCGACGATTCTCGGGGATGGCCGCGTGGTGCTGATTCTTGATTTGCTCGCGCCGATCCGCGCGATGCAGGCCCGTGTGCCACAACGACCGGTGACTCAGGATGTCGAAGCCGAGCCGCACAAGCCATTGCTGGTTTTGGTGGTGGACGACTCGGTGACCGTGCGCAAGGTCACCAGCCGTTTGCTTGAACGCCACGGCATGAACGTGCTGACCGCCAAGGACGGGGTCGATGCCATGCTGCTGCTCGAAGATCACCTGCCCGACGTGATGCTGCTGGACATCGAAATGCCGCGCATGGACGGCTTCGAAGTCGCCACTCAGGTGCGCGCCGACGAACGCCTGCAACACCTGCCGATCATCATGATCACCTCGCGCACCGGCCAAAAACACCGCGACCGTGCGATGGCCATCGGCGTCAACGACTACCTCGGCAAGCCATATCAGGAATCGGTGCTGCTCGAAAGCATCGCCCTGTGGAGCAGAACCCATGCTTGAGCATCGCACCAGCAACCTCACCGGGCTGTTGCTGCCCTTGGCGGATCGCAATTTGATCCTGCCCAACGTCGCGGTTGCGGAGCTGATCGACTATCAGCCGGCGGCGTTCGACCTTGATACACCGCCGTGGTATCTGGGGCTGGTGACGTGGCGGGATCGGCAGATTCCGTTGCTCAGTTTTGAGTCGGCGTGTGGCCAGAAAGTGGTGATTGGCGAGCGCGTACGGATCGTTATCCTCAATGCACTGGGCGGGCGACCGGAGTTGAAGTTCATTGCCCTGCTGGTGCAGGGGATTCCGCGGTCTTACAAGCTCGATAGCCAGTTGAGCTATGTGGATGTGCCGCTGTGTCCGCTGGAACAGGCGGCGGTGCAGATCGGGGAGCAGGTGGCGAAGGTGCCGGATTTGCTGGCGCTGGAAGAACTGCTGATCACTGCCGGCCTAACCCACTGATCGTTCCCACGCGCAGCAAAGGAATGCCTCAAGGGACGCTCCGCGTTCCAGCTCTCGAATGGGACGCAGAGCGTCCCGGGCTGCATTCCTTTGCTGCGCGTGGGAACGATCAGGCGTAACGGCTAGAGTTTGGCCTCAGCCAACGCCTCATGGTGATCCAGCACCCGCTCCACCAACAACTGCACCCCATCCGTCAAACGGCTGATCGCCAAAGCTACCGAACGGCGCGTGCCTTCCACATCGTCCGCCAGGTCAGCCGCAATCGCGCTGATGGAGAGCAGATCTTCGGAAGCATTGGCCAGCAGGGCCTCGGGGTCGATGATTTCCGGGGAAACGGCGAAGAGTTGGTATCGACGGCGTTTGGCTGGTTTTTCGTCAGCTGGGGGAAAGTAGTGGGCGAAGGCGCGGTCGGCGGCTTCTTTCATTTTTTTTGCGTCGAGCGCTTCTGGGGAATCGGTGCCGGATTCCGGAGGGTTGGGGGTAGCTTTGAACATAGTGAAATCTCCAGTAATGAGTTTCAGCTGCTCCCTCGGTTCCAGCCGAAGGGGTGGCAGCTGTACGCGGGCTGGAACCCGAGGTGGAGAAAACCCGGTAGACCCGAAGGTCTCCCGCGCACAGCCGCCATAACTGAATGCACACATTAAAGGTGCGCAAGCATACGTCATGAGGGGCGCTTTCGCGCCTTCTACACCTCGGGATTCCAGACCCGGTCGCTGAATTGGCAGCGACCCCCAAACGATAAAGACCAACAGAAAACCCCACCAGTCAGCGTGTTCCCCCATTGCTGTAGGCAGTGACGTCAGACCGCGTAGCCGCCAACCCTTCCTACGCCGCAACTTTTAAACACAAATACCCATTTAGCCGGCCAAGGTTGATCGTTCCCCCATTTAGCTGGCGAAGGTTGAAGATTCCCAAAAAGGGACCTATCGTTCCCTTTTTGGGACTCTTCGGTTGCCACTGTGAAAAACCTTTCCCTCAGCGAAGCCTTGTTCACCACCACCCAGCAAAAAGTGTTGGGCTTGTTGTTTGGCAAACCCGACCAAAGTTTTTATGCCAACGAAATCGCTCGCTGGGCTCAAGTGGGTAAAGGCAGCCTCATGCGCGAACTAGATCGGTTGCAGCAGGCCGGCGTGCTGACCCTGACGCGCCAAGGTAACCAGACTCACTACCAAGCCAATCCCGACTGCCCGATCTATGCCGAACTGTTGGGCATCGCCCGCAAAACCTTCGGCATCGCCGAGCCCCTGCGCCAGGCGCTGCAACCCTTTGCCGAACAGATCACCTGGGCATTTGTGTACGGCTCCATCGCCAAGGATTCGGCAAACGCATCCAGTGACATTGATCTCATGCTGATCGGCGAAGGCCTGCACTACAGTGAAGTGATGGAGCGGCTCATGCCCCTGGAAGAGCAACTGGGCCGCGTCCTCAACCCGACGCTCTACACCCCCGACGACTGGGCCGCAAAACTGGCGGCTGAAAACAGTTTTGTCGTGCGTGTGGCGCAGCAGGACAAGATCAATCTGATGGGGCAAAACCCTTTGGAGTCCAAGGATGGGCAGCAACGAGAATCTGGAGAATCTGTTACGTAGCGGTGGACTGAAAGCCGAACCGCCGGATCGCAAGGAATGCGAAGGGCTGATGCGTTCGGCGGTGGATCGATTGAAAGATGCGCAAACGGCTTCACTGTCCTTCGCGAGCCGTTTCGACCTGGCTTATAACGCTGCCCATGCCTTGGCTCTGACGGCGCTTCGCTTATGTGGTTACCGTTCGGACAAGCGATATCTGGTGTTTCAGTGTCTGGTTCACACGGCGGATATTGGCAAGGTGCAGGTACGGTTGTTTGCCTTGTGTCATGAGCGCCGGAATCTGGCGGAGTACGAAGGCTATATGGATGAAGATCCGGCGTTGTTGGCGCAGTTGTTGGAAAGCGCTGAGCAGCTTCTGGTTCGGGTGCAGCAGCAGATGGTAGGGCTGTAGTGGTCCGGCAGTGAAAACTGCGGTGATTGTTCTGGCCTCTTCGCGGGCAAGCCTCGCTCCTACAGGTTTGTGTCGTTCGCAGAGGTTGTGTACGACGCGACCTTGTAGGAGCGAGGCTTGCCCGCGAAGGCGTCAGCCCGGCCAACCATTAACCTAAGCGTAACGATCCAACGCTGCGCTTGATTGATGCCCTCACACATCCCTCCTAAGGTGGCCCCACGACAGCGAACCCGTGGAGTGGTCATGACAACAACAATATCCCCCGACTCGCGATGGACGCGGCGGCGCAGCGAGAAGCAGCGGCGTCTTGAGTTGGTCAAAGGCTTTGCCGACGGCGTGGTGTTGCCCACCGAGAACATCGTCGCGGCGCTGGAGGCGTTGATTCTGCCCGGCGACCGTGTGGTGCTGGAGGGCAATAACCAGAAGCAGGCGGATTTCCTTTCGCGCTCCCTGGCCAAGGCTGACCCCGCCAAGCTGCATGACTTGCACATGATCATGCCCAGCGTCGGCCGCTCCGAGCATCTTGATCTCTTCGAACGCGGCATCGCCCGCAAGCTCGATTTCTCCTTCGCCGGCACCCAGAGCCTGCGTATCAGCCAGTTGCTGGAAGATGGCCTGCTGGAAATCGGCGCGATTCACACCTACATCGAACTCTACGCACGACTGGTGGTGGACCTGATTCCCAACGTCGTGCTCTCGGCCGGTTTCATGGCCGACCGCGCCGGCAACATCTACACCGGCCCGAGCACCGAAGACACGCCCGCATTGATCGAACCGGCGGCGTTCAGCGATGGCATCGTTATCGTCCAGGTCAATCAACTGGTGGACGACGTCACTGACCTGCCCCGCGTCGATATCCCCGCGTCCTGGGTCGATTTCGTGGTGGTGGCGGACAAGCCGTTCTACATCGAACCGCTGTTCACCCGCGACCCACGCCACATCAAGCCTGTGCACGTGTTGATGGCGATGATGGCGATTCGCGGGATCTACGAAAAACACAACGTCCAGTCGCTGAACCACGGCATCGGTTTCAACACCGCCGCCATCGAATTGATCCTGCCGACCTACGGCGAATCCCTCGGCCTCAAAGGCAAGATCTGCCGCAACTGGACGCTCAATCCGCACCCGACCCTGATCCCGGCGATTGAAAGCGGCTGGGTCGAAAGCGTGCATTGCTTCGGCACCGAACTGGGGATGGAAAACTACATCGCCGCCCGGCCCGACGTGTTCTTCACCGGCCGGGACGGCTCGCTGCGCTCCAACCGGATGTTCTGCCAATTGGCCGGGCAGTACGCGGTGGACCTGTTCATTGGCGCGACCCTGCAAGTCGACGGCGACGGCCATTCCTCCACCGTGACTCGCGGACGCCTCGCCGGTTTCGGTGGTGCGCCAAACATGGGCCACGATCCGCGCGGTCGCCGTCACGGCACGCCGGCCTGGCTTGACATGCGTCACGACGATGCGCCGGAAGCCTTGCTCGAACGCGGCAAAAAACTGGTGGTGCAAATGGTCGAGACGTTCCAGGAGGGCGGCAAACCGACTTTCGTCGAAACCCTCGACGCTGTGGAAGTCGCACGCAAAAGCGGTATGCCGCTGGCGCCGATCATGATTTACGGCGACGACGTCACCCACCTGCTGACCGAAGAAGGCATCGCCTATTTGTACAAGGCGCGCTCGCTGGAAGAACGCCAAGCGATGATCGCCGCCGTCGCGGGCGTCACCGTCATCGGCATGCGCCATAACCCGAAAGACACCGCGCGCATGCGCCGCGAAGGCTTGATCGCGTTGCCCGAAGACCTCGGCATCCGCCGCACCGACGCCACCCGCGAATTGCTCGCGGCCAAAAGCGTGGCCGATCTGGTGGAGTGGTCCGGTGGCCTCTACAACCCGCCCGCCAAGTTCAGGAGCTGGTAATGCACGCACTTAACCTGCAACCCAAAACTCTCACGCTAGCTGATCGGCTGGCGGACCTGGCGGTGGATGCGCTGATCGACGAAGCGGACCTGTCGCCAAAACCGGCACTGGTGGACCGTCGTGGTAACGGCGCGCACACCGATTTGCACCTTGGGTTGATGCACGCTTCAGCGCTGTCGTTGTGGCCGGCGTTCAAGGAAATGGCCGAAGCGGCCATCGAGTTTGGCGACGTCGGTCTGCCGCTGCGCGAAGCCCTCGGGCGGATTGGTCGGGAAGGGGAGCAAGCGATGCTCGCCACCACCAATGGCGTGAATACTCATCGTGGGGCGATCTGGGCGTTGGGTCTGTTGGTCGCCGCCGCCGCACTGGAAAACACAACCGCCAGCGCCGTCACGCTGTGCGCTGCACGCTTGGCTTTACTCGACGACCGCTACGCACCACGCCCGTTGAGTCACGGCGCCCAAGTCGCCCAACGCTACGGCGCAGGTGGTGCCCGAGAAGAAGCGCAACTCGGCTTTCCTTCCGTGCTGCAACGCGCTCTCCCACAACTCAAACGCAGCCGCGCCCTCGGCCACGGCGAGCAGAATGCACGCCTCGACGCCTTGCTGGCGATCATGACCCGCCTGGCCGACACCTGCGTCCTTTACCGCGCCGGCGAACAAGGCCTGCAAACCATGCAACTCGGCGCCCAAGCGGTACTCGACGCGGGTGGCAGTGCCAGCCTCGGCGGTCGTCGTCGGTTGCATGACTTGGATGAACAACTGATCGCATTGAACGCCTCGCCGGGTGGAGCTGCTGATTTGCTCGCCGCTTGCCTGTTCATCGACCGCATCGAATCCGGAGCTTTCTGATGGAAACCTTATCCTTTGAATTCCCCGCCGGGCAGCCGCCCCGGGGCCGGACGCTGGTGGGCTGTGTCGGCTCGGGCGATCTGGAAGTGCTGATCGAACCGGGTGTGGCCGGCAAGTTGACGATCCAGGTGCAGACCTCGGTGAATGGCGCCGAACAGCGCTGGCAGCATCTGTTTGCGCGGATGTTCGACGGTCAGACACCACCGGCGATGGCCATCGATATCCATGACTTCGGCGCGACACCGGGTGTGGTGCGCCTGCGTCTGGAACAAGGCTTTGAGGAGATTGGCCATGACTGATCTCCTCCGCAAACATAGCTTCGTCGAACTCGGCGCGCGGCAGCGGGCGAAAGCCTTGCTCGACGCCGGCACCTTCCGCGAATTGCTCGACCCGTTTCAGCGAATCATGTCGCCATGGCTGTCGCGTCAGGGCGTGGTGCCGCAAGCGGATGACGGCGTGGTGATCGCCAAGGGCAGCATCGGTGGATTGCCGGTGGTGATTGCGGCGATTGAAGGTGCATTCCAGGGTGGCAGCCTCGGTGAAGTCGGCGGCGCGAAAATGGCCGGCGCGCTGGAGTTGGCGGCGGAAGACAACCGCAACGGTATTCCGACCCGCGCCGTGCTGCTGCTGGAAACCGGTGGCGTGCGTTTGCAGGAAGCCAATCTTGGGTTGGCGGCGATTGCGGATATTCATGCGGCGATTGTCGATTTGCGTCAGTACCAACCGGTGGTTGGCGTAGTGGCGGGCAGCGTGGGTTGTTTTGGCGGGATGTCGATTGCGGCCGGGTTGTGCAGTTATTTGCTGGTGACCCAGGAAGCGCGGCTTGGCCTGAACGGTCCGCAGGTGATCGAGCAGGAAGCCGGGCTTGAGGAATACGACTCGCGGGATCGTCCTTTCATCTGGAGCCTGACCGGCGGCGAGCAGCGGTTTGCCAGTGGTTTGGCGGATCGTTATGTCGCCGATGATGTGGCGCAGATTCAGCTGCAGGTCAGTGAATTGCTTAAGCAAGGTTTGCCGGAGCAGCAACGTAGCCAGCAGTCCGCACTGTTTCTGGAGCGCTTGGCGCGATTGGATGCTGAACCGCAAATCGAACCTTCGGTGGTTCGCGATCTGTATCAAGGAGAGCGCTCATGAGAGGTTTTAACTGGTTTAACGCTTTGAGTAGCGGCGCCAAACCTGTCGCTGGTTTGCCTGCTTCGTTGAAAGTCGCTGACGGCTTCTTGGGTGATCAACCCGTACGATTTATCGCGGTGGTGACTGATTCCGACAACCGCTTCGCCCGTGCCCGCAATGGCGAGGTTGGATTGCTGGAAGGTTGGGGTTTGGCCAAAGCCGTCGATGAAGTCATTGCGGCGGATGCCGATAAAACGCACAAACGCGCCTTGATCGCCATCGTTGATGTTCCGAGCCAGGCCTATGGTCGCCGCGAAGAAGCCCTCGGTATTCACCAGGCATTGGCCGGTGCGGCGGACAGTTACGCTCGCGCTCGACTGGCCGGCCACGCGGTGATCGGTTTGCTGGTGGGCAAGGCGATGTCCGGGGCGTTTCTGGCCCATGGTTATCAAGCCAATCGACTGATTGCCCTGCGCGATCCGGGCGTGATGGTGCATGCCATGGGCAAGGCCTCGGCAGCGCGGGTGACGTTGCGCAGTGTCGAAGAACTCGAAGCCCTGGCCGCCAGCGTGCCGCCGATGGCGTATGACATTGAAAGCTACGCCAGCCTCGGTTTGCTCTGGGAAACCTTGTCGGTGGAGCAGATTGAGCAACCGACGGCGCAAGATCTGACCCGCGTGACTGAATGCCTGAATCAGGCGATCAGCGATGTCGCCGCGAAGGGCCGCGACCTGAGCAGCCGCTTGGGCGCCAGCAACCGCGCGGCGTCGAGCAAGGTGCGTGAACTGCTGAGAGCGCAGTGGTGAATACGTTTCTGGCTCACGACTTGCTCTGGGGCATGACCCCGGAGCAGTTGCCAGCGGATGCGCCGATTTGGGCGACAGAAGTCTTGGGTCACGATCAGCCAGTGGTCGTGCGGCGTGCATTGTGCGCGCCGGGTCAGATTGCAGTCGGCGTGCGCGGGCCGTTGCGTGAACAGCGGTTTGCGACGGTGATGGCGGTCGAGGCGATTCAGCGTCGGGTGAAACCTGAAGATCTTTGTCATGTTTCGATTGATCGGGATCTACCCGCATTGCGTGCCCTGACTCAACTGCGGGCGATGCTTGATGCGTGCGGTTTCGTCTGGGGCATCAGCGGCAGCGCCGGTTTCGAATTGGCCAGCGGTTTTGAAGCATTGCATGAGCGCAGCGACCTCGACCTGATCCTGCGCACACCGCAACCTTTGAGCCGGGTGCAGGCTCAGGAACTGGTGAAGATTTTTGATACCGCTGCGTGTCAGGTCGACATGCAATTGCAGACACCTTTGGGTGCCGTGGCCCTGCGCGAATGGGCAGGTCCTGCGCGGCGAGTTCTGCTGAAAAACGCCAGCGAAGCCTGTCTGGTACTCGATCCGTGGAACCCGCAGGAGCAAGCAGCGTGAGCAGCCTGCTGGTGTTCCCCGGCCAAGGCGCGCAGCAGCCGGGCATGCTCCATCGTTTGCCTTTGGAAACGGTGAACGAGGCGAGTGAAGTCCTGGGTGAAGACGCGTTGCTGCTGGATTCCGCCGAGGCATTGAAGTCGACGAGGGCGGTTCAGCTTTGCCTGCTGATCGCGGGTGTCGCGGCTTCACGGCAACTGTTGGAGGCAGCAGATTACGTGGCGGGATTGTCCATCGGCGCCTACCCGGCAGCCGTGGTCGCCGGAGCCCTGAACTTCAGCGATGCGCTGCATCTGGTCAGTCTGCGCGGTGAGCTGATGCAGCAGGCTTATCCACAGGGCTACGGCATGACCGCGATCATCGGTCTCGATTTATCCACAGTCGAAGATTTGCTCGCGCAGATACACCGCGACGAAACGCCGGTGTACCTGGCCAATATCAACGCCGATAACCAGGTAGTGATTGCCGGCAGTGACGAAGCAATGAACGCCGTGGCGCAATTGGCGAAAGGTCACGGCGCAGGTCTGGCCAAGCGTCTGGCCGTCAGCGTGCCGTCGCACTGTCCTTTGCTGGACGCGCCAGCGAAAACCCTCGCCGAAGCCTTCGCCAAGGTGTCACTGAAAACCCCGACGATGGGCTACCTGAGCGGCAGCCGCGCCCGGCCCATCATCAACGTCGAAGCCCTGCGCGACGACCTCGCTTTCAACATGTGCCGCGTCGTCGATTGGCGCGGCACGGTGCAAAGCGCCTACGAGCGCGGCGTACGGCTACAAATCGAACTGCCGCCCGGTGCGGTGTTGACCGGGCTGGCGCGCCGGGTGTTCGAGCAAGGCACCGTGATTGCCTTTGACGGTGCTCGCCTGGACACCTTGCAAGCGCTGTTGCGTGAGGAGGGAAGCCGTCAACCCTAGAACACCGACTCAGGCTTGCGAAGCACAAAAACAACAACTTCGACGATGCACTTTGAGGACTACAACAATGATTATTTACGGTGTGGCGCTGTTGGCGATCTGTACGCTGGCAGGGGTGATCCTGGGGGATGCGCTGGGCATGTTGCTGGGCGTGAAATCCAATGTGGGCGGGGTCGGCATCGCCATGATCCTGTTGATCTGCGCGCGGTTGTACATGCAAAAGCGCGGCGGCATGACCAAGGATTGCGAGATGGGCGTCGGCTTCTGGGGCGCGATGTACATTCCGGTGGTCGTGGCCATGGCCGCGCAACAGAACGTCGTCACCGCGCTGCACGGCGGCCCGGTCGCGGTGCTGGCGGCCATCGGTTCGGTGGTGATCTGCGGCTGCACCATTGCCCTGATCAGCCGGACCCACAAAGGCGAGCCCCTGCCCGATGAACCGGCGGAAGTGACGCCGGTCGGCACGCCAGTAGGAGGTCGCTGATATGTGGGAAGTCATCGAGAAAGGCCTGATCAATAATTCGCTGATCACCGCGTTCGCCTTCGTCGGCGTGATCATGTGGGTGTCGGTGGTGTTGTCCAAGCGCCTGACGTTCGGACGGATTCACGGCTCGGCGATTGCCATCGTCATTGGCCTGGTGCTGGCCTGGGTCGGCGGTACCATGACCGGCGGGCAAAAAGGCCTGGCGGACCTGTCGCTGTTCTCCGGCATCGGCTTGATGGGCGGCGCCATGCTGCGGGACTTTGCCATCGTCGCCACGGCATTCGAGGTGCAAGCCACCGAAGCGAAAAAGGCCGGGTTGATCGGCGTGATTGCACTGCTGCTGGGCACGATCCTGCCGTTCATTGTCGGCGCGAGCATGGCCTGGGCCTTCGGCTATCGCGATGCGATCAGCATGACCACCATCGGCGCGGGCGCGGTGACCTACATCGTCGGGCCGGTGACCGGGGCGGCGATTGGCGCCAGTTCGGATGTGGTGGCGTTGTCGATTGCCACGGGGTTGATCAAGGCGATTTTCGTGATGGTCGGTACGCCGATGGCGGCGAAATGGATGGGCCTGGATAACCCGCGTTCGGCGATGGTGTTTGGTGGGTTGGCTGGCACCGTCAGCGGTGTGACGGCGGGGTTGGCGGCGACGGATCGGCGTTTGGTGCCTTATGGGGCGTTGACGGCGACGTTCCACACTGGGCTGGGCTGTTTGCTTGGGCCTTCGTTGTTGTACTTCATTGTTCGCGGGATTGTTGGCTAAACGCTGACGTAATGATCGTTCCTACGCTCCGCGTGGGAATGCCTCCTGTGACGCTCTGCGTCACGCTTGAGTAGGGACGCGGAGCGTCCCGGGCTGCATTCCCACGCGGAGCGTGGGAACGATCAGCGTGGGAATGATCAAAACGCTGACTGCTTTTTGTGGCGAGGGAGCTTGCTCCCGCTGGGCTGCGCAGCAGCCCCAATTCTTGCGGGTGCTGCGCACCCGAGCGGGAGCAAGCTCCCTCGCCACAGGGTCTCAAGCTTGGCGATTGGCATACATCCGACACTCCGCCAGCAACGCCAGCAAATTCGGATCGCGCTCCTTGGCCTTCAAAAACACCACGCCAATGTGCTGTTGCAACCGGTACTTTTCCTGCAATGGAATCAGCTTCACCCGATTCTCATACACCGCCGCAATCCTGCCCGGCAGCAACGCATAACCGACCCCCGAGCTGACCATGCTCAGCAGGGTGAAGATGTCGTTGACCTGCATCGCCACCTTCGGCTCGAACCCCGCTTGCTTGAACACCCGGATCCCGTCCTGGTGCGTGGCGAAGCCCTGGGTCAGGGTGATGAAGGTTTCGTCGCGCACTTCCGCGAGGTCGACTTCCGCCCGTTGGGCAAACTTCGAGTCCGCCGGGGTGGCAAGGAAGATGTCGTCGGAGAACAGTTGGATATGCTCGCAATCCGGGTCGTTGATGCTGTCGTCCAGGGACACGAGGATCGCGTCCACTTCCATGTTCTTCAGCTTGTACAGCAGGTCGATGTTCGAGCCGAGGATCAGGTCGATGTTGAGTTCGCTGCGGCGAATTTTCAGGCCCATGATCAGCTGCGGCACGGTCTTCACCGTCAGCGAATACAGCGAGCCGAGCTTGAAGCGTTCCGCCGAGAACCCGGCGGCTTCACGGGTCAGGCGTACGCTCTCGACCACGTCCTGGATCAGCTTCTGCGCCCGTTCTTCCAGCACATACGCGCTTTCCAGCGGCGTCAGGTTGCGACCCTCATGCTTGAACAACGGACAACGCAGGGCACTTTCCAGGGAATGGATCGCCCGGTGCACGCTGACGTTGCTGGTCTGCAACTCGGCGGCGGCCCGGGCCAGGTTGCCGGTGCGCATGAAGGCCAGGAACACCTCGAGTTTTTTCAGGGTCAACTCTTCGTCGATCAGCATGGGCCGGACTCTTATTCGAATGGCTCGATTGTGCACGGATGTGGGGAATACGGGGATATGTGTCCTGAAACATTGCGCTTTTAGTCTCAAGGCCTGAGCCTTGCGCCATGTTGTAACGAACTTTGAGGGCAGCGATACATGTATCACGGGGAACGATTGAACGCCTGGACCCATCTGGTCGGGGCGGTGGCGGCGACGCTGGGGGCGGTGTGGATGCTGGTGATCGCCAGTATGAGTGGCGACCCGTGGAAGATAGTCAGCGTGGCGATTTACGGTTTCTCTCTGATGGTGCTCTACAGCGCCTCGACCGCTTACCACAGCGTGCGCGGGCGCAAAAAAGAGATCCTGCAGAAAGTTGATCACTTTTCGATCTATCTGCTGATTGCCGGCAGCTACACGCCGTTCTGCCTGGTGACCCTGCGCGGGCCGTGGGGCTGGACGTTGTTCGGGATTGTCTGGGGGTTGGCGCTGATCGGCATCCTGCAAGAGATCAAGCCGCGTTCGGAAGCGCGGATCCTCTCGATCGTGATCTACGCGGTGATGGGCTGGATCGTGCTGGTGGCGGTCAAGCCGCTGCTCGCGGCACTGGGCGCTACCGGTTTCGCCTGGCTGGCGTCGGGCGGGGTGTTGTACACCGTGGGGATTATCTTTTTTGCCCTCGACCATCGTCTGCGCCATGCCCACGGCATCTGGCATTTGTTCGTGATCGCCGGGAGCCTGCTGCACTTTGTGGCGATCCTGTTTTACGTCCTCTGAGGCGGCTACGGGATCAAACGATCCAGTTGCGCCTGCGCCCTTCGGCTGAAGACCTGCAACAAGTCGCTCAAGGTGTGCGGCGGCGGTTCATCGGCGCGGGTCACGGCGTACAGGGTGATCGGCAGCGCCGGCGCCAGAGGTCGAATCGCGGTGGCGGCGGGGGAGGCGCCGAGCGCGGTGAACGGGTCGATGACCGCCAGCCCGGCCCCGGATTCCACCATGGCCCGCGCCAGCGAATAGGTCTGCACGGCGATGCGCACCCGTGGCGGCGGATCGACTGCTTCCAGGTAACTGTCGAGCCGGGCAGCCAGCGGGTCGGCGCTGGACAGGCCGATCAGCGGCGCGCCGGCCAGTTCGATCAGAGGCAACGGTTGCCCGTGGCTGGCGACGGGCCAATAGCCCAGCGGTGCCAGCGCCACCAGCATGCCACTGGCCAGGGCTTGGGCCTTCAGCCCCGGATGATCCGGCGGCTGCAACGTCAGGGCGACATCCACTTCGCGCATCAACAGGTTCTGCATCAGCTCACGGCTGTGGGCGCTGGACAGTTCGCAGACGATGTCCGGGTAACGTTGCGTCCATTCGTTGATGGCCGGTGGCAGCAGCGACAGCGCCAACGCCGGGATCGCACCAATCCGCACGCTGTGGCCCGGCTCGCGGCGCAGGCTCTGGGCCAGGCGCCGCACCCCTTGCAGGCTTTCGGTGACCTTATCGACCTCGCGCTCAAGCTCCAGCGCTTCGGGCGTGACCTGCAATTTACCGCGCACCCGCAGGAACAACGCAAAGCCCAATTGCTGCTCGGCGTGTTGCAGCACTTTGCTCACGGCTGGTTGCGAGACGTGCAGCAACTGGGCGGCACCACTGACCGAACCGGTCTGGCGAATGGCTTGGAAAATCTCGATGTGGCGCAGGCGCATGGCGAGTCCATAACCTTTGTTTATGGGTCAGCCATCTTTATGCATTGTTCAACGGCTGTCACCTGGTCCTAACCTGAGGCCTGTTTCAACAACGGTTAAGGACAGACATGGCTCAGCGGGTTTGCATCATCGGCGGCGGCGTCATCGGGCTGACAACGGCTTACGCACTGGTGCGCGACGGCATCGACGTGACGCTGGTCGAGGCCCGGGATTCGCTGGCCAGCGAAACCAGTTTCGCCAACGGCGGCCAACTGTCCTACCGCTACGTCGCGCCGCTGGCCGATGCCGGCGTACCGTTGCAGGCGATTGGCTGGATGCTGCGCGGTGACTCGCCCCTGAAGCTGCGCCCACGGCTGGACCCGGCGCAATGGCGCTGGATGGCTTCGTTTCTGGCGGCCTGCCGCAGCTCGGTGAACCAGCGCAACAGCGCGCATCTGCTGCGCCTGGCGCTGCTCAGTCAGACGACGCTGCAAGGCTGGCGCGAGGAAGATCGCCTCGACGGTTTCGACTGGCGGCGCAACGGCAAACTGGTGACGTTTCGTGAGGCCGCGAGTTTTGAGCATGCGCGCCACGGTCTGGCGGATCCGCAACAACAGCAAGTGTTGTCCCGGGCCGAATGCGCCCAACTGGAACCGGCACTCGCCGAGGCGCCATTCGTGGGCGCGATTTACACCCCGGATGAAGAAGTCGCCGACTGCCACGGGTTCTGCCAGCAATTGGTGGCCCGGCTAAAAGCGTCAGGGCGTTGCGAGTTTTTGCTCGGGCAAACGGTCACCAGCATTCGTCATTCGGACGGCGCGGTGCAGGCCATTGAAATGGGCGCGCAGGTGTTGCCGGTCGAGCAATTGGTAATCGCGGCCGGGCATCGCAGCCCGGCGCTGGCGTTGCCCGGTATGAACCTGCCGCTGTACCCGCTCAAGGGCTATAGCCTGACCGCGCCGATTCGCGCCGAACATCGCGCGCCGGACCTGAGCATCACCGATTACAACCGCAAGATCGTCTACGCACGCATCGGTGCTCAACTGCGGGTGGCGGCGATGGTCGATATTGTCGGTTTCGACCCGGCGCTCGATCCCAAGCGCCTGGCGCTGATCAAACGCCAGGCCGAGGACACCTTGCCCGATGCCGGCGACTACGACGCCGCCATTGAATGGGCCGGGATGCGTCCGGCGACCCCCAGTGGTGTGCCGCTGATTGGCGCCACGGCGTACCGCAATCTCTGGCTCAACCTCGGCCATGGCGCGCTGGGTTTCACCTTGGCTTGCGGCAGCGCGCGGTTGCTCAGCGATTTGCTGACGCAGCGCGCACCTTCGATTGAAATGCACGGCCTCGCGCCTCGCGTCGCCTGACTTGATAAGGAAGAACCGATGAGCATCAACCGAATCAACAGCAACAGCCGACTCTCCGCCGTCCTGACCTTTGGCGAACTGGTGTTTCTCTCGGGCCAGGTGCCGGGCGACAGCCGCGACATCAGCGGCCAGACCGCCGAGGTCCTGGCGAAAATCGATGCGCTGCTCGCCGAGGCGGGCAGCGACAAGGATCACCTGCTCAGCGCGACCATTTACTTGAGCGACATTGGCCGCGATTTCGCCGCCATGAACGAGCTCTGGTCACACTGGCTGTCGCCGGGCAAGGCGCCGACCCGCACCACATTGCAGGCACAACTGGCCCACCCGGAAGTGCTGGTGGAAATCACCGTGATCGCCGCCCGCCGCTAATCGCCCCACCCACAACGGAGAATAACAATGCAAAAAATCACGTTGATCGGCTGCACACTCGGCCTGCTGCTTGGCAGTCAGGTCCAGGCCAATGAAGCGCCGCTGACTGGCACGCTGAACAAGGTCGCCAATGCCAAGAGCATCACCCTGGGCTACCGCGATGCGTCGGTGCCGTTCTCCTACGTGGGTGATCACTCGGGGCAGCCGATGGGCTACTCGGTGGATCTGGCGGGCAAGATTGTCGAGCGCATCAAGCAAAAACTCGATCAGCCGAACCTGCAGGTGAAGTACAACCTGGTGACCTCGCAAACCCGTATTCCGTTGGTGCAGAACGGCACGGTCGACCTTGAGTGCGGTTCCACCGGAGTGACGGCCGAGCGCATGCAGCAAGTGGCGTTTTCCTACGGGTTTATTTATGTGAAGGGGCAGTTGCTCACGGCCAAGGACAGCGGCATCAAAAGCTTCGCCGACCTGCGCGGCAAGAATGTCGTGACCACCGCCGGCACCACCAACGAGCGGTTTTTGAAGAGCTACAACGTTGACCACAAGATCGACATGTTCGTGATCAGCGCCAAGGACCATGGCGAAGCGTTCCAGATGCTGCAGTCGGGCAGGGCGGCGGCGTTTTACATGGACGATGCGCTGCTCTACGGCGAACGGGCCAAGGCGCGCGATCCGCATAACTGGGTCGTGGTGGGTGAGGAACAATCGCGGGAAATCTACAGCTGCATGGTGCGCAAGGGCGACCCGCAATTTCTCGAATTGGTGAATTCGACGCTGGCTGATCTGTACAGCTCAGGGGAAATCAACGGCATCTACAACCGCTGGTTCCAGCAGCCGATTCCGCCTAAAGGTTTGAACCTGGAATTCCCAATGACCAGCGAGCTGAAAGCGATCATCGCCAAACCGGTGAGTGACCCGGTGCAATAACCGCCACCTGATCCTGATCCTGATCGTTCCCACGCTCCGCGTGGGAATGCAGCCCGGGACGCTCCGCGTCCCATACAGAGCCGAACGCAGAGCGTCCGAAGAGGCATTCCCACGCAGAGCGTGGGAACGATCAAAGGCTGCGATCTTTTTAGAAATCACCCCAAAGCTGCTGGGCCACCGCCAACGCCACCACTGGCGCCGTCTCGGTGCGCAACACCCGCGGCCCCAGCCGAGCCGCATGAAAACCCGCCCCTTTGGCCTGATCCACTTCCGCATCCGACAACCCACCTTCAGGCCCGATCAGAAACGCCAGGGTCGCAGGCTTGGCATGACTCACCAACGGCTCCGCCACCGGATGCAGCACCAACTTCAACTCAGCCTCGGTCTGCTTCAACCAATCCGCCAACAACAACGGCGGATGAATCACCGGCACCCGTGAGCGCCCACACTGTTCGCACGCGCTGATTGCCACCTGGCGCCAATGCAGCAGGCGTTTGTCGGCGCGTTCGTCCTTGAGCCGGACTTCGCAGCGGTCGGTGAAGATCGGGGTGATTTCGCTGACGCCCAGCTCAGTGGCTTTCTGAATCGCCCAATCCATCCGCTCGCCACGGGACAAGCCTTGGCCGAGATGGATCTGCAGCGGCGACTCGACCTGGCCGATGAAGCTTTCATCGAGCTGCACCACCACGCGCTTCTTGCCGACTTCCACCAGCGAACCACGAAACTCGTGGCCCGAGCCGTCGAACAATTGCACCGCATCACCCTCGGCCATGCGCAGCACGCGGCTGATGTAATGGGCCTGGGCTTCGGGCAACTCGTGTTCGCCGGTGCTCAGGGGGGCGTCGATAAAGAAGCGGGACAGTCTCATCTTGGGTCTCTAAAAATTGGCTCGGAATCGCTTTTGTGGCTGCTGACTCTTTGTGGCGAGGGGGCTTGCCTGTGGCGAGGGAGCTTGCTCCCGCTCGGCTGCGAAGCAGTCGCCAATCCATTCAGCGCGGTGTTTCTGATGTACCGCGTTGAGTGGGGTTGGGAGTCCTTCGGCCTCCAGCGGGAGCAAGCTCCCTCGCCACAGGGTTTTGCAGTGACTGTTAGCCTGGATCACGGAAGCCCGGGTGAAAATCTTCCGGCACCGACACGCTGACGCTATTGCGCGTCGCAATGTCGATCCCTTCACTGGCCACTTCCGCCAGGAAGTCGATCTGCTCCGGGGTAATCACATAAGGCGGCAGGAAGTACACCACGCTGCCCAACGGACGAAGTAAAGCACCACGCTCCAGCGCGTGCTTGAACACTTTCAAGCCACGGCGCTCCTGCCACGGGTAGGCTTCCTTGGTCGCCTTGTCCTTGACCATCTCGATGGCCAGGACCATGCCGGTCTGGCGCACTTCCGCGACGTTCGGGTGATCGACCAGGTGCGCGGTGGAGGTGGCCATGCGCTGGGCCAGGGCCTTGTTGTTTTCGATGACGTTGTCTTCTTCGAAGATATCCAGCGTCGCCAAGGCCGCCGCGCACGCCAGCGGGTTGCCGGTGTAGCTGTGGGAATGGAGGAAGGCGCGCAGGGTCGGGTAGTCGTCGTAGAACGCGCTGTAGACGTCGTCGGTGGTCAACACCGCCGCCAGCGGCAGGTAACCGCCGGTCAGGGCCTTGGACAGGCAGAGGAAGTCCGGACGGATGCCGGCCTGTTCGCAGGCGAACATCGTCCCGGTACGGCCGAAGCCGACGGCGATTTCGTCGTGGATCAGGTGCACGCCATAGCGGTCGCAGGCTTCACGCAGCAGCTTGAGGTAGACCGGGTGGTACATGCGCATGCCGCCCGCGCCCTGAATCAACGGCTCAAGGATCACGGCAGCGACGCTGTCGTGGTTCTCGGCCAGGGTCTGTTCCATGGCGACGAACATGTTGCGCGAGTGTTCTTCCCAGCTCATGCCTTCCGGGCGCAGGTAGCAATCCGGGCTCGGCACCTTGATGGTGTCCATCAGCAGGGCTTTGTAGGTTTCGGTGAACAGCGGCACGTCGCCCACTGCCATGGCCGCCATGGTTTCGCCGTGGTAGCCGTTGGTCAGCGTGACAAAGCGCTTCTTGTTCGGCTGGCCGCGGTTGAGCCAGTAGTGAAAGCTCATTTTCAGCGCAACTTCGATGCAGGACGAGCCGTTATCGGCGTAGAAGCACCGGGTCAGGCCTTCCGGGGTCATCTTCACCAGGCGCTCGGACAGCTCGATCACCGGTTGATGGCTGAAACCGGCGAGGATCACGTGCTCCAGTTGATCGACCTGGTCCTTGATGCGCTGGTTGATCCGCGGGTTGGCGTGCCCGAACACGTTGACCCACCAGGAACTGACGGCGTCGAGGTAGCGCTTGCCTTCGAAGTCTTCCAGCCAGATGCCTTCACCGCGCTTGATCGGGATCAGCGGCAGCTGTTCGTGGTCTTTCATCTGGGTGCAGGGGTGCCACAACACGGCCAGGTCCCGTTGCATCCACTGATTATTCAGGCCCATTTACAGTCTCCTCGAGGCGGTCCGCGGCAGGCGCGGGCAAACAATCGCGCAAGCCTATGCAATGCGTCGCGCCGGGACAACCCATTGTGTCGATTGAGCTACTTTGTAAGGGGCGATAGACGTCGCTGGCGGCGTTTTGATGGCTGACGTATTCTTCGCGGTTCTTTGAGTCGTCTGACTCGCAAAACTGCTTTTTCCTACCTGATTTCCGGAGTTCGCTGAATGTCTGCTGGTTGGCTGCGCGCCTGTGCGCTGGTGATGTTGGGGCTGTTCAGCGTTTCGGCGCTGGCCAAGGATAAAACGGCGATCGTGATCGGCGGCGGGCTTTCGGGCCTGACCGCGGCGTACGAGCTGCAAAACAAAGGCTGGCAGGTGACCCTGCTGGAAGCCAAGCCGAGCCTGGGCGGTCGCTCCGGCATGGCCACCAGCGAGTGGATCGGCAACGACAAGACCCAGCCGGTGCTGAACAAGTACGTGTCGACCTTCAAGCTGAGCACCACGCCAGCCCCGGAATTCGTGCGTACGCCGGGATATCTGATCGACGGCGTGTATTACACCGCCGCGGATCTGGCGACCAAGGACCCGGTCACCGCCGAAGCGCTCAAGCGCTACGAAAAAACCGTGGATGACCTGGCCCGCTCGATCGAAGATCCGCAGAACCCGGCCGCGAACAACACGCTGCATGCCCTGGATCAGATCAACGTCTCTAACTGGCTTGATCGTCTGGCGTTGCCTGCTACGGCGCGCCAATTGGTCAATCAGGAGATTCGTACCCATTACGACGAACCTTCGCGCCTGTCGCTGCTGTACTTCGCGCAGCAGAACCGGGTTTACCGTGGTGTTTCCGACCGTGACCTGCGCGCTTCGCGCCTGCTCGGCGGCAGCCCGGTGTTGGCCCAGGCCTTCGTCAAACAGCTGAAAACCATCAAGACCAGCTCCCCGGTCTCGTCCATCACCCAGGACAAGGACAGCGTGACTGTCAAAGTCGGCAGCGTGGGTTACCAGGCTGACTACGTCGTTGTGGCCGTGCCGTTGCGCGCCCTGAACAAGATCGCCATGACCCCGGCGCTGGATGCCCAGCACATGGGCGCGATCAAGGGCACCAACTACGGCTGGCGCGACCAGATCATGCTGAAGTTCAAGACGCCAGTGTGGGAAAGCAAGGCGCGGATGTCCGGCGAGATCTACAGCAACGCCGGCCTCGGTATGTTGTGGATCGAACCGGCCCTGAAGGGCGGCGCCAACGTGGTGATCAACCTGTCCGGCGACAACGCTCGCGTCATGCAGGCTTTCGGCGACAAGCAGATGGTCGATCAGGTGTTGATTCGCCTGCACGCGTTTTATCCACAGGCGCGCGGTTCGTTCACCGGTTATGAAATCCGTCGCTACAGCACCGACCCATCGATGGGCGGCGCCTACCTGGCCTTCGGCCCGGGCCAGATCAGCAAGTACTGGCGCCTGTGGGAACGTCCGCTGCAACGGGTAGCGTTCGCCGGCGAACACACTGACACCTTGTACCCGGGCACCCTGGAAGGCGCACTGCGCACCGGTCAGCGTGCAGCCAGTCAGGTTGAAGACCTGGCGGCGGGCAAGTCGTTTGAACCGGTAAAAGTTGTGCCGGCAGCGACCGCAGCAGCGGCCGGCGCGGTGGCGGCGAAGAAAGGTAACTTCTTCACCAACCTGTTTGGTGGTTCGGATGACAAGCCAGCACCGGCCAAGGCACCTGAGCCAGTAGCGCCTGCTCCGGCACCGGCTCCAGCTCCTGCGCCGACTCCGGCCCCCGCTCCGGTTGAAGCGCCGAAGCCAGCGGTACCGGTCAAAGCCGAGCCTGCGAAAAAAGCGGCCAAGCCAGCAGTGAAGAAGCCAGCGGCGAAAACCGAAGCGAAAAAGGCTCCGGCCAAAAAAGCTGAACCGGCGAAGAAACCAGCGGCCAAGAAGCCTGCTGCAACGACACCGACAGCGACAGATACCAAAGCCCAGTAAGGCTTTGCGTTGAAAGAAAGCGCGGCAGTGATGCCGCGCTTTTTTTATGCCCGAAGAAAATCGGGTTCAAGATTTGAATAAACCCTGTGAGAAAGGTGTTCTTTAGTTGGGCTACCTGTTTTTTCACTCATTGGCGTCTTTAATCTTTCCTTAACGCTTCCCTAAGAGACTCTTGATCGTATTTCTCGATATTTCAAAGCGAAATTTTCCGCTTTAAATCGATAGATAACTCGATAGTCTTGGTCGCAGTTCTCACAGGATTTGGGCAATGCAGCTACGTAACTCTTCTTCGCGCTATGGTTGGGTCAGCGTTTTCCTGCACTGGGGTGTAGCGCTTGCAGTCTTTGGGCTGTTCGCGTTGGGCCTGTGGATGGTCGGTCTGGATTACTACAGCACGTGGCGCAAAGATGCGCCGGACCTGCATAAAAGCATTGGCCTGACACTGTTTGCCATCATGCTGCTGCGGGTGCTGTGGCGCTTCATCAGCCCGCCACCGCCGGCCTTGCAGAGCTATAGCCGCATGACGCGCCTTGGCGCCAAGTTCGGCCATTCGTTCCTGTACATCAGTCTGTTCGCTGTGATGATTGCCGGTTACCTGATTTCCACCGCAGACGGTGTCGGGATCCCGGTGTTTGGCCTGTTTGAGATTCCTGCACTGGTTTCCGGACTACCGGACCAGGCAGACACCGCCGGTGTGATTCATCTGTACCTGGCGTGGGTATTGGTAATTTTTTCCGGTCTCCACGCGTTGGCAGCATTGAAGCACCACTTTATCGACCGTGATGCGACGCTGACGCGAATGCTCGGCCGCAAAGCTTGAAGTTCAACCTCGACTCCAAAGGAATAGAAAGCATGTTGAAAAAGACCCTCGCCGCTCTGGCAATCGGTTCCGCGCTGCTGTCGGCCGGTAGCGTAATGGCCGCTGACTACGTCGTCGACAAAGAAGGCCAGCACGCCTTCGTTGACTTCAAGATCAGCCACCTGGGCTACAGCTTCATCACCGGTACGTTCAAGGATATCGACGGCAAGTTCAGCTTCGATGCCGCCAAGCCGGAAGACAGCAAAATCGAGTTCAACGTCAACACCGCCAGCGTGTTCACCAATAACGCTGAACGCGACAAGCACATCAGCAGCGGTGACTTCCTGAACGCGAGCAAATTCGCTAAAGCCACCTTCGTCTCCACCAGCGTCAAATCCACCGGTAAAAACGCCGCTGGTAAAGACACAGCTGACGTGACCGGCGACCTGACGATTGCTGGCGTGACCAAGCCAGTCGTGGTCAAGGCCACTTTCCTGGGTGAAGGCAAGGATCCATGGGGCGGCTACCGTGCCGGCTTCGAAGGTACTACCAACCTGAAGCGTTCCGACTTCGGCAAGCAGAAAGACCTGGGTCCATCGTCCGACGCAGTTGAGTTGTACGTAACGTTTGAAGGTGTCAAAGCGAAGTAACATTCGCGCCTGACACAAAAACGCCCCCGATCTCATGATCGAGGGCGTTTTTTATTGCCGAACGAAACTTGCGCTGCACCGCAATCCTGTCGGAGCGAGGCTTGCCCGCGAATGAGGGCAACGCGGTTTCTGTGGTGTGGCGGATGGCGCCTTCGCGGGCAAGCCTCGCTCCTACAGGTTTGTGGCGCGCAAAAAAATGCCCCGGATCTCGCGATCCGGGGCATTTTTTATGGCGGCGTTAAATCAGCGATTGCGAGTCAGCAACGCTGGTTTTTCGCCGCGCGGGCGGCCTGGCAGTTGATCCAGTTGCTCTGGAGTCGGGAACCGATCGGTCTTCGACTCTTTATGGATGATCTTCGGTGCCGGGCCACGCGGGTTCTGCACGGCCGGTTCGGAACGAGGCTGGTCGTCGGTGCGGGCCGGGCGGCGGTTGCGGGAATCTTCGCGACGGGCCTGACCGTCACGTGGCGCGCCGTTGCGTGGGCCGCTGCGCTTGGCTGGCGGGGTGCCGGTGGTGGCGCCGTCGCTGCTGCGCGGACCGCTCTGGCGGCCCTGAGGCTTGCCGCCGGTGCGCGGAGCACCAGCACCTGCGCCAGCTGCCGCGCCTGGTGCCGGAGCACCCGGACGACGGCCACGGCCCTGGGCCGGTTTGGCCTGTGGCACGTAGTCAACGCGGTTACCGAAGTTATCCACGTCATCGTCGAGGAACTCGTCCGGAGCACGATCAGCCGCCGCAGCGCGTGGCGCCGGACGTTGTTGTTCGCGCGCCGGAGTGCCTTCACGTGGCTTGTGTTCACGGGCCGGGCGATCGCCACGGCCAGTGGCAGCAGGCGCTTTTTCCTTGCCGCCCTTGTCCTTGCCTTTGTCTTTACGACCGCCGCCACCGCCAGTGCCGTTCGGACCGTCGCCGCGCGGGCCACGTGGGTTGCGCGGGTTACGCACATCCGGACGCTCGCGAACTTCGGGTTTCTCGGCTTCTACAGCGCTGGAGTCGAAGCCCATCAGGTTGCCGTCGGCAATCTTCTGCTTGGTCATGCGCTCGATGCTTTTCAGCAGCTTCTCTTCATCCGGGGCCACCAGCGAGATCGCCTCGCCCGAGCGGCCGGCACGGCCAGTACGGCCGATACGGTGCACGTAGTCTTCATCGACGTTCGGCAGTTCAAAGTTGACCACGTGGGGCAACTGATCGATGTCGAGGCCGCGAGCAGCGATGTCGGTGGCGACCAGGATGCGCACTTCGCCGGCCTTGAAGTCGGCCAGGGCTTTGGTGCGCGCGTTCTGGCTCTTGTTACCGTGGATGGCCACGGCGCTCAGGCCGTGTTTGTCCAGGTACTCGGCCAGGCGGTTGGCGCCGTGCTTGGTACGGGTGAAGACCAGAACCTGTTCCCAGGCGCCGGCGGTAATCAGGTGCGCCAGCAGCGAACGCTTGTGGCTCGCGGCCAGGCGGAACACACGCTGTTCGATGCGCTCGACCGTGGTGTTCGGCGGCGTGACTTCGATGCGTTCCGGGTTGTGCAGCAGCTTGCCGGCGAGGTCGGTGATGTCTTTGGAGAAGGTCGCCGAGAACAGCAGGTTCTGGCGTTTGCTCGGCAGACGGGCAAGGACCTTTTTCACGTCATGGACAAAGCCCATGTCGAGCATGCGGTCGGCTTCGTCCAGCACGAGGATTTCCACGTGGGACAGATCGACGCTGCCTTGACCGGCGAGGTCGAGCAGGCGGCCAGGGCAGGCCACCAGCACGTCAACACCGCGGGACATGGCCTGAACCTGTGGGTTCATGCCGACGCCGCCGAAGATGCAGGCACTGACAAACTTCAGGTCACGGGCATAGACCTTGAAGCTCTCGTGCACTTGAGCCGCGAGTTCGCGGGTAGGGGTCAGGACCAGGACGCGCGGTTGGCGCGGGCCGTGACGCTGGGATTTGTCCGGGTGACCGTTAGGGAACAACCGCTCCAGGATCGGAAGGGCGAAGCCGCCGGTTTTACCAGTACCTGTCTGCGCCGCGACCATCAGGTCGCGACCTTGCAACACGGCGGGGATAGCCCGCTGTTGCACCGGAGTAGGCTCGGTATAGCCCGCTGCCTCGATGGCGCGGACTAAAGCCTCGGAGAGACCGAGGGAAGCAAAGGACATGAGTAATCCTGTTTTAGTTAGGGCTTGGCCCAATGGGAGTCTTGCCTGGCGCGAATGGCGTTTAAGAGGAACGCAATCCCGTCCGGTCCTGCTGGGTTTCGAAGGCTCGTCTGGAGCGCTCGCGCGGGCTGAAAAGCTGCGCTGTAGCGGGGTCGAGATGCCTTGAACGATTCCGAGCGTCCGGGCGTGAGCCTGGCGGGAACGCCGGAGTATAACAGAGCAATCACTGCGCGCCGCTTTCCTGCTGCTCAACGGTTTTTCCGCGGGCGGCGGTAGTGCTTGGGATTTGCACCTCGGGGTTGGGGCCGGCGCCATAACGGGCGCTCAGTTCAGCGTAGGCGGGCTCGCGCTTGAAGCGCTTGAGCTCTGCGCCGAAACGCTGCACCAGCAAATCCATGCCGGCATTGCGCCGAACCGCCAGGAATTGGCTCTGGTGGCTGATGATTGTCGGGTTTTCGCTGATCTGGTCGCGGATGTTCAGTTCATCCAGCAAATGCTGGCCGACCCGGCGGTCAGTGATCAACAGGTCGATGCGCCCGCGCAGCAGTTTGCCGAAATTGGCTTCGTGGGTGGGCGCCGGTTCTCGGGTAAACAGCGTCGAACCGCTGAAGTCCTCGCTGTACAGATAACCCGGCGATGTGCCAATGGTCAGGCCTTTCAGTTCTTCGAGTGTGCGAAACGGATGAGGCCGTTCGTTGGCGTAGAACATCACGAATTCGACTTCCGACAGCGGTTCGCTGGGGTAGAGCAGGGTGGCGTCGCGTTCATCGCTGTGAAAGATATCCAGCGCACCGTCGGCCTGGCCGGTGTCGAGCATCGACAGGCAGCGCTTCCAGGGCAGGAATTGCCATTCGACTTCGATGCCCAGGCGTTTGAAGACGATGGCGGTGGTTTCGTAGTCCAGGCCCAGGGGTTTGCCGTTTTCCTCGTACACGTACGGCGCCCACGGTTCCGTGACAATACGCAGCTTCTCGCCCCGAGCGGCGAAGCTCAGGCAAGTGAAAAGAAGCACGGTCAGTAACTGCGCGATCAAAGGCATGACTTGAGATTACGACGAGAAACCGTAAAGAGCCAGAAACGGGATCCAGAAGCTCTAACTCAGTGTGTTGCTGCACAATAAAAGGGCGTTTAACGAAAAAGATCGCAGGCTTCGCCAGCGCCTACATGGGATTGCGTTCACCCTGTAGGCGCTGCCGAAGGCTGCGATCTTTTGATCTTGCTTGTGCGATTTTTAGCGCGGCAACTTCAGGTTATTCCACACCGCCAGGCTCGGCTCAGCCTGGTTCAACGTATAGAAGTGCAACCCAGGCGCGCCACCTTGCAGCAGGCGTTCGCACATTTCGGTGATGACTTGCTCGCCAAAGCCTTGAATGCTCTGGGTGTCGTCGCCGTAGGCTTCCAGTTGCTTGCGGATCCAGCGCGGGATTTCCGCACCGCAGGCATCGGAGAAGCGTGCGAGTTTGCTGTAGTTGGTGATCGGCATGATCCCCGGCACGATCGGGATGTTCACGCCCATCGCCCGTACACGCTCGACGAAGTAGAAGTAGCTGTCGGCGTTGAAGAAGTACTGGGTGATCGCACTGTCGGCGCCAGCGTTGGCCTTGCGCACGAAGTTGTTCAGATCGTCTTCGAAATTGCGCGCTTGCGGATGCATTTCCGGGTAAGCGGCGACTTCGATGTGGAAATGATCGCCGGTTTCTTCACGAATGAATTCAACCAGATCGTTGGCGTGGCGCAGTTCACCACTGGCCATGCCCATGCCCGAAGGCAGGTCACCGCGCAGGGCAACGATACGGGTAATGCCGGCGGCCTTGTACTGCGTCAGCAGGCTGCGCAGGTCGTCCTTGCTGTCGCCCACGCAAGACAAATGCGGTGCGGCCGGGACTTTGACTTCGCTTTCGAGCTGCAACACGGTGTTGATGGTGCGATCACGGGTCGAACCGCCAGCGCCATAGGTGCAGGAAAAGAAATCGGGGTTGTACGTGGCCAACTGACGGGCAGTGGCGAGTAGCTTTTCATGCCCAGCGTCGGTCTTCGTAGGGAAGAACTCGAAGCTGTAGCGACGGTCTTGGGACATGGTCATATCCTTGGAAACGCGTAAGCCTGGAAGGCTTGCCCCGCCCATGTGGGAGCGGGCTTGTGTGGCGAGGGAGCTTGCTCCCGTTCGACTGCGAAGCAGTCGCAAAGCTTAGGGCCGCTGCGCGACCCAGCGGGAGCAAGCTCCCTCGCCACAAGAAGCCCGCTCCCACAGGGGGAGCAGGCAGCAGGACCAATCAGTAGCGGTAAGCGTGCGGCTTGAACGGGCCTTCGACGGTCACGCCAATGTAGTCGGCCTGGGTCTTGGTCAGTTGAGTCACAACGCCGCCGAAACCGCGGACCATTTCCAGGGCCACTTCTTCGTCGAGTTTCTTCGGCAGTACTTCAACGGTCAGGCGCTCGGCTTTCTGGGCTGGCGACAGGTCGGCGTACTTCTGGCCGAACAGGAAGATCTGCGCCAGAACCTGGTTGGCGAACGAACCGTCCATGATGCGGCTTGGGTGACCGGTGGCGTTACCCAGGTTTACCAGACGGCCTTCGGCCAGCAGGATCAGGTAGTCGTCGTTCTGGGCATCGAATGCGCCAGGACCGGTACGGTGGATTTTGTGAACCTGTGGCTTCACTTCTTCCCATGCCCAGTTCTTGCGCATGAAAGCGGTGTCGATTTCGTTGTCGAAGTGGCCGATGTTGCAGACAACAGCGCGCTTCTTCAGGGCTTTGAGCATGTTCGAGTCGCAAACATTGACGTTACCGGTGGTGGTCACGATCAGGTCGATCTTGCCCAGCAGCGCTTTGTCGATGGATGCTTCGGTGCCGTTGTTGATGCCGTCGATGAACGGCGAAACCAGTTCGAAACCGTCCATGCAGGCTTGCATGGCGCAGATCGGGTCAACTTCGGAGACTTTAACGATCATACCTTCCTGACGCAGGGACTGAGCGGAGCCCTTGCCCACGTCACCGTAACCGATGACCAGCGCTTGCTTGCCGGACAGCAGGTGGTCGGTGCCGCGCTTGATTGCGTCGTTCAGGCTGTGACGGCAGCCGTACTTGTTGTCGTTCTTGCTCTTGGTTACCGAGTCGTTGACGTTGATGGCCGGGATTTTCAGCTCGCCCTTGGCCAGCATGTCCAGCAGGCGGTGAACGCCAGTGGTGGTTTCTTCGGTGACGCCGTGGACGCGGTCCAGGATCGTCGGGTATTTCTTGTGCAGCAGCTCGGTCAGGTCGCCGCCGTCGTCGAGGATCATGTTGGCATCCCATGGCGCGCCATCTTTGAGGATGGTTTGCTCCAGGCACCACTCGTACTCTTCTTCGGTCTCGCCTTTCCAGGCGTAAACCGCGATGCCGGCAGCGGCGATAGCTGCAGCGGCCTGGTCTTGAGTCGAGAAAATGTTGCAGGACGACCAGCGTACTTCGGCACCCAGGGCAACCAGGGTTTCGATCAGCACGGCAGTCTGGATGGTCATGTGGATGCAGCCGAGAATCTTGGCGCCCTTGAGCGGCTGCTCACCGGCGTACTTGCGGCGCAGACCCATCAGGGCAGGCATTTCGGATTCGGCGATGATGGTTTCGCGACGGCCCCAGGCAGCCAGGGACATGTCGGCGACTTTGTAATCGGTAAAATCTGCAGGCGTGATAACAGCGCTCATGATGAGCCTCCATTCGTAATGTATGCGAATGGGCGCCGTTGTGCGTTTAGTGTCTGGCCTGGGCCAGTCAACGCCCCATCCGAGCCTGACAGGTTTGACCTGCTGCAGCGCCCCTCGGACAGGTGGCGGGAAAACGGTAGCAATGGAACGTTACCGTTTTGAAACGGTGGCGATTATAGCGGGCTATTCTTATCTTCCAAAGCCTTTCTGTTGGTCAATGTCCGAACGGTAATCGAGACCATAGTCGATGCTTAATAGAGCTCTAGGTCGGGCTCTGCCATGATGCCCCCCATCATTCGGCAAGACGCTCAGGAGTGAACATGAATTTCCACACCCGCAAATGGGTAAAACCCGAAGACCTCAACCCCAACGGCACGCTGTTCGGCGGCAGCCTGTTGCGCTGGATCGACGAAGAAGCGGCGATCTACGCCATCGTCCAGCTGGGCAATCAGCGCGTGGTCACCAAGTACATTTCCGAAATCAACTTTGTCAGTGCCTCGCGCCAGGGCGACATCATCGAACTGGGCATCACCGCCACCGAGTTCGGTCGCACCTCGATCACCCTGACCTGCGAAGTGCGCAACAAGATCACCCGTAAAAGCATCCTGACGGTCGAGCGCATGGTGTTCGTCAACCTGGGTGAAGACGGCTTGCCGGCACCTCACGGCCGCACAGAGATCCTGTACGTCAAAGACCAGTTCAAGGACGAGGTCGTCAACGATTAACCCGGTCATCTGTGGCGAGGGAGCTTGCTCCCGTCCGGCTGCGCAGCAGTCGTAAATCCAGCGATGCGGTCTGCCTGGAATAATAGGGTGTCAGGTTTTGGGGCCGCTTCGCAGCCCAGCGGGAGCAAGCTCCCTCGCCACAAGGGTTTGTTTCGTTTGGGTGGTCAGTGAACAGCTCCGAACCCCGCGTGTCGTACCTACATGACACGCCACCGGTTGCGGAGCTCCATGGACACTCAAAAAGACGGCAAGACCCCGAACCTCTCGGCAGAAGAACAGCACGAAGCCGACCGTAACCAGCCACCCCGCGCGGCGGTATTGCACGAAATCATCCGCACCCAGGGCGATCAGGAGCTCGAGCGCAGTGTCGCGGCGCTCTGGTGGTCGGCGCTGGCCGCCGGCCTGACCATGGGCCTGTCGCTGATGGCCATGGGGCTGCTCAATTCCCGGCTGCCGGACGGTGAAGGCTTCAAGGTGATCGCCAGTTTCGGCTACTGCGCCGGATTTCTCGCGGTGATCCTGGCGCGCCAGCAACTGTTCACCGAGAACACCCTGACGGCCGTGCTGCCGATCATGACCAAACCCACGCTGAACAATTTCGGCCGACTGCTGCGCCTGTGGAGCGTGGTGCTGGTCGGCAACCTGTGCGGCACGTTGCTGGTGGCCTACGTGATGCTGCACCTGCCGATTTTCGACACCAAGACCGACCTGGCCTTCCTCGACATCGGGCGCAAGATCATGGAAAACAGTGCCAGCCAGATGTTCGCCAAAGGCATCATTTCCGGCTGGATGATCGCCACCATGGTCTGGATGATCCCGTCCATGGAAAGCGCCAAGATGTGGATCATCATCCTCATCACCTACCTGATGGCGCTGGGGGATTTCACCCACATCGTTGTCGGTTCGGCGGAAGTGTCGTACCTGGTGTTTGCCGGCGAGTTGCCGTGGAAGGATTTCTGGCTGGTGTTTGCCGGGCCGACGCTGGCGGGCAACATCATTGGCGGCAGTTTCATCTTTGCGCTGATCAGCCATGCGCAGGTGCGCAGTGAAAGCGGTGCGCCGAAAAAGTCTGCGGATCAGGCTAAGGAACCTGACCCGCAGAAGATCAAGAAGTGATCAGTGATGCTCAGCCTGTGTCGTTGGCACAGGCTCATCCTTGGTCACGTGCTTGACCAGTTTGCCGATGCTCAATCCCTGCAGCAGGATCGACGACAACACCACGATGTAGGTGATGCTCAAGATCAGATCGCGCTCCGGGCCCAGCGGCAGGGCCAGGGCCAACGCCACCGACACACCGCCGCGCAAACCACCCCAGGTCAGAATCCGGATCGTCCCGCGCGGCACTGTGCGCCAGCGCCGCAACAGCAGGATGGCCGGGGCCACGGTCAACAGGCGCGACAGCAGAATCGCCAACGCCAGCAAACTCGCGGCCAGTACGTGCAGCCAGTTGAACGGCAGCAGCAACAGCTCCATGCCGATCAGCGCAAACAGCAGCGCATTGAGCATGTCATCGAGCAGTTCCCAGAAACCGTCCAGATACTTGCGGGTCATGTCGTTCATCGCCAGGTTGCGGCCCAGGTTGCCGATGATCAGGCCGGCGACCACCATCGCGATCGGCGCGGAAACGTGCAGCTCCGAAGCCATGGCCGAACCGCCGATCACCAGCGCCAGGGTCAGCATCACTTCGATCTGATGCTGCTCGATGCTCTTGATCATCAGGTACACGAGGTAGCCGATCAGTCCGCCGAACACCACGCCGCCAATCGCTTCGTGGGCGAACAGCATGGCCGTGGCGCCGACGGTCGGGGTTTCGCCCAATTGCGCGATGCCCAGCAACACGGTGAAGACCACCACCGCTGTGCCGTCGTTGAACAGCGACTCGCCGACGATGGTGGTTTTCAGCGGCTTGGACGCGTTGGCGGTCCGCAGCACACCGAGTACCGCAATCGGGTCGGTGGGGGAAATCAGCGCGCCGAACAGCAGGCAATACAAGAAGCTCACGTGCCAGCCGAACAGGGCAAAAATGTAATAGGCGAGGCTGCCGATCACCGCTGTGGCGATCAAGACACCAAAGGTCGCGAGCAAGCCGATGGGCCAGCGGTAGCTGCGCAAGTCGTTCAGATTGACGTGCAGGGCGCCGGCGAATAGCAGGAACGACAGCATCCAGTTCATCAGCAGATCACCGAAGTCGATCTGGCCGATCAGCAGTTGTACGCGCTCTTCGAGGCCGGGGTAGCCGAGGAGGCTCAGGCCTTGCAACAGCAGGGAGAACATCAGCGCTGTGACCATGACGCCGATGGTCGGGGGTAGGCCGATGAAGCGAAAATTCACGTAGGTGAGAAGGGACGTGAGGCAAATAAACGCAGCGACAAGTTCAAGCATCCGGGGTCCTTTGGATGGTGGGAAGAAAATGGGTTTCAGGCAGGTGCACCGTGTGAGCTGCTTCCCGGGCAAGCCTCGCTCCTACAGGGGTGAGGTTGTCGCCCAGTTTGTGAACGACACCCATCTCGTAGGAGCGAGGCTTGCCCGCGAAGGCATAGTCATGGACGGCGCAGTTGTTCAGCCGGACACATTGACCGCCGCCGCCCCCCGACGTTGCAGGTAAATATAGAAAAGCGCCGTCAGCACCGTCAGGCCACTGACCAGCGCCCCGGTCCATGGCAAATCCGCCAGGTCCGCGCCACTGGCAACCACCAGCCCGCCAATCCACGCACCCGCGGCGTTGCCGAGATTGAACGCACTCTGGTTCAACGTCGAACCCAGGTTCGGCGCTTCATGGGCCTGATCAATGATCAGCAGTTGCAGAATCGGGCACAGGGCAAACGCAAAAATCCCCCACAATACCAACGTAATCGCCGCCGGAATCACCGAATGGCTGGTCTGGCTGAACGCCGCCAACACCACCGCGACGGCCAGTGCCATGCCCACCAGCGAAGGCAACAGACGACTGTCCGCCAGGCGACCACCGAGCATACTGCCCGCCGTCAAACCGACGCCGAACAACAGCAACATGATGGTCACGCCGTGAGGGCTGACACCGGTGATGTCTTGCAGGATCGGCGCGATATAGGTGAAGACGCTGAACAGACTGGTGGACGCCAACACGCTCATGCCCAGGGCCAGCAGCACGTTGACCTTGCCCAGCACCTTGAACTCGCTGGCCAGGTTGGCCTTGTCCATGGCGATGTCCTTCGGCAACCACAGCCATTGGGCGATGGCCGCAATGACGCCGATCACCGACACCGCCCAGAACGTCGAGCGCCACCCGGCGTATTGGCCGAGCGCGGTGCCCAGTGGCACGCCGAGCACGTTGGCCAGGGTCAAGCCGGTGAACATCATGGCAATCGCCTGGGCTCGTTTGTTCGGTGCCACCAGACCGGCAGCCACCACCGAACCGATGCCGAAGAATGCGCCGTGGCACAACGCGGTCACCACTCGCGCCGCCATCAGCGTCGCGTAATTCGGCGCCAGGGCGCAGAGGATGTTGCCGAGGATGAACATCAGCGTCATCCCCAGCAGCGTGGCTTTGCGCGGCATGTTGGCGGTGCCGATCGCCAGGATCGGCGCGCCGAACACCACGCCCAGGGCGTAGCCGGTGATCAACAGGCCAGCGTGGGGAATGCTCACGGCGAGGTCGCGGGCGACATCGGGCAGCAAACCCATGATGACGAATTCAGTGGTGCCGATGCCGAACGCGGCAACAGCGAGGGCAAACAGGGCGAGTGGCATGCGCAAGGTCTCTGTCGGTAGTCTTGACGCTCGGATCAGGCATGCGCAGGCCATCGACCGTTCTCGATGAGAGCGGGCGGGGGCAGAATTTATTGGAATTAGTCTGTGCGCAACTGAGTGCGGCGTGGTCGCTTGCAGTATAAACAGCTGCGGACATATGGCGAATCAATTCTCCGCCCCGATTCCTGTAGGCGCATGGCTTGCCCGCGATGGCGATCTCAAGAATGTCATCGCGGGCAAGCCTTGCTCCTACAGGGGCGGCGTGGACAACAAAAAGGAGTAAGCCGTGCTTGCAACAGCACTGGTGTTGGTAGCGGCGCTGTTACACGCGGCGTGGAATACCCTGATCAAGTTCAGCGCCGAACGGCTGCTGGTGGTGGCGTGCATGGACTCGGTGGCGATGCTGTTTGTCGCCGTGATGCTGCCGTTCGTGAACGTGCCACCGATTGCAATCTGGCCATGGATCCTGGCGTCGGCGGCGTTTGAATTGCTCTATCGCTACCTGCTGATCCAGGCCTATCGGGTCGGTGACCTGGGGCTGGTCTATCCGCTGATGCGTGGCCTGTCGCCGTTGGTGGTGCTGGCGCTGACGCTGATCTTCGCCGGGGAAGTGCTGACGAATCAGCAGATCTTCGGCATTTTGCTGATCCCGTTCGGCATGCTGTGCCTGCTATGGCAGGGCGGTGGCGGTGCGCGATTGCCATGGTCGATGCTGCCGGTGGTGGCGCTGATCGGCCTGTGCATCGGCTGCTACACCTTCATCGATGGCCAGGCGTTGCGGCGCTGGTCTCATCCGCTGGATTATCTGGTGTGGGTCACGCTGCTCAGTGCCTGGCCGTTCCCGCTGCTGGCGCTGGTGCGCAAGCGGCCGGCGTTCATGTTGTTCTGGCGTGAACAGTGGCGACTGGGGCTGGCGGTCGGGTTTTGCGTGTTGTTCAGCTACGCTTTGGTGCTGTGGGCGATGCAGCTGGGCTCGATTGCCGAAGCGGCGGCGTTGCGCGAGATCAGTGTGATCCTGGTGGTGTTGTTCGGCATGCGCTACTTGAAAGAACCTTTCGGCCGGCCACGGCTCTTAGCCTGTGGGTTGGTGCTGATCGGCATCCTGGTGATGAAGTTTTGACCGACCACCGAATTTCTGAAAACTGAAGAAGGGACTGCTTTATGACGGTTGCTCTGTGGTGCGTATTGATCGCGATTTTCCTGCCCTATGTCTGCACGGCCATCGCCAAGGCCAGTGGCAGGTACAACCTGAAAGACAACCATGATCCCCGGGACTTTCTCGAATCGCTGAATGGTTTGGGCCGGCGTGCGCATGCGGCGCAGTTGAACAGCTTCGAAGTGATGCCGGCGTTCGCGGTGGCCGTGCTCGCGGCCCATCTGGTGGGCACGGCGCAGTTGGTGACGGTCAACGTGCTGGCGGTGCTGTTTATCACCAGTCGGCTGCTGTACATCATTTGCTATCTGGCGGACTGGGCGATCTTGCGGTCACTGGTGTGGTTTGTGGGGATGGGGTTGATTGCCAGTTTCTTTTTTGTGTCGATCTGATTGAGGCAAGAGTAAAGGATCGCAGCCTGCGGCGGCTCCTACAGGGACCGTGTTCACAACGATTCCCCATAGGAGCCTGCGATTTTTTGCCTTTAAGGCTTGTCAGCCACCTGCGGGACTTGCGGCAGCGCCGCGCCTTTGGGCCACAACATCCAGATCTGCCCCTGCTGTTTCATATCCCCCGCCAGTTGCCCGGCCGCTTCGCCGGTGCCCCAGAACAGGTCCGCCCGCACTTCGCCGGCAATCGCGCCGCCGGTGTCCTGAGCCGCCACCGGGCGAACCAGTGCGCTGCCGTCCGGTTTGGTGGTGGATAACCACAACAGACTGCCCAGCGGAATCACTTTGCGATCCACCGCCGCGCTGTAGCCGGCCGTCAGCGGAACGTTGAGCGAACCGCGTGGCCCTTCGTTGCTGTCCGGGTTGCGGGTGAAGAACACGTAGCTCGGGTTGCTACCGAGCAGTTGCGGAATGCGCGACGGATTGGCCTTGGCCCAGGTGCTGATGGCGCCCATGGTCACGTCTTCTTTCTTCAGCTCACCCTGATCCACCAGCCAGCGGCCGATCGGTCGATAGGGGTGGCCGTTCTGGTCGGCATAAGCGATGCGCAGTTGGCGGCCGTCATCGAGCTGGATGCGCCCGGAGCCCTGGATTTGCAGGAACTGCAGGTTCATCGGGTCGGTCAGCCAGGCCACGACCGGGGCCTTGACCCCTTTGCTCTCGATGGTGGCGGCATCGTCATACGGCTTGAGCACGCGACCTTCGAGTCGCCCGCGCAGGCGTTTGCCCTTGAGCTCTGGGTAAATGCTGTCCAGGGACACAATGATCATGTCCTCGGGCACGCCGTACACCGGGACGTTCGCCACTTCGGTCTGGGTCAGGCTGCCGGGGTACACCGGTTCGTAGTAGCCGGTGATCAGGCCATTGGGATTGTCGTTGGCAGCACGCAGGCCGTAGACGTCCAGGTTCTGCTTGAGGAAGCCGCGAATCTCGCCGGCGGTTTGCGGCACAGTGGCGGAAGCGGCGCAGGTCGCGCCCCAGACCGGGTCAGCCTTGAGTCGGGTGCAGGCGCTGCGCCAGGAACCGAAACCGGCCACCAGATCGTCGTCGGACACGGTTGGCAACGCTTCCCAGGTGGCGCTGGTGTAAGTGGCCAGGGCATGGGTTTTCGGGGTGTTGTTTTCGCCGCCGGTGCAGCCTGCGAGCACGGCCACCATCGGAAGGGTCCAGGTCAGGCGGGGGCGCCAGGCCTTGATACGGCTGTTCATGGAGTTATTCCTTTGACGGTTGCCTGAGTGCTCCATGCGCTCAAACAACCCTTATTGATAATAGGGCTATTGGTGTTTGCCGATGACGCGAGGATACTGGCCGCCGTTCCCCGTAACCTGAAGCCACCATGACTTTTAAAAGACTTTCTGTTGTATTGCTGGCCTGCCTGACCTTGTCCGCCTGTGGCGGTGTCGATCCGAATTCGCCGTTGGGTCAGCGCAAGGCGATCTTCAAGCAAATGCTCAAGACCGGCGAAGACCTGGGTGGCATGTTGCGTGGGCGTATTCCGTTCGACGGGCCGAAATTTGCCGAGGGTGCGGTGAAACTCGATGCGCTGTCCCATGAGCCGTGGAAACATTTTCCACAGGTGCGTGAAGAAGATCACACCAGCGCCAAGGATGATGTCTGGCAGCAGCAGGCACGCTTCCAGGAAATGGCCCGCAACCTTGAAGGCGCCACCGGTGAATTGGTGATTGCCAGCAAGGTCCAGCCGTACAAGGCCAGTAACCTTGGGCCGGCGGTGCAGAAAGTCGAAGATGCCTGCAGTGCGTGCCATAAACAGTTTCGGGATCATTGATCGCAGATCAAAAGCGGACGCGGAGCGTCCATGGCTGCATTCCCACGCCGAGCGTGGGAACGATCTTCCTGAAACTTACTTATCCAACTCATCCAGCGCTTCCTGCAATTCCTTGCGGGATTCGGCGAGTTTGTCTTTTCGTTTGTTGATTTTCTCAGCGTCGCCCTTGCTCATGGCCTTGTCGAGATCGGCCTGACGCTTGCTGACTTCATGCTTGGCTTCGAGCACCTTGTTTTCCCGCTCCTTCTTCAAGGAGGCGTCGGTGCAGTGGGCGGTGACTTCCTTTAGAGCGGTTTCCAGGCCTGCCTGCTGATCGGCGTTGCCGTGAGACTTGGCCAGTTCGATCTGGTTGACGATGCCCTGTTTCTTGGCGGCGCATCCGGTCAGTTCCGGGATTTCTTCGGCCGCCATCAGTGGCGCGGCCATCATGCCGCAAAGGGTCAACAGAGCGAGCGGTGCAAGAAATTTCATAAAAGCTCCATGCAAAAAAGGCAATCGGGTCGAGGTGGCAATGGGCTGTTTGAGCGCAGCGCCACCATTGGGTTCCCGGGCTGACAGGCATTGTTGGTCGCTAAAAACCGTCAATCCCTGCCACACGTAATGTTTCACTCAAGGCCAGGACCTGCGGGTCGCGAAAAAACGCGCTCAGTTGCGTTGCGCGTCCCGGGCCGATGCCGGCTTCGGCCTGCCATTGTTCGTGGCTGCGTTGCGCCAGGGTCTGCCATGAATCGGCAAGTTGCGCCTGGCCCGTCGGCGGCAAGCCCAGGGCTTTTAGCCAGCGAGCAAAAGGACGTTGCCGGGCACTTTCAAAACTGTTTAAAAGGCGAGCACTGCTGCGCTCGCCGAAGCCATCAATGTTAGCAAGCTCTTGAGCATCGAGGGTCAACCAATCCAGCAGGTTGTTGAGACGGCCTGTTTCGAGAAGTTTCTCCCAGGTGCCGGGGCCGACATGCGGTAGCGCCAGCCCCTGCTTGCCGCTGAGCCAGGTCAGCCGCGCGAGGAATTGACTCTCGCAGCCCGGCGTTGGCTGCCAGCAGCTCAGCGGATGAAAGTCTGCAGCCAGCGGTGCATTCACTTCCGGGCGTTCGGTGCTGCGCAGCACCACATCATCGAGCCTGGGAATGGTCAGGCCCGCCAGGCTGATGGCGACCTGATCGCCGGGACGAATGTCCAGTTGTTCCCAGCGTTGCAGGGAGCTGACGCTCACGCGCTTGATCTGCCGGTCATCGAGCTTCACCGGCGACAGCTCCAGTACCGGGGTGATCCGCCCGGTTCGGCCGATCTTGAAATGGACCTTGCGCACCTCGGCCAGCGCCTGGGCGAAGGGGTATTTCCAGGCGACGCTCCAGTAGGGCGGCCGGGCCTGCCAGCGTTCGGCGGGAGGGCGCGAATCCTGGCGCAGAACGATGCCATCGCTGGCGAAGGGCAGGGGCGAGCGATACCAGTGGTCGCGCCAGTGCTGCGCGTCGGCAAATGTATTGATCGGTTGGCTGTAGAGCCCGGTGGGCGGGAAACCCAACGCTTCCAGCGTCGCCACCCGGGACGGCAAACTCGTCGGGCCTTGCGGCCAATCCCAGACAAACAATCCGATCCCGGCCGCCTGTTCGCTGCTCAGCGACTTGCGCGCCATCAGCCCGGCCACGCTGGCGCGGGCGTTGAGGCTGCCGGCCTGGGCTTGTACGTGGTCGGTCAGGCGCCAATAGAGTTCGCCTTGCAGCACCAAGTCCAGCGGTTGCGGCAGCCGTTGGGGAATGGCGGCGATGTTGCGCGCGGCGGCGGTCCAGTCCTGGCCATTGATGCCGTCGCCACGACTGATCGCTTGGTGCAGCAGGCCATTGCGGTAAATCAGCGACACCGCCACGCCATCAACCTTGGGTTGAATCCAGACGTCTTTGCGATCACGCAGCCAATCTGCGACGGCACGTTCATCGTGCAGTTTTTCCAGGCCGGTGTGGACGACCGGGTGAGCCACCTTGCCGCGCGCCGTTCGCAGCGGCTGGGCGGACGGGACGAGGTTGAAGCAGGTGCTCCATTGCGTCAGCCGGGTTCGGGACTGGTCATAGAGTTCGTCGGCGATCAGCGAGCGGCCGTTGCGGTGATAGCTGTCGTCCCAGCGGTCGATTTGCTGTTGCAGGGCGGTGATTTCGGCCTCGGCGCGAGTGGGTGGCCAGTCGGGACAGTCGGCGGCGCTGGCGGTCAGGGAGGTCAGCAGGAGGGCGAAAAACAGGCGCAGGTTGGGGAGCATCGAGAGCGTCCTTGCTCATTGGGATGCTTGAAAGGCTAGTCGGTCATGAGTTTTGTGAAAGCGGGGTGTTTTTCGAGGTGTTTCGAGGACACTCTTCCATCATGAAAAAGCCCCGCACGGCGCGAACCGTGCGGGGCTTTTGGTACCGCCGGGGAAGTCTTACAGGCCGGCAGCAGCGCGCAAGGATTCGGCGCGGTCGGTCTTTTCCCAGGTGAACGTGGTGAACGTATCGTCGCCCACGGTCTTGGTTTGCGGGGTGCGACCGAAGTGGCCGTACGCAGCAGTTTCCTGGTACATCGGGTGCAGCAGGTCGAGCATGGTGGTGATTGCGTATGGACGCAGGTCGAACACTTCGCGAACCAGTTTGACGATTTTGTCGTCGCTGATTTTGCCGGTGCCGAAGGTGTTCAACGAGATCGACGTAGGCTGAGCCACACCGATCGCGTAGGAAACCTGGATCTCGCAACGCTCGGCCAGGCCGGCCGCAACGATGTTCTTCGCCACATAACGACCGGCGTAGGCCGCCGAACGGTCAACCTTCGATGGATCTTTACCGGAGAACGCGCCGCCGCCGTGACGGGCCATGCCGCCGTAGCTGTCGACGATGATCTTGCGACCGGTCAAACCGCAGTCGCCAACCGGGCCGCCGATGATGAACTGGCCAGTCGGGTTGATGTGGAACTGGGTGTCTTTGGTCAGCAGTTCGGCAGGCAGCACGTGCTTGACGATCAGCTCCATCACGCCTTCGCGCAGGTCTTTGTACGACACTTCAGGGTTGTGCTGGGTCGACAGAACAACGGCGTCGATACCGACAACCTTGCCGCCTTCGTAACGGCAAGTCACTTGCGACTTGGCGTCCGGGCGCAGCCAAGGCAGCAGGCCGGATTTACGGGCTTCGGCTTGCCTTTGCACAAGCTGGTGCGAGAACGTGATCGGTGCAGGCATCAGCACTTCGGTTTCGTTGCTGGCGTAGCCGAACATCAGGCCCTGGTCGCCGGCGCCCTGATCTTCAGGCTTGGCACGGTCGACACCCTGGTTGATGTCAGGAGACTGCTTGCCGATGATGTTCATCACGCCGCAAGTGGCACCGTCGAAACCGACATCGGAGCTGTTGTAGCCGATGTCCAGAATGACGTTACGCACGATTTCTTCCAGGTCGACCCAGGCCGACGTGGTGACTTCACCTGCGATGATTGCCACGCCAGTCTTGACCAGAGTCTCGCACGCCACACGGGCGAACTTGTCTTCAGCAATGATGGCGTCCAGCACCGCATCGGAAATCTGGTCGGCGATTTTGTCCGGATGCCCTTCAGACACGGACTCGGAGGTGAAGAGGGAGTATTCGCTCATCTCGATGTTTTCCTGAATTTACCGATGGTGAGTGTCGCCAGCCGGCCGCTGAAAATGGCGGACCTGAATCTGGAAACCATTACGTAAGCCTACATAGAGGCTTTCCCCGGGAACGAGTCCCGCAGCGGTGGCCCAACGGGCCAGATCGTCCTGTTCAAACCCCAACCATAGATCACCGCAGGCCTCCCTGGCCCAACTCTGGTTGTGGCTACATAACTCTGTCACTAACAGGCTACCGCCTGGTTGCAGCAAGCCGGCCATGTGCTTGAGCGCTTCGGCCGGTGCGGCGAAATGGTGCAGCACCATGTTCAGTACAACGCAATCGGCGGTCAGGCTGACACCATTCAATGCATCGGCCAATTGCAGGCTGACGTTAGTCAGCCTTTCACGTTCACAGACGTGGCGCGCCAACTCGAGCATCGCCGCACTGTTGTCCAGCGCCGTGACCTGGGTGAAGCGGCGCGCCAGTTCCGGCAGAAAACCGCCATCGCCGGGGCCGACTTCAATCGCCGTGGCGCCTGCGCTGAAACTCAGCTTGTCGAGCAGCGCCACCACGCTTTCGCGGTACTGCGGCAGGCCGGCGATCAAATCTTGCTGGGCGCGAAACTTCTCCGCCACCCGTGAGAAAAAGTCCTGGCTGGCCGCCGCCCGTTGCCCGTGTACCTGAGCGATCCGCGATTGCACATCGGCCGGCAGAGTCAGGTTATCCACTTCGTCCAACAGGGCCGCGTGTAATTTGCCGCCCAGCAAGTCGGTGTGGGGCAGGGCGCGACGATAGAAAATCGCGTTGCCTTCACGACGGGTCGCCACCAGGTCGGCCTGGGCCAATACCTTGAGGTGATGACTCATGCCCGATTGGCCAATGCCGAAGATCTGCGCCAGTTCCAGTACGCCAAACGAATCGTTGGCCAGCGCGCGCAATACATTCAGGCGCAGAGGATCACCACCGGCCTTGCACAAGGCCGCCAGCTCATCGCAATCGTCATGTTGAATGGAAGGCACGCGTAGATTCATAGGGCCAGCAGTCTAGTGACGGTCAGAAAACCTCGCAAGAGCAATATCAAAAAGTTTTGATATTGCTCGATAGATGGCACTTCTCAATGCTCTGTTGTCTCTACAAACGAATAGCAGAAAGGTTTCATCAGTCGAAACCGTCGTTATCCATTGGAAAAACGCCTCTAGATGACTATCTGTCATTGCCCCGAGGCGGGTGGGTGAGGGAAAATGCTCGCCTTTTTTCCGTTTCGTTTTATTCAAACCCTAGGAGATCAGCGATGCCAAGCCGTCGTGAGCGTGCCAACGCCATTCGTGCCCTCAGCATGGATGCCGTGCAAAAAGCCAACAGCGGCCATCCGGGTGCCCCTATGGGGATGGCGGATATCGCCGAAGTGCTTTGGCGTGACTACATGAAGCACAACCCGAGCAATCCATCGTTCGCCGACCGTGACCGCTTCGTGCTGTCCAACGGCCACGGCTCGATGTTGATCTACTCGCTGCTGCACCTGACCGGTTACGACCTGTCGATCGAAGACCTCAAGCAGTTCCGTCAACTGCACAGCCGCACCCCGGGTCACCCGGAATTCGGCTACACCCCGGGCGTCGAAACCACCACCGGTCCACTGGGCCAAGGCCTGGCCAACGCCGTGGGTTTCGCCCTGGCGGAAAAAGTCCTGGCGGCGCAGTTCAACCGTCCTGGCCACAACATTGTCGACCACCACACCTACGTGTTCCTGGGTGATGGCTGCATGATGGAAGGCATTTCCCACGAAGTCGGCTCCCTGGCCGGTACTTTGGGCCTGGGCAAACTGATCGCCTTCTACGATGACAACGGCATCTCCATCGATGGCGAAGTCGAAGGCTGGTTCACCGACGACACGCCAAAGCGTTTCGAAGCCTACAACTGGCAAGTGATCCGCAACGTTGACGGTCACGACCCGGAAGAAATCAAGACCGCGATCGAGACCGCGCGCAAAAGCGAGCAACCGACCCTGATCTGCTGCAAGACCACCATCGGTTTCGGTTCGCCGAACAAGCAAGGTAAAGAAGACTGCCACGGCGCCCCATTGGGTGACGCGGAAATCGCCCTGACCCGCAAGGCGCTGAACTGGAACCACGGCCCATTCGAAATCCCGGCTGATATCTATGCCGAGTGGGATGCCAAGGAAAAAGGTCGCGCTGCCGAAGCCGAGTGGGATCAGCGTTTTGCTGCTTACTCCGCTGCATTCCCGACCGAAGCCAACGAACTGATCCGTCGTCTGAGCGGTGAACTGCCAGCCGATTTCGCGGAAAAAGCCTCGGCTTACATCGCTGAAGTCGCGGCCAAGGGCGAAACCATCGCCAGCCGTAAAGCCAGCCAGAACGCCTTGAATGCCTACGGCCCGCTGCTGCCTGAACTGCTGGGCGGCTCCGCTGACCTGGCCGGTTCCAACCTGACCCTGTGGAAAGGTTGCAAAGGTGTCTCGGCTGAAGACGCCAGCGGCAACTACATGTACTACGGCGTTCGCGAGTTCGGCATGAGCGCGATCATGAACGGCGTGTCCCTGCATGGCGGTCTGGTGCCTTACGGCGCGACCTTCCTGATGTTCATGGAATACGCGCGCAACGCCGTACGCATGGCCTCGCTGATGAAGAAACGCGTGGTGTTCGTCTACACCCACGACTCCATCGGTTTGGGCGAAGACGGCCCGACTCACCAGCCGATCGAGCAACTGACCAGCCTGCGCAGCACCCCGAACCTCGACACCTGGCGTCCAGCCGATGCCGTGGAATCGGCTGTTTGCTGGAAGCTGGCCATCGAGCGCAAGGACGGCCCTTCGGCGCTGATCTTCTCGCGTCAGAACCTGCAGCACCAGGAGCGTGATGCCGGCCAGATCGCCGACATCGCCCGTGGCGGTTACGTGTTGAAGGATTGCGCAGGCGAGCCTGAGCTGATCCTGATCTCCACCGGTTCGGAAGTGGGCTTGGCGGTTCAGGCTTACGACAAGCTGACCGAGCAAGGCCGCAAGGTTCGCGTTGTTTCGATGCCGTGCACCAGCGTGTTCGACGCTCAAGACGCCGGCTACAAGCAAGCGGTCCTGCCGTTGCAGGTCAGCGCCCGTATCGCCATCGAAGCCGCTCACGCGGACTACTGGTACAAGTACGTGGGCCTGGAAGGCCGCGTCATCGGCATGACCACCTTCGGCGAGTCGGCGCCTGCGCCAGCCTTGTTCGAAGAGTTCGGCTTTACCCTGGAAAACATCCTGGGTCAGGCTGAAGAGTTGCTGGAAGACTAAGTCCGAAGGTTGCGTTGTCCGGGCTGGCCTCTTCGCGGGCAAGCCTCGCTCCTACGAGGGATCGTGTTGTTTTTCATGACAACCGAAAACCTGTAGGCGCGAGGCTTGCCCGCGAAGGCGTCGGCCCTGCCACCACTGCAACAACGGATTCACCACGGTAATCGAGAACCCCATGCCTCAACCGCGTCCTTACAAAGTTGCACTCAACGGCTACGGCCGGATTGGTCGTTGCGTCTTGCGTGCGTTGTTTGAGCGAGGCGAGAAGGCCGGGTTTGAAATTGTCGCGATCAACGATCTGGCTGACATGGCCAGCATCGAATACCTGACACGCTTTGACTCCACTCACGGGCGTTTTCCCGGCGACGTGCGGGTTGAGGACGATTGTCTGCATATTAATGGCAACTGCGTGAAGGTCCTGCGCAGTGCCACCCCCGAAGGCATCGATTGGGCGTCGTTGGACGTCGATCTGGTGCTGGAGTGCTCCGGCGCTTACCACACCCGCGCCGACGGCCAGCGCTTCCTCGACGCCGGTGCGCCACGCGTGTTGTTTTCCCAGCCGATGGCCAGCGAGGCGGATGTCGACGCCACCATCGTCTACGGCGTGAACCAGGATTGCCTGACCGGCGAAGAATTGCTGGTGTCCAACGCGTCCTGCACCACCAACTGCGGCGTGCCGCTGTTGCGCCTGCTGGACCAGGCCATTGGCCTGGAATACGTGTCGATCACCACCATCCACTCGGCGATGAACGATCAACCGGTGATCGACGCCTATCACCACGAAGACCTGCGCCGCACCCGTTCGGCGTTCCAGTCGGTGATCCCGGTGTCCACTGGTCTGGCGCGTGGCATCGAACGCCTGCTGCCGGAACTTGCCGGGCGAATTCAGGCCAAAGCCGTACGGGTGCCGACGGTGAACGTGTCGTGCCTCGACATTACGATGCAAACCGTGAGCGACACCGACGCCACCGAGGTCAACCGGATCCTGCGTGAGGCCGCCACCAGCGGCCCGCTCAAAGGTCTGCTGGCTTACACCGAGCTTCCCCACGCAAGCTGTGATTTTAATCACGACCCACATTCGGCGATCGTCGATGCCAGTCAGACCCGCGTTTCCGGCCCACGGCTGGTGAATATTCTGGCCTGGTTCGACAACGAATGGGGGTTTGCCAACCGAATGCTGGACGTTGCAGAACACTATCTGCAAACAGCTGCCTCTCTTAAACAGTAGGAATTGCGACCCATGACCGTGTTGAAGATGACCGACCTCGATCTGCAAGGTAAACGCGTACTGATCCGCGAAGACCTCAACGTCCCAGTCAAGGACGGTGTTGTCACCAGCGATGCGCGTATCCTGGCTTCGCTGCCGACCATCAAGCTGGCCCTGGAAAAAGGTGCGGCCGTGATGGTCTGCTCGCACCTTGGCCGTCCGACCGAAGGTGAGTTCTCGGCCGAGAACAGCCTCAAGCCCGTCGCCGACTACCTGAGCAAGGCCCTGGGCCGCGAAGTGCCGCTGGTGTCCGACTACCTGGGCGGCGTTGACGTGAAGGCCGGCGACATCGTGCTGTTCGAAAACGTACGCTTCAACAAAGGCGAGAAAAAGAACGCTGACGAATTGGCCCAGCAATACGCCGCCCTGTGCGACGTGTTCGTGATGGACGCCTTCGGCACCGCTCACCGTGCCGAGGGTTCGACCCACGGCGTGGCCAAGTTCGCCAAAGTCGCCGCCGCTGGTCCGTTGCTGGCCGCTGAACTGGACGCACTGGGCAAAGCCCTCGGCGCCCCGGCCCAGCCAATGGCCGCCATCGTTGCCGGCTCCAAGGTCTCGACCAAACTCGACGTGCTCAACAGCCTGAGCCAGATCTGCAACCAGTTGATCGTCGGCGGCGGCATTGCCAACACTTTCCTGGCCGCTGCCGGTCACCCGGTCGGCAAGTCCCTGTACGAACCGGACCTGCTGGACACCGCCCGTGCCATCGCCGCCAAAGTCAGCGTGCCGCTGCCGGTGGACGTGGTGGTTGCCAAGGAATTCGCGGAAGGCGCCACGGCGACCGTCAAACTGATCGCTGATGTAGCGGCAGACGACATGATCCTGGACATCGGCCCACAGACCGCGGCGAATTTCGCCGAGCTGTTGAAGTCGTCCAAGACCATCCTGTGGAACGGCCCGGTGGGGGTGTTCGAATTCGACCAGTTCGGTAACGGCACCAAAGTGCTGGCCCAGGCCATCGCTGAAAGCTCGGCGTTCTCCATTGCCGGCGGCGGCGATACCTTGGCCGCCATCGATAAATATGGCGTTGCCGACAAGATCTCCTACATTTCTACCGGCGGTGGCGCGTTCCTCGAGTTCGTCGAAGGCAAGGTTCTGCCGGCGGTTGAAGTCCTGGAAAGCCGGGCCAAGGCCTGAGATCACTTAAATGACCAGGCAAAGGAGTGTTGATATGGTCAGGACGATTGCGCTGTTGATCGTCGCGGTTTCGCTGACGGCTTGCGGGAGTAACCCGAAAGCCAAGCCCGACCCCGCGCCGTCTGCGCCGGCTGATAAGGGCTGTTACCAGGCCGACTGGCAGGCGGAAACCAACCCGGTGCTCAACAAGCGTTCCGGGCCCGATGGCCTGGACAAATACGAGACACAGACCCCGGCCAAGGAACATGGCTGCCCTTGACGGGTCTGACTCTTTACTCAAGGCCGGCGGCGTGCGCCGTTGGTCGAGGAACATGGATGAAAGGTTTTATCGCCGTCATGGCGCTGGCACTGCTGGCAGGTTGCTCGAATTTCAACCTGTTCAACACCTCGGCGCCCGCGGACAACTGGACCACCTGGACCTGCGACAGCCAGGCCAAAGTGCTCTGGCGCTACACCGACGACAGCCTTAGGGAAGTCGACGTGCGCCTCGGCGGGGCCGATCAGGTCTATCGCCTGAAGCTTGAACCGGGCGCCGAAGGTTCGCTGTACAGCAACGACATGCTGGCGTTTCACGTAAAAGGTGAGGAAGGCCTGGTTTACTGGGTCGCCACCAATGATTTGATCGGCCGCGGTTGTAAAGCCGAGTAATCGATGGCTCGTAGAGAGTTAGGCAACACCGAATGAGCGGACCGGACTCACCCCCGATCTGCAATAACTTGAATAGCCGCCGCCGCTACGGCAGGCTGGCACGATTAACGACCCAAACCGGGAGAGACACACACAATGGCACTTATCAGCATGCGCCAGATGTTGGACCACGCAGCCGAATTCGGCTACGGCGTTCCAGCCTTCAACGTCAACAACCTTGAGCAGATGCGCGCCATCATGGAAGCCGCTGACAAGACTGACTCCCCGGTGATCGTCCAGGCTTCGGCCGGTGCTCGCAAATACGCAGGCGCCCCGTTCCTGCGTCACCTGATCCTGGCGGCAATCGAAGAATTCCCGCACATCCCGGTGTGCATGCACCAGGACCACGGCACCAGCCCTGACGTCTGCCAGCGCTCCATCCAACTGGGCTTCAGCTCGGTAATGATGGACGGCTCCCTGGGCGAAGACGGCAAGACCCCGACCGACTACGACTACAACATCCGTGTGACCCAACAAACTGTGGCCATGGCTCACGCCTGCGGCGTTTCGGTAGAAGGCGAGCTGGGCTGCCTGGGTTCCCTGGAAACCGGCATGGCCGGTGAAGAAGACGGCATCGGCGCCGAAGGCGTTCTGGATCACAGCCAAATGCTGACCGACCCGGAAGAAGCCGCTGACTTCGTCAAACGCACCCAGGTCGACGCCCTGGCCATCGCCATCGGCACCAGCCACGGCGCGTACAAGTTCACCAAGCCACCGACCGGCGACGTACTGGCCATCGACCGCATCAAAGAAATCCACAAACGCATCCCTAACACCCACCTGGTGATGCACGGTTCGTCTTCCGTGCCACAAGACTGGCTGGCGATCATCAACCAGTACGGCGGCGACATCAAAGAAACCTACGGCGTCCCGGTTGAAGAAATCGTTGAAGGCATCAAGCACGGCGTGCGCAAGGTCAACATCGACACCGACCTGCGCCTGGCGTCCACCGGTGCGATGCGTCGCCTGATGGCCACCAACCCGAGCGAGTTCGACCCGCGCAAGTTCTTCGGCGCGACCGTGACCGCCATGCGTGATGTGTGTATCGCTCGTTATGAAGCGTTTGGTACTGCCGGTAATGCTTCGAAGATCAAGCCGATCTCGTTGGAAGCGATGTATCAGCGTTATCTGAAAGGTGAGTTGAACGCTAAGGTTAATTAAGCCTGGGCGTTAAACAGCGTTGATAAAAAACCCGCCGAGAGGCGGGTTTTTTGGGGGGGTGATTAGCAGGCAGGCTGCCCACCATGAAAGTGGAGTTTTATAAGTGGTATTCTAGAGCTAGAGCTAGATTAATAAAACTGTCACTTTTCTGTTTTTTAAATTTCCTCGGGATTACTTAGATAAGGCACATTTTTTTCTACGATTTCAAAGTAGAATGGGATTGGGCTTTTACCTCCGTAAGTCACAAGGTAAGAGTAGGAAAACGAAACATCAGTTTTTACAAATTTGTAGTATTGCAAAGTTCCGTCGGGACCTTGCAGGCACAATTCTTTATAAGTGTCATTCGGAAAATCATCTAGCGTTAGTTTCAGACTTTCGTTTCCTACCGCCGCGAGGCGCATGTGGACTGGTGTGTCCGATGTTAATAACCAGCCATTTGAAATGCCAATGCTTTTTCCATACTGTGGACCTTGCTCTCGGACGTAAATAATATACCCGCCATCTACATAACGAAAATAAAGTAAAGGTCCTTCATTTTTATTAAGTTTATTGTTCAGGCACAAATATTTGGTATCCTTGAGGTTCGCATATCCTTTGGTGCCTGGAACTGTTACTTGTTTCCCTCTGAAATATCCTGTCACGGTTGATGCGTCTAGTGTTAACTCATAGAAGCAAACAGCATATTCTTCGTAACTCAAACGGGCGGTAAACGATTTTTGGCGATCGGTACTCATGATTTCACCTGTTGCTATGGGGTTTTATATGACGTGATAAGAGCGCAAATAGAAAAGAATATTTCATCAATACTTTCTCTTTTTGTTTCTCTCGCTTTGAATTGCAGGCAATCCAAGTTGTACTCGTAGCTGTAAAGGAAAAAGGAGGAAAAAGAGACGGATTTATTTATCTGTGCTTTTTCATTTTTTCTTGTTTCGTGTTGAATAGTAGGCAGCATCAAATTTTCTGTCAGCTGTAAAAGTTGACAGTTTTTAAGAGTTTTTTGTTATGGATGTTAAAACTAAAATGCGGTTCGTCGTCGCGTCGCAGAGGGAAAGAAAGAAAAAGCAAGAAAAATGAAAAAAGGGGGCAGATTTATTTAATCAGCCCCTCTTCAAAAGTGTTCAGTCTATTTCGCCGGCCTACCTCGCGCCCGCTGCGTTATTCGTAATCCGGTTATCTCCTCAATCTCATCGGTAAATTTCGGACTCCCAGTGAGTTGTCCGCGTTGAAGTGCGCCTCTAATCAATTGCAGTTCTGATGAGGGAACGCCCTGCTCCATAAAGGACGCGTAGTGAGTAATACGCTCAGCGAGGTTCGTGCCAAGTTCACTGAATCCAGGGCTTTCATCCAGCCAGTTATTCTTTGGAAATTCGTTGAGGCGTAGATGCAAGCTTGACCAAGGGTAGTCCTGTGCACGTTGAACCATTTGCGCTCGCACCGGGTTGAGCTCGATGTATCGGCTACAGGCCAGTAAGTAGATATCGGTTTGTACGACGCTGGATTTGTAACGGCTTTCCCATAACGTGCCTGAGCGTCCTTCCAGTTTGTTGCGGTGCCGGGTCATTCGTCCTGCCAAGCCTTTCATCAACTGTCCGAGACCAGCAGCAGAGTCACCGGGGGCAAGTAATAAGTGGACATGGTTGGTCATTAGACAAAACGCGTACACCTTCACATCGAAGACGGCTTTGAGTTCTTGCAGATCAGCCAGGTAATGTGCGAAATCACTTGTCTCGGGAAACACCACCTGCTTGTTGTGGCCTCGTTGCACGACATGATGCGGGTAATTGGGTAAAACAATACGTGCCGTTCTGGGCATGTTGCCACCTACTTCCATGTATGTTGTCAACAGCGTAGCAGAGGAGGGTAAACGATAACCCAACGGTTTTTAGTGAGATTTCGTGTCATGACTCACGGTTTGTTATCGCAAAAGAGCATTAGAAACTGTTATTTCTTACAGGTGCTTTGTTATCGTAGGTTGCATATGGTTAGGGGAAGAGGGGGCATAAATAAATCTGTCCCCTTTTTTCTCTTGAACTCATTTACTTGCTGGATGAAAAAAATGGAAATTAAAAATAGCGTCGGTAGCCAAGTTTCTGGTGAACTGAAAGTCATATTCAAACATCAGGACTATGGTGAGCACCCGTTGAAGCTTCAGGGAGAGGGCCTTTTGTCTAGGGATAACGAGTTCTTTTATATTAATCCGAAGTATAGAGAACTAGGCGGGCACCATTATTATATGGGGATTAAGTTTAGAGTGGGCCTTGAGGTTGGAAAGACCTACACGCTAAGGGGAAATGATGAGGCCGTTAGAGCACATTTGGAGATTGATCGTGTTTACGATGATAAATGTGCCAGTGGTACGTTTCGTTTGTCAGCAGGTATGCCATATCCCGCGGGGGAATTCAAACTCTTTGAGGAAGGGGTCTTTTCAGCAGAGGGAACATTCGAGTCGTTCGCGTAAAGGCGTGAGTAGTTGAGGGGGAAAAGGGGACAGATTTATTTAATGAGATCGTTCCCACGCTCTGCGTGGGAATGCCTCTAGGGACGCTCTGCGTTCCAGCCTCAGGAAGGGACGCGGAGCGTCCCGGGCTGCATTCCTTTGCTGCGCGTGGGAATGATCAGGGCAGAAGGCTTACTTATCGTGATCAATATCCAGCTTGCTGAACGTCACTTTCCCGCCTTCGCTGGTATACCCGGTGTGGTCCTGCACATACACACCGGCCTTGAAATACAGCGGCTTGTCGCGCCAGGTGGCGCTGATGTTCGAGTCCCACTGATAACCCGCCGCGCTGATGCCCAACTGACCACCAGGACTCAGGTGAATGAGGTAGGAAAACTCCCTGTCCAGTTTCACGCCAGTGGCAATGGTGATGACCCGGCCTTCGCCGTCATCGGGGTGCATGCGCACTTTGGCGACGATGTTGCCCGACTGGGTGCTGGTCTTGAATTGATACTCAAGCTTCACCAAGGGCTTCTGGCTTTCATAAGCGTGGATCTGGCCGATGACGATTTTGCCCGAGCTGGGCACCTGGTTCACCGCCAAAGTGGCGCGCAGGGAATTGTCGGCCTCCGGGTAGAGCCAGTTGCGCAGGGTGCCGTTGCTGTAGGTTTCGCGAAGTTCGGTGCGGGGGTATTTGGCGTTTGCGGTTTTGGAGCCGGTGACCGGGGACCAGAAAAACAGGGTGCCGGTGTCGGAATGGAAGTATTGGTCCTTGAAACCCTTCACCAGTTTGGCTGTTTCGACGGTGTAAGGCGGATTGCCGACAGGAACACTGAGGTTCCATGTTGCGAGATCGATCATAGACAAAGCTTCCACGAATTCATGCTGCACGCCCGTGCCAGAAGCTCTAGCACGGGCCTTGGAGGGCTGCCTTTATAAGCGTAGTCGCGGGCTTTGTTAATGCCCGCCGGGCAGAAGATTGACGTCAACATCCTGTCAAAAAGCCATCCTTCCCGGTTTCAGGGGGCTGTAGCGCCGACCGTTAGTCGGCTTATGGACGCTTTGGTTAAATGATGGCGCGATGACACCTACTGCTTTTGCCGATCCGGGTCTAGAGTGAAGGCTCAGTATATGTCCGGTTTTCACGAGAAACCGGCCTGTCGCCCCGAACAAGAGAAGCAGCATGGAATGCGCGCAACCCACGCCAGGTGAAGGCAGCTCTGTCCTTTTAATCGTTGATGACTACCCGGAAAACCTGATCAGCATGCGCGCCTTGTTGCAGCGCCAGGACTGGCAGGTCATGACCGCCGCCTCGGGCTTCGAGGCCCTCAGTTTGCTGCTTGAACACGATATCGACCTGGTGCTGCTGGATGTGCAGATGCCGGGCATGGACGGTTTCGAAGTCGCGCGGCTGATGCGTGGCAGTCAACGCACCCGCTTGACCCCGATTATTTTCCTCACCGCCAACGAGCAGTCCCAGGACGCCGTGATCAAGGGTTACGCCAGCGGCGCGGTGGATTACCTGTTTAAACCCTTCGACCCGCAGATTCTCAAGCCCAAAGTCCAGGCGTTGCTGGAGCATCAGCGCAATCGCCGGGCGTTGCAGCGCCTGAGCCACGATCTGGAGGTCGCGCGGGCGTTTAACGCCTCGGTGCTGGACAACGCTGCCGAAGGCATCCTGGTAGTGGGTGAGGACGGCTTGATTCGCTTTGCCAACCCGGCGATGTCGCGGCTGCTCAATGCCACGGTCAAGGACCTGCAAGGCCGGGAGTTTCTGGATTTCCTGCAAAAGCCGCACATCCCGATCTGGGCCGATTCCGACCTGTATACGGGCTACAAACGCGGCGAAACCTCGCGCCTGCACGATGCGCTGTTGCGCACGGCGCCGGGCCAGCAGGTGCCGGTGGCGTTGTCCTGCGCGCCACTGCCCTCCGAGCAACATGCGATGGTGGTGACGGTGCTGGACATGTCGGTGGTGCGCCACCTGCATCAGCAACTGGAGTTCCAGGCGGTGACCGACCCGCTGACCGGGCTGCTCAACCGCCGTGGTTTTCACCAGACCGTGGAAAACCTGCTGCTGCGCGGCGAGCGTTCCGACAGTGCCTGGGTGTTGCTGTACCTGGACCTGGACGGTTTTAAACGGGTCAACGATTCCCTCGGTCACGATGCCGGTGATCGGGTGTTGCGCTGGGTGTCCGAGCAGTTGAAGGCTTGCTTGCGACCCTTCGACATTCTGGCGCGCATGGGCGGCGATGAGTTCACGGCGTTGCTCGACCTGGAATTCCCCGAGCAAGCGGCGAAGATTGCCGAGAAACTGATTGAGCGCGTATCGATCTGTCAGCAGATCGAAGGCCTGGACATTGCCCTCGGTGCGAGCATCGGCATCGCCACGTATCCGGATTGCGGTTCCAACCTCGACGGCTTGCTGCGGGCGTCGGACATTGCGATGTACGAAGCCAAGCGCGCTGGGCGTCAGCAATACCGCTTCTACGATCATGAAATGAACGGGCGGGCACGCTCGCGCCTGATGCTCGAAGAAAGCGTGCGTACCGCCATCGAGAACCGCGATTTCAATTTGGTGTATCAGCCGCAAGTGGCAATCAATGGCGGGCAGATTCGCGGCTTCGAAGCGTTGCTGCGCTGGCAACACCCGAGTGTCGGCGATGTTCCGCCGGGGCTGTTTTTGCCGTTGCTGGAAGAGGCGCGGTTGATCAGTCGCCTGGGCAGCTGGATTTACCATCGCAGCGCCAAGCAGCGCAAAGCCTGGGAAACCTTGTTCGCCGATGACCTGGTGCTGGGGGTGAGTCTGAGCAGTACGCAATTCGGCATGCCCAATCTGGTGACCGAGTTGCGGCAAACGCTGGAGCGCCATGAATTGCGGCCGAGTCAAATAGAGGTCGAAGTCACCGAAGAAGCGTTGATGATCAACCCCGACGAAACCCGCAAGCAACTGCGTTTGCTGCGCAATCTGGGGGTTAGGGTGGCACTGGATGACTTTGGCTCGGGGCCGTGTTCACTGGCGCATCTGCGGGATCTGGAGCTGGACACGCTCAAGCTTGACCGGCATCTGATTGCGCGGTTGCCGGAGTCGACGCGGGATGCCTCGCTGGTGCGCACGGTGATCGACCTGTGTAAACAATACGGCCTGCTGGTGATCGCCGAGGGCGTGGAAACGGTGGCGCAATATGAGTGGCTGCAGGCCAACGGCTGCGAATATGTGCAGGGCTTCCTGGTGGCGCGGCCCATGACCTCCGACGATGCCGGAGAGTTTGTGCAGCCCTTCGACTGGAGCGCGCTGCCCCGCTGAATTCGCTACACTGGCGACCTTTTCGTGATTCGTGTTGCCCGCCCAATGACCGCGTTGAAATACCTCCAGGCCTATCCCGCTGCGTTACAGGACCAGGTGCGCCAGCTGATCGCCGACGGTCGGCTGGGCGACTACCTGGATCAGCGTTACCCGCAAAAGCACGGCGTGCAAAGCGACAAGGCGTTGTACACCTATGCCTTGGACCTGAAGCAGGAATACCTGCGTAACGCCCCGGCCATCGATAAGGTGTTGTTCGATAATCGCCTGGACCTGACCCACCGCGCCCTCGGCCTGCACACCACGATTTCCCGGGTGCAGGGCGGCAAGCTCAAATCCAAGAAAGAAATCCGGGTGGCTTCGCTGTTCAAGGAAGCGCCGTCGGAGTTTCTGAAAATGATCGTGGTGCATGAGCTGGCGCATTTCAAAGAGTCGGATCACAACAAGGCGTTTTACAAGTTGTGCGAACACATGTTGCCGGGGTATCACCAGGTGGAGTTTGATCTGCGGGTGTATCTGACTTGGCGGGATATGCAGTAAAGGAGTGTCCGAATGGACGTCAGCAAAACCAAAAGCAGCTTCTACCGCCGGTTGTACGTGGCGTACCTGATCGACAGCGGGCTGGCCAGCAGCGTCCCGACCCTGACCGAAGTCACCGGCATGCCCCGGCGCACGGCCCAGGACACCATTGCGGCGTTGGCGGATCTGGATATCGTCTGTGAGTTCGAACAGGAAGACGGCGCGCGCAACCATGCCGGGCGTTATCGGATTCGCGAGTGGGGGGCGATTGATCGGGGGTGGATCGAGCGCAATTTGCGGCAGATTAAAGCGGTGCTGGAATATCCCTAGGGTTTTGTGGCGCCTGTACCGGCGCCTTCGCGGGCAAGCCTCGCTCCTACGTTGTTCGCGTTGTACACACATGATGCGGGCAACCCAAACACCCTGTAGGAGCACGGCTTGCCCGCGAAGAGGCCCTCAAGAACGCCGCATCCCGATATGCGGAATATCATCCTCCAGGTATTCCTCCCCAACCGCGACAAACCCATATCGCCCGTAATACCCCTGCAAATGCGCTTGCGCCGACAGATAGATCGGCACTTCGGGCCAGCGCTTCTCAGCCTGTTTCAACGCCTGCTCCATCATTTCATGCCCCAGCCCCTGGCCACGACCTTCCGGCGCTGTCACCACCCGCCCGATCACCACGTCGCCGCCTTGTAACTCCGGGTCGAGCAAACGCAGGTACGCCAGCAGCGCATCCCCGTTCCAGCCCATCAAATGGCAGGTGTCGCCTTCCAGATCCTGGCCGTCGACGTCCTGATAAGCACAGCGCTGCTCGACCACAAACACTTCGGCGCGCAGTTTCAAAATGGCATACAGCTGCTCTTTCCCCAGATCGCTGTGATGTTTGCAGACCCACTCGATTGTCATCTTCACATTCCTTGAACTACGTCCTGCCGATACTAAGCGTCCCGGCGAAAGATGTCTTGATGGCTGAGAAATCTGTGACAAAGGCCAAAATGCCATCATTCATTTCGCGCGCCGTTGTCTTCTTTGTGTAATCTGCAAGTCAGCGCTGTGCAGTGGCTTCAATGAGCTAAGGTTTAGTACCGCTACGCCGGTAGTCGAGTCTTGGGGTTTTAGCTGAAAAACACATCGGGCAGCCCGCCCGCTAAGGATTTTCTAGCATGCCGCGATTGCATCGAGCTCTTGCTTTGATTGGCTTGCTGTTGCTGTTGCTGACTCAGACTGCGGCAGCGGAAAAGCTGCGTCTGGTGGCCGATGCCTGGCCACCTTTTACCGACGCTACGCTGGTCAATGGTGGCTTGGCCACGGACATCGTCAGCACGGCGCTGGCCCGGGCCGGCTACGCCAGCGATTTCGAGCAGGTGCCCTGGGCGCGCGCCTTGCTCGGCGTGGGCGAGGGCCGTTACGACGTGCTGGTCAATGCCTGGTACAACGACGACCGGACCAAGCTCGGGCAGTTTTCCTCTGAGTACCTGCTCAACCGCGTGCGCTTCATCAAGCGCAAAGACGCGCCGATCGAATACAACAACCTGCAGCAACTGCACACCTACCCGATCGCCGTGGTGCGCGGTTATGCGTATTCGCCGGAGTTCGATGAAGATGCGGCGCTGCAGAAAGTCCCGGTGCATAACTTCGCCATGGCGGTGCGCATGCTCGCGGCGGACCGGGTCAAGCTGACCCTGGAAGATGAGTTCGTTGCCCGTTATTACCTGGCCCGGGAGTCATCCAAAGTCCGTAATTCCGTGGAGTTCCTGCCCAAGCCCTTGAGCGAAAACAGCCTGCACATTCTGGTCAGCCTGAAGAACCCGGCGCATGAACAGATCGTGGCGGGGTTTGATCGGGAGATTGCGGCGATGAAGGCGGATGGGAGTTATGAACGGTTGTTGAAACAGCATGGGATGTGAGGCGTTGCTGAGCCGGATTTAGGGATGTGGCGGAGGACGCCTTCGCGGGCAAGCCTCGCTCCTACATGGGTTTTATCGTGTCGAGAATCGCAGCGCGCCCAGTCCTGTAGGAGCGAGGCTTGCCCGCGAAGAGGCCCGCCCAACCACCGCACATCTCAGACCTCGCTGGTGTCTTTAATCAGATGCGCCGCGAGGGTCCGCAACGGCCCCAACTGCCGGCAGATCAACGCCAACTGCGTCTGCACCAGCCGCTGACCTTCATCGATCTCATCCGGCATCTGCTCCAGCTCATTGGCCAACGCCTCTTCCGCATCGCTCTGAATCGCAATCGGCAGTTTGCTCGCCAGCCCCTGGGCGATCTCATCGATGCTCGCCGCCAGGCTCACCCCGGCGCCGTCGATCAAATGCTCACGCACATCCGGCGGCAGTTGCGTCTCGCGGTGCGCGCCCAGCCCTGACAAGTAGCTCAGCAGCGTGTGGGACAGCACCAGGAAACGGAACCCGACATCCGCTTCTTTCCGGAAATGCCCCGGCTCCATCAGCATGTTGGCCAACGTGGTCGACAGCGCCGCATCGGCGTTGTGCGCATTGCGTCGGGCCAGGCGATAGGCGAGGTCGTCGCTTTTGCCGGCGGCGTATTGCTGCATGATCTGACGCAGGTAGATGCTGTTGCAGGTCAGGGTGTTGGCCAGCACTTTGTTCAGGCGTCGACCCTGCCAGTCCGGCAGGAACAGGAATACCGCGAGGCCGGCGATCAGGCTGCCGAGCAAGGTATCGAACAGGCGCGGCAGGAACAGCCCGTAACCGTCGCCGACCTGGTTGAAACAGAACAGCACCATCAAGGTGATCGCCGCGGTCGCCAGGGTGTAGCGGGTGGTGCGGTTGATAAAGAACACCACCCCGGCGGCGATGGCGAAGCACGACTGCACCAACGGGTTCGGGAACAGATCGAACAGCGCCCAGGCCAAGGTCAGGCCGATGGCGGTGCCGATGATCCGCTGCCCGAGTTTACGCCGGGTCGCGCCGTAGTTCGGCTGACAGACAAACAGCGTGGTGAGGATGATCCAGTAACCCTGGGACGGGTGGATCAAATGCACCATGCCGTAGCCGATGCTCAACGCCAGGGGCAAACGCAGGGCATGGCGGAAGAGCAACGAGGTTGGCGTCAGTTGCGTGCGCAAGCGCAGCCACACATCCTTGAGATTGCGCGGCGAGCGGTCGAGCAGGCTGCTGTCGGTGGCGTCGGCGAGGGCGTCGGGGTTGCTCGCGTCGCTGAGCAAACGGTCCAGCGTGCCGAGGTTGGCCGCCAGTGCGCGCAACGAGCGCAGCAATCCGCGCCAGGCCGGGTTGCTCTGGATGCGCAGGTGTTCGAGGGAGGCGTGCAGGTCGCCCAGTGCTTCGGCGAAGCTGGCGTCATAGATGAACGGCTGGCGCATCTGGATCGATTCCGCCAGGGCGCGGCAGGCCTTGCCTTGTTGGCGCAGCAGGCGCTGACAACGGAACATCACGTCGCTGTGGAAGAACGCGTCGGCCAGGGCGTTGTAAGGGTAGTGCGAAGAACTGGCGCGCTCGTGGATGTCCTGGGCGAGGAAGTACAGCTTGAGGTAACGGCTGACTTTCGAGCCTGGCCGACCGTTGCCGACCCGGTGCAGGATGATTTCCTTGGCCACGTTCAGCGCGGCCACCACGCGGCCGTTTTGCTGGGCCAATTCCAGGCGCCGGGCTTCCACGTCCAGTTGCCGGATCGGTTCGAACAGCGACGATTTGAGCTTCAGGTACAAACCTAACTCACGGAACAACCGCGCCAGACTCTGCTGCACCGGCTGATTGGAAAACAGCGCCTGCCACAACACCGAGAGCAGGCCGTACCAGGCGGCGCCGGCCACCAGCAGCACCGGTTCGTGCCAGAAATCAGTCACCGCGCCGCCGCGTTGGTCCACGCCGATCATGGTGTAGACCGAAAGGATCAGCGTCGCCGAGGCAATCGCGCCATAGCGTTCACCCAGCGCCCCGAGCATGGTCAGGCCGAAGGCGGCCAGCGCCAGGGCGATGATAAAAATGACGGGGTAGGGGAAGAGCAGTTCGACCGAGAGCGCGGCGATGCTGAAACACACCAGCGTCACCGCCAGTGCGTTGAGGCGGCCCTGCCAACTGTCGTCGGTCTCGGCCAGGGCGCTGGCGATGATGCCCAGGAACAACGGGATCAACAGCCCCATTTCATCCTGGTACCAACAGACGGCCATGCTGCCGGTCAGGGCGATGAACACCCTTACGCTGTAACTGAATTTATCCAGCGCCCAGAGGCGACGCAGAGACTGACTGAACGGGGTCGATGACATGAAGTGCGAGGGCCTTCCGAGGCGATGACGCTAAATTGAGCCAGTAATGACGCCGACGCAATGGCGCCGATCACATCTGACAGCAAAATCTGTTCCCTTGATGGTTCTGTGTTGTCTGTTCGGACGCTTTCGACTTGCCCGCGAAGAACGATAACGCGGTGTATCAGACGTACTGCGCCGCCGCATAACCCGAAGCCCACGCCCACTGGAAGTTGAAACCCCCCAGATGCCCGGTCACATCCAGCACTTCGCCAATGAAATACAAACCAGGGCTTTTCAGCGATTCCATGGTCTTGGACGACACTTCATGAGTGTCAACGCCACCCAGGGTCACTTCAGCGGTGCGATAGCCTTCGGTGCCGGCGGGCACGATTTTCCAGCTCGCCAGTTTTTCGGCGATGTCGGCGATTTCCGCATGGGTGTATTGCTTCATCGGTTTGGAGACGAACCAGTTGTCCGCCAACAGGTTGGCCATCTTCTTGGTGAAGATTTCCCCCAGCAGGGTTTTCAGTTCGCTGTTTGGGCGTTCGGCTTGTTGCTGTTGCAGCCAGCTCGGCACGTCGTGGTCCGGCATCAGGTTGATTGCTACCGTGTCGCCAGATTCCCAGAACGACGAAATCTGCAAAATCGCCGGGCCGCTGAGGCCGCGGTGAGTGAACAGGATGTTCTCGCGGAAGCTCTGCTCGTTGCAGCTCACCAGGCAATCCACCGAGGTACCGGACAGCTCGGTGCACAGTTCTTTAAGCTGATCGGTGATGGTGAACGGCACCAGGCCGGCGCGAGTCGGCAGCAAATCGTGGCCGAACTGCTTGGCCACTTGATAACCGAAACCGGTGGCGCCCAAGGTCGGGATCGACAGACCGCCGGTGGCGATGACCAGGGATTCGCAGGTGATTTGGCCGAGTGTGGTGTCCAGCAGGTAACCGCTTTCGAGTTTCTCGATGGTCTGGATCGAGGTGTCCAGGTGCAGGCTGACGCCGACCTGATCGCACTCGCTCAAAAGCATTTCGAGGATGTCGCTGGATTTGTTATCGCAGAACAGCTGGCCGAGCTTCTTCTCGTGGTACGGCACGCCATGTTTGGCGACCATGCCGATGAAATCCCACTGGGTGTAGCGGGCCAGGGCGGATTTGCAGAAGTGTTCGTTCTGCGAGAGGAAATTGCCCGGTTCGGTGTACATGTTGGTGAAATTGCAGCGGCCACCGCCCGACATCAGGATTTTCTTGCCGGCCTTGTTGGCGTGGTCGAGCAACATCACCTTGCGCCCGCGCCCGGCGGCGGTCAGCGCACACATCAACCCTGCGGCGCCAGCGCCAATGATCACGACTTCGGTAGAGCGCAAAACGGTGTCCTCACACAATGATCGTTCCCACGCTTTGCGTGGGAATGCCGCCATGGACGCGCTGCGTCCGCCGTTATGTGACGCGGAGCGTCACGGGATGCATTCCCACGCAGAGCGTGGGAACGATCAGGATCAGAGGATGCGCACGCGCAACGAACGACCTTTGATCTTGCCGTCGTTCAAACGCTGCAACGCCTGTTTGGCGATCCCGCGTTCCACAGCCACAAACGCCTGGAAATCGAAGATCGCAATCTTGCCGACCTGGGCGCCCGGAATACCGGCGTCGCCGGTCAGTGCGCCGAGAATGTCGCCCGGACGCACCTTGTCTTTACGACCAGCGCCGATGCACAACGTGCTCATCACCGGCAGCAGCGGCGCGCCGCCCTGGGAGGTGAGGTTGTCGATCTGATCCCAGTTCAACGGCGACTGCTGCAGCTTCTCGATGGCTTGCGCGCGGATGGCTTCGGATGGTGCCACCAGGCTGATTGCGATGCCTTTCTCACCGGCGCGGCCAGTACGGCCAACACGGTGAATGTGGATTTCCGAGTCACGGGCCAACTCGACGTTGATCACCATGTCCAGCGCATCGATGTCCAGGCCGCGAGCGGCGACGTCGGTGGCGACCAGTACCGAAGTACTGCGGTTGGAGAACATTGCCAACACCTGGTCGCGGTCACGCTGTTCCAGATCGCCGTGCAGGCCGACGGCGGAGATGCCTTTGGAGGTCAGGTGATCGACGGTTTCCTGAACTTGCTGCTTGGTGAAGCAGAAGGCCACGGTGGACGCAGGGCGGAAATGGCCGAGCACTTTGGTGACAGCGCTCATGCGCTCTTCCGGGGAGATTTCGTAGAAGCGCTGCTCGATCTGCGAGTCGTCGTGGAACGCCTCGGCCTTGACGATCTGCGGGTTGCGCATGAACTTCGCGGCCAGTTGCTTGATGCCGGTCGGGTAGGTGGCCGAGAACAGCAGGGTCTGGCGGCGTTCCGGGGTCTGGGCAATGATTTCTTCGATGGAATCGTAGAAACCCATGTCGAGCATGCGGTCGGCTTCGTCGAGGATCAGGGTGTTCAGGCCATGCAGGATCAGCGAACCCTTGCGCAGGTGCTGCTGGATCCGGCCCGGGGTGCCGACGATGATGTGCGCGCCGTGCTCCAGGGAACCGATCTGCGGGCCGAGGGACACGCCGCCGCACAGGGTCAGGACCTTGATGTTGTCTTCGGCACGGGCCAGACGACGAATTTCCTTGGCCACCTGGTCCGCCAGCTCGCGGGTCGGGCAGATGATCAGCGCCTGGCAACCGAAGAAGCGCGGATTGATCGGGTTCAGCAGGCCGATGCCGAAGGCGGCGGTCTTGCCGCTGCCGGTCTTGGCCTGGGCGATCAGGTCCATCCCCTTGAGGATCACCGGCAAGCTTTGCGCCTGGATCGGCGTCATCTCGGCATAACCCAAAGAGTCGAGGTTAGCCAGCATGGCGGCGGACAGCGGCAAAGTATTAAAAGCGGTGGCGATGGTGGTCACGGGACGGGCCTGCAAAACAAAATGTCGCGCAGTGTATCAGGCCTGCGCGCTGCACCTGCAAATTCTGGACGAGAAGCACGTTGTAGCAGCTGCCGAGGCACGAGGCTGCGTTGTGTGTCCGCAGGACCGCCCTCGGGGGCCGCTTCGCAGCCCGACGCAGCCTCATGCCTCGGCAGCTGCTACGGGTCAGTGTTCGATGTCGTGTTCGCGGCTGACCACCCGTCGGCCATCATTGGGTGACAGTTGCGAGAAGATCGTCGCCGCCAGCATCGCCATGATCCCGACCGTCACAAAGGTCAATTGGAACGCACCCAAAACCGTCTCCACGCCATCGTTTCCAACCTCTGCGGTAAAGCCGCCAAGCAGCGCACCGGCACAGGCCACACCCAGGCTGAGCGACAATTGCGCCACCACCGACAGCAAACTGTTGCCGCTGCTGGCGCTGGCGTCGTCGAGGTCGATCAGGGTCACGGTGTTCATCGCGGTGAACTGCAAGGAGTTGATCGCGCCGGCAATCGCCAGCATCACCAACAGCAGCCAGTACGGCGTTTGCTCGGTGACCAGGCCCATGCTCGCCAGCATGACGCCCAGCGCCAGGGTGTTGCCAGTGAGGATGATGCGATAGCCGAAGCGCTCGATCAGCGGTCGCGCCACGGACTTGGCGAACATCGCCGCCGCAGCGAGTGGCAACATGCTCATCCCGGCCTGGGACGGCGAATACCCCAGCGCCACTTGCAGCAGCAACGGCACGAGGAACGGCAGGGCGCCGCTGCCCAGGCGGGCGAACAGATTGCCGAGAATGCCCACGGCGAACGTCCGGGTCTTGAACAGCGACGGCGCAAACAGCGGATTATCGATGTGCCCGGCCCGTAACCAATAAGCCGCGAGGCAGGCCATGCCGCCGAACAGCAGCAACATCACGCGAAGATGCGGCAGGTGCAATTCGCCGAGGCCTTCCATGGCGATGGTGATCAGCACCATCGCCGCGCCGAACAGCAGAAAGCCGAGGCTATCGAACCGCGTGCGTTCACTGCCGCGCAGGTCGGGGATGAACTTCCACACCGCGTAGCAACCGATCACGCCAACCGGCAGGTTGATCAAAAAGATCCAGTGCCACGACAAGTACTGCACCATCCAGCCGCCGGTGGTTGGCCCGAGCAAAGGGCCGAGCAGACCGGGAATGGTGATGAAACCCATGATCCGCACCAGTTCCGAACGCGGGTAGGCCCTGAGAACAACCAACCTGCCGACCGGCAACATCAAGGCACCGCCCAGGCCTTGAATGATCCGCGCACCGATCAACATGCTCAGCGTGCTCGATAACGCGCAGAGCAACGAGCCGATGCTGAACAGCAGGATCGCGCCGAAGAAGATCTTCTTGGTGCCGAAACGGTCGGCGATCCAGCCCGAGGCGGGGATCAGCAAGGCGACAGTGAGCATGTAGGCGATGATCACGCCTTGCATGCGCAGCGGGTTTTCCGCCAGGTCCAGGGCCATGGCCGGCAGGGCGGTGTTGAGGATGGTCCCGTCGAGGGACTGCATGAAGAAGGCAATGGCGACGACCCACGGTAACCAGCGGGCAGTGACAGCATCGAGAGGCGGGCGGTTGGGCATGGGACCTCTGGTGGGTTTATCAATGATCGTTCCCACGCTCCGCGTGGGAATGCATCCTGTGACGCTCTGCGTTACGCCTTCAATAGGACGCGGAGCGTCCCGGGCTGCATTCCCACGCGGAGCGTGGGAACGATCTGGGTCAGAGGGTCAACGTCAACCGGCTGACAAGCGCCCCCGGCAATAAAGACGACGCCGTCGCCCGCTGACTGTAAGTACTCGCCGACAGCAGCAACTCGCGCTCCTGGGTCAACGCTTCCAGCTGCGAACCGAGCAGGTTGTAGGCGCTGTCATCAAAACGCATGGTGCTCACCGGTGCCTGGATCTCGCCGTTCTCGACCCAGAAGGTCGCGAACCGCGTCATGCCGGTCAAGCGCGCCGCCGGTTGGTCCGAGTAGTTCAGGTACCAGAGGTTGCTGATGTACAGCCCTGTGCCCAGTTGCTTGAGAATCTCGGCTTCAGGCAATGCGCCGGGCGCCATGTTCAACGCACTCGGCATCTCACCGCCACCGGCACCGTTGGCCGTCAGGCTATATTCCGCGGCACTGCGTGAGCTGACCATTTGCGCGCCGGCCTTGCCGGCGACGATCAACCCAAGATCACTGCGCGGATAACCTTCGCCGGAAAACGCCGGACTCAGGGAACCGCTGACCTTCTCATCGACGGACACCAACGGGCTGAACGACTGATCGCCAGCGTAGAGCTTCTGCAACGGACTGTTCTTGCTGGCAATCGACTGCGCCGAGAAACCGCCCCAGCCGAGCATGTCCATGATTTCTTCCATGGCGGCAGGGGCCAGGTAAGCGCGGTACTGCCCCGGTGCCAAGGTGCGCAAAGGTCGACCGAGAAATGCCAACTGCTCGCGTGCTTGCTGGAAGCGCTTGGCAAAACCTTCGCTGCTCCAGTCGTGCCCGGCGTAACTGGCTTTCACCGCTTGGCCGTTTTCATGCACCAGACTGAAATCGAAGTTGAAGCTGTTGGCCTGATGCCAGCCGAACGCGCCCGAAGAACTGGCGAAGCCACGGCTGATCGGCCCGGCGGCGTAGAACCCGACGAGGTCGAGCCCTTCGGCGGCCTGGGTGATTTCAGCAACCACTTGTTCGGTGTCCGGCAGCGGGTGATCTTGAACATTGTTGCTCTGCCAACCGTTGTGGTTGAGCAGCAAGTACGGATCCTGCGGCAGCAACGGCAAGGTTTCGCGCAGCTGTTGCAGCCCTTCGGCCAGGCGCAGCACATCGACTTCGGCATCACCCGACAGCGTGATGTTCAGGTCGGCGTGGCGACCCTCGTCGATCAGTTTGAAACCGACGCTCGCCTGCTGCACCTGCCCGGCCTGACGGACCTTGGCGTGGTTGAAACGCACGAAGGCCGAGGACTCGGCGGCGTAGCTGAGGGTGAATTGTTCCGGTTCGCGAATCGCATCGCGCACCCAGTTGACCAAGACATTGAACGACTCGGCCTGGTTGTCAGGGGCGCTCGTAAAGTGAGTCATCAGGCATCTCCCCCAAACACATCCACATTGCTGAACACACAGGCCGGCGACGCATGGCCGACGCGAATCACCTGGTTCGGTTCGCCCTTGCCGCAGTTCGGCGTGCCCAGGACCTTGACAGTGTCGGCGTTGCCAACAGCGCTGAGGCTTTTCCAGAAGTGCGCGGAAATTGCCCGATAGTTCGGGTTCTTGACCACGCCTTTGAGTTCGCCGTTTTCGATCAACTGGCCCCATTCGCAGCCGAACTGGAACTTGTTGCGCGCATCGTCGATGGACCAGGAACGGTTGGTGCTCATCAAGATGCCGTGTTCGATATTGCCGATCATTTGCTCCAACGGTTGATCGCCAGACTCGATGTTCAGGTTGGCCATGCGATCGATCGGCGGACGGTTCCAGCTGCAAGCGCGGCTGTTGGCCACGCCGTCCATGCCCGCGCGGAATTGCGACAGCGCACCGCCCAATGGCCGCAGCAACAGGCCTTCCTTGATCAGGAATTGTTTGCTCGCGGCGGTGCCGTCGTCGTCATGGCCGTAACTGGCCAGTTGCTCTGGAATGTCCGGGTCGAAGGTCACGTTGAGCAGTTTGGAGCCGTATTGCAGGCGGCCAAAGTCTTCGGCCTTGACGAAACTGGTGCCGGCGTAATTGCGCTCGTCACCGAGGATGCGGTCCAGTTCCAGCGGATGGCCGATGGATTCGTGGATCTGCAGCATCATCTGGTCTGGCATCAACAGCAGGTCGCGTGGGCCTTTCGGGGTGTTCGGCGCCAGCAGCAATTGCAGCGCCTGATCGGCGATTTTCGGTCCGGCGCCGACCAGGCCACAGCGGCTGATCACATCAAAACCGCCCTGCTGGCCAAAGTTCTCGCGGCCCAGGGTGCGGGTCTGGCTGTCGTTGCCGTCGTAGGCGGTGACTTCCAGGCTCGGGTAGACGAAACGCTGGGCCTGGCGCAGTTCGGCGCCGGCGTTGCTGAGGTAGATTTGCTCGACGTTGGTGATGCCGATGCTGACTTCCCAGTTCACCAGTCGCTCGTCCTTGGGCACGGCAGCGGATTCGGCGCCGAGCAGTTGGTAGCAGTCGCTCAGGGACGGGAAGGGTTGGTCGAGGTTCGGCGAAAAGTAATCGGCGCGGTCGCTGGAAACGACTTGCGCGCTCAGGTCGAGCAAGGCGTGGGGTTTGAGTCGGCGGGCTTGTTGCTCGGCCTTCTCCAGCGCGGTTTGCAGGCCCTGTTGCGACAGGTCGTTGGTCGCGGCGTAGGCTTCGACGCCGTTGACCCGAACGGTCAGCATCGCGCCTTCGTCCCGGCGCAGGCTCGGCGGCTCGGCGACATTCTTGCGTACTGACAGGTATTGGCCGGACTCGCGTACATAACGCAGCGAAAAGAATTCAGCGCCCGTGCGCAAGGCAGCAAAACGCTGCTTGAGCTGGGGGTGGAAATCGAACATTCGAGAACCTCCTTGGTCTGGAGAAGCGGCGTATCGGTGCAGCGAGGGGGTGAAACGTTTGCGTGGCGCTAGATTAGGCCTGCGCGGGGGGTAGGATCAAGCATGAAGCGGTGTAGGAAAGGATTGCCGGTGTGCGGAGATCGTTCCCACGCTCTGCGTGGGAATGCCGCCATGGACGCTCTGACGGGATGCATTCCCACGCAGAGCGTGGGAACGATCAGGGGAGGTTACTGCGCGGTAGGGCTCACATCCCGCATCGGCTTGCCACGCACCGGTGCATCACCGGCGACGAAGTAGTCAGCGGTGCTGCGCGGCAATGGCTGGCGACCACGGATCTTGTCGGCGATTTTCTCGGCGATCATGATCGTAGGCGCGTTCAGGTTGCCGGTGGTGATGATCGGCATGATCGAGGCATCGACCACACGCAGGCTCTGCATCCCGTGTACACGGCCTTCAGCATCAACCACGGCCATTTCGTCGGTGCCCATTTTGCAGGAGCAGGACGGGTGGAACGCGGTTTCGGCGTGTTCGCGGATGAACTTGTCGAGCTGCTCATCGGTTTGCACGTCGATGCCCGGGCTGATTTCGCGGCCACGGTAAGCGTCCAGCGCAGGCTGTTGCATGATTTCACGGGTCAGGCGGATGCCGTCGCGGAATTCCTGCCAGTCCTGCTCGGTGGCCATGTAGTTGAAGAGGATGCTCGGGTACTCGCGCGGATCCTTCGACTTGGCCTGGATGCGACCACGGCTCGGCGAACGCATGGAACCCATGTGCGCCTGGAAACCGTGCTCTTTCACACCGTTGCTGCCGTTGTAGTTAATCGCCACCGGCAAGAAGTGGTACTGGATGTTCGGCCAATCGAATTCTTCGCGGGTACGGATGAAACCGCCGGCTTCGAACTGGTTGCTGGCGCCGATACCGGTGCCGTTGAACAGCCATTCGGCACCGATGGCTGGCTGGTTGTACCAGAGCAGCGACGGGTACAGCGACACCGGTTGGGTGCAGGCGTATTGCAGGTACAGCTCAAGGTGATCCTGCAGGTTTTCGCCGACGCCTGGCAGGTCGTGGACCACCGGGATGTCGAGTTTTTTCAGCAGTTCGGCCGGGCCGACGCCCGAGCGTTGCAGGATCTGCGGCGACGCGATGGCGCCGGAGCACAGCAGCACTTCTTTGCGCGCCTTGGCTTCAACGCGCTCTTCAGCGGCGCCGATCAGGTAACGCACGCCGACCGCACGCTTGCCTTCGAACAGAATCTTGTCGGTCAGGGCGTGGGTGACGATGGTCAGGGTCGAGCGCTTCTTGGCGATGTCCAGGTAACCACGAGCGGTGCTGGCGCGACGGCCGTTCGGCGTCACGGTTCGGTCCATCGGGCCGAAACCTTCCTGCTGGTAACCGTTCAAGTCTTCGGTGCGCGGGTAACCGGCCTGCACGCCTGCTTCAACCATCGCGTGGAACAGCGGGTTGTTGCCGGCTTTTGGCGTGGTCACGCTGACCGGACCGTCGCCACCGTGGTAGTCGTTCGGGCCGATGTCGCGGGTTTCGGCCTTGCGGAAATACGGCAGGCAGTCGAGGTAGGTCCAGTTTTCCAGGCCCGGCAGTTTCGACCAGTTGTCGTAGTCCATCGCGTTGCCGCGGATGTAGCACATGCCGTTGATCAGCGAGGAACCACCGAGGCCTTTGCCGCGACCGCATTCCATCCGGCGACCGTCCATGTAAGGCTCTGGATCGGTTTCGTAGGCCCAGTTGTAGCGACGGCCTTGCAGCGGGAACGCCAACGCGGCCGGCATTTGCGTGCGGAAGTCGAGACGGTAATCCGGGCCGCCCGCTTCGAGCAGCAGGACGGTGACGCCTTCGTCTTCAGTCAGACGGGTCGCCAGGGTGTTACCGGCCGAGCCGGCACCGATGATGATGTAATCGTATTCTTGGGACATTAAATGCACCCTCATTGAAGTTGGTCAGGTCGCCCGTAGCAGCTGCCGAGGCACGAGGCTGCGTTGGGTGCGCAGCGACCCCCGGGGGCGGTCCTGCGGACGCGCAACGCAGCCTCGTGCCTCGGCAGCTGCTACAGGGTTTTCAGCGTCTGCTTAGAAAACCGAGGCGTAATCGCCCAGTTCGACCTGTACCGATTTGATGCGTGTGAAGTTGTTCAGCGAGCTGATCCCGTTTTCACGGCCAACACCCGACTGCTTGTAGCCGCCGACCGGCATCTTCGCGTCGGACTCGCCCCAGGCGTTGATCCAGCAGATACCGGCTTCCAGTTGATGAATCACGCGGTGAGCGCGGTTCAGGTCCTTGGTGACGATACCCGCGGCCAGACCGAAGTCGGTGTCGTTGGCACGACGGATCACTTCTTCTTCGGTGTCGTAGGTCAGGATCGCCATGACCGGGCCGAAGATTTCTTCGCGAACGATGGTCATCTCGTCGGTGCAGTCGGTGAACACGGTCGGTGCCACGAAGGCGCCTTTGGCCAGGTCGCCTTCGGTCAGGCGATTGCCGCCGCACAGGACGCGAGCGCCTTCTTCCTTACCTTTGGCGATGTAGCCCAGCACGCTTTCCATATGGGCGAAGCTGACCAGCGGGCCGAAGTTGGTGTTCTCGTCTTCCGGGTTGCCGATGCGGATACGGGCAACGCGCTCGGCGATCTTGGCTTCGAAAGCGGCTTTCAGATGCGTCGGGATGAACACGCGAGTGCCGTTGGTGCAGACCTGGCCGGAGCTGTAGAAGTTGGCCATCATCGCGGTGTCGGCGGCGCGATCGAGGTCGGCGTCGTCGAAGATGATCAGCGGGGATTTGCCGCCCAGTTCCATGGTCACTTCTTTGAGCGACGAGCTCGAAGCGCTGGCCATGACCTTCTTGCCGGTGTCGGTGCCGCCGGTGAAGGAGATTTTTTCGATGCGTGGGTGCTCGGTCAGCCAAGTACCGACTTCACGGCCGCTGCCGGTCAGCACGTTGAACACGCCAGCCGGAACGCCGGCTTCGGTGTAGATCTCGGCCAGTTTCAGCGTGGTCAGGGAGGTGACTTCGCTTGGCTTGAAGATCATCGCGTTACCGGCCGCCAGGGCCGGTGCGGATTTCCACAGGGCGATCTGGATCGGGTAGTTCCACGCGCCGATACCAGCGACGACGCCCAGCGGCTCGCGACGGGTGTAGACGAAGGACATGGTGCGCAGTGGAATCTGCTCGCCTTCGATGGCGGGCACCAGGCCTGCGTAGTATTCCAGCACGTCAGCGCCGGTGACGATGTCGACGTACTTGGTTTCGGAGAAGGATTTACCGGTGTCCAGGGTTTCCAGGGCGGCCAGTTCGTCGTTGCGCTCGCGCAGGATGTCGACGGCACGACGCAGGATGCGCGAACGCTCCATGGCGGTCATGGCGGCCCAGATTTTCTGGCCCTTTTCAGCGCTGACCACAGCACGCTCGACGTCGTCGAAGGTCGCGCGCTGTACTTTTGCGAGGACTTCACCGTTAGCCGGGTTGATGGCTTCGAAGGTGGCGTCGCTGCTGGCGTCGGAGTAGCCGCCATCGATGTAGAGTTTTTGCAGTTCGAAACGGGCCATAGTGTCCTCGCAAGTGCATAAGTGGTTGGCGTTGGTCACCGGGTGCCGTGGAGCGTTGGCGATCGGTGACGGTTCAGGGGCTGAGCGGTTATGTGTGCTCTAGCTCACCTGCTTGGCCAATTGGAAATCCATGTATTCGTAAGCGATGCGGTGCGCTTGCTCAGTGTCGAAAGCATCTCCCGACAGGGCGCCGCGCAACCACAAACCGTCGATCAGGGCTGCCAGGCCGCGAGCTGCACTGCGCGCATCATCGAGCGGCAATACACGGCGGAACTGGCAACACAGGTTGGAATACAGGCGGTGATCGTTGATCCGCTGCAACCTGTGCAATGACGGGTGGTGCATGCTGGTGGCCCAGAAGGCCAGCCAGGTTTTCATTGCCGGGCCATTGACTTGGCTGGCGTCGAAGTTGCCTTCGATAATCACCTGAAGGTGCGCCCTTGGGCTGCTGTCCTCCAGCGCTTGACGACGCGCGGTGACGTTCTCGCTGAGGACGCTCATCAGATACTGCGCCGTGGCAGCAATCAGGCCGTTCTTGTCCTGAAAATAGTGACTGATGATGCCATTCGAGACACCGGCCAAACGGGCGATCAGCGCAATGCTGGCGTCCCCCATTCCGACCTGATCGACAGCCTGCAATGTGGCTTCGATCAATTGCTGGCGGCGGATGGGTTGCATACCGACCTTGGGCATCTTGCACATCTCCTTAGGCCTTCCGACGGACGAAAAACGTCTGTCGGATTGAGGGCCAGTCTATTTTGTTTTGATTGAACGTTCAATCAACAAAGAATAAGATCTGCGACAATTCGTCGCTGTCTACCGGTTTTTGCTACGTGTAGCTGGCGGAAAAACGACATCTGAAACCGCTCGAAACCCCTGCGCACAGGCGCTCCCGGGCTTCGGGCTTTTTTCGGGCTGTCTTTATATCACCCGCCGGTCGGCTGCCAACTAACCGATTGGTCGGGTAACGCGTTGCCTTGTGTTCTTCTCTCGCACTGCCTGGAGCATCTGTGCCATGAGTTCTGCCTCTCTTATAAAGACCCCACCCGAGAAGGTGACGGTCAACGGTTGGGTGTTCTACACCTCTACCGCGTTGATCCTGTTGTTGACCGCCATTCTGATCATCGCCCCGCAAGAGGCGGGCAGATTGCTCGGCATTGCCCAGGCCTGGTTATCCCGCAGCTTCGGCTGGTACTACATGGTGGTGATCGCCGCTTACCTGGTGTTCGTGGTCGGCCTGGCGTTCTCGTCCTACGGCAAACTCAAACTGGGCAGCAAGGACGACACCCCGGACTTCAGCTACGGCGCCTGGGCGGGGATGCTGTTTTCGTCGGGTATCGGCATCTCGCTGCTGTACTTCGGTGCTTCCGAGCCGCTGGACCACTATTTCAACCCGCCGGAAGGCGTAGCCGGCAGCAACATGGCCGCGCGTCAGGCGGTGCAACTGACCTTCTTGCATTGGGGCCTGCATGGCTGGGCGATCTACGCATTGGTCGGTCTGGCCGTTGCTTACTTTGCTTACCGTCATAACCAGCCGCTGGCATTGCGCTCGGCGCTGTATCCGCTGGTGGGCGAGCGTTGGGTCAAAGGCGCGGCCGGGCATGCGGTGGACGGCTTCGGCATGTTCGTGACCCTGCTGGGGCTGGTGACGAACCTGGGGATCGGTTCGCTGCAAGTGTCCTCGGGGCTTGAAAACCTGTTCGGCATGGAACACAGCAACACCAACCTGCTGATCGTGATCATCGTGATGAGCACCGTGGCGACCATCGCGGCCGTGTCCGGCGTGGAGAACGGCATCCGTCGTCTGTCCAACCTCAACATCGTGCTGTTCAGCGGCTTGCTGATTTTCGTGCTGCTGTTCGGCCCGACGTTGCACCTGCTCAACGGCTTCGTGCAGAACATCGGCGACTACTTGAACGGTGTGGTGCTGAAGACCTTCGATCTGTATGTGTACGAAGGCGACAGTGACAAGTCCGACCGCTGGTTGGGCCTGTGGACCCTGTTCTACTGGGCGTGGTGGATTTCCTGGGCGCCATTCGTAGGCATGTTCATCGCGCGTATTTCCCGTGGTCGCACGGTGCGTGAACTGGTGGCCGGCGTATTGCTGATCCCGCTGGGCTTCACCCTGGCGTGGCTGTCGATCTTCGGTAACTCGGCCCTGGACCTGGTGATGAACCATGGGGCGGTGGAGCTCGGGAAGACGGCGCTGGAACAGCCATCGATGGCGATCTACCAGTTGCTGGAGCATTACCCGGCGTCGAAGATTGTGATCGGCGTGTCGATCTTTGTCGGTTTCGTGCTGTTCCTGACCCCGGCGGATTCCGGCGCGGTGATGATGGCCAACCTGTCCTGCAAGGGCGGCAACGTTGATGAAGATGCGCCGCACTGGTTGCGGATCTTCTGGTCGGCGGTGATTACCCTGGTGACCATCGGCCTGCTGTTTGCCGGTAACTTCGAAGCCATGCAAACCATGGTGGTGCTGGCCGGTCTGCCGTTCTCGGTGGTGCTGGTGTTCTTCATGTTCGGTTTGCACAAGCAGATGCGCCAGGATGTGCAGGTCGAACAGGAGCAAGCGGAACTGGCCGCACGCGGTCGTCGTGGTTTCAGCGAGCGCTTGACCCAGCTGGACCTGCAACCGAACCAGTCGATCGTGCAGCGCTTCATGGACAAGCAAGTCAGCCCGGCGCTGGAAGATGCGGCGGTGCAATTGCAGGCTCAAGGCCTGGAAGTGCAGACCTTGCTCGGTAAATCCAAGCGTTGCATGGGCCTGCGGATCGAGATGGAAGAGGGCAACCCTTTCGTCTACGAAGTGAGCCTGGACGGCTACCTGGCCGCAGCGAGCGAGACGGTGTCGGCCGAAAGCGCCGATGAACCTCGCGCACGCTACTACCGCGCCGAGGTGTACCTGCACAACGGCAGCCAGGACTATGACCTGATGGGCTTCGCTCAGGATCAGATCACCCGTGACGTGCTCGATCAGTTTGAAAGCCATCGGCAGCTCCTTGGCCGTGTCTATAGCTGAGACTTGAGGTGATGCGGTAAAGCTGTTGTGGCGAGGGAGCTTGCTCCCGCTTGAGTGCGTAGCACTCACAAGTTTTTGGGGTTGCTTCGCAACCCAGCGGGAGCAAGCTCCCTCGCCACAGTTGTCAGCATTCCAAGCCAAATATCTGCACTAACAAAAACGCCGCGATCCTCTCGCGGCGTTTTTGTGTCTGTTGCCTTAACCCAGGTTCTTGCCGAGCAGTGCGTGGTACAGCTCGCTGTCGCCGAGGATCCCCACCACTTTGTTGTTGTCGTGCAGCACCAGTTTGTTGCCGGTCTGGTAACGAATCTGCAGCGCTTCGCGCATGCCAATGTTGGAGTCCACCAGCGTTGGCCGACGACCCAAGCCTTCAACCGATTGCCCAGGCGCCCAGTTCTGCAAGTCCATGCTCGCACCGTTCTGGCGTGCGCCCTTGATGGTGTTGCCTTCGGCCAGGTCCAGCCACGAATCGCCGCCCGGATCCAGGCACACCGAACCGTTGATGCGTTTGCAGTTGTCCAGCGTGCGCATCAGGCTGCGACCGCACAAGACATTCAGCGGATTGGTGTGGGCGACGAAGGTCCGCACGTAATCGTCCGCCGGGTTCAGCACGATCTCTTCCGGCACGCTGTACTGCACGATGCGCCCGTCTTTCATGATCGCAATCCGGCTGCCGAGCTTCAGCGCTTCATCAAGGTCGTGACTCACGAACACGATCGTCTTGTTCAGCTTGCTTTGCAGTGCCAGCAACTCGTCTTGCAGGCCTTGGCGAATCAACGGGTCAAGGGCCGAGAACGGTTCGTCCATCAACAGAATGTCGGCGTCCATCGCCAGCGCGCGGGCCAGGCCCACCCGTTGCTGCATACCGCCGGAGAGTTCGTCGGGCTTCTTGTTACGCCACTGGGTCAGGCCCACCAGCTCAAGCTTGTCGTCCACCAGTTTGCGCCGCTCTTTCTCTGGGCGACCCTGCATTTCCAGGCCGAAGCTGATGTTCTCGCGAACGGTCAGCCACGGCATCAGGGCGAACTTCTGGAACACCATCGCGATGCGCTGGGTGCGCATCATTTTCAGTTCTGCCGGGGTACAGGAAGCGATATCGATCTGCTTGCCTTCGTGCTCGACGAACAACTTGCCACGGCTGACCGTGTTGAGGCCGTTGATGCAGCGCAACAGGCTGGATTTGCCGGAGCCGGACAGGCCCATCAGTACGCAGATTTCACCTTTTTCGACGTCCAGGCTGGCTTTTTCAACGCCGACGATCTGCCCGGTCTTTTTCAGGATCTGGTCGCGGGTCATGCCCTGGTCGAGGAGTTTGAGCGCCTCACGCGGATCTTTGGCGAAGATCACGTCGACGTCTTCGAAGCGAATAATGCTCATGCGTCACCCCCTACTTTAGCGTCGGGTTGTTTGCAGATACGGTCGAGCATGATCGCCAGCAGTACGATTGCCAACCCGGCTTCGAAGCCCAGGGCGATATCGGCGGTGTTCAGTGCGTTGACCACAGGTTTGCCCAGACCGTCGGCGCCCACCAGTGCGGCGATCACCACCATCGACAACGACAGCATGATGCACTGGGTGATACCGGCCGCGATGCTTGGCATGGCGTGGGGCAGTTCGATGCGCGAGAGCAGCTGACGGCGCGAGCAGCCAAAGGCTTTGCCGGCGTCCATCAGTTCTGCGGGAACATCACGGATACCCAGGTAGGTCAGGCGGATAGGCGCGGCAATCGCGAACACCACCGTCGAAATCAGACCCGGGACCACGCCCAGCCCGAAGAGGGTCAGGGTTGGAATGAGGTACACGAAGGTCGGTACGGTCTGCATCAGATCGAGCACCGGCCGCATCAGTGTGTAGAACATCGGTTTGTGCGCGGCGACGATGCCCAGCGGCACGCCGATGACCACGCAGACCAGGGTCGCGAAGAGCACCTGGGCGAGGGTTTCCATGGTTTCCTGCCAATACCCCAGGTTGAGGATCAGCAGAAAGGAGGCGATGACGAAAACGGTCAGCCCCCACTTTCGTTGAATGAAATGTGCCAGTAGCGCGATGAGGCCGATCAATGCCAGCGGGTTGAACCAGGTCAGCGCAAACGTCACGCCGTGGATCATCGTTTCCAGTGTCACGGCGATTGCGTCGAAGGTGCTGGCGCCGTGTTGCGTCAACCATTCAACGAAGCCCGCGATGTACTGGCCTAAGGGGATTTTCTGATCAATCAGCATGGTAGTGAACGTCCGCATGCAAGGAAATAAACAGCCCGGGCGGGGCAAGCCCACCCGGAGTAGCGATTACTGCGCGAGCTTGGCTTTCACGGCCTCCAGGCCTGGTTTACCGTCAATGGTGGTCACGCCAGCGAGCCAGGTATCGAGCACCTGTGGATTCTTTTTCAGCCAGGCCTTGGCAGCTGCGTCAGGCTTCATCTTGTCGTCCAGGATGTTGCCCATCAGCGAGCTTTCCATGTCTACGGTGAATTCCAGGTTTTTCAGCAGAGTGCCGACGTTGCTGCATTCCTGGACGTAGCCCTTGCGGGTGTTGGTGGCTACCGTGGCCGCACCGAAGTCCGGGCCAAAGAAGTCATCGCCACCGGTCAGGTATTGAATCTTGAAGCGTTTGTTCATCGGGTGCGGTGCCCAGCCGAGGAAGACCACGGCGGTATCGCGTTTCTGTGCGCGGTCGACCTGGGACAGCATCCCCGCTTCGCTGGACTCGACGACTTTGAAGCCGGCGGTTTTGAGGCCGTAGGCGTCCTTGTCAATCATGGTCTGGATCAGGCGGTTGCCGTCGTTGCCTGGCTCGATACCGTAGATCTTGCCGTCGAGTTCTTTCTTGAATTTGGCGATGTCGGCGAAGTCATGCAGCCCTTTGTCGTACAGCGCTTGCGGCACGGCGAGGGTGTACTTGGCGCCTTTGAGGTTGGTGCGCACGACGTCAACGGTACCGGCATCGCGGTAGGCCTTGATGTCGTTTTCCATGGTCGGCATCCAGTTACCGAGGAACACGTCCATGTTCTTGCCATCGGCCAGGGACTTGTAGGTCACGGGCACGGAAATCATGGTGGTCTTGGTTTTGTAGCCCAGGGCGTCGAGTACAACGCTGGTGGTCGCGGTAGTCGCGGTGATGTCGGTCCAGCCGACATCAGAGAAGTTTACGGTGCTGCACTGAGCGGGTTCTGCGGCTTGAGCCAGTAACGGCAAACTCAGCATGGCGGCCAACAACAACGACGGGGAACCTTTCATGGGTGGACTCCTTGGTGTTTTTTTTGGCAGTGTTCCGACTGGACCACCGCACTTATAGGTTGCGGTTGGTGGCGTTTTTTAAGACAGCTCTACCACGGCGCCTTGCAATCGAGTCGATACGATCATGTACCAGTGAAAATCTGACGCCTACAGGGGGCGTCGTAACCAGTACAGGGATGGTCGCATCCAGTGTCAGTGACGTCGTTTACAGCTTTTTTCTGCCCTGTTTGCCGCTCTGAACCGCAAAAAAACGGCGAAAACGCAGCGTCGACGACCCGCGGCGTTGTTGGACATGAGTGCGTCGGTGTGAGACGTCGAACGACACCGCAAAAGCCTGATGATGCGGCCATCTCGGCGGATTGCAGCTTGAGCGTAGCAGCTCCGTCACTGGGCGCTTTTGCGCCTGGAGTTGGTACATCCAGGAGTTCGGCAGTAATGGCTATCAGCGTTTTCGACCTGTTCAAAATCGGCATTGGCCCTTCCAGTTCGCACACCGTCGGCCCGATGCGGGCAGCGGCGTTGTTCGTGCAAGGTTTGCGTGAGCAGGGTCTTTTGGAACAAGTAAGGCGTGTCGAAGTTCAGCTTTACGGGTCGTTATCGGCCACCGGCATCGGTCACGGCAGCGATAACGCCGTGATCATGGGCCTGATGGGCGAGTGGCCGGACGCGATCGATCCGTCGAAGATCGGCCTGCATATCGAAACCCTGCGCGAAACCCACACCTTGTTACTCGACGGTCGCTTGTCGGTGCCGTTCATCTGGGCTCGCGACATGCGCCTGATCGACGAGAACCTGCCATTTCACCCGAATGCCATGACATTAATTGTAGAAGGCGATCACGGGGAGCTGCACCGCGATACCTACTATTCGATTGGCGGCGGTTTTGTCGTCGATGAGGCGCAAGCGTCCAGTGGCGTTGTGGATCTGGATCGCACCGTTTTGCCGTATGACTTCTCCAGTGCGGTTGAACTGCTTGAGCTGTGCCAGAAGCACAATCTGCGCGTGGCCGAGCTGATGCTGGCCAACGAGAAGGTCTGGCGCAGCGAGGACGAAATCCGCGCCGGCCTGATGAAACTCTGGCGTGCCATGCAGGATTGCGTCGACCAGGGCCTCAAACACGAAGGCATCCTGCCCGGCGGGCTGAATGTGCGCCGGCGTGCCGCCAAGTTGCACCGCAGCCTGCAAGAGCTGGGTAAGCCCAACGTGATCGGCTCGACCTTGAGCGCGATGGAATGGGTCAACCTGTTCGCCCTGGCGGTCAACGAAGAAAACGCAGCCGGTGGGCGCATGGTCACGGCGCCGACCAACGGCGCGGCGGGGATCATTCCGGCGGTGTTGCACTACTTCATGAAGTTCAGCGAAGTGGTGACCGAGGCCAACGTGGTCGACTATTTCCTCAGTGCGGCAGCGGTGGGGATCCTGTGCAAGAAGAACGCGTCGATCTCCGGTGCCGAAGTCGGTTGCCAGGGCGAAGTCGGCTCGGCGTGTGCCATGGCGGCGGCGGGGTTGGCGGAGATTCTCGGCGCCACGCCCGAGCAGTTGTGCAACGCGGCGGAAATCGGCCTGGAACACAACCTCGGCCTGACCTGCGACCCGGTCGGTGGGCTGGTGCAGGTGCCGTGCATCGAGCGCAATGCGATTGCCGCGGTGAAAGCGATCAATGCCGCGCAGATGGCGTTGCGTGGCGATGGTCAGCACTTTATCTCGCTGGATCGGGTGATCCGCACCATGCGTGATACCGGCGCGGACATGCATGACAAATACAAAGAGACATCGCGCGGCGGGTTGGCGGTGAGTGCGGTGGAGTGTTGAGACCGCTCAACTCTCTGGTGAAAAGAGTACTTGTGGCGAGGGAGCTTGCTCCCGCTCGGCTGCGCAGCAGCCGCAAAATCAGCAAATAAGGTCTATTTGGAGGGTAGCGGTTGCAGGTTTTCAGGGCCGCTTCGCGCCCCAGCGGGAGCAAGCTCCCTCGCCACAGAAAGAAGTGTTTACCTTGGCAGACCAGTCAAAACTGCGCGCTAATTGAACACCGCCCCAAAAACGCGCCACCTTTTAGCGCGTCGCTTACAGACAAGCGCACTATCCGAGATCCAGGATCCAAGTTGGCCATTACCGCCTGTCACCTGTGCTTGTGGTGACACTCTGCTCCAGCACCTCGCAGCCCTTGTTCCCACAAGTGCTACCGATTTGCTCACACCCCGCAACACAGCGCATTTGCCCGCCTTGATGGCACTTATAACCCCCACTCTGCGCACGGCTTATATAGACACGCCGCGACGTCGTTTTCAGGAGTTATTGAACGCCCATTCAATTTTAGGCATGGCAATTGCTCTGTCATTACAAAGCCCGTCTCCCACGCGAGAACGATGGCAATAACAAGAGCCTCCGCCTGAGGCCATCACCCGCTTTGTGTGAGGAGATACCGCGATGACGACGTTCAACTCCGGGGCTCAACCCCAGAACCGTGCGCCTCAATCCATCGGCTTTCTGCTGCTGGACAATTTCACGCTGATTTCTCTGGCCTCCGCAGTAGAACCCCTGCGCATGGCCAACCAATTGTCCGGCCGCGAGTTGTATCGCTGGACCACACTCACCGTCGACGGGGGCCAGGTCTGGGCCAGTGACGGTCTGCAAATCACCCCCGATTGCTCCATGCACAAAGCGCCGTCCATGGACACCATCATTGTCTGCGGCGGTATCGGCATCCAGCGCACCGTTACCCGCGAACACGTGTCATGGCTGCAAAGCCAGGCGCGTCAGTCCAAGCGCCTCGGCGCCGTGTGCACCGGCAGTTGGGCCTTGGCCTGCGCCGGTCTGCTGGACGGCTTCGATTGCAGCGTGCACTGGGAATGCCTGGCCGCTATGCAGGAAGCGTTTCCACGTGTGGCCATGAGCACCCGCTTGTTCACCCTCGACCGTAACCGCTTCACCAGCTCCGGCGGCACCGCGCCGCTGGACATGATGCTGCACCTGATCAGCCGCGATCACGGCCGTGAACTGTCGGCGGCGATTTCGGAGATGTTTGTCTACGAACGCATCCGCAACGAACAGGATCACCAGCGCGTGCCGCTCAAGCACATGCTCGGCACCAACCAGCCGAAGTTGCAGGAAATCGTTGCGCTGATGGAAGCCAACCTGGAAGAGCCGATCGACCTCGACGAACTGGCGGTGTACGTCGCCGTTTCCCGTCGTCAGCTCGAGCGGTTGTTCCAGAAATACCTGCACTGCTCGCCGTCGCGCTACTACCTGAAACTGCGCCTGATCCGCGCCCGGCAGTTGCTCAAGCAGACGCCGATGTCGATCATCGAAGTGGCATCGGTGTGCGGGTTTGTTTCAACGCCGCATTTCTCCAAGTGCTACCGCGAATACTTCGGCATTCCGCCGCGTGACGAGCGTGTAGGGTCGAATACCACGCAACAGGTGGCGATGATGCCGCTACCGCAAGCGCTGGTGCTGTCGCCGTTGTCCGGGCCGTTGTCGGCGTTGAGTCAGGCGCGCAATGAGTCGACGTTTGCCAGCGTAAGGCTCTGACACAGATCGTTCCCTCGCTCTGCGCGGGAATGCCTCAACGGACGCTCCGCGTTCGGCCTTTTGGGACGCGGAGCGTCCCGGGCTGCATTCCCACGCGGAGCGTGGGAACGATCACTGGAAGCCCCCTCGCCACGAGTCAGGCGCTACGCCTTCTGCTGATACTCCGCCAGAGCGGGCAGTAGCTGCTTATCAATCGCCTGGCGCACCGCCGGCAGGATGGTCGCGCTGCTGGTGTACATCTGCTTGACCATAGTGCGCAGCACGATCGCCCGCTCATCGTTCAAGCCTCGCACCGCACACTCGCATGCCTGCTCGGCGGTAGCGCCGTTCGGCACTGGAAAACCCAACGATTTCAGCTGGCCCAGCAGGTCTTCCTGGTCAATCAAATCGGCGTACATCATGACGCAATCCTTCTTCAGGGAACGGTGTCGTGGCTCGATTCTGGTAGGGGTGTCGTGCATCGGCAAGGACGATTTGTCGCAATGGCCGCGATACCTATGAACAGGTCGTTTTCGGCTAACTTGCGAAGAGGGGGAGTAGGCACACTGGATTCAGCTGGCTTCACGAAGGTTTGGTCACCCTCGCGCAACGGCTCCTCAACAGTACCTTGTGCCCCGATCCTGTCACGGCTTGATCGGGGCTTTTTTTTGTCTGGGAATCAGGTGGGGATGTGTTGTTTGGGCTGACGCCTTCGCGGGCAAGCCTCGCTCCCACAGGGATAGGCGATCCCCTGTAGGAGCGAGGCTTGCCCGCGAAGAACGATGACGCGGTCTAGCGTTGCAACACCAATATCCGCGACAACAACTCATCCCGATCCACATAACAGCCCTGGAAATGCCGGGCGCCGGTGGCGGGGTCGAAGGCGTTGCGGGCGTGGAGGGTGCGGCGATTGTCGAAGCACCACAACTCACCGGGATTGAGCCGCTGCATCAGGCGAAACCGCGCCTCGCGGGTCATGGCAATAAACCGTCGATACGCCCGATATAGCTTGGGCATGTCGTCGATCGAAGCATCGAATGGCCCGCGCAGGAAGTTGGCCAAGCGGATCTCCGACACCTGGCCCAACGCATCCAGCGCGATGATCGGCGCCAGGCAGCGGTAGTCGCTATGGCGGTCCTTGTTGCGGAATTCCACGGGGATTTCACACAGGGCCTTGAACGACTCGGGATCTTCCTCGCGCAAGGCGTGGGCAATGGCAAAACCATCGACGAAAATACTCTCGCCACCCTCGGCGTCATTCACCAGGCAATGCAGGAATTGCAGCCCCGGTTGCAGCTCCCGGGTCGGCAAGTCGCTGTGCAGCGGCAGGTTGAAAGCGGTGTAGGCGTTGCTGTCGGCATCGGCTTTGGATTGCACGTTGAACAACACGCCGAAATTGCTCTCGCGGATAAAGGAAATGCGCTGGGCGATCAGCTTTAGCGAGCCGGGTTCGGTGGGCACGCCGCGGACCTGGGTCAGGCCGATATCCCGTACCGCCAGCAGCCATTGCAGCAGGGCATCGTTGTCGTTCATCAGTGCCTGATAGTCGAACACCGGCAACCGCAGATCGCTGTTCCACAGCTTGGATTTGGGCTTGCCGGCCCGCCGTTCGGCGCGGGATTCGTCGTCGTAGGCATGGGCCCGCAACCAGCCCGGATCGAAGCGGCTGAGGTGGCCGTCCTGCCAGTCAACACGCAGGCAACCATCGGCTTCGAGATGCGCGGCACTGGGTACCAGGTCTTCAGCGACATCGACGATTTCCAGCACCTGTTCGCGGGTCACGCTGTAGACACACAGCGGGCACGGGCAGTTATCCCGCAGCCATTGGTGATGAAAGGGGCTGACGCGGCCATCGGCCCAGGTCACTTGAACCCGGTCCGTCAGGGTGTGCACGGCGGACAAGGCGCTGATCAACGGGTAGCTGCGGAAGTCGGCAAAAGCGGCGGCGGTGTTCATGGCGATCTCCTTGTTATTTTTTGGGCGGTAGTGCGATCACTCGGCCGACGTAGTCAGGGGTTGGCAGGTCGGTTTGTTCGGCGACGATGGCTTGCAGCTTGCCTAGGGTCTCTTCGCTGAACGGCGCGGAACGCGGCCCGGCGAGGTCGACGTGCAGCAGCATTTGTTCGTTGCCGGCCAGTTCCTTGTCACCGCCGACCAGGTGCAGGCTGTGGTAGAGGTGCAGGCGCTTGCTGTCGTGGGCGATGATTTGCGTGTGCACTTCGACATCGGCGTCGAGCTTCACTTCGTGCAGGTAGTTGAGGTGCAGTTCGAGGGTGAACAACGAGTTGCCGCTGGCTTCGCGATTGTTGCTGTCCATGCCCAGGCGATCCATCAGCGCGTCGGTGGCGTAGCTGAAGATCAGCAGGTAGAAGGCATCGCGCAAGTGCCCGTTGTAGTCGACCCAGTCGGGGATGATTTTGGTTTGGTAGGTGGTTAGAGCGGGCATGGTTGGGGTTCCGGCAGGTGGATGATCGTTCCCACGCGCAGCAAAGGAACGCAGCCCGGGACGCTCTGCGTCCCAGACGACGTGACGCAGAGCGTCACAGGATTCATTCCCACGCGGAGCGTGGGAACGATCAGTGCGCAGTTTTAGTCGGCAAACGCCATCCCATGCTTCTCTTTGGTGGTCTTCACCGCCTCCAGCACCGCCAGCAGGCAATCATCACGATAGCGCTCCAGCGCCGAGATGCTGTGCGTGCCCAACTGATCGCTGGTGCCGTCGACCACATCATCAATCAACTTGTCAGTCAGCTCCGGCGCCGGCAGATACGTCCATGGCAACTGCAACGCCGGGCCGAACTGCGCCATGAAGTGCCGCATCCCGGCATCGCCGCCCGCCAGGGTGTACGTCAGGAATGTCCCCATGAACGACCAACGCAGGCCCGCGCCAAAACGAATCGCATCGTCGATTTCACCGGTAGTCGCCACGCCGTCATTCACCAGGTGCAGCGCCTCACGCCACAGCGCTTCGAGCAAGCGGTCGGCAATGAAGCCCGGCACTTCCTTGCGTACATGCAGCGGACGCATGCCCAAGGATTCGTAGACTTTGATTGCCGCTTGAATGGCTTCGGGCGCGGTGTTTTTGCCGCCCACCACTTCCACCAACGGCAACAGATAAACCGGGTTGAACGGATGCCCGACCACGCAGCGTTCCGGGTGGGTCGACCCTTCGTAGAACTCGCTCGGCAACAGCCCCGAGGTGCTGGAACCGATCAGGGCATTAGGCTTGGCCGCCGCGCTGATTTTGCCGTGCAGTTCCAGTTTCAGTTCGAGACGTTCCGGGGCACTTTCCTGAATGAAATCCGCATCGCGCACGCATTCTTCAATGGTCGCGACAAAGCGCAGGCGATCTTGTGAAGCGCCGGGGGCCAGGCCTTGTTTCTCCAGCGCGCCCCAGGCATTGGCGACCCGCTTGCGCAGCGCCGCTTCGGCACCGGGCGCCGGGTCCCAGGCCACCACGTCGAGGCCGTGGGCGAGGGCGCGGGAAACCCATCCGCTGCCGATGACACCGCTGCCCAGCGCGGCGAAGGTTTTGATTTCGGTGATAAAGCTCATGGCGACTTCCTAAGAATTTTGGTGATCCCTGTAGGAGCGAGGCTTGCCCGCGAAGAGGCCGGTACATCCGACGGATCTCTTCCGGCAGGAATGCCGCCTTCGCGGGCAAGCCTCGCTCCTACAGGTTGTGTGTGGGGGGGTTAACCGCGCTTGGTCAGGCCCATTTTTACCCGGCCTTCCGCCGGCGTCATGACCCGGGCGCCGAGGCGGCTGAGGATTTCGCTGGCGCGTTCGACCAGTTGGCCGTTGGTCGCCAATACGCCTTTATCCAGCCACAAGTTGTCTTCCAGCCCGACCCGCACGTTGCCGCCCAGCAGCACCGCTTGTGCGGCCATCGGCATCTGCATGCGGCCGATGCCGAACCCGGCCCAGACCGCGTCGGCCGGCAGGTTGTCGACCATGGCTTTCATGGTGGTGGTGTCGGCCGGCGCGCCCCACGGGATGCCCAGGCACAGCTGGAACAGCGGGTTGTCGAGCAAGCCTTCCTTGATCATCTGCTTGGCGAACCACAGGTGACCGGTGTCGAAGATTTCCAGCTCGGCCTTCACGCCCAGCTCTTGAATGCGTTTGGCGCCAGCCCGCAGCTGCGCCGGAGTCGAAACGTAAATCGTGTCGCCATCGCCGAAGTTCAGGGTGCCGCAATCGAGGGTGCAGATTTCCGGCAGCAGTGCTTCAACGTGGGCTAGACGGGTCAGCGGGCCGACCAGGTCGGTGTTCGGGCCGAACTCCATCGGGTTCTCGCCGCCGCCGATTTCCAGGTCGCCGCCCATGCCGGCGGTGAGGTTGACGATAATGTCGACGTCCGCCTCGCGGATGCGCTCCATCACTTCGCGGTACAGCGCCACGTCACGGCTGAATTTGCCGGTTTCGGGGTCGCGAACGTGGCAGTGGACCACGGTGGCGCCAGCCTTGGCGGCTTCTACGGCGGCGGCCGCGATTTGTTTCGGGGTGACCGGCACATGTGGGCTTCTGGCGGTCGTGTCGCCAGCACCGGTGAGTGCGCAGGTGATGATGACGTCGTGGTTCATTTAGCGATTCCTTACAGGCGTGATGAGTCCGGACGCAGCCCTTTACGGGCTGCGTATCGGCGATTCAGTGCGGTTTTATTTACTGGTCAATGACAGGTTTTCAGCTGCTGGTTTGCCATCGAAAGTCGTCACACCTTCGAGCCAGCGTTGCTTGTCTTGCGGGTGATCTTTGAGCCATTGCTTGGCCGATTCGAAGGCGTCCTTGTGATCCAGCAGCGGCTGCATCATCCGGCTCTCGTCTTCGGCGGTGTAGGTCAGGTTGCTCAGCAAACGGCTGACGTTCGGGCATTGCTGGGCGTAGTTCGGCGCGGTGACGGTCCAGACCGTGGCCATGCCTTCGTTCGGCCCCAGGGCGTCTTCGCTGCCGGTGAGGTAAGTCATCTGCACGTTGACGTTCATCGGGTGCGGCGCCCAGCCGAAGAACACCACGGCTTCCTTGCGGCGCACGGCGCGGTCCACGGCGGCGAGCATGCCGGCCTCGCTGGACTCGACCAGTTGGAACTTGCCGAGGCCAAACTGATACTTGGCGATCATCGCCTTGATCTGGGTATTGGCACCCGAGCCAGGCTCGATGCCGTAGATCTTGCCGCCCAGTTCTTTTTCGAACTTGGCGATGTCGGCGAAGGTTTTCAGGCCCTTGTCGGCGAGGTAAGTCGGGACGGCGAGGGTGGCGCGGGCATCTTTGAGGCTTGGCGCTTGCAGTACCTTGACCTGGTTGGCCTGGACGAACGGGGTGATGGTCTGGGTCATCAGCGGGTTCCAGTAGCCCAGGAACAAGTCCAGGCGCTGGTCGCGGATCCCGGCGAAGATGATTTGCTGGGACGCACTGGTTTGTTTGGTGTTGTAGCCGAGGCCATCGAGCAATACCTGAGTCATGGCGCTGGTGGCAATCACATCGGTCCAGTTCACTACGCCCATGCGCACGTTCTGGCACGCGGCGGGGTCGGCGGCCATGACACTGGCGCTCAAGAAAGCGGTACCGCTGAGTGCAAGAACACAGCTGCTGATCAGTCGTTTCATGGTGGGTTCCTCGGCAGGTCGTTATTGTGGGTCCCGGCATCTTCGTGCGCCGGTGATGACCAAGTTACGCAGCTAAGCCCCTGTCCAAGCGCACTACGGCGACCAGCTCTTGCACTGCAGCGACCTGCGCTCTTGAATGCTGGCGACAACTGGCGTATCAACGTCCACACGCTTCCCGACCTTTCGTTACCTGCCAGTCGAGTGCGCTCCATGTCCCAGGATTTCTACTTCATGCTGATGCCGGGTTTCTCGGCCATCGGTTTTATCTCGGCCATCGAGCCGCTACGGGTCGCTAACCGCTTTCGTGGCGAGCTGTATCGCTGGCATGTATTAAGTGCCGATGGCGGCGCGGTTCTGGCCAGTAACGGCATGTCGGTCAACGCCGATGCGGCACTGGAACCGCTGAAGAAAGGCGCGACGCTATTAGTCGTCGCCGGTTTCGAACCACTGAAATTCGCCACTCCCGCGCTGGAGCACTGGTTGCGCCGACTGGACAACGAAGGCGTGACCCTCGGCGCCATCGACACCGGCAGCTTCGTCCTCGCCGAAGCCGGCCTACTCGACGGCCATCGCCTGACCCTGCACTGGGAAGCCATCGACGCGTTCAAGGAGTCCTATCCACAGCTCAGCGTCACCCAGGAACTGTTCGAGATCGACCGCCGCCGCATCACTTCCGCCGGTGGCACCGCCTCCATCGACCTGATGCTCGACCTTATCGGCCAGGCCCACGGCCCGGAACTGGCGATTCAGGTCAGCGAGCAGTTCGTGCTCGGGCGCATCCGCCCGCGCAAGGATCACCAGCGTATGGAAGTCGCCACGCGTTATGGCATCAGCAACAAGAAGCTGGTGCAGGTGATTGGCGAGATGGAGCAACACAGCGAACCGCCGCTTAGCACGCTGGAGTTGGCGGAATCGATCAAAGTGACGCGGCGACAGTTGGAGCGGTTGTTTCGCCTGCACCTGAACGATACGCCGAGTAATTTCTACCTGCGGTTACGGCTGGAGAAGGCTCGGCAATTACTGCGGCAAACCGATATGAGCGTGCTGGAGGTAAGCATCGCTTGCGGGTTTGAATCACCGTCGTATTTCACTCGCAGTTATCGGGCGCGGTTTGAGCGGTGTCCGCGGGAGGACCGGCGTACCGCCAAGGCATGATCGTTCCCACGCTCTGCGTGGGAATGCCGCCAGGGACGCTCCGCGTTCCGCTTCGGGATGTGACGCAGAGCGTCACGGGATGCATTCCCACGCAGAGCGTGGGAACGATCAGTGGATGGGTTTACTTCTTCATCAGCGCCGAACATGCCGCTTTATAAGCCTCATGCTGATACTTGTTCAGCGTCCCCGGCAGTTCGAAGTTGTGCTTTTTGGCCTGGGCATTGATCGTCTGCGGCGACAACAACGTCACCTCGCAACTCTCCAGCAACTGAAAAATCCCCTCGATCTTGAACGTCGTCGGCCCACCGGCAAACTCACCCTTCTTGCTGCGCTTCTTGATTGCAATCCGGTCAATGGAATTCTCCCGCACAAACGACGCGACCTGAGCGGCGAAGACTTTCACGTTCGCGGCCTCGTCATCATCGTCCAGGGCGATTTTCTTGGTGGCCAGGGCAACGTGGCTCAAGGCCTGACCGTCGAGAGAGGCCACGGCGATGATCGCTTCGCTGCCTTTGATTTCGATGCCGCAGATGTTCATTGGATATTCCTTAACGAGCTGATGGCGGACAGCTTACAACTCAAGCTGAGCGGCGTTGATGCCAAATGCGGCGGCGATTTTTTCGCGGGTTTGCTTGCGGGGCTTCGAAACGCTTTCTAGCTCGGCAAAGGCCGATTGTGAAACACCCATGCGTTCGGCAACTTCATCCTGAGTAAGGTTCAGGTGTTCGCGCCAGGCCTGAACAGGGAGGGTGCCATCGACGATGCGGGTGACCACATCGTGGGGAATCATATTGTTTTCCATTACTGCCTCACTCCTGCGAAATCGACTCCAAAAACTCCGACCGCTCATCACTCATCCGCGCCACGCAATCATTCTGCGCAATGGTGAATGCCTTGCTACCACTCGTCGCCGGGAACGCTTCCACCGCGCAATCGGCATCGCGAGTCTTCAGCCACTGCTGCTGGGCGACCTTGAGCTTTTCAGTGATGTCGCTCAGTTGCGCCTTGTTCTTGGCGTAAACCGACTGCAGGCGTTCGTTCAGGCCCTGGTAGTTTTCTTTGAGCAGATCTTCGGCAGTGGTTCTGCTGTAGGCCGAGCATTCCAGGGTCTGGACGTCGTTTTCGACTGAGTCGCAGGGGTTGTTGTCGGACTCTTCAGCCGCCTGTACGCCGGTTGCTATCAGTGCCAAAGCCAGGAAGATCGATTTCATTGCGTCGCCCTAAATCCAGTAAGCATCCAGTGATGCGTCGAATTCTGGCCCATGCGCAGGCCCTTGAACAGGTGCGCGATCACTCCCGGCGACGACCCTTTGTCGCGGATTGACGCTTTCGGCAAACCCCCTGTCGTTTTTGCACCCGGCTGCCCCGGTCCTCAGGCATATGCTGGCCCCAAAGCGCCGGCACACGATTCGGCGCATGAATCGCTAATAGGGGACAGCCTGATGAGCCCAGCCGAATTGCACGCCGACAGCATCGTTATCGACGGGCTGATTATCGCCAAGTGGAACCGCGAGCTGTTTGAAGACATGCGCAAGGGCGGTCTGACTGCGGCCAACTGCACCGTGTCGGTGTGGGAGGGCTTCCAGGCCACCGTCAATAACATCGCCGCCAGCCAGAAGCTGATCCGCGAGAACAGCGACCTGGTGATTCCAGTGCGCACCACCGCTGATATCCGCAAGGCCAAGGAGCAGGGCAAGACCGGCATCCTCTTCGGCTTCCAGAATGCCCATGCGTTTGAAGACCAGATCGGCTATGTCGAGGTGTTCAAGCAGCTCGGCGTCGGTATCGTGCAGATGTGCTACAACACCCAGAACCTGGTGGGCACCGGTTGCTACGAGCGCGATGGCGGCCTGTCGGGCTTCGGTCGTGAAATCGTTGCCGAGATGAACCGTGTTGGCGTCATGTGCGACCTGTCCCACGTCGGCTCCAAGACCTCCGAAGAAGTCATTCTCGAATCCAAGAAGCCGGTCTGCTACTCCCACTGCCTGCCGTCGGGTCTGAAAATCCACCCGCGCAACAAATCCGATGAAGAACTGAAGTTCATCGCCGATCACGGCGGTTTCGTCGGCGTGACCATGTTCGCGCCGTTCCTGGCCAAGGGCATCGATTCGACCATCGACGACTACGCCGAAGCCATCGAATACACCATGAACATCGTCGGCGAAGACGCCATCGGCATCGGCACCGACTTCACCCAGGGCCATGGCCAGGACTTCTTCGAATACCTGACCCATGACAAGGGCTACGCCCGCCGCCTGACCAGCTTCGGCAAGATCATCAACCCGCTGGGCATCCGCACCGTCGGCGAGTTCCCGAACCTGACCGAAACCCTGCTCAAGCGCGGCCATTCCGAGCGCGTGGTGCGCAAGATCATGGGCGAGAACTGGGTCAACGTCTTGAAAGACGTCTGGGGCGAGTAAACCCAGGCTAAAAACGATTCCTGTTGTAGCAGCTGCCGAGGTACGAGGCTGCGTTGCGGTCCGCAGGACCGCTCTCGGGGGCCGCTTCGCAGCCCAACGCAGCCTCGTACCTCGGCAGCGGCTACGCAAAACACACAACGAATTTTTCTGGAGTTAAGTTTCCATGGCCAAGATCGCCCCGCAATTGCCAATCGAAGTCGACAGCGAAACCGGTGTCTGGACCTCCGACGCCCTGCCGATGCTGTACGTGCCGCGTCACTTCTTCGTCAACAACCACATGGGCATCGAGGAAGTGCTGGGCGCTGACGCCTACGCCGAAATCCTCTACAAGGCCGGCTACAAATCCGCCTGGCACTGGTGTGAAAAAGAAGCCGAATGCCACGGCCTGGAAGGCGTCGCGGTGTTCGAGCACTACATGAAACGCCTGTCGCAGCGCGGCTGGGGCTTGTTCAAGATCCAGGACATCGACCTCGACAAAGGCACCGCCAGCGTCAAGCTCGAACACTCGGCGTTCGTCTACGTGTACGGCAAGGTCGGGCGCAAGGTCGACTACATGTTTACCGGTTGGTTTGCCGGCGCCATGGATCAGATCCTGGAAGCCCGCGGCAGCAAGATCCGCACCGTTGCCGAGCAAGTCTACGGTGGCTCCGAAGAAGGCCACGACGACGGCCTGTTCACCGTCAAGCCGTTGTAAGTCGAGGAACCCGCCATGGCTTTCGAAGCAATGTTCCAGCCGATCCAGATCGGCAAACTGACCATCCGCAACCGCGTGCTCAGCACCGCGCACGCCGAGGTCTATGCCACCGACGGCGGCATGACCACCGACCGGTACGTCAAGTATTACGAAGAGAAAGCCAAGGGCGGGATCGGCCTGGCGATTTGCGGCGGTTCTTCCAGCGTGGCCATCGACAGCCCGCAAGGCTGGTGGAAGTCGGTCAACCTGGCTGACGACCGGATCATTCCGCACTTCCAGAACCTGGCCGATGCCATGCACAAGCATGGCGCCAAGATCATGATCCAGATTACCCACATGGGCCGTCGTTCCCGCTGGGACGGCGAGCATTGGCCAACCCTGCTGTCGCCGTCGGGCATTCGTGAACCGGTGCACCGCGCGACCTGCAAAACCATCGAACCGGAAGAAATCTGGCGGGTGATTGGCAACTACGCCAGCGCCGCAGCGCGGGCCAAGGCCGGTGGCCTGGACGGTATCGAGCTGTCGGCGGTGCACCAGCACATGATCGACCAGTTCTGGAGCCCACGGGTTAACAAACGTACCGACGAATGGGGCGGCAGCTTCGAAAACCGCATGCGTTTCGGCCTGGAAGTCCTTAAAGCTGTTCGCAAAGAAGTCGGCCCGGATTTCTGCGTCGGCATCCGTCTGTGCGGTGATGAATTCCACCCGGATGGCTTGTCCCATGAGGACATGAAGCAGATCGCCAAGTACTACGACGACACCGGCATGATCGACTTCATCGGCGTCGTGGGTTCGGGGTGCGACACCCACAACACCCTGGCCAACGTTATCCCCAACATGAGTTATCCACCGGAGCCATTTCTGCACTTGGCCGCTGGTATCAAGGAAGTGGTCAAGGCCCCGGTCCTGCACGCGCAGAACATCAAGGACCCGAATCAGGCCACCCGTATTCTGGAAGGCGGCTACGTCGACATGGTCGGCATGACCCGCGCCCACATCGCCGACCCGCACCTGATCGCCAAGATCAAAATGGGCCAGGTGGACCAGATCAAACAATGCGTCGGCGCCAACTACTGCATCGACCGTCAGTACCAGGGGCTGGACGTTTTGTGCATCCAGAACGCCGCGACCTCCCGTGAATACATGGGCGTGCCGCACATCATCGAGAAATCGACCGGTGTGAAGCGCAAAGTTGTGGTGGTCGGTGCTGGCCCTGCGGGGATGGAAGCGGCGCGCGTCTCCGCTGAGCGGGGCCACGACGTAACCCTGTTCGAGAAGAAAGAATTTATCGGCGGGCAGATCACCACCGCGTCGAAAGCCCCGCAACGGGACCAGATCGCCGGTATCACGCGCTGGTTCCAACTGGAGCTGGCGCGTCTGAAAGTCGACCTGCGCCTGGGCGTGGCGGCCGATGCGGCAACCATTCTCGACCTGCGTCCGGATGTGGTGGTGCTCGCGGTTGGCGGTCATCCATTCCTGGAGCAGAACGAACACTGGGGCGCGGCGGAAGGCCTGGTGGTCAGCAGCTGGGACATCCTCGACGGCAAAGTAGCGCCGGGCAAGAACGTGCTGGTCTACGACACCATTTGCGAGTTCACCGGGATGTCGGCCGCCGACTTCCTCGCCGACAAGGGCAGCCAGGTCGAGATCGTCACCGACGACATCAAGCCAGGCGTAGCGATTGGCGGCACGTCGTTCCCGACCTACTACCGCAGCATGTACCCGAAAGAAGTGATCATGACCGGCGACATGATGCTGGAGAAGGTCTACCGCGAAGGCGACAAGCTGATCGCGGTGCTGGAGAACGAATACACCGGCGCCAAAGAGGAGCGGGTGGTGGACCAGGTCGTCGTCGAAAACGGCGTGCGTCCGGACGAAGAAATCTATTACGCGCTGAAGGAAGCGTCGCGCAACAAGGGCCAGATGGACATCGAAGCCCTGTTCGCGATCAAGCCGCAGCCATCGCTGAGCCAGGCGGGTGACGGCTACTTGCTGTTCCGCATCGGCGACTGCGTGGCCCAGCGCAACACCCACGCGGCGATCTACGACGCGCTGCGGTTGTGCAAGGATTTCTAAGTCGCTGAGCTGATCGTTCCCACGCTCCGCGTGGGAATGCAGCCGTGACGCTCCGCGTCACATTCGCAAGCGGACGCAGAGCGTCCGGTGAGGCATTCCCACGCAGAGCGTGGGAACGATCAATGAGTCCCGTGGGAGCTCCACATGTTGAACACCCTTCTTCCAATCCTGCTGTTCGCTGCCCTGGGCCTGGCTGTCCTCGGCGCGTTGCGGCGGATGAATATGTGGCGCCGGGGCCGGGCCTCGAAGGTCGACCTGATCGGCGGCCTGCTCGCCATGCCCAAGCGCTACATGGTCGATTTGCACCACGTCGTCGCGCGGGACAAATACATCGCCAACACCCACGTAGCCACGGCCGGCGGTGCGGTAGCGTCGATTGTGCTGGCGATCCTGGTCCACGGTTTTGGCCTGCAGAGTCGCATTCTCGGTTTCGCCCTGTTGATCGCCTCGGCGGTGATGTTCGTCGGGGCGATTTTCATGTTCCTGCGTCGTCGCAACCCACCGGCTCGCCTGTCCAAAGGGCCGTGGATGCGGTTGCCGAAAAGCCTGTTGGCGTTCTCGGCGAGCTTCTTCCTGTTGACCCTGCCGGTCGCTGGCATCCTCCCGGAAAACTTCGGCGGCTGGGTAGTGGCGGCGATTCTCGGCGTTGGCGTGTTGTGGGGCGTTAGCGAACTGTTCTTCGGCATGACCTGGGGCGGGCCGATGAAGCACGCCTTCGCCGGTGCGTTGCACCTGGCCTGGCACCGTCGCGCCGAACGCTTTGGTGGCGGCCGTTCCACCGGTTTGAAACCCCTGGACCTCAACGACCCGACCGCGCCGCTGGGCGTGGAAAAACCCAAGGATTTCACCTGGAACCAACTGCTCGGCTTCGACGCCTGCGTACAGTGCGGTAAATGCGAAGCCGCGTGCCCTGCGTTCGCCGCCGGCCAGCCGCTGAACCCGAAAAAACTGATTCAAGACATGGTGGTCGGCCTCGCTGGCGGCACCGACGCCAAGTTCGCCGGCAGTCCGTACCCAGGCAAAGCGATTGGCGAACACGCCGGCAATCCACATCAACCCATCGTCAACGGTCTGGTAGACGCGGAAACTCTGTGGTCCTGCACCACCTGCCGCGCCTGCGTCGAGGAGTGCCCGATGATGATCGAGCACGTCGATGCCATCGTCGACATGCGCCGCCATCTGACTCTGGAGCGAGGCGCGACCCCGAACAAGGGCGCCGAAGTCCTGGAAAACCTGATCGCCACCGACAACCCGGGCGGTTTCGCGCCGGGCGGGCGGATGAACTGGGCGGCGGATCTGAACCTGAATCTGATGAGCGAGAAGAAGTCAGTCGACGTGCTGTTCTGGGTCGGCGACGGCGCCTTCGACATGCGCAACCAGCGCACCTTGCGCGCCTTCGTCAAAGTGCTGAAAGCGGCCAAGGTCGACTTCGCGGTACTCGGTCTTGAGGAGCGCGACAGCGGTGACGTGGCCCGACGCCTGGGCGACGAAGCGACGTTCCAGTTGTTGGCCAAGCGCAACATCCAGACCCTGGCCAAGTACAGCTTCAACCGCATCGTCACCTGCGATCCGCACAGCTTCCACGTGCTGAAAAACGAATACGGCGCCTTCGACGGCAACTACCTGGTGCAGCACCACAGCACCTACATGGCCGAGATCATCGGCGCCGGTGCGCTGAACCTCGGCCAGCACAAAGGCAGCAGCGTGACTTATCACGACCCGTGCTACCTCGGTCGTTACAACGGCGAATACGAGGCGCCGCGTGAAGTGTTGCGCGCCCTCGGGATTGAGGTGAAGGAAATGCAACGCTCCGGTTTCCGCTCGCGCTGCTGCGGCGGCGGTGGCGGGGCGCCGATCACTGACATTCCGGGCAAGCAACGGATCCCCGACATGCGCATGGACGACATCCGCGAAACCGGCGCCGAACTGGTGGCCGTGGGTTGCCCACAATGCACGGCGATGCTCGAAGGCGTGGTCGAACCCCGTCCGTTGATCAAGGACATCGCCGAACTGGTGGCCGACGCATTGCTCGAAGACGCAGCACCGAGCAAGCCAAACACTCCGGCCAAACGTGAACCTGCGGAGGCCCACTGATGAGCGACATTATCCGCCGCGACCCCCGCGCCGAATGGATTGCCCGTAACCGTCTGCACCCGCTGCACGCGGCGATGCAACCGGCGCAACACAGCTGGATGGGGCCCAACGGCGTCATCCGCAAGAACCTGCATGGCATCGGGTTTATCGGCCCCAATGGCATCAAACGCATCGACCGCAGTGGCGCGCAGCAGGGCGGGGCGACTAAACGTTCAGCCGCTGTTGAAGTGCGATTGCCGCTGCATCAAGTGCCGGCACCGGCGTTCTACATCAGCGTGGTGCCGGACATGGTCGGTGGCCGCTTGAGCAGCCACGACCGCGACTTGCTTGGCCTCGCCCATCAACTGGCCGGCAAGGACGGCGCAGTGTTGGCCGTGGTCTTCGGCGAACACAAGGAAAACGCTTTCGCCACCGCAGGCGTCGATCGCTTGCTGGTGCTCGATGGCGAAGAATTCAACGGTTATGCACCGGAACAACGAGTCCAGGGTCTGCGGGCTGTGGATAACCAGTTCAATCCGCGTCATTGGTTGCTACCGGACAGCCGCAGCGGTGGTGGTGAACTCGGTCGACGCTTTGCCGCGGCATTGGGCGAACGCCCGGCCACGCGAGTCTGGCAGGTCAAGGATCAGGAGTGCATCGGCCGCGCGGGTGCAGGCCTGCAAGACCTTGCCCGGCCAGTGGCACGCTTGATTCTGGCCGCCGTCGAATGCGCCGAGCCGGTCAGCGAAACCCGTCATGAAGCGTTGCCGGTGGAGTTATCCACAGCCGTGGTGCGCAGCCTGTCGCGCATCGAAGATCTGGGCGCGGTGGCGGTGGACCCGGCGGCGATTCCGATGGCCGAAGCCGAGTTCATCTTCTCCGGCGGCAACGGGGTCAAGGACTGGGGACTTTTCCACAGGACCGCCGAAGCACTGGGGGCGACCGAGGGTGCGTCGCGGGTGGCGGTGGACGATGGCTTCATGGCTCGCGACCGTCAGGTTGGCGCGTCCGGCACTTGGGTCACCGCGCGGGTCTATGTGGCCGTGGGGATTTCCGGGGCGATCCAGCACCTGCAAGGCATTGGTGCCTGCGACAAGGTGGTAGCGATCAACCTCGATCCGGGCTGCGACATGATCAAACGGGCCGACCTGTCGGTGATCGGCGAGAGCGCCGAGATTCTTCAAGCCTTGATCGAGGCGATAGCGGCTTATCGCAACGACGCCAAGCGCGATGCGGCTTAAGGGAAGGAAAAGGTCATGAGTACGAACGTCATCAGCCTGGTGTCCATCGGTGCCCACCCGACCTCCGGCCGGCCACGTCGCGCTGAACAGGACGCGCGGGCCGTGGAACTGGGTCTGCAACTGGCTGGGGATAACTTGCAAGTGCTGCATGCCGGCGACGTCGCGGAACCGGCGTTGCGGGCCTATTTGGGCATGGGCCTCGAACAACTGCACGTCTTGGAACAGCCGGAAGGCGCCGATGCGCTGCCGGCGCTAACCGCTTATCTGCGTGACGCCGGGGCCCAAGTGGTGCTGACCGGCAGCCAGGCGGAAACCGGCGAAGGCTCGGGCATGTTGCCGTTCCTGCTGGCCGAAAGCCTCGGCTGGCCGCTGGTAGTGGGGCTGGCTCAGGTCGAATCCATCGACGGCAACTCGGCCCTGGTGTTGCAAGCCTTGCCCCGTGGCCAGCGTCGTCGCTTGAAAGTGCGGCTGCCGTTCCTGGCGACTGTGGATAACGCCGCGCCGAAACCTCGGCAGAGCGCCTACGGCCCAGCCCGGCGTGGGGTATTGCAAGCGGACGAGGTCGAAGTCATCGACGACGAACTGCTGGCGGTCGCCACCCTGCAACCGGCCAAACCACGGCCTAAACGCCTCAAAGTGATCAAAGCCAAAAGCGGCGCCGACCGCATGAAAGCCGCGACGGCCAAGGCCAGCGGTGGCGGTGGGCAAGTGCTTAAGGGCGTGACGGCGCAGGCCGGCGCAGAAGCCATCCTCAAACTGTTGATCGAAGAAGGCGTCGTCCGCTGATCGTTCCCACGCTCTGCGTGGAAATGCCGCCCGGGACGCTCCGCGTCCCTCCTCGACTGCCTGAAACACAGAGCGTAAGCACGCTCGCCATCATCCTGTCGGAGAATGTAATGCCCGTTGAGTTTCGTTCGGCCCTGCGCGCGGATGCGCGGGAGATTGCTCGCTTGTTTCAGATTTCATCGGAAGGCGCGGCGGATTACATCTGGAGTCAACTGGCGCAGCCTGGCCAGGATCTATTGGACGTCGGCGCCAGTCGTTATGCCCGCGAAGATGTCGATTTCTCCTACCAGAACTGCCTGATCGCGCAAGCCGAGGGCGAGGTCATCGGCATGCTGCACAGCTACGTGATGCGTCACGACCCGCTGGCCACGCCGGTTACCGATCCCGTCCTGGCGCCCTACGCGACGATGGAAATCCCCGACACCCTCTACATCTCGAGCCTGGCGCTGCACGAAAGTTGGCGCAATCAAGGTTTGGGGCAACAGTTCCTTGCCTACGCTTACGACCGCGCCAATCAGCTGGGGCTCAACGGCTTGAGCTTGATCGATTACGCGGTGAACACCGGCGCCCGGCGGTTTTATGAGCGGCATGGGTTTCGGATTGTCGATACCTGCCAAATCACGCCGCATCCGATGATTCGGGTGACGGGGGAGGCCTATCTGATGTATCGCCCATGAGCCCAAGCCAACCCCCTGTAGGAGCGAAGCTTGCTCGCGAAGAGGCCGTCACATCCAACATCAATGTCGCCTGATCCACCGCTTTCGCGAGCAAGCTTCGCTCCTACAGGGGATTTTCTAGATTTATGCACAATCCCTGTTAGCGCTTCTGTGGATAAGATGTTCACCCCTCGCTACACCCCATACAAATCAAGCCCTGCAAGCCTTCGTACAAAAAACAACCAGCGTAACCCACGGTTTTTTCGAGCTTTTTCACGCGGATAATTTCGTGAGTGCGCCAATACTTGTACCCAATCTCTGTTGGCGCTTCTGTGGATAAGATGTTCGCTGTCCGCTACAGGCCATATAAACCGGCCCTGTCAGGCACCTGATCAAATAACAACCAAATCACCGTTTTAAGACAAAAAACTTCTCGTAAACCCCGATTTATCAAGCGTTGCGCAGGTTTTCCACAGAACCGCCAAAGTTGCCCCCAAAGTCTGTTGGCGCTTCTGTGGATAAGGTGTTTGCCATCCCCTACAGGCCTTATAAACCGTGCCTTTCAAGCGGCTGTTCAAAAAACACCCAATCACGGTCGCAAACCCTGCTTCTGGATAAGTCACGGTTTTTCTTCGTTATTTATCAAGAGAATTTCTGCCAAACCCAGACTTGTCCCCATTAGCTGTGGGTGGAGATGTGGATAACTTGTTCGCTAAACCTTGCAAGCCACGTCCCGTATAGGCCCGAACGCGATAGATCAGATTTCATACAGGTCTAAGGCACTGCCTTGACTTCAAACTGTCGCGTGTCTTCACTAACCAGTTACAAAAGGACAGCCGCCACTTATCCACATCTGGTTCAGGGAGAACGCGTGATGGATAGCCAGCCACACCGCTCGCACCCCATTCCCTGCACGACCTGCGTCCCGGCCGCCGCGACCTCGCTGCGCAAGCGAATTCATCGCCGGGCCGCCAATCAGCGTGCGCGTCTATAGCGCCAGACCTTTGCACTGACACAGCTTGCTGCCGCCGGGTTCGCCCGGTGGCTAGGTGTTCGTTCGTCCATTGATTGCAGGCAACCGCAGAGTTGCCCCATTAGCCTGAAAGGAAAAGAACCATGACCCGGATCGCTACGCCCATCAGCGACATCAAGGAACACTACGACGTGATCGTCATCGGCTCCGGCTATGGCGGCGGGATTGCGGCTTCGCGGCTGTCCCGGGCTGGCAAGCGGGTGTGCCTGCTGGAGCGCGGGCGGGAGATGCAACCCGGCGAATACCCCAACACCATGATCGCGGCCACCGAGGAATTGCAGGTGCACGACCCGGACGGCCACATCGGCTCGCGCACCGGGTTGTTCGACTTGCACGTCAACGCCCAGCAGAACGTGGTGGTCGGTTGCGGTCTGGGCGGTACGTCGCTGATCAATGCCAACGTTGCCCTGGAGCCGGAGCCCGGCGTGTTCGACGATCCGCGCTGGCCGCTGGCGGTGCGTGAGCATCGCGACACCTTGCTCAAGGACGGTTACGCCCGGGCCCGGGAAATGCTCAAACCGATGCCGTACCCCAGCACTTCGCCGGTGCTGCCGAAACTCGAAGCCAACAAGAAGTCGGCGGATTACCTCAAGCAAGGCGCGCACTTCTACCGGCCGCCGATCAACGTGACCTTCGACAAACTGCCGAACAACCTCAACCACGTCGGCGTCGAGCAACTGCCGTGCAACCACTGCGGTGATTGCGTCTCGGGCTGTAACAACAAGGCCAAGAACACCACGCTGATGAATTACCTGCCGGACGCCTGGAACCACGGCGCGGAGATTTTCTGCCAGGCCGAAGTGCGGCACCTGGAGCGCGACGGCGATGGCTGGATCGTGCACTTCCAATATCTCGATAGCGGGCGTGAAAAGTTCTCGGCGCCGACGCTGTTCGTCAAAGCCGACATCGTGGTGGTGTCCGCCGGCACCCTGGGCTCCACCGAAATCCTCCTGCGCTCCCGGGACAAAGGCCTGTCGACCTCCAACCAGCTCGGCGAAAACATGAGCGGCAACGGCGACATCCTCGGCTTCGGCCACAACTGCGAACAAGCGATCAACGGCATCGGTTTCGGCGCGCATCCGGCCAAGGAACTCAGCCCGGTGGGCCCGTGCATCACCTCAATCATCGACATGCGCACCGAAGGCGACTGGCGCAGCCGCATGGTCATCGAAGAAGGCTCGATCCCCGGCGCCCTCGGCCGGCCGATGGTGCCGAGCATGGCCGGGTTCGCCGAGCTGATCGGCAAGGCCACCGACGACAGCTTCACTGGCAGGTTGAAATACAAGGAGCGCGAAGCCGAAAGCTTCCTTCGGGGCCCGTACTACGGCGCGCTGCACAACATGCAGACGTACCTGATCATGAGCCACGACGACGGCAAAGGCCGCATGGTGCTCGACAGCAAGGATCAGTTGCGCATCGACTGGCCGGGCGTCGGCGAGCAGGAGAACGTCAAACTCGGCAACGAGCGCCTGCACCTGAGCACCAAGGCGCTGGGCGGGATCTGGGTCGAGAACCCGATCTGGACCAAGCTGCTCAAGCACAGCATCGTTTCGGTCCATCCGTTGGGCGGCTGCGTGATGGGCGAAGACGCGGGGCAGGGCGTGGTCAACCACAAGGGTCAGGTGTTCAGCGGTGCCAGTGGCACCGACGTGTATGCCGGGTTGTACGTGACTGACGGCGCAGTGATCCCGACGTCCCTGGCGGTCAATCCGCTGCTGACCATCTCAGCGGTCAGCGAACGCAACATGGGCCTGCTGGCGGCTGATCGCGGCTGGCAGATCGACTACACGCTACCGTCGGCACCGCGCAAACAAGTAGCGCCACCGACCCTCGGCGTGCAGTTCACCGAAACCATGAAGGGCTACTTCTCCAAGGACTTCACCCAGGCCCAAGGCACCGACCTCAAGCTGTATGAAGCAGCGGCCACCCGTGGCGAAGCGGAAAACTCACCCATCGAGTTCACCCTGACCATCACCGCCAACGACCTCAATCGCATGATCAAGGAGCCGGAACACGCAGCCACCCTGGTCGGCACATTGAATGCGCCGGGCCTGTCGCCGCAACCGCTGACCGCCAGCAATGGCGTGTTCAACCTGTTCGAGCAGTTCGAGGAACAGGTCGGCGTACGCCACATGAAATACGACATGAAACTGACCGCCGAAGACGGTCACGACTATTTCTTCAGCGCCTTCAAAACCGTGCCCGAAGACAACGGCGTGCTGAATATCTGGCCCGACACCAGCACCCTCTACGTCACGCTGTATAACGGCCCGGACAAGACGGGCGCGGTGCTCGGCTCCGGGGTGATGCACATCCACCCGACCGACTTCGCCAAGCAAATGACCACCATGAAAGTGCTTAATGCGCGTAACGAGCGCGAGCGCATCGAAGGGCTGGCGCGGTTCGGCAAGTTCTTCGCAGGCATCCTCTGGGAGAGTTACGGCGGGGTGTTCGCCGGTGATATCTACTTCAACCCGGACGCGCCGCCACGGCTGAAACGGCCGCTGGATGCGCCGCCACCGAGCGTGCATTTCTTCCAGACCGAGGACAACGTTGAGTTGCGCCTGACCCGTTATCAGGGCGGCAGCAAAGGCCCGGTGATGCTGGTGCATGGGTTGGGTGTGGGCTCGAATATCTTCTCCACCGACACCATCCAGACCAACCTCCTGGAATTCCTGTGCAAGCACGAGTACGACGTCTGGCTGCTGGACTTGCGGGTGAGCATCCTGCTGCCGGCGAGCAAGAAGGAATGGAACGGCGACCAGATCGCCGAGTACGACTTCAAGGCCGCCATCGCGCAAATCCAGCAAGCGACCCAAGCGAAAGACGTGCAGTGCGTGGTGCATTGCTACGGCGCGACGATCTTCTTCATGTCGCTACTGGCCGGGTTGCAAGGCGTGCGTTCGGTGGTCTGTTCGCAGATTGCGGCGGACACCGTAGTAGCCACGGCGACGGGCCTGAAAGCCGGTTTGCACTTGCCGGGGATGCTCGATGCCATCGGGATCAAATCCCTCACCGCCTACGCCGACAACAAGGAAAACTGGTTCAACAAGCTCTACGACAAAGCCCTCAACGGCTATGCGCGGATCGAGGCCCAGGGCTACTGCACCAACCCGGTGTGCCACCGCATCACCTTCATGTACGCCTCGCTGTATCGCCACGACACCCTCAACGAAACCCTGCACGACAACCTGCACGAACTGTTCGGCGAGTCGAACATGCAGACCTTCGAGCACCTGGCGCTGATCGTGCGCAAAGGGCATCTGGTGAACTTCAAGGGTGAAGATGTCTACATGTCGCACTTCGACCGGCTGAGCATGCCGATCTGTTTCATCAGCGGCGCCGACAACCAGTGCTACTTGCCGGAAAGCACGCTCAAGACCTACGAGCGGGTGTGCAAGGTCCACGGGCCGGAGCGCTACAGCCGGCACGTGGTGCCGGGCTACGGCCACATCGACTGCATGTTCGGCAAGGACGCGGTGGTCGATGTGTACCCGATCATCCTGCAACACCTGGAGAAAACAGCCATCGGCCAGTAATGATCGTTCCCACGCTCCGCGTGGGAATGCATCCCGTGACGCTCTGCGTCACAAGAGCGGACGCGGAGCGTCCATGGCGGCATTCCCACGCAGAGCGTGGGAACGATCTGGGGATAAAAAATGGACAGTTACATCCGCTGGTTTCAACGCTTCATCTGGCTAGGCATCGTGATGAATATGTTCTTCGCGCTGCCGGCACTGTTTGCCCCGGCGCTGCTGACGTCGATGCTCGGCCTGCCGCCACAACTCTCCGATCCCTGGCTGGAAAACGCCGGCATGTTGCTGGTGGGCATCAGCGTGTTCTACATGCCGTCGGGCTTCAACGCGCCACGGTTCGTGGTGCATTCCTGGTTGTGCGTGCTGTCGCGGCTGATCGCCGTGGCGTTCTGGATCTACCTGATCAATACCAGCAACCAGGCCACGGTGTTCGTGCCGATGTTCCTCGGCGACCTGAGCATGTTCCTGATCCTCGGGATCCTGCTGTACCTCGGCACTACGCCGGCCACGCGGCCGTTGGCGCTGCTGTGCGACGGCTGGCGGGAATGGCGCGCGGGTTGGGCGCTGCGCTGGCAAAGCCACGGCTTCAAGGTCGGAACACTGATCGTGGTGTTGCTGCTCGGGTTTATCGGCTACGAAACCTGGTACCAAATGCTGCGAGTGGTGCCGGCGGAGAAATATGCCTCCGACGAAGACCACTACAAATACGCCGCCATCGGCCTGGGCATCGAAGCGCGCATCCCCTATTACCTGTTCGCCGTACTGCCGCAGATGTGCCCGGAGAAACTGCCGAAACCCGGTGGCTATGAAGTCTTCGGTTTCCTCTTCGAAAACGGCAAGGACCTGCCCGTCGGCATGGCCAAGCGACAGATCGGCTACCCGACCGTCGAGCCGAACTGTGCCTTGTGCCACACCGGTTCCTACCGCGCCAATGCCAGCGATGTCGCCAAAACAGTGGCCACGGCACCGGCCAACACCCTGCAACTGCAAGCGTTCCAATGGTTTGCCTACGATTGCGCCAGCGACCCGAAATTCACCACCGACGCGGTGATGACGGCGATCAACAGCAAGTTCCAGCTCGGCTTTTTCGAGCGGATTTACAACCGCTACCTGATCATCCCGATGGCCAAGAGCGCGCTGTTGAAACAGAAACAGGCCTACGCCTGGCAGAAGCTGCGTCCTCCCCAAGGGCCGGGCCGCACCGACACCTTCAACCCGACCAAAATGGTGGTGTTCGGCTTCCCGGATGACTCGACCATCGGCACCGTCGACTTGCCGCAAGTCTGGAACCAGAAGCCCCGGGAATCGCTGTACCTGCACTGGGACGGCAACAATAACGACATCCACGAACGCAACTACGCGGCGGCCATGGCCGTGGGCGCGACGCCGGAGTCGGTATTGCCGGAAAGCTTCAATCGCGTGACCAATTGGCTGCTCGGTACCAAACCGCCGGCGTGGCCGTGGGCGCTGGATCAGGCCAAGGTCGCCCAGGGCAAACCGGTGTGGGACAAGAACTGCGCCGGTTGCCATGAGTTCGGCCGCACCGACACCGGGCAGGTCACCACCAACATTGAAGAACTGGGCACCGATCCCCATCGCCTGGACTCGTTCACCACCGGTCTGGTGACCGCATTCCACGGCTTCAAGAAACCGCCGTTCGACTTCAACGCGTATCGCAAGACCCAGAGCTACAGCAACACCCCCACCGACGGCATCTGGATGCGCGCGCCCTACCTGCACAACGGTTCGGTGCCGACGCTGTGGGATTTGCTGCAACCACCGGAACAGCGGCCGCCGGTGTTCTTCACCGGCTCCGACGTCTACGACCAACAGAAAGTCGGCTTCGTCACCACCACCCAAATCCCGGGCGGTTTCAAATACGACACCCGGCTTGAGGGCAACCACAACAGCGGCCACCTGTATGGCACGCAACTGTCGGACATCGATAAACGGGCGCTCATCGAATTCATGAAAACCCTGTGATCCCACTACGGATGGAGGAAGGCCAACATGTCATTAGTCAGTCATTGGGAACATGAGTACGACAAGGTCAAGCTGCGCCTGCACGGGTTGTTCACGCGGCTGGAAATGTCGTGGAAGAAACTCGTCAGCGAGCTTGAACCGGAGGAATTCGAAGCCATTGTCGCGTTGCTGCAACGCGGTCACGACCAGGCGCAATACGTGCTCAAGCACGGCGATCTGCCGGACGATGAACCGAGCGTGCCGTGGGAGTTGTCCCACGGCTTGTCGATTCTGCACATCGGCAACGCCACGCCCTTGCCGCAATCGGTGGACGAGTTGCAAACCCGGGTGCTCAAGGACGGCAGTTTGCTCGGCTGTCGCAAATGGGAACTGCTGGATTTGCTGTGGAGCGAAGCGCTGCTGAAGTGGATCGAAAACCTGCGCCATCACGCGCCATTCGCCACCACCCCGGCGCTGATGAAAATGGACAGCGACGTGATCCTGGCGATTGCCGGCGACTGGGGCACCGGGCCGTTCGACAGCCATGCCCCGGCGGTGGCGGTGGCCAATCAGATGCAACTGGCCCAGGCCGATTTCACCATTCACCTGGGCGATGTGTATTACGCCGGCACCCACTCCCAGGAAGACGTCGACATGGTCGGTTGGCCGATGGGCAAGCACGGCTCGTTCACCCTCAACTCCAATCACGAGATGTACAGCGGCGCCCATGGCTATTACAAGGAACTGGCCAAGCGCTTCCCGACGCAGCAGGGCACCAGTTATTTCGCGTTGTACAACGATGACTGGCTGGTGGTCGGGCTCGACAGCGCGTACGCCTCGGACGCGATCAACCTGTACATGGACGGCACGCTCAACAAAGAGCAGATCGCCTGGATGAAAGAGCTGCCCCAGCGCAAGAAGATCATGGTGCTCAGCCATCACCAGGGCTTCGATATTTCCGGGCACAACAAGACCGCTCTGTATCAAACGGTGTGCGACGCCTTGGGGCGTGAGCCGGATTATTGGTACTGGGGGCATTTGCACAACGGCATCTGCTACGCCGCTCAGGGCGGGCTGCATGCGCGCTGCGCCGGGCATGGGGCGATTCCATATGGCAACGCGAGCGAACTGAACGGGCATTCGCGGGTGTTGTGGTCGGAAACCGAGAATGCCGGAGATGAGGCGTATCCGGATCGGGTGTTGAATGGTTATGTGAAAGTGCAGCTTGTCGGCGAAAATATTATCGAAACCTTTATCGGGGAGAACGGAAAAGTTCGATGGAGTTCGAACTGACTCAGTCGTTGGCTTGAATAAAATGCGCTCTTTTTGAGCGCATTTTTTATGGGTGATATATTTGGATAATTATTAATGGTTTTCTAAAAAGTTAGTTTTTCAGTTAATGGCGTCCCGGTCTTGGATTCAATATTAGTTGCCGGGCTCATTATCATGGAAGATTAATAATGCTTAACTTTAAAAAACTGGCGTTGCTGTCCGCCATTCTCGCTGCGCCTGTGCTCGCTTCGCACTCCGTGTCGGCGGCAGAAACAGCACCGGGTATTACGGACTTTACCAAACCCTTTAACGAATACACTTGGGTGATGGCGCATAACGGTTTTCTGGATGAAATGCGTGAACAACTTAATCGAGGTGTTCGGGGTTTTATGCTGGACTTGCATCTGGGCAATTTGGATAGCACCCCAACCGCTTATTTGTGTCATACCCTGGACACCTGGAAGTGTTCTACGAGAACGGACATGAAGTTCGCTGACGCATTGAACACTGTATTCCTGCCGTTCTTGCGAAGTAATCCCAATGCCGTGGTCACTGTGACACTCGAAAATTACGTCGGCAGGGATGTCCTCAACAGGGCATTCGATGCCGTGCCGGGCCTGGCGGACATGATGTTTGACCCACGGGCCTATTCCGGCTCGCGGTCCTGGCCAACCCTTCAGCAGATCATCGGCAGCGGCAAGCGCCTGATCATGCTGACCGATGGTCATCCGGGCGAGTACGTCAGCAACGGCAAAACGATCAACCTGCTCAAGGACAGTCAATGGGAGAACCAGAATTACTGGGACCTGGGTGCAACCACCCTCAAGCATGATTGGAGTTGTCCGTCGCGCTGGAACTCTTACACCCCGACGGTAGCGGTGAACGGTTTCTCCCCGTGGCCGCGATTGTTCGTCATGAATCAGTTTCATAGCTTCGAAAAAAATGCCGCACACGCTGGCGATGTGGATAACAACCTGACTTACCTGGAGCGACGCGTCGACAGCCATTGTGCCGCCGTGTTTGGCAAACGCACGGCGCCGAACTTCCTTGCCATCGATTACAACCATCGCGGCGACACGTTTCCCTATGCGGCCGCGCTGACCCAGGGGGGTTACTACTTCTACGAACAGAATCAGGCCAACTCGGCCGGTGATACGACCTGCGTTATTCCGGCGGGCAAAGACTATAACTTCAGCCTGCCGGCACACGGCTGTGAAAATGATGAAGCCAGGTCCTTGAAATTGCGTGGGGTGGCTAAGGGGACACGCATTGCCGTTTATGATTCGTCCAGCGGTGATCCGAAAGATGACCACGCCTTTATCGATGTTAAACGTGATATCGGTTTGCACGAGTCGGTGGTGGTAGGAACGTTTGAAACCCAATACGAGGACGCTGATTTCAAATTGACCTATGTCCGCAATAACGGCCTGGATGGCAAAGTGTCGCGGATTTCGGTAGGCAAGACACCGGCCGATTTTTCCGATGCCAGTGTCGTGTTGTATGAAGGCAACGGCGCCGGTCAGAACATTGTCTGCACGGTAAGCCTGGCTCACAGCGCCAACTTCAACTTCAAATCGGGCAATGCCTGCAAAAATGACGAAGCCAAATCCGCCAGAATTCTGCGGGCCAAGGCGGGCACCAGTTTCAGTGTCTACGGCAATTGGGACCAGAATCGGAACCAGGGGTATGCGCGAGTGGATGTCCTGCGTGACATTACTCAGCCCGTGGTGGTGGGAAGTTTCGAACGCAACTATGACGGTGGCTCGTGGCGGATTACCCGCGGCGGCTCTTCCAGTCAACTGGATGGCAAGGTATCGAGCATGAGAGTGCAACAGCCTTAAACCAACGCAAAAAACAAACCCCCGTGGATCGTAATGATCGACGGGGGTTTGTCAGACGATTCAGCCCTGAACCGGCACGCCCTTGAGGTAAGCCGCCGGCTCAGCCCCCAGGTTGTTCAACAACCGCTCGCTGTACCAATCCACAAAATTCACCACGCCAAACTCATAAGTCTGGGAGTAAGGCCCTGGCTGATAAGCCGTGGAGTTGATCCCGCGCTGGTTCTCTTCGGCCAGGCGACGATCCTGGTCGTTGGTTGCGTCCCAGACCTTACGCATGCGCTCGACGTCGTAATCCACGCCTTCGACGGCATCCTTGTGCACGATCCACTTGGTGGTGACCATGGTTTCCTGAGCGCTGATCGGCCACACGGTGAAGACGATGATGTGGTCGCCCATGCAGTGGTTCCACGAGTGCGGCAGGTGCAGGATGCGCATCGAACCGAGGTCCGGGTTCTTGATCCGGCCCATGAGTTTGGCGCAGCCCTGTTTGCCGTCGAGGGTCATCGACACGGTGCCCTTGAGCAGCGGCATGCGCACGATACGGTTACGCAGGCCGAAACTGGCGTGAGCGTAAGGAATCTTCTCGGCTTCCCAGGCAGCGGCGGAGGCGGCGACGTGGTCCTTGAACGCCTGATCGGCGCGCGGGTCGGTCACGTCATCCCATTCCAGCAGGGTTTTCAGCAGTTCCGGGTGCGACGCGTTGCAGTGGTAGCACTCGCGATTGTTTTCCAGCACCAGTTTCCAGTTGGCCTTTTCGAACAAGGTGGTCTGGATCGCCACCTTGGTGTTTTCCATGTCGTACGGTTCCATGTAATGGTTCAGCGTCGACAGGAAGTCATCAATCGCCGGCGGGTTCTCCGACAGGCTGATGAAAATGTAACCGCCAGCGGTTTTCACGCTCACCGGTTTGAGGCCGTACTGCTTCATGTCGAAGTCGGCGCCCATTTCGGTGCCGGCGAACAGCAGACGACCGTCCAGCTCGTACGTCCACTGGTGGTAGTGGCAGACCAGCTTGGCGACTTTGCCTTTTTCGCTGGTGCACAGCCGAGAACCACGGTGGCGGCAAACGTTGTGGAACGCGTGCACCACGCCGTCGGCGCCGCGAATCACGATGATCGGGTTCTTGCCGACTTGCAGGGTCAGGTAGTTGCCCTTGGCCGGTATTTCGCAGGTCATGCCGGCGATCAACCACTCTTTCTGGAAGATCTCCTGCATGTCGATATCAAACAGCCGCTCGTCAGAGTAAAACGGCTGCGGCAGCGAGAAAGTGCGCTCGCGCTCTTGCAGCATCTGCGCAGTGGCCTTGCGTGCGGGTTCCAGCGGATCGCCCAGGCTGATTTTTGCGGTGACGTCCATCGATTTGATCCTCAAGGCCTTTCTGTGAGGCCGGCGAAAAGTGGCTGATACGGTTTGCTACGCAAGGTGTAAAGAATCTGTCGTTGTGTGGGGCGAGTGTGGGCCCGGCGCTGCCCAGAACCTTATCCATGGGCGACATGGCCCAATCTGTTCCCGACGCGCAACCCCCGGTAGTTGGGGGCTGGTCGCGATAAGTATGTGAATGTCGCAGATAGGTAAATGGGTGGCTCGCGCTATACGCAGAATCGCCAACATAAGGCCGACCATCGGCGGTGGAGAACAGCATGTCCAACAGCTTCCTGAATCCGGTAACCACCCAGACCTGGGCCAATGGTCGACACATCGTCCGTTGCGTCAAAGTCATCCAGGAAACCTGGGACGTGCGCACCTTCTGCTTTATGGCCGATCAGCCAATCCTGTTCTTCTTCAAGCCCGGGCAGTTCGTGACCCTGGAGCTGGAAATCGACGGCGTGCCGATCATGCGCTCCTACACCATTTCCAGCTCGCCGTCGGTGCCGTACAGCTTTTCGGTGACGATCAAACGTGTACCGGGGGGCAAGGTCTCCAACTGGTTGCACGACACCTTGCACGAAGGCCAGGAGCTGGCGGTGCACGGGCCGGTCGGGCTGTTCAACGCCATGGACTTCACCGCGCCCAAGGTTTTGTACCTCAGCGGTGGTGTCGGTATTACACCGGTGATGTCCATGGCGCGCTGGTTCTACGACACCAACGGCAACGTCGACATGGTGTTTATCCACAGCGCCCGTTCGCCCAAAGACATCATTTACCACCGCGAGCTGGAGCACATGGCGTCGCGGATCGACAACTTCAGCCTGCACCTGATCTGCGAGAAGCACGGTTTGGGCGAGCCCTGGGCCGGTTATCGCGGTTACCTGAACCACAAAATGCTGGAATTGATGGCCCCGGACTTCCTCGAACGCGAGGTTTTCTGCTGCGGTCCGACGCCGTACATGAACGCGGTCAAGCGCATGCTCGAAGCGGTTGGCTTCGACATGTCCCGTTATCACGAGGAATCCTTCGGCGCCACGCCACCGGAAGCCCGTGCCGATGCGGTGGAACAGGCGGAAATCGCTGCGGATGCGCCGGAAGTCGATCTGGCGGACTTGCACCAAGTCGAATTTATCTCGTCCGGCAAGAGCATTCGGGTGGCCCCGGGTGAAACCGTGCATGCGGCGGCGGCCAAGCTCGGTCTGCTGATTCCGAAGGCTTGCGGGATGGGGATTTGCGGGACGTGCAAGGTGATGAAGCTGGGGGGCGAGGTCGAAATGGACCACAACGGCGGGATTACCGAGGAAGACGAAGCGGAAGGATTCATCCTGTCGTGCTGCAGCGTGCCGAAGGGCGACGTGCGGATCGATTTCTAACACGCGCCGAATCTCCCGCAAGGAGCTGCCGAAGGCTGCGATCTTTTGATCCTGATCTTAAAAACAAGATCAAAAGATCGCAGCCTCGTTTCACTCGACAGCTCCTACAAGGGGTGTGGGTATTTCAGTCAACAAACAGATCCGGCATCAGTTTGTCGGTGGAGTCCGGTTCGAACCGATACCCCTCGAAGTCCGTCACCCCGTACTCCCCCAGAATCTCCTCATCAATCAGCAACCGCCCGGTAATGCTGCGGCCGCTGCTATCCAGAATCACATGTGCTGCATCCGCCATGATCGCCGGCGTTCGTGCATGTTTGAAGGATTCCCGCGAGCCCAGCTGAAATTCGATGGCTGCGGTGGCGATCATGGTCTGCGGCCACAATGAATTGACGCTGATGCCGTAATTCTTGAACTCCTCGCTCATCCCCAGCGTCAGCATGCTCATGCCGTACTTGGTCACGGTGTAGGGGCTGTATTGGGCGAACCATTTGGTCGCCAGGTTCAGCGGTGGCGACAGGTTAAGGATGTGGCCGTTGGATTTTTTCAGATAGGGCAGGGCAGCCTGGCTACAGAGCAACACGGCACGGGTGTTGATCTGGTGCATCAAGTCAAAGCGCTTGAGCTCGATGTGCTGCACGCCGGTCAACTTGATCGCCCCAGCGTTATTGACCAATGCATCAATCCCGCCGAAATGTTCATTGGCCCGGGCCAACGCCTCACGCACAGCGACTTCATCGCGCACGTCCACTTGCAACGCCAACGCCTTGCCGCCCGCCGCTTCAACTTCCTCGGCCACGCTGAAAATCGTCCCCGGCAGCTTGGCGTGCGGCTCGGCGCTCTTGGCCGCAATCACAATATTGGCCCCATCCCGCGCAGCCCGCAGCGCAATCTCGCGCCCGATGCCACGGCTGGCGCCGGTGATGAACAGGGTTTTGCCTTGTAGGGACATGCGTGCGCTCCTGATTGTTATTGTCTGAGCGAATGGTAGACCAACCAGCGGTCACTGATCGTTCCCACGCTCCGCGTGGGAATGCAGCCCGTGACGCTCCGCGTCACAACGGTGGTCGGCTTTGAATCGGCGGTGAAGCCGGAACGCGGAGCGTCCCTGGAGGCATTCCCACGCGGAGCGTGGGAACGATCAGTGGAGGCGCGTCGTAATTTCTCACGCGCTCCGCAGCACTGTCCTCTAGCCTTAAGTCATATCCCCGCTCACCCTTATCATTCCCTCGCAAAGGAATGCACTTATGGGCCGAAGCCGTTACGCCATCACAGAACCGGACAAACCCCACTTTCTCACCTGTACTCTCCTGGAATGGCTCCCGCTGTTCATCCGGCCTTACATCGTTGATCACCTGCTCAATTGCTGGCGTTATCAACAAACACATCAGGGGCTGCGGCTTTACGGGTATGTCGTTCTGGAAAACCATCTGCACTTCGTCGCGCAAGCTCCAGACCTGAGCAGATGCCTGCGCCAGTTCAAATCCTTCACGGCTCGACAAATCATCGGCGATCTGCAAAGCAGAGGGGCTGAGCGTGCATTACAACGCCTGCGGTTCAGTAAACGAGCGCACAAAAAGGATCGCGTTTATCAGCTTTGGCAGGAAGGTTCACACGCAGAGATGGTGTACAGCGAAATAGTGATGCGTCAGAAGCTGGATTACATCCATTACAACCCGGTGAAGCGTGGGTATGTGGATTTGCCGGAGCATTGGAGGTACTCAAGCGCGCGTGATTACGCAGGTCAGGAAGGACTGATCGAAATACAACGGTGGTACTGAGACAGTGATCGTTGATCGTTCCCACGCTCCGCGTGGGAATGCCTCCAGGGACGCTCCGCGTTCCAGCCTCACCTCCGATGAAGAGTCGACCACCGTTGTGACGCAGAGCGTCACGGGCTGCATTCCCACGCGGAGCGTGGGAACGATCAGTCGATCAGTGGCAGAGGGTTAGCGGGACATGACTTCGCGGATATCTGCCGCCAACTCGCGCACGCGTTCTTCTTCGGTGTCCCACGAGCACATGAAGCGGGCGCCGCCGTTGCCGATGAAGGTGTAGAAGCGCCAGCCCTTGGCGGTCAGGGCGGCGATGGCCGGTTCCGAGAGTTGCAGGAACACGCCGTTGGCCTGTACCGGGAACATCAGTTCCACGCCTTGAATATCGCTCACCAGTTCTGCCAGCAATTGCGCGCAGCGGTTGGCGTGTTTGGCGTATTTGAGCCAGGCGTCGTTTTCCAGGATGCCGACCCAAGGGGCCGAGAGGAAGCGCATCTTCGAGGCCAGTTGCCCGGCCTGTTTGCAGCGGTAGTCGAAGTCTTCGGCCAGTTTGTGGTTGAAGAACAGGATCGCCTCGCCCACCGCCATGCCGTTTTTCGTGCCGCCGAAGCACAACACGTCGACGCCGGCCTTCCAGGTCAGGTCCGCCGGGGTGCAGCCGAGGAATGCGCAGGCGTTGGAGAAGCGCGCGCCGTCCATGTGCAGGTTCAGGCCCAGCTCTTTGCAAGTGACGCTGATGGCGCGGATTTCTTCGGGGGTGTAGACGCTGCCGACTTCAGTGGCTTGGGTCAGGGTGACTACGCGAGGTTTCGGGTAGTGGATGTCCTGGCGCTTGAGGGCGACTTCGCGGATTGATTCCGGGGTCAGCTTGCCGTTCTCGGTGCGCGCAACCAGCAGTTTCGAGCCGTTGGAGAAGAATTCCGGCGCGCCGCATTCGTCGGTTTCGACGTGAGCGGTTTCCGAGCAGATGACGCTGTGGTAACTCTGACACAGCGACGACAGGGCCAACGAGTTGGCCGCGGTGCCGTTGAAGGCGAAGAACACTTCGCAGTCGGTTTCAAACAGTTTGCGGAAATCGTCTGACGCCCGTGCAGTCCATTCATCGTCGCCGTAAGCGCGCTGGTGGCCGTGGTTGGCCTGTTCCATGGCCGCCCAGGCTTCAGGGCAGATACCGGAATAGTTGTCGCTGGCAAATTGTTGGCTCTTATCGGTCATGGCCTGATTCCGTGTTCAAAACCCTTATGGTGAAGAGTTTTGTGGTCAATGATGGTGCGCACTTTACCGAAGATCGTCCGGGGAGCACACGCGATGATGCTGTCAGAAAATTACACAATTGACGGGCAATTATGCACATGACGCAAAGGGACGGCGCGCTCGATCTGCTCAAGTGGCTGGCGCTGCTGAGCATGGTGCTCGATCACCTCCGATATGTCGGTTACTCCGTCGATTTCCTGTATGTGCCGGGGCGGTTGGCATTTCCCTGGTTCTGCCTGGCGATGGCGGCGAATCTGTCTCGGACACGTGCAGCCGCAACAAGTGCTCAGTGGCGTTATCTGGGGTGGTTGATGGTGTTTAGTGCCATCAGCGAAATCCCCTATCGAATCTACATTCCAGATCCCGACACGTTTAACGTGATGCCTACGTTGGTACTCGGTCTGCTGGTGGCGCGCGGCTGGCAGCAGCCGACGCTGCAATCGCGACTGTTGGCGGTCGGCGCCGTTTTGTTCGCGGTGATGTTCCCGGAGCGACTGATGTTCGGTTGCTTCGGCGTGCTGTTGCCGTTGGCGATGCTGCTGGTGATCCGCCGGCCCTGGTATTTCAGCCTGCTGCCGGGGCTGGTGTGCCTGGCGGCCAATCAATGGCAGGTGCTGTATGGCGCGGCGCGGCTGGGGAATGGCGCGGCGATCTTCGGCATTGCCGCTTGTCTGATCGCGCCATTGCTCGGGCTGTTGCTGTTGCGACACGCCAGTCGCCTCAAGCCACCGCCCATGCGTCGCTGGGCGTATGCGCTCTATCCCGCGCACTTCCTCGCGCTTTTGGCCCTACGACAGGTTCTCGCGTAACCCCCGTAGAAGCTGCCATTTCAGCCCATGTCGTAAACGCACCTTTGCGTGGCGTCCATAGGCATTTGACCTGTCTGCGCCGGTCATACCATCGCATCCAAAGGGCACTGCCGAAAGGTACGTGCCTCACCGAGACGAAAGGCGCACAAGCCGCCGCTGGGAGAGACGCGATGTTCAGCAAGCAAGACCAGATCAAGGGCTATGACGATGCACTGCTGGCGGCGATGAATGCCGAGGAGCAACGCCAGGAAGATCACATCGAACTGATCGCGTCAGAGAACTACACCAGCAAACGCGTCATGGAAGCGCAGGGCAGTGGCCTGACCAACAAATACGCCGAAGGTTATCCGGGCAAGCGCTACTACGGTGGCTGCGAGCACGTGGACAAGGTTGAAGCCCTGGCCATCGAACGCGCCAAGCAACTGTTCGGCGCCGATTACGCCAACGTCCAGCCGCACTCCGGTTCTTCCGCCAACAGCGCCGTTTATCTGGCCCTGATCCAGCCGGGCGACACCATTCTGGGCATGAGCCTGGCCCACGGCGGCCACCTGACCCACGGCGCCAAAGTGTCGTCCTCGGGCAAGCTCTACAACGCCGTGCAGTACGGCATCGACACCAAGACCGGCTTGATCGACTACGACGAAGTCGAACGCCTGGCCGTCGAGTGCAAGCCGAAAATGATCGTCGCCGGGTTCTCCGCTTACTCCAAGACCCTCGACTTCCCGCGCTTCCGCCAGATTGCCGACAAGGTCGGTGCGCTGCTGTTCGTCGACATGGCCCACGTGGCCGGTCTGGTTGCCGCCGGTCTGTATCCGAACCCGCTGCCGTACGCCGACGTGGTCACCACCACCACCCACAAGACCCTGCGCGGTCCACGTGGCGGCCTGATCCTGTGCAAGGCCAACGAAGAGATCGAGAAAAAGCTCAACTCCGCCGTATTCCCTGGCGCACAGGGCGGCCCGCTGATGCACGTGATCGCCGGTAAAGCGGTGTGCTTCAAGGAAGCGCTGGAGCCAGGTTTCAAGGCCTATCAACAACAAGTGATCGACAACGCCCAGGCCATGGCCGGCGTGTTTATCAAACGCGGCTACGATGTAGTGTCCGGCGGTACTGACAACCACCTGTTCCTGGTCAGCCTGATCCGTCAGGGCCTCACCGGTAAAGACGCGGACGCCGCCCTCGGTCGCGCCCACATCACCGTGAACAAGAACGCTGTGCCAAACGATCCACAGTCGCCGTTCGTGACCTCGGGCTTGCGCATCGGCACCCCGGCGGTGACCACGCGCGGCTTCAAGGTGACCCAGTGTGTGACGCTGGCCGGCTGGATCTGCGACATCCTCGACAACCTCGGCGATGCCGATGTTGAAGCGAATGTGGCGCAGCAAGTGGCAGCCCTGTGCGCGGACTTCCCGGTTTATCGCTGAGCGCGGTTTTGGAGTAAATGACTATGCAACGCTATTCGGGCTTCGGCCTCTTCAAACACTCCCTCAGCCATCACGAAAACTGGCAGAAAATGTGGCGCACGCCGACCCCGAAAAAGGTCTATGACGTGGTCATTGTCGGCGGTGGCGGGCATGGTCTCGCCACGGCTTACTACCTCGCCAAAGAACACGGGATCACCAACGTGGCCGTGGTCGAGAAAGGCTGGCTGGGCGGCGGTAACACCGCGCGCAACACCACCATCGTTCGCTCCAACTACCTGTGGGACGAGTCGGCGCACCTGTACGAACACGCGATGAAATTGTGGGAAGGCCTGTCCCAGGACCTGAACTACAACGTGATGTTCTCCCAGCGCGGCGTTTACAACCTGTGCCACACCCTGCAAGACATCCGTGATTCCGAGCGTCGGGTCAGCGCCAACCGCCTCAACGGCGTGGACGGCGAATTGCTGGATGCCAAGCAAGTGGCCGACGAGATTCCGTACCTCGACTGCTCGAAGAACACCCGCTACCCGGTGCTGGGCGCCACCGTTCAGCGTCGCGGCGGCGTGGCTCGTCACGATGCCGTGGCCTGGGGCTTTGCCCGTGCCGCCGACGCCTTGGGCGTTGACCTGATTCAACAGACCGAAGTGATCGGTTTCCGCAAGGAAAACGGTGTGTGCATCGGTGTTGAAACCAACAAGGGCTTCATCGGCGCCAAGCGTGTTGGCGTGGTCACTGCCGGTAACTCCGGACACATGGCCAAACTCGCCGGTTTCCGCCTGCCGATCGAATCCCACCCGCTGCAAGCGCTGGTGTCCGAGCCGATCAAGCCAATTATCGACAGCGTGATCATGTCCAACGCCGTGCACGGTTACATCAGCCAGTCCGACAAGGGCGACCTGGTAATCGGTGCCGGCATTGACGGCTACAACGGCTACGGCCAGCGCGGTTCGTACCCGGTGATCGAGCACACCATCCAGGCCATCGTCGAGATGTTCCCGGTGTTGTCCCGCGTACGCATGAACCGGCAGTGGGGCGGCATCGTCGACACCACGCCGGATGCGTGCCCGATCATCTCGAAAACCCCGGTGCCGAACATGTTCTTCAACTGCGGTTGGGGCACCGGTGGCTTCAAGGCGACACCTGGCTCGGGCAACGTATTTGCCGCGAGCCTGGCCAAGGGCGAAATGCACCCATTGGCCGCACCTTTCTCCATCGACCGTTTCCACAACGGTGCGTTGATCGATGAACACGGCGCTGCTGCGGTTGCCCACTAACAGGAGAAATCCCCATGTTGCATATCTTCTGTCCTCACTGCGGCGAGCTGCGCTCTGAAGAGGAATTCCACGCATCCGGCCAGGCGCACATCCCGCGTCCACTGGACCCGACTTCCTGCACCGACGAGGAGTGGGGCGACTACATGTTCTTCCGCGATAACCCGCGCGGTCTGCACCACGAACTGTGGATCCACGCCGCCGGTTGCCGTCAGTACTTCAACGCGACCCGTGACACCGTGACCTACGAGATTCTCGAAACTTACAAGATCGGCACCAAGCCACAATTCACCGACAAGACCGACAGCCCGAAAGCGGCCGCCACGGCTCTGGGAGAGAAGGTATGAGCCAGACTAATCGCCTGTCCAACGGCGGACGGATCGACCGCAACAAAGTGCTGAGCTTCACCTTCAACGGCCAGGTCTACAAAGGCTTTGAAGGCGACTCGCTGGCCGCTGCCTTGCTGGCCAACGGCGTCGACATCATCGGTCGCAGCTTCAAGTATTCCCGTCCGCGCGGCATCTTCGCCGCCGGTGCCGAAGAGCCGAACGCGGTGCTGCAGATTGGCGCCACTGAAGCCACGCAGATTCCGAACGTGCGCGCCACGCAACAAGCGCTGTACCAAGGTTTGGTCGCCACCAGCACCAACGGCTGGCCGAGCGTGAACAACGACATGATGGGGATTCTCGGCAAGGTCGGCGGCAAGCTGATGCCGCCGGGTTTCTACTACAAAACGTTCATGTACCCGCAATCGTTCTGGATGACTTACGAGAAGTACATTCGTAAGGCCGCCGGTCTTGGCCGTTCGCCGACCGAGAACGATCCGGACACCTACGACTACATGAACCAGCACTGCGACGTGCTGATCGTCGGCGCCGGCCCTGCTGGCCTCGCCGCAGCATTGGCCGCTGCGCGCAGCGGTGCCCGCGTGATCCTGGCCGATGAGCAGGAAGAGTTCGGCGGCAGCCTGCTCGACTCCCGCGAAAGCCTCGACGGCAAACCGGCCACCGAGTGGGTCGCCAGCGTTATCGCCGAATTGAAAGACACCCCGGACGTGCTGCTGTTGCCGCGCGCCACGGTCAACGGTTACCACGACCATAACTTCCTGACCATTCACGAGCGCCTCACCGATCACCTCGGCGACCGCGCACCGATTGGCCAGGTCCGTCAGCGCATCCACCGGGTTCGCGCCAAGCGTGTAGTCCTGGCGACCGGCGCTTGCGAGCGTCCACTGGTCTACGGCAACAACGACGTGCCGGGCAACATGCTCGCCGGCGCTGTGTCGACTTACGTGCGCCGTTACGGCGTGGCACCGGGCAAGAAACTGGTGCTGTCGACCAACAACGACCATGCCTACCGCGTGGCTCTGGATTGGCTCGACGCCAGTCTGCAAGTCGTTGCTATCGCTGACGCCCGCAGCAACCCGCGCGGTGCATTGGTGGAAGAAGCGCGTGCCAAAGGCATCCGCATCCTCACCGGCAGCGCCGTGATCGAGGCTCGTGGCACCAAGCGCGTGACCGCTGCGCGCATCGCCGCGATTGATGTCAAAGGCCACACCGTGACCAGTCCTGGTGAATGGCTCGATTGCGACCTCGTTGCCACTTCCGGCGGTTACAGCCCGGTGGTTCACCTGGCTTCGCACTTGGGCGGCAAGCCGACCTGGCGTGAAGACATCCTCGGTTTCGTACCGGGCGAAGCACCGCAGAAACGCGTGTGCGTCGGTGGCATCAATGGGGTCTACGGTCTCGGCGATTCCCTGGCCGATGGTTTTGAAGGCGGCGCTCGCGCCGCCAGCGAAGCCGGTTTCAGTGTGGTCGAAGGCACCTTGCCGAAAGCCCTGAGCCGTCTCGAAGAGGCGACCCTGGCGCTGTTCCAGGTGCCGCACGAAAAGAACACCGCACGGGCGCCGAAGCAATTCGTCGACCTGCAAAACGACGTCACCGCCGCCGCCATTGAACTGGCGACCCGCGAAGGTTTCGAGTCGGTCGAGCACGTCAAACGCTACACCGCGCTGGGCTTCGGCACCGATCAGGGCAAGCTCGGCAACGTTAACGGCCTGGCAATTGCCGCCCGTTCGCTGAACGTGACAATCCCGCAGATGGGCACCACCATGTTCCGCCCGAACTACACGCCGGTAACTTTCGGTGCCGTGGCCGGTCGTCACTGTGGGCACATCTTTGAGCCGGTTCGTTTCACCGCGCTGCATCACTGGCACGTGAAAAACGGTGCTGAATTCGAAGACGTCGGTCAGTGGAAGCGTCCGTGGTACTTCCCGAAAAACGGCGAAGACCTGCACGCCGCAGTCAAACGCGAATGCAAAGCCGTGCGCGACAGCGTCGGCCTGCTGGACGCTTCGACCCTGGGCAAGATCGACATTCAAGGCCCGGATGCGCGCGAGTTCCTGAACCGCATCTACACCAACGCCTGGACCAAGCTAGACGTGGGCAAGGCGCGCTACGGTCTGATGTGCAAAGAAGACGGCATGGTCTTCGACGACGGCGTAACGGCTTGTCTCGCCGACAACCATTTCGTGATGACCACCACCACCGGCGGCGCTGCACGCGTACTGCAATGGCTGGAAATCTACCAACAGACCGAATGGCCAGACCTGAAGGTGTACTTCACCTCCGTGACGGATCACTGGGCAACCATGACCCTGTCCGGGCCGAACAGCCGCAAGCTGCTCAGCGAAGTCACCGACATTGATCTGACCAACGAAGCCTTCCCGTTCATGACCTGGAAAGAAGGCCTGGTCGGCGGCGTGCCGGCGCGGGTGTTCCGGATTTCGTTTACCGGTGAGCTGTCGTACGAAGTCAACGTGCAGGCCGATTACGCCATGGGCGTTCTGGAAAAAATCGCCGAGGCCGGCAAGCAGTACAACCTGACCCCGTACGGCACCGAGACCATGCACATCCTGCGGGCCGAGAAGGGTTTCATCATCGTCGGCCAGGACACCGACGGCTCGATGACCCCGGACGACCTGAACATGGGTTGGTGTGTCGGTCGCACCAAACCGTTCTCGTGGATCGGCCAGCGCGGCATGAACCGCGAAGACTGCGTGCGTGATCAACGTAAGCAGTTGGTGGGCCTGAAGCCGATCGATCCGACCAAATGGCTGCCGGAAGGGGCGCAACTGGTGTTCAACACCAAGCAAACCATTCCGATGACCATGGTCGGCCACGTGACCTCCAGCTACTTGCACAACTCCCTTGGTTATTCGTTTGCCATGGGCGTGGTCAAGGGTGGGTTGAAGCGCATCGGTGAGCGGGTGTTCGCACCGCTGGCGGATGGCAGCGTAATTGAGGCGGAGATTGTTTCTTCGGTGTTCTTCGATCCGAAGGGTGATCGCCAGAACATCTGACACTGATCGTTCCCACGCTTTGCGTGGGAACGATCAAAACAGAATTCAGGAACAGGTGCTTTATGACCGCAGCCAATGTTTACCAACAACGCCCAACCACCGGGGCCAAAGCCGAGTCGTCGCTGCATCACGCCGACCTCGTCAGCCTGGTGGGCAAGGGCCGCAAAAACGCCGGCGTGATCGTGCGTGAGAAAAAACTCCTCGGCCACCTGACCATCCGTGGTGATGGCCACGATGCCGCGTTCAGCGCTGGCGTGCACAAGGCCCTCGGTATCGAATTGCCGGGCGCGTTGAGCGTCATCGTCAAAGGCGAAACCAGCCTGCAATGGATGGGCCCGGATGAATGGCTGCTGATCGTGCCGACCGGCGAAGAGTTCGCTGCCGAGCAAAAGCTGCGTGAAGCGCTGGGCGATTTGCATATCCAGATCGTCAACGTCAGCGGCGGCCAGCAGATTCTCGAACTGAGCGGCCCGAACGTGCGCCAGGTACTGATGAAATCCACCAGCTACGACGTACACCCGAACAGCTTCCCGGTGGGCAAGGCTGTCGGCACGGTGTTCGCCAAGTCGCAATTGGTAATCCGCCACACCGCCGAAGACACCTGGGAACTGCTGATCCGTCGCAGCTTCTCGGATTACTGGTGGTTGTGGTTGCAGGATGCGTCCGCCGAATTCGGCCTTAGCGTCCAGGCGTAATGTTCGTTCCCACGCTCTGCGTGGGAATGCATCCCGGGACGCTCCGCGTCCCAAAGGCGGACGCAGAGCGTCCATGGCGGCATTCCCACGCAGAACGTGGGAACGATCAGAGGAGAGACACGACTATGAGCCGCGCCCCAGACACATGGATTCTGACCGCCGACTGCCCAAGCGTCCTCGGCACCGTGGATGCGGTGACCCGCTTTCTGTTCGAGCAGGGCTGCTACGTCACCGAGCACCATTCCTTCGATGACCGGCTCTCGGGTCGTTTCTTCATTCGCGTGGAATTCCGCCAGCCCGACGGCTTCGACGAACAAGCCTTCCGCGCTGGTCTCGAAGAACGCGGTGCGCATTTCGGCATGATCTTCGAACTGACCGCGCCGAACTACCGGCCAAAAGTGGTGATCATGGTTTCCAAGGCCGATCACTGCCTCAACGACTTGCTCTACCGCCAGCGCATCGGCCAGTTGTCGATGGACGTCGCCGCCGTGATTTCCAACCACCCGGACCTCAAGCCGTTGGCCGACTGGCATCAGATTCCGTACTACCACTTCCCTCTCGACCCCAACGACAAGCCGTCGCAGGAGCGTCAGGTGTTGCAAGTGATTGAAGAGTCCGGCGCTGAGCTGGTGATCCTTGCCCGTTACATGCAAGTCCTGTCGCCGGAGCTGTGCCGCAAACTCGACGGCAAGGCGATCAATATTCACCACTCGCTGCTGCCGGGTTTCAAGGGCGCCAAGCCGTATCACCAGGCCTACAACAAGGGCGTGAAACTGGTCGGCGCCACGGCGCACTACATCAACAACGACCTGGACGAAGGCCCGATCATCGCCCAAGGCGTGGAGGTGGTGGACCACAGTCACTACCCGGAAGATTTGATCGCCAAGGGGCGGGATATCGAAGGGCTGACCCTGGCTCGCGCCGTGGGCTATCACATAGAGAGAAGAGTCTTTCTCAACGCGAACAGAACCGTCGTTCTTTAGATCGCCATCGCGGGCTTGCCCGCGATTAGGCCTTAAAGGACAACACAAGACACACAGGCAACAACCAGAGCAAACAACGCGCCGCCGCTCCATGGCGACGCGACCGCTACATAAAAACAACAGCGAGGTGAAAGCATGTCTGGTAATCGTGGTGTCGTGTATCTCGGCAACGGCAAGGTCGAAATACAGAAAATCGACTATCCCAAAATGCAGGACCCGCGCGGCAGGAAGATTAATCACGCTGTCATCCTGCGCGTAGTGTCCACCAACATCTGTGGTTCCGATCAGCACATGGTGCGCGGTCGTACCACCGCTCAAACCGGCCTGGTACTGGGTCACGAAATCACCGGTGAAGTGATCGAGAAGGGCAGCGACGTCGAGAACCTGCAGATCGGCGACCTGGTGTCCGTTCCGTTCAACGTCGCTTGCGGGCGCTGCCGTTCCTGCAAAGAGATGCACACCGGCGTTTGCCTGAGCGTCAATCCGGCCCGTCCCGGCGGTGCTTATGGTTATGTCGACATGGGCGACTGGACCGGCGGTCAGGCTGAATACGCAATGGTGCCGTACGCCGACTTCAACCTGCTGAAACTGCCGGATCGCGATCGCGCGATGGAAAAAATCCGCGACCTGACCTGCCTCTCAGACATCCTGCCGACCGGTTACCACGGCGCCGTGACGGCGGGCGTTGGCCCGGGCAGCACCGTGTACATCGCCGGTGCCGGTCCAGTCGGCCTGGCCGCTGCCGCTTCCGCGCGTCTGCTGGGTGCAGCGGTGGTGATCATCGGTGACGTCAACACTGTGCGCCTGGCCCACGCCAAAGCTCAGGGTTTTGAAATCGCTGACCTGTCCCTCGACACGCCGTTGCACGAACAAATCGCCGCACTGCTGGGCGAGCCGGAAGTGGATTGCGCCGTCGACGCCGTGGGCTTCGAAGCACGCGGCCACGGCCATGACGGCGTGAAACACGAAGCGCCGGCCACCGTGCTCAACTCGCTGATGGGCGTAGTTCGCGTGGCAGGCAAGATCGGTATTCCAGGCCTGTACGTGACGGAAGATCCGGGTGCTGTGGACGCTGCCGCGAAAATGGGCAGCCTGAGCATTCGCTTCGGTCTGGGCTGGGCCAAGTCCCACAGCTTCCACACTGGCCAGACGCCAGTGATGAAGTACAACCGCCAGCTGATGCAGGCGATCATGTGGGACCGTATCCATATTGCCGACATCGTGGGCGTGGAAGTCATCAGCCTGGATGACGCGCCACGTGGTTATGGCGAGTTCGATGCGGGTGTGCCGAAGAAATTTGTGATCGATCCGCACAAGTTGTTCAGCGCGGCGTAAGGCTTCCCGCAATGCAAAACGGCGACCTCAGGGTCGCCGTTTTTATTGGAAGGAACACAGATGATCGTTCCCACGCTCCGCATGGGAATGCAGCCCGGGACGCTCTGCGTCCCAAAGCGTGACGCAGAGCGTCACAGGAGGCGTTACCACGCGGAGCGTGGGAACGATCATTTAAAAACACAACAGCGCGTTCCCTGGGGCTTGGGAACAATCCTCAGGGCCACCAGTCCAACGCACAGTTTTTCGCCGCCCATGGGTGGGCGGTTTATGCCTAAAGAGGTTGTCTCGATGAAGATTTCACGCGGTTTTGCACTGGCTTCGCTGATGACCCTGGCGGCCAGCCCGGTCTTTGCTCAGTTCAGCCTGAACGATGCGGCCAATGCCATCTCGGGCATGAAGGGCGATAACGCCGCCGCAGCGACCGCGCCAACCTCACAGACGGCCGGCCTTCTGAGTGCGCTCAGCCAATTGAACGTGACCCCGCAACAAGCCGTAGGCGGCACTGGTGCGATGCTCGGTCTGGCCAAAAATAAATTGAGTTCGACGGATTACTCAGAGCTGGCCAAAAGCGTACCGGGGATCGACAAACTGTCGGGTGGCGGTGAACTGGGCGCCCTCAGCGGCTTGCTCGGTTCGTCCGGTAAATCGGCAGGTCTGGAAAACGCCTTGGGCAACGTGAAGAACACCAATGACCTGAACAGCGCATTCAGCGCCCTGGGCATGGACAGTGGGATGGTCGGCCAGTTTGCCCCGGTGATTCTCCAGTACCTCGGCGGCCAGGGCGTTGGCGGTCCATTGCTGGAAAGCCTCGGCGGGATTTGGGGCGCCGGTTCCGGTAGCTGATTCAGCAGCGCTCGGCGCGCAACGCGTCGATGCGCCGGTCCTTCTCGATCCAGAGCTGGTTGACCCAGTTCTGGACGGTTTCGCGAAACAGCGGATCGTTCTCGTAATCCCCTTGCCACAACGCCGGGTCCAGCTCGCGGGTCTGGATGTCGATGATGACCTTTGGCACGTTGCCGCTGATCAAATCCCAGAACCCCGGAATCGCCTGCTGCGGATACACCACCGTCACATCCAGAATCGCGTCCAGCTGTTCGCCCATAGCCGCCAGCACAAACGCCACGCCGCCCGCCTTGGGTTTGAGCAGGTGCGTGAACGGTGATTGCTGCTGGGTACTTTTCGCCGCAGTGAACCGGGTGCCTTCCAGGTAATTGACCACCGTCACTGGCTGGCGTTTGTACAGCTCGCATGCCGCTTTGGTGATCTCCAGATCATGCCCGGCCAATTCAGGGTTTTTCGCCAGGAACGCCTTGGTGTAGCGCTTCATGAACGGGTAATCCAGCGCCCACCAGGCAAGACCCAGGAACGGCACCCAGATCAGTTCTTTCTTGAGGAAGAATTTGAAGAACGGCGTGCGCCGGTTCAGGGTCTGGATCAGCGCAGGGATATCGACCCAGGATTGGTGGTTGCTGATCACCAGGTACGAGGTATCCCCGCGCAGGTCATCGCCGCCGCGAATGTCCCATTGAGTGGGGATGCACAGGCGGAAGATCAGTTTGTCGATTTCGGCCCAGGTCTCGGCGATCCACATCACCGCCCACGAGGCGTAATCGCGATAACGGCCGGGCAGGACCAGTTTGAGCAGGGCAAACACCATCAGCGGCCCGAACAGGACCAGGGTGTTGAGCAACAGCAGCAGGGTAACGAAACAGCCGGTGAGCAGGCGGCGCATAAGTAACTCTTGAAAGCATTTGGGCGCGCCATGATAAGCAGCTTCGGGCGGCAGGCCAAATCGGTGGTGACGAATGTTTCACCTTTGAACCGCTAATCTCCTCCCACCGATCTTTCCCCGCGCGGCTGATCGTTCCCACGCTCTGCGTGGGAATGCATCCCGGGACGCTCCGCGTCCCAAAGCGGACGCAGAGCGTCCATGGCGGCATTCCCACGCAGAGCGTGGGAACGATCTAACCGATAAAGGTCTAAAATCCCGCTGCCCACTCCTTATGGATGCCCATTACGTGAAATCCCTCCTTGCACTGCTGACCCTCGTGGCCCTGCCGGTCATGGCCGCCGAGCCGACCCTGTACGGGCGTTACGAATACATCGCGCTGCCGGAAATCGGCGGTGAAGTCCTCAAGGCCAAGATGGACACCGGCGCCCTGACCGCGTCGCTGTCGGCCAAGGACATCGAAATGTTCACCCGCGACGGCGACGACTGGGTGCGCTTCCGCCTCGCCACCAAGGACGCGAGCAACAAGGTCTACGAACACAAGATCGCACGGATCAGCAAGATCAAGACCCGCTCCGAAGAAGACGAAGATGAGAAGGACGAGGCCGCACCCACCAAGCGTCCAGTGGTCGATCTGGAGCTGTGCCTGGGCAACGTCAAGCGCACGGTCGAGGTCAACCTCACCGACCGCAGCAGCTTCAATTACCCGTTGCTTATCGGCGCCAAGGCCTTGCGTGAATTCGGCGCCGCGGTGAACCCGGCCCGACGCTTTACCGCGGATAAACCCGACTGCTGATTGACGAGATGTGAGGCTTGGGCCACCGTTGCGCAACTTAACTGCCGTGCTCGGACGCCATGCCTCATATCCTGATTGTCGAAGACGAAGCGGCCATTGCCGACACGTTGATTTTTGCCTTGCAGGGCGAAGGCTTTACCACGACCTGGTTGAGCCTCGGCGCGGCCGCGCTTGAGCATCAGCGCCAGACCCCGGCCGACCTGATCATTCTCGACATCGGCTTGCCGGACATCAGCGGCTTCGAGACCTGCAAGCAACTGCGGCGTTTCAGCGACGTGCCGGTGATCTTCCTGAGCGCCCGTGATGCGGAAATCGACCGCGTAGTGGGCCTGGAGATCGGTGCCGACGATTACGTGGTCAAGCCATTCAGCCCGCGGGAAGTCGCGGCGCGGGTCCGGGCGATCCTCAAGCGCATGGCCCCGCGTGCTTCAGCCGAAGTGGCCTCGACGTTGTTTCGCATCGACAGCGAACGGGTGCAGATCAGCTATCGCGGCCAGTCCCTGAGCCTGACCCGCCATGAATTTCGTCTATTGCAATGCTTGCTGGAGCAACCGGAACGGGTCTTCAGTCGCGAACAACTGCTCGATGCCTTGGGCGTGTCCGCCGATGCCGGGTACGAGCGCAGCATCGACAGCCACATCAAGAGCGTGCGCGCCAAACTGCGCCTGGTACGGGCCGACGCCGAACCGATCCAGACCCATCGCGGCCTCGGCTACAGCTACAGCCCGGGGCACAGCTGATGTCACTGGCGATCCGGATTTTCCTGGTCTACTTGCTGTTCATCGGCCTGACCGGTTATTTCGTGCTCAACACCGTGATGCAGGAAATCCGCCCCGGCGTGCGCCAATCCACCGAAGAAACCCTGGTGGACACCGCCAACCTGCTGGCCGAAATCCTGCGCGATGACTTCAAGGCCGGCACCCTCAACCAGAATCACTGGCCGCAATTGCTCAAGGCCTACGGCGAACGGCAGCCGAAAGCGAGCATCTGGGGCCTGCCGAAGAATCAGGTCAACCACCGCATCTACGTCACTGACGCCAAAGGCATCGTGGTGCTCGATTCCAGCGGCGCCGCCGTGGGCCAGGACTACTCGCGCTGGAACGACGTTTACCTGACCCTGCGTGGTGAGTACGGCGCCCGCTCGACCCGCAGCGATCCCAATGACGCCAGCACCTCGGCGATGCACGTCGGCGCGCCGATCCGCGACAACGGCCAGATCATCGGCGTGGTCACGGTGGCCAAACCCAACAGCTCATTGCAGCCCTACGTTGACCGGACCGAGCGACGCTTGTTCGCCTATGGCGCCGGGTTGATCGGCCTCGGCTTGCTGTTTGGCGCCGTGCTGTCCTGGTGGTTGAGCGCGGCGCTGCGGCGGTTGACCGCTTACGCGCAGGCCGTCAGCGAAGGGCGACGGGTCGAGGTGCCGCATTACCGCGGCGGCGAACTCGAGCAACTGGCAACGGCGGTGGAGCAGATGCGTACGCAACTGGAAGGCAAGGCTTACGTCGAGCGCTACGTGCACACCCTGACCCATGAATTGAAAAGCCCGCTGGCGGCGATTCGCGGCGCGGCGGAACTGCTGCAAGGCGAGATGCCTTTGGCCCAGCAGCAGCGTTTCGTCAGCAACATCGACAGCGAAAGTGCGCGGATGCAGCAGTTGATCGAACGGTTGTTGAATCTGGCGCAGGTTGAGCAGCGACAAGGGTTGGAGGAGCGGATTGAAGTGCCATTGGCCGCTTTGATAGATGAATTGCTGGACGCTCAGGCTGCGCGAATCGAGGGCAAACAGTTACGCGTTGAGCAGACGATTGCCCCTGATCTGGCGTTGGTCGGTGAGCCGTTCCTGTTGCGTCAGGCGTTGGGTAATCTGCTGGAAAATGCTCTGGACTTCACACCGGCTCAGGGCGTGCTGCGCTTCAGCGCCGAGCGCGTTGGCGAGCAGATAGCGTTCAAGCTGTTCAACCAGGCTGAGGCGATTCCCGATTACGCATTACCGCGGTTGAGTGAGCGTTTTTACTCGCTACCGCGACCGGACAGCGGGCGAAAAAGCACCGGGTTGGGGCTTAACTTCGTTGAAGAGGTGGTTAAGTTGCATGGCGGTCAGCTGTGGGTCGGCAATGTGGAGGATGGCGTTGAAGCACGGGTGAGCGTGCCTCAAGGTGCTTGATGGGCTCAGGGTGCCACCGGCACAGGCGCCGATTTTCGAAGCGTGTTCCGGTGGGCCAGGGCCAGCGCCGGCTGTTCGATAATCAGCCACGACAGTGTTGCCAGGCCAATGACGATGACAGCTGAAACGGCCATGGAAGGGAAAAAGGCCAGCTGCGTCTTATTGATGATCAATTGCTGGACGGGAAAGGCGTACAGGTAGATGCCATAGGAGATATCGAATCGTCCCCTGATGGTTTTATCGACGTACAGCAAACCCAGGCTGATTGTCGCCAGGCTTATGCCCAATGACGCCAGGACCCAGGCCGCCGAAGTGCCCAGGGATGAAAACACCAGAAGACAGGCACCCACCAAGACGCCGATCTTGGTGCGCGCACTGTTGAAGCGGTGCTTGTAAAAAGCGATCAACGATCCGGCGAAGAACGCGATACCGGTGGCGCAATAGACAAGAAACTTTTGTGCCAGTGCATGCACGGGGAAGCTGTCCAGGACATAGGTCGCCACGCAAAACAGCGAGAGCAGTGCCCAAGGCATCAAGGCGCTGCGATAAAGGGTGAGGGCAAGCGCCAGCAGAATATAAAAAGCAAATTCGATCTTCAGCGTCCAGAGGCTTCCGTTGAAGGATTCGCTGAATATGAAGTCATGGGTGACTTCATCAATCGTTGCTCGCCCGAATGCTGAAATCCGCAGAAAGTCGATGAAGGCGCCTTTGCCCGAAACATAGTCGCTGGAAAAAAATGCCCCGGCCACATAAGTCATGACGAATGAGCAAGCGATGAGTGCAGGAAAGATCCGTGCGACGCGTTTTACCAGGTAGTTTTGAACGCTGGTGGCATTCAAGTAACTGAGCGTGATCAGCAGCCCGGAAATCGCAAAAAAGCAAAGAACCGCTATACCGCCCAGTGAGTGGTAACCCTCGATGGCGGGCTCGTTCATGCCGGCCAGCACATAGTGGTGGCTGACCAGGACCATAAGGGCGGCAAGGTGCCTGATCAGATCAAATGAATTGTTTCGCATGCAGCGCTCCTTGTCTGGCCTGGTTTGGAACAAACCTGCGACCACCATTCCAAGTTGTATGTGGCGGGCAATGATTCCAGAAAGGGTTTAAATACCTGGAGTCGACCTAAAGCCCGGCAGTGTGCCAAGGTGGAAACGGCTTTTACAGGTGTTTCCACACACTCTCCACATTCCCCCCACAAAACCCCCACACATCGATCCCAGACTCTCCCTCATTCGAACAGGGAGAGAACCCATGAACCGCAACCTGGCCATAAAACTCGGGGCGATTGCCCTACTGATTCTGTTATTGCTGATCCCATTGCTGATGATCAACGGCGTGATCCAGGACCGTCAGCAATTGCGCGACGGTGTACTGGAAGACATCGCCCGCAGTTCCAGCTTCAGTCAGCAATTGAGCGGGCCGCTGATGGTGGTGCCGTATCGCAAAGTGGTACGTAGCTGGAAGCTCAACGAAAAAACCAACGAGCGTTATCAGGAAGTCGGTGAAGAGCGCGGGCGGTTGTACTTTCTCCCGGAACGCTTCGAACTGGATGGCCAGGTGCAAACCGAACTGCGCTCGCGCGGTATTTACGAAGCGCGACTGTTCCACGCCGATAATCGCATCAGCGGGCATTTCTCGATCCCGGAACAACTGGGCATCAAGGAAGATTTTGCGGATTACCAATTCGAACAGCCATTCCTGGCCGTCGGTATCAGCGACATTCGTGGCATCGAGAATGCCCTGAAACTGGAGCTCGATGGCCAGCGCCTGAACTTCGTCCCGGGCAGCCAGGTGGGCTTTTTGGGGGAGGGCGTGCACGTCATGCTTCCAATATTGGATGCGAAGCAGGCCACGGAGTTGGCCTTCGGTTTCGACCTGCGCCTGCAAGGCACCGGTCAGTTGCAAGTACTGCCGGTGGGCAAGACCAGCAAAGTTTCGTTCGCCGCCAACTGGCCGCATCCAAGCTTTATCGGCAACTACCTGCCGACCCAGCGCGAAGTCAGCGACCAGGGCTTCACCGCCAATTGGCAGACCTCGTTTTTCTCCACCAACCTGCAAGAAGCGTTGAGCAGTTGCGCATCCGGCGCAGGCTGTGAAGCGTTCAACGGTCGCAGCTTCGGCGTGAGCTTTATCGACCCGGTGGACCAGTACCTGAAAAGCGACCGGGCGATCAAATATGCGCTGTTGTTTATCGTCCTGACCTTCGCCGGCTTCTTCCTCTTCGAAGTGCTGAAAAGCCTGGCGGTGCACCCGGTGCAATACGCGCTGGTCGGCGTGGCCCTGGCGTTCTTCTATCTGTTGCTGCTGTCGCTGTCCGAGCACATCGGCTTTGCCCTGGCGTATCTGCTGTCGGCCAGTAGCTGCGTGTTGCTGATCGGCTTCTATGTCTGCCACGTGTTGCGCAGCGTGCGCCACGGCCTGAGTTTTTCCGCAGGGCTGGCGGCGTTGTACGGTTTGCTTTATGGCTTGTTGAGTGCCGAGGATTACGCGCTGTTGATGGGCTCGCTGTTGCTGTTCGGGCTGCTGGGCGTGTTCATGGTACTGACCCGCAAGCTGGACTGGTACGGCATCGGCGCGAAGACCGCCAAACCGTTGGAATTTGATAGGGGAGCGGTGGAATGAGCCGGTCGTTGGGGTTGCGGGAGGATCAGCGGGAAGGGGAAGTGTTGGCGACGCTGATTTTCGGGTTGTTTCCGTTAGAGCGAGGTGATGCCATCGCGGGCAAGCCGTGCTCCTACAGGAACACGCGGTCTGTAGGAGCAAGGCTTGCCCGCGATGACGGCAGATCAGTCACCGCAAAGATCAGGCCTTAGGCATCGTCGCCAACATCGAAGGCCGCTGGCTCACCTGAAAAAACCACTCGGCCAGCTTCGGATTCGCCGTGCGCCATTCCAGATCGGGATGGCGCAGGTCGAGGTAACCCAAGGCACACGCCACGCTGATCGCCGCCACATCGAAATGACTGGTCAGCTCGGCAATCGCATCCGCTTCCAGCAACGCCAAGGCGCGGCGAATCTTCTCGCGCTGGCCATCGAGCCACTCGTCCCAATGTTTCTCCGGGGCTCGCAGCGCTTGTTCGTAGCGAATCATCACCGCAGCGTCCATGATCCCGTCGGCCAGGGAGGCCAGGGTCAGGCGCCGCCAGCGGGCCGGGCCGTCACGCGGAATCAATGGGTTGCCGACGTGCTGGTGATCGAGGTAATCAAGGATTACCCGGCTGTCATGGATGACGTTGCCATCGGCCAGGCGCAGGGCCGGGATCTTGCCCAGCGGGTTGTCTTCGCACAGCGCCAGGTCCGGGCTGACCGGCGTCAGTTGGCTGGCTTGCAAGGCCACGCGGTCGGTCTGGCCAGTCTCGTGCAGCAGCACCGTGACTTTGCGAACGAAGGGCGAAGCGGGGTTGTGGAACAGGGTCATGCTCGGGGCGGACATGGCAGCGTCTCGATCGGTGGCAGTGCCGGGCAGCATAGCGTGTTACTCCGATAGCTCAAGATGACAAGGGTTTTAGTGCCGTTTCAGCAATCCGCGCAGGGCCAGGGCCGCAGGAATGCCCAGCCCCAGCCAGCTCAACGCATCCCATACGCCATCCCCCAGCAGCGCGGAAAACAACCCGGCAGCGCTGAGCAATGCAATCACTGTCGGCGTGGCGAAGACTTTCCAGAAGTTCGACTGTCTGGGCTTCATGCCGGGCGCTCCGCTTTGTCGAGCAGCGGTTTCGCCGCTTTGCGCCGCACCACCCACAAATACACCCCGCTGCCGAGCACGATGATGGTCAGCACATCCAGGGTTGCCCAGAGGATTTTCATCGGCATGCCGCCGTAATCACCGAAGTGCAGCGGCTGCGACATGCCCATGGCGTCCATGTACCACGGACGCTCGGCCACGGCGGTGACTTGCAGGGTGCTGGCGTCGATCAGCACCGGGGTCAGCAGGTGCGAAGTCAGGTGCGTGCTGCCTTTCATGAACACCGCGTAATGGTGTTCGCTGGAAAAGCGCGTGCCGGGGAAGGCGATGAAGTCCGGTTGCATGCCCGGCGCGACTTCCTGGGCAATGTCGAGCAGCCGGGTGGCCGGTGCCAGTCGGGTCAGCGGCGGCGCATCGCGATAGGGCGCGACCATCGCGCTCAGGCTGTCATTACGCCACGCGGCGATCAGCAGGTCGGCGCAAGCGCTGATTACACCGGTCACGCCAACCACCAAGGCCCAGGTCAGGGTCACCACGCCAATCAGGTTGTGCAGGTCGAGCCAGCGCAGGCGGGTGGATTTGTTCTGGCGCACGGTGGCGAATTTCAGGCGACGCATGAACGGCAGGTACAGCACCGTGCCGGACACGATGGCCGCCACGAACATGATCCCCATGAACGCCAGCAACAATTTGCCCGGCAGCCCGGCGAACATGTCTACGTGCAGGCGCAACATGACCATCATCAACCCGCCGTTGGCCGACGGCATCTCCAGCGCTTCGCCGGTGCGGGCGTCGAGCATGAAGGTATGCGACGAGTTCGGTTCGGTGCCGGCAGTTTTCGCCATGATCGCGATCACGCCGTTGGGGTCTTCATCGTCGTAGCCGAAATACTGCATGACCTCGCCCGGCCGATGCTTTTCAGCCGCCGCCACCAACTGCTGCAAATTCAGCTGTGGCGTATCGGCCGGCATGACTTTCAGCTCGGCGGCATCGCCCAGCAGATGGTCGATCTCGTGATGGAAGATCAGCGGCAGGCCGGTCAGTGCCAACATCAGCAGGAACACCGTGCAGATCAGGCTGGTCCAGGTGTGGATGCAGGACCAGCGGCGAATTGTTTTACTTTTCATTTCATGGCCTTCAGAAATACCAAAGCCGTCCTCGAAGGACGGCTTGGGTCTTGGAGCGTATCAGCTCAGGCAATTACCACTTGTAAGAAGCACTGGCGACGACGCTGCGTTGGTCGCCGTAGTAGCAGTAGAAACTGTCACAGGTGGAGATGTAGTCCTTGTCGAACAGGTTGGTGGCTTTGACCGCGACTGATACACCTTTGAGGCTATTGTCCAAACGGCCGAGATCATAATGAACCGAGGCGTCGAACACCGTATAGGCGTCCGCCTTGCCCAGCCAGGTGTTGGCCTGGTCGCCGTAGGTGTTGCCGGTGTAGCGAACGCCGGCACCGATGCCGAGGCCATCCAGCACGCCGGCGTGCCAGGTGTAATCGGTCCACAGCGAGGCTTGCTGGTTAGGGATCAGTTGCAGGCGATTACCCTTGAAATTACCTTTTTGCACTTCGGACTTGGCCAAGGTGTACGCGGCGATGATTTTCAGGTTGTCGGTCACGTCGGAAACGGCTTCCAGCTCAAGGCCTTTGACTTTCACTTCACCGGTCTGGCTGGTGATCGACACGTTGTCCGAGTTGGTCGTGGTGACGGAGACGTTTTTCTGGGTCAGGTCGTAGACCGCGGCGGTCAGCAGGGTGCTGCTGCCTGGAGGCTGGTACTTGATGCCCAGTTCCCACTGTTTGCCTTCCGTCGGTTTGAACGACTCGGTCGGCGAGGCGGTGGCTTTGCTGGTGGGCTGGAACGACTCGGCATAGGACAGGTAGGGCACGAAACCCGAGTCGAACACATAGCTGATCGCCGCGTTGCCGCTGAATTTCTTGTCCCGTTCGGTGTTAGTGGCATCGCCCTTGTTGAAGAACGTGGTGCCGGTGTGAACCCAATCCTCGCGCCCGCCCAGTGTCAGGCGCCATTGGTCGAGGGCCATCTGGTCCTGAACGTAGATGCCGGTCTGGTAAGTCTTCTGGTCGTAGTCGTAGAACGCGGTCGAGCGGGCTGGACGCACGATGGGCTGGCCGTAGATCGGGTTGTTGACGTTGGTGGTCAGGCCGTCGCCGAAGATCGAGGTGTAGTTGGTGTTGGTGCGCTGGTGATCGAGGCCGATCAACAGGGTGTGGCGAATGTCGCCAGTTGCGAAATCGCCCTGGAAGTTGTTGTCTACGGCGAACTGGCTGATGTCTTCGTCGGTACTGGTGCTCGAACGACCCACATTGCCATCGGCGTCGACCTGGGTGAACGGATACGCGCCCGGGGTCAGGGCCTGGAAGGACAGGTCCGACTTGGTGTAGCGCAGGTTCTGCTTGAACTGCCAGACATCGTTCAAGCGATGTTCGAAGGCATAGCCCAGTGCGTAGTAGGTGCGGTCGTAGTATTCCCAGTCCGGGTCGCCCAGGTTTTTGTGATGGGAAATGTCGCCAAGCGGCGAACGGATCTTGGTGCCTTGCACCGGCAGGAACTGGCTGGTGATGCCGGTATCGTCGCGGGTGAATTGCGTCAGCAGGGTGAACTTGGTGTCCGGGTCGATGTTCCAGGTGAGGCTGGGCGCGATGTTGTAACGCTTGTTATCGACGTGATCGACCTGCGTGCCGCTGTCGCGTACGACGCCGCTGACGCTATAGAGAAACTGGCCTTCATCATCGATTTTGCCGGTGCTGGCGAAGTTGATCTGGCGATGGTTATCGCTGCCGTATTGCAGTTCGATCTCGTGGCTGGCTTCGGCGCTGGGGCGACGACTGACCATATCGATCAGGCCGCCCGGTGGGGTCTGGCCATACACGGACGAGGCTGGGCCACGCAGCAGGGCCAGGCGATCGAGGTTCCAGGTTTCCTGTTTCGGGTTGGCGTACACCCCATTTGGCAGCGGCAAGCCGTCGAGGAATTGGGTCGGCTCGAAACCGCGTACCCGCAGCCAGTCGGCACGCGTGTCGCTGCCGTAGCTGCTGGCGACAATGCCGGGCATGTAGCGCACGGCATCATCGATGTTCTGTACGTTGCGGTCGTCCATTTGCTCGCGGGTGGCGACCGAAATCGAACGCGGCGCTTCGACCAGAGCGGTGTCGGTCTTGGTGCCAGCGGCGGTGCGGGTGGCGAGGTAGCCGGTCGCCGGGCCCCAGGCACTTTCAGCATTCTCCACACCAATAACGGAAGTTTCAGGCAAGGCCATCACGCCCTCGGGCACGGCCACCAGGCTGTAGGTGCCGGTGCTGCTCTGTTCCAGTTGCAGACCGGTGCCGCGCAAGGCTTCACGCAGGGCGGCGGTCGCGTCGAACTGGCCTTTGACCGGCGCCGAGGTCTTGCCCGCTGCCAACGATGGATTCAGCGACAACGCCAGGCCGGCCTGGCTGGCGATCTGGTTCAGGGTGCTGGCCAATGGCGCGGCCGGCAGGTTGTAGGCGCGAACGCTGGACGCCTGTTCAGCGGCGATCAGTTGGCTGCTGGCCAGGGGGGCACAAAGGGCAATGGCGGCCGCCAGCAAACTGGGGCGCAACAAGGTGTCGAGCGAACGGGACATACAGCGGCTCCTGAATGGAAATATTTCTCAATTGCCTAGGTGCCGAACGAGACTGCAAAAGTGATAGGGCTGGATGAAAATAATTTCGATTCAGTAACAGATGATCGTTCCCGCGCTCCGTGTGGGAATGCAGCCCGTGACGGCTCCGCGTCACATGCCGAAGCGGACGCGGAGCGTCCAGTGAGGCATTCCCACGCAGAGCGTGGGAACGATCAGTGACTTCAGGGTTTAACGTCAGCCTTCGCCACCGTCACCCACCACGCCGTGTGCTGTTCAATTTGCACCGGAAGTGTCGGCAGCAGCGCGCTCAAGGCCTTGTCGGTGTCGTGCAACGGGAAGCTGCCGGTGATGCGCAGGTCGGCAATCTCCGGCGCCACGCCCAGATGCCCGCGGCGGTAGCGACCGAGTTCATGCACCAGGTCTTCCAGGCGCGCGTTGTCGACGACCAGCATGCCGCGGGTCCAGGCATCGGCGCCGAGGTTGAGCGCGGCGATCGGGCCCAGGCCATTACTGCGCATCAACACTTGCTGGCCTTCGCGCAAAATCTGTTCTTCGGGGCTCGACTCGGGATGGGCCGCCACTGCCGACTTCAAAACGCTCAGGCGCGTGCCTTCCTCTTCGCGCTTGACCAGGAACCGCGTGCCCAAGGCACGCATGCTGCCTTCGCGGGTTTCGACGATAAACGGCCGGGAATCGCCATGGCCGGTTTCGACGAGGATTTCGCCTTCCTGAAGAATGATCCGCCGCTGCTTCTCATCGAAGCGCACATCCACCGCACTGTGGGTGTTGAGGTTGATCACGGTGCCGTCGGCCAGGCGCAGGGTGCGTTGCTCGCCGGTGGCAGTGCGTTGGTCGGCCAGCCAATAGTCGAGGGGCAAGTAACGATCACCGGCGAACAGCGCCAAACCGATCACCGCGACAACGCTGGCCAAGCCGCTGCCGAGCTTGCGCACGCGCCGCCGAATACCTTCGCGCGATTGCAGCAACGCCGTGCGGGCCGGGCCGCTGGCGACGCTGAAACGCTGGTCGAGCATGCCCAATTGGCGCCAGGCGCGGGCGTGTTCTTCGTGGGCGGCGTGCCATTTGGCGAACTCTTCGCGCTCGATCGGGCTGCCGGAATCCAGGGACAACTGCCAGGCAATCGCGGCATCCAGCACTTGGGCCGACACGGGTTTGGAACTGACTGGGTTCATACCGGCTCCCCGTACAGCGCGATGTAGCACTGGCGAATGCCTTGGGCCAGATACTGGCGCACCCGCGGCACCGAGACGCCGAGTTTCTCGGCGATGTCGGCGTGGCTCAGGCCATCGAGGCGGTTATAGAGGAAAGCCGCCCGGGCCTTGCTCGACAGTTTGCCGAGCAGGCGGTCGATGGCCTTGAGGTCTTCGAGGATCATTTGCTGCTCTTCCACCGACGGTTGTTCGCCTACGGGGATCAGCATCAGTTCGGTGAGGTAGGCCTGTTCCAGCGCGGCGCGGCGGAAATAATCGAACAGCAGGCCCTTGGCGATCGCCACCAGGAACGCCCGGGGTTCGCGCGGTTCATTGAGTTCATCCCGGCCGAGCAGGCGGACAAAGGTGTCCTGGCTCAGGTCTTCGGCCCGTTGCGGGCAGGCCACGTTGCGTCGCAGCCAGGCCAATAGCCAACCGCGATGGTCGCGATATAACGCACCAACGAGCTCGCTGTGGGGGCCTTGGACTGACGACACGTAGCATCACCGATTGGGAAGTGTTAACTAACGAGAATTGTTCGCGATTGTGGCAGGAGCGGAGGAGGGAAGCAATTGGCGTTGGTCGGGAGACCGCAGCGAGGGAACCCGTAGGAGTGAGGCTTGCCCACGAAGGCGCCAGAACAGATGCCGCCGATTCAGAACGAAGGCGCCCGCTGCCGTCGTTTCCACTGGCTGATCCGCTGCTGGAGATTCAACGGACTATGAATCTGCTGCTGCCGCGCCCGGCTGAACAAAATCAACGCCAACTCCGCCGTGGCCAACGCATCGGCACTGGCGTTATGCCGTTCGAAGACTTCGAGCTTGAACCAGTCGATCCACTCATCCAGTCCGGCCTCGCGGATATTCGCCTGCGGACAGAGCAGCGGCGCGATGTCCGCCACGTCTAGAAACGGATGCTGCAACTTGTAGCCCAGATGATCTTTCAGCGCCCGCCCAAGCATGTGCTGATCGAACGGCGCATGAAACGCCAGCACCGGACTGTCGCCCAAAAATTCCATGAACTCCAGCAGCGCCTCGGCCGGGTCGCTGCCGGCCGCAATCGCGCTAGGCCCCAGGCCATGAATCAACATGCTCGGCGCCAGCTTCATATCGACGCATTGCAGCGTGCGTTCAAATTGCTGGCTGAAATCGATCGCGCCATCCTCGATCACCACTGCGCCGATGGACAGCACCCGATCCTTGTTCAGGTTCAGTCCGGTGGTTTCCAGGTCCAGCACCACCCAGCGCTGTTCACGCAAACTGCATTCGCGCAGCTCGGCGCCAAGCGGCAAGCGTTGCCGGCGTAGTTGCAGGTCCTCGGCCAGCAGCGGGGTAGCAGGGCGCAGCCACGAAAACAGGCTCATAGCTGATACCGCAGAGTCAGGCTGCTTTGCAGGCGTTGGGCCTGGCGCAGGGATTCACGCAGGATGCGCCGGTCCAGATGATTGAGGCTGTCGGGATCGACGCGGTTGGAGTAGGGCAAGTTCTCCCGGGTCTGTAGCTGATGTTGCTGCATGCGGGTTTGCTGGATGAAGTGATAGGCCTCTTCGTATGCCGCACCGTCCAGCCGATCGATGATTTCTTTTTCTACCAATTGCCGGAAGCGCTCCTGGGTGTTGTTGGCTTCGATGCCATTGGCCAGGGCCAGCAAGCGGGCGCCGTCGACAAAGGGCGTGAGCCCCTGGACTTTCAGGTCCAGCGTGGCTTTCTCGCCATTCTTGCGCGCCAGCACGAACTCGCGGAAACGTCCTACGGGCGGACGATTGCGCAACGCGTTCTCGGCCATCATCCGCTGGAACAAACGGTTATCCGCCACTTGATCGAGAATGCCTCGACGCAGTTGTTCGCAGCCTTGCTCGTCGCCCCAGACCACTCGCAGGTCGAAATAGATGCTCGAACCCAGCAGGTTCTCCGGCGTCGCCTCGCGGATAAACGCTGCAAAGCGCCGCGCCCATTCGGCCCGGGACAAACACAGCTCGGGGTTGCCGGCCATGATGTTGCCCTTGCACAGGGTGAAGCCGCAGAGCGCCAGGCTGTGGTTGATCTGTTGGGCGATGGGCAGCAGCTTGCCGCGAATCTCGGCGGCATGCGCCGCGTCGCGGGCTTCGAACAGAATGCCGTTGTCCTGGTCGGTGTGCAGCGTCTGCTCGCGGCGGCCTTCGCTGCCGAAACACAGCCAACTGAATGGAATGCCGGGGTCGCCCTTTTCGGCGAGGGTCAGCTCGATCACTCGGCACACGGTGTGGTCGTTGAGCAACGTGATGATGTGCGTGATTTGGGTCGAGGATGCACCGTGAGCCAGCATGCGCTCGACCAGTTGGCCGATCTCGCCGCGCATCGCCACCAGGTTGTCGACTTTCTGCGCGCTGCGAATGGTCCGTGCCAGGTGCACCAGATCGACCCGTTGCAGGGAAAACAGATCGCGCTCGGACACCACGCCGCACAGGCGTTGATCCTTGACCAGGCAAACGTGAGCGATGTGCCGTTCGGTCATGGCAATCGCCGCGTCGAAAGCGCTGTGGTCCGGCGACAGGAAAAACGGCGCGCGGGTCATGTGCCGTTCGATAGCTTCATTGAAATCGTTGGTGCCTTGCGCCACCACATGGCGCAGGTCGCGCAGGGTGAAAATCCCCAGTGGGGCTTTGTGCTCGTCCACGATCACGATGCTGCCGACCTGCTGCTCGTGCATCAGGGTCACGGCTTCGCGCAGGGGCGTGGTCGGGCTGCACGTCACGGGGTGACGCATCGCCAGTTCGCCTAGCCGGGTGTTTAGCGAGTATTGCGTGCCGAGGGTTTCCACGGCTTTTTGCTGGACCTGCTGGTTGACCTGATCCAGCAGGCTGCTTACCCCTCGCAGCGCGAAGTCGCGGAACGTATTGGAGAGGGCGAACAGCTTGATGAAGGCCAGTTTGTTCAGTTGCAGGCAGAACGTATCTTCAGCCGCCAAGTGCTCAGTTCGGGTTGCCCGTTCACCCAGCAGCGCGGCAAGGGGGAAGCATTCCCCAGTGGTGATTTCGAAAGTGGTTTCGGTACCACCCTTGGCCGTGTGCGGACGCTCGCCCACCACCCGGCCTTGTTTGACGATGTAGAAATGCTCAACCGGGCCGTCAGCGGGTTTGATAATGCTGTCGCCGGGAGCATAAAAACGCAGCTGGCATTGCTCCACCAGATAGGCCAGGTGGGCGTGCTCCATCTGATTGAAGGGCGGGAAGCGCTGGAGGAATTGCAAAGTGCCCTGGATGTTCTGCAATACCGCGGTTTTCCCTGCCTGGGTGAAGGCATCCGCTTTACTCATAACTATTACCGCAGTCTTTTTTGAATTGTTGTTGTCGGATCGTTCAGCCATGGTCGGCCCCTGCGCACAGAGTGCCCATTGGACGTAAGTCTAGGTCGGCGGTGCATTTGGCTATATTTCGGATATGCCCTACACAGATAGTGGGAAAACGTCTCACTTTTACTCTAGGCAAAATATCCGACGAAGTGCACATTGAAGCTCTGCTTAGCGATGTCTGACCACTGTGCTAGGGGATTGATTTGAAAACGTAGAGAAAGCCATGTCCGACCACGATATTTTGAGTGACGCCGAGCGCGAGGCGCTCAGTGCGATCATGCTGGAACCTGATCTGCCGCCGCAGCGGGTGTTGATCGTCGACGACGATAAGGACGCCAGGGAGCTGCTATCGGAGATTCTTGCGCTGGACGGCATTCGTTGCATGACCGCTGCCAGTGGTGAGACCGCACTCAAGATGCTGGACGAGAAGCCCGCGATTGGCCTGGTGATTACCGATCTGCGGATGGGACATGTGGACGGCCTGGACTTGATCCGCCAAGTGCGTGAGTCGGTCCGGGCGGCGATGCCAATCATCATCGTGTCCGGCGATGCCGACGTGAAGGATGCGATTGCTGCGATGCATTTGAGCGTGGTGGATTTCCTGCTCAAGCCGATTGATACCGGCAAGTTGCTGGCGTTGGTCAAGCATGAGTTGGGGATGGAGCCCTGACCGCGATCGTTCCCACGCTCCGCGTGGGAACGATCTGAAACAAAAAAGCCCTGATCGAAAGATCAGGGCTTTTTCATGTCCGGCATCAGCGCTCAGTTACAGGCCATTGGCAGCCTTGAACTCGCGACGACGACGGTGCAGCACCGGCTCGGTATAACCGTTCGGCTGCTTCGTGCCTTCGATCACCAGTTCGACCGCCGCCTGGAAAGCGATGTTGCTGTCGAAGTTGGGTGCCAGCGGACGGTACAGCGCGTCGTTGGCGTTCTGACGGTCAACCACCGGCGCCATGCGCTTGAGGCTTTCCAGCACTTGCTCTTCGGTGACGATGCCGTGACGCAGCCAGTTGGCGATGTGCTGGCTGGAAATACGCAGCGTCGCACGGTCTTCCATCAGGCCGATGTCATTGATGTCCGGCACTTTCGAACAACCCACGCCCTGGTCGATCCAGCGCACCACGTAGCCAAGAATGCCCTGGGCGTTGTTGTCCAGTTCGTTCTTGATCTGTTCCGCAGTCCAGTCAGGTTTGACCGCCAGCGGGATGGTCAGGATGTCGTCCACCGAAGCGCGGGCACGTTTGGCCAGTTCGGCCTGACGGGCGAACACGTCAACCTTGTGGTAATGCAGCGCATGCAGTGCAGCGGCGGTCGGCGAAGGCACCCAAGCGGTGTTGGCGCCGGCCAGTGGGTGAGCGATTTTCTGTTCGAGCATCGCCGCCATCAAGTCGGGCATGGCCCACATGCCTTTACCGATTTGCGCGCGACCTTGCAGGCCGGTGCTCAAGCCGATGTCGACGTTCCAGTTCTCGTAGGCGCCGATCCACTTCTCAGCCTTCATGTCAGCCTTGCGCACCATCGGGCCGGCTTCCATGGAGGTGTGGATTTCATCGCCCGTGCGGTCGAGGAAACCGGTGTTGATGAACACCACGCGCTCGCTGGCGGCCTTGATGCAGGCCTTGAGGTTGACCGTGGTACGGCGCTCCTCGTCCATGATCCCGACTTTCAGCGTGTTGCGCGGCAGGTTGAGCACGTCTTCGATGCGCCCGAACAGCTCGTTGGTGAACGCGGCTTCTTCCGGGCCGTGCATCTTCGGCTTCACGATATAGACCGAGCCGGTACGGCTGTTCTTGCGCGAGTTGTGGCCGTTGAGGCTGTGGATCGCGGCGAGGCACGTCACCAGACCGTCGAGGATGCCTTCCGGCACTTCGTTGCCATCCTTGTCGAGGATCGCGTCGATGGTCATCAAGTGGCCAACGTTACGCACGAACAACAGCGAGCGACCGTGCAGGCTCAATTCCTTGCCATCGACGCCGGTGTAGGTGCGGTCGGCGTTCATGGTGCGGGTAAAGGTCTGACCGCCCTTGGAGACTTCTTCCGACAGATCACCCTTCATCAGGCCAAGCCAGTTGCGGTAGATCACCACTTTGTCATCGGCATCGACGGCGGCGACGGAGTCTTCGCAGTCCATGATGGTGGTCAGCGCGGCTTCCATCAGGATGTCTTTGACGCCGGCGGCGTCGGTCTGGCCGACCGGGGTGCTGGCGTCGACCTGGATTTCGAAGTGCAGGCCGTTGTTCTTCAGCAGGATCGCGGTCGGTGCCGAGGCATCGCCGTGGAAACCGATCAACTGGGCGTCGTTACGCAGGCCGGTGTTGCTGCCACCTTTAAGGGCCACCACCAGTTTGCCGTCAACGATCTTGTAGCCAGTGGAATCGACATGAGTGCCGGCCGCCAAGGGCGCCGCTTCGTCGAGGAAGGCACGAGCGAAGGCGATGACCTTGTCGCCGCGGACCTTGTTGTAGCCTTTGCCTTTTTCCGCGCCGTCCGCTTCGCTGATGGCGTCGGTGCCGTAGAGCGCGTCGTACAGCGAACCCCAACGGGCGTTCGAGGCGTTGAGCGCAAAACGCGCATTCATCACCGGCACCACGAGTTGCGGGCCGGCCATGCGGGCGATTTCGTCATCGACGTTTTGCGTCGTTGCCTGGAAATCGGCCGCTTCTGGCAGCAGATAACCGATGTCTTGCAAGAAGGCTTTGTAGGCCACGGCGTCGTGTGGTTGACCGGCGCGGGCTTGATGCCAGCCGTCGACACGCGCCTGGAAATCATCGCGTTTGGCGAGTAGGGCTTTGTTCTTCGGCGCTAGGTCATGAATGACCTTGTCGGCACCGGCCCAGAACTTATCGGCGGTGAGGCCGGTACCGGGAATGGCTTCGTTGTTCACGAAGTCGAACAGGACTTTGGCGACCTGCAGGCCACCGACTTGAACGTGTTCAGTCATTGCTTGCCTCACTCTGCTCAGCTATTTCGCTTTTCAGCTCTTCAATTTTGACAATGAAGCCTCTGGCCATTTAAACCACAAACCCGTGCGCCAGTACATGCCCTTGCGGGCGGCTGGGTTCGGTCCAATCAACGGCTTGGAGGCCTTGCTGACGGGGCTTTCAGGGTTGCGAGTGTGCCGGTGGCAAACATCGATCCAACGTTATGTAGTGCGCGCTGCGGCATACTACATGATGAATTGCGCTTGTAAAAATTAGACTAATTACGTCGTTCTGCGACCCCATGACGCATTGCAGTCATGTCGGGGAACGGGATGTTCTCAAAAAAGTATTGGATTGTTCCAGTTAAATATAAAAACTTGTACACGATTTGTTTTTTGTCGGTGACATTGGCGGTGCTTCATTCGCGGGCAAGCCTCGCTCCTACAGGTTTTGCGCGATCCTTGTAGGGGCGGGGCTTGCCCGCGAAGGCGTCGGCCGATTCAACGCCGCAACAACCCGTGCCTATACTTCTTTTTCTATAACAAAAGAGGGCTGCGCCATGGACCACCTCGTACTCACCGTATTTGCGCCGGACAAGGCAGGGCAGGTCGAGCGCATTGCCCAATGCATTGCCGAGCACGGCGGCAACTGGCTGGAAAGCCGCATGTCGCGCATGGCCGGGCAGTTCGCCGGGATTCTTCGGGTGGGCGTGCCGGCCGAAGCCTACGACGAACTGGTCGATGCCCTACAGGCGTTGTCCGCCCATGGCATTCGCGTGTTGATCGCGGAAAGCGGCATCGAGCAATCCTGCACCTGGAAGCCGATCGCCATGGAACTGGTGGGCAATGACCGGCCGGGGATCGTGCGCGACATCACGCGGTTGTTGAGCGAGCAGGGGGTGAACCTGGAACGGCTGGTCACCGAAGTACGTCCGGCACCGATGAGCAGCGAGCCGCTGTTCCACGCCGAAGCTATTCTCGCGGTGCCGCTGACCTTGTCGCTGGACGTCCTGCAATCGCGCCTGGAAACCCTGGCCGACGACTTGATGGTTGAATTGGTGCTGCGCAGCGAACCCTGACACAGGGTTATCCAAGTTATACGTGCACCTGCCTGTGGATAACCTGTAGAGACACCCCGCCAGGCCACGCCGGCCGGGGATCTTCAGGATCTGATCAAAAAACCAGCAGTTTCAACAAGTTGCGCACAAACAGCGGGGATCACGCTGTGGATAACCTTGGGAAGGATTGATGCAGGCCACGAAGAACGTGGCCTGTAGAGAATTGTACGTTTTTTGATCAGTTGCGCCGGCGCATGCTGATCACCGCATCAACGCTGTAAATCGCCAGGCCGGCCCAGATAAACATGAACGCCACCAACGTGCTGGACGACAGGTGTTCATCAAACAGCAGAACGGCTTGCAGCAAGACCAGCGTCGGCGCCAGGTATTGGAGAAATCCCAAAGTGGTGTAGGGCAAATGCCGCGCGGCGGCGTTGAAACATACCAGCGGCACCAGCGTCACCGGGCCGGCCGCCACCAGCCACCAGGCTTCGGAGGTGGTCCAGAACGCCGGTTGCGCACTGGCCGCCGACGGGTTGAACAACAGCCAGGCGACGGCAATCGGCACCAGCATCCAGGTTTCCACCACCAGCCCCGGCAACGCCTTGACCGGCGCCTGTTTGCGGATCAGTCCGTAGAAGCCGAAAGTCAGCGCCAGCACCAGCGACACCCAGGGCAAACTGCCGACCTGCCACACCTGTTGCGCCACACCAATCGCGGCCAGCGCCACCGCCAGCCATTGCATGCGCCGCAGCCGTTCGCCGAGGATCAACATCCCCAGCAGCACGTTCACCAGTGGATTGATGTAGTAACCGAGGCTGGCTTCGAGCATGCGCCCGTTGTTCACCGACCACACGTAGGTCAGCCAGTTGGCCGCGATCAGCGTGCCGCTCAAGGCCAGGATCGCCAGGCGTTTGGGGTTGTCGCGCAACTCGCGCCACCAGCCCGGATGCTTCCAGACCATCAGCAACAAGCCACCGAACAGCGCGGACCAGAGCACCCGGTGGATGATGATTTCTACCGCCGGCACCGAGGCGATGGCTTTGAAGTAGAGCGGGAAAAGTCCCCAGATGATGTAGGCACTCAGGCCCAGGATGTACCCGCGACGCGGGTTGGCGGCTTGCATGCAGAGTCCTTGCTTAGGCAGCTAACAAAGGGGGGGATTGTAAGGAGATTTGTCGCGATGTGCTGATCCCTGTAGGAGCGGGCAAGCCTCGCTCCTACAGGTGGGGGGTGTTAGAAGAGCTTCAGCGGTTCTTCGTTGAGTGCCGACAACTGCTCACGCAACGCCAACACCTGATCGCCCCAATACCGCTCGCTACCAAACCACGGAAAGCTGTGGGGAAACGCCGGGTCATCCCAACGGCGGGCCAGCCAGGCGCTGTAGTGCATCAGGCGCAAGGCGCGCAACGGTTCGATAAGCGCCAGTTCCCGTGGGTCGAAGTCATGAAACTCGTTGTAGCCGTCCATCAATTCCGACAACTGGCCAAGACATTCCTGACGATCCCCGGCGAGCATCATCCAGATGTCTTGCACCGCCGGGCCCATGCGGCAGTCGTCGAGGTCGACGATGTGGAACATCTCGTCGCGGCACATCATGTTGCCGGGGTGGCAATCACCGTGCATGCGGATGTTCTGGTGCGGCGTCGCCTTGTAGACCTCTTCGACGCGCTTGAGCAGATCGCGGGCCACGGACTCGTAGGCCGGCAGCAGGCTTTTCGGGACGAAATTGCCTTCGAGCAAGGTGTTCAGCGAATCGTGGCCGAAATTTTTCACGCCCAGCGCTTCACGATGCTCGAACGGCTTGGTCGCGCCGACGGCATGCAGGCGCCCGAGCAATTGGCCCAGGCGATACAGCTGATCCAGATTGCCTGGCTCCGGCGCGCGGCCACCACGGCGGGGGAACAGGGTGAAGCGGAACCCGGCGTGTTCGTGCAGGCTGGCGCCGTTATGAATCATCGGCGCGACCACCGGCACATCGCATTCAGCGAGTTCGAAGGTGAACTGGTGTTCTTCGAGAATGGCTTCGTTGGTCCAGCGCTGCGGGCGGTAGAACTTGGCGATCAGCGGCTCGGAGTCTTCGATGCCGACTTGATAGACGCGGTTTTCGTAGCTGTTGAGCGCGAGGATGCGCGCATCACTGAGAAAGCCGATGCTTTCGACGGCATCAAGCACGAGGTCTGGGGTGAGGGTTGCAAACGGGTGGGCCATGCTGACTCCTGCGCGCAGCAGGCTGCCGCGTCCGGCCAAGCATGGTAGCGCAGACGGGGTGTGTTTAGGGGGATCGTTCCCACGCTCTGCGTGGGAATGCCTCACCGGACGCTTCGCGTCCGTTTCTGGGACGCGGAGCGTCCCTGGCTGCATTCCCACGCGGAGCGTGGGAACGATCAGGCCCGATCAGGCGCCGACGACCCCGCCATCTTCCCGAGAAATGGCCATCACCGAAGACCGTGGCTTGCCGTTGGGCAAATGCTCTGGGAACGTTGACCCGCCGTTCTCCCCAGGATGCTGAATCCCGACAAACAACGTCTTCTGATCCGGCGAAAAACTGATCCCCGTTACCTCGCAACCAATCGGTCCGACCATGAACCGACGGATTTCCCCGGTCACCGGGTCGGCGCAGAGCATCTGGTTATTGCCCATGCCGGCAAAGTCCCCGGCATTGCTCGAATCGCCATCGGTGAGAATCCACAAGCGCCCGGCCTTGTCGAACCCCAAGCCGTCCGGGCTATTGAACATGTTCTGCGGGGTGATGTTCGACGAACCACCCTTCGGTGTACCGGCATGCACGCCCGGATTACCGGCGACCACAAACAAATCCCAGGCAAAACTTTTCGAACCGTGATCATCACGGTCGGTGCGCCAGCGCAGGATCTGTCCGTAAACGTTTTTCTCCCGAGGATTCGGCCCGCCGACCGGTTGCCCGTCTTCGCCGCGCTTGGCGTTGTTGGTCAAGGTGCAATAAACCTGGCCATCCTTGGGGCTGACGACGATCCATTCCGGACGGTCCATGCGCGTGGCGTTGACCACACTGGCGGCGAGCCGTGCGTGAATCAGCACCTCGGCCTGATCGGCAAAGCCGCTGCTGGCGTCGATGCCGTTTTTGCCGTGGGTCAGCTCGATCCACTGGCCCTGGCCTTTCGGATGATCAGCATTACCGTCACCGGCGTCGAAGCGCGCGACGTATAAAGTGCCGTGGTCCAGCAGGTCGCGGTTTGCCTTGGGGTTTTTGTGATTGATCTTGTCGCGGCTGACAAATTTATAGATGAACTCGCCGCGCTCATCATCGCCCATGTAGACCACGGCGCGACCGTCGCTGGTTTCGGCCAGGGCCGCGTTTTCATGCTTGAAACGGCCCAGGGCGGTGCGTTTGATCGGGGTCGATTGCGGGTCGAACGGGTCGATCTCCACCACCCAGCCGTGACGGTTGAGCTCGTTGGGATTTTTCGCCAGATCGAAACGTGGATCGTGCTGGTGCCAGTTGATGTCCTTGCTGGCCGCTACGGCGCCGTAGCGTTTTTGCGCGGCATCGAATTTCTGCTCGGCGTTGCTGCTGCCGAAGCAATCGGTGAAGTTTTCTTCGCAAGTCAGGTAGGTGCCCCACGGCGTCTTGCCGTTGGCGCAGTTCTGGAACGTGCCGAGGACGTTCTTGCCGTGCTTGTCGGCGTTGGTCTTGAGCAATTCGTGACCGGCGGCCGGGCCGCTCAGGTTGATCGGCGCGTTGCCGTGGATGCGCCGATTGTAGCGCGAGCCTTGAACAAATTGCCACTGGCCGTTCTTGCGCTGCACTTCGATCACCGACACGCCTTCACAAGCCAGGGCCTTGCGCACTTCTTCGGCGGACTGCGGCATGCCGCCGTGGGGGTAGAGGTAGCGGTAGTTGGTGTATTCGTTGTTGATCGCCATCAGCGCCCGGTCTTTTTCACCGGGAAACTCAAACAGGCTCATGCCGTCGTTGTTGTCGCCGAACTGGACTTCCTGATGCTCGGCGCTGCCGTTGCCGCTGGGGTCGAAGGCCGGACCGTTCTTTTGCAGGGGCTGGCCCCAACTGATCAACACCGAGGATTTGTAACCCGGCGGCAGGGTGATCGCATCGCTGGTCGCGGCGGCGATGCTGTCGAAGCCCAACAGTTTGCTGGAGCCGGCGCTGACACTGGCGGCCAGCACGCTGCGGCTCAGCAGGTTGCCACCGAGGAACATCGCCGCACCGCAGAGGGCGCCGGCGCTGATGAAACCACGACGGCTGAGGCCGACCATGTTTTCCAGGTCGGTGGGTTGGTTTTCTTCTAATAGGCTCACATCAGGCTCCCTGCGGGTTTTTGCAGTCACCTTAATGAGCGTTAATGAAGGTTTTGTTTCAGAGCGGTGTACCGAGCAGGACGTTGGACGGCGAGAACTGCACCAGCACCGGTTGGTCGATGCCCAGGCCGGTGTTTCTTAAGTGCAGTGGCTCGGCCAGGGCGCAGAGTGTCTGGCCATTGGGCAGGCCGATGCGCACTTCGCTGGGACCGTCCTCGGCATTGAGGATTTCTTCGATAATGCCGTTCAGGCAATTGTTGCCAGGTGTTGCGGTTTGCTCGATGGCCAGCAATTCCAGCCATCCGGCCTTGATCAGGGCGACGACTTCGGTGCCGGTTTGCAGCTCCAGGCGCAGCGTGCTGTCGTGGGTGATCTGCGCGTCGATGTTCAAGCCTTCGGCCAGCTCCAGGCGAATGCGGTCATTGCGCCCCTGGGAGTCGATCGCCACGACTTTGCCGTGCAGTTGGTTGCGCGCACTGGTGCGCAGCATCAAGCGACCGAGCAGGTCGAGGTCGCTGGCGTCTTCGGCCGCTTCCAGCACCTGGGCCTGCAACACTTGCAGCTTTTGATACAGACGCAGGACCCGCTGACCCTCTTCGGACAACTTCGCGCCACCGCCACCCTTGCCGCCGACACTGCGTTCCACCAACGGTTTTTGCGCGAGGTTGTTCAGCTCATCGATGGCGTCCCACGCCGCTTTGTAACTCAGGCCGGCGCTTTTCGCGGCGCGGGTGATCGAGCCTTGTTCGGCAATGTGTTGCAGCAAGGCAATGCGCTGCGGGCGACGGACAATGTGCTGGGACAACAACGTAGGCAAGGACATGGCGAGTGCTTTGGGCGGTGGCGATGGGAGGACGTTGGCGGCTTGGCGTTCGGGAGTCAAGTCAGCTCACCTCACCGGGTTTGGGTGTGCGCGCCAGGCAATAGACATCGACCCGGGCGGCACCGGCGTCCATCAGTAAACGAGCCAGGGTTTGCGCGGTGGCGCCGGTGGTCAGTACGTCATCGATCAGCGCCAGATGCCGGCCCGCAACCGATGCGCCGGGCGCCAGGGCGAAGGCGTTACGCAGGTTGAGTTTGCGCGCTTGGGCATTCAAATCCTGTTGGGCGCTGGTGTCCTGAATCCGCAGCAACAGCGTTTCATCACAAGGAATAGTCAGGCTTTCACTGAGCCACCGCGCGAGCATCGCCGCCTGGTTGAAGCCGCGTTGGCGCAGACGCTTGGTAGCCAGCGGCACCGGGACCAGCGCATCGGGTCGCTCCAGATCTTCATCGAAGCGATGTTGCAGGAACTGGGCAAGAAGTTCGCCGAGCAAGCGGCCAAACGGCCACTTCGCGTTGTGTTTGAAGCGGGTGATCAACGTGTCCAGCGGAAAGCTGTAGGTCCAGGGCGTCGCCACTCGCTCGAAGGCCGGCGGCTGTTGCAGGCATTGGCCGCACGTCAGGCCGGACGCCGGCAAGGGCAGCGCGCAGGTCTGGCAGTGATCGCCCAGCCAGGGCAACTCGGTTTCGCAGGCTGTGCAGATGGGTGAAGTGTCTTCGGCAGGTTCCGAACAGAGCAAACAGGATTGTTTGTTTTTTAACCAGATGTAAACCGGTCCTTCGTATCGTGGTTGACAGCGCATCGCTCTTCCTTAAATATGCCGAACATCCGTGTCGCGCCTGTGGGTATTCCATTCCCCCAGCCGCTTGCCAAGCATAAAACAAAGGAAACACCCATGAGCGCCAGCACCTCTGCAACCCTGCGTCATGACTGGTCTTTGGCCGAAGTCAAAGCACTCTTCGTTCAGCCATTCAACGACCTGTTGTTCCAGGCGCAGACCGTGCACCGCGCGCACTTCGACGCTAACCGGGTCCAGGTGTCGACCTTGCTGTCGATCAAGACCGGCGCCTGCCCGGAAGATTGCAAATATTGCCCGCAGTCCGGTCACTACAACACCGGCCTGGAAAAAGAAAAACTGATGGAAGTGCAGAAGGTCCTCGAAGAGGCCGCTCGCGCCAAGGCCATCGGTTCGACGCGTTTCTGCATGGGCGCGGCGTGGAAACATCCGTCGGCCAAAGACATGCCGTACGTGCTGGAGATGGTCAAGGGCGTGAAAGCCATGGGCCTGGAAACCTGCATGACCCTCGGTCGTCTCGATCAGGACCAGACGGTCGCCCTGGCAGACGCCGGCCTCGATTACTACAACCACAACCTCGACACCTCGCCTGAGTTCTACGGCAGCATCATCACCACCCGCACCTATGGCGAGCGCCTGCAAACCCTGGCCTACGTGCGTGAATCGGGGATGAAGATCTGCTCCGGCGGCATCCTCGGCATGGGCGAGTCCCTCGACGACCGTGCCAACCTGCTGATCCAGCTGGCCAACCTGCCGGAGCATCCGGAATCGGTGCCGATCAACATGCTGGTGAAAGTCGCTGGTACGCCGCTGGAAAACGCCGATGACATCGACCCGTTCGACTTCATCCGCATGCTCGCCGTTGCCCGTATCCTGATGCCGCAATCCCACGTGCGCCTGTCCGCTGGCCGCGAAGCGATGAACGAGCAGATGCAGGCCCTGGCGTTCTTCGCTGGCGCCAACTCGATTTTCTACGGCGACAAACTGCTGACCACCGCCAACCCGCAGGCCGACAAGGACATGCAACTGTTCGGGCGCCTGGGGATCCTGCCGGAAGCGCGCGAAGAGCATGCCGATGAAGTGCATCAAGCGGCGATCGAGCAGGCATTGGTCGAGCAGAAGAGCAGCGAGCAGTTCTATAACGCCGCTGTGTGACTTCCCCGCCCTGTAGGAGCGAGGCTTGCCCGCGAATGAGACGCCCTGGTCTATCTGAAGATCGCGGTGATGCCTTCGAGGGCAAGCCTCGCTCCTACAGGGGCTGTACCTCTTTCCTACTCGCGAGGTCTGCATGTCTTTCGATCTCAGCGCGCGTCTTGCTGCCCGTCGTGCCGAAAATCTCTATCGCCAACGCCCACTGCTCGAAAGCCCTCAAGGCCCGGAAGTGGTGGTCGATGGTCAGCCATTGCTGGCGTTCTGTAACAACGACTACCTGGGCCTGGCCAATCACCCGCAAGTGATCGAAGCCTGGCGCGCCGGTGCGGCGCGTTGGGGCGTCGGCGGCGGGGCGTCGCATTTGGTCATCGGCCACAGCACCCCGCATCATGAGCTGGAAGAAGCCCTGGCCGATCTCACCGGTCGCCCGCGGGCACTGCTGTTCACCACCGGTTACATGGCCAACCTCGGCGCGGTCACCGCGTTGGTCGGGCAGGGCGATACGGTGCTGGAAGACCGGCTCAATCACGCCTCGTTGCTCGATGCCGGTTTGTTGTCCGGTGCGCGCTTCAATCGCTACCTGCATAACGACGCGGACAGCTTGGCCAAACGTCTTGAGAAAGCCACCGGCAACACGCTGGTGGTCACCGACGGCGTGTTCAGCATGGATGGCGATATCGCCGACCTGCCGGCATTGGCCCGGGAAGCCAAGGCCAAGGGCGCGTGGTTGATGGTGGATGACGCCCACGGGTTTGGTCCGCTGGGCGCGAATGGCGGCGGGATCGTCGAGCACTTCGGCCTGAGCCAGGAAGATGTGCCAGTGTTGGTCGGCACCCTCGGCAAGGCGTTCGGCACGGCCGGGGCATTTGTGGCCGGCAGTGAAGAGTTGGTCGAAAGCCTGATCCAGTTCGCCCGTCCGTACATCTACACCACCAGCCAGCCACCGGCCCTGGCCTGCGCGACGCTGAAAAGCCTTGAACTGCTGCGCAGCGAGCATTGGCGGCGTGAGCACCTGAAGACGCTGATCAGCCAGTTCCGCCATGGTGCCGAGCAAATTGGCCTGGAGTTGATGGACAGCTTTACGCCGATCCAGCCAATCATGATTGGTGATGCCGGGCGCGCGGTTCGACTGTCGCAGATGCTGCGTGAACATGGCCTGATGGTGACGGCGATCCGTCCGCCGACCGTGCCGGCCGGCAGCGCCCGCTTGCGGGTAACCCTGACCGCCGCCCACAACGAGGCGCAGGTGCAGCTATTGTTAAATGGACTGGCCGATTGTTTTGCACAACTGGGAACGGAGCCAAGCCATGCGTGATCGTCTGATTCTGCTGCCCGGTTGGGGCCTCGGGATTTCGCCGCTGGAGCCATTGGCGGCAGCGTTGCAGGGGTTGGATGAACACCTGCGGGTCGAGATCGAGCCGTTGCCGGAGCTCGAATCGAGCGATCTCGAAGAATGGCTCGATGAGCTCGATTCGACCGTGCCCCAGGATGCCTGGCTCGGTGGCTGGTCTCTTGGCGGCATGCTTGCCTCTGAGCTGGCGGCCCGGCGCGGTGATCGCTGCTGCGGACTGCTGACCCTGGCGAGCAATCCTTCGTTTGTTGCCCATGAGCAATGGCCCAGTGCGATGCCCGGCGAAACGTTTGATGCGTTTCTGGCCGGTTGCGGCGCCGATCCGCGCATGACCTTGAAACGGTTCTCGCTGCTCTGCGCCCAAGGCGCCGAAGACCCGCGCGGGTTGTCGCGTCTGTTACTTGGCGGGGCGCCGCATACGTCGGCCCAGGTGTTGATGAACGGCCTGGAACTGCTCGCGCAACTGGATACCCGCCAGGCGCTACAGGCGTTTCGTGGCCCGCAACTGCACCTGTTCGCCGGCCTCGACGGGCTGGTCCCGGCCGAAGCGGCGGGGGACTTGCTGGCCTTACTGCCGGATGTCGAAATCGGCCTGATCGAACAGGCCAGCCACGCGTTTCTTCTGGAAGACCCCCACGGTGTGGCGGGGGCGATCCAGGCTTTTTTGCATGAGTCCGGTGATGACTGATTTATCCCTTCCCAACCTGCCCGGCGGTTTGCCCGACAAGCGTCAGGTCGCGGCGTCCTTTTCCCGCGCAGCGGCCAGCTACGACAGCGTGGCCGAGTTGCAACGCGATGTTGGCAGCGAGTTGTTGCGCCGTTTGCCGCAGGATTTTTCGCCTGATCGCTGGCTGGACCTGGGCTGCGGCACCGGGTACTTCAGCCGTGCACTGGGTGAGCGTTTTCCTGCGAGTCACGGCGTTGCGCTGGATATCGCCGAGGGCATGCTCAATCACGCTCGGCCATTGGGCGGCGCAACGCACTTCATCGCCGGGGATGCCGAGCGGCTGCCGTTGCAGGCTTCGACCTGCGACCTGATCTTTTCCAGCCTGGCGGTGCAATGGTGTTCGGACTTTGCCGCGGTGCTCAGCGAGGCCAATCGGGCATTGAAACCGGGCGGAATTTTCGCGTTTGCTAGTCTGTGTGTCGGCACGTTGTACGAATTGCGTGACAGCTGGCGTCAGGTGGACGGCATGGTGCACGTCAACCGTTTCCGCGGGTTCGAGACTTATCAACAGCTGTGCGCGGCCAGTGGCTTGAACGTCGTCAGCCTGCAAGCCCGTCCACACGTGTTGCATTACCCGGATGTGCGCAGCCTGACCCATGAACTCAAGGCATTGGGCGCGCATAACCTGAACCCCGGTCGGCCGGGCGGTTTGACTGGCCGGGCAAGGATCCTCGGCTTGATCGAGGCCTATGAGCAGTTTCGTCAGGCACAAGGACTGCCGGCGACTTATCAAGTGGTTTATGCCGTGTTGGAGAAACCCTTATGAGCGCAGCGTATTTCATCACCGGCACCGACACTGATGTCGGCAAGACTACCGTCGCCGCGGGCTTGCTGCATGCCGCGCGACTGGCGGGCTTGAGTACGGCCGCGGGCAAACCGGTGGCCTCTGGTTGTGAGGTGACCCCCAAAGGGTTGCGCAATGCCGATGCACTGGCGTTGTTGGCGGAGTGCTCGGTGCCGCTGACGTATGCACAGGTCAATCCGGTGGCGTTCGAACCGGCGATTGCGCCGCATCTGGCGGCGCGGGAGGCGGGCATCGCGCTGACGGTGCAATCCTTGTTGACGCCGATGCGCGAGATTCTGGATCTGAACGCGGACTTCACGTTGATCGAAGGCGCGGGTGGCTGGCGCGTGCCGTTGGCGGATCAGGACAATCTTTCGGACCTGGCGATAGCGCTGGACCTGCCAGTGATTCTGGTGGTCGGCGTGCGGCTGGGCTGCATCAACCACGCGCTGTTGACGGCTGAAGCGATTGCCAACGATGGGCTGCAATTAGCCGGATGGGTGGCCAACATCATCGAGCCGAAAACCTCGCGGCTGGAGGAAAACCTCGCCACGCTGGCCGAGCGGATACCCGCACCGTGCCTGGGCCGGGTGCCGAAACTCAAGTCGGTGACGGCGGAGGCGGTGGCTGAGCATCTTCAACTGGACCTGTTGGATTAATGGTTTTGCCTATGACGAGGCACTGTGCCATTAGTGTTTTTGTCGGGTGTTTTACTTGCGCGTCTGCTTCAATGGCCGCTGTTGATCCTTCATAAGGACGAGTTCTCCCATGGAAATCTCAGGTAGCACCGCTTTTTATGCCGGTCTGAGCACTATTCAGACAGGGCAGAACCGTGTCGATCAGGCCGCCGGCCAGATCGCCAGCACCACCATTGAACGTTCGCAGACCAGCCAGTCTTCCGAATCTCAGGTTGATCGTCTGCGTTCGGTCGATCGCAGTCAGGAATCCGACCTGGCCAGCAATATGGTCGAGATGTCCCAGGGCAAGTTTCAGGTTGAGCTGGGTGCGAAAGTCGCCAAGGCTTCCGATGAAATGCTCGGCACGTTGATTGATACCTACGCTTGATATCCAGCTGAACCTGTTACCCCAACGCCGCGAATATTCGCGGCGTTTTTCTGCGTAAGTCCTTCTCCCTCAACTAATCTTTCCTACAGTGCCTGTTGCTCTGTCATCGGCGGTGCGCGGCTGCGTGGCCGTTATGCACGGCTGTGTGAAGACGAACGGCAAAAGATCGGCGCTTGACAAGATTTGGGCGTAAACGTATGTTTCAAACAACTGTTTGACCGTCACAACAAATCAACACGGTCGTTCATTCCCGGTTACATCAGCAGAGGTTTATCGCTATGCCTGACTACAAGGCCCCCTTGCGTGATATTCGCTTCGTTCGTGACGAACTGCTCGGCTACGAAGCGCACTATCAGAGCCTTCCGGCTTGCGCAGACGCAACTCCGGACATGGTTGACGCCATTCTCGAAGAAGGCGCCAAGTTTTGTGAGCAGGTGCTGGCACCGCTGAACCGCGTGGGTGACACCGAAGGCTGCACCTGGAGCGAGTCCGGCGTTAAAACCCCGACTGGTTTCAAAGAAGCCTACAAGCAATTCGTCGAAGGCGGCTGGCCTAGCCTGGCCCACGACGTAGAACACGGTGGCCAAGGTCTGCCGGAGTCTCTGGGTCTGGCCGTCAGTGAAATGGTTGGCGAAGCCAACTGGTCGTGGGGCATGTACCCAGGCCTGTCCCATGGCGCGATGAACACCATTTCCGAACACGGTACGCCTGAGCAACAAGAGGCTTACCTGACCAAACTGGTCTCCGGCGAATGGACCGGCACCATGTGCCTGACCGAACCGCACTGCGGCACCGACCTGGGCATGTTGCGCACCAAGGCCGAACCTCAGGCCGACGGTTCCTACAAAGTTTCCGGCACCAAGATCTTCATCTCGGCCGGTGAACACGACATGGCTGACAACATCGTCCACATCGTGCTCGCACGTCTGCCGGATGCACCGGCTGGCACCAAAGGCATCTCGCTGTTCATCGTGCCGAAGTTCATGCCGAACGAAGACGGTTCGATCGGCGCACGTAACGCCGTGACCTGTGGTTCCCTGGAACACAAAATGGGTATCCACGGTAACGCCACCTGCGTGATGAACTTCGACGCGGCCACCGGTTTCCTGATCGGCCCGGCGAACAAAGGCCTGAACTGCATGTTCACCTTTATGAACACCGCGCGTCTGGGCACTGCGCTGCAAGGTCTGGCTCACGCCGAGATCGGCTTCCAGGGCGGCCTGAAATACGCTCGTGATCGCCTGCAAATGCGCTCCCTGACTGGCCCGAAAGCGCCGGAAAAAGCCGCTGACCCGATCATCGTTCACCCAGATGTACGTCGCATGTTGTTGACCATGAAAGCGTTCGCCGAAGGCAACCGCGCGATGGTCTACTTCACCGCCAAACAGGTCGACATCGTCAAATACGGCGTAGACGAAGAAGAGAAAAAGAAAGCCGATGCACTGCTGGCTTTCATGACGCCGATCGCCAAAGCCTTCATGACTGAAGTCGGCTTCGAATCCGCTAACCACGGCGTGCAAATCTACGGTGGTCACGGTTTCATCGCCGAGTGGGGCATGGAGCAGAACGTTCGCGACAGCCGCATTTCGATGCTGTACGAAGGCACCACCGGTATCCAGGCACTCGACCTGTTGGGCCGCAAAGTGTTGATGACTCAAGGCGAGGCTCTGAAAAGCTTCACCAAGATCGTCCACAAGTTCTGCCAGACCAACGAAGGCAACGAAGCGGTCAAAGAGTTCGTCGAGCCATTGGCTGCGCTGAACAAAGAATGGGGCGAGCTGACCATGAAGGTCGGTATGGCTGCCATGAAAGATCGCGAAGAAGTCGGCGCGGCCTCCGTGGACTACCTGATGTACTCCGGTTATGCCTGCCTGGCCTACTTCTGGGCTGACATGGCGCGCCTGGCTGCCGAGAAACTGGCTGCCGGCACCACCGAAACCGCGTTCTACACCGCCAAGCTGCAGACCGCGCGCTTCTACTTCCAGCGCATCCTGCCGCGTACCCGCACTCACGTTGTTACCATGCTGTCGGGCGCCAACAACCTGATGGACATGAAAGAAGAAGACTTCGCACTGGGTTACTAAGCCTTAGCGCAGTCCAATAAAAGAGCCGCCGCTCCTTCGGGAGTGGCGGCTTTTTTTTGCCTTGAGTTCGAACCCCAGTTGGGACCCATTCCCCGGCAAAAATCGCCTTCACCACCCCACAACGACCGTATGGTGCGGGCCAACGGCCGCCAGAAGTGGCCAGCACCCTACTGCAGGGCGGCAATGTGCCTGACGCGCTGGATGTCGATGGGCGACCGGTGCGGCGAGGATGCGAGCAACACCAGCGGCTTCGAACATCCTTCTGTGTGGCCTGGGAACAGGCGCCGTTCGATCATCCGTCGCTGGTCATTCCCCAAGATTATGTTGGTGATGAAAATGCGGTGACGGCACGCCCTGTCAGTCCGAAGATCTCGACGCGGCAGGCACTGGATGCACTGATTTCCCTCAAGCCTATTGGTGCAGAAGGGCGCAGCGTCAGCGGAGGGCCGTTGCAGGCGTCCTATGACGATCTTTGAGGCGTCAGTTAAAAAACCTCGGCAACTGACTCAGATACTCGGCATTTCTGCCGTTAAAGAGACGTTCACGTGACCTGCATCACATTTCGTGTGCTTAATCGTGCGAATTGCAGGCACAATGCCATCAATTGCTATGCCGGGTCGGAGCTTTACCCTTGCCGCGTTCTTCCGCTGTACGTTTCAGTCATTTCTTGCCCTCACTACTGCTCTTGCTCGCTGGGCTTTCGGCTGCGTACATCAAGGATCTCAACGTCTTCTTCACGTCGCTGTTCAACGTGCTGCCCACCCTGGTGCTGTTGCTCGGCGGTGCGTACTGCGCGGTTTACCGACGCCAGCGTGAACTGTTCCTGATGGTCACGGTGTACATCGCCTACTTCCTGCTCGATACCCAGACCGATTATTACCGCGACAACGGCAAGGTTCGCGAAGACGCCGCGGTGGTGTTCCATCTCTGTTGTCTGCTGCTGCCGTTGCTGTTCGGCCTGTTCGCCGCGTGGCAGGAACGTACTCACCTGTTTCAGGATATGGTGGCGCGCTTCGCCGTGTTGCTGGCGTTCGGCAGCGTGGCGCTGGGCATTGAGCAAAGTTACCCACAGGCGCTGCTGATGTGGCTGTCGGAAATCCGCTGGCCGGCCTTGCACGGAGCATGGATGAGCCTGATCCAGTTGTCCTACCCGGTCTTCATCGCCTCTTTTGTCTTGTTGGCCTGGCAATACTGGCGCAATCCGAGGCCGTTGCACGCCGCGCAATTGGTGGGGCTGCTGGGGTTGTTCTGGATGTTGCCGAAAACCTTCATCCTGCCGTTCACCCTGAACATCATGTGCAGCCAGGTGATGCTGATGATTGCCGCGGCCGTTGCCCACGAAGCCTATCAAATGGCTTTCCGCGACGAACTCACCGGCCTGCCGGGCCGTCGCGCCTTGAACGAACGCATGCAGCGCCTGGGGCGCAATTACGTGCTGGCGATGAGCGACGTCGATCACTTCAAGAAATTCAACGACACCCACGGCCATGATGTCGGCGATCAGGTGCTGCGCCTGGTGGCCAGCAAACTGTCGAAAATCAGCGGCGGCGGTAGGGCGTATCGCTACGGTGGCGAGGAATTCGCCCTGGTGTTCGCGGGCAAGACGCTGGAAGAGTGCATGCCGCACCTGGAAGTCATCCGCGAGTCGATTGCCTCCTACAACATTCAATTGCGTAATCCGGACCGGCCTCAGGACGATCAGCAAGGTCGCCAGCGTCGAGCCGGCTCCGGCGCTTCCAGCGTGTCGGTCACGGTCAGCATCGGCGTCGCCGAACGCTTGGAGCAGCGCACCCCCGAACAAGTGCTCAAGTCCGCGGATGAGGCGCTCTACAGCGCCAAGGGCGCCGGGCGCAACTGCGTGGTGGCGTTCGGTCAGAGCCGCCGTGGCGCAGTGCGCATGGATGCCGCTGCGGGTTGAGTGATGACGGCGCATTCAGCGTCTGGACTGTGATTGTGAGGCGTGGTGCGCGGCAGTAGGTTTGAGGAATCTGCCGCCGGAGAAACGACCATGCCCGAGTACAAAGCTCCCCTGCGCGATATGCGCTTTCTGATCGACCACGTCTTCGACTTCCATGGCAACTACGCCGCGCTGGGTGCCACCGATGCCAGCCCGGACATGGTCAACGCGATCCTCGAAGAAGGCGCGAAATTCTGTGAGAACGTCCTCGCACCGCTCAATCGCAGCGGCGACGAAGAAGGCTGCCATTTCGACAACGGCGTGGTGACAACGCCTACAGGTTTCAAGCAAGCCTTCGCCCAATACGTCGAGGGTGGCTGGCATGGCCTGGCGGCTGATCCGGTTCATGGCGGCCAGGGTTTGCCTCTTTCACTGGGGCTGGTCATCAGTGAGATGGTCGCCTCCAGCAATACCTCCTGGGGCATGTACCCAGGCCTGACCCACGGCGCGATGTCGGCGATCCACGCCCATGGCACCGAAGAGCAAAAACAGACCTACCTGAGCAAACTCACCGCCGGCCAGTGGACCGGGACCATGTGCCTGACCGAAGCCCATTGCGGCACCGACCTGGGCATCATCAAGACCCGCGCGGTGCCCCAGGCCGACGGCAGTTATGCGATCTCCGGCAGCAAGATCTTCATCTCCGCCGGTGAACACGACATGAGCGACAACATCATTCATTTGGTATTGGCCAAGCTGCCGGACGCGCCGGCCGGGACCAAGGGCATTTCGCTGTTTATCGTGCCCAAATTACTACCCGATGCTAACGGCGAAGCGGGCGAGCGCAATGGCGTTTCCTGCGGCTCCATCGAGCACAAGATGGGCATCAAGGCTTCGGCCACCTGCGTGCTCAATTTTGACGAGGCCAAGGGCTATTTGATTGGTGAAGCGAACAAGGGCCTGAACTGCATGTTCACCATGATGAACCACGCACGCCTGGGCACCGGCATGCAGGGTTTGTGTCTGGGCGAAGCGAGCTTCCAGGGCGCGATCAAGTACGCCAACGACCGCCTGCAAATGCGCTCGCTGACCGGCCCGAAAGCCCCGGAAAAAGCCGCCGACCCGATCATCGTGCACCCCGATGTGCGGCGGATGTTGCTGACGATGAAGGCCTTCAACGAAGGCAACCGGGCGCTGACCTATTTCACCGCGCAGTTGCTGGATGTTGCTCATCTGAGCTCAGATGCTACGGCGCGTCAGGATGCCGAGGACCTGTTGGCGTTCCTGACGCCAATCTGCAAAGCCTTCATGACCGATACCGGCCTGGAGGTGACCAACCACGGTATGCAGGTGTTTGGCGGGCACGGTTTTATCCGCGAATGGGGCATGGAACAGCTGGTCCGCGACTGCCGGATTGCGCCGATCTACGAGGGCACCAACGGCATTCAGGCACTGGATCTGCTGGGGCGCAAGGTCCTTGGCAGCCAAGGCAAACTGTTGCGGGGGTTCACCAAAATCGTCCATAAGTTCTGCGCGGCGAATGCCGAGCATCCGCAACTGGGCAGCTTCGTGGCACAGCTCAATGGCTTGAATCAGCAGTGGGGCGAGGTGACCACTAAAGTCGGCATGGCCGCGATGAAAAACCCGGATGAAGTCGGCGCAGCGTCGGTGGATTACTTGATGTACAGCGGGTACATCATCCTTGGGTATTTGTAGTTGCGAATGGCGTTGGTGGCTCAGGCACAGATCGATGCGGGCAGCGGCGATGCCGATTATTGCCAGGGCAAACTGGCGACCTGCGAGTTCTACTTCAAGCGTTTGCTGCCGCGTACCGCCGCTCATCGGGCGGCGATCGAGGCGGGAAGTGATTGCCTGATGAAGCTGCCGGCGGAGTTGTTTGCGCTTTAATCGGTTTTAAAAGCTTCGCGGGCAAGCCTCGCTCCTACAGTTTTGTGTCGTTCGCGAAGTCTGCGCACAGCGAGGACCTGTAGGAGCGAGGCTTGCCCGCGAATACGTTTTACCGGATATACGCCAATGACTAAACATTACAAATCAGTCATGAGCTGACCCTATGTGTCGTAAAAGTTGTTGGGTTACACTCGAACCCAACGAAAGCACAATTCCTACGAATCACCCGTTTAGATCCTGCGAGGTTTGCCATGGCTGACTACAAAGCGCCCCTGCGCGATATGCGCTTCGTCCTCAATGAAGTTTTCGAGGTCGCCAAACTCTGGGCCGAGCTGCCGGCGCTGGCGGACACCGTCGATGCCGAAACCGTCGAAGCCATTCTCGAAGAAGCCGGCAAGGTCACCAGCAAAAGCATCGCGCCCCTGAGCCGTGCGGCTGACGAAGAAGGTTGCCATTGGGCGGACGGTGCCGTCACCACGCCGGCAGGTTTCCCACAGGCTTATCAGACTTACGCTGAAGGCGGTTGGGTCGGTGTCGGTGGTGATCCGGCCTACGGCGGCATGGGCATGCCTAAAGCGGTTTCGGCCCAGGTCGAAGAAATGGTCAACTCCTCCAGCCTGTCGTTCGGTCTGTACCCGATGCTGACCGCCGGTGCCTGCCTGTCGATCAACGCCCACGCCAGCGACGAGCTGAAAGCCGCGTACCTGCCGAACATGTATGCCGGCGTCTGGGCTGGCTCCATGTGCCTGACCGAACCGCACGCTGGTACAGACCTGGGGATCATCCGCACCAAGGCCGAACCTCAGGCCGACGGTTCCTACAAAGTCAGCGGCACCAAGATCTTCATCACCGGCGGCGAACACGACCTCACCGAAAACATCATCCACCTGGTACTGGCCAAACTGCCGGACGCACCGGCCGGGCCGAAAGGCATCTCGCTGTTCCTGGTGCCGAAGTTCATGGTCAATGCCGATGGCAGCCTGGGCGCACGTAACCCGGCGAACTGCGGTTCGATCGAGCACAAGATGGGCATCCAGGCGTCCGCGACTTGCGTGATGAACTTCGATGAAGCCGTGGGTTATCTGGTCGGCGAGCCGAACAAAGGCCTGGCCGCGATGTTCACCATGATGAACTACGAGCGTCTTGGCGTGGGTATCCAGGGCCTGGCCACCGGCGAGCGCTCGTACCAGAACGCTGTCGAATACGCCCGCGATCGCCTGCAAAGCCGTTCCCCGACCGGCGCGCAAAACAAAGACAAAGTCGCTGACCCGATCATCGTCCACCCGGACGTGCGTCGCATGTTGCTGACCATGAAAGCCTCGAACGAAGGCGGCCGTGCCTTCTCGACGTACGTGGCGATGCAACTGGACACCGCCAAGTTCAGCGAAGACGCGACCACCCGCAAACGTGCGGAAGACCTGGTTGCGTTGCTGACCCCAGTGGCCAAGGCATTCCTGACCGATCTGGGACTGGAAACCACCGTGCACGGCCAGCAGGTGTTCGGCGGCCACGGTTACATCCGCGAATGGGGCCAGGAACAACTGGTTCGTGACGTACGTATCACCCAGATCTACGAAGGCACCAACGGCATTCAGGCGCTGGACCTTGTAGGGCGCAAGATTGTTGGCAGTGGCGGGGCGTTCTATAACCTGTTCGCCGACGAAATTCGTCACTTCACTGCGACCGCCAGCGCTGACCTGGCGGAGTTCACCAAGCCATTGAATGACGCGGTGACCACCCTTGATGAACTGACTTCGTGGCTGCTGGACCGGGCGAAAAATAACCCGAATGAAATCGGCGCGGCGTCGGTCGAGTATCTGCAAGTATTTGGATACGTTGCCTATGCCTACATGTGGGCATTGATGGCCAAAGCGGCCTACGGCAAAGAGGCGCAGGACGATTTCTACGCGAGCAAACTCGGCACCGCGCGCTTCTATTTCGCCCGCCTGCTGCCGCGGATTCACTCGTTGAGCGCGTCGGTGAAGGCCGGCAGCGAATCGCTGTTCCTGCTGGATGCTTCGCAATTCTGACGATGTAACGTTATGTAAGCATTCTCTTACATGACGTGCTGCTGTTTTCCCATATGCGCCGATTGGATCCAGAGCTAATCTACTTCACATGGACGTCGCGCAGGAAGCGCAAAGCAACAACACGGACACGTAGGATTCTGCCAGGATGGCGGAGTGAAATGGATGTCAGGGAAACAGTCTGCAAAGCCCCGCTTCGGCGGGGTTTTCTTTTGCCTGTAGAAAAGGGCTCAGGTCATTTTCGCCGGGCTGTTCAAGCGCTCATCGGGCGCATTCAGCACTTCTTCCAGCAATGTCTGCAACAAGGCCATAGAGGCTTGTTGCCGTTGCACATCTCGACACACCAATCCGACTTTCAGCGGCACGCGCGGCTCGGTCAGCGGTTTCCACAGCAGTTCATGATTACCCAGCGCCTTTTGCGAACGCCCGGGCAACACCGTGGCCAACCGGGTATGGGGCAGGCTGTCGAGAATTCCCGCCATATTGTTCAGTTCCGCCTGCACCTGCGGCCGTCGCCCCAGGCTGGCCAATTGCGCCTGCCAGATCTGCCGCAGTTGAAACTCCTCGCCCAGTAGCAGCATCGGTAATTCCGCGGCCTGACTCATGGAGACTTTCTTGAATTCGCGCAACGGATGATCCGCCGGGATGACGAGCGTCAGTTCATCTTCGTACAACAACACACCGTGCAGTCCCGGTTGACGGGTTGGCAGGTAGCTGATGCCGATGTCCAGGGAACCATTGAGCAAGCGCCGCTCGATCTCCATGCCGGTCAGCTCATAGATTTGCACCACCAGATGCGGCTGGGCCTTGCGCACCCGTTCGAGCATCTGCGGCACCAGGCTGCTGTGCACGGTTTGCAACACGCCGATGGCCAAGGTGCGCAATGCCTGTCCCTTGAAATTACCCAGGGCTTCCCGCGCCCGTTGCAGGCCATCGAGCAGGGGTAGCGCGTGGTTATACAGCGTGTGCGCCGCGAGGGTCGGCAGCAAGCGTTTGCTGCTGCGTTCAAACAGGCTCACATCGAGGTTCTGCTCAAGGTGGCGGATCTGTTGCGACAGTGCCGGTTGGGAGATGGACAGTCGCTCCGCAGCCCGGCCCACATGGCCTTCTTCATAGACCGCGACGAAATAACGCAGTTGCTTGAAATCCATAAGTAATGCTTATCGAAAATGCTGTGAAATCGAAATGGCTCAGCGCCGTGCCTGAGCCTAGTCTAACCGCATTCATAAGGCTTACAGGGCCAGAAAGCGCGATGAATACCGTTTGCAGTGATGGTGTTTACATAGGAAAGACAAAAAACCTCAAACGAGGTTTTTTTCCATGAATCTGTTTAGTTTGCGGCGCAGCCCACCCAGTCTGGATGACCTGGTCATGGACACCTCATTGCCGTCTTGCAGTGACAACCTGTCCAGCGAGTGCCTGATGCCCAGTGTCGAGCGGCCACAACAGATTTTTGTCCGCGGCCAGGGCTCGTGGTTGTGGGACAGCGATGACCGCGCCTATCTGGATTTCACCCAGGGCGGCGGCGCCAACAGCTTGGGGCACAGTCCATCAGTGCTGGTTAACGCGATTTCCGATCAGGCCCGATCGCTGATCAACCCCGGCTTCGGCCTGCATAACCGCGGCATGCTCAACCTCGCCGAACGCCTCTGCACCAGTACCGGCAGCGATCAGGCGTACCTGCTCAACAGTGGCAGCGAAGCCTGCGACGCAGCGATCAAGTTGGCTCGCAAGTGGGGTCAACTGCATCGTGGGGGCGCTTCGCGAATCATCGTCGCTAATAAGGGTTGTCATGGCCGTAGTCTCGGGACGATTTCAGCGTCGGACAGTTCGAATCTGACCAACCGATTCGAGCCTCAGTTGCCGGGTTTCAGCCACGTTCCTTTCAATGACCTTCCAGCGTTGCACGCGGCCGTGGATGCCCGGACCGTGGCGATCATGCTCGAACCGATCCAGAGTGAAGCCGGGGTAATCGCGGCCGACGAGCATTACCTCAAGGGCATCGAACGCTTGTGTCGCGAATTGGGCATCCTGCTGATCCTCGACGAAGTGCAGACCGGGATCGGCCGCTGCGGCACCTTGCTCGCGGAACAGTCCTACGGCGTGCGAGCCGATATCGTTGTGCTCGGCAAAGGTCTGGGTGGCGGCGTGCCGTTGGCGGCGTTGCTGGCCCGGGGCAAGGCGTGCTGTTTCGACCTCGGTGAAATGACCGGCACCCATCACGGCAATGCGCTGATGACCGCTGCCGGTCTGGCCGTGCTCGATAGCGTGCACGACAAAAGATTTCTCGATCATGTGCAGCAGACCGGTCGATACCTTGGAGAAGGTCTGAGGCGGCTGTCCCATCGCTACGGCCACGGCGAATTGCGTGGCCACGGGCTGCTCTGGGGACTGACCCTGTCCGACGATTCAGCAGACGCGGTAGTCAAAGCCGCACTCTGCGAAGGCTTGCTCCTCAACGCCCCGCAACCCGATTGCCTGCGCTTCACACCAGCCCTCACCGTCAGCAAAGCCAACATCGACGAAATGCTCCTGCGCCTGGCCCGCGCGTTCTCCCGAGTACGCACCGCGCAACTGCAGTGCCGCAAAGGGATTGCCGTCTGATCAGAGCCGTCCTACACGAATTTCCGAACCGTCTCGCGGTAATAACGCATCGCCCCATACCTGCTTCTTTTGGTGTGGGGCGTTTTTTTGTCTCGGCGAAATGTTGGTCTGAAAAACCGTACTGAACCCTGACGAACGGCACAGGTCGATTAGCTGTGTGGCTTACACAAGCCAAACTTCAAATCAGGAGCTGACCCATGGACTTTATTCGAATCATCATTGCCATTCTGTTGCCGCCCCTGGGTGTGTTTCTGCAAGTCGGTTTCGCCGGGGCGTTCTGGCTGAATATTCTGCTGACGTTGTGCGGTTACATTCCGGGGATCGTGCATGCGGTTTATATCATCGCCAAGCGCTGACATTTTCGGCGTCAGATAGATTGCCTTCGCGGGCAAGTCGGAACGCCGCCCGCTCGCTCCTACGGGATTGTTGAACGACACAAACCTGTAGGAGCGAGCGGGCGGCGTTCCGACTTGCCCGCGAAGGGCGCGCCGCGGTTTCAATCTGCTAAATCCATCACCCGCCGATAAAACAACCACTCCTGCTCCAGCGCATGCGCCTGGTTCCCCGCCTTGCGAAACCCATGACGCTCATCCGCGTAATAGTGGGCCTCAACCAGAATGCCGTTGTCCTCCAGCGCCGTGACCATGTCGCGGGTTTGCTGCGGCACCACCACGGCGTCCAGTTCACCTTGAAAGAAGATCACAGGCACCGAGATATTGCTCGCGTGCAGCAGTGGCGTGCGGGCGGCGTAAAGTTCGGCGTCCTGCAGCGGATCGCCAATCAACCAATCCAGGTAGTCGCCTTCAAATTTGTGAGTCGCCCTGGCCAGTGCAACCGGATCGCTCACGCCATACAGGCTGGCCCCGGCGCGAAAGACCTTGTGAAAGGCCAGCGCGCAAAGGGTGGTATAGCCGCCAGCACTGCCGCCGCGAATGAAAGCCTTGTCGCCATCGATCAGCCCGCGTTCGGCGAGATAGGCGACCACGGCACAGGCATCCTCCACATCCACATCGCCCCAACTCAAGTGCAGCGCCTGACGATAAGCCCGGCCATAGCCGCTGCTGCCCCGGTAGTTCAGGTCGGCCACGGCGAAACCCCGTTGCGCCCAATACTGGATGCGCGGGTCGAGCATCGGGTAGCAGGCCGAGGTCGGGCCGCCGTGGATGAACACCACCAGCGGCGGCTTCGCGGCGCCGGTCATCGCCGGATAGAAAAAGCCGTGGGCCTCGCCCGAACCGCTTGGGTAGCGCAGGGTTTGTGGGCGGCTGATCTGCTCGGCGGGCAAGGGCGCAATGCCGCCAGCGAGGACTTTGACTTGTCGGGTGTGGCGGTTGATGGCGATCACCGCCGAGGAGCTGACCGGCGAGGCGGCGATGCAGTAAATAAACTGTGCATCCAGTGCGAGACTTCGGAAACGGCTGTAGTCCCCGATGAAATCTTCAGGCGCTTCGCCGCAAAGGCCCAGTCGGCCAAACCCGCCTTCGGTCCAGCTCGCCAGATAACTGTTTTCGCCCAGCGGCAACCACGTGCTGCCGCCGAGCTGCCACGGTGCCGGTCCATGATCGGCATTAGCGCTAGCCAGCGGGTTCAATCCCTCTGCGGATTCCACCCACGGCTGCCAGTAGCCGTCGCGGTCGGTCAGGCAATACAGGCGCCCGCTGTCATCAAACCGAGGTTGTTGCAACGACTCTTCAGCACCATCGCCGGCCACACAACGCGGCTGAGCAAAGCCACCTTCATTCTGGCGTTCGGCAACCATCAAACGAGTCGCGGTCCATGGCTGGTCCGGCCGACTCCACTCAATCCAGGCCAGGCGTCGAGCATCCGGGCTCAGCGTCGGCGCGGCGTAAAAGTCCGCGCCCTCGGCCAACAAATGACGCACACCGTCCGCCAGGTCGATGGCCACCAACCGATGCTGATCATGGTTTTCTTCAACCGCCAACACCTGGCCGTTGGCAAACTGCAGATCGCCATAACGGCAACCACTCGACGTCAGCACCTCAGGAGTCTCTCCCTTCAGCGATTGCCGATAGAGCTGCTGGTCCGCCTCGTTAACGAAAACAATCCCGTCATCCGTCAGACAAAACGCCCCACCGCCATATTCGTACACGCGACTGCGTGCACTGAACCCTGGCGGCGTCAGGCATCGGGCCTCGCCATCGTGCCAATGCCAGATCCGGCACGCGGCATCCTCTGGACGGTACTCGTTCCAGAACAAGCCATGACGGCCGACCTGCAACTCGGCAAAGTCGATGCCGGCCGCGACAGCCTTGATGGCGCTGAAGGGTTCAGCTGCTTTTAGCGATGAGGCGTGAGTTTCGTTCATTGCGAAAGGCCAGTTGTTCGATGGTCTGGGTCGCGTGTTCGGCTTCTTCGCGGGCCTTGAGAATCACGCCGTGATGTTCCGATTTGCTGCACACCGGGTCGGCATTGCTGGCGTCACCGGTGAGCATGAAGGCCTGGCAGCGACAGCCGCCGAAGTCTTTTTCTTTCTCATCACACGAACGGCATGGCTCAGGCATCCAGTCGTAACCGCGAAAGCGGTTGAAGCCGAACGAGTCGTACCAGATGTGTTGCATGCTGTGATCGCGCACGTTGGGAAATTGCACCGGCATCTGTCGGGCGCCGTGACAGGGCAGGGCGGTTCCGTCCGGCGTGACTGTCAGAAAGATGCTGCCCCAGCCGTTCATGCAGGCTTTCGGGCGTTCTTCGTAGTAGTCCGGGGTAACGAAAATCAGCTTGCATGGATGCCCTTCGGCTTCCAGTTTGGCGCGGTATTCATTGGTGACGCGTTCGGCGCGCACCAGCTGTTCCTTGGTCGGCAACAGGCCGACACGATTGAGCTGCGCCCAACCGTAGAACTGGCAAGTGGCGAGTTCGACGAAGTCCGCTTCAAGGGCGATGCACAGCTCGATGATGCGGTCGATCTTGTCGATGTTGTGCCGATGGGTCACGAAGTTCAGCACCATCGGATAGCCATGGGCCTTCACCGCACGGGCCATTTCCAGCTTCTGCGCGAAAGCCTTTTTCGAGCCGGCCAGCAGGTTGTTCACCTGTTCGTCACTGGCCTGGAAACTGATCTGGATATGGTCCAGGCCGGCCTTCTTGAAGTCGCTGATTTTCTGTTCGGTGAGGCCGATGCCGGAGGTGATCAGGTTGGTGTAGAACCCCAGCTTGCGCGCCTCGGCGATCAGCTCGGCGAGGTCCTGGCGCACCAGCGGTTCACCGCCGGAGAAACCCAACTGCGCCGCACCCATCTCCCGCGCTTCGCGAAACACCTTGATCCACTGTTCGGTGCTGAGTTCTTTGCCTTGCTCGGCGAAATCCAGCGGATTGGAGCAGTACGGGCATTGCAGCGGGCAGCGATAGGTCAGTTCGGCCAGCAACCACAAGGGCAGGCCGATTTCGGGTTTGGGCGGTAACTTGTCTGACACAGAATCAGGCAAGTTCGATCCAGTGCTGAGCACGGGCGACCTCCATGAATTGCTCGATGTCTTCACCGAGCTCCGGTACGCCGGGGAACTGCGCGTCCAGTTTGGCGATGATTGCCGCCACATCACGCTCGCCGTCGATCAAACCACCGATCAGCGCGGCGCTTTCATTAAGTTTGATCATGCCTTCCGGGTACAGCAGCACGTGGCCTTTCTGCGCCGGTTCGTACTGGAAACGGTAGCCCGTGCGCCAGGTCGGGGTCTTGCTGCGATCGAAACTCATAAGGTGATTCCTTTATGCCAGACCCGTTGTTCGGTCACACTGTGATACGGCGGGCGATTGAGCTCGTAGGCCATGGTCATGGCATCGAGCATGCTCCAAAGAATGTCCAGTTTGAACTGGAGAATTTCCAGCATGCGCTCCTGGCCTTCCCGCGTCGTGTAGTGCTGCAAAGTGATTGCGAGACCATGCTCGACATCGCGACGGGCCTGGCCCAGGCGCGTGCGGAAATACTCGTAGCCGGCCGGGTCGATCCACGGGTAATGCTGGGGCCAACTGTCGAGGCGCGATTGATGGATTTGTGGTGCGAACAATTCGGTCAATGAGCTGCTGGCGGCTTCCTGCCAACTGGCGCGGCGGGCGAAGTTGACGTAGGCGTCCACGGCGAAACGCACGCCGGGCAGCACCAGTTCCTGGGAGCGCAACTGATCCGGGTCGAGGCCGACCGCTTGGCCCAGGCGCAACCAGGCTTCAATGCCACCGTCTTCGCCGGGGGCGCCATCATGGTCGAGCAGGCGCTGAATCCACTCGCGACGGATCTCGCGATCCGGGCAGTTGGCGAGGATCGCAGCGTCTTTCAGGGGAATGTTCACCTGATAGTAGAATCGGTTGGCGACCCAACCCTGGATCTGCTCGCGGGTCGCCCGACCTTCATACATCGCCACATGATACGGGTGGTAGATGTGGTAGTAGGCGCCCTTGGCGCGCAGGGCGGCTTCGAACTCAGTAGGGGACATTGCGGTGTCAGTCATTTTGGTTCTCCGGGTAGGACCGGTGGATTCTTTGGTGTCGGGTCTGGCCTCATCGCGGGCAAGCCTTGCTCCTACAAGGGGACAGCGCTAACCCGTAGGAGCAAAGCTTGCTCGCGATATCGCCCTTCGCTACAACACAATACTCATGCCGTCATACGCCACTTCAACCTCACGACGAACCAGCTCCGCCCGTTCCGGCGAATCCTCATCCAGGATCGGGTTGGTGTTGTTGATGTGGATAAGCACTTTGCGCTGCTTGGGCAGTTGTTCCAGCACTTCCAGCATGCCGCCGGGGCCGTTCTGCGCCAAATGACCCATTTCCCGACCGGTGCGAGTGCCGACGCCACGGCGCTGCATTTCATCGTCGTCCCACATCGTACCGTCCACCAACAGGCAATCGCTGCCGGCCATGATTTCCAGCAGCGGCGCGTCGACCTTGCCCAGGCCCGGCGCGTAAAACAGTTTGCCGCCGGTGCTGAGGTCTTCGACGATCAGGCCGATGTTGTCGCCCGGGTGCGGGTCGAAGCGGTGCGGCGAGTAGGGCGGGGCGGCGCTACGCAGGGGCAGCGGGGTGAAACGCAGGTTCGGGCAGGCCGGCACAGTGAAACTCTGGTCGAGTTCGATACGGTTCCAGTTCAGCCCGCCGTTCCAGTGGGTCAGCATGGTGAACAGCGGAAACCCGGTGCTCAGGTCTTCGTGGACCATGTCGGTGCACCAGACTTGATGCGGGCAGCCTTCACGCAGGCTGAGCAGGCCGGTGGTGTGGTCGATCTGGCTGTCCATCAGGATGATCGCGCTGATCCCGGTATCGCGCAGGGCGCGGCCGGGTTGCATTGGGGCGAAACCCTGGAGTTGGGCGCGGATGTCCGGCGAGGCGTTGCACAGCACCCAGTTCACGCCGTCATCGGAAATCGCGATGGACGACTGAGTCCGCGCCTTGGCGTTCAGGCTGCCGTCGCGAAAGCCTGCGCAGTTCACGCAGTTGCAATTCCACTGCGGGAAACCACCGCCGGCGGCGGAACCTAGAATCTGGACAAACATGGCTGCTCCATCATTTCAACGCTGAAAATAAAAACGCCTCGGCAGACCGAGGCGTTGCACAACGATACAAACTCAGCGGCTTGCGAAGTACATGGTGACTTCAAAGCCGATACGCAGGTCGGTGTAAGCAGGTTTGGACCAGGACATGGGAGTGCTCCTTTCAGGTGGATGGGACAGTTGAGACCTATACATATAGTCCACCTCCAGCCGGAGATGTTCAGATAGTTAGGTGGCTATGTTACTCAAAATTACCGAGCCGTTGCCCGTGAAACTTTGAGAAAGCTAATTGCAGCGTCGGTAATGATCATTTTGCCGCTTGCCAGGGCGCACCAGGGCAAGCCGCGTTGGCCAGGCAGCGCCAGCCGCCTTCGGCGTTATTCAGGCGTTGGGCGGCGGTGATCAGTGCTTGGCGGTCGATCTTTAAAATTGCTTCAGGAAGTTGCGTCAGGTAATCCGACGAGTGGCCGGCGAGCCTGGCCTGCCACAGGAGTTCGGCGGCCTGGGCGTTGGGCAGGGTGGCGCTGTCGAATTGGTCGGCGAGGGCTTGGCGCTGCGCGAGGTAAGTCGCGTCATCGATGCCGTCGCTCAGTCCGCTCAAGAAGTGTTCGATGTGTTTCAGCAATTCAGCGGCAGCGACATGGGGTGATTGCACACCAAACAATAATCCGGTCTGGCCGTTTATCTGGCGTATGCCGCTGAATACGGCGTAACCCAGTTGAAGCTCGACCCGCAAGCGTTGGTAGAACGGCGTTTGGCTCAGGTGGGCGAGCAGACGCCAGCAGGCTTCGTCAGATATGTCCTGTGTGGCTGTCGGACAGAACAGTAGCAATGCGTGATCGCTGGAGCCTGTGTCGTGGTGATTCCACAAATGCTGCGCGTTGATCAAGCATGGCGGCGTCAACTGACTGTCCGCAGTGCCGGGGATACGGCTCAAGGCAACGCCCATGGCCGCTTGGGTCTGGGCGGACAGGCCCACGGCCAGACCATCCCAGCGTGCGCTTGACCAGAGTTTTTGCAGATCGCCGGAACTGACAGTGTGTTGGACGCCATGCTCCGGCAGCGCTTTGAGTAGCTGCCGAATGGGTATCAGCGCAGGACTTGCCGGCTCCGCTTGTGGGAAATCGGCATCAGCGTTTGTCAGAGCGGTCAGCGCATGTTCGAGGACTGTTGGCATCGGCTCCTGCAGACCGGTCATTTTCATCAGCCATTCATTGCCCGTTGCGCTGAAGGACATATCGACACCAGCCTGACGGGCGTCCTCACACAATGGCTCAAGGCTGGTTTCCAGGTGCGATTGGAGGCGGCCATCCGGCGCCGAATCCAGCCGCCAGCGCAGGTAAATGGCGCCCTCGTCGGTATTCCCCGGCAGCGCCTGACTGAACTGCATCGGTGAACGCTCACGACGTCCTCGGGAACGATCCTGGGCAAAGGTGCGCAGGCCTCGATGGGCGCTGGTCTGGCCACGGATCAGCCCGGCATTGGCGATGGGTGTCTCTAAGCGCAAAAACGGATTAGGCGCCGGCAGTTGCCATTGGCCGGTGAAGTTATCCACAGCGCCGATTTGTTTCATGACGTCCTTGAGGGCGCTAACACCCTGCTCGGATAGCCCGGTTTCAAGCTGTTCGCTGTCCCGTTGCGCCAGTTGCAGGGCGCTGCTGACTTGCTGTTGACGCAGCAGCAGGGCCGCGTACTCGTCGCGCAGGCCGCGCCAGTCTTGTTGGGCGGCGAAGAATCCCAGCCAATCCATCAGTTGTTCACGGATTCCCGTCGGTGTTGCGTTGGCGGGCAGTTTGAATTCGATGTGAAGCACGGCTTGCCCGGCGAACTGATACAGCGGCGAGGCTTTCAGGCTGTCGGCCATGCCGCTGTCTTGCAGTTTGGCCAGCAGGCCGCCGGATTTCGCGGCGTTCAGCCAATGGCACAGGAACGCTAAGGCCTCAGGTGATGAGTCGGGAAGCGCTTCGAAGGTGAACAGCAGGTCCAGCCGACGATCGCTAGCCTGTTGATAACTTTTGTCGGAAGAATCCATCAGAGAAACAGGCGTGTGTTGCAGGGCTTTTCCACCTTGGGCGATGACTGCACCGAACACCTCGGCCATCGCTCTCAACTCATCAAGACTCTGTGGTCCGGCCAGACTCAATGTCATCTGCCCAGTCTGATAAAACCGCTGATAAAAATCTGTTAACGCGAGCTGAAACTCAGGCTGCGGCACCTGCAAACTATCCCGATTGCCTGCATGAAACGCCCGCAACGGATGGGATTCCGATAGCCCATCGAACAAGGCCAGTTGCTGTTGCGCGGTAGCATCCTGGGACCACGCAACACATTCCGCCTGCAACACTTCCCGTTCCCGCAACTGATCGTCCAGATTCATACGCGGGTGAGCGAGCATGTCTGACAGACGCTCCAGCCCACCGGCAAATGCCTGAGGCGGCAATTCGAAAAAGAAGTCCGTCGTGCGCTCACGGGTGCGCGCATTCACCTGGCCGCCATGACCCTGGACGTAGGCCATCAGCCCTTGGCCAGTAGGAAAGCGCTCGGTCCCCAGAAACAGCAAATGCTCAAGAAAGTGCGCCAGTCCGGGCCAGGCCAAAGGCACGTCATGACTGCCGGCCGCCACCCGCAACGCCGCAGCACTGCGCTTCAAATCCGGGGCATGACGCAGCGTCACCCGCAGGCCGTTGGCCAGGGTTTCAGTATGTGGGCGGGGATGATTCAACGCAGGCATGAGCACTTCCAGAACAGAGAAGCGCTAATGCTAGCGGATAACTGTGTCTCAGCGCTTGTTCAGCTCGCCGTAAAGCTCGGGACGGCGATCAAGCAGGTAGCGATTGGCCGCGCGGGAATCGACCATCAACTGCCGATCCAGCTCACCGACAATCAGCGCTTCATCCAGCCCGGCCTGGGCGATACGGCTGCCATCCGGCGCGGCGATGCTGCTTTGGCCGCAGTATTGGATGTCGCCTTCATGGCCACAATAGTTGGCGTAAGCCACATAGCACTGGTTTTCGAAAGCCCGGGCGCGGACGGTGACATCGGCGACAAAGTCGAAGGGAATCATGTTCGCCGTCGGCACCAGGATCAGCTCGGCACCGGCCAGGGCCAGGCGTCGGGCGTTCTCCGGGAACTCCATGTCGTAGCAAATCAGGAAGCCGAGTTTCCAGCCATTGAGCTCAACCAGGGGGAAATCATCCCCGCCGGCGCTGAACATCGAGTGATCGAGGTCGCCGAACAGGTGCGTCTTGCGGTAGTTGCACAGGCGCTCGCCCTGGGCGTCGATCAACTGCACGGAGTTGTAGATCTGGCCGTCTTCGGTGCGCTCGGGGTAGCCATAAAGTATGGCAATCCCGGCCGTCTTCGCGATGCGCGCAATCTGCTGCGCCGATTCACCGTTGTGCACCTCGGCAAGGACGCTGACCGCATCGACGCCGATGTTGTAGCCGGTCAGGAACATCTCCGGCAGCACCAGCAAGTCGGCGCCTTTGGCCTCCAGCGCCAATTGATGCAGGCGTTGCAGATTGCCGGCGATGTCCAGGGGCAGCGGCGGACATTGGTAAAGGGCTACGCGCATTTCGGATTCCTCTTACTCGGGCAGGGCGATCGGACCGATCTCGTTGAACACATCTCCTGGACCCGGGTTCTCGGCGTGAGTTTCACCGCCGAAATGTTTCATGATGCCCCACACCGCGTTGAGCGAGGTCTGCACCGCGCCTTCAACCCAGGCCGGCGTCCAGGAAACATCGTCGCCGGCAATGAAAATCCCGCGCTGCTCGGCTGGCATATCGTCCTGCATGAAGTGCGCGTACATGCGTTGGTTGTAGCGATAGTGGCCTGGCAGGGCGCCTTTGAAGGCGCCGAGGAAATGCGGGTCGGATTCCCAGGACACCGTGATCGGGTCGCCAATGATCCGCGCGGCGATGTCGACTTTCGGGTAAATCTTCTTCAACGCATCCAGCGCCAGCTTCACGCGCTTTTCCACCGGGTGCGGGAGCATTTTCAGCGCATCGCTCATCCACGAGTACGACAGGCAAATCACGCCGGGCTTGTCGTCGCCGTTGTCGAACAGGTAAGTGCCGCGGGTCAGGCGATCGGTGAGGGTCATGCTCATCAGGTCGCGGCCGGTTTCGGGATCCTTGTCTTTCCAGAAAGGCCGGTCGACCATCACAAAGGTCTTCGAGGATTGCATGTAGCGGGTGCGGTCGAGGGCCATCCACATCTTTTGCGAGAACAGGGTTTCGTCGCATTCGATCTGGGTGGTCAGCAGCCAGCTCTGGCAGGTGGTCAATACGGCGGCGTATTCGCGGCTGTCGCCATAGTTGTCGGTGACCGTGAAACGGCCATTCGGTGCGTGGGCGATTTTCTTCACCCCGGAACGCGGGGCGCCCCGGTGCAACGAACTGAGGCTGGTGCCTTCTGGCCAATGCACGCAACGTTCCGGCACATGGCGCCAGATGCCCAGCGGCACTTGTTCGACACCGCCGACCACCAGGTGCTGGTGATCGTCGCAGTTGGTCATCACGACGCGGAAGATTTCCAGCATCGAGTTGGGGAAGTCCGAGTCCCAGCCGCCGGTGCCGAAACCGACCTGGCCAAACACTTCGCGGTGATGGAACGACAGCTTGGCGAAGGCTTTGGAGGTGGCGACAAAATCGTAGAACGTGCGGTCGTCCCACAGCGGAACGAGGGTGTTCCACAGCTCTTTAAGGCGTGGTACGTCGCGGTCGCGGATCGCTTGCTGGATCTCTTTGAAGCGCGAGCCGTCTTCCAGCGCATCGGCCCAGGCGTCAGCCACTTCCTGGAACAGTGCAGGAAGATCCGACAGCTTCTGTGCGTAATGGGTCTGGCCTTCCAGGTCGATCACCGTGCTGCCCGACGCGGGCGTCAGCGGGTTCGGGAACGGTTTGGTTTCCAGGCCGAGTTTGTCGACATAGTGATAAAACGCGGTGGACGACACCGGGAAACGCATGCCGCCGAGCTCGGCAACGATGCCTTCGGCGCCATTGAACGCCTGGGAGCGCAGACGACCGCCCATCTTCGAGGCTTCATAGACGACGGGTTTGAGGCCCAGTTTCATCAGTTCGTAAGCGGCGACCAGACCTGCGATGCCGCCACCGACGATGGCCACTTCTGCGCCGTGGTTATGCTCGGGAATACTGCCGAGGCCGGCCGGGTGCTCGATCCAGTCGTCGAAGGCGAAAGGAAAATCCGGACCAAAAATGGTGACTGGTTTTTTACCGTCTGCAGGATGGCGATTATTCTTGTTCATGGCTGACCTTGCTGGCGACCCGACGCGGGATGCGCGTCTGAGTATAGGAAAAGATGGCAGCCATTCTAGAGAGCGTAGAACACGTTAATAAGACGCAATGTGTCGTCGTTTTGCCAGATAACTGATCAATATGACGATCTCTCACTGCATTCCGTCGGCTAAACCGGCTGCCCCCGGTCAATCTTGCTACTCAAGATGATCGACGTGGTCGTCTTCTCCACCCCATCCACACTGCCAATCTGATCCAGCAACTGATCCAGTTGCTCCGGCGAGTCCGTGCGTAACCACGCCACATAATCAAATTCACCACTCACCGCGCATAGCTGCTGCACCTGAGCCATCGCACTAAGGCGGCGCAACACTTCCTTGCCGGAGCGCGGCTGCACGGTGATCCCGACGTACGCCTGCAACCCGCCATCCACCACGCGCTGACCCAGGCGCACGCCGTAACCGGTGATGACCTTGGCCTTTTCCAGCCGTGCCAGCCGTGAAGTCACCGTGGTGCGTGCGATGCCCAATTGCCTGGCCAGCATGGCCACGCTTTCACGGGCATTGATTTGCAAGGCCGCGATCAACTGGCGGTCGATTTCGTCAAGCACGGGCGGGCGGGTGTCAGGCAAAGGTCGTCTCCAACAACACAAATCGATGGGTTGGCATGTTACAGCACGGCTTGCGTGGCGGAGGTTTGATCTGGCTTCAGTACCGTTCAGAACTTTTTTACCTGCGACAAATTGCCATAAGTAACTAGGTAGTACATCATTTCGCGCTTGTCACAAATGGGGAAAACTTCCGACATGAATAATTCTGGGGCTGCCGCCGGCAGCAAGTGGTTGCTGTGGGGGTTGGGTGTCCTGATCGCGTTGATCGGGCTCGGCCTGGCCGGCGGCGGTGGTTACCTGATTGCTTTGGGAGGGAGCTGGTACTTCCTGCTGATGGGCCTGGCGATGCTGGTGTCCGGGTTGATGATTGCCCGGCGCAAGCCGCAGGGGGCGTGGCTGTATGGCGTGGCGCTGATCCTGACGGCGATCTGGGCGGTGTGGGACAGCGGTTTCGATTACTGGCCGCTGGTGTCGCGGGTGCTGACGTTTGCCGTGATCGGCCTGGTTGTCGCGCTGATTTATCCCACGCTAGTGCGTGCTTCCGGCGCTAATGCTGGGCGTGGCGCTTACGGTCTGGCAGGCATTCTGGGCGTTGGCATCGTCGCCACGCTGGCCTACATGTTCGTGCCGACCCACGTGGTCAAGGCCAACATTGAACCGGCGGTCACTCCGGTGAAACCGGGCACCGAACAGAAAGACTGGGCCCACTGGGGCAACACCACCGCCGGCAATCGCTTCGCCGCGCTGGACCAGATCAACAAAGGCAATATCGACAAATTGCAGGTGGCCTGGACCTTCCACACCGGCGATATCCCGCAAAGCACCGGCGCCGGCGCCGAAGATCAGAACACCCCGCTGCAAATCGGGGACACGGTCTACACCTGCACCGCCTACGGCAAAGTCTTCGCCCTGGACGCCGACACCGGCACCCAGCGCTGGAAGTTCGACCCCCAAGGCACCGCGCCGAACTGGCAGCGCTGCCGTGGCCTGGGTTATTCCGAAACCCCTGTAGCGTCGGATAACCAGCCAACCGCCTGTGCGAAACGTCTATTCCTGCCGACCGGCGACGCCCGTCTGATCGCCATCAATGCCGATACCGGCAAGCCGTGCGCAGACTTCGGCGACAAAGGCACAGTCGATCTGAAAACCGACATGGGTGAGGTGAAACCCGGTTACTACCAGCAAACCTCGACTCCGCTGGTCGCCGGCAATGTGGTGATCGTCGGTGGTCGTGTGGCCGACAACTACTCCACCGGCGAACCGCCAGGCGTGGTCCGTGCCTACGACGTGCGCAGTGGTGAACTGGCCTGGGCTTGGGATCCGGGCAACCCGAACACCACCAAACGCCCACCGGCCGGTGAGACCTATACCCGTGGCACGCCGAACGTCTGGTCGGCCATGTCCTACGACGACAAACTCGGTCTGGTCTACCTGCCGACCGGCAACGCCACCCCGGACTTCTTCGGCGGCCAGCGCACGGCCTTCGATGACAAGTGGAACTCGTCCATCGTCGCCATCGACGTGAAGACCGGTCAGGTGCGCTGGCACTTCCAGACCACCCACCACGACCTCTGGGACTTCGACCTGCCGGCGCAACCGCTGCTCTACGACGTGCCGGACGACAAGGGCGGCACCCAGCCAGCCTTGGCGCAAGTCACCAAACAGGGCGAGATCTTCCTGCTCAACCGCGAAACCGGCGTGCCGATAGCGCGGGTGGAAGAACGCCCGGTGCCACAAGGCAATGTCCCCGGCGAACGCTACTCACCGACCCAGCCGTTCTCGGTGGACATGCCGTCAATCGGCAACCAGACCCTGACCGAATCCGACATGTGGGGCGCCACGCCGTTTGACCAATTGATGTGCCGCATCCAGTTCAAAGGCATGCGCCACCAAGGCGTCTACACCCCGCCGGGCCTTGATCGCGCATTGCAATTCCCGGGTTCCCTGGGCGGTATGAACTGGGGCAGTGTCTCGGTCGATCCGAACACGAATTACATGTTCGTCAACGATATGCGCTTGGGCTTGGCCAACTACATGATCCCGCGCAATAAGATTGCTGCCGGGGCCAGCGGCATCGAAATGGGTGTCGTGCCACAGGAAGGCACGCCCTTCGGTGCCATGCGCGAACGCTTCCTCTCTGCGGCCGGCATTCCATGCCAGAAACCACCGTTTGGCACCATGTCCGCCATCGACCTCAAGACTCACAAACTGATGTGGCAGGTTCCGGTCGGCACCGTTCAAGACACGGGGCCGCTGGGTATTCGCATGCACTTGCAGATTCCGATTGGCATGCCGACGCTGGGGGCTTCGCTGGCTACTCAGTCGGGGCTGCTGTTCTTCGCCGGTACTCAGGATTTCTATCTGCGGGCATTTGATACGGGTAACGGCAACGAGATCTGGAAATCGCGGTTGCCGGTGGGCAGTCAGTCCGGGCCGATGACTTATGTTTCGCCGAAAACTGGCAAGCAATACATCCTGCTGACGGTGGGTGGGGCGCGACAGTCTTCGGATCGGGGGGATTACGTGATTGCGTATGCGTTGCCTGAGTAGGGGAAATCGCAGGTGAAGAAAAAGCCCGGCATTTCTGCCGGGCTTTACAGGACTTTAAGACTCAAGCGCATGCTTGATTGTGCCATTCACCTTCAAACTCCAGATTCAGTTTGTAGAGTTCGTGGTCCAATTTGTTGATGGTATTGATAGCCGCCATCAGATCCGCTTCACCCGTTTTGGCTTCAAGATAAAGGCCTCGCAAGTACCGGTCGTTCACCATCGGGATCTTGTCGGTTTTTTCCCAGATCGCTACAGCCTGACTTGTCAAACCAACAATCTCGGCGAGGCTTTCCTGGGACAGGCCAAGCTCCTTCCTCAAAAATCTGAACTCAGCACCTGTTAGTACTGAAGGTTTCTCCGCGATGGCTTTACCGATTACGTCATGGAGGCCCTTCACGTCCGTGATGGCGACAGACTCGCCATAGGCGGTCTCCTTCACCACGAAGCCATTGCTAAGCCATACGTTCGGTAGGCCGCTTTCTACGTAGTGGTACATAAAATTCATCCCTTCTTTTTTGCCTGCAACTCTAATGCGCCGGCAAGTCGAGCTGAACGGTCCATGGCTAATTCAGAAGTTTCTGACGGAAAAAAAGTTTGAGCAACCAGAACGCCAGACACGAAAAAGCCGCGCATCAGCGCGGCTTTTTTGTTTGGTGGGCCCAGTAGGACTCGAACCTACGACCAAGGGATTATGAGTCCCCTGCTCTAACCAACTGAGCTATAGGCCCTCAGTAGGCCGCGGATTATAGCGACGGTTTCTCGGCTGTGCTATCCGAAAAATCCGATACGGCAATACGAAGAAACGTCGCGGCGAATTCTTCGGGCGGTAAGGGCAGGCTGACGATGTAGCCCTGGATCTGTTCGCAGCCTTCGAGGGCGAGGAATTCTTGCTGGGCCTGGGTTTCGACACCCTCGGCGATGATGGTGAATTGCATGCTGCGGCCGAGGGCGATGATGGCCCGCACAATGGCCGCGTCGTGGGGGTCATCCGGCAGTCCGCGGACGAAAGACTGGTCGATTTTTAGGATGTCCAGCGGCAGGCGCTTGAGGTAGCTCAGGGACGAATAACCGGTACCGAAGTCGTCGATCGCCAGCTGCACGCCCAAGTGTTTGAGTTGGTGCAGCACCGCCAGCGCTTCTTCAGCCTGGCTCATGATGAAGTTTTCGGTAATTTCCAGTTGCAGAAAACCGGGCTTGAGGCGGTTGTCCTTGAGCAACTGCTCGATGCGGCCGAGCAGGTTTGGCTGACGCAATTGTGCGCCGGCGAGGTTGACCGACAGTGGGCCCGGGCTTTCATAGAGTTGGTTCCACTCGAACATCTGCCGGCACGCAGTTTCGAGTACCCAATCGCCGATCTGCAGGATCATGCCGTTTTCTTCGGCCAGGGGAATGAAGTGCTCGGGGGGGACATCGCCGAAGGTTGGGTGACGCCAGCGTATGAGTGCTTCGGCGCCCACCAGGCGATGGTCGTCGAGGCTGATTTTCGGTTGGTAGTACAGATGCAATTCATTGCGCTCGATGGCGCGACGCAGTTCATGTTCCAGTGCCACGCGTTCGCTGGCCTGGGCGGTGAGGTCGCGGGTGTAGCTTTCGACCCGGTTGCGGCCCTTGGCCTTGGAGCGGTACATCGCTGCGTCGGCGTTCTTGACCAGGGTGGCGACGTCGCAGCCGTCCTTGGGATACAGGCTGGTGCCGATGCTGGCACTGATGAAGAACTCGTGTTCACCGGCCTGGAACGGTGCGGCGAAGCAGTTCAGCAGCTTGGTCGCGATGTGGTCGGCGTCGCTGGCTTGCTGCAGGCCGGGCAGCAGGATGATGAACTCGTCGCCGCCCAGTCGCGCCACGGTGTCGATGTCCCGTAGCTGCTCCTTGAGGCGCACGGCGATGCCTTTGAGCAGCAGGTCGCCGACCGGGTGACCGAGGCTGTCATTGATGTGCTTGAAGCGGTCGAGGTCGAGGAACAGCACCGCGCCCTGGCCGCCGTTTTCCTGCTGATTGTTGAGTGCAGTCAGCAGTCGGCTTTCGAACAACGTGCGGTTCGGCAGGCCGGTGAGCGGGTCGTGGTGGGCCTGGTAATCGAGCTTGGCCTGGGCGTGCTTGAGGCTGGAGATGTCCGCAAACACGGCAACAAAGTGCGTGATGAATTTGTCGCGGTTGCGCACGGCGCTGATGGTCAGCCAGCTCGGGTACAGCTCGCCGTTCTTGCGCCGGTTGGAGATCTCGCCTTGCCAATGGCCCTCATCGGTCAATTGATGCCACATCGCTGCATAGAAGGCGCTGTCATGCAGGCCCGAAGCGAGCAGGCGAGGGGTGTGGCCCAGTGCTTCGCTTTCGCTGTAGCCGGTGATTTCGGTAAACGCGCGATTGACCGCGCTGATGTGTTGTTGGGTGTCGGTAATCAATACGCCTTCGGCGGTGCTTTCGAACACCGTGGCGGCCTGTTGCAGTTTTTCCTGCATCAGGTGCCGTTCGGTGATGTCCCGGGCGATGGTCAGCATGCAGTCTTCATCGCCGATCGGCAGCGGGCGGCTGGACACCTCGCAGAGACGGATCTGCCCGTCATTGCGGCGGATATGGCAGCTGAAATCCCGAACAAAGCCATCCCGGTGCAACAGGTCGAGCATCTGTTTGCGTTCGTTCAGATTGACCCAGATCCCCAGGTCCAGCGCCGAGCGATCCACCGACATCGCGCTGTTGAAGCCCGTAATGCGGCTGAAACCCTCGTTGACCTCCAGCAGCAGGCCATCGCTCTGCCGCGACAGCAGCAAGCCGTCAGGCGAGGCGTGGAAGGCCTTGGCGAACTTCTCCTCGGAGGTTTGCAGCTGTTGCTGGGTTTCCTTGAGCTGACTGATGTCCCGCACCACGACGACTAGTGCCGGTGTCGTATCGAGATCGAAGGGCTCGGCGGAAATCAGGCCGGTGAACACCTGGCCGTTGTTGCGACGAAAGGGCATCTCCAGATTACGGATGCTGCCGGCTTGCAACCGCTGCAACAAGCCCGGACCCACGCCCGGAATGCCCCAGATGTTCAAGTCGGTGGCGGTCTGGCCGACGACGTCTCTGGCCTTGAGGCCGATCTGCTCTTCGAACGCCTCGTTGACCTCCAGCAGGCAGCCATCGGAAAGCCGCGCAATCACCAGGATGTCCGGGCATTGCTGGAACACTGACGCGAATTTCTGTTCCGACAGGCGCAGCGCTTCTTCGGTACGCTTGGCGTCGCTGATGTCGATCATCAGCCCGCGCAGCACCGGTTCATGGCCGTGCTCAATCAGGCTGACGATATCGCGCACCCACAGGCAGCGGCCATCGGCCGTGATGACCCGGTAATCGACGCTGTGATCGCGTCCGGCCAGCACTTCGTGATCGCAAAAGGTCTGGGCGCGGGTCAGGTCCGCCGGGTGGATGATGTTGCGCCAGAACCCCGGAATCAGCCAATGAGACAGGGGATAGCCGAGCAGGTCTTCAGCATGGGGCGACACGTAGCTGTAGGTGAAATCGCTGATCCGCGCTTCCCAGGCAATGGCCGACAGACTCTCCACCAGCCCGCGATAGTGGTATTCGCTGCTGCGTAACTCCTGTTCCAGATCCACCCGTCGGGCAATTTCCGAACTCAGTCGACGGTTGATCCGGATGACCACCGCCAGCACGATAATCAGAAACAGCAGGCCTGGCAGGCCATAGACCAGCAAGTCGTTCCAGAAAGTCCGATGATCGAGGACGTTACCGACCCAATGTTCCTGAATGGCGTTGATTTCGCTCGAACTCATGTCTGCCAGGACTTTGTCGATGATGCCGACGAGCATTTTGTTTTTCGGCGGCACCGCCATCGCTAATTGATAGCGATAGGGCGTCTCGCCGCTGACATAAAGCCCGTCGAGCTTGAGCTGGCGCAGGCTCCAGACGCTGGAGGCGAGATCGCCAACCACGGCGTCCACTTCGTCGGTGGCCAGCGCCTGCAGCGCCGAGCTGACATTGGGCATCGCCACCAGGTTCAGGTCTGGATGGTGGGTGCGCAGCAGTTCATGGGGGGCGTAGTTTTCCACCACGGCGATTTTCAGACCGTACAGGTCCTCGATTTTGTGCGGCTGGGCGCCGCCGATATGGGCGAGGATGACAATCGGAAAATCCAGGTAGGGCCGGGTGAACGACAGGTAAGTCTGGCGTTCCGGGGTCGACATGATGCCGGGTAACAGGTCCAGCTTGCCCTGCTTGACCTGCTCCAGGACCACCGTCCAACTGACTGGCTCTATGGGGGTGAGCTTGATGTCCAGGCGTTGGCGGATCACGTTGATGTAGTCCGCGGCCAGGCCTTGATAACGGCCCTGCTCGTCGCGGAACTCAAACGGTGGCCAGGACGCGTCGACGCCCAGACGCAAGTCCGGGTGAGCCGCCAGCCAGCTACGTTCTTCGTCGGTCAGAGTCAGCGCGCCAGCCGTTGCGGTCCAGGTCATCAGCGACAGCAAAAAAAGCACGGTCGGCAATCTGGGCATAACGGTCTCGTTATGGCTCGGGGGAATGTTTCGAGTGTAGTCGGGCAATTCGGCGGGAGGGTAGTGCGGGGGATTTAATCTGCATAAAGCAAAACCCCCGGCCTGGGCCGGGGGTTTTGTGATCACTCGTCGAGGAAGGAGCGCAAATGCTCGCTTCTCGTCGGGTGGCGCAGCTTGCGCAGCGCCTTGGCTTCGATCTGACGAATCCGTTCACGGGTCACGTCGAACTGCTTACCAACCTCCTCGAGGGTGTGGTCGGTATTCATGTCGATACCGAAGCGCATGCGCAGAACCTTGGCTTCACGGGCAGTGAGGCCGGAGAGAACTTCGCGAGTCGCTTCTTTAAGGCTCTCAACGGTAGCAACATCGATTGGCGACTGCATGGTCGAGTCTTCGATGAAGTCACCCAGATGGGAGTCTTCGTCATCACCGATCGGGGTTTCCATGGAGATCGGCTCTTTAGCGATCTTCAATACCTTGCGGATCTTGTCCTCAGGCATTTCCATGCGTTCGCCCAGCTCTTCCGGGGTCGGTTCGCGACCCATTTCCTGCAACATCTGCCGGGAAATACGGTTGAGCTTGTTGATCGTCTCGATCATGTGCACCGGAATACGGATGGTGCGGGCCTGGTCGGCGATCGAGCGAGTGATCGCCTGACGGATCCACCAGGTGGCATAAGTCGAGAATTTGTAGCCGCGGCGGTATTCGAACTTGTCCACAGCCTTCATCAAGCCGATGTTGCCTTCCTGGATCAGATCGAGGAATTGCAGGCCACGGTTGGTGTACTTCTTGGCGATGGAGATCACCAGACGCAAGTTCGCTTCAACCATCTCTTTCTTCGCGCGGCGGGCCTTGGCCTCACCGATCGACATGCGACGGTTGATGTCCTTGATCTCGGCAATCGTCAAACCGGTTTCGGTTTGCAGCGCGATCAGCTTTTGCTGGCAACGAATGATGTCCGGTTGCAGGCGACCAATGGCTTCGGCGTATTTGCCTTTGCCCTTGGCCAAGCCGTCGGACCAGCTTTCATCGACTTCGTTGCCCGGGAACTGGCGCAGGAAGTCTGCACGCGGCATGCGCGCATCACGAACGCAAAGCTGCATGATCGCGCGCTCTTGCTGACGCAGGCGATCCAGGGCACTGCGAACACGCTCGACCAGGCCTTCGAATTGCTTCGGCACCAGTTTGATCGGCATGAACAGCTCAGCCAGCAGCACCAGTTCGGCAATCGCCGCCTTGTTGCCACGACCGTGCTTCTTCAGCGCCTTGCGGGTGATTTCCATCTGATCGGAGACAGCGCCAAAACGCTGTGCTGCGATGACCGGATCAGGACCGCTTTCGACTTCTTCTTCGTCGTCGGTGCTGGCTTCAGCTTCTTCGTCGTCGGTGTCGTCATCCGCTTTCACGGCTTTCGGATCGACAGGCGGAGGTACTTCGGCTGCAGGCGGCGCAATGCCGTCGTCCGGGTCGATATAACCGCTCAGGACGTCGGACAGGCGGCCACCTTCGGTGGTGACGCGAGTGTATTCGGACAGAATGTGGTCAACCGTGCCAGGGAAGTGCGCAATTGCGCCCATCACTTCGCGGATGCCCTCTTCAATACGCTTGGCGATTTCAATTTCGCCTTCACGAGTGAGGAGCTCTACCGTACCCATTTCACGCATGTACATGCGCACTGGGTCGGTGGTGCGACCAATGTCGGTCTCGACCGCTGCCAACGCTGCTGCTGCCTCTTCGGCCGCGGCTTCGTCAGTATCGGCGTCGGCCAGCATAAGGGAATCCTTATCTGGCGCAACCTCGAATACGTTGATCCCCATGTCGTTGATCATGCGGATGATGTCTTCCACCTGTTCCGGATCTGAAATATCCTCCGGCAGGTGGTCGTTGACCTCCGCGTAAGTCAGGTAACCCTGCTCACGACCAAGTGTGATCAACTCTTTGATACGAGACTGCTGTTGCGCTTTTCCGGACATAACACCCTATCCACTGAAGGTCTTGGCGGGCAAAAAACAAGCCGAGGATTATACCTGAGCTATGACCTCACGCGCCAGTTGAGGTCGGGGTTGATACAGCCATATTGCGTTTTAATAGGTCGCGCATCTGATTTGCGATCTGATTTGCTTCCTCCGCGGTCAGTCCTGGCTGCCTTGCTTTCCTGATTAGTGCTTCCAGGTTATCCGTGTGTTGCGTTGCCGATAACCTAGTAATGGTGTCTAAAAACTGTCGTTCAAGGTTGTCACCGTCAATCAGCCATTCCTTTTCCGCCAATGCCTTGAGCAAACGACCCTGTTCGGTCCCGTGCCAGCGGGCCATTAGCTGGATTGAGTTTAGCTTAGGATTTTTTTGCACGGCTCCGATCAGGGCGACCAGCAGCTGCGCGTAGGTATTGCTCTCATTGGCGAAATGGTCGGCGGTTTCTACCTTGCCGGCCAGATCCGGGTGATGAATGAGCGTGCGCAGTGCAATCAGGGTCGGGGCTTCCACGGCAATCGGTGTGCGTGGTGCGCTCGGCTGATCGCGATCGCCACCTCGCTTGCCATTCTTGTCCCAGGGTTTCTTGTCCCACTTCTTGCCGCCAGCGCCGGGTTTCTTCGGCGTCCATTCCTGCTGCGGCGCGTACATCTCTTGCGCTTGCGGCTGATGGTAGTCGCTGTAATCCGGCACGGCGTCGTAATCGATGCCCGGATCGTAGGCCGGTGGCGCTTCCTGGGGGGCGCTTTGCACCAACTGGCTCATGGCTTCGCCCGTCAGGCCGGTGATTTCGGTCAGTCGCTGACGCATCAGGATGCGCAGGTTGGCGCCCGGGACTTTATCGATCAGCGGCGCAGCGAGGGTGGCCATGTGGGCCTTGCCTTCGAGCGAGCGCGGATCCGATTCCTCGGTCAGTTGCTGGAAGAAATAATCCGCCAGCGGTTGCGCGTGCTGATTGATCCGCGCGCGGAAGGCATCGGTGCCTTCGGAGCGCACCAGCGTATCCGGGTCTTCGCCCTCGGGCAGGAACAGAAAGCGTGCCCGGCGCCCATCCTGCAGGCAGGGCAGCGCCGCTTCCAGTGCGCGCCAGGCGGCATTACGGCCAGCCTGGTCGCCGTCGAAACAGAACAATACGTTGGGCACGACGCGAAACAATCGCTTCAAGTGCTCTTCGCTGGTGGCGGTGCCCAGGGTCGCGACGGCATTGCGCAGGCCTTGCTGGGCGAGGGCGATGACGTCCATGTAGCCTTCGACGACGATGATTTCGTCGAGGTTGCGATTGTTTTTGCGTGCTTCATACAGGCCGTAAAGCTCTTGGCCTTTATGGAAGACCGGGGTTTCCGGTGAGTTCAGGTATTTCGGCTTATCGTCGCCAAGGACGCGGCCGCCGAAGGCAATGATGCGTCCGCGGCTGTCGCGGATCGGGAACATCACGCGATCGCGGAAGCGGTCATAGCGTTTGCCGGTTTCGGCGTTCTCGATCAGCAGGCCGGCGTCGACCATGGCCTTCTGTTGCAGGGTGTCGCTGCTCAAGTGCTTGAACAGATTGTCCCAGCCGGGCGGGGCGAAACCGAGGCCGAAGTCCCGGGCGATTTCGCCGGTCAGGCCGCGACCTTTCAAATAATCCACAGCGGCTTTGCGCGATGGATGGCTTTTCAGCGCCTGCCGGTAGAAGTCTGCGGCGGCGGTGAGCAGCGGGTACAGCGGCGAATCGGTCGGCTGCCGCGGTTTATGCGGGCGGCCGCTTTCTTCGCGGGGTATTTCCATGCCGGCGGCTTTGGCCAGTTCTTCGACCGCCTGGACGAAATCCAGGTTGTCGTGGTCCATCATGAAGCCGAGGGCGTTGCCGCCAGCGCCGCAGCCGAAGCAGTAATAGAACTGTTTGTCGGGGCTGACGCTGAAGGACGGGGTTTTCTCTTTGTGGAACGGGCAGCAGGCGGTGTAGTTCTTGCCGGCTTTTTTCATTTGCAGGCGCGAGCTGACCACATCGACGATGTCGGTGCGGTTCAGAAGGTCGTCAATGAAGCTCTGGGGAATTAGCCCGGCCATGGCGTTCTCGTCATCTGAAATGGACCCAAAACAAAGGCTGGCGAACACGGGGCATTGTTTGAGGCGCGCAAAATGTGCGGCTCGACCGGTGTCGTCTGCGTAATCGCTATCGGGGAGTGTATCTGCCGAAAATCCACTGACGTTAGTACCAATCAGTATTCGACTATTTGAAAGTGTTGCGCTGAAATCCGCTGCGGCCAGTCGATAGCCTCGGATAGCTCATAAGCGGGCACGCAAGAAGGTGCCTTGGGCTGATCGTCGTGAGAGGAATCAGTGGGTGTGCTCGTCAGTAGCCTTGGAAGGCTCGTCAGAAAAGACGTGCACCGCTGGCAAAAGAGCCAGGTCTGACGCTGTGAAGCAGGTTTGTCTCGGTCGCATCGGCGGCGTTGACGGTGAAGCATCAAGCGTTTTACGCAAATGCCATAAGCCCGGCTGAGGGCCGGGCTTGGCAGAAGCTTGCTACGAACGTCTGTGTATTAGTACAGACGAACGGCGCGGCGCTGTTCGCGCTGTACTTTCTTGGCGTGACGCTTAACAGCGGCTGCTGCTTTGCGCTTACGCTCAGAAGTTGGCTTCTCGTAAAATTCGCGGCTACGAACTTCAGCCAGTACACCGGCTTTTTCGCAGGAGCGCTTGAAACGACGCAGAGCTACGTCGAAGGGTTCGTTCTCTTTTACTTTGACGGCTGGCATCCAGAGCTACCTTCATTCATTACCGGGGTCAACATCCTCGCGGCAAAAGAGCACTTGAAGACGTCGGTTTTTAAGGGTTGCGGATGTTAACTCCTCATCGACCGGAATGCAAAGCCTCTGATCGAAAACCGCTAGTCGGGGCATCCCATGGCGACTATTATGCGCGCCTTCGAATTCAGCCTAAACAAGGCGCAAACCCATGCTAGTACTGGGATTAGAAACCTCCTGCGACGAAACCGGTGTCGCATTATATGACAGTGAACGCGGCCTGCTGGCTGACGCGCTATTCAGCCAGATTGACCTGCACCGCGCCTATGGCGGTGTGGTGCCGGAGCTGGCTTCGCGTGATCACGTCAAACGCATGCTGCCCTTGATCCGTCAGGTGTTGGCCGAGGCCGGCTGCGTGCCGACCGAGATTGATGCCATCGCGTATACCGCCGGTCCTGGCCTGGTTGGAGCCCTGTTGGTAGGCGCTTCCTGCGCCCAGGCGCTGGCCTTTGCCTGGGGGATTCCGGCCCTTGGCGTGCATCACATGGAAGGTCATTTGCTGGCACCGATGCTGGAGCCGCAACCGCCACAATTTCCGTTCGTCGCTTTGTTGGTGTCGGGCGGTCATACGCAGCTGGTTCAGGTCGACGGGATCGGCAAATACACGTTGTTGGGCGAGACCCTCGACGATGCCGCCGGTGAAGCATTCGACAAGACCGCGAAGATGATGGGCCTCAATTACCCGGGCGGTCCGGAAATCGCGCGCCTGGCGGAGCAAGGGGTTGCAGGGCGCTTCACTTTCCCGCGGCCGATGTGCGATCGCCCGGGCCTGGCCTTCAGCTTCAGTGGCTTGAAAACCTCGGCCCTGAACACCTGGCAGCAGTGCGTCAGCGCCGGGGACGACAGCGAGCAAGCCCGTTGCGACATCTCGCTGGCGTTCCAGCAGGCCGTGGTGGAGACTTTGACCATCAAGTGCAAGCGTGCCCTGAAAGCGGCGGGCATGAAGCGTCTGGTGATCGCTGGCGGCGTCAGCGCCAACAAGGCACTGCGCACTTCACTGGAAAAAATGCTCGGCGACATGAAGGGCGACGTGTTTTATGCGCGTCCCGAGTTTTGCACCGATAACGGCGCGATGATTGCGTTTGCCGGTTGCCAGCGCTTGCAGGCGGGTCAGCACGAAAGCCTGGCGATCAGCGTGCAGGCACGCTGGCCGATGGAGCAATTGTCGGCGCTGTGATGAGCGGCGCTCATGTGCGGTATTTAAAAATGCCGTTCGCGCCCGGCAAACAGGTCGCGTAGATTGCCGCGATGACGCCAGACGATCAGTGCCGTGAGTGCGCTCATCGGCAGCAGTGCCGCTGGCTCTTGCCAGGCGAGCAATGGCAGGGTCAGCGGTGTGGCGATCAGCGCCGCAAGTGAGCTGGTGCGGGTCAGGTAGAACGTCAGCAGCCAGGCACAGACCGCCAACAAGGCTGCGGGCGGGTAAAGGCCCAGCAACATGCCGGCTGCGGTGGCGACACCCTTGCCGCCGCGAAAGCGGAAGTACAGCGGGAACAGGTGGCCGATAACGGCACATACGCCGATCCAGGCCTGTTCTTGCAGCGAAAGACCGGCAACACCGGCGATCAGCACGGGCAGCAAGCCTTTGCACAAATCGCCGAGCAACGTCAGGACGGCGAGTTTCTTGCCGGCCAGGCGCAACATGTTGGTAGCGCCGGCATTGCCCGAGCCACTCATTCGCGGATCGGGGTTACCGGTCAGGCGGCTGAGCAAAATGGCGAAGGACAGCGAGCCGAGCAGGTAGGCGAGAATCGCCAATAACCAAAACATGCTAACTATTCCGGGCGAGGACGCCCTGATTCTAACGGCGCATTGCGCCCTTGTCGTGCAGCGGAGAGAAGTGCTTGGACAGAGTGTTTATCGAGGGCCTGGAAGTTGACACCGTGATTGGTGCCTACGACTGGGAGCGCGGCATCCGACAATGCCTGCGACTTGATCTGAGCTTCGCTTGGGACAATCGCCCGGCAGCAGCGGGTGACGACCTGACCCTGGCGCTCGACTACGCGAGCGTTTCGTCGCGTATCCAGGCGTTCGCCGAGCAGGCGCAGTACCAACTGGTCGAGACCTTTGCCGAGCGTTTGGTTGAGGTCCTGATGAGCGAATTCAAGATCACCTGGGTGCGCCTGAAGCTGACCAAGCCAGGCGCGGTCCCGGCGGCCACCGGTGGCGTCGGCGTGGAGATCGAGCGCGGATGTCGCTGACTCAGGTGTACCTCGGGCTCGGTAGCAATATCGAGCGCGAATCCCATTTGCAGGCTGGCCTGGAAGCCCTGGCGGGTTTTCTGGTGGATATACGCTGCTCGGCGGTGTTCGAAAGCCAGCCCGTGGGGATAAAGAGCGGCCCGTTCTTCAACTTCGTGGTGTCGGCTTTTACCGACTTGCCGCTGATGGAGCTGGACCGCCGACTGAAATTCATCGAGGCGGATAACGGCCGTTATGCGCCGGACCGCAAGGGTTTGCCGCTGGATATCGACGTGCTGTTGTTCGGCGATTTGGTGGGCAACTTCGACGGTTTGATCCTGCCGCGGGCGGAAATCCTGAAAAACGCCTTTGTGCTGTGGCCGTTGTCGCTGATTGCGCCAGACCGGGTGCATCCGGGTGTAGGCAAAAGCTTCGCGACGTTGTGGGATGAAGCGCAGATTGATCAGGTGTTGGCGCCGGTGGCGTTTGAGTGGCGTGGGCAGCCGTTGACGCCTTCGGATTTGTTGTAAAGCAGATGACGCCTTCGCGGGCAAGCCTCGCTCCTACGGATTTGAGTCGTTTGCAAATTATGTAAACGACACCGTCCTGTAGGAGCAAGGCTTGCCCGCGAAGCTTTTCAGGCAGACGCCGCCTCTTTGTACGCTTTCAGCGCCTTGAGCCGCTCACGTTTGATAGCCTCGCCCAACTCCGGCCCCTTGAATCCCTTCTCCAGCAACGGCTGCACCGCCACGCTTCGGGCTGCAACCGCCGCCCCGCGCAAATAATTCGCCTGTGGATAACTTCTCTGCTCCAGGCCTTTGCGTCCCCGAGCATCCATCTCGCACGCTGCAATAAACTCCTCAAACCGCTGCGGTCGACGGTACACGTCGAAGTTTTGCAGCAACTCCAGCAAGGTTGACGGTTTCAGCTCCAGGGCCCGATGGCCATGGGTGTGATATTGGCCCACCAGCAATGCCAGTTCCTGACAGTCTTTCGGCGCCTTGAACCGTTCGTTCACCGCGTTGATCAACTGCAGGCCCGTGTGCTCGTGGGCGATGTGCCGAGGCCACTCCTCCTTAGGCGTCAGGCCTTTGCCCAAATCATGCAGCAGGCAGGCCCAGCGCACCGTCAGCGGCTGTTTGTGCAGCGCCGCTTGTTCCAGCACGCTCAAGGTGTGCACGCCGGTATCGATTTCCGGGTGATGGGCTTCGGGTTGCGGTACGCCGAACAGCGCGTCGACTTCCGGCATCAGCACGTTGAGCGCATTGCACGCGCGCAGGACTTCGATGAAGACCTGTGGCTGATCTTCCATCAGGGCGCGGGAGATTTCTTTCCAGCTGCGTTCCGCCGTCAATGCCTCCAATTCGCCTGAGCCGCTGAGGTGACGCATCAGTTCCAGGGTCTCGGGTGCAACGGTGAAACCGAGCCCGGCATAGCGCGCGGCGAAGCGGGCAACACGCAGGACACGGAGCGGATCTTCGGCGAACGCGGGGGAAACGTGACGGAGCAGGCGCGCTTCGAGATCGCGCTGGCCGTGGTAGGGATCAGTCAGATTCTGCTGATCGTCTTCGGCCATGGCGTTGATCGTCAGGTCGCGACGGATCAGGTCTTCTTCGAGGGTGACTTCGGGGCTGGCATGGAAGGTGAACCCGCCGTAACCGCGTCCGCTTTTGCGCTCGGTGCGGGCTAGGGCGTATTCCTCACCGGTTTTGGGGTGAAGAAACACCGGGAAGTCCGAGCCCACCGGGCGAAAACCCTTGGCGAGCATTTCTTCGGTGGTGGCGCCGACCACGACCCAGTCGATATCCGTGACGGGCTTGCCCAGCAGGCGATCGCGTACCGCGCCGCCAACTTTATAAATCTGCATAAAAAACCTCCGTTAGCTCGACAGAATAACCGTTGCGCCGAACTTCCGGAGGCAGAAACAGAATCAAAGATGAATGACAGCCAAGTCCAGCCGACCGTAATCCCCCTCGGCATGCTCACTTCTGGGGGGTACGTGATGGACTTTCATCACTTGGTCGCCTTGCAGGGTTTCCAGATGAATGTCGAAGCCCCACAAGCGGTGCAAGTGCTTGAGCACTTCCTCTGTGGACTCGCCCAGCGGTTTGCGGTCGTGTTGCTGGTGGCGCAGGGTTAGAGAGCGGTCGCCGCGCCGGTCGATGCTGTAGATCTGCACGTTGGGTTCGCGATTGCCCAGGTTGTATTGCGCCGCCAGGGTTTCACGAATGGTCCGGTAGCCGGGTTCATCGTGAATGGCAGGGACCAGCAGATCGTCCTTCTGATCGTCATCGAGAATGCTGAACAGCTTCAGGTCACGGATCACCTGGGGTGACAGGTACTGCAGGATGAAACTTTCATCCTTGAAGCTGCTCATGGCGAACTTGATGCTCGACAGCCAGTCGGTGCCGGCGATTTCCGGGAACCAGCGGTAATCCTCTTCGGTTGGGTGTTCGCACATGCGCCGGATGTCCCGGTACATGGCAAAGCCCAAGGCGTAGGGGTTGATGCCGCTGTAGTAGGGGCTGTCGAAACCCGGTTGCATCACGACACTGGTGTGGGACGTCAGGAACTCCATCATGAAGCCGTCGGTGACCAGGCCTTCGTCGTACAAGTCGTTCATCAGCGTGTAGTGCCAGAACGTTGCCCAGCCTTCGTTCATCACCTGGGTCTGGCGCTGAGGATAGAAATACTGGGCGATCTTGCGCACGATCCGCACGATTTCCCGCTGCCACGGCTCCAGCAGCGGCGCGTGTTTTTCGATGAAGTACAGGATGTTTTCCTGCGGTTCGGCGGGGAAGCGTGCGTTATCCTTGTCGCTGTACTTGTCCGCGCCTTTTGGAATGGTGCGCCACAGGTCGTTGATCTGTTTCTGCAGATGCTCTTCACGGTCCTTCTGCCGACGCCGTTCTTCTTCGGCGGAAATCGGATACGGGCGTTTGTAGCGGTCAACGCCGTAGTTCATCAGGGCGTGGCAGGAATCGAGCAGGTCTTCCACCGCGTCGATGCCGTGACGCTCTTCGCACTGCATGATGTACTGCTTGGCGAACACCAGATAATCGATGATCGAACTGGCGTCGGTCCAGGTGCGGAACAGGTAATTACCCTTGAAGAAGCTGTTGTGGCCATAGCAGGCATGAGCCACCACCAGCGCCTGCATGCAGATGGTGTTTTCTTCCATCAGGTAGGCGATGCACGGGTCCGAGTTGATCACGATCTCGTAAGCCAGGCCCATCTGCCCGCGGGTGTAGGATTTCTCGGTGCTGAGGAAGTGTTTACCGTAGGACCAATGGTGATAACCCAGAGGCATGCCGACGGAGGCGTAGGCGTCCATCATCTGCTCGGCGGTGATCACTTCGATCTGGTTGGGATAGGTATCCAGGGCATAGCGGGCCGCCAGGCGACTGATTTCCTTGTCATAGGCCTGGATCAACTCGAATGTCCATTCGGAGCCGGTGGAAATGGGTTGGCGCTTCTGCTCTTTGGCGGTCATGTCACTAACCTGCGCTGGAAGAGTTCACGGAAGACCGGGTAAATATCCCCGGCCGAGACCAGTTGCTGCTGGGCAAAAGTGTCAGAGAAGGCGTCGGCGATGCGTTCGTATTCGAACCACAGGGCCTGGTGTTCGCGCGGGGTGATCTCCACGTAAGTGTAGTACTGCACAAACGGCATGATCTGGTTGATCAGGATGTCGCGGCAGATCGGCGAGTCGTCGTTCCAGTTGTCGCCGTCGGAAGCCTGGGCGGCATAGATGTTCCACTCGTTGCTCGGATAACGCTCGGCCATGATCTCCTGCATCAGTTTCAAGGCGCTGGAGACGATGGTGCCGCCGGTTTCCCTCGAGTAGAAGAACTCTTCCTCGTCCACTTCCCGGGCACTGGTGTGGTGGCGGATGAACACGACGTCGATCTTGTCGTAGTTACGCTTGAGAAAGAGGTACAGCAGGATAAAGAAACGCTTGGCGATGTCCTTGGTCGCCTGGGTCATCGAGCCGGATACGTCCATCAGGCAGAACATCACCGCTTTGGAACTGGGGTTGGGCTGCTTGATGAGCAAGTTGTACTTGAGGTCGAAGGTGTCGAGGAACGGCACCCGATGAATCCGTGCGCTGAGTTTCTCGATTTCCGCTTCGATTTCCTGAATATCGCCGAAGTTGTCTGGTTCTTCCCGCTTAAGTCGCGCCAGTTCCTCTTTGGCGTCGCGCAGTCGTGCCCGGCTGCTGCCGGACAGGGCAATGCGTCGGGCATGGGCCGAGCGCAGGGTGCGGATGATGTTGATCCGCGACGGGTTGCCCTCGTTGCTGATACCGGCGCGAACGGTCTTGAAGGTGTCGGTGCCGGTCAGGTTGCGCTTGACCAGGTTCGGCAGTTCGAGGTCCTCGAACATGAATTCGAGAAATTCCTCCTGGGTGATCTGGAAGACGAATTCGTCCATCCCTTCGCCGGAATTACCGGCCTTGCCGGGGCCTCTGCCGCCGCCACCACCGGGTGGCCGGGCAATGTGCTCGCCGCTGGTGAATTCCTTGTTGCCGGGGTGTACGACGGTCTGCTTGCCGCCTCGGCCGTGGTGAAGCACCGGCTCGTCGATGTCGCGGCCGGGAATGCTGATCTGCTCGCCATGTTCCATATCGGTAATGGAACGCCGGCTGACCGCCTCTTCGACGGCCTTTTTGATGTGATCACGGTAACGCCGCAGGAACCGCTGGCGGTTCACCGTGCTCTTGTTCTTGCCATTGAGACGTCGGTCGATCACATAGCTCATGACTGCTCCTTAGAAGCTGTCCTGAAAGGGGCGAGCGGTTATTGCAGCATCGACCGTGCGAAGGGATGTTCACGCTCCCCCAAGCGCTTTTGGATGCTGCCTGAACCTCGTTACCGACTTTCGAACACCTTCCAGAGGTCTGTGTAACAGAAAAACCGTGCACAGGCCTCTGGCTGACGACAACCGGTCTGACCGGCAGCGCGGGTTACTGTGATTTTCTGACCCGCAGGTACCACTCGGATAGCAGTCGTACCTGTTTGTCGGTGTAGCCGCGCTCCACCATCCTTGTGACAAAGTCGTTGTGCTTCTGCTGGTCCTCTTTGCTGGCCTTGGCATTGAAGCTGATGACCGGCAGCAGGTCCTCGGTGTTGGAGAACATTTTCTTCTCGATGACCACCCGCAGTTTTTCGTAGCTGAGCCAGGTTGGGTTCTTGCCATTGTTGTTGGCGCGGGCGCGCAACACGAAGTTGACGATTTCGTTGCGGAAATCCTTCGGATTGCTGATGCCGGCCGGTTTTTCGATTTTCTCCAGTTCTTCGTTCAGCGCTACGCGGTTGAGGATTTCGCCGGTTTCCGGGTCGCGGTATTCCTGGTCCTGGATCCAGAAGTCGGCGTACAGCACGTAGCGATCGAAGATGTTCTGGCCGTACTCGCTGTAAGACTCGAGGTAGGCAGTCTGGATTTCCTTGCCGATGAATTCGATATAACGCGGCGCCAGGTACTCTTTCAGGAAGCGCAGATAGCGTTCGCGGGTCTCGGCCTGGAATTGTTCCTGTTCGATCTGTTGTTCCAGCACGTAGAGCAGGTGCACCGGGTTGGCGGCGATTTCGTGCGGGTCGAAGTTGAAGACTTTCGACAGGATCTTGAACGCGAACCGGGTCGACAGGCCGTTCATGCCTTCATCCACGCCGGCGTTGTCGCGGTATTCCTGGATCGACTTGGCTTTCGGGTCGGTGTCCTTGAGGTTCTCGCCGTCATACACGCGCATCTTGGAGTAGATGTTGGAGTTTTCCGGCTCCTTGAGACGCGAGAGCACGGTGAACTGGGCGAGCATTTTCAGGGTGTCGGGCGCGCAATGGGCCTTGGCCAGCGAACTGTTGAACAGCAGTTTGTCGTAGATCTTCACTTCGTCGCTGACCCGCAGGCAGTACGGCACTTTGACGATGTAGATCCGGTCGATGAACGCTTCGTTGTTCTTGTTGTTGCGGAAGGTGTGCCACTCCGATTCGTTGGAGTGAGCCAGCAGGATCCCGGTGAACGGAATCGCGCCCAGGCCTTCGGTACTGTTGTAGTTACCTTCCTGAGTGGCGGTCAGCAAGGGGTGCAGCACCTTGATCGGCGCCTTGAACATTTCGACGAATTCCATCAGGCCCTGGTTGGCCCGGCACAGCGCACCCGAGTAGCTGTAGGCGTCAGCGTCGTTTTGCGGGAATTCTTCCAGTTTGCGGATATCGACCTTGCCCACCAGCGCCGAGATGTCCTGGTTGTTTTCATCCCCAGGTTCGGTCTTGGCCACGGCGATCTGGTTGAGGATCGATGGATAGAGTTTCACCACCCGGAACTGGCTGATGTCGCCGCCGAATTCGGCCAGGCGTTTGGTCGCCCATGGCGACATGATGGTGTTCACATAGCGCCGTGGAATGCCGAAGTCTTCCTCGAGGATCGCGCCATCTTCAGTGGCGTTGAACAGACCCAAGGGCGATTCGAATACCGGGGAGCCCTTGATCGCGTAGAAGGGCACTTTCTCGATCAGCTGCTTGAGCTTCTCGGCCAGGGACGATTTACCGCCACCGACGGGACCGAGCAGATAGAGAATTTGTTTCTTCTCTTCCAGGCCCTGGGCGGCATGGCGGAAATACGACACGATCTGGTCGATGCATTCTTCCATCCCGTGGAAGTCTTCAAAGGCCGGATAGCGGCGTATCACCTTGTTGGAAAAGATTCGCGACAGTCTCGAGTTGGCCGAGGTGTCGAGCAGCTCCGGTTCTCCGATGGCCAGCAGCAAGCGCTCGGCGGCGGAAACGTAGGCGCTGCGGTCCTTTTTACACAGCTCCAGGTACTCTTGCAGCGAGAGTTCTTCCTGGCGTGTGGACTCGAAGCGTTGTTGGAAGTGGCTAAAGATACTCATGACGTCACCTCGCTCGATACGTGGAGCCGACGCCGGATCATTCAGTCGATGCTGGCAGCCACTGGATATGCAGTCGCTGTTTACCCCCCAGAACTCTTTCGCAGCTGACCGCCCCGAAAGCTACTCCCGATGACCCGCGCGCCGGTGTACCGGCTCTCCCCTGTTTTGGATGGCCTGCGCTTAAGGATAGTTGCTTATTCGGGAGGTAAAGGCGAGATACGTAATTAGTTGTGGCAGACCGTTCGTCTGCCACCGCGCGAGCCCGCGGGGGCCGGGGCTTGCGCGTTACAAAAAAATTATTCGGAGGTGCCTTGCGCCGTTTCCGAAGGATAAGTCGTGCGCCACAGCTCAAAACCGCCATCCATGCTGTAGACGTCGGAGAAGCCCTGGCTGATCAGGTACGCCGCGGCGCTCTGGCTGGAATTACCGTGATAGCAGACCACGACCGTCGGTGCATCAAGGTCGGCGGCGCGGATGAAATCCGAGATGGAAACGTTGTCCAGATGCTTGGAGCCGGCGATGTGCAGCGCGGCATAGGTTTGCGGATCGCGGACATCGACCACCACTGCGCCTTGCTCGCGCAGGGCCTGGGCCTGTTCTGGGGGGATACGTTTGAATTCGCTCATGGCGGGCTCCTGTGGCTCGGCTGAAAGCGCAGTCTAGCGCTGGGCGCTGGCTGACGTTTGTTCGGGAATGGGTGGGGCGACTGACGGCTTGGCGTTACCTTGCTCGTCGCATTTGCAGCTCAGGCGCTCGAGGGTGTCGACGTTCATCAGGGTCAAGGCACCGCCCCAGACGCAACCGGTGTCGAGGGCGAAGACGCCTGGCTCATCGCACTTGCCTTCAAGGGCTGCCCAATGGCCGAAGATAATCTTCAGGCCTTTGGTCTTGCGCTCCTTGTACTTGAACCACGGGGCATAACCCGGTGGCGCGGTGTCGGCGCCTTCCTTGCCCTTGAGGTCGAGCTTGCCTTCGCTGGTGCAGAAGCGCATGCGGGTGAAATAGTTGGTGATGACTCGCAAGCGTTCAACACCGGTGAGGTCACTGTTCCATTTGCTCGGCTCATTGCCGTACATGCCATCCAGATAGGGCGGGAACAGGTTGTCGTCGCGCAGGGCGGCTTCGACTTCACCGGCACACTTCAAGGCTTTGCGCAGCGACCATTGTGGCGGTATGCCGGCGTGGACCAGGGCGATGTCGCGCTGTTCGTCGTAGTGCATGAGTTTTTGCTGGCGCAGCCACTCCAGCAGTTCCGCGCGATCAGGCGCTTCGAGGATTTCGCGCAAAGTGTCGTTTTTCTTCAGGCGCTCGATGTTGTGCCCGGCGGCCAGCAAGTGCAGGTCATGGTTACCGAGCACGCACACCAGCGATTCGCGGAGGCTATAGAGGAAGCGCAAGGTTTCCAGTGACTGCGGGCCGCGGTTGACCAGATCGCCCACCAGCCACAGTGTGTCCCGGGCAGGGTCGAAGGCCACTTGTTTGAGCAGGCATTGCAACGGTTCGAGGCAGCCTTGCAGGTCGCCGACGGCGTACGTTGCCATCAGTGCAGGGCTCCGGGCACCGCCAGCCGGAACGGGGCGATCACGGCGTCGAAGTGCTTATCGTCGTCGGCAATCATCTGATAGGTGCCTTGCATGGTGCCGACCTTGGTGGTCATCACCGTGCCGCTGCTGTAGGTATGGCTTTCTCCAGCCGGGATCAGCGGCTGCAATCCCACGACGCCCGCACCGCGAACCTCTTCCACATGCCCGTCACCGTCGGTGATCACCCAGTGCCGCGACAACAATTTGGCCGGTAGCTCGCCATTGTTGTGAACGGTGATGGTGTAGGCGAAGGCAAAGCGGTTGTGCTCGGGTTGCGATTGTTCTGCCAGATAGCGGGTGACGACGCTGACGTCGACCTGATAACGAGGATCGGACATGCAAGAGGCCTTAAAAACGGAGCGGGACGCGGGGCGTAGCTGATGGGATTCAGTCTAGGCCAAGTATCGGGTAGTAAACCAGACATCGCGTCCGGCGTCCTACCCGATCACGCTCATCGCCTGTCAGTCGGCAGCAGGAGCCTGCAGGACTTGTTCGCTGAGCTTGTCGGCCAGGCGCACGAAAGCGGCTAGGTCGAGTTGCTCGGGACGCAGGCTGCCATCGACGCCGGCGGCTTCGATCTCGTCGTTGCTCAGCAGCAATTTGAGGGTGTTGCGCAGGGTCTTGCGGCGCTGGTTGAAGGCTTCGCGCACGACGCGCTCCAGCAGCTTGTGATCCTTCGCCGGGTGCGGCAGTACGTCGTGAGGCACCAGGCGCACGATGGCCGAGTCGACTTTCGGCGGCGGATTAAACGCGCCAGGTCCGACGTTGAACAGGTGTTCGACCCGGCAGTGGTACTGAACCATGATCGACAGACGACCCCAGTCACCGCCGCCAGGCCCTGCCGCCAGACGCTCGACCACTTCTTTCTGCAGCATGAAGTGCATGTCGCGAATGATGCCGGCGTTGTTCAGCAGGTGGAAAATCAGTGGGGTCGAGATGTTGTACGGCAGGTTACCGACCACACGCAGGCTGTTCGGCGCGGCATTGAGGCTGTTGAAGTCGAACTTCAGCGCGTCGCCCTGGTGCAGGTTGAAGTTGTCCTTACCGGCGAATTGCTGGTTGAGGATCGGGATCAGGTCCTTGTCCAGTTCCACCACGTCCAATTGCGCACCGCTGTTGAGCAGGCCTTGGGTCAGGGCACCCTGGCCCGGGCCGATTTCCAGCAGGCGGTCTTCGGGTTTGGCGCGGATGGCGCGCAGGATGCGGTCGATAACGCCGGCATCGTGCAGGAAGTTCTGGCCAAAGCGTTTGCGCGCCTTGTGTTGGTAATGCTCGGTCATAAACGGGTCTCGGCCATCTGGTAGGCGGTTTCCAGGGCGACTTGCAGGCTGCCGGTGTCGATTTTTCCGCTACCGGCCAGGTCCAGGGCTGTGCCGTGGTCCACCGATGTGCGGATGATTGGCAAGCCGAGGGTCACGTTGACTGCCGCGCCGAAGCCTTTGTACTTCAGCACCGGCAGGCCCTGGTCGTGGTACATCGCCAGCACCGCGTCGCAGTGCTCCAGATATTTGGGGGTAAACAGAGTGTCGGCGGGCAGGGGACCGCGAAGGTCCATGCCCTCGCCGCGCAGGCGCTCTAAGGTGGGTTCGATGATGTCGATTTCTTCATGGCCCAAGTGTCCGCCTTCTCCGGCGTGGGGGTTGAGCCCGCACACCAGGATACGCGGCTGGGCAATGCCGAATTTTTCTTGCAGGTCGGTGTACAGAATCCGCGTGACCCGTTCCAGGCGCTCCGGGGTGATTGCATCGGCAATCTCGCGCAGCGGCAGGTGAGTGGTGACCAGCGCCACGCGCAATCCGCGGGTGGCCAGCATCATCACCACTTGCGCGGTGTGGGTCAGGTCGGCGAGGAATTCCGTGTGTCCGGAAAAAGCGATCCCGGACTCGTTGATCACGCCCTTGTGCACTGGTGCGGTGATCATCCCGGCGAAATGCCCGTCCATGCAGCCTTGGCCCGCGCGCGTCAGGGTTTCCAGGACGAACGCCGCATTGGCCTTGTCCAGTTGCCCGGCCGTGACCTTGGCGTTGAGCGGGGTATCCCAGACATACAGGCTGTTGGCCGGAGCCGGAGCATCCGGCCAATTGCCCGGGGTGACCGGCAGCATGTCGACGACCACGCCCAGCTGCGCGGCCCGCTCGATGAGCAGGTCGCGGCTGGTAATGGCAATCAGGGGATGTGGCTGGGCTTGCGAGGCGAGCAGCAGACACAGGTCGGGACCTATGCCGGCCGGTTCGCCGGGTGTCAGCGCGAAACGCTTCGGTTTCACTGCGCTGCCTGGTCTGCACCAGGGAGTTTGATCTCTACGTACGCTTCGTCACGGATCTGACGCAGCCAGGTTTGCAGCTCTTCGTCGTATTTGCGGTTACGCAGTACGGTCATTGCTTGCTGCTCGCGGGCCTGGCTGGTGCTGTCGGTAGCGCGACGGCCAAGGACTTCCAGGACGTGCCAGCCATATTGGGTCTGGAACGGCTTGGACAGCTGACCTTGCGGGGTCTTGGCCATCACTTCGCGGAACTCGGGCACCAATGCGTTCGGGTCGATCCAGTTCAGGTCGCCGCCGTTGAGGGCGGAACCCGGATCTTCCGAGAAGCTTTTCGCCAGTTCGCCGAAATCTTCGCCCGCTTCGATTCGGGTGTAGAGCGACTGGGCCAAAGCCTTGGTTTTAGCTTCGTCACGGATCGGGCTAGGTTTGACCAGGATGTGACGCACGTGCACTTCGTCACGCACCTGGGTCTCGCCGCCACGCTTGTCGAGGATCTTCAGAATGATGAAGCCGCCCGGGGTGCGCATTGGCTGAGTGATGTCGCCGACAGCCATGGTGCTCAGCATGCGATCGAACGGAGGTGGCAACTGGGCCGCTTTGCGGAAGCCCATGTCGCCGCCTTCCAGTGCGGTTTCGCTGGCGGATTTGGCGATTGCCAACTGACCGAAGTCAGCGCCTTGCTTGAGTTGCTGATACACCGCGTCCGCTTGTTTGGCTGCAGCCTGAATCGCATCGGAGTTGGCGCTTTCCGGCGTAGGAATCAGGATGTTGGCCAAACGGAATTCTTCGGACAGCTGCATTTTGCCCAGGTCGGACGCGAGGAAGTTCTTCACTTCCTGCTCGGACACCTGGATGCGCTCGGCTACCCGGCGCTGACGCACACGGCTGATGATCATCTCGCGGCGAATCTGGTCACGGGCGTCGTCGTAAGACAGACCGTCGTGGGCCAGGGCGGCGCGGAATTGATCGATCGACATGTTGTTGCGCTGGGCAATGGTGCCGACGGCCTGGTTCAGTTCTTCATCGGTAATGCGGATGCCGGAACGTTCGCCGATCTGCAATTGCAGGTTTTCGACGATCAGGCGCTCCAGTACCTGCTGATCCAGCACGCTGGCCGGCGGCACGGCAGTACCGCGTTTGGCGATGGTTTGCTGAACTTCGTGGACCCGTTGGTCCAGTTGGCTCTGCATGACCACGTCGTTGTCGACGATGGCCACCACTTTGTCGATGGACTGTACCGCGGCGTTAGCCGCGGTACCCAGGAACAGCGCGCCCAGCACTAGCGGGCGCAGACAATCAGAAAGCTTGGTCTTCACGTTCACGATAACCTTGAATGCCTTTGTCGAGGAAGCTCTCTACCTTGGCGCCGGTGAGGCCGCCGAGTCCCTTCAGAACAATTTGGAGGAAGACGCCATGGTCGCCTTTTTCGTTTTCTGGCGCGTTTTGACTGAATTCGTCATAGCTGACCCAGTAACGGTTGATCAGGCGCAGTTTCCAGCAGCAGTTGTCGTACTCGAAACCACCGAAGGCTTCCAGGGTACGGTTGCGGTTGTAGTCATACTGCCAGCGGCTGATGGCGTTCCAGTGCGGCACGATCGGCCACATCACCGAGAAGTCGTGCTGTTGGATCTTGTAGTAGTCCTTCACGTAGCCAGGTTGTCCCGGGGTGCCGTAGTCACCTCCGCCCACCGACCATTTACCGGTGTTCTGGTCGTAACGGACCTGGTCATTGCGATAGCGATAGCCGGCGTTGATGATCTTGTTCGGATTGTCTTCAGGCTGGTAGTGGAACATTGCGCTACCCGAGCGAGGGCTGCGACTGTCCGGGTCCCAGTTGTAATCGGCGGTGGTGCGCCAATCGCGGTTCCAGCGATATTCGTATTCCAGCGCATACGGTGAAACGTTGGCGTGTGCGTCGTCGCGGGTTTTCGCGTCGATGCCCGGCAACTGGACTTCGCGGTCCTTGAAGTACAAGGCCTGGCCGACACTGATGCGTTGACGTTCGAAACCGTCGTCTTCGATCCAGCGGTTGGTCACGCCCAGGGACAATTTGTTCTCGTCACCGACACGGTCGGAGCCGGAGAAGCGGTTGTCGCGGAACAGCGACGCATAGTTGAAGGTGTATTCGCTGGTGTCGAATACCGGAATATCTTTCTGGTCTTCCTCAGGTACATAGAGGTAGAACAGGCGCGGTTCCAGGGTCTGGCGGTAATTCTTGCCGAACCACTGGGTATTGCGGTCGAAGTACAGGCCGCTGTCGATGCTGGCAATCGGAACGCCGCGGTTTTGGCTGCTGCCGAAAGTGCCGTTGACCCTGTTTTGCTCAGCAGTCTGATTGGCGATGGTGTTCTTGCCGGTGCCGTCCAGATCCAGCTGATACTGGGTGTACTGGTACTTGAGCGATGGCTTCAAGAACCCGTAGGTCCAATTCATCGGCAGGCTGACACCTGGCTTGAGGTTCAAGCGATCGCCGTTCGCGCGAGCGAGACCGGTCACGTTGTTATCAAGGCGCGGCTCAACGGTCGTGCCGTCTTCATTGGTGAAGGTGCCGTCTTTCAGGTCTCGGTCGAAACGGACAAGTTCTGTCTCGTAATCGAAGTCCAGACCTTCCGGATGATAAGGCAGCTGGCCATTGAAGGTGATCTGCGGCAAACGATCGTATGGCGTGATGTTCGAAACGGTCGCCAGCTGATAAGCCTGGGCGTTTACCGCTGCGGTATAGCTATCGCCACGGTACGTTACGGAAGCCTGCTGATTCACGTAATCTGCGCTTTTCACGCCAATCTGGTCAGTCTGCAGATCCTGGAAGTAGTACGGATCGCTGATCTTGGTGTAGTCGACCTGCGTGAGCACACGCGAGTCGAGGCCACCCTTGTGCTGCCAGTTGTACATGTAGCGGGTTTTTTCGTAATCGGTCTGCTTGCTGCGATCGGTGTTGTCGTCGTTGAGGTACGCGGCGCCGAACTGACCTTCGCTGGACTTGGTCAGGTAACGGAACTCGCCTTCCACCAACATGCCACGCTTGCTCATGTAGCGCGGGTACAACGTGGCATCGTAGTTCGGTGCCAGGTTGAAGTAGTACGGGGTGACCAGCATGAAACCGGTATCGCTGCCGGTGCCGATGGTCGGCGGCAGGAAACCGGATTGGCGACGGTCGTCGATCGGGAAGTAGATGTACGGCGTGTACAGGACCGGAATGTCCTTGACCCGCAGTGTCACGTTGGTCGCGGTACCGAAGCCGGTGGCCGGGTTCAAGGTGATGTTGTTGCCCTTGAGTTGCCAGGCGTTGCTGTTCGGTTCGCACGTGGTGTACGTACCATCCTTGAGGCGGATGATCGCGTTCTCGGCACGCTTGGCGTACAGCGCGTTACCGCGGATACGGGATTTGTGCATCACGTATTCGGCGTTGTCGACCTTGGCTTCACCGGTGTCGAGCTGCACGTCGGCGTGGTCGCCGACGATCAATGCGCCGTTGTCGCGAATGCGCACGTTACCGCTCAGTTCGCCACGGCTCTCGGCCTGGTACAGACTGGCTTCGTCGGCTTCGGCCTGCATGCTGCCCTGACGCAAAACCACGTCACCGGCCAGCGTGCCGACCTGATCTTCGGTGTTATAGCGCGAAGCTTTCGCGCCGATAAAGGTCGGAGCGTCACTTTTATTCGTCTTGTCATTCATGCCAGGACGAATGGGTTCGATATAGGAACCAGAGCAGTAAGGACCGGTTTCGGCCAACTGCGCAGCAGTGAGCTTCTCGCGCGGAACCCAGTCGAGGTGACTGTAGTCTGCGCTACGGGACTTCAGGCCACGGCCCTTGGACTCGGTAACGAGTACAGGCTTGGCGCCGGTGTCTTCGCTGGAGCCGTTCTGGGCTGGAGCTTCGCCGTTCGCGGTGGCTGTTGCGCTGCCGTCATGGACGGGTCGCGGCGGCAAGGCTGCTGCCGGCGACTTGGGCGCACAGTCCCAGGCACCCGAAGCAGAGACTGAGCAGTCATACTGTTCCGCGGCGACCACGTAGGAAGTGGCTAGGGGTTGCAGGGCCAGCAGACTGCCGGTAACCAACAACGGAAATTTTTTACGAAACGCGGGGGATTTCAATGCCATCTTATTAGTCCGGGCTTCCTGCGTGCCATCTGCCCGCGGTGGTGGGCCGCACGCCTCTCGATGGTCTGAAAAAGATGCTGGATAATAAAGCATGACCCGCTTGACGGCTAGCGCCGTCGGAGACCCTTGTAATGCCTGACCAAGATGTACGCTTGCAACACCTGAAAGTTTGGCTCGACGAACAGTTGGCGACCCTCTTTGCCGAGCAAGGCTGGGGCGCCGTGCCCCCGGCCACGTTGACCGCGGCCAGTAGCGACGCGAGTTTCCGGCGCTATTTCCGCTGGGAAGGCGAGGGCAAAAGTTTCATCGTGATGGACGCTCCACCGCCCCAGGAAAACTGCAAACCCTTTGTGGACATGGCTTTTTTGCTGGCGAAATCCGGAATAAATGTGCCGAAAATTTATGCCGAAGACCTCGATCGCGGATTTCTTTTGCTCAATGACCTGGGCAGCAAGACGTATCTGGACGTGATCGACAGCGAAAATGCCGACGATTTGTTCAAGGATGCCCTGCAGGCGCTGTTGGCTTTTCAGCAATTGCCGATGGTGGCGCCGTTGCCAAGTTACGACGTGGCATTGCTGCGTCGCGAGCTGGAATTGTTCCCTGAGTGGTACGTCAAGCATGAACTGGGCATCGAGTTTGACGCTGCCCAGCAAATGCTCTGGCAACAGGCCAGCGATCTGTTGATCGACAGCGCCCTGGCCCAGCCGACCGTGTTGGTGCACCGCGACTACATGCCGCGCAACCTGATGCTCAGCGAGCCGAATCCTGGCGTGCTGGATTTCCAGGACGCGGTCTATGGCCCGGTGACTTACGACGTGACCTGCCTGTTCAAGGACGCATTCCTCAGTTGGCCCGAAGAACGCGTGCTCGCCTGGCTGCAGGATTACTGGCAGCAGGCCGGCGCGCTGGGCATTCCGGTGCAGCCTGACTTCGAAGAGTTCCACCGTGCCAGCGACCTGATGGGCGTGCAGCGTCACTTGAAAGTGATCGGCATCTTCGCCCGTATCTGCCACCGCGACGGCAAGCCGCGCTACCTCGCCGATGTGCCGCGTTTCTTTACTTATATAGACGCAGTGATCGCCCGTCGTCCCGAACTGGCGGAGCTGGATGTGTTGCTGGCCAGTTTGCGTGCTGGAGGTCCGGCATGAAGGCAATGATTCTCGCGGCGGGCAAAGGCGAGCGCATGCGTCCGCTGACCCTGACCACCCCCAAGCCGCTGGTGCGTGCCGGCGGTGTGCCGTTGATCGAGTATCACCTGCGCGCGCTGGCGGCGGCCGGGTTTACCGAGATCGTGATCAACCACGCCTGGCTTGGCCAGCAGATCGAAGACTACTTGGGTGATGGTTCGCGTTACGGCCTCAGTATTCAGTATTCGCCGGAAGGTGAACCACTGGAGACCGGTGGCGGGATTTTCCGTGCCTTGCCGTTGCTGGGTGACGAAGCGTTTGTGGTGGTCAACGGTGATATCTGGACCGATTACGACTTCCGCGCGCTGCGCCAACCCATTGCCGGGTTGGCTCACCTGGTGCTGGCGGACAACCCGGCTCATCACCCGACCGGCGATTTCGTTCTGGTGGATGGCCAGGTACGCGACGGGCAAGCGGATGCCGAGACACTGACCTACAGCGGCATCGCGGTGCTGCACCCGAAGCTGTTCGAAGGCTGCTCGGCCGGGGCGTTCAAGCTCGCGCCGCTGTTTCGCCAGGCCATGGCCGCAGGGCAAGTGACCGGCGAACACCTGGCTGGGCATTGGGTGGATGTCGGCACGTACGAACGTCTGGCCGAAGCCGAAACCCTGATAGAAGCGAGACGCTGACATGTTGTGGCCAGGGACTCTGATCGGAGCCGGAGCGGGCTTTGCCATAGCCAGCATTCCGGGGGCCATGCTCGGCGCCTTGTTGGGGCAGGCGCTGGACCGGCGCCTGCACTTGCAGAGCTGGGCGCATTTGCGGGAAAAACTCGGCGGCCGACCGGCGCTGCGTAATGATGAACTGTTGTTCGTGTTGCTGGGCCGGTTGGCCAAGTGCGACGGGCGCGTGGTGGATGGCCATATCCAGCAGGCGCGTCAGGAGATGCGTTCGCTGGACATGACCGAATCGGCGCAACGGCGCGCGATTGCCGCGTTCAATCGAGGCAAAACCGGGCATGACCGGTTGCGTGGCTATCTGCGGCGCTTGAGTGTCCAGCCCCATGCGGCCGAAGGCGTGCTGCGCGCCTGTTGGCGGATGGTCTGGGCCGATGGTCGCGCGGGCAGCAGTGAACGTGAATTGCTGGCGCAATGGGGCAAATGGTTGGGCTGGACGTCGCAGCAGGTGTTGGCGCTGGCGCACGACTATGAACCGCATAAACGCCCTCAAGTGAGCAGCGCCGTGACTTATCAGGACGCCATGCGGCTATTGGGGGTGTCGGCGACCAGCGAGCCGGCGCAGATCAAGCGGGCTTATCGGCGTCTGCTCAGTCGTCATCATCCGGACAAGATTGCCGGTTCGGGGGCGACGGCGTTGCAGGTGCGCGAGGCGACGGACAAGACGCGCGAATTGCATAACGCCTATACGTTGATCAAGGCGCGGCGGGATTTTCGTTAGCAGCATCTAGTTTGTGTTGTTAGTGAAGCCGCCTTCGCGGGCAAGCCTCGCTCCTACAGGGTTTGGTCGCTCCCATTTTCGGTGAGCGACACAAACCCTGTAGGAGCGAGGCTTGCCCGCGAATGGACGCGATGCGGTCTACTGCTCCGCCACAGGCTGCGGATTCAACCACCCGCGCACCCGGCGAAACAACTGCTCTTGCTCAGCCTTGGTATTGCCCGGCAATGCCTTGAGCGACACCTGGCTGAACGCAGACGTTTTCAGGCGTTTGCTGGCTTGCAAGCGCGCAAGTGCGGCATTGCGATCCAGTGGTTTGTCCATATAGAAGAGATCGGCAGTCGGCAGCTTGAGGGTTGGCGTCAGCTCTACCAGCTCCGGTTTACCCGCCGGCGGCGTCTGCGCCGCGACCATCACGAATTTCTCCACTTGCGAAGGCTGCTTCTCGCTGAGGTAGCGTGCGGCCCAGTAAGCGCCGGTGCCATGACCCAGCACGACGATGCGGCGCGCACTTTGCTGCTCGGCATAGGCGATGGCCGCGTCGATGCGCGCAAAGATTCGCTCGGCATCAGCCTTGGACTGTTCTTCGGTGGTTTCCACGACCGCTTTATCGGCGACGTCCGCTTCACCGCTGGCCGCTTGCTCGATGGGCGTCGCGGTGGTCGAGTCTTTGCTGCCAGTCTCAGGGGCTTTGATCGTCGGCGGTACTTCGGCGACGCGTGGCGCAATGGCATCGCTTTGCAGGTCCGGCAAGGTGATACTCAGGCTGCTCCACTCGGCGTCCGGCAATTTGTTGCGCAAAGGGCTGATTGCTTGCGGCCAGTCAACGGTCTCGCCGGCGCCGGGGATGATAATCACCGCGCCCTTGGGTTCGGCGGTGTTGGCCGGCTTCCACAGGGCGAGAAATGTGTCGGCGCCAGCCTGGAGCTGTTGCTGTTCCTGGGCGGGGATTTGTCGCTCAAGTGCGGTCGCTTCTTCCTGACTACGCTCAAGCAGCGGCTGGCGTTCGACCGGTTTTGCTTCGGCAGGTTTTTCCGTGGCAGGAGCAGGGTCGGCGGCTTCGACGGAAAAGGCGCAAGGCAGGATCAGCGACAGGCACAATGCTGGCAGTGCCAGGCGGTAGACAGGGGGCATCGGATATTCCAGGCCAGAAGTTATTCCGGCAGCCTAATGGGTTGGTCAGTATTTGTCAGTGTGTGGGACTTCAATGATGCGTTTTCGCTGCCTGTGGGTTATCGGCTGTTTGTGGTTTCCCTTGATGAGTTGGGCGGCGCCCGCGCCACCGGCGCACGTTGCGCAATTGTCGACGGCCCAGCAGCAATGGCTGGCACAGCATGGCGAATTGCGCGTTGGTCTGGTGTTGCAGGCGCCGTATGCGCAATACGATCGCCGCTTGCAGCGCTTGTCCGGGGTCAACGTCGAGCTGATGAAGTGGCTGGCCACGTCGCTCAAGGTCGAGCTGAGCTGGCGCAATTTCCCCGACGTCGAACAGCTGGAACAAGCCGTACGCGAGGGCGAAGTCGATATCGCCCCGGGGCTGACCCAAACTCCCGGCGGGCTGCGGCTCTGGCAGTTTTCCGACCCGTACATGCGCGTGCCGCAACTGGTGGTCAGCGACCAGAAGGGCGCCGGCGTCGTAGAGCTGGAAAAACTCGACAGCCAGACCCGCGTCGCCGTGCGCATGCCCAGCGTCACCGCCGATTACCTGCGCAGCAATTTTCCCCATCTGAACCTGCAAGGCGTGCCGATCGAGCGTCAGGCGTTGCAGTTGCTGTTGAGCCAGCAGGCCGGGTACGCCGTGGTCGATGAGGCGCAACTGGGACGTTTGTCCGCCGAGCCTGAATTTGCCGGATTGGTCGTGGTGGGCGACATCGGCTTGCCGCAGTTGCTGCGCGTGGCCACGCGCCGGGACTGGCCGGAGCTGGCGGGTATCGTCGAAAGCGCGTTGCGGGCGATCCCGGCCAAGGATCTGGAGCAACTGCACAACCAATGGCTGCAACCCAAATACCCGCGATTGTCCGAGTCCCCGGGATTCTGGCAAAACCTTTGCCTGCTGTTGGCGATGTTGCTGCTGAGCAGCATCGCCATCGTGCTCTGGCAGCGACGCCAGCAACACAGCCTGGAGCAACGGCTGCTGGCGGCGCGGCAAGACATCGCCCTGCGCCAGGCCAGTGAAGAAGCCCTGCGCCTGACCCAGTTTTCCATCGATCAAAGCACCGTCGGCATCCTGTGGGTCAATTGGGACAGCCACGTGCGTTACGCCAACCGTGCCGCCGAAACCATGCTCGGTTATCCGTCCGGCGGGATCATCGACCGTCCGTTGATCGACTTCGAACCCGGTCTGCACATGGACCGCTGGCTCAACCTGTGGAAACGCGCCCGGGCCAGTGAAGAAGGGCCGCAAAGCTTCGAAACCAATTGCGTTCGCGCCGACGGCAGCGTCCTGCCCGCGGATGTTTCGTTGAGCTTCCTGCGTTTTCGCGACGGCGAATACCTGGTCGTGTACCTGAATGACGTCACCGAACGCCGCCGTGCCCTGGCTGCGTTGCAGGAAAGCGAGGCGCGGTTGCAAGGGATCGCCGCCAACGTGCCCGGATTGGTCTTTCGCCTGGAACGGGCGCCGGTGACCGGGCAAATTGACTTTGCCTACATCAGTGAAGGCAGCGAGAGCCTGGTCGGCTACTCGCCGGCGACGTTGGCCCATCGAGATAAAGGTCTGCGCAGCCTGGTGCACCCGGACGACAAGGCCAGTTATCACCGGACCCAGGATCATGCGCTGGACACTGACAGTGACTGGTCATGGCAGGGACGAATCCTGACCCGTTCGGGCGAGCAGCGCTGGGCCGAGATCAAGGCCATCACCCGGCGCCTGGAGGATGGCGCCTATGTCTGGGACGGGATTGTCTGGGACATCAGCGAAAGCAAGCGCATCGAACTGGAACTGGCCAGTTCCCGGGAGCAACTGCGCGAATTGTCGGCACACCTGGAAAGCGTGCGGGAAGAGGAAAAGGCCCGTATCGCCCGGGAAGTACACGATGAGTTGGGGCAGATGCTGACCGTGTTGAAACTGGAAACCTCCATGTGCGAACTGGCCTACGCCCAGCTTGATCCCGGCTTGCAGGAAAGGCTGAACAGCATGAAGCGCTTGATCGCTCAACTGTTCCAACTGGTGCGGGATGTGGCTACGGCGCTGCGGCCACCGATTCTCGATGCCGGGATCGCTTCGGCCATCGAGTGGCAGGCCCGCCGTTTCGAGGCGCGTACACAGATTCCGTGCCTGGTGCAGGTGCCGGAGAATCTGCCGGTGCTCAGCGATGCCAAGGCGATTGGCTTGTTCCGCATTCTTCAGGAAGCGCTGACCAATGTCATGCGCCATGCCCAGGCGCATACTGTCGAACTGACACTGGCGCTGGAAGGCGACGAGTTGTGCCTGACCGTCAGCGATGATGGCGTAGGATTTGTTCCCACCACTGGCCGGCCGACATCCTTTGGCGTCGTCGGAATGCGCGAACGGGTGCTGATCATGGGTGGGCAGTTATTGCTTGAAAGTGAGCCGGGTGAAGGCACGACCCTGAGTGTGCGAGTGCCGCTGGATGAGGAGAAGTAAGTGATCCGTGTACTGGTAGCCGAAGACCACACCATCGTCCGCGAAGGCATCAAGCAATTGATCGGCCTGGCCAAGGACTTGCTGGTGGTGGGGGAGGCGAGCAATGGCGAGCAGTTGCTCGAAACCCTGCGTCACGTGCCCTGCGAAGTGGTGTTGCTGGACATCTCCATGCCCGGGGTCAATGGCTTGGAAGCGATTCCACGGATCCGCGCTCTGAACAACCCGCCGGCGATCCTGGTGCTGTCGATGCACGACGAGGCGCAAATGGCCGCCCGGGCGTTGAAGATCGGTGCTGCGGGCTATGCGACCAAGGACAGCGATCCGGCGTTGTTGCTGACGGCGATCCGCAAAGTCGCGGCGGGCGGGCGCTACATCGACCCGGACCTGGCCGACCGCATGGTCTTCGAAGTCGGCCTGACCGATTCACGGCCGTTGCACTCCTTATTGTCGGAGCGTGAATTCTCGGTGTTCGAGCGCCTGGCCCGGGGCGCCAACGTCAACGACATCGCCCAGCAACTGGCCCTGAGCAGCAAAACCATCAGCACCCACAAGGCGCGGCTGATGCAAAAGCTCAACATCACGTCCCTGGCGGAACTGGTGAAGTACGCGATGGAACACAAACTTCTCTAATAAAGAACGCGATCCCCTGTAGGAGCGAGGCTTGCCCGCGAAGGCGTCCTCACAGGCGCTAAAAGCTTCGCGGGCAAGCCTCGCTCCTACAGGGATTGTGTCGGCATATCTATTTGCGACATGCCTGCAAAAGCGCTTTTGCTTGTCCTTGCGGCTTATCGCTGACTGCTCACCGCTGCGTTTGCCCAAACGCGCCATCCTTGTAGGGCAATCCCTACCCCCAACCTTCCACCCGGCTGAGGCGATTCTCTCCTGCGCCCCGATTTGCGTGGTCCCCAGCGTCCACTAGGCTTAGCCCACAAGCAGTCATCAACAACAAAGGTGTGGGTATGAGCCAGGTCGATTCAAGTGCAGGGGCCAATGACATTCTGGTCAGCTTTCGTGGAGTGCAAAAAAGCTACGACGGCGAGAACCTGATCGTCAAAGACCTCAACCTGGACATTCGCAAAGGCGAATTCCTCACCTTGCTCGGGCCGTCCGGCTCCGGCAAGACCACCAGCCTGATGATGCTCGCCGGTTTCGAAACCCCGACCGCCGGCGAAATCCTGCTGGCCGGGCGCTCCATCAACAACGTGCCGCCGCACAAGCGCGACATCGGCATGGTGTTCCAGAACTACGCGCTGTTCCCGCACATGACCGTGTCCGAGAACCTGGCCTTCCCGCTGACCGTGCGCGGCTTGAACAAGAGCGACGTCAGCGACAAGGTCAAGAAAGTCCTGAGCATGGTCCAGCTCGATGCGTTCGCCCAGCGCTACCCGGCGCAACTGTCCGGTGGTCAGCAACAGCGTGTGGCGCTGGCCCGTGCGTTGGTGTTCGAACCGCAACTGGTGTTGATGGACGAACCTCTCGGCGCGCTGGATAAACAACTGCGCGAACACATGCAGATGGAAATCAAACACCTGCACCAGCGCCTCGGTGTGACCGTGGTCTACGTGACCCACGACCAGGGTGAAGCCCTGACCATGTCCGACCGCGTGGCGGTGTTCCACCAGGGCGAAATCCAGCAAATCGCCCCGCCGCGCACCCTCTACGAGGAACCGAAAAATACCTTCGTCGCCAACTTCATCGGCGAGAACAACCGCCTCAACGGCCGCTTGCACAGCCACACCGGCGACCGCTGCATTGTCGAGCTGGGGCGCGGTGAAAAGGTTGAAGCCCTGGCGGTCAACGTCGGCCAGACCGGCGAACCCGTCACGCTGTCGATTCGCCCGGAACGCGTGAGCCTCAATGGTTCGAGCGAATCCTGCGTCAACCGCTTCTCAGGGCGGGTGGCGGAATTCATCTATCTGGGCGACCACGTCCGGGTGCGCCTGGAAGTCTGCGGCAAGACCGATTTCTTCGTGAAACAACCGATTGCCGAGCTCGATCCCGAACTGGCGGTTGGCGACGTGGTACCACTTGGCTGGCAGGTTGAGCACGTTCGCGCGCTCGATCCACTTCTAGAGGCGCATTGATCGCCCCCCGCAATACCAACACCAACCCTGCACGTGGAGAGAACAATAAATGTTGAGATCCCTGAAATTCACCGCTTTGGTCATGGGCATGATCGGTGCGGCACACGCGATGGCGGCGGGCCCGGACCTGACCGTGGTGTCCTTCGGCGGGGCGAACAAGGCCGCTCAGACCAAGGCTTTCTACGCACCGTGGGAAGCGGCGGGCAACGGCAAGATCGTCGCCGGCGAATACAACGGCGAGATGGCCAAGGTCAAAGCCATGGTCGATACCAAGAGCGTGTCCTGGGACCTGGTAGAAGTTGAATCGCCAGAATTGTCCCGTGGTTGCGACGAAGACATGTTCGAGCAGCTCGATCCGAAGCTGTTCGGCAAGTCCGAAGACTACGTCAAAGGCGCGATCCAGCCATGCGGCGTGGGCTTCTTCGTGTGGTCGACGGTGTTGGCCTACAACGCCGACAAACTGGCCTCCGCACCGACTAGCTGGGTCGATTTCTGGGACACCAAGAAATTCCCCGGCAAGCGTGGCCTGCGTAAAGGCGCCAAGTACACCCTGGAATTCGCTCTGATGGCCGACGGCGTTGCGCCGAAAGACGTCTACAAAGTGCTGGCCGGCAAGGATGGCCAGGACCGCGCGTTCAAGAAACTTGATGAGCTGAAACCAAGCATTCAGTGGTGGGAAGCCGGCGCACAGCCGCCGCAATACCTCGCCTCCGGTGACGTGGTCATGAGCTCGGCCTACAACGGCCGGATCGCTGCGGTACAGAAAGAAAGCAACCTGAAAGTGGTGTGGAACGGCGGGATCTACGACTTCGACGCGTGGGCGATTCCAAAAGGCCTGGATAAAACCCGTGCCGAAGCAGCGAAGAAATTCATCGCTTACTCGGTCATGCCGCAGCAGCAGAAGACCTACTCGGAAAACATCGCCTACGGTCCGGCCAACACCCAAGCCGTACCGTTGCTGGCCAAGGATGTGTTGAAAGACATGCCGACCACCCCGGAAAACATCGCCAATCAGGTGCAGATCGACGTCAGCTTCTGGGCTGACAACGGCGAGCAACTGGAGCAGCGCTTCAATTCCTGGGCTGCGAAGTAACCACAACCCTGTGGGCTAATGATCGTTCCCACGCTCTGCGTGGGAACGCATCCTGTGACGCTCTGCGTCACAGGGACGCGGAGCGTCACGGGCGGCATTCCCACGCAGAGCGTGGGAACGATCAGTATGTAGTTATCAAGATCAGAGGTTGCCTGTCTTCCTCTGTAACGATCAAAGATTTCCGGAGTACGCCATGGCTATCGCCGTTCCCCTGAACGCGGGCACTGACCCCACCTTGAAGCAGCGGCTCAGGCACGCCGAGCGAATCAATCGCTGGAAGGCCCAGGCCTTGATTGCACCGCTGGTGCTGTTTCTGTTGCTGGTGTTCCTGGTGCCGATTGTGGCGCTGCTCTACAAAAGTGTCGGTAACCCGGAAGTGGTCGGCGGCATGCCGCGCACCGTGACGGCTATCGCCAGTTGGGATGGTCGCGGCCTGCCCGCTGAACCGGTTTACAAAGCCGCCAGCGAAGACCTCGCTGAAGCGCGCAAAAACCAGACCTTGGGCGACTTGTCCAAGCGCTTGAACATGGAGTTGGCCGGCTATCGCAGCCTGCTGACCAAAACCGCCCGCGCCTTGCCGTTCGCCACTGAACCGGCCTCTTATAAAGAAGCGCTGGAAGCGCTCGACGAACGCTGGGGCGATCCGGCCTATTGGCAGGCCGTGCGGCGCAACACCAGCAGCATCACGCCGTATTACTTGCTGGCGGCGGTCGATCACCGGATCGACGACCTCGGCGAAGTGGCCCCGGCCACCCCCGATCAAGCGATCTACCTCGATATCTTTGCCCGCACGTTCTGGATGGGCCTGATCATCACCCTGATTTGCCTGGTGCTGGCGTACCCATTGGCGTATCTGCTGGCGAACCTGCCATCACGGCAAAGCAACCTGTTGATGATTCTGGTGCTGCTACCGTTCTGGACCTCAATCCTGGTGCGCGTCGCCGCGTGGATCGTGTTGCTGCAATCCGGCGGGCTGATCAACAGCGGCCTGATGGCCATGGGCATCATCGATAAGCCGCTGGAATTGGTGTTCAACCGCACCGGGGTCTATATCTCGATGGTGCACATCCTGCTGCCATTCATGATTTTGCCGATCTACAGCGTGATGAAAGGCATCTCACCGACCTACATGCGTGCCGCGATTTCCCTCGGTTGCCACCCGTTCGCCAGTTTCTGGCGGGTGTACTTCCCGCAGACCTATGCCGGTGTCGGCGCCGGTTGCCTGTTGGTGTTCATTCTTGCCATCGGCTACTACATCACTCCGGCGTTGCTGGGCAGCCCGAACGATCAGATGGTCAGCTACTTCGTCGCCTTCTACACCAACACCAGCATCAACTGGGGCATGGCGACCGCACTCGGTGGGTTGCTGCTGTTGGCGACCGTGGTGCTTTATCTGATTTACAGCTGGCTGGTGGGCGCCAGTCGCCTGCGCCTGAGCTAAGGGGAGAATGAAATGCTGAGTCCTTATATGTCGCCCATCGAGCGGGTGTGGTTCTACAGTTTGCGGATTCTCTGCGGGTTGGTGCTGTTGTTCCTGATTCTGCCGGTGCTGGTGATCATTCCGTTGTCGTTCAACTCCGGGAGTTTCCTGGTGTACCCGCTGCAAGGTTTCTCGCTGCACTGGTATCAGGACTTCTTTGCCTCGGCGGAATGGATGCGCTCGTTGAAGAACAGCATCATCGTTGCCCCGGCGGCCACGGTTCTGGCGATGATCTTCGGCACGCTGGCGGCGATTGGCCTGACCCGTGGTGACTTCCCGGGCAAGGCGCTGGTGATGGCGCTGGTGATTTCGCCGATGGTGGTGCCGGTGGTGATCATTGGTGTGGCGAGTTATCTGTTCTTCGCGCCGTTGGGCCTGGGCAACAGCTTCTTCTCGTTGATCGTGGTGCATGCAGTGTTGGGTGTGCCGTTTGTGATCATCACGGTGTCAGCCACGTTGCAGGGGTTTAACCACAATCTGGTGCGGGCGGCTGCCAGCCTCGGTGCTTCGCCGTTGACCGCGTTCCGTCGGGTGACCTTGCCGTTGATCGCACCGGGTGTGATCTCGGGTGCGCTGTTTGCCTTCGCCACTTCGTTCGATGAAGTGGTGGTGACGCTGTTCCTCGCCGGCCCTGAGCAAGCGACCCTGCCACGGCAGATGTTCAGCGGCATCCGCGAAAACCTCAGCCCGACGATTGCCGCCGCCGCGACGTTGCTGATTGCGTTCTCGGTGATCCTGCTGCTGACCCTGGAATGGTTGCGTGGGCGTAGCGAGAAACTGCGTACCGCGCAGGTCTGACCTGCACCGCTGATCGTTCCCATGCTCTGCGTGGGAATGCCTCACCGGACGCTCCGCGTCCGCTCTTGGGACGCAGAGCGTCCCTGGCTGCATTCCCACGCGGAGCGTGGGAACGATCATCTCCGGGTATTCACTGCCTGAATAACAGACAAACCCCAATCCCCAGCTACTATTGTGCCCAGCTCCCCTAACGATAAGAGGCTGCGCACATGAGTCTTTCCTCTTTCAAAATTGCCCACAAACTGATCACCGGCGCCGGTGCCATCGAGCAACTGGCCGCCGAGCTGACCCGCCTGGATGTCGATAACCCGCTAATCGTCACCGATGCCGCCCTGGTCAAGTCCGGCACGGTCGAGCTGGCGCTGGCGCATCTGGGCGATCGCACCTATGAGGTTTTCGATCGGGTCCTGCCCGACCCGGAAATCGCCATCGTCGAAGACTGCATGCGCGTCTACCGCGAAGGCGGGCATGACGGGTTGATCGGCCTCGGCGGCGGCAGCGCCATCGATATCGCCAAAAGCGTGGCCGCTTATGCCGGTTATCACGGCGCACTGGAAGATTTGTTCGGCGTCGATCAGGTACCGCGCAAAGGCCCGCCGCTGATCGCCATCCCGACCACCGCCGGCACCGGTTCGGAAGTCACCAACGTGGCCATCCTCTCGGACAAGGTCGCGCAGTTGAAGAAAGGCATCGTCAGCGACTATCTATTGCCGGACGTGGCACTGGTCAGCCCGCAAATGACCCTGACCTGCCCGCGCAGTGTCACCGCCGCCAGTGGCGTCGATGCGCTGGTGCATGCGGTCGAGTCCTACCTGTCGCTGAACGCCTCGGCGATCACCGATGCCCTGGCGATTGGCGCGATCAAGCTGATTACCCAGGCACTGCCCAAGGCCTACGCCAACCCCTCCAACCTGCAAGCCCGCGAAGACATGGCCACCGCCAGCCTGATGGCCGGCATGGCGTTCGGCAATGCCGGGGTCGGCGCGGTGCATGCGCTGGCGTATCCGCTGGGCGGGCGCTACAACATTGCCCATGGCGTCAGTAACGCGTTGCTGCTGCCGTATGTGATGACCTGGAACAAGCTGGCCTGCGTCGAGCGCATGCAGGATATTGCCGAGGCCATGGGCGTGAAGACCGCGCACCTGAGCGCCACCGATGCGGCGGACAAAGCCGTGGAGGCGATGACCGCGTTGTGCCTGGCGGTGGAGATTCCCCTCGGCCTGCGCAGCTTCGGCGTGCCCGAGGATGCGATCCCGGCCATGGCCGTGGAAGCGGCGGGGATCGAGCGCCTGATGCGCAACAATCCGCGCAAGTTGAGCGCCGTCGATATCGAGAAGATCTACCGGGCGGCGTACTAGAGCCTCGCGGCCGATTATCGATTGAAGGCAGGCCCAATCATCGCGGTCACAGTGCGCGCGTCAAAGCATGAGGTATACAATGCGCGCCATCGTGATTCTGCTCAAAAAAGGTGCGTCATGCAGCCCTTCGTAATTGCTCCGTCGATTCTCTCCGCTGACTTCGCCCGCCTGGGCGAAGAAGTGGACAACGTCCTGGCCGCTGGCGCCGACTTCGTGCACTTCGATGTCATGGACAATCACTACGTGCCCAACCTGACCATCGGCCCGATGGTCTGCGCGGCATTGCGCAAGTACGGCGTGACCGCGCCGATCGACGCCCATTTGATGGTCAGCCCGGTGGATCGCATCGTCGGGGACTTCATCGAGGCTGGCGCGACCTACATCACCTTCCACCCGGAAGCCACACAACACGTCGACCGTTCCCTGCAACTGATCCGCGAGGGCGGTTGCAAGGCAGGCCTGGTGTTCAACCCGGCGACGCCGCTGAGCGTGCTCGAGTACGTGATGGACAAGGTCGACATGATCTTGCTGATGAGCGTCAACCCTGGCTTCGGTGGGCAGAAGTTCATTCCCGGCACCCTCGACAAACTGCGTCAGGCCCGTGCGCTGATCGATGCGTCCGGCCGTGACATTCGCCTGGAAATCGACGGCGGGGTCAACGTGAACAACATTCGTGAAATCGCCGCCGCCGGCGCCGACACCTTCGTGGCCGGCTCGGCGATCTTCAATGCGCCGAACTACCAGGAAGTGATCGAGAAGATGCGTTCCGAACTGGCGCTGGCTCGTCCATGAGTGGCTTTGAGCAGCTGTTCCCGGGGCGTCTGCCGCGGCTGGTGATGTTCGATCTGGATGGCACGCTGATCGATTCGGTCCCCGACCTCGCGGTTGCCGTGGATAACATGCTGCTCAAACTGGGCCGCGAACCGGCGGGCCTCGAGTCGGTGCGCAAGTGGGTTGGCAACGGCGCGCCGGTGCTGGTTCGCCGCGCGCTGGCCGGGGGCATCGAGCATTCGGCAGTCGATGATGGCGAGGCCGAAGGCGCGTTGGAGATATTCATGGAGGCTTATAGCGAAAGCCATGAGCTGACCGTGGTCTATCCCGGCGTACGCGACACCCTGAAGTGGCTGCACAAGCAGGGCGTCGAGATGGCGCTGATCACCAACAAGCCGGAGCGCTTTGTCGCGCCGCTGCTGGATCAGATGAAAATCGGCCGCTACTTCAAATGGATCATCGGCGGCGACACCCTGCCGCAGAAGAAACCCGATCCGGCCGCGCTGTTCTTCGTCATGAAAATGGCCAATATCCCGGCGTCGCAATCGTTGTTTGTCGGCGATTCGCGCAGTGATGTCTTGGCGGCGAAAGCGGCGGGGGTCAAGTGCGTAGCGCTGAGTTATGGCTACAACCATGGCCGGCCGATTGCCGAAGAGTCGCCGGCGCTGGTGATCGACGATCTGCGCAAGCTAATTCCCGGTTGCCTGGATCTGACGGCTGAGATAACGTTGCCCGACGCTGTTCAACCCCCTTCTGGAAACGCCATCGTGGTGGTCACTCGCAAACTCTGGATGAAAGTCATCAAGGCCCTGGCCCGCTGGCGTTGGCGCGCCTGACTTGTTCCTGGCCGGCCTGCCGGCGCGTTTGCATACCTGACTGTTAGACCCTCAAGCCACGAGGCTACCCCATGATCCGCGAAGAATTCCTGCGTTTGGCCGCTGCCGGCTATAACCGTATCCCGATGGCCTGCGAAACCCTGGCCGACTTCGACACGCCGCTGTCGATCTACCTGAAACTGGCCGACGAGCCGAATTCCTACTTGCTGGAATCGGTGCAGGGCGGGGAGAAGTGGGGCCGTTACTCGATCATCGGCCTGCCGTGCCGCACCGTATTGCGGGTTCACGATCACCACATCAGCGTGACCCACGACGGCGTCGAGATCGAAAGCCTTGAGGCCGAAGATCCATTGGCCTTCGTCGAAGAATTCAAAGCCCGCTACAACGTCCCGACCATCCCTGGCCTGCCGCGCTTCAATGGCGGCCTGGTGGGTTATTTCGGTTATGACTGCGTGCGTTATGTGGAGAAGCGTCTGGGCAAGTGCCCGAACCCGGACCCGCTGGGCGTGCCGGACATTCTGCTGATGGTGTCCGACGCGGTGGTGGTGTTCGACAACCTCGCCGGCAAGATGCACGCGATTGTCCTCGCTGATCCGGCGCAGGCCGATGCCTTCGAGCAAGGTCAGGCGCGCTTGGAAGAGCTGCTGGAGAAACTGCGCCAGCCGATCACTCCGCGTCGCGGCCTGGATTTCAGCAAACAGCAATCGGCTGATCCGGTATTCCGCTCCAGTTTCACCCAGGACGATTACGAAAAAGCCGTCGACACCATCAAGGAATACATCCTGGCCGGTGACTGCATGCAGGTCGTGCCGTCCCAGCGCATGTCGATCGACTTCAAGGCTGCGCCGATTGATCTGTACCGAGCGCTGCGCTGCTTCAACCCGACGCCTTACATGTACTTCTTCAACTTCGGCGACTTCCATGTTGTCGGCAGTTCGCCGGAAGTGCTGGTGCGGGTCGAAGACAATCTGATCACCGTGCGCCCGATTGCCGGCACCCGCCCACGCGGGGCCAACGAAGAAGCGGATCTGGCGCTCGAAAAAGACCTGCTGTCCGACGACAAGGAAATCGCCGAGCACTTGATGTTGATTGACCTTGGCCGTAACGACACCGGTCGGGTTTCGGAAATCGGCTCGGTGAAGCTCACCGAGAAGATGGTCATCGAGCGCTATTCCAACGTGATGCACATCGTCTCCAACGTCACCGGGCAATTGAAGGCCGGGCTGACGGCGATGGATGCATTGCGGGCGATTCTGCCGGCGGGCACCTTGTCCGGCGCACCGAAGATTCGCGCGATGGAAATCATCGACGAGCTGGAACCGGTCAAGCGTGGGGTCTACGGCGGGGCGGTCGGTTACTTCGCCTGGAACGGCAACATGGACACCGCAATTGCGATCCGCACCGCGGTGATCAAGGACGGCGAACTGCATGTGCAGGCCGGTGGCGGCATCGTCGCCGACTCGGTGCCGGCGCTGGAATGGGAAGAAACCTTGAACAAGCGCCGTGCGATGTTCCGCGCCGTGGCTCTGGCCGAGCAAACGCCGGACGTTTGAGCTCGCCACTATAAGTGTTCAGCATAAAAAAAACGCGGCGTCTGTGAGGGCGCCGCGTTTTTTATGCCTGCGATTTAGAAGTCCAAGCTGACGCCAACATTGACGCCCTGCTGGGTAAAGTCATCGTCCTTGCGAATGTCATAACTGGCCCGCAGCGCCAAATCCTTGGTGAGGTTATGGCTTATGCCCAGGTTCAAACGGTTCAGGTTGGTCTGCGGAGTGTAGCCGGCCAGGGTGTAGCGGTTGCCCGGCAGGCTGTTGAGGTTCATGGTCACGTCCTGGGTATCGTCGTTGTACTCACGCTCGTGAGCCAGTTCGCCGAACACCTGGGTCTGCGAAGTGATCTGGTATTTGCCCTGGAGGCCTATGCCAAGACGCCGGGAGATGCGCGACTGGTCATCGAACGTCAGCGCAGTAGAGTCGGCGCCATCTTCCGAGTAACCGTCGACCTCAACCTTGGCGAAATCAGCACTCACAAACGGCGACAGGTGCCACGGGCTGCTCGCCAGCGGCGCGATGTCGTAACCTACGCGGCCACTGAAGGCCACCAGGTAGCCGTCGGTATCGCCTTTCTCCCCGCGTTCGTTGACCCCCAACTGGAATTTGCGTTTGAGGCTGTCGTAGTCCAGATGCCCGGCCGTCACGGCCGCATCACCCCACCAGCGGTTCTGCTGATACTGGGCGAACGCTGTGCCCATGTAGGTGTTGAGCTTGTAGTCCGAATCGTTGTCGCCGGCTTCGAGTTTCTGATTGTAGAAACCAGCGGCCAGGCCCACGCGCCATGCGTCATTCAACCGGTAGCTGCCACCGATGTTCAGGTTGGCACCATTGCCGTCAGCACTGGCGCCACTGCGCTGGCTGTCGAAGTCCTGATGTTGGCCGCCAGCGGCGACAATCGCCCGCCATTGACCCACGCCTTGCCAGTTTTCCCAATCCGCCAGCCATTGGTTACGCAACTCATCCTGATGCGAGCGCAATGTGCCTTGGGCCATTTGCGGCAACAGGGTCGCTTCCCATGGCGCGGACAGCAGCGAGTAGGCGTAATCGGCAATCAGGCGCTGCCCGGCTTCGGTCGGGTGCACCGAGTCGTTGTAGATCAGCTTGGTCGGGTCCGGCGTTGCACTGTTGATCCCGTAGCGGGCGTTCTCGGTGCAACTGTTGCCGCTGAAGCAAGTGGCGCTCAGGTTCTGGTCGGTGGCCAGGCCGAACTGCCCGGGGTTGGCAAACGTCTCTTTGAGCAGGACCGGGATGTTCAGCGGGATGATGTTGGCATTGATGCTTTGCAGTTGGCTCACCAGTTCGGTGTTGAACTGGTTGCTCAGCTGGGAGGTGAACGCTTGTAGCGGCGAGCCATTGAACGCCGGGGTAAAGCCAATGTCCGGCAGCAGCCAGACCATGATGTAGCGGGCGCCGGCCTGTTGCAGGACTTGCGCGCTGCTGGCCAGGCGATCGGCGGCGGCGCTGGCCTGAGGCAGGCTGGTCACGCGACCTTGCAGGAAGTCGTTACCACCACCCGAGAGGTAATACAGCGCATTCGGGTCGGCGCGAAAGTTGTTCGACGGCAGATAACCCGCGCGCGTGCGTTCGCCGGTAGCGGAAGTGCTGGTGATCGAATCGAGAATCTGGTCGGTGCGATAGCCGCCGACTGCCCAGTTGTTGCCATCGGGCAGGCCTTCGTTGGCGCGGACCGCCGAGGATGAAGACGCCGTCTGATCCGCTGAGTACCCCAGCTTCCCGCCGAGAATTTGCGTGGCGTTGAGCGAGCGGTTTTCACCGCTGCCGTCGAGGTAGACCGGACCGGTACGGTTGGTGAAACGCTGGGTCGCCCCGGCAGGCCCGCCGGTGTCGGCAAACGTCCCGGCGTCGTTGAGGCTGTCGCCGAAGACCACGAAGCTCGAGTAAGGGTTGGGCGCCGCATTCGCCTGGGCGCAGGCCATGGCGAGCAGGCAACCGGCGAGCGGTACAAACAACGTCTGTTTGATCATGAGCAAGTCCGTTTATTTATTGTTGTAGTGAACGAAACGACAGTACCAAAAACTTCCGGCCTTTTGCCATCTGTCGCGAACCCTTCGATTGTTTCGCAACCCTTCGTGTGCGCCATATTGCACGCTCTGCCCAGCTAAGTTACTGTGCCAAGACGTATGAATGAGACCTTTCCCGTGTTGATCATCAGCAAACTCCTGGATCAAGTCATCAAGGCACACGCCCGCTGGCGTTGGCGCGCCTGAATTCTTTTGCCGGCCACGCCGGACCTGTACCCGCTTCGCCTTCTTTACCTGTTTGAAATGCCGCTTTGCTGGCGCCACTCCAGCACCTGACAAAGCGCAGCGCTCTGCGGGTAATTATCTGAAGGCTGTATTAAAAGTCAGTGAATTCAAGAGGTTCCCAGCGCCATGTTGCTGATGATCGATAACTACGACTCTTTTACCTACAACGTTGTGCAGTACCTTGGTGAGCTCGGCTCCCAGGTCAAAGTCGTGCGCAACGATGAACTCACTATTGCTGAAATTGAAGCCCTCAACCCTGAGCGCATCGTGGTGTCCCCCGGTCCTTGCACGCCGACCGAAGCCGGCATTTCCATCGCAGCGATCAAGCACTTCGCCGGCAAGCTGCCGATCCTCGGCGTCTGCCTCGGTCACCAGTCCATCGGCCAGGCCTTTGGTGGTGATGTGGTGCGTGCCCGTCAGGTCATGCACGGTAAGACTAGTCCGGTATTCCACGAGGACAAGGGTGTTTTCGAAGGCCTGAACCGTCCGTTGACCGTCACCCGCTACCACTCGCTGATCGTCAAACGTGAAACCTTGCCCGACTGCCTGGAGCTGACCGCCTGGACCCAACTCGAAGACGGCTCGGTCGACGAAATCATGGGCCTGCGCCACAAGACGCTGAACATCGAGGGTGTGCAATTTCACCCTGAATCGATCCTCACCGAGCAGGGCCACGAGCTGTTCGCCAACTTCCTCAAACAAACCGGCGGCACGCGCTAAGGACTTTTCATGAACATCAAGACAGCCCTGAGCCGTATCGTCGATCACCTCGACCTCAGCACCGATGAAATGCGCGATGTGATGCGCGAAATCATGACCGGGCAATGCTCGGACGCGCAGATCGGCGCGTTCATGATGGCCATGCGCATGAAGAGCGAGAGCATCGACGAAATCGTCGGCGCGGTGTCGGTCATGCGCGAGCTGGCGGACAAGGTCGAGCTCAAGACTCTCGACGGCGTGGTCGATGTGGTCGGCACCGGTGGTGATGGTGCAAATATTTTCAACGTCTCGACCGCTTCTTCCTTCGTGGTCGCGGCGGCCGGGTGCACCGTGGCCAAACACGGTAACCGTGCGGTCTCGGGCAAAAGCGGCAGCGCGGACTTGCTGGAGGCGGCCGGGATTTACCTGAACCTGACGCCGGTCCAGGTCGCACGCTGCATCGATAACGTCGGCATCGGTTTCATGTTCGCCCAGACTCATCACAGCGCCATGAAGTACGCCGCCGGTCCGCGCAAGGACCTTGGCCTGCGCACCCTGTTCAACATGCTCGGCCCGCTTACGAATCCGGCCGGCGTGAAACATCAGGTGGTGGGCGTGTTCAACCCGGCGCTGTGCCGGCCACTGGCCGAAGTCTTGCAGCGTCTGGGCAGCAAACATGTGTTGGTGGTGCACTCGAAGGATGGCCTGGACGAGTTCAGCCTCGCCGCGCCAACGTTTGTCGCGGAACTGAAGAACGATCAGATCACCGAGTATTGGGTCGAGCCGGAAGACTTGGGCATGAAGAGCCAGAGCCTGCACGGTCTGGCGGTGGACAGCCCGGCTGCATCCCTCGAACTGATTCGCGATGCCCTGGGCAAGCGCAAGACCGAGAACGGCCAGAAAGCCGCCGAGATGATTGTGCTCAATGCCGGTGCCGCGCTGTATGCCGCCGACCACGCAACAAGTTTGAAAGAGGGCGTTGCCCTGGCGCACGACGCGCTGCACACCGGCCTCGCTCGGGAGAAACTCGAGGAGTTGGGTGCGTTTACCGCGGTATTTCGAGTGGAGAATGAGGGATGAGTGTACCGACGGTTCTGGAAAACATTCTGGCCCGCAAGGTCCAGGAAGTTGCCGAGCGTAGCGCTCGTGTCAGCCTGGCCGAACTGGAAAGCCTGGCCAAGGCTGCCGATGCACCCCGTGGTTTTGCCCAGGCCCTGATTGCCCAGGCCAAGCTCAAGCACCCGGCGGTGATTGCCGAGATCAAAAAAGCTTCACCGAGCAAAGGCGTGATTCGCGAGAACTTCGTGCCGGCCGACATCGCCAAGAGTTACGAGAAGGGCGGCGCCACTTGCCTCTCCGTACTTACCGATATCGATTACTTCCAGGGCGCCGATGCCTACCTGCAACAGGCGCGCGCCGCGTGCAAACTGCCGGTGATCCGCAAGGACTTCATGATCGATCCGTACCAGATCGTTGAAGCCCGTGCCCTGGGCGCCGACTGCGTGCTGTTGATCGTCTCCGCGCTGGACGACGTGAAGATGGCCGAACTGGCCGCCGTGGCCAAAAGCGTCGGCCTCGATGTGCTGGTGGAAGTCCACGATGGCAACGAGCTGGAGCGGGCCTTGAAAACCCTCGACACGCCGTTAGTGGGTGTGAACAACCGCAACCTGCACACCTTCGACGTCAACCTGGAAACCACCCTCGACCTGTTGCCGCGCATCCCCCGCGATCGCCTGGTGATTACCGAGAGTGGCATTTTCAATCGCGCCGATGTCGAGTTGATGGAAATCAGCGACGTGTACGCATTCCTGGTCGGCGAAGCGTTCATGCGTGCCGAAAGCCCTGGCACTGAACTGCAGCGTTTGTTCTTTCCAGAGCGCGGCACTGCGGTGAGCGGTTCTACACTCGACTGAATCTGATTCAATGAAGAAGCCGGCGATGCCGGCTTTTTTGTAGCCCACGACCAAGGATTTTTACTGCCATGACCCAGCCCGTTGCCCTGACTGTCGAAGCTGGCCTGATTGCCGAGCAGGATCTGTTGGCGCAGGTGTGCACCGGCGATTCGGAGTTTGGCCTGTTGTTTTGGCAGCCAAGCGACCGGGCGCTGGTCATGCCGCGTCGGTTGAATCGTCTTCCGGGTTTCGACGCAGCCTGTGAGGTGTCGGCTGCTGCGGGTTGGCCGGTACTGTTGCGCGAAACCGGCGGTGAACCGGTCCCGCAGTCGGCGGCAACCATCAACATTGCCCTGGTCTACGCAGCTCCGCGCAGCGAAGGTGACCAGAATCGAATCGAAACCGCTTACCGTCGACTCTGCGACCCGATTTGTCAGCTGCTTGATGAGTTGGGCGGTGTTTCATCATTGGGGGAAGTCGAAGGCGCGTTCTGTGATGGCCGCTTCAACGTCAACCTCGACGGGCGCAAGATGGTCGGCACCGCTCAGCGCTGGCGCCAGAGCAAGGGCGGAACGCGTCCGGTAGGGTTGGTGCACGGGGCGTTGTTGCTGGATAACGAACGGGAATCGATGGTCGCGGCAGTCAACCGCTTCAATGAAGTGTGCGGCCTGGAACAGCGGGTTCGCGCCGAAAGCCACATTGCCTTGCATGAAAAGTTCGCCGCGCCTGATGCGCTGGAGCGCCTCCATGCGCTGTACCGCCAGTTGCTGGCAGGGATGTTCGACGCTTAACGCGTACCGAAGACCACCATGGTCTTGCCTTTGACGTCCACCAGGTTGCGTTCTTCCAGATCCTTGAGTACGCGACCGACCATCTCCCGGGAACACCCGACAATCCGCCCGATCTCCTGACGGGTCACCTTGATCTGCATGCCGTCCGGGTGGGTCATGGCGTCTGGCTGCTTGCACAGTTCCAGCAGGCAGCGGGCAACACGCCCGGTCACATCAAAGAAGGCCAGGTCGCCGACCTTGCGCGTGGTATTGCGCAGGCGTTGTGCGATTTGTCCGCTGAGTACGTAAAGAATGTCTGGATCTTGCTGGGACAGTTCGCGGAACTTGGCGTAGCTGATTTCCGCGACTTCGCATTCGACCTTGGCGCGTACCCAGGCACTGCGTTCCTGTTCCATCCCGGCCTGTTCAAACAACCCGAGCTCGCCGAAGAAATCCCCGGCGTTCAGATAGGAGATGATCATCTCGCGGCCGTCGTCATCCTCGATCAGGATGGTGACCGAGCCCTTGATGATGAAGAACAGCGTATCGGAACGATCGCCAGCACAGATGATGTTGCTCTTGGCCGCATAACGATGGCGCTGGCAATGCATCAACAGCTTGTCGAGGTTCTTGATTTTGGGTGTTGGGGTAATAGCAACCATGGTTGTATCCCGAAAAGACTGCACGGTGTGGTTGGTTTTTTTATGAATTACTGATGACGGGCGCTGCAGGGCTGGCTAAGCGCCAGCGAATTGGCGCCAGCTTAACAGACACATTCCTTCAGGATTCGAGAATTTACGCGGGAGATTGGCACGTCCGTCCTAGAAAGGCGAGGCGCTGTCATTACGGGCCCCTGTGCTAAGCTGGCGACCCTTTTTTATACAGTGGAGTCTTGGCGATGAAGGCACGCATCCAATGGGCTGGCGAAGCCATGTTCCTCGGTGAGTCCGGCAGCGGTCATGTCGTGGTCATGGACGGTCCGCCGGACGCCGGTGGTCGCAACCTGGGTGTACGCCCGATGGAAATGCTCCTGCTGGGTGTCGGCGGTTGCAGCAATTTCGATGTGGTCAGCATCCTCAAGAAGTCCCGGCAGGCCGTTGAAAGCTGCGAAGCCTTCCTCGAAGCCGAGCGCGCGACCGAAGATCCAAAAGTCTTCACCAAGATCCACATGCACTTCGTGGTCAAGGGCCGGGGCCTGAAAGAAGCCCAGGTCAAACGCGCCATCGAACTGTCCGCCGAGAAGTATTGCTCGGCCTCGATCATGCTCGGCGCGGCTGGCGTGGCGATTACCCACGACTACGAGATCATCGAACTCGGTTGATTCGACATTCAACTATCATAAAAGCAGTGCAGACTCTGGCGATCCATAGCTGACGTCTGCATAATGCGCCACTTTTTTCAGGGTCGTGGCCCGTCAACCGACAGGCCGCCGATCCGAACAGACAACCAAAATCGCCATCGCGAAGAGGTGTTAACCGTCCTACGCAGCTGCGTTGTTCGCATCTGACGGGCATGCTTGATCACGCGGCCCGGGCCGCAATACATAGAGAGTTTTTAACGGTGAAAAGCAAACTCAAGCTCCACGGGTTCAATAACCTGACAAAGACCTTGAGCTTCAACATCTATGACATCTGCTACGCGGAAACCCCGCAAGACCAGCAGGCTTACGTCGAGTACATCAATGAAGAGTACAACGCGAAACGCCTGACGCAGATCCTCACGGAAGTTGTCGATATCATTGGTGCCAACATCCTGAACATCGCCAGTCAGGACTATGATCCACAGGGCGCCAGCGTCACGATTCTGATCTCTGAAGAGCCGGTAACCCCGACCGACAGCCAGATCGAAGAGTCCCCGGGCCCGTTGCCCGAGATTATCCTGGCCCACCTCGACAAGAGCCACATCACGGTGCACACCTACCCGGAAATCCATCCGGTGGACGGTATTGCGACATTCCGTGTGGACATTGACGTGTCGACCTGCGGCGTCATTTCACCGCTTAAAGCGCTCAACTTCCTGATTCACCAGTTCGATTCGGACATCGTGACCGTGGATTATCGCGTGCGCGGGTTCACCCGTGACGTTGAAGGCAAAAAGCACTTCATCGACCACGAGATCAACTCGATCCAGAACTACCTCTCCGAAGACACCCGCGACAGTTACCAGATGACTGACGTGAACGTGTACCAGGAAAACCTGTTCCACACCAAAATGCTGCTGAAGAACTTCGAACTGGACGACTACCTGTTCGGCGATGCGACCAACAGCCTGTCCTCTGAGCAACGTGCCCAGGTGACCGATCGGGTGAAACACGAAATGCTGGAAATCTTCTACGCGCGAAACATGCCGACCTAAGATTTTCGAGTACAAAAAAAGGCGACTACCTCGGGGTAGTCGCCTTTTTTATGGGTTTCTGCAGGGGTCAAATCCGATACGTACTCTTGGTCATCACCTTGGCCAACAGACTCATCCCGAACTTCACCGGCGCCGGGAAGCGGAAACCGCCAGCGTCCAGTGCGCTCTCCGCATGGTGTTCTTCATCAATGCGCATCTGCTCAAGAATCGCCCGTGACTTTTCGTCCTCGGCCGGCAGTTGTTCAAGATGCTCGTTCAAGTGTTTGCACACCTGATGCTCGGTAGCCGCCACAAACCCCAGGCTGACCTTGTCGCTGATCAACCCGGCCACAGCGCCAATCCCGAACGACATGCCATAAAACAGCGGATTGAGAATGCTGGTGTGACTGCCCAACTGCTGGATGCGCTGTTCGCACCAGACCAGGTGGTCGATTTCTTCTTCGGCGGCATGTTCCATGGCGGCGCGCACGTGCGGCAGCTTGGCAGTCAGGGCCTGGCCCTGGTACAGCGCCTGGGCGCAGACTTCGCCGGTATGGTTAATGCGCATAAGGCCGGCGACGTGTCGGGTGTCTTCGTCGCTCATTTGCGTTTCCGGCTGCACGATGGCTGGCGACGGACGGTACGGCTGGCCACTGAAAGGCAGCAGGGTACGCATCGCGGCATCGGCTTGCAGCAGAAGACGGTCAATCGGCGAGTAGTGACGCTGGGTAGTCATGCTGACCTCCGGGAGGAATCTCGGCGGCCAGTTTAACCGAATCGGCCGGGGAAGGTTTGCGCTGGGTCATTGTGGCGGGATCACCACTGAACCCGTAGGAGCGAGGCTTGCCCGCGAAGAACGATAACGCGGTCTATCTGGATGACCGCGTCGACCATTTCGCGGGCAAGCCTCGCTCCAACAAAGGGCAGGCAGGCGGATTAACCCGGCGGCCAAGTCATCTGGCGCTGACCCAGTACATGCATATGAATGTGATAGACAGTCTGCCCACCTTCTTCATTGCAGTTCATGACAACGCGGAAGCCCTTTTCGCAACCCAGCTCCAGCGCCAGGCGTTGGGCGGTGAACAGGATATGCCCGGCCAATGCCTTGTCCTCTTCGGTCAGGTCATTGAGCGTGCGCACCGCTTTTTTCGGAATGACCAGAAAATGCACCGGTGCCTGTGGGGCGATGTCGTGGAAGGCCAGTACCTGGTCGTCCTCGTAGATGATCTTGGCCGGGATTTCCCGGTTGATGATCTTGGTGAACAGAGTATCCACAGCTGTTTTCTCCGTTGTTTGGGCTGGCCTGAGTGTACCCATGGGGTAGACCCGAGCCCAGCCTTTTACCTTCAAGGGTATTAGCGCGGGCAGTAGGCCTTGTTGACCATACCGGCGATTGTCCGGGTCAGCCATCGCGAACCGAATCGTGGCAGGAAGGCGAGCCAGCGATTCAGCCGGCCAGGAATAATGATGGCGCGATTTTTTGCCAGGGCCCGCACGGTGTACAGCGCCACTTCTTCCGGACTCATCAGCAGTCTACTGTCGGTGACTTTGACGGTGTCCAGTTGCGCCGTGTGGAAAAACGCCGTACGCGTGGGGCCTGGGCACAGCACCGACACCTTGACCGCGCATTTCTTCAACTCGACACGCAAGCCTTCGGAAAAGTGCAGCACATACGCCTTGCTCGCGTAATAAGTGCTCATCCACGGCCCGGGATGGAAGGCCGCCACCGAGGCGACATTCAGAATCTGCCCGCCGCCCTGCAACGCCATGCTGTTACCAATGGCGTGGCACAGGCGGGTGAGGGCGAGGATGTTCACCTCGATCAAGTCCTGCTCGGTCATCCAGTCCTGGGCCAGGAACGGGCCGCACGTACCGATTCCGGCGCAGTTGACCAGCAGGTCGATCTGGCGATCACCTTCTTCCAGTTCCAGCAAAAAACCGGACAGCCTTAACGGTTCGCCCAGGTCGCAGGCGCGGAATAGCACTTCAACGCCAAAACGCTGAGTCAGTTCAATCGCAATGCTTTCCAGCTGATCACGCTGTCGGGCCACCAGAATCAGGCTGTGGCCGCGGCGGGCCAGCGCCTCGGCCATCGCCAGGCCGATGCCGCTGGAAGCGCCAGTGATCAGAGCGTAACGGGTCATGCAGTTCTCCATCGCAACAGCTCCGCGCCGGCGACGCAGGTGTCACGGGCGGGGAGCGCTGTTCATTCTTTCGCAGAGTCTACAGGGGCCGGGGCTTCTTCGGCTTCATCGTCTGCGGAATCGGGTGCTTGCTCAGCCTCGTCGGCGGGCTCGGCTTCGACTTCGTCGGTGGTCACCGAACCGCTGTCGTAGCTGGTTTCCGCCGCATTTTCGTATTCTTGCTGGATAGCGTTGAAACCGCCCGCCAGCAAAGTTATGAAGACGATCGCTGTAAACACAACCCAGAGCGAAGCCAGCACCTTGACCGCCGTGGTATTCGGCGGAGGAGGTGGGCCGTATTGGTTGGCAATGTTGCTGCCCGGCACCGCCATGATCACGAACGGGAAGAAACTGCCCAGAAGCGGCACAAGGTTCAGTAGCCAGGTCCAGCCGGACCAGCCGATGTCGTGCAGGCGCTGGACGCTGATCTGAATACTGACGACGGCGACGGCGATGCATAGGAGGAACGCTACCAGGCCGCCAATAATAAGGCCTGCTGTCGAATCGGCACTGATGATCGCGATGGCCAGTACGGCCGCTACCGTACCGGCGGCCAGCATGACCAGCGTCAGGGTCATCGTCCACGCGAGATAACGCAGGCGGCCGATGCGGCCTTCGACGCCGAAGGGCTTGAGCGTGGAAAACGCCGGCAGGTATTCGCCGACAGCGGCTCGGGGCGGCGCGTAAGGGGAGGAAGGCTCGGTAAATACAGGTTGGCTGCTGGCGGGCACATGCTCGTGAGCATCGGCCAGATTCAGCTCTATCGACGGTTCGCTTTCGATTCGGGCATCGATGCCGGTTTTCGTCAGCGCCTGCAGATAGGTTTGCGCGTCGGTCTGCGACAAGCCTTGTTTGAGCGTGACTGTCTTGCCGGTGAACAGCCGTTCAACAGCAAACACTTCGCTTTTATACAGCTCGGCGAGATTGAGCTTGGCAGTGGTGACATCAACACCTGGCAGCAGAGCGCCGTCGAAAACGATCTTGAAACGGTTGTCGCTCATTGCGAGGCATCCTTGTCGCGAAAAATTAAGTTAGAAAACGTTACAGGTGTGGAGTGTAAAGCCAGCCGGGTGGGGCTGGCCAAACTTTCATCTCAGCGCGGCCAGCGTTTTTGCAATTGTGCGGCCTGTTCCAGGGCCTTTCGGTATTCCGCGTCCAGTCGCGCGACCAATTGGTCGACACTCGGTAAGTCATCGATCTCCCCGACGCCCTGGCCGGCAGACCACACGGTTTTCCAGGCTTTGGCTTCATCACTGATAGGTTTGAGCTTGGAACCGAAGTTCACTTCGCCCTTGCCTTGCAAGGCTGCCGTGTCGAAACCGGCGGCTTCCAGGCTCTGGCGCATGAAACTCGCCGGTACGCCCGACACCGCTGGAGTATGAACAATGTCCGCCGCTCTGGATGTCAGCAACATCTCCTTGTAGGCGTCAGGTGCGTGACTTTCTGTGGTGCCGATAAATCGCGTACCAAAGTAGGCCAAATCCGCACCGAGCAATTGTGCAGCCAGAATCTCGTGGCCGTGGTTCAGGCAGCCGGCCAGCAGCAAGGTCTTATCGAAGAACTGGCGAATCTCGGCAATCAGCGAAAACGGGCTCCAGGTTCCGGCGTGTCCGCCGGCTCCCGCAGCGACGGCGATCAAACCGTCGACGCCCGCCTCGGCGGCTTTCTCCGCGTGGCGGCGAGTCGTCACGTCGTGAAACACCAGGCCGCCGTAACTGTGTACTGCGTCCACCAGCTCTTTCACGGCACCGAGGCTGGTGATCACGATCGGCACTTTGTGCTCGATGCAGATATCCAGGTCAGCTTGCAGCCGCGGATTGCTGTTGTGGACGATCAGGTTCACTGCGTAAGGCGCCGGGTTCTCCAGCGTCGCCAAGCCTGCCTCGATCTCTTCCAGCCAGGCCTTGAAGCCGCTGCTCTCGCGCTGGTTCAGCGCTGGAAAGCTGCCCACCACGCCATTCTGGCAGCAGGCCAGCACCAACTGAGGATTGGAAATCAAGAACATCGGCGCGGCCACTACCGGCAGGCGCAGATGTTGTTCGAGCAGAGCGGGCAGCGACATTGGAAGTACCCCGATAGATGTTTGCTTATTGGATTAGAACGGCCGAACGACGACCAGAATTACGATAGCCAGCAATATCAGAACCGGCACTTCATTGAACCAGCGATAAAAGACATGGCTGCGGGTGTTTTCGCCACGGGCAAAACGTTTTACCTGTGCGCCGCACATGTGGTGGTAGCCGATCAGGAAGACGACGAGGGTCAGTTTGGCGTGGATCCACGCGCCCTGGCTGAAGATGCTCGGGTTGAGGTAGATCAGGGCAATACCGAAGATCAGGGTGGCGATCATCGCCGGGCCCATGATGCCTCGGTACAACTTGCGCTCCATGATGCTGAAGCGTTCCTTGCTGACAGTGTCTTCGCTTTGTGCGTGATAGACGAACAGTCGCGGCAGGTAAAACAGGCCGGCAAACCAGCAGACCATGCTGACGATGTGAAGCGCTTTGAGCCACAGATAAAGCATTTTTAGTTATTCCCAGGTTCACGGTAGCCCGGATAGTAGAGGCTTGAGCGTCCGCACGTCACCTTGCCGGTTGTCGCAGGACGATGCGGGCCCTATTATCGACGGCTTTCCAGTGGGTTCGTTGAGGGCAGGTTTATGGTCAAGGTCGGTATCGTCGGCGGCACGGGTTACACCGGTGTCGAACTGCTGCGTCTGTTGGCACAGCATCCGCAAGCTGAAGTGGTAGTGATCACTTCCCGATCCGAGGCCGGTCTGGCCGTCGCTGACATGTACCCGAACCTGCGAGGCCATTACGACGGCCTGGCGTTCAGCGTTCCGGACATCAAGACCCTGGGCGCCTGCGACGTGGTGTTCTTCGCCACGCCGCACGGTGTTGCCCATGCCCTGGCCGGTGAGCTACTGGCTGCCGGGACCAAGGTCATCGATCTGTCGGCGGACTTCCGCCTGCAAGACGCTGATGAATGGGCCAAGTGGTACGGCCAGCCGCACGGTGCGCCAGAGTTGCTGGAGGAGGCGGTCTACGGCCTGCCGGAAGTCAATCGCGAGCAGATCAAGCAAGCGCGCCTGATCGCCGTGCCGGGTTGCTATCCAACCGCAACCCAGTTGGGTTTCCTGCCATTGCTCGAGGCAGGTCTGGCGGATACGTCCCGTTTGATCGCTGACTGCAAATCCGGTGTCAGCGGTGCCGGTCGTGGTGCTGCTGTAGGTTCGCTGTACTCCGAAACGTCGGAAAGCATGAAGGCCTATGCGGTCAAAGGGCATCGCCACCTGCCGGAAATTCGCCAGGGGCTGCGTCGCGCATCAGGCAAGGACGTTGGCCTGACCTTCGTTCCGCACCTGACGCCGATGATTCGTGGCATTCACTCGACGCTGTACGCGACCGTCGTCGATCGTTCAGTCGATCTGCAGGCGCTGTTTGAAAAACGTTATGCCAACGAACCGTTCGTCGATGTCATGCCGGCCGGTAGCCATCCGGAAACCCGCAGCGTGCGTGGTGCCAACGTTTGCCGAATCGCCGTGCATCGTCCACAGGACGGTGACCTTGTAGTGGTGTTGTCGGTGATCGATAACCTGGTCAAGGGTGCGTCGGGGCAGGCGGTGCAGAACCTGAACATCTTGTTCGGGCTGGATGAGCGCCTGGGGCTGTCCCACGCGGGCATGCTGCCGTAAGGTTTTATTGCTCTCAGCAAAAAGGCCCATTAAATGGGCCTTTTTGCATTTTGGTCTGACAATTGGATTGATTGATATACCGTAACAATAGTTGACCAATTTTCTAGGAGAAGCGGATAATGCCCGTCATCACGCATATGGCGGCGTAACGCCGGGAGATAGTTAGCATGAGCGTCGAATCCTTCACCCCCACGGCTTTGCAATTCACCCACGGTGCCGCGCACAAGGTGAAGAGCCTGGTCGATGAAGAGGGGAATGATCGCTTGAAGCTGCGCGTATTCGTTACGGGCGGTGGTTGTTCAGGTTTTCAGTACGGCTTCACCTTCGATGAGGAAGTGGCCGATGACGACACCATTGTCGAGCGCGAAGGTGTGAGTCTGGTGGTCGATCCGATGAGCTTCCAGTACCTGGCAGGTGCCGAAGTGGATTATCAGGAAGGCCTGGAAGGCTCGCGTTTCGTGATCAAGAATCCGAATGCCAGCACGACCTGTGGCTGCGGTTCTTCGTTCTCGATCTGATCGCGCGTCACCGAATTACAAAGCGCCGCAGGGTTTCACAGTTCTGCGGCGTTTTGCTGTCTGTGATTCAAGCGGGGTAGATGGCGCCGAGGATGCGCAAGCCGCGGGCACCGGTGACGCTGGGGCGGTTGGCAGCGATGCCTTCGAGGCAGCAATGGGCCAGCCAGGCGAAGGCCATCGCTTCGACCCAGTCCGGGTCTACGCCATAAGCCATCGTGCTGCTGACCTTGGCATTTGGCAGCAAGCTCGCTAAACGGGCCATTAGTGTGGCGTTATGCGCGCCGCCGCCGCAGACCAGCAACTCCCGGGTTTCCGACTGCGCACTTTGCAGTGACTCGACGATAGTCAGGGCGGTCAATTCGAGCAGGGTCGCCTGCACGTCTTCAGGCGCGAAGACGGGCAAGTGCGACAGATGCTGTATTAGCCAGGGCAGGTTGAACACTTCGCGGCCGGTGCTCTTGGGGCCTTTGGTCACGAAGAATGGATCGCTGAGTAGCTCGTTTAGCAGAGTTGGCTCAACCTTGCCGCTGGCTGCCCATTGGCCGTCACGATCAAAATTATCGCCACGTTGCTGGTGAATCCAGGCGTCCAGCAGGACATTCCCCGGGCCGCAGTCGAAACCGGCGACAGGTTTACCAGGCTCAATCAGGCTGAGATTGCTGAAACCGCCGACATTCAATACAGCGCGGTTACCTGGTCGTTCTTCAAACAAGGCTTCGTGGAAGGCGGGGACCAGTGGTGCCCCCTGGCCACCGGCGGCGACGTCGCGGCTGCGGAAATCACCGACGACGGTGATGCCTGTCAACTCGGTCAGCAGGGCAGGGTTGCCGATTTGTACAGTGAACCCGCGTGCCGGTTCGTGGCGAATGGTCTGGCCATGGCTGCCAATCGCGCGAATGTCTTCGGCTTTCAGGTTTTGTTGATCAAGGAGGGTGTGAATGCCCTGTGCCGCCAGTGTCACCCAGTTCTGCTGGGCAATGGCGGAGCGGGCAATCTCGTCCGGACCACTGGCGCACAAGCCAAGCAGCTCGGCGCGCAGGGATTCAGGCATGGGAATGTAGTGCGTGGCGATCAGTTTGATCGCCGAGGTTTGCTCGATCAGCGCAATGTCCAGGCCATCGAGGCTGGTCCCGGACATCACGCCTATATAGAGCGCCATACTTAGCGTTTGCTCGACGCGAGCATGGTGGCCTTCTCTTGGTCCATCCGAGCCATCAACGGCTGGCTTTGCGCGAGGAACCGCGAGCGCTCGCCTTTGGCAATCGGGTCAGCCATCGGCAATTTCTGACCCAGTGGATCGACGTGCACGCCATTAACCTGGAATTCATAGTGCAAGTGCGGGCCGGTGGACAGGCCGGTGGTGCCGATGTAGCCGATCACCTGGCCTTGTTTGACGCTGCCGCCAGTCTGCACGCCTTTGGCGAAACCTTGCATGTGGCCGTACAACGTACGGTAGGTGTTGCCGTGCTGGATGATGATGGTGTTGCCATAACCGCCGCGGCGACCGGCCAGCAAGACTTTGCCGTCGCCGGTAGCCTTGATCGGCGTACCGCGTGGTGCTGCGTAATCGACACCTTTGTGCGCGCGGATCTTGTTCAGGATCGGGTGCTTGCGGCCCATGGAGAATTTCGAGCTGATGCGGGCGAAGTCTACCGGCGTACGGATGAATGCTTTGCGCATGCTGTTGCCGTCGGCCGTGTAATAGCTGCTGTTGCCTTGTTTGTTGATGTAACGCACGGCGGTGTAGGTCTTGCCGCGGTTGGTGAAGCGTGCGGACAGGATCGGGCCGGTACCGACAGCCTTGCCGTTGACGACTTTCTGTTCGTAGATCACATCGAATTCGTCACCCTGGCGAATGTCCTGGGCGAAGTCGACGTCGTAGCCAAACACGCTGGCCATGTCCATGGTCAGGCTGTGGGACAGGCCGGCGCGGGCAGCGGACTGCGACAGTGAGCTATTGATCACGCCGTGAACATAGGCAGAGCGCACGGTCGGTTTGGCGGTAATTCGGTTGAACACATAACCCTTGTCATTCTTGGTCAGGGTGATGCTTTCGAGGTCGCTGACCTTGCTGTGCAGGTTGGTCAACTGGCCTTCAGGGTTCAGTTCGAATTCGAGCTTCTGGCCATGCTTGAGTTGGCTGAACTGCTTGGCTTGCTTGTCGCTGGCCAGGATTTCATGCACCGAGGCGGCTGGCAGGCCGACCTTTGCAAACAGGGTAGAGAGGGTGTCGCCTTTGCCAACAATGACTTCTTTATGGTTGGGTGCTTTCTTGGGTTCGACCGCTGGCACAGGGGCGGCCTGAGCGGTTTCCTTGGTGTCTTCGGCGCTGTCTTCGATCTGCGCGAAAGGGGAGGCTGCCGGTTCATTTGTGGCTTGAACGGCCTCGGCAGCGTCTTGATCTTGTGTCAGTTGTTCAGCAGGACTTTCCAGTTCAAGGCTCAGGGTCGTCTTTTTGGCTTCAACATCACTGGAAGGGAATACCAGGAGTGCCAGGCTGAGAAGAGCGGCGATCCCACTTGCGGCGAGCAGGTGGGTCTTCGGGTAAAGCGGCGGCGCTTTAGACGGTTCTGTGGTCATAGGTAATTTTTGACTTTGAGAAGATGAATTGGAAAAGATGAATGACATGATGAAGATGAAATAACTGTATAAAATATAACCAAATCATCTCTGAAGCAAGCCTGCGGATGCTCCGTCCGTGGATTGGCGTGCGTGCGCTGGGCAAAACTTGTATTTGGTGCGCGATCTTGTATGGTTGGTTCCCTTTGAATCTGAGCCTTGCGGGTCTGTTATGAAGTCGGTTGAAGAGCAGCTAGCGCTGATCAAACGTGGTGCAGAAGAACTGTTGGTCGAGTCCGAGTTGATCGAAAAGCTCAAGCGTGGCCAGCCGCTACGTATTAAGGCGGGCTTCGATCCGACCGCGCCAGATTTGCACCTGGGCCATACGGTGCTTATTAATAAGCTGCGTCAGTTCCAGGAGCTGGGCCACCAGGTGATCTTCCTTATAGGAGACTTCACCGGGATGATCGGCGATCCGAGTGGCAAGAGTGCCACCCGCCCTCCGCTGACCCGCGAGCAGGTGCTCGAGAATGCCGAGACCTACAAGACTCAGGTTTTCAAGATCCTTGATCCGGCCAAAACCGAAGTGGCGTTCAACTCCACCTGGATGGATCAGATGGGGCCCGCCGACTTCATTCGCCTGACTTCGCAGTACACCGTGGCTCGTATGCTTGAGCGCGATGACTTCGACAAGCGCTACACCACCAATCAGCCGATCGCGATTCACGAGTTTCTCTATCCGCTGGTTCAGGGTTATGACTCGGTTGCCTTGCGCGCGGATGTCGAGCTGGGCGGTACTGATCAGAAATTCAACCTGCTGATGGGGCGTGAGCTGCAGCGTGGTTATGGTCAGGAGCCTCAGTGCATTCTGACCATGCCGTTGCTCGAAGGTCTGGACGGCGTGAAGAAGATGTCCAAGTCGCTGGGCAACTACGTCGGTATTCAGGAAGCGCCGGGTGTCATGTACAGCAAGCTGGTTTCTATTCCGGATGTGCTGATGTGGCGCTATTTCGAATTGCTCAGCTTCCGTTCCATGGATGAGATCAATGCGTTTCGTGCTGATGTCGAGGCAGGCGCCAATCCGCGGGACATCAAAATCAAGCTCGCCGAAGAGATCGTTGCGCGCTTTCATGGTGAAGAGGCTGCGGCCAATGCTCACCGTGCGGCGGGTAACCGTATGAAGGAAGGCGAGCTGCCAGATGATCTGCCAGAGATCGAGCTGACTGCTGCTGAAGATATGCCGATTGCTGCTGTCCTTAATAAGGCAGGCCTGGTGAAGAACTCAGCAGTGGCGCGCGACCTCCTGAATTCGGGTGGCGTGCGTATAGATGGTGAGGTTGTCGATCGCACCTTTATATACGTACTGGGCGCGACCCATGTTTGTCAGGCTGGGAAGAAGGCATTTGCGCGTATTACGCTCAAATCCGAATAAAGCTGAAATCAGTGCTTGACGGCAGATTCTGGAAGTCTATAATTCGCCCCACTTCCGGCGCAGTCGAAACGGAAAACTCCTTGGTAAACAAAGAGTTACGCGGTTTTCGACAGCGAGTTGCTTCAGGTCATCGAAGCCCAGAAGGAGTTGGTTGAGCGGCGTTGTTTGGCTTGATTGACGGTTCGATCTTCTCGGTCGAAAGCGGAACAAAAGAGGTGTTGACAGCAGCGAGTAACGCTGTAGAATTCGCCTCCCGCTAACGAGAGATCGGAAGCGCAAGTGGTTGAAGTTGCAAAGGAAACTTTGAAAACTTCTGAAAATAACCGCTTGACAGTAACTGGCGCTGCTGTAGAATGCGCGCCTCGGTTGAGACGAAAGATCTTAACCCACCGCTCTTTAACAACTGAATCAAGCAATTCGTGTGGGTGCTTGTGGCGTCAGACTGATAGTCAACAAGATTATCAGCGTCACAAGTTACTCCGCGAGAAATCAAAGATGTAACCAACGATTGCTGAGCCAAGTTTAGGGTTTCTTAAAAACCCAAAGATGTTTGAACTGAAGAGTTTGATCATGGCTCAGATTGAACGCTGGCGGCAGGCCTAACACATGCAAGTCGAGCGGCAGCACGGGTACTTGTACTTGGTGGCGAGCGGCGGACGGGTGAGTAATGCCTAGGAATCTGCCTGGTAGTGGGGGATAACGCTCGGAAACGGACGCTAATACCGCATACGTCCTACGGGAGAAAGCAGGGGACCTTCGGGCCTTGCGCTATCAGATGAGCCTAGGTCGGATTAGCTAGTTGGTGAGGTAATGGCTCACCAAGGCGACGATCCGTAACTGGTCTGAGAGGATGATCAGTCACACTGGAACTGAGACACGGTCCAGACTCCTACGGGAGGCAGCAGTGGGGAATATTGGACAATGGGCGAAAGCCTGATCCAGCCATGCCGCGTGTGTGAAGAAGGTCTTCGGATTGTAAAGCACTTTAAGTTGGGAGGAAGGGCATTTACCTAATACGTAAGTGTTTTGACGTTACCGACAGAATAAGCACCGGCTAACTCTGTGCCAGCAGCCGCGGTAATACAGAGGGTGCAAGCGTTAATCGGAATTACTGGGCGTAAAGCGCGCGTAGGTGGTTCGTTAAGTTGGATGTGAAATCCCCGGGCTCAACCTGGGAACTGCATTCAAAACTGTCGAGCTAGAGTATGGTAGAGGGTGGTGGAATTTCCTGTGTAGCGGTGAAATGCGTAGATATAGGAAGGAACACCAGTGGCGAAGGCGACCACCTGGACTGATACTGACACTGAGGTGCGAAAGCGTGGGGAGCAAACAGGATTAGATACCCTGGTAGTCCACGCCGTAAACGATGTCAACTAGCCGTTGGGAGCCTTGAGCTCTTAGTGGCGCAGCTAACGCATTAAGTTGACCGCCTGGGGAGTACGGCCGCAAGGTTAAAACTCAAATGAATTGACGGGGGCCCGCACAAGCGGTGGAGCATGTGGTTTAATTCGAAGCAACGCGAAGAACCTTACCAGGCCTTGACATCCAATGAACTTTCCAGAGATGGATTGGTGCCTTCGGGAACATTGAGACAGGTGCTGCATGGCTGTCGTCAGCTCGTGTCGTGAGATGTTGGGTTAAGTCCCGTAACGAGCGCAACCCTTGTCCTTAGTTACCAGCACGTTATGGTGGGCACTCTAAGGAGACTGCCGGTGACAAACCGGAGGAAGGTGGGGATGACGTCAAGTCATCATGGCCCTTACGGCCTGGGCTACACACGTGCTACAATGGTCGGTACAGAGGGTTGCCAAGCCGCGAGGTGGAGCTAATCCCAGAAAACCGATCGTAGTCCGGATCGCAGTCTGCAACTCGACTGCGTGAAGTCGGAATCGCTAGTAATCGCGAATCAGAATGTCGCGGTGAATACGTTCCCGGGCCTTGTACACACCGCCCGTCACACCATGGGAGTGGGTTGCACCAGAAGTAGCTAGTCTAACCTTCGGGAGGACGGTTACCACGGTGTGATTCATGACTGGGGTGAAGTCGTAACAAGGTAGCCGTAGGGGAACCTGCGGCTGGATCACCTCCTTAATCGACGACATCAGCTGCTCCATAAGTTCCCACACGAATTGCTTGATTCATTGAAGAAGACGATAAAGAAGCAGCCCGAAATTGGGTCTGTAGCTCAGTTGGTTAGAGCGCACCCCTGATAAGGGTGAGGTCGGCAGTTCGAATCTGCCCAGACCCACCAATTTTGCTTGTGTGGGAAACGCCTGTAGAAATACGGGGCCATAGCTCAGCTGGGAGAGCGCCTGCCTTGCACGCAGGAGGTCAACGGTTCGATCCCGTTTGGCTCCACCACTACTGCTTCTGTTTGTTGAAAGCTTAGAAATGAGCATTCCACCAAGACGGTGATGAATGTTGATTTCTAGTCTTTGATTAGATCGTTCTTTAAAAATTTGGGTATGTGATAGAAAGATAGACTGAACGTTACTTTCACTGGTAACGGATCAGGCTAAGGTAAAATTTGTGAGTAATTGCGAATTTTCGGCGAATGTCGTCTTCACAGTATAACCAGATTGCTTGGGGTTATATGGTCAAGTGAAGAAGCGCATACGGTGGATGCCTTGGCAGTCAGAGGCGATGAAAGACGTGGTAGCCTGCGAAAAGCTTCGGGGAGTCGGCAAACAGACTTTGATCCGGAGATGTCTGAATGGGGGAACCCACCTAACATAAGTTAGGTATCTTAAGCTGAATACATAGGCTTAAGAAGCGAACCAGGGGAACTGAAACATCTAAGTACCCTGAGGAAAAGAAATCAACCGAGATTCCCTTAGTAGTGGCGAGCGAACGGGGACTAGCCCTTAAGTGGCTTTGAGATTAGCGGAACGTTCTGGAAAGTACGGCCATAGTGGGTGATAGCCCTGTACGCGAAAATCTCTTAGTCATGAAATCGAGTAGGACGGAGCACGAGAAACTTTGTCTGAATATGGGGGGACCATCCTCCAAGGCTAAATACTACTGACTGACCGATAGTGAACTAGTACCGTGAGGGAAAGGCGAAAAGAACCCCGGAGAGGGGAGTGAAATAGATCCTGAAACCGTATGCGTACAAGCAGTGGGAGCCCACTTTGTTGGGTGACTGCGTACCTTTTGTATAATGGGTCAGCGACTTATTTTCAGTGGCGAGCTTAACCGAATAGGGAGGCGTAGCGAAAGCGAGTCTTAATAGGGCGTCTAGTCGCTGGGAATAGACCCGAAACCGGGCGATCTATCCATGGGCAGGTTGAAGGTTGGGTAACACTAACTGGAGGACCGAACCGACTACCGTTGAAAAGTTAGCGGATGACCTGTGGATCGGAGTGAAAGGCTAATCAAGCTCGGAGATAGCTGGTTCTCCTCGAAAGCTATTTAGGTAGCGCCTCATGTATCACTGTAGGGGGTAGAGCACTGTTTCGGCTAGGGGGTCATCCCGACTTACCAAACCGATGCAAACTCCGAATACCTACAAGTGCCGAGCATGGGAGACACACGGCGGGTGCTAACGTCCGTCGTGAAAAGGGAAACAACCCAGACCGTCAGCTAAGGTCCCAAAGTTATGGTTAAGTGGGAAACGATGTGGGAAGGCTTAGACAGCTAGGAGGTTGGCTTAGAAGCAGCCACCCTTTAAAGAAAGCGTAATAGCTCACTAGTCGAGTCGGCCTGCGCGGAAGATGTAACGGGGCTCAAACCATACACCGAAGCTACGGGTATCACTTAGGTGATGCGGTAGAGGAGCGTTCTGTAAGCCTGTGAAGGTGAGTTGAGAAGCTTGCTGGAGGTATCAGAAGTGCGAATGCTGACATGAGTAACGACAATGGGTGTGAAAAACACCCACGCCGAAAGACCAAGGTTTCCTGCGCAACGTTAATCGACGCAGGGTTAGTCGGTCCCTAAGGCGAGGCTGAAAAGCGTAGTCGATGGAAAACAGGTTAATATTCCTGTACTTCTGGTTATTGCGATGGAGGGACGGAGAAGGCTAGGCCAGCTTGGCGTTGGTTGTCCAAGTTTAAGGTGGTAGGCTGGAATCTTAGGTAAATCCGGGATTCTAAGGCCGAGAGCTGATGACGAGTGTTCTTTTAGAACACGAAGTGGTTGATGCCATGCTTCCAAGAAAAGCTTCTAAGCTTCAGGTAACCAGGAACCGTACCCCAAACCGACACAGGTGGTTGGGTAGAGAATACCAAGGCGCTTGAGAGAACTCGGGTGAAGGAACTAGGCAAAATGGCACCGTAACTTCGGGAGAAGGTGCGCCGGTGAGGGTGAAGCATTTACTGCGTAAGCCCATGCCGGTCGAAGATACCAGGCCGCTGCGACTGTTTATTAAAAACACAGCACTCTGCAAACACGAAAGTGGACGTATAGGGTGTGACGCCTGCCCGGTGCCGGAAGGTTAATTGATGGGGTTAGCTAACGCGAAGCTCTTGATCGAAGCCCCGGTAAACGGCGGCCGTAACTATAACGGTCCTAAGGTAGCGAAATTCCTTGTCGGGTAAGTTCCGACCTGCACGAATGGCGTAACGATGGCGGCGCTGTCTCCACCCGAGACTCAGTGAAATTGAAATCGCTGTGAAGATGCAGTGTATCCGCGGCTAGACGGAAAGACCCCGTGAACCTTTACTATAGCTTTGCACTGGACTTTGAATTTGCTTGTGTAGGATAGGTGGGAGGCTTTGAAGCGTGGACGCCAGTTCGCGTGGAGCCAACCTTGAAATACCACCCTGGCAACTTTGAGGTTCTAACTCAGGTCCGTTATCCGGATCGAGGACAGTGTATGGTGGGTAGTTTGACTGGGGCGGTCTCCTCCTAAAGAGTAACGGAGGAGTACGAAGGTGCGCTCAGACCGGTCGGAAATCGGTCGTAGAGTATAAAGGCAAAAGCGCGCTTGACTGCGAGACAGACACGTCGAGCAGGTACGAAAGTAGGTCTTAGTGATCCGGTGGTTCTGTATGGAAGGGCCATCGCTCAACGGATAAAAGGTACTCCGGGGATAACAGGCTGATACCGCCCAAGAGTTCATATCGACGGCGGTGTTTGGCACCTCGATGTCGGCTCATCACATCCTGGGGCTGAAGCCGGTCCCAAGGGTATGGCTGTTCGCCATTTAAAGTGGTACGCGAGCTGGGTTTAGAACGTCGTGAGACAGTTCGGTCCCTATCTGCCGTGGACGTTTGAGATTTGAGAGGGGCTGCTCCTAGTACGAGAGGACCGGAGTGGACGAACCTCTGGTGTTCCGGTTGTCACGCCAGTGGCATTGCCGGGTAGCTATGTTCGGAATAGATAACCGCTGAAAGCATCTAAGCGGGAAACTAGCCTCAAGATGAGATCTCACTGGGACCTTGAGTCCCCTGAAGGGCCGTCGAAGACTACGACGTTGATAGGTTGGGTGTGTAAGCGCTGTGAGGCGTTGAGCTAACCAATACTAATTGCCCGTGAGGCTTGACCATATAACACCCAAGCAATTTGTGAACTCGAGAGAGACCAGATTGCGGTGTGTGAAGACGCAATGAACCGAAAGTTCGCAGCAAAAAACACACAAATCTATCGCATACCCATTCGCTGGAGCGTGAACCTGAAAAGGCAAACGAGCTGGCTACCGAATTTCTTGACGACCATAGAGCATTGGAACCACCTGATCCCATCCCGAACTCAGCAGTGAAACGATGCATCGCCGATGGTAGTGTGGGGTTTCCCCATGTGAGAGTAGGTCATCGTCAAGATTAAATTCCGAAACCCCTATCTGCGTATGCAGGTAGGGGTTTTGTTTTGTCCGAAGAAAAATCCGCCCCGTAGGGTTTCTATGCAACGGCTCGGGGCATGGCTATCATTCGGGCCTCATTGTGAGGCGAGACTTGCATGCTGACGTTGTTAAAGCTTCTAAAGGATGGCCGATTCCATTCAGGCGAAGCCTTGGGCATTGCCCTGGGTGTCAGCCGAAGTGCTGTATGGAAGCAACTTCAGCATTTAGAGGCTGAGTTGGGGCTGTCAATTCATAAGGTGCGCGGTCGCGGTTATCAATTGGCTGCGCCATTGACGTTGCTTGATCCTGTGGAAATAGATGGCAAGTCTTCTATTTGCGGTTGGTCCGCCCATGTCTTTGATTCCATCGACTCTACTAACGCAGAGGCCTTGCGCGCTATCGAGCGGGGTCAGGCTGCGCCATTCCTGGTGCTTGCAGAGCGACAGACTGCCGGCCGCGGAAGGCGAGGTCGCAAGTGGGTGAGTCCATTTGCAGAAAACCTCTACTACAGCCTTGTGCTTCGCATAGAGGGTGGAATGCGGCAGCTGGAAGGTTTGAGTTTGGTCGTGGGGCTTGCGGTAATGCACGCCTTGCGCAAGCAGGGCGTTTCTGGGGTAGGGCTGAAATGGCCCAATGATCTTCTTGTTGGCCAGAAAAAGATCGCCGGCATACTCCTTGAGTTGGTGGGCGATCCTGCGGATGTGTGTCACGTGGTGTTGGGTGTCGGAATCAACGTAAACATGCAGGTCGCCGACGAGGTTGATCAGCAGTGGACGTCCATGTGGCTTGAGTCTGGCAGGGTCTTTGACCGCAATCTCTTGGCGGTGGAGTTGGGGTTGATGCTCCAGGCGTACTTGAATCGTCATCAGCGCGATGGATTTTCAGCTATCCATGCTGAGTGGGAGCAAAATCATCTGTGGCAAGGGCGGGCTGTCTCGTTGATTGCCGGCGTCAACCAGATAGATGGCGTTGTAATGGGTATCGATAGTCAGGGTGCCTTGCGCTTGAAGGTGGATGGAGTGGAAAAGGTCTTTAGTGGCGGTGAGCTCAGTTTGAGGTTGCGTGATGATTCTTGAGCTCGACTGCGGTAATAGCTTTATAAAGTGGCGAGTGCTCGGTGCGGACGTCCGGCTGGTGGTCGCAGAAGGTGTTGTCGATTCGGATATTGCGTTACTGGAAGGTTTGAAGCAGCTCAGCGGGTTGGCTCTGAAGCATTGTCGATTGGTAAGTGTCAGGACTGCTGAAGAGACCAGCGCCCTGACTTCCCTTTTGATTGGCGCATTTGGGGTGTCCGTTGTTTGCGCGGTGTCAGCCCGTGAAATATCCGGTGTGCGCAATGGCTATGAAGATTACGAAAGGCTTGGTCTTGATCGCTGGCTTGCGATGCTCGGTGGGTTCCACCTGGCCTCGGGTGCCTGTCTTGTATTGGATTTCGGTACGGCGGTCACTGCTGACTTTATAGCGGGCGACGGAGAGCATCTAGGGGGATTCATTTGTCCGGGAATGCCTTTGATGCGCAATCAGCTGCGCACCCACACCCGGCGAATCCGCTATGGCGATCTTGCGGCTGAGCGCGCACTTGAAAGTCTTGCTCCGGGCCGCACAACTGTCGAGGCAGTTGAGAGAGGATGTTCCTTGATGCTTCAGGGGTTTGTCCTGACTCAGCTCCAGTTGGCGCGCAGCTACTGGGGGGATGGTTTCACAGTCTTCCTTACTGGCGGTGATGCTGACCTGGTTGCCGGGATCGTACCTGATGCCAAAGTCGTTCCTGATCTGGTGTTTGTAGGTTTGGCTATGGCGTGTCCCTTGCCTTGAGGTTTTTATGCGTTGGTTGTTTCTGCTGTTGCTCGTTCTCAATGTTTTTTATTACGTCTGGCATCAACAGGAGGCGCCTCTTCGTGCGAAAGATGTGACGCCTTTGAGTCTGTATCGAGGCTCACAGCAGGACATTCGCTTGTTGAGCGAGGCGACTGACGTTGCTCGCGATAAAGGAAAGCCACTCCAGGTGGACGGTGATTGTCTCTATGTGGGAGGTTTCGCTCGGCAAGAAACTGCGCAGACAGCTGAGCGTCGGTTGAGTGGTATGGATGTCAGGGGTCAGGTATTGCCTAAGGACGGCCCTGAACTTGGAGGATTCTGGCTTCGTGTTGCCCCTGAAAGCCGGCGTTTGCTGGATGACTCGAAGTTGCAAAACCTTTCTAGAGAATTCAATGAGTTAAAACATAAAATAATGCCGTGCGAGGGGGTTGCACCCGCCGAGTAGTTTGAATAGAATGGCGCCCGCTTCGCAGTGAAGACCTTTAACGGTAAGCAGTGTGAAACGACGTCAACGCAGCTAACCTCAGGTTTTTAATGAGAAAATGCTTGACAGAAGGCTGGCATGATATAGAATGCCGGCTCGCTTAGGAGGGGTTCCCGAGCGGCCAAAGGGATCAGACTGTAAATCTGACGTCTACGACTTCGAAGGTTCGAATCCTTCCCCCTCCACCATTTTTAGCGAGAGCTGCAAGCTCCGCGGGTATAGTTTAGTGGTAGAACCTCAGCCTTCCAAGCTGATGATGCGGGTTCGATTCCCGCTACCCGCTCCAAGTTTGCAGATCCTGCAAAGTGTTGCGCTCTTGTAGCTCAGTTGGTAGAGCACACCCTTGGTAAGGGTGAGGTCAGCGGTTCAAATCCGCTCAAGAGCTCCATATAACAAGGCAGATATGAAAATATCTGCCTTTGTTTTAATGGCTGATGTTACTTGCTCAATTCTTCTGCTGGGGGTTGTTTCGATGGCTAAGGAAAAGTTCGAACGTAATAAGCCGCACGTCAACGTAGGCACCATTGGTCACGTAGACCATGGCAAAACTACTCTGACCGCAGCCCTGACCCGTGTCTGCTCCGAAGTTTTCGGTTCGGCAAAGGTCGACTTCGACAAGATCGATAGCGCCCCAGAAGAAAAAGCTCGTGGTATCACCATCAACACCGCTCACGTTGAATACGATTCGGCCGTGCGTCACTACGCACACGTTGACTGTCCAGGTCACGCCGATTATGTAAAAAACATGATCACCGGTGCTGCTCAGATGGATGGCGCGATTCTGGTTTGCTCGGCCGCTGATGGTCCGATGCCGCAAACCCGTGAGCACATCTTGCTCTCTCGCCAGGTTGGCGTTCCGTATATCGTTGTCTTCCTGAACAAGGCTGACATGGTGGATGACGCGGAGCTGCTGGAGCTGGTTGAGATGGAAGTGCGTGATCTGCTGAGCACTTATGATTTCCCAGGTGATGACACTCCGATCATCATTGGTTCTGCGCTGATGGCGTTGAACGGTCAGGACGACAATGAGATGGGCACGACTGCCGTCAAGAAGTTGGTCGAGACCCTGGATAGCTACATTCCGCAGCCTGAGCGTGCGATCGACAAGCCGTTCCTGATGCCGATCGAGGATGTGTTCTCGATCTCTGGTCGCGGTACGGTTGTGACTGGTCGTGTTGAGCGTGGCATCGTCCGCATTCAGGAAGAGGTTGAGATTGTTGGTCTTCGCGACACGGTCAAAACTACTTGCACTGGTGTAGAGATGTTCCGCAAGCTGCTCGACGAAGGTCGTGCTGGCGAGAACTGTGGTGTGCTGCTGCGCGGTACCAAGCGTGATGATGTTGAGCGTGGCCAGGTGCTGGTCAAGCCGGGTACTGTCAAGCCTCACACCAAGTTCACTGCAGAGGTTTACGTTCTGAGCAAGGAAGAAGGTGGTCGTCATACGCCGTTCTTCAAGGGTTACCGTCCACAGTTCTACTTCCGTACTACGGATGTGACCGGTAACTGCGAATTGCCAGAAGGCGTTGAAATGGTTATGCCTGGTGATAACGTTCAGATGACCGTTACGCTGATCAAAACCATTGCGATGGAAGATGGTCTTCGTTTCGCTATCCGTGAGGGCGGTCGTACCGTCGGCGCTGGTGTCGTGGCTAAAGTCATCGAGTAAGTTGTTGTAATGTCTTTTTCAGGCCGGCATAATGGTCGGCCTGATTTTGTTTTAGGTCAGTAGCTCAATTGGCAGAGCGACGGTCTCCAAAACCGTAGGTTGGGGGTTCGATTCCCTCCTGACCTGCCAGATTCACTTGGTGTGTCTGGCTTTCTTTTCACAGGATCTTCATAGATGACTCCTAAAGCTGAAGCTCAAGGCTCTCGCTTCGATCTGCTCAAGTGGCTAGTAGTAGTCGCTTTGGTGGTTGTTGGCGTTGTTGGCAATCAGTATTACTCTGCTTCGCCGATCCTGTACCGCGTGCTAGCTTTGCTCGCCATTGCTGCTGTAGCTGCCTTTGTAGGCCTGCAGACAGTCAAGGGCAAGTCTTTCTTTGTACTGGTTAAGGAAGCTCGCACCGAGATTCGTAAAGTCGTATGGCCAACTCGCCAAGAAACCACGCAGACCACGTTGATTGTTGTGGCTGTTGTTCTGGTTATGGCGTTGCTGTTGTGGGGGCTTGATTCCCTCCTCGGCTGGCTTGTTTCCTTGATTGTCGGCTAAGGGTGTCCCGTGGCTAAGCGTTGGTACGTTGTGCATGCTTACTCCGGTTACGAGAAGCATGTCATGCGCTCGTTAGTAGAGCGCGTAAAGCTGGCTGGCATGGAAGATGGCTTCGGCGAAATTCTGGTTCCCACTGAAGAAGTGGTTGAAATGCGTAATGGCCAGAAACGCAAAAGCGAGCGCAAGTTCTTCCCAGGTTATGTGCTGGTTCAGATGGACATGAATGAGGGTACTTGGCACTTGGTCAAGGATACTCCTCGGGTGATGGGTTTTATCGGCGGTACTGCTGATAAGCCTGCGCCAATCACAGATAAAGAGGCAGAAGCGATTCTGCGTCGCGTTGCTGATGGTAGCGACAAGCCGAAGCCGAAGACACTCTTCGAGCCAGGCGAATCGGTACGTGTCAACGATGGGCCGTTTGCTGATTTCACTGGCACGGTCGAAGAAGTTAACTACGAAAAGAGCCGGATCCAAGTGGCAGTGCTCATTTTCGGTCGCTCTACTCCGGTAGAGCTGGAGTTTAGCCAGGTCGAAAAGGTCTAGCTGAACAAGCATCCCAACCCCGCAGCCTAGGCTGTGGGGTTTTGTCGTCACTGGGATAAACGCGCAAGTAACCGGGGAGCCTTTCGAGGCGTTCGAACCCGTAATTGGAGTGCCTCATGGCCAAGAAGATTACCGCTTACATCAAGCTGCAAGTGAAGGCCGCTCAGGCTAACCCAAGCCCACCTGTTGGTCCTGCACTGGGTCAGCACGGCGTGAACATCATGGAATTCTGCAAGGCTTTCAACGCCCGTACTCAGGGTCTTGAAGCTGGTCTGCCGACTCCAGTGATCATCACTGTCTACAGCGATCGTAGCTTCACTTTCGAAACCAAATCCACACCTGCTTCGGTTCTGCTGAAGAAGGCTGCTGGTCTGACTAGCGGTTCTGCTCGTCCGAACACCGTTAAGGTTGGCACCGTGACCCGTGCTCAGCTGGAAGAAATCGCGAAAACCAAAAACGCGGATCTGACTGCAGCTGATATGGACGCAGCCGTGCGTACTATCGCCGGTTCTGCTCGTAGCATGGGCCTTAACGTGGAGGGTGTGTAATGGCTAAGTTGACCAAGCGTCAAAAGGCTATCGCCGGCAAAATCGAAGCAGGCAAGTCCTACAACTTTGTAGACGCTGCTTCCCTGCTGGCCGAGCTGTCGACTGTCAAGTTCAGCGAGTCGTTCGACGTTGCTGTAAACCTGGGTGTTGACCCGCGTAAATCCGACCAGGTCGTTCGTAGCGCTACTGTGCTGCCACACGGCACTGGCAAGACTGTTCGCGTTGCTGTGTTCACCCAGGGTCCAGCCGCTGAGGCCGCTCTGGCTGCCGGCGCTGACCGTGTAGGTATGGACGATCTGGCTGCCGAAATGAAAGGCGGCGACCTGAACTATGACGTAGTTATCGCATCCCCGGATGCAATGCGCGTTGTTGGTCAGTTGGGTCAGATCCTGGGCCCGCGCGGCCTGATGCCTAACCCTAAAGTTGGCACCGTAACCCCAGACGTAGCTACCGCGGTTAAAAACGCCAAGGCTGGTCAGGTTCGTTATCGCACCGACAAAAACGGCATCATCCACACCTCCGTTGGCAAGGTCGGTTTCGACGCCGTCAAGCTGAAGGAAAACGTTGAAGCCCTGATCGCTGATCTGAAGCGTATCAAGCCTGCTTCCTCGAAAGGTATTTACGTCAAGCGCGTTACCCTGAGCACCACCATGGGTCCAGGCCTGGTCATCGACCAAGGCTCGCTCGACGCGTAAGACATAGATTGGCGCAAGCGATTGCGCCAATTGAAAGATTGGGGTCCCTGCCTGGCGGGGGCTATCCAAGACCGTAGGCGACGCAAGTCTTAAACCCCAAGCCTACGCAGATGGTGCTCCCGGTTCCTTACCGAATCAGACACCAAAACGACATCTGGCCTCGGTTGGATGAAACGGTAACAAGCAGGAGTTTTTCCCGTGGCAATTAAACTTGAAGACAAGAAGGCCATCGTCGCTGAAGTCAACAAGGCTGCCCAAGTTGCTCTGTCCGCTGTCGTGGCTGATGCCCGTGGCGTAACAGTAGGCGCTATGACCGGACTCCGTAAAGAGGCTCGTGAAGCTGGCGTTTACGTACGTGTTGTACGTAACACCCTGCTCAAGCGCGCCGTTGCTGGCACTCAATATGACGTGCTCAACGACGTGTTCACTGGCCCGACCTTGATTGCATTCTCCAAAGAACATCCGGGCGCTGCTGCTCGTATCTTCAAAGAGTTCGCAAAAGGTCAGGATAAGTTCGAGATCAAGGCAGCTGCGTTCGAGGGCAAGTTCCTCGCAGCTAATCAGATCGACGTACTGGCAAGCCTGCCGACCCGTGACGAAGCAATTTCTCAGCTGATGAGCGTGATTCAAGGCGCAACCAGCAAATTGGCTCGTACTCTGGCGGCTCTTCGCGACCAGAAAGAAGCTGCCGCAGCCTAAGGCTGAGCGACTCCTTTCAGCGTTTATTGTTTATTTCGATGGCCGCGTAGGCTGTCATCCCAATACAGGAATTTATAGTCATGTCTCTGACTAACGACCAAATCATCGAAGCAATCGGCGAAAAATCCGTTCTGGAAATCGTTGAGCTGATCAAGGCCATGGAAGAGAAGTTCGGCGTTTCCGCTGCCGCTGCTTCCGCTGGTCCAGCTGCTGTCGCTGCTGTTGTTGAAGAACAAACTGAATTCAACGTCATGCTGCTGGAAGCTGGCGAGAAGAAAGTTAACGTGATCAAGGCAGTACGTGAACTGACCGGTCTGGGCTTGAAAGAAGCCAAGGCTGTAGTTGACGGCGCTCCTGGCATGGTTCTGGAAGCTGTATCGAAAGACGCAGCTGACAAAGCCAAAGCCACTCTGGAAGAAGCAGGCGCTAAAGTCGAGCTGAAGTAAGCATCGACTTTGCGTCTCCAGCCCGAGCGTTAAGCGAAAGGCTGATGGCTGGTGGCTCTTGCCACCGGCCTTTTTCCGTTATTGGCAGCCGACTGGGTCGGTGCCGGTAACGAGCTGTAACCACCCGATGCGGTGGAGCAAACCATGGGGTTTGCACGATTTTCTGGCTGCTCCCGTCGGGAGGGGCCAAACAAGCAGGTGACCAAGCTGGGGAACGCTGATGGCTTACTCATATACTGAGAAAAAACGTATCCGCAAGGACTTTAGCAAGTTGCCGGACGTCATGGATGTGCCGTACCTCCTGGCCATCCAGCTGGATTCGTATCGTGAATTCTTGCAAGCGGGAGCGACTAAAGATCAGTTCCGCGACGTGGGCCTGCATGCGGCCTTCAAATCCGTTTTCCCGATCATCAGCTACTCCGGCAATGCTGCGCTGGAGTACGTCGGTTATCGCCTGGGCGAACCGGCATTTGATGTCAAAGAATGCGTATTGCGCGGTGTAACTTACGCCGTACCGTTGCGGGTAAAAGTGCGCCTGATCATTTTCGACAAAGAATCGTCGAACAAAGCGATCAAGGACATCAAAGAGCAAGAAGTCTACATGGGTGAAATCCCCCTGATGACTGAGAACGGTACCTTCGTAATCAACGGTACCGAGCGTGTAATCGTTTCCCAGCTGCACCGTTCCCCGGGCGTGTTCTTCGACCACGACCGTGGCAAGACGCACAGCTCCGGTAAACTGCTGTACTCCGCGCGCATCATTCCTTACCGCGGTTCGTGGTTGGACTTCGAGTTCGATCCGAAAGACTGCGTATTCGTGCGTATCGACCGTCGTCGCAAGCTGCCTGCATCGGTATTGCTGCGCGCGCTCGGCTATACCACTGAAGAAGTGCTGGACGCGTTCTACACCACCAACGTTTTCCACCTGAGCGGCGAAACCCTCAGTCTGGAACTGATTGCTTCGCGTCTGCGTGGTGAAATTGCTGTTCTTGACATTCAGGACGAGAAGGGCAAAGTCATCGTTGAGGCGGGTCGTCGTATTACTGCGCGCCATATCAACCAGATCGAAAAAGCCGGTCTCAAGACCCTGGAAGTGCCTCTGGACTACGTCCTGGGTCGCACTACCGCCAAGGCCATCGTGCATCCGGCAACCGGCGAAATCCTGGCAGAGTGCAACACCGAACTGAACACCGAGATCCTGGCAAAAATCGCCAAGGCCCAGGTTGTTCGCATCGAAACTCTGTACACCAACGATATCGACTGCGGTCCGTTCGTCTCCGACACGCTGAAGATCGACTCCACCAGCAACCAATTGGAAGCGCTGGTCGAGATCTATCGCATGATGCGTCCAGGCGAGCCGCCAACCAAAGACGCTGCCGAGACTCTGTTCAACAACCTGTTCTTCAGCCCTGAGCGCTATGACCTGTCTGCGGTCGGCCGGATGAAGTTCAACCGTCGTATCGGTCGTACCGAGATCGAAGGTTCGGGCGTGTTGTGCAAAGAAGACATCGTTGCGGTTCTGAAGACTCTGGTCGACATCCGTAACGGTAAAGGCATCGTCGATGACATCGACCACCTGGGTAACCGTCGTGTTCGCTGCGTAGGCGAAATGGCTGAAAACCAGTTCCGCGTTGGCCTGGTACGTGTTGAGCGTGCGGTCAAAGAGCGTCTGTCGATGGCTGAAAGCGAAGGCCTGATGCCGCAAGACCTGATCAACGCCAAGCCAGTGGCTGCGGCGGTGAAAGAGTTCTTCGGTTCCAGCCAGCTGTCCCAGTTCATGGACCAGAACAACCCGCTGTCCGAGATCACTCACAAGCGTCGTGTGTCTGCACTCGGCCCTGGCGGTTTGACTCGTGAGCGTGCTGGCTTTGAAGTGCGTGACGTACACCCGACTCACTACGGTCGTGTATGCCCGATTGAAACGCCGGAAGGTCCGAACATCGGCCTGATCAACTCCCTGGCCGCTTATGCGCGCACCAACCAGTACGGCTTCCTCGAAAGCCCGTACCGCGTGGTGAAAGACGCTCTGGTCACCGACGAGATCGTGTTCCTGTCCGCCATCGAAGAAGCTGATCACGTGATCGCTCAGGCTTCGGCCACGATGAACGACAAGAAAATGCTGATCGACGAACTGGTAGCTGTTCGTCACTTGAACGAGTTCACCGTCAAGGCGCCGGAAGACGTCACCTTGATGGACGTATCGCCGAAGCAGGTAGTTTCGGTTGCTGCGTCGCTGATCCCGTTCCTCGAGCACGATGACGCCAACCGTGCGTTGATGGGTTCGAACATGCAGCGTCAAGCTGTACCAACACTGCGCGCTGACAAGCCGCTGGTGGGTACCGGCATGGAGCGTAACGTAGCCCGTGACTCCGGCGTTTGCGTCGTGGCTCGTCGTGGCGGCGTGATCGACTCCGTTGATGCCAGCCGTATCGTGGTTCGTGTTGCTGATGACGAAGTTGAAACCGGTGAAGCTGGTGTCGACATCTACAACCTGACCAAATACACCCGCTCCAACCAGAACACCTGCATCAACCAGCGTCCGCTGGTGCGTAAAGGTGATCGGGTTCAGCGCAGCGACATCATGGCTGACGGCCCGTCCACCGACATGGGTGAACTGGCGCTGGGTCAGAACATGCGTATCGCGTTCATGGCCTGGAACGGTTACAACTTCGAAGACTCCATCTGCCTGTCGGAACGAGTTGTTCAAGAAGATCGCTTCACCACGATCCACATTCAGGAACTGACCTGTGTGGCGCGTGACACCAAGCTTGGGCCAGAGGAAATCACTGCAGACATCCCGAACGTGGGTGAAGCTGCACTGAACAAGCTGGACGAAGCCGGTATCGTTTACGTAGGTGCTGAAGTTGGCGCAGGCGACATCCTGGTTGGTAAGGTCACTCCGAAAGGCGAGACCCAACTGACTCCGGAAGAGAAGCTGTTGCGTGCCATCTTCGGTGAAAAAGCCAGCGACGTTAAAGACACCTCCCTGCGCGTGCCTACCGGCACCAAGGGTACCGTCATCGACGTACAGGTCTTCACTCGTGACGGCGTTGAGCGTGATGCTCGGGCTCTGTCCATCGAGAAGACTCAACTCGACGAGATCCGTAAGGATCTGAACGAAGAGTTCCGTATTGTTGAAGGCGCAACTTTCGAACGTCTGCGTTCCGCTCTGGTCGGCCACAAAGCCGAAGGCGGCGCCGGCCTGAAGAAAGGTCAGGACATCACCGACGAAGTACTCGACGGTCTTGAGCATGGTCAGTGGTTCAAACTGCGCATGACTGAAGATGCTCTGAACGAGCAGCTCGAGAAGGCCCAGGCCTACATCGTTGATCGTCGCCGTCTGCTGGACGACAAGTTCGAAGACAAGAAGCGCAAACTGCAGCAGGGCGATGACCTGGCTCCAGGCGTGCTGAAAATCGTCAAGGTTTACCTGGCAATCCGTCGCCGCATCCAGCCGGGCGACAAGATGGCCGGTCGTCACGGTAACAAAGGTGTGGTCTCCGTGATCATGCCGGTTGAAGACATGCCGCACGATGCCAATGGCACCCCGGTCGACGTCGTCCTCAACCCGTTGGGCGTACCTTCGCGTATGAACGTTGGTCAGATCCTTGAAACCCACCTCGGCCTCGCGGCTAAAGGTCTGGGCGAGAAGATCAACCGGATGATCGAAGAGCAGCGCAAAGTCGCCGAGCTTCGTAAATTCCTCGACGAGATCTACAACCAGATCGGCGGTCGTAACGAAGATCTGGATAGCTTCTCCGACCAGGAAATCCTGGATCTGGCGAAGAACCTGCGTGGCGGCGTTCCAATGGCCACTCCAGTGTTCGACGGTGCCAAGGAAAGCGAAATCAAGGCCATGCTGAAACTGGCAGACCTGCCAGAAAGCGGCCAGATGCAGCTGACCGACGGCCGTACCGGCAACAAGTTCGAGCGCCCGGTTACTGTTGGCTACATGTACATGCTGAAGCTGAACCACTTGGTAGACGACAAGATGCACGCTCGTTCTACCGGTTCGTACAGCCTGGTTACCCAGCAGCCGCTGGGTGGTAAGGCACAGTTCGGTGGTCAGCGTTTCGGGGAGATGGAGGTCTGGGCACTGGAAGCATACGGTGCCGCTTACACTCTGCAAGAAATGCTCACAGTGAAGTCGGACGATGTGAACGGCCGTACCAAGATGTACAAAAACATCGTGGATGGCGATCACCGTATGGAGCCGGGCATGCCCGAGTCTTTCAACGTGTTGATCAAGGAAATTCGTTCCCTCGGCATCGATATCGATCTGGAAACCGAATAACACGTGACGCGAATCGAGAGCGGGGCAGGATTGCCCGCTCTCTGCTCCGCCAGGAGGAAAGGCCTTGAAAGACCTACTGAATTTGCTGAAAAACCAGGGTCAAGTCGAAGAGTTCGACGCCATCCGTATTGGATTGGCATCGCCTGAGATGATCCGTTCGTGGTCGTTCGGTGAAGTTAAAAAGCCGGAAACCATCAACTACCGTACGTTCAAACCTGAGCGTGACGGCCTGTTCTGCGCCAAGATCTTTGGCCCGGTAAAGGATTACGAGTGCCTGTGCGGTAAGTACAAGCGCTTGAAGCACCGCGGCGTGATCTGCGAGAAGTGCGGCGTTGAAGTCGCGCTGGCTAAAGTTCGTCGTGAGCGCATGGCGCACATCGAACTGGCTTCGCCGGTTGCCCACATCTGGTTCCTGAAATCGCTGCCGTCACGTATCGGCTTGCTGATGGATATGACCCTGCGTGATATCGAACGCGTTCTCTACTTCGAGAGCTATGTCGTTATCGACCCGGGCATGACCACCCTTGAAAAAGGTCAGCTGCTGAACGACGAGCAGTACTTCGAAGCGCTGGAAGAGTTCGGCGACGATTTCGATGCCCGCATGGGTGCCGAAGCTGTCCGTGAACTGCTGCACGCTATCGACCTGGAACACGAGATTGGCCGTCTGCGCGAAGAAATTCCGCAAACCAACTCCGAAACCAAAATCAAGAAGCTGTCCAAGCGTCTGAAGTTGATGGAAGCCTTCCAGGGTTCCGGCAACCTTCCAGAATGGATGGTGCTGACCGTTCTGCCGGTTCTGCCGCCAGATCTGCGTCCACTGGTCCCGCTGGATGGCGGTCGCTTCGCGACTTCCGACCTCAACGATCTGTATCGTCGAGTGATCAACCGTAACAACCGCTTGAAGCGTCTGCTCGATCTGTCCGCTCCGGACATCATCGTGCGCAACGAAAAGCGTATGTTGCAGGAAGCTGTCGATGCACTGCTCGACAACGGTCGTCGTGGCCGCGCTATCACCGGTTCGAACAAGCGTCCTCTGAAATCCCTGGCTGACATGATCAAGGGTAAGCAAGGTCGTTTCCGTCAGAACTTGCTCGGTAAGCGCGTTGACTACTCCGGTCGTTCGGTAATTACCGTAGGTCCGACCCTGCGTCTGCACCAGTGCGGTCTGCCGAAGAAAATGGCCCTCGAGCTGTTCAAGCCGTTCATTTTCGGCAAGCTGGAAATGCGTGGTCTCGCTACCACCATTAAAGCTGCCAAGAAAATGGTTGAGCGCGAGCTGCCAGAGGTTTGGGACGTTCTCGCAGAAGTGATCCGTGAACACCCGGTTCTCCTCAACCGTGCACCGACCCTTCACCGTCTGGGTATCCAGGCATTTGAACCGGTACTGATCGAAGGTAAGGCTATCCAGCTGCACCCTCTGGTCTGTGCTGCGTACAACGCCGACTTCGACGGCGACCAAATGGCCGTGCACGTACCGCTGACACTGGAAGCCCAGTTGGAAGCGCGTGCGTTGATGATGTCGACCAACAACATTCTGTCGCCAGCCAACGGTGAGCCAATCATCGTTCCATCGCAGGACGTTGTATTGGGTCTGTACTACATGACTCGTGAAGCGATCAACGCCAAGGGCGAAGGTCGTGTGTTCGCGGATCTGCAAGAAGTTGACCGTGTGTTCCGTGCCGGCGAAGCCGCACTGCACGCTAAAGTCAAAGTGCGGATCCACGAAACCGTCAATGATCGTGATGGCGGCAGCGTCAAGAACACCCGTATCGTCGACACCACTGTCGGCCGTGCGCTGTTGTTCCAGGTTGTTCCACCTGGCCTGTCGTACGACGTCGTCAACCAGCCGATGAAGAAAAAGGCGATCTCCAAGCTGATCAACCAGTGCTACCGCGTGGTTGGTTTGAAGGAGACCGTGATCTTCGCTGACCAGTTGATGTACACCGGTTTTGCCTATTCGACCATTTCCGGCGTTTCCATCGGTGTTAACGACTTCGTTATCCCGGATGAAAAAGCCCGCATCATCGGTGCTGCTACCGACGAAGTGAAAGAGATCGAGAGTCAGTACGCCTCCGGCCTGGTAACCCAGGGCGAGAAGTACAACAAAGTGATCGACCTTTGGTCCAAGGCGAACGACGAAGTTTCCAAGGCGATGATGGCCAACCTCTCGAAAGAGAAAGTCATCGACCGTCATGGCGTCGAAGTCGACCAGGAATCCTTCAACTCGATGTACATGATGGCCGACTCGGGCGCACGGGGTTCTGCTGCGCAGATCCGTCAGCTCGCCGGTATGCGTGGCCTGATGGCCAAGCCGGACGGTTCCATCATCGAAACGCCGATTACTGCGAACTTCCGTGAAGGTTTGAGCGTACTTCAGTACTTCATCTCTACTCACGGTGCTCGTAAAGGTTTGGCGGATACCGCGTTGAAAACTGCGAACTCCGGTTACCTGACTCGTCGTCTGGTAGACGTGGCGCAGGATCTGGTTGTGACCGAGATCGATTGCGGCACCGAGCATGGCCTGGTAATGACTCCGCACATTGAAGGCGGTGACGTTGTTGAGCCGCTGGGTGAGCGCGTATTGGGTCGTGTTATTGCCCGTGACGTGTTCAAGCCGGGTAGCGAAGAAATCATCGTTCCTGCCGGTACATTGGTAGACGAGAAGTGGGTCGAATTCATCGAGCTGAACAGCATCGACGAAGTGATCGTGCGTTCGCCGATCAGCTGCGAAACCCGCTACGGCATTTGCGCCAAGTGCTACGGCCGTGATTTGGCTCGTGGTCACCAGGTGAACATCGGTGAAGCGGTCGGCGTTATTGCCGCCCAGTCCATCGGTGAGCCGGGTACCCAGCTGACCATGCGTACGTTCCACATTGGTGGTGCGGCAAGCCGGACCTCCGCAGCCGACAGTGTTCAGGTGAAAAATGGCGGTACCGTCCGTCTGCACAACCTGAAGCACGTTGAGCGAGTGGATGGTTGCCTGGTTGCTGTGTCCCGTTCCGGTGAGCTGGCAATCGCTGATGACTTCGGTCGTGAGCGCGAGCGTTACAAGCTGCCGTACGGTGCTGTGATTTCGGTTAAAGAAGGTGACAAGGTCGACGCCGGCGCAATCGTGGCCAAGTGGGATCCGCACACTCACCCAATCGTTACCGAAATGAAAGGTACCGTGACCTACGTGGGCATGGAAGAAGGCATCACGATCAAGCGTCAGACTGACGAATTGACCGGTATGACCAACATTGAAGTACTCGACGCCAAAGACCGTCCAGCTGCCGGTAAGGACATCCGTCCTGCCGTTAAGATGGTCGGTGTCGATGGCAAGGATCTGCTGCTGCCAGGTACTGACGTACCGGCTCAGTACTTCCTGCCGGCTAACGCCCTGGTCGGTGTAGCGGATGGTGTGCAGGTTGCGATCGGTGATGTTATCGCCCGTATCCCGCAAGAAACTTCGAAAACCCGTGACATCACCGGTGGTCTGCCGCGTGTTGCCGACTTGTTCGAAGCCCGTCGTCCGAAAGAAGCCTCGATTCTGGCTGAAGTCAGCGGCACCATCGCGTTCGGTAAAGAGACCAAAGGCAAGCGCCGTCTGGTCATTACCCCGAACGACGGTAGCGATCCGTACGAAGAGCTGATTCCGAAGTGGCGTCACCTGAACGTCTTCGAAGGCGAACAGGTAAACCGCGGCGAAGTTATCTCCGACGGCCCGAGCGATCCACACGACATCCTGCGTCTGCTGGGTGTGAGTGCGCTGGCCAAGTACATCGTGAACGAGATCCAGGACGTTTATCGTCTGCAAGGCGTGAAGATCAACGATAAGCACATCGAGACCATCCTGCGTCAGATGCTGCGTAAAGTTGAAATCGCTGAATCCGGCGATTCCAGTTTCATCAAGGGCGACCAGATGGAATTGACTCACGTTCTGGTAGAGAACGAGCGTCTGGCTGGCGACGAGAAATTCGTTTCCAAGTTCACTCGCGTGCTGTTGGGTATCACCAAGGCGTCGTTGTCCACCGAATCGTTCATCTCGGCGGCTTCCTTCCAGGAAACCACTCGTGTACTGACCGAAGCGGCGGTAACCGGCAAGCGCGATTACTTGCGCGGCCTGAAAGAAAACGTAGTCGTGGGTCGTTTGATCCCGGCTGGTACCGGTCTGGCTTATCACAGCGAGCGTAAGCGTCGCCGTGATGCTGACAAACCGTTGCGCGTAAGCGCCAGTGAAGTGGAAGCTGCACTGACCGAAGCACTGAACTCGAGCGGTAACTGAGTTCTGCGGTAAATGAGCGTGGGGCCCCGGTCGTTCCGTTCATCGAATCGAGACAATTTGTCGAGGTTGGATGAGCGGGGAGGTCGGGGCCTTGCCTTGACTGGGGACAAGATCCTCTTTAGACTCTTGTACCCCTAAATTTGGCGGGAATTCGTTCCTGCCATTTTGCTTTTCTTGCAAGACAATAGCGTCGCAAGACAACAGTGGAGCTAGTAGATGGCAACTATCAACCAGCTGGTACGTCAGCCGCGTAAGCGTATCGTCGAGAAATCCGACGTACCTGCGCTGCAGAACTGCCCGCAACGTCGTGGCGTATGCACCCGTGTGTATACCACCACGCCGAAAAAACCTAACTCGGCACTGCGTAAAGTATGCCGTGTGCGTCTGACCAACGGTTTCGAGGTTTCCTCGTACATCGGCGGTGAAGGCCACAACCTGCAAGAGCACAGCGTGGTACTGATCCGCGGCGGTCGTGTAAAAGACTTGCCAGGTGTTCGTTATCACACCGTACGCGGTTCTTTGGATACTTCCGGCGTTAAAGGTCGTAACCAGGGTCGTTCGAAGTACGGTACCAAAAAGCCTAAGTAGTAGTGGCTTTTTGTAAAAACTGATTTTCTATTTTTCTGAGTCGATAAGAGTAAGGTCGGAGGCGTCCCGAAAGGGCACCGATTCCGAGCGAACCTGAAGACCGTTTGAGGGCTTATCCATGCCAAGAAGACGCGTAGCAGCCAAGCGCGAAGTGCTTGACGATCCAAAATACGGAAGCCAAATCCTGGCCAAGTTCATGAACCACGTTATGGAAAGCGGCAAGAAAGCCGTTGCCGAGCGTATCGTTTATGGCGCGCTGGAAAAGGTTAAAGAACGCAAGAACAGCGATCCCCTGGAAATCTTCGAGAAAGCTCTCGACGCCATCGCTCCGCTGGTCGAAGTGAAGTCGCGCCGTGTAGGCGGTGCTACTTACCAGGTTCCGGTCGAAGTTCGCCCGTCCCGTCGTAACGCCCTGGCAATGCGCTGGTTGGTAGACTTCGCCCGCAAGCGCGGCGAGAAGTCTATGGCTCTGCGTTTGGCTGGCGAACTGTTGGATGCCGCTGAAGGTAAAGGTGCTGCAGTTAAGAAGCGTGAAGACGTGCACCGTATGGCTGAAGCCAACAAGGCTTTCTCGCACTACCGCTTCTAATTTTAGCGTCACTAATTTTGCGAGGGCTTTATGGCTCGTACTACACCGATTAATCGCTACCGTAACATTGGTATCGTTGCTCACGTGGATGCTGGTAAAACCACCACCACCGAGCGCGTCCTTTTTTACACTGGCAAAAGTCACAAAATGGGCGAGGTGCATGACGGCGCCGCGACCACAGACTGGATGGTGCAGGAGCAGGAGCGTGGTATTACCATTACTTCTGCTGCTATTACCGCCTTCTGGCAGGGTTCCGAGAAGCAGCACAAGGACCAATACCGTTTCAACGTCATCGACACCCCGGGCCACGTTGACTTCACTATTGAAGTTGAGCGTTCCCTGCGTGTTCTCGATGGCGCGGTCGTTGTGTTCTGCGGTACCTCGGGTGTTGAGCCTCAGTCGGAAACCGTATGGCGTCAAGCCAACAAGTACGGTGTTCCACGTCTTGTTTACGTAAACAAGATGGACCGTGCTGGTGCGAACTTCCTGCGTGTGATCGGTCAGATCAAACAGCGTCTGGGTCACACTCCGGTGCCAATCCAGTTGGCTATCGGTTCCGAAGACAACTTCCAGGGTCAGATCGATCTGTTGGCCATGGAAGCTGTTTACTGGAATGACGCTGACAAAGGTATGGTTCCTGTTCGTAAGCCTATCCCTGCAGAACTGCAGGAACTGGCTGACGAGTGGCGCGGTAACATGGTTGAGGCTGCGGCCGAAGCCAGCGAAGAGCTGATGAACAAGTACCTCGAAGGTGAAGAACTCACCAACGCGGAAATCAAGGCCGCTCTGCGTCAGCGTACTATCGCTGGTGAGATCGTTCTGGCTGTTTGCGGTTCTTCCTTCAAGAACAAGGGTGTTCCCCTGGTTCTCGACGCCGTTATCGACTACCTGCCTGCTCCAACCGACATTCCTGCCATCAAGGGTACTGACCCGGATGACGAGACCAAGGAAATGGAGCGTCACGCAGACGACAGCGAGCCGTTCTCGGCTCTGGCGTTCAAGATCGCTACCGACCCATTCGTGGGTACCTTGACCTTCGTTCGAGTTTACTCGGGCGTGTTGGCCTCCGGCGACGGCGTGATCAACTCGGTTAAAGGCAAGAAAGAGCGCGTGGGTCGTATGGTGCAAATGCACGCAAACGCCCGTGAAGAAATCAAGGAAGTGCGCGCTGGTGACATCGCGGCCTTGATCGGCATGAAGGACGTCACCACTGGTGAGACTTTGTGCAACGCTGACAAGCCAATCATCCTGGTTCGCATGGACTTCCCGGAGCCGGTTATTTCGGTTGCCGTAGAGCCTAAGACCAAGGACGACCAGGAAAAAATGGGTATCGCTCTGGGCAAACTTGCTCAGGAAGACCCGTCTTTCCGCGTCAAGACTGATGAAGAGACTGGTCAAACGATCATCTCCGGCATGGGCGAGTTGCACCTGGACATCCTGGTTGACCGGATGCGCCGTGAGTTCAACGTCGAAGCCAACATCGGTAAGCCTCAAGTTTCGTACCGTGAGCGCATCACGAAGAGTTGCGAAATCGAAGGCAAGTTCGTTCGTCAGTCCGGCGGTCGTGGCCAGTTCGGTCATTGCTGGATTCGTTTTGCTCCTGCTGACGAAGGTCAGGAAGGTCTGCAATTCTTGAACGAAGTAGTGGGTGGTGTGGTTCCTAAGGAATACATCCCGGCTATCCAGAAGGGTATCGAAGAGCAGATGAAGAACGGCGTTGTCGCCGGCTATCCGCTGATCGGCCTGAAGGCTACCGTGTTTGATGGTTCCTACCACGACGTCGACTCCAACGAGATGGCGTTTAAGGTGGCTGCTTCCATGGCGACCAAGCAACTGGCCCAGAAGGGCGGTGGTGAGTTGCTTGAGCCGATCATGGCGGTAGAGGTTGTTACGCCTGAAGACTATATGGGTGACGTGATGGGCGACCTTAACCGTCGTCGCGGCATGATCCTGGGTATGGAAGACACGGTCTCCGGCAAAGTGATTCGCGCCGAGGTTCCGTTGGGTGAGATGTTCGGTTACGCAACCGACGTTCGTTCCATGTCCCAAGGTCGCGCAAGCTACTCTATGGAATTCAAAAAATACAATACGGCTCCGTCGCACATCGTCGAAACCGTTACCAAAAAACAAGGCTGATTCAGCCCCTTTAGGCTAGGAGTTAATTGTCGTGGCTAAAGAAAAATTTGACCGTACCCTCCCGCACGTCAACGTTGGCACCATCGGTCACGTCGACCACGGTAAAACCACGCTGACCGCTGCTCTGACTCGCGTCTGCTCCGAAGTTTTCGGTTCCGCTGTAGTTGCTTTCGATAAAATCGACAGCGCTCCAGAAGAAAAGGCTCGTGGTATCACCATCAACACCGCTCACGTTGAATACAACTCGCTGATCCGTCACTACGCTCACGTTGACTGCCCAGGTCACGCTGACTATGTGAAGAACATGATCACCGGTGCTGCTCAAATGGACGGCGCTATCCTGGTTTGTTCGGCCGCTGATGGTCCGATGCCACAAACCCGTGAGCACATCCTGCTGTCCCGTCAGGTTGGCGTTCCGTACATCGTTGTCTTCCTGAACAAGGCTGACATGGTAGACGACGCTGAGCTGCTGGAACTGGTTGAGATGGAAGTGCGCGATCTGCTGAGCACTTACGACTTCCCAGGTGACGACACTCCGATCATCATCGGTTCGGCTCTGATGGCTCTGAACGGCCAAGACGACAACGAAATGGGCACCACTGCCGTTCGTAAACTGGTTGAGACTCTGGACAGCTACATCCCAGATCCAGTCCGTGTTATCGACAAGCCGTTCCTGATGCCAATCGAAGACGTATTCTCGATCTCCGGTCGCGGTACTGTTGTAACTGGCCGTATCGAGCGCGGTATCGTCAAGGTTCAGGATCCACTGGAAATCGTTGGTCTGCGTGACACTACCGTCACCACCTGCACCGGTGTTGAAATGTTCCGTAAGCTGCTCGACGAAGGTCGTGCTGGCGAGAACTGCGGCGTGCTGCTGCGCGGCACCAAGCGTGACGACGTTGAGCGTGGCCAGGTTCTGGTCAAGCCAGGTTCGGTTAAGCCGCACACTACCTTCGAAGCTGAAGTGTACGTGTTGAGCAAAGAAGAAGGCGGTCGCCACACTCCGTTCTTCAAAGGCTACCGTCCACAGTTCTACTTCCGGACCACTGACGTGACCGGTAACTGCGAACTGCCGGAAGGCGTTGAAATGGTAATGCCAGGCGACAACATCAAAATGGTTGTCACCCTGATCAAAACCATCGCAATGGAAGATGGTCTGCGTTTCGCTATTCGTGAAGGCGGTCGTACCGTCGGCGCTGGCGTCGTAGCCAAAATCATCGCTTAATAAGTGATGACTTGAAAAAGCCCCCGCCTAGCGGGGGCTTTTTTATTGGGTTGACACTGTAGAAACCCGTCTATAGAATTGCGCCTCCTTTTAACGGGCGTATTGCGCTCGCTGGGAATAGCAGCCGGAGTCTGAAATCCAATGCAAAATCAGCAAATCCGTATCAGGTTGAAGGCTTTTGACCATCGCCTGATCGACCAATCCACCCAGGAAATCGTGGAAACCGCGAAACGTACTGGTGCTCAAGTGCGTGGTCCAATTCCACTGCCTACCCGTAAAGAGCGGTTCACCGTTCTGGTCTCCCCGCACGTCAACAAAGACGCGCGTGACCAGTACGAGATCCGTACTCATAAGCGCGTTCTGGACATCGTCCAGCCAACGGATAAAACCGTTGATGCTCTTATGAAGCTTGATCTTGCGGCCGGTGTGGAAGTGCAGATCAGCCTCGGCTAAGACTCGGTCTTAGTCGTGTAACGCTCTGAAATGGGCGGCCATAGCGGGTGAAAGCCCCGTACACTCATGAGGTTTACAACATGACTATTGGTGTAGTCGGTCGTAAATGCGGTATGACCCGTATTTTCACCGAAGAAGGTGTCTCCATTCCGGTCACGGTCATTGAGATCGAACCGAATCGCGTCACCCAGTTCAAAACTGAAGAGACCGATGGCTATCGTGCAGTGCAAGTCACTGTAGGTGAGCGTCGTGCTTCGCGTGTTACAGCTGCTCAAGCTGGCCACTTCGCTAAAGCGAACGTTGCCGCTGGTCGTACCGTAATGGAATTCCGCCTTGAAGAAGGCGAGTACCAGGCCGGCGATCTGATCAACGCTGAAATCTTCGCCGCTGGTCAACTGGTTGATGTAACCGGTCAGTCCAAAGGTAAAGGCTTCCAGGGTACGATCAAGCGTTGGAACTTCCGCGGGCAAGATAATACCCACGGTAACTCCGTGTCCCACCGCGTTCCAGGCTCTATCGGCCAGTGCCAGACTCCTGGTCGTGTATTCAAGGGCAAAAAAATGTCCGGTCATATGGGCGCTGAGCGCGTGACCGTGCAGTCCCTGGAAGTAGTGCGCGTGGACGCTGAACGCAATCTGTTGTTGGTCAAGGGTGCTGTTCCTGGCGCTACTGGCGGCAACTTGGTTGTACGTCCAGCAGCCAAGGCTCGCGGTTAAGGGGAAGCTGACATGCAATTAAATGTAAATGACGCTCAAGCGATCGAAGTTTCCGAACTGACATTTGGCGGCGAATTCAACGAGACGCTGGTTCACCAAGCAGTCGTGGCCTACATGGCCGGCGGCCGTCAAGGTAGCAAGCAGCAAAAGACCCGTTCCGACGTTCGTGGTGGCGGTAAGCGCCCTTGGCGTCAGAAAGGTACTGGCCGTGCTCGTGCCGGTACTATCCGTAGCCCAATCTGGCGCGGCGGCGGTACCACTTTCGCAGCTCGTCCTCAGGATCACACCCAGAAGCTGAACAAGAAGATGTATCGCGCAGCAATGCGTTCCATCCTTGCTGAGCTGGTGCGTACTGATCGTCTGGTCGTGGTTCAGGACTTCGCTGTTGATGCACCGAAGACCAAAGATCTGCTGAACAAACTGACTGGCATGGGCCTGACTGACGTCTTGATCGTGTCTGAAGTAGTTGATCAGAACCTGTACCTGGCTGCTCGTAACCTGCCACACGTTGATGTACGTGACGTTCAAGGTTCCGATCCAGTTAGTCTGATCGCATACGACAAGGTGTTGATCACCGTGTCGGCCGTGAAGAAATTCGAGGAGCTGCTGGGATGAACCAGGAACGCGTATTTAAAGTTCTGCTTGGCCCGCACGTTTCCGAAAAGGCTACGGTTCTGGCTGACAAGAAAGGCCAGTTCGTTTTCAAGGTTGCAACTGACGCAACCAAGCTGGAAATCAAGAAGGCCGTCGAAAGCCTGTTCAGCGTGAAAGTAGAGCGTGTTACTACCCTGAATGTTCTGGGTAAGAGCAAGCGCACTGCTCGCGGTCTGGGCAAGCGTAATGACTGGAAGAAGGCAGTTATCTCCCTTCAGCCAGGCCAAGATCTCGATTTCAGCAGCAGTGCTGAGTAAGGAAGGGGTGCATCATGGCAATCGTTAAATGCAAACCGACTTCCCCTGGCCGCCGTTTTGTGGTCAAGGTGGTCAACCAGGAGCTGCATAAAGGCGCTCCTCACGCACCGCTGCTCGAGAAAAAATCGAAGACTGGTGGTCGTAACAACAATGGTCGCATTACCACTCGTCACATCGGTGGTGGCCATAAGCAGCATTATCGTCTGGTCGATTTCCGTCGCAACGACAAAGATGGCATTTCTGCCACTGTCGAGCGTATTGAATACGATCCAAACCGTACTGCTCACATCGCTCTGCTGCTGTACGCAGATGGCGAGCGCCGCTACATCATCGCCCCTAAAGGCGTGAGTGCTGGCGACCAGCTGATCGCAGGTGCTTTGGCGCCGATCAAGCCGGGCAACGCTCTGCAACTGCGTAACATTCCAGTTGGTAGCACCGTACACGGCATCGAATTGAAGCCAGGTAAAGGCGCGCAAATCGCTCGTTCCGCTGGTGCTTCGGCTCAGCTGATCGCTCGTGAAGGTGTCTACGTGACCCTGCGTCTGCGTTCTGGTGAGATGCGTAAAGTGCTGGCTGAATGCCGCGCGACCCTGGGTGAAGTCTCGAACTCCGAGCACAGCCTGCGTTCGCTGGGTAAAGCTGGTGCCAAACGCTGGCGTGGCGTTCGCCCAACCGTTCGTGGTGTTGCCATGAACCCGGTTGACCACCCACATGGTGGTGGTGAAGGTCGTACCTCTGGTGGTCGTCATCCGGTATCGCCATGGGGCTTCCCGACTAAGGGCGCGAAGACTCGTGGTAATAAGCGTACCGACAAAATGATCGTCCGTCGTCGCAAGTAAATAGAGGGATACGACAGTGCCACGTTCTCTGAAAAAAGGTCCTTTTATTGATCTTCACCTACTGAAGAAGATCGAAGTGGCGGCGGAAAAGAACGATCGCAAACCAGTTAAGACCTGGTCGCGCCGTTCTATGATCCTGCCACAAATGGTCGGTTTGACCATTGCTGTGCATAACGGTCGTCAACATGTTCCAGTTCTCGTGAACGAAGACATGGTCGGCCACAAACTAGGCGAGTTTGCCGGTACCCGCACATATCGTGGGCACGTGGCAGACAAGAAAGCCAAGCGTTAAGGGGTAAGGAACGATGGAAGTAGCCGCTAAGTTGTCGGGCGCTCGAATCTCCGCCCAGAAAGCCCGCTTGGTCGCCGACCAGATCCGCGGGAAGAAGGTGGGCGAAGCGCTCAACCTGTTGGCTTTCAGCAGTAAGAAAGCCGCCGAGATCATGAAGAAAGTGCTGGAGTCGGCCGTAGCCAACGCCGAGCATAACGAAGGCGCAGACGTTGATGACCTTAAAGTCAGCACCGTTTTCGTCAACGAAGGGCGTTCGCTGAAGCGAATCATGCCACGTGCCAAAGGCCGTGCTGATCGCATCGTCAAGCGGTCTTGCCATATCACTGTCAAGGTTGCTGACAAGTAACGGAGTCGAAGAGATGGGTCAGAAAGTACATCCCATTGGCATTCGCCTGGGAATCGTCAAGGAGCACACCTCCGTCTGGTACGCAGACGGTCGGACTTATGCGGACTATTTGTTCGCTGATCTGAAGGTGCGCGAGTATCTCCAAGACAAACTAAAAAGCGCGTCCGTAAGCCGTATCGATATCCATCGTCCGGCCCAAACTGCACGTATCACCATCCACACTGCTCGTCCAGGTATCGTTATCGGGAAGAAAGGTGAAGATGTTGAGAAACTGCGTCAGGACCTGACCAAACAAATGGGTGTGCCTGTGCACATCAATATCGAAGAAATCCGCAAGCCGGAACTCGACGGTATGTTGGTTGCGCAGAGCGTAGCTCAGCAGCTGGAGCGTCGCGTAATGTTCCGTCGCGCTATGAAGCGCGCTGTACAGAACGCCATGCGCATTGGTGCCAAAGGCATCAAAATCCAAGTGAGCGGTCGTCTCGGCGGTGCTGAAATCGCACGTACTGAATGGTATCGCGAAGGTCGTGTGCCACTGCACACCCTGCGTGCCGACATCGACTATGCCAACTACGAAGCTCACACCACTTACGGTGTGATCGGTGTAAAGGTTTGGATCTTCAAAGGCGAAGTAATTGGTGGTCGCCAAGAAGAACTGAAACCACAAGCACCAGCGCCTCGTAAAAAAGCTGCTAAGTAAGGGGTACGCCAAATGTTGCAACCAAAGCGTACGAAGTTCCGCAAGCAGATGACAGGCCACAACCGTGGTCTGGCTCAGCGCGGTAGCAAAGTCAGCTTCGGCGAGTTCGCGCTGAAGTCTGTAGCTCGTGGTCGTCTCACCGCTCGTCAGATCGAGTCAGCGCGTCGTGCTCTGACCCGTCACGTTAAACGTGGCGGCAAGATCTGGATCCGTGTATTCCCGGACAAGCCTATTTCCAAAAAGCCACTCGAAGTTCGGATGGGTAAAGGTAAGGGTAGTGTGGAGTACTGGGTTGCCCAGATTCAGCCAGGCAAAGTCCTGTATGAAATCGAGGGCGTTACTGAAGAGCTGGCGCGTGAGGCTTTTGCCCTGGCTGCTGCAAAGCTGCCGCTCGCCACCGCCTTTGTTAAACGGACGGTGATGTGATGAAAGCGAACGAACTTCGTGAAAAAGACGCGCCGCAGCTTAACGAGCAACTGCTCGGCCTGCTGCGCGACCAGTTCAATCTGCGTATGCAGAAAGCAACTGGCCAGTTGGGGCAGTCTCACCTGCTCCGGCAAGTTAAGCGTGACATCGCTCGCGTGAAGACTGTGCTCAAACAGCAGGCAGGTAAGTAATCATGGCTGAAGCCGAAAAAACCGTCCGTACGCTGACTGGCCGTGTTGTCAGCGACAAAATGGACAAGACCATCACCGTTCTGATCGAGCGTCGCGTAAAGCACCCGATCTACGGTAAATACGTTAAGCGTTCGACTAAGCTGCACGCGCACGACGAAACCAATCAGTGCCACATCGGCGACAAAGTCACTATTCGTGAAACTCGTCCTTTGGCCAAGACTAAGTCTTGGGCGCTGGTTGATGTTCTCGAACGCGCTGTGGAAGTCTAAGGACTAGGGGTCGGAGAAATTATATGATTCAGACTCAATCCATGCTCGATGTGGCCGATAACAGCGGCGCACGCCGCGTTATGTGCATCAAGGTGCTGGGTGGCTCCCATCGTCGTTACGCTGGTATCGGTGACATCATCAAAGTTACCGTTAAGGAAGCAATTCCTCGCGGTAAAGTGAAAAAAGGCCAAGTGATGACTGCTGTTGTAGTCCGCACTCGTCACGGCGTACGCCGTGCCGATGGCTCCATTATCCGCTTTGATGGCAACGCTGCTGTTCTTCTGAACAACAAGCAAGAGCCGATCGGCACCCGTATCTTTGGGCCAGTGACCCGTGAACTTCGTACTGAGAAGTTCATGAAGATCGTCTCGCTCGCCCCAGAAGTGCTGTAAGGAGATCCGACATGCAAAAGATTCGTCGTGACGACGAGATCATCGTGATCGCCGGCAAAGACAAAGGTAAGCGCGGTAAGGTGCTTAAGGTTCTCGCTAATAACCGTCTGGTTATTGGTGGTCTGAACCTGGTTAAGCGTCATACCAAGCCTAACCCGATGTCGGGCGTACAAGGCGGTATCGTCGAAAAAGAAGCTCCACTGGACGCTTCTAACGTCGCCATTTTCAACGGCGAAACCAACAAGGCTGATCGCGTTGGTTTCAAAGTAGAAGACGGCAAGAAAATTCGTGTCTTCAAGTCGACCCAAAAAGCGGTTGATGCTTGAACACTGCTAGGTAGAAGACCATGGCACGACTAAAAGAGATTTACTGGAAGGAAATCGCACCGAAGCTTAAGGAAGAACTTAAGCTTTCGAACGTGATGGAAGTTCCACGCGTTACAAAGATCACCCTGAACATGGGTCTGGGCGAAGCGGTCGGTGACAAAAAAGTCATCGAGCACGCTGTTGCTGACCTGGAAAAGATCACCGGTCAGAAAGTCGTTGTGACTTACGCTCGGAAATCCATCGCTGGCTTTAAAGTCCGTGAAGGTTGGCCGATCGGCGTCAAAGTGACTCTGCGCCGTGAGCGTATGTATGAATTCCTGGATCGTCTGCTGTCGATCTCCCTGCCTCGGGTTCGCGACTTCCGCGGCCTGAATGCCAAGTCCTTCGATGGTCGTGGTAACTACAGCATGGGCGTTAAAGAGCAGATCATCTTCCCGGAAATCGACTACGACAAGATCGATGCTCTCCGCGGTCTGGACATTACCCTGACCACCACTGCCAAGAACGATGATGAAGGTCGCGCGCTGCTGCGTGCTTTCAAATTCCCGTTCCGCAACTGATTGGAGTAGGAAAATGGCCAAGATGAGCATGAAAAACCGCGAGCTGAAGCGTCAGCTCACGGTTGCCAAGTACGCCAAAAAGCGTGCAGCACTGAAAGCTATCATCGTTGATCTGAACGCAAGTCCAGAAGCACGTTGGGAAGCTACAGTAGCTCTGCAGAAGCAGCCACGTGACGCAAGCGCTTCGCGCATGCGTAACCGCTGCCGCCTGACCGGTCGTCCACACGGCGTTTACCGCAAGTTCGGCCTCGGCCGTAACAAATTGCGTGAAGCTGCAATGCGTGGTGACGTACCTGGTCTGGTTAAAGCCAGCTGGTAAGCACTGTCAAAGTCTCGGTGTTCGGGATCGCAAGATCCTGACCGCCGGTGACCTTGAACTTGAATCAAGCCCCTTTTGGGGCTTGATTCATTTGTGGGGTGTGTCTAGAATACCCGGCTCGCCTGAGCCCGTGCTTTTTCCGCATGGATGACCTCGGCGACAAGTAGTAGCCGCAAGGCTAATTTTTTTGTATTAGGAGCGTCTAGCCCATGAGTATGCAGGACCCGTTAGCGGACATGCTAACTCGAATCCGTAATGCCCAGATGGCTGAAAAGTCCGTCGTAAGCATGCCATCTTCTACTTTGAAGGTAGCTGTTGCCAAAGTCCTGAAGGACGAAGGTTACATTGCGGGTTATCAGATCAGCAGCGAAATCAAACCACTGCTGTCCATCGAGCTGAAGTACTTCGAAGGCCGTCCGGTCATCGAGGAAGTGAAGCGCGTTAGCCGTCCAGGCCTGCGTCAGTACAAGTCCGTCGATGATCTGCCAAAAGTTCGTGGCGGTCTCGGTGTGTCTATCGTCTCCACCAACAAAGGTGTGATGACGGATCGTGCTGCGCGCGCTGCCGGTGTCGGCGGCGAAGTTCTTTGCACTGTGTTCTAAGGGGGGATAAGCATGTCACGCGTCGCTAAGAACCCCGTTAAGCTGCCAGCCGGTGTCGAAGTCAAATTCGCAGGCCAACAGCTTTCGGTGAAGGGTGCCAAGGGCACTCTCGAACTGAACATCCATTCGTCCGTTGAGATCGTTGAAGAAGCTGGTGAGCTGCGTTTCGCTGCTCGCAATGGCGATCAACAAACTCGCGCAATGGCTGGTACCACTCGTGCGTTGGTAAACAACATGGTCCAAGGCGTAAGCCAAGGCTTCGAGCGCAAGCTCCAGCTGGTCGGTGTTGGTTACAAGGCGCAAGCAAAAGGCACAGTGCTGAACCTGGCTCTTGGCTTCTCGCACCCAGTGGATTATGAACTGCCGGAAGGCATCACCGCTGAGACTCCTAGCCAGACCGATATCCTGATCAAGGGCATCGATAAGCAGCTGGTAGGTCAAGTGGCCGCCGAGATCCGCGACTTCCGTCCACCAGAGCCGTACAAAGGCAAAGGTGTGCGCTACGCGGACGAAGTCGTCCGTCGTAAAGAAGCCAAGAAGAAGTAGGGCATAGCAAATGACCGACAAAAAAGTTACTCGACTGCGTCGCGCTCGCAAAGCACGCCTGAAAATGCACGAACTCGAAGTCGTGCGTCTCTGCGTGTTCCGCTCGTCGCAGCACATCTACGCCCAGGTCATTTCGGCCGACGGCAACAAAGTCCTGGCATCTGCCTCGACTTTGGATAAAGAACTGCGTGATGGCGCCACTGGCAACATCGACGCGGCCACTAAGGTTGGCCAGCTGGTCGCTACGCGTGCTAAAGCCGCTGGCGTCTCGCAGGTGGCTTTCGACCGCTCTGGCTTCAAGTACCATGGCCGCGTCAAGGCGCTGGCTGATGCTGCTCGTGAAGCTGGGCTGGAGTTCTAAGTTATGTCAAATAACGACCAAAAGCGCGACGAAGGCTACATTGAGAAGCTGGTTCAAGTTAACCGCGTAGCCAAAACCGTAAAAGGCGGCCGTATCTTCACTTTCACCGCGTTGACCGTGGTTGGTGATGGTAAAGGGCGTGTTGGCTTCGGCCGTGGCAAGTCACGTGAAGTGCCTGCCGCGATCCAGAAGGCAATGGAAGCTGCTCGTCGCAACATGATCCAAGTTGATCTGAACGGCACCACTCTGCAGTACGCAATGAAGTCCGGTCACGGCGCTTCGAAGGTGTACATGCAGCCTGCTTCTGAAGGTACCGGTATCATCGCTGGCGGCGCTATGCGTGCTGTCCTCGAAGTTGCTGGCGTTCAGAACGTTCTGGCCAAATGCTACGGCTCGACTAACCCGGTAAACGTGGTTCACGCCACTTTCAAAGGTTTGAAAGCTATGCAGTCTCCTGAATCCATTGCCGCCAAGCGTGGCAAAAGCGTCAAGGAGATCTTCTGATCATGGCTACCGTTAAAGTTACGCTGATCAAAAGCATGACCGGCCGCATCCCTAACCACAAACTGTGCGTTAAGGGTCTGGGTCTGCGTCGCATCGGTCACACTGTAGAAGTACTTGATACTCCCGAGAATCGCGGGATGATCAACAAGGCTTACTACATGCTGCGTGTCGAGGGTTAATCGATGAAACTCAATGATCTGAGTCCAGCGCCGGGTTCCCGTCGCGAAAAGCATCGTCCGGGCCGTGGTATCGGTAGTGGTTTGGGCAAGACCGGTGGCCGTGGCCACAAAGGTCAGTCCTCCCGCTCCGGTGGCACCATTGCTCCAGGCTTTGAAGGCGGTCAACAGCCGCTGCATCGTCGCCTGCCGAAGTTCGGTTTCGTTTCCCTGAAAGCCATGGATCGCGCAGAAGTGCGTTTGTCCGAGCTGGCCAAAGTGGAAGGCGACATCGTCACCGTGCAGTCCCTGAAAGATGCCAACGTGATTAACGTCAACGTACAGCGTGTGAAAATCATGCTGTCCGGCGAAGTTACTCGCGCTGTCACCATCGGAAAGGGAATCGGCGCCACCAAAGGTGCGCGTGCGGCTATCGAAGCAGCTGGCGGCAAGTTCGAGGAATAAATGGCTAAGCAAGGTGCTCTCTCTGCGCTCGGCAAAGGCGGTATGTCTGAACTCTGGGCTCGTCTGCGTTTTCTGTTCCTGGCGATTATCGTCTACCGAATAGGCGCACACATCCCGGTTCCAGGTATTAACCCGGACCGACTCGCGGACCTGTTTCGACAGAATGAGGGGACCATTCTTAGCTTGTTCAACATGTTTTCCGGCGGCGCGCTGGAGCGGATGAGCATCTTTGCACTGGGGATCATGCCGTATATTTCGGCATCGATCATCATGCAACTGATGACAGCCGTCAGCCCGCAGCTGGAGCAGTTGAAGAAGGAAGGTGAAGCTGGCCGTCGCAAGATCAGCCAGTACACCCGCTACGGCACTGTCATCCTCGCTCTCGTTCAGGCTATTGGCATGTCCATTGGTCTGGCAGGGCAGGGTGTTGCGTTCACTGGTGACTTTGGCTTCCATTTCGTCGCGGTATCCACTTTTGTGGCTGGTGCGATGTTCATGATGTGGCTGGGTGAGCAGATTACTGAGCGTGGTGTTGGCAACGGTATCTCGATGTTGATTTTTTCGGGTATCGTCGCCGGTCTTCCGAGAGCGATCGGGCAGTCTTTCGAGTCTGCGCGGCAGGGTGATATCAACATCTTCGCCCTGGTAGCCATCGGTTTGCTGGCAGTAGCGATTATCGGTTTCGTGGTGTTCATTGAGCGTGGTCAGCGTCGTATTGCTGTTCACTACGCCAAGCGTCAGCAGGGCCGCAAGGTCTTTGCTGCGCAGACTAGCCACTTGCCGCTGAAGGTGAACATGGCCGGTGTTATTCCGGCTATTTTCGCGAGCAGCATTTTGCTGTTCCCGGCTTCGTTGGGTGCCTGGTTCGGTCAGTCTGAAGGTATGGGCTGGTTGCAGGACATCTCGCAGTCGATCGCTCCTGGTCAGCCGTTGAATATTCTGCTGTTTAGTGCAGGGATTATTTTCTTCTGCTTCTTCTATACGGCGTTGATGTTCAATCCGAAAGACGTAGCGGAAAACCTGAAGAAGTCCGGTGCCTTTATTCCGGGCATCCGTCCAGGCGAGCAGTCTGCGCGCTACATTGATGGCGTTCTGACTCGTTTGACCATGTTCGGTGCTCTTTACATGACGGCCGTGTGCCTGCTGCCCCAGTTCCTGGTGGTTGCAGCAAACGTACCGTTCTACCTTGGCGGGACCTCGTTGCTGATCGTCGTCGTGGTTGTGATGGACTTCATGTCCCAAGTACAATCGCACCTCGTTTCGCACCAGTACGAATCCCTGATGAAGAAAGCCAACCTGAAGGGTTACGGCAGCGGCATGTTGCGCTGAGGTACCCATAAGGTTCGAGGAGTTGGTGATGAAAGTTCGTGCATCGGTGAAAAAGCTGTGCCGTAACTGCAAGATTATTCGCCGCGAAGGTGTTGTTCGAGTAATTTGCAGCGCGGAACCGCGTCACAAACAGCGCCAAGGCTGAGTGTGATTGTGCTTCAAGCCCGGCAGCTAGTGCGCTGCCGGGTTGATTATTTGTTATTACAGCGATATTATCTCGCGCCCTATTTCTTGGCTTCCGGGGCGTAGGTAGCTGTCAATTGGAGTCCCACTGAATGGCCCGTATTGCAGGCGTTAACATTCCAGATAACAAGCATACTGTTATCTCGCTGACCTACATCTATGGTGTTGGTCGCACTACTGCACAGAAGATTTGTGCAGTGACTGGGGTAAACCCAGCCGCAAAGATCAAAGATCTGAGCGACGAGCAGATTGAACAGCTGCGTGGCGAAGTGGCGAAGTTCACCACTGAAGGTGACCTGCGTCGCGAAATCAACATGAAAATCAAGCGTTTGATGGACCTCGGTTGCTATCGCGGTCTGCGTCATCGTCGTGGTCTTCCAGTGCGCGGTCAGCGTACCAAGACTAACGCGCGTACCCGTAAAGGTCCGCGTAAGCCGATCCGCAAGTAATCGCCCCAGCGAATCGACAGGAAATTAATCATGGCTAAACCTGCTGCTCGTCCTCGTAAAAAAGTTAAAAAGACAGTGGTTGATGGCATCGCCCACATCCACGCGTCGTTTAACAACACAATCGTGACCATCACCGACCGTCAAGGCAACGCTCTTTCCTGGGCTACCTCCGGTGGTTCGGGTTTCCGCGGTTCCCGCAAGTCCACGCCGTTTGCTGCTCAAGTAGCTGCTGAACGTGCTGGTCAAGCTGCGCTGGAATACGGTCTGAAAAACCTCGACGTTAACGTCAAAGGTCCAGGCCCAGGTCGTGAATCCGCAGTCCGCGCTTTGAACGGCTGTGGCTACAAGATCGCCAGCATCACCGACGTGACGCCAATCCCGCACAACGGGTGCCGTCCGCCGAAGAAGCGCCGCGTGTAATCCAGGAGATTGTAAAGAATGGCTCGTTACATTGGTCCAAAATGCAAACTCGCTCGTCGTGAAGGCACCGATCTCTTTCTGAAGAGCGGCGTGCGCGCGATCGAATCGAAGTGCAACATTGAAGCAGCACCTGGTATCCACGGCCAACGCCGCGGTCGCCAGTCCGATTACGGCACCCAACTGCGTGAAAAGCAGAAGGTCCGTCGTATCTACGGCGTTCTCGAGCGTCAATTCAGCGGCTACTACAAAGAAGCTGCTGGCAAGAAAGGCGCAACTGGCGAAAACCTGTTGCAGCTGCTCGAATGCCGTCTGGACAACGTTGTATACCGTATGGGTTTTGGCTCTACTCGTGCCGAATCCCGTCAGCTGGTATCGCACAAATCCGTAAGCGTTAACGGTCAGACCGTAAACGTGCCGTCGTACCAGGTTCGTGCTGGTGACGTGGTCGCGATTCGCGAGAAAGCAAAGAACCAACTTCGCATTGTCCAAGCTCTCGATCTGTGTGCCCAACGTGGCCGCGTAGAATGGGTAGAAGTAGACACTGAGAAGAAGTCGGGCGTTTTCAAGAACGTTCCTGCTCGCAGTGATCTGTCCGCCGACATCAACGAAAGCCTGATTGTCGAGCTCTACTCCAAGTAAGGGCTAGAAAATAGGTGCATCCATGCAGATTTCGGTAAATGAGTTCCTGACACCCCGCCATATTGATGTGCAGGTTGTCAGTCCAACCCGCGCCAAGATCACACTCGAGCCTCTCGAGCGTGGTTTCGGCCACACCCTGGGCAACGCGCTGCGACGCATCCTGTTGTCCTCAATGCCCGGCTGTGCAGTAGTCGAGGCCGAGATTGACGGTGTGCTCCACGAGTACAGCGCCATCGAAGGTGTACAGGAAGACGTAATTGAAATCCTGTTGAACCTTAAAGGTCTGGCTATCAAGCTGCACGGCCGTGACGAAGTTACGCTGACCTTGTCGAAGAAGGGTTCGGGGGTGGTTACCGCTGCCGATATTCAGCTGGATCATGATGTCGAGATCGTTAACCCCGATCACGTAATCGCTAACCTGGCGTCTAACGGCGCCCTGAACATGAAGCTCACCGTAGCTCGTGGTCGTGGTTATGAACCGGCAGACTCGCGTCAGAGCGATGAAGACGAAAGCCGCAGCATTGGTCGCTTGCAGCTTGACTCTTCGTTCAGCCCGGTTCGCCGTATCGCATACGTGGTGGAAAACGCCCGTGTCGAGCAGCGTACTAACCTGGACAAGCTGGTTATTGATCTGGAAACCAACGGTACCCTGGATCCTGAAGAGGCTATCCGTCGTGCTGCAACCATCCTGCAACAGCAGTTGGCTGCGTTCGTCGATCTCAAAGGTGATAGTGAGCCAGTGGTTGTCGAGCAGGAAGACGAGATCGATCCGATCCTGCTTCGCCCGGTTGACGATCTGGAACTGACTGTACGTTCGGCTAACTGCCTTAAGGCGGAAAACATCTACTACATCGGTGACCTGATTCAGCGTACCGAAGTAGAGCTGTTGAAGACTCCGAACCTTGGCAAGAAATCCTTGACTGAAATCAAGGACGTTCTGGCCTCCCGCGGTCTGTCCCTCGGCATGCGCCTCGACAACTGGCCGCCTGCAAGTCTTAAGAAGGACGACAAGGCGACTGCCTGATCGTCGTAATCACCGAACGTTGTGTTTGGTAAGGAATGAACCATGCGTCATCGTAAAAGTGGTCGTCACCTGAGCCGCACTAGCTCGCACCGCAAGGCCATGTTTCAAAACATGGCAGTGTCGCTGTTCGAGCACGAGCTGATCAAAACTACACTGCCGAAAGCTAAAGAACTGCGTCGCGTTGCTGAGCCGCTGATCACTTTGGCCAAGACAGATAGCCTGGCTAACCGCCGTCTGGCTTTCGACCGTACTCGTTCGAAAGCTATCGTTGGCAAGCTCTTCAACGACCTGGGCAAGCGTTACGCTACCCGTGAGGGTGGCTACCTGCGCATCCTCAAGTGCGGCTTCCGCACTGGCGACAACGCGCCTATGGCGTACGTCGAGTTGGTTGATCGTCCAGTTGGCGGTGAAGCTGTATCCGCTGAGTAAGACGTCAGTCTGAAACGAAGAACCGGGCCTAGTGCCCGGTTTTTTGTGTCTGTAAGAAATGCGCTGTTTATACAAGCTTCCCTGCGGTTCACGCCGTCATGATGCGAACGGGATTCGTTGGTAGTATTTTTCTATTGATCGTCACAAATTAATGAATTTGTAGCCTTCCTGATCAATGGTCAATACTCCGTCCCAAGCCGATTAGCCGGCAGTTCCAAAACTGACAGAGGAAGAAGATCGCATGAGCCAAAACAAAACGCTTACGACCGCCAGTGGCGCTCCTGTCGCCGACAACCAAAATTCTCGCTCCGCTGGCCCTCGTGGCCCGCTGCTCCTCGACGATTTTCACCTGATCGAGAAGCTTGCCCACTTCAACCGTGAAAACATTCCAGAGCGTCGCGTGCACGCCAAAGGATCGGGTGCCTACGGTACGTTCACCGTGACCCGTGACATCACCGAGTACACCAGCGCCAAGCTGTTCGAGTCCGTCGGTAAGCAGACCCCAACGTTCCTGCGGTTTTCCACCGTGGGCGGCGAGCGCGGTTCGGCCGATACCGAGCGTGATCCACGGGGTTTCGCCCTCAAGTTCTATACCGAAGAAGGCAACTGGGACATCGTTGGCAACAACACTCCGGTGTTCTTCATTCGCGATCCGCTGAAATTCCCTGACTTTATCCACACGCAAAAGCGCCTGCCGCAAAGCAACCTGAAAAGTGCACAAATGATGTGGGACTTCTGGTCGCACTCTCCAGAGGCGCTGCACCAGGTCACCATCTTGTTCTCGGACCGTGGCATTCCTGACGGCTACCGTCACATGCACGGCTTCGGCAGCCACACTTACAGCCTGATCAGCGCCACAGGCGAGCGTCACTGGGTGAAATGGCACTACAAGACTCAGCAGGGGATCAAGAACCTGGCGCCGGCAGACGCCGCACGCCTGGCCGGTACCGATCCGGATTACGCTCAGCGCGATCTGTTCGGTGCCATCGAGCGCGGTGACTTCCCGAAATGGCGCGTGTGCATCCAAATCATGACCGAGGCCCAAGCTGCTGCGCACTATGAGAACCCGTTTGACGTCACCAAGACCTGGTCGCAGAAAGAGTTCCCGCTGATCGAAGTCGGCGAACTGGAGCTCAACCGCAATCCGCAGAACTACTTCGCTGAAGTAGAGCAAGCGGCCTTCGGTCCGAGCAATATGGTTCCAGGCGTGGGCCTGTCGCCGGATCGCATGCTGCAAGGTCGCGTGTTCGCGTACGCTGATGCTCACCGCTACCGTATCGGCACCAATCACCAGCAACTGCCGGTGAATGCGCCACGCAATCCAGTCAACAGCTACCAGCGTGATGGTTCCATGGCGTTCGGCAGCAACGGTGGCGCTGCACCCAACTACGAGCCGAACAGCTACGTGGAGTCGCCGAAACAAGCGCCGCGTTACGCCGAACCTGCGCTGGTCTTGAGCGGTGCGGCGGATCGTTACGATCACCGCGAAGACACTGATTACTACAGCCACGCCGGTGCACTGTTCCGTTTGATGAGCGATGAGCAGAAAACCCTGCTGATCAACAATATTGCCGGCGCGATGGCCGGGGTTTCCGGCGATGTAGTCGATCGCCAGTTGCAGCACTTCTACAAGGCTGACCCAGCGTACGGAGAAGCAATCGCAAAGGCGTTGGGCGTACAGCTTAACTAAGTCTAAACGAGAAGCAGAACCGCCCTCATTTGGGCGGTTTTTGCGTTATTTAAACCACTTTTCTCAGAATATCTTCGCTTTTATCGCGCATTCGGCGTGACCAAACAGTCGGCTTGGTTCAAACTACAGACTTTCAAGCAGGGAGATGTAGGGCGATGCAAGGCCACCCAGACGTAATCGATTACCTCAACACGTTGCTGACCGGCGAGCTGGCCGCGCGTGATCAATATTTCGTTCATTCGCGGATGTATGAGGACTGGGGTTTCACCGAGCTCTACGAACGTATCAACCACGAGATGGAAGAAGAGGCGCAGCACGCTGATGCGCTGATGCGTCGGATCCTGATGCTCGAAGGCACACCACGCATGCGTCCGGACGACCTGGATGTCGGCACCACGGTGCCTGACATGCTCGCTGCCGACCTGCGACTGGAATACAAAGTCCGCGCCGCACTCTGCAAGGGCATCGAGCTCTGCGAGCAGCACAAGGACTACGTCAGCCGTGAGATGCTGCGCATTCAGCTGAACGACACCGAAGAAGATCACACCTACTGGCTGGAGAAGCAGTTGGGCCTGATCAAGTTGATCGGTCTGGAGAATTACCTGCAATCGCAGTTCTGATTTTCGGATAAGAAGCCTCGGACACAAAAAAGCCCCTGTCACTGATGAAGTGACAGGGGCTTTTTCATGGGCCTTGATCAGGCCTTGTCGCGAGCCAGCAGCGGTTTGAGGTAGAAGCCGGTGTGAGATTGTTTCATCTCCGAGACTTCCTCTGGCGTACCGACGGCAATGATCTGCCCACCTTTGGAGCCACCTTCCGGCCCAAGATCCACCAACCAGTCGGCGGTCTTGATCACGTCAAGATTGTGCTCGATCACTACCACGGTGTTGCCGTGGTCGCGCAGGCGATGCAGCACGTCGAGCAATTGCTGGATATCCGCGAAGTGCAAGCCGGTGGTCGGCTCATCGAGGATATACAGGGTCTTGCCGGTATCGCGCTTGGACAGCTCACGGGACAATTTCACCCGCTGGGCTTCACCGCCGGACAACGTCGTCGCTGACTGCCCGAGCTTGATGTACGACAGACCGACGTCCATCAGCGTTTGCAGCTTGCGCGCCAGTGCCGGCACCGCGTCGAAGAACACCCGCGCTTCCTCGATGGTCATCTCGAGGGTTTCGTGGATGCTCTTGCCCTTGTACTTGATCTCCAGGGTTTCGCGGTTGTAGCGCTTGCTCTTGCAGACGTCGCACGGCACATAGATGTCCGGCAGGAAGTGCATTTCCACCTTGATCAAGCCATCGCCCTGACAGGCTTCGCAGCGTCCGCCCTTCACGTTGAAGGAAAAGCGCCCCGGGCCGTAACCACGAGAGCGCGACTCCGGTACGCCCGCGAACAGTTCGCGAATCGGCGTGAACAACCCGGTGTAGGTCGCCGGGTTCGAGCGCGGTGTGCGACCGATCGGGCTCTGGTCGATATCCACAACCTTGTCCAGATGCTCCAGGCCCTTGATGCTGTCGTGAGCGGCAGCTTCAAGCGTCGTCGCGCCATTGAGTGCCGTAGCGCTCAACGGGAACAGAGTGTTGTTGATCAGTGTCGATTTTCCCGAACCCGACACGCCAGTCACACAGGTCAGCAGACCCAACGGAATTTCCAGATCGACATTGCGCAGGTTGTTGCCGCGAGCACCTTTCAGCGACAGGGTCATCTTCTTGTTGCGCGGTGTACGCTTGGCCGGCACGGCAATCTTCACGCGGCCCGACAGGTACTTGCCGGTCAGCGAGTCCGGGTGAGCCATGACTTCCGCCGGAGTACCTTCAGCGACGATATGACCGCCGTGTACGCCGGCACCAGGGCCGATGTCCACCACGTAGTCCGCCAGACGAATCGCATCTTCGTCGTGCTCGACCACGATCACCGTGTTGCCGATGTCCCGCAGGTGCTTGAGGGTGCCGAGCAGCCGATCGTTGTCCCGCTGGTGCAGGCCAATCGACGGTTCATCGAGGATATACAGAACCCCCACCAAGCCGGCGCCGATCTGACTGGCCAGGCGAATACGCTGAGCCTCACCGCCAGACAACGTATCGGCACTGCGATCCAGCGATAAATAATCGAGACCCACGTTGACCAGAAACTGCAGACGCTCGCGGATTTCCTTGAGGATCTTGTCGGCAATTTCACCGCGACGGCCAGTAAGTTTCAACACGCCGAAATATTCACAGGCGTCGCCAATCGGCAGATTGGTCACCGCCGGCAAGGTCTTCTCGCCGACCCACACGTGCCGCGCCTCGCGACGCAGACGCGTGCCACGGCAATCCGGGCAAGGCTGGGTGCTGAGGAACTTGGCCAGTTCTTCACGAACCGAGGCGGACTCGGTTTCGCGGTAGCGACGTTCCAGGTTCGGCACGATGCCTTCGAACGGGTGCGAGCGCTTGACGATGTCGCCACGGTCGTTCAGGTATTTGAAGTCGACGTTCTGCGAACCGCTGCCGTGCAGGATAAATTTCTGCTGATCGGCCGGCAGGTCGTTGAACGGCACTTCCAGGCTGAACTTGTAGTGGGACGCCAGCGACCCGAGCATCTGGAAGTAATAGACGTTGCGCCTGTCCCAGCCGCGTATCGCGCCTTCGGCCAGGGTCAGTTCACCGTTCACCAGTCGCTTGATATCGAAGAACTGTTTAACGCCCAGGCCATCGCAGGTCGGGCAGGCGCCGGCCGGGTTGTTGAAGGAGAAGAGTTTGGGCTCGAGCTCGCTGATGGCGTGGCCGCAGATCGGGCAGGCGAAGCGCGCAGAGAAGATCATCTCTTCGCCCGGCTCGTCGTCCATTGGTGCCACCAAGGCGATACCGTCCGCCAGTTTCAGCGCGGTCTCGAAGGATTCGGCCAGGCGCTGTTGCAGATCGGCGCGGACCTTGAAGCGGTCGACCACCACATCAATCGAATGCTTCTTCTGTTTATCCAGTTTCGGCAACTCGTCCAGCTCGCAGAGCCGGCCGTTGACCCGCGCACGCACAAAACCCTGGGCGCGCAGTTCTTCGAAGACTGACAGATGCTCGCCTTTACGCTCGCGAATCACCGGCGCCAGCAGCATCAATTTGCTGCCTTCCGGTTGGGCGAGAACGAGGTCGACCATCTGGCTGACGGTCTGGGCTTCCAGCGGAATGTCGTGATCCGGGCAGCGCGGAATACCGACGCGGGCGTACAGCAGGCGCAGGTAGTCGTAGATTTCGGTGATGGTGCCGACCGTCGAACGCGGGTTATGCGAGGTCGACTTCTGTTCGATGGAAATCGCCGGCGACAGGCCTTCGATGGTGTCGACGTCAGGTTTTTCCATCATCGACAGGAACTGCCGGGCGTAGGCCGACAGCGATTCGACATAGCGGCGCTGGCCTTCGGCGTACAGCGTGTCGAAAGCCAGGGACGACTTGCCGGATCCGGACAGGCCGGTGATGACGATCAGTTTGTCCCGTGGCAGGGTCAGGTCGATGTTCTTCAGGTTGTGGGTTCGGGCCCCACGAATCAGGATCTTGTCCAAAGTGGCCTCGCTCGGCGGGCGTCGAAAACGTAGGAGTATACGGCCAAATACTGGATGGATGCACACTATCAAATGCGGGGCGCGCAGGCTTACATGAAGACTGCGTCATCTATGCGCGTCATAGCGTCGCGATATACCCCGTCAATCGATGGGACTGGTAGAATCGCCGCCGGTTCACATGAGGTTTTTCCATGCACGATCCCCACAGCGAACGCATGAGTGGCAGTGAGACCCGCGCAGCCAGCGGTCTGGCCCTGGTGTTCGCCTTCCGTATGCTTGGCATGTTCATGGTGTTGCCGGTACTGGCGACCTATGGCATGGACCTGGCGGGAGCGACCCCGGCCCTGATCGGGCTGGCGATTGGCGCTTACGGCCTGACCCAGGCGCTGTTCCAGATTCCGTTCGGTTTCATTTCCGACCGTATCGGTCGGCGCCCGGTGATTTACCTGGGGCTGATCGTTTTCGCCCTCGGCAGCCTGCTGGCAGCCAATGCCGATTCGATCTGGGGCGTCATCGCCGGGCGAGTCCTGCAAGGCGCTGGGGCGATTTCCGCAGCGGTCATGGCGTTGCTGTCGGACCTGACCCGGGAACAGCATCGGACCAAAGCCATGGCCATGATCGGCATGACGATCGGTCTGTCGTTCGCTGTCGCCATGGTCGTCGGCCCCTTGCTGACCCGCGCCTTCGGCCTGTCCGGGCTGTTCCTGGCGACGGGCGGCATGGCGCTGTTCGGCATCGTCATCGTGATGTTCATGGTGCCGCGCGCCACCGGGCCATTGCAGCACCGCGAATCCGGCGTGGCGCGCCAGGCGCTGATCCCGACGCTCAAGCACCCGGACCTGTTGCGCCTGGACCTGGGCATTTTTGTGTTGCACGCGATGTTGATGTCGAGCTTCGTCGCATTGCCCCTGGCCCTGGTGGAAAAAGCCGGGCTGCCGAAAGAGCAGCACTGGTGGGTGTACCTGACCGCGCTGCTGATTTCCTTCTTCGCGATGATCCCGTTCATCATCTACGGCGAGAAGCGACGCAAAATGAAACGAGTTTTGCTGGGCGCCGTCGCGACGCTGATGCTCACTGAGCTATTCTTCTGGCAGTTCGGCGACAGCTTGCGAGCCCTGGTGATCGGGACGGTGGTGTTTTTCACCGCGTTCAATCTGCTGGAAGCTTCCTTGCCATCGCTGATCAGCAAGGTTTCACCGGCGGGCGGCAAGGGCACGGCGATGGGGGTTTATTCCACCAGCCAGTTCCTCGGTTCGGCGTTGGGCGGGATCCTCGGCGGTTGGCTGTTCCAGCATGGCGGTTTGTCGGTTGTCTTCCTCGGATGCGCCGGCCTGGCTGCCCTCTGGCTGGCCTTTGCTGTTACCATGCGCGAACCACCTTACGTGACGAGCTTGCGCTTGCCGCTGTCGCCCGAGGCGATCCGCGAAGCGGGTCTGGTCGAGCGCCTGAAGGCCGTCGTAGGGGTAACAGATGCAGTGGTCGTCGCAGACGAAGCGGCGATTTACATCAAATTGGACACAGAACTATTGGATCGCACGACCCTTGAGCGCCTGGTGAACAACCCGGCCGAGGCAGCGTGCGTAGCCTAGGAGAACGTTATGGCCCGTGGGGTTAACAAAGTCATATTGGTCGGCACTTGCGGCCAGGATCCCGAAGTTCGCTACTTGCCTAACGGTAACGCCGTGACCAACCTGAGTCTGGCGACCAGCGAACAGTGGACCGACAAGCAAACCGGTCAGAAGGTCGAGAAGACTGAATGGCACCGTGTGTCGATGTTCGGCAAGGTTGCCGAGATCGCCGGCGAGTACCTGCGTAAAGGTTCGCAGGTTTACATCGAAGGCAAGCTGCAGACCCGCGAGTGGGAAAAAGACGGTATCAAGCGTTACACCACTGAAATCGTGGTCGACATGCAAGGCACCATGCAACTGCTGGGCGGCCGTCCTCAACAGGGCGACCAACAAGGCGGGGGCAACAACTACCAGCAGTCCGCTCCGGCCCCACGTCAGCAGCAGGCTCCGCGCCCGCAGCAGTCGGCACCGCAACAGTCGCGCCAGGCTCCGCCTCCACAGCAGGCAGCGCCGCAACCGGCTCCGGATTTCGACAGCTTTGATGACGATATCCCGTTCTGATTTGTAGCTTTCTCAGAACCGTAAACAAAAAAAGCGAAGCCATCTGGCTTCGCTTTTTTGTGGGCGCTGTTTAACGGGTTGAAGCGGTCACATTGGCACGGGCCGTGTGCAGCTTCTTGTAACTTTCGATCAACCGCAGGTGCCGGTCGAGCCCCTCCAGTTTCATGCTGGTCGGCGCCAAACCATGGAAGCGTACGCTGCCGTCCACCGAGCCGATCGCTGCATCCGTGCGCTCGTTGCCAAACATCCGGCGGAAGTTGGCCTCGTAGTCTTCCAGCTCCAGGTCTTCGTCCAGTTTCATCTCCAGCACCACATTGACCGCTTGGTAGAACAAGCCGCGCTCAACCGTGTTGTCGTTGTACTGCAGGAACATTTCTACCGCCTCTTTCGCCTCTTCATATTGCTGCAAGGCGAGGTAGATCAGCAGTTTCAACTCCAGGATCGTCAGCTGACCCCAAGCCGTGTTGTCGTCAAATTCGATGCCGATCAGGCTGGTGATGTCGGTGTAGTCGTCCAGCTCACTTTCCACCAGACGCTCAACCAACGCGCGCAGTTCGTCTTCGTCCAGGCGATGCAGGTTGAGGATGTCAGCGCGGAAGAACAGCGCTTTGTTGGTGTTATCCCAGATCAGATCGTCCGCGGGATAGATTTCCGAATAGTCCGGCACGAGGATGCGGCACGCCGTTGCGCCGATATGCTCGTAGACCGCCATGTACGCTTCTTTACCCATGCCTTTGAGAATGCCGAACAAAGTCGCGGCTTCCTCGGCATTCGAGTTTTCACTCTGGCCGGAGAAGTCCCACTCGACGAATTCGTAATCCGACTTGGAGCTGAAGAAGCGCCACGACACGATGCCGCTGGAGTCGATAAAGTGCTCGACGAAGTTATTCGGCTCGGTCACCGCATGGCCTTCAAACGTCGGCTGCGGCAGGTCGTTGAGGCCTTCGAAGCTGCGACCCTGGAGCAATTCGGTGAGGCTGCGTTCCAACGCCACTTCCAGGCTCGGGTGCGCGCCGAACGAGGCGAACACGCCGCCGGTGCGCGGGTTCATCAACGTGACGCACATCACCGGGAATTCACCGCCCAGGGACGCATCCTTCACCAACACCGGGAACCCTTGTTCTTCCAGCGCCTGAATACCGGCCAGGATCCCAGGGTACTTCGCCAATACTTCGGCTGGCACATCCGGCAGGGCGAATTCGCCTTCGATGATTTCGCGTTTGACCGCGCGCTCGAAGATTTCCGACAGGCACTGCACTTGGGCTTCGGCCAGGGTGTTGCCGGCACTCATGCCGTTGCTCAGGAACAGGTTTTCGATCAGGTTCGACGGGAAATACACCACCTCCCCATCCGACTGGCGCACGAACGGCAGCGAGCAGATGCCGCGCTCTTCATTGCCCGAGTTGGTGTCGATCAAGTGAGAGCCACGCAGCTCGCCGTCGCGGTTGTAAATCTTCAGGCAGTACTCGTCGAGAATTTCGCTCGGCAGTGCATCTTTGCGGCCAGGCTTGAACCAGCGCTCGTCCGGGTAATGCACAAACGGCGCGTTGGCGATGTCTTCGCCCCAGAACTGGTCGTTGTAGAAGAAGTTGCAGTTGAGTCGCTCGATAAACTCGCCCAGCGCCGACGCCAGCGCGCCTTCTTTGGTCGCGCCTTTGCCATTGGTGAAACACATCGGCGAGTGCGCGTCGCGAATGTGCAGCGACCACACATTGGGCACGATATTGCGCCACGAAGCGATTTCAATCTTCATGCCCAGGTCAGCCAGAATGGCCGACATATTGGCGATGGTCTGCTCCAGCGGCAGGTCCTTGCCGGCGATATAAGTGCTCGCCTCGGAACTGGACGCCGGCATCAACAACGCCTGGGCATCGGCGTCGAGGTTTTCCACTTCTTCGATGACAAACTCAGGTCCGGCTTGCACCACTTTTTTCACGGTGCAGCGGTCGATGGAGCGCAGGATGCCCTGGCGGTCCTTGTCGGAAATGTCCGCAGGCAGTTCAACCTGAATCTTGAAAATCTGGTTGTAGCGGTTTTCCGGATCAACAATGTTGTTCTGCGACAGGCGGATGTTTTCGGTGGGAATGCTGCGAGTGTCGCAGTACAACTTCACGAAATAAGCCGCACACAACGCCGACGAAGCCAGAAAGTAATCGAACGGACCCGGTGCCGAGCCATCGCCCTTGTAGCGGATAGGTTGATCGGCCACCACCGTGAAGTCGTCGAACTTGGCTTCAAGTCGAAGGTTGTCGAGAAAGTTGACCTTGATTTCCATGGGGGATTACCAGCATAACGGCAGACGAATTGGCCGCCATTATCCGGCTTTTCAGACGTATGTCTTGTCGTTGTCGGGTCCAGAGCCTGTTTCACCCGAAAGCCCGATGCACGGCACCGGGCTTTTTTAAAAGAGAAGTACCGATCAATCAAGAATCAGGTGCGGCAAAAACCGGCTCGAGTCCTTGGTAATCAAACTGTTGTCTTCCCGCACGCCAATGCCGGCCGCCTGGTCGCCAATCACCCACGAACCGACCAGCGCGAAGCTGTCGCCAAACTTCGGCAGCGGGGCAAACTCTTGAAGGATAAACGGCGCATCCGTGTAGGGCCCGTCCTCTTTCACGATCAGACCGTCGGCCGTTTGCAACTCGATGTTGGCGCCTTCCCGGGAGAAGTAGGGTTTGCGCACCCAGCCTTTCGGCACGGCTTTACTCGGGTCGGTATCCACGTGCGCCGCCAGCAGGTTCGGGTGACCTTTGTTGAACTCCCACAACAGCGGCAGGATGCCTTTGTTGGAGATGATCGCTTTCCAGGCCGGCTCGAAAAACTGCGTGTCGCTCTGGGCAATCGCGGCGCCAAACGGCTCGTGGAAGATGAACTCCCAAGCGTGCAGCTTGAACAGGTGCGGAATCCAGCGATCCTCCAGATCGACGAAACGTCCGTCACTGGTCAGGCCGATGTCTTCAAGATCAATGTGGCGTGATTCGATGCCGACCTTTTCCGCAATCAGGCGCAGGTAGTCGGTGGTGCCTTTGTCTTCGACCGAACCTTTCATCGAGGCGAAATAGAACGGCTGCTTGAGTTGCAGTTGGGCAAAGGCCTGGTGCAGCTTGGTGTCGATGCTGTTGAACTGGTCGGCATGCTTGGGCAGCAGGCCGCGTTCGATGCATTGCTCCAGCCAACCCCACTGAAACGCCGCCGCTTCATACAAGCTGGTCGGCGTGTCGTAGTTGAGTTCCAGCAACTTGGCCGGGCCACTGCCGTTGTAGGAGAAGTCCATCCGCCCATAAAGGTGCGGATGGCCTTCGAGCCATGAAGTGCGGACCAGGTCGAAGAACGGCGCGGGAATGCTCAGGCGCTCCAGCAATTCCTCGCTCTGCACCACGCGGGCCACCAAGTCCATGCACATCTCATGCAGCTCGGTGGTCGGGTCTTCCAGATCATCTTCGATCTGTTTGAGCGTGAACTGGTAATACGCGCTCTCGTCCCAATAAGGTTCGTCGTCGATGGTGTGGAACAGAAAGCCGAGACTTTCCGCGGTCTGTTTCCAGTCATGACGTTCTGCGCAAAGGATCTTCTTCATGGCCCTGTTCCCTTAGCTGCTTGAGCCGCCCGAACTCTTGCCCGAACCGCCCCAGCCACTGCGTGCGCTGGCCTGGCTGCCGAAGCCGCCGCGAGAGGTCGCTGAGGAAACAGTCGCCGCCTTGCTGCGGCTGACGGTGTCGGTGTAATTGCTGCTGCCGTACCGCGCCTGATTGGACCGGTTGAAGGTCGAACCGCTGGAGACCCGCTGGCTGAGCGTCGAGTTCGAGTAGCTGCCGCGATCATCGCGGTAGCGGTAGACCGGTTCGGAGTAGTAGCTGCTGCGGTTGCCGCTGAGCATGTTGCCGACCAACATTCCCATCAGCAGGCTGCTGCCGGAAAATCCGGAATCACCGACGGCGCTCGCTTCCGACGCCGGCAGTTTCGCCTTGGCCGCGTCCACTTCGGCTTGCGTCACCTCGCCATCGGCGTTCAGTTCGAAACCGCCGAGCTTGGGGATGAACTTGCCGGCGGAATCCTGTTGGCACCAGTCGGCGACAAAGTCGGCATCGCAATCGGTCTTGCTGTCGTAGACCGGCGCAATGCGACGGTGCTCAGCCATGGCCTTCATGTAGGCGTCGGAACAGATGTCGACCGGCAGTTTTTCATCGGCGCACTGCTGCACGGACTGGAAGTTGTACTTCTTGTGTATCTCGTAGGTTTTTTCCGATGGCCCGCAGCCTGAGATCGCCATGGCAACCGACGCGGCCAGGGAGAGCTGAACGTACTTGCTTCGTTTCATCACAATCTCCGTTTGTGCGATCAGTTCTGGGACGGGGTCATGCACGCGGCGTTGAGCATGCCGACGCTGATGGCCACGGCTGCCACGTAGATGCCGGCTGCGATTTCACCGTTGCGGATGCGCTCGGACGTGCCCTTGAGTACCAGGCTGGTCATCAGGAACGCCAGCAGTTGGACGAACGCGGCAATGACCGCCCAGACCACGAAATCGAGGATGCTGATCGAGTAGGCAATCACGTTACTGGCCGGAATAGCGAAGCCGATGATCGCGCCGCCCAAGGCAATCGCCGCCGCCACGTTGCCTGAGCGGATCAGTTCGAACTCTTTGTGCGGGGTGATGCGGGTATAGATGAACTGGAACAACCCGAACAGCACGGCAGCGCCGATGATATAGGTGACAAACCCGAGCACGGCGGCTTTGTTCAGGGAGATAGAGAGCGCTTCTAGCATGGCATTCTTCCTTTTTTAAATGGGGTTCAGATCGGTTGTGTACAGCGAAATGCCCAGCGATGTGCTCAAGCTGATGGTGCCTTCGGCGTCCTCTTCGACGGAAAACAGCAGGAACTCCCGTCGATCGGTCAGGCCGGTTTCGCGGGCGTACAGCATTGAACGGTGCTCGATGGTGTAGGACTCGTTCGGGTTTTTCAGGTGTTCGGTCAGGGCGACCAGCTCGGTTTGTCCGTTCTCGGTGCCCCATTCGCGGGTGAATTCGACGCCTTTGTGGGCGTAGTAGGGCAGGCCGATCAGGCTTTGCGGGCCGGCCAGCCGGCTCAATTCCGCTTCACTGTTGATGGTCACGTAGCTGAGGTAGTTGAACAGGATGACCGACTCGACCTGCCCGGCGACATCGCCAGTGGTGTGCACTTGCAGCCAGTAATCTTCGTCGTTCATGTAATAGCGTGACAGCCAGTTCGACTGCCCGAGATCGACAGTGCCGGCGCACCAGATCTGCTGGGAGCCGGGGATGGTCACGGCGGTTTTTTCGTCGAGCAGCAATTTGAGCGTGCTGTCGAACATCACGCCTTTGCCCAGCGCCAGGCCCAGCGGGCCGACCGCCTGTTGGCTGGCATTGGCTGTCCACGTCGGGTCCGCTTTCGGGGCCGGGGCCTCAAGCCCCATCAACTGTTTAAACCATCCCATTGGAGATTTCCTTGAGGCGAGTGGAGGCGATGTAGAAGAGTTCACCGCCCTCAATGCGCGTGGCGTTGGGCGGATTGATCGAGGGTTGCTGGGCACCCTTGGCGCGATAGCCGATGAGGGTCGCGTTGTGGCGTTCTTTCATGCGCGCGTACAGCTCGCCGAATGTTGCCACATAGTCCTGCGGCAGTTTCATCAAGTATTGAGTGGCGCCCTGGCCCACGCACAACAACTCGTTGATGACCACGGACGAGCCCGGATCCTGCGACGCGCGCACCAGCATCTCGATGGCCATGCTTGAGGTGCATTCCAGGCTGGGCGCGTAAGAGCTGGCGAGGGCGGCGATTTCGCTTTCGTTGAAATGCGCTACCACGTGCCCGACCGGGTTCAGTTGATTGACCGCGAGCACGGTGGCCAGGGTCAGGTCGTCGGAATGGGTGCGCACCAGCACGCGCTCGGCACCCGGCACGCCGGCCCGCACTAACAGCGCGCTGGAGGACAGGCTTTCACCTTTGATGAAGGCGGCTTTGCCCGGCATCGGGTTTTCTTCGAGGTCGCAATCGCAAATGACGATCAGGTTGTCGTTGGAAGTTTCATCCTCCAGCAGCAACTCGATGACCCGCTCGCTGGACGAACCTTCCCAGCCAATCAGCACCGTGTGGCCGGACTTGCCGGTGAAATCGCCTTTGCCCTTCATGCCTTTTCTCCATACATCGATGACGCTGCTGGTGGTTTTGCCGATGGCTGCCGTCAGCAGCGCAATGCCGCCAAGCATGACCCACGTGGCCACGAAAACCCGTCCCGCCGCGGTTTGCGGCGCGAGATCGCCGTAGCCGACCGTCAGCGTGGTGGTGAGATAGAAGTAGGTAAACGTAGCGGGGGCGGTGAGGTGTTGTTCGCCCAGAAGCACCAGGCCGAGGTAAGCCGTGCTCAGGTGGATGCCCAAGGCAATCGCCAGTCCGGCCCAGCCGAAACGGTGGAAGAAGGTCGCGGCGTACACGCGTAATAGAAGAAAAATCGACATGGCGTCCCTGACTCCTTGGGAAAACTCGTTCCAGGCAAAAGGCGTGGCTCGAATCCGCATTTACCGGGCGGCATTAAACCTGTTGCCGGGCGCCGAGAGAAGTACCTTTGCCGCAATAAATCCGGCGAATGCGCCGGCGATATGGCCTTCGAAGGAAACCCCCTGGCGCGGCAGGAAGCCAAACACCAGTCCGCCATACAGCAAGGCGACGACCGCGGCGGTAATCAGGTTGCCCCAACTGTGCTGGAACCAGGCGCGGGACAGGATGTACGCCCACAACCCGAACACCCAGCCGCTGGCGCCGATGTGCAGGCCGGAAAAACCGAACAGCCAGACCAGCAAGCCGCCCAGGCCAATGATGATCGCGCTGACGGCCAGAAACCGGTTGAGTCCGTCGACGCTGACCAGGGTGCCGAGGATCAGAAAGGGAATCAGATTGGCGCTCAGGTGCGCGAACGAGGCGTGGAGGAAAGGCGAAGTGAGGATGCCGGGCAGTCCGTAGAGTGTTCGCGGGACCAGGCCGAATGAAAGCAGGCTGTAGCCGCTCACGACGTTGAGCACCTGCAGCGCCACCATGAAAATGGCCAGGCCGGCGATTGTCTTGAAACCCTTCAGGGCATCCATCCTTGACCTCGATTCGACAAAAAAAGGAAGGGCACGATGCCCTTCCTGTTCAGGTACCGCCCGGACCGGTTACTCGGCCGATTTTTTCTTCAGGCGATCCAGGATCGCATTGGCACTGCCCGAATCCGGGGTGATGCCGGCTTCGCGCAGTTTGCGCTCCAGATCCGTGCCGGTCGAGGCGTCGGCCAGTTCATCCTGGGCTTGCAGTTCGGCAGCGCGTTGCTGCTGCTTGGCCTGCAAACGGTTCAGCGTGCCGACGGCGGTTTCCAGCTTGCCGTTGGCGCCGCCACTGGCGATCGAAGCGCTGACCTGAGCTTTCTGTACGCTTTCGCGAGCCTTGGCCATGTCCACTTGCTGGCGCAGGCTCTTGATGCGGTTTTCGGCCTTGGTGATGTCTTTGCGCATGTTGTCCGCGTAACCGCCGAATTCGGCGGCCTGCTTTTGCTCGACCTCGAGTTCGTTGGTCAGGGTCGAAATGGCTTCGGCCACTTCCAGCGCCAGGTCTTCGCGGTTGGCCTGGATCGCGGCCATGGCCTTGGTTTCCAGGTCCTGGATCTTGGCGTTGTACTCGGCCACGCGATCAGCCGACAGTTTGTGCTTGGCCATGATGGTGACCAGCTCGCGCTTGGCGTTGGCCAGGGCGGTGTCAGCATCGCGGATTTCCTGGTCGAGGATGCGCAGGGCCTGTTGGTCGACGATGGCTTCGCCGACTTCACTGGCGCCGCCGCGCAGCGCGGTGAACAATTTGCTCCAGATGGACTGAGTCATTGGATATGCCCTATGGCTGAATAATTAATGGAAGAAACGTTCAAAGGCTTCGCTGGCGCGCTGCACATTGTCGACGAGGGTTTTGACCTCGGTCACGACGTTGGTCAGGCTCGAATCGGAGCTCAGCGCGCCGAACATGTTGTAGACGACCTGGCCGTTCGGCATCGACTCGATACCGATCGAGGACAGCGGGAACAGCTCACGGCTGCGCAGCACGGCGTCGTTGAAGGCCGCGACGTCCTTGATCGACTCGACGTCCACCAGCACGGTGTCGACGATGATCTGCTCGCCCACGACCGCGATGTAAATCGGCAAGCCGCCAAAGTCGTTCATTTCCAGCTTGATGCTGGATTCGGAGCCTTGAACGAGGGAAAGGGTGATGTCGTTGGATACCACGTCATCAAGGGCCTGGAGGGCGCTGAAGAGGCGGTCGATGTTCCAGTTGTTACCTGCGCTCATGAAATTCTCCGACATGAATGAGCCAGCCAGGATCGGTTGGCGTAGCTGTTTCTCCATCTGCTTGAGCAGGCTTCGGTTTTCGGGAAGCACCCAAGTCTCGTGTTTCACATAACCGGCGGCACCCAGGCCCGCGCGCATCTGCTTCATGTAGAAACTCGACGGTTTTTTCGCGGAGGGTTTCGAGCGCTCTCCCTTGCGGCTCGCTGTATCGGTAACAGGATCGGCAGGCGGACCTGATGGAGAGCTGCTTTTCATACTGGTGACTCCGTTGTGAAATCTCACGCGTGAGAAACACTACAGTGATTTTTTGCGCCCCTCAATAGCTCACGCGTGAGATTTTTTACCAGCGGAAATACAAAAGCCCGCAGCGTGAGAACACTGCGGGCCTTTTTGTTTATCCAGTTGTTTCGATAGTGTCAGCTGGCGAGGAATTCGTCAGCAGACACCACGCTCGCATAAGCAAACGCCAGCGACGCCATGAACGCCGCATGCACCTGGATGGCCGGCACCGTAACGCCATTGAACTCCAGATCGCGAGTGGCGCAGGCGTCGTGGATCACAGTCATGGTGTAGCCCAAGTCGGCAGCCGCGCGGGTAATGCCATCGACGCACATATGGCTCATGCTGCCGACGACCACCAGATTCTCGACGTCTTGTTCATCGAGGATGGCTTCCAATTCGGTTTCGCGGAATGAATTGACGAAATGCTTGAGCACCACCGGTTCGTCGGCGCGGTTAAGGACTTTGGGGTGCAGCTTCGCGCCATCGGAGCCCGGGGTGAAAAACGGCGCGGCGTCGGAGGTGAATTCGTGGCGGATATGCACCACCGGATTACCGGCATCACGAAAGGCCTGAATCAGGCGCACGGCGTTGTCCGCCGCCGCCTCGGCGCCGACCAACGGCCACTTGCCTTGGGGGAAGTAGTCGTTCTGGATATCAACTACGATGAGCGCTTGCTTGGCCATGGGTGTTTCCTCGAAGTGTGTGTAGGTGTGGAATCAAGTATTGGCGCTGGCCGACCCTCCGAGGATTGGCCGCACCGACAATAGAAGGGGGAAAACTGACAATGGGCGTAGAAAGGGCAGTCGCCGAACTGGGTGTGCTGATCTATCCCGGCGCGCAAATGGCGGCGGTGCATGGGTTGACGGACCTGTTCGGGGTCGCCAACCGGATCGCCGCCGAGCATCAGGCGGCGCAGTTGCCGTTGCTGCGGGTCAGTCACTGGCAGGCCGAGGGCGATCAGGTGCCCGAGCGGGTGTATGACAGTCATCCCGGCCCGGACAGCGCGTTGGTGGCGGTGATGATCCCGCCGTCGATTGGCGGCTTTTCCGAGAGCCAGGCGCCGAAAGGGCTGCTGCGCTGGATTCGTCAGCAACATGCGCAGGGCGCGACGCTGGGGGGCGTGTGCGTCGGTTCGATCCTGCTGGCCGAAAGCGGCTTGCTTGATGGCCGTAGCGCCACCACCCACTGGACCTCGGCCAAGGCCTTTGCCGAACGTTACCCGGCGATCAAGCTCCTGGCTGATACGCCCATCGTCGATGACGGCGACTTGATCACCACGGCCGGCCTGATGGCCTGGTCCGAGCTGGGCTTGCGCATGGTCGACCGCTTGCTCGGGCCGAGCATTGCCGCCAGCACTGCGCGGTTTCTGGTGATCGAGCACAGCGACAGCGCGAGCCAGTGCGGCAGCAACTTCGCGCCGATTCTCAGCCATGGCGATGCGTCGATCCTCAAGGTCCAGCATTGGTTGCAAAGCACCGGCGCGACCGACGTATCGCTGACCGCGATGGCCGAACGGGCAGCGCTGGAAGAGCGCACCTTCCTGCGCCGGTTCCGCGCGGCGACCGGGCTCAAACCTACCGAGTACTGTCAGCACCTGCGGGTCGGCAAGGCCCGGGAAATGCTGGAGTTCACCAACGGCACCATCGATCACATCGCTTGGACCGTGGGTTATCAGGACCCGAGCGCGTTTCGCGCCACGTTCAAGAAAATCACCGGGCTGGCGCCGAGTGATTATCGGGCCCGGTTCGGGGTAACGCCGCCCGCCGCACTGACGCGCTAAACCCGTAGGAGCAAAGCTTGCTCGCGATAGCGTTCGTTCAGTCACCTCAGTGCTGAATGTGCCGCCGCCATCGCGAGCAAGCTATGCTCCTACAGGAATGGTCGTCGTGCAGAATGCCGGGGTCCGGGAACAGGTCGTGCAGAATAAAACAGGCTCAGTGCCATCACGGCAACAGCAAACGACTGATCTCAAAGCCGTTTCTGTTCTGCCACCGTTGGCTTGATCTCTGCACCACCAAGCTACATTCATCAAGCGCAGATTGAAGGGGGATGCATGACCCCAACAAACCGCAAAAAACTGGTCGTCGCTCATTCCGTGCGGCCTGAAGCCCCGCTGCACGAAGTCGAAACCAATCGCGCGCTGGCCCGATGGCTGGCGCAGATACTCGGGCTCAAATACGGCGGCAGCTACGACGCCCAATTGCACAACGGCCGTGACCTGTACCTGTTGCCGACCCAGACGCTGGTCGGTGCCGCCGCAGCGCTGCAGTTTGGCGTCAAAGGACCGGAAGATCTGTGGGGCGGTTATGTCGACTACGACTTTATCTGCACCAAAGCCATCAGCCACGGTTTGCTCAACCGCGATGCGTTCGCTCCCGAAGGCTGGTCGCCACTGTTTTCCGAACGGGTACGCAGTGTCGTGCTCGACGGCCTCAGCGTGTTTTCACTGGAGGATGCGCGGCCAGCGGCGGAGCACTTGCTCTACAGCGGCCCGATCCGCCTCAAACCCATTCATGCCTGTGCCGGGCGCGGCCAGGAAGTGATCAAGGGCCTTGATCAGTTCGATGCCATCCTTGCCCGACCCGACGCCGAGCAGTTGTTCACCGAAGGCGTGGTGCTGGAGCAGGATCTCGACCAGGTCATCACCCACAGCGTCGGCCAGGCGTTTATCGGCGATAAGGTGCTGAGTTACTGTGGTGATCAATACTTGACCGAAGACGGTCAGGGCGAGCAGGTTTATGGAGGTTCCAATCTGCTGGTGGTCCAGGGTTACTACGAGGACCTGCTGGAACTGGACCTGCCCGAGGACGTGCGCCTGGCGATTCAGCAAGCCCAGGTGTTCGACAGCGCGGCGGACGAGGCTTACCCCGGTTTCTATGCCTCGCGGCGCAACTACGACATAGCCCAGGGCCTGGACAGCAGTGGCAAACAGCGCAGCGGCGTGCTCGAACAATCCTGGCGCATGGGCGGTGCCAGCAGCGCTGAAATCGCGGCGCTGCAAAGCTTCGTCAACGATCCGGGGATGCGTGCGATTCGTGTGTCGTCGGTGGAAACCTACATCGACCAGCCGCTGCCGGCGGACGCCATCGAGGTGTACCGCGGCCCGGCGCAAGACAGTGACTTTCTTCTCAAGTACGTAACGGTCAAATCCTATGACGGCTAGAAGCGAAACCATTGAAATCGACATCGACGGCGAACAGATGACCGGGCATTTCCTCAGCCCCAAATCGAAAGTCCCCGGCGTGTTGTTCGTGCATGGCTGGGGCGGCAGTCAGGAACGGGATCTGGAACGGGCCAAAGGCATCGCCGGTCTGGGTTGTGTCTGCCTGACCTTCGACTTGCGCGGGCATACCGGCGGCACTGGCATCGCGTTATCCCAGGTGACTCGGGAAGACAACTTGCGCGACTTGCTGGCGGCGTACGATCGCCTGCTCGCACACCCGGCGCTCGATACCTCGGCGATTGCGGTGGTTGGCACCAGCTATGGCGGTTACCTGGCGGCGATCCTCACGTCCTTGCGCCCGGTGCGCTGGCTGGCGCTGCGGGTGCCGGCACTGTACCGCGACGAACAATGGCACACGCCCAAGCGTGAACTGGACAAGGTGGATTTGCTCGATTACCGCAGCACGCTGGTGAATTCCGCGAATAACCGGGCGCTGCATGCCTGCGCGGCGTTTACCGGGGATGTGTTGCTGGTGGAATCGGAGACGGACGATCACATTCCCCATGCGACGATCATGAGTTACCGCGCGGCGTGCCAGCAGACCCACTCCTTGACCCACCGCATCATCGACGGCGCCGACCACGCATTGAGCGACCCCGTTGCACAACAGGCCTACACCTCGATCCTCGTGGACTGGATCACGGAAATGGTGGTGGGTGAGCGGTTGAGCATTATTCAGTCCAGTTGAATAGGGGGTGGATTTGAGATCATTCGCGGGCAAGCCTCGCTCCTACAGGTGATGTGTCGTTCGCGAAATCGCCATTCAACACGAGCCCCGTAGGAGCGACGCTTGCCCGCGAAGGCGTCCTCCGCATCACCGCTAATCTCAAGAAGGTTTCTTCGCAATCCGCAATGACTTGGCCTTCGCCTCCACCACCAGATACATCACCAACGCAATCAACAACGGCAAGATGAAATAAATCGCCCGATACGCCAGCAACCCCGCCACCAGGCTGCCCCGCGATGCCTCATGTTGCAGCAGTGCCACGAACACCGCCTCCAGCACCCCAAGCCCCGCCGGAATGTGGGTGATGACCCCGGCAATCGCACTGATCAACAACACCCCCAGCACCAGCGGATAGTCGAGCTTGCTTGGCAGCAGAGTGAAAATCACCGCTGCCATCAACGACCAGTTCAACGCCCCGAGCGCCAGTTGCAGCACCGCCATGCGCAGCGACGGCAAGTCGATTTCCACCCCGCGAATCGCCCATTCCCGACGTTTGGAAAACCGGCACGCCGCCAGATACCCCGCGCTCACCACCAGCAACAGCACGCCGACGCCTTGCAACGCATCGCTGCTCAGCTTCCAGCCCGGTGGCATGCGCACCAGGCCGCTGCTGAAAATGGCGCCGGCAATCACCATGTAGCCAAACCAATTCGTCGCCAGGCTCAGGCCGAGGATTTTCGCGATGTTGCTTTTGCTCACGCCAAGCCGTGAATAAAGCCGATAACGCATGGCGATACCGCCAACCCAGGCGCTCAGGTTGAGGTTGAAGGCGTAGCTGATGATCCCCACCGGCAGGATCTGCTTCCAGGTCAGGTCCTGGCGGATGTAGGTGCGACCGATCAGATCGAAACAGGCGTAGACCAGAAAGCTCACCAGCGTTATCGCCGAGGCAATGTTCAATGTGCGCACCTTGAAATCGGCCAGGGTGTCGAATACTTCGTTCCATTCGATGCGCTGGGCCAGCATCGAGAACAGCACAATCAGCGCCAGGAAAAACAGCATCGTCAGCGGTTTTTTCCAGCGGCTCCAACGTGATTTAGCCGGGCTGTCGGCATGGGTGGCGGAGGGGGCGTCAGAGTGGCTCATGGTGGTCGCTCCCGGCCGGATGAATGAAAGGTTTCAGGCGCGGCTTGTGCGCCGGCAACCAACCGGCCCACGCCGGAAAATGTCGCAGGAAGTGGAACACCAGGAAGCCGACGGTCATGTGCCAGACCCGCCCGCGCGGCGCCTTGTCCGGGGACATGGCCTTGCAGTGGTGGTTACTCAACTCTTCCAGGCGTTCGAACAACTCATGGTTGAAGGCTCGGTCGCGGATCAATACGTTGGCTTCCAGGTTCATCGACAGGCTCAAAGGATCGAGGTTGCTCGACCCGACGGTGCTCCAGTCCTCGTCCACCAGCGCCACTTTGCCGTGCAGCGGGCGGTCGCAATATTCGTAGATCTGCACCCCGGCCTTGAGCAAATAGTCATAGGTCATGCGCGCCGCGAGCTTGGCCACCAGCATGTCCGGCTGGCCTTGCAGGATCAGCCGCACCTCCACGCCACGGCGCGCCGCGTTGCGGATCTCGCGCAGCAGGCGATAACCGGGAAAGAAGTAGGCGTTGGCAATCACCACCCGGCGCTGAGCGCTGCGCAGTACTTGCCGGTAAACCTCCTCGATGTCGGTGCGATGGTCGCCGTTGTCGCGGTACACCAGCCGCACCTGGCCGTCATGGTCGCTGAACGCCAGTTCCGAACGTCGTTGCCGGCGGCGCTGCCACCAGTATTTGGCCCGGGCCGGACGACCGCTTTGCAGGAGCGCGAAGTGATGAATGTCAGCCACCGCGGGACCCTGCACTTCAACCGAGTAATCCTGCTTGGCCTCGGGGCCGAAGTCGGCCAGATGGTCGGCGGAAAAGTTGATCCCGCCGAGGAACGCAATCGTGCCGTCGACCACCACGATCTTGCGGTGCAGGCGCCGGAACCAGTTGGTGCGGATCCCCAGATGCTTGGGCGCCGGGTCGAACATTTGAATGTGCACGCCGGCCTCGTTCAGGGCGGCGAGATAGGCGGTGGTCAGCTCGCCACAACCGAAACCGTCGAGGCTGGCCGTGACGCGCACGCCTCTTTGCGCCGCTTCGATGAGCACTTGCTGCAGCTCATTGCCGACCTTGTCTTCAAACACGATGAAGGTTTCCAGGAGGATTTCCGTCCTGGCCTGGCGCATGGCCTCGAACACCCGAGGGAAATAGGCTTCACCGTTTTCCAGCAGCTCGACGCGGTTGTTGCCTTGCCAGGCATATTCGACGTCCACCGCTGCGGGCTCGCCCATCGGGGGCACGGCAATTTGTTCCACGGTGGTTTTCTCCATCGGTGGGCTGCTCATAGCTCGATCTCCACCGACAGCGGTGCATGGTCGGAAAGGTGTGACCAGGGCCGCGCCGCCAATACCTGCGGACGGCTGGCCTTGAGGTTGCGCACGTAGATGCGGTCCAGGCGCAGCGCCGGCCAGCGCGCCGGAAAACTGCGCGCCGGTTTGCCGTGGTGTTCGGCGAACACCTCGCGCAAACCACAGGGTTTGAGCAGCGCATCGGCACGCTGGCGCCAATCGTTGAAGTCGCCGGCGAGGATCACCGGCGCATCGCTCGGCAAGCCTTCCAGGCGTTCGGCCAGCAACTTCAGTTGTTCCGTGCGATGGGTTTCCCGCAGGCCGAGGTGGACGCAAATCGCGTGCACTTCCTGGCCGTCACCCGGCAGGCGCAGCACGCAATGCAGGATGCCGCGGTTCTCGTGGCCGCTGATGGACACGTCGAGGTTGTCGTGGCGGATGATCTGGAATTTCGACAGCAACGCATTGCCATGATCGCCTGCCGGGTACACCGCGTTGCGTCCATAGGCGAACTGCGGCCACAGGGTGTCGGCGAGGAACTCGTATTGCGGCATTGTCGGCCAATTGCTGTAGCGCTGGGGATGCTGCTCGTGGGTGCCGTGGACTTCCTGCAAAAACACCACGTCAGCGGAGACACTGCGCACCGCTTCGCGCAGTTCGGGCAGGATGAAGCGCCGGTTGAGCGCGGTGAAACCCTTGTGGGTGTTGACCGTCAGCACGGTAAAGCGGCGCACCGCGGTGACGATGGTTTGCTGCTCGTCAGTGGTGCCGACCGGTTCGGAAATGCTCATGGCAGCACTCCTTCGGCGGCGGGCTCGCCGGGGCGGGTGGCGAGGTCCTTGTCCAGATCGAAACGCTCCAACAGGCTGCGGGCGTCGAAGGGCGCGCGGACCTTGATGTCGTTATCGAAATAGCAGAACACTTCTCGGGACTTGCGCACTTTGGGTCTTTGTCGTGGCGCGATCAATTGCGGGTCGGTCGATTGTTGGCCATGGTTCCACGCCTCGATCCGGTCGCCCCAGCGTTTCAGCGCCTGGGGCGTGTAGCCGCTGGCGTAGAGTTCTTCGGCACCGTGCAGGCGCAGGTAGACGAAATCGCTGGTGAGGTCTTCGCGGTACGGCCATTTGCCGGCGGTGTCGGCGATCACCAGAGCGGTGTTGTAGCGCCGCAGCAGACGGGTGAAGGCCGGGTCGACGAAGCTCTCGTGACGAATTTCCACGGCGTGGCGCAACGGTTTTTTGCCGTGGGCCTTCAGGCTGGCGTGGCCGTTCACATGGGCGTCGTGTTGACGGGCGAGGGCGGCGGCCTGTTCGGTGTTATGGGGCAGTTGTTCGAGGAAGTGTTCAAACAGTTCGGCGTCGAATTTGAAGCTGGGCGGGAATTGCCAGAGGATCGGGCCGAGTTTGTCCTTGAGCTCCAGCACCCCGGAGGCAAAGAAATTCGCCATGGGTTTGTGGATGTCCCGCAGGCGCTTGATATGAGTGATAAAACGCGGGGCTTTGACGCTGAAAACAAAGCCCGGCGGGGTTTCGTCGTACCACTGCAGATAGCGTTCTGGCCGTTGCAAGGCGTAGAACGATCCATTGATTTCGATGCTGTTGACCGCCCGCGAGGCGAACTGCAATTCGCGCTTCTGGGTCAGGCCTTTTGGATAGAATCCCCCGCGCCACGGTGTGTAGCGCCAGCCGGAAATACCGATATGAATCGCCGCCATGTGTCCTCCCGTCGAATGCCCTCCATCTTTTGATGACTGTCGGGCAAACGAGAAAGTTTCGACGGGGCTACGGACGGTAAACACACTACAAGTCACCCCCGTAGGAGCAAAGCTTGCTCGCGATAGCGGTTGATCGGTCACATCGCTGTTGGATGTACTGCCGTCATCGCGGGCAAGCCATGCTCCTACAGAAGCGATCAGTGACCGGCAACGACCCGCGTTGAAGACTCGGCATACACCGGCCCGAGACGGTCAAGTCGACCACTCCACATCGTCAACGCCAGGGCCACCAACACCACCAGCCCGCCAATCCACGCCGTGTGAATCAGTCCCATGTGCGCGACGATCAACCCGCCGCCCCATGCGCCGCCGGCAATCCCGAGGTTAAACGCTGCGATGTTGAGCCCCGACGCCACGTCCACCGCCTGCGGGGTGTGATGCTCGGCCTGACGCACCACATAAACCTGCAACCCCGGCACGTTGCCGAACGCCACTGCACCCCAGACCAGCACGGTGGCCAGGGCCAGCCATGGATTGCCGGCGGTGAAGGTCAGCACGAACAACACCGCAGCGAGCAGGGCGAAGATGATTTTCAGGGCACTGATCGGGCCGCGTTTGTCCGCCAGTTTGCCGCCCCAGATATTCCCGACCGCCACCGAGAGGCCGTACACCAGCAACACCAGGCTGACGGTGCTGGCGCTGAAGCCGGAGATGTCCTGAAGAATCGGGGCCAGGAAGGTGAAGGCGATGAACGAGCCGCCGTAACCCACTGCGGTCATGGCGTACACCAGCAGCAAACGCGGTTGTTTGAGCACCTGCAATTGCTGCAACAGCGACGCGGGTTTGCTGTGGGCGATGTTTTTCGGCACGTAGATCAGGCTGCCGATAAAGGCGATCACACCCAGCGCCGACACGGCGAGGAAGGTTTCACGCCAGCCGAAATGCTGGCCGATGAAGGTCCCCAACGGCACGCCGGTGACCAGCGCCACGGTCAGGCCGGTAAACATGATCGCAATCGCGCTGGCGGCTTTTTCCTTCGGCACCAGGCTGGTGGCGATGGTCGAACCAATCGAGAAAAACACCCCGTGGGCCAGGCCGGTGACGATCCGCGCGATGATCAGTGACTCATAACTAGGGGCTTTCCAGGCCAGCAGGTTGCCGAGGGTGAACAGCACCATCAGCGACAACAGGAGTAATTTGCGCGGGACTTTGCCGGTGAGGGCGGTCAGCACCGGCGCGCCGATGGCCACGCCCAGGGCGTAGAGGCTGACCAGCAGACCGGCGGACGGCAGACTGACCCCGAGGTCGGCGCCGATGGTGGGTAACAGGCCAACGATGACGAACTCGGTCGTCCCGATGGCGAAGGCGCTGAGGGTCAGCGCGAGCAAGGCAATGGGCATGACTGCAACTCCGGTGGGTTATTTGATGGAGCGCAGTGTCGGGGTTTGGGGCGTGTGGAAAAATACAGGGATGGGCATTTGATATTTGATCTGTGCGCAAAGATCGTTCCCGCGCTCTGTGTGGGAATGCAGCCTGGAACGCTCCGCGTCCCAATGCGGACGCAGAGCGTCGGAACCATCAGGTTGTGGAGTTATCTCGCGCCCAAAACCGAACTTGCCGGGCATTTGCCGATCAGTTCCTTACAGACCCTTCGCAAGGAGCTCCGCGTTTTGCTCAAGTTCAAGACCGCGATACTACTGGGGGCGTTGCTGATTCTAGGCAGTAGCGAGCTGGAAGCCGTGACGCTGCCGGGTGTTCCCGCCGCAACCGAGGAGGCCGCGAAACCCGAGCCGCTGGTCCAGGGCGGCTTGCTCGGGGCGATCAGTTCCAGCATCGACGACGTGCAGGACAAACTCGACCTCAACGAAAATCTGGTGGACGCCTGGCGCCTGCGGGCGGATCGGGCGGCCGATGAAGTCGACAAACTGGTCAACCAGCCCTCGGCGCGTTCCGGCTGGAGTGTGACTGGCGATTTCCTGATGCTGTCCGGCGTCTGGCTCGGCACTTTTGCTTTGCTCACGGTGCTCGGTGGTCTGGCGGCCAAACGCCTGATCCTGGGCCGTTGGCTAAGCACCCGCCAACGCAGTCAGGACCTGCTCGGTTATCTGATGCCGTACACACTGCCGGCGATCGCCAGCCTGCCACTGACCCTCTACGTCAGCCATTTCCTGCAAGCCTCGGCGGGGAGGGCGCTGGCGCTGTGTTTCGCCTACGCCACCAGCAGCGGCATTTTCTCGACCTCGATGCTGCTCTGCGTGATTGTCATGTTCAACACCGGCCACAAGCGCCCGGCGGTGCAGATCATCCGTGACTACTGCCCCAAGCCGCTGTTTCTGATCGGCTTCCTCGCAGCGCTCAGCGATGCCTTGACCAGCCCGCAGATCGCCCGGCAACTGGGGGGCAATATCACCAGCAGCGTCGCGGTATTCACCGGACTGTTTGCCTCGATCATCTTCGGTTACCTGGTCATCCGTCTGCGCCGGCCGGTGGCGCATCTGATCCGCAACCGCCCCTTGACCCAGCGCCTCAAGCAACCTTCGCTGCAAGAATCCCTGCGGATCTTTTCCGGGCTCTGGTACTGGCCGATCCTGTTGATGGTGATGGTCTCGGCGATCAACCTGATCGGCGTCGGCGAGGACAATCAAAAAGCCCTGCGTTGCGCGTTGTTCACCACGATCCTGCTGATCGCTACGGTGTTCCTGAGCACGATTTTCCAGCACCTGTTCAAATCGCGAAAAGTCGAAAGGCTCCAGCGCAGCAGCGCCTACAAGGATCGCTTTCTCAGCTTGCTGCACGCCTTATTGCGCATCGTCATGGCCGTGGCGTTCATCGAAATCCTCGGACGGATCTGGGGCATTTCGCTATTCGAGTTCGCCGAGCAGAATTCGGTGGGACGCGCGATCAGCAATTCGCTGAGCAGCATCGGTTTGATCTTCCTCGTGACCTGGCTGCTGTGGGTGGTGCTCGACACGGCGATTCAGGAAGCGTTGAAACCCCCGGTCAGCAAACGCTCGGCGCGCCAGCCGAGTACCCGGGTCAAAACCATCCTGCCGCTGCTGCGCAACGCGATCAAAATCATCCTGGTGGTGATTTGCGCGATCACCACCATGGCCAATCTGGGGATCAACGTCGCACCGCTGCTGGCCGGTGCCGGGGTGGTCGGTCTGGCCATCGGTTTCGGGTCCCAGCAGTTGGTGCAGGATGTGATCACCGGGCTGTTCATCATCATCGAAGACACCCTGTCGATCGGCGACTGGGTGGTGCTCGACTCCGGCCACGCCGGTACGGTCGAAGGCCTGACCATCCGCACCTTACGCCTGCGCGACGGCAAGGGTTTCGTGCACTCGGTGCCGTTCGGGCAGATCAAGGCCGTGACCAATCAATCGCGGCAATTTGCCTATGCGTTCTTCTCGGTGCAGTTCACCTACGACACCGATGTGGACAAGGCCATCGAGCTGATCCGCGAGGCGGGGGATTCGATCCGCGACGATGCGTTCCTCAAGTACAACCTGCAAGGGCCGCTCGACGTCTTCGGCGTCGACAAGATGGACCTCAACGGCGTGGTGCTGACGGCGCAGTTCCGCACCGTGTCGGGTGGGCAATATGCGGTAAGTCGGGCGTTTAACCAGCGGCTGAAAAAGCTTGTGGATAACAGCCCATGGGTGCATTTCGCGCAGACTTATCCACAGCAGGTTTTGATGCCCAGGCATGGCGTTGTGGAAGCGGAAGAGGAGGGGCCGGTGCCGGAGCATTCGGCGGTGTTGCTGCCGGATCAGCCGCGTACCCAATAACCCCACCCCCCCCTGTGGCGAGGGAGCTTGCTCCCGCTGGGCTGCGAAGCGGCCCTCGCTTTAAGGGCAGGGGGACTGCTGCGCAGTCCAACGGGAGCAAGCTCCCTCGCCACAGGTTCGCGGCGTCTGGTTATCGGTGTTGGATCAGTTTCTGACGAATTTCAGCATTGGCTTGCTGATCCAGTTTCACCCAAAAAACCGATTTGCCGGCAATCTGCGCAGCAGCCGGAAGCCCATCCCGATACACCAACCGATTACTCGCCAGCGCCGGCACTTTCGCCCCCGGCAGCAACGTCCCGGCCAGGTTCAGCGGATCCACCCCACACACCGCCACCAGACTCCCGTCATGGGGTCGGCGCCGCACTTCCCGCAGCAGCGGAATCGCCTCGGGCAGCGCAAATTGTTCACCGGCCAAACCACTGACAAACCGCCCGCCCCGAATCTCCCCGCGCGCCTCCAAACGATGAAACGTGCGCAGTAACTCGCGCCAACTCGGCAGCCAGTCCGCCTCACGCTCCAGCAACCGCCAGAACACCACGCCGTAGCGGCGCAGCAAGGTCATGGCGATGTGTTCCAGGGTTTCGGCGGGCGTGGGCGCCGGGCGTTTGTTATCCACAACCGCCGGCGGCGGTCCACGGCGCAGCAAGGCCCAGCGTCCGGCATCGTCCATGCCGCCGACAAACGCCCCGCGCCCGCGACGGCTGCTGCGTTGCTGGCGTTTGCTCGCGGGTGTGATCAGCGCGCGCAGCCCGGCGAAGCTGTCGGCGTTCACCAACCCGGCGCCCACCAGTTCCTGCAAGGCGATTTCCAGTTCCGTGCGCAGCAGGTGCGCTTCGTGAATCAGCTCATCGAAAAACAACGCACCGTGTTGGCTCAGGGCCTCGAAGACTTTTTGCGTCTTCGGCGACAGTTCGCTGACCGGCGTTTGCTCGGTCAAACCACTCCACAAGCCAACCTGGCTACGCGGCAACAGCACAATCGGCGTACTGCGCAGCGCCGTGCTCGTGCTTTTGTTGCGCGCGGTCAGGCGCGTCCACACCAGTTTGCCGCTGCGGCACAGGTCATCCAGCCAACTCGCCGAATAGTCCTTGAGCCGCGCCGGCAGGAGGTTGCTGTCCCATGCCGAAGCCGCGGCGGGGTAGCCTTCGAATTGACTGACAATCGACGGCAACACCGCGCTGCCCTGGCCTTGGGTTGCCGGGGACAGGTGCTGCCAGTCGAACAGGAAGCGCATGAAATCCTGCAACGCCACCGGCTCGATTTCCCGGCGCAGACGCTTGACCGTGTAGCGATGAATCCGCGCCAGCAGATGCCGCTCGCACCATTCGTCCTGATCAATGCCCGGCGTGAACTGCCCGCGCAGCACATAACCTTCACGCTCCAGTTGCGCCAGGACTTGCACGACTTCAGTCGCCGGTAAGCCCAGCGGCTCGGCAATCGCCTTCAGCGGCAACGGGCCAAACGCACTGAATCGTGCGCGAATCACTTCCAGCACCGCTTCATCGGATTCCCAGGCTTCATCGAAACCGGGCAGCGCCTCCAACGCGGGCTGCAAAATCGTCTGTGGATAAATCGCTTGCAGGCAGGTCAGCCGTTCCAGTGCCAGCCACAGTGATTGATCGGGGTTGATCTGTAAGCGGCTGGCGCGGCCGCTTTCGGCTAACGCATTCAGCCATTCCAACCAATGCGGATTAGCCTGCGCCTCAGCGTCGGAAATGCACGCCAGGTTCATCAACGCCTCATGCATTTCATCGACGTTCGTGGGCGCGGGCCAGGCTTCGTCGCGCACCGCTTGGATCGCCTCGGCATCCAGCGCGCCGAGGTCGTCGGTGGATTGCGGATCGGTCCAGCGTCGGTTAAGCACTGCTTGGGTGCGGCGTTCTTCCAGCGGTGCATCGTCGAGAAAGGTGTAGGGCCGGGCGCTGAGGATTTCCGCTGCGAGCGGCGAGGGTGCTGGCAGGTCGCGGCTGATCAGTCGAACGTCGCCATTCTCCATGCGCCGCAACAAGGCGAGCCAGCCTTCGGTGTCCATGGCTTCGTGCAGGCAATCGTCGAGGGTTTGTTCAATCAGCGGATGCTCCGGCACTTCCCGTTCGCCAGCGAGGTTTTCCACGCAGGCAATCTGATCGGGGAACACGCTGGCGATCAGGTCTTCGCTCTTCATGCGCTGGATCTGCGGCGCGACTTTGCGCCCGCCGGTGTAACGCGGCAGCGCCAGGGCGACGCCGGCATTCCAGCGCCAGCGCACGCCGAACAGCGGCGCTTCGAGCACCGCTTGAATCAGCAGGTGCTCGGCGCTGTTGCTGTGCAGGTAACGCCAGACGTCATCCAGTTCAAAGCTGTGGCTGGTGGACAGCGACAGCACGATCGCGTCTTCACTGGCGGCGGCCTGCAATTCGAAGTTGAAGGTGCGGCAAAAGCGCTTGCGCAGGGCCAGGCCCCAGGCGCGGTTGATGCGGCTGCCGAACGGTGTGTGAATGATCAATTGCGTGCCGCCGGACTCGTCGAAAAACCGCTCCATCAGCAGCGTGTCTTGAGACGGCAAGGCACCGAGGGTCAGCCGTGCACGGGCCAGGTAATCCACCAGTTGCTCGGCGCTGGCGAGGTTCAGGCCGAGGGTGTCGGTCAGCCAGTCAATGGCAGGCTGCAAATTGCCGGGTGTGGCGCCGAGCAGTTCATCCAGTTGTGCTTGCAGACGCGCCACGGCGAACGACAGTTCCGCGCTACGTCCCGGCGCTTCGCCGAGCCAGAACGGAATGGTCGGCGGCTGACCCTGGGCGTCCTCGACCCGGACCTTGCCGGTGTCGACCCGCAGGATTCGGTACGACGTGTTGCCGAGCTGGAAGATATCCCCGGCAATGCTTTCCACCGCAAAGTCTTCGTTGACGCTGCCGATGTTCAGCCCTTGGGGTTCCAGCAACACGCTGTAGTCGGCGTTGTCCGGAATCGTCCCGCCGCTGGTCACGGCGGTCAGCTTGGCGCCGCGACGACCGCGCAGGGTGCGGCTTACGGCGTCGCGATGCAGATAGGCGCTACGGATGCCCTGGCGACCGTTGTAGCCCTCGGCGAGCATTTGCAGCAGCGCCTGATAGTGTTTTTCGTCGAGGTTGGCGTAAGGCGAAGCCTGGCGGAACAGTTCCAGCAGCGCTTGTTCCTGCCATTCCTGGCAACTGACTTCGGCGATGATTTGCTGGGCCAGCACGTCCAGCGGCGCCTCGGGGATCAACAAGGTGTCGAGTTCGCCCCGGCGCACGCAATCGAGCAGCGCGGTGCATTCGATCAAGTCGTCACGGGTGGTGGCGAACAAGCGACCCTTGGGCGTGCCGCCAACCTGGTGTCCGGAACGGCCGACCCGTTGCAGGAAACCGGCAATCGAGCGGGGCGAGGCTATCTGACAGACCAGATCGACATCGCCGATATCGATGCCCAATTCCAGGGACGCCGTGGCAATCAATACTTGCAGCTCGCCGCGCTTGAGCCGCTGTTCGGCGTCGAGGCGAAATTCCTTGGCCAGGCTGCCGTGGTGCGCGGCGACGGCTTCTTTACCCAGGCGTTCGCTCAGATGCCGACTCAGGCGTTCGGCCAAACGCCGGGTGTTGACGAAAATCAGCGTGGTGCGGTGTTCACGGGCGAGGACGGCGAGGCGGTCGTAGACCAGTTCCCAGACGTCGTTAGCCATCACTGCCGAAAGCGGCACGGGTGGTACTTCGATGTCCAGGTCGCGGGGGCGGGCGTGGCCGATGTCGATAATTTCACAGGGGCGATCTCGACCGACGAGGAAGCGCGACACCGCTTCGATAGGTTTTTGCGTGGCGGACAGGCCGATGCGCATCAAAGGCTCCGGGCACAGCGCCTGCAAACGCTCAAGACTCAAGGCCAAATGGCTGCCGCGTTTGCTGGCCGCAATGGCGTGGATTTCATCGACGATCACCGTGCGCGTGGTGCCGAGCATTTTTCGCCCGGAGTCGGAACCGAGCAGCACATAAAGGGATTCCGGGGTGGTCACCAGAATGTGCGGCGCAGTCTTGCGCATCGTCGAACGGTCTTTTTGCGGGGTATCGCCGGTGCGCACGGCGGTGTTGATCTGCAATTCGGGCAGGCCCATGACGCGCAATTGCTCGGTGATCCCGGCCAGCGGGTTTTGCAGGTTGATCTGGATGTCGTTGGACAGGGCTTTGAGCGGCGAAACGTAGACCACCAGGGTTTCGTCGGGCAAATGACCGCCGTTCTCCAGGCCTTGGTGGAAAAGATCATCAAGGACTGCGAGGAATGCCGTGAGGGTCTTGCCGGAACCGGTAGGCGCGGCGATCAGCGTCGAGCGGCGCTGACGAATCAACGGCCACGCCCGGGCCTGGGCGGCAGTCACCGTCGGGAAGGTATGGCTGAACCAGGCACTGACGGCAGGATGGAAGCCGGCCAGGGCGCTGTCTGCGGGGATGGGCAGGTTCATGGGGTAATTTATGCGGGCGGGGTGGGGAAGATGCAAGTACCGCTGGGGTTATCCCCACCCCTGTGGCGAGGAAGCTTGCTCCCGCTCGGCTGCGAAGCAGTCGTAAAATCAGGCGGCTAGGTGTGTCAGGATGAATAGGGAGGCAGGTTTTAGGGCTGCTTCGCAGCCCAGCGGGAGCAAGCTCCCTCGCCACAGGGCGCGGTCAAGCCATGGATCTACACTTTACGGATGACGGTTGCGCACTAAACCCGCAAAATGCAACGATTCCGGCAACTATCGACGGCATTGCCTGCGGGCGCTGTCGATTAAGCCATTGTTCCAATCAGACTGGGCCTGCTGACTCTATGCGAATGCGCCTTATGTTATTGGGCGGCGGAAATGCCCTTGGGCAGGCGCTGATTCGCCTCGGTGCGGAGGAAGACATCGGCTTCCTCGCCCCCCGCCCACCACAAGACGGCTGGGATGCCGCGAGCCTGACGCAACTGCTCGACGACACCCGCCCGGACGCGCTGATCAACCTCGCCTACTACTTCGACTGGTTCCAGGCGGAGACCGTCAGCGAGCAGCGTCTGGCCGGGCAGGAGCGCGCGGTCGAGCGTCTGGCCGAACTGTGCCAGCACCACAACATCGTGCTGCTGCAACCCTCGAGCTATCGCGTATTCGACGGCTCGCGCGCTACGGCCTACAGCGAAAAAGACGAGCCGGTGCCCCTGGGCCTGCGCGGTCAGGCGCTGTGGCGAATCGAGCAAAGCGTGCGCGCCACCTGCCCGCAACATGTGCTGTTGCGTTTCGGCTGGCTGCTCGATGACAGCGCCGATGGCACCCTCGGGCGCTTCCTCGCCCGGGCCGAAACACCTGAAGAATTGCTGATGGCCGACGACCGCCGGGGCAACCCGACGCCGGTGGACGACGCGGCCCGGGTGATCATTTCGGTGCTCAAGCAACTCGATTGTGCGGCACCGCTGTGGGGCACCTATCATTACGCCGGACATGAGGCGACTACGCCGCTGGCGCTGGGGCAGGCGATCATTACCGAAGCACGCAACCTGCACGAGCTGGCCATCGAAGCACCGACCGCCCAGGCCCACGCCGCGCGGCCCGACGCTGCCGAAGAGCCGCAACACGCGGTGCTGGCCTGCAAGAAAATTCTGCACACCTTCGGGATCAAGCCTCGCGCCTGGCGCGCGGCGCTCCCGGGCTTACTGGATAGGTTCTATCGCCATGGCTGACGGCCCAGTTTTAATCACCGGCGGCGCCGGTTTCATCGGTTCGCACCTCACCGACGCCTTGCTCGCCAAGGGCCACGCGGTGCGCATCCTCGATGACCTGTCCACCGGCAAACGCAGCAACCTGCCGCTGGACAACCCCAAGGTCGAGCTGATTGTCGGCGATGTCGCCGATGCGGCACTGGTCGCCCGTTCGATGATCGGTTGCAGCGCCGTCGCGCACCTGGCGGCCGTGGCGTCGGTGCAGGCGTCGGTGGACGATCCGGTGAAGACCCACCAAAGCAACTTCATCGGAACCTTGAATGTCTGCGAAGCCATGCGCCAGGTTGGCGTCAAACGGGTGCTGTTTGCCTCCAGCGCGGCGGTTTACGGCAACAACGGCGAAGGCGAGTCGATTGACGAAGACACCGCCAAGGCACCGCTGACGCCTTATGCGTCAGACAAACTGGCCAGCGAATACTACTTCGATTTCTACCGCCGCCAGCATGGCCTGGAGCCGGTGGTGTTCCGCTTCTTCAACATCTTCGGCCCGCGCCAGGATCCATCCTCGCCGTACTCCGGGGTCATCAGCATCTTCAGCGAACGCGCGCAGAAAGGTTTGCCGATCACCGTGTTTGGTGACGGCGAGCAGACGCGGGATTTTGTCTACGTCGAGGATCTGGTGGATTTGCTGGTGCAGGCAATCGAGAAGCCGCAGGTCGAAGTCGGCGCAGTGAATGTTGGCTGGAATCAGGCGACGACCCTCAAGCAGATGCTCGAAGCGTTGGCACAAGTGGTCGGTGAATTGCCGCCAGTGAGCTACGGCCCGGCGCGGTCCGGTGATATCCGCCATTCGCGGGCGAACAACCGGCGCTTGCTGGAGCGGTTTACCTACCCTGAGCAAACGCCGATGAGCGTTGGTTTGGCGCGGTTGCTGGGGCGCTGATCGTACCCACGCTCTGCGTGGGAATGCCTCAACGGACGCTCCGCGTTCGGCTTTGGATGGGACGCGGAGCGTCCCGGGCTGCATTCCCACGCGGAGCGTGAGAACGATCAAGGCGCCTGTTCAGGCGCCTTTTTTTGTGCGTGGGATTTAGAACTTGTAGCCCAGGCCAACCATGTAAATAAACGGATCCACGTCCACATTGACCTTGGCCCGAGTGCCCGGTGCCACGGCGTTGTTTTCCACGGTGGCGCGGGTGTCGATGTCGATGTAGCGCACCTGGGCGTTGAGCATGATGTTGTCGGTGATCATGTAGTCGGCGCCGAGCTGGAACGCCATGCCCCAGGAGTTTTTCGCCTTGAAGTTGCTGAAGCCGTTGGCTTGGGCTTCGCTGCCGACGTGTTCGTCGTAGATCCAGGTGTAGTTGATGCCGGCACCGACATACGGCTGGAACGCGGACTTGGCGTCGAGCGGGTAGTACACGACGCTGAGGGTCGGCGGCAAGTGTTTCAGGGTGCCGAGTTTGCCGTTGGCCGCGCCCAGGGCGGTGCCTTTGATCTTCACGTCATGCTCGAACGGCGAGGCCGCGAGCAGCTCGATCCCCCAGTGGCTGTCGATCATGTAGGCGAAGTTCAGACCCAGTTGCGTGTCGCTGCTCATGGTCGCCTTGCCACCCAGGTCGGCACCCGCCAGCGGGCCTTGATCGACCTTGACGCTGGAGCTGTCAGCCTTCGGGTTGACGGTGATCGCACCGGCGCGAACGATGATGTCGCCGGCTTCGTGGGCGTGGGCGAGCGGGGCTGCGAGCGCGAGGGCAAACAGCGAGGCGCTGAGCAAGGACTTGTTCATGGGGGCTCCAAAGGACGTTAAAAATGTTTGATGTCCAATGGTAAAGAGCCATCTGATACGGTCTTTTGATTCAGCTCAATGAAACAGTGATGGGGTGGGTTTTTGTGGAACCTTTGCCGGCCCCTTCGCGGGCAAGCCTTGCTCCTACGAGGTTTCGCAATCCGTGGGAGCGAGGCTTGCCCGCGAAGGCGTCCTCACCAACAACAACGAACCCCCGGATTTACTCCGGCAATTCATACACATAAATCTTGTCCGCTTCCATCTGATACCCGGCATCCGCCAATTCGCTGCTGGACGCTTTAACCTGCAAAGCCCCCTCGATCCAGTACGGTTGATACAACTCATCCAGCTTCACGCCGACTTCGCTTTTCACATGCACGATCTGGTTCGACGGCGGTGGCGGGACATGAATGCAGGCGCCAAAATACGGCACCAGCAGAAACTCCGTGGTGCGACCTTCTTCACTCACTTCCAGCGGCACGATGTAGCCCGGCAAGCGGATGTTCTTGCCGTCGAGGCTTTTCACCACCGGTGCGTTGGGCAGGTCCTGCTTGGCGGCCGGGGCCGATTCAAGGGCGCTGCTCATCTGCGACAGGTCGTGCAGCGGCGTCATGTTCGGCACTTCTGCCGGGGCGTCCGGCGGGATCATTTCCGACCAGGTCAAATCCGCGGGTTCGGCCGCCCACAGCGGCAGGGCGACCAGTATCAACAGCGCGAGCAGAGCGCGGGGCATCTTCAACGTCCTCATAAACGGATCGACAGGCCATCGGCCAATGATTGGCGATACGCGCGCCAGGCCGGCACGCTGCCCATCAGCAGCGCGGCGATCAGAATGCCACCGAGCAGCGTCCATTCATATTCGCTCGGCCAGGCCAGCGGCAGGTACAAACCGTAATTCGCCTGCACATAACCCTGGGCGGCGGCGATGCACACATACAGCAACGCCACACCAGCGATAACCCCGGACAGCGCCAAGGCAAAGGCTTCCAGCACCAACAACGTCGCGATGTGCCACGGCCGCGCGCCCACCGAACGCAGGATCGCCATCTCGCGCCGTCGTTCATTGAGGCTGGTGAGAATCGCCGTGAGCATGCCGATCAACCCGGTCAACACCACGAACAGCGAGACCACGAACAAGGCTTTTTCCGCCGTGCTCATCAAACTCCACAGCTCTTGCAACGCCACGCCCGGCAGGATCGCCAGCATCGGTTCGCCACGGAATTCGTTGATCTCGCGTTGCACCGCGAAGGTGGAAATCTTGCTGTTGAGGCCAAGCATGAACGCGGTGATCGCTTGCGGCGTCAGGTCCATGTTGCGCGCCTGATCGGCGCTGATCCGGCCTTTGCCCTGCGCCGGCACGCCGTTGTGCCAGTCGATGTGGATCGCTTCCATGCCGCCGAGGCTGATGTGCAACGTGCGGTCCACCGGGGTGCCGGTGCGTTTCAAGATGCCAACCACGGTGAACGGTTTGTCGTCGTGCTTGACCAGGCTGATCACCGCCACGCCGTGGGCCAGTACCAGTTTGTCGCCGAGTTTGTAATGCAACGCATCCGCCACTTCGGCACCGAGCACCACTTCGAACGGGTCGGTGGCGAAGGCACGGCCGTCGGCCAGTTCCAGGTGTTGTTGATGACCGTACTGGTAATGCTCGAAGTAGGCCTCGGTGGTGCCCATCACGCGGTAGCCGCGATGGGAGTCGCCGAGGGACATCGGGATCGCCCACTTCACTTTCGGGTTGTTGGCGAAGTGTTCGAAGCTGTCCCAACGGATGTTGTTGGTGGCGTTGCCGATGCGGAACACCGAGTACAGCAACAGGTTCACCGAACCGGACCGGGCGCCGACGATCAGGTCGGTGCCGCTGATGGTGCTGGCGAAACTGGCCTTGGCTTCGGTGCGTACGCGTTCAACGGCTAAAAGCAGACACACCGACAGGGCAATGGCGAACGCGGTGAGGATCGCGGTGAAGCGGCGGTTAGCCAGGCTGGCCAGGGCTAGACGAAACAAATACATCTCAGACCTCGAACGGGGTGGCGGCGCGATTGAGCTCGGCCAGCGACAGGTTGCGGTCGAACAGCGGCGCGAGGCTCTGGTCATGGCTGACGAACAACAGGCTCGACCCGGCTTCGCGGCATTCGGCGAACAGCAGTCGAATGAAGTTCTCGCGAGCGTCGTAATCCAGGGCCGAGGTCGGTTCGTCGGCGATCACCAGTTCCGGTTGACCGATCAACGCGCGGGCGGCGGCAACCCGTTGTTGCTGGCCGATGGACAGCGAATCGGCGCGGCGGCTGAGGATGCTTTCATCCTTCAAGCCCAAGTGCGCGAGCAGAGTGGCGGCGGCCTGATCAACGCTGCCGTGGCGCTGTTTCGCCCGTTCGGCGCGCAATTTGGAGAAGTGACAGGGCAACTCGACGTTCTCGCGTACCGAGAGGAACGGCAGCAAGTTGAACTGCTGGAAGATATAGCCGGTGTGATCGACGCGGAAACGGTCGCGAGCGCCGGCACCGAGTTCGGTCAGTTCCTGGCCGAGCAGACGGATACTGCCGCGATCAGGCTTCTGCACACCGCCGAGCAGGCCGAGCAGGGTGGTCTTGCCACTGCCGCTGGGACCCTTGAGGAACAGGGTTTCACCGGGTTCCAGGCGAAACGCCGGGATATCCAGCAGCGGCGGGTGACCGGGCCAACTGAAGCCCAGGTCGGACAGTTCGATGAGTGCTTGGGTCATGGCGCCGATTTCATGGGTAGTCTTGATTGCACCAACAACCCCGATCCCTGTAGGAGCGAGGCTTGCCCGCGAAGAGGCCATCACATTCAACTGAGATGTCGACTGACAGATCGCCTTCGCGGGCAAGCCTCGCTCCTACGGGATTGGGGGTTGATCAGAATTTCAGGGAGGCCGCCTTGGCCGTCACTTCAACGCCTTGCTGGCCGCTTGGGCTGATCAGTTGCACCTGAATCTTCTGGGTCGCCGGGAAGGTATTGAAGATGTTCGACAGGTCCAGGGTTTTCAGCGCACCGGGTGCCGCGCAGCTGAATTGGTAGCGGGCGTGGATTTCGCTGTGGTCGTGGTGATGCTCATGACCGTCCTTGACCGCTTCGTCGTGATCATCGTCGGCGTCTGGCTTGTCACCGAACAGCGGGCTTTCCAGTTCCTGAGTCGCGACTTTGCAGCCGGCGGCTTTTGGCAGGGCAAACAGCACCAGCGGGTTTTCCAGCTTCGTCCGGACGGCGGCAACTTTGGCCTTGTCGGTGTCGCTGGTGGCGGCGTGTTCGAAGCCCACCAGGTTCATCGCCGGGCTTTCCAGTTCCAGCTCCAGAGTCTGGCCGTCCAGCGCCGCGTTCAAGCGACCGACGCCATGTTCGTGGGCGCCAAGGCTGCCGTGTTCAGGTTCATTGGCCGCAAAGGCAGCGGCCAGCGGCAACAGGGCAAACGGCAGAGCGAGCAGCAGACGACGCATGGCGGGTCTCCGGGAAGTAAAGTGAAAGGTTTGTTATGTAATCTTATAACGAAAGTGCGGAGAGTTTGACCGCCCGCTTGGCGTTACACAAGACCCATGGGAGCATGCAGGTCAGAAATGTGCAGGAGCGGACTTATGTTGCGAATACGCGGAAGCATCGGCGACTGGCCGGTGGATTTGACCCTGGAGATGGACGACGGCGATTGGGCGCGGCTCGGCGCGCAGTTGCAGGTCAGTAAAACCGAGGAAGTCAGCGCCCCGGCGGCCAAACCGCTGAACCAGGATGACGCGCTGTGGCAGATCGCCAAGGACTTGCTGCGCAAGGCCGGGCAATTGAGCGGGCCGGATTTGCTTGAGCAGTTGGAAGGGCTGACCGGCAGCGCGGCGTCGGGTAAACGCCTGTTGGTGCGCCTGCGCCATTGTGCGGATGTAAAAGTGGTGAGCGGCGGGGATACGCCGCTGTACAGCTGGGTTGAACCCTCGTAGGAGCAAAGCTTGCTCGCGTTGGCGATCTTACGGACGCCATCGCGGGCAAGCCTTGCTCCTACAAGGTTACTTAGTACAACGCAGCAAACAACTTGCGCCGGTACGTGGTCACCAGCGGGTGATCATTGCCCAACAGTTCGAACACCTGCAGCAAAGTCTTGTGCGGCAAGCCTTCGCTGTAGCTGCGGTTGCGGATGAACAGCTTGAGCAACGAATCCAGCGCCGGTTCGTACTGTTGGCGCGCCAGTTGCTGAATCGCCAGTTGATACACCGCTTCATCATCCTGCGGATCTTTCGCCAGGCGCGCCTTCAAATCGGCGGCATCCGGCAAATCCTTGGCCTGACCGAGGAACTGGATCTGCGCCTTGGCGCCAGCCAGGGCAGCCTTGTGATCGTCGGTCTTGACCGCGTCGAGCACGGTTTGCGCTTCGCCCAGTTCGCCACGTTCAGTCAGGCAGCGGGCGTACAGGATCAGCGCTTTCGCGTTGGTGTTGTCTTCGCCCAGCAGCACTTTGAGGATGGCTTCGGCGTCGGCAAAACGGTTGTCATCGAACAGCGCCTGAGCCTGTTCGAAAGGATCGGCGGCGGCTGGCGGCGGCATCTGCACATGCGGCTCAAGCATCGCGCGCACCGCGGATTCCGGTTGCGCACCGGCAAACCCGTCCACCGGTTGACCGTCCTTGAACAGCACCACGGTCGGCAGGCTGCGAATGCCGAAGCGCGAGACGATGTCCGGCTCGACGTCGCAATTGACCTTGGCCAGCAACAACTCGCCCTGATAGCTCTCGGCGATGGTTTGCAGCATCGGCATCAAGGCCTTGCACGGCGCACACCATTCGGCCCAGAAATCCACCAGCACCGGTTTGTGAAAAGAGTTCTCGATCACCGACTGGTCGAAATCGGCAGTCGTGGCGTCGAAGATGTACGGCGTTTCCTGACTCATGGGGGATCTCTTGGAAGCGTGAATGAGGCCACTATAAGGCTTGGCGGGGTGTCGCCGGAAGAAGGAACGATCAGGGGCGGGAGGCGTGGTAAAGACTCACATGTCGAAACTCTTCCGGCTCGGCCAGATCGGGCAAGGTCATCGCCTCCAGCATCTCGATGCGGCGATACAACGGATGACGAAAATCCCGCACCCGCGAATCCGCGACCAGCGCTTCCCGCCCACGACTCAAAAACTCATCGAGCAGCGGCAGATTCGCCCGGTCATACAGCACGTCGGCGACGAGAATCAGATCAAAGCGATCCGCCTCGGCAAAGAAATCCGTCGAATAGTTGAGCTGTACATTGTTGAGTTCGGCATTCGCCCGACACGCGGCAATCGCCAGCGGATCCAGGTCGCAGGCCACCACTTCCAGCGCCCCGGCCTTTACCGCTGCAATCCCTGCAACGCCAGACCCGGCGCCAAAATCCAGTACCCGCTTGCCTTTGACCCACTCGGGAAATTCAACGAGATACCGCGCCACTGCCAGGCCACTGGCCCAGCAGAAACTCCAATAGGGCGGCTCATGCAGGATTCGGCGGGTTTCTTCCTGGCTGAAGGCGCGGTCCATATTGTCGCCGTCGATCAGCCAGAGCTTCAGGTCAGTATCCGGTAATGGGCAGGCGACGAGTTGCGCGTCGCCGAGCAGTTCGTCTAATGCCTGTTGCAGGTCGAGCGGTGCAATCATGGGGCTTTGACGAATTGCAGCTGGCCCAACGCTTGGGTCGTCGGCTGGGTGATGGTCTGCGACGGCAGGTGCAAAATCAGTTGGCCGGACTGGCTGGCGCGGCCACGCAGTTCAACACGGGCGCCGACCGGGAAGGATTCCGGGTTGAAACGCAGGTGGAACGGCAGAATCTGATTGGTGCCGATCAGGCTGGAACTGGCCAACAACTGTTGCGGGCGAGACTTGTCGTCGATCACCAGCAGCGCCAGTTCCACTTCGGCGCCGGCCGGCACGCCTTGCAGGGTGCCACTCAGTTCACGTTGATACGCCGGCAGCGGGCCGAGGGCGGCCGATTCCTTGGCTTTCTTCTGCGCCGCTTGTGGCGCGGGGCCCGGGGTCGGCGGCTGAGGCTTGGGCGCATCGCTGCTGCAGGCTACCAGCAGGCTTAAAATACTGAGCAGGACGAGCGGTCGTAACGACATTTTTGGCTCCAGCAACATGAAATCCATAATAGCTCGTCTGTATACCGCAAACCCTATGGCTTGTCTTGCCACGGGGATGCGCTACCATGGCCCTCCCTTTTTTTGTTGCCTGCCACCATGCACTGTCCCTTCTGCGGTGCCAACGACACCAAGGTCATCGACTCGCGACTGGTCGCCGAGGGCGAACAGGTGCGCCGCCGGCGTGAATGCCTGGCCTGCGGCGAGCGTTTCACGACGTTCGAGACTGCCGAACTGGTGTTGCCGCGCCTGATCAAAACCGACGGCAGCCGCCAGCCGTTCGACGAAGAAAAACTCCGCGCCGGCATGCAGCGGGCGCTGGAGAAGCGCCCGGTGAGTGTCGAGCGCCTCGAATCGTCGCTGGTGCACATCAAACACAAACTGCGTGCCACCGGCGAGCGTGAGGTCAAATCCCTCGTGGTCGGTGAACTGGTGATGGCCGAGCTGCAAAAGCTCGACGAAGTCGCCTACATTCGTTTCGCCTCCGTGTATCGGCGCTTCCAGGACCTCAACGAGTTCCGCGAAGAGATCGATCGCCTGGCCCGAGAGCCGGTGAAAGAATGACCACAGCCGCAGAGCAAGCCATCCTCGACGCCCATTACATGGCCCGCGCGCTGGAATTGGCGCGCAAAGGTCACTACACGACCCACCCCAACCCGCGGGTAGGCTGCGTGATCGTCAAGGACGGGCAGATCGTCGGCGAAGGCTGGCATGTGCGCACCGGCGAACCCCACGCCGAAGTCCATGCCCTGCGCGACGCTGGCGACAAGGCCCGAGGCGCCACGGCTTACGTGACCCTCGAACCGTGCAGCCACCACGGCCGCACGCCGCCCTGTGCCGATGCGCTGGTGAATGCCGGCCTCGCCCGTGTAGTGGCAGCCATGCAGGACCCGAACCCGTCGGTGGCCGGTCGCGGCATGCAGCGCCTCGCCCAGGCCGGTATCGCCATCGAAAGCGGCGTCCTGGAAGGCGAGGCGCGCAAGCTCAACGAAGGCTTCCTGAAACGCATGGAACACGGCTTGCCGTTCGTGCGAGTCAAGTTGGCCATGAGCCTGGACGGTCGCACGGCGATGGAAAGCGGCGAAAGCCAATGGATCACCGGCCCGGCCGCACGCTCGGCGGTGCAACGCCTGCGCGCCCAGGCCAGCGTGGTGCTGACCGGCGCCGATACGGTGCTGGCCGACAACGCCCGTTTGACCGTGCGTGCCGCCGAACTGGGTCTGGACGCCGAGCAAACCGCGCTGGCCATGAGCCGTCCACCGCTGCGCGTACTGATCGACGGCCGCTTGCGCGTGCCGCTGGATGCCCCATTCTTCAAGGCTGGCCCGGTGCTGGTCGCCACCTGCATGGCCATCGAAGAGCAATACGCCAACGGCCCGGAATGCCTGATCGTGGCTGGCGACGATGGCTTGGTGGACCTGCGCAAACTGCTGGTCGAACTGGCCAACCGTGGGGTCAACGAAGTGTTGGTCGAAGCCGGTCCGCGTCTGGCTGGGGCGTTTGCCCAGCTAGGCCTGGTGGATGAGTTCCAGATCTTCATCGCCGGCAAATTCCTTGGCTCCTCGGCCCGCCCGTTGCTCGACTGGCCGCTGGCGCAAATGAAAGACGCGCCCGAGCTGAAAATCACCGAAATTCGCGCGGTTGGCGATGACTGGCGAGTCACTGCCATTCCTTCGCCAGCCGCGAGCGTATAATTCCCGGCCTGAGCCAAGACGGCCTGTTCTCGAGGAGGACTCCATGTTTACCGGCATCATCGAATCCATCGGCAGTATTCGTGCATTGACCCCAAAAGGCGGAGATGTGCGGGTCTACGTAGAAACCGGCAAGCTCGACCTGAGCGACGTCAAACTGGGCGACAGCATCGCGGTCAACGGCGTGTGCCTGACCGCGGTTGAGCTGCCAGGCAACGGCTTTGCAGCGGACGTCAGTCGCGAAACCCTCGACTGCACCGCCATGAACGATCTGAAAAGCGGCAGCCCGGTCAACCTGGAAAAAGCCCTGACCCCGACCACTCGCCTCGGCGGGCACCTGGTCAGCGGCCATGTCGATGGCGTGGGTGAAGTGGTTGCCCGCACCGAGAATGCTCGCGCGGTGGAATTCCGCATCCGCGCGCCGAAAGACCTCGCCAAGTACATCGCCCATAAAGGCTCGATCACCGTCGATGGCACCAGCCTGACCGTGAACGCAGTCGATGGCGCCGAGTTCTTGCTGACGATCATTCCCCACACCCTGAGCGAAACCATCATGGCGTCTTACCAGCCAGGTCGCCGGGTGAATCTGGAAGTGGACTTGCTGGCACGTTATCTGGAGCGCCTGTTGTTGGGCGATAAGGCCGCAGAGCCAACTTCTGGAAACATCACCGAAAGCTTTCTGGCCGCCAACGGCTACCTCAAATCCTGACTCAAGGGGGTGCCTTGTGGCGCTCAATAGCATCGAAGAACTGGTTGAAGACATCCGCCAAGGCAAGATGGTCATCCTCATGGATGACGAAGACCGCGAGAACGAAGGCGACCTGATCATGGCCGCCGAGTGCTGCCAGCCGGAACACATCAACTTCATGGCCAAGCACGCCCGTGGCCTGATCTGCATGCCGATGAGCCGCGAGCGCTGCGAACTGTTGAAGCTGCCGCTGATGGCGCCGCGCAACGGTTCCGGTTTCGGCACCAAGTTCACCGTGTCGATCGAAGCCACCACCGGCGTGACCACCGGCATCTCCGCCGCCGACCGCGCCCGCACTGTGCAGGCTGCCGCCGCCAAGGATGCCAAGGCTGAAGACATCGTCAGCCCCGGCCACATCTTCCCGCTGATGGCCCAACCAGGCGGCACCCTCGCTCGCGCCGGCCACACCGAAGCCGCTTGCGACCTGGCGCGCATGGCCGGTTTCGAGCCGAGCGGGGTGATCTGCGAAGTGATGAACGACGACGGCACCATGTCCCGCCGCGCCGAACTGGAAACCTTCGCCGCCGAACACAACATCAAGATCGGCACCATCGCCGACCTGATTCACTACCGGATGATCCACGAACGTACCGTTCAGCGGATTGCCGAGCAGCCGCTGGACAGCGAACTGGGCCAATTCAACCTGGTGACCTATCGTGATTCCGTGGAAGGCGACGTGCACATGGCCCTGACCCTGGGCACCGTGTGCGCCGAAGAGCCGACCCTGGTTCGGGTGCACAACATGGACCCATTGCGCGATCTGTTGATGGTCAAGCAACCGGGCCGCTGGAGCCTGCGCGCCGCCATGGCCGCGGTCGCCGAGGCCGGCAGCGGCGTGGTGCTGTTGCTCGGTCACCCGCTCGATGGCGATGTATTGCTGGCGCACATCCGCGAAACAGCGGAGCACGTCCCGGCGAAAAAACCGACCACCTACAGCATCGTCGGTGCCGGTTCGCAGATCCTGCGCGACCTGGGCGTTCGCAAAATGCGCCTGATGAGCGCGCCAATGAAATTTAATGCGATATCCGGTTTCGATCTGGAAGTTGTAGAATACGTGCCCTCCGAATAATGACCGGTTGTTTCCGGGCCTTGATTCGCGGTTAACACATCACTGAGGGACGCGTAGAAAACGCGTCCCGGCTCTTTAAGAGATCTAACGAATGACCCTGAAGACCATCGAAGGTACCTTCATCGCCCCTAAAGGCCGCTACGCTTTGGTAGTAGGCCGTTTCAACAGCTTCGTCGTTGAAAGCCTGGTCAGCGGTGCAGTTGATGCCCTGGTTCGCCATGGCGTGAGCGAAAGCGACATCACCATCATCCGTGCGCCTGGCGCCTTCGAAATCCCGCTGGTTGCGCAGAAAGTAGCCCAGAAGGGCGAATACGCGGCAATCATCGCCCTGGGCGCGGTCATTCGTGGCGGTACTCCGCACTTCGAATACGTGGCGGGCGAATGCACCAAGGGCCTGGCCCAAGTGTCCATGGAGTTCGGCGTACCGGTCGCTTTCGGCGTCCTGACCGTTGATTCCATCGAGCAAGCCATCGAACGTTCCGGCACCAAGGCCGGTAACAAAGGTGCCGAAGCTGCCCTGTCCGCCCTGGAAATGGTCAGCCTGCTGGCACAGTTGGAGGCCAAGTGATTAGCGACGACAGCGATCAGTTCAACCCGCGCGATCCAAAGCCTGCGGATGCCGGCAAGCCATCGAAAAGCGTCAAGCGTCGCGAAGCCCGTCAGCTCGCGACTCAAGCGCTGTACCAATGGCACATGGCCAAGCAGTCGCTGAACGAGATCGAAGCGCAGTTCCGGGTCGATAACGATTTCAGCGATGTAGATGCCGCCTACTTCCACGACATCCTGCACGGCGTTCCGGCCCACAAGCCTGAGATCGACGCTGCACTGTCGCCCTGCCTGGACATCACCATCGAAGAGCTGGACCCGGTTGAACTGGCGGTTTTGCGCCTGTCCACCTGGGAACTGCTCAAGCGCGTCGACGTGCCGTACCGCGTTGTGATCAACGAAGGTATCGAGCTGGCGAAAGTCTTCGGTTCCACCGATGGCCACAAGTTCGTCAACGGTGTACTCGACAAGCTGGCCCCACGTCTGCGTGAAGCTGAAGTGAAGGCGTTCAAGCGCTAATAAGCGCTTGTAGTTGCCATGGGCGAGTTTGAGCTGATCCGCCATTTCTTCGCCGCCGCGCCTTGTGCGCAGGGCGGCGAGGGCGTTGCACTGGGGATCGGCGATGATTGCGCCCTGCTGGCTGTTCCCGCTGGGGAGCAGTTGGCGATTTCTACCGACACCCTCGTTGCCGGTGTGCATTTCGCAGATCCTTGCGACCCGTTTTTGCTCGGTCAGCGCTCGCTGGCTGTAGCGGTCAGTGACCTGGCCGCCATGGGCGCCACTCCCGTAGCCTTTACCCTTGCCCTGACCTTGCCGACGGTGACCGCCGATTGGCTGGATGCCTACGCCCGTGGTTTGAATGTCATGGCTCAGGGCTGTGGCGTGGCGCTGGTCGGTGGTGACACCACCCGTGGGCCGTTGAGTCTGACCATGACCGTGTTTGGGCGCGTGCCGGCCGGTCAGGCGTTGACCCGCAGCGGCGCGCAGCCGGGCGACTGGCTGTGTGTCGGTGGCGAGTTGGGCAATGCTGCCGGGGCCTTGCCGCTGGTGCTTGGCCAACGGACTGCCGATGAAGCCATCGCCGATCCGCTGCTGCGCCATTACTGGTCGCCGCAACCGCAACTGGCGTTGGGGCAAGCGCTACGCGGCAGAGCCTCGTCGGCGCTGGATATCTCCGACGGCCTGCTCGCCGACTGCGGGCACATTGCGCTCGCGTCGAAGGTCGGCATCCAGATCGAGCGGAGCAAGTTGCCGGTGTCGCAAGCGTTGGTGGCTTTCCTCGGCCAGTCAGGCGCCGAGGACGCCGCCCTGAGCGGAGGCGACGACTACGTGCTGGCCTTCACCGTGCCGCCCGTCGAATTGCCCCGGTTGCTGGCGGACGGCTGGCCGATCCATGTGGTCGGCCGGGTCGTGACCGGGCAGGGCGTTGCGCTACTGGACGCCGATGGACGTGACATCACCCCGCAAACACGGGGTTATCAACATTTTCCGGAGACCCCGTGACCGATCACCCCAATCAGACGCCGGCGGAATTCGTACCGCCTTCGGTCTGGCGCAACCCTTGGCATTTCCTGGCGTTCGGCTTCGGCTCGGGCACCTTGCCCAAGGCTCCGGGCACCTGGGGTTCGTTAGTTGCGCTACCCTTTATTCCGTTGTGGCAGATGTTGCCCGACTGGGGCTACTGGCTGATGCTCGGCATCACCATGCTGTTTGGCTTCTGGCTGTGCGGCAAAGTGGCCGACGACTTACGGGTACACGATCACGAAGGCATCGTCTGGGATGAGATGGTCGGGATGTGGATCACCCTGTGGCTGGTGCCGGAAGGTTGGTACTGGTTGTTGGCGGGGTTCCTGATGTTCCGCTTCTTCGACATTCTCAAGCCATGGCCGATTCACTGGGTGGACCGGCATGTGCACGGTGGTGTCGGGATCATGCTCGACGACGTATTGGCCGGGGTCTTTGCATGGCTGGGGATGCAGGGCCTGGTGTGGTTTTTCGCCTGAGTGGTGAAGCAGGGATTAGGTATGGCTAGACGCTGGTTGATGGTGGTTTTCGCGATGTTCTGCTCGCTCGCCCAGGCGGGGGATGCGACGCCGGCGCCGTCCGTGATTCATCTGGCCAGCGAAGACTGGGAAAACTACACCGCCGCTGACGGTCACGGCCTGGGCTGGGACGTGTTGCGCACCGTCTTTGAACCGGCCGGGGTCAAGCTCGATATCCGCAGCGAACCCTACACCCGCGCCGTCGGCCTGGCCCAGCGCGGGGAGGTGGACGCCTGCGTCGGCGCCTATCGCAATGAAACCAGCGACGTGCTTTATCCGCACTGGAACTTCGACACCGATCACATCTACGCCCTGGGCCTGGCGAGCAATCCGGCGCCGACCCTCGATAATCTCGGTAGTTATCGGCTGGCCTGGGTGCGCGGCTACAAGTACCAGGATTACCTGCCCAACGTGCAGCGCTACAACGAAGTGGTGCGGCGCACCGGCATCCTGTCGATGCTGACCCACAACCGCGCCGACTATTACATCGATGCCCTGACCGAGATCGACTATGTGCTCGCCCGGGCCAGGGATCCGTCGCAGTTCCGCCGAACCCACATTGCCGAGCTGCCGCTGTACCTGTGTTTTGCCGACAACCCCAAGGCCCGCGCGCTGATGGCGTTGTTCGACCAGCGCATGGAACTGCTGGTGAAAAGCGGCGAGTTGAAACCGATCTTTGCCAAGTGGAAACAGCCTTATCCATTTGATGCAAATTGAACGGTCGCAGCTAGCGTTTGTAGGCGCTGCCGAGCCCGCGAAGTGCGCTCGGCTTGTAGCAGCTGCCGAGGCACGAGGCTGCGTTCGGCTGCGAAGCAGTCGTAAAACCTGAGCGCGCGGTATGGCTGAAACACCGCATCGCCTGATTTCACGACTGCTGCGCAGCCGAACGCAGCCTCGTACCTCGGCAGCTGCTACAGCGGACGCAGCCTCGTACCTCGGCAGCTGCTACAAGTGGACACAGACTGGGTATTGGCATCTCAGATCAAACTTTTTGATCGTTATGCCCCATAATTCAGCCTAAGCGTCGGTCGGAACCTGCTGTTACAATGCCGCCTCTGCGAATCTCCAGTACTTATTGATCAGGAGCACACCGGTGCCTGTCGTTTTTGTCGCCGCTTCGAAGCTGCCAACACCTTTTGCGCAATTCACCATGCACGGCTTTCTCGATGAAGAGAACGGGCGCGAGCACGTGGTGCTGAGCCTGGGCGACTTCGCCGACGGTGCCCCGGTACTTGGCCGGTTGCACTCCGAATGCCTGACCGGCGACGCCTTGTTCAGTCAGCGTTGCGACTGCGGCTCGCAACTTGAGGCAGCGTTGCAGGCCATCGCCCGCGAAGGCCGTGGCGTGTTGCTGTACTTGCGTCAGGAAGGCCGGGGCATTGGCCTGTTGAACAAGATCCGCGCCTACGAGTTGCAGGACGGCGGTGCCGACACCGTTGAAGCCAACGAGCGTCTGGGCTTTGCTGCCGACCAGCGTGACTACGCCATGTGCCTGCCGATGTTGCAGCACCTGGGGGTGAAATCCCTGCGCCTGATGACCAACAACCCGCGCAAGGTCAAAGCTTTGACCGACATGGGCATCGTGGTCGCCGAGCGCGTGCCGCTGCACACCGGGCACAACCCGCACAACAAACTGTACCTGGCGACCAAGGCCAGCAAGCTCGACCACATGATGGGCAACGAGCATCAGGGCGAGGCTGATCGGGCGTGACTCGCGGTCAGGTGCGGCGGCGACTGTCCTTTAACTGGTGGCAATACCTGGCGCTGGCGTTGGTGCCACTGTTCGTGATCAATGGCGTGTTCGGCCAGAGCGAAGCGATCCTGCCGGTGCTGGCGATGCCGTTGTTTATCGCCGGTGTGGCCTCGATGTTTGTCAGCCTGAAGTTTTTCGGCGGCTACAAACATGCGTTGATCGCCACCCAGAAAGCCCTCGATACCCCTGAAGAACCGGCGGCCTGGATTGCCCTGGCAGCCAAGCGTCGTATCGCCTTTTTAGCCGCGAGCCTGCCGGCGTGGATCGGCGCGTTGGCCGTGTTCGTCGGCCTCGAAGCGGTGCCGTTGGTATTGCTGGCGCTGTCGACGGCGGTGCTGTTCTACCTCTACCGTATCCCGCGTCAACTCGGCTGATGCTGCGCGTCTGGCTGGCGGTTTTGCTGCTGGCCGTCAGCGGCTCGGCTTATTCCGTTGAGCGTGTTGTCAGCCTCGCGCCTTCTCTCTCTGAAATCGTTGTTGAACTGGGCTCCGCCGATTTGTTGGTCGGGGTGCTGGATGCCGGTGAGCGTCCGGCCGAACTCAAAGATCTGCCTTCCGTTGGCCGCTACGGCCAGTTGGACATGGAGCAACTGCTGAGCCTCAAACCCGATTTGTTATTGCTCTGGCCCGGCAGCGTCGGCCCGGCCCAGCGTGAACAGCTCAAGCGCTTGAACATTCCCACCTACGTCGCTGAACCCCACAGCCTCGGCCAGCTCACGGCGCAGATTGAAGCGATCGCCACGCAACTCGGCCGGCCGCAGCGGGGTGTGACCCTGGCTGCTGATCTGCGGCTGAAACTGGATAACCTGCGTCAGCGCTATCGCCGGGATAAGCCGCTAACGGTGTTCTATCAAGTCTGGGATCGGCCGCTGTACACCGTGGGCGGCGGACAGATCATCAGCGATGCGCTGGAAGTATGCGGCGCACGCAATGTATTTGCCGACCTGACCTTGCCGGCGCCGCAGGTCAGCGTCGAGGCGGTGTTGCAGCGCAATCCCGAGGTGATTCTGGCCAGTGACCAGGCGCAGCTGGATGCCTGGAAGGCGTGGCCGCAGGTAGCGGCGGTGGTGCAGGGGCAATTGTTGTTGGTGACGGATAAGGGCTTGGAGCGGCCGAGTGGGCAGATGATCGAGGCGACAGCCAAGTTGTGCCAAGTGATCGCGCCGGACCGCTGAGACCGAGGTGTGGCCTTCGCGGGCAAGCCTTGCTCCTACAGATTGTTCCCACGCGGAGCGTGGGAACAATCGGTCTCGGTCTTATAATTCAGGCGTCCAGGTCACCCCAAACATCCACGCCCGACCTTCCTCGCGATACCCATACTGGCTGCCGTCATAGCTGTACAACGCCCGGCTGTAACCCTTGTCGAGCAAGTTATCGACCTTCAGATCCAGCTTCACTTCCCGATTCAACGCCCAACTGCTGCGTAACCCGAGCAACGCATAGCCACCCAGTGGCTGCTGATTGTTCTCATCGTCATAGCTGCCGCTGACCGCCTGCCAACTGGCGCCGAGTCCCAACCGATCAAACTGGCGATCCAGATCCAGGCTCAACGTCCGCCGCGCACGGCGGGCCAACGTGTGGCCGCTGTCGCGATCCCGCGGGTCGATGATCGCCACGCCGAGGTTGCTCTGCCAGCCGAACAGTTCGTGTTTCAACGCCGCTTCGAAGCCGTTGATCCGTGCCGACGCGACGTTTTGCGGGAGATTGCTGCTGACGATGATCGCGTCTGTTAGATCTGTGCGGTACAGCGACGCTTCCAGGCGGCTGGTGTCGGTCAACTGGCTGCGCCATTGCAGCTCATAGCTTGTCGAGGTTTCAGGCTTGAGGTCCGGGTTGCTGAACTCCGGGTAATACAGGTCGTTGAAGGTCGGGGCGCGGAAGCCTTCGCTGTAGGTCAGCAGCACATCGTTGTCCGGGTTCAACGGCAGGGTGAAGGTGCCGCTCCAACTGTTTTGCCCGCCGAACTGCTGATTCTGGTCGCGACGCAAGCCCAACTCTGTGGAGAAACTGTCCGCCTGATAACGATGCTGGATAAACGCAGCGCGGTTCCAGCGACTGTCCTCATCGAACGGCGTGCTGCTGTTGATCCGGTCTTCGTACCAGTCGCCGCCGACGATCAAACTGTTGCGCTCGTTGAGCGTCAGGTCGTTTTGCCAGTTCACTGAATTGCGGTAGGTGTTGAAAACGCTGTGTTCATCACTAAGTTTGTCGAGGTTTTTGTCGCGGTTCTCGCTATGGCCGAACTCTATGCGGGTTTTCCACAGGTCGTTGATGCGCGCATCGATGTAACCGCTAGCGCCGCCTACTGTGAAATCGCTGTAAGGCTGCTGTTGGTAGAAGGGGCTGTCGAGTTCACTTTTGCCGCGGTTATCCAGCACATTCGCGCCAATTTCGATGTCGTCGGTGAGGGCATGACTCAGGCTAAAACTCACCGATTTATTGCGGTATTCGTCGTGATCGCCATCGCTGGGATACGACTCATGAGTGCGGTCGATCCCGGCGGTTTCATCCAGGCTGGCGCCGAGATTGAAGCGGGTTTTCTCATCGCCGCCGGACAGGCCGAGGCTACGCTCCCACGTCTGGTTGCTGCCAAAGCCCACATGCAGCCGCGGTTGCAGGCCTTGTTCGCCGCCACGACGGGTGAAAATCTGAATCACCCCGCCAATCGCATCGCTGCCATAAATCACCGAACGGGAGCCGCGCAACACTTCCACGCGCTCGACCTGTTCGATGTTGATGTGTTGCAGGTTGCTGTCGCCGGACGTGGTGCTGCCAATGCGCTGGCCGTCCACCAGCACCAGGCTTTGCGCCGATTTAGTGCCGCGAATGTAGATCCCCGGCAAACTGCCGCGCCCACCGGTTTGCCCGACTTGCACGCCCGGCACCCGACGCAACAGATCGGTGACGCTGCTTGGTTGCAGGCGATCGATGTCTTCGCGGGTGAACACGGTGTTGGCCGCGCTGCTGTCGTTGCGCGCCTCGACCTGGCGGTTGGCGCTGATCAGCACGTCGGGGAGCTTCAGGGCTTGATCGCGTTCGAAGGTGTCGGCCAGGAGTTGGCCGGCCGGCAGGAGTGTCAGCGTCAGGGCGAGAGGAGAGAGTTTCATAGATATCCGTAGCAAACACGGTACTTGTAGGAGCGAGGCTTGCCCGCGAAGAGGCCATAACATTCAACATCTACGTTGCCTGTTAAAACGCCTTCGCGGGCAAACCTCGCTCCTACAGGGGCGGGGAATTACTTGGCGAGCAGTTGTAAACGCTCACGCACCGACGCTTCAATCCCGGCTTCATCCAGCCCGCATTCGGCCAGCATCTGCGCAGGCTTGGCGTGTTCGACATAGCTGTCCGGCAAGCCCAGGTGCAGCATCGACTTGAGGATGTTTTCCCGCGCCAGGAACTCGCTGACCGCGCCACCGGCGCCGCCCATGATCGCGTTCTCTTCGATGGTCACCAGCAACTCGTGGCTGGCGGCAATTTCACGAACCAGCGTTTCATCGAGCGGTTTGACGAAGCGCATATCAACCACGGTCGCATCCAGCGTATCGGCGACTTTCAGCGCTTCGGCCAGTTGCACGCCAAACACCAGCAGGGCGACTTTATTGCCCTGGCGACGAACCACACCCTTGCCGATTTCAATCGGTTGCAGGTCTTTCTCGATGGTCGCGTTCGGGCCATTGCCGCGTGGGTAACGCACCGCCGCCGGGCCGTTGTACAGGTGGCCGGTGGTGAGCATTTTGCGCAATTCGTTTTCGTCGCTCGGGGTCATCACCAGCATGCCGGGGATGCAGCGCAGGAACGACAGATCGAAGCTGCCCGCATGGGTCGGGCCGTCTTCGCCCACCAGACCGGCGCGGTCAATGGCGAACAACACGTCGAGGTTCTGCACCGCGACGTCATGGATCAGTTGGTCGTAGCCGCGTTGCAGGAAGGTCGAATAAATCGCCACTACCGGTTTCGCGCCTTCGCAGGCCATACCGGCAGCGAAGGTGACCGCGTGCTGCTCGGCAATCGCTACGTCGAAATAGCGCAGCGGGAAACGCTCGCTGAACGCTACCAGATCGGAGCCTTCCTTCATCGCCGGGGTGATCCCGACCAGGCGCGGATCGGCCGCAGCCATGTCGCACAGCCATTCGCCGAACACACCGGAATACTTCGGCCCGCCGGATTTCTTCGGCGCAGCGGCCGGCGCATCCAGGGGGTCGAGCTTGGTGATCGCGTGATAACCGATCGGGTCGACTTCCGCCGGGGCGAAGCCTTTGCCTTTCTTGGTGACCACGTGCAGAAATTGCGGGCCTTTCAGATCGCGCATGTTGCGCAGGGTGGCGATCAGGGTGGGCAGGTCGTGGCCGTCGATCGGGCCGATGTAGTTCCAGCCCAGCTCTTCGAACAGCGTGCCGGGGACCAGCATGCCTTTGGCGTATTCTTCGGTACGCCGGGCGATTTCCCAGGCACCGGGCAGGCGCGACAGGACCTTTTTGCTGCCTTCGCGCATGCTTGCATACGTGCGGCTGGAGAGAATTTTTGCCAGGTAATTCGACAAACCGCCGACATTGCGCGAGATCGACATGTCGTTGTCGTTGAGGATCACCAGCATGTTGGCGTTCACTTCCGGCGCATGGTTCAGCGCCTCGAAGGCCATGCCGGCGGTCAACGCGCCGTCGCCGATCACGGCAATCGCCTTGCGATCACTGTTTTGCAGGCGGGCGGCAATGGCCATGCCCAGCGCGGCGCTGATCGAGGTGCTGGAGTGGCCGACGCCAAAGGTGTCGTACTCGCTCTCGGAACGACGCGGGAAGGCGGCGACGCCGTCCTTCTGGCGCAGGGTGCCCATGCGCTCGCGACGGCCGGTGAGGATTTTGTGCGGATAAGCCTGATGACCCACGTCCCACACCAGCCGGTCATCCGGGGTGTCGAACACGTAATGCAACGCGATGGTCAGCTCGATGACGCCCAGGCCGGCACCGAAATGCCCACCGGTCTGACCGACCGTGTAGAGCAATTCCAGGCGCAATTCATCGGCCAGGGTTTCCAGCTCGGCTTCGCCTAACCGGCGCAGGCCGTCCGGCGTATTAGCACGGTCGAGCAGGGGCGTGGTCGGGCGTTTGCGGGGAATCTCATGAAACGTCGTGGGCATCAGGCGAATCGTTATAGGTATAGAAGAGGCGGCAGTTTACCTGATGCATCGGTCCCTGCCCACGCGTTGCTCTTTTTTGGCGGATACGCTGTCAGCTGCGGCGTTCGACGATATAGCGGGCCAGATCGCGTAAAGGCTCGGCTGCCGCGTCAAACGGTCGCAGCGCATGCAGGGCCTGATCGCGCAGTTCCAGGGCGTAGACCTTGGCTGCATCGAGGCCGAGCAGGGCCGGGTAGGTCGGCTTGTCTCGAGCGATGTCGGCGCCCTGGCGTTTACCGAGGGTTTCGGTGTCACTTTCGACGTCGAGAATGTCGTCCTGCACCTGAAACGCCAGGCCGATGGCCTGTGCATAAGTCTGCAATGACTTCAGTTCGTCTTTCTCGGCCCGACCACTGGCCAGGGCGCCGAGTTTGACGCTGACCTCGATCAGCGCGCCGGTCTTGTGCCGGTGCATGTATTCGAGGGCTTTCTGATCCAGCTTGAGGCCGACCGAGCCAAGGTCGATGGCCTGGCCGCCGACCATGCCCGCCGGGCCTGCCGCCAACGCCAGGGCGCTGACCATTTGCAGTTTGTTTTCGGCGTCCGACGTGCTCAGACGCGGGTCGAGCAGGGCGCTGAACGCCAGGCTCTGCAAGCCGTCACCGGCGAGGATCGCGCAGGCTTCATCGAATTTTTTGTGGGTGGTCGGCTGGCCGCGACGCAGATCGTCGTCGTCCATCGCCGGCAAATCGTCGTGCACCAGGGAGTAAGCGTGGATCAACTCCACCGCACACGCCGCGCCGTTGGCTTGCTCAGCCTTGCCGCCCAGCGCTTCGCACGCGGCGTAAGCCAGCAGTGGCCGCACGCGCTTGCCGCCATTCATCACGCTGTAGCGCATGGCGTCATAGAGGCGCGCGAGCTCCGGGCTCGGCGGGTTGAACAGGGTTTCCAGCGCAGCGTTGACGCGGGCCTGGCTGGTCGCCGAATACGCCGCAATCATTCTGGCTGATCCGCTTCAAAGGGTTCCTCGGCCAGCTCGCCATCACGCTCGAGCAGCACTTGAACCTTTTGCTCAGCCTGGGCCAGCGCTGCCTGGCAATCGCGGGTCAGACCGATGCCTTGCTCGAAAGCCGTCAGCGAATCTTCCAGCGACAACTCGCCGTTCTCCAGTCGCTCTACCAGCGTTTGCAGGTCAGCGAGGGATTGTTCGAAATCCAGTGCAGCTTTTTTGCGGGCCATGGCGGCTATTTCCGGTTGACGTTAAACCGGCGCGACACTAGCAGACATGGGGGGTATGGGCAAATGAGCGGGGGGTTCGACGCAACCGTTGTAGCAGCTGGCGAAGCCTGCGTTCGGCTGCGCAGCAGCCGCCAACCCTTCTTGCACGGCATACCTGATGTGCCGAGAGTGCCGATTTTAAGACTGGTGCGCAGACGAACGCAGGCTTCGCCAGCTGCTACAGGTCGTCGCGTGGCATCAATTAGTGCCAGGGTAGTTAATTGCGTAACGAGTACTGCGCCCGCCACCGGGAAGGCGTTTGAGGCAGCCCTTTTCCAGCAGTTCAGCCAGATGACGCGTTGCCGTCGCCTTGGACACCTTCGCTACAGCCTGATACTGCGCCGCACTAATGCCGTGCTCGAAACCGCGCTCACCGCCATCGAGCAAGCGATTCAGTACTTTGGTCTGTTCCACCGACAACGCGGACTGCCGATGCGCCTGCCAGAACCGCGCCTTGCCCAGTACCGATTCGATCCGCACCATCGCCTGCAGCAAGCTGCGCAGCAAGGTTTTCAGGAACCATTGCAGCCACTCGGTAATATCCGTCGTCGCCTTCTGACTGGCCTCCAGCACTCGGTAGTAGCCAGATCGGTCCTCAAGAATGCTCGCCGACATCGCATAAAAACGAATGGCCTGCGCTTCGCCTTGGGCTAATGCCAGATCGGTAATGGTGCGTGTCAGGCGCCCGTTGCCGTCATCGAAGGGATGCAGGGTGACGAGCCAGAAGTGCGCAATACCGGCCCGCAGCAATGGATCGAGCTGTTCCTGGCCCCGGCTGTCTTCAAACCAAGTGAGGAAAGTGTTCAATTGCTGCTCAAGGCCAAGGCGAGGCGGTGCCTCGAAGTGAACGGTCGGCCTGTCGAGGCGCCCCGAAGCCACTTGCATCGGCTCATCACCGCGTAATGCACCGACATGGATCGCGCGGGCAGCGAGGTCCGCTTCCTGATCCGGAAACAGCCACTCATGCCATTCCAGCAGCCGCTCCAAGGTCAGGGGCTGCGCAAAACGCTGGGTGGCATCGAGCATCAACTGCGCCAGCCCTTCACTGCGTTGGCTGACGTGATCGCCATCGAGCTGTTCCAGCCCCAAGCGCCGCGCCAGCGAGGAGCGAACCGAGCCGACATTCAGCGTTTCACCTTCGATAGCTGAAGAGGTCACGATGTTTTGCAACAGCGCGTCCAGTTCGTTCTGCGCGCTCAGCGAACTACCCACGGAACTGGCCATGCCCATTAACCGACCTTGTGCCTGCACGCACTCGCGCAGTAGCGGTGTCAGGCGCTCGGCATGCCAGGTGAAACTCGGCCAGTCGGGCTGTTGCCAGATCCAGTGCGACGCCATGAATTCGGGTACTTCCAAGGTCAATGAGCCGAATAATAGTCTTATTCGGCTCATTTCGTGAGCCGAATAACCACTTTATTCGGCTCGCGCCCAACATTCGTAGTGATTTCCACCACAAATAGAGATGTATCTGATTGTTAAAAAATCGCCATATCGCTAACCTTCGTGCCTTCTACGACCCAATAGTTACGGGTCATTTTGACGAAACGCAGTTTTTGCATCTGTAACGCGCCGAGGACCGGGCGCAGGGTTTCGTTGTGCATGGCAGGAGGCGTCACATGCGTTGCTTTCTTTCACTGCTGATAATGCTGGTCTGGGCCTGCGCGGCCTGGGCCGAGCCGACGGCCGAGTTGTCGGAGCCGATAGCCGGCTGGCGTTATAACGGCTTGCTCGATCGCAGTGAAAACCCTCAAGTCGCCTATCCCACGCCACCCATCGACCGCGGTATCCAGCGCAATCGCACGATGATCGAAGGCCAGCTCAAGGCCATCGGCACCCAGCGCGGGCCGCACACCCTGGCGGTCAACGGCAATCCACTGAATCTGTACACCGACGACGAAGGGCGTTTCGCCCGGCCGTACGCGTTTGGCGCCGGTTCCAACAGCGTCGAAGTGCGCAGTGCCGAGGGCAAATCCCTCAAGCGTGTTCAATTCTATGAAGCCAACAACCTGCGCACCCCGGCGCGGATTCGTGTGGTGCTGGGTTGGGACGATCCGAAAGCCGAACTCGACTTGCACATCATTACCCCGGACGGCCAGCACGCGTTCTTCGCCCACACGGCGTTGACCAACGGCGGCGGCCTGGACCCGGACGGCGTCGATGGCCCTGGCCCGGAAATGTTCACCATGACTGCACCGATGCACGGCACCTATCTGGTTTACGTGAACTATTGGGGCAACTTCGGTAGCGAAGGCTATAACTTCGATGAGACCAGCAACCAGAACGAGGTCATCACCTCGCAGATCAACCTGGTGCTCAACGAAAACACCGTCGACGAAAAACGCGAGACCTTCATCGTGCCCCTGCGGGCCATCGGTGACCTGTTGCTGGTCAAGACTTTCAACTATTAAGCATCCCGCTCCACGGATGAATTGCTGAGCTTTGGGAACATGAGCGTGAACATGAGCGATAACACTGCTTCTCCGGCCGCCGAAACGCCTGCCGCCAAACCTCCACGTCGCTGGCCAGCCGTGCTGATCGGGCTGTGCCTGGTGGCCGGCGTTGCGGGCGGATTGGGCTGGTTCATGCACAAACCCAAAGTGCCGCTGGCGGCGTTGGCCAGTGACAAACTGGGCATGGGCCGCCCGGACGGTTTGCTGGAAACCAACTCCCTGAGCCAATTGCCCAAGGACTTGCTGGCGGTGCCGTTCCTCAAGGAAACCCTGACCGAAGATTTCGTCTTCTATTACGAAGCTCATGCCGATCGCCTCGGCTTGATCGGCAGCTTGCGGCGGATCATTTACGAACATGACCTCAAGCTGCAGGACAGCCTGATCGAGCAGCTTTTCGATCAACCGGCGGACGTGGCGCTGTGGCGTGGGGCGGATGGTCGACTCAAAGATTTCCTGTTGGTGATGGATCGCGGTGGCCTGGCCAAACTGCTGGAGCCGCTGGCCAAAGTCGCGCTGGATGACACGCAACTGACCCAGGTCGGCTCAGTGAAAGTCGGCGCCGATGACGTGGCGCTTTATCAACTGACCTACAACGCTACGAAGGCGCTGATGTTCGCCTCCCATGGCGACAAACTGGTGGTGCTGTCCAATCCGACCAAACTCTACGATGCGCAAAGTGGTGCTTCTGAAGAGTCGGGTGCCGTTTCCACCAAGTCCATCGCCGCGCTGCTCAACGGCGACAAACTGTTCCCCGAAGCCTTCGGCCTGCAACCCCGTGCGCCTGAAGTGAAACAACGCCTGTCAGTCAATTCCAGCGTGTTGGCCATGGGTTATCAGCGCTTCATCCCGAACTTCGCCGGCTTGCGTTTTGATATGGACGACAAGGGCTGGCACAGCTTCCTCGCCATGGACGAACTGGACAACCAACCGGACTTCGATTTCAAACCGATCTGGCAAGCCATGCCGATGGGCGCCAGCGCCTGCGTCGCCTTGCCCCTCGCGGCGGAGCAACAGAAACCCTTGCTGGTCAAACTCGGCGCCGAAGAAAAAGTGGCTCAAGCCCTGACCGAACACATGGCCGGTGCCGCTGGCCTGTGCTGGTACGCCGATTCGCGGCTGTACACACCGCTGCTGGTGGCCAGCCTGAATGACAGCGACAGCGCCCAACTCGACGGCGACCTGGGCAACCTGTTCGGCTCGATGGTCGGCGCCTATGAAGGCAACGTCGAAGCACACGCGTTCCCGGTGGTTGAGAAAAAGGAAGGCGAAAGCCATCAGTGGCAGCGTCAGGTCAGCTCCAACTTCGGCCCTTATAAAGCCAAGGACGCCGAGAACCCGGACGCGATCACCGGCAAGGCGTTCATGAAAGTCAGCCTGGCCCGTCACGGTTCGACCCTGCTGTTTTCCCTCGACGACAAGCTGGTGGATAAAGCCCTCGGCACCCTCGACAAACGCTTCCCGCCGATGGCCGACGTGGTGCCGAAAGACCTGCTGATGCCGGTCTACTTCGGCCCGGATTCCATGGCCCAGCTGATGCAACAGGAAACCCTCGACAGCCTGCCCCAGGACATGGAACCGGTGTTCTACAACGCCGCGCAAACCTATCTGATCCCGAAACTGCGCAAGCTCGGCGGTTACGGCAAATACGCGCTGACCTTGCCCGAGGGCAGCGAGCCGGACGGCTATTGGCAATGGCTGCCGCTGGAGTGGAAAGCCCTGTGACAGCCCTTATCCGAGGCCTCGGCCTGCTGGCGATGTTGCTGGGCAGTCGGGCGTTTGCCACTGAGGCGCCACCGCTGGACGTGCAGCAATCCCAGGTGTTTCGCGCCTGGTTTGTGCGCATCGCCCAGGAACAACTGACCCAAGGCCCGAGCCCGCGCTGGTTTCAGCAGGACTGCGCGGGCCTGGTGCGCTTCGCTGCCAACGAAGCGCTGAAAGTCCATGACGACAAATGGCTGCGCAGCAATGGCCTGTCCAACCGTTACCTGCCGCCGGAACTGCAACTGAGCGACGCCCAGCGCGGTCTCGCCCAGCAATGGCAGCAGGGCGGCGGCAAGGTCGGGCCGTACGTCAACGCGATCAAGTTGATTCAGTTCAACAGCCATCTGGTCAGCCGCGACGTGTCGCAAGCGCGGCCCGGCGACCTGATGTTTTTCGATCAGGGCGACGACCAGCACCTGATGATCTGGATGGGCCGCTTTATCGCCTATCACACCGGCACTACAACCCCCACTGACAACGGCATGCGATCCGCGAGCCTGCAGCAACTCATGACATGGAAGGACACCCGATGGATACCCGACGCAGCCAACCCCAACTTCATCGGCGTCTATCGACTGAACTTTCTCTCCCAATGATCGGTGCCCGCATGTTGCGTTTACTGCCTTTGCTATTGGTTTTAGTGCTGCCGTTTTCGACGGTCAACGCCGAAGACACCGTCGAGCCCAGCGGCTACACGCCGGTGGCCGGTGAAAGTTTCTTCCTGCTGGCCGACAGCAGTTTCGCCGCCGACGAACAGGCGATGGTCCGTCTCGAAGCGCCGGGTCGCGATTACCGCCGGTTCCGCATGGAGCCTTATGGCGGCGCCGACATTCGTGTGTATCGCATCGACAAGCCGCTGGACTTCCTCAAGCGCCAGAAGAACCTGCACCGCGTGGTCAGCGACGGCCAGTTCAAGGGCGAAGGCCTGTCGAATACCCTCGCGTACCTGTGGGACAACTGGTACCGCAAATCCCGTCGCGTGATGCAGCGAGCGTTTTCCTACGAGTCGCGCAAACAAGTCACCGAGGAAGTGCCCGAGCTGAAGATGGGTGCCGCGATTGCCGCGCCAACGCCCTACGACGCCCAGCCGCAATTCGCACTGATTCCGGGCCTGCCGGTTGTCAGTCAGTTCCGCTATCCGCTGTGGGAAGCCAAACCGATCCAGCCGCCTGCCGGCGTGAACCTGGCCGGTTCTTCCAGTGAATTCGTCAGCGTCGCACCGGGCAACGTGTACATCCCGTTGGGCCAGCTGAAGCCGGGCCTGTACCTGGTGGAAGCGTTGATCGGCAAATACCGCGCGACCACCATGGTCTTCGTTTCCAACACCGTGGCCGTGAGCAAGATTGCCGGTGATGAGTTGCTGGTGTGGGCCGCGCGCAAACACGAAGGCAGTTCGGTGCCGAAGGTCAATGTGCTGTGGACCGATGGCCTCGGTGTGATGAGCAGCGGTGCGACCGATGCCGATGGTTTGCTGCGCCTGAAACACGTCAGCCCCGAGCGTTCGTTCGTGATTGGTGAGGATGAAGAGGGCGGAGTGTTTGTCTCCGAGAACTTCTATTACGACAGCGAAATCTACGACACCAAACTCTATGCCTTCACCGACCGGCCGCTGTACCGGCCGGGGGATTGGGTGTCGCTGAAGATCGTGGGTCGCGAGTTCAAGAACGCCCGGGATTCGGTGGCGCCGACCGCTGCCGACGTCAACGTGACCGTGCTCGATGCCACGGGTACGGCGCTGCAATCGTTGGCGCTGAAGCTCGATTCGAAGTCCGGCACCCAAGGCCGTTTCCAGCTGCCGGACAACGCGGTGGCGGGCGGTTATGAATTGCGTTTCAGCTACAAGGACCAGGCCTACAGCAGCGCCTTCCGCGTCGCCGAATACATCAAGCCGCACTTCGAAATCTCGCTGAACCTGGCCAAGCAGGATTACCGCACCGGCGAACCGGTGAAGGGTAGTCTGGTGCTGCTGTACCCGGACGGCAAACCGGTGGCTGACGCCAAATTGACCCTGAGCCTGCGCGCCCAGCAACTGTCGATGGTCGACAACGAGCTGCAATACCTCGGGCAATTCCCGGTGGAGCTGACCAGCACCGAACTGACCACCGACGCCAAGGGCAACGCGACCCTCGACCTGCCGGCCGCCGACAAACCGAGCCGCTACATGCTCACCGTGTTTGCCAGCGATGGCGCGGCGTATCGGGTCAAGACCACCAAGGAAATCCTCATCGACCGTGGCGCCGCCAGCTTCAACCTGCGCGCGCCGCAACGCTTCAGCGCAGTGGGCGACAAAGTTGCCTTCAGCTACGTCAACGAAGGCGGCAGCGAACAGACCAAAGCCGTCACCCCAAGCAGCTACAGTTGGGTACGCCTGGAAGACCAGACCACCGGCGACGGCAAACTCACCGCGAAGGACAAAGGCTTCAGCGTGGCGTTCGCGCGGCCGGGCACCTACAACCTGACCTTGAAGGATGACCATGGCCGCGTCGTCGGCGCCACTGGGCATTCGGTCACTGGCGAGGGCGTCAAAGCCGTGCCGGGGACCGTGGAAATCGTCCTCGACAAACCCGAGTACAAGGCCGGCGACGAAGCCATGGTGTTGATCACGTTCCCGGAACCGGTCAGCGATGCGCTGCTGTCCCTGGAGCGGGACAAGGTCGAGGCCACGGCGCTGCTGTCCAAGGGCGGCGACTGGCTGAAGATGGAAAAACTCAGCGACACCCAATACCGCGCGCGCATTGCGGTGAAGGACAATTTTGCGCCGAACCTGACCTTCTCCGTGCTCTACACCAAGGGCGGGCAGTACAGCTTCCAGAACGCCGGTATCAAAGTTGTGGCGCCGCAAATCGACGTGGCGATTGCCACCGATAAAGAGTCGTATCAGCCGGGTGACACCGTGTCGGTAGACCTGACGACGCAGTTCGCCGGCAAGCCGATTCCGGCGCATCTGACGGTCAGCGTCGTCGACGAAATGATCTACGCGCTGCAACCGGAAGTCGCGCCGACCATCGACCAGTTCTTCTATCATCCGCGCCGAAACAACGTGCGCACCAGCGCCAGCCTGTCGTTCATCAGCTACGACGTCGCGTTGCCGGGCAGCCCCGGTGCGCCGGGCAAAGCCAACCGCAGCGAACGGGGGGTGAAAGTGCTGGAGCGGCCGCGTCGTGAAGACGTCGACACCGCCGCGTGGCAGCCGGAATTGATCACCGACGCCAACGGCAAAACCCGCTTCACCTTCAAGATGCCGGACTCGCTCACTCGCTGGCGCATCACCGCCCGGGCCATTGCCGATGACGGTCAGGTCGGGCAGAAGAAACAATTCGTGCGTTCGGAAAAACCGCTGTACCTGAAGTGGAGCGGCCCGAGCAAATTCCGCACCGGCGACAAACCGGCCCTCGGCGTGTTCGCCTTCAGCCAGGCCGAGAAACCGGTCAAGGCTGAGTTGGTGATCCATTACAGCGGCGCCGAGCAGCGTATGCCGGTGACCCTGAACAGCGGCATCAACTACATCGCACTGCCAGCGTTTGCGCTCGCCAGTGGTGACTGGACTGCCGAGCTGGTGCAGGACGGCAAGACCGCCGATGCCCTGGCCGTGCGCCTGACCGCGACCGGTGACGGTTGGCAGGTCACCCAGAGCCAAGTGGTGGACGCGGCCAGTGGTGATACCGCGCTGACCTTGCCGTCCGACGCGACGGATATTCGCCTGCGCCTGGATGACAGTCCGCAAGCGCTGTTCCGTTCGGCCCTCGATGATTTGCTGAGCTATCCGTACGGCGGCGTCGAGCAGACGGCCAGCCGTTTGTTGCCGCTGAGCATTGCCTATCCATCGCTGTCGTCGAATCCACAGGTTCGTGATCGCTTGCGCCTGATCATGCAAAACAGCCGTCTGCGCCTGGTGCAAATGGCCGGGCCGTCGGCGAGTTTCACCTGGTGGGGCCAGGACGGTGAGCCGGATGCATTCCTCACCGCTTACGCCTATTACGCCGACTGGTACGCCAGCAAAGCCCTGGAGCTGAGCTTGCCGCCGGAGCATTGGCAGCGGGTGCTGGAGGTCTATTCCAAGCAAGCGAAAAACACGCCGCTGTTGCAACGGGCGCTGATCCTGTCGTTCGCCAAGAAGATGCAATTGCCGGTGAACACCTTGCTCAGCGGTTTGATGGATGACCTGGCGAAGGCCGGCGACGGCAACGCGGCGAACCTGATGGACGATGGCGAAGACAGCCTGGTCATGAGCGATCCGGATTCGGCGCTGGGCCTGGCGGCGGCGCGTGCGCTGACGGCTTCGTTGGCCAAGCAGTCCAAGGTGACGTTGCCGGATGCGTTCAATCGTCAATTGCCGGATGCGCAACAACGTCTGGCCGTGAGTTCGCAGCCGTTTGCCGAAGCCCTGAATCTGTCGCTGCAAGCCTTCGATCAGGCTCATGCGCAACAGTTGTTGCAGCGCCTGCTGCCACAGCAATCGACCCTTGAACGCGCCTTGGCCCTGAGCTGGTTGCAACACAGCATCGAGCAGGCGTCGCCGACCATCGCCCTGGCACCGGGTGAAGGTTGGAAGAAAAACTACGGTGATACCGGTGAAATGTATTGGACATGGCAGGGCGCTACGCCGGTGCCGGCGGCGTTGTCCCTGACCGGGACCCAGGAGCGCCCGTTGCGTGCTGCGCTGAGTTATCAGACCAAGCAACCCGCCATCGACCCGATGGCCGTGACCATCACCCGTCGCCTGTCGCGTCTGGTGCCGGGTGACGAAGCGTTCGAATTCAAACTCGAAGCGGTTGGCACCAAGCCATTGTCCAGCGACAGCCTGTACCTCGACGAAGTGATCATCTCCAGCAAAGCCGCCAAGCCGCTGCGTTACGGCATGCTCGAAGTGCCGCTGCCACCGGGCGCCGACGTCGAGCGCACCACGTGGGGCATCAAGTTGATGGGCAAGGCTGGCACTGAACCGACGGCGCTGGAAAAGGCGCGCTTCGAACCGGGGCAACTGGCTTACGCCATTCCGGTGGATGCCTTGAGCGGCGAGTTGCGCGTGCGGCATCTGGTGCGCTTCTCGCAAAAAGGCCAGTTCAACCTGCCGCCGGTGCGTTTCACCCAGGTCTATGCGCCACAGCATCAGGCCCAGGAACAGAAACCGGCGCTCAGCCAGGTCACGGTCAACTGACATGACCCGGCCTCTGGTCTGGTGGCTGTTGTGTTTGCTCCCTGCGCTGGCGACAGCGCAGGACGAACCGTTACGACTGGGCTTCAAGGGCGAATTGCTGTCGCTGAGCCAGACCCAGGTGATGGCCCGCGAGCCGTTGCCTGCAGATCTGCAGACGCCGTTAGGGAGTTTGTGGAAGCTGTTTGTCTACGGCTGGCTGGTGGATACCGGCGCGCGGGAACCTGCTTATGAATGTCGCGGGCAGTCCAAGGAAGAAGTGTATTGCTGCACCGCGGGCGGCAGGATTGGTCGTGATCAGGCGTTGGTGAAGTCGTGCGGGTTGTATTTTGAGCCTGCGCGGCTGGGCATTGTCGAGGGTGATTGGCGTAAATATTGGCAGGCCCGACAGGCGCCGGAATGGTTGCTGAATTTGCCGTCGTTGCAGCCTGCGACGCGGGTTCCCGTGGCGGAATTATTGAAGGCGCTGACCGTGATGCCGGCGCAGGATCAGGCGCGGCGGGTGTTGCTGGACGTGGTGTTGAACGCCGCTGACGGCAATGCTGTGGGCGAACTCGGTGGCCGGTTGCGGGTGAAAACCTGGAGCTGGTTGGGAGATCAGGATCCGTCGTCGCGTCAGGGCGGGTTTGCCGGTTGGACAGAGGATGGCACGCCGATCTGGGCTGGTGGGCGCGGGACCAGTCAAATGGTGCTGCGCAATTATGGTGTGGCGCTGGCTTCGGTGGTGCCGACGGATTGGCCCGTGGATGCTGGGCGTTGCGTTGAGGTGGGGCTGTTTTCGCGTTATCCGGTCGGCCGCGTCCTGGCGGGGGATCGGGTGGTCGAGTCGGGCCCCTTGCAGGGCGACTACCGCGTCGAATTCGCCAACGGCAATCAACTGAACATCCACAGCGACGGCGAATTGTTTTTACTCAACGACAAGCTGGTCGCGCGCCTGGACCGCGAAGAATACGTCGCCCGCGTCCTCCAGCGCGAAGCCAAGTCCGAACCCGCTGAAGCCGCCAAAGCCCTGGCCATCGCGATAAGAACCTACCTGCTGCAAAACGCCACGCGCAACGGCGACTGCCTGAGCATCGACGACAGCAGCAGCCGTCAACGGGTCGCCCCACGTCCGGCCACTGCCGAAGCGCGCGACATCGCCGCCTGGACCAGCGACCTGGTCCTGGCCGGCAGCACTGTCACCTATCACTCCGACCAACCCGGACCGGACAAACTGTCCTGGCAACAAGCCGTCGAACAAGCCAGCGCCGGCCAACGCTACGACGCCATTCTGCTGCACGCCTACCCGCGCGCCAGCCTCAGCCGCTGGGACAACCCTGTCGCCTCCTGCGAAGCGTTGCCCGCCGCGCAAGACTGGCTGCAAAAACAACGTCGCGGCTGGCGCCAGCAACTCGAAAACGAAGTCGGCTACAACGAAGTCAACACCTTCGCCGTCTGCCGCCTGGCCTTTGGCCGTCCTTATGTCGACCGCGAACGCCAGCGCATTTACGTGCGCGGCGTGCTGTCGTTGCAGGACCGCCTCGACCTGACCCACGAATACTTGCACCTGGCCTTTGAAGCACATCCCAATGGCCAGGATGAAACCTACATCGAAGGGCTCGCCCGCCACCTCTTGCTGGAATAGGCCATGAAACTCCGTTATCCACAGGTCTTCCTGTTCCTCTGTTCTTTTTGCGTATTGCCGACGACCTTCGCTGCTGATGCTGCCGTCAAACTCGACACCCCCGTCGGTGGCTGGCGTACCGGCGCCATCGAGGGCGAAGGCGAAAACTTTCGCCAGAGCGTCAACTACCCGGCCTCCTCGGTGAATACACCGGCAGGGCAGGCCAACACCGCGCGCATTACCGGGCAGATCAACGCCACACCCAAGTCGAGTGAGCCTGGGCGGTTGATCGTCAATGGCGTCAGCATGCCGCTGAAAATCGATCCGGCTGGACGCTTTGATCGACCGTTCTCGTTTCCCAATGGCAGCAACAGCGTTGAAGTGCGCAGCCCTGATGGCCAGCAACGGCATCGCACGCAGTTCCTCAATGTCAGTGGCGGGGCGACGCCGGCCAAGTTGCGGGTGCTGCTGTCGTGGGACAGCGACAACACCGATCTGGACTTGCACCTGATTACCCCGGATGGCGCCCACATCTGGTACGGCGACCGGGTTGCACCCAATGGCGCGGCGCTCGATGTCGACGTGACCACGGGGTATGGCCCGGAAATCTTCGCCATGCCGGCGCCGATCAAAGGCCAGTACCTGGTGTATGTGAATTACTTTGGCGGTGGCTATCGTAATGATGAGGAAGGGCAGGAGGATGCGGTTCAGGCTTTGACCACGGCGCAGGTGACGGTGATCACCGAGGAAGGAACGCCCAACGAGAAGATGGAGACGTTCCTGGTGCCGATGCGGGCGGTGGGGGAGTTGACGCTGGTTAAGGGGTTCAGCTATCCGTAAGGGGGTAGCCAGAGGACTGTGAACCCCAAAAGGCGACGCCGCCAGTTGAGCAACCCCGCAGGATGTCGAATCAGGCGGTCGGCAATTTAGCGGCCGGGAGGCTGACATCGCGCAAGACCCCGATGTAGCCGTTATAGAGATTGCCGGTGGGTACCAGCTGCCGGGCCACGAGTTGTTGATGCACGCTGCGCAAATGGTAGAAGGGCACGCGCACAAACAGGTGGTGCTCGATGTGGTAGTGAATGGCGTGCGGGCCGAACACAAAGGTCTGCCAGTTGCCCCGGACAATGCTCCGCGCATTCTGGCTCTGGTCATCGCAGGCGGGCAGGCCGGCGTGCTCCATGATGGCCCGGACGCGGCCCATGAAGGGCAGCAGGGTAATGGCCGGCAGCAACCACAAGATCGGGTAAAGCCAGGCGTGCCCGGACCACGCCAGTACGCCGAGCAGCAAACCGTTGCTGGCGAGCATTGAAAAGACTTCCCACGCCATTTGGCCCGGTGATTTATTGACCTTGGGCATGATGTCCCGATAGTCGCCGCGGGCAAATTTGCCAGCACTGATGAAGTAGCCCACCCCACAGATGTCCGCCAACAGCTTTGCGGCGAGTTTGCCCCTGGGCAGCGGGAAGTCACCGAGACCAAACACCGCGACCACCGGGTCGTCATGCCGCATCGGCGCGAGATGATGTTTCAAATGCCCGGCACGGTAGGTGTGCAGCGACAGGAACAACGGACCGGCGGCAAAAAACTGCCCGATAAAATCATTCAGACCCTGATGGCGCAGCACCACGCCATGGGCGCTTTCATGCATGATCACCGCCAGCGCCAGTTGGCTGCGGGCAATGATGATCGCCGCCAGCAGGTAAGTGATCGGGTGCGGCCACAGCGCCGCCGCGGCAAATGACGCAGCGATCAATCCCCAGTCCGCCAGCAGTGCCAGCAGAGTGAGCCACGGTTTCAACGCAAAGAGTTCAGCGGGCGGCGTGAAAGCATTCAGGGCCGGATTGTCGCCGGCACGGGAATTGGGTTTGGACACCTGCGTCACCTCCTTGTGTGTGGCGGCGTGAGTGAGCGGATTCACAAGCTGAGCAGGCGACTGACCCACGCGTCGATCCGCGCCTGGGCGCACGCGTTGCCGGTCGCTCCGTCGCGATCAGGCGCTTGAGTCTCGGTCAATTCCGCTGCGGCTTTCGCCACCTGGCCGCGAAAATCAGCGACGTCACTGCGCCAGGTCACCACCCGGTGCTCTAGCTGTAACTGTGCCGCGCGGGCGGCATTGGTGGCCTGTTCGGGCTGATCGGTGAGGACCAGGATGATCGGCCGCCGATAGACCCGCGCGATCGACAACGCGGCCATGCCCGGTGCAGATACGATCAACTGCGCTTGCGCCGCGCGGCTGGCCCAGTCCGGGTCAACCCCGAGCCAGCCGCCAACACCGGCGTAGCCTTCGCCCACTTGATGGGCGCTCAGGCCTGCATCGGCGATGCCCGCGCTCAAGGCTTCGGCCAGACTGACGTCACTGAAATGCGGATTCAGGTAAATCGCCGCGCCAACCGGCTGTGATGGCGTTTGCGTGTCAGCCAGGGCAACCGGGGTCGGTAATCGAAACAGCGCTGGTGCCTTGGAATCGTCGATCTCATGGGCGAAGTCATGCTCGATACACGCTCGCGCCGCGTCTATCTGCCGGCCGACGATCCAGCCGAACAACCGCCCGAAGGCGCGCGGCCACATGCCCTCGAAATTGTTGATCAACGCGACCTTCAGGCTCGCACCGTACACATGCACGACTTTGTGTCGCCACCCGGGCACCGTGCCCATGAACAGCAGTGCCGGGTGGAAGGAGTCATTGATCACAAGGTCGACGCTACGCAGTTTGTCGCGCAGGCGGACGATGTCGCGAAACATCCTGCCAGGGCGAAAAACATAGTGCGCCACATTGCTGTTGGTCGCTTTGCGCAGCATGTTCTGCCCGCTGTCGAACTGAACCGCATAGTGCCGCGACAGGATCTCGGCCTTGATGCCGAAGCTTTCCAGAAAGCGTTGTCCTTCGTCCGAGGTGGTCAGCACTTCGACCTGCGTGCCGGCCTTGTGCAGCGCGTGCACCAGCAGTTGTGCGCGCATCAAATGGCCGCGTGCATCGGCGGTGGCGAGGTAGAGAATGCGCGGCTTCATCGGTCACCACCGCGTGTCCCGCCATAGACCCAGCCGGCCACGTACATCGCCAGTGCACCGGTCACGCCGAAGCCGGATTCGATCGTGCGAATCTCGGCCAGCAACGTGCTCAGGTGGCCCGTTTCCTGGGGGCCGACGATGCGCCGCAAGGTGTGTTCGCACAGCCGGACGTGGGCTTTTTCGTCGGCCAGCACCCGGGATAACAACGGATAGAATCCATGCTCGGGGCCGATGACGGCGCAGTGGCGACTGAGTACGCGCTCGGCCATCTGCTCGGCGCACAGCCCTGTCGCGTAAGCGGGCACCAACAAACCGTGTTCAAAGTGCTTTGCATAGCGATGCGCCAGGCGTTGCCAGCGCAGGATCTTGCGCCGGCTGAGCCAGTCCGGGGCCAGGTGCGTTTCGCCATCGTCCCCCACCGCGCGTAATGCTTCGCTGAACAGCGTCACATGCCGGCGTTCATCGGCCAGATGCTGCTCGACCTGACGCTCAAGCCAGTCGGGCGACTGCGGCAATAACTCTTCCAGCAGGGCGCGTTCCGTCGCGTCTTCCCCGGCAAGGTACATGCGTAGCAGCAACCTTTCGCCGCGTTGGCTGCGGTGCAAACGTGCGAGTGCGGCACGCTTGATCCGGTCCACCCAGCGCGCCTGCACGGCGCCCAGGCCTTGCGCCTTGGGTGTCGCCAGGCAGGCAAATCCGTCATCGACGCAGGTTTGTTCAACCACAGTCATTGCGCCGACTGCTGCGCGGTGTCGACGGTCGCTGCTGTGGTTTGCGCTTGCGGCTTGCGGTGCCAGGCCAGGATCAAGCCGATAAAGCTGTCCTGCATAAACGCGTAACCCGAAGTGGCGGCGCCGGGGAAGGCTTCTTCACGATCGTTGTAACGCAGATAACCTTTGCCGTTGCGAGCCCCGAATTCCAGCGTGTCCTGTTTATTAAAGCCATGCTCACGCACGTCCTGCAGCAGCGGACTGTCTTCGAGACCGAAGATAAACAGCTGGCGCTGCACCACCCACACCGGAATGTGGCTGCTCAACGCTTGCAGTTTGAGACCCCAGCTGCCATTGGTGAGCAGTTGGTTCAGGTCGGTGCTGGTCGATTCATCCGAGGTAAAACCGGCCCGCATCAGTGACTTCGAGACCTTGCCGACGCCGAGGGCAATCGTAATGTCGTTGGCGGAAGGATTCTGCGCATCGCTTGGGCGTACGGCGACGAAATAGTTGGCCACCCGCGCGGCAAGCGATGGATGCGCGAGCACATCGCGCGCCTGTTTGGCAGTAAACAGCACGCGCTCAGTGCTGCCTTCGCGAACGCTGATCCGGTAAGGAGGCATCACGATGTCGTCGAATTTGCCGCGCACCGGCGAGTGGACGTAGGTGTCGGGTTTCCAGGTCTTGCCCGATCGGCGCAGCAGCACATGCAGGCTCAACGGCACACGCTGACCGTCAGACGCGATACCGCTGCCGTGCAGCAGTACGTCGCCGATCACGGTTTTACTGTCATGGGCGGCATAGGCAGAAATCACGATGGTGTGGGCTTCAGTGTCGAGGCTGGCGCGAGCATCCGGTAGATCCAGCGCGATGCGGTTGCACTGCGCGTTATTGCCCGTCGTGCCGCCCATGAGGTCTGGCGGGCAGCCCTCGGTGGAGGCGAAGTGAAAGACGCCGCGGCCGGTAAACTCGGCTGGCGTAGCGCTGGCCTGGATACTCAGCGACAGCAGGACCAGGGCTGTCAGGTAGGAACAGCGTGAGGCGAAGGAGTCAGTTTTCATCATTACTTCCTGTAATCGGGTTTACGTGCAAAAAAATGCGACGTTGCCCGGTATCAATCCAAAGGTCGGTGATAGGACAGTGCTTCAGAATGGCGAGCTTTCGCGCGCCCGGCAGAGATGCCCAGCCCACGAACGATTGCACCTGCGGTATCGAGCAACGACATGCCAATTACAATCACCGTCGCGGCGATGCGTCGCACACCGTGCAGCGGCGGTAAATCCTGATGGTTCAAGGCGCGCAGGCTGTAACCGAGACGTCCCGCCATCACGCAAAAAGGGCCCAGCGGCCCACTGCGGCCGAGCCATTGCAGCCAGGATGGCATATAGGCGCGTACCAGATAGGGTGTGAGGCCGACGCTGTCGCCGCCCCGGAGCCAACGCAGTTTCACCACTTCGCCACGGGTGTCCGGCAGTTTATGTTCGGTGTGCGCGCGCGGGGCGTACTGCACCGCAACCCCGGCGGCTTGCAGGCGCAGGCCCATGACCTGGCAATGCGCGCGGTACACGCCATCGAGCGGTTCATAGCGATGCTGTTCGAAGGTGTCACAGCGAAACGCGACGTTATTCGCGTAGAAGTTGCGCGTGGCGCCTTCGCGCAACGGGCTGGGGAAATACATGAAGTCGATCGCGGTCAGGGCGCTTCCGGTCGGGCTCGCGTCGTAACTGGTGCGCCCGGCGACCGCCATCGGTGCCGTCGCCCCGGGCTGGGCGAAGGGCGAGAGCAACTGCTCAAGCCAATCGAGGCAGGGACTGCAATCGGCATCGGCAAAGACCACGTATTGGCAGCGGCGCTGATCGACAGCGTCGAAACCGACATTTTTCGCATCGTAGTAGCCGGTGCGGGCATCAATTTCGATGAAGTCGATCGGCCGCCCGGCCAGTTCTGAAAGCTCGTTGCACGCCTGGGCATCCAGACCGTCATGGGTGATGACCCACTGCGCAAAAGTCTGCGGTGCCAGTGTTTGTTGGCCAAAAGCGATGATCAGCCGTTTCAGGCTCGCCAACGCTTCCTGTGAATCATGGCCGCCGCGCAGGTTATTGGTTTCGACGACTAATGCCGTGTTGGCCGCGACGACATCCAGGCCGCTCGTTACTTCCCTGTTTCTATGCGCCATTGGCATCCCGAGTTGCTTCGTAATAAGTGTGTTAGCCCAAGCGTTTTCGCCCGAAGCGAATGAACTCAGCCTTTTTGCTTCGACCCCGACCAGAGCAGGGCCAGCAGCGCACGGGAGTCCATGAGACGCTCATCGGCGCTGACCAGTCCCGGCAGGGCATGCCATGGAAGGTTGGCGCTGCGATGATGATGCAAATGCAGATTGATGTGATACGGCCAAATGAAAAACCTGCCGATGCAGCCCACTTGCCATGCGTAAGTCCATTCCGGCCAGCCGGGGGTTACATCGGGTCCACCGCTGTGCTCGGCAATACTGCGGATTTTCTGCAGCAGGGTGCCCAGCGTGGCCAGTGGCACAAACCATAGCAGGGCGAGCAGCAACAGTGTTTGTGCGGAACATTGCCAGGCCAGCACTGACAACAGCGCCAGCCAGATAATGCCCGCAGCCATAACAGGCCGGCTCATCTTCAGTGATGCGCCGCCTGCGTTTTTGTAAGCGCGCAGATTACGCAGCATATTGATGATGAACAAATCGCCCAGTAATTGCCGGAGCAGCAACCTCCCGCTCAAGGGCCGGAACTGCCAGGGTTGTCGATGATAAAGAAAGCGCCGCTCCGGGTCTCTTGCGGCGCCCGTGTGCTGATGATGCTCGAGGTGCAGCGGCCGATAGAACTCGATGGGCACCGTTCCCGGAACACCGATGGCCAGGTTGATTAAAAAGTCGTTGGTACGGCGGTGGCGCGTCAGGTGGTAGTGCGTAGCGTCGTGGTACAGGATGAACAGCGCATGTTGGCGCGCGGCAATGATGACGAAGGCCAGGCCATACAAGCGCCAGTCCGCGACATAGATCGCGATGCGCAGCGTCACGATGATGCATAGCCATTCCAGCAGAATGGCGCCCATGGTGCGCAAATCCACCTTCAGCCGATGCAGCAGGACGGTTATCAGGCCCGCTGCGCCGCCAACGGCAATGCCGTATACCGCGTCGAGAAAGACATGTTGCCCGGTGGTCAGCACGGTCATGGCCAGCACCACGCTCCACAGCGCAAACAGCCGGGCCTGGCGCACGCGCAGATAACCCAGGACCACGCTGATGGCCACTGGCAGCGCGACGTGGCCACTGGGGGAGGCGGCCAGCGGTGAGTCGATCCGGTAAAACCACGTGAGCAACTGCGACGGAGTGTCCGGGCGCATCACCAGGGTGGGCCAGAACAGGTGGCTCACCAGGCAAGTCCCGGAGGCCAGGGCGGCGGCAAAAAAGGCCGGCAGCAGCCACTCGCGACGCCGGCCCATCAACACCAGGACCGGCATGATCAACAGATAACTCAAATACAGCGGCAGCGTGTAGGGTAACTTCGCAATGTGTGCGTCAATCATGCCCGGCTGAATAATCCGCACCGGCCCCATCGGGAAGTGCGTGACGAGAAAATATAAAACACCGGTCACCAGGATGTAGACCACTAGCCAACTAAAGGGGCGGGTCACACGGGAAGTATTAAAACCAAGACTGGTAGCGGCGTGGGGCATGAATAAAGGCACCTGGATATATCAGGACACGTATGGGTGAAGTTTGTACTTGGTTGACCTGTTTGACCCACGGAAGTCTACGTTGCATCGGCCGATTGATCCCGCCAAAATCCGGCTATCTTGCTCTTGATGCAGAAGGTCTCCATGAGTTTATGCGCAACGTCCTTTGAATGCTCCCGGCTGCGCCTAAATGAAATTGATCGGATGTTCGAGATTTATTCTGCGTCGTACCACGATACCTCGCGTTTACGCTTTGATCAGGATCTCAAGGACAAAACCCACTGCATCGTTTTGCGTGATGCAGCTGAAGTTATTGTCGGGTTTACCACCCTCAAGCTTTATGAAAAAACCTGGGCGGGCAAACCGATAAGAGTGATTTTTTCGGGCGATACGATCATTGATCGTGAACACTGGGGGAGCCAGCAACTGGCATTCGCCTGGATGCGGCTGACGGGGGAGATCTGGCAGGCGATGCCTGACGTCCCGCTCTATTGGTTCCTGATCTGCAAGGGCCACCGGACCTATCGGTACTTGGGCGCCATGGCGCTAAGCTATGCCCCGCGCGCGGGTGCGGTGACGGATCCTGATACTCAGGCATTGCTGGATCACCTGGCGATCGATCGCTTCGGCGAAGCCTATGATCCGAACACCGGTGTGCTGTCTTTCGACGTGCCTCAAGGTCGCCTGACCACGGAGTTGGCCGAGGTTCCAGCGCCTCATCTGCGCCTGAACAACGTTCTATATTTCCTCGAAAAAAATCCCCGCTATGCCTCCGGTGACGAACTAGCATGCCTGTGTGAATTGCACCCCGACAATCTTCGGCCCCTGGCACTGCGCCTGTTTGCAGACGCGCGCCCGACGCCATGCTGATCCGCCAGGCCAGCGTTGCAGACAACCTGAAACTGCTCGACTTTCAGGCGCTGCGGGCGATGCAGGGTAACTTGCCGATGCGCTTTGATCGCGGGCCGGACTATTTCGCGCTGCACCATTGCCATGCCGCGGATCATCGAACGTGGCTTGCCGAAAGCGAGGTCGGTGAGCTGAAGGGCATCGCCAGCCTGGTGGTGCGTGATGGCTACTTGCAGGAGCGCATTCAGCCGGTGGCTTACCTGGGGGATCTGCGGCTGGTGCCTGACCGGCGCCTGTCAAAGTCGTGGATGGCCGAGGTCAAAGTCCGGCTCGAAGCGTTGGCCGATGAAACCGGTGTGCAGCACGCCTATTGCTGCGTCATCCGCAGCAATCGGCTGGCGGCACATTCGCTGCTCGGTGGTCGGCGTGCCAATCCGCTGATGCTTTCCCACTGGCGCGGCTACAGCAACGTCGCCGTGTATGGTCAGCGGGGCTGGGGAAGCGCGCCGCGAACGGTGGAGAACGTGCGCATCGTCCAGGCACAGCCCCGCCATGCCGATGCGTTGCGGGCATTTCTCGACAGTGAATCGACGGGCCAGCCCTTTGGTAGCGTCTTTAGTGAAGCGCAGTTTTCGCGGCGCCTGGAGACCTGGCCGGACTTCGGTATCGAGTCATTTATCCTGGCCGTGGACGCGCGAGACAATCTGCTCGGTTGCGTCGCCCCTTGGGATGCCGGGCGTATCAAGCGGGTGGTGCTGGAGAAACTGCCGCTGTCACACCAGGCGCTGCGCCTCGCGTTCAATGCCTGTGCGCCGGCGTTGGGTCGCCCGGCGATCGCCGCCCCAGGCCAGGCGCTGCAAGACATCTACTTGACTCATCTACACATACGGCAGCGTAACTCGCAGATTTTTGCCGCCCTGCTGGATGTCGCCTGGGCGCGTCTTCGCGGCCGGTACGCGCTGATGCAAATGTGCCTGTATGACAATGATCCGCTGTGGAGGGCGATGAAACGTTATCGCTCAGTGTCCATTCCCATGGATCTGTACACGGCGCCTTGCGTCGGCACCGCCCCCGCGTTGGCGCTGGATGCAGGACGTATCCCGGGGTTCGAGATTTATCTGGTCTGACCGGGCCGGGTCTCATGCAACACATTCAGCAGCGTCAGCCAGAAACGGGTCGCGTCAAAGCCACCACCGCCCAGCACCGGCTGGCCGTGATCGAGGTGCGGCAGGCAAATCTGCGGCATGCCCTCGATGCGCAGGTTCTCGATGTAAAACTGGCCGTCATGGGCACAACCCGGTCGTTGGGCATTGAGGCGCGCATGATGGGTGTCGAAGCGCGAACTGGGCGCGGCGGTCCAACTGACGACGTGGGTAGCATGCAAGTCGGCGGGCAGTTGATTGAGTAGTTGCGCGATTTGCGGGTCGCGCAGGCTGCTGATATCCCGTGTGCCAGCGGCCATCCACGGCGTTTTTGCCAGCACCCGGCGAACCCGGTCGAGCGGGTAGCTGTGGCCGGGTTGCCCGGCGGCGCAACCCAGCACCTCATCCATGACGGTCGACGGACCGGTCGGCGGTTGCACCAGCGCAACGCCATCACACGCGTCGCTCAAAGCTTTGTCCTGAGACAATGCCGCCAACGCGTCGAGCCCGCCCTTGCTGTGCGCCAGCAGGACAAATCGTTGCCCGTGCTGGAGTTCGGCGGTCAGCACTTTGCTGATATGCCTGCCTTGCGCCATGACCCCGCGCGAAGAACGTACGGGCATGCGCAGCACCTGATAACCCGCGTCCCTCAGCGCCTGGGCGCAATCCTGAAAACACCGTGGCAACCATTCAGAAAACAAACCGGCCACCAGCACCACCAGGGTGCTTGGGGGAAGGCTTGGCGTGGGGTTGTCCCAGCACGAGATAAATCGCCCCGTCCAATCCAGGTGCGCCGCAGGCCTTACGAATGGCGTGGCCGGAAAATGCAGCGGCCAATCGTCAAAGCCTTCTGGCATCCAAGGCGTGTTCATTGATTGGGCCTGGCGTATTCGTCCAGCGTTTGGCGTGCCGCGTCCAGGGCTTGAGTGGTGTCGAGGCGGTTGGGGTGAAACCCCGGAACGAACCAGAACAGCCACCTTGGAAAGGCGCGTGTCAGCGGGCCGGGGTTCACAAATAACCACCATTGCAAGCGCAGCCACCCTCGCCAGTTACGGCGTTGCCCATCATTCCCGGCCAGGCGGTAGATGAAATACATGACGTCGACGGCAAAGTAAGCCGTCATGGTCAGCATGACCCCGCAGCGCATCAGGTAGCGCCACAGCGGATTGCGCACCACCGCGCACAGCACGTCGAAGGCGACAGCCTTGTGCTCGGTTTCTTCGATGGCGTGCCAGCGCCACAGCATGGCCATCCTAGGGTCGGCGCCTTCCAGCACGGCGGGGTGGCGCAGCAACTGATCGGAGAGAATGGCGGTGAAATGCTCGAGGCTGGCGGTCATGGCCAGACGCGTCGCAGGCGTAAACCGATTGCCGACTTCCTGTCGGCGCCGGAGAAGGTTCTCCAGTTCATCAATCGGCGCGCCCTGTGCCGCCAGCAGTTGGTTGTACAGCCGGTGTTCACGAATATGCGACGCTTCCTGATAAACAAACTCGTCAACCGCCCTGCAAAGCGTGGCATCTGTTTCGATCGCGGCACGAAAGTGCACGACACTATCAATAAACAGTTTTTCGCCGAGGGGAAACATGATCGACAGCCCATCAAAAAAACGCGTGACGAGGGGCCAGTCTCGATACCAGTAACGGGGAATGCTCGCATCCAGTGCAAAGCGAACGTTGCGATGGGGAATTGTTGTGCTAGTTGATTGTGCAGGCGGGCACCGGGAGAACAGGCGTTTGAGATACGACATATCGACGGGAGCTGCCTTGAAAAACTACAGGCTATCTCTTTTCTTGAGCATCGCAACCAGTAGAAATAGCGAAGTTGTTTGCGTTTCGTCGTTGCCGCATAGACCGGGCAAGTTATCGTGAGTGAAGAGGACTGGGCGTTATACTCGGCACATTCGACCTTTCCACAGGATCCCTCATGCGCAGTTCCACTGACAGTTCACAAACCAGTCGTTTCGACGTGGCCAATCTGTGTGTTCTGGCGCTGCAAACCCTGATGTGGGGGGCGACGCTGACCTGGTTGTCACACACCGATGCGGGTTGGCTCAAGTGGCTTGTCCTGATTCCGTTTTGCCTGGTCATGCAAGGCGTGTTCTCGATGATGCACGAGTCCTTTCATGGGTTGGCCCACCGTAAAAAGTCGCTGAACTACTTCGTCATGTGGTGGGCTTCAACGCTGTTTGGTGCCTCGGCCACGCTGATTCATATCAACCATCTGGGCCACCACACTCGCAATCGCACTCGTGCCGAACTGGCGGATTTCGCGGTCGCGGATGAGTCGCTGCTGCGCAAGCGGATCGAGTACTACTTTGCGGTGCTCGGCGGTATCTGGCTCGCGGCGTTTATCGGCAGTCTCTTGTTACCGCTGCTACCGGCGCGCATCACTGATAAATGGTCGCAAACCGCTGAGGTCAATACCTACGCCGCGGCCTTCAAGGATTTCTCCAACAGCGACTTCCGGCGTATCCGCCTGGAGGTGATCGCCAGTCTCGCGGTGTGGTTATCGGCCGGGCTATTGCTGGGCTGGACATGGCAGGTGGTGCTCATTGCCTACATCGCTTTTGCATTTTCCTGGTCATCGCTGCAGTGGGTGTACCACATGCGCACGCCGCTGGATGTCGTCGAGGGCGCCTATAACATGCGGGCGCCGCGCCTCGTCCGCTGGGCGTTTCTGAACTTCAATTACAACCTGACCCATCACCGGCAATCGGGGCTGCATTGGCAGCAGATGCACCGGGCATCGAACCTCAAGGAAACCCGGCCATTATGGTTTGGCTGGCTGCAGGTGTTCCTGCCGCCCCAACGCTTGCCCGATGACTTGACCCAACTCGACAAGACCTACTTTTGATGAGCGCCAACAACGGCGCCAAACGTGCCCTGTGGCAGGGTTTTATCGACAGTGCCCAGCCCACGCTTGATCTCTGGCGAGAACAAACTGAACAGCCGGAGTTGGCGCAAGAACGGGTATTGCAGCGACTGCTGAAAGCCAATCGTGACTGCGCATTCGGGCGTGCCCACGACTTCGCCCATATCGCTGATTCAACGCAGTTTCGCGATAACGTACCGATCCACTCTTATGCGCAACTGCATCCCTGGATCGAGCGCGCGCAGCACGAGTCAGAAGCGATTTTGACCTCCGTCCCGCCGGTGTTTTTCGAGCGCACGAGCGGCAGCAGTGCCCTGCAAAAAGCGATTCCTTATACGCGCGCCTTCCTCGGTGAAATGCACAGTGCGTTAAACGTCTGGCTTGCCGACATGTATCGTCAAGTCCCCGAGATCAGTCATGGCTCAGGCTACTGGTCGATGTCGCCGCCGCTGCAAATGCCGGTGGCCGCTCCCAATGGGGTTTCCATTGGTTCCACCAGTGATCTGGAGTATCTGAGCGGCAGCAATGTCGCCAGCCTGGCAGGGACTTTGCTGATTCCACAATTTGCCGGCGATCCGTCGCAGTGGCGCCGCCAGACCCTGTTGGCATTGTTGGCCGATGCTGATTTGAGTTTTATCAGTGTGTGGAGCCCGACGTTCCTGACCAGTCTGTTGCAGCCGTTGTTTGACGGCGAAACACCTGAACATGCCCAGACATTTGCCTGGCTGGAAGAGGCGCTTCCCGCCTCACGCAAGTCTGCCTTGCGTCGAGCGCGATCCCAGGGCGTGTGCACCGAACTCTGGCCGCGACTGGCCGCCGTCAGCTGCTGGATGGACGGCCCCAGCCGCACCTACTTCAAACAATTGGCGGTGCGTTTTCCGCAAGCACAATGGCTACCCAAAGGTCTGTTCGCCACTGAAGGCGTGGTCAGCGTGCCCTATGGTGACGAGGCCGGGTGCCCGCTTGCAATTGGCAGTCATTACCTGGAATTTCTCAGCGACGACGGTTCCTTGCGCAATGCTCATGCGTTGCGCATGGGAGAAACCGCAGAAGTCTTGCTGACCACCGGTGGCGGCTTGTATCGCTACGCATTGGGGGATCGGGTCCGGGTCGTTGGTATGCAGGGTCGTACGCCGCGCGTGGAGTTTATCGGGCGCGCCGCGGTGACCAGTGATCTGGTAGGTGAGAAGCTCGATGAGCAAATCGTCCAGGGCATCTTCGATCGTTGCCTTACCACAGCGGCCGCCGCGTGCCTGATCCCCAATGCCTCGGCCACGCCGCCGTATTACCTGGCGTTGGTCGCCACCGGCGAAGACATTGCTCCACAGGCGCTGGCGCTGGCTATCGAGTCGGCACTGTCGGGCGTCTTTCATTACGCCCAGGCCCGCAGCCTTGGGCAACTGGCGCCGCTACGGGTTCGATTGCTCAACGGTGGCGCTGATCTGCTCGCTCAGGTCCTGCAACAGGCGGCGGAGTTAAGCGGTATCCGCGCAGGTGACGTCAAACCGCGCCCACTTATCAATCGGCTTGAGACAGCCGACGCCATTCTTGCCCTGACGGAAACCCAATGTCAGCACCTTTGATCAGCACCGTCGAGGTGCCTTGCGATGCAACCCTCGAACAATGGTATGTGGCTTGCTCCAGCAAGGAACTGCCCAAGGGCAAGCCTTACCGGGCAAGGATTCTTGAACTCAACCTTGTGCTCTTTCGTCAGCGTGACGGCCAGGTCGCGGCATTGCTCGACCAGTGCCTGCACCGAGGCACACGATTGTCGGCCGGCAAGATCGCCGACGATTGCCTCGTCTGCCCCTACCATGGCTGGCGCTATGACGCCCAGGGACAAGTGGTGTACATCCCCAGCGTCGGCGATAAACCGTGCTCATCGACAGCGCGAGAGCATCGATTTAAACAGCGCCATTTTGCCGTGCAAGAACTGGACGGACTGATCTGGGTGTACACCGGCACCAGCGACCCGCAAGCCAAACCGGTGTTCAGGCTACCGGCCTACACCGAAAAAGGCTGGCAGTCCTACTTCATGATCAACACCTTCGAGGCCGACGTCGGCAGCCTGGTGCAAAACTTCATGGACGTGCCACACACCGTCTTCGTCCACGAAGGCATCTTCAGGTCCGGCACCGGCCGCACCATGGAAGCCACACTCGCCTGCAAGGCACACAGCATCGAAGTGACCTATCACGACGACGGCGACAAAATCGGACTCCTGAACTGGCTGAGCAACCCCGACGGCGAGCCACTGGTCCACACCGATCGCTTCTTTGCCCCCAACGTCACGCGCTGCGACTACCAGTGGGGCGACCGCTCGGCCTTCTACATCATCAGCCAAATCACACCGATAAATACCCGCCAGTCCCGCGTCTACACCTACATCGCCTACCGCTTCCGCTTACCCCGCTGGCTACTGCGAACATTGCGCCCGTTCATCCACCTGTACACCCGCATCGTCATTCGCCAGGACGTGAAAATCATTCAGGCGCATAGGGAAGGACTTGATAATGCGGTGGGTTTCAAGCCGGTGAATGTGCGGGCGGATGCGGTGCATGTGGGGGTTGAGCAGATGTTGGTGGCGGTGAGGCGGGGGGAGGAGTTGCCGGTGGGGCAGCGGCAGGAAAGTCGGATACGGTTTGAGCTTTGAGGGTGGTGCGATTGGCTATAGCTCATCCAGCTTTACCTTGACTCGCTGAGGGGCGGTAAGACGTTCGGTGACTACGGCGATGAGCGCTTCATCCTCTTCGCTGAGTAATGCTGCTTTGAAAGGCAACTTACCGTGTTCGGCGACGTATTGAAGGGTTTGGTGCAGAAGTTCGGAAGGCGTTACCCCGAGCTTTTTCAGCTCAGCAAATGAACGCTGCTTCAGGTCATCGTCGATGCGGATGTTGATGGAAGCCATGGTGAGATACCTGTAATGACGTTTGTCGTTACGACATCAATGAGTCCTTGGCTCGACAACCCCTCATTCAGTCGTTTCAGATGACAGGTAGGCTTTCTTTCAGGCATTAAAAAGCCGGCTTGTGGGCGGCGTTATTGTTGAGTTTCGGCCTGTTTTTATTGGATTAAATTAAGGGTTGAGTTTTTGTCCCCACATGCTGACCCATCATCGACTTCAGCTCGACTCCGGAGTCCTGACACACCAACAGCAGGTCAAATTGGTACGCACGTGACAGACCTTCAGTCCCTCTAAAGGACTCCAGCAGCAATTCCTGCTCAGGGTTGGCGAGGTTCTTGAATTTGAAAAGGCGCCGGTTCTGCGGCGAAAGCATCGCGGCCAGGTCTATCTCCTTGAAGGCAGGGAGGCCAGCACCGCCGCAGTCAGCGGCTTACGTTTACAAACTGACAAGTGAGGCACGGGTCTGGTGCTTAAGTATCAACCAGTTAGGATATTGCTCCGACATCAGCAACAGATACTCACCGGTCCTAAAACTCTGAAAATCTCGTCAGACCAAAGCTACAGACGCATTCCGTATCTCGCAATTACTGGAACGTGTGGCCACAAGATAGTGCGAAAGTGCCACTAGCCCGTTAATAAACAGCCAACATTTCTCTCAAAACCGTTACAGTTCCAGAGAGGCTGAAAGGAGACACCGGGGCGCTGCGCCGTGTCAACCACAACGAAGGGCCTCGGACGATAGCGCTCATCTGAGGCATTCCCAGCATAGGTGAGCTGTCTTAATTGCGGAGCGCTAGAAGAATGCGCTAGCTGGCACATATCCAAGCGTAACAACGAGTTAAGTGGAGACTCGACTTTGTAGTGGCGTATTGTCATCATCGCGGTCTGTTTTGCAGATGAGAAAAATGAGCTCGTCCTGGATTCAGCTCAAATATTCAGGTCTGATAGGGCGACATACGCAATGCTCAGATCATGTCAATGTGTGGTCACGTAAGACATCGGTGCAAGCCTCCTTCAATCCAGGGACAGTGATGTGTAAATGGACCTTTTAGCCAATATTCCAAGCTGGGATGACATCGAGCGAAACCTCGACTATAAATTCAACACGCTGAATCAAGGCTACAGCGATGGGCTGCAGAGCGCCAATGATAGCTGGAATGGCTTCACCCGACGCGTCAATATCACCGCGACTCAAGCTTACGGATTCATGGGCGGCAACCGCATTGACTCGGTGAAAACGGCGATGAGGCTTTCCTACCCCATCATCGAGTCAAATCTCAAGCGTAAGTGGGCGTCCATCGAGATTGAACAAATCCTCCCGGTGCTCCTGCAACTGGTCAAAGAAGTGGCGATGATTTTGGGCGGCAGCGTTGCGGTCGGGACAGTCGCTGGCGGCGTCGCCGGGGCGTTCTTCTTTGGTGTGGGCGCTGTGCCCGTAGCAGCAGCTGGCGCGGGCATCGGTCTGCAGGTCGGCAATCTGATCCTAATGGCGCTGGGCCTCTCATCTATCGCTGAATATTTCTATAAAGGTCTGCCTGCTTGCCTTTCTACCTTGCAGGAAGGCTTCGCCACTGCCTGGCACGCTGATGAAGGGCTGAAACCCGAGGGCCTCGATCCTACCGGTGGTTCGGCATACGTAATCCAGGAGCGCATTGATCGCGGAGCTCGACAACTGGCCAAAGGTCAGGAACAACTCGTGCTGCTGCTCTTCACTGCCATCGTGACTTATATGACGCGTGGGCAGGTCAAGGCAGGCCTCATGGGCAGCATGGACAGCATCGCAGCGCGCAGTGCCAAGCTTCAGTCCGAGATTTCGAACAAGCAGTTTGCGAATTGGTTGGCGCGTAATCAGCAGGAGTTGTTGACTCTGCCTGAGTTGCAGGTTAATGGGCCGGCTCCGCTAAAGAACGTAGAACTCGATAATATGCGCGAGTACTATGCCAAGCAAGATTCTGATTTTGTGTCTCATGATACTAAACTTGAAAAAGCAAAAATGTTTGATACACAAGGCCTCTCTCAAAAGGAAATAACAGATTATCTTTCTACAGGAGATGGACAGCTGTACTTGGATAAGTTGCGAGCTGCTGCGCCAGACGCATCTGCTGACGAAATATTCAAACGTGCTGTTGGCCAAATTGGATCTGGAAGCACAATACCGAAAATAGTGGTGATGGATTCACCACTGGTCAAAATCGTGCCTGTAGGGAAAGAAGTTACCGACTACTCACCCTTCTTCACTACGATGGATGAATTAAAAAAAGCCAGTCAAAGCGAGTCTACACTCGCGGATTATTTTGGCCTTCCCCTAACCAGTGAAGCATCAAAATATTCGGTATTCGAAATAGTACCAATAAAGCCAACCGAAGTTTTCGTGAACAAGGTCGCACCGACTACGGAGTTTGGTGGAAGTATTGCCAGGTCTGGTGAAGCGTTTCAAAGTATAGTAACGAACCGAGGTGAATGGTCTGCACCTCGGTTAATTGGTGCAATAGATAATTAGGGGTTACACGAGCATGAATATTAATGCCTTGAAGGCGGCAGCTATAAAGCTTAGAGATAAGCTTGACTTCTATAAGAGTCATGACCCTGATGCTTCAATATTGTTATTGGATCTTGAAGGTTTGCTTTCCCGAGCAGAGCGAGGCCAAATCACTGAAATGGTTGAGCCACGAGATATTCCAGGTTACAAGCTTTTCACTGAGACAAGTTTACAGTCATATAAAGACTTGGAGGCTGCGTATACAGATTTCTATATGGAACTCATAGAGGGGCGAGAGACTGAGGCTTACAAAATTTTGGTGGCCAAGATGACTAAGAACTGAATATCTCTATCAAAGAGATGCATCTTGTTCGCCAAGTTTTCAATCAGCGCCAACATTGGGATGCCATCAAGGAGTGGTTACAAACTCACTCCAGTCGTTCATCAACGAGCGACGCTTATCGAGGAAGTTCGTGCGGGAGTAAGCCCCCTCAGTCTGGTCTCGTTCGTCATGAGTCAGCGCCATTTCGCATACCTCATGTGGGTGATTTGTGCATTCCCCAGCCCAGTCGCGAAAGGAGGATCTGAAACCGTGCCGAGTTATTTCTTTGTAACCCATGCCGTGCAAAAGTGTGCGCACGGCGTTTGCGTGCATGACCCCTGTCTTGCCTTGGCCTGGAAATAGAAAGGCGCTTCCCTCATCTCGCGGAATGTTCTTCACCAGCTTTATGATTTCCTGGGCAAGCGGGATTACGAAAGCTCTCCGCATTTTCATTCGCTCATCTGGCAGAGACCAAGTGCCGGCCTCAAGATCAAACTCATCCCAGCGAGCGAACCTCACCATGTGGGCGCGTGCGCTGGTCATAATCAGCAGTTGTGCAGCCCAAGATGGTGGTGTGGCGTTCGCTCGAAGTTTGGTTATAAGCTCCGGGACATCCTGCCAGCGCATAGCTTCAAAGTGCTCACGCTTCCGAGCCTTCTTCTTTTCCGCGCGGCTCAACAGATTCTCCAAGTGTCCGCGCCAGCGAGCAGGGTTCTCACCGTCTCGCAGGTTGCGTGACTTTGCAGCGTCGAGAATCTGTTCTATCTGCCCACGTACTTCATCAGCGGTTCTTGTTTTAGTCGCCTAGACTGGTTGCAGAACCTTGAGTATCTGAGGAGTACCGATCTCCTCGGCTGACAGCTTGCCGATATGGGCAAATGCATACAGCTCCAGCTTGCGCAGCCAGCCTTTACGCCATTTCTCCGACCATGCCGCACCGTGTGCATCGCGATATTCCGTAGCGAGCGTCTCGAACTTCAGTTGCTTCGCTTCATTGGCGCGCTGAGCATCGCGCAGAGCTGCGCGTTCGATGTCGCGAGCTGCTAATGGATCTACACCGTCGCTCAACTGACTGCGTTTGGCGCTTGCTGCGAGCCTAGCTTTCTTAAGACTCACTTCAGGGAATGAGCCTAGGCCCATCTCCCTCCGGCGCCCCGCGAGTTGGAAGCGAAGCGTCCAGGATTTACTTCCGCTAGGTTTGATTTCCAACCGCAGGCCATCACCGTCTTCGTAGGTGCCGGGTTCGGCAAGGTTTTCGACCTGTTTCGGATTCAGCTTACCCATTTGATTTCCCCTCTCATCCCTTTGTCCCCCCACCTGTCCCCCCACTTCATCGTCGGATGAGGTCAAATGGCGTTGAACTCCATTGGACAGGGACGAGCCTGAAACGCCCGTGATAGCTAAGCTATCGGCAGAATTCTCGGATGGGATAGGATTATTTTGGACAATTAAAAAGCCGGCTTGTGGCCGGCTTCTCGGGGACTGGCTTGGTTCATTTTTGGTAAACCGCGCCAGCCTTCAAAACGTACACCCGGATCTTGCGTCCGGCTGTGGGACTTGGCAGAAAATCATCGGCCTTGTCGGTGCGATCAGCGCCGCGGGGCGGGGTGATGCGCAAATGTGGGGCGCAGCATACTGATTTTTTTCGGGGATTCCCAGTGGGAAGTGCCGGGTAGAGCGATTGCGGTGAGGTGTAGCAGCTGCCGAAGGCTGCGTCCGGCTGCGAAGCAGTCGTAAATCCGGTAGTCGCGGTCTTTCAGTAACACCGGGAAACTCGGTTTTTACGACTGCTGCGCAGCCGGACGCAGGCTTCGCCAGCTGCTACAGGTGCTTGCCTCACAGGAACGGCACCGGCGGTCGTCGCTTGTTCAGCGTGGAACACCAGAACACCCACCCCAACACCCGAATGTTCTGCTCTTCAATCTGCGCCGCCCTGAAAACCTCATCCGGATACTCCGCGCTGTTGTGGCTGCGCAATCGCAACCCGTTCCCCGGCATCCGGTGCAGGTATTTGATCCGCAGCATCCCGTCGTGCTCGATCGCGTAAATCTCCCCGTCAATAATCTGTGTCAGCCCGCGATCAATGGCCAGGGTTGAGCCGTCTTCTATCTTCTCGGCCATGCTATTGCCGATCATGTGGGCGCAGATGGCGTCTTTATGGTTGATTTTCAGGGCGTCGAGATAGCTGCGGGGCAGGCGGATGGGGTGGCTGTTGTCTTCGATGACGTGGGTTTTACTGGAGCCGAGGGCGACGGGCATTTCTTTGTAGAAGGACAGTTCGACGTCGGTGGGCTCGATGACGGTATAGACGCCGCGGATGGCTTGGGCGTCGTAGGTGTTGCCGGAGTCGTCGAGCAGGCACAGGTCTTTGGGGCCTTCGGCGGCTTTCAGCCAGTGGCTGTTGACGGACAGCTTTCGGGCGACCTCTTCCATGCAGTGGGCGGGCACACCGCGGGTGTACCAGTTGTGGACGTTTTGCGGCGCCGTGTTCAGGAATTCGGCGAATCCTGTTGTCGTGATGTTCGCCGCCTTGAGGAGCGCTTTAAACCGTGGACCGCTAGTGTTCTTTTTCATGAACGCGAGTTTACGGGCGCCGGGGAGGGGTTTGAATAAACGAACCGTTCAAATTGCGCGGGAATTTTACGACCGGATGTAAGACGCTTTTCGGGATTTTTAAACAAGAAAAAACCAAATGGCAAAACCGTTAAACGTCCTGTTTAAGCCGGCATTTATCAGCGCCCACAAAAAACCCCGGATCACCGGGGTTCTTCTTGAAGCTTGCAGCTACAAGCTGGCTTTAGCCTTTGTAAGCAGCAACCGACTTCATGATCTCGGTGCGAGCGGCTTCTGAGTCGCCCCAACCTTCGATCTTCACCCATTTGCCTTTTTCGAGGTCTTTGTAGTTCGCGAAGAAGTGCTCGATCTGCTGAATCAGCAGTTGTGGCAGGTCGCTGCACTCTTTCACGTCGACGTACAGCTGGGACAGCTTGTCGTGTGGGACTGCGATGACTTTGGCATCGCCGCCGCCGTCGTCGGTCATGTGCAGGATGCCGATTGGACGGGCGCGGATCACGGAGCCTGGGGCAACCGGGTAAGGGGTCACGACCAGCACGTCGAGGGGATCACCGTCGTCAGCCAGAGTGTTCGGGATGAAACCGTAGTTGGCCGGGTAGAACATCGGGGTGGCCATGAAACGGTCAACGAACAGGCAATCGCTGTCTTTGTCGATTTCGTACTTGATCGGCGCGTGGTTGGCCGGAATCTCGATCGCGACGTAGATGTCGTTCGGCAGGTCTTTGCCAGCCGGAATCTTGCTGTAGCTCATTGGGCGGTGCCCCCGTTAGTTGACCAAAAACACTTGGCCGGATTGACCAAAAAGTGGCGGCGATTATAGGCATATTCCGCCACCGTTGCTATGTGCCAGAGGTCGTGTAGACCTTAGTCGTGTGCCTGATAGACCGGGTTCTCGGCCAGAAGTTGCTGCAACCGGGCCAGCGGGTCCTGGCGGTAAAACCGCTGCAACTGCTCGTAGACCTGTGGATAAGCCTCGTGCAGCAAATCCGGGGCGCTGAAGAAGTATTCGCTGGTGACGGCGAAGAACTCCGCCGGGTTCTCGGCGGCGTAGGGGTCGATGGCGGTTTCGGCGTCCGGGTTGCGGTCCAGTTGGCGATTGAGGTCATCGTAGGCCTGTTGCATGACCGTTGACCAGTCGCTGACACGCATGTCGGGGTGCAGCGGCGGCAGGCCGTTGGCATCGCCATTGAGCATGTCGAGTTTGTGCGCGAGTTCGTGGATCACCAGGTTGTAGCCTTCCCAGCCGCCGCTGGCCATGACGCCGGGCCAGGCGAGAATGATCGGGCCTTGCTGCCAGGCTTCGCCGCTGTGTTCGCCGTCCCACTCATGCTCGACGCCGCTGGCATCGCGATGGCGCTGGGGGCTGAGGAAGTCGTCGGGGTAGAGGACGATTTCGTGGAAGCCCTGATACCAGTTCAAGTCACCGAGATTCAGCAGCGGCAATTGCGCCTGGGCGGCGAGCAACAAGCGCTGTTCCTGGTGGAGTTCGACGCCGGGCAGGGCCGTCAGGTGTTTTTCATCGAGAAACAGCACACTGGCTTCACGCAACCACTGGTCTTCAGCAGCGCTGATACCGTCGAGGAAGCTCAAGTGATGGCGCACCCGTTGCCACATCTCGTCGGCAATCGGATGCCTGGCCAGGATGCGCCGGCGACGCCAGGCGCTCAGGGACCACACGGGGGCTTAGCGGGTTTCGGCTTTGGAGCTCGAACCACCGAAGCGGCTGCGCACGAGGCCGATGATCATTGGAATCAGCGACAGCAGGATGATGCCCACTACCAGAAGCGACAGGTTTTTCTTGATGAACGGGACGTTGCCGAAGAAATAACCGAGGGTCACCAGGCCGCCGACCCATAGGATCGTGCCGAGCACACTAAAGAAGAAGAAACGCGGGTACGGCATCCGGGCGATGCCTGCGACGAACGGTGCAAAGGTGCGGATGATCGGCAGGAAGCGCGCCATCGTCACGGTTTTGCCGCCGTGCTTGTCGTAGAAGTCGTGGGTTTGTTGCAGATAGTCGCGGCGGAAAATTTTCGAATTCGGGTTACTGAACAGACGCTCGCCCGCCGTGCGTCCGATCACGTAGTTGGTGCTGTCGCCGAGGATCGCCGCCAGCATCAGCAGGCCACCCAGCAATACCGGGTCCATGCCGCCACCGGCCGCCACGGCGCCGGCGATAAAGAGCAGGGAGTCACCCGGGAGGAATGGCATCACTACCAGGCCGGTTTCGCAGAAGATCACCAGAAACAGAATGGCATAGATCCATGGACCGTAATTGTTCACCAGCAAATCGAGATACACATCGAGGTGCAGGATAAGGTCGATCGGGTTGAAATCCATGGGGGGCACCTGTGGTGACGGTCCGACTCGGCAGACCTGTGCGGATGACTTCGTGTAAGGCTACAAGCGAGAGTAGTTTTTCTTACAAGCCGGGAAGCTCGGGATTATACGGCGGGAACAGTGAAAAGCGCGTCGAGTTTGTAGCGGGGGATGTCGTGGTTAATCAGTGTCCGACAAGATGCACGCAAACCCCTGTGGCGAGGGAGCTTGCTCCCGCTGGAGGGCGAAGCACTCCCAAAGCCTGAGTTTACGGTGTGTCAGGAGAATTTGGTTGGCTGGGTTTGCGACTGCTTCGCAGCCGAGCGGGAGCAAGCTCCCTCGCCACAAAAAGCCCGCCCGCCGTGCGCCGTTATAATTCGTCGCTAATCGGCAACACGTAGTTCTTGAATTCGGTGTCTTCCTTGAAGCCGATCGACTCGTAAGTCTTCTGCGCCACTTCGTTGTTGCTGCTGGTGGAAACGCGCATACGCACGGCGTTGGTTTCCTTGGCCATTTTCTTCGCGGTGCGAATCAGGTTGTCGGCCACCAATTGTCGGCGGGCATCTTCGGCGACGTAGATGTCGTTGAGGATCCACACGCGTTTAAGCGACAGCGACGAAAAGCTCGGGTACAGCTGACAGAAACCCATCAGTTTGTTGCTGTCGTCATCGGCCAGGGCCAGGTAGATCACCGACTCCTTGCGACGCAGGCGTTTTTCGAGGAACGCCCGGGACGAATCCGGGTAAGGCAGGGAGCCGTAAAACTCGCGGTATTTGACGAATAACGGGGTCAGCAGGTCCAGGTGTTCGAGGGTCGCTTGAATAATCCGCATGGTAGGTCTCGCTTCAAGTGGCTGTCTTACGTGCGTGACGGCAATGGGAAACCCCTGGCGGCCGTGCGTCGATCCTGCCTGAAAACGAATCAGAAACGCAATGCGGAAACGGTTCAGGCATCCGGCGGACTGAGTAGGAAATTTCCTTTCATATCCGCCCCAGCGTCCGACTCCAATGTCTGAACCTGAGCTTCGTCCTTCAAATTGACTCCCGACAACTGCCGTCGACAGGCCTCGCGCATCAGATACAGCAAGCGGTGCGCCGCCATGCCGTAACTGAGGCCTTCGAGTCGGACATTGGAGATGCAGTTGCGATAAGCATCGGTAAGGCCAATCTTTGGATTGTAGGTGAAATATAAACCCAGGCTATCAGGAGAGCTGAGTCCCGGGCGTTCACCAATCAAGATCACCACCATTTTCGCGCCCAGCAACTCGCCGATTTCGTCGGCCACCGCCACTCGACCTTGTTCAACCAGCATCACCGGCGCCACGGACCAGCCATCCGCCGCCGCCTGTTCTTCCATGCGCGTCAGAAACGGCACGGTGTGGCGATGAACGGCCAATGCCGACAAACCATCGGCCACCACGATGACCAGATCCACGCCGCTCGGATGGGCAGAGGCGTAGTCACGCAGGGTCTGCGCCGAGTCATCACTCAACTTGCGCCCCAGGTCCGGGCGCTGCAAATAGCTGTTGCGGTCCGTGGCAGCGCTGTGCAGCAGCACACTCTCGCGCCCGCGCTCGGCCAGTTGCGCGCTAAGCCCGGCATGATCGAACGGCAAATGCACCGCGTCCCGGGCCTGGGCGTGGGCGAACTGGAAATCCAGTTGCGCCTTGGTCGGCAGGCTGGTGCCGGTGCGGCCCAGGGCAATGCGCGCCGGGGTCAGGCGGCGCAGTTCCAGCCACGGGTTCTGCGGATCAACGGGTGGTTTATCCATATCAACACTCATCCCAATTGCGCCAAGGCCTGACGGAAGGCCGGCGGCAGGTTGTTGCCGAAGTGAATCTTGCCGTCGGCCTGGGTGAAGATGCCCATTTTCGCCAGCCACTGCTCGAACTCCGGTGCCGGCTTCAAGCCCAGGGTTTGCCGGGCGTAGAGGGCGTCGTGGAACGAGGTGGTCTGGTAGTTGAGCATGATGTCGTCGGAGCCGGGGATGCCCATGATGAAGTTGATTCCGGCCACGCCCAGCAGGGTCAGCAGGGTGTCCATGTCGTCCTGGTCGGCTTCCGCGTGATTGGTGTAGCAAATGTCGCAACCCATCGGCACACCGAGCAACTTGCCGCAGAAGTGATCTTCGAGGCCGGCGCGGATGATCTGTTTGCCGTTGTAGAGGTATTCCGGGCCGATAAATCCTACGACGGTGTTCACCAAAAACGGCTTGAAATGTCGCGCCACGGCGTAGGCCCGCGTCTCACAGGTCTGTTGATCGATGCCGTGGTGGGCATTGGCCGATAGCGCGCTGCCCTGGCCAGTTTCGAAATACATCAGGTTCTGGCCGAGGGTGCCGCGATTGAGGCTCAAACCGGCATCGTAGCCTTCCTGCAACACGTTCAGGTTGATGCCGAAACTGGCGTTGGCCGCTTCGGTGCCGGCAATCGACTGGAACACCAGGTCCAGTGGCACGCCCCGGTTCACGGCCTCGATGGAGGTGGTGACATGGGTCAGCACGCAGGCTTGGGTCGGAATGTCGTAGCGCTGGATGATCGCATCGAGCATTTCCAGCATGGCGCAGATCGAGGCGATGCTGTCAGTGGCCGGATTGATGCCGATCATCGCGTCGCCATTGCCGTACAGCAGACCGTCGAGAATGCTCGCGGCGATGCCGGCCGGTTCGTCGGTCGGGTGGTTCGGTTGCAGGCGTGTGGATAAGCGCCCGCGCAGGCCCATGGTGCCGCGGAATTGCGTGACCACGCGGATCTTCTGCGCCACCAGCACCAAGTCCTGCACGCGCATGATCTTCGACACGGCGGCGGCCATTTCCGGGGTCAGGCCGGGGGCGAGGGCGCGCAGGCTCTGTTCGTCGGCGGCGTCGCTGAGCAGCCAGTCGCGAAAGCCGCCGACGGTGAGGTGGCTGACCACAGCGAAAGCTTGTTTATCGTGAGTGTCGATGATCAGCCGGGTGACTTCATCGGCCTCGTAAGGAATCAGTACTTCTTGTAGGAAGTGGGTCAGCGGGATGTCGGCCAACGCCATTTGCGCGGCCACGCGCTCGCCATCGTTGAGGGCGGCGACGCCAGCCAGAAAGTCCCCGGAGCGCGCCGGGCTGGCCTTGGCCATGACGTCCTTGAGACTGTCGAAGCGATAAGTCTGGGCGCCGACCGTGTGAGCAAAACTAGCCATACAGATTCTCCGTGACGGCGCAGACCGGGTCTGCGCCGAGGTGTGCGGCCGTCAGTGCAAGGCTTCTTCAGCTTTCTGAATCGCCGCGAATTCTTCTTCGGGCGTGCCTGCTACCAAGTGATGCCGACTGTAGAAAGCAAAGTAAGCAATTAACACTCCATAGATGATCGCCGCGCCAATGACCACCCGTGGGTCCACCAGAAACCCCGCTACCACGGCGATGCACGCCAGAACCAGCGCGACGCCCGAAGTGAAAATACCGCCCGGCGTGCGGTATGGCCGATCCATTTTGGGGCGACGGATGCGCAAGGTGATGTGCGCCGCCATCATCAGCACGTAGGAAATCGTCGCGCCGAACACTGCCACCAGAATCAACAGATCGCCCTGACCGGTCAACGACAGGCCGAAACCAATGATCCCGGGGATGATCAACGCCAGTACCGGCGCTTTGCTTTTATTGGTTTGCGACAGTTTGCGCGGCAGGTAACCGGCGCGCGACAGGGCAAATATCTGCCGCGAGTAGGCGTAGATGATCGAGAAGAAACTGGCGATGAGCCCGGCCAGGCCGACGAGGTTGACGAAGCTGCCCATCCAGGTCGAGCCGCCATAGGCTTTGCTCAGCGCTTCGACCAACGGGTTACCCGAAGTCAGCAACGCATTGGCACCTGCGCCGCCCGGCCCGATCACCAGGATCAACAGGGCAAAACTCACCAGCACCAGCATCGCGCCGATCAGGCCACGGGGCAGGTCGCGCTTGGGGTTTTTGGTTTCTTCGGCGGCCAACGGCACGCCTTCGACCGCGAGGAAGAACCAGATCGCGTAGGGAATCGCCGCCCATACGCCGACATAACCAAAGGGCAGGAAACTGCTGGCGCCCTTGGCTTCGGTCACCGGGATGTCAAGCAGGTTGGCCACGCTGAAGTGCGGGACCATTGCCACCAGGAACACGCCCAGTGCCAGCGCGGCGACCGCGGTGATAACGAACATCAGTTTCAACGCTTCGCCGACGCCGAAAATGTGGATGGCGATGAAGATGATGTAGAACGCCAGATAGATCATCCAGCCGCCGATGCCGAACAACGACTCGCAATAGGCGCCGATGAACACTGCAATGGCGGCCGGCGCGATCGCGTATTCGATCAGGATCGCGGTGCCGGTGAGGAATCCGCCCCACGGCCCGAATGCGCTGCGGGCAAAACCGTAGCCACCGCCGGCGGTAGGAATCATCGAGGACAGTTCAGCGAGGGAAAAGCACATGCACAAGTACATCGTCGCCATCAGCAAAGTGGCGAGGAACATGCCGCCCCAACCACCTTGGGCGAGTCCGAAGTTCCACCCGGCGTAGTCGCCGGAGATGACGTAAGCGACGCCGAGGCCGACCAGCAGGACCCAGCCGGCAGCACCTTTTTTAAGTTCGCGTTGCTGGAAATATTCGGAGCCGACTTTTTCGAAGTCGACAGAGGAGCCGGTAGCCGGAACTCCCGTTTGATCGCTAGGCATAAGAGTTCACCTGTTCTTATTGTTTTTGACCCGGTGGGGTGATGCCGGGGTTCAACAACCGCCGTCGTAAGCAAGCCACGCTCCCGTAGGAGCGAGGCTTGCCCGCGATGGCCGTTACGCGGTTGCGCGTCGAGTTAGAAGAAGCCCAACGGATTGATGTCGTAGCTCACCAGCAGGTTTTTGGTCTGCTGATAGTGATCGAGCATCATCTTGTGGGTTTCACGCCCGACGCCGGACTTTTTGTAACCACCGAACGCGGCATGCGCCGGGTACAAGTGGTAGCAGTTGGTCCACACACGACCGGCCTTGATGGCGCGGCCCATGCGATAAGCGCGGTTGATGTCGCGGGTCCAGAGGCCGGCGCCCAGGCCGAACTCGGTGTCGTTGGCGATGGCCAGGGCTTCGGCTTCGTCCTTGAACGTGGTGATGCTCACCACCGGGCCAAAGATTTCTTCCTGGAACACGCGCATTTTGTTGGTGCCCTTGAGCAGGGTCGGCTGGATGTAATACCCGGTCGCCAGGTTGCCCTCGAGTTTTTCCACCTTGCCGCCGGTTAGCAGCTCGGCGCCTTCGCCCTTGGCGATTTCCAGGTACGAAAGGATTTTGTCGAATTGCTGTTCGGATGCCTGGGCGCCGACCATGGTGTCGGTGTCCAGCGGGTCGCCACGTTTGATCGACAGGACTTTTTTCATCACGACTTTCATGAAGTCGTCGTAGATCGATTCTTGAACCAGTGCACGAGACGGGCAGGTGCAGACTTCGCCCTGGTTGAAGAACGCCAGCACCAGGCCTTCAGCAGCTTTCTCGATGAAGGTTTCTTCGGCTTGCATGATGTCGGCGAAGAAGATGTTCGGCGACTTGCCACCCAGCTCCACGGTGGACGGAATGATGTTTTCGGCGGCGCATTTCATGATGTGCGAGCCAACCGGAGTCGAGCCGGTGAAGGCGATCTTGGCGATGCGTTTGCTGGTGGCCAGGGCTTCGCCGGCTTCTTTGCCGAACCCTTGCACGACGTTGAGTACGCCAGGTGGCAGCAGGTCGCCGATCAATTCCATCAGCACGGTGATGCCCAGCGGGGTTTGCTCGGCAGGCTTGAGCACCACGCAGTTACCGGCGGCCAGGGCCGGGGCGAGTTTCCAGGCGGCCATCAGGATCGGGAAGTTCCACGGGATGATCTGCCCGACCACGCCCAGGGGTTCATGGATGTGGTACGCCACGGTGTTGCCGTCGATCTCGGCGGCGCTGCCTTCCTGGGCGCGGATGCAACCGGCGAAGTAGCGGAAGTGATCCGCCGCCAGCGGGATGTCGGCGTTGAGGGTTTCGCGAACGGCTTTACCGTTGTCCCAGGATTCGGTGATCGCCAGCAGTTCCAGGTTCTGCTCAATGCGGTCGGCGATTTTCAGCAGCACCAGCGAGCGCGCCTGGGCGGACGTGGCGCCCCAGGCATCGGCCGCCGCGTGGGCAGCGTCCAGGGCTTTGTCGATGTCTTCGGCCGTGGAACGTGGGAATTCGGCAATCGGTTGGCCATTCACGGGCGAGGTATTGGTGAAGTACTGACCTTTGACAGGCGCGACGAACTCGCCGCCGATGTAGTTACCGTATTTGCTCTTGAACGAAACGATAGCGCCTTCAGTACCGGGGTGAGCGTAACGCATGGTGAGTTCTCCTTGGCTTTGTACTTATTAGAGAGACGCGCATGTGCGCTTGCTATAAGCGTAGAGCAAAGGTTGGGCCACTGCCTTGCAGGGCAGGCAAATCAAGGCCTTGCGCGGTTTTTGTCGGACAAGCGGGCGGCGCCTGTGACGGTTTCGGTACAGCCTGAGTGACAGTTTGTACCGTTTTTGGCACAGGCTGTGACTGGGTGGTCTTGCCAGCATTGCAAAGCGCGCTGACGTGGAGGATGCTCGGCCTCACGCTTTATGTAGCAACTGCCGAAGGTTGCGTCCGAGTGCGAAGCGCTCGCCTCGGCTTGGCAATGAAATACGGGACACAAGTTTTACGACCGCTTCGCGGCCGGACGCAGCCTTCGGCAGCTGCTACACGGAAGCGGACATGACTCTGCGGGGAGAATAATAAGAAATGCACGACAACCATTTGAGTCGCCATGCCCAGCAAGTCCTGACCGTTACCCAGGGCAAATCACACCTGCATGGCCCCGGCAGCGATCCGTCGATTGCCCGTTCCTGGCTGCGTTGTCTTGAGGACTATCACCTCGACCCGGCCCTGGCTATGGCGCCAACGGTGCTGGAGCATGGCCGTGTGCTGGAAAGCCGCGAACGCCTGCAACAAGTGCTGCACATCGCCGGCAATGAAATGACCAGCCTGCACCAGCAACTCTCCGGTGCCGGCCACGCAGTGCTGCTGACCGACGCCCGCGGGGTGATCCTCAACTGCGTCACCGCCCCCGCCGAACGCAAGATTTTCGAGCGTGCCGGGCTCTGGCTCGGGGCCGACTGGAGCGAAGCCTGCGAAGGCACCAACGGCATCGGCACCTGCCTGGTAGAGCGCCAATCCCTGACCATTCACCAGGACGAACACTTTCGCGGCCGCCACACCGGACTGACCTGCTCCGCGAGCCCGGTGTTCGACCCCCATGGCGAATTGCTGGCGGTGCTCGACGTGTCGTCGGCGCGCCATGAAGTCTCGCGGCAGAGCCAGTTCCACACCATGGCCCTGGTCAACCTCTCGGCGAAGATGATCGAGAGCTGCTATTTCCTGCGTTATTTCGACAATCAATGGTTGCTGCGTTTTCACTTGCAGGCCGAGTCCGTGGGACTGTTCAGCGAAGGGCTGCTGGCGTTCGATGGCGAAGGGCGGATCAGCGCGGTCAACCAGAGCGCGTTGAACCTGTTGGGGCATATTCGCGGCGGGCTGCTGGGTAAACCGGTGGAAGCGTTTTTCGATTGCTCGCTGGATGAGTTGCTCGGCCGAGCGAGCGTGAATGCCAGCGCCAGTTGGCCGCTGCGCGCCCGTGACGGCCGCAGTCTGTTTGCCGTGTTGCGCGGTCAGCCTCGGAGTATTCCGGTGCCGGTGGTGCAAAGTCCGGTGATTGCCGAACGTCCGCGCTTGTCCGGCATCTGCCTGGGCGATGCGGCGTTACAAGAAGATTTTCGTAAGTCCCTGCGCGTATTCGAACGGGATGTGCCGTTGCTGATCAATGGCGAAACCGGTTCCGGCAAGGAAGCCTTCGCCAAAGCCGTGCACCACGCCAGCCAACGGGCGGATAAAGCCTTCGTCGCCCTCAACTGCGCGGCCATTCCGGAAAGCCTGATCGAAAGCGAACTGTTCGGCTATCGCGGTGGCAGTTTCACCGGCGCGCGCAAGGAAGGTATGCGTGGCAAGTTGCAACAGGCTGATGGCGGCACGTTGTTCCTCGATGAAATCGGCGACATGCCTCTGGCCTTGCAGACCCGGCTATTAAGGGTGCTGGAAGATCGCCAAGTGGTGCCGATTGGCGGTGAACCGGAGTCGGTCAACGTCAGAATAATCAGCGCGACCCACCGCAATTTGCTGGACCGGGTGCAGGACGGCAGCTTCCGCGAGGATTTGTACTACCGGCTCAATGGGCTGGAAGTGGCATTGCCGGCGTTGCGCGACCGTAGCGATAAATCGCAGTTACTGGATTTCCTGCTGGCGGAAGAGGCGGGCGGGGAAATAGTGCTGATTGATCAGCCGGCACGGGAAGCCTTGCTCGGGTTCGCCTGGCCGGGGAATGTGCGGCAGTTGCGCAATGTGCTGCGTACGTTGGCGGCGCTGTGTGATGGCGGGCGGATCGGGCTGGAGGATTTGCCGGCAATGATTCGCCAAGTGCGGCCGGCGGTTGCGTTGGTGGTGGACGAGCCTTCGGAGTTTCCGCTGGAGGATGCGGAGCGGTTGGCGTTGCTCAATGCGCTGGAGCAGCAGCGCTGGCATATGACGCATACCGCTGAACAGCTGGGTGTCAGTCGCAATACTCTTTACAGAAAGCTGCGTAAACACGGGATCGCCCGTTCTGCCTGACTGATCGTTCCCACGCTCTGCGTGGGAACGATCATGTGCACGACCCTGAAACAAAGGTGCGAATTTTCCCACCCTACGCTAACCTGCGGCCATGTTTTACGAGGTCGACTATGCACATTCATATTCTTGGTATCTGCGGCACTTTCATGGGTTCGATGGCGGTTCTGGCCAAAGAGCTGGGTCATCACGTGACCGGCTCCGATGCCAACGTCTATCCGCCGATGAGCACTCAGCTGGAAGCTCAGGGCATTGAGTTGACCCAGGGTTACGACCCGGCGCAGCTCGATCCGGCCCCGGACCTGGTGGTGGTCGGCAACGCCATGTCCCGCGGCAACCCGGCGGTCGAGTACGTACTGAACAAAGGCCTGCCCTACGTTTCCGGCCCGCAATGGCTGGCCGACCACGTGTTGCAGGGTCGCTGGGTATTGGCCGTCGCCGGTACTCACGGCAAGACCACCACCAGCAGCATGCTCGCCTGGGTACTGGAACACGCGGGCATGAGCCCGGGTTTCCTGATCGGCGGCGTGCCGCAGAATTTCTCGGTGTCCGCTCGCCTGGGCGGCACACCGTTCTTCGTGATCGAAGCCGATGAATACGACAGCGCGTTCTTCGACAAGCGCTCCAAGTTCGTTCACTACCGCCCACGCACGGCGATCCTGAACAACCTTGAGTTCGATCACGCCGACATCTTCCCCGATCTGCCGGCCATCGAACGGCAGTTCCACCATTTGGTACGCACAATCCCGAGCGAAGGCCTGGTCATTCATCCGACTACCGAACCCGCGCTGCAACGGGTAATCGAGATGGGCTGCTGGACCCCGGTGCAAACCACCGGTGCCGGCGGTCAGTGGCAGGTCAAGTTGCTGAGCGAGGACGGTTCGAAGTTTGAAGTGATGTTCGAAGGCGTCGCCCAAGGCGTGGTCGAGTGGGACATGACCGGTCAGCACAACGTCGCCAATGCCCTGGCCACTTTGGCGGCGGCGCGGCACGTCGGCGTCGTGCCATCAATGGGCATCGCGGCATTGAGCGCGTTCAAAAGCGTGAAGCGCCGGATGGAGAAAGTCGCGGAAGTGCGTGGCATCACCATCTACGACGACTTCGCCCACCACCCGACCGCCATCGCCACCACCCTCGACGGCTTGCGCAAGAAGATCGGCGATGCGCCGTTGATCGCGATCATCGAGCCGCGCTCCAACTCCATGAAGCTCGGCGCGCACCGTGACGGTTTGCCGGAAAGCGTGGTCGATGCCGATCAGGTGATCTGGTACGCGCCGGCCAACCTCGGTTGGGATTTGGGCGCTACCGCCGCGCTTTGCACCGTGCCATCGATCGTCAGTGATTCCCTCGAAGGCATCATCGAACGCGTGAAAAGCCAGGCCCAGCCCGGCACCCACGTAGTGATCATGAGCAACGGCGGCTTCGGCGGCCTGCACGGCAAACTCGCCGAGGCGCTGCAATGAACAACGGCCCGGAACGCATCACGCTGGCGATGACCGGTGCGTCCGGCGCCCAGTACGGCTTACGCCTGCTTGATTGCCTGGTACGTGAAGACCGCGAGGTGCATTTCCTGATCTCCAAGGCTGCGCAACTGGTGATGGCCACCGAGACCGACGTTACGCTGCCGCCGAAACCGCAAACCATGCAGGCCTTCCTCACCGAATACACCGGCGCCGCTGCCGGACAGATCAAGGTGTATGGCAAGGAAGACTGGATGTCGCCGGTGGCCTCGGGCTCCGGCGCGCCAGCGGCGATGGTGGTGGTGCCGTGTTCCACCGGGACCTTGTCGGCGATTGCGACCGGGGCTTGCAACAACCTGATCGAACGCGCCGCCGATGTCACCTTGAAGGAGCGCCGCCAGTTGATTCTGGTGCCGCGTGAGGCGCCGTATTCGAGCATTCATCTGGAGCACATGCTCAAGTTGTCGAACATGGGCGTCACGATTTTGCCGGCCTCGCCGGGGTTTTATCACCAGCCACAGACCATCGACGACCTGATCGACTTCGTCGTGGCGCGGATTCTCAATCTGCTGAACATTCCACAGGACATGCTGCCGCGTTGGGGCGAGCACCATTTGAGCAGTGATGAATAAGCTGCTGGTGGTGCTGCTGGCGCTGCAACTGGCCGGCTGCGCCACGGCGCGCACGCTCGATGCCGCCAAGCCGGGGGCGCCGGTGGTGTATTCGGGGACGCGGCTGGATTTGTATGCGATGAACGGTGGATGCTGCGCCATGGATCGGTTTGGTGCTGAAGCGCCGAGCTATCCGGGAGTGGACCTGCCGGGGAGCGCGTTGCTCGACACGCTGCTGTTGCCGCTGTCACTGCTGACGGTGATTGGCGTGAGTTTCCAGGCGACGGGCGGGTTGTAAGAAGAACACAGCTTTTGTGGCGAGGGAGCTTGCTCCCGCTGGGACGCGAAGCGGCCCTTCTTCTTAAAAGCAAGGGACTGCTGCGCAGTCCAGCGGGAGCAAGCTCCCTCGCCACAGGTCAGCCGGTTACTTGCCGAGCTTACGCAACTCATCCGACTCAACCACCCGCACCCCATCCTGCTCTTCCAGCGCCAGGCGCCACATGGCGCGGGCCAGTTGGCAGGCTTCAATGCCGCGGTATTTACCCGGGATCAAGCGCGAAAACGGTCCGGCGAATTGCTCGGCCATGCGCGGTTCCAGGCGTTCACCCAGCAACAGGGACGGACGGCAAATGGTCAGCTGCGGCCAATCCTGCGCGCGCAGTGCGTGTTCCATCTCGCCTTTGACCTTGTTGTAGAAAATCGAGGATCTGCGATCGGCTCCCAAGGCACTGATCACAATCAGGTGCCGCGCACCCATTTCCCGTGCACGTTTGGCGAACGCCACCACCATGTCCAGGTCCACCGCCCGAAACGCCGCTTCGGAGCCGGCCTGTTTAATCGTGGTGCCGAGGCAGCAATAGGCGATGTCGACGCGACCATTGAGTTGCGGCAGGAACTCGGCCGGGTCGCCGACGGGGTTTTCCAGGTGGGGATGCTCGGCCAGTGGCCGGCGTGAAGGTGCCAATACCCGCGTAATCGTTGGCTCATTGAGCAAGCGATCAAGCAAATGTTCGCCGGTTAATCCGGTGGCTCCGGCAAGCAATACATGCTGAGGCGTCAAGTACATAGTGTCTCCCCCTTGATACTGTTCAGCTTAGTTGAGCTTGGCATCCTTGCTGCTGATAGCAGCACTTTGTAATGCTTTGCGCGCTTGTTGCTTGCGCAGCAGTTGCCAATGGGAGAGGACGGTTTTCGGCGCCCAGATCTGTGGCTCAGAGGCTTCGAAGTTATCCGCCAGTTCACGCTCGGCCACGGTGGCCTTGGCCAGCTTGAAGGCTTGCTCCAGGTCGTCGGTCTGGTTCAGCGCCTGGGCGAACAGCGCGTCGCCGAAGTAGGTGAAGTTGGCTTCTTCCGAGCAACCGAAGGACACCCGGTCCGCCCGCGAGGCGGTCATGATCAGGGTGCGTTCGTCTTTCAGCGCCGGGATGAAACCACCGGAATAGCAGGAAGAGATGACAATAATCTTGTCGCGATTCTTCAGCGGGGTCAGGACCGCGGCCAGTTCGTCGGCCGGCAGGTCAGCCAGTTCCATGCGCGGCTGGTCGAGCACCAGTTCGTGTTCGCTGGTGCCGTGGCTGGTCAGGTAGATGAACAGCAAGTCTTCCGGGCCGCTGCGCTCGGCCAGGGTCTGGACGGCGCGGCGCAGGTTTTCCCGGGTGGCCATCGGCCGGTCGGCGAGGTGTTCGCGATGGTTGACCAGACGAATTTGCCCATAAGCGCCGAAGCGGCTGGCGAGCATGTTGGCGACGTAGTCGGACTCGCGCAGGAACACGCTCTGCTTGCCGTCGCCACCGAGAGTCAGGGTGTACAACTCGACCGCCGGGGTGGAGGCGGGGACGTTGGCCAGCGCTTCATCGAGCAAGCGACCCTGGGCGAGCAAGCCGAGCTCCAGAGTATCGGGCAGCAACTTGCCATCGGCGTCGCGCACGCGCTGGCCATTGATCCAGGTGCCGCTCATCACGGAGCCATCGGTCAGTACCAGCGTGCCGCGACCGGAATAACTGTCGTTGTCGAAACCGCCGACATAGAAACTGCCGTCGGCCAGGTTCAAGCGGCCCTGACCGGTGAAGCGCCAGTCGCTGAACTGGCCGATGTAGTGGCTGCCGTCGGTGCCGATAAGCTCGCCCTTGCCGCTGAGCACGCCTTCCTTGAACTGGCCGATCCAGACATCGCCATCGGCGTTTTCGTAGCGACCCTTGCCGTGGAGCTGGTTGTCCTTGAAGCCACCGACGTAGATATCGCCGTCGGCGCTGTTGAACGTGCCGTTGCCCTCCAGCTGACCATCGACGAAATGCCCGCTGAACTGATTGCCACTGGCATCGCCGCGCTGGCCTTCGCCGTTGGGTTTGCCGTGGGCGAACTGGCCTTGATAGGTGCTGCCGTCATCGAGTTCGAGACGACCGAGCCCTGAATATTGGTCGGCCTTGAACTCACCGCGGTAAGTCATGCCGTTTTCTTTGAGGGTGCCTTCGCCGTCGCGCCGGCCAAGCTTGAAGCCGCCGGTGTAGCTGCTGCCATTGGTAGTCAGCGTGCCCTGGCCGTCGAACAGACCTTGCTGGAATTGTCCGCGATAGACTTCGCCGTTGCTGCCGTGCCATTCGCCCTGGCCATGCCACTGGCCTTTGTCGAACTGACCGGCGTACCAACTGCCGCTCGGGTAGTCGATACGACCCTGGCCCTGCAACAACCCGTTGACCAGATCCCCTCGATAGCGTCCGCCGTCCGGCAGGCGGGCGTCAGGGGACAACAGCGATTCACCATCGCCGCAAGCGGTGAGCATCAGGGTCAAAGCGAGGAGTGCAAGTGAGCGCATAGCGGGATCCGGGCAATTAGGCGACCGAGTATGCCGCAGCTATGTGTCGCATATATAGAGAAGGTCGCGAAACAGCGTGCGCTGCTTCGCATTCGGGATGGTTTACACGAAACAGAGGGACAGCGGTTCGGCGATATACGCCGGTTTGTCCGAGCCTTCTATCTCAAGGGTAGCGGTGGCCTTGAGTAGCCATTGGCCGGGTTTCTTCTCGGTGACTTCGTTCATGTCGACCTTGAGCCGGACCCGTGAATTGACTTTCACCGGCTGGATGAAACGCACACTGTCCAGGCCATAGTTGACCACCATCTTCACGCCTTGCGGCAGGATCAGGATGTCTTCCATCAGTTTGGGAATCAGCGACAGCGACAGGAAACCGTGGGCAATGGTGCTGCCAAATGGCGTTTGCGCGGCTTTGACCGGGTCGACGTGAATGAACTGATAATCCCCGGTGGCTTCGGCGAACAGGTTGATGCGCTCCTGATCGATGGTGAGCCATTCGGAACGTCCAAGTTCCTTGCCGACATAATCTTTGAGCTCTGCAACGGGAACATAGGGCATTGAGACTCTCCTTGGGTTCATCGGTTTTATAGTTTTGAGTTGGGGGGATTTGACCTCCCGGATTACCACTTTAGATCAACATGGCAAATGGCTCCGGTCAACTGACCATGCTTTTGGCGAATGCCGGTCTATAGCGTCGGCGTGCTTATAATGCCCGGCCCCTTTTTGATGGGGACAACACGTGGGGAGATTGCTGGATGTTGTTACGTGGCCTGACCTGGCTGGTGCTGTTCCAATTGCTGGGCACAGCCATCAACCACCTGTTTTTGCCGGTGCTGCCGGGGCCGATTGTCGGCCTGCTGCTGTTGCTGGTGTTCCTGATTTGTCGTGGCGAAGTCGGCGAACCGCTGAACCTGGCCGCCAGTAGTCTGCTGCGCTACCTGCCGCTGTTGCTGGTGCCGCCGGCGGTGGGTGTGATGGTTTACGCCAAGGACATTGCCGCGGATTTCTGGGCCATCGCTGGCGCATTGGTGTTGTCGCTGGTGCTGTCGATGGCCTTCGTCGGGGGGCTGATGCAGCGCCTGGTCAAGCGTCATGCCCATCGCGGAGATCGTCCATGATTCTCGATTGGCAGGGCGCTCTCGATTCGGTGATTCACCATCCGCTGTTCGGCATCGGCATTACCCTCGGCGCTTATCAACTAGTGCTCGCGGCGTTCGAGAAAACCCGCTGGATCTTCCTGCAACCGGTGCTGGTGTCCATGCTGCTGGTGATCGGCGTATTGGTAGGCTGCGGCCTGACCTACGCCGAGTACCGCAAGAGCACCGAGATCCTCAGCATCCTGCTCGGTCCCGCCACCGTTGCCCTGGCGGTGCCGCTGTACTTGAATCTGCGACGGATTCGGCAGTTATTCTGGCCGATATTTACTACGCTGGTGATAGGCGGCGTGGTCGCCACGGGCATGGGCGTGTTGCTCGGCTGGTGGTTCGGCGCCGAACACATGATCCTGATGACCATGGCGCCCAAATCCGTGACCTCGCCGATTGCCATGTTGGTGGCTGAGCAGATCGGTGGTGTCGCGGCGCTGGCGGCGGTGTTCGTGTTGATTACCGGTGTGATCGGTGCGATTTTCGGCCCGAGTCTTTTGACCCGGCTCGGTGTCCACAGTCCTGAGGCCCGCGGCATGGCTTTAGGGCTGACCGCCCACGCGGTCGGCACGTCGGTGGCGTTGCAGGAAAGTGAAGAGTGCGGCGCCTTCGCGGCGCTGGCGATGAGTCTGATGGGCGTGGCCACGGCGGTATTCCTGCCGTTGGCCGTGTCGATGGTGGTGTAAGGATATGTCTATGAGCTTGCCGCTTTTTCCGCTGAACACGGTGCTGTTCCCTGGTTGCATCCTCGATTTGCAGATTTTCGAGGCGCGCTACCTGGACATGATCAGCCGCTGCATGAAACAGGGCAGCGGCTTCGGCGTGGTGTGCATCCTCGATGGCGAGGAAGTCGGCATCGCCCCGGCAGGTTATGCGCTGGTCGGCTGTGAAGCGTTGATCACCGATTTCAAGCAGCAGGACAACGGCTTGTTGGGGATTCGGGTACAGGGTGGGCGGCGGTTCCACGTCTTGCGCTCCGAAGTGCAGCGCGATCACCTGACCATCGCCGATGTCGAGTGGCTGGAAGACGAGCCCGAACAACCGTTGCAGGATGAAGACGCCGACCTGGTTGCCTTGCTCAAGGCCCTGGCCGAACACCCGATGGTCGAAGCGCTGAACATGGGCACCGAAGCGACCGGGCAACAGTCGCTGGCCAATCAGTTGGCGTACCTGCTGCCGTTCGCCGAAGTGGACAAGATCGACCTGCTGCAACTCGATGACCCGCAACAACGGCTGGATGCGATTCAGGCGTTGCTGGATGAGTTGCAGGGCGAGTTGTTTGCCTGACGGGCGCATGTAGCAGCTGCCGAGCCCGCGAGGCTGCGTTCGAGGACGAAGTCCTCGCAAATCCTGAGCATGCGGTGTGCCTGAATGGCGACTGCTGTGCAGCCGAATGCAGCCTTGCGCTACTCGGCAGCTGCTCGGCAGCTGCTACGGGGCTGCGATCTTCAGTAGGCGTAGCGCAACATCGTATGCGGCAAATGGCGCAACGCAAAAAAGGCAAACAGCGCCAGCAACGACGGCAACACCAGCCACCAGACCTTCGGCGGCATGGCGTTGAGCGGCGTCTGGCGTTGACTCAGCCACAGGCCCGCGGCACAGACACACGCCGCCAGCATCGCGCCGGCCAGCACGTCTGTCGGCCAGTGCGCGCCGAGGTACACCCGCGACAAGGCAATCGACAGCGCCGGCAGGCAGCCCAGCAGCAGCCAGGTCAGGCGCATCCGTGGCGGCTGCCCGCGACCGGCGAGCACCGCGAGGGTCAGGAATAGCGCAAAAGAGCCCGAAGCGTGGCCGCTGGGCATGCTGTAACTGGTCAGCGGGTCGCTCAATACTTCCGGACGCACACGGGCGAAAAATTGCTTGGTCACGGTGTTGCCCAGGGCGGTAAACAATAGCGTACCGCCGGCGAAGATTGCCTGGCGCCATTGCCGGGTGAGCAACAGCAGGCCGGTCAACAGGGCGCTGAATACCAGCATGTAGCGGAATTCACCGATCAGCGTGAAGGTCACCGCCACTTCATCGAGCATTGGGCTGCGGTGTTCTTGCACCAGGGTCATCACGCCCTGGTCGAGGGCCGTCAGATGCGGATACCCGATAAACAGTCCCAGCAAAATCAGCAGACCGAGGCCGGCAATATAAGCGGTGGCATGCCGATGGCGTCGCAAACTGCTGGTGACGCTCAAGCCGATCATCGCCGCAATGCTACCGGCGACGATCCCGGCTTCAGGCCAGAATCCTTCCGGCAAGGGCAGGCGAATCGCCGCTCCCGTGGCCCAACCCGGCAGCAGATAGGCAATGGTCCAGCCGGCGGCGGCCAACAGGCTGACGGCGGCGAAGCGCGGGAAGGGCATGTCGAACATCCCGGCCACCATCGGCAACATTGGCCGCAACGGCCCGATGAAACGCCCGACCAACAGGCTGGCGATGCCATAGCGCTGGAAATAGGACTCGGCCCCGGCAATCCATTCCGGGTGATGACGCAGGCCCGGCAAGCGCCGAATGTTCTGGTGGAAGTGTCGTCCCAGGAAGTAGGAAATTACATCACCCAGCAAGCCGCCGAGGAATCCCAGCAACAGCGTTTCGCCCAGCGACAGCGCGCCACTGCCGGCCAGCACCGCCACGGCAAACAACAAAACCGTGCCCGGCACGATCAACCCGGCAATCGCCAGGCATTCCACGCAGGCCACGATGAATACGGCGGCGGCCAGCCACTGCGGATTGACCGTCAACCAGCCGGTGATGCTATCGAGCCATGGGCCCATACGTACAACTCCATTCTACGAATCGACCCCGGCGGGGCGTGTGTTCACAGCAAAAAATAATCGCGACCTTCGACCTGCCCCCGGCGCAGCGGGTTCCGCGTGCAGTACGGCGCATACGCCGCATCGACAAAGCGGTACATCAGGTGTTCGTCACGGCCATGGGGAATGCCCAGTCGCGTGGTTTGAACGATGTGGACGGGGGCGGGGCCGATGTCTTGCACCAGCAACACTTCATGATCAAAGCGCTTGGCGTCCCAGACCGGCACCTTCAACCCCAGCGATTTGCAGAGCAAGGTCTGGCCGGCGCAGAGTTTTTGCGCGGGGCGAGGGCGGCCCTGGGCGTCGGGGTTGTTCAGCAGCATCTGCGCCAGACTCGCCGGCCCGCTCAATTCATCGACCCACGGATAGGCGGATTTGATCAGCACGGCATTGCCCGGCCCTTGGGCACTGAAGTTCAGAGAATCGCCGCCCCGGGCGTAATACATATAGATGTGGCCGCCATCCAGAAACAAAGCCTTACGTTTTTCTGTGTAGCCAAGGGACGCGTGGCTGCCTTTTTCTTCGCAGTAATACGCTTCGGTCTCGATGATCCGGGCGCTGAGCCACAGGTCGCCCACCCGGTGACGGATGACTTTACCGAGTAAATCCCGGGCCAGGACTTGTGCGTCGCGGTCGAAAAAAGCATCCGGCAGCGCCGTGGGCAAGGCTGAAAGGGCGGCGCGAACAGTCAGGTTGGACATGATGAACGGCGTTTATCAGGGCTGATTGAGCGGTGATGATACCAATTTGCAGCTTAATCACGGCTGAACGTCGGCAATTTGCCCTCCATTTCGACCATCCGCCTGTCACCGCTGTTAGTCCTAGGACGCGACAGCTATAATCTGCCGCTTTCATCTTTGCCAAGATCCCATCAGACATGACTGAGTCCGTCCTCGACTACATGACCCGCCTGGGTCGCGCTGCCCGCGAAGCGTCGCGCATCATCGGCCGTGCCAGCACTGCGCAGAAAAACCGCGCCTTGCAGGCTGCTGCCAATGCGCTGGACGCCGCGCGCGGCGAGTTGACGGCCGCCAATGAACTGGATCTGGCCGCCGGTCGGGCCAACGGTCTTGACGCTGCCTTGCTGGAGCGTCTGGCGCTGACCCCGGCGCGCATCGACAGCATGATCGTCGGTCTGCGCCAGGTTGCAGCCCTGCCGGACCCGGTCGGCGCAATCCGCGACATGAGCTTTCGCCCGTCCGGCATCCAGGTCGGCAAGATGCGTGTGCCGTTGGGCGTGATCGGCATCATTTACGAATCCCGGCCAAACGTGACCATCGATGCCGCCAGCCTGTGTCTGAAGTCCGGTAACGCGACCATCCTGCGTGGCGGCTCCGAAGCGATTCATTCCAACCGTGCCATTGCCGCCTGCATCCAGCGCGGCCTGGCCGAAGCCGAGCTGCCGGCCGCCGTGGTGCAAGTGGTCGAGACCACCGACCGTGCCGCCGTTGGCGCGTTGATCACCATGCCGGAATACGTCGACGTCATCGTGCCGCGCGGTGGCAAGGGCCTGATCGAACGGGTCAGCCGCGACGCCCGCGTGCCCGTGATCAAGCACCTGGACGGCATTTGCCACGTTTACGTCAGTGCCCACGCCGATCTGGCGAAAGCCCAGCGCATCGCCTTCAACGCCAAGACTTACCGGTATGGCATCTGCGGCGCGATGGAAACCCTGCTGGTAGATCAAACCGTCGCCAAGGATTTCCTGCCATCGATGGCCGCTCAGTTCCGCGAAAAAGGCGTCGAGCTGCGCGGTTGCGAACGTACGCGGGCGATCATTGATGCTGCGGCGGCGACTGAAGAAGACTGGAACACCGAATACCTGGCGCCGATCTTGTCGATCCGCGTCGTCGATGGCTTGGATCAGGCCATCGAGCATATTAATAAGCACGGCTCCCATCACACCGATTCGATCGTCAGCGAAAACCTCGCTGACACCCGGCGTTTCGTGGCCGAAGTCGACTCATCGTCGGTGATGATCAACACCCCGACCTGCTTCGCCGATGGCTTTGAATACGGATTGGGTGCCGAGATTGGCATTTCTACTGATAAGCTGCACGCCCGCGGCCCGGTGGGCCTCGAAGGTTTGACCTGCGAGAAGTACATCGTGGTCGGTGACGGCCAGTTGCGCGGACAGGAGTCGGTCTGACTTGGGCGACCTCGACCCGTCAGCCCCGGTCACTGCCGGCGAGGCTGGGCCTCGACGCATTGGCGTGCTGGGCGGAACCTTCGACCCGGTGCACATCGGCCATTTGCGCGGTGCACTGGAAGTCGCCGAATCCCTGGGGCTCGATGAGCTGCGTCTGACACCCAGTGCCAGACCGCCTCATCGGAATACGCCACAGGTGTCGGCGCAGGACCGTCTGGCGATGGTCGAGTGCGCGGTGGCCGGTGTGGCACCGTTGGTGGTGGACGCCCGCGAATTGCAGCGGGACAAACCGTCCTACACTATCGATACCCTGGAATTGATGCGTGCTGAGATGGCCGCGGATACCCAGGTTTTTCTACTTTTGGGCTGGGACGCATTTTGCGGCCTGCCCACTTGGCACCGCTGGGAAGAGTTGCTCCAGCATTGCCACATCCTGGTGCTGCAACGCCCGGATGCCGACAGCGAACCGCCGGATGCCTTGCGCAATCTGTTGGCGGCACGCTCGGTGAGCGACCCGCTGGCCCTCAAAGGGCCGAGCGGACAGATTGCATTCGTCTGGCAGACGCCGCTCGCGGTATCCGCCACCCAGATCCGTCAACTGCTGGCCAGCGGTAAGTCGGTACGTTTCCTGGTGCCCGACGCGGTCCTGGCCTACATCGATGCGCACGGTCTTTACCGTGCGTCGAACTGAAAAGAGGGCATGCTTCCCGGCACGTAATGACGTGTATTGAAGCGCCCGAACATACGAGCAAAACGAGTTTTATATGACGAACAAAGACGTAACTAAAGTAAAGCGCAAAGGCACGTTCAAGAGCGCCCCGCTGCCTGAGCCGGTTCTTACCACCGAGCCGCTGAAGGGTGACGAGCTGGTCAAGATTGCCGTAGCTGCCCTGGAAGACGTAAAAGGCCAGGACATCCAGGTCATCGACGTTCGCGAAAAGCAGAGCATCACTGACTACATGATCATCGCCACCGGTACCTCCAACCGCCAGATCGGCGCGATGCTGGACAAGGTTCGCGAAGCGGTCAAAGCCCTCGGCGTCAAGCCGTTGGGTGAAGAAGGCAAGGGCGACAGCGACTGGGTCCTGCTGGATATGGACGACGTGATCGTGCACATGATGACCGCTTCGGCTCGTCAGTTTTACGACCTCGAGCGCCTGTGGTCCGGTGCCGAGCAGAGCCGTGCGCTGAACGCGGCTCACCACAGCCCGGAAAACACCCACGAGCATTTCATCAAGCTCAACAAAGACCAGCAATAAGGGACCGCTGTGCGACTGCGACTGATCGCCGTCGGTTCACGCATGCCCAAGTGGGTGGAAGAAGGCTGGCATGAATATGCCAAGCGTCTTCCGTCCGAGCTGGCGCTGGAACTGGTGGAAATACCGCTCAACACCCGTGGCAAGAACGCCGACGTGGCGCGCTTCATCCGTCAGGAAGGCGAAGCCATGCTGGCCAAGGTCGGGCCGAACGAGCGGGTTGTCACCCTCGAAGTCCACGGCAAGCCCTGGAGTACCGAGCAACTGGCGGTCGAACTCGATCGCTGGCGGCTGGACTCGCGCACGGTGAATTTCATGGTCGGTGGCCCCGAAGGGCTGGCGCCGGAAGTCTGTGCCCGGGCTGATCAGCGCTGGTCGTTGTCGCCGTTGACGTTGCCGCACCCGCTGGTGCGGATTCTGATCGGCGAACAGTTGTATCGTGCCTGGACAGTGTTGTCCGGCCACCCTTACCACAAGTAGCTCTGCCCTCATGTCCCAGCCGATCCGCATCAAGGACCACGAAAAAGACGCCCGTCTGGTGCGTGGCCGCGTCGTGTTCGGGGCAATTGCGGTGGTGGCGCTAATCTGCGTGCTGATCGCGCGGCTGTATTTCCTCCAGGTCATCCAGTACGAGTACCACTCGACCCTGTCGGAAAACAACCGCGTCCACGTGCAGCCGATTCCGCCGACTCGTGGGCTGATCTTCGACCGTAATGGCGTGGTGGTGGCCGATAACCGGCCCAGCTTCAGCCTGAGTATGACCCGCGAGCGCTCCGGCGACTGGCAGCAAGTGCTCGACGTGATCGTCCAGGTGCTGGAACTGACGCCCGAGGACCGGGTGATCTTCGAGAAACGCATGAAGCAGGGGCGCCGGCCGTTCGAGCCGGTGCCGATCCTGTTCGAGCTGACCGAAGAGCAGATCGCGCGGATCGCGGTGAACCAGTTCCGGTTGCCGGGTGTGGAAGTGGTCGCGCAGTTGGTGCGGCATTACCCGCAGGGCGCGCATTTTGCGCACTCCGTGGGCTACATGGGCCGGATCAACGAGAAAGAGCTGAAGTCGCTGGACCCGGTCAACTACAGCGGCACCCATCACATCGGCAAGACCGGCATTGAGCGCTTCTACGAGCCCGAGCTGCACGGCCAGGTAGGGTACGAAGAAGTCGAGACCAACGCTCGGGGCCGCGTATTGCGTGTGCTCAAGCGTACCGATCCGATTCCCGGCAAGGACATCGTCCTGAGCCTGGACATCAAATTGCAGGAAGCCGCCGAGTTGGCGCTCGGTGGTCGCCGTGGTGCGGTGGTGGCGCTGGACCCGGCAACCGGCGAAGTGCTGGCGATGGTCAGTCAGCCGAGCTTCGACCCGAACCTGTTCGTCACCGGCATCAGCTTCAAGGCCTATGCCGAGTTGCGCGATTCGATTGACCGGCCGCTGTTCAACCGCGTCCTGCGCGGTCTGTACCCGCCGGGCTCGACCATCAAGCCAGCGGTGGCGATTGCCGGCCTGGATTCCGGTGTGGTCACAGCCTCGACCCGTGTGTTCGACCCGGGTTATTACCAACTGCCCAACTACGATCACAAATACCGTAACTGGAACCGTACCGGCGACGGCTTCGTCGACCTGGACACGGCGATCATGCGTTCCAACGACACCTACTTCTATGACCTGGCCCACAAGCTGGGCATCGATCGGTTGTCCTCGTACATGGGCAAGTTCGGCATTGGCCAGAAGGTCTCGCTGGACATGTTCGAAGAATCGCCCGGGCTGATGCCGTCCCGCGAGTGGAAGCGTGCAACCCGGCGTCAGGCCTGGTTCCCGGGCGAAACCCTGATTCTGGGGATCGGCCAGGGCTACATGCAGTCGACGCCGCTGCAACTGGCGCAAGCCACGGCGCTGGTGGCCAACAAAGGTGTGTGGAACCGTCCGCACCTGGCCAAGACCGTCGAAGGCGAAAAGCCCAAGGATGAAGATCCGATGCCGGACATCGTCCTGCGCGACCCGTCCGACTGGGCCAAGGTCAACCACGGCATGCAGCAAGTGATGCACGGCGCGCGCGGCACCGCGCGCAAAGCGGCCATCGGTTCGCAATACCGGATCGCCGGCAAAAGCGGTACGGCCCAGGTGGTCGCGATCAAGCAGGGCGAGAAGTACGACCGTTCCAAGGTGCAGGAGCGTCACCGCGACCACGCCTTGTTCGTCGGCTTCGCGCCGGCCGACAACCCGAAAATCGTGGTGTCGGTGATGGTCGAGAACGGCGAGTCCGGCTCCGGCGTCGCCGCGCCGGTTGTACGTCAAGTCATGGATGCCTGGCTCCTGGACCAGGATGGACGACTCAAACCTGAGTACGCCGGCCCTATCAGCGCGGAGGCTACGGCCCGTGAAGAGTAATTTCGATCGCATCCTCTCCAGTGAGGACGTGATGCGTCGCCGAGCGACGCTGTTGCAACGCCTGCACATTGACGGCCCATTGCTGATCCTGCTGCTGACCCTCGCCGCCGGCAGCCTGTTTGTGCTGTATTCGGCCAGTGGCAAGAGCTGGGATCTGCTGGGCAAGCAAGCCACTTCATTCGGTATCGGCCTGGTGTCGATGATCGTCATCGCCCAGTTCGAACCACGTTTCATGGCCCGTTGGGTGCCGGTCGGCTACGTGCTCGGCGTGCTGTTGCTGGTAGTGGTGGACGTCATGGGCCACAACGCCATGGGCGCCACGCGCTGGATCAACATTCCCGGGGTGATCCGCTTCCAGCCCTCGGAATTCATGAAGATCCTGATGCCGGCGACCATCGCCTGGTACTTGTCCAAACGCACGTTGCCACCGCAGCTCAAGCACGTGGGCGTCAGTCTGTTCCTGATTGGCTTGCCGTTTATCCTGATCGTGCGTCAGCCGGATCTCGGCACTTCGCTGCTGATCCTGGCCGGCGGCGCGTTCGTGCTGTTCATGGGCGGCCTGCGCTGGCGCTGGATCCTCAGCGTGATCGCCGCGGCAGTGCCGGTGGCGGTGGCGATGTGGTTCTTCATCATGCACGACTACCAGAAGCAGCGAATCCTGACGTTCCTCGACCCGGAAAGCGATCCGCTGGGCACCGGCTGGAACATCATTCAGTCCAAGGCTGCCATCGGTTCTGGCGGCGTTTTCGGCAAGGGCTGGTTGCTGGGTACCCAGTCGCACCTGGACTTCCTGCCCGAAAGCCACACCGACTTCATTATTGCGGTGTTGGGCGAGGAATTCGGCCTGGTGGGCATTTGCGCACTGTTGCTGATTTACCTGTTGTTGATCGGTCGCGGGCTGGTGATTACCGCCCAGGCCCAGACTTTGTTCGGCAAATTGCTCGCAGGCAGCCTGACCATGACGTTTTTTGTTTACGTTTTCGTCAACATCGGTATGGTCAGTGGCCTGTTGCCGGTTGTGGGGGTGCCGTTGCCGTTCATTAGCTACGGAGGAACTTCGCTGGTGACGCTGCTGTCAGCGTTTGGGGTTTTGATGTCGATCCATACCCATCGTAAGTGGATCGCACAGGTTTGAATAAGGTGAAGATTTCAATGCAAGCAATGCGTGGCTGGGCGACTCGATACGCGCCGTGGGTCGGCCTGGTAGGCATCCTTGGTACCGCAGAAACGCGGGCCGGCGATTACGAAGGCTCACCCCAGGTGGCCGAATTCGTCGGTGAAATGACCCGCGACTACGGTTTTGCCGGTGAACAGCTGATGGGCGTGTTCCGCGAAGCCGCGCGCAAGCAGGCGATCCTGGACGCTATTTCCAAACCTGCCGAGCGGGTTAAACAGTGGAACGAATATCGCCCGATGTTCATTACCGACGCGCGCATTGCCCGTGGCGTGGACTTCTGGCGCCAGCACGAGGCGGTGTTGGCCCGTGCCGAGCAGGAATATGGCGTACCGGCTCAGGTAATTGTCTCGATCATCGGCGTTGAAACCTTTTTCGGCCGCAATACCGGCAATTACCGGGTGATCGATGCATTGTCGACCCTGGGTTTCGACTATCCTCCCCGTGCCGAATTCTTCCGTAAGGAATTGCGTGAATTCCTGCTGCTGGCCCGGGAAGAGCAGGTCGACCCGTTGACCCTCAAAGGTTCCTACGCCGGTGCCATGGGCCTGCCGCAGTTCATGCCGAGCAGTTTTCGCGCGTATGCGGTGGACTTCGACGGTGACGGCCACATTAATATCTGGACCAATCCGGACGATGCCATCGGCAGCGTCGCCAGTTATTTCAAGCGTCACGGCTGGGTTGCCGGCGAGCCTGTGGTCAGCCGCGCCGATGTGCGTGGCGATCAGGTGGACGAGGGTTTGACCACCGGCATTGAGCCGACGAAAACCGTCGGGGAGTTGCGGGCGTTGGGCTGGTCGAGTCATGATGCGCTGCGCGATGATATGCCCGTCACCGCTTTCCGCCTGGAAGGTGACAATGGCCCCGAGTACTGGATGGGCCTGAAGAATTTCTACGCGATCACGCGTTATAACCGCAGCGTGATGTACGCCATGGCCGTACATCAACTGTCTGAACAGCTGGTCCAAGCACGGGGCGTCAAGTAATGCGGGCATTGCCTATGAATAAACCCCTGAAGCTGATGGCATACGCCGCGTTGGCGGTGCTGGTCGCCAGTTGTACGACCAGCCGCGCGCCGACCCAGAAGTCCCCCTCCACCGCCGTGCGAGCTACGCCGGGGCTGGACATCAACCGCGCGCACAAAGACGGCGCGCCGTGGTGGGACGTCGACGTGTCGCGCATCCCGGATGCCACGCCGACCTTGCACAGCGGACCTTATAAAGCCAACCCGTACACCGTGCTGGGCAAGACCTACTTCCCGCTGCAAGAGTCCAAGACCTACGTCGCCTCGGGCACCGCGTCGTGGTACGGCACCAAGTTCCACGGCCAGAACACCGCCAACGGCGAGGTGTATGACCTGTACGGCATGAGTGCCGCACACAAGACGCTACCGCTGCCGAGTTACGTTCGGGTGACCAACCTGGACAACAACAAGAGCGTGGTCCTGCGGGTCAACGACCGTGGGCCGTTCTACTCGGACCGCATCATCGACTTATCCTATGCTGCCGCCAAGAAGCTCGGCTATGCCGAAATCGGCACCGCGCGGGTCAAGGTTGAAGGCATCGATCCGCAACAGTGGTGGGCCGCTAAAGGCCGTCCGGCGCCTTTGATGCTCAACGAGCCGCAAGTAGCGCAAAATGCCGCGCCGACCATTACCGCTTCGGCGGGGACGGTCGAGCAATGGACGCCGCCGCCGCAGCAACACGCCTCGGACACTGTGCCGGTGCAGGTTGCCGCAAAAAAAAACGCTTCTGTACCAGCCTCTGGCCAGTATCTGCAGGTGGGCGCGTTCGCCAACCCGGACGCTGCAGAACTCCTGAGATCGAAGCTCAGCGGGATGGTGAGCGCTCCGGTGTTCATCAGCTCGATCGTGCGCAACCAACAGACACTGCATCGGGTGCGCCTGGGGCCGATCGGTTCGCAGGGTGAAATCCAGCAAGTGCAGAACAGTGTGCGATTGGCCAATCTCGGTTCGCCGAGCCTGGTCACCGCCGAGTAACACGCAGTACTTGATTGAAGGTTCGCTTGCGGTTTGGGGGGCGGACCTGGTTGTTGGCTCGTTAAGAACAAAAGCCCGGCAAGGGTTCTGAGTGAGCAACTGAACACGCGATGGCCCGTTAGAAAGCCATCTGATTAGTTTTGCCCTAGGGCAGTTTCCATTAGCGATTTCGAGAGACGGATGAACATCACCACCTTTGCCAAACGCCTGTGCCTGTTAGTCCCGCTGTTCATCACGCCTGCCGCTTTTGCGGTAGAAATGATGCCGTCGCCACCACAACTGGCCGCCAAATCCTATGTGCTCATGGATGCCAGCAGCGGTAACGTGCTGGTCGAGAACAACGGTGACCAGCGTCTGCCGCCAGCCAGCCTGACCAAACTGATGACCGCGTACATTGCGACGCTGGAAATCCGTCGTGGCCAGATCGGCGAAAACGACCCGGTGACCGTCAGCGAAAACGCCTGGCGCACCGGCGGTTCGCGGATGTTCATCAAGGTCGGCTCGCAGGTAACCGTCAGCGACTTGCTGCACGGCATCATCATTCAGTCGGGTAACGACGCCAGTGTTGCGCTCTCCGAGCACATCGCCGGTAGCGAAGACGCGTTCGCCGACATGATGAACAAGACGGCCGGCGACCTGGGCATGACCAACAGCCACTTCATGAACCCGACCGGTCTGCCGAACCCTGAGCACTACTCGTCGGCTCACGACATGTCGCTGCTGGCTCGCGCGATCATCCACGAAGACCCGGCTCACTACGCGATCTACTCGCAGAAAGAGTTCTTCTGGAACGGCATCAAGCAGCCTAACCGCAACCTGCTGCTGTGGCGCGACAAGACCGTCGATGGCCTGAAAACCGGTCACACCGACGAAGCCGGCTATTGCATGGTGTCCTCGGCCGTCCGTGATGGCATGCGCCTGATCGCCGTGGTGTTCGGCACCAACAGCGAAGTGGCCCGTGCTTCCGAAACCCAGAAACTGCTGACCTATGGTTTCCGCTTCTTCGAAACCCAGACCTTCTATCAGAAAGGCGCCGAGCTGGCTCAGGCCCCTGTCTGGAAAGGCACCACCAATCAAGTCAAGGCCGGCCTGGCTGAAGACCTGACCATGACCCTGCCGAAGGGCCAGCTGAAAAAGCTCGCCGCCAGCATGACCATGAACCCGCAACTGGTTGCGCCAATCGCCAAGGGCGACGTGATCGGTAAAGTCGAAGTGAAGCTGGACGACAAGGTGGTGCACAGCGCTGACCTGATCGCCCTGGACGCCGTCGACGAGGGTGGTATCTTCCGCCGCATGTGGGATAGCATCCGTCTATTCTTCTACGGCTTGTTCAACTGAATTAGTGTGGACTTGCATGGCCCCGATCCAATCCGGAGCGAGGCCATGTCCGTTGCCACGGCTTACGAGGCCGTTACGCCATGACAGATACCGAAGTAAAGGCGCCAAAGATCGAATTCCCTGCCAATGATTATCCGATCAAGGTGATCGGTGACACCATTGTCGACATCAAGCAAAAGATCATCGATATCGTCAAGAAACACGCGACGATCAACGATGAGAAGGTGGACGAACGCCAGAGCAGCAACGGCAAGTACACCACCATCCAGCTGCACATCATCGCCACCGGTCAAGACCAGCTGTACGACATCAACAGCGAACTGCGGGCTACCGGTTTCGTGCACATGGTGCTGTGATGTCTGGCACGCTGGGCTTTCGCGAGCTCGGCCAGATGGCTTACGAGCCGGTCTGGCATGCCATGCAGCGCTTCACCAACGAACGCGGCACTGACGCCGCGGACGAGATCTGGCTGGTCGAACACCCGCCGGTGTTCACTCAGGGCCAGGCCGGCAAGGCCGAGCACCTGTTGCTGCCGGGAGATATCCCGGTGGTGCAGGTCGATCGCGGCGGGCAGGTGACTTACCACGGCCCCGGCCAGTTGGTGGCCTACCTGTTGCTGGATGTGCGCAAACTGGGTTTCGGCGTGCGTGACCTTGTCACCCGCATGGAACACTGCCTGATCGAGTTACTGGCCAGCTACGGCGTCACCGCCGCAGCCAAGCCGGACGCGCCGGGTGTCTACGTCGACGGGGCAAAAATTGCTTCGTTGGGTCTGCGGATCCGCCATGGTTGCTCCTTTCATGGCCTGGCCCTGAACGTGGACATGAACCTGGAACCGTTTCGACGGATTAATCCCTGCGGCTACGCCGGGCTGGCGATGACCCAGCTGAGCGATCACGCAGGATCGATTGAATTTGCCGAGGTAAGTGCCCGGCTGCGCGCGCAGCTCGTCAAACACCTCGACTATGCTGAGCAGACGACCCTAACGGGCGGAATCGACTGATATGACTACTGATGCAGTGCAAACCATGATCCCGACGCTGGATGTCACCGAGCGTCCGGCCCCGCGTGCCAAGGTAGAAGCCGGCGTCAAGCTGCGCGGCGCCGAGAAGGTTGCACGTATCCCGGTAAAGATCATTCCGACCACCGAACTGCCGAAGAAACCCGACTGGATCCGCGTGCGCATCCCGGTGTCCCCGGAAGTCGACCGCATCAAGGCCCTGCTGCGCAAACACAAGCTGCACAGCGTCTGCGAAGAAGCGTCCTGCCCGAACCTGGGTGAGTGCTTTTCCGGCGGCACCGCCACGTTCATGATCATGGGCGACATCTGCACCCGTCGCTGCCCGTTCTGCGACGTCGGCCACGGTCGTCCGAAGCCATTGGACACCAACGAGCCGGAAAGCCTGGCCATCGCCATCGCCGACCTGAAACTCAAGTACGTGGTGATCACTTCGGTGGATCGCGACGACCTGCGTGACGGCGGTGCCCAGCACTTTGCCGACTGCATCCGCGAGATCCGCAAGCTGTCGCCGAACGTGCAGCTCGAAACCCTGGTCCCGGACTACCGCGGCCGTATGGACGTGGCGCTGGAAATCACCGCCGCCGAGCCGCCGGATGTGTTCAACCACAACCTGGAAACCGTACCGCGCCTGTACAAGGCTGCGCGTCCGGGTTCGGATTACCAGTGGTCGCTGACCCTGCTGCAACGCTTCAAGCAGATGATGCCGCACATTCCAACCAAATCCGGCCTGATGCTGGGCCTGGGCGAAACCGACGAAGAAGTCATCGAAGTCATGAAGCGCATGCGCGAACACGACATCGACATGCTGACCCTCGGCCAGTACCTGCAACCGTCCCGCAGCCACCTGCCGGTGCAGCGTTTCGTGCACCCGGACGTGTTCGCCTGGTTCGCCGAGGAAGGCTACAAGATGGGCTTCAAGAACGTCGCTTCCGGCCCGTTGGTGCGTTCCTCGTACCACGCCGACGAGCAGGCGAAGCTGGTTAAAGCCGAGCTGATAGCGTCGTTGTGATTCGCGGCTGAACGACAAAAACGCCCGCACGGTTCCGGCCATGCGGGCGTTTTTTTGCCTTGCCTACGTCCACGGTGGTCTTTTCCCGCACTGCGTGGCGTGATCGACCCCCTTCTGTTTATGCCCGTTCCTGACTACTGTGTGCTGAAGATTTCATGCAGGGAGATTCATGGATGACCGTTCGACCGACCCACACCCTTTTTCCTCACGCCCCTGTGCCGGCCCTGCCGTCGGAAGGGCTGATCGGCGTGATTGCGCCCGCCGGTCCCGCCACCCTGGACACCGACAAAGCCGTGCAATGGATGCGTGCCCGGGGCTATGAGCTGCGGGTGTTTCCCGGCGTATACCAGCAAGAAGGCTACCTGGCCGGCAGTGACGAAGTGCGGCTCAATGACCTGCACGGGGCATTCGCCGACACCGAGGTCGACGCGATCATTTGCCTGCGCGGCGGTTACGGTACGCCGCGATTGCTGGATCGCCTCGATTTCGACTTGTTACGCGCCAATGCCAAGCCCTTTATCGGTTACAGCGACATCACCGCGTTGCATCTGGCTATCAGCCGTTACGCAGGCTTCGTGACCTTTCATGGGCCGTTGCTCAACGCAGATTTGTTGGGTGACAAGCAAAAGCCTACCGAGGCTTCGTTCTTCAACATGCTGCGCGGGCAGCTGAAGGCCGGCAGCGTGCTGACGCACCCGGTGGCCTACCCGTTAAGCACCGTCGAGCCTGGCATCGCTCACGGGCGCTTGCTGGGGGGGAACCTGTCGTTGATCGCCGCGACCATGGGCACGCCGTACGAAATCGATGCCGAGGGCGTCATCCTGTTCATCGAGGACATCAACGAGCCGCTGTATCGCATCGACCGGCTGCTGACCCATCTGCGCCTGGCCGGCACGTTGGGCAAACTGCGCGGGGTGCTGGTGGGGGATGTGGCGGGGGTGGATGGCGCTGCGTTGGCGCGGTTGCTCAAGCAGACTTTCGAACCGTTGCGGATTCCGGTGCTGGCCGGGTGGCGCAGCGGGCATTGTGATCCGAACCTGACGTTGCCCATGGGCGCGCTGGTCAAGCTGGATGCGGGGAACAAGGTGTTGGTGTTGGAGCAGGATGTGGTGGTCAAGCGTTAGAACGTCGTCGCCAGTTAGTCAGTCTTCGCGGGCAAGCCTCGCTCCTACAGGAATTACGCATAAACCTGTAGGAGCGAGGCTTGCCCGCGAAGCTTTTGCTTTTAGCGGCTACGCAAACCTTCCAGCAACTTGTGCGTCGGATACCCATCCGCCGGCCAGCCAAACGACTGCTGGGCGCTGCGGATTGCCTTGCGGGTATTGGCGCCGATAATGCCGTCGGCAGTGCCCGCCTCGTAGTTCTGCGCACTCAGCAGGTTTTGCAGCTCGATCCGCTCGCTACGGCTGAGCGGCAAATCATCTTTTGGCCAGGTGCCGTTGATCAGGCCGGCGCCGTTGAAGCGTTCGGACAGCAGGCTGACCGCCAAGGCATAAGACGACGAGTTGTTGTACTTGAGGATCGCGCGGAAGTTGTCGAGGACCAGGAACGCCGGGCCGCGATAACCGGCCGGGAGCAGCAGGGCGGCCGACAAGTGTTCGGAGCCCGCCGGGACTTGCGCGCCATTGGGCAGGGTTACGCCCAGTTGCAGCCATTCGGCAACGCTCTTGCGAATCGTGCCGTCGGCCAGGACGTAATTGAAGTTGCCCGGCAGCTGCGCCTCGAAGCCCCACGGCTGGCCTTTCTGCCAGCCGGAGTTTTGCAGGTAATGCGCAGTCGAGGCCAAGGCATCGGCGGGGCTGCCCCAAATGTCGCGGCGCCCGTCGCCATCGAAATCCACGGCGTGGGTGTTGTAGGTGGTCGGAATGAACTGGGTCTGGCCCATGGCGCCGGCCCAGGAACCGAGCATTTTCTCCGGGGTGATATCGCCCTGTTGCAGGATCTGCAGCGCGGCGATCAGTTGCGCATGGGCGAACCCAGGGCGGCGGCCTTCATAGGCCAGGGTCGCCAGGGAGTTGATCACCGACTTGCTGCCCTGGAACTGCCCGAAGTTACTTTCCATGCCCCACACCGCGACGAGTGCCTGACGGTCGACGCCATAGCGTTGCTCGATGCTTTGCAGGATGTCGGCGTACTGGCTGACCAGCGCCTGGCCTTTGCGCACGCGCAGCGGCGACAGCGCACCGTCGAGGTATTCCCACACCGGGCGGGAGAATTCCGGCTGGCTACGGTCGGCGCGGATCACGCTGTCGTCGAAGCTGACATTGGCGAAAGCGCGGTCGAACAGATCGGCGCGAATACCGGCGGCCAGGGCGTCCTTGCGGAAACCGGCCTGCCATTCAGCGAAGGTCTGGGTCGGCTGGATGTCGAGGTTGTCACCACTCGGTACCACAGGCGGAATCACCGCAGGAGCGGTCGAGACGGGGGCGGTCTGAAGCGGTTGGGCGTCGGCGGCGGTGGGTTTTTCCGCGCAGGCGACAAGCAAGATGAGGCTGGAGGCAGCAATCAATTGGCGTAGGTGCCAACGACGGGAAAGACAAAGGGGCATGCACAGGTCCAGGGAATACGAATCAGGTGCAGACCTTACCATGGAGAAGGGGGGCTGCGCTTCAAGCGGCCAGAAAGTAAGAAGCCTCCCAGCTATTAGACTGGAAGGCTTCGCGGCGGTAGCTGCCTTTGCCCTTGCCGGCTCGTTCCTGACGGCTGCGGAACAGTGGCTGGGCGATGATGGATTTGGCCTTGTTCGGGCCATTTTTAGATGGCTTTTTGCTCATGATCGGATCTCACAGATAGGTGGGTTTTGCGGGGGAAATAATCTGCCGAAGTTGGGGTTCTGTCTATAGGGCAAATGGATGTGAGTCGTGTAGGAAACCTCTGTAGCAGCTGGCGAAGCCTGCGTTCGGCTGCGCAGCAGTCGTAAACCCTGAGTTCCGGATCATCCTGACACACCGTGCTGTCTGATTTTACGACTGCTGCGCAGCCGAACGCAGGCTTCGCCAGCTGCTACAGGTTACTCGGCGGGCAAGTTCAGCCGTTGCCCAGCCATTAACAACGACAACCGACTCAAGCTCATCCACGGTGAACCCGCCGCCTGGCCCTTGATTTGCGCATCGATACGCTGCGCTTCCAGCAACAACTGCGCCCAGCGTTGCGCCGAGTAGCGTTGCAGGGCTTTGCTCATCAACGGTTTGCGTTTATCCCAGACTGGCGGTCGCGCCGAGCTGAAGGCTTTGTCCAGCGGTACACCCTGGCTGTATTGCAGCGACAGGTTGGCCAGAAGGCGCAACTCTCGGGCCAGGGCCCAGAGAATCACCGGCGGTTCTACGCCTTCACCCCGCAGCCCTTCGAGCATACGCAGGGCATGGGCAGCTTCGCCGTTGAGAATCGCATCGGTCAGGCCAAACACATCAAAGCGCGCACTGTCGGCTACGGCCGCCTGCACGGTTTCGACGGTGATCTGGCCACCCTCGGCCATCAGCTTGAGCTTTTCGATTTCCTGGGCGGCGGCCAACAGGTTGCCCTCGACCCGGGCAGCAATCAGTTCGACAGCGTCCTGGCTGGCAGACAGCCCAGCCTGGGACAAGCGCTGGCGAATCCAGCTCGGCAACTGGTTCGCGTCCACCGGCCAGATCTGCACGAACTGAGTCTGCGCACCTTCAACCAGCGCCTTACCCCACTTGGTCTTCTGCGCGGCACCATCGAGCTTGGGCAGGCTGATCAGCAAGATCGTGTCTTCGGCCGGGCGCGAGCAGTATTCGATGAACGCCGCGGCGCCTTTGTCGCCAGGCTTGCCGGAAGGCAAACGCAGCTCCAATAGACGCTTTTCGGCGAACAACGACATGCTGGCACCGGCCTGCAGCAGCGTTCCCCAGTCGAAACTGGTGTCGGCGGCGAAGACCTGGCGTTCATCGAAACCTTGCTGGCGAGCCGCAGCGCGAATGGCGTCGGCCGCTTCCTGGCATAGCAACGGGTCATCACCACTGATGATGTAGACCGGCGCAAGGGCACCTTGCAGGTGTTTGGCGAGTTGGGCGGGGGCGAGTTTCATAAGAGAGGGCGAACGGGGCGCCTGAGCGCCCCGTAAGTCTTATTGCTGCGGGATTTCGACGGGCGACTGGCGCGGAGTTTCCGCTTCAGCCTTCTGTGCTGCGTTCAGTGCATCGGCTTCAGCCTTGGCACGGTTGTTCGCAGTCTGTTGCAGCTTCTCCAGCTGAACCGGTGTGATCTGTTGCAAACGCAGCATCATGCGTTGGACCAGTTCGCGACGGGTTTCAGCGCGAGCGGTGGCGGCTTCCTGGTCGGAACCTACCAGGTTGTTGCCGTCGTGGATGAAGATTTTCTGCACTTCAAGCTTGTCGCTCATCAGGGCCAGGTTGTGTTCGCCACGGATGTCGTAGTTCAGCACGGTGGTCACCTGATACTCACCCGTACGGCCGGCACCGGCGTAGCTGAGGATGCGCTGGCTTTCCTGCTCATCGGTCAGAATCAGCTTGTACGGTGCACCGGTGTAGACCTTGACGCCGCTGCTTTGCAGTACCTGACGCAGTTGCGTCACGGTTTCGCCATAGGCATTGCGGGCGCTAAGGTCGAGTTCCTTGATCGCCAGTTCGGTGGTGCCCGTGCCGCGCAGCTGGAAACCGCAGGCGCTCAACAGGACTGCGAGGCCCATCACCAGCAGATTGCGTTTGATCATCTTGTTGCTCCCCTTGAAACCATGTGGGCCGACCGTGCGGCCCGAAAGGTTTAACTCGGCGCCAGGCTCACCTGGCGCCTGATCCAATTAGCTGGCGACGATATTGACCAGTTTCCCGGGCACTACGATCACTTTACGAATAGTCAGGCCATCGACGAAGCGCAGCACGTTCTCATTGGCCCTTGCGGCCGCTTCGACTTCTTCGCGAGTGGCGCTGGCCGGCATTTCAATGTGGCCGCGCAGCTTGCCGTTGACCTGAATCACCAGTTGCAGGCTGTCCTGTACCAACGCGCTCTCATCCAGCACTGGCCAGCTTGCGTCGATCACCGGGTCGGCGTGACCCAGTTGATTCCACAGCTCGTGGCTGATGTGCGGGGTGATCGGTGCCAGCAGCAGGACCACGGTTTCCAGGCCTTCGTGAATCAGCGCGCGATCCTGTGCGGTGCCTTGCGGGGCTTTTTCCAGCACGTTCATCAACGTCATCACCTGGGCGATGGCGGTGTTGAATTTGTGGTTCTGGCCGACGTCGTGGCTGGCCTGTTTAATGGCCTGGTGGATCGAACGGCGAATGGCTTTCTGCTCGTCGTTCAGGCTGGCGATGTCCAGTTTGCCCGGCAGGCCCTGTGTGACGTGGGCTTGGGCCAGGCGCCAGACGCGCTTGAGGAAGCGGTGCGAACCCTCGACACCGGAGTCGGACCATTCCGCGCTCATGTCGGGTGGCGAGGCGAACATCATGAACAGGCGGCAGGTGTCTGCGCCGAACTGGTCAATCATCGACTGTGGGTCGACGCCGTTGTTCTTGGACTTGGCCATCTTCTCGGTGCCGCCGATTTCCACCGGCAGACCGTCGGAGATCAGTTTGGCGCTAATGACCTTGGCCTTGCTGTCACGCTCAAGTTCTACGTCAGCCGGGTTGAACCAGGTGTAGGCACCATTGGCTTCGCGACGATAGTAAGTCTCGGCGATCACCATGCCTTGGGTCAGCAGGTTCTTGAACGGCTCGTTGGAGCTCACCAGGCCTTCGTCACGCATCAGCTTGTGGAAGAAGCGCGCGTACAGCAGGTGAAGAATTGCGTGTTCGATGCCGCCGATGTACTGGTCCACCGGCAACCAGTGATCGGCCGCCGATTTTTCTACCAGGCCGCCTTCATAGTGTGGCGAGGCGTAGCGGGCGTAGTACCACGAGGACTCGACGAAGGTGTCCATGGTGTCGGTTTCACGCTTGGCCGGTGCGCCGCATTTCGGGCAGCTGCACTCGTAGAACTCGGGCATGCGTGCCAGTGGCGAACCGGCGCCGTCCGGCACCACGTCTTCGGGCAGTACGACCGGCAGTTGATCTTCCGGGACCGGCACATCGCCGCAGGTTTCGCAGTGGATGATCGGGATCGGGCAGCCCCAGTAGCGCTGGCGGCTGATGCCCCAGTCGCGCAGGCGGAACTGGGTGCGCGAGGCGCCGAGTTCTTTCTTGATCAGCGCGACTTCCATGGCGTCGAAGGCGCCTTCGAAGTCGAGGCCGTCGAACTCGCCGGAATTGATCAGCGTGCCGTGCTCGCCGTAGGCGTCTTGCCATGGCGCCGGGTTGGTGTCGCCGGAGCTGGTGCGCACCACGGATTTGATCGGCAGGTTGTACTTGGTGGCGAACTCGAAATCGCGCTCATCGTGCGCCGGAACTGCCATCACAGCGCCGTCGCCGTAATGCATCAGCACATAGTTGGCGACCCACACCGGGAGTTTCTCACCGGTCAGCGGGTGCTCGACGAACAGCGAAGTCGGCAGGCCTTTTTTCTCTTGAGTGGCGACGTCGGCTTCAGCGACGCTGCCGCCCTTGCATTCAGCGATGAACGCTTGCAGCTCAGGACTGTTCTGCGCGGCCAGGGTTGCCAGCGGGTGTTCGGCGGCGACCGCTACGTAGGTCGCGCCCATCAGGGTGTCCGGGCGGGTGGTGAAGACTTTCAGTACGCCGCTTTCGCCGATCGAGTCGACGTTGTATGGGAACTGCACTTCCATGCCGCGGGACTTGCCGATCCAGTTGCGCTGCATGGTCTTGACCTGTTCAGGCCAGCCCGGCAGATCGTCGAGGCTCGACAGCAGTTCATCCGCGTAAGCGGTGATCTTGAAGTAGTACATCGGGATTTCGCGCTTTTCGATCAGCGCGCCGGAACGCCAGCCGCGGCCGTCGATCACTTGCTCGTTGGCCAGGACGGTCTGGTCGACCGGGTCCCAGTTCACGGTGCCGCTCTTTTTGTAGATCACGCCTTTTTCGAACAGGCGAGTGAACAGCCACTGTTCCCAGCGGTAGTAATCGGGCTTGCAGGTGGTCACTTCGCGAGACCAGTCCACTGCCAGGCCCAGGCTGCGCAGCTGGGTCTTCATGTAGGCGATGTTTTCGTAGGTCCACTTGGCGGGCGCTACGTTGTTCTTCATCGCGGCGTTTTCCGCCGGCATGCCGAAGGCGTCCCAACCCATGGGTTGCAGGACGTTCTTGCCTTGCATGCGCTGGTAGCGGGAGATCACGTCGCCGATGGTGTAGTTGCGCACGTGCCCCATGTGTAGCTTGCCGCTGGGGTAAGGGAACATCGACAGGCAGTAGAACGTCTCCTTGCCTGGCTGTTCACTGACTTCAAAGGACTTTTGCTCGTCCCAGAACGACTGGGCGGCGGCTTCGATTTCACGGGGCTGATATTGTTCGTGCATGGCTACTTTTGAACTGAATAGGGGTGGCCTAATCCTCTTCAATGCAACGTTGGACGGTGATCACGCCAAATCGGCGGTTCGGTGTCCAGACGAGCTGGAAGTGGAGTTACAGGAAGCGCCGTAGCATACATGACCGCACTCTATCGAGGGAAACCCTGATTACAGGCAAAAGGTGGCCCCAAACCTGCCGCGAGGGCCGTTGGTCGCAGGGTTCAGCCGGTTTGTTCATGGAAGCTAAGCTCCTAATTGGGGAGTGAGTCTTATCTTCAATGAGGTGAGGGATGGTTGAGTCACAACGTAAAGTTACAAAACCGGAGCTGTATGAGCGACTGATCGATCGTCTGGGGATGGCCCTCGACGCGGCAAAAACCGCCGGTCGGTTGCGTGATGAACGTCCCCTGGAGCTGGAGTTGCGTGGCCTGAGCCCCGCAGAGTTTGCATTGGTCAAGGCGTATCTGGATCGCAGCGAACGTGAAACACAGGGATGCTTGTCTGAAGCAGTGAAGCAACTCGACGCACCACGTTCGGCCAAGATCATCTGGCTCAAGGACAAAACACCCGGCAGGGACGCGGTAAAGGTCCGGTCCCTGCAATTCAAGTAAGGGCACTTGAAGCCATGACGCATGGTTTTTTCAGCATAGCCCTTCCGCATTAGTTGTCGCATCGCGTCAACCCACTTAGGCTTCGGGCATCTCTGGAGATGCTCGATGCCTTTTCGTTATTTCGTAAAACAACTTCTATTGCCTCCCGGCATTCTTTTGCTGCTGCTGGCGCTTGCCTGGTGGTTGCGCCGCTCACGGCCGCGATTGGCCGGGTTGTGCTTTGCTTTGGGTCTGGGCGGGTTCTGGCTGATGAGCCTGCCGGTGGTGGTGCAATGGAGCGCCAAGGCTCTGGAGCGGGAGCCGGCGCTGGCCCTGGATGGGTGGGCGACCCTGGGACAGCGTGCCGATGCGATCGTGGTGTTGGGTTCCGGGCGTGAGCGGGGCGACCTCGCCTGGGGCGCCGATCAGCCGACCGGCGTCGGCCTGGAGCGTCAGCGTTATGCCGCGCGACTGGCCAAGGCCTCGGGCCTGCCGATCCTCACCAGCGGCGGCTTGCATTACGGCACACCGCCCACCGAAGCCAAATTGATGGCGGATTCGCTGCTCGACGATTTCGGCGTGACCGTGCGTTGGCAGGAAGGACGTAGCCGCACGACCTGGGAAAATGCGCAGTTCAGTGCCGAGGTGTTGCTGCCGCAAGGGATCAAGCGCGTGGTGGTGGTGACTCAGGCCTGGCACATGCCGCGGGCGGTCTGGAGTTTCAAGCAGGCTGGATTTGAAGTGGTACCCGCGCCGGTGGGGTTCCTGGGCGTGGACAATGCCCGGCCGCTGGGCGGCTGGATGCCGGAATTCAAATCGATCTGGCAGAGCGGGCAGTTGTTGAATGAGGCGGTGGGGCAGGTCGGGTATTCAATGTTCTATCGCTGAAGATGATCGTTCCCACGCAGAGCGTGGGAACGATCATTCAGCGCCGCGATTAAACGGTCTTGGCCATACGGCTAGCCACCAGTGCCCAGCCAAACAACAACACACACAGAATAATCAACGGCCACGAACGCCATTCCAGGTACGGCGTCAGGTTGTGCATCGGCACCACCTCGCCATACAGAATCCCGCGTTCGAACTGCGGAAGCTGGGTCGTGATCTGCCCGAACGGGTTGATCAAACCGGTCACGCCATTGTTGGTGGCGCGGATCATCCAGCGGCCGGCCTCCAGCGCGCGCATCTGCGCCATCTGCAAATGTTGCAGCGGACCGATAGAGGTGCCGAACCAGGTGTCGTTACTAATCGTCAGCAACAGGTCGCTACGGGCGGCGAGGCCGGCGGCAAACTCCGGGTAGACCACTTCATAGCAAATGAACGGCGCGATCTGATAACCCTTGGCTTGCAGCATCGCCTGATCGGCGGGCCCGCGGGCAAAGTCCGACATCGGCAGGTCAAAGAACGCGATCATTCCACGCAATATGTCCTGCAATGGCACGTATTCACCGAACGGCACCAGTTTTTGCTTGAGGTACGTGCCGTCGCCTTCACCGACCACGGTGATGCCATTGAAGAAGCGTCGCTCGTGCCGGACTTCCTGGCGAATCGGTACGCCGGTAATCAGCGCAGTCTTACGCTCGGCGGCGAAGTTTCCCATCATGGTCAGGTAGCCCTCGGCGGACTCCTTTAGCACCGGGACAGCGGTTTCCGGCCAGATCAGCAGGTCGACGCGCTTGGAACTGAGGCTCATGTCGCGGTACAGCGCCAGTTGCGAGTTGAGCTGCGCCGGGTCCCATTTCATGCTTTGTTCGATGTTGCCTTGAATGGCGGCGACGCTCAGGGGCGGACCGGCCGGGGTGGTCCACGCGTGCTCCTTGAGCAACAGGCCCGCGACCCATGGCCCGGCCAGCAACACCACGCCCGCCGCAATGAAGCCTTTGCGCTTCGTGCGAACCAGACGTGGAGCGTTCCAGATCAGCGCTGCCGTCAGCGCCAGGGTAAAGGAAATCAGCCACATCCCACCGACCGGCGCGAGCCCGGCCAACGGGCCGTCGAGCTGGCTGTAACCGGAATAGAGCCACGGGAAACCGGTGAGGAACCAGCCACGAAACGCTTCCTGGCCGACCCACAACGCCGCAAACGCCAAGGCATCGGCCAGCGGTGCTTCGTTACGGCGCAACCAGCGCGCCCAGATCCAGGCCGGCAGGGCGAAGAACCAGGCAATCGCCGCGGTGAAAATCAGCATCAGGAAACCGGCCAGCAGCACTGAAGCGCCGCCGAAGTGGTGGATGCTGTAGTAGATCCAGCTGGTGCCAGCGCCAAACAGGCCGAAACCGAAACACCAGCCACGGCCCAGGGCCTGACGCGGGGTCAGTTCACGCAAGCCGGCATAGAAGAAACCGACCGCCAGCAATGCCAGCGGCCAGATATCGAACGGCGCCAACGCCAGGGTGGTGATTGCACCGGCCACCACGGCCAGCAGGTTACCGGGCCAGCCGGGGCGGGTCAGACGATGCATTTCAATCCTTAGAATTACCGGGCGATAGGTGTCAGGCGCAGCAGGTGAATCCGACGGCTGTCGGCGTTCAGGATGCGGAAGCGATAAGGGCCGATTTCAGTGATTTCGTTACGTTTTGGCAAGTGCCCGAACGCGCTCATCACCAGGCCACCCACCGTGTCGAACTCGTCGTCGGAGAATGTGCTGTCGAAGAACTCGTTGAAGTTCTCGATCGGCGTCAGCGCCTTGATCAGGAAGTCACCGCTGGGCAGTGGCTTGATGTAGCTGTCTTCTTCGACGTCATGCTCGTCTTCGATGTCGCCGACGATTTGTTCCAGCACGTCTTCGATGGTCACCAGGCCCGCCACACCGCCGTATTCGTCGATGACGATGGCCATGTGGTTATGGTTGGCGCGGAACTCACGCAGCAGCACATTCAGGCGCTTGGACTCCGGCACAAAAGTGGCCGGGCGCAGCAGGTCCTTGATGTTGAAGCTGTCGCCGTTCTCCTTGAGGATCAACGGCAGCAAGTCCTTGGCCAGCAACACGCCCATCACGTCATCGTGGCTTTCGCCGATCACCGGGTAGCGGGAGTGGGCCGAGTCGACCACGGCGGGCAGGAACTCGCGAGGTGTCTGGGTCGCCTTGATGCTGATCATCTGCGAGCGCGGGACCATGATGTCCCGTACTTGCAGGTCCGCAACCTGGATGGCGCCTTCGACGATGGCCAGCGCTTCGCTGTCCAGCAGTTTGTTTTGGTGTGCGTCGCGCAGCAGCTCCAGCAGCTCCTGGCGGTTCTTCGGCTCGTGGGCAAAAGCCTGGGTGAGCTTACCCAGCCATGACTTCTGCCCGTTGCTCGATCGATCTTCGCTCATAGCGATTACTCTGAATCCTTTGTTGTAACGATAGGGGATGTGTCTGTTTCGTCGTCCGCGTAAGGGTCGGGATAGCCCAACTCGGCAAGCAACGTTTGTTCCAGTGCTTCCATTTCCTCGGCTTCCTCGTCATCTATATGGTCGTAACCAAGCAGATGCAAGCAGCCGTGAATGACCAGATGCGCCCAATGGGCCTTTGGTTCCTTGCCTTGTTCCGCGGCTTCGCGCTCGACCACCGCCACGCAGATCACCAGATCGCCCAGCAGGGGAATGTCGAGAAACTCGTCGGGTACGTCGGCCGGGAACGACAAAACATTGGTGGCATAGTCTTTCTGCCGCCAGGTGAAGTTGAGTTCGCGGGCTTCTTCCTCATCGACCAGGCGGATGGTCATTTCGGAGTCGGCAGTGCGCTGGCGCAAGGCCAGCTCGCACCATTGGCGGAACTCGGCTTCGCTGGGAACAGGCGCTTCGGTGGCCAGTTGCAGATCAAGCTCAAGCATCGTGGCGTTTGTCCTTTGGCGCTTCTTCGGCGACGCGATTCTCGAAGCGCTCGTAGGCTTCGACAATGCGTTGCACCAATGGATGGCGCACGACGTCCTTGGGCATGAAATGAGTGAAGCTGATGCCCGGCACGTCTTTCAATACTTCGATCACATGGTGCAGCCCGGATTTGGTGCCTTTCGGCAGGTCGACCTGGGTGATGTCACCGGTAATGACCGCCGTGGAGCCGAAGCCGATGCGGGTCAGGAACATCTTCATCTGCTCGACGGTGGTGTTCTGGCTTTCGTCGAGGATGATGAAACTGTTGTTCAGCGTGCGACCGCGCATATAGGCCAGCGGTGCGACTTCGATGACCTGGCGCTCGATGAGCTTGGCCACGTATTCGAAGCCGAGCATCTCGTAGAGCGCGTCGTACAGCGGGCGCAGGTACGGGTCGATTTTCTGCGACAAGTCGCCGGGCAGGAAACCGAGCTTTTCACCGGCCTCGACCGCCGGGCGCACCAGCAGGATGCGGCGAATCTGCTCGCGTTCCAGCGCGTCTACCGCGCAGGCAACGGCCAGATAGGTCTTGCCGGTACCGGCCGGGCCGATGCCGAAATTGATGTCGTTACCGAGGATTTCCTTCACGTAGCGCAACTGATTCAAGCCGCGAGGGCGAATCATGCCTTTTTTGGTGCGCAGGGCGACGGAAGGTTCGGCGGGGGAGACGTTGTCCAATTCTTCGACAGCCGATTCCTGCAGGAACAGGTGAACCGTATCCGGCGACAGCTCCGTACCTTTGGTTTCCCGGTACAGGCGGCGGATCAGGTTTTCCGCGGAAGTGGTGTGCTTGGGTTCGCCGATCAGCTCGAACTGGTTTCCGCGATTGCGGATCTCGATGGTCAGGCGCTGTTCGATCAAGCGCAGATGCTCGTCGAATTGCCCGCACAGATTGGCGAAGCGGCGAGCCTCAAAGGGCTCGAGGATAAAACGATGTGGTTCGATGGGTGCGTTCAAGGTCGTATTTAGCCGCCCTGGGGCAATTAAGATGAAATCAAGGATAACGCCAGTGGGCTGGGTGCGAAAGCTCTTAAATAACCCAAGGCTGACACCCCCCTTGTAGGAGCGAGGCTTGCCCGCGAAGGCGGACTGACATTCAACCTATAAGTTGTCTGTGATGACGCCTTCGCGAGCAAGCTTTGCTCCTACAGTTTGTGCGGGGTTATTGGATCAGCGAGCCCCGCAGCGAGTGCGGCTGTGCGGCATCAATGTGCACGTCGGCGAACTGGCCAATCAGGGTTGGATTGTCGCAGCGGAAGTTGACGATCCGGTTATTCTCGGTCCGGCCTTGCAACTCGCCGGGGTCTTTTTTCGAATAATCGGTCACCAGGATCCGCTGGATCGAGCCGACCATTTGTCGGCTGATCTCGAAACCTTGCTGGTTCAGGCGATGTTGCAGGGCGTTCAGGCGTTCTTTTTTCAGCGCTTCCGGCGTCTCGTCCGCCAGGTCGGCAGCCGGAGTGCCCGGGCGCTGGCTATAAACGAACGAGTAGGAGAAGTCGAAACCGACATCTTCGATCAGCTTCATGGTCTGTTCGAAGTCTTTTTCGGTCTCGCCCGGGAAGCCGACGATAAAGTCGGAACTGATGCAGATCCCCGGCACGGCGGCCCGCAGCTTGCGCAGTTTGGATTTGTATTCCAGCGCGGTGTGGTTGCGCTTCATCGCTGACAGAATGCGGTCGGAGCCTGATTGCACCGGCAAATGCAGGTGTTTCACCAGTTCCGGCACATCGGCGTGCGCCTGGATCAGGCTGTCCGAGAACTCCAGCGGGTGCGACGTGGTGTAGCGAATCCGGTCGATGCCATCGACGGCGGCCACGACGCGGATCAGCTCAGCCAGATCTGCCAGGCGCCCATCGTGAGTAGTGCCGCGATAACCGTTGACGTTCTGCCCCAGTAAGGTCACTTCGCGCACGCCGTTTTCGGCCAGGTGAATGATCTCGGCAATCACGTCGTCGAACGGGCGGCTGACTTCTTCACCGCGGGTATAGGGCACCACGCAGAACGTGCAGTACTTGCTGCAGCCCTCCATCACCGACACATAGGCGCTCGGGCCATCGATGCGCGGCTCGGGCAAGTGGTCGAATTTTTCGATTTCCGGGAACGAGACGTCCACTTGCGGCAGCTTGGTGGCGCGGGCGGCGTCGATCATTTCCGGCAGGCGGTGCAGGGTCTGCGGGCCGAACACCACGTCCACGTACGGCGCGCGATCGCGGATGGCGGCGCCTTCCTGACTGGCCACGCAACCGCCGACGGCGATCACCATGTCCGGATTGGCGAGTTTCAGTTCACGCCAGCGACCGAGTTGGGAATACACCCGGTCCTGGGCGCGTTCGCGGATCGAGCAGGTGTTGAGCAGGATCACGTCGGCATCTTCAGCGCGAGCGGTGACTTCCAGGGCCTGGTGTTCACCCAGCAGATCGACCATGCGCGAGCTGTCGTACTCGTTCATCTGGCAACCGTGGGTTTCGATGTAAAGCTTCTTGGCCATGGACAGAGTCATCACGTGATTCAAAGAACCGCGCATTATAGGGAACATGTCCCAAGGTTCCTACCGTTGTGCGTCCAGTGGCTATGCTATAGTTCGCGCCCTCATTTTTATCCCCAATGTGTTGCCCGCCCACCATGACCAAACGTGAAGCCCCAATCTACAAGGTGATTTTCCTCAACCAGGGCCAGGTGTACGAAATGTATGCCAAGCAGATCTATCAAAGTGATCTGTGGGGCTTCCTGGAAGTGGAAGAGTTCGTCTTTGGCGAGCGCACGCAAGTGGTCGTCGATCCGAGCGAAGAGAAACTCAAGGCTCAGTTCGAGGGCGTGGTGCGCAGTTTTGTGCCGATGCATTCGATCGTGCGCATCGACGAAGTCGAACGCCTGGGTACGCCGAAAATCAGCGAAGCCCGTGGCGCGGTCGGCAATGTGATGCCGTTTCCGATGCCGATGCCTGAGAAGTAAGACCGCGTCGCTCCCTTCGCGGGCAAGCCTCGCTCCTACAGATACGCGTCGTTTTCACGGCGTACATCAAACCTGTAGGGGCGAGGCTTGCCCGCGAAAGCGTCAGAAGAGGCGAAGAAGATTTAAGGCAGTGGCGAGAAAGGCGTACGCCCATCCGCGCTTTGCAATTCCATCAAATATTTACGGAAGATTTGCCCCAGCACCTGGGTAGCGACTTCCAGATCTTCGCGGGGCATTTTCTCGGCGACTTCGTCGGCGGTGTCCAACGCATCTTCTGCGCCGTTGACCGCGGCCATTTTCAGCACGATATACGCCTGAACGTTATTGGCCGGCACGCCTTCGCCGTGGAAGAACATGGTGCCGAGTTTGAATTGCGCCTGGGCGTGGCCTTGCAGCGAGGCCTTTTCGAAGAATTTAAGCGCTTTATCGAGGTCGCGCGGCGTGTTTTTGCCGTCGTAGTAGAACTCACCCAACTCGTATTGTGCTTGCGCATCCCCTTCATCCGACGCTTTCTGGCAGGCGGCCAGCGCTTGCGTCAGGTCTTGCGGCTGAGTATTGAGGGTGCAGCGACCCATCGCTGGGATCAACAACGAGTTGCCGCCTGCTTGTGCGTGCGCGAGCAGGGGCTGAAGGAGCAACAGGCAGCCCAATGCAAGGGTGCGGCCGGTGCGGTTCATGGGAATCGACTTACCTCTGAAGGGCGCGCGGACCCATCGAGGGATCCAATAAGCGCGCATTATGAAATAAGCAGGGCCAACCTTACAAAGTCTTTACTCGTTTTTCTGCTGCGCGGGGAATATATCGCCCACTTTGCAGGAGATTATTGGCACAAGGGTAGGAAAAGACGCAGGAATGTAGGTAAAAGCTGACGCTGGCAATCGCCAACGTCAGCGGCACAGCGTTATTTCAGTGCGGCGAATGCGCGTTCGGCAGCATCCAGCGTCAGTTTCAACTCGGTTTCGCCGTGGGCGATCGAGGTGAAACCGGCTTCGAAGGCACTCGGCGCCAGGTACACGCCGCCTTCCAGCATCAAGTGGAAGAAGCGCTTGAACAGGTTGGCGTCGCTCGACATCACGTCATCAAAGGTCACGATGTCGTCGGCGCCACTGAAGTACAGACCAAACATGCCGCCCGCCTGGGTGGTCACGAAAGGAATGCCCGCGGCATCGGCGCGTTGTTGCAGGCCATCGAGCAGGCGGCTGGTGTAGTCGCTCAGTTCGGCGTGGAAGCCCGGACGGCTGATCAGGCGCAGGGTGGTCAGGCCAGCGGCCATGGCCAGCGGGTTACCCGACAAGGTGCCCGCCTGATACACCGGACCCAGCGGCGCGATGTGCGACATGATTTCCCGCTTGCCGCCGAAGCAGCCGACCGGCATGCCGCCACCAATGATTTTGCCGAAAGTGCTCAAATCCGGGGTTACGCCGAAGTGCGCCTGGGCACCGCCAAGTGCCACACGGAAACCGGTCATCACTTCGTCGAAGATCAGCACCACGCCGTGCTTGTCGCACAGGGTCCGCAGGCCTTCGAGGAAACCCGGTGCCGGTGGTACGCAGTTCATGTTGCCGGCCACCGGCTCGACGATGATGCACGCCACGGTCTGGCCAACTTCGGCGAGCATGACTTCCACGGCGTCGATGTCGTTGAACGGCAGGGTCAGGGTGTGTTTGGCGAAGTCGGCAGGGACACCCGCCGAACTCGGTACGCCCTGAGTCAGCAAACCGGAGCCGGCCTTGACCAGCAGGCTGTCGGAGTGACCGTGGTAGCAGCCTTCGAACTTGATGATCGCGTCGCGGCCGGTGAAGCCACGGGCCAGGCGAATCGCGCTCATGGTCGCTTCGGTGCCGGAACTGACCATGCGCACCATTTCCATCGACGGCACGATCGAGCAGACCAGATCGGCCATCTCGGTTTCCATCGCGGTCGGGGCGCCGTAGGACAGGCCGTGTTCCAACTGTTTACGCACCGCGTCGAGCACGTCCGGGTGGCTGTGGCCGAGGATCATCGGGCCCCAGGAACCGACGTAATCCACATAACGCTTGTCGTCTTCGTCGGTGACGTAGGCGCCTTCAGCGTGTTTGAAGAACAGCGGTGTGCCGCCAACGCTCTTGAACGCGCGGACCGGCGAGTTCACGCCTCCGGGAATGTGTTTCTGGGCATCGGCAAACAGGGTTTCGGAACGAGACATGATCGGGCTCTCTAATCAGACTTTTAATAATTCATTGAAGGCGCGGGCGCGGCGGGTCACTTCAGCCGTGCTCTCGGCGCCAAACAGGCCATGCACAACGGCCAGCAGATCGACCCCGTGGGCTACCAGCGGCGCAGCGTTGTCCAGGGTGATGCCACCAATCGCGCAGATCGGCAGGTGCAGTTTGCTGCGGGCCTGGTCGAGCAAGTCGAGGCTGCAGGTGGGGGCCCCGGGTTTGGTGTTGGAGTTGAAGAATCGCCCGAACGCGACATAGCTGGCGCCTTCCTTGGCCGCTTGCTCGGCGAGTTCGAGTTGCGCATGGCAAGTCGAGCCGATGATGGCCTGGCGACCGAGCAAGGCGCGGGCCGGGGTCAGCGGGCCGTCGGTCTGGCCCAGGTGCACGCCGACGTTCAGGCGCGCGGCCAGTTCGGCGTCGTCATTGATGATCAGTTGAGTCTTGTAGCGATCACACAAATCCCGCAGGGCTTCGGCCTCGCGCAAGCGCCGGGCCTCGTCGCTGCTCTTGTCGCGGTATTGCAGCAGGACGACGCCGCCTTCGAGCGCCGCCTCCACGTACGAAAGAAATTTACCGGCCAGCAACTGGCTATCGGTAATGGCGTACAGGCCACGTAGTTTCATCGGACAAGCCTCGGCGCTTTACGCATCAAAAGTCAGGAACAGAAATCCAGCGGCAGGCGGCGCGGCACGAACTGGCCTTTGCCCAGTTGCTCGGCATCACGCAGGGTGCGCCACGTGTAGTTAAGCGCGGTCTGCACGGCACTGGCGAGGTTTTCACCCTGGGCCAGACGACCGGCCAAGGCGCTGGCCAGGGTGCAGCCGGAACCGTGATAGCTGCCGGGCAAACGCTGGCAGGTGAAGGTTTCGCGGCGACCGTCGCGGCTGTACAGGCGATTGTGGATTTCGTGTTCATCGCCATGGCCGCCGGTGATCAGCAGGTGTTTGACGAACGGCAGGAGTTTTTCCGCGCACTCGTCTGCGGTGCCGTCGGGCAGTTCGGCGAGGATGCGCGCTTCGGGAAGGTTGGGGGTGGCAATGATGGACAGCGGCAGCAGGCGTTCGCGCATGGCGTAGCCGACTTCATCCTTGCCCAGGCGTCCGCCGCCACCGGCGCGCAGCACCGGGTCGCAGACTACCGGCAAATGCGGGTGCGCCGAGAGCAGTTCGACCACGGTGTCGACCATCTCCAGGGAACCGAGCATGCCCAGTTTCACCGCCGCAACTTCGGAGTCGTTGAGCACGGCGTTGGCCTGGGCCAACACCCACTCACGGTCGAGGACGCGGAAGTCAGTGACGTTGACCGTGTCTTGCACGGTCAGCGCAGTGACGGCCGGGGCCGCATGACAGCCCTGGGCGAGCAGGGCTTCGATATCTGCCTGCAGGCCGGCGCCACCACTTGGGTCGTGGCCGGAGAGACAGAGGACAACGGGGCGAGAGCTGTAGATATTCATGGTGCGCGAGCTTACCACCAGTCGACCAGCGAGTCATGACGCCCCCTGTCGCAAACGCCGAAGCCCGAGTTCGGCTCATGTAGCAGCTGCCGAGGCACGAGGCTGCGTTCGGCTGCGAAGCAGTCCTCAAGCCTGAGCACGCGGTCTTCCTGATACACCGCATCGCCTGATTTCACGACTGCTTCGCAGCCGAACGCAGCCTCGTACCTCGGCAGCTGCTACGGGCCAACAGCTCTATCTCAATACGCTGCGCTGGAACGCCCGTTCTAGAGCCCTTGTAGGAAAAATTTCAATGGTGCTCAATGGCCATCAACGGCTATGCTAGAGTGGATCCAAACCAATAACAGGTAATACCGGTTTTACGTCTACTCAAAAGGAATGGGGGGCTTCCTGACAGGACCGGACAGGCCACGCTGGGGCTTAAATGCGCTATTTGCTGATGTTGCTGTTGTGCTTGCCCCTCCTGGCGAGCGCCGTTGAATTTGACGAATTCACCCAGAGCCTTCCCCTGGGTCGAACCATGCAGGTGTACGAGGACGCGGGCGGTCAGGCGACCATCGCCGATGTCCGTGCGCAAGCCGCCGCCGGCAACTTCAATACCCACGATAAAGCCACACTCAACGCCGGTTATTCGCGTTCGGTGTTTTGGCTGAAAATCGACCTGCAGTACCGTCCGAGCAACCCGGACGCGCAACGGACCTGGTTGCTGGAACTGGCCTATCCGCCCCTTGATCACCTTGATCTGTACCTGCCCGATGCTAGTGGCGACTACCAGTTGACGCGCCGCACCGGTGACGCCCTGCCGTTCGCCAGCCGCGAGATCCGCCAGAACAACTACCTATTCAACCTGGATTTCAAACCTGAACAGGCGCAAACCGTATTCCTGCGCCTGCAAAGCGAAGGCTCGATCCAGGCGCCCGTCACGTTGTGGTCGAGCACCGCGTACCTCGAAGAACAACCGGTGCGCCTGTATGTGTTGGGCCTGATCTACGGCGTGTTGCTGGGGATGGTGGTCTACAACCTGTTCATTTTCCTCAGCGTGCGCGACACCAGTTACCTCTATTACATCTTCTATATCGCCTCGTTCGGCTTGTATCAGCTGTCGGTGAATGGCGCGGCGGTGGAGTATTTCTGGCCGGACAACCCTTGGTGGGCCAACGCCGCGACGCCGTTCTTCATCGGGTGCGCCGGGCTGTTCGGCAGCCAGTTCGCCCGCAGCTTCCTGCAAACCGCGCAACACAGTCGCTGGCTCGATCGCGTGCTGTTGGCGCTGATTGCGTTTGGCGCGGTGGTGGTCGGCTTGTCGCTGATGACCAGTTACGCCCTGGCCCTGCGCCTGGCAACGACGTTGGCGCTGCTCTTTACCGTGGTGATTTTCGCCGCCGGGATCTTCGCCTGGGCCCGCGGTCTGCGGGTGGCGCGTTATTTCATCATCGCCTGGTCGGCGTTTTTGCTCGGCGGCGTCGTCAATACCCTGATGGTGCTGGGCTATCTGCCGAACGTGTTCCTGACCATGTACGCCAGCCAGATCGGTTCGGCCATCGAAGTGGCGCTGCTGTCCCTGGCCCTGGCCGATCGCATCAATGCCATGCGTGAGCAGCAAGCACAAACCCTGTTCGATGCCGGGCAGAAGCTGGAAGTGCTCAACCAGCAACTCGCCCGCAGTAACAAGCTCAAGGACGAATTCCTCGCGACCCTGACCCACGAATTGCGCACGCCGATGAACGGGGTGATCGGTTCGCTGGAATTGATGCAGACCGTCGAGATGGACCCGGAGCTGGAGCAATACCAGCAAACCGCCGCCGGTTCGGCGCGGGACATGATGCGCATGGTCAACGGCATCCTTACTCTCACCGAGTTGCAGGCCGGCAAGCTCAAGGCCTACCCGGAAGCCTTCAGCTTGCGTGGCGTGGTCGAGGCCTTGCGCACGCAGTTCGAAGGCAATGCGTCGGGCAAGGCGCTGGACCTCAAGGTCGAGGTCACGCCGGGGCTGCCCGATCGCCTGCTTGGCGACCGCAACAAACTGCTGCAATGCCTGGAATGCCTGCTGGATAACGCGATCAAGTTCACTCGCGTCGGCGGTGTTGCGTTGCGAGTGACCGGCCAGACGCTGGAAGAGGGGCGGTTGGCGCTGTCCTTTGCGGTGATCGACACCGGCATTGGTTTCACCGATTTGGGGGAGGCGACGATGTATCAGCGTTTCTTCCAGCTCGACGGCTCGATGACCCGAGAATACGGTGGCCTGGGAGTTGGCCTGGCCATCTGTCGGCAACTGGTCGAATTGCTCGGCGGACGCCTGACCCATCGCTCCGAACCGGGACGTGGCAGTCGCTTCCAGCTCGATATCGAGGTCGAATTGCCGGTGGTCGAGCGTGCGCCAGCGCCCTTGATGACCCGTGAGACCCCGCGTCTGCGGCTGCCGCAGGACTGCACGGTGCTGTTGGTGGATGACAACAGCATCAATCAACTAGTGATGCGCGGGATGTTGCTCAAACTCGGGTTCCGGGTGCGATCCGCCGACAGCGGCGCGGCCGCGCTCGATCATTTGCAGCGCGAAACCTTCGATGCGGTGGTGCTCGATTGTCAGTTGCCGGCTCAGGACGGCGCGTCCCTCTGCTGCCAGATCCGTGGCTTGCCCGGGTGTGCGCAAATGCCGGTGTTCATGGTGGCCCTGAGCGTTGATCGGGAAGGCTGCCCGACCGGCGCGCTGATTGATTACCTGAGCAAACCGGTGAAATTCGAGGATCTGCAGGCAGCGCTCTATCGTCGGGTACTTTGTCCGAAACAAGGTGAAAGCGCCGATATTTAGGCGGGTATGACACTTTGTTCAGCCATAGGGCGGTGCTTAACTGAACCTCTGGCTGACCAAAGGAGCCCCGTCATGAACCTGCATCAGTTCGCCGAAACCCACGAAGTCACCAACCAGCCACCGTCCCTGGACGGCACCAACCTGTATCGCATCGACCTGCCGTTGCAGGAGTGGTCGCGACGCTTTGGTGCCGGTTGGGCCGAGTCGCGGATTGACGCGTATGGTGCATTGGCCGGTGGGCCGCTGATGGAAGCCGGGTTCCTGGCCAATCAGAACAAACCGGTGTTCGTCAGTCACGACCGTTATGGTCATCGCATCGACCTGGTTGAATTTCACCCGGCCTATCACGAACTGATGCGCACCGCGGTCGAACACGGCCTGACCTCGTTGCCGTGGGCGCATCCGCAGCCCGGCGCCCACGTTGCGCGCGCCTCCATGAGTTACCTGCACAGCCAGGCTGAGGCCGGCAGTGGTTGCCCGTTGACCATGACTTTCGCCAGCGTCCCGGCGATGCGCCTGCAACCGGACCTGGCCGAGCAATGGCTGCCAAAAATCCTCGCCACTGAATACGACCCGCGTAACGTCGGCATGGCGCACAAGGCTGGCGTCACCATCGGCATGGCCATGACCGAGAAACAGGGCGGCACCGACGTGCGGACCAACACCACCAAGGCCTATCCGGTGGGTGCCAGCGGTCCGGGCCAGGCCTATGAATTGGTGGGGCACAAGTGGTTCTGTTCGGCGCCGATGTGCGATGCGTTCCTGACTCTGGCCCAGACCGACAAAGGCCTGACCTGCTTCCTGCTGCCGCGACATCGCCCGGACGACACGCGCAATCAGTTCTACATCCAGCGCCTGAAAAACAAACTCGGCAATTGCTCCAACGCCTCCAGCGAAGTGGAGTTCCGTGGTGCGCTGGCGTGGATGATCGGCGAAGAAGGTCGAGGTGTGCCGACCATCATCGAAATGGTCGCCATGACCCGCTTCGATTGCATGGTCGGTTCCAGTGCGCTGATGCGCCAGGCCCTGACCCAGGCCAGCCATCACTGCGCCCACCGCACCGTCGGCGGCAAGTTGCTCAGCGAACAACCGTTGATGCAAAACGTCCTGGCCGACCTGGCCCTGGAAAGCGAAGCCGCTTTGGCGTTGAGCTTGCGCATGGGCAAGGCGCTGGATCATCTGAATGACAGCCACGAAGCCAAATTCGCCCGGCTGGTGACAGCGGTGGGCAAATACTGGATCTGCAAGCGTGCGCCGGGAATGATCAACGAAGCCGCCGAGTGCATGGGCGGTGCCGGTTATGTCGAAGAAAGCATCCTGCCGCGCCTGTACCGTGAGGCGCCGGTGAATTCGACGTGGGAAGGTTCCGGCAACGTGCAATGCCTCGACGTGCTGCGGGCCTTGTCGAAAGAGCCGGGCGTGCTGGATGTGTTGTTCAGCGAGTTGGGCGATGGTCACGGCGACAAACGCCTGGCCGCGCACATCACTCAATTGCAGGCGGCGTTCAAGGACACCAGCGACATTCAATACCGCGCCCGGCAGTTGACTGAAGACATTGCGCTGGGCTTGCAGGCCAAGTTGTTGCTGGAAGCGGGGAATGCGGCGGTCAGTGATGCATTTATTGCCAGCCGACTTGGTTCGGCGGGGCGGGTGTATGGCGCGTTGCCGCGCGGGCTCGACGTGGAAGCAATCGTGGCGCGCTCGACCCCTCAAGGTTTTTGATCACGCCGATACCTCGCCACAAGTGTTGTGTATGGTTCGAGAGGGTGGGCCGCCATCCTCACGCCACTGTTCCCGTGAAGCGACGATGCAGGCAAGATGAAGGTCTGCAAGTCAGAACACAGGAAGCTGATCGTGACCGAAGCGTTTATTGTTGTTCAAACCGCCGAACAAGCCGTAGACCGGCTCGCCGCCCTGCATGAGCAGGCTACTTCTGCGCTGAATCAGGCGCTCAAACGTTACCTCAAGGATCGAATCGAACCGGACGCCGAACAGCGTGCGATGTTTCGTTATCCCGAGTTGCGCCTGACCTACCTCTGTCACGGCGAAGTGCCACAAACCACCCGCGCCTACGCCAAGGTTCAGTTGCCGGGAACCTACAGCGTCACCGTCACCCACCCGGCGGCGTTCCGTAAATACCTGCTGGAACAGTTGGTGCCGCTGATGCACGACTTCACCGTCACGGTGGAAGTCGGCGTCAGCCAGCAGAACATTCCGTATCCGTACGTGGTCGAGCAGGGCGATGAGTTGGCCGGCTCAGGCGTCACCGCTGCCACGCTGGCGCGGGTGTTTCCGAGTACCGACCTGTCCGCCGCCACCGACGGCATCGCCGATGGCCTGTACGACTGGGAAAACACCGATCCGCTGCCGTTGGCGCTGTTTGATGCGGCGCGGGTGGATTTCTCCCTGCGCCGGCTGGTGCATTACACCGGCAGCGACTGGCGGCATGTGCAGCCGTGGATCCTGCTGACCAACTACCACCGCTATGTCGACCAGTTCATCGTCCATGGCCTGGAGCAGTTGCGCAGCGATCCGCGTTTTGTGCGCATGGTGTTGCCGGGCAACGTGATCATCGAAAAGAGCATGGACCACGGCGAAGCCTCGGCGATTGCCGCGGGCGTGGTCTGGCACCGTTACCAGATGCCGGCCTATCACCTGATCGCCAGCGATGGCCACGGCGTGACCCTGGTGAACATCGGCGTCGGCCCGTCCAACGCCAAGAACATCACCGACCACTTGGCGGTGCTGCGTCCGCATTGCTGGCTGATGATCGGCCACTGCGGCGGCCTGCGTCAGTCCCAGACCATTGGCGACTACGTGCTGGCTCACGCCTACATGCGCCGCGACGGGATTCTCGACCGGGTCGTGCCGCCGAACATTCCGATCCCGGCCCTGGCCGAAGTGCAAATGGCGTTGCAGCAAGCAGCGGCCAACATCACCGGCGAGAAGGGCGACGAACTGAAGAAGCGCCTGCGCACCGGCACCGTGCTGACCTACGATGACCGTAACTGGGAACTGCGTTGGGCTCAGGAGCGGCCATTGATCAACCTGTCCCGCGCCGTGGCGGTGGACATGGAAAGCGGCACCATCGCCGCCCAGGGTTATCGCTTGCGGGTGCCGTACGGCACGTTGCTCTGTGTCTCGGACAAACCGTTGCACAGCGAAATCAAACTGCCGGGTTCGGCCAACGCCTTCTATGAACGCGCGGTCAGCCAGCACTTGAAGATCGGTATCGAGGCGGTGGATCTGTTGCGCACCGAACTCAACTCGTTGCACTCGCGCAAACTGCGCAGCTTCGACGAGCCGCCATTCCGCTAATCGTTGCGATGGTCATTTAGCGGTCAGGGCACTAGCATTGTCAGCCCTGACCGTTAGATGTTCTCTTTGCCATGTCTCGTCCTCCACGTCCCATTTCCCGCCGCCCTGGCGCGAATAGCCCGCAATCCTCATCCGCCCCGCGCCGTGTCGCCAAAGCGCCGCCGGCCGAGCCGAAATTGATTCTGTTCAATAAACCGTTCGATGTGCTGACGCAATTCAGCGACGGTGAAGGGCGGGCGACGCTCAAGGATTACATCGAGATTCCCGGGATCTATCCGGCGGGGCGGCTGGACCGCGACAGCGAAGGTTTGCTGTTGCTGACCAACGACGGCCAGCTTCAGGCGCGGATCGCCGACCCGAAACACAAACTGGCCAAGACCTATTGGGTGCAAGTAGAAGGCGAACCGAGCGCCGAGCAGTTGCAGCGCTTGCGCGATGGCGTCGAGTTGAACGACGGCATGACCTTGCCGGCCGAAGCGCGGCAGCTTGAAGAGCCTGACCTGTGGCCGCGCAACCCGCCGGTACGCTTTCGCAAAAGTGTGCCGACCCGTTGGCTGGAGCTGGTGATTCGTGAAGGTCGCAACCGTCAGGTACGACGCATGACCGCGGCGGTCGGCTTGCCGACATTGCGTCTGGTGCGGGTCAGAATCGGCGACTGGTCGATCGAAGGGCTCGATCAGGGCCAGTGGAAGGAAGTGCCGGCGCGGTTATGAATGGTTTTCGATGTACGCGATGACCACGCTTTTGATGATGAACGCGAAGATCCCCAGGCCCAGCACGAAGAACAGGATCATGGTGCCGAACTTGCCAGCCTTGGATTTTTTCGCCAGATCCCAGACGATGAAACCCATGAAAATGATCAGGATGCTGACCAGGCCAGTCATCATCCACTCTTCGAATACTGCAGGATCCATCGAACATCTCCAGCGCGGGCGCGGCTAAAAGGGCGGGGCGAGTATACGCCATGGGGCAATGCCGGGGCATTGACCTGCGTCGGTGTGTCGCGGTCATTGGTCGCCCGCAGAGTGATCGTTCCCACGCTCTGCGTGGGAATGCATCCTGTGACGCTCTGCGTCACGATTCACGGCGGACGCGGAGCGTCCATGGCGGCATTCCCACGGGTCGCGTGGGAACGATCTGCAACTCGATCAACTGCGCAGATGCGTCAACGGTAACTCGGTGCTGTTCAACACCTGATTCAACACAAAACTCGAGCGAACGCTGGTCACCCCTTCAATCCGGGTCAAATGCCCCAGCAGCAGTTTCTGGTAATGATCCATGTCCGGTACCACTACCTTGAGCTGATAGTCCGCATCCATCCCGGTCACCAGGCTGCATTCCAGCACTTGCGGCAAGGTCCGGATCGCCGCTTCGAAATTTTCGAAACGCTCAGGCGTGTGCCGGTCCATGCCGATCAGCACATAGGCCGTGAGGCTCAGGCCAAGCATCTTGCGGTCCAGCAGGGCCACCTGGCGTGAAATGTAGCCGTCGTCTTCCAGCTGTTTGACGCGGCGCGAGCACGGCGAAGGCGACAGGCCGATGCGTTCGGCCAGTTCCTGGTTGGAGATGCGCGCGTCACGCTGCAATTCCGCCAAAATGCTCAGGTCGTAACGGTCGAGTTTGCTCATCAATCAGTCCTTTGTCGTAACTATTGCGGCAGATTATCTATCCAGGGTTAAAAATTGCGCAAGTGATGTTTATTTGAGCAATCTTCGCAATCCTCTGCCAGCGCCCCAGGCCTATTCTAATTACCAGAATCACTGCTCGGACAAACAGTCCACAGCGACTCGCCCAATCAGGCCAGTCGCGGCCGCCACCCCCACCGGGGATGTGCCGGCCCCCGAGCTACACACTGTCCAGAAGACGGCGTGAGGTGAGCCGACGTCATAAGCGTCGAGCACGGACGAAGTTCTCAAAGGGAGGCCGACGGGTCTCCCTTTTTTATTGCTCAATAAATAAGTTGCGTGACTGATAACCTGTTGCAGAACCGGCCTGTGCTTTCCCAGTCTCATGTACAAGCCCTAACCCGCAGTGAGGAAGAGCATGAAGTCGCGCATCTGGCGTTTGGCCGGTGTTGGTTTGCTGTGTGTAAGTGTCAGCGCGCAATCGCTCGCCGATGATCAGGAAAGCCGCAGCCCCCATGGCGGGCAGCGCGGGCCGGAGCATCAGGGTGACAATCAGGGTCAGAACCAGCCTCGTCCGCAAAACAACCCGCAACAAAATCAACCACGGCCGCAGAATACTCCGCAGCAGAACCAGCCGCGTCCGCAGAACAACCAGATCATTCGTGGCGACAACAGCCGCCAGTTCGAGCACAACGGCCAGAACCGGAACGACGGCCAATGGCAGAACCGTCAGCCGCACGATGCCAACACTCAGGTTCGTCCGGCGCCACCGCCGCCGCAACTACCGGCCAATAGCCTGCCGATCCAGGGTCGGCCCGACACCGTGCGCCAGACCCAACAGCCGCGCTACGGTAACTATCAGGACATCCCGCGCCGCAACGATAACAATCAGCACTGGCAGAACGGCAATCAGGGCCCGCGTCCCGATGACCATCGCTGGGAAGGTCGCCCGAACGGGCACGGCAACGGTTGGGGCCCAGGCCCGCAGTATCGTCCCGGTCAGATGGTCGATCGCTTCCCGGACCGCAACTTCCGCGTGCCGTACCGTGGCCAGGACTACTTCTACTCCGGCGGCTACTGGTATCGACCACAAGGTCCGCGCTATGTAGTGGTTCAGCCGCCGCGCGGGATCCGCGTGCACTACATGCCTGACTACGCCCGTGAAGTGTGGATCGGCGGGGCGCTGTTGTTCCTCGCGGCCGGCTCGTATTACGCCTACGAACAAAGTACTCAGGATTACGTGGTGGTCGAACCACCGACAGGCGCCCCACAACCGCAACCGACCAGCAACGGCATTGATGTGACGGCGTATCCGGCCAACGGCCAGTCGCCGGAGCAGGTCGCCCAGGACGGTTACGAGTGCTCGCAATACGCGGTGCAGCAAAGTGGCTTCAATCCGCAAACCGCGACGTACCAGCCTGATCCGTCAGTCGTGCAAGCCTACCGCCAGGCGCAGGGCAACTGCCTGGGCAGTCGCGGTTATCAAGTGACCTTCTGATCCTTGGCTGCCAACACCACTTCCTGCGGGTCGGCGTGCACCAGCACTTCGGCTCGTGGGTAAGCGGCGTGAATGGCATCGGCGGCTTGATCGCTGATGCCGTGGGCGACTGACAACGTCAGCTCCCCCGGCAATTCCAGGTGCAACTGCACAAACCAGTGGTTACCGGAAATCCGCGTACGCAAATCATGCGCCCCCAGCACTCCCGGCACAGCGCACGCCAGCTCCAGCATGTGCTGGCTGACATCCGGCGGCAGTTCTTCATCCATCAGTACCGCGAAACTTTCCCGGGCGATATGCACCGCGCTCCAGAGGATGTACACGGCAATTCCCAGGCCGAACCAGGCGTCCAGTTGATGCCAGCCGAACCCGGCGAGCACCAGTGCCACCAGAATGCTGCCGTTGAGCAACAGATCAGAACGGTAATGCAGCGAGTCGGCGCGCACGGCGTTGGAGCCGGTGGCCTTGATCACCCGATGTTGCAACATCAGCAAGGCCACGGTCAGCGCGAGGGAGAAAATGATCACCCCGATGCTGATCCACGGCGCGCCCACCGGTTCCGGGTGTTTCAAGCGATCGAACGCCTGGAGGGCAATCAGCACCGCACTGCCGCCAATGAACAGCGCCTGGGCCATGCCCGACAGCGATTCGGCCTTGCCGTGGCCGTAGCGATGATCGTCGTCGGCCGGGCGCAAGGCGTAATGCACCGCCAGCAGATTGAGCAGCGAAGTGATGCCGTCGAGTGCCGAGTCGGTCAACCCGGCGAGCATGCTCACCGACCCGCTGAGCCACCAGGCGATAGCTTTGGCAATAATCAGCGTGCAAGCCACCGCCACGGAGGCGCGGGTCGCCAACCGCAGTAGGCGAGCGTGTTCGAGGCTGGTGGTCATGGGTGAAGCAGGCCCTTTAATTGAATGGATTATGCGGCAGGTTGCAGGCCAAACATGGCCAGTTGCTGGGTGCTGCCCTTGTGCTGGATCAGGCGTGGATCGTCCAGCGGGAAGCTGCGGCCCAGCTCGGTTTCCAGAATAGTCTGCAACTTGCGGTTATCGACCTGGCCGTCCGGGCCGATCGCTTCCTTGAGTTTTTCCGGCGCCACCTGCGCGGTCTTGCCCGGTTCAAAATAAATCGCGCCAGTGGCGAAGTCGACGGCAAAAGCGATCAGGCCAGGGATAACGTAGAACAGCAGGCCGACGGCATCGAGCACCGCGATGGCCGGGTCGATCTTGCCGTCAATCTGGCCGCGACGGTCCGGGTAGAAAATCGATCCGCAGGCGGTCACCTGGGTCAGCAGGGTGGCGACCAGAACACCGCCAATCAGGCGAAAGGGGATACGCATATGAAATCTCCTGAGTCATTTGAAAAACGAACGGGCGTCTATATGAATTAGGACTGTGATTAACGCCAAGCAGTTCGCCGTTATACTCGCGCCTCTGTTTGGGAGCCAGCATGATTTCTTTGCCGATTGATGAAGTTTTACCCGCCCTGCGTGAAGCCTTGGCGACACGCCACGAAGCCGTGCTCGAAGCACCGCCCGGCGCCGGTAAAACCACCCGCGTGCCGTTGGCCTTGCTCCATGAGCCGTGGCTGGCCGGGCAGACGATTCTGATGCTCGAACCACGGCGGTTGGCGGCGCGCGCGGCGGCGGAGCGTTTGGCCAGTGAACTGGGTGAGAAGGTTGGTGAAACCGTCGGTTATCGCATTCGTCTCGACAGCAAAGTCGGTCCCAACACCCGCATCGAAGTGGTCACCGAAGGCATTCTGACCCGACGTTTGCAGGATGATCCGGCGCTGGAAGGCGTGGGTCTTTTGATCTTCGATGAATTCCACGAGCGCAGTCTCGACGCGGATCTGGCGTTGGCCCTGAGCCTCAATGGCCGCGAGCTGTTTCGTGACGACCAACCGCTGAAAATCCTCTTGATGTCCGCAACGCTGGAAGGCGAGCGCCTGGCCGGGTTGCTCGATGACGCGCCGATCCTGCGCAGCGAAGGCCGCATGTACCCGGTGGCGATGCGCTGGGGGCGGCCGTTCCAGCCCGGTGAATTTATTGAGCCGCGCCTGGTGCAAACCATCCTCGAAGCCTTGAACGATGAAACCGGCAGCGTGCTGGTGTTCCTGCCGGGGCAGGCGGAGATTCGTCGCGTGCATCAACAACTGGCTGATGCTCTGGGCCAGAGCACGCAAGTTCTGCTTTGCCCGTTACACGGTGAACTTGATCTGGCTGCGCAACGCGCCGCGATTGATCCGGCGCCGGCAGGCTTTCGCAAAGTGGTGCTGGCCACCAACATCGCCGAGACCAGCCTGACCATCGACGGCGTGCGTGTGGTGATCGATGCCGGGCTGGCGCGGGTCCCGCGTTTCGATCCCGGCAGCGGCATGACTCGTCTCGATACTCAGCGTATTTCTCGCGCCAGCGCCACGCAGCGCGCAGGTCGGGCCGGACGATTGGAGCCGGGTGTGTGTTATCGCTTGTGGTCGCAGGATCAGCATGAACAACTGGCGGCCTACGCCAGTGCGGAAATTCTTTCAGCGGACCTTGCCGGATTGGCGTTGCAACTTGGCCGCTGGGGCGTGACACCGGGTCAATTGGTCTGGCTCGACGTGCCGCCTGCCGCCGCGTATGCACAGGCCCAGGATTTGCTCGATCGCCTCGGCGCCCTGGACGGCGAAGCGCTGACCCGGCACGGCCAGGCGATGGCCGAATTGCCGGCGCATCCGCGTATCGGCCATTTGCTGTTGCGCGGACAGGCGTTGGGGCTGGCGGACATGGCTTGCGATGTCGCCGCACTGCTGGGCGAGCGCGATATTGTGCGCGGCGCTGGCGCCGATCTGCACAGCCGATTGGTGCTGTTGTCCGGCGAAGAGCGCGCCGCCCGCGGTGCCCAGGGTGGCGTGCAACGTGCCCGGCAACTGGCGCGGCAGTATCGCGGCTATTTGCGCGGTAAAGCCTCGGAGCCGGTCAGCGATCCCGATCATCCGCGTTGGCTCGGCGCATTGTTGGCGTTGGCCTACCCGGATCGTGTCGCGCAACAGCGGCGGGCCGGTGGCGCGGAATATCGTCTGGCCAATGGCCGGGCGGCGCTGTTCGCCGAGGCCGACAGTTTGATGAAGCAACCCTGGCTGGTGATCGCCGACCTCGGCAGTCGCCAGGGCCAGCGAGAAGAGCGGATTTACCTGGCAGCAGATTTTGATCCGGCGTTGTTCGATTCAGTGCTGGCAGAGCAAGTGCGTTGCGTCGATCAACTGGATTGGGACGAGCGCGAAGGCGTGTTGCGGGCCGAGCGGCAGCGCAAGGTCGGCGAGTTGATCCTCAGCCGCGAACCCTTGACCGGCCTCGACGAAAGCGCCCGCAGTCAGGCGCTGGTCAACCTGGTGCGGCGCAAAGGTCTGGAGTTGTTGCCGTGGACTCCGGAGCTGCGTCAGTGGCAGGCGCGGGTGGCGTTGTTGCGCCAGCTGGACCTTGCTGCCAAGGGCGAAAGTGAATGGCCGGATGTCAGCGACGCCGCTTTGCTTAAAAGCCTTGAACACTGGCTAATGCCGTACCTGGGCAAAGTCTCGCGCCTGAGTCACTTCGCCAACCTGGACCTGTCGAGCATCGTGCATAACCTGCTGCCGTGGCCCTTGCCGCAACGGCTGGATGAACTGGCGCCGCATCATTTGAGCGTGCCGTCCGGGTCATCGATTCGCCTCGACTATAGCGAGCAACCACCGATTCTGGCGGTGCGATTACAGGAGCTATTCGGTCTGGCCGAAACCCCGCGCATCGCCGGTGGGCGGCAGGTGGTCAAGCTGCACCTGTTGTCCCCGGCACGGCGGCCGGTGCAGGTGACCCAGGATCTGGCGAACTTCTGGCGTAGCACCTATGCCGAGGTGAAGAAGGATTTGAAGGGGCGGTATCCGAAACATTACTGGCCGGATGACCCGCTGGTGGCCGAGGCGACGGCGCGGATCAAGCCGCGTAAAAGCTGAAGATCTTTTAAGGTGCCGCCGGCAACAAAAACCGCGCGATCACCGGCAAATGATCGGAAATCCGCAACGTATCGTCCTGCCGCACCGTCGCCTCAACCCGCTTGATCCGCGGACTGTAGAACAGGTAATCAACCGTCCGGTCCGGGCCGTTCAAGCCGGGGTCGTTCGGGTAATGGGTCAGCCACTGCGCCCGGTCGACACCGCTGGCTTCATTATTTGTAGGGATCATCGGGTATTTGTCCCACAGCACATGCAGTGCGCTGTCGGCGGAGTAGGGTGTGCGTTGCTCGGTGGGCAGGCGTCGGTACTGGCCCAGCGGCAAGAGATTGAAATCCCCGCCGATCAGCCACGGCGTGCCACGACTTTCGTATTTGTCGAGGACTTTGGCCACCGCGGTCACCTGCGCTTGCAGGGTGTCGTCGGGTTGGATCACGCGATCCAGATGCGTATTGAGCACTGCGATTTGCCCGCCATCGCTCAGCGGTAGATACGTCGCCAGCAAGGCATTTTTCGGTTTGAATTGACGGCTGATGACATTGGCCGGCGTCACTGGCAACTGCATGCGCTCGGCATGCTTGATCTGGTAGCGGCTCAGGGTTGCCAGTTGCCGGCCGACACTGCCAAAAATGTGCGGCTCGGGGACGAAGTCGGCCTTCCAGTCGAAGGTGTGAGCACTGCATGGGAACAGGTCGGCGACCCGTTCCTGCAACAGTTTGAACTGGTCCTGATAATCGCTGGCCTTGGCGCCGTTATCGAGTTCTTGCAGCAACACAATGTCCGGTTGCTCATCACGAATCACACGCGCCACTTCATCGAGGCTGAACGCCATGTCTTCAAGCGTGGGGTTTTCATCATCGCCCTGGGCCAGGTCGTTCCAGAATACGTAGCGTTTGCCCGCCAGGTACTGGACGTTCCAGGTCATCACCTTCAAGGCCTGGCCGGGGACCAGAGTTGGCGCCTTGGCGTTGCAGCTGACCGGCAACACTTCCTTGGCTTCGGGGCGCCAGGTCACGCTGTAGATCAGCAGGCCGGCCAGGCCGACGATCAGCAGCAGGCCCAGCAGGGTGTAGCGCAGTAGACGGGTCATTGGCTCGGCTTATAGCGTTACAAAGATGACCCCGAGCATACCCGAGAGCAGTGCCGGCGCCCAAGGGTAGAGCAGTCAGACTGTTCCGTCGTTTTTGTCAGGCGCTTCGCCGATCAGCATGAACAGACGGAACAGGACCACGCTGGTGAACAGTTGCAAGAAGCTGTGGGCGCTGTCGATCAGCAAGCCGAGCACCGGGTTCTGTGGCTCCGGGTAGACCTCCAGGCTGGCACCCTTGAGCAACCACAACGGTGCCATCACCGCCAGAATGCACACGAGGATCCGCAGGAAATGGCCGCGGGTCAGGCGCAGGCTTTCCTTCATCGCCGCCAGTGGCGCCAGGCCGCGCAGCACTAGCAAATACTCAGCGAATGCGAGGGTCACCATCAGCCAGATGCCCGGCAGGAAATACAGCGACAGGCCAATAAGAATCAGCAGCGTATTGAGCGCGGTGAGCAGGGCGAAGCGCGGCCACAGGGTCGCGGACATGGCCAGCAGGTCGCGGATGCGCGGCGATTCGCCACGGCTGCGAGCATCGAGAAACAGGATCAGCGCGGCGGTGTACAGCGGATACACCAGCAAACCGACAATCACGCTGTACCCGGGGAAACTGTCCGGTTCGGTGGTGTTGTCGACGATTTGTTGCAGGAACGCCTCGAAAATCACCAGCGGCAGGCACAGTTGCACGATCTGGCCCAGATTGCGCTTGAAGAAATACAAGGAGTCACGCAGCACTTCGAACGGATTCATCAGTCGGTATCGCAGGTTAAAAGCAGTCCCACACTTTAACCGATGAAACGCCGGGGGGCGCAAACGTAAACGTTAGGTAAAGGCCATTGAAACATCCTGTTGCAGCCCCATTACTGTCAAGCACCTTATCCACAGTGGATGAGGGTGACGATATTCCCGGCAATCTACGAGGTCGCCATGAACAGCGAAGAACAAACCCTGATCGATGGACTGTTTTCCCGGCTGCAACAGGCCGAAACGGACTCAGCCCCGCGCGACGCCCAGGCCGAGACGCGGATCAAGGAGCACCTGACTCGCCAGCCCGCCGCGGGCTATTTCATGACCCAGGCGATTCTGGTGCAAGAGGCTGCGATCAAAAGCCTCGATGAACAGAACAAGCAACAGGCCCAGCAGATCCAGCAATTGCAGGCCGAACTGCAACAGGCCAAGGCATCCGCGCCGGCCCCGAGCGGTGGTGGTTTCCTGTCGAGTATCTTCGGCGGCGGTTCCCGCGATCCGCAGCCTGCGCCGACGCAAAGTCCACCGCCCGCGACCGGCGGCTGGCGTGAACCGGCGCGGCCATCGTTCAACTCACAACCGCCCCAGCAAAACTTCGGCGCCCCGCAACAGAACTACGCGCCACAACAACAGGCGCCGGTGGGTAGTGGTTTCCTCGGCGGCGCCCTGAAAACCGCGGCCGGCGTGGCCGGTGGCGTGATGCTGGCGCAAGGCATCAGCAGCCTGTTCCACAGCAATCAACAACCCCAGGAAATCGTCGAAGTCATCAAGGAAGAGCCGGCCCAGGTCAACGACCATAGCGGCAACGACTGGAACAACGACCAGAACGTGGCCGGTAACGACTCCAACGACCAGGGCAATTTCACCGACGCCGACTACAGCGATGACAGCTCGTCATTCTTCGGCGGCGATGACGACGACTCCTTCGTCTGACCCACCACTCGTCCGGGGCGCATAAGCGCCCCGGGCCGATTATTCGCGGAACAATCCTCCGGGCTGGCATACTGGGCGACTTTTCGGGCCTAGTGCCGGATTCAAGCCTGCGCCTGTGCGCCAAGAGGGAAATGCGATGAAGAAAATCGCAGTGTTCGCCGACGTTCAAAACCTCTACTACACCGTGCGTCAGGCCTATGGTTGCCACTTCAACTATGCCGCGCTGTGGGCTGATATCAGCAAACAGGGCGAGATCGTCGAGGCGTACGCCTACGCCATCGATCGCGGAGACAGCAAACAGCAGCAGTTCCAGCAGATCCTGCGCAACCTCGGTTTTGTGGTGAAGCTCAAGCCGTACATCCAGCGCAGCGACGGTTCGGCCAAGGGCGACTGGGACGTGGGCATCACCCTCGACATCATGGACGCCGCGGATCACGTCGACGAAGTGGTGCTGGCCTCCGGCGACGGTGATTTCGACATGCTGCTGGAGCGCATCATCAGCAAGCACGGCGTGCAAGCCGTGGCCTACGGCGTGCCGGGCCTGACCGCCAACTCGCTGATCCGCGCCGCCAGCCGCTACGTGCCGATCGAAGGCGCGTTGCTGCTCAAGAATTGATTTTTACGGAGTTGAAACAGGTTTGGAACGCATAGCAGTCATCGACTTTGAAACCACCGGGATCTCCCCGAGCAGCAGCTGCCGGGCCACGGAAATCGCCGTGGTGATCCTCGAACAGGGGCGCATCGTCGAGCGTTACCAAAGCCTGATGAACGCCGGCGTACGCGTGCCGGCCTTCATCGAACAACTCACCGGCATCAGCAACGCCATGCTGCGCACCGCGCCCTCGGCCGAGCAGGTGATGAACGAGGTGAACGAGTTCGTCGGCATTACGCCGCTGCTGGCGCACAACGCGGCGTTTGACCAGAAGTTCTGGGATTTTGAACTGGGGCGAATCAAGCGTACGCGGTTGCAGAACTTTGCCTGTTCGCTGCTGCTGGCCCGACGTTTGATGCCCGCCGCGCCGAACCACAAACTCGGCACCCTCACCACCTTCGCCAGCCTGCCCAACACCGGCAAGGCTCACCGGGCGATGGCGGATGCGGAAATGGCGGCGAACCTGACGACGCACCTGGCTGAGCAACTGCGCCAACAACATGGGTTGCGCGAGTTGTCCCATGATTTGTTGGTCAGCTTGCAGAAAGTGCCGGCGGCGAAGATCAACGAACATCTCAAGCGCCATCGCGGGTTCTAGAATTTAGCGGTGCTGATCGTTCCCACGCGACCCGTGGGAATGCCTCACCGGACGCTCTGCGTCCGCTCTTGGGACGCGGAGCGTCCCTGGCTGCATTCCCACGCGGAGCGTGGGAACGATCTAAAACCTCAAGCGCCATCGCGGGTTCTGACTGACACCCTGCCTATGATCGTTCCCACGCGACCCGTGGGAATGCCTCACCGGACGCTCTGCGTCCGCTCTTGGGACGCGGAGCGTCCCTGGCTGCATTCCCACGCGGAGCATGGGAACGATCTAAAACCTCAAGCGCCATCGCGGGTTCTGACTCACACCCTACCTATGATCGTTCCTACGCTCTGCGTGGGAATACCTCACCGGACGCTCTGCGTCCGCTCTTGGGACGCGGAGCGTCCCTGGCTGCATTCCCACGCGGAGCGTGGGAACGATCTAAAACCTCAAGCGCCATCGCGGGTTCTGACTCACACCCTACCTATGATCGTTCCTACGCTCTGCGTGGGAATGCCTCACCGGACGCTCTGCGTCCGCCCTTGGGACGCGGAGCGTCCCTGGCTGCATTCCCACGCGGAGCATGGGAACGATCTACGTCAGATTGGTGTTTAACGGCGGCTCCGGTTTGATGATCAGTCCTACCGAATTTTAGGGAATGTCTGTCTTGCCCCTTATCTGGGGCATCGATAACCTTTTGACCGTCGCTGAAAACTCAGCGATCGGGTCTGCAAGCCCACCGTAGTTTGTAGGAGATAACATGCGCACCTATAATCGCGTCGCTTTCATTAGCGCCCATCGATTTATGGTAGCTGTGTGCGGGAGACCTTCGGGTCTGCCGAGAGTATCTCCTACTCGGTCTTGCAGGCCCGCGCATAGCTGCCACCCATCATCTGCAAGTGATGTTGGTAGCTCCGACTTTAAAAAGGAGAAAATCGACATGGTCAAAATTACCCCTAATCCCCCTATTCCCTTCATCCCCCAAACCTTCATCCGCCATCACATCCAATTGCGAGCCCTTTTGCTGCACGCAGAAGCCTGGTTCTGCGCCCGGGATATCGGCCGGTTAATGGGCGTAGAAATAAACGGCCGTTACGCACTCAAGCTCGACGCCGATCAACGCCGGATGATGTGTTTATCCGGAAGCGACGCCCTCCTGGAAACGCTGATGCTGAGCGAATCCGGCGTATACGCGATGCTGGTCTATCACTACTGCCCGGAGAACCGGCATCTGCGGCGTTGGCTGACCCATCACGTAGTGCCGATGCTGCGGGACGGTGGTGGGGTGGCTTCGAATCAGGCGCCGAGTTTGCGCTTGATGGAATGGGCAGGAGGCACGTTGAGCCTGTTGCATTGGCGGACGGAACCCTGGGTTCGTTTAAAAGATATGCCGTGTTTGTTGGGCGCCGGATATAGCGGCGTTCGCGGATTCTGACGACAGCGCTGAACCTCTGTAGGAGCTGTGTAGGAGCTGTCGAGTGAAACGAGGCTGCGATCTTTTGATCTTGCCCTAAAAAACAAGATCAAAAGATCGCAGCCTCGTTTCACTCGACAGCTCCTACAGGGATCCTACGGGATTGCTATTTGCCGTTCCCTTCCAACTGCCCCAACGGCACCCGCTTTTCTATCGCACTCGACAACACAATCGACGTCTTGCTGAAGCCAAACTTGGCAATGCGATTGATCAACTCTTCCAACTCCGGCATCGACCCCACCGCCGCCTGCATGATCACGCACGGATCACCGGTCACTCGATGGCACTCGGTCAATTGCGGGATTTTGATCAGGTCGTCGTAAGTCTTCTGGTTACCGTGCTGGTTCAGGCGCAGTTCGATGACGCACTGGATCGGCAGGCCGATTTTCGACATATCGACTTTCGCCTGGTAACCGGTAATCACCCCGGACGCCTCAAGCTTGGCCACGCGCTCGGCCACGGCCGGGGCGGACAGGTTCACTTTGCGCGCCAGTTCGGCGTAGGACGCGCGACCGTTTTCCAACAGGGCGCTGAGGAGCATGCGGTCGTACTTGTCCATCGTCGGATTCCTGAAAATGACATGACTTTCGAAAACACGGTTTATCGCGCAGATCTCCGTGCTTTGAAAAGTGTACCGGTGCGATAAACAGGTTTTGTAACTTATTTTTACGGCTTGGCCTTTCTAGAATATCCAATCTCCTTGTCCTGCCTTCGAGCTGCCCAATGCCTGGCTTACGTCGCTTCCCCCTACCGTTGATCGCCGCTTTTTTCGCCTTGTACGTGATTTGGGGCTCGACCTATCTGGTCATTCGCATCGGCGTGCAGTACTGGCCGCCGTTGATGCTCGGCGGGATTCGCTTTGTGATCGCCGGGACGCTGATGTACGCCTTCCTGCGCTGGCGCGGGGCGCCGGCACCCACTTGGGCGCAGTGGAAAGCGGCGGGGATCATCGGGATTTTGCTGCTCAGTTTCGGTAACGGCGCGGTGAGCGTCGCTGAGCACACTGGCGTGGCGTCCGGTGTTGCTGCGCTGGCGGTGGCAACGGTGCCGCTGTTTACCTTGCTCTTCGGCTATTTCTGGGGCGCGCGTAATACCCGTCTCGAATGGGCCGGGATTGTGCTCGGGCTGATCGGCATCGCCATGCTCAACCTTGGCTCCAACCTGCAATCGAGCCCGTTGGGCGCGGCGTTGTTGGTGTTCGCCGCCGCGACCTGGGCCTTTGGTTCGGTGTGGAGCAAACACTTGCCGTTGCCTCAAGGGGCGATGGCCAGTGCCGTGGAAATGCTGGTGGGCGGCGTAGTGTTGCTGATCGGCAGCGCCGTCAGCGGTGAACACCTGGACAGCGTGCCGCCGATGGAAGGCTGGGCCGCATTGGCTTACCTGATCGGCTTCGGTTCGATCATTGCCTTCAACGCCTACATGTACCTGTTGAAAAATGTGCGTCCGGCGGCGGCCACCAGTTATGCCTACGTCAACCCGGCGGTGGCGGTGTTGCTGGGGATCGTGTTTGTCGGCGAGACCATCGGGATCGAGGAAGCGATTGCCATGGCGGTGATCATCAGCGCCGTGGTGTTGATCGGTTTGCCGCAGTGGCGACGAGCTCCAGTGCGACCTGTGGCGGTGGCGCCCGCAGAATCCCGTGTGAATTAGGGTAAACTGCGCGCCATCGCACACCCGCTCCGCTTTTTCCTACGGTAATCCCATGACTTTCGCCTCCCTTGGCCTGATCGAACCCTTGCTGCGCTCTCTTGAGACGCTCGGCTACCAGACGCCTACGCCGGTCCAGGCGCAAGCCATTCCGGCGGTGCTGGCCGGTCGCGACCTGATGGCTGCGGCCCAGACCGGCACCGGCAAGACCGCCGGTTTCGCGCTGCCGCTGCTGCAGTTGCTGGCCATGGAAGGGCCGAAAGTTGCCTCCAACTCGGTGCGTGCGCTGATCCTGGTGCCGACCCGCGAACTGGCGGAACAGGTTCACGAAGCCGTGCGTCAGTACGCCGAGAACCTGCCGTTGAGCACCTACGCGGTGTACGGCGGTGTCAGCATCAACCCGCAGATGATGAAGCTGCGCAAAGGTGTCGATGTGCTGGTGGCGACGCCGGGTCGTTTGCTCGACCTGTATCGCCAGAAGGCGCTCAAGTTCAATCAGCTGCAAACCCTGATCCTCGACGAAGCCGATCGCATGCTCGACTTGGGCTTCTCCGAGGAACTGGGGAATATCTACCGCGTGCTGCCGAAGCAGCGTCAGACGCTGTTGTTCTCCGCGACCTTCTCTGATGCGATCCGCTTGCTGGCCGGGCAAATGCTCAATGATCCGCTGAGCATCGAAGTCAGCCCGCGCAACGTTGCTGCCAACACGGTCAAGCAGTGGGTTGTGGTGGTGGACAAGAAGCGCAAGCCGGAGCTGTTCATTCATTTGCTGCGCAAGGGCAAGTGGAAGCAGGTGCTGGTGTTCGCCAAGACCCGCAACGGCGTGGACGCGCTGGTGGAAAAACTTCAGGGCCTGGGCGTCAATGCCGACGGTATTCACGGCGACAAGCCGCAGGCAACCCGGCAGCGGGCGCTGGATCGGTTCAAGGCCAGTGAGATTCAGATTCTGGTGGCCACCGACGTTGCGGCCCGCGGTCTGGATATCGAAGATTTGCCGTTGGTGGTCAACTTCGACCTGCCGATCGTGGCTGAGGACTACATCCATCGCATTGGCCGTACCGGCCGTGCGGGCGCTACCGGTGAGGCGATTTCGTTGGTGTGCGCTGATGAAGTGAATCAGCTGTCGGCCATCGAGATGTTGACCCGTCAGACACTGACTCGCCAGACCGAGCAGGATTTCGAGCCTGAGCATCGGGTGCCCGATACTGATTCCACTGGCCAGGTGGTGAAGAAGCCGAAAAAACCGAAGAAGCCAAAGACCTCGGGTGGCGGTAAGCGCAACCTGGGTAAGTGGGTGGAGAGCGGGGATGCTTCGGCGGTGGAACCTTCGATCAAGCCTGTGCGAAAAGTGCCGGTGTTTAACACTGGGCCGCGTAAGAAGAAGCCTTGATCCAGTGATCGTTCCCACGCTCTGCGTGGGAATGCCTCAATGGACGCTCTGCGTCCGCTGTTGGGACGCGGAGCGTCCCGGGCTGCATTCCCACGCGGAGCGTGGGAACGATCAGTCAACGATCAGGTTCGGTGTTTCAGCCAGTCTGCAATTCCAAACCCCGCCGCCCGCCCACTGGCGAAACACCCGGTCAGCAAATAGCCCCCCGTCGGCGCTTCCCAATCCAGCATTTCCCCCGCGCAGAACACGCCAGGCAGTTGCTTGAGCATCAGTCGTTCATCCATGGCTTCAAACTTCACGCCACCGGCACTGCTGATGGCTTCGTCCAGTGGCCGGGTTTTCACCAGCGTCAGCGGCAATGCCTTGATCGCCTTGGCCAGCAACGCCGGGTCGGCGAAGCAATCGGCAGCCGTCAGCTCCCGCAGCAACGCCGCTTTGACGCCATCAAGACCTAACTGGCTGTGCAAGTGTTTGGACATCGAGCGCGAACCGCGCGGTTTGTTTAGCGCCGCTTGCACTTTATCCACAGGCCGGCCGGGCAACAGGTCGATATGAATGGTCGCCGAGCCCAGCAGGTTGATGGCCTCGCGGATCGGCGCCGACAACGCGTAGATCAAACTGCCTTCAATCCCCGTTGCGGTAATCACGCACTCGCCGAGACGCGGAATGTCGTCATTCAAGCCGATGGCGATATTTTTCAGCGGCGCACCAGCGAATTTGCTGACCATCAATTCGCTCCAGGCCTGCACCTCGAAGCCGCAATTACTCGGCTGCAAAGGCGCGAGTCCTACGCCGCGTTGTTCCAGCGGCAACATCCAGGCGCCGTCCGAACCCAGGCGCGACCAACTGCCGCCGCCGAGGGCGAGCAGGGTGGCGTCGGGTTTAACCGTGATTTCACCTTCGGGGCCAGCGATACGTAAATCGCCGCGGTCATTCCAGCCGAGCCAGCGATGACGGGTGTGGATAACTACGCCGGCATCGCGCAGGCGCTTGAGCCAGGCGCGGAGTAGGGGGGCGGCTTTCATGTCCGTAGGAAATACCCGGCCGGAGCTGCCGACAAAGGTTTCGATGCCCAAGTCATGAATCCACTGGCACAGGGCATCGGCACCGAAGGATCGCAGCAGCGGGGCGATCTGCGGCGCCCGTTCGGCGTAGCGTGAGAGAAATGCCGGGTAGGCTTCGGAGTGGGTGATGTTCATGCCGCCGACGCCGGCCAGGAGGAATTTTCGCCCCACCGAAGGCATGCCGTCGTACAGGTCGACCTTGATTCCGCGCTGGCTCAGCACCTCAGCGGCCATCAGGCCTGCAGGGCCACCGCCGATGATGGCGACGTGAGGGGGAAGGGCTGGGGCGGATGGGGTCATGGCGAGAGCTGCGGCGTGGCGGAATAAGCCGCGCATTCTATCAGCACCCATCGACGCGGGCGTGCTGGTAAAGGCTGGTCAAAAAACAACCAGTCCTTTGTAAGCCATAGGGGGTGAGGCCTGTAGGCGCTTTCACTCAGGTTATCCACAGGCAGTTCCACAGGCATTGTGGGTAAAGATTCACAGCTCAATGACAACCTGATGACTGCCAGACCCGTTGCGCGCTGTGATGGAGAATGCCATGCCGCCGGGCCAGGGCCTGGCGGTCCTTGCTGTAGCCGCCGCCAATCACCCCGACCACCGGAATGTCCCGGCCCAGGCAATGGCGCATCACGCTTTCATCGCGCGCCGCAACGCCTTCGTCGGTCAGCTTCAGGTAACCCAGCGCGTCATCCTTGTGCACATCAACGCCGGCGTCGTACAGCACCAGGTCCGGCTGGTAGAGCGGCAGCAAATAGTTGAGCGCGTCGTCCACCACCTGCAAATAATCGGCATCGCCCATGCCTTTGGGCAGTGGAATATCCCAGTCGCTTTCGGCTTTGCGTGCGGGAAAATTCTTCTCGCAGTGCAGGGAAACGGTGATCGCGTCCGGGGTGTTGTGCAGGATTCGTGCAGTCCCATCGCCCTGATGCACGTCGCAATCGAAGATCAGCACCCGATTCACCCGACCGCTTTCCAGCAGGTAATGGCTGATCACCGCCAGGTCGTTGAAGATGCAGAACCCGGCCGGGTAGTCGTAGTGGGCGTGATGGGTGCCGCCGGCCAAATGACAGGCCAAGCCATGTTCCAGCGCCTGCTCGGCCGCCAGCAACGATCCGCCGACCGCCCGCACCGTGCGCCGGGCCAGGGCTTCGTTCCACGGCAGGCCGAGGCGCCGCTGGTCTTCGCGGGACAACTCGCCGCTCATGTAGCGTTCGATATACGCAGGGTCATGTGCGAGGGCGAGAATCTCGGCAGGGCACAGTTCCGGGCGCAACAAATCGGCGTCCCGGACCAGGCCGCTGTCCACCAGGTGATCGCGCAGCAGGCGAAACTTGTCCATCGGGAAGCGGTGATCCGCCGGGAACTCGGGGCTGTAGTCTTCGTGGTAGATCAGCGGCAGGGGCATTGTCAGAATTTCAACGGCAGCATGTAGGAATAAGTGAACGATCCTACCAGCGATGTAGACTCAAAGGATGGAAACGGAGGGGCACGATGGAGCCGATACTGGAACTCGAAAGCGCGCGACTGCTCTTGCGGCAGTGGAGCGATGAGGATTTGCCGGAATTTGCGGCGATGTGTGCCGATCCACAAGTGATGCGTTATTTTCCGGCCGCGCTGAGCCGCCTGGAATGCGCTTCGTTGATCGGGCGGATTCGCGGGCATTTTGCCGAGCATGGTTTCGGCTTCTGGGCGCTGGAGCGCAAGGACACCGGCCAGTTCATCGGGTTTACCGGGTTGGCGGTGGTCAACTTCGACGCGCCGTTCGTCCCGGCCACCGAAATCGGCTGGCGCCTGGCCCGCGAACACTGGGGCCTGGGTTATGCCAGTGAAGCGGCGTGGACCGCTCTGCGCTGCGGCTTTGACCGGTTGGCGCTGAAAGAGGTCGTGGCCTTCACCACGCAAACCAATCTGCCGTCGGAGAAAGTCATGCAGGCGATTGGCATGCACCATGATTCAGCCGACGACTTCGACCACCCGAAGCTCGCGGCCGATCATCCGCTGCGTCACCATGTGCTGTACCGCATCACCCGTGAACAATGGCTGCAAACCTTGCATGGATAAGCAGGCACGGACGTTTACAATGGCCGCCATGTTGGCTTGGGCCATTAACTGAATCGACCGCCGCAGCCATGACTGCGCGGCATTGCTTTGTGTGAGGAGAGCCTGAATGAGCCAAGTGTTGGAAGATCTGGTAGACCTGCTGACCCTGGAACCGATTGAAGAAAACCTGTTCCGCGGCCGCAGCCAGGACCTGGGTTTCCGTCAGTTGTTCGGCGGCCAGGTGCTCGGCCAGTCCCTGTCGGCGGCCAGTCAGACCGTTGAAGAGACGCGGCATGTGCATTCGATGCACGGCTATTTCCTGCGCCCCGGTGACGCCAAGTTGCCGGTGGTGTACCAGGTTGATCGGGTGCGCGATGGCGGCAGTTTCAGCACCCGTCGCGTGACGGCAATCCAGAAGGGCCACCCGATTTTCACCTGCAGTGCGTCCTTCCAGTACGACGAAGAAGGCTTCCAGCACCAGACCGAAATGCCACAAGTGGTCGGCCCGGAAAACCTGCCGTCGGAACTGGAACTGGCTCAACAGCGCGCGCATTTGATTCCGGAACACATGCGCGAGAAGTTGCTCTGCCCGAAACCGATCGAATTCCGCCCGGTGACCGAGACAGATCCCTACAACCCGCAAGCGACTGACCCGATCAAGTACGTGTGGTTTCGCGCCGACGGTGCCTTGGCCGATTCGCCGGCGCTGCACAAATACCTGTTGGCCTACGCCTCGGACTTCGGGCTGTTGACCACTTCGTTGCTGCCCCATGGCAAATCGGTGTGGCAGAAAGACATGCAGGTCGCCAGCCTCGACCATTCGTTGTGGTTCCATTCGGACCTGCGCGCCGATGACTGGTTGCTCTACGCCATGGACAGTCCGTGGGCCGGCAACTCCCGTGGGTTCTCCCGTGGCAGCGTGTTCAACCGCGCCGGGCAACTGGTGGCGTCCGTCACTCAGGAAGGCCTGATTCGCCATCGCAAGGATTGGGCATGAGCCTGGCCGAGGTGCGGCACTGGGTGTTCGACATGGACGGCACCCTGACGGTGGCCGTGCATGATTTCGCGGCGATCCGCGTGGCGCTGGCGATCCCGGCCGAAGACGACATCCTGACCCACCTCGCCGCATTGCCCGCAGATGAAGCAGCGGCCAAACATGCGTGGTTGCTGGAGCATGAGCGGGATCTGGCGCTGGGTTCGAAACCGGCACCGGGCGCGGTGGAATTGGTGCGTGAACTGGCCGGGCGCGGTTATCGCCTCGGCATCCTCACCCGTAATGCGCGGGAATTGGCCCATGTGACCCTGGAAGCGATTGGCCTGGCCGACTGCTTCGCGGTGGAGGATGTGTTGGGCCGTGACGAAGCGCCACCCAAACCTCATCCTGGCGGTTTGCTGAAGTTGGCCGAAGCCTGGAACGTGCCGGCGAGTGAGCTGGTGATGGTCGGCGATTACCGCTTTGATCTGGATTGCGGTCGAGCGGCGGGGGCGCGGACGGTGCTGGTGAATCTGCCGGAAAATCCGTGGCCGGAATTGGCGGATTGGCATGCGGCGGATTGCGTTGAGTTGCGGCAGATGTTGTTGGCTTGAGGCATTGGTTGTCTGGTTAATTGCCTTCGCGGGCAAGCCTCGCTCCTACAGGGCAATGCATTTCCAACCGTAGGAGCGAGGCTTGCCCGCGAAGGGGCCCTAACAGACAACATAAATCTCATTGCCCAAACAAAACCTTCTGCCCCTCAGGCGACGTAAACATCCCATCCCCGTTATGCCCGACCCCAGGCACTTCGACCAGACGCTGGTTCACGCCCTGTGGATTACGCCGCAGCAGATAATCAAAAAAGTTATGCCCGCGAACCAGGCGATAAGCCCCTTGGGCCTCGGCTTCGCAGCCCTTGTCGAGCGCCGGATGCTGCGGGTCGGTGTCCTGCTGTCCGAGCAGATAAGTCACATCACGCTTGATGTAGTTGCCTTCAATCTGCGAGGCCGTTTGCCCACCGGCATAGATCGGCATGTCGGTCAGACCATACTTCCAGCGATTGAAACCGCTGCACCGCGCATGATCGAACGCCACGGGCCGCTGCTCATTGAAGTAGGCGTAGGACGACGGGTTGGCCACCACGTAACGGATTTTCACCCCGGCCGCCGTGAGCGCCGGTTGATCGTGCGCCAGCAGTGCGTAGCGCTGAACCACCTGGCCGCCCCCGGAGTGGCCGGCAATGACGATTTGCTTCACATCCGGAAACTGTCGGCGGTCGGCGATCCGCTCGATGATCTGGTCGAGGGCCGCAAAGGAACTCACCGCAAACGGCGCGGTGGATAAACCGCCGGCCATCCAGTCATTACCCTTCCAGCGCAACACCGTGTCCGCCACGGGCTGGCGCACGACGTCGGTTTCATTGAGGAATTGCGGGGCGATCACCAAGGTATTCGCACTTTGCCCAGCCTGTTCGGCGGCTTGCTCGGCGCTGCGCCGGTAGGTTTCGGCATTGCGCAGTCGACCGTGGATGACGATCAGCACCCGTTCGATCCTGGCCGGCGCCGGGCCCATACCCACCGCCATCTCACCTTCTTTCAACAGCAGGCGCCCGGGGCTGATCTCTTTGACCCCGTGCTCGTCAGCCTGGGCAGTTGCGCAGGCGATCAACAAAACCAACAGCCATCTATGCATTTACAAATTTTTCGCCGCGAAGGTATCGCACTGGCCGACCTGGCCCTGGGCAAAACCGGTTTTAAACCAGCGCACCCTTTGCGCTGACGATCCATGGGTGAAGGAGTCCGGTACGACGCGGCCCTGACCTTGCTGCTGCAAGCGGTCGTCGCCAATGGCATTGGCGGCGTTCAAGGCTTCCTCGATGTCACCGGGTTCCAGCCAGTTCAAGCGCTTTTGCGCATTGTTGGCCCAGACTCCGGCAAGGCAATCGGCCTGAAGTTCCTGGCGCACCAGTAAACCACCATCGCCTTCCATCTGCCGGCCTTGCTGGCGAGCGGTCTGAATTTTCGCGGAAACGCCAAGCAACGTCTGCACATGGTGTCCGACTTCGTGCGCAATCACGTAGGCCTGGGCGAAATCGCCCGCAGCCGAAAAGCGTTGCGACATTTCCTGGAAGAACGCCATGTCCAGGTAAACCTTCTGGTCCGCCGGGCAGTAAAACGGCCCGGTCGCCGAGGTGGCCAGGCCGCACGCGGAGTTCACGCGGTTGCTGAACAGCACCAGGGTCGGGTTGCGGTATTGCTTGCCGGCCTGCTGGAAAATCTGACCCCAGGTGTCTTCGGTATCGCCGAGGATCGAACGCACGAATTCGGCGCCTTCGTCATTGGCCGGGGGCGCCTTGCGGGTCTGGCTCGTGGTCGGTGCCGACTGCTCGCTCATCTGCCCGGTCAATTGCCCGAGAATCTGCATCGGGTCCTGGCCGGTGATCCAGCCGATCCCGACGATCAACAGGATCGCCGTCAGGCTCAGGCCCTTGCCGCCACCAAAGCGCATCCCGCCGCCGCCCCCGCCGACATCATCACCACGGGCGTCGACTACGTTGTCGCTGCGTCGGCCTTTTTTCCATAGCATGTGGGATTCCTCTTTCTTTTCCGGGTGAAGAAGCGTGGTGATGAGTGTTGCTGGTGGGTTGGCGTGGCGCCAGCCCGGTCGTCAGACAGCCTTTCGCGCAGGCGGTTCTGTGCCTTGTACTGACATTAGCGGTTTCGTCGGCGGGAGGGTATTACAGGTCCACGCTGGTGAAGGTATCGCAGGTGTTGATCCGACCCGTGGCGAACCCGGATTTGAACCAGTTCGACCGCTGCTCTGAAGTGCCATGACTGAACGTTTCCGGTCGTATCGCGGCGTTTTGGGCGCGTTGCAAGTAATCGTCGCCGAACACGGCGGCGGCATGCAGGGCCGCGTCGATGTCTCCGGGCTCCAGCCAAGCCAGGCGTTTTTGCGCATGGTGCGCCCAGACGCCGGCGAGGCAATCGGCCTGCAACTCTGCCCGTACTTCCAGGCCGCCATCGCCGATTATCGGTTGCCGGTTGGCCAACGCTTTCTCGAAAGGTTCGGAGAGACCCAGTTCAAGCTGCACGTGATGGCCGATTTCGTGAGCGAGGACGTAAGCCTGGGCGAAGTCGCCGATCACCGAAAATTGCTGGGCCATCTGCGCAAAGAATTCAGGATCGAGGTAGACCTGTTGGTTATCGGGGCAATAAAACGGGCCGTTGCCTGTGTGGGCATAACCGCAGCCGGAGGTTACGTCATGGCTGAACAGGGTTAGTTTGGGTGGCGGGTAGTGGCGACCGGTCTGGGCGAAAAGTTGTTTCCAGGTGTCTTCGGTATCGCCCAGCACGGATTGGACGAACAGTAAGGTCGTATCGCCAGAGGGCTGAGGGGCGGTGGAATGAAACGGTGTGTCCGTTTCGACGGGCAGGATGTCCGGTGTCGTACCCAGCGCCGAGTAAAGTCCTACGCCCGCCAACGCGGCGGCGGCCAGTCCGGCGCCCAGTGTTTTCCCTGTGAGTTGGCGGGCATCCTTGCCCTCGCGCGTGTCATTGACGTTGTCGCTGCGTCTTGCCTTGTTCCATAGCATGTTGCGGTTTCTCCATAGACTGATAGAGGCGTGTATCGCCGCCGCCATGAATAACCGCATTGGCAAACGCGGTGTTGGAAAAATGTGTAAGGGTTGGTGAATCGCGTGTGATCCTTCGCGAGCAAGCTTCGCTCCTACAAGAGCGGGGCGTTGTTCGCACACTTTTATCGTTCGCCTGTGTAAGAATCTGGAACCAGGTTCTAAATTGTTGGAATTAAAATTCCAAAGGATTGCCATGACCCTCAGCACCCCTCTTTCCGGTGTAAACAAACCCTTCAAAGGGATTTTGCTGATCGTCGCCGCGACGTTCCTGTTTTCCAGCCATGACGCGTTGTCGAAATACCTCTCCGGCTTCTACCCGATCATCATGGTGGTCTGGGCCCGTTATCTGGTTCACACCTTGTTGATGGCCGGGATTTTTCTGCCGCAATCCGGGTTGCGTGTCCTACGTACCAAACGACCGTTGCTGCAACTGACGCGGGCGTTGTGCCTGCTGGGCACCAGCCTGTTTTTCACCACCGGGTTGTTGTACATCCCGTTGGCCGAAGCCACGGCGGTCAACTTTCTTGCGCCAGTGCTGGTCACCGCATTGTCGGTGCCGCTGCTCAAGGAACACGTCACCCGTGGCCAATGGATCGCGGTGATTTGCGGCTTCGTTGGCGTGCTGATCATCGTCCACCCTGGCGGCGAACTGTTTACCCCGGCGATATTGCTGCCGTTCTGCTCGGCGATGTTTTTCTGCTTCTATCAGTTGCTCACCCGCAAGCTCAGCCAGATCGACAGCCCGACCACCAGCAACTTCTTCGCCGGGCTGTGCAACACCCTGGTGATGAGCGCGCTGGTACCGTTCTTCTGGCAGGTGCCAACGCTGGGGCATGGGTTGTTGATGCTGGCGCTGGGGAGTTGCGGGATGACGGCGCATTTGTTTCTGACCCAGGCCTTTCGCTACGCCGCCCCGGCGTTGCTGGCGCCGTTTGGTTATTGTCAGATTGTGTTTGCCGGTCTGCTCGGTTGGCTGCTGTTTTCCCACACGCCGACCCTGACCACCGTGGTCGGGATCGCGGTGATTTGCTGCAGCGGGTTGGCGGCGGCGTGGCAACAGAGCCGTCGATAGCGGCAGGCCTGGCATCAGGCCTGCCGGGGTAGGGCGTTTCAGTCGGTGACGGTAGGAATCTTGCGCGGTGCCATGAAGTACATCCAGATCAGTGCGATGAAGTACATCGCCGGAATCAGAGTGAACAGCACCGTGTAGTTGTTGTTGGTGACGGTCAGGATATGGCCGACCAATTGCGTCATGAACATCCCGCCGATGGCCGCGCACATGCCGCCGAAACCAAACACCGTACTCATCATGTGTTTAGGCGTGTAGTCCATCACCAGGCTCCAGATGTTCGCGGTCCAGGCCTGGTGCGCGCCGATGGCCAGGGAAATCGCCGCCACCGCGACCCACAGGTTGCTGGACCCTGCGGCCATGATCACGCCGATGATGCAGCAGGCAAACAGCAACATCGACATCAGTCGCGCCTTGATCGGGTTGATTCCGCGGCCGATCAGGAAGGAGGACAGAATCCCGCCGCCGACACTGCCGAAGTCCGCCGTCAGGTAAATGATGATCAGCGGAATGCCCATCTGGGTCACGTTGATGCCCAGGTTGTATTGCTGATTGAGGAACGGTGGCAGCCAGTACAGGTAGAACCAGAACACCGGCGCGGTCATCGAGTAGGCGAGGGCGAAGGCCCAGGTGCCCCGCATGCGCAGGATTTTCGAGAACGGCACGCGGGATTGTTCCGGCTCCGCTTCCTCCTGGATGTAGTCCAGTTCCGATTGTTTGACGCTCGGATGCTCTTCCGGGTTGAAGTACTTCAAGCCCCAGAACAGCAGCCAGATCCCGCCCAGTGCCGACATGCACAGGAACGCGGCTTGCCAGCCCCACGCGTGGAGGATCAGTGGCAACAGCATCGGGGTGAACATCGCACCGACGTTGGTCCCGGCGTTGAAGATGCCGGTGGCCACGGCGCGTTCGCCTGCCGGGAACCACAACCGGGTGGTTTTCACACAGGCCGGGTAGTTCGCCGCCTCGGTCAAGCCGAGAATAAACCGACAGACCATGAAGCCTGCTGCCGACGTCGCCAGGCCATGGGCGCCGGTGGCCAGGCTCCAGAGCAGCACCGCGCAGAAGAACACGCGCTTGACGCCGACCCGGTCGATCAAACGGCCTTGCAGCACGAAGCCGATGGCGTAGCCGACCTGGAACCAGAAGTTGATGTTGGCGTAGTCCATCGCCGTCCAGCTCATTTCCTTGGCCAGGATCGGCTGCATGACGCCGAGTGCGGCGCGGTCGATGTAGTTCAGGGTGGTGGCGAAAAACACCAGCGCCAACATGCCCCAACGGGTTTTGCCGACGGCCATGGCACCGCGGATCTTGGCGCCGATGCCAGCGCTGGCAGGAGTCATGGAAGAACGCTCCATGGGAGAGCTTTGTGAAGGAGTCATGTAGGCCACCGATTATTTTTATGTGGTGTTCTGGGTCTTGGGTAACCGAGCCGAGCGGCTGAATGTCCGGGCTCAATGTGCAGTCGATGTTGGGCAGTGGACAAAAAATCGTCAATTCGCCAAGGGTCATTGTGTTCGATAATCGCACATAAAACTAACTGGCTAGTACACTTTGAATTGCTGTACGGGAGCTTGCGGCCAATAATTTATCCCAAGAAAAACGCGATCCCCGTGTAGGAGGGAACGCCCACCACCGGGAGTCGACCCATGCAGCGTTCCATTGCCACCGTTTCCTTGAGCGGCACCCTGCCGGAAAAACTCGAAGCCATCGCCGCCGCCGGGTTTGACGGGGTGGAGATTTTCGAAAATGACCTGCTTTATTACGACGGCAGTCCCCGGGAAATCAGACAGATGTGCGCAGATCTCGGGATCGCGATCACGCTGTTCCAACCCTTCCGCGATTTCGAAGGCTGCCGCCGCGATCGTCTGCCGCGCAACCTGGAACGGGCCGAGCGCAAGTTCGACTTGATGCAGGAATTGGGCACCGACCTGGTGCTGGTGTGCAGCAACGCTGCGGCGGATTCGATCGGCGATGAGCAGATCCTGATCGATGATTTGCACCTGCTGGCCGAACGGGCCGGCGCTCGTGGCCTGCGCATTGGCTACGAAGCCCTGGCCTGGGGCCGTCACGTCAATACTTATCAACAGGTGTGGAACATCGTTCGCCAAGCCGATCACCCAAACCTCGGCGTGTTGCTGGACAGTTTTCACACCCTGTCGCTCAAAGGTGACCCCAGCGCGATCGCCGAGATTCCGGGCGACAAAATCTTCTTCGTGCAAATGGCCGACGCGCCGATCCTGGCCATGGACGTGCTGGAGTGGAGTCGGCATTTCCGCTGCTTCCCCGGCCAGGGCGAATTTGATCTGGCGGGGTTCCTCGCACCGATCATCCAGAGCGGCTACACCGGGCCTTTGTCCCTGGAGATCTTCAATGACGGCTTCCGCGCCGCGCCGCCACGGGCCAATGCCGCCGATGGTTTGCGCTCGTTGCTGTACCTGGAAGAGAAAACTCGCCAGCGTCTGGCGCAAGTAGCCAGGCCTGTGGCCAATGTCGATATCCTGTTCGAAACGCCCAAGGCCAGCGAGTACAACGGCATCGAGTTTCTCGAGTTCGCGGTAGATGAAAGCCTCGGCGCCAAGCTCTCGCATTGGCTGGAACGCCTGGGTTTCGTCAAGGCCGGGCAGCATCGCTCCAAGAGTGTGAGTCTGCTGCGCCAGGGCGATATCAACCTGATCCTCAACTCTGAACCGTACTCGTTTGCCCACAGTTTTTTCGAGGCCCACGGCCCGTCGCTGTGCGCCACCGCCGTGCGGGTCAACGATAGCGCCAGCGCCCTGGCGCGCGCCGTGGCCTACAAGGGCCAGCCTTATCGCGGGCTGGTCGGCCCCAACGAACTGGAACTCGCCGCCGTGCGCGCGCCGGACGGCAGCCTGATTTACCTGGTGGACCAGGACGCCGATGTCTACGGCACCGATTTCAATCTGCAACCGACGGCCACGGCCAGCGGCGGCCTTAAACGCATCGACCACATGGCCATGGCGCTGCCGGCCGACAGCCTCGACAGCTGGGTGTTGTTCTATAAAAGCCTGCTGGATTTCGAGGCTGACGATGAGGTGGTGCTGCCCGATCCGTATGGCCTGGTGAAGAGCCGGGCGCTGCGCAGCCGGGACAGTTCGATCCGCTTGCCGCTGAACATTTCCGAGAATCGCAACACCGCAATCTCACACGCGCTGTCGAGTTATCGCGGCTCCGGCGTGCATCACATCGCCTTCGACTGCGACGACATCTTCGCTGAAGTCAGCCGGGCGAAAGAGGCGGGCGTGCCGCTGCTGGATATTCCGCTCAACTACTACGATGACCTCGCCGCGCGGTTCGATTTCGATGACGAGTTCCTCAGCGAACTGGCCTACTTCAACGTGCTGTACGACCGCGACGCCCAGGGTGGCGAGCTGTTTCATGTTTACACCGAGCCGTTCGAAGGGCGGTTCTTCTTCGAGATCATCCAGCGCAAGAACGGATACGCCGGTTACGGGGCGGCCAATGTCGCGGTGCGGCTGGCGGCCATGGCCAAGTCCCGAAGTGGTGCCGTACGTCAGGCAAAGTTGTAGGGAAATCGTAAACACGGGGTTAAACGGCGGCCGCGCGGCTTCCTTCACTGTGCGGCGCGGCCCATAATCGCCAGCCTGTGCAGTGATGGCCGTGAGCCCGCAATGACAATAATTTCAGAACGCTCCATCGCCTCCGGCGAGCCGCTTGTCGAGCCTCGCAAGAGTCGCAAGAACAACCCGGAAAAGACCCGCGAGAATATCCTGCAAGAGGCGATTGTCGAGTTCGTCCAGCAAGGGCTTTCCGGCGCGCGCGTCGATGCGATCGCCGAGCGCATCCACACCTCCAAACGCATGATCTATTACTACTTCGGCAGTAAGGAACAGCTGTATGTCGAGGTGTTGGAGAAACTCTACGGCGACATCCGCAGCACCGAAAACCGACTGCACCTGGCCGAGCTGGCGCCGGTGGAAGCGATTCGGCGCCTGGTGGAATTCACCTTCGACCACCATGACCGCAACGTCGATTTCGTGCGCATCGTCAGCATCGAGAACATTCACAACGCCGAGTATGTGAAGCGCTCCGATGTGATCAAGGCGATGAACAACACCATCCTCGATTCACTGAACGAGATCCTGCGTCGCGGTGCCGAAGACGGTGTGTTCCGGGCGGGCCTCCAGCCGCTGGATGTGCATTTGTTGATCAGTTCGTTCTGCTTCTATCGCGTGTCGAACCGCCATACGCTCGGTGAGATTTTTCAGGTGGATTTGCCGGATGAAGGCATCAAGCAGCGTCATCGGGCGATGATTTGCGAGTCGGTTTTGCGGTATTTGCAGGCCTGACGCCTTCGCGGGCAAGCCTCGCTCCTACAGGTTTGAGGTGTGCCGCACGATTTGGGTACGACAAAAATCCTGTAGGAGCGAGGCTTGCCCGCGAAGCTTTTCAACCATTCATGCTTTGAAAATGCGCCAGCATCCGCTGCGCATCCGGCACCACCCCACTAAACAACTCAAACGCCTTCACCGCCTGGAACACCGCCATGGTGCCGCCATCCAGTGTCCGGCATCCCAAGGCACGGGCGTTGCGCAGCAGTTCGGTTTCCAGCGGGAAGTACACAATCTCCGCCACCCACAATTCAGCCCTCAGTAACGCCACCGGCACCGGCGTGCCGGGCAGTTTTTTCATACCCATAGGCGTGGTGTTCACCAGGCCATCGGCCACCGCCAACGTGCTCGCCAGATCATGCCCAGCCACCGCTCGACCCGCACCGAAATGCTGATTGAGATTGTTCGCCAGCGCCTGCGCCCGGCTGTCGTCCACGTCGAAAATACTCAGTTGCTGTACGCCTTCACTCAGCAACGCGTGGGCCACTGCCGCACCCGCGCCACCGGCGCCCATTTGGACTACACGTTCACGGGCAACGTCCTGCAAGCCTCGACGAAAGCCTTCGGCAAAACCCAGGCAGTCGGTGTTGTGGCCAATGCGTTTGCCCTCCTTGAGCACCACCGTGTTGACCGCACCAATGCCACGGGCTTCCGGGGACAATTCGTCGAGCAGCGGGATGATTGCCTGCTTGCACGGAAAGGTGATGTTCAGCCCGGTGAAGTTCATGCGTTCGGCGGCCATCAGCAGATCGGGCAGGGCATTGAGGTCAAGCTGCAACTGATCGAGGTCGATCAGACGATAGAGGTAACGCAGCCCTTGGGCATCGCCCTCATGCTCGTGCAGCGCCGGCGTGCGGGACGCCTGAATGCCGGCGCCGATCAGCCCGGCCAGTACAACGTCGTTCTGAGACATGGCGTTCACCCCTTCAAGCGTTGGCTGAAATGCTCCAGCGCCAAACGATAGCCGTGGCTGCCGAAACCGCACATCACCGCCGTGGCGATGGCCGAGACAAAGGAGTGGTGGCGGAACGGTTCGCGGGCGTGGACGTTGGACAGGTGAACTTCGATCACCGGCAGTTCACTGGCCACCAAGGCATCGCGAATCGCCACGGAAGTGTGAGTCCAGGCCGCCGGGTTGATGACGATCCCGGCGCAACGGCCGCGAGCTGCGTGAATCCAGTCGAGCAATTCACCTTCATGGTTGGTCTGGCGAAACTCCACCGCCAGGCCGAACTCTTCGGCAGAGCGCCCGCACAGCGCGGAAATGTCGGCCAGGGTTTCGTGGCCGTAGGTCGCCGGTTCACGGGTGCCGAGCAGGTTCAGGTTCGGGCCGTTGAGCACCAGAACGATAGGGGGCATCGGGGTCTCTCCACTTATTGTTTTTAGCTTTGGCTGTAGGGTTCAGCCTGTGGAGATAAATTGTACTAGGCAGTTACTTTGGTCAATTGAAGAGGTTGTATGGCGGGTTTTTGTGTTCGGTGATCGGACGGTCGTTACTTAGCGAGGTAAATGCTCGACCAGAAAATCGATAAACGCCCGCAACCGCAATGGCACATGCCGACTCTGCGGATAGAGCAGGGTGAAGGGCCGCGAGCGTCCGCCATACGGCTTGAGCACCTCCACCAGCGAGCCATCGGCCAATTCGTTTTCGACGATGAAGCGATAGGTCTGAAACAACCCCGCACCGTGTTTCGCCAGGGTCACGCCGCCCAACACGTCGTCGGAGCAACTGAGACTGCCCTCGGCGAGAATCTCCTGCGGCACGCCGTTGTCATTAAACAACCAGGCAATCCGCCGCCCGCTGCTGGGCAGTTCGTATTGAATGCATTCGTGCTGCTGAAGATCGTCAAGAGTTTGCGGCACGCCGGCGCGCTTCAGGTAATCGGGACTGGCGATCATCACCAGCGCCGCGTCTTCCAGGGGCCGCGCGATCAAACCGGAATCCGGAATCGCCCGCACCCGGATCGCCATGTCATAGCCTTCGCCGACAAAATCGATGTTGCGATTGCTGATATGCGCCTCGACCTTCACCGCCGGGAAACGCGCGCGAAACTCCGGCAGCAACGGCAGGATCCGGTGATGGGCGTAGGTCGTAGGAATACTGATGCGCAAGGTGCCGGACGGTTCCTGCTGCTGGCCCATAACCTCCCGTTGCGCTTCCACCAACTGCGCCAGCGCCTGACGACATTCCTCGTAATAACGCCGGCCACTGTCGGTCAACTTGACGCTGCGCGTGGTGCGGGCGAACAACCGCACGCCCAGGCGCTCCTCCATGCGCGATACCGAACGGCTCACGGCGGCGGGCGTCACCCCGGCGACCAGTGCGGCGGCGGTGAAGCTGCCAGCCTCGGCGGCCAGGCAAAACAGTTCGATGCTGCCGAGCTGAAGATCGTCGAAGTGTCGTTGCATGATTGATTACGCCGGGGGGATCGAATGAGGGGGCTGGTTCTTATGTATCACAATGAACCGGTGGCGAGGGAGCTTGCCTGTGGCGAGGGAGCTTGCTCCCGTTGGGCTGCGAAGCGGCCCCAAAATCTTGTGAGCGCTGCGCACTCAAGCGGGAGCAAGCTCCCTCGCCACAAGCAAGCTCCCTCGTCACAAGGCCAGTCGTCGCTCCATAAACACCACCCAGAAAAAAGCCGTCATCAAGACGGCTGATTTGTATCGGGTACGTGCAATCAACGCCGGGTCAACAACACCCCGGATTCCATGTGATGGGTCCACGGAAACTGGTCGAACATCGCGCATTGGGTAATGCGGTGGGTGTCGTGCAGTTGGGCGATGTTGGCCGCCAGGGTTTCCGGGTTGCAGGAAATGTAGAGGATGTTGTCGAAGCGTCGGGTCAGTTCGCAGGTGTCCGGGTCCATGCCGGCCCGTGGCGGGTCGACGAACACGCTGCCGAACTCGTAGCTCTTGAGGTCGATGCCGTGCAGGCGTCGGAACGGCCGCACTTCGTTCAAGGCTTCGGTCAGTTCTTCGGCGGACAAACGCACCAGAGTGACGTTATCCACAGCGTTTTCGCTGAGGTTGCTCAACGCCGCGTTGACCGAGCTCTTGCTGATTTCGGTGGCCAGCGCTTTGCGTGCACGGGTGGCGAGAGGCAGGGTGAAGTTGCCGTTGCCGCAATACAGCTCCAGCAAATCGTCGGTGCGATCACCCATGGCGTCGTAAGCCCAGTTGAGCATCTTCTGGTTCACGGTGCCGTTGGGCTGGGTGAACGCGCCTTCCGGTTGGCGATAGCTGAAGGTGCGGCCGCCGACTTCGAATTGCTCGACCACGTAATCGTGGCCGATGACTTCGCGCTTGCCCTTGGAGCGACCGATGATGCTGACGTTCAGCTCGGCTGCCAGTTTGGTCGCCGCCGCGTGCCAATGCTCGTCCAGCGGACGGTGGTAGCACAGGGTGATCATCGCATCACCGGCCAACGTGGTCAGGAACTCCACCTGGAACAACTTGTGGCTCAGCGCTGCGCTCGCTTGCCATGCGGCTTTGAGCTTGGGCATCAGCTCATTGATGCGCAGGCTGGCGATCGGGAACTCTTCGATCAGGATCGGCGTGCGTTTGTCATCTTGGGCAAACATCGCGTAGTGACGGTCGCCGCCTTCGCGCCACAGGCGGAATTCGGCGCGCAGGCGAAAGTTTTGCAGCGGCGAGTCGAACACTTCAGGTTCTGGCGCACCAAACGGGGCCAGCAGGTCACGCAAGCGCGTGACCTTTTCTTCGAGCTGAACGGCATAGGCCTGGGAATCAAAAGTCATGCGCTGAACCAACCCAACTTGATCACAAACAGAATCGACAGAATCACCAGCGCCGGGTTCAGCTCACGGGCACGCCCGGACAGCAACTTGATCGCGGTCCAGGAAATGAAACCGAAGGCGATGCCGTTGGCGATGGAATAGGTGAACGGCATGGCCAGGGCAGTGACCACGACCGGTGCGGCCACGGTGATGTCGTCCCAGTCTATTTCGGCCAGGCCGGAAGTCATCAGTACGGCGACGAACAGCAGTGCCGGTGCGGTGGCGAACGCTGGAACGCTGGCGGCCAGTGGCGAGAAGAACAGCGCCAGCAGGAACAGGATCGCGACCACGACAGCGGTCAGGCCGGTGCGGCCACCGGCACTGACGCCAGCGGCGGATTCGATGTAGCTGGTGGTGGTCGAGGTGCCCAGCAGCGAACCGGCCATGGCCGCGGTGCTGTCGGCGATCAGCGCACGACCCATTTTCGGCATGTGGCCGTCCTTGCCCATCAGGCCGGCGCGCTTGGCGACGCCAATCAGGGTGCCGGAGTTGTCGAACAGGTCGACGAACAGGAAAGCAAAAATCACGCTGACCAGACCGATGTCCAGGGCGCCCTTGATGTCCAGTTGCAGGAAGGTCGGGGCCAGGGAAGGAGGCATCGACATCACGCCGCCGAACGGGGTGAAGCCCAGCGCGATGGAAGTGATGGTCACCGCCAGGATGCCGATCAGTACCGCACCACGAACCTTCAGGGCTTCGAGGGCGACGATCAGGGCAAAGCCCAGGGTCGCGAGGATCGGCGCCGGTTGTTTCAGGTCACCGAGGCCGACCATGGTCGCCGGGTTGCTGACCACGATGCCGGCGTTGTGCAGGGCGATCAGGGCCAGGAACAAACCGATACCGGCAGCAATCGCCGAACGCAGCGGCAGCGGGATGCTGTTTATGATCCATTCGCGGATGCGGAAGATCGACAACAGGAAGAACAGCACCGCCGAGATAAACACCGCACCCAGCGCCACTTGCCAGGTATGGCCCATGTGCAGGACCACGGTATAAGTGAAGAACGCGTTCAGGCCCATGCCCGGCGCGAGCGCGATCGGGTAGTTGGCGATCAGGCCCATCACCGTCGAGCCGATGGCCGCGGCCAGGCAGGTCGCGACAAACACCGCGCCCTTGTCCATGCCGGTCTCGCCGAGAATGCTCGGGTTGACGAACAGAATGTAGGCCATGGCCAGGAAGGTCGTGACGCCCGCCAGAATCTCGGTCCGCACGTTGGTGTTATGTGCCTTGAGTTGAAACAGCCTTTCCAGCATGTCTGCTCCCCGTGGCGCGCCCGGCGCCGTGAATGTATCGACCTCAACAGCAAAGCACAGACCACTGATGGCGCCTGGTAATTTTCTGTGGGTCGGAAAAAGCCGCGCATCATACCAGCCGCGTGGGGTAATGGCTGCGATCGTCGGCGATGTTTTGCGGTTCGCTGAACTGCGCCATACTGCGCGCCTGTTTTGGGGGAGTATTCATGGTGGGCAGCAAGCGCAACATCGTTCGGCCGTTGGGGCTGTTTTTCGCGTTTATGGCCAGCGTACCCGCGGTTCTGGCGGCGTCGGCACCGCCATTGACCGACGTCCAGGTACTCAAGGTGCAGTCGACGGCGTGCGGGATTGAAAACATCTCGGCCGGGCAAGAGCGGACGACGTGCGATCACGGCGGGGCGGACATCAAGGTCTATGTGCTGGAGATGGGCTACGGCCGCGCACCGCGTGTGGCGCTCGACGGTTTCAGCGTTACCGGGACGCGGGAAAAGGTCTGTGCCTACCGAAATGGCAATCCGACGCAATGCACCAGCACTGAGACCAGGATCGTCGGCACGCTGTACATCTATGACCTGGGCGGCAAGCAGGAAGGGACGTTCACCTTCAGCAACACCTCGATCAACGCGCCGGGCAACACGATTTCGACGCAGCTTTACATCAAGTAACGGCAGGTGCGAACAAGGGAGACTAAAGCTGACTACGCTTTAAGGATCATCCCGTGGACCGTGCCCATGACCTTTAGAGCTCTGATTACCCTCGCCGAGGGCATCGATGACCTGCAATGCGTGACCCTGGTCGATGTGCTGCGCCGCGCCCAGGTTGAAGTGGTGGTGGCCAGTATCGAAGGGCGGCGCATGCTCACCTGCGCCCGTGGCACTCGCCTGACCGCCGACGCGATGCTGGTGGATTTGCTGGCCCAGCCATTCGACCTGATTGCCCTGCCCGGCGGCGCCGTTGGCGCGCAACACCTGGCGGCGCATCAACCTCTGGAACAATTGATCAAGGACCAGGCCGCCGCCGGGCGCCTGTTCGCCGGCATCGCCGAAGCGCCAGCATTGGCGCTGCAAACCTTTGGGGTTCTGCGCCAGCGGCGCATGACCTGCCTGCCTTCCGTCAGCAATCAATTGTCAGGCTGCAACTTCGTCGATCAACCTGTGGTGGTCGACGGCAACTGCATCACTGCCCAAGGCTCAGGCGCCGCGTTGCTGTTTGCGCTGGCGCTGGTGGAACAGCTCTGTGGTAAAGCCGTAAGAGCGGCAGTGGCGGGGGAGTTGTTGGTTTAGAAAAGATCAGGCATGGGCGGCAATGGGCTCGATGGCCGGTTGCTCACGATGTTCCGCCTGCCAAAGGTCGTAGTCGATTTGAACCCCTAGCCACATTCTGGCTTTACCGATGCCTGCCCGCTCAAGACGTACCGCCAAGTCTGGGCTGATGGGGGCATGTCCATGTAGCACCCGGGAAAGATGTGGCCGGGCAAAACCGAGATGGCGGGCCAACTCGGTGACGCTGATCCCTAAATCCGGCAACACGTCCATCAACAGTGTTTCACCGGGGTGTGGCGGGTTGTGCATGGGCATGAAGGATTTGATCATGGGAAAAGTGTAAGGCGATACATTACACTCGATGCGGTATCTATGTATCGCACTTGGTCGGCAAATGTGTGCTTGGTGCGGTTTTGCACCACAGATCAATTCCTTTGAACGCCCATCCCACCCCCGAAGTCGTACCCCTTAATGACGGCGGTTTGCCAAAACGCCGCGAAGGTACGACCAACCGTGAGGTGTTTATGAGCGCGATCACTCCCGACGCTGCGCCGTCGTTGTTCACCCGTCATCCGCTGCGCCTGAGGCTCAACGGCCAGGCGCGTGACCTTGATGTCTTGCCGTGGACCACGTTGCTGGACCTGCTGCGCGAGCAACTGGACCTGGTCGGTACAAAAAAAGGTTGTGACCACGGCCAGTGCGGGGCCTGCACGGTATTACTCAACGGCAAGCGGGTGAATGCCTGCCTGACCCTGGCGGTGATGTGCGACGGCGCCGAGTTGACCACCATCGAAGGCTTGGCAGACGGCGAAGAGCTGCACCCGATGCAGCAGGCCTTTATCAAGCACGATGCTTTTCAATGTGGTTATTGCACGCCGGGGCAGATTTGTTCGGCGGTGGGGCTGGCTAACGAAGGTCGGGCGCAAACCACGGAACAGATCAAGGAGCTGATGAGCGGCAACCTCTGCCGCTGTGGCGCCTACAGCCATATCCGCGATGCCATTGAAGAAGCCTTGCCTGCCTGCCAGCCAGGAGGCGACCAATGAATCCTTTCCATTACAGCAAACCGGATTCGGTGCAGGACGCCGTCCATCTCGCCGGCCCTGCCTCGCGCTTCATCGCGGGCGGTACGAATCTGTTGGATTTGATGAAGGAAAACCTCACCCGCCCCGAACATCTGATCGACATCACCGGACTGCCGCTGCGTGAGGTCACTGAAACGAAAAGGGGCGGGCTGATGATCGGCGCGCTGGTCAGCAACGCCGACCTGGCCTGGCACCCGTTGATCGAGCAGCGTTATCCCGTGTTGTCCCAAGCCATTTTGGCCGGCGCATCGCCGCAATTGCGCAACATGGCCAGCACTGGCGGCAATCTGCTGCAACGCACGCGCTGCTACTACTTCTACGACGCCAATGTGCCGTGCAACAAACGCGAACCCGGCAGTGGTTGTCCGGCGCGGGACGGGCTGAACCGGATTCATGCGATTTTCGGTGCCAGCGTGCAATGCGTGGCCACGCATCCTTCCGATATGTGCGTGGCACTGGCTGCGTTGGAGGCGGTGGTTCATGTGCAAGGCCGCAGTGGCGCCAGAACCATTGAGTTTGCTGACTTTCATCGCCTGCCCGGCGACACCCCAGAGCGCGATAACCAATTGGCCGACGATGAACTGATCACCGCCATTGAACTGCCCGCCGCCGGTTTCGCCGAACACAGCCATTACCTGAAGATTCGTGACCGTGCGTCTTACGCCTTTGCCCTGGTTTCGGTGGCTGCGGCGCTGGACATGACCGGGCCCGTGATTCGCGAAGCGCGCCTGGTGCTTGGCGGGGTAGCGCACAAACCGTGGCGTGACGAAGCGGTAGAGCATTGGTTGGTGGGCAAGGCGGCCAGCCCTGAAACGTTCACCGCCGCTGCCGATGCTCTGCTGCAAAACGCCGAGCCCCTCGAACACAACGCTTTCAAAGTCACCCTGGCACGCCGGGCGATCATCCGCGCCCTGAGCGATGCCGCGCAGGGAGGGCTAGCCTGATGAATACCTTCACCAAGCCCATGGGCCAACCGCTGGATCGCGTCGACGGTCATCTCAAAGTCACCGGTCAGGCCCGCTACGCCGGAGAATTTCCCGAGGACGGCTTGCTGCACGGCAGCGTGGTCTCCAGCCGCATTGCCCACGGTCGAGTGATCAGCATCGACGCGTCCAAGGCTCTCGCGCTACCGGGTGTGGTCGCGGTGATCGATCACAGCAACCGCCCGAAAATCGCCAGTTATGACAAAGACTACGAAGATGCCGACTCGGCCGAGGGTTCGCCGTTTCGCCCGTTGTACAACGATCGAGTGCTGTACAGCGGTCAGCCGTTGGCGCTGGTGGTGGCGGACAACCTTGAGTTGGCGCGGTATGCCGGCTCATTGATAGAGATTGAGTACGAGAGCGAACCGCATCAGACCGATCTGCTGATCCTGCAAGACGAAGCTCGTCCAGCGCCGGCCGAAGTCCCCAAGCCTCGTGGGAATTTTCAGGCCGAGTTTGCCGGTGCGGCCATGAGCCTGGATCTGAGCTACAGCACCCCCATCGAACACCACAACCCGATGGAACCCCACGCCAGTACGGTGCTGTATCAGGTCGATGGCAGTCTAAACATTCATGACAAGACCCAAGGCCCGCAGAACTGTCAGTCCTACGTGCAAAAAGTCTTCGGATTACAAAAAGAGCAGGTCCGGATTTTCGCAGCCTATGTCGGCGGCGCGTTCGGCTCGGGCCTGCGGCCGCAATATCAGCTGCCGCTGGCGGTGATGGCGGCGCTGCATCTCAAGCGTTCCGTACGCGTGACGTTGACGCGCCAGCAGATGTTCACCTTCGGCTATCGCCCCCGCACCTTGCAGCGCCTGCAATTGGGCGCGGCGGCCAATGGACGCTTGCTCGCGGTGGGACACACCGCCATCGGCCAGACCTCGCGTTTCGAGGACTTCACCGAACATGTGGTGGAGTGGAGCGGCATGCTCTATCACTGCGACAACGTGCAACTGACTTACAAACTGGTGCCACTCGACGTGTTCACCCCGCTCGACATGCGTGCGCCGGGCGCGGCGCTGGGGCTGATCGGGCTGGAATGTGCGATGGACGAACTGGCCTGCGCCCTGGCGATCGATCCGGTGCAATTGCGCCTGATCAACTATGCCGAACGCAATCAGAACGAAGACAAACCGTATTCCAGCAAAGAGCTGCGCGAATGTTATGCCCAGGGTGCGAAACGTTTTGGCTGGGAAGCGCGTGATCCTGAACCGCGCAGCATGCGTCAGGGCCGGCAATTGGTGGGTTGGGGCATGGCCGGTGGGGTCTGGGAAGCGCTGCAGATGAAGGCCAGTGCCAAGGCGTCACTCGATCACAACGGCAAACTCACGGTCAGCAGCGCAACGACGGACATCGGCACTGGAACCTACACGGTAATGACGCAAATCGCCGCCCAGGCGTCGGGCGTTTCGCATAAGGATGTCACTTTTATCCTCGGTGACTCTTCATTGCCCACCGCGCCGTTGCAGGGCGGTTCATTCACCGTGTCGTCGGTCGGGACAGCCGTGCAACAGGCCTGTGAAGCACTCAAGGAAAAACTGTTGGCGGTGGCACGCCAGACCTATCCGGCGTTCGGCGGTGTCACTCTGGAGCAGGCGGTGTTCGAAGAAGGGCTGTTGCTCTTCGGTGATGCGCGGGTGTCGCTGGCCGAACTCGCAAGGGACAGCGGCGAAGAAACCCTGGATGTTCAGGTAGACGCCGAGCCGGACAAAAAACGCGAGGCTTACGCCACGGCGACCCATTCGGCGGTGTTCGTCGAAGTGTTGGTCGATGAGGATTTAGGCACGGTGAAGGTCAACCGCGTGGTCAGCGCCATCGCCGCCGGTCGCGTGGTCAACCCGAAAATGGCCCGCAGCCAGATTCTCGGCGGCGTGGTCTGGGGTATCGGCATGGCGTTGCACGAAGAGACGCAAACCGACCATGCGCTGGGCCGTCACATGAACCACAGCCTGGCCGAGTATCACATCCCGGTTAACGCCGACATCGGCGACATTGATGTGCTGTTTGTCGAAGAACACGACGAGATCGTCAACGCCCTCGGTTCCAAGGGCGTGGGCGAGATCGGCATCGTCGGCGTGGCCGCGGCGGTGGCCAATGCGATCTATCACGCCACCGGCAAACGGGTGCGGGATTTCCCTATCACCCTGGACAAGCTGCTTTAAACCTTGGCTTCTTCCGCCGGCACATGCATGCGGTCGCGGTTGGCCAGGGTCGGGAACAGTTTGATCCAGGTGCCGGTCACTACCAGCGTACCGATGCCGCCCATGACCACGGCTGGCACGGTGCCGAACCAATGGGCGGTGAGACCGGATTCGAACTCGCCCAACTGGTTTGAAGCGCCGATGAACAGCCCGTTCACGGCGCTAACCCGGCCACGCATTTCGTCCGGGGTTTCCAGTTGCACGAAGGAGGCGCGGATCACCATGCTGATCATGTCCGCCGCGCCCAGCACCACCAGCACCGCCAGGGAGAACCAGAACGAGGTGGACAAGCCGAAGGCGATGGTCGCCACGCCGAACACGCCGACGGCGGTGAACATCACCCGTCCGACTTTGCGTTCCACGGCAAACCGTGCGAGGAACAGCGACATCAACAGCGCCCCCACCGCTGGCGCTGAACGTAGCAGGCCCAGGCCCCAGGGGCCGGTCAGCAGAATGTCCTTGGCAAAAACCGGCAGCAGCGCCGTCGCGCCGCCCAGCAGCACGGCGAACAGGTCCAGGGAAATTGCCCCGAGAATGTCCGGGCGGCTGCGGATGAAACGAATCCCGGCCAGCAGCGAATCCATGGTCGCCTTGCCTTTGTTCAGCGGCGTTTGCCGGGCGGGCAGGTTAAGCATCAAGCAGCAGGCGATGATGTACAGCACCACCGTCGGGCCGTAGACCCAGACGCTGCCGAAGGCGTAGAGCAAGCCGCCGAGTGCCGGGGCGACGATGGTGGCCGATTGCTGCGCCGATTGGGCCGCGGCCACCGCGCGAGGGAACAGGGCGCTGGGCACGATGCTCGGCAGCAGGGCCTGGGTGGTCGGCATCTCGAACGAGCGCGCGGCACCGAGCAGGAACGCGAGGATGAAGATCATTTCCCGGGTGACGTGATCGGTGGCGCTGCCGATGGCCAAAGACAAGGCGATCAAGGCTTGCAGGGACTGGCAGATCGCCGCGACCTTGCGTCGGTCGTAACGGTCCGCGACATGCCCGGTGTGCAGCATGAACAGCACCCGCGGGGCGAACTCGACCAAACCCACCAGCCCCAGGTCCAGCACGTTGCCAGTCAGTTGGTACAGATTCCAGCCGATGGCCACGGTGAGCATCTGGAAACCGCTGGCGGTAAACACCCGAGCCAGCCAGAACGCAATGAAAGGACGGTGATGACGTAACAGCAGGGGCGCTTGGCTGGGCATCTGAAGGCAGGTCTTGAGCGAGGGGAGAGTCGAGATTATCACCAAGCTGTAACAAGAAGTTGCGCTGACAAAAAATTTTAGGTAGCTAAGCATCGATCTAGACACAGGTGCGTGCTATCCCTTGTAGCAGCTGGCGAAGCCTGCGTTCGGCTGCGCAGCAGCCGTAAAACCAGACAACACGGTACGCCGGCCAGACCGAGGTGGCAGGACTAACGACTGCTGCGCAGCCGAACGCAGGCTTCGCCAGCTGCTACAGAAGGGCGGTGGCTGCGACACAAGGGTCGTGAGGCAAGCTGTCACGCGTCAAAAGACCACACCGTCCATCGTCAAAAATGGGACTACTCTTTCAACGTTGCTTGATCCAGATCAATACCTCACCAGGAATTGATCCGGCGGCCAGACGGCCAGACTCCCTACGTTGTGATGTTTGTAAAAAAAGAACGAATTGGAATTCGCCACACTCCATATCCGTGGGGGCAGAGTGGGTGCAGGGCCATAAGCCCTGTAGCCGGTATTACCTGACAGAGGAAGACTTATGTTCGGTTTGGAGGCACTTGATCTCGCCCGGATGCAGTTCGCGTTCACCATCTCGTTCCACATCCTGTTCCCGGCCATCACCATTGGCCTGGCGAGTTACCTGGCGGTACTCGAAGGCCTGTGGCTCAAAACCAACAACGATACCTACCGCGATCTGTACCACTTCTGGTCGAAGATCTTTGCCGTGAACTTCGGCATGGGCGTGGTCTCCGGCCTCGTCATGGCCTATCAGTTCGGCACCAACTGGAGTCGCTTCTCGGACTTCGCCGGTTCCGTCACCGGGCCGCTGCTGACCTATGAAGTGCTCACTGCGTTCTTCCTCGAAGCCGGTTTCCTCGGTGTCATGTTGTTCGGCTGGAACAAGGTCGGACGCAACCTGCACTTTTTTTCCACCGTCATGGTGGCCATCGGCACGCTGATTTCGACCTTCTGGATTCTCGCCTCCAACAGCTGGATGCAAACCCCCCAGGGCTTCGAAATCGTCAACGGCCAAGTGATCCCAACCGACTGGCTGGCAGTGATCTTCAACCCGTCGTTCCCGTACCGCCTGATGCACATGGCGACTGCCGCATTCGTCGCCACGGCGTTCTTCGTCGGCTCCTCGGCGGCCTGGCACTTGCTGCGCGGCAAAGACAACCCGGCAATCCGCACCATGCTCTCGATGGCGATGTGGATGGCCTTGATCGTCGCGCCGATCCAGGCCGTCATCGGCGACTTCCACGGCCTCAATACGCTCAAGCACCAACCGGCGAAAATCGCCGCGATCGAAGGTCACTGGGAAAACGTCGGTGATGAACCGACCCCGCTGATCCTGTTCGGCTGGCCGGACATGAAAGCCGAGAAGACCAAGTATGCGGTGGAGATTCCGTACCTCGGCAGCCTGATCCTCACCCACTCCCTGGATAAACAGGTGCCGGCGCTCAAGGACTTCCCGCCGGAAGACCGACCGAATTCGACCATTGTGTTCTGGTCGTTCCGGATCATGGTCGGGTTGGGTTTCCTGATGATCTTCACCGGTTTGTGGAGCCTGTGGCTGCGCAAGAGCGACAAGTTGTACACCTCGCGACCGTTCCTGTACCTGGCGTTGTGGATGGGCCCGTCCGGCCTGATCGCGATCCTCGCCGGTTGGTTTACCACGGAAATCGGCCGTCAGCCGTGGGTGGTCTACGGCTTGATGCGCACGGCGGATGCGTCCTCCAATCACAGCTTCGCGCAGATGAGCATTACGTTGGTGCTGTTCGTGGTGGTGTATTTCGCGCTGTTCGGTGCCGGCCTGGGCTACATGATGCGCCTGGTGCGCAAAGGGCCGAAGATCGACGAAGGCAAGGAAACCAACGAGGGTGGTCCAGGCAAGAAACGCACACCGGCCCGTCCGTTGTCCGCTGCCGACGACGATCACACCGATGCCGACCACACCGTGACCAAGGAGATTTGAATCATGGGTATTGATCTTCCGCTGATCTGGGCCGTGATCATCATCTTCGGCATCATGATGTACGTGGTCATGGACGGCTTCGACCTGGGCATCGGGATTCTCTTCCCGTTCATTCCGGGCAAGACCGACCGTGACGTGATGATGAACACCGTCGCGCCCGTCTGGGACGGCAACGAAACCTGGCTGGTACTGGGCGGCGCGGCGTTGTTCGGCGCCTTCCCGCTGGCCTATTCGGTGGTGCTGTCGGCGTTGTACCTGCCGCTGATCTTCATGCTGATCGGCCTGATTTTCCGCGGCGTGGCGTTCGAGTTCCGTTTCAAGGCCAAGGACGACAAGCGTCACCTGTGGGACAAGGCGTTCATCGGTGGCTCGGTGGCGGCGACGTTCTTCCAGGGCGTGGCGCTGGGGGCGTTTATCGACGGGTTGCCGGTGGTCAATCGCCAGTTTGCCGGTGGTTCACTGGACTGGCTGACGCCGTTCACGATGTTCTGCGGCCTGGCGCTGGTGATTGCCTACGCCTTGCTCGGTTGCACCTGGCTGATCATGAAGACCGAAGGCAAGTTGCAGGAGCAAATGCACAACCTGGCGCGGCCATTGGCGATCGTGGTGTTGGCGGTGATCGGTATCGTCAGTATCTGGACCCCGCTGGCCCATCCCGAGATCGCATCACGCTGGTTCACCCTGCCGAACCTGTTCTGGTTCCTGCCGGTGCCGATCCTGGTGCTGGTGACCATGTACGGCCTGATACGCGCCGTGGCTCGCAATGCGCACTACACGCCGTTCCTGTTGACGCTGGTATTGATCTTCCTCGGCTACAGCGGCTTGGGCATCAGCCTGTGGCCAAACATCGTGCCGCCGTCGATCTCGATCTGGGACGCCGCCGCACCGCCGCAAAGCCAGGGCTTCATGCTGGTGGGCACGCTGTTCATCATCCCGTTCATCCTGGGCTACACCTTCTGGAGCTACTACGTGTTCCGCGGCAAGGTCACCCATGAAGACGGTTACCACTAGTAGGAGCAAAGCTTGCTCGCGATGGCGCCACCACAGGCGCCATCCCCTTCAAGAGAGGATCGAAGACATGTCCACCAAACCCTCCCTGCACGACATTCAACGGGCCGAAAAAAAGCCGCTGTGGCAGCGGCTCGGATGGTTGGCGATGATCTGGACCGGCAGCGTCGTAGCCCTGTTTATCGTGGCCAGCCTGATGCGCATGTTCATGAATGCCGCGGGCCTGACCACCCACTGAAACACCCCGGAATTTCCCATCCCGTTGCCTCGCGGCACGGTTTTGCAACCCTCCTGATGGAGGGTTTTTTTTAGCCCGCGTTATTTGCGGGCCTTGAGAATGACGAATTTCGGCGTCGCCGCCACTTGCTCGACGCCGCGGAACAACCGCGCCAGTTTGCTGTGATAACCCAGGTGGCGATTGCCGACGATGTACAACGCGCCACCGACCACCAAGGCCTCGCGGGCTTGCTGGAACATGCGCCAGGCCAGGAAATCGCCGACCACCTGTTGCTGGTGAAACGGCGGATTGCACAGCACTACGTCCAGTGACTGTGGTTCCTGCCCGGCCAAGCCATCGCCGGCACGGACGATAACCTCCCGCTCACCCAACGCCGCGCGCCAGTTTTCGCTGGCCGATTGCACCGCCATGTACGACTCGTCCACCAGCGTGTAGTGGGCTTCAGGGTTTTGCAGGGCGCTGGCGATGGCCAATACGCCGTTACCGCAACCAAGATCCGCCACCCGCGCTGCGCCGAGGCTCTTTGGCAAATACGGCAAAAACGCCCGGGTGCCGATATCCAGCCCTTCGCGGCAGAACACGTTGGCGTGGTTGAGCAGTTCGATCGCCGGCTCGTCGAGCAAGTAGCGGGACGGGTAGGGCGAGACGGCGGGCGTCTTGAGTTCAGGCGTGGCGATCAGCAACCGCGCCTTCTTCACCGCCAACGACGCCTGTACCGGGCCGATGTAACGCTCCAGCAAATCCCCGGCTGCGCGGGGCAAGTGCTTGACCATCGCCGCCGCAATCACTTGGGCGCCCGGCGCCAGTTGACCTTGCAGACGAATCAGTTGTTCTTCCAGCAAGGCGAGGGTTTTCGGTACCCGGATCAACACCCGGTCGAACGGCCCGATGAATGTTTCATTGGCCGGCACGCTCGGTACCGCGTCGAACGCCAGGCCATTGCGGATCAGATTCTTTTCCAGCCCCTGGAACGCCAGGAACGAGTCGCTGCTACTGGTGACCCGGACCTTGCCGGCCAGGCTGGCTGCCAATGCGCCAAAACTGTCATTAAGCACCAGTACCCGCGTATCGGCGGTCGGTTGTTGCTCGGCCATATGATTGAGCAGGTATTCGTCGGCAGCATCGAAGGCTTGCAGCGGTTCGTTCTGCTGTTCGGGCTGGCGGATCAGGTCAAGTTGGGCGAAAGGTGTTTCGAGCAGGGGCATGGGGCGGGGCTCTGGAGAATCAACGGATATCCCGCGGCCCAGGGGCGATGTAGCGGGCGGAACCGACCGAGTGGACTGCGGCGTGAAGGTTCACACGTCAACACTCAGGAAGGATCGCAAATGGTACGTTTTTTTGCAGTGGATTACCCGCAGGTTTTCCCTGGGGCGAGCGGTTTCAGATAGCCCCGCTCCTTGTCGCTACAAACACCGCCGCGATCTTGTTGCAGACCCCCAGTTTCTCGATAGCCCGGTGCACGTGGAAATTCACCGTGCGCTCACTCAGGCTGAGGATTCTGGAAATTTCGTACGCGGTCTTGCCATCGGCGGACAGTCGCAACACCTCGACTTCACGGGGAGACAGGCGCGGCGTACTCGGCCTCGGTTTTTTCTTCGGCAGGGTCTTGGCGGCCAGTGCGTGCAGATGACGACCGATGAACACCGTGAAACCGAGATTTTCATACAGTTCATACGCGGTAATCGGGCAGTGGCTTCTGGCCAGGCTCAGCATGCTGTACAGGCCGCTTTCCTCGTCATGGAATGATTGCGACCAGCCGTGTTGCAGCCCTTGTTGTTGCAAGGCTTGCCACAGCGACGGCGTCTGGGAGAAGACATCTTCAGTCCATAGAATGGGCAGCATGGAATGATTGCAGTGAGCTACTACGGGGTCGATGGCGCTGAATTTGTTTTGTTCATATTGAGTGTTCCAGGCCTTTGGGAAATTGTTCCGGTTGAGGCTGCGGTCGTGAGTACCAAGCGATTTTGAAGTGATTGAAAAAGCACAGAATTTAAACCCGAGATTTTTGACGAAGTTAAGTGAAATCGGATAAGCAATGTCGATTTCTTTAGCATAGGACAGCTGCGTCAACTGTGATTCCTTCCACATTTCCATCTTCAGTTCTCCATGTATGTGTTTCTCCGGGGTGCCCATTGGATCCAAAATCCGGCACGTCACGAGTGTAGGATGAATCCTACTGAGGTGCCCTGATTTTTTCGCTCTTTATAACCGCTGCAAATGCGGGATCGGTTTATAAGGAGTGTCACGGTGGAGTAACAACTTCGAGGGAGAATCAATTGACAACTTTTTCACAAAAGCTGCTGGCTAATTAGTGTCACCGCGGCGTTTCTATTAAATAAGACTAGCTAACGAACAGTAACCATCACCTAAAGCCACTACAAACCAGCGGTGTTTAAGTCGTCTGCTTTGCGGGACACTGGCCCCACCTGTCCAATGGAGTGCCCCATGACCGCCAGTGCAGAAAAATTCACCCGCCAGACCTTGCTCGACGTCCAGCCATTGACGCCGAGCCTGTTCACGCTGCGCACCACCAGGGACCCGGGCTTTCGCTTTCGTGCGGGGCAATTCGCTCGGCTGGGGGTGACCAAACCCGATGGCAGCACGGTGTGGCGCGCCTACTCCATGGTTTCTTCACCCTACGACGAGTTTCTCGAGTTTTTTTCCATCGTCGTGCCGGGGGGCGAGTTCACCAGTGAGCTGAGCCGCCTGGCAGTGGGGGATACGTTGCTGGTCGAGCGGCAGGCCACGGGCTACCTGACCCTGGATCGTTTCGTCGATGGTCGTGACCTCTGGTTGTTGTCCACCGGCACAGGGGTGGCACCGTTCCTGTCGATCCTGCAGGATTTCGAGGTGTGGGAAAAGTTTGAACGCATCATCCTGGTCTACAGCGCGCGCGAAGGCCGGGAACTGGCCTATCAGGAGTTGATCGCGGGGTTGGCGCAACGTGACTACCTGGCGGAATACGCCCACAAGCTGCAGTTCATCCCGACTGTAACGCGCGAGCAGGTGCCTGGCGTCCTGAATGGACGGATCACCACCCTGATTGAAAATGGCGAACTGGAGCAGGCGGCGGGGCTGGAACTGACGCCCGAGCACTCGCGCGTGATGATCTGCGGCAACCCACAGATGATCGATGACACCCGCAAATTGCTCAAACTGCGCGATATGAACCTGAGCCTCAGCCGACGGCCCGGACAGGTGGCGGTGGAAAACTACTGGTAAAAAAAACGGCGCCCCGAAGGCGCCGTTTTTCAATCCAGGACAGCGTTCAAGGCCGCTCGCTCTGGTTCTGGGCCTTGAGCAGATCACGGATCTCGCTCAGCAGCTCTTCTTCCTTGGTCGGAACCGGTGGAAGGGTCGGTGCTACGGCCTCTTCGCGCTTCAGGCGGTTGATGGCCTTGACGCCCATGAAGATCGCAAACGCGACAATGATGAAGTCGATCATGCTCTGGATGAATTTGCCATAAGCCAGCATCACGGCAGGAATGTCACCATTGGCAGCCTTGAGCGTGATGGCCAGGTCACTGAAATCCACCCCGCCAATCAGCAGCCCGATGGGCGGCATGACCACATCGCCAACGAACGACGAGACGATCTTGCCGAAGGCGGCACCGATGATGATACCGACGGCCATGTCGACCACATTGCCTTTGACCGCGAAGGCCTTGAACTCGTTAAGCACGCCCATAGGTTATTTCCTTGTTACAGATGAGGTTGGTGAACGCAGTGTAATTCAGCAAAACAGCTATTGCTCGAAACACCTTCTTACAATGCTCGTTGTTATCGACCTGTCTTCTGCCAATTAGTTTGCAAAGTGCCAGCAATCGCGCGCGAAATACGCGCTAACACGATGATTTGCTACAAGAATCTATCAATCATCGCGTTGTGATCTTTCTATTTATGTTCTGCGGTTTCGGCCTCTAGCCTCTGTACAGCGCACATGGATGCGTCCTAAAAACAGAGGAACCTGATATGACTTCCACGATTGGCTTCGGGGCTTTTCCCCTACGTGCCCTGGGCGTTTTGAGCGCCAGTGTGCTGTCCTTCGCCGTCAGTGCCGCGACCCTGACCCGCGATAACGGTGCCGCCGTCGGCGACAACCAGAACTCGCAAACCGCCGGCGCCACGGGCCCGGTGCTGCTGCAAGACGTGCAACTGATCCAGAAACTCCAGCGTTTCGACCGTGAACGCATCCCTGAGCGCGTGGTGCATGCCCGTGGTACCGGCGCCCATGGCACCTTCACCGTCACGGACGACCTCAGCGATCTGACCAAGGCCAAGGTGTTCGCCGGCGGCCAGAGCACGCCAGTATTCGTGCGCTTCTCGGCGGTGGTGCATGGCAACCATTCCCCGGAAACCCTGCGCGACCCTCGCGGTTTCGCCACCAAGTTCTACACCGCGGACGGTAACTGGGACCTGGTCGGCAACAATTTCCCGACCTTCTTTATCCGGGATGCCATCAAATTCCCGGACATGGTCCATGCCTTCAAGCCCGATCCGCGTACCAACCTTGACGACGATTCGCGCCGTTTCGATTTCTTCTCCCATGTGCCGGAAGCCACTCGCACCCTGACCGAGTTGTATTCCAACTCAGGTACGCCTGCCAGTTATCGGGAAATGGACGGTAATGGTGTTCACGCCTACAAGTTGGTGAATGCCAAAGGCGACGTGCACTACGTGAAGTTTCATTGGAAAAGTTTGCAGGGCATTAAAAATCTCGATCCACAGGAAGTTACTAACGTTCAAGGTCAAGACTACAGTCATATGACTAACGATTTGGTTACTCATATAGCCAAGGGAGATTTTCCGAAGTGGGACTTGTACGTTCAAGTTTTAAATTCTAAAGATTTGTACAAGTTTGATTTTGATCCATTGGATGCAACCAAGATTTGGCCAGGCATTCCTGAGCGCAAAGTTGGACAAATGGTGTTAAACCGTAATCCGGCCAATGTATTCCAGGAAACCGAACAAGTTGCCATGGCGCCCGCCAATCTGGTTCCCGGTATCGAACCTTCGGAAGATCGTTTGTTACAGGGCCGCGTGTTCTCTTATGCCGATACGCAGATGTATCGCCTGGGCGCCAATGCCCTGCAACTGCCAATCAATGCGCCCAAGGTTGCGGTCAATAACGGTAATCAGGATGGCGCCATGAACAGCGGTGCCAGCAGCACCGGCGTGAATTACCAGCCAAGCCGTTTGCTGCCCCGTGAGGAGCCGCAAACCGCACGCTACAGCCAGTCGGCGCTGTCAGGCAGCACCCAGCAGACGAAGATCCAGCACGAGCAGAACTTCAAGCAGGCCGGCGATCTGTATCGCTCGTTCAGCCCGAAGGAGCGCCAGGACCTGATCGACAACTTCGGCGGCTCGCTGGCCAGCACCGACGACGAGAGCAAGCACATCATGCTGTCGTTCCTTTATAAGGCCGACCCGGAATACGGCACCGGCGTGACCAAGGTGGCCAAGGGTGACCTGGCCCGGGTCAAGGCACTGGCGGCCAAACTGGTCGACTGATCGTTTGCCTGAAAAAGCGGGGCCTCATTCGAGGTCCCGTCAGACCAAGGAGCCTGGCCATGCGTTTCTATCTATCTGTGTTTCTGGCAGCCCTCTCGTTCAGTGTGTTTGCCGAACCGGCAGCGGACGTCCCACAAGACCCCGCCGCGCTGAAAACCCAATTGCAGGATTATTACTTCGATGCCGCCCGCCGTGGCGATGTGCCGATGCTCGACACCTTCATCGAGGCCGGTTACTCCCTCGATACCCGCGACAGCAAGGGTTATACCGCGTTGATTCTGGCGGCCTATCACGGCCAGAGTGCCGCGGTGGACCGTCTGCTCGCCGCCGGCGCCGATGCCTGCGCCCAGGATCAGCGGGGCAACACAGCGCTGATGGGTGCCATTTTCAAGGGCGAGGTACAGATCGCCCGAACCCTGTTGGCGGCCAATTGCAGCCCCGACCAACGTAACGGTGCCGGGCAGACCGCGGCGATGTATGCCGGGTTGTTCCACCGTGTCGAGTTGCTGGATGCGCTCAAGGCCAAGGGCGCCGACCTGAATGCCGAGGATCCGCTGGGCAATAGCGCCGCGCGTCTGGCCAGCGGTGAAATCCGCAACGCGGTGCCGCGCTGATCCGCTCCAGCTGAGCTATCATCGCGGTTTTTGCCGGGAGTTCAGATGGCCAAGGCCAAGCGCATGTACGGCTGCACCGAGTGCGGCTCCACCTTCCCCAAGTGGGCCGGCCAGTGCGGCGAGTGCGGGGCCTGGAACACGCTGACCGAAACCATGGTCGAGAGCGGCGGCGCTGCGGTCCCCAGCGGTCGCACCGGTTGGACCGGCCAACAGGCCCAGATCAAGACCCTGGCCGAAGTCAGTGTCGAAGAGATTCCGCGTTTTTCCACGGCCTCCAGTGAACTTGATCGCGTGCTGGGCGGTGGCCTGGTGGACGGCTCGGTGGTGTTGATCGGCGGTGACCCCGGCATCGGCAAATCGACCATTTTGTTGCAAACCTTGTGCAACCTCGCCAAGAGCATGCCGGCGCTGTACGTCACCGGTGAAGAATCCCAGCAACAAGTGGCCATGCGCGCCCGTCGTCTTGGTTTACCCCAGGACAAACTGCGGGTGATGACCGAAACCTGCATCGAAACCATCATCGCCACGGCCCGGCTGGAAAAGCCCAAGGTCATGGTGATCGATTCGATCCAGACGATTTTCACCGAGCAACTGCAATCGGCACCCGGCGGCGTGTCCCAGGTGCGCGAAAGTGCGGCACTGCTGGTGCGTTATGCCAAGCAGAGCGGCACGGCGATTTTCCTGGTGGGCCATGTGACCAAGGAAGGCGCATTGGCCGGCCCGCGTGTTCTGGAGCACATGGTCGACACCGTGCTGTATTTCGAAGGCGAGTCCGATGGCCGTTTGCGTCTGCTGCGGGCGGTTAAAAACCGTTTCGGCGCGGTGAATGAACTGGGTGTGTTCGGCATGACCGACAAGGGCCTGAAAGAAGTCTCCAACCCTTCGGCGATTTTTCTCACCCGTGCTCAGGAAGAAGTCCCGGGCAGTGTGGTCATGGCGACGTGGGAAGGCACCCGGCCGATGTTGGTCGAAGTGCAAGCGCTGGTGGATGACAGTCATTTGGCCAACCCGCGACGGGTCACGCTGGGGCTGGATCAGAATCGGCTGGCCATGTTGCTGGCGGTGCTGCACCGACATGGCGGCATTCCGACCCACGATCAGGATGTGTTTCTCAACGTGGTCGGCGGGGTGAAAGTGCTGGAGACCGCCTCTGACCTGGCGCTGATGGCAGCGGTGATGTCGAGCCTGCGCAACCGGCCGCTGCCCCATGATTTGCTGGTGTTTGGCGAAGTCGGCTTGTCCGGTGAAGTGCGTCCGGTACCGAGTGGTCAGGAGCGTCTGAAGGAAGCGGCCAAGCACGGCTTCAAGCGCGCCATCGTGCCCAAGGGTAATGCGCCGAAAGAAGCGCCGCCGGGGTTGCAGATCATTGCGGTTACCCGGCTGGAGCAGGCCCTCGACGCTTTGTTCGAATAACTTGCCCCCATTGCCTGCAACATAATCTGTAGCAGCTGGCGAAGCCTACGTTCGGCTGCGAAGCAGACGCAAAACCTGAGTGAGAGATTTTCCTGAAACACCGAGTCGCCTGACTTCACGACTGCTGCGCAGCCGAACGCGGGCTTCGCCAGCTGCTACAAGGGGCGTAGGTCATTAAACCTCGATCAGGGCACCCAGTTCGCGTTCCAATTCCTCGGGATCGCCCAGGTTGAACTCGATCAAGCGCCGCAAACGCTCGATGGATTCCAGGCTGATGTGTTTGCAGACGAAGCCGAGCTGACCGTGGTCATCGTGGGTCAGCATCACATCCATCTTGATCTCGACGTCTGTATTCAGATGAATATCGAGCAGGAAATGCCAATCCGGATTGCCCAGCCACGGCTCGGGCTTTTCGATCAGCGCCCCCTTGAGCGACAGGTCGATCAGCTTCACCGGCCAGGTGAGTTCGCCCTGGCTCAGCTCGGTTCGGGCGTCGAACGCAAAACGTTTGAAGCGGCGGCGATCTGCAGGGTGCTCGCTCATGGCGCAATCCTCGTGAAGGTTGGCTGACTATAGACCCGCATCGACAAAGGCTGCCAGCACAGTGATGGCGCTCGACCAAGGTCGGACTATGGTCTTTGTCGCCAGTAGAGCTAAACTCGGGGTGGCTGTCTTTCTTGTCCACCCTGGCTGGAATATAAAAATGAAAAATAATAATAGCCTGCTACGCCATCTACCCTGGCTGCTGCTGGCAATCGTAGGAGCGTGCGCCCTTGGCGTAGTGGCATTGCGTCGAGGCGAGGCGATCAACGCCTTGTGGATTGTGGTCGCGGCCGTGGCCATTTATCTGGTTGCCTATCGTTACTACAGTCTGTTTATCGCAAACAATGTGATGCAGCTCGACCCGCGCCGGGCCACCCCCGCCGTGCTTAACAATGATGGCCTGGACTACGTCCCGACCAACAAACACATCCTCTTCGGTCACCACTTCGCGGCCATTGCTGGCGCGGGGCCTTTGGTCGGTCCGGTGTTGGCAGCGCAGATGGGCTACCTGCCCGGTACGCTGTGGCTGATTGCCGGCGTGGTGCTGGCCGGTGCGGTGCAGGATTTCATGATCCTGTTCCTCTCCACCCGCCGTAACGGTCGCTCGCTGGGCGATATGGTCCGTGAAGAAATGGGCCGCATCCCCGGGACCATCGCGCTGTTTGGCTGCTTCCTGATCATGATCATCATCCTCGCGGTGCTGGCGCTGATCGTGGTCAAAGCCCTGGCCGAAAGCCCATGGGGCATTTTCACGGTGATGGCGACCATCCCGATCGCGATGTTCATGGGCATTTACATGCGCTACATCCGCCCGGGCCGCATCGGTGAAATCTCCGTGGTCGGCGTGTTGCTGCTGCTGGGTTCGATCTGGCTGGGCGGGCAGATTGCCGCCGATCCAGTGTGGGCCAAGGCATTCAGCTTCACTGGCGTGCAGATTACCTGGATGCTGGTCGGTTACGGTTTCGTGGCCGCCTCGTTACCGGTCTGGCTGATTCTGGCACCGCGTGACTACCTGTCGACGTTCCTGAAAATCGGCACCATCATTGCCTTGGCGATCGGCATTCTGGTCACCATGCCCGAGCTGAAAATGCCGGCATTGACGCAGTTTATCGACGGCACCGGGCCGGTGTGGAAGGGCGGGTTATTCCCGTTCCTGTTTATCACCATTGCCTGTGGCGCGGTCTCGGGTTTCCACGCGCTGATCTCTTCCGGCACCACGCCGAAGCTGCTGGATAACGAAGTCAATGCCCGCTACATCGGCTACGGCGCGATGTTGATGGAATCCTTCGTCGCGATCATGGCCATGGTTGCCGCCTCGGTGATCGAGCCGGGCGTGTACTTCGCCATGAACAGCCCGGCGGCAGTCGTCGGCGGTGACGTGGTGGCCGTGGCGCAAACCGTCAGCAGCTGGGGCTTTGCCATTACCCCGGAAGCGCTGCAAGCGGTGGCCCATGACATTGGTGAAACCACCATCCTCGCCCGCGCTGGCGGCGCCCCGACCCTGGCGGTCGGCATCGCGCAGATCCTGCACAGCGTGTTGCCGGGTGAAAACACCATGGCGTTCTGGTACCACTTCGCGATCCTGTTTGAAGCGCTGTTCATCCTGACCGCCGTGGACGCCGGTACCCGTGCCGGACGCTTCATGCTTCAGGATTTGCTCGGTTCCTTTGTGCCGTCGCTCAAACGCACGGAATCCTGGACCGCCAACCTGATCGCCACCGCCGGTTGTGTGGCGATGTGGGGCTGGTTGCTGTACCAGGGCGTGATCGATCCACTCGGCGGGATCAACACCTTGTGGCCGCTGTTCGGCATCTCCAACCAGATGCTCGCCGGCATCGCGCTGATGCTTGCCACGGTTGTGCTGATCAAAATGAAACGCCAACGCTACATCTGGGTGACCTTGCTGCCCGCCGCGTGGTTGCTGATCTGCACCACCACTGCCGGTTTCATCAAGCTGTTCGACGCCAACCCGGCGATCGGCTTCCTGTCCCTGGCGAAAAAATACAGCGATGCCTTGGCTAACGGCCAGATCCTCGCCCCGGCCAAGGACATTACGCAGATGCAACACGTGATCTTCAACGCCTACACCAACGCAACACTGACGGCGCTGTTCCTGTTTGTGGTGTTCAGCATCCTGTTCTATGCGCTCAAGGTCGGGATTTCCGCCTGGGGTACCAAAGAACGTACGGATAAAGAAGCGCCCTTCCAGGCTGTGCCGGACGCGTAAACGAGGATTGCAAACATGTTCAATGACCTGAGTCGCCTCGGTAAATACCTCGGTCAGGCCGCGCGCCTGATGGTCGGCATGCCCGACTACGACAACTACGTCGAGCATATGCAAACCAAGCACCCGGACAAACCGATGATGAGCTACGAGATGTTCTTCCGGGAACGTCAGGAAGCGCGTTACGGTGGCAAGGGTGGGCCGAAGTGCTGTTGAGGCACGCGGTCTAGGCAACACCGCGCTGTAGGAGCATGGCCTGCCCGCGATGGCGATCTTTCGGACGCCATCGCGGGCAAGCCTTGCTCCTACGGTTTTTTTTTGCGTCCGGGAGACCTTATTTTGTTAGCCCCTATCCCTGTCACGATCCTCAGCGGCTTCCTCGGCGCGGGTAAAACCACACTGCTGCGCCACCTGCTCAAAGCCGAGCACGGCCTGAAAATCGCCGTGATCGAAAACGAATTCAGCGACGCCGGCATCGACACCCAACTGTTGGGCGACGAGCCGGTGCAAGTGATGACGCTGTCCAACGGCTGCGTCTGCTGCACCATTCACACCGACCTGACCAAGGCCCTCTATCTGCTGCTCGAACGCCTGGACAGCGGTGAAATCGCCTTCGATCGCCTGGTGATCGAATGCACCGGCCTGGCCGACCCGGCCCCGGTGGCGCAAACCTTCTTCATCGATGAAGAACTGCGCGAACGCTACATTCTCGACGGCATCATCACGTTAGTGGACGCGGCGCATGCCGAGACCCACCTGACCCAGACCATCGCCCAGGCGCAAATCGGTTTCGCCGACCGTTTGCTGGTGAGCAAGCGTGATCTGGTGGATGAGCCGACCTTCACCGCGTTGAGTGAGCGCCTGACCCGCATCAACCGTCGCGCCCCGATCCGCGTGGTCGAGCACGGCAAGATCGACCTGGCGCAATTGCTCGATGTACGCGGTTTCAATCTGAATGCCGACCTCGGCGGCGGCGTGAGTTTGCGGCCGGTGAGCAAGGCGCCGTCCATCGACCGGATTTCCAGCCTCGTGCTGCGTACCGATCAGCCGCTGGATCTCGACAAGCTCAGCGAGTTCATGAACGAACTGCTTGAAGACCACGGCAAGCAACTGCTGCGCTACAAGGGGGTGTTGAACATCGTCGGCGAGCCACGGCGCATGGTGTTTCAGGGCGTGCTGAAGTTGTACGGTTTCGACTGGGACACCGAGTGGGCGGAGGGCGAGGCGCGGGAAAGTGTGATTGTGTTTATTGCCGATGATTTGCCGGAAGAGAAGATTCGCGAAGGGTTTGCGCGGGTGGCGGCTGTTTGAAGCATTTTCGGCGACTGTTATGACGCCTTCGCGGGCAAGGCTCGCTCCTACAGAGTTTCGGTGGATCGCGATGATTCACATGACTCAAATCCCGTAGGAGCGAGGCTTGCCCGCGAAAGCGATCTAACCGGCGACACGATTCCGATTGATTGAAGATCCAGCGTTTAGCAAAGCCTCCTCCAGATAATCCAGATGTCGGCTCAGCACGGTCACCGCCATAACCGCGTCTTTTCGCTCCACCGCCTCCAGAATGGCCTGATGCACTTGCCACACGCAATATCCCTCCCGCTCAGCCTCAAACTGCGCAATCGCCAGCGAAGTCAGCCGCACCAGACTGCCAAGAAAATGCGCCAACGGTGCATTCCCCGCCATTTTCGCCAACTGCAAATGAAACTCCCCCGATAAGCGGATTGCTGCTCCACTCTCGGTACAGTTGCGCTCGCTTTCGATCAAGTCTCGCAGCGGTTGCAAGTCTTGCGGGCCGGTTTGCTGGCAGGCCAGTCGCACCAAAGTAGTTTCGGTCAGGCGCCGGGCATGCAGCATCTGCCGGGTCTGCTCGCTGTCGAGCGCGGCGACACGGGGCCGATGGTTGGCCCGCAGGACGATGACCTGCTGATGGGACAATTGCGTCAGCACACCGCGAATATCACTGCGCCGGGCGCTGAACATCTGCGCCAGGCTTTCTTCGGTGAAGCGGCTGGCCGTATCAATACGCTGTTCGAGAATCGCGTCGAAGATCCGCGCATAGAGATCATCCGCCCGCTGGGGAAAGGGCAGGGCGCTGAGGGTTGGCGCTGGGGCGAAGCTGTTCATGGCCTGTCTCCAGTTCGAAGCAGTTCAACTGCCGAGGTGGTCGTCCGGAATATTCAGTTCGATGCCCATCCGTTGGCCTTCACGGAGGATGTGCCGCCGCATCTCGGCGCTGGCCTGGGCGCTGTTCTTGCTGCGGATCGCCCGCACCACCGCTTCGTTTTCTTCCAGGCGTTCGGCCAAATGCTCCGGCGAATTGCGCAGCACTTCGGCGCTTTGCTTGAGGGCGTTGCTGGTCTGCTGCACCACGCTCTGGAAGATCGGGTTCGAGGTCAGGGTGAACAGTTCTTCGTGGAACGCGATGTAGGCGTTGACCCCGGCTTCACTGTCGTTGGCCTCCAGGGCTTCGCGCATGTCCATCAGGGTCAGGCGCAGTTGCCCGACTTCCTTGCTGCTGATCGATTGCGCCACCAGTCCGACGATGAACGGCTCGAGGGTGTAGCGCAGTTGCAGCACGTCCTCCAGGCTGGCGCCGGCCACCGCACTGTCGTGGCGTTGGCTGTCGCTGAGGTTGGCTTCCAGCACCACCACGCCTTTGCCCGGCATTGAGCGCACCAGGCCGAGGGTTTCGAGGACGATGACGGCTTCGCGCAGGCTCGGGCGGCTGATGCCCAGTTGTTCGGCCAGTTCACGCTGGCCCGGCAGCATTTCGCCGGAGCGCCACTGACCCCGGGCCAGCGCGGCCCGAAGTTTTTCTACGACTGAATTGACGACCGTTGAAGTGGTAATCACTGTTCGCTCCATGGATAAGGCTTGGGAGTCTGCCCCGTGGCAGGCTCCCGCATGATTCAGAATTCCTGTTGATGCGCCGGCGCCACCGGTTTTCTCGGCTGGAAGGTATACCCCACCTGGCCGGAAAGCACCTTGTTCGCCCGTTGCACATCGATGTCTTTTTCCCAGCGGGCGATGGCCACGGTGGCGACGCAGTTGCCGATCAGGTTGGTCAGCGCCCGGCCGATGCCCATGAACCAGTCCACCGCTAGCACCAGCACCAGGCCGACCACCGGAATCGCCGGGATCGCGGTCAGGGTCGCCGCCAGAATCACCAGCGCCGAGCCCGGAATGCCGTGGGCACCTTTGGAGGTGATCAGCGACACCAGCAGAATCGTCAGCAAGTCGGTCATGGCCAGCGGCGTGCCGGTGGCGTTGGCAATGAAGACGATGGCCAGGGTCAGGTAAATCGAGAAACCGTCGAGGTTGAACGAGTAACCGGTTGGAATCACCAGCCCGACTGTGGAACTGCCGATGCCCAGGTGTTCCAGTTTGCGCATGATTTGCGGCAACACGGCGTCGGACGAAGCGGTGCCCATGACGATCAACAGTTCTTCACGCAGGTACTTGAGCAACGGCCACATCCGCAGGCCGGACAGGCGCATCACCAGGCCGAGGATCAGCGACACGAACGCGGCGCAGGTCAGGTAGAACAGGCCGACCAGGCTGCCCAAGTGTTGCAGCGAATCCAGGCCATATTTGCTGGTGGTGAAGGCGATGGCGCCGAACACGCCGATCGGCGCCAGGCGCACGATCATGCCCATGATGCGAAAGATCACGTGGCTGAGTTCGTTGATCAGCCGCGAGATGCCCGAGGCCGCTTCACCGACCAGGTTCAATGCACTGCCGAACAGCACCGAAAACAGCAGCACTTGCAGGATGTTGTTATCGGCGAAAGCACCGATCACCGAGGTCGGGATCAGGTCCATCAAGAACTGGGTGGTGGTGTGCATCTGCTGGCCGCGCTGGGCCAGATCGCCCATGTCGGCTTTGGCCAGTTGATCCAGATGAATGTTCGCGCCGCTGCCAATCCCGGTGCTGAAAGCGAACACCAGGCCAATTACCAGAGCGATGGTGGTCAGCACTTCGAAGTAGATGACCGACTTGAGGCCGATGCGCCCGACCTTCTTCAGATCGCCCGCGCCGCTGATGCCGCTGACCACCACGCAGAACACGATGAGGCCGATGAGCATCTTGATCAGTTTGATGAAACCGTCGCCCAGGGGTTTGAGCTGTGCGGAGTATTCGGGAAGGGTCAGCCCGCAGACGATGCCGAGCACCAGTCCGAGAACCACTTGGAGGAAGATTGAACGCGAGCACCATCTGAGCATGGGAGGAATCCTGGTCAGTGTCCTGGCTGCCGTGCGCTGAGCGCATCAGATTCAGGACTTAATTATTGTGGTCTTACCGGTATGTCCAGTGCAGGCGCAGTCTAGGCGCTGTTTTTGCCGGATCGCAAGTGAAAATTCATCGATTGGCATGACCGGTCTTACCAGTTGCGCGCAATGCCCCGACCTTGAGCCTTTTCCCGGTTTTAAAAAATGCAGGCGAAAAAAAACCGGCCATCACTGACCGGTTTTTTTAGTGCTGCGGTTTAGCGGGGCAATTAAGCGCCGTATACCGGCAGTTTCTTGCAGATGGTCTTGACCTTCTCACGAACGGCGTCGATCACCGCTTCGTTGTTCAGGTCGGCCAGGATGTCGCAGATCCAGCCGGCCAGCTCTTTGCACTCTGCTTCTTTGAAGCCACGAGTGGTCACAGCCGGGGTACCGAAGCGCAGACCGGAGGTCACGAACGGCGAGCGTGGATCGTTTGGCACGGAGTTCTTGTTCACGGTGATGAACGCCTTGCCCAGAGCGGCGTCGGCGTCTTTACCGGAGATATCCTGCTTGATCAGCGACAGCAGGAACAGGTGGTTTTCAGTACCGCCCGACACCACGTCGAAGCCGCGCTCGATGAACACGCCGGCCATGGCCTTGGCGTTTTTCACCACTTGTTGCTGGTAAGTCTTGAACTCAGGCTGCAACGCTTCCTTGAAGCAGATCGCTTTGGCGGCGATCACGTGCTCCAGCGGGCCACCCTGGGCGCCCGGGAATACGGCGGAGTTCAGCTTCTTCTCGATGTCGGCGTTGGCGCGAGCCAGGATCAGGCCGCCACGTGGACCGCGCAGGGTCTTGTGGGTGGTGGTGGTCACGACGTCAGCGAATGGCACCGGGTTCGGGTAGACGCCAGCGGCGACCAGACCGGCCACGTGGGCCATGTCGACGAACAGGTAGGCGCCAACCTTGTCAGCGATTTCACGGAAGCGCGGGAAGTCCAGAATCTGCGAGTAGGCGGAGAAACCGGCCACGATCATTTTTGGCTGGTGCTCGACGGCCAGGCGCTCGACTTCGTCGTAGTCGATCAGGCCGTTGGCATCGATACCGTACTGAACGGCGTTGTACAGCTTGCCGGAGGAGGAAACGCTGGCGCCGTGGGTCAGGTGACCGCCGTGGGCCAGGCTCATGCCCAGGATGGTGTCACCGGCTTGCAGCAGGGCCAGGTAAACGGCGCTGTTGGCTTGGGAACCGGCGTGCGGCTGAACGTTGGCGTAATCGGCGCCGAACAGTTCTTTTGCTCGATCAATTGCAAGCTGCTCAACCACGTCGACGAACTCGCAACCACCGTAGTAGCGCTTGCCCGGGTAGCCTTCGGCGTACTTGTTGGTCAGTACCGAGCCTTGAGCTTCCATCACCGCAGGGCTGGTGTAGTTCTCCGAAGCGATCAGCTCAATGTGTTCTTCCTGGCGCTGAGCTTCTTGCTCCATGGCGGCAAAGAGATCGGCGTCGTACTTGGCAATAGTCAAATCACGGCTGAACATGGCGGTCCTCAAGGATCGGGGCAGAAAAGGGGGGCATTCTAACCCAATGGGTTTTAGATGGCATATGAAAGGACATCATGTCGCAGACAAGTGGGCTTCATGACGGGATCAGCGGTGTCTGGGCGGGCCTGTGGCGAGGGAGCTTGCTCCCGCTGGGCTGCGAAGCGGCCCCAAAATCTTGTGAGCGCTGCGCACTCAAGCGGGAGCAAGCTCCCTCGCCACAATGATTGCGCTTCAGTCGAACATGAACAGCGCATCATTGCTGAACTGCGCCTCAAACCGGCTCGCCGGCATCGGCCGGCCGAACAGGTACCCCTGAACCTCATCACACCCATGCTCACGCAGGAAGTCGAGTTGCTCGTGGGTTTCCACACCCTCGGCGATCACCGCCAGGTTCAGGCTGTGGGCCATGGCGATAATGGCCCGGGCAATCTGCGCATCCTGCTCGCCGGACGGCAAACCATCGACAAAGGTGCGGTCGATTTTCAGCACGTCGATCGGGAACTGCTTGAGGTAGTTGAGCGATGAATAACCGGTGCCGAAGTCGTCGACGGCGATGCTCAGGCCGAGGTTTTTCAACCCGGCGAGGATCTGCATCGCCTCACTGACTTCGCGCATCAGGATACTTTCGGTCAGTTCCAGCTCCAGGCAGGCCGGCGGCAGGCCGGTGTCCTTGAGGATGTTGGCGATCCGCGTGCCAAGCTGGCCATCGGAGAATTGCCGCGCCGAAATGTTCACCGAGACCTTCGGCACCCGCACTTTGGCCTGATGCCAGGTCTTGAGCTGACGGCAGGCCTCGCTGATCACCCAGTCGCCGACATCCACCACCAGCCCGAGCTCTTCGAGCACCGGAATGAAATCCCCCGGCGGCACCAGTCCGCGACGGGGATGGCGCCAACGCAGCAGGGCTTCAGCGCCGGTCAGGCGTTTGCCGTCGCCGCTGAACTGCGGTTGGTAATACAGCACGAATTCGTTCTGCTCCAAGGCATGGCGCAAGTCGCTTTCCAGCTCCAGACGCTCGAGGGCGCTGGCGTTCATGTCGGCCTGATAGAACTGGAAGTTGTTCTTGCCACGTTCCTTGGCGTGGTACATCGCGGTGTCGGCGTTCTTCATCAACTGGCTGAGTTCGTTGCCGTCCTGCGGGCTCAGGGCAATCCCGATACTGGCCGTAACAAAGAACTCGCGACCTTCCAGCACAAACGGCTTCACCAGGCTGGCGAGAATCTGTTCCGCCACATGAATCGCCCGGTTCAGCGCCACTTCGCGGTTGATCCGCGGTTGCAGGAGCAAGGTGAACTCATCGCCGCCCATCCGCGCCACGGTGTCGTCATCGTCGACGCATCCGAGCAGGCGCGTGGCCATTTCCTTGAGCATGCGGTCGCCAGCGGCGTGGCCCAGGGAGTCGTTGATCGGCTTGAAGCGGTCGAGGTCGAGGAACATCAGCACCACCCACGACTTCTGTCGTTCCGCCGATTGCAGCGCGGTGTGCAGGCGGTCCTGGAACAGCGTGCGGTTGGGCAGGTGGGTCAGGGCGTCGTAATAGGCCAGGCGGTGAATCCGCTGTTCACTGGCCTTGCGCTCGCTGATGTCGCTGAAGAAGCACACATAACTGGCGAGGTCGCCTTCGTCGTCGAGCACCGCAGTGATGCCGACCCACGCCGGGTAATGCTCGCCATTACGCCGTTTGAGCCAGACTTCGCCTTCCCAGGTGCTGTGCTGATGCAGTTGCTTGAGCACATAACGCAGATGCGCTTCCTGCTGCTCATCGACAGTGAGCATGTTCGGCAACTGATCGAGGACTTGCGACACCGCATAACCGCTGACGCGGCTGAACGCCTCGTTGGCCTGAACAATGTAGCCGGCCGGGTCGGTGATCAGGATCGCCGATGTCGAGTGTTCGAATACCGTGGCCGCCATGCGCAGGTCTTTCTCGGCGCGGCGCTGCTGGCTGATGTCGCGACCGACCCCGAGCACGCCTTCGAAGGCGCCGTGTTCGTCCCACACCAGCACCAGCCGCAGCTCGATGGGGATTTTGCGTCCATCGGCCCGCAGGCAATCGAACAGGAACAACTGGGTCTGCACCTGGCTGCGCAACAACGCCAGTTGATCGGGTTTATCCAGGGCTTTGCTGACCCGGTCCATCAAGCCGTAGATGCCGCTCAGTTGCTGCGGGTTGGCGATGGTCGATTGCCAGCCGTTCTGGAAAATCCAGTCCACGTCATAACCCAACACGGCCTGCACCGACGGGCTGACGTAATTGAGCGACAGCTTGTTGTCAGTGGAGAAAATCACGTCGCTGATGCTTTCGGCGAGCATGCGGTAGCGCTGCTCGCTGTCGCGCAGGGATTCGCTGGCCTCAATCTGTTCGGTGATGTCCTTGGCCACGCCGATGATCCGCGTGACCTGATCGTGCTTGTCCCGGGCCAGGGCCTGTTCGCGAATGTCGAAACGCCGCCAGTTGCCGTCGCGATGACGGAAACGCAGTTGGCATTGCAGCAATTGCGAGTAACCGGCCTGGCGCTGGGTCTGGCGCGAGCGGTGGTAATAGTCGGCGTCTTCGGGGTGCAGGAGGATTTCCCAGAAGTACTCGCCCATCTGATGCAGCTCGGTGCGGTTGTAGCCCAGCGTCTGCCCCAGGTGATGGTTGCTGAAAATCATTCGCTGGCTGATCACGTCCTGCACGTACAGGTGATCCGGCACGGTGCGCACCACGTCGGACCAGAAGCCTTCACGCTCCAGCAGTGACAGTTCGATGAGCTTGCGGCTGGTGATGTCGTTGATGCTCAGGATCACGGCTTTGTAGTCGTGCTGCTCTTCCGGCAGGCGCAGCACCAGCCACAGGTGCTGGTCGCGGCCGTTGTTGTCCTGGAGTTTGATTTCCAGTTCGAGTTGTTTCTGCTGGTTGAGCACGGCCTCCAGCATCTGGTTGCCGATGGCGGTATTGTCCTGTGGACTGCCGTCGATCAGCAGCTTCCAGGCCTGTTCGCAGGAATTGACGTTGAGCAGTTGCAGGGCGACCTGATTGACTTCGGTGATGCGTAGTTCTTGTAGCAACTGCTGACGTTGCTCAGGGACTTCGAGCCAGGTTTTCAGTTGTTCGCTGCTATTGATCTGAGTCTTGTCGAAGAAACTTTTAAGCCCGGATAGGTCGAGCACGCATAGCGCGACGCCGGTGCCTTCGAAAATGTCCTGATAGCGCCGACGCCCTTCGTGCAACTGGCGCTGACGGCGGCGCATGCTCAACAGTGCGATAAACGGCAGCAGGGAGAAGGCCAGGCCCAGCAGACATTTGCCGATGAACGCTGGCAGCAGTTGTTCGAGCACCTGTTGGCGGTCGAACAGCCCGCGCAGTTGCCAGTCGCTGCTGCTCAGGGGCACGGTCAACACGCTGTTGGCCAGGTCATCCTCGCTCAGCGTGCCCGGCTTGACGGCGGGCAGGTTTTCATCGCGGCTGATGATCTGATGATTGACACGGTTTTCCACCAGCCACAGTGGGCGGATGCCGGCTTCGCCCTGTTTGGTCAGCGAGGAGAAAAACGTCGGGGTCAGGCGCAACGCCCAATAACCGCGACTGCTGCCGCTGGCCTGATGCAGCAGCAAGTGCACCACCGAGCCATCATCGGCGTTGCTGAAATAGTGCGCTTGCGAACGGCTGCGCCGCACCAGATCGCTCAGGTAGTCGGCATCCTGGCTGTCGGCGGCGCTGTCGCTGAGGATTTTTCCGGAAGGGCTGAGTAACGCCAGGCTGCGCAGGTCGGGCAGCGATTGCTGCAATTTGCGCAGCAGCATCTGCTGTTCGTCGGCGGATTGCGGTTGCTCGACGATCGGTAGCAGGTTCAGGGCGATCTGCGCGTTAAGCGCCATGTTCAGGCTGACTTGCGAAGCGAGGTCGGCGGTGTAGTCGATGGTGTACTGGCGCTGGTTTTTCTGGGTTTCGCTCAGTTGATCCAGCAGTTGCCAGAACAGCAGCGCGAGCAGCAACAGCACGAGTGTCGCCAGCGCGCCCTTCAGGGTTCCACGCAGGGGGGAGCCGAGCGCGGCAGCCGGTGCACGGGTAGAAAGAGGCGGCGTGACATTAGACAAACTGAAATCCTGCGGTTTGGCTGGACTGGCGCGACGTGCACTATAAGCCGGACGCCCGGAGGGCGGCTAGCATGCCTTGAGTTGTGGCGAAGTGCCAGCCCCTCCCGGCTGGACTGCCACTTGTCATTCAGGTAGCTTTGCCGGTTACGCGGGAGCGTTCCAGCTCCTAGACTCAGACTTTTTCAGCGCGCACGCATTGGTCTATATCAAGCGGACGACGCGCACGGTCTGGCCGGGCTTCGCCTGCGCTCCAATCATTCATCTGTCACTGACCCAAGGTTCTCCATGGCTCAATACGTCTTCACCATGCATCGGCTGGGCAAAGTTGTTCCGCCGAAGCGGGAAATCCTGAAAAACATTTCGCTGTCGTTCTTCCCCGGCGCCAAGATCGGCGTGCTCGGCCTCAACGGTTCGGGTAAGTCCACGCTGTTGAAAATCATGGCGGGCGTCGACACCGAGTTCGAGGGCGAAGCCCGTCCGATGCCGGACCTGAACATCGGTTACTTGCCACAGGAACCGATCCTGGACCCGACCAAGACCGTGCGTGAAGTGGTCGAGGAAGCGGTCAGCGTGATCAAAAACGCCCAGGCGCGCCTGGACGAGGTCTACGCGGCCTACGCTGAAGAAGACGCCGACTTCGACAAACTGGCGGCAGAACAGGCCAAGCTCGAAGCCATCCTGCAAGCCAGCGACGGTCACAACCTGGATCGCCAACTGGAAGTTGCCGCCGATGCGCTGCGTCTGCCGGCGTGGGATGCCAAAGTCGAATTCCTGTCCGGTGGTGAAAAGCGTCGTGTGGCCCTGTGCCGCCTGCTGCTGTCCGCCCCTGACATGCTGCTGCTCGACGAGCCGACCAACCACTTGGACGCCGATTCCGTCGCCTGGCTGGAGCACTTCCTGCACGATTTCCCGGGTACCGTGGTTGCGATCACGCACGACCGTTACTTCCTGGACAACGTTGCCGGCTGGATTCTCGAACTCGACCGCGGCGCCGGTATCCCGTACGAGGGCAACTATTCGGGTTGGCTGGAAGCCAAGTCCGATCGTCTGGCTGCCGAATCCAAGCAGCAGTCGGCCCACGAAAAAGCCATGAAGGAAGAACTGGAATGGGTGCGCAAAGGCGCCAAGGCCCGCCAGTCCAAATCCAAGGCTCGTCTGCAACGCTTCGAAGAAATGCAATCGCAGGAATTCCAGAAGCGCAGCGAAACCAACGAGATCTACATCCCGGCCGGTCCGCGCCTGGGTGACAAGGTCATCGAGTTCAAGAACGTTTCCAAGGGCTACGGCGATCGCGTGTTGATCGACAACCTGTCGTTCTCCATGCCGAAGGGCGCCATCGTTGGCGTGATCGGCGGTAACGGTGCGGGTAAATCCACGCTGTTCCGCATGCTGATGGGCAAGGAAACACCGGATTCGGGCAGCATCGAAGTCGGCGAAACCGTGCAACTGGCGTGCGTTGACCAGAGCCGCGAAGACCTGGACGGCAGCAAGACGGTATTCCAGCAAATCTCCGACGGTTCGGATCAGATCCGCATCGGCAACTACGAGATTCCGTCGCGTACCTACGTCGGTCGCTTCAACTTCAAGGGCGGCGATCAGCAGAAGTTCGTCAAGGACCTGTCCGGTGGTGAGCGCGGTCGCTTGCACCTGGCCCTGACCCTGAAGGAGGGTGGCAACGTCCTGCTGCTCGACGAACCGTCCAACGACCTCGACGTTGAAACCCTGCGTTCCCTGGAAGAAGCCCTGCTGGACTTCCCGGGCGCCGCCATTGTGATCTCTCACGATCGGTGGTTCCTTGACCGTGTGGCGACGCACATCCTGGCGTATGAAGACGACTCGCAAGCGATCTTCTTCGAAGGTAACTACACCGAGTACGAAGCTGATCGTAAAAAGCGTCTCGGCGAAGCGGCTGCCCAGCCACACCGTGTACGGCACAAGAAACTGGCCTGATATCGGGTTGGTTGCATAAAAAACGGAGCCTTTTGGGGGCTCCGTTTTTTTATGGACGTTATTCAGGTAGACCGCGGTGTGGCCTTCGCGGGCAAGCCTCGCTCCTACAGTTTTGCGGTGTGCCGAAATATTGTGTACGACCGCGCCCCCGTAGGAGCGAGGCTTGCCCGCGAAAGCGTCCGTATGGTCACTGAATATCTATACTCAACACCTCAATCACCAAATCCCCCGCCGGCCGCTTCCACAGCACCTCATCCCCGACCTGCGCGCCCAGCAACGCCCGACCCAACGGCGAACCCCAATTGATCAACCCACTGGCCGCCTCCGCCTGATCCTCACCGACCAACTGCACCCGCTGTTCGTTGCCCTGTTCATCGGCAAACGTCACCCAGGCGCCAATCTGCACTTTGTCGGTCGAGGAGGCCGGTACCACCAGCTGAGCGCTTTGCAATCGCTGATTGAAATACCGCCAGTCACGCTCAAGGTCAGCCTGGCGCTGTTTGTCGGCCAGTTCACCTTTGGCGCTCTGTTCATTGAGCAGTTTTTGGACCTCGGCCAGTTTTGCCTGCAATTGGGCAAGCCCGGCGGGGGTGACGTAGTTGGGCTGCGCGCTGACCTGCCGTTCGACTGGCTGATCGGCTTGCGCGGCGGCGTTATCTTCATTGACGAAGGCACGACTCATGGTTTTCTCCCGTTATAGGGTTTGGGCCATGGTCGCAGGGGAATAGTTTCGATGGATGTCTGGCAGCGACCTAGGGCGAGCGAAAAGCCCGGGCGGCGTCCTGGTCTTTCTGTTGCTGCCAGGCGCGTTCGCGGTCGTCCCAATGGTGGCTGCGATAGTCCTCGCGGTCGCGGTTTTCCAGCATCGCCTGGCATTGGCGGAAGCCATCGCCCCAACCCTCGGCGTATTGCTTGTCCTTGAGGTAGCGCGGCACGTTCTTGCGAAATTCGCCGGTCATCGCCCCTGCGGCCTGACGACCACTGACGCAACCGTCGTCGAAACCGTCAGCGAACGCCGGAGGGTAACCCTTGGCGATCAGATCTTCGTGGGTCGACTGGCAACCCGCGCACAACAGCAGCAAACCCAACGCACCCACGCAACGCCACATCTCAGACTCCCGGCCGTTTGACGGCCTATACAGAGAAGTCTAGAAGTCGATTCGTCAGCGGGGTGTGAAAGAAAGATCAAAAGATCGCGGTGGGTCAGTAGTGATACCACTTCACCTCAAGCATCACTTCATTCTCGGGCGAGGCGAGGTGGCTGAATTCACGCTGGGCACTGAGACGCAGCCCCAGGTTGCGCGACAATTCCCACTGCTGGTTCAGGCTTATGCTACGACGCACTTCGCCGTTGGTGAAGAAATCACCCTTGGTCTCCAGGCTGAAGTTGCCCAGCGGATTTTTCCACAACACACCGCTGTTGAAACCGGCCGCGGGCGCGACGAACCCGGCAAAGTCGTTGTTGTGTTCGATGCGCACGGTGCCCAGGGCAAACCCAAGCACATCATCGCCCAACGCCCAGGTCCCGCCGGCACCGCCGTTGACGTGGCTGACCAGGGTTTCATCGTCATGCTTGCCCGGCACCCGTTCCAGGCCACCGGTGACTTGCCACGACAACGGCTGCAACAGCTCATTGCGCGGCGTCAGTGAGCGAATAGTCGCCAAATCCAGTTGCTGCAGTTGCCAGTGATTGCCTTCGTACTGGCGCAGTTTCATCTGCAGGATTTCGATCTGCGCGCCCAGCGGGAAGCTCTCGGCGTTGTCGTTGAGGTCGTGATAGGCCATGCGCAAGCCGTATTCGCCGAAGGCCTTGTCGCCACGGGTGCCGAGGCCGGCCTGCCAGGTGCGGGATTCGTGACCGTCCTCGGGCAAGCCCGGACGCGGGATATCCAGTTCCGGCGGCGGATTCTGATTGATCGCCCGCAACAGTTCGAAACTGCGCTGGGCCCGAGCCGGATCACGCTCCTGGCCGTTGGCGCGGTAGCGTTCCAAACGGTAAGCGGCGTCGACGATCAGTGCTTGCCGGTCGCGCGGCTGCGCTTTGAATTCAGGTGCCTGCAATTGCTTCTGATCGGCGCTGACTTTCAGCACCCATTGCTGTTCTTCAGGATTCAACGGCTCGGCGCGGCTCAGCAATTCACGTTCGCGGGACGGGCGATACTGGATCGATTCCACCAGCCCGGCTTCTTTCACGGCTTTGACGGTATCGGTGGGAATCGCCGTCAGCGGAAATTGCTCGGTCAAGCGCAGACTCGGCCGCGCCACTTGCAGCAGTTCCAGCAGGCGATACGAGCAGTTTTCGTCAAAGAAGAAATAGTCGAACTGTATCTGCTTGAGTTCCCAGACGTGTTCGACCATGCGTTCGGTTTCTTGCTGGGTCAGGTTCAGCCGGTATTCCCACAGGTCGCGGTTCTCGAGACTGCGGTATTCCGAGAGTTTTTCCTGGTAGGGCACAAGCGCAAACAACCCCGGATAGCCGCCCATCAAGCCTTTCCAGGCGTAGAGGATGCTGTTGTCCGAACCTTCGATGTAGGCGCCGAAGTTGATTGCGTAGCTGAGCAGGGCCGTTTGATCGCTTTGCACATTGGCCTGGTCGATGCGCAGCAGGGTGTGGCCAAACATCGATGACGGGCTGTTCAGGTACGCGGCCGGGAAGATCATTACCGCACTGTGGGGCGCGACATCCTTGAACCATTGGGTGAACTCGGCGCAATCGAGCTTCGGCAAATCGCTCAGGTTCAGTTGCGCTTTCAGCCAACGAGTACGGGCCGGGTAGACGCATTGGGCGTGTTTCTCGCCAGCGCTGGCCGGGGCGTACAGCGCCTGAACGGTCGCGGCCAATTCACGATCCGGATGTTCATTGCCGTCGGACGCGAGAAAGAATTTCTTGTCGCTGACATAGCTGCGCCAGCCACCGAGCTTGGCGGTTTCGTAATGGCCCAGGGAAATCCAGAAAGGGTCGTTGGCCAGTTGCTGCAAACGTTGATCGTCGATGTGTGGCGCGGCGGACAGCGGGGCGCAGACACAGAGCGCCAGCCAGGCAAGGCGTTTGAGCATAGTGGGCAACTTAAGTCGGAAGAAACAAAGACCCAAAGAGGGGCAGGTCCAAAAAACAAAAGCCGCTCCCCGAAAGGAGCGGTTGGGTCGAGCTTAAGCTTGAGTCGCGTACTTGGCCAGACGAGGATCGCTCTTCAGGACGGCCAGGGTGTTGGTATGCACGTCGTCAGCGGTCACGTCAGCCTTGCTGAAGATCTGCTGGAAGTGCTCGTGAGTCACAGCGGCGAAGTGCGCACGGTCTTCCGGCGCCACGCCCAGTACCACGGCGTAGGTAGTCAGCGCTTCGCCGTTACCTTTGGCCATGTCTTCAGACAGCTCGTTCATCATGCCATTCATGGCAATCCAGGATTTACCGCCATAAGTCAGCGCAGCATTGGTCGAGCAACCGTTGGTGCCGGAAGTCATACCAAATGTTGCGTTGCCGGAGGTGCCGTTAGTGGTGGATGCCAGGAAGTGAGCCGGGGTGCCACGCTGCCCTTCGAACAGCATGTTGCCCCAACCACAATCCGGGCCGCCTGGCGCCTGAGCCATGGCATTGAGGGATACAACGGTGAAGAGAGTACCGAGAAGAATCCGTTTCATAGCTTTGTTCTCTTTGTGTGCATACCAATGGACAAGGGGTTTGGCGCCAACTCGACGCCAGTGGGCCGGTTATTAGTTCCAGCCGCGCAGTTTGGAGTTTAGGCACGTTCCAAGGGTTCCGTGATTTTTTGCAAAACATTCGCTGCAAAACATTGATTTGGCCCCGCCCCGCGTGGCGATGGCGGTTTGTCTATGCTTTGGCTTGAGGCGCGCCTTGCCAGTCGGGTATGGGCAGCGCCAGAATGCCGCTATCTGCCCCGCCTGATGTAAGGAAGCCCGATGCCTGATCCTGTTGCTGCCAGCTTGCGTCTAGCGCCTGAAGCGCTGACCCGTCCGTTTTCCGCTGAACAGTTCAGCTTCTCTACCACCAATGATCTGGAGCCCTTCCGCGGTGTGCTTGGCCAGGAACGTGCTGTTGAAGCCCTGCAGTTCGGTGTGGCCATGCCACGTCCCGGTTACAACGTCTTTGTCATGGGCGAGCCCGGCACTGGCCGGTTCTCGTTCGTCAAACGCTACCTGAAAGCCGAAGGCAAACGCCTGCAGACCCCGGCGGACTGGGTCTACGTCAATAATTTCGATGAGCCCCGCGAGCCGCGAGCCCTGGAATTGCCATCGGGCACCGCCGGTGCGTTCATCGGTGACATCAACGGTTTGATCGACAACTTGCTGGCAACTTTTCCGGCGGTGTTCGAACACCCGTCCTACCAGCAGAAGAAAAGTGCCATCGACCGCGCCTTCAACCAGCGCTACGACAAGGCGCTGGACATCATCGAACGCCTGGCCCTGGAGAAGGAAGTCGCGCTGTACCGCGACGCCAGCAACATCGCCTTCACCCCGATGAGCGAAGGCAAGGCGCTGGACGAGGCTGAGTTCGCGCAATTGCCGGAAGCCGATCGCGAGCGTTTTCATGAAGACATCTCTGGCCTCGAAGAGCGCCTGAACGAAGAACTTGCCAGCCTGCCGCAATGGAAGCGCGAGTCGAGCAATCAACTGCGCCAGCTCAACGAAGAAACCATCACCCTGGCCTTGCAGCCGTTGCTGTCGCCGTTGTCGGAGAAGTACGCCGAGAACGCGGCGGTGTGCGGTTACCTGCAAGCGATGCAGGTGTACCTGCTGAAAACCGTGGTCGAGCAATTGGTCGACGACAGCAAGGTCGATGCCGTTGCGCGCAAGATGCTGGAAGAACAATACGCCCCGAGCCTGGTGGTCGGTCATTCGGCCAGCGGCGGTGCGCCGGTGGTGTTCGAGCCGCACCCGACTTACGAAAACCTGTTCGGTCGTATCGAATACAGCACCGACCAGGGCGCGCTCTACACCACTTACCGGCAGCTGCGTCCGGGTGCATTGCACCGGGCCAACGGCGGGTTCCTGATCCTTGAAGCGGAAAAAATGCTCAGCGAGCCGTTCGTGTGGGATGCGCTCAAGCGCGCCCTGCAATCGCGCAAGCTGAAAATGGAATCGCCGCTCGGTGAACTCGGCCGACTGGCCACCGTGACCCTGACCCCGCAACACATTCCGTTGCAGGTCAAAGTCATCATCATCGGCGCCCGGCAGCTCTACTACACGCTGCAAGACCTCGATCCGGACTTCCAGGAGATGTTCCGCGTCCTGGTGGATTTCGACGAAGACATCCCGATGGTCGACGAGAGCCTGGAGCAGTTCGCCCAGTTGCTCAAAACCCGTACCTCGGAAGAAGGCATGGCGCCGCTGACCGCCGATGCGGTGGCGCGTCTGGCGACCTACAGCGCGCGTCTGGCGGAACACCAGGGGCGTTTGTCGGCGCGGATCGGCGATCTGTTCCAACTGGTGAGCGAGGCGGATTTCATTCGCCACCTGGCCGGCGATGAAATGACCGACGCCGGCCATATCGAACGTGCGCTCAAAGCCAAGGCCACCCGCACCGGGCGCGTTTCGGCGCGGATTCTTGATGACATGCTGGCAGGGATCATCCTGATCGACACCGATGGCGCGGCGGTCGGCAAGTGCAACGGGCTGACAGTGCTGGAGGTCGGCGACTCGGCGTTCGGCGTGCCGGCGCGGATTTCCGCCACGGTGTATCCGGGCGGCAGCGGCATTGTCGACATCGAGCGTGAGGTCAACCTCGGCCAGCCGATTCACTCCAAAGGCGTGATGATTCTCACCGGGTATCTGGGCAGCCGTTACGCCCAGGAATTCCCGCTGGCGATTTCAGCGAGCATCGCCCTGGAGCAATCCTACGGTTACGTCGATGGCGACAGTGCGTCGCTGGGCGAGGCGTGCACGCTGATCTCGGCCTTGTCGAAAACCCCGCTCAAGCAGTGTTTTGCGATTACCGGTTCGATCAACCAGTTCGGTGAAGTGCAGGCGGTGGGCGGGGTCAACGAGAAGATCGAAGGCTTCTTCCGCCTCTGCGAAGCCCGTGGGCTGACCGGCGAGCAAGGGGCGATCATTCCCCAGGCCAACGTCGCGACGCTGATGCTCGACGAGAAAGTGCTGTCGGCGGTGCGGGCGGGGCAGTTCCATGTCTACGCCGTGCGCCAGGCTGACGAGGCCCTGAGCCTGTTGGTGGGCGAGCCGGCCGGCTCACCGGATGCCGATGGCCAGTTCCCGGAAGGCAGCGTCAACGCGCGGGTGGTGGAGCGCCTGCGGGTGATCGCGGAAATGATCAGCGAAGAAGATCTCAAGGAAGCCGAGAAGGAAATCGCACTGGAAGCGTTGGTCGAAGCCAAACCGGCTTGACCCGCCATGATCGTTCCCACGCAGAGCGTGGGAACGATCTAATCCCTCGTAGGAGCGAGGCTTGCCCGCGAAGGCAATCTGTCAGCCGACATTGATGTCGGCTGATACACCGCCTTCGCGGGCAAGCCTCGCTCCAACAGGTTTTGGGTTATTTTTGATCGTTCCCACGCTCCGCGTGGGAATGCCTCCTGTGACGCTCCGCGTCACGCTTTTAAGGGCCGCGGAGCGTCCTGGGGCTGCATTCCCACGCAGAGTGTGGGAACGATCAGTGCCATCAGTCTGACGTCAATATTCACACAATGACCGCTCGGCGCCTTCTGGTCTCGCTTTGCTTGCGAAGCGAACTTTTCTTCTATTCTCAGCTCAAGGATAGGGACAGCAATCACTGGATCGAAACAGCCTTCCCATGAGGGCTGAATACCGGATCTATCGAGGGTCGCCGCCATGTCGCGCAACCTCTGCCTCACCCGTCAATGCCTGGGCCTTGTGACCCGTATCGAGTGCGCTATCCGCCCATTGGCGGGAGATACGGGCATGTGGACCTTACTCTTCGCCGCCGGAATGGCCGGCGAGCAACCTTCGGCCATCAAGGCTCAAGGCCCGTTCCATGGCCCCTTCGTGGCTGAATCGATCCTCGACACGATTGTTGAAAGTCTGACCCTGCATGGCTACGAGCTGGCCGACGACCCGCAAATCTGGAGCCTGCACCTGCAAGCCCAACTGCGGGAAATCAACGGTGGTCGTGTTCGCAGCCTGGGTGGCTTCGAATTTCGTCCCGATCACTGAGTCAGGTCGGGCAACTCGGTTTTATCGAGTTTGACCTCGAAACCATATTGCACGGTGGCGAGGTCGGTTCGCTGGTAGGTTTCCAGCCGCGTCGGCTGGCCATAGAAGTAATGCACGCCTAATAGCGCGGGGCCTTCTGCGCTCGCGTCATGACTGACCGAAAGAATCTCTTTCAGATAATTGCCGCTGTCGTCCTTGGCGAAAAAGCGCCAGTCCTGGGCGGGAAACAGCTTCAGATCGACCACCAGCGCGTTGCCCTTGAGCTCCAGGCCCTTGGGCAATTGGTGCGCGTCCAGGCTCTTCTGCTCGACCGTGGCCAGAAACAGCGGCATGGAGCCCACGGCGAAGGCAGGGGTCTCCGGAAACAGGTTCAAATCGTAAGTGATGACGCCGCGCAACGGATCGACTTGATAAGCCTCGGGCGGCAGTTCGATCGGTTCATCACGCTGGCCGTTATCGCCTGCGGTGAAGAACGTTACCGGGCCATCGCCGGGGCTGAAGGAGGTGCCGAGCAGTTCGTCGTTGAAGCTGCGCGGATGATCGAATTCGATCCGGGCTGCGCTGGGGTCATCCACCGATTGCGTGATGTTGACGCTCTTTTTCAGTTGTTCTTCGCCGAGCGTCGCGCCTTTGAGCCAGATCGGCGCCTGGTCGTCGTACACCACCACCGGCAAACTCAGCGGCTGGATGGTCTTCTCGGTGGTGTTGTGATCAAAGCGGCGGACGGGCAGGTCCAGATCCTTGCGGGTCACGGTGGCGCTGGAAAAATCGAGCACGCTGACTTCGAGCGTCTCGATCGGGCCGTTGAAATACACCTTGGTGTAATGCCGAGTCTGCTGCTTCTCAAACGCTCGCTGGTCTTCATCCAATTGCTTTTCTAGCGTCTCGCTCCAGGCTTTCTGCTGTTGCATCTGCGCCAGTTGTTTTTGATAGAAGGCGATTTGCGCCGCGGTTTCGTTGATCGAACCCGAGCGAGAGAGAAATTGTCCGGTGTTGTCTTTGGCCTGCACGATCAGCGGGTTGAGCGGTGTCTCGCTGACTTCGGAGGCCATGGGCAGGCTGTTGGTGAATTCCACTTCGGCATGGTTGTTCGTCAGGCTCAGCAGGGTGACGCTGAGGTTGTCGTTGGTGCGCGTCTGGCCGACGTCCTTCCGGGTCAGGTCAAAGCTGTACAGCCGCCGCGGCGCAATGACCTCGACCTTGCCTTGCAGGCTGACCGGTTGCGGCTGGTTTTTGTTTTCCACGTCCAGGCCATCGATGAACGGGTAGGTCACCGTCAGGTCATCGGGGTTGGTCAGGTTCGAGCTGGAAGGACTTAGTTGAATGCCGGGATCGGTTTCCGACCATTCCGGCTGGAACGGGATGACGCGCTTGTTGCTCAGGGTGACCGATTGCCATTCCAGGCCATGGGGGAAGAGGAAGGCCGCCGGGATGCTGAAGTTAAAGGGGAACACCGGTTGCAGGTCGGTCAGGTAGTCGGAGCTGGAATCCTTGTGCAGCACAAACAGGCCGTTGATGTAGGTATCCACCAGTGCCTGAGGCGTGGGGTAGTGCTTGAGCACCGCCAGGGCGTCTTCGCTGTACTCGGTTTGCAGCGGTTTGCTGTCGAGCTTGAGCTGCGCCCGTTCGAGCAACAGCAGCGAGCCGCCCAACTCGGCGACGGCGTCCTTGAGTTTCGGGTCCTGAATGGCATCCAGGGACTTTTCGAACTGCGCGGTTTTTTCTTCGAGGCTGACCTGACGCTTCTCATCGCTGGGTGAACAACCGCCGAGCAACAACGCGAGGCAAAGTCCGGCACTCGTTAAAGGCAATCGCACATCCATTTCCTGTCTTCCTGTCCGGTGTCGCTAACCTGTCAATGGTTTGGACACTAGCAGAAAACCTTCGCCTCACACGCGCAGGTTGCGGATTTTCGAACAGTTTCTGAGTGTTACAGGCGGCTGATATACTCGCGGCCATTTACCAGCCCTCGTGTGAGATTCAATGGAACGCTTTATCGAAAATGCAATGTACGCCTCCCGCTGGTTGCTGGCGCCGATCTACTTCGGTCTGTCCCTGGGCTTGCTGGCACTGGCGTTGAAGTTTTTCCAGGAGGTCTTTCATGTCATTCCCAACGTCTTCTCGATGGCGGAATCGGACCTTATCCTGGTGCTGCTGTCGCTGATCGACATGGCACTGGTGGGCGGCCTGCTGGTGATGGTGATGATCTCCGGGTACGAGAACTTCGTCTCCGAACTGGACATCGATGAGGACAAAGAGAAGCTGCATTGGCTGGGGACCATGGATTCGTCTTCGCTGAAGATGAAAGTCGCGGCCTCGATCGTGGCGATTTCGTCGATCCACTTGCTGCGCATCTTCATGGACGCCAAGAACGTCGATCCCGAGCACTTGAAGTGGTACGTGATCATCCACATGACCTTTGTGATCTCGGCGTTTGCGATGGGCTATCTGGATAAGCTGACCAAGCACTGACGTCGAATCGAACCTGTCCAGACCGCCGCACCTTCCCCCGGAGAGTGCGGCGTTTTTTTGTCTGGTTACATGCAGCCGGACATCATGATCGTGCCGGTGGAGTAGCAGGGGGTTTTGGGCTTTATCAGTTTCACGGCGAACGGGTATGAAATGGCCTCGACGTCCGCGCGGAAGTACCCCTCGATCACCGCTGGCTTGCCGTAGAAGTACGTCACTCGAAACAGGTTGTCCCCATGAGCGGACTTTCGGTGCGCTTGCTCGTGCATCACCTTGAGGTAACGCCCGCTCTCGTCTTTGGCGGCTACGTGCCATTCATATTGGTTGAACGCCTGCTCATCCAGAATCACCGCATTACCCTGCACACTCATGCCCTTGGGTAACGCGCTGACCGGGTACTGGTTTTTTTCCACGATCGGGTGCGCGAGCTTCATGGTTCCGCTGGCGTAGGCCGGTGCTTCGTGGAGATAGAAGTCCGGGAGGTCGTAGCTGATTCTCGCCTTGTCCAATTCGGCTTTGTAGGCATAGGGGCTGACGTCAATGACCTCCCCGCGCTGGCCATCAGTACCCTGCGTGTAGAACGTGACGGGGACGTCCATTTTCGGGTTGCCGTAGGTCCAATTGAGCGCGGCCTGTGCACGGAACAAGATCCTTGCGAGCCGATTGCTGACGATTTCCTGATCCACGACCACCGTTTTCAGCAGTTGCTCTGCGGTCATGTTGTAGCCGCTCAGTTTTGCTTCTGCCTTGAGGTCATGGATGACCACAGGGTTGGGCATCGCTTGCACGGCGCTGCCGACCACAAACGATGAAAAGTCGTAGATCGGCACCGTCAGGGTCTTTTGCACTGTCAGGGCGTCGGAAAAATCCATGGCGGTAACGCTGATGTTTTTCACGTCACCGAAGAAGTATTGCGTGCGGTACTGCACCTGCGAGGTTCTTTTGAATGCGGTCAGTTGTTCTTGCTGCTGCTGGGCCAGTTGTTCACTGAATGTCTTCTGCTTGAGCAGGGTATCGAGCTGCTCTTTGTACAACCGGGCTTCATCATCCCCCAGAAACACTTCGCCACGAGGCTTGAGGAATTTTCCGGTGGTGTCCTGGGCCTGAATCAGGAGCGCAGATACATTCCTGTCGGCTATTTCGTGGGTCAACGGTGCCCGATTACGCAGTTCGACTTCGGCAGAGTGCTCGCCCACGCTCAACAGCGTGACGGTCAGATTGCCGATGCTACGACTGACGCCAGCATCCTTTCTGGAAAAGTTGAATTGCGCGACGTTGCCAGGAACCAGCACCGAGACCTCGCCATTCAGCGTGATGGGCAGAGGCCGAATCCGCTTGTTGATCATCTGACCGTTTTTCTGCGGGTAGACCAACTGAAGCTCGTCGGAGTACTTGTCCTTCGACAGTGCCAGCGGTTTATCTTGCGCGGGTGGCTCGAAGCGGGCCTCGACGACTTGACCATCGTCCAGGGTGGCCGATGTCCAGGACAGCTGAAGAGGAAACGGCAGGCCGGCATACTCATCTGGATCGGTCGATGATTTGGGTCGCAGCTCGACGATGGGATTGTCGCCAAAGACTCCGCGTTCATAGAGCAGACTCTCGAGCCAGCGATTGGTCAGGGCCTTGGGGTCGGCACTTTCTTTAAGCAGGACCGCGTGGTCCAGGGTGTAGGCAGGGTCCTCTGGAAATTGGGCGATCCACAATTCGGATTTTCTCTTCTCCATCATGGCGGCCGATTTGGCCCGGATGGCATCTCTCAGTCTGGCGTCATTGATCCAGACCAGTTGCTTTTCGAGCGCCTCGTAATAGGCGGCGACCCGCTCTTTCTCTGTGGGCGCCATCCAGTACGCGGTGCCCAGTGCTGCGCAAATCAACAGCGCGAGCAGCCACAGGCCGACACGCCGGAACTTGCGCACAAACGCGCAGATAGAATCGATGCGGAAATGAAAGTCCATTTAAAAATATCCGTTGAAGCGAAGAGTGATTCGAAATCAGCCGGCGACACTACCAGAAATGATTGGGCTTGATCCTGCTTTCTCCCAAGGCTGCACCACGCAATATGTGCCCGCGCACAGCGACCGCCTGTCGAGCGGTTGCTGCGCACGACTTGTGCTTTACGGCGTCGAGGCATATGCCTGTAAGGGTCTTGGTCCGCCACTGCTTGAGGTGCGCTCATGAACCTGCAAGAGCTCAATGCCTACGCCATCGCCGGGAAGATCGATGAGTTGAACCTGATTTCGCTTGAAGGCGGGATCTATCTGCTGGAAGCGCGGATGCATGGGGCGGCTTATCCACTGAACGATGCCCATGGCCAGTCGTTTCATCTGCGCTCGGTCGAGCATGCCCGTGAAGTCCTGCACGCGTTCCCCAAGCTGCAATTCAACCTGGTGCATACCTCGGTGCATGACGAAATGTGCGGACTCGGCGCCATCGACGAGGAAACCCTGAAGGTGCCGATCGCCTTCCGTTCAGCCTGGCAGCGCTGACACCCCCTGATCAATGCCATGGCTTCTGTGCTAGTCTGCTCGCCCTTTTGGTTCCGGGCGCTCCGGGATGCGCTGTGTCCGCACGGCAAGTTCCAGGGCCGTCCGCACAGCGGAGCAGTGTCATGTCCGAAGTAAATCTGTCCACCGACGAAACCCGCGTCAGCTACGGTATCGGCCGTCAGTTGGGCGACCAACTGCGCGACAACCCGCCACCGGGCGTTAACCTGGATTCGATCCTGGCTGGCCTGACCGACGCATTCGCCGGTAAGCCGAGCCGTGTGGGTCAGGAAGAAATGTCCGCCAGCTTCAAAGTGATCCGCGAGATCATGCAAGCCGAAGCCGCTGCCAAAGCTGAAGCCGCTGCAGGCGAAGGCCTGGCCTTCCTGGCTGAAAACGCCAAGCGTGACGGCATCACCACCCTGGCTTCCGGCCTGCAATTCGAAGTACTGACTCAAGGTGAAGGCGCCAAGCCGTCACGTGAAGATCAAGTGCGCACGCACTACCACGGCACCCTGATCGACGGCACTGTGTTCGACAGCTCCTACGAGCGTGGCGAGCCTGCAGAATTTCCGGTTGGCGGCGTGATCGCTGGCTGGACCGAAGCCCTGCAACTGATGAATGCCGGCAGCAAATGGCGTCTGTACGTGCCGAGCGAACTGGCTTACGGCGCTCAAGGCGTTGGCAGCATTCCGCCGCACAGCGTACTGGTGTTCGACGTCGAGCTGCTCGACGTTCTGTAAGATTGTGAGCGCGTGATCCACGTGATCCTGTAGGCGCGAGGCTTGCTCGCGAAGGCGGTGTGTCAGTCATATTGATGTCGACTGATAGATCGCGTTCGCGGGCAAGCCTCGCTCCTACAGGGGTTTGCGCGTTACTCATATTTCGAGCTTATGGTGCAGTTCATGCGACGGGCGCAACGCCCGGGCATAGCAGAACAGAAACAGATTGCGCACCAGTTCCTTGAGCACCACCGGCTCGCTGGAACTCAAGCCGCTGACGTCCAGATCACCCTGATCCTGCAGCTCGTTCAAGGCTTCTTCTTCAAGCACCGCACAGACTTCCCCGGTTTCCCGATGCAGGATCCTGAGGTAAGGGTGTGGGCGGTCCAGCCAGGCATCGATCAAATAAGTCATGGGTCTCATCTCCATTGATGGGTTTCAATGAGAATAATTCTTATTCATCAAATAGCAAGGACCTATTGGCTGTTTGTGTTTTTTTCAGGGTAAAGGTTGCGTAAGGTCAAAATGGCTGGCGTTTGGCTACTGCGAGGGATTGCGGGGCGAAGCGGGGGAGGGTGTAGCACCATCCCACGCCGGGCGCGGGATGGAAGACAGCAGGTTCAGACTTTTCTGACGAACTCGGATTTGAGCTTCATCGGGCCGATGCCGTCGATCTTGCAATCGATGTCGTGATCGCCATCGCACAGGCGGATGTTCTTGACCTTGGTGCCGACCTTGACCACCAGGGACGTGCCCTTGACCTTGAGGTCCTTGATCACAGTGATGGTGTCGCCGTCCTGCAGGACGTTGCCCACCGAATCCTTCTTCACGGTGTCATCGGACGCCACTTCAGCTTCGCCGCTGGCGGACCACTCGTGGGCGCACTCGGGGCAGATCAGCTGCGCGCCGTCTTCGTAGGTGTATTCGGAATTGCATTTCGGGCAGGGTGGCAACGTGCTCACTAAAGCTCCTTGGATTGAGGATCGCTAAAAGTCGCACATTATATAGGGTTTATTCGGGGGAAGGGGCGACACATGATTTGTAGGAGCAAAGCTTGCTCGCGATAGCGGTGTGTCAGTCACATGAGTATTGACTGGCAGAATGCTTTCGCGGGCAAGCCTCGCTCCTACACAGGGCGGATCAGTGCGTACGGGCTACCGCAAACTCGCTCAATTCAACGAGCGCATCGCGATATTCGCTGGCTGGCAGGGCGTCGAGGCACTTGATGGCGCGGGCCACGTAATCACGGGCCAATTGCGCGGTGTATTCCAGCGAACCGGAAGCTTCAACGGCCTCGCGGATGCTTTCCAGGTCTTCGATGCCACCCTTCTGGATCGCCTGGCGTACCAGTGCGGCTTGCTCAGGAGTACCTTCACGCATGGTGTAGATCAGCGGCAGGGTCGGCTTGCCTTCGGCCAGATCGTCACCGACGTTCTTGCCCAGGGTTTCCGCATCGCCTTTGTAATCCAGCAGGTCGTCGACCAGTTGGAAGGCTACGCCCAGGTGATCGCCAAACGTGCGCAACGCTTCGCGCTGATCCGGCGTGGCTTCGCACAGGGCGGCGGCGCTGTGGGTCGAGGCCTCGAAGAGCATCGCGGTTTTGCCGCGGATGACTTCCATGTAGGTTTCTTCGGTGGTGCTGGCGTCCCGGACCTTCGACAACTGCAACACTTCGCCTTCGGCAATGATTCGCGTGGCTTGCGAAAGGATCTTCATCACCGGCATCGAGCCCAGTTCGACCATCATTTCGAAAGAGCGCGAATACAGGAAGTCGCCGACCAGCACGCTTGGCGCGTTGCCCCACATCGCATTGGCGGTCGAGCGGCCACGGCGCATGCCGGACATGTCGACCACGTCGTCATGCAGCAGGGTGGCGGTGTGCAGGAACTCGATGGTGGCGGCCAGCAGGCGCAGGTCATCGCCTTCGCGACCCAGGGCCTTGCCACACAGCAACACTAATAGAGGACGCAGGCGTTTACCGCCGGCCGAGGTAATGTAGTCGCCGATTTTCGATACCAGCGGCACTCGGGAAGTCAGCTGCTTCTTGATGATGCCGTCGACGGCGCTAAAATCGTCCGCCACCGCGCGGTAGAAAGCTTGGGGTTGCATCAGCGACAGTTGCTCCAGAAGGGTTGCGCGGCATGCTAGGACCCACGTCCGGACCTGTCAAGGCGCGATGGACGGCCTCTTGCATCACTCCGGCAGCTTGCGTACAATCGCGCACCCTGAACTTCCTGGGCAGCACCTGCCTTACGCAATTGCAAACAGGCCTTCCAGCCCAATGCAGCCATGCCAGCCAATACCTCTTCTTATAAAGAGCTGGGTGAGCAGGATTATCGGAGAAATACCATGTCGTACGCAGTAATTGTTACTGGTGGCAAGCAATACAAGGTCGCCCCAGGTGAATACCTGAAGATCGAAAAACTGGAAATCGCTACCGGCGAATCCGTTACTTTTGATCGCGTTCTGTTGGTCGCCAATGGCGATGACGTGAACATCGGCGCTCCAGTTGTTGCTGGCGCTACCGTTGTGGCTGAAGTGATCTCCCAAGGTCGTCACGATAAAGTCCGCATCATCAAGTTCCGTCGTCGTAAGCACCACATGAAGCGTATGGGCCACCGCCAGTGGTACACCGAGATCAAAATCACCGGTATTCAGGCTTAATTTCAGCCTAATTCCTCACTAGGAGAATTGACTCATGGCACACAAAAAAGCTGGTGGTAGTACCCGTAACGGTCGCGACTCAGAAGCCAAACGCCTTGGCGTGAAGATGTATGGCGGCCAGGTTATCATTCCGGGCAACATCATCGTGCGTCAGCGCGGCACCCAATTCCACGCCGGTTACGGTGTAGGCATGGGTAAAGATCACACTCTGTTCGCTAAAATCGACGGCGTGATCAAGTTTGAAGTAAAAGGCGCTTTCAATCGCCGTTACGTGAGCATTGTCCCGAAGACTGCAGTCGTCGCGGCATAATTACGTAGTTGCTGGAAAAGCCCTGTCTCGCGACGGGGCTTTTTCGTTTGTGGGGTGAGTCTCTTGCAAAGCTGTTTGTGATGGGCTCCAGCGCTGGATTTTGCGGTCGTTGATTGAGGTCGCTGCGCTCATTTTTGCAAGAGTCTTATGTCTAGTTTTTTTCGGCTCGTCCGTATGACGAGAGGCGTTTTGTTATGAAGTTTGTTGATGAAGTATCGATTCGAGTAAAGGCCGGCGACGGCGGCAACGGTTGCATGAGCTTCCGTCGCGAAAAATTCATTGAAAACGGTGGCCCGAACGGCGGTGATGGTGGTGATGGCGGCTCGGTCTACATGATCGCCGACGAAAACCTCAACACCCTGGTGGACTACCGTTACACCCGGCACTTCGATGCCGAGCGCGGTTCCAACGGCGGCAGCACCGACTGCACCGGCAAGAAAGGTGAAGAGCTGGTCCTGCGGGTTCCGGTCGGCACGACCGTGATCGACTCCGCGACCCAGGAAGTCATCGGCGACCTGACCAAGGCGGGTCAGCGTCTGCTGGTCGCCCATGGCGGCTGGCATGGTCTGGGCAACACCCGTTTCAAATCCAGTACCAACCGTGCTCCGCGCCAGACCACTCCGGGCAAACCGGGTGAAGCGCGTGATCTCAAGCTGGAAATGAAAGTGCTGGCCGATGTTGGCCTGCTGGGTTTGCCGAACGCCGGTAAAAGTACCTTTATCCGTTCGGTGTCGGCCGCCAAGCCGAAAGTCGCCGACTACCCGTTCACCACGCTGGTGCCGAACCTGGGTGTGGTCAGCGTCGATCGCTGGAAAAGCTTCGTGGTCGCGGACATCCCGGGCCTGATCGAAGGCGCTTCCGACGGCGCGGGCCTGGGGATTCGCTTCCTCAAGCACTTGTCGCGTACCCGTTTGCTGCTGCACCTCGTGGACATGGCACCGCTCGATGACGCCAGCGCCCCGGATGCTGCGGAAGTGATCGTCAGCGAATTGACCAAGTTCAGCCCGTCCCTGGCTGAGCGTGATCGTTGGTTGGTGCTGAACAAGTGCGACCAGATCCTTGAAGAAGAGCACGATGAGCGCGTCAAGGAGATCGTTGATCGCCTGGAATGGACTGGTCCGGTCTACGTGATCTCGGCCATCTCCAAGCTCGGTACCGAGCGTCTGTGCCACGACATCATGCGTTACATGGAAGATCGTGCCGATCGCCTGGCTGCCGACCCGGCCTACAAGGAAGAGCTGGCCGAGCTCGATCAGCGCATCGAAGACGAAGCCCGTGCCCAGCTGCAGGCCCTGGATGACCAGCGTGCCCTGCGTCGTAGCGGCGTTAAGTCGGTCCATGACATCGGCGACGATGATTGGGACGAAGAAGATGTGGATGATGAAGATGGTCCGGAAATCATTTACGTGCGTGACTGATCCGTTGCGATAAACTTAAGCGCCGCTCAATCGAGCGGCGTTTTAGTATCTGGAAATCGATAGTTGGTCACGAATAACCACGAATAACGTTACGGGCAGTGCCAGGTCGCACTGCCCTCAAACTAAGGTTGAAGATGATGCGGAGCAAGGTGACAGGTGCGCAGCGTTGGGTCGTGAAGATCGGCAGCGCTTTGCTGACGGCGGACGGCAAGGGCCTGGATCGCGCGGCAATGGGTGTCTGGGTTGAACAGATGGTGGCCTTGCACGAGGCGGGCGTCGAGCTGGTGCTGGTGTCCTCCGGGGCGGTGGCTGCGGGCATGAGCCGTCTGGGCTGGACCGTACGACCCAGTGCAATGCACGAGTTGCAGGCGGCTGCCGCCATCGGTCAGATGGGCCTGGTGCAGGCCTGGGAATCGAGTTTTGCCGAGCATGGCCGGCATACCGCGCAAATTCTCTTGACCCACGACGACCTGTCCGACCGCAAGCGCTACCTGAATGCCCGCAGCACCTTGCGTGCGCTGGTCGAGCTCAAGGTCATTCCGGTGATCAACGAGAACGACACCGTGGTCACCGACGAAATCCGTTTCGGCGACAACGATACGCTGGCGGCGCTGGTGGCCAACCTGGTCGAGGCTGACTTGCTGGTGATCCTGACCGATCGCGACGGCATGTTCGACGCTGATCCGCGTAATAACCCTGATGCCAACCTGATTTACGAAGCCCGCGCTGACGATCCGGCGCTGGATGCCGTGGCCGGTGGCACCGGTGGTGCGCTGGGTCGTGGCGGCATGCAGACCAAATTGCGTGCGGCGCGTCTGGCGGCACGTTCCGGGGCGCACACCATCATCGTCGGTGGGCGCATTGATCGCGTACTTGATCGCCTCAAGGCTGGCGAGCGCATTGGCACCTTACTGTCGCCTGAGCGCGGCATGCTCGCGGCGCGCAAGCAATGGCTGGCCGGGCATCTGCAAACCCGTGGCACCCTGGTGCTGGATGCGGGGGCTGTGACGGCGTTGTCCAAAGGTAATAAAAGTTTGCTGCCGGTCGGCGTCAAATTGGTTCAGGGCAGCTTCCGCCGTGGCGAAATGGTGGTGTGCGTGGCGCCGGACGGTAGAGAAATCGCCCGGGGACTGGCCAATTACAGCGCCCTGGAAGCACAAAAAATCATCGGTCAGTCGTCTGAGGCGATTGTCGGTCTGTTGGGTTACATGGCGGAACCGGAACTGGTTCACCGCGATAACCTGATCCTGGTCTGAAGGAAAACTGAATGCGCGTTGCAAAGGGATTATTGGGCTTGTTGCTGGCGATGCCGTTGCTGGCGTCGGCAGAAGAAATTGGTCAGGTGTCGACTGTGTTCAAATTTGTCGGCCCGAATGACCGAATTGTGGTCGAGGCGTTTGACGATCCGAAGGTTGAGGGCGTGACGTGCTACCTGTCCCGGGCCAAGACGGGCGGCGTGAAGGGTGGCTTGGGGCTGGCTGAGGACCGTGCTGAAGCATCCCTGGCTTGCCGTCAGGTCGGGCCGATCAACTTCAAGGGTGAATTGAAGGATGGTGATGAGGTGTTCAAGGAGCGCACATCGCTGGTATTCAAGACCATGCAGGTAGTGCGTTTCCTCGACAAGAAGCGCAATACGCTGGTGTATCTGGTCTACAGCGATCGCTTGATCGAGGGCAGTCCGCAGAATGCGGTGACGGCGATTCCGATTCTGCCGTGGCCGCACGCTCAATAATCGCAAGGGTTGTAAAAAAAATGGGAAGGGCTTCGGCTCTTCCCATTTTTTTGTGCTGCATTCACTAAATCGCAGGCAATAAAAAACCGACCCTAGGGTCGGTTTTTCAACAAGCTTATTGCTTAAGCGGCTACAGCAAGGTTCAGAGCCTTGACGTGACCGTTCAGGCGGCTCTTATGGCGAGCAGCCTTGTTCTTGTGGATGATGCCTTTATCGGCCATACGGTCGATAACTGGCACGGCCAGAACGTAAGCAGCTTGAGCTTTTTCAGCGTCTTTTGCGTCGATGGCCTTAACTACATTCTTGATGTAGGTACGAACCATGGAACGCAGGCTGGCGTTGTGGCTGCGACGCTTCTCAGCCTGTTTTGCACGTTTTTTGGCGGAAGGTGTGTTGGCCACCGTCGAGCTCCTCGAAAGACTTTTTAGGAAATAGCAAACAAAATAGGCCGCGAATCATGCCGATGAGTTGATGTCTTGTCAAGGGCGGTTGAGACGTTCCGCTAAGTGGTAGGTATAAAGAGGCGGGATATTTATTTCCGGCGCTTGACCTGTAAACTCGCGAGCTTTGGCTCTGTGCTGCTGCGGCGCGGAGTATCGCATAAGTAGGCGCTTTGTTCGCCTGCTGTTTATCGACAGGCACAAACTCTTTCAATGAATCTGCTCAAATCGTTGGCCGCCGTCAGCTCTATCACGATGCTTTCCCGGGTTCTGGGGTTCGTTCGTGACACTCTTATCGCGCGTACATTTGGTGCGGGGATGGCGACCGACGCCTTCTTTATCGCCTTCAAGTTGCCCAATCTGCTGCGGCGGATCTTCGCCGAGGGGGCCTTTTCCCAGGCATTCGTGCCGATTCTTGCCGAATACAAGAGCCAGAAAGGCGAGGAGGCGACGCGAACCTTCATTGCCTACGTCTCTGGCCTGCTGACCCTGGTGCTGGCGCTGGTCACGGCGTTGGGGATGATCGCCGCGCCCTGGGTGATCTGGGCCACGGCGCCGGGTTTCACCGATACGCCTGAGAAATTCGAGCTGACGTCCAGCCTGTTGCGGGTAACGTTCCCTTATATATTGCTGATTTCCCTGTCTTCATTGGCCGGGGCGATCCTCAATACCTATAACCGTTTCTCGGTGCCGGCCTTCGTGCCGACGCTGCTTAACGTCAGCATGATTATCTTTTCGCTGTTCCTGACGCCGTACTTCAATCCGCCGGTGATGGCGCTTGGCTGGGCCGTGCTGGTCGGTGGCCTGGCGCAATTGCTCTATCAACTGCCGCACCTGAAAAAGATCGGCATGCTGGTGCTGCCACGCCTGAGCCTGCGCGACACGGGCGTCTGGCGGGTGATGAAGCAGATGTTGCCGGCCATTCTTGGCGTTTCCGTCAGCCAGATTTCCCTGATCATCAACACCATTTTCGCTTCCTACCTTGTGGCCGGCTCCGTGTCCTGGATGTATTACGCTGATCGCCTGATGGAATTGCCGTCCGGCGTGCTCGGCGTGGCTTTGGGCACGATCTTGCTCCCGACACTGGCCAAGACCTACGCCAGCCAGGATCGCCAGGAATACTCGCGCATCCTCGATTGGGGCCTGCGCTTGTGCTTCGTGCTGGTGCTGCCGTGTTCGCTCGCGTTGGGGATTCTGGCCGAACCGCTGACAGTTTCGTTGTTCCAGTACGGCGCATTCAGCGCACTTGACGCCTCCATGACCCAGCGGGCGCTGATCGCTTATTCGGTCGGTTTACTCGGGATTATCGTGATCAAAGTGCTGGCGCCGGGCTTCTATGCGCAACAAAACATCCGCACACCAGTGAAAATCGCGATTTTCACGCTGATCGTCACGCAGTTGTTCAACCTGGTCCTGATCGGCCCGCTGGCCCACGCCGGCCTGGCCTTGGCCATCAGTATCGGCGCTTGCATCAATGCCGGGCTGTTGTTCTATCAGTTGCGCAAACAGCAGATGTACCAGCCGCAACCGGGTTGGGGGAAGTTCGGGTTCAAGCTTGTCGTTGCGGTGTTGGTGATGTCGGCAGTGCTGCTCGCCGGGATGCATTTCATGCCGGCCTGGGATCAGGGGCACATGCTTGAGCGTTTCCTGCGCCTGGGTGCCTTGGTAGTGGCTGGCGTGGTCGCTTATTTCGGCATGTTGCTGCTGATGGGCTTCCGTTTGCGCGACTTCAATCGCAAGGCGTTGAGCTGAGGCGTTTGCCTCGATAAACACGGGCGGGCCGGCGGTTTTGTCGGTTCGATTACTTTGGGTTACGGTGTTGCCTGTCGTCGGCCGCCGGGTGTGGTTATAATCGACCACTTTATGAGCAAGAAGCGCGTTATGCAGCTGGTTCGAGGCCTCCACAATCTGCGCCCCCAGCATCGGGGCTGTGTCGCCACTATTGGCAACTTTGACGGTGTTCACCGTGGTCACCAGGCAATCCTGGTCAGGCTGCGTGAGCGTGCGCTCGAGTTGGGCGTGCCCAGCTGCGTGGTGATTTTCGAGCCACAGCCGCGGGAATTCTTTGCGCCTGACACCGCGCCAGCGCGTCTGGCCCGGCTGCGGGACAAACTGCAGCTGTTGGCCGACGAAGGCGTCGACCGGGTTTTGTGCCTGGCCTTCAACCAGCGCCTGAGCAAGCTCAGCGCCGCGGAATTCGTCGATACGATTCTGGTGGATGGCCTGGGCGTGCAGCACCTGGAGGTCGGTGACGACTTCCGTTTCGGTTGTGATCGGGTAGGGGATTTCGATTTCCTGCAGCAAGCCGGCGTCCTTCAGGGTTTTACCGTCGAAGCGGCGCAAACCGTCGAACTGGACGGTATTCGCGTCAGCAGCACCCAGGTGCGGAATGCCCTGGCCGCGGCCGACTTTGTCCTGGCCGAACGCTTGCTCGGTCGGCCGTTCCAGATTACCGGGCGGGTGCTGCATGGCCAGAAGCTGGCGCGCCAGCTCGGCACGCCGACCGCCAATATCCAGCTCAAGCGACGTCGCGTGCCGTTGTCCGGGGTTTACCTGGTCAACGTCGACATCGACGGCAAGACCTGGCCAGGCGTCGCCAATATCGGCGTACGGCCCACGGTCCAAGGTGATGGCAAAGCTCACCTGGAAGTCCATCTTTTAGATTTTGCCGGCGATCTGTATGACCGGCGTTTGACGGTGGTTTTCCACCACAAGCTGCGTGAAGAGCAGCGTTTCGCCTCTCTGGAGGCGCTTAAGACGGCGATCAATGCGGATGTCGCCGCCGCCCGTGCCCTGTCGCACCTAGCGCCAATCGCTAATGAAGAGCCTTAAATGACCGACTATAAAGCCACGCTAAACCTTCCGGACACCGCCTTCCCAATGAAGGCCGGCCTGCCTCAGCGCGAACCGCAGATTTTGCAGCGCTGGGACAGCATTGGCCTGTACGGTAAGTTGCGCGAGATTGGCAAGGATCGTCCGAAGTTCGTTCTGCATGACGGTCCTCCGTATGCCAACGGCACGATTCACATCGGTCACGCACTGAACAAGATTCTCAAGGACATGATCATCCGCTCGAAAACCCTGTCGGGTTTCGACGCGCCTTATGTTCCGGGCTGGGACTGCCATGGTCTGCCGATCGAGCACAAAGTCGAAGTGACCCACGGCAAGAACCTGGGCGCGGATAAAACCCGCGAACTGTGCCGTGCCTACGCCACCGAGCAGATCGAAGGCCAGAAATCCGAGTTCATCCGTCTGGGCGTGTTGGGCGACTTCGCCAACCCGTACAAGACCATGGACTTCAAGAACGAGGCCGGTGAAATCCGCGCGCTCGCCGAAATCGTCAAGGGCGGTTTCGTGTTCAAGGGCTTGAAGCCGGTGAACTGGTGCTTTGACTGCGGTTCGGCCCTGGCTGAAGCAGAAGTCGAGTACGAAAACAAAAAGTCCTCGACCATCGACGTCGCCTTCCCGATTGCCGACGAGGCCAAACTGGCGGCCGCATTCGGTCTCGCGTCCCTGGCCAAACCGGCTTCGATCGTGATCTGGACCACCACCCCGTGGACCATCCCGGCCAACCAGGCGCTGAACGTTCACCCGGAATTCAACTACGCCCTGGTTGATGTCGGCGACAAACTGCTGGTACTGGCCGAAGAGCTGGTGGAGTCGTGCCTGGCCCGCTACAGCCTGGAAGGTTCGGTCATCGCGACCACCACCGGTAAAGCGCTGGAGCTGATCAACTTCCGTCACCCGTTCTACGATCGCCTGTCGCCGGTTTACCTGGCTGACTACGTCGAACTGGGCGCTGGCACCGGCGTGGTTCACTCCGCCCCGGCCTACGGCGTGGATGACTTCGTGACCTGCAAAGCCTATGGCATGGTCAACGATGACATCCTCAATCCAGTGCAAAGCAACGGCGTTTACGTGCCGTCGCTGGAGTTCTTCGGCGGCCAGTTCATCTGGAAAGCCAACCCGGCCATCGTCGACAAGCTGACTGAAGTCGGTGCGCTGCTGCACACCACCGTCATCGAACACAGCTACATGCACTGCTGGCGTCACAAGACTCCGCTGATCTACCGCGCCACCGCGCAGTGGTTCATCGGCATGGACAAAGAGCCGACGTCTGGCGAAACCCTGCGCAAGCGGGCGATCAAGGCCATCGAAGAGACCAAATTCGTCCCGGCCTGGGGCCAGGCGCGCCTGCACTCGATGATCGCCAACCGTCCGGACTGGTGCATCTCCCGCCAGCGCAACTGGGGCGTGCCGATCCCGTTCTTCCTGAACAAGGAAAGCGGTGAACTGCACCCGCGTACCGCCGAGCTGATGGAAGAAGTCGCCAAGCGCGTCGAAGTCGAAGGCATCGAAGCCTGGTTCAAGATGGACGCGGCCGAGCTGCTCGGTGACGAAGCGCCGCTGTACGACAAGATCAGCGACACCCTCGACGTCTGGTTCGACTCGGGCACCACGCACTGGCACGTTCTGCGCGGTTCGCACCCGATGGGCCACGAGACCGGCCCGCGTGCCGACCTGTACCTGGAAGGCTCGGACCAACACCGTGGCTGGTTCCACTCGTCATTGCTGACCGGTTGCGCCATCGACAACCACGCGCCGTACCGCGAGCTGCTGACCCACGGTTTTACCGTCGACGAGTCCGGTCGCAAGATGTCCAAGTCCCTGGGCAACGTGATCGCGCCGCAAAAGGTCAACGACACCCTGGGCGCCGACATCATGCGTCTGTGGGTAGCTTCCACCGATTACTCGGGCGAAATGGCGGTTTCCGATCAGATCTTGCAACGCAGTGCGGACGCCTACCGGCGGATCCGTAACACCGCGCGCTTCCTGCTCTCGAACCTGACCGGTTTCAACCCGGCCACCGACATCCTGCCGGCCGAAGAAATGCTGGCCCTGGACCGTTGGGCCGTGGACCGCACCCTGCTGCTGCAACGCGAGCTGCAAGAGCACTACGGCGAATACCGCTTCTGGAACGTCTATTCCAAGATCCACAACTTCTGCGTGCAGGAGCTGGGCGGTTTCTACCTCGACATCATCAAGGACCGTCAGTACACCACTGGCGCCAACAGCAAGGCTCGCCGTTCGGCGCAAACCGCGCTGTACCACATCAGTGAAGCGCTGGTGCGCTGGATCGCGCCGATCCTCGCCTTTACCGCCGACGAACTGTGGGAATACCTGCCGGGCGAGCGCAACGAATCGGTGATGCTCAACACCTGGTACGAAGGCCTGACCGAGCTGCCGGACAACGTCGAACTGGGCCGCGCCTACTGGGAGCGAATCATGGCGGTAAAAGTCGCGGTCAACAAGGAAATGGAAATCCAGCGCGCGGCCAAGGCGGTCGGTGGCAACCTGCAAGCCGAAGTGACGCTGTTCGCCGAAGAGGCGCTGAGCGCCGACCTGGCCAAGCTGAGCAACGAACTGCGCTTTGTCCTGATCACTTCGACCGCCAGCGTCGCACCGTTCGTGCAAGCGCCGGCCGACGCGGTGGTCACCGAAGTCAGCGGCCTGAAGCTGAAGATCGTCAAGTCGGCCTTCGCCAAGTGCGCCCGTTGCTGGCACTGCCGTGAAGACGTCGGCGTGAACCCGGAGCATCCGGAAATCTGCGGTCGTTGCGTCGACAACATCAGCGGCGCGGGCGAGGTTCGTCACTATGCCTAATGCGGCTGGCCGTTTCGGACGGCTGAGCTGGCTTTGGTTGAGCATGCTGGTCCTGGTCATTGACCAGGCCAGCAAGTTCTACTTCGAAGGCAAGCTCGAGATGTACCAGCAAATCGTGGTGATCCCCGATTTGTTCAGCTGGACCCTGGCCTACAATACCGGCGCGGCGTTCAGCTTCCTGGCCGACAGCTCTGGCTGGCAGCGCTGGTTGTTTGCGCTGATCGCCGTGGTGGTCAGTGCGGTGCTGGTGGTCTGGCTCAAACGCCTCGGGCGCAACGAAACCTGGCTGGCCGTCGCTTTGGCGCTGGTGCTGGGCGGCGCGCTGGGCAATCTGTATGACCGCATTGCCCTGGGCCATGTGATCGATTTCATCCTGGTGCACTGGCAGAACCGCTGGTATTTCCCGGCGTTCAACTTTGCCGACAGCGCCATCAGCGTCGGTGCGGTAATGCTTGCGCTGGATATGTTCAAAAGCAAGAAAACCGGAGAAACCGTTCATGACTGAACAGGTATTGGCTGAGCAACGCATCCGCCAGAACACGGAAGTCACCTTGCACTTTGCACTGCGCCTGGAGAACGGCGACACCGTCGACAGCACCTTCGACAAAGCCCCGGCGACCTTCAAGGTCGGCGATGGCAACCTGTTACCAGGTTTCGAAGCAGCACTGTTCGGCTTCAAGGCTGGCGACAAGCGCACCCTGACCATTGCGCCGGAAAACGCTTTTGGCCAGCCCAACCCGCAAAACGTACAGATCATCCCGCGTTCGCAGTTCAAGGACATGGACCTGTCGCCGGGGTTGCTGGTGATCTTCAACGATGCGGCCAATACTGAGTTGCCCGGGATCGTGAAAGAATTCGATGATGACCAGGTCACTATCGACTTCAATCACCCGCTGGCTGGCAAGACATTGACCTTTGACGTTGAGATCATCGACGTCAAATCGCTGTAACTGACCGAACACGGTCCAATGTAGGAGCGAAGCTTGCTCGCGAAGGCGTCATCACATTCAGCATTGATGTCGACTGACCCACCGCTTTCGCGAGCAAGCTTCGCTCCTACAAGTTGTAATGATCTAATTTCTTGCGCGCAAGACACGAGGCACAGCATGCAAATCAAACTCGCCAACCCCCGTGGCTTCTGCGCCGGCGTGGACCGGGCGATCGAAATCGTCAACCGCGCCCTGGAAGTCTTCGGGCCGCCGATCTATGTGCGCCACGAAGTGGTACACAACAAATTCGTCGTCGAAGACCTGCGTTCCCGCGGGGCGATCTTCGTCGAGGAACTGGATCAGGTGCCGGATGACGTCATCGTGATCTTCAGTGCCCACGGCGTTTCCCAAGCCGTGCGTACCGAAGCGGCCGGTCGTGGCCTGAAAGTGTTCGACGCGACCTGCCCGCTGGTGACCAAGGTGCACATCGAAGTCGCGCGCTACAGCCGTGACGGTCGTGAATGCATCCTGATCGGCCACGCCGGTCATCCGGAAGTCGAAGGCACCATGGGCCAGTACGATGGCAGTAATGGTGGCGCGATCTATCTGGTTGAAGACGAAAAAGACGTCGCCACCCTGCAAGTGCACAACCCCGACAAATTGGCGTTCGTGACCCAGACCACCTTGTCCATGGACGACACCAGCCGTGTGATCGACGCCCTGCGTGCGCGTTTCCCGGCCATCGGTGGTCCGCGCAAGGACGACATCTGCTACGCCACGCAAAACCGTCAGGACGCGGTCAAGCAACTGGCGGACGAATGCGACGTGGTGCTGGTGGTTGGCAGCCCGAACAGTTCCAACTCCAATCGCCTGCGGGAATTGGCCGAGCGCATGGCCACCCCGGCCTACCTGATCGACGGTGCCGAAGACCTGCAAAAAAGCTGGTTCGAGGGTGTCGAGCGTATCGGCATCACCGCTGGCGCCTCCGCACCGGAAGTGCTGGTGCGTGGCGTGATCCAGCAGTTGCAGGCCTGGGGCGCTACCGGCGCCGATGAGCTGTCTGGTCGTGAGGAGAACATCACCTTCTCCATGCCTAAAGAGCTGCGCGTGCGCTCTTTGCTTTAAGCCTTTTCTCCTCGGCACACAGCGCCTGCTCAACTTTCTGGTTGTTCAGGCGCACGCGCCCCGTCGCGGCCAGCACCACCTGAAGGTGACTGACCGGCTCGCGGGCCGCGCAGAGGTGCAATGTCCCCGCTTGGAAGGCCTTGTCTGGCATCAACGGTTCCCCGAGACCACTGAAGCGGACGAAACTCACGACCCGCCAGTTGCCGACAATCGGCACTCGAGCGCTACTGCGCTGCTCGAAGAGCAATGGATTGCGGGTGTCCTCATGCCCCTCGCCACTGACATCCGCAATAATCCGCCAACCCTGGCTCCAGTCGTCATCAATGGCGTGGATGATTACAGTCTGATTGCGTGTGATCGCTTCGCTCCTGGCGCTGCGCAGGCCACTGATCAGCGATTGCGCGGCTTCTTCGCGATGATTCGCTTCGGCCAGCGCCGCAAACGCCGGACTGACCAACAGCAGAACAATCCCGGCAATTGCCAGTCCCATGAGCAGTTCGATCAGGCTTAAGCCTTGCTGATGCATGTATTTCCCTCCCTGGAACGGTGCGATTCGCGCAATCCATGCGCGAGTAATGGCAAAACAACCGTACATCTGCCGGTCGAATGTTCTAGCGTGTAGAAGCAGGTATAGCCGACGGCAACGGAGGGCACCGATGGATCATCGTACAAAAGGTTTCACGCTGGTCGAGGTGCTGATCACGCTCGCGATTTTTCTGATCCTGATCACGATGGCGGTGCCGATGTTTACCCGTTCGATACAGGGCACCCGGGCTGATACCGAGGTGGGCGACCTGCAACGCGCGCTCAATTACGCACGGCTAGAGGCCATCGACCGTGGTGTTACCACGCGACTGCGGCCGACTGCCGGTGGCAGCGTCTGGACCGGGGAGCTGACGGTCTACGAGGGTACTGGCACTCTGGCCAATATATTACGGGTTGTTCCAGCGATGAGCAGTGGTGCGACTCTGACGCTAACCTCTGGAGTGACTGCCATCGATTTCAACAATCTGGGCGGTTTGTCGGCACCGTCCACGGCGGTGGTGATCACTTATGTATTGGGGGCGCAGAGCAAGACGCTGAATGTGTGTTTGAACGGACGGATTCTATTGGGTGGAAGTTGCGGATGAGGGAGCGGAGCAGGCGAGCACAGGAGGGCATGACGCTGATCGAGGTACTGGTCGCGTTGTTGATTCTGACCGTGGGGCTGTTGGGGGCGGCGGCGATTCAGCTCAATGCGCTCAAGTACACCGACAGTGCGCGGATGACCAGCCAGGCGAGTTTTATCGCCTACGACATGCTGGATCGCATCCGCGCCAACACCGGTGCCGATTACACCGTCACGCCTCCGACGTCGGCCAACCTGAGCGTCGCCCGGGACCAGGATCTCTACGATTTCACCACCAATATCGTCGCCTTTGGCGGGGCGAGCGCCACCGGCAGCGTGGCGCTGAATCAGCGGGTGTACACCATCACCATCACCTGGGATGACTCGCGGGCCACCAACGTCGCCAACTCGCGGCGCAGTTTTGTCCTGACCAGTCGTGCCGCCGTCGACCCGGTGACCACGCCATGAAACAGTCCAACCGAGGCTTTGGCTTGATCGAGGTGTTGATCGCCCTGGCGTTGAGCCTGATCGTGGTACTGGGCGTGGCGCAGGTGTTCATCGCGGCCAAGAACACCTACGTCAGCCAGAACACCGCCGCCGCGATGCAGGAAGATGCGCGGTTCGTGTTGAGCAAGATGATTCAGGAAATTCGCATGGTCGGGATGTTTGGCTGCCTGGGGGCCGTCACGGACGCCAGTTCGACGGGTGACTTCAATGCCAGCCAGTTGGCGCCGATCAGTTGGGATAACGCCAATCTCAAGCTGACCATGGTGACAGCGGATGTGGGTGGCAGTGGCGGTACGCCGACCTGGACCGTGCTCTCCGACTGTAAAACCAGCGCCACGGCCTACACGGGGGCTAGAGTCGCGTCATCCGGGCAAATGGCTTTCCCGATTCGACGGTTGATCTACAGCTTCAGCAATAACCAGCTGTTGATGGGCGTTGGCAGCGGTACGCCAACCCAGGCGGTGCTGATCAACAACGTCAGTGCCTTCAACGTGTCCTTTGGCGTCGCCACCAGTACCAGCGATGTGGCGGCCTCCAGTTACAGCGCCAATCCAGCCAATACCGCGTTGATACGCAGCGTGCGCCTGACCCTGACGCTGACCGATCCGAACAATCGCGTGCGCAATCAAACCTTCAACGTGGTTGCGGCTCTGCGCAACCGGCTGCAGTAGGTGAGTGCCGGATGAGAGCCCCGACAAACAAGCAAACAAACCAACGGGGAATGGCCTTGCTGGTCAGCCTGGTATTTCTGTTGCTGCTGACGGTGATCGGCATTTCATCGATGCAGAACGCGACCCTCCAGGAAAAAATGGCCGCCAGCGTGACCCTGCGCAATAAATCCTTCCAACTGGCCGAAGCCACCTTGCGCATCGGCGAAAGCGCGGTACAACTGGCGACCTATACGCTGGCGGTGTGCGGCACCACGGCGCAATGCGCGCCGCCGGCGGAATCCTCGAGCGTGACCGGTGCCGGGCTCAATTCCACGTCGGGGGTCACCTGGATTGCCGCCGGCGGCGGCTTGTATGGGGTGCAGAACATCGGCACGACGACGGGCGCCGTCAACATCCCAAGCAACTCCTCGGCGACGCTGTACCGGGTCACCGCAGTCGGCATCGTCGGCAATAACGTTCGCAGTGTGGTGGAGAGCATCTATGCCAAGTATTGATGCTCGCGGTGGCTGGCGCCGAGGGTGGGCGCAGGTGCTTTTCGGTGCGTTGCTGAGCCTGTACCTGGCGGCGCCGGCCTACGCCTTCACGCCATCGGACTCCCCGCTGTTGAGCGCGGCGGCGGTGCCACCGAACGTCATGTTGTTGATCGACGACTCGGGGAGCATGAACACCATCATCTTCGCGGCGGGCTTCGACCCCGCGGTCAACCGCACGCCGGCCAGGCAGTGCAACGCCTTTATCGGCTTGTGTCTGAGTGCTTCTGACATCGTCGGCAGCTCGATCTTCCTCTCCAGTCTGCCGAGCTCCGGGTGTTCAGGTGGTGCGTACGCGTTCTACAACAACAGTCTGACCCCGCAATGCATCAAGCTCCCAGACCCGGTGGGCAATGAAAATACCCGCTACACCGACGACTACCTCTCGTACCTGGTGGGTTTGGCCAACGGTAGCAATCGTGATTTCACTAACGGCTCGATCCCCAACGACTATCGAGTCAACGTGGCGCGTAATGTCTCCGCTGCATTGGTAGCCGGTAACCGCGGCTTGCGTATCGGCCTGGCTACGTTCAATCCGCCCAGCAGCAACAACTCCGCCAATGGCGGTTATATCGCTCGGCCCATCAGCGATCTGGCAGTCGTCACCGGCAGCGTTACCCAGTCCCAGGCTGACACCAATTACAACAACCTGATCTCCTCCATCAATAACCTGGCGGCTGTGGCCAACACGCCGCTGGCCGAAACCTACTACGAAATCACCCGTTATTTTCGCGGTATGACGCCGTACTACAACTCGACGCCGACGACCTACACCAGCCCGATCCAGTATCGCTGCCAGAAGAACTACGGCGTGGTCGTCACTGACGGCTTGCCGACCTATGATCGGACGTTTCCGACCAACGATCCGCTGGGCACCACCCGCTTGCCCAACTGGGACGGGATCAACAACGATGGCAATAACCTCAGTGGCGATGACGAGGGCGACACCCTGTATCTGGACGACATCGCCAAGTTCGCTTTCGACATCGACATGCGTTCGACCGGTACGGACCTGGCCGGCAAAAGCTGGACCGCGGCGGATTTTCCCAAGCAGTACATGAACACCTACACCGTGGGTTTCACCGCAGCCAACCCGATGCTGTCGGATGCGGCCGCTTACGGCCAGGGCCTGTATTACCAGGCTAACGACGCTGCCGGTCTTAACGCGGCCTTGTCCTCGGCCTTGAGCAACATCACCTCCAAGGCCGGATCGGGCGGTAGCGGTGTCACCAGCGGCACCACGGTGGCCAGCGGTTCGAGTTACTTCCAGACCAGCTACGACCCCAAGGACTGGCGCGGGACGATCAAGTCCTACGGCTTCACGGCCAGCGGCTCGGTCAATACATCCTCGGTGTTATGGACCACCGACACGGCCATCGTGCCGGGAGCCACGGCGCCGACCTACCAGTCCTGGAACACCCTGACCAACGCCGCGATTACCTTGGCCTACGGCAACTTTTCCCCGGCCCAGCAAACCTCGCTCAGCCAGAGTCTGCCGACCGGGATTGTCGGCAATGACCTGGTGGAGTGGAGCAAGGGCACCAACAAGACCGGGCTGAAAGTGCGCTCGGTATTGCTCGGTGACATCATCAACTCGCCCCTTGCGCTGGCTTCTCCCACGGATCAGACCGCGTCGGATCTGGTGGGCGATTCCACCTACACCACCTATCTGGCGACCAAAGCCGCCAACATGAGCCCCAGCCTGGTGGTCAACGCCAACGACGGCTTTCTCAATGTCATCAACGCCGCCAACGGTGCCCGACGTTATGCCTACATGCCGTCCAGCGTGCTGCCGTCGTTGCGCTATATTGCCGATCCCACCTATATCAACGGCGTGAGCCACAAGTTTCTGGTGGACGGTCAGGTCGGGGTGTTCGACGCCCAACTCAGCGGCGCCTGGAAAACCCTGGCCCTGGGCGGTGTAGGGGCGGGCGGCAAGACGTTCTACGCCGTGCAGCTGTTTGATGCGTCAGCGGGTAACGCCTTCAAGGCATTGTGGGAAATCAGCGCACCGACCACGGCGAACACGGCGAACGCTTTCAATGACCTGGGTTATGCCTATGCGCGCCCGGAAGTGGCACGCTTGGCCGATGGGCGTTGGGCGGCTTTCATCTCCAACGGCTACGGGAGCAATTCGGGGGTGGCAGCGTTGTATGTGGTGGACGTACGTGACGGTTCGCTGATCAAGAAAATCGTCATCGACAGCACGGAAACCACCAATGGCCTGTCTTCGGTGGAGCTCAAGGTCAACTCGCAGAACGTGGTGCAGGCCGCTTATGGCGGCGACCTGAAAGGACGTTTGTGGAAGTTCGACCTGAGTGGCGCCACAACTGACAGCTGGGGCGTCGCTTTTTCCGGCAAGCCATTGTTCACGACCCCGGGTGGCGCCACACAACCGATTACCGCGCAACCGCTGCTGGCGGACAATTCCCTGGGCGGCAAGCAGGTGTTTTTCGGTACCGGGAAATTCAATGAGACTGCCGACAAGACCAACAAGGATCTTCAAGCGTTCTACTCGGTATGGGATGCCGATGGCGGATCTGGACAGATGACGGTGTCGAGTTTGCAGGCCCAGGCCGTGACCGGGGTGATCGGCGGCAGCGCGGGCGGGCAATTCATTACCACAAGCCAGAATGACACGACCTACCCGGCCGAGAAGGGGTGGTACCTGCCGCTGGTATACAACAGCGTGTTGACCGGTGAGCGGGTGATCAATCAGGCCAGCCTGGTTGCCGGCCGCATCGTGTTCACCACGGCCAGCGTCGACACCACCGACCCTTGCGCCAGTTTCGGTACCGGGAAGCTGGTCGAGCTGGATGCATTCAGCGGTAAGATGCTCAACTACGCGGTGCTCGACACCAATGGCGACGGGCTGGTCGACAGCACGGATTCGATTTCCAGCGGGGTGATTTTCACCGGTGGTATTCCGACGCTGAACGCGATCGTCAACAATGCGTCCCGCAAAATTGTGAACGATTCCAGCGGTGGCATCAGCTCCCTGGTGGAAAAACCCGGCGGTGGCGGCGGCCGTCGCATCATGTGGCGACAAATACAGTAAGTGAGAGTTGAGGCAATGCGCAGATCCAACCGAGGTTTTACCCTGATCGAAATCATGATCGTGATTGCGATCATCGGGATCGTTATCACCATTGGCTATCCGAGCCTTACCGAGTACACGAAAAAGGGCCGTCGCACCGAGGTGGCCGGGCTGCTTTCCGAGCAGGCGCAGATTCTTGAGCGGTTCTATTCCAAAAATAACCTCTACACCGGCGCCACCGGCCTGAGCACAGGTAACGACTTTTACACCATCACTCCGACCATCACCGACCAGACCTTCCTGCTGACGGCGGTGCGCAAGTCAGGTACGAACATGGCGACCGACAAGTGTGGGGATTTCACCATCACCAACACTGGCGTCAGAAGCATGGTCAACGCCACGTCCGGGCTGGCCACCAAGGATTGCTGGGGCCGCTGAGTTTCCTTTTTGGGCGCCTTTTGCGCCCCTGTCTATTGAACGGTTGGATCAGAACATGAGCAGGCAACAGCAAGTGGTGATTGTCGGCGGCGGGGTGATCGGCCTGCTGACCGCGTTCAATCTCGCGTCCGAAGTGCAGAGCGTTGTGCTGCTGGATCGCTCGAACGTCGGCCAGGAATCGTCCTGGGCCGGCGGCGGCATTGTTTCACCGCTTTATCCGTGGCGCTACAGCCCGGCGGTCACGGCGCTGGCTCACTGGTCCCAGGATTTTTATCCACAGCTGGGTGAGCGTCTGTTTGCCGCCACCGGCGTCGACCCCGAAGTGCACACCACCGGGCTTTACTGGCTGGATCTGGACGATGAAGCCGAAGCACTGGCCTGGGCCGAACGGGAAAACCGTCCGCTGCGGGCTGTGGATATCTCGGCAGCCCATGACGCGGTGCCGGTCCTGGGCGGTGGTTTCTCACGGGCCATCTACATGGCCGATGTGGCCAACGTGCGCAACCCGCGGCTGGTCAAGTCTCTGAAGGCGGCGCTGTTGGCGCTGCCGAACGTGACGATCCATGAGCAATGCGAAGTCAGCGGGTTTATCCGTGACGGCGACGCGGTGGTCGGGGTGCAGACGTCCACGGGCGCGATTCTTGGCGATCAGGTTGTGTTGACGGCGGGCGCCTGGAGCGGCGACTTGCTGAAAAGCCTCGGCCTGGAACTGCCGGTCGAGCCAGTCAAGGGTCAAATGATTCTGTACAAGTGTGCGGCGGATTTTTTGCCGAGCATGGTCTTGGCCAAGGGCCGGTACGCGATTCCGCGTCGCGACGGACATATCCTGATCGGCAGTACGCTGGAGCACGAAGGGTTCGACAAGACCCCAACCGGATCGGCGCTGGAAAGCCTGAAGGCCTCGGCCGTGGAGTTGATCCCGGCGCTGGCGGAAGCCGAGGTGGTGGGGCATTGGGCCGGGCTGCGGCCGGGCTCGCCGGAAGGCATTCCCTATATTGGCCGGGTGCCGGGTTTTGCCGGGCTGTGGCTCAACTGCGGGCATTACCGCAATGGATTGGTGCTGGCGCCGGCGTCGTGCCAGTTGTTTGCGGATGTGATGCTGGGCAGGGCGCCGATCATTGATCCGGCGCCGTATGCGCCGGCGGGGCGAATTTAAGGCGAAGAGCAAAAGATCGCAGTCTTCGGCAGCTCCTACGGGGGCTGCGATCTTTTCAATCCAAACCTAATTTCTTGAGCCGATAGCGCATCGACCGAAACGACAGATTCAACCGTTGCGCCGCCGCCGTGCGATTCCAGCGGGTTTCCTCCAGTGCCTGGAGGATGAGTTTGCGTTCGACGTTTTCCAGATAATCTTCCAGATTGTCGATCCGCGTCAGGTCCGGCACGCCGGCCTCAGCGGTGCAGTTGCCTTCGGCCAGGCGCAGGTCGCTGGCTTCGATCTGTTTGTTCTCACACAAGGTGTGGGCGCGTTCGAGCATGTTCTCCAGCTCCCGCACATTGCCCGGGAAACGGTAGCTTTTCAGCGCTTCAACGGCTTGCGGGTGCAGTTTTGCCGCGGGTTGGCCAGTGCCGGCCGCCAGACGCTTGAGCACATGGCTGGCCAGGGTCTCGATATCGTCCCGACGCTCGCGCAAGGGCGGGACCCGCAGTTCGATCACATTGAGCCGATAGTACAAATCCTGGCGAAAACGTTCGGCGCTGACTTCAGCGTCGAGGTCCTTGTGGGTGGCGCAGAGGATACGCACATCGACCACGGTTTCCTGCTGCCCGCCGACGCTGCGCACCGCTTTCTCCTGAATCGCCCGCAGCAACTTGACCTGCATGGCCAGTGGTAAATCAGCCACTTCATCGAGGAACAGGGTGCCGCCATGGGCCGCCTGGAACAGCCCGGGCTTGTCTTCGATGGCGCCGCTGAAGCTGCCCTTGCGATGGCCGAAGAATTCACTTTCCATCAATTCCGACGGTATCGCTCCGCAATTGACCGGCACGAAGGGGCCGTTCGAACGCGGGCCTTGTTCGTGGATCAGGCGGGCGACCAGCTCCTTGCCGCTGCCGGATTCGCCGCTGATGTACACCGGTGCCTGACTGCGGGCCAGTTTGTCGATTTGCTTGCGCAGGCTGCGCATCGGCAGTGAATCGCCGAGCAAGCGGCGATCAATCGCGGTGCTGGCGCCACCCGGAGCCGGTAGGCGCAAGGCACTGGTGACCAATTCTCGCAGCCGGGTGAGGTCCACCGGTTTGGTCAGGAAGTCGAAAGCGCCGGCCTTGAGGGCGTTGATCGCCGTTTCCAGGCTGCCATAGGCGGTGATCATCGCCACCGGCACTTGCGGATAACGTTGCTGGATGTGTTGTACCAGCTCCAGGCCGGTGCCATCGGGCAGGCGCATGTCGGTCAGGCACAGGTCGAATGTCTCCCGGCCCAGCAGGGCCTGGGCTTCGCCGAGGTTGCGGGCACTGAACGTGTCGAGTTTCATCCGTCCCAGGGTGATTTCCAGGAGTTCGCGGATATCCGGTTCGTCGTCGACGATCAGGACTTTCTGCTGTGGGCTCATGTTCAACTTTGTTTCCGTCCGTGTGCAAAGGTGATGCGAAAGCAGCCGCCGCCTTGGCGTGGTTTGAAGTCTAGGCGGGCCTGGTTGCTTTCGCACAGCTCACGGGACAGATAGAGCCCGAGGCCTGTGCCTTGGGTGCTGGTGGTGAAGAACGGTTCGAACAGGTGCACTTGCTGATCCGGCGCCACGCCGGGGCCGTTGTCCAGCACTTCGAGAACCGGCAACTGGCTGTCGGTGTCGATAAACAGCTCAAGCCAGACCTCGGCCCTGTCATGGGTCAAGGCGCTGTGCCGCCAGGCATTGCGCAACAAGTTGTCGAGAATCTGGGTCAGTTGGTTCGGGTCCATCAACGTTGTGAAGTGGCCCAGGCCGATGCGCAGGTGAATGTGCTGGCGTTCGGTCGCGGCCTCACGGGCTTCTTCGACGAACTGCGCCAGCCACGGCTTCAGATCGAGCCGCTGCGGTGCGGTTTGCTGGCGGCGGGACAGTTGCAGGACGTTTTCGATAACCCGATTCATTCGTTGAGAGTGGTCTTGGATAATCTGGGTCAGACGTCGATCCGCGTCGTTCAGTTCCTCGGATTCCTGCAGCAACTGCGCGGCGTGACTAACGGCGCCCAGCGGGTTGCGGATCTCGTGGGCGATACCGGCGGTCAGGCGACCGAGGGCGGCGAGCTTCAATTGCTGGGCCTGCTGGGCGATCTGGGCGAGGTCTTCGAGAAAGACCAGCGTTTGATGGTGCGGGCTTTGGTCGAGGGCAATGAAGCTCGGTTGCAGCTCCAGGCCGGAACGGGCGACTTTCAAGCTCTGGGGACGCAAGGTCGGGTTGTTGAGCCACAGTTGCAGGCGCTCGACCAGGGTTGGCGAGTAATCATCGATCAGTTGGCCGTCCAGCCGTTCCTGGCCCAGCAGGGACAGGGCACTGTGGTTGGCCAGTTGCACGCGGCGCTGGTCGTCCAGCACCAGGATGCCGGTACGCATGCGTTGCAGAATCAGCACATTGAGGGCTTCAAGGCCAACCACCTCGCTGGCACGCTGCTCGGCGAGGTGCTCACTGACTTCCAGGCGCCGGATCAAGCCTTGCACCAGCAACGCCGCGGCAAAGCACAGCGCGCCGAGGGTGCCGGCTTGCAGATAGTCACTGGGGCTGGCGGGGTGGCTGAAGCTCAGCAGGAAACTCAAACCGACAATGCCGATGGCCGCGACTGCCGCGATCACCAAACCAATACGTCCGCGCAATAGCGTATTGCCGATGGCCACTGACACGATCAGCAGATTGCCGATGGCACTGGCCACACCACCGGCGGCGTAGAACAGGCCGCACAACAGCAATACATCGACCAGGGTCAGGCTGAACAGCTGCGTCCGGCGCCGGGTGTTCTCCAGGAACACCACCAGCAGAATGTTAAGCACCAGGTACAACCAGCTGCCACTGCGCAGCAAGTCGTTATCGGCGAGCGCCAGCAACTGGTTGTCCATGTTGCTGGAAATCAACAACACCAGGGTGATGCCGACGCTTAAACGGTACAGATGATAGAGGCGCAGCAGTCGCTGGGCCTGTTTGTTGCCGGGGCTGGAGGCCTCAGCGGTCACTGGAACCCGGGCCTTGCTCAAGGTGAGCCTGGCTGCAATACCACTGTTGTTGAAGGTTCAGCGCACGGTCGCGGGGCAGGTGAACGCCACAGTGGGCGCAGCGCACCATGGGGGCCGCTTCCAGCTCGGCGGAGGATTTTGGCGCTGAAACCTGGCCCTTGAACTTGCGCCAGAACCATACCGCAGCGGCAATCAGGGCGATCCAGAACAGTAAACGAAGCATGGTGGGCTGCTTTAAGAATGATGATCAGGCAGTTTAGCCAAGGACATGACGGGCGCACAGCGTAATAAATCGCCGCCATAAAAAAGGGAGACTCAAGAGTCTCCCTTTTCGTACAACCCGAGGTGTCAGTCGAACACACCGAAGGTCATGTAGCTGAACCACGAACGGTCGCTGTTGTTGCCTTCCGCTTCGTGTTGCTCTTCCTCGATCACATCGCCGTTTTCATCTTTAGGCTTGAGATCGTTCGGAATCGAGTCTTTCGCGTCCTGGAACTGCTTCTGCACGTCCTGGTTGGCGCGGGTTTCGCCCGGCGGCAGCGGCGGACGGGATTCGATCAGGCCCAGGGTAGCCTTGCTCAGCCACGAACGGTTGTCCGCTTCGTCGACCGATGGCTTGAACTGACCGTCCACCAGGCTTGGGTGGTTCGGGTAGTTGAGCTTCAGGGTTTCGAGGCTGGTGGTGGCCAGTTCGTCCAGGTGCAGACGCTGGTAGGCCTCGACCATTACCGCCAGGCCGTCTCCGACCGAAGGGGTTTCCTGGAAGTTTTCCACTACGTAACGACCACGGTTCGCGGCGGCGACATAGGCCTGACGAGTCAGGTAGTAGTCGGCAACGTGAATTTCGTAGGAAGCCAGCAGGTTGCGCAGGTAAATCATGCGCTGCTTGGCATCCGGCGAGTAGCGGCTGTTCGGGTAGCGGCTGGTCAACTGGGCGAACTCGTTGTACGAGTCGCGGGCAGCGCCGGGGTCACGCTTGGTCATGTCCAGCGGCAGGAAGCGCGCCAGCAGGCCGACGTCCTGGTCGAAGGAGGTCAGACCCTTGAGGTAATACGCGTAATCCACGTTCGGATGCTGTGGGTGCAAACGAATGAAACGCTCGGCGGCAGACTTGGCAGCCTCAGGCTCGGCGTTCTTGTAGTTGGCGTAGATAAGCTCGAGTTGAGCCTGATCAGCGTAGCGCCCGAACGGATAACGCGACTCCAGGGCCTTCAGCTTGGCTGTGGCGCTGGTGTAGCTGTTGTTATCCAGGTCGGTCTGAGCCTGCTGGTACAGCTCGACTTCGCTAAGGTTTTCGTCTACGACTTCCTTCGATGAGCAAGCAGCGGTCAATGCGAGGATGGCGATCAGCAGCAGGTGTTTCACTTGCATGGCGGCTTGCGTCCCTATGACGGCCGCTGTCTTGGGCGGGGCCGTCCTGTTATGATGAGCGCCCCGTTGAATAGCCTCGGGGCAAAAGACGCCGTATTTAACCACAAGCGCGCAGCCGAAACCAAAGGCTGTGCCGACGCCTAGTCTGAGCATGTCCGATAAAATTGAACTTCGCGCAGAGGTGCCGTCCGAATTGGGCGGCCAACGCCTCGATCAAGTCGCCGCACAATTATTCGCTGAGCACTCGCGCTCGCGCCTTTCCGCCTGGATCAAAGACGGCCGCCTGACTGTGGATGGGGCGGTTATCCGCCCGCGAGACATTGTTCATGGTGGTGCCATTCTTGAACTCACTGCCGAGCAGGAAGCTCAGGGCGAATGGATCGCTCAGGACATCGAGCTGGACATCGTCTACGAAGACGACGACATCCTGGTGATCAACAAACCTGCGGGTCTGGTGGTGCATCCGGCTGCCGGTCACGCTGATGGCACCTTGCTCAACGCCTTGCTGCACCACGTGCCGGACATCATCAATGTGCCCCGCGCCGGTATCGTGCATCGCCTGGACAAGGACACCACTGGTCTGATGGTGGTGGCCAAGACCATTCAAGCGCAGACGCAACTGGTTACACAGTTGCAGAGCCGCAGCGTCAGCCGGATCTACGAGTGCATCGTGATCGGTGTGGTCACTGCCGGTGGCAAGATCAACGCGCCGATCGGTCGCCACGGCCAGCAACGCCAGCGCATGGCGGTGATGGAAGGTGGCAAGCAAGCCGTCAGCCACTACCGTGTGCTCGAGCGTTTCCGCTCCCACACCCACGTGCGGGTGAAGCTGGAAACCGGTCGTACGCACCAGATTCGCGTACACATGGCCCACATCAACTACCCGTTGGTCGGAGACCCTGCCTACGGCGGTCGCTTCCGTATCCCGCCGGCAGCCAGTGTGACCATGGTCGAATCGTTGAAGGCTTTTCCGCGTCAGGCGCTGCATGCGCGGTTCCTGGAGCTGGATCATCCGACCACCGGTAAACGCATGAGCTGGGAATCGCCACTGCCGGACGATTTCGTCTGGCTGCTGACTCTGCTCAAGCAAGACCGCGAGGCGTTCATCGGATGAGTGACTGGCTGATTCCCGACTGGCCTGCGCCTGCCGGGGTGAAAGCCTGCGTTACCACCCGTGCGGGCGGCGTCAGTCTGGCGCCGTTCGACAGCCTCAACCTCGGCGATCACGTCGACGACAGTCCCGAAGCCGTGGCTGAAAATCGCCGTCGTCTCACCGATCATTTCTCGATCCAACCGGCCTGGTTGCAACAGGTCCACGGCATTGTCGTGGCTGATGCCGATCCGGGCCGGGTGGTGACCGCTGATGCCAGCTGGACCGCAACCCCCGGAGTTGCCTGCGCGGCGATGACGGCGGATTGCCTGCCGGCGCTGTTCTGCGACCGAGCCGGCACACGCGTCGCGGCGGCCCATGCCGGTTGGCGCGGGTTGGCGGCCGGTGTGCTGGAAGCGACCCTCGACAGTCTGGGCGTGGCGTCAGAAGAAGTCATGGTCTGGCTCGGCCCGGCGATTGGCCCGCAAGCCTTTGAAGTCGGCCCGGAAGTACGGGAAGTCTTCATCCAGCAATTGCCTGAAGCCGCAAAAGCCTTTGTCCCGAGCCACAACGCCGGCAAGTTCATGGCCGACATCTATGAGCTGGCGCGTTTGCGTCTGGCTGCGCGTGGTGTCACCGCTGTTTATGGTGGCGGTTTCTGTACCGTGACCGATCCGCGCTTCTTTTCTTACCGTCGCAGTCCGCGCACCGGTCGGTTTGCCTCCCTGGTCTGGCTCGAAGACTAAGCTTCCCTGATCTACATCAACTGTACGACGCTTGAAACTCCCAGAATCGACCGCATCTATAGCGGTATCTGGCAGGTTTCTTCATTCAGGATGGTTTTCTAGGTCCGGCCTGCTCAAAAGGAAGGTGACCCATGCGTATAGACCGTTTAACCAGCAAATTGCAGTTAGCTCTATCCGACGCCCAATCCCTGGCTGTCGGCCTCGATCATCCGGGCATTGAACCGGCGCACTTGATGCAAGCCATGCTTGAGCAACAGGGTGGTTCGATCAAACCTCTGTTGATGCAAGTCGGCTTTGACGTCAACAGCCTGCGCAAAGAGCTGACCAAAGAGCTCGATCAACTGCCGAAAATCCAGAACCCGACCGGCGACGTCAACATGTCGCAGGACTTGGCGCGCCTGCTCAACCAGGCCGATCGCCTGGCGCAGCAGAAGGGTGATCAGTTCATTTCCAGCGAGCTGGTGTTGCTCGCCGCCATGGACGAGAACAGCAAGCTCGGCAAGTTGCTGCTCGGCCAGGGTGTGAGCAAGAAAGCCCTGGAAAACGCGATCAACAACCTGCGTGGCGGCGAAGCCGTCAATGATGCGAACCACGAAGAGTCGCGTCAGGCGCTGGACAAGTACACCGTCGACCTGACCAAGCGCGCCGAAGAAGGCAAGCTTGACCCGGTAATTGGCCGTGACGACGAAATTCGCCGGACCATTCAGGTCCTGCAACGCCGCACCAAGAACAACCCGGTGCTGATCGGCGAGCCTGGCGTGGGTAAAACCGCCATCGCCGAGGGCTTGGCCCAGCGCATCATCAACGGCGAAGTGCCGGACGGCCTCAAAGGCAAACGCTTGCTGTCCCTGGACATGGGCGCGTTGATTGCCGGTGCCAAGTATCGCGGTGAGTTCGAAGAACGCCTGAAATCCCTGCTTAACGAACTGTCGAAGCAGGAAGGGCAGATCATTCTGTTCATCGACGAACTGCACACCATGGTCGGCGCCGGTAAAGGCGAAGGCTCGATGGACGCGGGCAACATGCTCAAGCCAGCCTTGGCCCGTGGCGAGTTGCACTGCGTCGGCGCGACCACGCTCAACGAGTACCGCCAATATATAGAGAAGGACGCGGCCCTCGAGCGGCGTTTCCAGAAAGTACTGGTGGAAGAGCCGAGCGAAGAAGACACCATTGCCATCCTGCGTGGCCTCAAGGAGCGTTACGAGGTTCACCACAAAGTGGCGATCACCGACGGCGCGATCATCGCCGCGGCCAAGCTGAGCCATCGCTACATCACTGATCGGCAGTTGCCGGACAAGGCCATCGACCTGATCGACGAAGCCGCCAGCCGTATCCGCATGGAGATCGACTCCAAGCCGGAAGTGCTGGACCGTCTGGAGCGGCGCCTGATTCAGCTGAAGGTGGAATCCCAGGCGCTGAAGAAAGAAAGCGACGAAGCAGCGATGAAGCGCCTGGAAAAACTCCAGGAAGAAATCGTCCGTCTGGAGCGTGAGTATTCGGACCTCGAAGAAATCTGGAATTCGGAAAAAGCCGAAGTCCAGGGGTCGGCGCAGATCCAGCAGAAAATCGAACAGTCCCGTCAGGAACTGGAAGCCGCACGCCGTAAAGGTGACCTGAACCGCATGGCCGAGCTGCAATACGGGATCATCCCGGACCTGGAGCGCAGCCTGCAAATGGTCGACCAGCACGGTAAAAGCGAGAACCAGTTGCTGCGCAGCAAGGTGACCGAGGAAGAAATCGCGGAAGTCGTGTCGAAGTGGACCGGCATTCCCGTGTCGAAGATGCTCGAAGGCGAGCGCGACAAGTTGATGAAGATGGAAAGCCTGCTGCACCAACGTGTGATCGGCCAGGACGAAGCGGTGATCGCGGTTTCCAACGCAGTACGGCGTTCCCGTGCCGGGTTGTCCGATCCGAATCGCCCGAGCGGTTCGTTCATGTTCCTCGGCCCGACCGGTGTCGGTAAAACCGAGCTGTGCAAGGCGCTGGCCGAGTTCCTCTTTGATACGGAAGAGGCGATGGTGCGGATCGACATGTCCGAGTTCATGGAGAAACATTCCGTGGCTCGCTTGATCGGCGCGCCACCAGGCTACGTGGGCTATGAAGAGGGCGGTTACCTGACCGAGGCGGTGCGTCGCAAGCCTTACTCGGTGATCCTGCTGGACGAGGTCGAGAAGGCCCATCCGGACGTCTTCAACATCTTGCTGCAAGTGCTGGAAGATGGCCGCCTAACCGACAGCCATGGCCGCACGGTGGATTTCAAGAACACCGTGATCGTCATGACCTCCAACCTCGGTTCGGTACAGATCCAGGAGCTGGTTGGTGATCGTGAAGCACAACGGGCGGCGGTGATGGATGCGATTTCCACGCACTTCCGGCCGGAGTTCATCAACCGGGTCGACGAGGTGGTGATCTTCGAGCCGCTGGCGCGGGATCAGATCGCGGGCATCACCGAGATCCAGTTGGGTCGCCTGCGCAGTCGCCTGACCGAGCGCGAGCTGAAACTGGAGCTCAGTCCGGAAGCGATGGATAAGTTGATCGCAGTGGGTTACGACCCGGTCTATGGCGCACGGCCGCTCAAACGAGCAATTCAGCGCTGGATCGAGAACCCGTTGGCGCAGCTGATTCTGTCCGGTCGTTTCCTGCCGGGCGAGACCGCTGTCGGCAAGGTGGAAAACGACGAAATCGTTTTCGACTGAGGCGTAACGCCAGTGAAATAAACAAGGCCTCGCATTGCGAGGCCTTTTTTTCGCCAGGCTGTTGAACTGAAAGGAAAAGGCTTGTAAAGTGCGCCCCGCAGTAAGTCACCCGCAAGGGTTTCTACTCCCCAAGTAGAAATCTGAAATAAGTTGCAAATCATTAACTTGAATGCAAATTAGGGGGTTGACAGAGGTGCTTAAGATTGTAGAATAGCGCGCCTCAGACACACGAACGCAGCGATGCGAACGGGTCGAGAGATGCAGCAAGCTTCACCGTTGTAAATTGAAATATGTAGTTCCGTGATAGCTCAGTCGGTAGAGCAAATGACTGTTAATCATTGGGTCCCAGGTTCGAGTCCTGGTCACGGAGCCAATTTCAAACCGGGGTATAGCGCAGTCCGGTAGCGCGCCTGCTTTGGGAGCAGGATGTCAGGAGTTCGAATCCCCTTACCCCGACCATTTTTGGGTCGTTAGCTCAGTTGGTAGAGCAGTTGGCTTTTAACCAATTGGTCGTAGGTTCGAATCCCACACGACCCACCATTTTTGAAACCAGTTAACGCTGGGATCAGATCTTAAGATCAGAGGCCAAAAGCGCTGATCGAAGAAGAAGGCGACTGAAAGGTCGCCTTTTTTTTACCGGGGTATAGCGCAGTCCGGTAGCGCGCCTGCTTTGGGAGCAGGATGTCAGGAGTTCGAATCCCCTTACCCCGACCATATTAAAAATCCTCGTATCGAAAGATACGGGGATTTTTTTTGTCTGCTGGAAAGCAAGCTCCTTCAAATCTCGTCAACTTGCCAATACGAGCCATAAGCTGTCAGAACTGGTCCAGCGCTTTCGGGTATAAATCCGCCAGACGCAAAAAAGCCGCGCTTCCCGTCGAGGAATGCGCGGCTTGTTTGTTCTGAGGCTTAGGCGCCGTCTTGGTCTTTCAGGTGTTCGAACAGACCTTTTGGCATTTTCTTGCCGTTGGCTTCGAAGTTGGCTTTCACGTTGTCGAAAGCCTCTTGCTCGTCGATGAAGCCATCGTGGTTTTTGTCGATTTTGTCGAAGTTGGACTTCGGCGCGACGGCCTGGAATTCGGCACGGGAGACTTTGCCATCGCCATCAGTGTCGGTCTTGGCCATCGACGCATCGCCACATTTGCCTTCACCACACTTGCCTTCAGGCGTCTTCACGACCTGTTCGGCGGAGGCCAGCAGGTAGCCTTGGGTCAGCGGCTGGGAAGCGAACACGGAGCCGGTCAACATCATGCCGCCAGCCAAAACAGCGCCGAGCAGACCGATAGTGTTTTTAGTGGTACGGGACATTTGAAATCTCCTGGGTTGCACGACACAACCGCTCGATAAAGGGTGCCGCGTTATTGCGGCGTTAACCGAAGCAGGCGGTGCCTTGCTCGGGTGTGGCCATTTAACGGTGCGGGTGTATCGCTTCTGTGTCGTGCAAGGGGGAGTTTGTAAGCGAAGGGGGGGAAAGGCGGGGCGGGATACAGTGAGACACACAAGTGTCAGGAAGTTGAATCGCGGCGCCCCATTCGCGAGCAAGCCTCGCTCCTACGGTCATCATCCTGTAGAAGCGAGGCTTGCCCGCGAAGAGGCCCTATCTGACGCTGAATATCTTAATGCAGCTTCAGTCGCGGCTCAGTCCCACGTCCAATCTTGCTCCCGAGCATCAACATCGCCGTACGAAACGCGCCATACAGCGCCATCTGGTGCATTCGGTACAACGACACGTAAAACATCCGCGCCAGCCAGCCTTCCAGCATCACGCTGCCAGTGAGGTTGCCCATCAAGTTACCCACAGCCGAAAAACGCGACAGCGAGATCAGCGAGCCGTAGTCGGTGTACTTGTACTCCGGCAAGGTCTTGCCTTCGATCCGCAGCTTTAGCGATTTGGCCAGCAACGACGCTTGCTGATGCGCAGCCTGGGCGCGCGGCGGTACGTTGCGGTCGGTGCCCGGTTGCGGGCAGGCGGCGCAGTCACCGAAGGCGAAGATGTTTTCGTCGCGGGTGGTTTGCAGGGTCGGCAGCACTTGCAGCTGATTGATGCGGTTGGTTTCCAGGCCGTCGATGTCCTTGAGGAAACCCGGCGCACGAATCCCGGCGGCCCAGACTTTCAGGCTCGCATTGATCACTTTGCCGTCGGCGGTGATCAGGCTTTCGGCCGTGACTTCGCTGACCGCCGCGTTGGTCATCACATTGACCCCGAGTTTCTCCAGGGTTTTATGCACAGGACCGCCGATACGTTCCGGCAGGGCAGGCAACACCCGGGGCCCGGCTTCGATCAGGGTAATGTGCATGTTTTCCGGTTTGATCCGGTCCAGACCGTAGGCCGCCAGTTCATGGGCGGCGTTGTGCAGTTCTGCTGCCAATTCGACGCCAGTCGCACCGGCACCGACGATGGCCACGCTGATCTGCTCCACGACATCGGTTTGCCCGGCATGGGCACGCAGGTAGTGGTTGAGCAATTGCTGGTGGAAGCGCTCGGCCTGTTTGCGGGTGTCGAGGAACAGGCAATGCTGCGCCGCGCCCTGGGTGCCGAAATCGTTGGTGGTGCTGCCGACGGCAATCACCAGCGAGTCGTAACCCACCTCGCGCGCCGGGACCAATTCAATGCCGGCTTCGTCGTAGGTCGCCGCTAACTGAATTTTTTTCGACGCGCGGTCGAGCCCGCTCATGCGCCCGAGCTGGAACTCGAAGTGGTTCCATTTGGCCTGGGCAACATAGTTGAGTTCGTCTTCGGAAGAGTTCAGCGACCCGGCCGCCACTTCATGCAACAGCGGTTTCCAGATGTGGGTCAGGTTCGCGTCGACCAGCATCACACTGGCCGTGCCGCGCTTGCCCAGAGTCTTACCCAGACGGGTAGCCAACTCCAGACCGCCGGCGCCGCCGCCAACGATAACAATACGGTGAGTCATGGGGATATCTCGCAAGGCTAAAAGAAATCGGTGCGGTCACCCCCGCGAGCGCAAGGCAGCTCATAGCGTCAGGTAACCGATAAGTCGGCTCAGCAGGCCCAAACCAATGGTCACTGCCAGCACCAGCACCAGGAGCATCCAAGGCCGGAAAGGCCGGCGCTCGACTCGGTGCTGGGACAAGTGCAGGTACTCTTCGACATGCTTTTGGTCGTCGGGGTTCAGGCGGCTGGTCATATTGGGCCTCGTCAGGGGTAGACGTTGCTGAATGTGTAGAAGCTACAGGCTGATTTAACGAACGTTGAACGGAGCATAGCCGGTGTCGGGAATGGGCTCGACGCTCACCGTATCGTCCAGTCGAATGATCCCACTTTGTAACACTCGGGCAGTGATTCCGCCATGTCCGCGCACGGCCTGAAAGGTCCCGGGGCCGAGGTTGTTTTGCAGGCGGGCGCAGGGTTGGCACCAGCCGGTGGTTTCGAAAATCGCCTGGCCGATCTTGAAGCGCCGACCCTTTAGGCTGAACAGGTTGATGCCGCTGATCACCAGGTTGCGCCGCAATTCACCCGGCAGCACCGGTTGATCCTCCGGGCGTCCCATCAGCGAACTGATCACCGCCAGGTGCTCCCACTGAATCAGCGTCACCTGCCGCGCATTGCGTACGCCGGGGCGGGCCTTGTCACCGGTCAAACCGGCCTCAAGCCGCGCTTCCACGACCTCGAGTTCAATCATCGGCACATGGGACGCCGGGCGCACGCCGATCCAGCGCACACGGCCAATTTGCGGGACTTCGGCAATCAATTCCTGCAACGGGCTCACAGGCTGATCCCGACGTCGAAGACGATGCTGCGGCCGAGGTTACTGCGCAAAAAGTCCGGGGCATCGGGATGGGCGAACAGCACCCGGGCGAATGTCGGCCCGACCAGAGACAACGAGCGCCAGCCCTGGCGCAGGTATTCGGTGGGCGGCGGGAAATGGCTGTTGAGGTCCAGCACTTCGCGCTTGAGACTGGCGAAGGCGATGATGTCCAGCTCGCCCAAATCCATGCCGCGCTCTTTGTAGTTGTGGGCTTTTTTGCGCAAGGTCGGCGCCAGTCTCAGCAAGAATTCATTGGCTGGAATGCGTCGGGGCTTGGCCTCGCGACGCACCAGCGAACTCAGGGAAAACGCGCTGCGTCGTCGTTGCAGCTCGTCGCGCCATTCATCGTTGAGGCGCCGGCCTTCGTCGAGGACGAAGAACACCTCGAAACTGGCATCGCGAAACAACACGTCCGGCGGCTCCCCGGCTGGGGCAAATTCGTCGGCGCGATAGGGAATGTTCAGGCCTTGCAGCAGGCGCTGGCAGACCCAACGCTCACGCTCCCATTTGCGGGCATTGGACAGGAACGCGTTGGCTTGCTCGGCCGCGATGGTCAGCAGGCGTAAATAATCTGAGTCATCCATAGGCCCAAGCTTAGCGTTCAAATGCGACAAGCAGAAAGCTTTGCATTCACTGGAGCCACTTTTGCGCCGGTGTATGCTGGCAGGGAGCCGTAACCCAACAAGGAGTGTGTCGTGCCATCCAGGGAGAAGTCGTCATGATCGGCGCCGAGCTGCTGTCGTCAGGGAGCCTGACCGTAGGCTGGCTGATTTATGTACCCGTGCTGATCTGGGCGATCTGCCGTGTGCCATGGGTCGAGCTGTTCACCGACAGTCGTCGCCAGCATTTGCTGTTCGGCACGGTGTTCGCGCTGTTCATGTTGTGGCTGGTGCGACGGGATTTCGATACGGGCGTGTCCTATCACTTTATCGGCATGACCGCGGTGACGTTGTTGCTGGACTGGCCGCTGGCGATTGTCGGCGCGCTGGTGGCGCAACTGGGGCTGGTGCTGCTTGGGCGGCAGGATCTGGCGGCTGTCGGGGTGAATGGCGCGTTGATTATTCTGCTGCCGGTGCTGGTGACGGAATGCTGCGCGATCCTCGTCGAGCGGGCGCAACCGCGTAATCCCTTTGTGTATATCTTCGTTTCCGGCTTCTTTGCCGCCGCGCTGTCGGCCTTGTTGTGCCTGTTGCTGGCCTTATGGCTGCTGTGGTTCGACGAGCGTTTCGAGATGCCGTACTGGCTGGAAGATTTTGTCGGTTACCTGTGGCTGCTGATCTTTCCCGAGGCGTTTATCAACGGCATGATCATCAGCGCGCTGGTGGTGTTCAGTCCCGAGTGGCTGGAGACCTTCAACCGCACCCGTTACCTTTCGGCGCCCTGGAAAGACGACGATCCCAAGTCTTGATCCACATCAAACCGGTTTGACGCCCGCGAACTCATGCTCGGCAAAACCTTCAGGAGCACCAATATGAGCGTTTACGAATGGGCAAGGCAGGAGTTGCGTCACAGTCTGGATGCGGCACAGGAAGTTGGGTTTGATCCGGGGTTGAGCCTGCGCGCCTTGCTCAGTGCGGTGGTGCAACAGAGCAAGGCGGTGCGCAGTGTCGAGGACCTGGCGGATGAGTTGCAGTTTCTCGCCGAGAACCTCGATGACGGTCAGGACTACGGCTTTATGCGGCCCTAATCGTAGTGATCAGTGACGCGGCTCGAAGTCTTCGCTGAACAGGTCGTCCTCGGCATCCGGGCTCACCGGGATCTTGTGTTCTTCCGACGCCCAGGCGCCGAGGTCGATCAGTTTGCAACGGTCCGAACAGAATGGCCGGAACACGTTTTCCGGTTTCCATTCAACGGGTGCACCGCAAGTCGGGCATTCGACGGTCGAGATTGGGCTCATGACTGGCCTCCACGCAAAGTAAGGTAAAAGTGATGCAGGCGTTCGACCTCGCTGTGCAGCCAGGCGAGGTCGCGGTCATTGACCACCACGTCGTCGGCATGGCTCACGCGATCCTGGCGGCTGGATTGGGCCTTGAGGATCGCCTGGACCTGTTGCTCGCTGGTCTGGTCACGCTGCAGGGTGCGTTCGATCTGTAGTTGTTCCGGCGCGTCGATCACCAGCACCCGTTGGGTCATGGCGTACTGCCCGGACTCGATCAACAGCGGCGACACCAGAATCGCGTAAGGCGATTGTGCCTTGGCCAGGTGGGTAACGATTTCCTCGGCGATCAGCGGATGCAGCAACGCTTCGAGCCAGCGGCGTTCCTCCGGGACTTCGAAGATCAGTTTGCGCAGCACCGCGCGATCCAGTTGGCCATCGGCTTGCAGCACGCCGGGGCCGAAGTGTTCGGCGATTTTCGCCAGCGCCGGACGCCCCGGTTCCACCACCCAGCGTGACGCGTGATCGGCGTCCACCACATGCACACCAAGGTCGATGAAGTGCTGGGCCGCCGCGCTTTTGCCGCTGCCGATGCCGCCGGTCAGGCCGAGAATCCAGGGTTTTTCCACAGGGGTATTCATTTCAAACCGACAAACTGCCAATAGAAGCCGGTTATTTGACCACCCCAGAGCAATGCAATCCAGCCGGCAATTGCCAGATAGGGACCGAAGGGAATCGGCGTGGAGGTTTTCGCGTTCCGCAAGCGCAGCAAAATCACCCCGAGCATCGCCCCCACCAGCGATGACAGGAGGATGGTCAGCGGCAGGATCTGCCAACCGCCCCAGGCCCCCAGCATCGCCAACAGCTTGAAGTCGCCATGGCCGATGCCGTCCTTGCCGGTGATCAGCTTGAACAGCCAGAACACCGACCACAGCGCCATGTAGCCGATCACCGCACCCCACAAGGCATCGTGCAAGGGCACGAACAGCTCGAAGCTGTTGACGATCAGCCCCAGCCACAACAACGGCAGCACCAGCACGTCGGGTAACAGTTGATGCTCGGCATCGATCAGGCTCATGGCCAACAGGCCCCAAGTCAGTACCAGCATCAGGCCGCCAGGCCAGCCGAAACCGAAATGCCAGGCGACGAATGCCGAGAGCAGGCCGCAGGCCAGTTCGGTCAGTGGGTAGCGCTTGCTGATCGATGCGGCGCAGTTCGAACAGCGACCGCGCAGCAACAGATAGCTGAGCACTGGAATGTTTTCCCAGGCACGGATCCGGTGGGCGCAGTGCGGGCACTGGGAATGGGGCAGCATCAGGTTATAGGTCGGCAGTGGCGTTTCACTGGGCAAGCCCAGAACATCGTGGGCCTGCACTCGCCATTCCCGTTCGAGCATTTTCGGCAGGCGCCAGACCACCACGTTGAGGAAGCTGCCGATCACCAGGCCGAGCACCAGCGCAAAGATCACGAAGGCCAGCGGATAGAGGGTCAAGTAGTCGATCAAGGGCATGTCAGATCGCTGAGCCGAGTTGGAAAATGGGCAGGTACATCGCAACCACCAGGCCGCCGACGACAACACCCAGTACCACCATGATGAACGGTTCCATCAGGCTGGTGAGGTTGTCGACCATGTTGTCGACTTCGTCCTCGTAGAAGCTGGCGACCTTGTCGAGCATATCGTCCAGGGCGCCGGACTCTTCGCCAATGGCCGCCATCTGGATCGCCATGTTCGGGAACACGCCGGAGGTGCGCATGGCGAAATTCAGCTGCATGCCGGTCGACACGTCCTGCCTGATGCGCAGCACCGCGCGCTTGAACACAATATTGCCGGTAGCGCCGGCTACCGATTCCAGGGCATCCACCAGCGGCACCCCGGCGGCGAATGTGGTCGATAGCGTGCGGGCATAGCGGGCGACGGCGGACTTGTACATCAGCGTGCCGACCAAGGGCACTTTCAACAGCCAGGTGTCCACCCGATCGCGAAAGGTCTGGGATTTTTTGAAGGCGCGACGCACACCGAAGATCGCTGCGGCCAGCGCGCCGAGCATGACCCACCACCATTCCTGCATGAACTCCGACAGGCTGATGACCATCACCGTGAAACCCGGCAGCTCGGCGCCAAACCCGGCGAACACGGTCTTGAACTGCGGCACCACCTTGACCAGCAGAATCCCGGTGACGATGATCGCGACGAACACCACGGCCAGCGGATAGGTCATGGCTTTCTTGATCTTGGCCTTGAGGCTTTCGCTCTTTTCCTTATAGGTCGCCACCCGATCCAGCAGCGTATCCAGGGCCCCGGCCTGTTCACCGGCGTCCACCAGGTTGCAGTACAACTCGTCGAAATATTGCGGTTTCTTGCGCAAAGAGGCGGCGAAGCTGTTTCCGGCTGCAACTTCCTGTTTCACCTCATCCACCAGCTTGCGCATGGCCGGGTTGTCGAAGCCTTCGCCAATGATGTCGAACGACTGCAGCAACGGCACGCCGGCCTTCATCATGGTCGCCATCTGCCGGGTGAACAAAGAAATGTCCTGGGCCTTGATGCGTTTGCCCAGGCTGAAAATCGACGCGGACTTCTTGCGCACCTTGCCCGGGTTAATCCCTTGCTTGCGTAGCTGTGCCTTGATCAGCGCCGGGTTCAGGCCGCTCAGCTCGCCGCTCATTTTCGTGCCTTTCTTGTCCATGCCTTCCCAGGCGTAGACGCTGATTTTTGCTGCCTTGACCGCCATGTTCAGTCCTTGGTGACCCGGTTGATTTCTTCAAGGCTGGTGATGCCTTGCATGGCCTTGATCAGCCCCGAAGTACGCAGATCGTTGAAGCCGTCCTTGCGCATCTGGATCTCGATTTCCAGGGAGTTGCCCTCGGCCATGATCAGCCGTTGCAGGTCCGGGGTGTTCTTCACCACTTCATAAATCCCGATTCGCCCTTTGTAACCGTTGTTGCAGTGATCGCAACCGACGGGCTCATAGATCGTGAAAGAGCCGATGCGTTCCTCGGGGAAGCCCTCCTTGATCAGCGCCTCCCGGGGAATCTCGATCGGCGTCTTGCAATGACTGCACAGTTTACGTGCCAGGCGCTGGGCGATGATCAGGCTCACCGACGTAGCGATGTTGAAGCCGGGGATGCCCATGTTGTGCAGGCGGGTGAGGGTTTCGGCGGCGCTGTTGGTGTGCAGGGTCGACAGCACCAGGTGCCCGGTCTGGGCGGCCTTGATCGCTATTTCGGCGGTTTCGAGGTCACGGATCTCGCCGACCATGATCACGTCCGGGTCCTGACGCAGGAACGAGCGCAGGGCCTGGGCGAAATCCAGGCCTTGCTTGGGATTGACGTTGACCTGATTGATGCCTTCCATGTTGATCTCCACCGGGTCTTCGGCGGTAGAGATGTTGATGTCCACGGTATTAAGAATATTCAGCCCGGTATACAGCGACACGGTTTTACCCGAACCGGTGGGGCCGGTGACCAGGATCATCCCTTGGGGCTGCTTGAGCGCGGCCATGAACAGGGCTTTCTGGTCCGGCTCGTAGCCGAGGGCGTCGACGCCCATCTGCGCGCTGGACGGGTCGAGGATCCGGATCACCACTTTTTCGCCCCACAGGGTTGGCAGGGTGTTGACCCGGAAGTCGATGGACTTGCTCTTGGACAGGCGCATCTTGATCCGTCCGTCCTGCGGTCGCCGTCGTTCGGAGATGTCGAGGCTGGCCATGACCTTGAGCCGGGCGGCAATGCGGCCGGCCAGTTGAATCGGTGGCTTGGCCACTTCGCGCAGAATGCCGTCGGTGCGCATCCGCACCCGGTAGGTTTTTTCGTAGGGCTCGAAGTGCAAGTCGGAAGAGCCGCTCTTGATCGCATCCAGCAGCATCTTGTGGACGAAGCGCACCACCGGCGCATCATCGGCGTCCTGGCCGGGGATGGAGTCCTGATGCTTGTCGTCGATCGATTCAATGTCCAGGCCATCGAGGTCAACGTCGGCCATGTCTTCCAGGCCGGTGGTGTGGCTGTCGAAGAATTTCTCGATGGCGTCGCTGAGCTTGTCGTCTTCGACCAGGATGGCTTCGGTGCTCAGCCCGGTGCTGAACTGGATATCGTTGATCGCCTGATGGTTGGTCGGGTCGGAAATCCCCACGAACAATTTATTGCCGCGCCGCCAAAGGGGCAGGGCGTGGTGCTGGCGGACCAGCTTCTCGCTGACCAGGCCCTTGGGCTGGGTTTCCTTGTCCAGGCAGTGGAGATCCAGCAAGGCCATGCCGAAATGTTCCGAGGCAATCTCCGCCACCTGCCGGCTTTTCACCAGTTTGTTCTGCACCAGGTAGCTGACCAGGGAAATGTGATTGCGTTGGGCTTGCTGATACGCCTGTTGCGCGCTTTTGTCAGTGAGCAGTTCGGCCAGCACCAATTGCTTGGCCAGACCGCTAAGGGCGATGTCATTCATGGGGATACCGGACGCAGACAGTTCATGACTTATAGCCTAGTCAAGGGATGCAGCGAAACCAGCGGTGTTGAGGTGACAAAAAGTGTCAGATAGTGCGGTTCCAGGGAGTAGGAAAGGTCGTTTGCGACTCTTCGCGCCCCGTGTGCAGGGCCCGGAAGGCTTGGCACGGAGCATGCTGGGGCTTATTCAGATCATGAGATTCCGACTCATGCATGGAGCTTGTCTATGAACACTCAGAAAGGTTTTACGTTGATCGAGCTGTTGATCGTGGTGGCGATCATCGGGATTCTGGCGACGTTCGCCATTCCGGCGTACTCGAAGTATCAGGCGCGGGCGAAAGTGACGGCGGGGGTGGCGGAGCTTTCGGCGCTTAAAGTGAATTATGAAGACAAGGTCAACTCGGGTACGGCTGCCCCAGCCGTTGCTGACATCACTTCGGCTGCCACCACGCAAAATTGCACCATTACCGTCTCGGCAAGCCCTGCTGGCATCATCTGCACGCTCGTAGGTGCGCCAGCGCAGGTGTCCGCTGCGACGATTACCCTGACTCGTGATGTCACGTCGGGCTGGTCTTGCAAAACCAGCGCCGCCGCCGATTTCGCCCCAGCGGGTTGCCCTCATGGCTAATGGCAGCTAATTATTGGTAGACGACCCAGCCCCGCCTCTCAAGAGGCGGGGTTTTTTTTGCTGATGGTTTGAGGATTCGATGCGGGGGGGACGTAAAAATAAAACCTTCGCAAATTCATGGCCTTAGGCCCACGTCAAAACCTGCAACTTGCATGTCGATAACGCGTAACTCATGCAATTTGCATGATTTCGAAAATTGTCTGTTTTGTTAAGTCGTTGATTTATAACGGTTATTTAGCCGTCTCAAACTTGGCACAGCGTTCGCAATATACCCAGTAACCCTGCTGACAAGACACGCAGCAGACTTTGAAGAAAAACAGGAGTTACTCGTATGAAGAAGTTCGCTATCGCTACTGCTACCGCGCTGACCCTGACCATGGCCGGTGCAGCTTTTGCACAGACCACCCCTGTCACCCAGGCTCCGATGACTCTGGCGGCGGGTGAAGTGACCGAGGCTAAAGAAGCTACTTCGGATACCTGGATCACTACTAAAGTGAAAGCTGATCTGGTTACCGAGAAAGGCATTCCTGGCACCGACATCAAAGTCGAAACCAACAAAGGCGTTGTGTCCCTGTCGTCCACTGTTGCGGTGACTGACGCTCAGAAAACCACGGCCGTGGCTATCGCCAAGAAAATCAAAGGCGTCCAAGCGGTCTCCGCTGACGGCCTGAAAGCCGAGTAAGGCAAGACTTCTCCGCCTGAACCGGGAGAAGGCGTGGCAGACGAGCCGAGTCATACGTCTGCCGCCTCTGGAGAGTTCATGCGACGGCCATAAGGATGTGGCCATTACAGGCCTCCGACATTCGAGTCGGGGGCCTGTTCTATTCAGGGCCGTAAAAGCTTTTAATCTTTAATGACCGCGCTTGCTGGTGATCTGCACCAATCGATTACCTTCAAACCGCAGGTACTGATACATCCCGCTGTTGGGGCCGTAGGTCCATTCCTCGACCTGGAACTCTTCCCGCCGGTTGGCGCTGCGCTTATAGCCCAGCACATCCCGGGCCACGGGCTGTCCGCATTTCTGCAGCACTTCGCTGGACCTGTCGCCGACGCTGATCAACTGGCTGCCACAGCGCAGGGTATCGGCTGCCGAGGCCTGGCCCGCCGCAAGTGCCAGGGCCAGGCTCAGCAGCCAGCGCGCGCCCATCACTCGGCGTCCAGATGCATCGGCGTAATGACCCGACCGTCGCTTTGCGCTTCGCCAAGGTTGGCGTCGATAAAGTACACGCGGTCATCGGCCATCTGCGCCTTGTCCACCAGGAAGTCCTTGATGCTGCTGGCGCGATCCTGGCCCAGTTGACGCAACAGCACGTCGCTGGAAGCCCAGAACTTAATCACGTCAGCACGCATTTTCGCGGTACGTTCTTCCTTGCCCAGATCTTTCCATTCAGCCGGCGGCTGGGTCTTGAGGCGCGTGCGGTAGATCCCTTCCAGCAGCGGACCTTTCTCGCCCTCCGGCACTTGCAGCAGGGATGCCTGGGCTGGGACTTTGTCGCCGCGGCGCTGGAGCATCTTGTAGTAGTTGTACTGGTATTCGCGCTCCAGGCGTTGCTCGGCGATCAACGGGCCATCGCTGCTTTGCGCCGCGGTGCCTTCGATTTCCAGGCGCAGGGCCGGGCGTTCCTTGAGTGCACCGGAGAGTTTGATCAGCGAGGCCTCGGCCTCCTTGCTCAGGTCGCTGGAGCCTGCTGCAAACGATACGGTGCCCAGGTCTTCCGAGCCGCCACCGCTGATCAGCCCGCCAATCATTTTGAACGGTGCTGCGGCGGCTTTGACGATCAGGTTGCGCAGGGTCTGCCAGACAATCGGCATGACGCTGAACTGCGGGTTGTTCAAGTCGCCGGACACTGGCAGCTCGATGGAAATCTTGCCGTCGACGTCCTTGAGCAGGGCGATCGCCAGTTTCAGCGGCAGGCTCGTGGCATCCGGGCTGTCGACCTTTTCACCGAGTTGCAGTTGCTCGACCACCACTTTGTTTTCAGCCTTGAGCTGGCCCTTGGTGATCAGATAATGCAGGTCGAGATTGAGCCGGCCCTTGCGGATGCGGTAGCCGGCAAATTTGCCGGAGTAGGGCGTGAGGGTGGTCAGCTCTACGCGTTTGAAACTGGTGGCGATGTCGAGGCTGGCCATCGGGTCGAACGGGTTGACCGCGCCCTTGATGGTCACTGGTGCATAGCGGTCGACCTTGCCCTTGATGTCGACACTGGCCGGTTTTGCCTGGCGGCTGTCGATGGTGCCGATCGCACCGTTGAGTTGTTGCACGGCGGTGGCGAAGTTCGGGGTCAGGCTGAAGTCGGCGAAGTTTGCCGAGCCGTCATTGATGGCAATGCCGCCGATATGGATGCCCAGCGGTTTGTCCTTGCTGGCCGCCGGTTTGGCTGCGGCAGTCTTGGCGCCGGCGTCGGGCGGCTGTGGGACCAGCAGGTCATCGATGTTGGTGGTGCGGTCATCGTTGATCATGAAGCGCGCATACGGCTGGAACAGGTTGACCTTGTCGATCGACAGGCTGTCGCCGTGCTGATAGTTCAGGCCTTCGAGCACCAATTGCTGCCACTTGAGGAAGTCGCGGGTTTTCAGGGTGTCGAGGGTGTGCAACTGATCGACCTGGGCGCGGCCGGTCACGCTGAACGCCAGCGGGTCGGTGCTTTTCAGGTCAACCGCCAGGTCGCTGCCGAGCATGCCGCTGCGCAGTTCAAGGCGAATGAACGGGGTGATGTAAGACTGGGCGACCCGCAGGTCGATGTCCTTGGTCTGCACTTTCAGCTTGGCGCTGACCGGTGCCAGATTGACCTGGCCGTCTGCGGTGATCTTGCCCTGCTTGCCCAGGCCGGTGTCGAGCTTGAGATTGAAAGGCGAGCCATTGAGGCTGTCGAAGTTCTGCAGGTCCAGGTTCAGCGGGCCGACTTCCAGCGCCACGGGCGGTTGTGCCTTGCGGTCGGCCAGATGCACCTGATAATCGCGCAGTTGCACGTCTTTGAGCAGCACCTGCCAGGGTTTGCTCGGCGCGGCGGGTGCCGGGGGCGGTGAATCGGCTGCGGCCGGTGCAGTGGCGGGTTCTGCCTTGGCCTTCACCGCTGCCTTGGACGGTTGGCTGGCGAACAGTTTCTGCCAATCCAGCTGCCCATCCGCTTCCAGGGCGGCCCAGGTTTCCAGTTTGTTACTGCGGATCTTGCCGACTACCACTTGCTGCTTGGCCAGGTCGACGGTGGTGTCACTGACGTCCAGGCGTTGGAGTTTCACCAGCGGCCGACCGTCCGGCGCATTGATGGCAAACGGCGCGACGCTGACCGCGACGTTACTCAGCAGCAGTTCGGTTTCCTTGGCCAGGTTGAGCTTATAGTCGGTGCTCAGGTTCAGCACACCGTTTTCCAGAGCCAGCGGCAGCGCGTCACGGACGTACGGCCACCAGACTTTCATCTGGCCGTCGGTGACTTTCAATTTACCTTCGGAGGCGATCGGGATCAGGCTGAAATTGCCGGTCCAGTCGATCTGCCCGCCCGACGGGCCGGCCGCGACCAAAGTCATGTCGGCGTTGTCGTCGGGCAGGGTGCTGAGGTTCTTCAGCTCGAAATCGAGTTTGTCGTAAAGGAATTCGATGGGCTCGCTGGGGCGCGCATCCTGGAAGTGCACATAGCCGCCGGCCAGTTTGATCCGCTCGACCCGCAGCGGGAACGGTTTGGCGTCCGGGTCGGCCGGGGTCGGTTCGCTGGCGGGAATCTTGAACAGGCCAAGCAGGTTGAGTTTGCCGTCCTTGCCGAAGAGGATTTCGGTCTTGGGTTTGTCCAGTTCGATATCGGACAGGTGCAGTGCCTTGGTCCACAGGCTGTCGATCTGCAAGTTGGCGTAGAGCCGCTCGAAGCCGACCTGTTCCTTGCCCGGTTCACCGATGATCAGGCCCCACAGGGTTACTTCAAGGCTGAACGGATTGAGTTCGATCCGCTGGATATGGGCGGGCGTCGTGGCGTAGTTGGCTAACTGCTGGTTGGCGATCCGCAAGGCGATGCCTGGCAAAATCAGGAACCCCAGCAGGCTGTAGAGGGCCAGAGCAGTCAACAGGGCGCCGATAGCGCGAATCAATCCTTTGGGCATGTGCGGCTTCATTTGTCTGATCGGAGTGCCTTGGAGTATGGCATGCGTTTTCGGTTCCGAAGTACACGCCCTCTTCAGGTTTGTTCAGAAAGAAGTGTAGGAAATTTCCCAGCGTTAGAGCTGCAGGATCAGGGTTTTCAGCGGTGGCTGCTGATCCATCGACGGAAAATCGCCGCCCGGTGTCATCACCGACCACTCCCGTACCGGCCGCCCGGCCTTCTCGGCACAGCGCAATACCTGCTCGCGCCAGTCGTCCATGCTGACTTTCGCCAGGTTGTTGCAGCAGATCAGCACGCCGTTGTCGGCGGTGGTCAGCAGCGCCGGTTTCAGCAGGCTCTGATAGTCGCGCAGCAGGTCGACGGTGCCGAATGCGCTCTTGGCCCAGGCCGGCGGATCGAGCAATACCAGATCGTACTGGCGTTGTTCCAGGCGCTGATAGCTCGGCAGTTTCTGCCCGCGACGTTGGCTGATCGGCAGCCCGGCCAGTTGGCGGATCGCCGGGAAATAATCGGACTGGATGAATTCCATGGTTGGCAGCTGCGGATTGAGCAGACCGTTTTCGCGGCCGACGGCGAGGTTGCCTTCAGCGAAGTCGAGGTTGCAGACTTCACTGGCACCACCGGCCGCCGCACTCAGGCCGACGCCGCAGGTGTAGGCGAACAGGTTCAGCACGCTTTTATTCTTGCTGTGATCCTTGACCCAGCCGCGGGTGTTGCGCAGGTCGAGGAACAGCAGCGGGTCTTGCCCGGCGTGACGACCGCGAACCCGGTAGTTGAGGCCCCATTCGTGGCCGATCAGGTCTTGCAGGGCGGCTTCGTCGGCACGGTAGACCGTATCTTCGCGATCGATGCGCGAATTGCCCCGGGAGCGGTCGTTGTAGACCAGCAGCAGCTCGAGGCCCAGGTGTTGATTGATCGTCTCGTGCAGTTGCAGCAGGTCATCGCGTTCCAGCGATTGGTGAAAACTTTGCACCAGCAGTTGCGGGCCGTAGCGGTCGATGGTCAGGCCGCCGGCACCTTCCTGGCTGCCATGGAACAGGCGATAGCAGTTGGTGCCCTGCTCATGCAGTTCGGCAAGCAGGTCCTGGCGATGATCGAGGGCGGCGCGCAGCGCCTGATTCAAGGAAGACATGCTGGGCGCCTTGCAGGAGGAGGGAATTTGGCGCGGGAGTTTAACAGTTACTGAGCCGATCGTTCCCACGCTCTGCGTGGTAATGCCTCGATGGACACTCTGCGTCCGCTTCTGGGACGCGGAGCGTCCCGGGCTGCATTCCCACGCAGAGCGTGGGAACGATCAATGCGCAGCGATCAACCTATAGGAGCGAGGCTTGCCCGCGAAGAATGCCACGCGGTCTGTCTGATCGACCGCGTTATCGGCCGGAGTTCAGTTCAACAACCCCATCCGCCGCTTCGCCCGCTGCACCGATCCATTGCGCATCGCCCAGCGCAGCATCGGTGCGCTGCGTTTGACACTGGCGCGGATCAGTTGGCGTTGCAGCGGATTCTGGCTGACGCCGAGCATGTCACTGGCCCAATCCGGCAGCAGATCGATCCCGGCCTGCATCATCAAGCCGCCAAACGGCTTGGCCATGCGGCTGGGGGCGGGTGCGTTCAACAGCAGTCGCAACACCTCGCGACTGCGCTCATCGCATAGCAGTTGCGGACGGATTCGCTCAAGGTATTCGGCCATTTCTTTGCGGCTACGCGGCACATCACGGGCGCCCAGGCGTTCGGCGATTACCGCGATTTCAGCGTAGTAACGGTCCTGATCCGCCAGCGACAAGTGCGGATTGCGATAACGCAGATGCGCGGCAAGGAAGTTGCTGACCTCGGCGACATGCACCCAGGTCAGCAAATCCGGATCGCTGGCGGCGTAAGGCCGGCCATCTGGCGCGGTGCCGACCACTTGCAGGTGGATGGTGCGGACTTTCTCGATCAACCAGTCGGCGTCCTTGCGCGAGCCGAACGTGGTCCCGGAAATAAACTGACTGGTGCGGCGCAAGCGGCCGATCATGTCTTCGCGAAAATTCGAGTGATCCCAGACCCCGGCCAGGGCCAGTGGGTGCAAGGCTTGCAGCATCAGCGCACTGATGCCGCCGATCAGCATGCTGCTGAAATCGCCATGCACCTGCCAACTCACCGAATCGGGCCCGAACAGGCCGGGATCGCCCTTGGGGTTCTCCAGGTCGAGCTTGCCCAAGGACAGGCCGGTCAGACTCATGAGCTGGGTTTCGATGCGGCTGCGGATAAATTCCATGGCGACTCTGTGGCGAAAAAGAAAGCGCGGCCATTAACGACCGCGCAGGCTTTTGAAACAAGCGATTATTGGTTCAGGCGTTTATCGACCAGGTCCTGGACCACACTCGGATCGGCCAGGGTCGAAGTGTCGCCCAGGCTGTCCAGTTCGTTGCAGGCGATCTTGCGCAGAATCCGCCGCATGATCTTGCCCGAACGGGTTTTCGGCAAGGCCGGCGCCCATTGAATCAGATCCGGTTTGGCGAAGCTGCCGATTTCCTTGCTGACGTGGGCCAGCAGTTCCTTCTTCAGTTCGTCGTTGGGTTCAGTGCCGTTCATGGGCGTGACGAAGGCGTAGATGCCCTGGCCCTTGACGTCGTGGGGATAACCGACCACCGCCGCCTCGGCGATGCTGTCGTGCAGCACCAGGGCGCTTTCCACTTCGGCGGTGCCGATGCGGTGCCCGGAGACGTTGATCACGTCGTCGATGCGCCCGGTGATCCAGTAGTCGCCATCCTCGTCGCGCCGTGCGCCGTCGCCGGTGAAGTAGTAGCCGGGGTAGGGCTTGAAGTAGGTTTCGACCATGCGCTGCGGGTCGCCATAAACGCTGCGGATCTGCGCCGGCCAACTCGATTTGATCGCCAGCACACCGCTGCCGGCGCCTTTGATTTCCTTGCCCACCTCATCAAGCAATACCGGTTGCACGCCGAACATCGGCTGCGTCGCGCAGCCCGGTTTGATCCGCTGAGCGCTGACCAGCGGGCTGAGCATGATGCCGCCGGTTTCGGTCTGCCACCAGGTGTCGACAATCGGGCAACGCTGCTCGCCGACCGCGTTGAAATACCAATCCCACGCTTCGGGGTTGATCGGCTCACCGACGCTGCCGAGTAATCTGAGGCTCGCGCGGGACGTTTCCTTCAACGGCTCGGCGCCTTCGCGCATCAGCGAGCGCAGGGCGGTCGGCGCGGTGTAGAAGATGTTGACGTGGTGTTTGTCGATGACCTGCCAGAAACGCGAACTGGTGGGGTAGCTCGGCACGCCTTCGAAGATCAGCGTGGTCGCGCCGTTGGCCAGCGGGCCGTAGACGATGTAACTGTGGCCGGTCACCCAGCCAACGTCGGCGGTGCACCAGAACACTTCGCCGTCACGGTAGTCGAGCACGTACTTGAAGGTCATCGCCGCTTGCAGCAGGTAACCGCCGGTGGTGTGCAGCACGCCTTTGGGTTTGCCGGTGCTGCCGGAGGTGTAGAGGATGAATAGCGGGTCTTCGGCGTCCATCGGCTCCGGCGGGCAATCGTCGCTGACATCGCGCAGGGCCTGGTGATACCAGATGTCGCGGCCTTCGACCCAGTTCACTTCGCCCTGGGTGCGCTCGACCACAATCACGGTGCTGACGTTCGGGCAGCTCTCCAGTGCTTTGTCGACCTTCTCTTTCAGCGGCACGAACTTGCCACCGCGCACGCCTTCATCGGCGGTGATCACCGTGCGACAGTCGGCGTCGAGAATGCGGTCGCGTACGGAGTCCGGAGAAAAACCGCCAAACACCACCGAATGCACCGCGCCGATCCGCGTGCAGGCAAGCATGGCGTAGGCCGCTTCGGGGATCATCGGCATGTAGATGCACACCCGATCGCCTTTCTTCACGCCACGACTTTTCAGCACGTTGGCCAGGCGGCAGACGTTGTGATGGAGTTTTTTGTAAGTGATCTGGGCGGATTCGGCGGGGTCATCGCCTTCCCAGATGATTGCGATCTGATCGCCCCGTTTTTCCAGGTGACGGTCGATGCAGTTGTAACTGACGTTCAGCTTGCCCCCGGCAAACCAGCTGGCCTCTCCGGTTTTCAGGTTATAGCGCTGGACGGTTTGCCACGGTTCGCTCCAGTCGAGAAAGCGCGTGGCCTGTTCGGCCCAGAAGGTGCTGGGGTGTTCGATGGATTGTCGGTACAGGCGATGGTAGTCGTCCTGACTCAAATTGGCAGCCCGGCGCACGGCATCGGCTTTGGGGAACGTGCTGATATCGAACATGACGGTTCCTTATTCTTGTTTTGCGACAAGATTAAGATGCGCCGAGTGACGAATGGGTTCAAGGCCCGAACATAAACACCACCCTGTAGGAGCGAAGCTTGCTCGCGAAGCAGGCTTCGCTCCTACAGGATTCAGGCCGTTAGCCGCGGTGACGACCGCGGAAGTAGTTGATCAGGCCTTGTGTCGAAGCATCGTCAGCCGGGGTTTCTTCGCTGCCGACCAGGCGGTTGTAAACGCCTTTGCCCAGCTCTTTACCCAGCTCCACGCCCCACTGGTCGAAGGCGTTGATGCCCCAGACCACGCTTTGCACGAAGACTTTGTGCTCATACAACGCCACCAGCGCGCCGAGACGACGCGGGCTGATGCGCTCGACCACCAGGGTGTTGCTCGGACGGTTGCCCGGGATCACCTTGTGCGGGGCGATCTTGTGCACTTCTTCCTCGCTCAAGCCCTTGTCGCGCAGCTCGGTTTCAGCTTCGGCAAGGGTCTTGCCGAGCATCAGGGCCTGGCTTTGGGACAGGCAGTTGGCGTACAGCCACTGGTGGTGGTCGGACACCGGGTTGAAGCTGACGATTGGCACGATGAAGTCGGCCGGGATCAGCTGGGTGCCTTGGTGCAGCAACTGGTGGTAGGCGTGCTGACCGTTGCAGCCGACGCCGCCCCAGATCACCGGACCGGTATCGGTGGACACTGGCGTGCCGTCCTGGCGCACGCTCTTGCCGTTGGATTCCATGTCCAGCTGTTGCAAGTGCTTGGTGATGTTGCGCAGGTAGTGGTCGTACGGCAGGATCGCGTGGCTTTGCGCGCCCCAGAAGTTGCCGTACCAGACGCCGAGCAACGCCAGCAGCACCGGCATGTTCTGTTCGAACGGTGCGCTCTGGAAATGCTGGTCCATGGTGTAGGCACCGGACAGCAGCTCCTTGAAGTTCGACATGCCGATGGCCAGGGCAATCGGCAAACCAATGGCCGACCACAGCGAGTAACGCCCGCCGACCCAGTCCCACATCGGGAAGATGTTCTCTTCACGGATACCGAACGCCACGGCCGCAGCATTGTTGCTGGATACGGCGATGAAGTGACGATACAGCTCGGCTTCCGAACCACCCTGGGCCAGGTACCAGGCGCGTGCGGCCTGGGCATTCTTCAGGGTTTCGAGGGTGTTGAAGGATTTCGACGAGACGATAAACAGCGTGGTCTCGGCGCGCAGCTTCATGGTCAGTTCGTGGAACTCACTGCCGTCGATGTTCGCCAGGTAATGGCAACGCACGCCTTTCTGGGCGTAGGACAGTAACGCTTCGGAGACCAGCTCAGGGCCGAGGAACGAGCCGCCGATGCCGATGTTCACCACGTCAGTGATCGGCTTCTCGGTGTAACCGCGCCACAGACCGTCGTGAATGCGGCCCACGAGGTCGGTGATCTGGTTCAGCACTTTGTGAACTTCCGGCATCACGTTGACGCCGTTGACCGACAACTTGTCGCCCACCGGACGACGCAAGGCAGTGTGCAGCGCCGGGCGGCCTTCGGAGGAGTTGACGATTTCGCCGTCGAACAGCGCCTTGATCGCGCCCTTGAGGTCGACTTCGTTGGCCAGGCCCACCAGCAGATTGCGGGTCTCGGCGTTGATCAGGTTCTTCGAATAATCGAGAAACAGACCGCAACTGCTAAGGGTGAATTGAGTAAAGCGCTGCGGGTCGGCATTGAATGCTTCGCGCATGCTGAAATCCTGCATGGCTTGGCGGTGTTCTTTCAACGCTTGCCAGGCGGGCAGAGCGGTAACGTCATGAGGAGTGCGGTAGTACGCCATCGCTGCGATTTTCCTTTTGCTTGAACTGCCTTTAAGACACTGAAGATCCCGGAATGTCTCGACCACTGGGTGGGCTACATCCGGTCAATCTGCGTGGACACGATTAAATAGCGCAGGGCGGTAACAGTAAACCTCGCGTGTGGTTCTGTCTTCGCTTTGTATGACTCGTTTTCTGTACTTTTTTAACATTGAAACAGCAAACGCCCCGACAGACGGATGGCTGCCGGGCAGAATGGCCAGATCAGGCGACCTGGACCGGAATGGCATTGCTGGTGTGGCTCAGCTCATTGCCCGGCGCCATGTAGAGCATGCGCGGCTTGAAATTGAGCAGTTCGGCTTCGCTGTAGTGGGCATAGGCGCAAATGATCACCCGGTCGCCGACCTTGGCTTTGTGCGCTGCGGCACCGTTGACCGAGATCATTCGCGAACCTTCTTCGCCACGAATCGCGTAGGTGGTGAAGCGTTCGCCGTTGTCGACGTTATAGATCTGGATCTGTTCGTATTCACGGATGCCGGACAGGTCCAGCCATTCGCCGTCGATGGCGCAAGAACCTTCGTAATCGAGAACTGCGTGGGTGACTTCGGCGCGGTGCAGCTTGGCCTTGAGCATGATGGCGTGCATGAGTGTTTCCCAGGTCGGAATCGAACGGCGGGCATATTGCCCGAAGGCTTGAGGGGCAGCAATACAACGCTAAGCCGCGCAGTAACGGGTAGGAGCGAGGCTTGCCCGCGAAGAGGCCGTCACGTTCGACATCTCCATCGACAGATATGACGTCTTCGCGAGCAAGCTTCGCTCCTACAGGTTTCTGCGATGTCAGGATGCGTCGAGATTCAAGTGCAAGTTGTCGATCAACCGCGTGGTGCCGAGGAACGCAGCCACCAGAATCACCAGGTCTCGATCTTGCGCTGTCGCCGGACGCAAGGTCACGGCATGGCGGATTTCCAGGTAATCGCTACGCAATCCCGCCGCTTCGAGCTGTTTAACCTGCCCGTCGATCAACGCCGGATAATCGCGCTCACCCTGTTTAATGGCGTCGGCAATCGTCGCCAGCGTGCGATACACCACCGGTGCAGTTGCTCGCTGTTCTTCGCTGAGAAAACCGTTGCGCGACGACAACGCCAGGCCATCGGCGGCGCGTACGGTCGGTTCGCCGATGATCTGGATCGGCATGTTCAGGTCATGCACCAGCGCGCGAATCACCGCCAGTTGCTGGAAGTCTTTCTGGCCGAAGACCGCCAGGTCAGGCTGGACCATGTTGAACAGCTTGCTGACCACCGTCGCCACACCTTCGAAATGCCCCGGACGGCTGGCGCCGCACAGGCCTTCGGACAATTGCGGAACACTGACGCGGGTCTGACCGGCCATGCCGTCGGGGTACATTTCTTCGACGGTCGGGGCGAACAGCAAGTGGCAACCGGCCTGGAGCAGTTTCTCCTGGTCGGCCGCCAGGGTGCGCGGGTATTTGTCGAGGTCTTCGCCGGCGCCGAACTGCAGCGGGTTGACGAAGATGCTCGCGACCACGAAGTCCGCCCGTTGGGAGGCTTTGGTAATCAGCGCGACGTGGCCGCTGTGCAGGTTGCCCATGGTCGGTACGAAGGCGATACGCTTGCCTTCACCGCGGGCACGGGCCACGGCAGCCCGCAGTTCGCGGACGGTTTTGACGGTGTTCATGCAGAGAATCCGTGTTCGATGCCTGGGAAAGTGGCGGCTTTGACTTCCGCGACATAAGCGCTCAAGGCGGCGTGAATGCTGGCCTGGCCATTCATGAAGTTCTTCACGAACTTCGGCACGCGGCCGGTGATGGACAGGCCGAGCATGTCGTGCAGCACCAGGACCTGGCCGTCGGTGCCGCTGCCAGCGCCAATGCCGATCACCGGAATGCCGACGGCTTGAGTGATTTCCAGCGCCAGCTCGCTCGGTACGCATTCCAGCAGCAGCATGGCGGCGCCAGCCTGTTCCAGAGCGATGGCGTCAGCACGCATCTGCCGCGCCTGGTTCTCGCTGCGACCCTGGACTTTGTAGCCACCGAGGATGTTCACCGATTGCGGGGTCAGGCCCATGTGCGCACACACAGGCACACCGCGTTCGGCCAGCAGGCGGATCGAGTCCGCCAGCCACAATGCCCCTTCGACCTTGATCATGTGCGCACCGGCCTGCATCAGCAGGGCGCTGTTGGTCATGGCTTGTTCGGTGGTGGCGTAGGCCATGAACGGCAGGTCGGCGAGGATCAGGGCGTCGGTGTTGCCGCGTTTGACGGCCGCTACGTGGTAGGCCATTTCCGCGGTGGTGACTGGCAAGGTGCTGTCGTGACCTTGCAAGACCATGCCGAGGGAGTCGCCCACCAGCAGCACTTCGACACCGGCCTCATTGCAGGCGTGGGCGAAGGTCGCGTCATAGCAGGTCAGCATGGTGATTTTTTCACCTTTCTGCTTGAGGCTCTGGAGCGTGGTCAGGGTGATGGCTGGCATGTAAAAAATCCTCGTTCAGGCGCTATGGAAACTACTGCGAGTAACGCGCGTGATTCTTCATTTACTCAGGCGCACGGTCTTTTGTCGTGCTTATAAGGCCTGGATTGCGCCCTTTAGCGCCGCGTTGGCGGCAGCGGGACGCCTATAGTCGTGAGGAGGACTCGGGAAGTCAATTGTGTGTGTTACCGCGTTGTTACGGTGGGGGTGTTACCGGGGGAAATAGACGCCTGTAGGAGCAAAGCTAGCTCGCGATTGCGTTCGGTCAGTCAGCATGAGGCTGAATATCAGACCGTTATCGCGAGCAAGCTTTGCTCCTACAGAGGACTAGCGTGCAGTTTGGGGAAGGCGTTCCAACCCGACAAACGGGCACGCTTCGAGCAATTCGCTGAGTGATCGGCCATCCGCCAGGCGCAAATCCCCAGGCGCCAGTTCGGCCAGTGGATACAGCACGAAGGCGCGTTCCTGCAGATGGTAATGGGGGACTTTGAGGCGAGGTTCTTCGATCAGGCGATCACCAAACAGCACGATGTCGAGATCCAGCGTGCGCGGCCCCCAACGCTCAAGGCGCTCGCGGCCCTGGCCGTTCTCGATGGCTTGCAGCGCATCGAGCAGTTCCAGCGGCGCGAGGGCACTGTCGAGGGCGGCGATGGCGTTGGTGTAGCGCGGCTGGCCGGGCAGCAACGAGTCGCTTTGATAAAACCCGGAAACCCCGATCAGCTCGGTTTGAGGCAACCGCGCCAGCGCCGTGACGGCGCTGCGCAACTGTTCGGCGGGGTCAGCCAGATTGCTGCCCATGCCGATGTAGATGCGTTCCATGACTTACTCGCCCGTAGTGCTCGGGGCGCCGGCGGCGCGCTTGCGCTTGGCGCCACCGCTGCGACGACGCTTGCGCGGGGCGCCGGTGCCGTCATCCTTGCCGCTGAGGTCGCGGATCATGTCGCGACGTTCGCTGTCGTTGGCGTCCTGATAATCCGTCCACCATTCGCCCAGGCCATCGGTCTGCTCGCCGGCGCTTTCGCGCAACAGCAGGAAGTCGTAACCGGCGCGGAACCGCGGGTTGTCGAGCAACAGGTCGGCGCGCTTGCCGCTACGGCGTGGCAGGCGTTCCTGCATGTCCCAGATCTCGCGGATCGGCATGGTGAAGCGTTTCGGAATCGCAATGCGCTGGCACTGTTCGGCGATCAGCTCGTGAGCCGCTTCCTGCATCGCCGGAATCGGCGGCATGCCGCGTTCCTGCAGACGCAACACGCGTGCCGGCAGGGCAGGCCACAGCAATGCGGCGAACAGGAACGCCGGGGTCACCGGTTTGTTCTGCTTGATCCGCAGGTCGGTGTTGATCAGCGCTTCACTGATCAGCGTGTGCGTGTAGGTCGGGTTGTATTCCAACGCCTCGGCACTGGCCGGGAACAGCGGATCAAACAGCTGCAAGTCGACCAGCATCTCGAAGGTGTCCGCGGCATGGCCGGAAAGGAACAGCTTGAGCACTTCTTCGAACAGGCGGGCAGACGGAATCTCGCGCAGCATCGGCGCCAGGTCACGGATCGGCGCGGCGCTGTGTTTTTCGATACCGAAATTCAGCTTGGCGGCGAAACGCACGGCCCGCAGCATCCGTACCGGGTCTTCCTGGTAGCGTTGCTTCGGGTCGCCGATCAGGCGGATCAGGTGATTGCGGATGTCGTGTACGCCGTTGGCGTAGTCGAGAATGCGCTCGCTGACCGGATCGTAATACAAGGCGTTGATGGTGAAGTCGCGGCGTTGCGCGTCTTCTTCCAACGTGCCGTAGACGTTGTCGCGCAGAATGCGCCCGCTCTCGTTGCGGGAAGACTGGTTGCTGTCTTCCTCTTCATCGTTTTGCGGGTGATTGGCGCGGAAGGTCGCGACTTCAATGATTTCGCGACCGAAGTGGATGTGCACCAGTTTGAAGCGACGACCGATGATCCGCGCGTTGCGGAATTCGGCCCGTACCTGTTCTGGGGTGGCACTGGTGGCGACGTCGAAATCTTTTGGCGTGATGCCGAGCATCATGTCACGCACGCAACCGCCAACCAGATAAGCCTGGTAACCGGCGTTCTGCAGGCGTTCGACGATATTCACCGCGTAGCGGCTGAATTGCCCCTTCTGCAGCGAATGTTGGCCGCTGTTGAGCACTTCAGGCGTGCTGCGGATGTGTTGCGTATGACGCTTGGGCGAACGGAATGACTGGAACAACTTCTTCAGCATGGGATGCACTGTTTGAAGGAATGTTCGGCCATAACGAAGAATGACCGCATGATGGGCCGGGATTCTAGCATTTAGTCGGGGGATGGTGTAGGACATAGCAGATATGAGCTGCAAGCCGCAAGCTACAAGGGAAACGAAGGGCAATCGGGGTATTTTTATCAAATCGCAGAAACTACAAGGGGAGCCGAAGCTCCCCAAGAAGTAGTTGCATGCTCTATTTTTATTATTGGTTTCGGGCTTTTTGTTTTTGTTAAGTGCCCTCGCCATGAAGTTTTTCCTTCATGACCCTCCCAATCGGGAGCCAAGAGCAAACGGATTGCTTTGGTCGCTGTGTTGCAGTGATCTTGCGATCCAACCAGTTCAGGCTCTGTCTTAGGACAGTTTTTGTTGTTCTCGGCCTGGTCGTGGGGCAAGCCCCAAATACAACGCCTCTCCAAAAGAATCAGTTAGCTGCGCCTCTCGCCGTCTTGTTTTTATTGTGCGTGAGTCGATTCGTCTTATTTTTATTGTCTTGTGCATTGCTTGTTATTGTTCTTGTACTAAACATATAGCAGGGTGCGTGCCAACTTTTGCGAAGCCCAGCAAAACAAGGGGTTAAGCCGCGTAACGAGGTTTTTCAAGGCACAAAAAAACCGGGGCTTCGTTACCGTAAGCCCCGGCTTCTGTTACGTGAAAAGACTGAGGTAACAGTTTTTTCACAAAATCACGTGTTACCCGCACACCGGACAGGTGACGTTCAGCTCTCGCTGGCCACCCCGGTCTTGCGCCGTGGAATGCCCAGGCGTTGGCGGCGTTCCCACAGGCATTTGCGGCTGACCCCGAGTTTGCGGGCCAGTTCGGTTTCGGTCATGTGGTCCTGATGCTCGAGGACGAAGTGCTGGAAGTAGTCTTCCAGCGACAGGTCTTCGGTCGGCTCATGGCTGTTGTTACCGGCGGCGCTGCCCTGTTGTGGCGGCAGGCCGATGAAATCGTCATCGTCCAGATCGCTCAGTTCGATGTCGATCCCCAGCAGCTCGGCGGAAATTTCCGGGCTCTCGCACAGGATCACCGCGCGTTCGACCGCGTTTTCCAGCTCGCGCACGTTGCCCGGCCAGGTGTAGTGACGAATCGCCTGCTCGGCGTCCGGGGCAAACTTCAGATCGGTGCGGTTGACCCGCGCGCTCTGCCGCTTCAGGAAGGCCTCGGCGATTTCGTTGACGTCGGCACCGCGCTCGCGCAGAGCGGGCAGTTTTAGGGCAATCACGTGGAGACGGTAATAAAGGTCTTCACGGAACTGGCCGATTTTCGCCAGGCTCTTGAGGTCCCGGTGGGTCGCGGCGATCAGGCGTACATCGACTTTCTGCGATTGCACCGAACCGACACGACGAATTTCGCCTTCCTGCAACACACGCAGCAGGCGAGCCTGCGCTTCGAGTGGCAGTTCGCCGATTTCATCGAGGAACAGGGTGCCGCCGTCGGCTGCTTCTACCAAACCGGCTCGCCCGGCGCTGGCGCCAGTGAACGCGCCTTTTTCGTGGCCGAACAGTTCGGACTCGATCAGGCTTTCCGGAATGGCCGCGCAGTTCACCGAAATCATCGGTGCCTTGGCGCGTTTGGAGAGATTGTGCAGGGCGCGGGCCACCAGTTCTTTACCGGTACCGGACTCGCCCTGGATCAGGACATTGGAATCGGTGGGCGCGACTTTGCGGATCTTGCTGTACAGGTCCTGCATCGGCGGACAGGAACCGATGATGCCGATCTCGCCATTGCTGTTATCGACGCCCGGCTTTGCGGCGCCATTGGCGGCTTTGCCGACCACCGGTTCACCGGCGGCAGGCGCCGACTGGCGATCACGCAGGATGCGTGCGACAGCCTGGAGCATCTCATCGTGATCGAAAGGCTTGGCGATGTAATCCACCGCGCCCATCTTCATGGAATCGACGGCCGAACGCAGGCTGGCGTAGCTGGTCATGATCAGCACCGGAGTGCCCTGACCGAGTTTGATCAGTTCAGTGCCCGGGGCGCCAGGCAGGCGCAGGTCACTGACGATCAGGTCAAACGTGGGAATGCTGAAACGCTCTTGTGCTTCCTGCACGGATCCGGCTTCGCTGACCTGATACTGATTACGTTCCAGCAGGCGGCGCAAGGCGGAGCGGATAATTGTTTCGTCTTCGACGATCAAAATGTGCGGCATTGATTCGATACTCTCGACGGTCTCAGTTCACAGCGGACGTCGCTTCGACATGACGCGGTAATGTCACCCGGATACGGGTACCGCGTTGGCTTTGAACATCAGCCGGGCTGTCGATGGTGATTTGTCCATAATGCTCTTCAACGATGGAATAGACCAGTGCAAGGCCCAGACCGGTGCCTTCGCCAGGATCCTTGGTGGTGAAGAAAGGTTCGAACAATCTGTCCATGATGTTCTTCGGAATACCGCTGCCTTCGTCTTCCACGATCAGATCGACCGTGTGTTCGCCGGCTTCGCTTTTGACCCGTACCGCACTGTGCGGCGGCGAGGCGTCGCGGGCGTTGGAGAGCAGGTTGATCAACACCTGGGCCAGCCGCTGGGGATCGCCTTCGACCCAGTGATCGGGGTCGCACAGGTTGTAGAACTGTACTTCGAAATTGCGTCGGTTCAGGGCCAGCAAGCCGATGGCATCCTGGGCCACTTCGGCCAGACAGACGGGCTCATCGCTGTGTTGATGGCTGCCAGCGTGGGCGAAGCTCATCAATGACTGGACGATCCGCGACACGCGTTTGGTCTGCTCCAGAATCTGCCCGCTGATTTCCGTCAGCTCGGCATCTTCCTCGCGCTCTTCGCGCAGGTTCTGTGCGAGGCAGGCGATGCCGGTGATCGGATTGCCGATTTCATGGGCCACGCCCGCCGCCAGTCGACCGATGCTCGCCAGCCGCTCGGAGTGCACCAGTTTGTCTTCGAGCATCTGGGTTTCGGTCAGGTCTTCCACCAGCAATACCAAACCACTGTTGCCCGGCGCCAGCGGTTCATCAATCGCCGCTTTGTGCAGGTTCAGCCAGCGGGTCTGGCCATCGAGGGCCAGGTGCTGTTTGTGCAAGTGCTCGTCGGGCAGGTTGATAAAGCCTTGGAGCAATTCTTTCCACGGATCGCCAATAGTGCTCAAGCGCGAACCGACCACACGCTGCGCAGCAATCCCGGTCAGCTCTTCCATGGCTTTGTTCCACATCAGGATCTCTTGATCCTTGGCCAGGGAGCAGACGCCCATCGGCAGTTCCTGCAAGGTCTGGCGGTGGTAACGGCGCAGGGCATCGAGTTCAGCCGCCAGGCCGGTGAGGCGCGAGTGGTAATCCTCGAGACGGCTTTCGATGAAGTGGATGTCTTCCGTCACATAGTTTTCGCCACCGGCCTTATAAGGCAGGAAGGTTTCGACCATGTCCTGGGCGACGCTCGGCCCCATCAGGCCGGAGAGGTTGGCTTCGATGCGGTCACGCAAACGGCGCAAGGCGTAAGGCCGGCGCTCGTCGAATGGCAAATAGAGATCGCGCAGGGCTTGCTCAACTTCTTTCTGCGCAGCCTTGGCACCCAAGGGTTTGGCCAGTTGCGTGGCGAATTCCTGAGGCGAGGCGGCGTGCAACTCCCGGCGTTGCGGGCGACGAACGTTGTCCACGGCGCAGGCTTCGGCGGCGCTGGCTTCTTCCGGGCTAGCGTTGGTGAACAGCGAAATCAGGGTGAACATCAAAACGTTGGCAGCCAGCGAAGCAATCGCCGCCATGTGCCAACTGGTGTCGTCCAGCACGTAGATCATGTTCAGCAGCGGAATGTAGAAACCCTGCAGATTGCCCACCAGCGGCATCAACATGGTCACCAGCCACACCAGAATCCCCGCCAGCAAACCGGCGATGAAACCGCGGCGGTTGGCGGTCGGCCAGTACAGCACCGACAACACGCCCGGCAGGAATTGCAACGTGGCGACGAAGGCGACGATACCGAGGTTGGCCAGGTCCTGCTCCGCGCCCAGCAGCAAGTAGAAACCATAGCCGGCCATGATGATCGCAACGATCAGCGCCCGGCGGGTCCACTTCAGCCAACGGTAGATATTGCCTTCGGCCGGCGGCTGATACAGCGGCAACACCAAATGGTTGAGCGCCATCCCGGACAGCGCCAGGGTGGTGACGATGATCAAACCGCTGGCTGCCGACAGTCCGCCGACATACGCCAATAGCGCCAGGGCCTTGCTGTTGGCGGCGATGCCGATGCCGAGGGTGAAGTATTCCGGGTTGGTGGTGGCGCCGAGTTTCAGTCCGGCCCAGAGAATCAGCGGCACTGCCAGGCTCATCAGCAGCAAGAACAGCGGCAAGCCCCAACTCGCGCTGACCAGCGAGCGTGGGTTGAGGTTTTCGGTAAAGGTCATGTGGTACATGTGCGGCATCACGATCGCCGAGGCGAAGAACACCAGCAACAGCGTGCGCCACGGGCCTTCTTGCAGCGGCGTGTGCAGGGCGGCGAGGGCGGTCTGGTTTTGCAGCAGCCACAGTTCGAGCTGTTGCGGGCCGTCAAACACCCCGTACAACGCGTACAAGCCAACGCCGCCGATGGCGATCAGCTTGATCACCGATTCAAAGGCAATCGCGAACACCAGGCCTTCATGTTTCTCCCGCGTCGCAATGTGCCGCGAACCAAAGAAGATCGTGAACAGGGTAATCAGCGCGCAGAAACTCAGGGCCACGCGATGCTGCACCGGCTCGCGGGTGAGGATGCCGATGGAGTCGGCCACGGCCTGAATCTGCAATGCCAACAGCGGCAGCACGCCGATCAGCATGAAAATCGTGGTCAGCGCGCCGGCCCAGGTGCTGCGGAAGCGAAAAGCGAACAAGTCCGCCAGCGACGACAGTTGATAGGTGCGGGTGATCTTCAGGATCGGGTACAGCAACACCGGTGCCAGCAAAAATGCGCCGGAGACCCCAAGATAACTGGAAAGAAAACCGTAGCCGTACTGATAGGCCAGGCCGACCGTGCCATAAAACGCCCACGCACTGGCGTAAACCCCCAGCGACAGGGTGTAGGTCAATGGATGGCGAATGATCGCCCGCGGAATCATTCCGCGCTCACTGATCCAGGCGACGCCGAACAACGCAGCCAGGTAGGCGGCGCTGATCAGCAGCATCTGGGTGAGGCTAAAGCTCATCGGCATCTTTTTGGCTCTGCAGGATGAAGGTCACGACGATCAGAATCAGCCAGAGCAGGTACGGGCGATACCAGGCGCCAGTGGCGTCGATCCACCAATCCATGATGGCTGGGGAGAACAGGTAGATCCCCACGACCAGAAGCAGGACCAAGCGATAGATGTACATCCCGGCCTCTCTTTTTTATGCGCGTGCCCGAAAACGTGCGGCGATGGTAACGGATGGCGGCGCGACTGCAAGTGCCATCACTGCAGTTGCGCTTCGGGCAGGGTCAGTGTGCGCGGGATCTTCGATGCATCCCAGTGGGCGATGCCCCAATCCAGTACTTCCCGTGGCGTGGCGTAAACCAGTTCGCTGCCCGGATTCTGTCCCAGCGCCCGCAGTGCCCGCAGTAACAATGGCGTGGCCTGATCTTCAGCCAATGGCGGTGAGCGGTAGGATTTGCCGAGTTTGTTGCCATCCGGCTGGATGATCAGCGGCACGTGCAAGTACCGGGGTTGGCGCAGGCCGAGCAGTTCTTGCAGGTAGAGCTGGCGTGGCGTGGAATCGAGCAGGTCGGCGCCACGCACGATATCGGTGATGCCTTGCCAAGCGTCATCGAGTACCACGGCCAGTTGATAGGCGTAGAGCCCGTCGCGGCGGCGAATCACGAAGTCGCCGACTTCCCGGCCCAGGTGCTGGCGGAACTCGCCTTGCACCCGGTCGATGAAGTGGTATTCCAGCTCCGGCACCCGCAGGCGAATGGCCGCGTCTTCGGTGCCGTGCCCGGCGTTGCGGCACAGGCCCGGATAAATGCCGTGGTACGGCTCCAATTGCTTGCGCGAACAGGTGCAGGCGTAGGCCAGGCCATGGTTGAACAGGCGATTGAGCACTTCGGCATAGGCGTCGTGGCGATCACTCTGGCGCACCAGTTCGCCGTCCCACTCGAAACCGTAGCTTTCCAGGGCCTTGAGGATGGCAGCCTGGGCGCCGGGTTCTTCCCGTGGCGGGTCGAGGTCTTCCATGCGCATCAACCAGCGGCCGCCCACTGAACGGGCGTCAAGGTACGAGGCCAACGCGGCGACCAGCGAGCCGAAGTGCAAATGGCCGCTGGGCGTGGGGGCAAAGCGGCCGATGTAGGGGGAGGAGGCGATGGCAGTCATGGGCAGTATTTAAAGCCAAAAAACATCAGAAACAAAAACGGAGCGTTCGCACGCTCCGTTTTTCGTTCAAGTCGAGATTACTTGCCGACTTGCTTTTCCTTGATTTCCGCCAGGGTCTTGCAGTCAACGCACATGTCGGCGGTAGGGCGGGCTTCCAGTCGCTTGACGCCGATCTCGACGCCGCAGGACTCGCACCAGCCATATTCTTCGTCTTCGATCAATTGCAGCGTCTTGTCGATCTTCTTGATCAACTTGCGCTCACGGTCACGGGCGCGCAATTCAAGGCTGAATTCTTCTTCCTGGCTGGCACGATCTGCCGGGTCAGGGAAGTTGGCCGCTTCGTCTTTCATGTGATCAACCGTACGGTCGACTTCCTGCATCAAGTCCTGTTTCCACTTGTTCAGGATCTTGGTGAAGTGAGCGCGCATGGGCTTGCCCATGTACTCCTCGCCCTTAACTTCTTTGTAGGGTTCGAAGCCGCTGATCGACTGGTTTTGCTGCTTTGCTTGGGTGGGCATGAAATGGACCGCCTCTACTCTTGTAATCCATTGCGCAGGATTGCTCCATCACCGACACCTGCCGGCCCTGCGGCTGCAAGCGGGCGAACTTACCAGATCAAAACGGGGCGCGCTACTCCCGGATGTCGAGGTAGTGGCCCGCAGGGCTTGCAAATGATTGCAAAGCCTTGTCTGGTGGTGGTGGAGACCTGATCAAATATTGATTTTAGTCAAAGCTGAGACACTCGCTTGAGTCGTTTGCAGCCCCGGTTATACGGCTCTGACCGCTTTAGGTTCTCGCTCGTTCCAGTGGATAGGTAGAATCGATTCTTTTCCCCGTTGAAGGAAGGCTAATGGCTCAGCCCTACAGTGCGCGCAGTCGTGCGATCGAACCGTTCCATGTCATGGCGCTGCTGGCGCGGGCCAATGAACTGCAAGCCGCCGGCCACGACGTGATTCACCTGGAAATCGGCGAACCGGACTTCACCACTGCCGAGCCGATCATCCAGGCCGGCCAGGCCGCGCTGACCGCGGGCAAGACCCGTTACACCGCCGCCCGGGGCATTCCTGAACTGCGTGAGGCCATTTCCGGCTTTTATCAGCAGCGTTACGGACTGAACATCGATCCACAGCGAATTCTGGTGACGCCGGGCGGCTCGGGTGCGTTGCTGCTGGCTAGCGCCTTGCTGGTCGACCCCGGCAAACACTGGCTGCTGGCGGACCCGGGCTACCCGTGCAACCGGCATTTCCTGCGCCTGGTGGAGGGCGCTGCGCAGCTGGTGCCAGTCGGTCCCGACGTGCGCTATCAACTGACCCCGGACCTGGTAGCGCGGCATTGGGATCACGACAGCGTCGGCGCCCTGGTGGCCTCGCCGGCCAATCCGACCGGGACCATCCTCACGCGTGATGAGCTGGCCGGTCTGTCGGCGGCGATCAAGCAACGTCACGGTCATTTGGTGGTAGACGAGATTTACCACGGCCTGACGTACGGCACCGACGCCGCCAGTGTGCTGGAAGTCGATGACAGCGCTTTCGTCCTGAATAGTTTTTCCAAGTATTTCGGCATGACCGGTTGGCGCCTCGGCTGGCTGGTGGCGCCGGAAGCGGCGGTCGGCGAACTGGAAAAACTCGCGCAGAACCTCTACATCAGCGCCCCGAGCATGGCCCAGCATGCCGCGCTGGCCTGTTTCGAGCCCGCCACCATCGCCATCCTGGAAGAGCGCCGCGCCGAATTCGGGCGTCGTCGCGATTTCCTGCTGCCAGCCCTGCGTGAACTCGGTTTTGGTATCGCCGTGGAGCCGGAAGGTGCGTTCTACTTGTACGCTGATATCAGCCAGTTCGGCGGCGATGCCTTCGCGTTCTGCCGACATTTCCTCGAAACCGAGCATGTGGCGATTACTCCCGGCTTGGACTTCGGCCGTTACCAGGCCGGGCATCACGTGCGGTTTGCCTACACCCAAAGCCTGCCGCGTTTGCAGGAAGCGGTGGAGCGTATCGCTCGCGGCTTGAAGAGCTGGCAAGGCTGATGCGTTTTCATCCTCCCCTCGAAGAAGGTCGGTTGATTCGTCGTTACAAGCGTTTTCTCGCCGATATCGAAACCGTTAACGGCGAGTTGCTGACTATTCACTGCCCTAACACTGGCTCGATGCTCAATTGCCAGGTCGAGGGCGGGCAGGTCTGGTTTAGTCGCTCCAACGACCCAAAACGCAAGTTGCCCGGCACCTGGGAAATCGGCGAAACCCCGCAAGGGCGGCTGTTTTGCGTGAACACCGGGCGCGCCAATGGCTTGATCGAAGAGGCGCTGCGCGCTGGCGTGATCACCGAGTTGAACGGTTTTACTGAGCTGAAACGAGAAGTGGCCTACGGTCAGGAAAGCAGCCGTATCGATTTCCGCCTCGATTACCCGAGCGGGCCGGCGTACGTGGAAGTCAAAAGCGTCACCCTGGGTTACGACGGTACAGCGGTGGCGGCGTTTCCCGATGCGGTGACCCAGCGCGGGGCCAAGCATTTGCGCGAACTGGCCCATTTGGCTCGGGACGGGATTCGCGCGGTGCAGCTGTATTGCGTCAATCTCAGCGGTATTGAGGCGGTGCGACCGGCCGAAGAAATCGACTCGGCCTACGCCGCCGCGTTGCGTGAGGCGGTGGCGTGTGGGGTCGAGGTGCTGGCTTATGGCGTGCAGCTTAGCCACGAAGGAATGGTGGTGGATCGACGTCTTGACGTGTTGCTCAACGGTTAAAGGCTGATCCAGATCCCTTGCGCGTCTTCGCGGCAGTCGACAGCGGTCAGGAATTGCCCGGCGCAGGGGCCGGCGACGCATTCGCCGTCCTCGATCAGAAACAGTGCGCCGTGAGTGGCGCATTGGATCAGGCTGTTGCTCGGGTCCAGGAACTGGTCGGGCTTCCATTCCAGGCCGACGCCCCGGTGCGGGCAGCGGTTGATATAGACGTAAACCTGACCCGCCCGGCGCACGGCGAAGAGCTTCTGGCCGTCGATGTCGAAACCGCGACTGCTGGCATCGGCCAACTCTGGGCCTGGGCAAAGAAACTTCATGTCTATCCTCAAGGGGCGCGGCTCGTGACGAGATATGTCCGGGCTTGACGTGCAAATGCAAACAATTATCAAATGGCCGCCCGCCCATGGGGCGCGTGCGATCTGCCGAGGATACTTGGCCTGTCCGCCGGATGCCCGGGAAAACCCTTTAAGGAAGCTGTTTATGCGCCTGAGTACCCGCGTTGTCGCGCTGTGTGTCGGACTGCTGGTCAGTCACGAGGCCAGCGCGGCCGAGTTGCCGCAACGTTGGGTCAGTGCCGGCGGCGCCTTGTCGGAGTGGGTGAGCGCGTTGGGCGGCGAGTCGAAACTGGTCGGCGTCGATACCACCAGCCAGCATCCCGAATCCCTGAAGGCGTTGCCGAGCATCGGCTATCAGCGGCAATTGTCGGCGGAAGGCATCTTGAGCCTGCGCCCGCAGATTTTGGTCGGCACCGAAGAGATGGGGCCGCCACCGGTGCTTTCGCAGATTCGCAGCGCTGGCGTACAGGTTGAATTGTTTTCCGCCCAGCCGGATATGCCTGCCTTGAAAAATAATCTGGGGCACCTGGGCAAGCTGCTCGGCACTGAAGATCAGGCTTCGCAAGCGTGGCAGGTGTACCAACAGCAACTGGATCAGCAAAAAGCCCGGGTCTCCGAGACCCAGCTCAAACACAAAGCGCCGGGTGTACTGCTGCTGATCGGCAACGCGGGCGGCAAGCCGTTGATTGCCGGCAAGGACACTGCCGCCGATTGGTTGCTGCAACGGGCCGGTGGCCACAACCTGGCTACCCATACCGGCTACAAACCTTTTTCCAACGAGTCCCTGGCCAGTCTGAATCCCGAAGTGCTGGTGTTCGCCGATCGCGCGTTGACCGGCGACGCGGCCCGTGCGGCGTTGTTCAAGGAAAACCCGATCCTGTCCTCGACCCGCGCGGCCAAGGACGGGCGCGTCATGGAGCTTGATCCGACCTTGCTGGTCGGCGGGCTGGGACCACGCTTGCCTGAGGCGCTGAAAAAGCTCTCCGACGGTTTCTATCCCGGCGCGACCGGCCAATGACCACGCTGGTCAAACCTCGCGCACTCTTTATTGGCTTGAGCCTGCTGTGTTTGCTGGCGATCTGGTTGTCGCTGGCCCTGGGCCCGGTGAGCTTGCCGCTGCTCGATACGTTGCGGGCGGCGCTGCGGCTGATCGGAGTGCCGATTGCCCCGGATGGGTTGGAGCAGGCTGAACTGATTCTTGGGCAGATTCGGCTTCCACGAACGCTGTTGGGCTTGGCGGTGGGCGGTGTGCTGGCGCTGTCCGGGGTGGCGATGCAGGGGCTGTTTCGCAACCCATTGGCTGATCCGGGGCTGGTCGGGGTTTCCAGTGGCGCGGCGTTGGGTGCGGCGATTGCGATTGTCGGTGGCTCGGCGTTCGGTGGTTTGCCTGAAGCGTTCGGGCCTTATCTTTTGTCGTTATGTGCGTTTCTCGGTGGGCTCGGCGTGACCGCATTGGTCTATCGACTGGGCCGACGTAACGGGCAAACCAATGTCGCAACCATGCTGTTGGCGGGTATAGCGCTGACGGCGCTGGCGGGTTCAGCTGTGGGGTTGTTCACTTATCTGGCGGATGACGCGACGTTGCGCACGCTGACCTTCTGGAACCTGGGCAGCCTCAACGGCGCCAGTTATTCGCGGCTCTGGCCGTTGCTGCTGGTCACTGCCGGTGTGGCGCTGTGGTTGCCGCGCCGGGCCAAAGCTTTAAATGCGTTGCTGCTGGGGGAATCGGAAGCGGGTCATCTGGGCATCGATGTCGAAGGGCTCAAGCGTGAATTGGTGTTCTGCACCGCGCTGGGTGTCGGTGCAGCGGTGGCGGCGGCGGGGATGATCGGGTTTGTCGGGTTGGTGGTGCCGCATCTGGTGCGGCTGCTGGCCGGGCCTGATCATCGAGTGTTGCTGCCGGCCTCGGTGTTGGCCGGTGCGAGTCTGCTGTTGTTCGCCGATCTGGTGGCGCGCCTGGCCCTGGCGCCCGCCGAATTGCCGATTGGTATCGTCACTGCCTTCATTGGCGCGCCGTTCTTCCTGTTCCTGCTGCTCAGGAGACCTGCCTGATGCTGCGTACGGAAAACCTGTCGATCCGTCGCGGCAGCAAAACCGTGCTGACGGGTATCACCCTCGAACTCAAGCCGGGCGAAGTCCTCGGTGTGCTGGGACCGAACGGCGCCGGCAAGAGTACGTTGCTCGGGGCGTTGTGCGGTGAGCTGCATCCCGATGAGGGGCGCGTCTGGCTCGATCAATTGGAGTTGCGGCAATGCACCGGCGTCCAGCGCGCTCAGCGACTGGCGGTTCTACCGCAAGTGTCGACCCTGGACTTCGGCTTTCGCGTCGAGGAAGTGGTCGGCATGGGCCGCTTGCCTTATCAAAGCGGCCGGGTGCGCGACGATGAAATCGTCGCCGCAGCATTGACCGCCGCTGATGCCGGGCACCTGAGCGGTCGCAGTTACCTGGCCCTGTCCGGCGGTGAGCGTCAGCGGGTGCATCTGGCGCGGGTGCTGGCGCAACTCTGGCCGGGGGAGGCGGGGCAGACTTTACTGCTGGATGAGCCGACCTCGATGCTCGATCCGCTGCATCAGCACACCACCTTGCAAGCGGTGCGCGAATTCGCTGATCGCGGTGCGGCGGTCATGGTGATCCTGCATGATCTGAACCTGGCGGCGCGTTATTGTGATCGCATCTTGCTGCTTGAAGGCGGGCGACCGGTGGCGTTGGATACACCGGAGCAGGTGCTGCGGCCGGAACCACTCAAAGCGGTGTTCGGACTGGAAGTGCTGGTGCAACCGCACCCGGAGCGTGGGCATCCGCTGATCATCGCCCGCTGAGTCATTCATCGAGGTGAGAACATGCGAGGGATTCTGCTGCTGGCTGCATTACTACTGAGTGCCTGCCAGCACGTTGCGGCGCCGCCACCGATCACCGGCGAGATTCGCGACTTGCGCAACGGTCAGTCGCTGACGGCGCAAGAACTGGTCGTACGGTTGGCCAAGCCATCACGGCTGATTGTGGGTGAACAGCACGACAACCGCGATCACCATCAACTGCAATTGTGGTTGCTCCAGGAACTGGGGCAGCAGCGACCTCAAGGCAGCCTGCTGCTGGAAATGCTCACGCCCGATCAACAACCGCGCGTCGATGACGTGCGCCATGCCTCGACACTTCCAACTGATCTGCCTGGCGCATTAGCCTGGCAATCGGGTTGGGACTGGGATTTGTACGGGCCGATTGTGCGCTTCGCCTTGGGTCAGCCTTATCCACTGCTGGCGGCCAATCTCGACAACACTGAAGTTCGGGCTTTCTACACCCAGCCAACGACCGTGAGCGGTTCGCGCAGCAATGCCCCGTCGGTGAAGAAAGAGCTGCTGGAGCAAATCAGCGGCTCCCATTGCGGCCTGCTGCCTCAATCACAAATGCCGGCGATGCTGGCGGTGCAGCAACAACGTGACCGGCGCATCGCCGAACGGCTGATCGCAGCACCCAAGCCGTCAATGTTGATCGCCGGTGCCTACCATGCGCGCAAGGATGTCGGCGTGCCGCTGCATGTGCTGGACTTGGGAGAGTCCGAAGCCCCCACCGTATTGATGCTGGCGCAGCAGGGCAGTGAGGTCACGTCGGCCATGGCCGATTACGTCTGGTACACGCCTGCCAGGCCAGCGCCGGATTACTGCGCTGAGATGCGCAAGCAGATGAGCCAGTAAGCACTTTTTCACAGGCAAAAAAAGACCCGGCAAGAGCCGGGTCAAATAACCGTGATTAGCCTGATGAGGAGATAATCTGAGAGTCCGAACCAAGGGCTTTTCAGAATATCGACCAGTCTCGCGACCAGTTGTGATAATCATAGCGATTCTCATTACCAAGTCAACCGCTGATTTCTCATTTATTTCAAATTAGCCTGCAGGCCTTGAAATCACCGGGCTTCAGCCTGAAATTTTAGCCGCGCTCAGCTGGGTGATCTGCTTGTTAAGCAGGTCGATGCGCCGCGCCATGCTCTCGATCAGGCTATGGGCGATCTTCGGATTGCTTTGCGTCAGGCTCAGAAACTGGTCCTTGGGAATCAGCATCACCGTGCTCGGTTCGCGGGCGATCACACTGGCGTTGCGTTTTTCGCCGGTGAATACCGCCATGGCGCCGAAAATCTCATCCTTGGGCACATCGCCGACTTTATGCCCGTCGACAAACGCTTCGGCATGGCCTTCGATGATGACGAACACATGATCGGCCTCATCGCCTTGCTGGATCAGCACTTCGCCGCTGGCCACGCGCTGAAAGCCGTGGGTGCTGCGGTATTCGGGTTGTTTCAGGCGGGCGACCGCGTCGGACAACAGGGCCGTCTGGCCGACCAGGTATTGCAGGAACAACTCCGAACGCTGCGGCTCGGCATAAATATGCTGGAAAACCTCGGCACGCAGGTAAGGGATCAAGGACAGCGGGCCGTCGCTGCGCAAGCGACAATGCGGCAGCTCAACGCCTTGGCGCAGGCCGACCAGATCGCCTTCATGCAAATAGAACAAGGGACGATGGTCGACGCAGCCGTGCAGCAGGCCGTTGTCGAGCAAGAACAATTGATTGCCGGGCAATACCGTCGCGAGGTCGTCGACGGCGGAAAACTCCAGGGCCGGGCCGCAGGGCGATAAACCCTCCAGTAACCGCGCGGGCAGGTTTTGCAGGCGATTGATCAGTGTGTCGGCGTAAGCCGGTTGTTCCCCGAGCAGGTACATGGCGATGGCGCCTGTTCAATTCTTGTGGCGTGAGGAGATGGCTTCCAGTTGTTTGTTCAAGGCTTCCTTGCGTTCAGCGGGGATGTCGTTCCAGTGCACATCCATCAGGGCGCCCTCGATCGCATACAGCAACACCTTCGACGCCCGGAACCCGCGCGTACGCACGGCCCGATAAGCATCCACCGCCCCCAGGCGACGCAAGTCCGAGGCACTGTGGATGCCCACGGCATGCAGCCATTGTGCCGACGTCTTGCCAAGATTCTTCAGGTGTTGCAGTTCATCATTCATCAAGCCTCCTTGCGACAGCCGAACGGTGCGTGGGCGAGCCTTTGAGGAGTGTAGCCATCAGTAGGAAAAGCGTGATTGTTTGGTCGGATTCGAGGCAAATGCTTCTAAGAGGCAAGCGCTTGGCGCGAAAGAATTGGCTGCAGACGCAGTAGGAGAAGGTGCAGGAGATCAGTGGTTGCGGCAGATAACGCGCGGCGTCCAGCGCAAGGCGGGGGCGCTGGACTTGTCAGGTAATGGTCGTTTCAGCGGGTGCGATAACGCAAGCGTGTACCGAAGTTCATCGACATCAGGATCTCGTCGGCACTCAGCTCTGGCGGGAAGTAGGCGCCGGAGATTTGCGCATGGGCCAGGCTCGCGCCTTCCAGGGACGCATTGCGAAAGTCGATGCCGCGCAGGTCGGCGGAGCGGAAGTACGCATCGGTAAAGTCGACGCCATCGGCGTTCAGCTCACGCAGGTCAAGACCCCGGAAATCGCCACCGACCATGTCGATGGGGCCGTCCGTCGGGCGTTCCTTGTTGAAACCTGCGATGTCGTCTTTGTGCAGCAAGGCATAAAGCGGGGTGTCGAGAAGTTTCGGCTGGCTCATGTCACATCACCTGTTGGTTTTATGACGCCAGTATAGTGCCACTATTTGACTGCCGTGAAGCCGGCGAAGGCTCCACGGCTGAAATAGTTTCTTACAGGCCTGGCATGCGTTGGCGAATCTGCGCCACAACCGTGTCGAGGGTCCCGCTTTCATTGGTTTGAACGCGTTTGCTGCACAGAATCTCGGCTGGCGTCAGCGCTTCGCGGCTGGCTTGCTGGTCGGCGATAACGGCCAGGTTGGCGTCGGACGGATCGGTTTTGTCTGCCTGACGCAGGGCCAGCCAGCTCTCGATCACAGCTTGCGGCGCATTGCAGTCCAGAATCAGGAACGGTGCGCCGGTGGCTTCGGCAATTTTGGCCGCGCCGTCACGTTGGTCGCGCTTGAGGTAGGTGGCATCGATCACCACCGGGAAACCGGCGCGCAGGATCACCGCGGCGATGTCATGCAGGCGGGTGTAGGTCGCCGCACTGGCGTCGGCACTATAGATGCCGGCCTGTGGATCGTTCGGCACGGTCTGCTCACCGAACAGGCGCTTGCGCTCCACATCCGAGCGCAGGCGAACGGCGCCCAGTGCCTCGACCAGACGCATCGCCACACGGCTTTTGCCAACAGCGGAAACGCCGTGGGTAATCGCCAGGAAACGCGAAGGAATTGTGCTGTAGCTTTCGGCCAGGTTGGCGTAGTTGCGGTACTGGCGCAGGGTGGTGGCGCGCTGCACCGGATCGGCTTCGGCTGGCATGCTGAACAGGCTGACCTTGGCGCGAACCAGTGCACGATAGGCTTTATAGAAGTTCAGCACCTCAAGGCCCTGGTAGTCGCCGGTCAGTTCCAGATACTGGCTGATGAAACGGCGCGCCATGCTCTTGAGGCCACGGTCTTCCAGGTCCATCGCCAGGAAGCCAGTGTCGGCATAGACGTCGGTGAAGCGGAACGGCTCGTTGAATTCGATGCAGTCGAAGATCACGACCTTGCCGTCGATCACGGTAGCGTTGCCCAAGTGAATGTCACCGTGGCATTCGCGGGTGAAACCGTCAGCCTTGCGTTGGGCAAACAGTGGCTTGAGGCGTTCGAAGCTGCTTTCGGCCCAGGCTTGCAGGGCGTCGAGTTGCAGCAGATCGGCCTTGTCACTGAGGAACGGACGAATCTGCTCGAAGTTCTGGCGCACCGGTGCCATCACGCTATCCGGGGTCCCGGCGTCGTGTTCGGCCGGTACTTTCGGCGCGGTGAGGTGGAATTGCGCGATTTGTGCGGCCATCTCGTCGATGTGTGCGGTGGTCAGTTCGCCATTGGCTTGCAGGGTGCTGAGCAATTGGCTTTGCGGGAACTGGCGCATTTTCAGGGCGAAATCGACGACCGGACCATCGCCGCCCAGTTGTGGTGCTTCGACGCTGCCGGTAATCGGCAACACTTCCAGATACAAATCGTTGGTCAGGCGCTGGTTCAGGCGCAGCTCTTCGCCGCAGAAATGTTCACGGGCATCGAGGTTGGTGAAGTCGAGGAAGCCGAAATTCACCGGTTTCTTCACTTTATAAGCAAAGGGACCCGTGAGGATGACCCAGGAGATATGGGTCTCGATAACCTGGAACCCTTCGACGGGATGCGGGTAGAGGGCCGGGTTTTGCAGGGCGGCGATCAGGGACTGGCTCACAGGCGATCCTTCAGAGTCTGGGGAAAATTCACGGCCGTCATTATGGCCGCAAGTCCGGCTGACGCAAACCTCGGCAGGCTCCTGTTGAGTATGAATAAAGTGCGTATAATCCGCCGCCATGACTCGTACTCGATCCCCTCGCAGCAAAAAAAAACCACCTTCCAAGGGCATGAGCCCCTGGCTGAGCTGGGCCATTAAACTCAGCCTGGTCGGCCTCGTCGTGCTCGCCGGGTTCGCGGTTTACCTCGACGCGATCGTCCAGGAGAAGTTCTCCGGCAAGCGCTGGACCATTCCGGCCAAGGTGTATGCCCGCCCGCTTGAGCTGTTCACCGGCCAGAAGCTGAGCAAGGAAGACTTCCTCACCGAACTCGATGCCCTGGGCTATCGACGCGAAGCCGTGAGCAACGGCCCCGGTGCGGCGGCGGTCAACGGCAATACCGTCGACTTGAATACTCGCGGCTTCCAGTTCTATGAAGGCATGGAGAAAGCCCAGCCCGTGCGCGTGCGGTTCTCCGGCGACTACGTGGCCGAACTCTCGGCGACCAACGGTTCGAAGCTGTCGGTGGTGCGCCTTGAGCCGCTGATGATTGGCGGGATTTACCCGAAGAACCTCGAAGACCGCATCCTGATCAAGATCGATCAGGTGCCGCCGTATCTGCTGGAGACCCTGGTCGCCGTGGAAGACCGGGACTTCTATCACCACTGGGGCGTGTCGCCGAAATCGATTGCGCGGGCCGTCTACGTCAACACCTCTGGCGGCAAGATGACCCAGGGCGGCAGTACGCTGACGCAACAATTGGTCAAGAACTTCTACCTGACCAGCGAACGCAGCCTGACCCGCAAGCTCACCGAAGCGATGATGGCGATGCTGCTGGAACTGCATTACGACAAACAGGAAATTCTTGAGGCTTACCTCAATGAAGTGTTTGTCGGTCAGGACGGTCAGCGTGCAGTGCACGGTTTCGGGTTGGCCAGCCAGTTCTTCTTCGGCCAGCCGTTGTCCGAACTGAAACTGCATCAAGTCGCTTTGTTGGTGGGCATGGTCAAGGGCCCGTCCTATTACAACCCGCGTCGCAATCCTGAGCGGGCGCTGGAGCGACGCAACCTGGTGCTTGATGTGCTTGAGCAGCAGGGTGTTGCTACTGCCGAACAAGTCGCTGCGGCGAAAGCCATGCCATTGGGTGTGACCACTCGCGGCAAGCTGGCCGACAGCTCGTTCCCGGGCTTTATCGATCTGGTTAAACGTCAACTTCGCGAAGACTATCGTGACGAAGACTTGACCGAGGAAGGCCTGCGGATCTTCACCAGTTTCGACCCGATCCTGCAGATGAAAGCCGAAGCCTCGGTCAACGACACCTTTAAGCGCCTGGCCGGGCGCAAGGGTTCGGATGACGTCGAAGCGGCGATGGTCGTGACCAACCCGGAAACCGGCGAAGTCCAGGCCATGATCGGCAGTCGCCAGGCGAGTTTTGCCGGTTTCAACCGCGCGCTGGATGCGGTGCGACCGATCGGCTCGTTGATCAAGCCGGCGGTTTATCTGACGGCGCTTGAGAAACCAAGCCAGTACAGCTTGACCAGTTGGCTGTCGGACGATGCCTTCTCGGTGAAGGGCGCGGACGGCCAGGTCTGGAAGCCGCAGAACTATGATCGCCGCTCCCACGGCACGGTGTTCCTGTATCAGGGGCTGGCGCATTCGTACAACCTGTCGACTGCGCGTCTCGGGTTGGAACTGGGCGTGCCGAATGTCCTCAAGACCCTGGCGCGGTTGGGTGTGACTCGTGAGTTCCCGGCATTCCCGTCGATGCTGTTGGGTGCGGGTGGCCTGACGCCGATGGAAGTGGCGACCATGTACCAGACCTTGGCCAACGGCGGTTTCAATACGCCGATGCGCGGGATTCGCAGCGTGCTGACTGCCGAAGGCGAGCCGCTCAAGCGTTATCCATTCCAGATTCAGCAGCGTTTCGATCCGGCGTCGATTTTCCTGATCCAGAGCGCCATGCAGCGGGTCATGCGTGAAGGCACCGGCAGCTCGGTCTACAACGTGCTGCCGAAAACCCTGACGCTGGCGGGCAAGACCGGTACCAGTAACGATTCTCGTGACAGCTGGTTCGCCGGTTTCAGTCAGGATCTGCTGGCAGTGGTGTGGCTGGGCCGCGACGATAACGGCAAGACCCCGTTCACCGGTGCGACCGGCGCGTTGCAGGTCTGGACCAGTTTCATGCGCAAGGCCGATCCACTTCCACTGGACATGCCGCAGCCGGACAATATTGTCCAGGCCTGGGTCGATTCGCGCACAGGGCAAGGCTCTGATGCCAACTGCCCAGGCGCGGTGCAGATGCCGTATATTCGCGGCAGCGAACCGCCTCCCGGCGCCGCTTGCGGTGGGGAAACCCCTGCTTCTGGCGAAACGGTGATGGATTGGGTCAAGGGCTGGATGAATTAAGCAAAGAGGGTTTCAAGTGAACAAGTGGTTGATTCCAGCGGTTACCGCCGTGGCTTTGCTCAGCGGTTGTTCCTCCGTACAGCGCGGTTCGATCCCGGTCGTGGATTCCGGCAGCGCGGTATCGAACAGTGAACGGATTCAGGCGAATGGCGGTTTCCGCCAGACGACCGTGAAACGTCCAGTACAAGGCCAGCCTCAGGCGATCCCGCAAGGTGATACCGGTGTGGTGGTGATGGTGCCGGGTGGTGGTGCCGTGAGCTCGGCGCCGATCAGCACTTCGCCGATCACGCCTGGGCCGATTACGCCGGGTCCGATTGATACGTCGCCGGTTCAGTCCGCACCGATCAATCAAGGCAGCTACAGCATGCCGTCGGCGCCGACCGGGATTCCTTCAGCGAGCACCGGTGGTGGCCTGTCTGCCGACGAACAACTGGACGGTCCAGTGTTGGCATTGCTGACTACTGCGCAACAGCAACAGGCCGGTGGCGACCTCAACGGTGCGTCTTCCAGCCTGGAGCGTGCCCAGCGCGTTGCCCCGCGTGAACCGCAAGTGCTTTATCGCTTGGCGCAGGTGCGCATGGCTCAGGGTGATGCACCGCAGGCCGAACAGTTTGCCCGTCGTGGCCTGACGTTCGCCAATGGCCGTCCGGATCTACAGGCCAGCCTGTGGGAGCTGATCGCTCAGGCTCGCGAGAAACAGGGCGATTCCGCCGGCGCCGCACTGGCCCGTCAGAAGGCCAAGGTTTCGCTGTGATGGATGCTCGTTTCCCAAAGATTGCCGAGCAACTGCTGCTGATCGAGCGTGAGCTGCGGATTCAGGGCTGGTGGGACGAGGTTTCACCAAGCGTTGAAGCGCTGTCCAGTGTCGAGCCGTTCTCGGTCGACACCTTGGACTTCGAGCAATGGCTGCAATGGATTTTCCTGCCGCGCATGAAGGCGATCCTCGAACAGGATCTGCCTTTGCCCAATGCGTCGGGTATTCAGGAAATGGCCGAGATGGTCTTCGCTGCGCGCAATGTCCAGGGCAAGGATCGACAGCTTCAGCTCCTGCTCAAAGAGTTCGACCTGCTGATCACCGCCTCCCGCTGACACCTATCCCCTGTAGGAGCGAAGCTTGCTCGCGAAGGCGGCATAACATTCAGCACATTTGTTGAACGTTATGCCGCCTTCGCGAGCAAGCTTCGCTCCTACAAGGGAGTTTATTGGCAATTATCCGCGATCTGTTTCTGTGCTTCGGTCATGCGCTCCTGACGTGTCTGGTCAGTCAGGCGGCGCATCTCGCCATCAACCTCTTCCCGTAGTCGTGGATTGTTCTGCAGTTGAGCAAGGTTGGTCCGCGCCTGTTCACAGAACGCCTTGAGCTGGGCCTGCTGCTCGGCAACCTGCTTTTTCACCGTCTTATCGATGGCCTGTTGGTCGCCCAGCACATTGCTGCGTTCAGGCGCGGGTGGTTTGCCGGCGGGCGGGGAGGGCGTGACCACGGTGGTGGCTTGCTGACCCTGGGGTGGCTGGGCATCAAAGTGAGTCACGCCTTGGGCATCGACCCATTTGTAAATCTGACCGGCCATGCACATGGGGCTCAGGGTGATCAGCAGACTGGCGGTGAGGAAGAAGGTACGCATGCCGTTTCCTTGTCATAAGTTGCGCAATTGAAGCTAACACACATGCCGTTTACGGGTTTTTTCTTGCGTTCTCATGTGCTTACTCACAATAAAGCACATAGACGGCTTGACTTGCAGAGGACGAAACAGAAGAATCCAAAGTCCGCTGTAGAGGGACTGCCAGAAGCAGACCCACTCGGTAGATCATGAGGCGCATACCCGCGCCGACCTGTTACACCCGCAACGCGTTACCTCGCGCTGGGTGGGAAAGGCCCGCAACACTTGGGACGATCCCAATACTTGCTCAGTCAGTGCTGACGTAGTCGGCGACCACCGTCGCTCATGCTCTGCCGAGAAGTAAACCTATTAAGACCCGTCCTCTTGTGAGTGGACGGTATTCTGGCGTTTTAGAGGTGAACAACGTGGAGCTTTTATCTGGCGGTGAGATGCTCGTCCGCTTTTTGCGTGACGAAGGCGTCAAATATATCTACGGGTACCCCGGTGGTGCTCTTCTTCATGTCTACGATGCCCTGTTCAAAGAACCGGAAGTGACTCACATCCTGGTTCGTCACGAACAAGCGGCTACCCATATGGCTGACGGCTATGCCCGTGCCACCGGTAAAGCCGGCGTGGTACTGGTGACTTCCGGTCCTGGCGCAACAAACGCCATCACCGGGATCGCCACTGCTTATATGGACTCCATTCCAATGGTGGTCATTTCCGGCCAGGTGCCTAGCACCATGGTAGGCACCGACGCGTTCCAGGAAACCGACATGATCGGTATCTCCCGGCCGATCGTGAAGCACAGCTTCATGATCAAGCACGCTTCGGAAATCCCGGAAGTCATGAAGAAGGCGTTCTACCTGGCGCAATCCGGTCGTCCGGGCCCGGTCGTGGTCGATATCCCGAAAGACATGACCAACCCGGCCGAGAAGTTCGAATACATCTTCCCGAAAAAAGCCAAGCTGCGTTCCTACAGCCCGGCCGTTCGCGGTCACTCCGGGCAAATCCGCAAGGCTGCAGAAATGCTCCTGGCGGCCAAGCGTCCGGTGATGTACGCCGGCGGCGGCGTGATTCTCGGTGGTGGCTCCGCGCCGCTGACCGAATTGGCGAAGATGCTCAACCTGCCAGTGACCAATACCCTGATGGGGCTGGGTGCCTACCCTGGCACCGACCGTCAGTTCATCGGCATGCTCGGCATGCACGGCAGCTACACCGCCAACCTGGCGATGCACCATGCGGATGTGATCCTCGCCGTCGGTGCGCGTTTCGATGACCGCGTGATCAACGGCCCGGCGAAGTTCTGCCCGAACGCCAAGATCATTCACATCGACATCGACCCGGCTTCGATCTCCAAGACCATCAAGGCCGACGTGCCTATCGTTGGTCCGGTGGAAAGTGTCCTGACCGAAATGGTCGCGATCCTCAAGGAAATCGGCGAGACCCCGAACAAGGAGTCCGTGGCCAGTTGGTGGAAGCAGGTGGATGAGTGGCGCGGTGATCGCGGCCTGTTCCCTTACGACAAGGGCGACGGCAGCGTCATCAAGCCGCAGACCGTGATCGAAACCCTGTGCGAAGTGACCAAGGGCGATGCCTATGTTGCTTCGGACGTGGGCCAGCACCAGATGTTCGCCGCGCAGTACTATCGGTTCAACAAGCCCAACCGCTGGATCAACTCCGGTGGCCTGGGCACCATGGGCTTCGGTTTCCCGGCGGCCATGGGTATCAAGTTGAGCTTCCCGGATGCCGACGTCGTTTGCGTGACGGGCGAGGGCAGCATCCAGATGAACATCCAGGAACTGTCCACCTGTCTGCAATATGGCTTGCCGGTGAAAATCGTCATCCTGAACAACGGTGTTCTGGGTATGGTTCGCCAGTGGCAAGACATGAGCTACGGCAGCCGTCACTCGCATTCCTACATGGAATCGTTGCCTGATTTCGTCAAGTTGGCGGAGGCCTATGGTCACGTCGGCGTGCGCATCACCGAATCGAAAGATTTGAAGACGAAGATGGAAGAGGCGTTCGCCATGAAGGATCGCCTGGTGATCATCGATGTTTCGGTCGACACCAGCGAGCACGTCTACCCGATGCAGATCAAAGACGGCTCCATGCGCGATATGTGGCTGAGCAAGACGGAGCGTACTTAATCATGCGACATATTATTTCCTTGCTTCTGGAAAACGAACCAGGCGCTCTGTCTCGTGTAGTCGGCCTGTTCTCGCAGCGCAACTACAACATCGAAAGCCTGACCGTGGCACCGACCGAAGACCCGACCTTGTCGCGTCTGACGTTGACCACGGTTGGTCATGACGAAGTGATTGAGCAGATCACCAAGAACCTGAACAAGCTGATCGAAGTGGTCAAATTGGTCGACCTGTCGGAGAGTGCTCACATCGAGCGCGAACTGATGCTGGTCAAGGTCAAGGCTACCGGCGCCCAGCGCGCCGAGATCAAGCGCACTACCGATATTTACCGTGGGCAGATCGTTGATGTCAGCGCCAGCGTGTATACCGTTCAATTGACCGGTACCAGCGACAAGCTCGACAGCTTCATTCAGTCCATCGGCACCGCATCGATTCTGGAAACCGTCCGTAGCGGCGTAACCGGTATCGCCCGCGGCGACAAAGTACTCAGCATCTAAACCAAATTAGCGAATGGCCTGAACGGCCTGGATATATAGGGGAATTTCATGAAAGTTTATTACGAAAAAGACTGCGACCTGTCGATCATCCAGGGCAAGAAAGTTGCCATCATCGGTTACGGTTCCCAGGGCCACGCTCAAGCGTGCAACCTGAAAGACTCCGGCGTTGACGTTACTGTTGGCCTGCGTAAAGGTTCGGCCACTGTTGCCAAGGCCGAAGCTCACGGCCTGAAAGTGACTGACGTTGCTTCCGCTGTTGCTGCTGCCGACCTGGTCATGATCCTGACCCCGGACGAGTTCCAGTCTGCTTTGTACAAGAACGAAATCGAGCCGAACATCAAGAAAGGCGCCACCCTGGCCTTCTCCCACGGCTTCGCGATCCACTACAACCAGGTTGTTCCGCGCGCTGACCTCGACGTGATCATGATCGCGCCGAAAGCACCGGGCCACACCGTGCGTTCCGAGTTCGTCAAAGGCGGCGGTATCCCTGACCTGATCGCTATCTACCAGGATGCTTCCGGCAACGCCAAGAACGTTGCACTGTCCTACGCTGCTGGCGTTGGTGGCGGCCGTACCGGCATCATCGAAACCACCTTCAAGGACGAGACCGAAACCGACCTGTTCGGCGAGCAAGCCGTTCTGTGTGGCGGTACCGTTGAGCTGGTCAAAGCCGGTTTCGAAACCCTGGTTGAAGCTGGCTATGCGCCGGAAATGGCCTACTTCGAATGCCTGCACGAACTGAAGCTGATCGTTGACCTCATGTACGAAGGCGGTATCGCCAACATGAACTACTCGATCTCCAACAACGCCGAGTACGGCGAGTACGTGACCGGCCCGGAAGTGATCAACGCCGAATCCCGTCAGGCCATGCGCAACGCCCTGAAACGTATTCAGGACGGCGAATACGCCAAGATGTTCATCAGCGAAGGCGCGACCGGCTATCCTTCGATGACCGCCAAGCGTCGTAACAACGCCGCTCACGGTATCGAAATCATCGGCGAGCAACTGCGCTCCATGATGCCGTGGATCGGTGCCAACAAGATCGTCGACAAAGCCAAAAACTAAGTCGCTGTCTTGTACGGAAAACGCGGCCTAGGCCGCGTTTTTTCGTTTGGATCGCCGGTTCTGGTATAAAGCTGCATCGTTTGTGGCCGAACCGTCGTCCCAGACACCTGTCGAAACTTTCCACCCTGTTGCAAGGTAATGTCCATGAGCGAACGTCCCGAAGAGCCAAACCAGGCTCCTGACGCCGAAAGTCTGCTGCCCATCGATGAACACATCGAAGAAGGGCATGACGCTGAAGGTCGTAAAGTCCGGCATCGTGGTATCTATCTTCTGCCGAATCTGTTCACCACTGCGAACCTGTTCGCAGGGTTCTACTCCATCATCAACTCGATGAGTGCCCAGGCCGCCTTGAGCGCTGGTGACTCGGTTGGAGCGAGCAAGTATTTTGCGTTTGCCGCCATCGCGATTTTCGTCGCCATGGTGCTTGACGGCCTTGATGGCCGCGTTGCGCGCATGACCAATACCCAGAGTGCCTTCGGTGCCGAGTACGACTCGCTGTCGGACATGGTCGCCTTTGGCGTGGCGCCGGCGTTGCTGGCATTCGGCTGGGCCTTGGGCGACATGGGCAAGGTCGGCTGGATGGTTGCCTTCATCTATGTGGCGGGTGCGGCGTTGCGGCTGGCGCGGTTCAATACCCAGGTCGGCACGGCAGACAAGCGTTACTTCATTGGTTTGGCCAGCCCGGCTGCTGCCGGTGTGGTGGCGGGGATTGTCTGGGCATTCAGTGATTACGGCATCCAGGGTTCCAAGATGTCGTTCCTGGTGGCATTGATGGTGGCGGCGGCTGGCATGCTGATGGTCAGCAACATCAAGTACAACAGCTTCAAGGAGCTGGACTTGAAAGGGCGCGTGCCTTTCGTGGCGATCCTGGCAGTGGTGCTGGTGTTTGCCGTTGTGTTCAGTGATCCACCGCGCATTCTGCTGTTGGTGTTCCTCGGGTATGCGGCCTCTGGTCCGGTTCAATACCTGTTGCGTCTTCGTCGGCACAAAAACGCCGAATGATGTAATTTCCCTCATACTCCGCAGTCTATTGGTGCATCTGTTCTCCAATGCTGCGGAGTAGCCATGCTGATCAAAGTCCCCAAAGCGTCTGACTGTCATGAGTCGGACGTTACGCCTGAATCCTTCTATCTATCTCGTCGCAATGTGCTGGGTGCTGCCGTGGCCGGTTTGGCAGTGAGCAGTCTGCCTCGTTGGGCCAATGCCGACGAGGCGGCGCGTTATGCCGATGTCGAGCCTGGCAAGGCGCCTTCCTGGTTTGCCGAAAAGCTGCCTTCTACTAAATGGGGGGCGGTCAACGTCAAGGATGAGGCGATCACGCCGTTCAAGGATGCGACCCATTACAACAACTTCTATGAGTTCGGCACTGATAAAGGTGATCCGGCGGCAAATGCTGGTGCGCTGAAGACCGAGCCGTGGAGCGTGGTGGTGGACGGGGAGGTGGGTAAGCCGGGGCGCTATGCCCTGGAAGACTTCATGAAGCCTTATCAGTTAGAGGAGCGGATCTATCGTCTTCGCTGCGTAGAGGCGTGGTCGATGGTGATTCCCTGGATTGGCTTTCCCCTCTCTGCGTTGCTCAACCAAGTCGAGCCCACCGCCAACGCCAAATACATTCGCTTCGAAACCCTGCAGGATCCCAAGAGCATGCCCGGACAGCGCTCCGGTTTCGCCTTGATTGAATGGCCTTATGTCGAAGGGCTGCGTCTGGACGAGGCGATGAACCCGTTGGCGATTCTTGCGGTGGGCATGTATGGGCGGGAGTTGCCGAATCAGAATGGCGCGCCGCTGCGGTTGGTGGTGCCGTGGAAGTATGGCTTCAAGAGCGTCAAATCCATTGTGCGGATCAGCCTGGTGAGTGAGCAGCCGAAGACGACTTGGCAGAGCATTGCGTCCGATGAGTATGGTTTCTATGCGAACGTGAATCCCACGGTCGATCATCCGCGCTGGACTCAGGCACGGGAACGGCGTTTACCGAGCGGCCTGTTCAAGCCCAATGTGCGGGACACGCAGATGTTCAATGGTTACTCGGATGAAGTCGCTTCTTTATATACCGGGCTCGATTTGCGGAAGAACTACTGATGCGTTTTGCGGTTTGGCGGGTTTTTGTCTTTATCGCTATCGCGATCTGGCCACTTCTTTGGTTGTATCAAGCCTGGGCGGATGTGCTCGGGCCTGATCCGGGCAAAGTCCTGGTAGATCGCTTGGGTCTGGGCACGCTTGTCCTGCTGCTAATTACGTTAAGCATGACGCCTTTGCAGAAGCTGAGCGGTTGGGCGGGGTGGATTGCTGTCCGCCGACAGCTGGGTTTGTGGTGCTTTGCCTATGTAGTGCTGCATTTGAGTGGGTATACGGCGTTCATTCTCGGGTTTGACTGGTCGCAACTGGGCGTTGAATTGCGCAAGCGGCCTTACATTATTGTCGGGACGTTGGGGTTTCTCTGTTTATTGGCGCTGGCCGTGACGTCCAATCGTTATAGTCAGCGGCGTTTGGGTTCGCGTTGGAAGAAACTGCATCGACTGGTCTATGTGATTCTCGGGCTTGGGTTGCTGCATATGTTGTGGATTGTTCGCGCCGATCTAAAAGAGTGGGCTATCTATGCTTCTATAGGTGCGTTGCTGATAGCACTGCGCCTGCCGCCTGTAGCGCGTCGAATTCCACGTTTAACCGCTAAAAAGGCACCTTCTGCAAGAAAGGCGTAATTAAAGGTTGACGGCAGATTCTGGAAGTCTATAATTCGCCCCACTTCCGGCGCAGTCGAAACGGAAAACTCCTTGGTAAACAAAGAGTTACGCAGTTTTCGACAGCGAGTTGCTTCAGGTTATCGAAGCCCGGAAGGAGTTGGTCGAGCGGCGTTGTTTGGCTCGATTGACGGTTCGATCTTCTCGGTCGAAAGCGGAACAAAAGAGGTGTTGACAGCAGCGAGTAACGCTGTAGAATTCGCCTCCCGCTAACGAGAGATCGGAAGCGCAAGTGGTTGAAGTTGCAAAGGAAACTTTGAAAACTTCTGAAAATAACCGCTTGACAGTAACTGGCGCTGCTGTAGAATGCGCGCCTCGGTTGAGACGAAAGATCTTAACCCACCGCTCTTTAACAACTGAATCAAGCAATTCGTGTGGGTGCTTGTGGAGTCAGACTGATAGTCAACAAGATTATCAGCATCACAAGTTACTCCGCGAGAAATCAAAGATGTAACCAACGATTGCTGAGCCAAGTTTAGGGTTTCTTAAAAACCCAAAGATGTTTGAACTGAAGAGTTTGATCATGGCTCAGATTGAACGCTGGCGGCAGGCCTAACACATGCAAGTCGAGCGGCAGCACGGGTACTTGTACCTGGTGGCGAGCGGCGGACGGGTGAGTAATGCCTAGGAATCTGCCTGGTAGTGGGGGATAACGCTCGGAAACGGACGCTAATACCGCATACGTCCTACGGGAGAAAGCAGGGGACCTTCGGGCCTTGCGCTATCAGATGAGCCTAGGTCGGATTAGCTAGTTGGTGAGGTAATGGCTCACCAAGGCGACGATCCGTAACTGGTCTGAGAGGATGATCAGTCACACTGGAACTGAGACACGGTCCAGACTCCTACGGGAGGCAGCAGTGGGGAATATTGGACAATGGGCGAAAGCCTGATCCAGCCATGCCGCGTGTGTGAAGAAGGTCTTCGGATTGTAAAGCACTTTAAGTTGGGAGGAAGGGCATTTACCTAATACGTAAGTGTTTTGACGTTACCGACAGAATAAGCACCGGCTAACTCTGTGCCAGCAGCCGCGGTAATACAGAGGGTGCAAGCGTTAATCGGAATTACTGGGCGTAAAGCGCGCGTAGGTGGTTCGTTAAGTTGGATGTGAAATCCCCGGGCTCAACCTGGGAACTGCATTCAAAACTGTCGAGCTAGAGTATGGTAGAGGGTGGTGGAATTTCCTGTGTAGCGGTGAAATGCGTAGATATAGGAAGGAACACCAGTGGCGAAGGCGACCACCTGGACTGATACTGACACTGAGGTGCGAAAGCGTGGGGAGCAAACAGGATTAGATACCCTGGTAGTCCACGCCGTAAACGATGTCAACTAGCCGTTGGGAGCCTTGAGCTCTTAGTGGCGCAGCTAACGCATTAAGTTGACCGCCTGGGGAGTACGGCCGCAAGGTTAAAACTCAAATGAATTGACGGGGGCCCGCACAAGCGGTGGAGCATGTGGTTTAATTCGAAGCAACGCGAAGAACCTTACCAGGCCTTGACATCCAATGAACTTTCCAGAGATGGATTGGTGCCTTCGGGAACATTGAGACAGGTGCTGCATGGCTGTCGTCAGCTCGTGTCGTGAGATGTTGGGTTAAGTCCCGTAACGAGCGCAACCCTTGTCCTTAGTTACCAGCACGTTATGGTGGGCACTCTAAGGAGACTGCCGGTGACAAACCGGAGGAAGGTGGGGATGACGTCAAGTCATCATGGCCCTTACGGCCTGGGCTACACACGTGCTACAATGGTCGGTACAGAGGGTTGCCAAGCCGCGAGGTGGAGCTAATCCCAGAAAACCGATCGTAGTCCGGATCGCAGTCTGCAACTCGACTGCGTGAAGTCGGAATCGCTAGTAATCGCGAATCAGAATGTCGCGGTGAATACGTTCCCGGGCCTTGTACACACCGCCCGTCACACCATGGGAGTGGGTTGCACCAGAAGTAGCTAGTCTAACCTTCGGGAGGACGGTTACCACGGTGTGATTCATGACTGGGGTGAAGTCGTAACAAGGTAGCCGTAGGGGAACCTGCGGCTGGATCACCTCCTTAATCGACGACATCAGCTGCTCCATAAGTTCCCACACGAATTGCTTGATTCATTGAAGAAGACGATAAAGAAGCAGCCTGTATCAGGTTGTAGCTTGGTTGGTTAGAGCGCACCCCGTGCTTTGTGGTAAAGAGCAGGGTGAGGTCGGCCTGAATAGCTCGAAATTGGGTCTGTAGCTCAGTTGGTTAGAGCGCACCCCTGATAAGGGTGAGGTCGGCAGTTCGAATCTGCCCAGACCCACCAATTTTGCTTGTGTGGGAAACGCCTGTAGAAATACGGGGCCATAGCTCAGCTGGGAGAGCGCCTGCCTTGCACGCAGGAGGTCAACGGTTCGATCCCGTTTGGCTCCACCACTACTGCTTCTGTTTGTTGAAAGCTTAGAAATGAGCATTCCACCAAGACGGTGATGAATGTTGATTTCTAGTCTTTGATTAGATCGTTCTTTAAAAATTTGGGTATGTGATAGAAAGATAGACTGAACGTTACTTTCACTGGTAACGGATCAGGCTAAGGTAAAATTTGTGAGTAATTGCGAATTTTCGGCGAATGTCGTCTTCACAGTATAACCAGATTGCTTGGGGTTATATGGTCAAGTGAAGAAGCGCATACGGTGGATGCCTTGGCAGTCAGAGGCGATGAAAGACGTGGTAGCCTGCGAAAAGCTTCGGGGAGTCGGCAAACAGACTTTGATCCGGAGATGTCTGAATGGGGGAACCCACCTAACATAAGTTAGGTATCTTAAGCTGAATACATAGGCTTAAGAAGCGAACCAGGGGAACTGAAACATCTAAGTACCCTGAGGAAAAGAAATCAACCGAGATTCCCTTAGTAGTGGCGAGCGAACGGGGACTAGCCCTTAAGTGGCTTTGAGATTAGCGGAACGCTCTGGAAAGTGCGGCCATAGTGGGTGATAGCCCTGTACGCGAAAATCTCTTAGTCATGAAATCGAGTAGGACGGAGCACGAGAAACTTTGTCTGAATATGGGGGGACCATCCTCCAAGGCTAAATACTACTGACTGACCGATAGTGAACTAGTACCGTGAGGGAAAGGCGAAAAGAACCCCGGAGAGGGGAGTGAAATAGATCCTGAAACCGTATGCGTACAAGCAGTGGGAGCCCACTTTGTTGGGTGACTGCGTACCTTTTGTATAATGGGTCAGCGACTTATTTTCAGTGGCGAGCTTAACCGAATAGGGAGGCGTAGCGAAAGCGAGTCTTAATAGGGCGTCTAGTCGCTGGGAATAGACCCGAAACCGGGCGATCTATCCATGGGCAGGTTGAAGGTTGGGTAACACTAACTGGAGGACCGAACCGACTACCGTTGAAAAGTTAGCGGATGACCTGTGGATCGGAGTGAAAGGCTAATCAAGCTCGGAGATAGCTGGTTCTCCTCGAAAGCTATTTAGGTAGCGCCTCATGTATCACTGTAGGGGTAGAGCACTGTTTCGGCTAGGGGGTCATCCCGACTTACCAAACCGATGCAAACTCCGAATACCTACAAGTGCCGAGCATGGGAGACACACGGCGGGTGCTAACGTCCGTCGTGAAAAGGGAAACAACCCAGACCGTCAGCTAAGGTCCCAAAGTTATGGTTAAGTGGGAAACGATGTGGGAAGGCTTAGACAGCTAGGAGGTTGGCTTAGAAGCAGCCACCCTTTAAAGAAAGCGTAATAGCTCACTAGTCGAGTCGGCCTGCGCGGAAGATGTAACGGGGCTCAAACCATACACCGAAGCTACGGGTATCACTTAGGTGATGCGGTAGAGGAGCGTTCTGTAAGCCTGTGAAGGTGAGTTGAGAAGCTTGCTGGAGGTATCAGAAGTGCGAATGCTGACATGAGTAACGACAATGGGTGTGAAAAACACCCACGCCGAAAGACCAAGGTTTCCTGCGCAACGTTAATCGACGCAGGGTTAGTCGGTCCCTAAGGCGAGGCTGAAAAGCGTAGTCGATGGAAAACAGGTTAATATTCCTGTACTTCTGGTTATTGCGATGGAGGGACGGAGAAGGCTAGGCCAGCTTGGCGTTGGTTGTCCAAGTTTAAGGTGGTAGGCTGGAATCTTAGGTAAATCCGGGATTCTAAGGCCGAGAGCTGATGACGAGTGTTCTTTTAGAACACGAAGTGGTTGATGCCATGCTTCCAAGAAAAGCTTCTAAGCTTCAGGTAACCAGGAACCGTACCCCAAACCGACACAGGTGGTTGGGTAGAGAATACCAAGGCGCTTGAGAGAACTCGGGTGAAGGAACTAGGCAAAATGGCACCGTAACTTCGGGAGAAGGTGCGCCGGTGAGGGTGAAGCATTTACTGCGTAAGCCCATGCCGGTCGAAGATACCAGGCCGCTGCGACTGTTTATTAAAAACACAGCACTCTGCAAACACGAAAGTGGACGTATAGGGTGTGACGCCTGCCCGGTGCCGGAAGGTTAATTGATGGGGTTAGCTAACGCGAAGCTCTTGATCGAAGCCCCGGTAAACGGCGGCCGTAACTATAACGGTCCTAAGGTAGCGAAATTCCTTGTCGGGTAAGTTCCGACCTGCACGAATGGCGTAACGATGGCGGCGCTGTCTCCACCCGAGACTCAGTGAAATTGAAATCGCTGTGAAGATGCAGTGTATCCGCGGCTAGACGGAAAGACCCCGTGAACCTTTACTATAGCTTTGCACTGGACTTTGAATTTGCTTGTGTAGGATAGGTGGGAGGCTTTGAAGCGTGGACGCCAGTTCGCGTGGAGCCAACCTTGAAATACCACCCTGGCAACTTTGAGGTTCTAACTCAGGTCCGTTATCCGGATCGAGGACAGTGTATGGTGGGTAGTTTGACTGGGGCGGTCTCCTCCTAAAGAGTAACGGAGGAGTACGAAGGTGCGCTCAGACCGGTCGGAAATCGGTCGTAGAGTATAAAGGCAAAAGCGCGCTTGACTGCGAGACAGACACGTCGAGCAGGTACGAAAGTAGGTCTTAGTGATCCGGTGGTTCTGTATGGAAGGGCCATCGCTCAACGGATAAAAGGTACTCCGGGGATAACAGGCTGATACCGCCCAAGAGTTCATATCGACGGCGGTGTTTGGCACCTCGATGTCGGCTCATCACATCCTGGGGCTGAAGCCGGTCCCAAGGGTATGGCTGTTCGCCATTTAAAGTGGTACGCGAGCTGGGTTTAGAACGTCGTGAGACAGTTCGGTCCCTATCTGCCGTGGACGTTTGAGATTTGAGAGGGGCTGCTCCTAGTACGAGAGGACCGGAGTGGACGAACCTCTGGTGTTCCGGTTGTCACGCCAGTGGCATTGCCGGGTAGCTATGTTCGGAATAGATAACCGCTGAAAGCATCTAAGCGGGAAACTAGCCTCAAGATGAGATCTCACTGGGACCTTGAGTCCCCTGAAGGGCCGTCGAAGACTACGACGTTGATAGGTTGGGTGTGTAAGCGCTGTGAGGCGTTGAGCTAACCAATACTAATTGCCCGTGAGGCTTGACCATATAACACCCAAGCAATTTGTGAACTCGAGAGAGACCAGATTGCGGTGTGTGAAGACGAAACGAACCGAAAGTTCGCAGCAAAAAAACACACAAATCTATCGCATACCCATTCGCTGGAGCGTGAACCTGAAAAGGCAAACGAGCTGGCTACCGAATTTCTTGACGACCATAGAGCATTGGAACCACCTGATCCCATCCCGAACTCAGCAGTGAAACGATGCATCGCCGATGGTAGTGTGGGGTTTCCCCATGTGAGAGTAGGTCATCGTCAAGATTAAATTCCGAAACCCCTATCTGCGTATGCAGGTAGGGGTTTTGTTTTGACCGCGAGAAAGTGAGCTAAGACAGCCGCACAAATTTGCACAGTTATTTTCGATGCAGAACACTAGAATAGGTCCATCTTTTTCGGAGCAAGAGCCTTTTATGCCAGATTCGGTTGACGCCCCAGGGCTGTCAGATTTACCGCTGGACGACTTGGTGGCGTGTCATGAGTGCGACCTGCTGATGCGCAAGCCCGAACTCGCCCATGGCGAGAAAGCCCTCTGTCCGCGCTGCGGTTACGAGCTCTACGCTCATCGGCACAATGTCGTTCAGCGCAGCCTCGCCTTGGTCATCGCCGCATTGTTACTGTATGTGCCGGCGAACTTTTTGCCCATCATGCAACTCAATCTACTCGGGCAATCGTCGCAAGACACTGTCTGGACCGGCGTTGTCGGCCTGTTCAACACCGGCATGCAAGGTGTCTCGGTCGTGGTGTTCCTGTGCAGCATGGGAATCCCGCTGCTCAAGTTGCTCTGTCAGTTGCTGGTGCTCCTGAGCATTCGCTTCGATATCGGGCGTAGCTACGGATTGTTGCTCTACCGCATTTACCACCATCTGCGGGACTGGGGAATGCTTGAGGTTTACCTCATGGGCGTATTGGTCGCGATCGTCAAGCTGGCAGATATGGCAGCCATCACCGTCGGTCTTGGCTTGGCGTGCTTCATCAGTTTGTTGTTGGTCCAGGTGTGGTTGGAGGTTGTGATGTCGCCTCACCAGATCTGGCAGGCTTTGTCAGGAGAAGATGCCCATGCGGGCGATTGATGCAGGCATTCTGATTTGTATCGAATGTCATGAGTTGAACAAGCAAGACGCCGACACCGACGAGCAGGTCTGCACCCGTTGCGGTGCGCTGGTCCATGCCCGACGGCCGAACAGTTTGATGCGCACCTGGGCGTTGCTGGTCACCGCCGCGATTCTCTACATTCCGGCCAATGTGCTGCCGATCATGACCGTCAGCTCCTTGGGCAAGGGCGATCCCAGCACCATCATGTCCGGTGTGATCCAACTGGTTCAGCACGGCATGATTCCGATCGCAGCCGTGGTTTTTATCGCCAGCATTCTGGTACCAACGTTCAAACTCGTCGGTATCGCATTGCTGCTGTTTTCGGTGCAGCGGCGCCAGCCACTGTCGGCACGCCAACGAATCGTGATGTACCGCTTCATCGAGTTCATCGGCCGTTGGTCGATGCTGGATATCTTTGTGATCGCCATTCTGGTGGCGGTCGTCAATTTCGGACGGCTTGCCAGCGTCGAAGCCAATCTTGGCGCCATCGCCTTCGCCAGTGTGGTGATTCTGACGATGCTTGCCGCAGTTACTTTCGATCCCCGACTGATTTGGGATAACACGGAGTCGGACGACGACCATGACTGATTTGCCTACAGCGAAAACCCGACCGGCCTCGAACTGGTCAGCTATCTGGGTCCTGCCACTGATCGCCCTGATCATCGGCGGCTGGCTCGGCTGGCGTGCCTACAACGAAACCGGTATCGAGATTCAGGTGCGCTTCGAGAGTGGCGAAGGCATTCAGGCCAACAAGACCGAAGTGGTCTACAAAGGCATGTCGGTCGGTAAGGTGAAGACCCTGAAGCTCGATGATGAAGGCAGCTCCAAAGGGGTGATCGCCACAGTCGAGATGAACAAGGACGTAGAGCAGTACCTCAAGACCAGTACCCGTTTCTGGCTGGTCAAGCCGAGCGTGAGCCTGGCCGGTATCACCGGCCTGGAAACCCTGGTGTCGGGTAACTACGTGGCCATCAGCCCTGGTGAAGGCGAGCCGACCCGCAAGTTCAAGGCACTGGCCGAAGAGCCGCCGCTGTCGGACTCCAAGCCCGGTCTGCACCTGACCATCAAGGCTGATCGCCTGGGTTCGTTGAACCGCGGCAGCCCGGTGTTCTACAAGCAGATCAAGGTCGGCCAGGTCAAAAGCTACCTGCTGTCTGAAGACCAAAGCACGGTCGAGCTCAAAGTGTTCATCGAGCCGACCTACGCCAGCCTGGTGCGCAAACACACGCGCTTCTGGAACTCCAGCGGCATCAGCATCGACGCCAATCTGTCGGGTGTAAAAATCCGCAGCGAATCCTTGGCCAGCATCGTCGCCGGCGGTATTGCGTTTGCCACGCCGGAAAACCGCAAGGACAGCCCGCCTACCGATCCGAGTCTTCCATTCCGTCTCTATGAAGACTTCGATGCAGCCGCCGCCGGTATTCGGGTCAAGGTCAAACTCAGCGATTTCGAAGGCCTGCAGGCTGGTCGTACGCCAGTGATGTACAAAGGCATCCAGGTCGGCAACCTGAAGGCGCTGAAGATTGACCCGGACCTGTCCGCCGCTACCGCAGAGTTGACCCTTGATCCATTGGCCGAGGATTACCTGGTCACCGGCACGCAGTTCTGGGTGGTCAAGCCGTCGATTTCCCTGGCAGGCATCACCGGTCTGGAAGCCTTGGTCAAAGGTAACTACATCGCTATTCGCCCGGGCGACAAGGGCAGTGCGCCGCAACGCGAGTTCGTGGCGCGGGCCAAGGCGCCGCCGCTGGACTTGCGTTCACCGGGCCTGCACATGGTGCTGTTCACCGAGAACCTCGGTTCCCTGGAAGTCGGCAGCCCGGTGCTCTATAAGCAGGTCAAGGTCGGTTCGGTCCAGAGTTATCAGTTCTCCAAGACCAAGAAACAATTGGTGATCGGCGTTCATATCGAGAAAGAATACGAAGGGTTGGTCAATGCCTCGTCGCGGTTCTGGAATGCCAGCGGCATCACCCTCAGCGGCGGGCTGACCGGAGGCATCCAGGTTAAAAGTGAATCGCTGCAAAGCCTGATGGCCGGCGGTATCGCTTTCGAAACCCCGGAAGCCAAGGCGCCGCTGCAAAAGAAGATCCCGCGTTTCCGTCTGTTCCCGAGTCATGACGATGCGAACCAGAAAGGCGCGGTGGTCACCATCAAAGTCGATCGCGCCGATGGTTTGCGTACTGGCACGCCAATCCGCTTCAAAGGTCTGGACGTCGGTAAGATCGAAGATGTCGACCTGACCGATGACTTGCAGTCGGTGATGCTGACCGCACGGATTACCGAAGTGCCGGAACGTATTGCGCGGGTGGGCAGTCAGTTCTGGGTGGTCAAGCCTGAGCTGGGGTTGATCAAGACCTCGAACCTCGAAACCCTGGTCACCGGCCAATACATCGAAGTGCAACCGGCGGCGAAAAACCTCGGTCCGCAGAAGAACTTTGTAGCGTTGGCCAATCCGCCGGAATCCGCCAAAGTTGAAGCCGGGTTGAGTCTGGTATTGAGCGCAGCCCGCCGTGGTTCGCTGAAAACCGGCGTGCCGGTGACTTATCGCGAAATTACTGTGGGCAAGGTGACGGGTTATGAGTTGGGCTCGACAGCGGATCGTGTGTTGGTGCACATCCTGATCGAGCCGAAGTACGCGCCATTGGTGCGCAGTGGCACGCGGTTCTGGAACACCAGCGGTTTTGGTCTGGACTTCGGCCTGTTCAAAGGCGCGACAGTGCGGACCGAATCGCTGGAGACCCTGATCCAGGGCGGCATCGCTTTCGCCACACCGGACGGCGAACGCATGGGCACCCCGGCCCGACCAGAGCAGACGTTCCCGCTGTTCGACAAGTTTGAAGATGAATGGCTGACCTGGGCGCCGAAGATTTCTCTCGGCAAATAACCCCGGGCAACAGATATGAAAAAGGCCGCGATCCATTGGATCGCGGCCTTTTTCGTATCTAACGGTTCAAATCAAACCGCATCCAACTCCGGCTCGTCCGCTTCAACGTTGACAGTCGCCTTCACTTCATCGTGACGACGAATGTACTTCCAGTCCGCCTCATCGATATAGATCCCGTTCGGGCCGCTGCCACCTTCCAGGTCAATCGCCACACTGGCGCAGACCTGCGGCTTCACACTCGCCAGGATCGGCACGAAGCCCAGTTGCAGGCTGGTTTCCAGCAGCGCTGCCTGGTTCTTCTCATCGATGTCCGCCGCCTCATCGAGGTAGTACGGCAGGCGCACGCGACCGGCCTGGTCGCGGTCCATCAGGTGCAGCAACAAGTACATGTTGGTCAGCGCCTTGATGGTCATGGTGGTGCCGTTGGACGCCGCGCCATCGATGTCGGTGTGGATCACTGGCTGACCGTTGACCTTGGTAATCTCGAACGCCAGCTCGAACAAGTCCTTGAGCCCGAGCTGGTTGTGGTTCGCCGCCACCAGCCGCGCCAGGTATTCCTTGGCTTCTTCGTTCTTGTTGTCCTGATCGGCACTTTGGCTCAGGTCGAACACGGAAAGGGTTTCGCCTTCCTCGTACTGCCCGGCGCTGTGGATGATCTGGTCGATGTGCTTGAGCGCTTCCTTGTTCGGCGCGAGGACGATGCGGAAGCTCTGCAGGTTGGACACCTGACGCTTGTTGATCTCGCGGTTGAACAGCGCCAATTGATGCTCGAGGCTGTCGTAGTCGCTGCGGATGTTGCGCAGGGTCCGGGCGATATCCGTAACCGCGGCACGACGCGCCTTGCCGAGGGTCAGCGCTTCGTCGGTACGGTGCGCGTACGCGTTGATCAGCAATTGCAGTCGACGCTCCATATCGTCTTCGCTGTCGAACTTGGCCACGCCTTTGAGGCGCACCTGCGCATACAGCGCCTCGATCTGTCCGTCGCTGCGCTGCAATCCCTGCCAGCTGTCCTGGTAGTCGTTGAGCAGCGGCAGCAGGTTGTCCATGGAGTCGTCGATCGGGTCCATGAACGGTGTGCCGAACGGCAGGTCTGCCGGCAACAACTGACGGCGGCGCAGGGCGTCGTCGAGAGTGCGTTGCTTGGCTTCCATGTCGCCGATCTGCCGGCCGACCAATTGCAACTTGGCCGACAGTTGCTGGACGCGTTCGGTGAAGGCGTCGCTGGAACGCTTCAACTCTTCCTGCGCCGCTTCCATCTGCGCCAGTTGCTCAAGCTTGTCGTCTTCCTCGGCGCTCAGGGTTTGTGCGCGACGGAAATCTTCCAGGGCTTTCTGCGCGTCCAGCACTTGCTGGTACAGCGCTTCGGTCTGGGTTTTGCTCGCTGCGCGGTCAGCAACCACGGCGGCTTGGGTTTTCAGTTGCTTGAGTTCTTTTTCCAAGCGCTCTTTCTGATCACGCAACGCGGCGCGGTCAGCCAGGGCTTGCAGGGCTGGCGGCTCAATGTGCGAGATATCGATGGCCAGACCCGGTACTTCGAAACGCTCGCCTTTAAAGCCATCGAGGATCAGCTCCAGGGATTTGACCCATTGACCATCCTCGTCCAGCGTAATCCCGTGCTCGCCCAGCGGCAGGCTGAACAGTGCGCTGTTGAACAGGCGCATCAGGCGCTCGACGTCCTGTTGCGAGAACTCTTCACGCAGACGCGCGTAGCTGTTGTTGTCAGCGTGATCGAGTTGCTGTTTCACCGACTTCAGGCGTTTTTCCAGATCCCGCAGACGTTCTTCCAGATCCTCAGCGCTGAACTGCCGCGACTGCGCCAACGCGCCGGCCAATTCATCGTGAGCATCCTTGGCCGCCAGCAGTTGCTGCTCCAGGACTTTGACGTCGGTGACCAAGGCGAAGCGATGCTTGAGCACCGACAACTCGCCGAGCCAGCGCTGGATGCCGGTGATTTCCCGCTCCAGGCGCATCAGCTCCTGGGTGCCGCCACGCTGATCGTTTTGCAGGGCGTCCTGCTCGTTGCGGTAGTGCTCGGCCTGAATGGTCAGCTCTTCCTTGCGCGCACTGGCGTAATCCGACCAGGTGCCGAGCAAGGAGTCGAGCAGCGGCGAGATGCGATGCAACTTGCCACGCAGGATGTTGCGCTGGGCTACGCCTGAGGCAAGGGCTTCAACCAGCGGGCCGGCGGTGACCAGCGAGTTGTAGTCCTGCTCCATGCGTCGTACATCGCGGAACGCTTCTTCGCACGCGGCGATGTAATCGACGCTACCGGAACGCAGGCTGTGTTCGAAGGCATCGAGGAACAGCTGCTTGAGCTTGGCCGCGGTGATTTCGCGCATGTGCAGCAGGTTGATGAACAACGCGCGGAAGGTCTTGAGGCTTTGTTCGCTGGTGGAGCGCAGCGGGATCAGGGTCAGGTCCAACGGAATCGAGGTGTGACCGCCAACCAGCAAACGCCGCAGTTCATCGGGCTTGAGTTCGTACGCTTTCAGGCCTTCGCGCTCAAGGTTGGTGAACAGCTCTTTCTGGCGCAGGCAGGTGTCGTTTTTCTGGTAGTGGGCCAGGTCGAGTTTGCCGGCGTAGGCAAAGAACTGGTGACCGAAACCACCGCCCGGGCCACGACCGACCACGCCGATCACGTGCGGGCCGTGGGGCAGGGAGACTTCGACCAGGATGTAACTGGTGTCCGAGGCGAAGTAGAAGCGCCGGGATTGTTCCAGGCTGTACTTGCCGAAACTCATGTCCGACATGCGCGCCAGGATCGGGAACTGCAAGGCGTTGATCGAAGCGGATTTGCCGAGGTTGTTCGCGCCGTAGACCGACAACGGTTCTTCCAACGGGAACAGGCCGAGGCTGTAACCGGCGGTGTTCAAAAGGGCGAAGCGGCGAATGCCGTAGCGTTCCTTACTCATGCGTCGGTCTCCTGTTCTTCGGCAATGGCGCGGGCCATGGCGTCTTCTTCGCTTTCTTCTTCGAAGTCACTGAGGTCTAGCGGATCGTCGGTTTGCAGCAGCTTTTCATCGCTGTCGTCATCGATCAGTACTGGAACCGGCAACGGCAAGACGCTGTGCAGGCTGGCCGCCAGATCGCGGTCTTGTTGGACCGACAGGCAGACATCGAGGAAACGGTGCATCGGCGGCAGGAAACGGTAGATGCCGTTTTCTTCACCGGCGAAACCGAGTTGAGTCATGCGGCGCATGATTTTTTCTTCGAGCTCTTCGACGGTCTGCACCTCGGCCTGGATAAACAGGTCGCGGTACTTCTCCAGCAACGACGGCAACTCATCGCGGCCAAGGCTGCCACCATCAAGCACGGCCACCGGGTCGCGACCCTGGTCGGCCAGGTGCTCGACGAGGATGAAAGTGAACAGCGCCAGGCGTTGTGCAGTCTTGTTCACCGCCGCAGCGGCGAGGTCCGGCACGAAATAGTAGAAACCACGGGTGTCGCAAACCAGTTCATAGCCCAACGCCCGGAACAGCGTGCGGTACTGGTCCTGGAAGTTCGACAGTTGCGCGTACAGCTCCGGATCGCGGCGGCTGACGTGGTAGCCCTTGAACAGCTCGCGAAAGATCGGCGCCAGCTGGGACAGTTCGTTTAGATCAAGATGCATTTGGGATGCTCGCAGAATCCTCGGCGGCGGTGTCGCGGGCCAAGAGCAGGGCGAAGGAGCGCAGGCTGACCTGATGCTCATGAGTGTGGTAATCACGGCGTTCCAGACGCTCGCGTTTGAAGCGTTTTTCCCGCGACAGGCGCGAGAACCAATACAGCAATTCGTCGGTGGCGCCGTCCGGTTCCTGCTCCAGCAGCCAGGTCATCAGGTCCGGCATCGGCAGTGCGTCTTCGCAGCGTTCGAGCATTTCCCGAACCGTGCGTGGCGCGCGCGGGGCTTCGCCTTTCTGGGTCTTGTGGGCCTTGGGGAAGCGCGCCGGTTTTGGCTCGAAACGGGCCAGGGCATACACGTAGGCTTCAACCTGACTGGCGCTACCGAGGAAGGTGCTTTGCGGTCGCGTGAACATCGGCATCGCGGCTTGCGGCACTGCATCGATGCCTTTGCGACGGATGGCCGACAGAGCCAGCGCCGCGCCACGGGTCACGGCATTGTGACGGCGCGCTTCTTCACGCAACGGCAGCAGCAATTCCCGGGCGTGACGCAAGGTGAGCTGGGCGCTGGTCTGCATTTCGAGGATGCGCGCGTGGGTGCGCAGCAGCATGTCGTCGTCGACCAGATGGCCGAGGCGCTGCTGTTCGGTGAGCATCTTCAACAGAACGTTCTCGACCTTGCGCACGCCTTGTTCAAAGGCGCCGTCGGCGTTCACCAGTTGAATCATCGGCTCGACGTATTCGTCCCAGGTCGCCAGCACTTCGGCATAGCGCTGACGCAGCGGGATCTGCCGGTCGCTGGTTTTTGCGCGCTCGGCGACGGCCACCAGGGCCTGTTCGTCGTTGGCGAGTTTCTTCAGGACATCGCGTACGCGCATGTCGAGCAGACGCAATTGGCGCGCCAGGTCGTGGCCGTCGCGGATGTCGAAGGCGTCCTGGATGTAACCGGCCAGCCGTTCGAGATGGCGCAGATACGCTTCGATTTCCAGGCACAGGCCCAGGCGGTGCTCACGGCGCAGGTAGGCGAGAAAGTCGTGGATCTGCGCATTGAGCTCGAAACGGTTCGGGCTTTTCGCCACGGGCACCAGAATGTCGAGGCGAATCCACACGTCCAGCAGGCTGGTGATGTCCTGCGGGGTACTGTCCAGTTGCTGGGCGGCCAGCTGTGAACGCAGTTCGTTGAGGCTTAGGGTGCCTTGGTCGAAGTGCTCGCACAGTGGCTCCAGAAGTGCCCAGTGTTCAGCGAGGGCGCGCAAGACGCGCTTGGGTTCGATCATCGGGATGGCCGGCTGGTTGTCGAATAAAAGCAGCGATTGTACTGCATCAGACCCGTTGCGATTCACTCGCGGGACGGACAGTAGGCTTTCTATCGATCAACAGCGGGCGATCTTGAGCGAAGGGCGGTAGAATCAGCGCACTTTAGTTATCCACAAGTGGCCGACCTTTGCTTATCGAGTCCCGTCGCCGCGCTTATTTGACCGCCATGCAGGTGGTCAACTGGCTGCCGCGCACCGAATTGCCCTTTGCCGCGCCCTCGCGCCCCGAACTGCTGGAGGCACCAGAGCCGTTGGTCGTCGCCCCGGTGGTGCCGGCGACCGTGGCTGAGGCACCCGTAGAACCGGTGGTCAAACCCGCCGAGCGGGTGAAAATTGAGGTGCCGCGGCCATCGCTGGCCAGCACGCGCACCAACGCCAAGGCCGAAGAAGAAGCCGCACCGGTGGTGACCAAGGCGCCCGTCGTGCCGCCGCCGCGTTTTGCCCTGCAATTGCTGCGGGCCGGGCGTTGCCTGCTGCTGGTGGAGTTACCCACAGGCGAAACCTTCCAGACCCGCGATCCCGCCTACATGTTGCTCAAGGACATGCTGCGTGCCGCCGGTCTGCCGGACAGCCCGCAGATTGTCGGCGAGCCGGTGCGCTGGCCGCTGTTGGTCCGCGGCACCATGGACCAGGGCCCGGAAGCGGCGCGCGACTTCGTCCAGGGCTTTCTTTCGGCCCGGCTCGAAGACGCCCCGTGCGTGTGTCTATGGCTGATCGGCCTGCCGGCGGTGCGGTTTGCCGGTGAAGCGAACGCCGAATCCTTCAACCGTGAACTCCAGGTCGAAGGCCTGGGCTCGGTCTGGGCCCTGCCGGGCCTGGAATTATTAATGGAAGAGCCACAGCGTAAGGCTGATGTCTGGCAAGCCATGCGTCGGCTGATGGCGCGCTGGAAAGAATCGAATGAGTGACGCTGTATCGTTCCGCCCGATGACCGAGGCGGACATGGACGCTGTACTGAAGATCGAATACGCGGCCTATAGCCATCCGTGGACCCGCGGGATTTTTCTCGACGGCCTGGGCAAGTACCAGATCTGGCTGATGTTCGAAGGTTCGCAGCAGGTTGGCCACGGGGTGGTGCAGATCATTCTTGATGAAGCGCACCTGCTGAACATCACCGTCAAACCGGAGAATCAGGGCCGAGGCCTGGGTTTGACGTTGCTGGAGCATTTGATGTCCCGGGCGTATGACGCCAAGGCGCGGGAATGTTTCCTGGAAGTGCGCGACAGTAACCGTGGGGCCTTCAAGCTGTATGAGCGATATGGGTTTAACGAGATTGGTCGGCGCCGGGATTACTACCCGGCGGTAGGCGGCCGGGAAGATGCCGTCGTCATGGCCTGTACCCTGGTCGATTGAGATTTAAAAGCTTCGCGGGCAAGCCTTGCTCCTACAGGTTTCGTGGCGTTCACCGACTGGGTGTCCGACGAAATACCTGTAGGAGCAAGGCTTGTCCGCGAAGGCGTCAGATCAGGCGCTAAAGATCAACGATTGCCGTCAATCGGATCGCGCTTTGCCAACTCTGCCTCATCCAGACCATTACCCCCGCCAATGTCGTCTTCATCGACGATGCTCAAATCCCAGTCGGCCTGATCGCCTTCGCCCGCTTCGTGGGCATCCCGCGAGCCGTCTTCGCGAATCAGGGTTTCCGGGCTCATGTCATCGTCGGTGGACTCATGGTCATCGGTCGAGGCCCCGGTCATGCCGGCTTCGCGCACTCGCTCCTTGGGCATCAGGCGTTCGCGTTCATTTTCCGGCAGCTCGTCACCGATTTTGGCGCTCGGTTCTTCCTCGTCGAAATCCAGCTCATGCATCGAGCCCATGCGGTCTTCATTGTCGTCGATGGGCTCGGGTTGCACCGCATCATACGGACGTCGTGATTCAGTCATGGCAATTCCTCATACTGTGGGCCTTACTAGGGTGGACCCACTGGACTCCTGAGAATTCCGCCGACCTGGAAGACCGGCTATCCACATCACGCGCGTGACCCCGACGGGCGGTCGTCTGTCAAAGCTGCGCACCATTCTTGAGGCTTCATTGCATGAACGAATTACAAGATCTGATTGATAACAACGAACGCTGGGCTGACGCGATCACCAAAGAAGATCCTGATTTCTTCGCCAAACTGGCCCGCCAGCAAACCCCGGAATACCTGTGGATCGGTTGCTCCGACGCCCGGGTGCCGGCGAACGAGATCGTAGGGATGCTGCCCGGCGACCTGTTTGTGCACCGTAACGTGGCCAACGTGGTGCTGCACACCGACCTCAATTGCCTGTCGGTGATTCAGTACGCGGTGGATGTGCTCAAGGTCAAACACATCCTGGTCACTGGCCACTACGGCTGTGGCGGCGTGCGGGCATCGATGCAGGACCGCCAGTTGGGCCTGATTGATGGCTGGCTGCGCTCGATTCGCGATCTCTATTATGAAAAGCGCGAAGAGCTGGCCAAGTTGCCCACCGAAGAAGAACGGGTCGACCGCCTCTGCGAGCTGAACGTGGTCCAGCAAGTGGCCAACGTCGGCCACACCAGTATTGTGCAAAACGCCTGGCATCGTGGGCAGAGCCTGTCGATCCACGGTTGCATCTACGGCATCAAGGACGGTCGCTGGAAAAGCCTGAACGCCACCATCAGCGGTTTCGAGCAACTGCCGCCGCAGTATCGCTTGCGTCCGGTTGGGGCGTTGTAACGCCGCTCAGCACAGGCTTCGCCGACGCCAGTGTTGCAAAAACAACTGGCCGTCGGCGTTCGGCGGTTCATCGTAGCCGGTGATCCAGCCGCGACACTCTGCCGAGCCGCACTGACAAGCGAACTGGCGCCGCAGTTTGTCTTCGGTACTCGCGTAATCCATGGTCAGGCGGTCGCCGCTGTTGATGTCCTTCAGCGCCCATAACCACAGCTCGCTCATGTCGAGAAATACGTTCGGGTCGCAGGAGTGACGCAGCAGCCCGCAAAAGCGCGGGTCGTAGACGTGGATGCCGGGTGCCAGTTGCCGTGTATGCCGACAGCGATAAGGCAGCAAATGCCCTGAAGCGCGGCAAATGCGGCTGATGCGGGGAAATGACCGGCGTGCCGCGACGGCTCGGGGCGAGCCATGGGCATCGTAGATGATGTCGAAATCGGCCTTGGCAGGAAATCCAAGGCGAACGGGCAACTCTGTGAAAGGGTAGATGCCGTCCGTGGGTGGCTTACGGGATTCATGCAGCGCTTGGGCTTTCATAACGATCCTTGTCGACAGGGTGCTGCGACTTCCAGACAGCTGACGTCCTGTCAGCCCTGCAACACTGGGTATGCCTCAAGCCTCTCGCAAATCAGATACTCGGTCTACTGTCAGAACTGACAGGAGAAATAGACGCTTTTGCGCGTCAGCATTGGCTCACGCGCAAAAGTCTTTCAGCGTTTCAGAGGTGCGGAGCAGGGACCGCCGGCGCAGGGGCCGGGGCTTGCAGCTGTTGCAGCTGTGATTTGACCGGCGGGGTGGCGCACTTGGCCGCTGCGTCGGCCGGCGTCAGGTTGCGGATCGAGGTGTAGAACAACTCGCAGGTCTTTGCTTTCTGGGTCACTTGCCAGGTCTGGGTGCAGCTTTTCAGCTGGGCCGATGGATCGCTGCCCGGCTTGCTGCCCATCCCCGCCTGCCAGCAAGCGGCGCTCAAATCCTGGCCCATGACGGTCAGACCGGCGGCATCAGCCTTGGCCTGGGCATCGGGGCCGGTGTAACTGTCCGGGTCGGCGGCGTACCAGATGTAGCTCGGATGGTTGGAACCCAATACCGGCACTTTCACCCCGGCACTCGGGCTGATCGTGGCCAGGCCCAGCACACCCACAGTCACGCCGTATTGCGCCTTGATCCAGTTACGTACCGGCGCACCGAAGGCGACCATCGGCAACGCGGCGCCTTTGGCGTTCTGGCTGACTTCCTTGACCATGGTCGTCTGGTAGTCCTTGAAGTAGTCGTAGACACCTTCCAGGTCCTTGCCGGCGCTGGACGGCGCGGCAATCGGCGCGATGTCGATGATGGTCTGGTAGGCCGGGGTCTGGGCGGCGGGAATGCCGTTATCGACCAGCAGCGTGGCCCAGCGATCGGTGGTGGCTGATTCCAGATAATCCTGGGCCTGGGTCAGCGAATAATCCGGCGGGAAGTGCAGCAATTCGACACTTTTGCGGTTTTCCAGGGCCATGCCCAACGGCAGGAACAGGTACCAGCTATAAGCCCATTTGCCATCAATGTTGAGCTTTTTCGCGCCGTTGTACGCCAGATCCCCGGCATCCAATAAAGCCGCCAGGGGTTTGTCATAACCCTTAGGGACGCCAGTGATTTCGGCATAGAGCTGATGGTTATCGGTTTTCACCCGGACTTTCGCGGCGCTGTAACCATCGCGCTGCACGCTCTGGGTCAGGTAATGCTCGACGGTCTGCTCCAGCGTCCAGTTGCGGAAGCAGATCACGTTGCAATTGTTGGGGTAGGCGAAGAGGCGGGTGACGCGCTCGGTGCTGCCCAGCTTGAGATCGACATCGGCGTGGGCGGCGGCACTCAGGGTGAGGGCGGCGAGGGTAAGTCCTGCGAGTTTGAACATGCTCAGATCCTTTTCAGCGTGGGCCCTCGTAGTCGGGGGCGGGTACATACTGAAACCAGATGTGTCGGGCGGTCCAGTGTCGATGCAAAAAAGATCGCAGCCTGCGACAACGCCTACATTTGCGCGGGTACACGCCCTGTAGGAACTGCCGAAAGCTGCGATCTTTTGATCTTGCTATCAATCAACCCGAAAAATGCAGGGCATTGGTCAAATCCCCCATCGGCTTTTGCCCACGGGCAATCATCGCGTCATCACGCATTTTGATCCCGTCGAGGGTTTCCAGGCCAAAGGTGCGCGTGATCAGCCGCAGGATCGAAGCGGTGTCATACACCGTGTGATCCACCGTGCCCTTGCGCGAAAACGGCGAAATCACCAGCGCCGGAATCCGTGTTCCCGGGCCCCAGCGATCACCCTTGGGCGGTGCCACGTGGTCCCACCAGCCGCCGTTTTCGTCGACGGTGATCACCACCACCATGTTTTTCCATTGTGGACTTTGCTGCAGCACTTTCAGCGCGCGAACGATATGCCGGTCACCCGAGGCGATGTCGGCGTACCCGGCGTGCATGTTCAGGTTGCCCTGGGGTTTGTAGAACGTCACCGCCGGCAGCTTGCCGGCCTCGGCGTCGGCCAGGAACTTGTTGGTGCTCGACTCATCGCCCAGGCCACCGTCGCGCAGACGCTTGGCGCGCTCGGCCGGGTTTTCCGGGCCTTGGCGCTTGAAGTAGTTGAACGGCTGATGGTGGTACTGGAAATTCGGGATTTTCGGAATGGCCCCCGAATCCTTGTACTCATCGATCGTCGCTTGCCAGGCGCCGCCGTACCAGGCCCAGTCGACGTTCTTTTTCGACAGCTTGTCGCCGATGTGTTCATGGGTTTGCGGCACCAGCACGCTAGGCAACGGCTTGGCGTAGTCCGGGCGCTCGGGGTCGCGAATCCAGGTCGGCCAGTACGGTGGCGCCATGGTGTTCACCGCGTAGCCATCAGGTGTCAGCAGGCTTGGGCCGAACTGCGGCGGGCCGGTCATGGCGCTGGCGGGCGAGGCGTCCAATGGCTTGAGACGGTTGTCGGTCGGGTCATCGCTTTGCAGCGTGGCGATCTGTGGCTTGGCGATCGAGTTTGCGGCATCGGGGTAGAACGGCACCTGCGCGCTGATCAGGTATTGATGGTTCAGATACGAGCCGCCGAAAGCGCCCTGGAAGAAGTTATCGCAGAGCACGAATTCCCGGGCGACATCCCACAAGCGCAATGAATAGCGGGTTTGGGCGTAGTGGCCGAAAGTCAGGCCTCCGGAGTCGGCCCAGGCGACAAAACGGTCATTCTTGCCACCATTGATTTGCATCTGATTCTGATAGAACACATGCCACAGATCGCGGGTCACCAGGCTCAGCGGCAAGTCTTCGCCTTGCGGGCCTTTGAGGGCGTAGGGGATATTGGGCAAGTGTTCCTGGAATTGCGTGCCAGCGGGATAGATCACGCCATCGAGGGTTTGCGGGCCAACCTGATTCAAACCGCCCCAAACCGGTGGCAGGGTCGAGAGCAGGCTGCCGTCGCGGTCCCGTTGCTGGTAATCCTCAGGCTTGAGGGCCGACAGCGGTTTTTCGATCCCCGGGAAATCCGCAAACAAGTTGTTGAAACTGCGGTTTTCACCGTAGATCACCACCACGTTTTTCACGTTTTCGTGCAGGGCTTTATCCAGCTCGGCGGGTGTCAGCGGACGCTCGACCGGTTTGCCGGGCTCGTTGTCTTTAGTGCCGCAGGCGCTCAGGGTCGCCCCGACACCCAATACCGCAACACCACCGAGAAAGCGGCGGCGACTGGTATCGGCGGGTTGATCGGTTTCAGGGGAGGGGATGTCGTTTCCATCTTTTTCGTCGTTCATTCCAGCTCCTGTTTTCTTGCAGAATTGTGGCAATTTGTTGCGATATGTTTCGGCGGGACGCTAGCAGCGCGATGTGACGGGGAGGTTACACGAAGTTGGATCCGATCTGCAGTTGCATGACCGGTATGGAAACTGAGGCGAGGGAGCTTGCTCCCGCTGGCGCGCGAAGCGGCCCTGAGACTGGCCAGCGAGTTGTTTCAGGAGAAACGAGGTGGCCGGGTTACGACTGCTTCGCAGCCGAGCGGGAGCAAGCGCCCTCGCCACAAAAGCGGCGTTCATCGCAGAACCGATGAACGCCTGACAACATTTAAGGCATCACCGGCGCCGTATAAACCAGCGTCGTCCCCAACGCCCACAGCAGAAACAGCACCAGCGGCGTATGCACCAATAACTGCACGAACGAAAACCCGATCAAGTCCCGCGCCTTCAACCCGAGTACGCCCAGCAGCGGCAGCATGTAGAACGGGTTGATCAGGTTCGGCAGGGCTTCGGCGGCGTTGTAGATCTGCACGGCCCAGCCCAAGTGATAGTTGAGATCAGTGGCCACTTGCATCACGTACGGCGCTTCGATGATCCATTTACCGCCGCCGGACGGGATGAAAAAGCCGAGAATCGCCGAGTACACGCCCATCAACAGCGCGTAGGTGTCGTGGGAGGCGATTTGTACGAAGAAGGTCGAGATGTGGTGGGCCAGGGTCTGGGCATCGGTGCCTTTGACGGTGGTCATCAGCGCGGCAATCGAGCCGTACAGCGGGAACTGGATCAGCACGCCGGTGGTGGTCGGCACCGCGCGGGACACCGCGTCGAGGAAGCTGCGCGGGCGCCAGTGCAACAGGGCGCCGAGCATGATGAAGAGGAAGTTGTAGGTGTTCAGCCCGGAGATCGCGCTGATCGCCGGTTTGGTCGAGAACTCATGGAACAGCCAGCCGCCGGCCAACAGTACCAGCAGAATCGTCAGTAACGGGCTGTGTTCCAGCCATTCGCCGGGGCGGGTGCGCGGTTGCAGCGGTGGCAGGTTGAAACTCGGGTCGATCCCGCAAGCCTTGGCATCGCGCGCGCTGTTCGGGCCGGGGGCGGTGGCGTAGGCGATGATCAGCGAGACCACGATCAGCGCCAGCAGCAGCACGCCGGACTGCCAGAGAAAGATCGTTTGAGTGAACGGGATGACGCCGGTGATCGACAGAATCGACGGCGGCAAACTGGCCGGGTTGGCCTGCAATTGCGCGGCGGACGACGACAACCCCAACGCCCAAACGGCGCCCAGGCCCAGATACGCAGCGGCACCGGCGGCGCGGTAATCCATTTTCAGATCGGTGCGGCGGGCGAGGGCGCGCACCAGCAAACCACCGAAAACCAGCGACAAACCCCAGTTCAGCAACGAGGCGACCATCGAAATCAATGCGACCCAGGCCACGGCGGAGCGACCGTTTTTCGGGATCCGCGCCAGGCGATCGATCAGCTTCACCGCTGGCGGCGAACTGGCGACCACATAACCGCCAATCACCACGAACGCCATTTGCATGGTGAACGGAATCAAACTCCAGAACCCGTCACCGAAGGCCATGGCGGCGTCGGTGGGTTTGGCGCCCATGGCCAGGGTCGCCAGGGCCACGATGATCACCGCCAGGGCGGCGAACACCCAGGAATCAGGGAACCAGCGTTCGGCAAAACCTGAGCAGCGCAGGGCAAAGCGGGCATAGCGGCTATCGTCGATATCAGCGGCCACGGGAGTACCTCGGATTTTTATGATTATTGTGATGTTCCGGGCCGCAAAGGCCCGTCTGGTCAGGTGCCAACAGTAAATCAATCGCAGTTTTTTTGCGGGGCTGTTTTAGGGTTTGGCGCACATTGCGTCCCGTGCGTCATGGGAGGATGCTGCGCCGTACCCAACTCAAGGAATGACTGCGTTTGAACAAGGACAGCACCTTCGCTTATCAGGCCGTGTATCGCTACCTGGTCGAGTTGATCGACTCGACCCGGACCGAGGGCGAGTGGAAACTGCCGTCATTGCGCCAGTTGGCGTTGCGCCTGAATGTCTCGGTATCCACCACCAAGTGTGCGTACGCCTTGCTTGAAGATGAGGGCCGCGTCTTTTCCCGGCCCAAGCTCGGGTACTTCTGCCGCGCCGGCTCGACGCAACTGCCGACACCGGCCGCCAACCTGCTCGACAACGTTTACGCCTACGCACGCCAGCCCGGCATGCTGGCGCTGAGCAGTGATGCGCCGTCGATGTTGCTGTCGCTGGAAAACCCGTTGTTGATGACCGAGCGCGAACTGTCGCGCCAATACCCGCGTTCGGCGGTGCCGTTGTATCAGCCATTCGGCGAGATCGAATTACGCACGGTGTTGGCTGAGCGCTACACCCGTTCGACCGCGCACTACTGGCGGCCGGAACAGGTGTTCATCGGCGCCGACCTGCGCAGTGTGCTGGACATGTCATTGGCCGCGCTGAACCTGCGAGGGACTGTGGCGTTGGTCGAGTCGCCGTGTTCCTGGGCGATATTGCGGCAGTTGCACGCGGCGGATATCCGGGTGATCGAGGTACCGCTGCAAATCGATGGCCGCTTTGACCTGCAGCAGGTTCACGACCTGTTGCAGCGTGAAACCGTAGCGCTGGCGGTGTTCTCATCGACCGTGAGCATGCCCCACGGCAGCCTGATGCCGGCCGCCGACAAACAACAGTTATGCGATTGGTTGAGGGCGCGGCATATCTGGCTGTTCGAAAACGACAGTTATGGCGAGTTCGGTTTCCTGCCCGAACAGTCGCGCTACCGGGATTTCGCCGACCCCGAGCGGCTGGTGGTGTTTTCCACCTTCGATAAAGTCATCGGTTCGGAAGCACCGTTCGGTTATGTGTTGATCCGAGGTCAGGACGCCGCGATGCAGCGCCAGTGCCTCGACCGTGCTTTTCGCCTGTCGCCGATCCGGCAAAAAGCGCTGGCGCGTTTGTATGGCTCGCGGCGAATCGATCGGCACGCGCAGGTGTTGCGCGGTCTGCTCCAGGAGCGCATGACGCAGATGACCCGCCTGCTCCAGGAGCACGCCGCCGACCAGTTCAACGTGGTGGCAGCGGCGGGGGGCGCAACATTGTGGGCGCAGTCGGTGTACCCGGTGGACATGCGCCGGGTGTTCGAGCGCCTGTTGGCCAAAGGCATCGTGATTGCCCCCGGCGAGATGTTCAGTCAACAGGGTTTGTGGCGCAATTGCCTGCGCCTGAGCTACACCGTGGACTGGAGCAAGGACATCGGCCTGGCCGTGAAGACCCTGGCCGAGGCCATAGACCAGGAGCGTCAGCTTACGCCGTAGCAATGCTGCATCTGTGGAAACTGGCCGTTGCGCACTTCATCGGCGAAACATTCGAACGCCTGGCTGATCAGTGCGCCGACATCCGCATAGGGTTTGACGAAGCGCGGCACATATTCGCCGCCCAGGCCCAGGATATCCTCGGTCACCAGCACTTGCCCGTCGCAGGCCGGTGAAGCGCCGATGCCGATGGTCGGCATCGCCGAGATATCGCTGATGCGCCGGGCCAGCGGTTCGGCCACCCCTTCCAGCAACAGGCTGAACGCGCCGGCGGCGAGGTGCGCGCGAGCATCTTCTTCGATGGCCGCGGCGGTCGTGTCGTTCAGGCCCTGGGCCTTGAAGCCGCCCATGACGTTGACGTACTGCGGCATCAGGCCGATATGCGCCATCACCGGAATGCCGCGCTGCACCAGGAATTCCACGGTGCTGGCCAGGGCCTTGCCGCCTTCGAGCTTGAGCGCATCGCAACCGGTGCGGGCCAGCACTTCGGCGCAATTGCGGTAGGCCTGCTGCGGCGATTCCTGATAACTGCCGAACGGCATGTCGGCAATCACGCAGGCCAACCGGGTGCTGGCCACCACCGCGCGGGTATGGCCGATGATTTCTTCCAGGCTCATGTCCAGGGTCGAGGTGCGGCCATAGCCGACCATGGCGGTGGAATCACCGATCAATATGAAATCGACAAACGGGTCCATCAACTCGGCCATCGAGCGGGTATAAGCGGTCAGCGAGACGATTTTCTGCTGGCCTTTCATCGCCACCAACTGGGGAACGGTCAGGCGTTTACTGCGGGTATGGCTGATCATGGCGGCTTTCCTGTGGGTTGGAAAGTGCCCGATTATTGGTGTCGTGACGCTGAATTCAATGCACAGAGCGTGGCTGAAAACCAACCCAGAAACCTGATCGGCTTGTCCACCGGCGCATTTGCGTAGACCATGTGCGCCTTGGTTTTTGCCCGTGCCAGAGTTCTTTTCATGACTGCCAATACCGAAACGCGCCCGGCGCCGTTCACCCGTTCGGACTACAAGACCTTGAGCCTTGCGGCACTCGGTGGGGCACTGGAAATCTACGATTTCATCATTTTCGTGTTTTTCGCCCTGACCCTCAGTCAGCTGTTCTTCCCGCCGGAAATGCCCGAATGGCTGCGCTTGCTGCAAAGTTTCGGGATTTTCGTCACCGGTTACCTGGCGCGGCCGCTGGGCGGGATTCTGATGGCGCACTTCGCCGACAAACTGGGGCGCAAGAAAGTCTTCAGCCTGAGCATCCTGATGATGGCGCTGCCGTGCCTGCTGATCGGGATCATGCCGACCTACGCACAAATCGGCTATTTCGCACCGTTACTGCTGCTGGTCCTGCGCATCCTCCAGGGCGCGGCGGTGGGCGGGGAAGTGCCGAGCGCCTGGGTGTTCGTCGCCGAGCACGCGCCGGCCGGGCATCGCGGTTATGCGCTCGGATTCCTCCAGGCCGGGCTGACGTTTGGTTACTTGATCGGCGCGTTGACCGCGACCTTCCTGGCCCAGGCCTTCACCCCGGCAGAAATCCTTGATTACGCTTGGCGCTATCCGTTCCTGCTCGGTGGCGTGTTTGGCGTGATCGGTGTCTGGCTGCGTCGCTGGCTCAGTGAAACCCCGGTGTTCATGGCGATGCAGGCTCGCCGCGATGAAGCCGTCGAGCTGCCGCTGCGCACGGTACTGCGCGAACATCGCCTGGCGATGCTGCCGGCAATGATCCTCACCTGTGTGCTGACGTCGGCGGTGGTGGTGTTCGTGGTCATCACCCCGACCATGATGCAAAAAACCTTCGGCATGACCGCCAGCCATACCTTTGCCCTGAGCGCGTTGGGCATCGTGTTCCTGAACATCGGTTGCGTGCTCGCCGGTTTGCTGGTCGATCGTATTGGCGCCTGGCGCACGGTAATGCTCTATAGCTTGCTGCTGCCATTGGGCATCGGTGTGCTCTATACCTGCCTGATCATCGGCGGCGACTGGATCGGCCTGGCCTATGCGATTGCCGGTCTCAGTTGCGGCGTGGTCGGCGCGGTGCCGTCGGTGATGGTCAGCCTGTTCCCGGCACGGATTCGCGTCTCGGGGATCTCCTTCACCTACAACATTGCCTACGCCGCCTGGGCGAGTATCACACCGCTGCTGTTGATCGGTCTGATGCCGTGGAGTCCGTGGATCTGTGTGATTTTCTGTGCGGTGATGGGCGCGGTGGGCGTGAGCAGCGCGGCGTATTTTGGCGCGCGCATGCCCAAGGTCGGGAGCCCTTCCGTGGCGCCCTGCCTGTAGCTATCTCGGGGACGGGCGCGGCGGCCATCAAGTCAACCAATGCCACCACAACAATGTCCCCACCAACCCCACCACCGACACGATGGTTTGCAGGATCGACCAGACCCAGATCGTCTGCTTGAGCTGCAAGCCAAAGTACTCGCGGACCATCCAGAATCCAGCGTCGTTCACGTGGCAGAAAAACACGGAGCCGGCGCCAATCGCCAACGCCACCAATGAGCTTTGCGTCGCCGCCAGGCCCGCCATCATCGGTGCCAGGATCCCCGCCGTGGTCGTCGTCGCGACCGTGGCCGAGCCGGTAGCCTGGCGCAACGCCACGGCGATCAACCAGGCCAGCAGCAAGTACGGCATGTGCGCACCTTCGGCGACTTTACTGATGGTCTGGCTGACACCGGCATCAAGCAACGTTTGCTTCAAGCCACCCCCGGCGCCGATGGTCAGCAGCAACACCGCAATCGGCGCCAGGCTTTTGCGCAATGTGCCGCCGACTTCTTCGCGGCGCATGCCATTGGCCCAGCCGAGGCAGATCACCGCCGCCATCACCGCAATGCCCAACGCCACCAGTGGCTCGCCGAGAAATTTCAGCGTCAGGGCTGCGGTGCTTTCAGGGCTCATGGCGACTTTCGCCAAGGTGCTGCCGAGCATCAGCAACACCGGCAACAGAATAATCAGCAACGACATGCCGAAGCTCGGTAGGCGCGGGGCCTTGGGCGGGGCGCTGAACAGCGCGCCGAGTTCCGCCGGCTCTTCAACGTGCATGCGCTTGGACAGCCAATTGCCGTACAGCGGACCGGCCAGAATCACCGCCGGAATCGCGATGCTGAAGCCCAGCAACATGGTCAGCCCGAGGTCGGCGTGCAACGCGCTGACCGCAATCAGCGGACCCGGATGCGGCGGCATCAAGGCGTGCAACGTGGTCATCCCGGCCAGCGCCGGAATGGCGATCTTCAGCAACGGCTGACCCGAACGGCGCGCCATGACGAAAATGATCGGCACCATCATCACCAGACCCACTTCGAAAAACAGCGGCAGGCCAATCACCATCGCCACCAGCGCCATGACCCACGGCAACGACTTGCCTTTGCCCAGCCCGAGCAAGGTCGAGGCAATGCGATCGGCAGCCCCGGACTCGGCCATCAACGCCCCGAGCATCGACCCCAGGGCAATGATGATCCCCGCCTCACCAAGAATCGCCCCGGCACCTTTGCTGAATGCCTTGGCCACGTCCTCGGGCGGTAAACCGGCACCGACACCGGCGATGAAAGTGCCGATCAGAATCGACAGAAACGGCGGGAGTTTGGTGGCGCTGATCAACACGATAATCGTGGCAATCGCCAGCAGGCAGCAAAGGATCAAGCGAGTGTCGTGGACCATCCAGGCAGCAGTCGATAACTCCAAAACGGAACTCCTTATCGGGTCGATACCGTTGCAACATGTTGTTGCAATTTAGTCGGAGGATACCTGATGTGGCCGGGCTAGAGCGGTGGGTTTTGTAAGCGGCTCGCATAGGGCTTCTGTTGGCAAATGGCACCTCGCCATTATTTTTGTAGGACAACCCTCAACCACTCTTCAGAAAATATCCCCAAGGCCGATGGCTAGGCTGCATCCCGCTTTCTTTCCTAGCCCATCGGTGCTTTCCCATGTTCAACAAACGCTTGAAGCAGGAGCTGTCCGCTCTTCGCGAAGAACTCTCCAGCCTCCTGCAAGTGAAGGAAAGCCTGGATAGCGAGATGCTGGCCCTGACCCTCGATCCCGATGGGCGGGTGCAATCGGTCAATCAGAATTTTCTCGGCGAGATGCTCTACAAGAGCAACGACCTGATCGGCCGGCACATCGAAGACATCGTGCCGGCGCATGTGAAGTCCGACGAATTTCATCGGCGCTTCAAAAACGCGCTGACTCGCGGCGAGCATTTCGCCGGTACCGTGCGTTTGTTGCGCGGCAATGGTGCCGAGGCGTGGTTGCGTTCAATCCTGCAGCCGGTGCGCTCGGCGGACGGGCGGATCAAGCATTTCTCGATTTATTCCAGCGACCTGACCCGCACCATCGAAGCGTCTCGTGAACACGAAAACCTGATCGGTGCGCTGGTGCGTTCGACGGCGGTGATCGAGTTCGACCTCAATGGCAACGTGCTGAGCGCCAACGAGCGCTTCCTCAACGGCATGGGTTACAGCCTGGCGCAGATTCAGGGCAAACATCACCGTACCTTCTGTACACCTGAGGAGTACAACAGCGCCGAGTATCAGAACTTCTGGCGCCGCCTGAACAATGGCGAGTTTGTCGCCGACCGTTTCAAACGCATCGACAGCCACGGTCGTGTGGTCTGGCTGGAGGCGTCCTATAACCCGGTGGTCGACGCCAACAACAAGCTCTACAAAGTGGTGAAGTTCGCCACGGTGATTACCGATCAGGTCAATCAGGAACAAGCCGTCGCCGACGCCGCCAACATTGCCTACAGCACGTCGATCCAGACCGACAACTGCGCCCAGCGCGGCACGGCCGTGGTGACTCAGGCCGTGGACGTGATGCGCGACCTGGCCAGACACATGCAAACCGCCGGTGAAGGCATTGAAGCCTTGAATGAGCAATCGTTGGTGATCGGCACCATCGTCAAGACCATCAGTGGCATTGCCGAGCAAACCAACCTGTTGGCGCTCAACGCGGCCATCGAAGCGGCGCGGGCCGGTGAGCAGGGTCGGGGGTTTGCGGTGGTGGCGGACGAAGTGCGGCAACTGGCGTCACGCACCAGCCAGGCCACCGATGAAATTGTCGGCGTGGTGCGTCAGAACCAGGACATGGCGCGCAACGCCGTCAGCCTGATGACCGACGGCAAGCTCCAGGCGGAACAAGGCCTGGCGCTGGCGGCGGAGGCGGGCACGGTGATCGTCGAGATTCGTGATGGCGCGCAGAAAGTGGTGAACGCGGTCGGGCAGTTTGCCAATCAATTGGCGACTTGATGTTTGCCTTCCGGATCCCGCTACAATCGGCGTTTTCCTCCGGAGCAGACACCCATGACCGTTTCCCATCGCCGTCCGGTTCCGTTGCCCAAGGCCTATCGCCTGCTCAATCACGGGCCGACCGTGCTGGTCAGTGCGGCCCACGACGGCCAGCGCAATATCATGGCGGCGGCCTGGGCCATGCCGCTGGATTTTGAACCGCCGAAAATCGCGGTGGTGCTGGACAAGTCCACCTGGACCCGACAACTGCTGGAAGCCTCGGGTACGTTCGTGGTGAACGTGCCCTGCGCCGCCCAGGCCGATATCGTGCAAACCGTGGGCTCGACGTCGGGCCTGGAAATCTCCCAGGAAAAAGGCCAGGACAAGTTCCAGGCTTTCGGCTTGCCGACCTTCAGCGCTGAACTGATTGATGCGCCGATGCTGGACGGTTGCGTCGCGTGGCTGGAGTGCCGGCTGCTGCCGGAGCCGCACAATCATCAGCAATACGACCTGTTCCTGGCCGAAGTGATTGCCGCCCAGGCCGATGAACGCGTGTTCAGCGATGGCCGCTGGCACTTCGAGGAGCAAGATGCGTTGCGCACCTTGCACCATGTTGCCGGTGGGCACTTCCTGAAGATCGGTGACCCAGTGGACGGCAAGACCCTGCGCGAGTCGGACTAAGTCGCACTGAGCGGCGCTTCAAAGTCTGCGCGCAACAACGACAGTTGCAGCAAATCGTGATGTTCCCCTAGCCAGAAACCTGCCTGGCGCAGACGACCTTCCTGGACGAAACCCAAGCGTTCGAGCAACTTCAAGCACGCTTGGTTTTCCGGGTGGACCGTGGCTTCGATCCGATTGAGCTGCATCTGTTCGAACCCCCAGGCCAGCGTGGTGTGCAGTGCTTCGGACATGATGCCCTTGCCCCAGGCCGACTGCCCCAGCGCGAAACCCAGTGAGCAGCTTTTCCACAGTTTGTTCCATTTGAACAGGCCGCAATTGCCGAGCAAGTCATGGTGTTCCTGGGACTGGATGCCCCAGCGGATACCGGGATTGGGCAGAGTGCGCAATTCGGCGAACGTCTCGACCAATGCCTGGGCTTGGGCGATATCGGTAAGCGGGTCCATGCCAAACCAGCGCATGGCCTGCTCATCGCCGTGAATCCCCAGCACGGCAGGGGCGTCGGCCGTGACGATTTCACGTAACAGCAGACGCGGGGTTTCAAGGGTCGGGAAGTCGCTCATGGAATGTCCTTATTCGTCGACCGGGAAGTCGGTCAAGTGATCGCGACGGCCACAGTCTGCGCATTTGCGCTGTTTTTCAAATCCACAGATCATTTGCCGCCGTGCGTTCACCGCCTTCGCTGCCAGTGTTCACCACGCCCTTGGGTTCGATCAGCAGCAATTTCACTTCCTGTTCCGCTGACGGCTTGTGCTCGACGCCCTTGGGCACGACGTACATTTCGCCGGCCGAAATCAGCACATGGCCGTCGCGAAAGTCGATGCGCAATTGCCCTTCGAGGACGATGAAGGTTTCGTCGGTGTCGAGGTGATCGTGCCATATGAAATCCCCCAGCAACTTCACCACTTTGAACTGATAGTCGTTCATTTCAGCGATGACCCGGGGTGACCAGTGCTGGTCGATCAGCTCGATTTTCTGCAAGAAGTTCAGGCTTTTGAACGTGTTCATCAGGTGGTTCTCCGGATTGATTCCGAGCCCACGATAACCAGCGTATCGGCGTGATTCTTGAACGATTGTGCGTGCTTCAGCGGCGGTGCATTTTCATCCAGCGCGCCGGTGACAAACCGTAGGTTTTGCTGAACTGGCGGGTCATGTGGCTCTGATCGGTGAAGCCGGCGGTGAGGGCGGCGCTGACCAGCGACTGGCCCTGAATCAATAACGCGCGGACCAGGTCCAGGCGCCGCATGGTCAGGTAGCGATAAGGGCTGGTGCCGAACAGCAGGCGGAAATCCCGCGACAGACTCCAGCGATCCCGCCCGCTGTGCTGCGCCAGTTCCTCCAGGGTCACGCTGCGGTCCAGGGCACTGTGCATGAACTCCCGGGCACGTTCCGCCGCCACATAGTCGAAGCGCTGGCGTTTGTCGGGCGCGCCGGAGACAGTGCTTAAGGCGTGCACCAGATCGAACAACGCATCCTGTTCTTCCAGTGGGTCGAGCGGGTCATCCAGGCTGCGCATCAGCACATCGGTGGCAGCGAACAAACGTGGATCGGTGGACAGGCCGGTCTTGATGAACGGCAACGGCTGACCGCCGAGTATCTGCTGGATCAGCGCTGGCTCGATGTACATCATTCGATAGTGGAAACCGCTGTCGGTGCCGGCCTCGCCATTGTGCAGTTCGTCCGGGTGCAGCACCAAAGTCCCGCCCGGCAGGCTGTGACGCCAGCCGCCTCGGTACTGAAAGCTCTGCACCCCGCCCAGGGTGCGGCCGATGGCATAGGTGTCGTGACGATGCAGGTCGTAGCCATGGCCGGCAAAAAACGCCTCGATACGCTCCAGCCCGCCGCTGTTGGGCGCGCGGTGGAACCAGTCGTTGGGTGGCGTGTGCTTGGCCATGGTGGCGTTGTCTTGAACTCGGTTCAGAACACGTTAACCCAGGGGCAACGGGTCTGTCTGCTGAGGGATGGCGTTACAGCGACGAGTAGAAAAATGCCACAGAATGTTGCAAGGTACGAAATTCTCCTATGCCACGAAGGCGATCCCTCCAATGGAACTGAGCCACTTGAGTTACGCCGCACCGTTATTGTCACTGGCCCTTTTGTGGACGGTCGCAGTCGTAACGCCGGGGCCCAACTTCTTCAACATCGCGCAATTGGCGGCCAGTTGTTCCCGGCGGCACGGCGTGATGTCCGCGCTGGGCGTCGCCACGGGCACGGTGTTGTGGGGATTGGCCGGTGGTTTGGGCATCAAGTCGCTGTTCAGCGCGGCGCCGACGCTTTACCTGACGTTCAAGATTGCCGGTGGCTGTTACCTGATCTATCTGGGCTTGAAGCAGTTCAAGCGCAAACCGGCGACGGTGGCGGGGGCAAACAACTCGCTCAACGGGGCAGGGCGGACGCTGCTGTCAGCCTATGGCCGGGGCTTTTTGGGCAACATGACCAATCCCAAGTCGGCGCTGTTCGTTGCGACGATTTTCGCCACGGCCATGCCGGCCTCACCGCCACCGATGTTGCTGGCCCTGGCGGTGTTGACCATGGCGAGCCTGTCGTTCACTTGGTATTGCAGCGTGGCGCTGCTGTTTGCCAGCCGTCGGTTTGCCAGCGTTTATGAGCGATCGCGCCAGTGGCTGGACCGTTTTGCCGGCGGTTGCTACCTGCTGTTTGGTGCGCATCTGGTGGCCAATCGCTGATCAGGTCAGCGCCGTGGCCGCAGATTGATCGGCAACGGCGGGCGCCCGATTCAACGTCTCGGGCATGGCCACCACGAGCAATACAAACGCTGCTCCCGCCACCGCCGCCAAGGTCAGGAATGCCGCGCTGTAGCCGGCCTGCTGAACCACCAGCCCGGCCAATCCGTTGCTCAGTGCGGCGCCAAGCCCAAACACCGTCGACAGCGCGCCCAGGCTTACGTTGAAACGGCCGGTGCCTTGGGTCAGGTCCTTGATCACCACCGGAAACAAGGCGCCGAAGATCCCGGCACCGACACCGTCGAGCAACTGCACCGCCACCAGCCAGTACGGATCATCCGACAGGGTATAAAGCACTCCGCGCAACGGCAGGATCAGGAAGCCGGCAAGCAGCAACGGTTTGCGTCCCCACACGTCCGCTTTCCATCCCACCAGCAACGCCACCGGCACCATCACCAATTGTGCAGCGACGATGCAGGCGGACGTCAGCGGCGTGGCCATCTGCAAATTCACCAGGGACAATTTCTGGCTCACCAGCGGCAACATCGCCGCATTCGCCAAGTGGAACAGCCCGCAGCAAATGCCGAACACCAGCAGTGGCCGGTTGTGCAGCAAAACGTTCAGGCCGGAGGGCTGTTCGCCATGGGCCGGGCCTTGCGGATCGAAGCCTCGGGCAACGTCGTGATCGATGGCTTGCGGCGCAATGAAGCTGATGGCAATCACGCTGGCCAGCGCCATCACCGCCATCAGGTAAAACACCGCCACCGGGCCGAACAAATAGGCAAAACCACCGGCCAGCAACGCCGCGGCAGCATTGCCGGCGTGGTTGAAGGTTTCATTGCGTCCGGTGCGGCGGGTAAAGGCTCGAGGCCCGGTGATGCCCAGCGAAATCGCGGAGATCGCTGGGGCGAATATCGAGGCTGCGGCGGCGCTCAAGGCTTGGGTCAGGGCCACCAGGGTGAACGAAGTAATGAAGGGCAATACCAGGCAACTCAACGTCACCAGCAGCGCCGCGACGATGATCACCCCGCGCTTGCGACGGGTTCGGTCGATCAGCGCCCCGGCCGGAGTCTGGGTCAGCAACGCGGCGATCCCGGCCAGGGTCATCACCAGGCCAATGCTGGCCGGGTCCCAGTGATGCACCGCGAGCAAATAGATCGCCAGGTACGGCCCGAGCCCGTCGCGCACGTCGGCGAGAAAGAAGTTGAGCCCGTCCAGTGAGAGGCTGTTGCGACGATCGGTCGGAGCGTTCAAGGGCGGCCTCGGCATGACGGGATGAGTATTAGCAATGACTTGTGCAGACGGCGCGAAGTTTCAGCCTTTAACTCATCGGCATTGCCGTGGTATCAAACAGCACGTTCACCAGGAGGCCAGGCAATGAGCAAGCTGCGGGTAGGAATTATTTTTGGCGGTCGTTCGGCGGAGCACGAAGTGTCGCTGCAATCGGCGAAAAACATCGTCGATGCACTGGACCGTTCGCGCTTCGAACCGGTGCTGATCGGCATCGACAAACAGGGCCACTGGCACCTCAACGATCCCTCGAATTTCCTGCTGAACCAGGAAAACCCGGCGCTGATCGCCCTCAATCAATCCAATCGCGAACTGGCGGTGGTGCCGGGCAAGGCCAGCCAGCAATTGGTCGAAACTTCGAGCCCGGAATTGCTGGGCCATGTCGACGTGATCTTCCCGATCGTCCACGGCACCCTCGGCGAAGACGGCTGCCTGCAAGGTTTGCTGCGCATGGCGGATTTGCCGTTTGTCGGCTCCGATGTGCTGGGTTCGGCGGTGTGCATGGACAAGGACATCAGCAAACGCTTGCTGCGTGATGCCGGGATTGCGGTCACGCCCTTCGTGACGTTGAACCGTGCCAGCGCCGCGCGCACCGGATTTGCGGAAGTCCAAGGCAAACTCGGTCTTCCGCTGTTCGTCAAACCGGCGAACCAGGGCTCTTCGGTGGGCGTGAGCAAAGTCACCGACGAAGCCGAATACGTGGCCGCGGTTGCACTGGCCCTGGGCTTTGACGAAAAAGTGCTGATCGAATCCGCCGTCAGCGGTCGCGAGATCGAATGCGCGGTGCTCGGCAATGATCAGCCGATCGCCAGTGGTTGTGGCGAGATCGTGGTGAGCAGTGGCTTCTATTCCTACGACAGCAAATACATCGACGACCAGGCCGCCCAAGTGGTGGTACCGGCCAACATCAGTGTTGAAGCAAGCGAACGCATTCGCGCGTTGGCCGTCGAGGCGTTCCAGGTGCTCGGTTGTTCCGGGTTGGCGCGGGTCGATGTGTTCCTGACCGACAGTGGTGAAGTGCTGATCAACGAGATCAACTCGCTGCCCGGCTTCACCCGCATCAGCATGTACCCCAAACTGTGGCAGGCCACCGGCATGACTTACAGCGAACTGGTCAGCCGCTTGATCGACCTGGCGCTGGAAAAGCATCAGGCGCGGCAGGCGTTGAAGATCAGTCGCTAGGCAAATATTCACTCAAGGATGTATCGATGACGGCTGCAACTGTTTACCTGTTTTCCTACAGCACCTTGCAGGACACAGCCGTGCAACTGGCCAACTTCGGCCGCGAACTGAGCGGCAGCGCCGATGCGATGCCGGGGTATGAGCAATCCTGGGTGGAAATCACCGACCCGAAGTGCTGGCCCCCAGCGGCAAGACCCATCACCCGATTCTGCGTCTCTAAAGAGGTGCTCGATATGCTCTGACTAGCGGGTTACTTTGAAGTGGATATAAAAATTATCTCTACTTCTTCTTCCTGCTAAGTCTAAAAAAGGCCTACCTCCCGGTAAGCCTTTTCTCATTTCAGCGTACGACTCAATCCCCCAACGCCTCCCCCTCACGCCGCGGATCCGCCCCTCCCGCCAACGAAGCTTTCCCCTGCGCATCCTTGACCCGAACAATCGCCTGGGTCCCGCTGGTCATATCAATCTCATTTACCACATGCCCTTTGTCCTTCAACGCCTGAATCAACGCCGGACTGAACTGCCCCTGTTCCAGTTCGGTCGGGCCGTTGCGGCTGCCGAAGTTGGGCAGGCTGATGGCGGCTTGCGGGTCGAGGTTCCAGTCGAGCAGGCCGATGGTGGATTTGGCGACGTATTCGATGATCTGCGAGCCGCCGGGGGAGCCGACGGTGGCGAGGAATTCGCCGCTCTGGCGGTCGAAGATCAGGGTCGGCGCCATGGATGAGCGTGGGCGTTTGCCGGGTTCGACGCGGTTGGCGACTTTCTGCCCGTTCTCTTCGGGGATGAATGAGAAGTCGGTCATCTGGTTATTAAGCATGAAGCCCTGGACCATCAGGTGCGAGCCGAATGCGGATTCGACGGTGGTGGTCATGGACACTGCGCCGCCTTCGTCATCGACCGCCACCACTTGCGAAGTGGAGATGCGCAGGGGCGAGCGGTCCGGTGCGTAGGCGACTTGAATGCCCGGCGGTGTGCCGGGTTTAGCCGAGCCCATGCTGCGGTCACCGATCAGCGCGGCGCGGCTGGCCAGGTAGGTCGGGTCGACCAGGCCTTTGACCGGCACTGGCACGAAGTCGGTGTCGGCCACGTACTGCGCGCGGTCGGCGTAGGCCAGGCGTTCGGCTTCGGAGATCAGGTGCACGGCTTCTGGCGCTGGCTCGATGCCTGCCGGTTTGTCCGTCTTCAGCGGTTTGAGCGGCGCCAGGGCAAAGCGCGGGTCGCGGGTTTCCAGGGCCTGCAAGGTGCCGAGGATCTGCGCCACGGCAATCCCGCCCGACGACGGTGGCGGCATGCCGCAGACCTGCCAGCGTTTGTAGTCGGTGCACAGCGGCGCGCGCTCCTTGGCCTTGTAACCTTGAAGATCGTTCAGCGACAGGCTGCCCGGGTTTTTATGACCCTGAACCTTGGCGACGATTTCTTCGGCAACCGGCCCTTTGTACAACGCGTCGGGACCTTCCTGCGCGATGCGTTTCAGCACCGCGGCCAGCGCCGGATTCTTCAGTGGCGTACCGACGGCTTTCGGGCTGCCATCGGCATTCAGGAAGTACGCCATCATGTCCGGCGAACGCTGCATCGACGAGTCAGATGCAATCAACTGATGCAAACGTGGTGAGATCGCAAAGCCATTTTCCGCAAGTTTGATCGCCGGCTCGAACAGCTTCGCCCAGGGCAGGCGTCCGTGTTTCTGATGGGCCAATTCAAGGGCCCGCAACACCCCCGGCGTCCCTACTGAGCGACCACCGATTTGCGCCTGGGTGAACGGCATCGGTGTGCCATCGGCTTGCAGGAAAAGTTTCTCGGTGGCGCCGGACGGAGCCGTTTCCCGACCGTCATACGTGCGCACAGCTTTTCCGTCCCACAGCACGATCAGCGCACCACCGCCGATGCCCGACGATTGCGGTTCCACCAGGGTCAACACCGCTTGCATCGCAATGGCCGCATCAATGGCCGAACCGCCCTGACGCAGCATCTCCCGCCCGGCCTCGGCCGCCAGCGGATTGGCCGCGGCCGCCATGTGTTTCGAGGCGTAGCGGGTTTGCAGGTCGGTGCGATACCCCGAGGCGGCTTCTGGCGCCAGGGGCAAGGTTGAAGTGGGCGGGGCGTTACAGGCGGCGAGGGTTAATGCGGTAGCGATCAGCGACAGGGCTGACAGGCGATAGCGGCTCAATGGGAAGGCTGAGAACACGCGGGGCACTCCGTCCGTGGGATAAAAGATCCGCAGACTTTATCGGCCGACAGGGTACGACGTAAACCTCGTCCGACAGCCACGACACTTTTGTCCTTCATCAGTGGGCGAGTTTTCTGTAGGGTCGAAGGCAATACAGCGGCCAGAAAACCAACAAGAGGCACACATGCAGAGCGAGTTTCCTACCCAGCCAAGTTACCGTGGGCAACGTGAACAATTTCTCGCGGCGGCCACTGCAGCCGGGGCGACGTTGACCGAGTATCCGCATCCGCTTAAAGGGCCGTTCGGTGAATCGTTGAGCACCGATGTCGCGGTGCTCGGCGATCCCCACGCCAAGCGCCTGTTGATCGCGCTGAGCGGCACCCATGGGGTTGAAGGCTTCTACGGCTCGGGATGTCAGATCAAATGGCTGCAGGATTTGGGCAAGCGTTCGCTGCCGGCGGATGTCGCAGTGGTGATGATCCATCTGATCAACCCGTGGGGCACGGCGTGGCTGCGTCGGGTCAACGAAGACAACATCGATCTGAACCGCAATCACCTGAACTTCGAGCGACCGCTGCCGGATAACCAAGCCTACGGGTTGCTGCATGAAATCTATGCCTGCACGGAGTTGCACGGCCCCGAGCGTGATCGCGCCGATGCCTTGCTCGAGGCGCAGATCAATGAACATGGCTGGCCGGCGGTGATGTCGATTGTCGAGGGCGGGCAGCACAGTCACGCGGACGGTTTGTTCTATGGCGGCCTGGCACCGAGCTGGTCGAACTGCACGTTGCACCAGATCATTCAGAAGCACGTTGCTCACGCCGACGTCGCGATGTGCTTCGACTTGCACACCGGGGCGGGGGAGTACGGTCATCCGATGCTGCTGACCATTACCGAAGCGGCGTACCCGGCCCTGGAAGATGCGCAAGCGATTTACGGCCCATGGCTCTACACCTTGCACACCGGCGCCAACACCACGAGCGAAACCGGGGTAGCGGCGACCGCGACGGGTTATACGTCGCAGGCGTTGCTCAATGCTTTGCCACAGGTGCGGCTGATGCCGTTTGTGATCGAGTGCGGGACGTATCCGGGGGCGGAGGTTCATCGGCATTTGCGCGATGACCACTGGCTGCATCTGCATGGCAATCCGAGTGATGCCGTTGGGCGCGGGATCAAACTCAATCTGCTGGAGCAGTTCTATCCCGCCGACAGTGACTGGCAGGCCATGGTCTGGCTGCGCACCTGGCAGATTTGGGAACGCGGCTTGTCTGCATTGTCGACGTTACGTGCCTGATTTGATCGGCACTTTTCTCGAGGCATAAAAAAACGGCCTACCTTTCGGTAAGCCGTTTTTAGTACTTGGTGGCTACACAGGGACTTGAACCCCGGACCCCAGCATTATGAATGCTATGCTCTAACCAACTGAGCTATGTAGCCAAGTGGCGCGCATTATTCACCTGGAACGCAGATGCGTCAAGCGTAAATTTAAAATATTTCTCCACACTTTCAACCGGTTATCGTCCTGGCCCGAAAAAACGGGGCAGGGCAGGGCATCAACTGAGCTGAAATCTCCCGGTATTCGCGCTCAAGGCCTTGCTGCCCTGGCTCAAGGTGTCTGCCGCGAGGTTCACGGCCCGCGCGCCTTCCAGCAACCTGACGGCGGCCTGATCGACCTGCTGGATATTGCCGCTGACTTCATCCGCCGTGCTTGCTTGCTCTTCGACGGCGGTGGCGATTTGCGCCAGGGTGTCGGTAACGCTTTGCACGGCACTGGCGATTTCCCCCAGGCGTGCGCCCAGGCCCGTGACGGCTTGCGCGTCGGTCTGAGCCTGGCCGCAAGCGGCTTCCATCAGGGTCACTGCTTCATTCACCGTGCTGCGCAGGCTGTCGACGGTGCTGGCGATCTGCGCGGTGGAAGACTGGGTGCGCTGGGACAGACTGCGTACTTCATCCGCCACCACGGCAAACCCGCGACCCTGCTCACCGGCACGAGCCGCTTCGATGGCCGCGTTGAGCGCCAACAGGTTGGTCTGCTCGGCGACGCCGCGAATGGTGTCGACCACCAATTGAATCTGTTGCCCTTGTTCACTGACCCGGCCCAAGGCCGCCGCCGTGTCGTTGAGCCGCTGATTGAGTTGCTGAATGCTCGCCGTCGTGCGTTGGCTGTCGCGGCTGCTGTCGGCGGCGATGCGCTGGGTGTGCTGGGCGCTGCCGGACGCCTGTTCGCAGCTCTGGGCGACCCCTTGCGAGGTGGCAGCCAATTGCGTGGCTGCGGCGGCGATCTGGCTGATCTGGATTTGCTGGGCCTCGACTTCACCCAGCGCGCCGCTGGAGTGATCGTTGAGGGTGCGCACGGCGTTGCTCAACTGCAAAGTCTCGTGATCGACCCCGAGCAAACTATTGCGCAACTGCACAACGGCGACGTTGAGCGCGGTGCTGATCGCCGCCAGTTCGTCGCGACCCTGCACCGGCACTTGCAGGCTCAGGTTGCCGTCACGCAAGGCTTCGGCCAGCACCGTGATGCCGCTGGCGCTGCGGCGGATCGAGGCCTGCAAGCACACGAACAGGTACAGCGCGGCCAACAGCAGGCAACCAAAGATCGTCGCCACCAGGATGAATTGGCGGATGGCCGAGGTGTGGTAGTAATCCAGGCGTTGATCCAGCGACACCAGCGATTGCTGGCGCAGTGAAGCGAGGTCGGTGAGCAGCGCATCGAGGTTGCGTTCGAAGTCTTCCGGCTTGAGGTTGATGCTGCCGCCGAACACGCCATCATCGAGGACCTTCAAGGTGCCATCGAGATGCTTGAGGCTGTCATGGTATTGCCCGGCCCAGGTTTGCAGGGCGCTGGGCAGGCGTGCTTCGAGCAGGCTAGCCGTTTTCACAAGCTGCTCCCGGGCATCACCGATGCGACCACGCAGATCCCGCAGTTGCAGTCGGCTCTGCAAGGTGAACTGGCCTGACACCACTGACGCCTGGCCGACCGCGGCAAGCCGTCCGACTCGCTCAATCAGGTCCGGCGCGTGCTGGGTAGAAATCTGCGTCAGCAAATAGGTTTCCAGCCACGGCGCCAGGGTCAGGCGGTTGTCCATGGCGATCTGTTCGCGCAACGCTTGCAGGGCGCTCAAGGCGTTGGTGAAGCGATCGTAACCGTCCGGCCACCAGCCGACGCTGCTCAGGCTTTTCGAATCGAGGCCGTTGAGGGCGGTTTGCAGGGCTTGATAGCGGGTCAGGGTTTCACCCTCGGCGCCTTCGGTTTTCAACGCGTTGCCCAAGTCCGTGGTGGCTTGGGCGACGGCGGGCTGCACGGCGTCAAACGCGCCCATGGCGGCGATGGTGGCCGGGGTCGGCTGGCGATTGGTTTCGGTGGCGCGCCAACGGGCCGCGCGGTCACGCTGGGCGGCGAGCAGATTGTCCAGCGCATCCAGAGCCAGTAATTGCCGAACCCCGGCACGTTCGCCGGAAATGAGCTGCAGTTTGTCCCGATAATCCTGGCCGATCATCCACAGGCTGCCGGCCAGCGGCAGGATAAACAGCAAAAACAGCAACTGAAATTTGCGCGCGAAGCCAAAACGCCCCAGCAGCCCGATCCCCGGTGATAAAAAAGCCTGCATGCCCCATGACTCCTCTGGACACCACGCACCATTGGCGTGCGTCGTGGCCGTTGCGACCGCGACTCGTGCCCTTTTAAAAGGCCTCGAAAGTTCACCCTCGCCAGCTCTGTAGGCCGACTCTGTAGCGAAACTTCCCATTCTCGATCCCCTTTGTAAGGGGGCCGCGTTGAAGGGGATAAACAAGGCAAGATTTAGACCATGGCGTTGCGCTATCACCCACTCTTCGGATGAATGTCGAAGTCGTTAGCAGGCTAAGGGGATGGCGCTGTTGCACTGAAAAATGGCACATTGGCGCACCTGCCCGTGTGCACCCCTCTGTAGTACGGAAATTCCCATGGCTATCAGCAATGCCCAGACCGGCAGTACGCCGGCATCCGCGACTCCGCAAAGCAGTCCTTTAGTCATGCGCATCATCGGCGCCGTAGCGCTGGCGCATTTGATCAACGACCTGATTCAGTCGGTGCTGCCGTCGATTTATCCGATGCTCAAGGCCAATTATGGCCTGACCTTTACCCAGGTCGGCCTGATTACCCTGACGTTCCAACTGACGGCTTCGTTGCTGCAACCCTGGGTCGGTTACTACACCGATCGCCATCCCAAGCCGTGGCTGTTGCCCGCCGGGACGGTGTGCACATTGATCGGCATCTTGATGATGTCAGAGGTGGGCAGTTTTCCGATGATTCTGCTGGCGGCGGGGTTGATCGGAATTGGCTCCTCGACCTTTCACCCGGAAGCTTCGCGCGTGGCGCGACTGGCGTCGGGCGGGCGTTTCGGCCTGGCGCAATCGACCTTTCAGGTCGGTGGTAACGCCGGCTCGGCGTTCGGCCCTTTGCTGGCTGCGGCGATCATCATTCCCTACGGTCAGGGGCATGTCGCGTGGTTCGGGCTGTTCGCGGTGTTTGCGCTGTTCGTGCTGTACCGCATCAGCCGCTGGTACGCCAATCACTTGAACCTGTTCAAGCTCAAGCAAGGTCAGGCGGCAACTCACGGTCTGTCGAAAAACCGGGTGATCGGCGCACTGGTGGTACTGGGCTTGCTGGTGTTCTCCAAGTATTTCTACATGGCCAGTTTCACCAGTTATTTCACCTTCTACCTGATCGAGAAATTCGACCTGTCGGTGGCCAGTTCACAGCTGCACCTGTTCCTGTTCCTCGGTGCGGTGGCGGCGGGGACCTTCTTCGGTGGGCCGATTGGCGACAAGATCGGGCGTAAGGCGGTGATCTGGTTCTCGATCCTCGGGGTTGCGCCGTTCACCCTGATCCTGCCCCATGTCGACCTGTTCTGGACCAGTATTCTGAGCGTGGTGATCGGCTTCATCCTGGCCTCGGCGTTCTCCGCGATCGTGGTCTACGCGCAGGAGTTGGTGCCGGGCAATGTCGGGATGATTGCCGGGGTGTTCTTCGGCCTGATGTTCGGTTTTGGCGGGATTGGCGCGGCGCTGCTGGGGCATCTGGCGGACGTCCGCGGGATTGAATACGTGTACTTCCTGTGTTCGTTCCTGCCGCTGTTCGGGGTGTTGGCGATCTTCCTGCCGAGAACCAAGAAGCCCTGACCGCTTCTACAGGTGACGTCAGGCACAAAAAAGCCGCGTATCAAACGCGGCTTTTTCTTGGGCGGGTGAGTGCTGTCAGACTTTGGCGGGATTCTGTTTCTCCGGATCGATCCCGTACAGGGCAATGGCTTCGGCCACTTTTTCCCTCGGTAACGTGCCTTCATCGGCCAACGCTTTCAACGCGGCTACCGCAATAAAGTGCCGATCGACCTCGAAAAACTTGCGCAGTGATTCGCGCGTATCCGACTGCCCGAAGCCATCGGTGCCCAGCGCGACGAAGCGCCGCTTGGGAACGAACGGCCGGATCTGGTCGGCGAATATCTTCATGTAGTCGGTCGCGACCACCACCGGGCCTGGCTTGTCCTGCAAGCAACGTTCAACATGTCCGATGCGTTGCGTCTCTTGCGGGTGCAGCAGGTTCCAGCGCTCGACTTCCTGACCTTCCCGACGCAGTTCGGTCAGGCTCGTCACGCTCCATACCTCGCTGCTGACGCCGAAATCCGTCTCCAGCAATTGCGCGGCGGCGATGACTTCCAACAGGATCGAACCGCAGCCCATCAGTTGCACATGCTTGCCTTCGGCCGGGGTGCCGCTGGCCGAGAGCGGGTACATCCCCTTGAGAATGCCTTGTTCGGCACCTTCCGGCATGTCCGGGTGCGCGTAGTTTTCGTTGAGCAGCGTGATGTAGTAATAGATGTCCTCGTTGTCGACATACATGCGGCGCATGCCGTCCTGGATGATCACGGCCAGTTCGTAGGCGTAGGTCGGATCGTAGGATAAGCAGCACGGCACGGTCGAAGACAGCACATGGCTGTGGCCATCATCGTGTTGCAACCCTTCGCCCATCAGGGTGGTACGACCTGAGGTAGCGCCGAGCAGAAAGCCCCGGGCCCGAGCATCACCGGCGGCCCAGGCAAGGTCGCCGACTCGCTGGAAGCCGAACATCGAATAGAAAATGTAGAAGGGCACCATCGTCACGCCGTGGTTGCTGTACGACGTGCTGGCCGCTATCCAGGAGGAGATCGCGCCGGATTCGTTCAGGCCTTCCTGCATGATCTGCCCGTCCCGGGCCTCTTTGTAATAACTCAGTTGGCCGGCATCCTGAGGGGTATACAGTTGGCCGACGTGGGAGTGAATGCCGATCTGGCGGAACAGGCTTTCCATGCCGAAGGTGCGGGATTCGTCGGGGACGATGGGCACGATCACTTTGCCGATATTCGGGTCCTTGAGCAGGGTCCCAAGGATTCGCACGAACGCCATGGTGGTGGAGATCTCACGCTGGCCAGTCCCTTTGAGCTGGGTGCCCATTATCGATAATGGCGGGATCTGCAGCGGCTGCGCGACACTGACGCGTTCTGGAATGTAGCCACCCAGATGAGTGCGCCGGGCCTGCAGATAGCGCGCTTCGACGCTGTCCTCGGCAGGCTTGAGATAAGGCATTTCACTCAATTGATCGTCAGTGATTTCCAGCGAGAAGCGATCGCGGAAGGCTCTGATCGCATCCTCGCCCATCTTCTTCAGTTGGTGGTTGATGTTCTGGCCTTCACCCGCTTCACCCATGCCAAACCCTTTGACGGTCTTGGCCAGAATAACGCTTGGCCCGCCGGTGTGGCGCATGGCGGCGGCGTAGGCGTTGTAGACTTTTTCCGGGTCGTGACCGCCGCGGGAAAGCTTCCAGATTTCATCGTCGCTGAGGTCGCTGACCAGCGCCAGCAGCTCGGGGTATTTGCCGAAGAAATGTTCGCGTACGTAGGCACCGTTCTGGGATTTGTAGTTTTGATATTCGCCGTCGACGCATTCCATCATGCGCTGGCGCAGCAGGCCGCTTTTGTCCTTGTCCAGCAAGGCATCCCAGCCACCACCCCAGATAACCTTGATTACATTCCAGCCGGCTGCGCGGTACAGGCTTTCGAATTCCTGGATCACTTTGGCGTTGCCGCGCACCGGACCGTCGAGGCGCTGCAAGTTGCAGTTGACGACGAAGATGATGTTGTCGAGTTTTTCCCGGCCCGCCAGGGAAATCGCCGCCAGGGATTCCGGTTGATCCATCTCTCCGTCGCCCAGGAATGCCCAGACTTTGCGACCCTGGTGTTCCTTCAGGCCGCGATCCTCGAGATAGCGCATGAAGCGCGCCTGATAAGCCGCGGTGATCGGCCCCAGACCCATGGATACGGTGGGGAACTGCCAGAAGTCGGGCATCAGCCGAGGGTGAGGATAGGACGACACGCCATCACGATCCGTCTCGCGGCGGAAGTTATCCAGTTGTTCCTCGCTCAGGCGACCCTCAAGGTAGGCGCGGCCGTAAATACCCGGCGAGGAGTGGCCCTGGATGTACACCATGTCGCCCCCGAACTGCTCGGTTCGGCCACGGAAGAAATGTTCGAAACCGACGTCATAGAGGACGGCGGCCGAGGCATAGGAGGCAATGTGTCCGCCCACGTTCGAGTGCTTGCCGGCGCGCAGCACCATGGCCAGGGCATTCCAGCGGATGTAGGCGTTGATCCGTCGTTCCACGATCAGATCGCCGGGATAGGGTTGCTGGCGGTCCACCGCAACGGTGTTCACGTAGGGCGTGGTGACTCGCCCGTAAAAGTCGCCATGTTGGGCAACATCGAAGTCCAGCAACTGGTCGATCAGGTAATGGGCTCGAGGGCGGCCTTCGACGCTCAGAACCGATTCAATGGATTCGAGCCATTCGCGAGTTTCTTGTGGATCCTCGTCGAGAAACATGGATTGTTGTGCCATCGTCGTCTCCTGGAAAGTGCAGCGGGAGCACCGCGCGTTCGGTACTTGGCGAGGGGAGCAGTTGGCGCCAATCCCTCGGCATGCATGTAGTTGCAATTGCAACCATGTGCGGAATTTATCGTGCTGCGCGTTACAATTGCAACTAAATCGATTTCATTGGAAGGGTGCAGCATGTCTTCAACCGAGCCGGATACCTGGTTCAGATTCGTCAGGGCGCATCGGTGCCTGATACGGGAAATCGAGCGCCGCCTGGCCGCGGCCGGGCTCCCTGTTTACGCTTGGTACGATGCGTTGTGGGGCTTGGAAAGCGGCCCCAATGGCACCCGACGCATGAATGAACTGGCCGATGTAATGGCCATCGAACGCTACAACCTCACACGTCTGATCGATCGTCTTGAGGCGGAGGGTCTGGTCGAGCGCAGCCGTGCCAGCGATGACGGCCGGGGTGCCTATGCCGCCATCACCGAGAGCGGCAAAGTGTTGCGCAAAAAGATGTGGCTGATTTACGAAGGCGCCGTCGATGAGTTGTTTCTGGCGCAATTCGACGATGCGCAACAACGCTTCTTCAGTGAAGCCCTGGAACGCGCGGCCAGTGCCGCTCGAAACAGTGCTCGGACGGGGTAAGGCTGTAGGGTTCATTGCAACTGATAACGCTGCATCGCCTGCTCGACAAACGCTTGGGGGACCTTGTCTTCCCGGGCCAGGGCTTGCAGCGCCAAGGTGACAATCCAGCGTTTATCCACCGTTTGGCCCGACGTCGGTTCGGCCGGCAGGCAGACGGTCGAGTCGGCACCGAGCGCCACGAAACGCGAGGTGATGTGCGCACCGATCTGCTCGGCCACATGCTGTGCATAACCAGTCACTGCAATGACTGGGGAATCCTCGGCATTCAGGCATTCGCACAGATGCGAGGAGCGCCGGGGCACGCCCGGATGCATTCGACTCCAGCGTTGTGCGCTATCGGCATCCCTCGCCAGGCGTGTGTAGCTGGGGCAACTCCACAGTTCGCTGGCCACGCCCCAATCCTCGCGCAGCATTCGCGCCGCTGAAATCACCGCGCGCAGGGCAAGCCCCGCGCCCAGCAGGCGCACCTTGGGCTGCCCGGCGTTGCCCTCGATTTCGCAGATTTTGTACATGCCTTTGAGTGCCTGGCTCGCGCTTTGGCTGCTCATGGGACCGGTGAAGTCAGTGGCTTCATCGTGCAGCGCCATGTAATAAAAGCCATGGCTGCCCTCGACATACAGGCTTCGCAAAGCAGCAATGGCTATGGCGCGGGCCTCGGCGCCACTGGCGGGGTCGAATGGCAAACATTGCGGGTTTGCGGCCAGCCACAGAGGAACCCAGGGGTGAGCGCCCTTTGGCCAAACCGTGGACAGCGTTTCAATGTCGTTGCAGACAATCCCGCGCTGAGCCGATTCGCTCGACACTGCGCAAAGCTCTGCCGATGTCGCGGAACTGGTCAGATACAACATAGGTTTTTCGCTGGCGCAGGCCTGTGGGCTGAAGCGTAATGGCCAGGCGCTGATGCGTGTGTGCGCTGTTTCAGCCGCCAGTGTCTGGTTGGCGCGCACCACCCAGACATTCTTCGCCGTATGCGGATCTCCTTCCAGGCGATCGGCAATGTCGATCATGGTGTAGAGCGGTGAAGTGCATTCTGCATAGGACTGATCGGCGAGCACCTGAATTTTTTCGATGCAGGCCTGGGCGGCCAGGCCGGTCTCCCGGGTCGTGCTGAAACTGGAAAAACCGATCATATTTCAAGTCGCTCCGTGCGGGCCGTCGTCGTTGCACCATACTGCACGCGTCAATGTGATTGCAAATGCAATGACATTTAGGTGGGCAATCGAGCCACTGGTTTCGTGTTGCTACGGAGAGAAATGCCGATCTTCAGGCGAAAAAAATCCCCGTGTCATCGAATGATCACGGGGATTTTTCAGTCTATCGAGTCCGTGTTAAACCACGGTCACCGTTAAACGTTGAAACGGAAGTGCATCACGTCGCCATCTTTGACGATGTAGTCCTTGCCTTCCAGACGCCATTTCCCGGCTTCTTTGGTGCCGGCTTCGCCCTTGTACTGGATGAAGTCGTCGTAGGCGATGACTTCGGCGCGGATGAAGCCTTTTTCGAAGTCGGTGTGGATCACGCCAGCGGCTTGTGGTGCGGTGGCACCGACGCGCACGGTCCAGGCGCGGACTTCTTCGACACCGGCGGTGAAGTAGGTCTGCAGGTGCAGCATCTCGTAGCCGGCGCGGATCACGCGGTTCAGGCCAGGCTCTTCGAGGCCCAGGGCTTCGAGGAACATGTCTTTCTCTTCACCGTCGTCCAGCTCGGCGATTTCGGCTTCGATCTTGTTGCAGACCGGAACCACCATGGCGCCTTCTTCTTCGGCGATGGCCTTGACGATGTCCAGCAGCGGGTTGTTCTCGAAACCGTCTTCAGCGACGTTGGCGATGTACATGACCGGCTTGGTGGTCAGCAGGTGGAAACCGCGAATCACCGCTTTGTCGTCGGCGTTCATGGTCTTCATCAAGGTGCGCGCAGGCTTGCCGAGGGTGAAGTGAGCGATCAACTGCTCCAGCAGGCCTTTCTGGACCACTGCATCCTTGTCGCCGCCCTTGGCGTTGCGCGCGACTTTCTGCAGTTGCTTCTCGCAGCTGTCGAGGTCAGCGAAGATCAGTTCCAGGTCGATGATCTCGATGTCGCGTTTCGGGTCGACGCTGTTGGAGACGTGAATCACGTTCTCGTCTTCGAAGCAGCGGACCACGTGGGCGATGGCATCGGTTTCACGGATGTTGGCGAGGAACTTGTTGCCCAGGCCTTCACCTTTCGACGCGCCAGCCACCAGGCCTGCGATGTCGACGAATTCCATGGTGGTCGGCAGGATGCGCTTCGGATTGACGATGGCTGCCAGGGCTTCCAGACGTGGATCCGGCATCGGTACGATACCGGTGTTCGGCTCGATGGTGCAGAAGGGGAAGTTCTCGGCCGCGATCCCGGATTTGGTCAAGGCGTTGAACAGGGTGGACTTGCCGACGTTAGGCAGGCCGACGATGCCGCAATTGAATCCCATGGTGTATCCCCTCGGATTAGAGTCAGGCCTTCTGGCTGTGCAGGTTTTTCATCGCGCGGTTCCATTCCCCGGCGAGGATATCCGGCAGCACGCCGAGGGCAAAGTCGATGCTGGCATCGAGTTTTTCCTGTTCGGCGCGTGGCGCACGACCCAGGACGAAATTTGAAACCATACTGGCAACGCCCGGGTGGCCAATGCCAAGCCGCAAGCGATGAAAGGTATTCTGATTGCCCAGTTGCGCGATGATGTCGCGCAACCCGTTGTGACCGCCATGGCCGCCGCCCTGCTTGAGCTTGGCAACGCCCGGAGGCAAATCGAGTTCGTCATGCGCCACGAGGATTTCTTCAGGCGTGATGCGGAAGAAACCGGCGAGTGCCGCCACGGCCTGGCCGCTACGGTTCATGTACGTGGTGGGAATCAGCAGACGAACATCCTGACCCTGGTGCGAATAACGCCCGGTCAGGCCGAAATATTTGCGATCGGCCACAAGGTTTACGCCTTGCGCGTTCGCGATGCGCTCAACAAAAAGGGCCCCTGCGTTATGCCGGGTCTGTTCGTATTCAGCGCCTGGATTTCCCAGGCCAACGATCAGTTTGATGGCAGTCACGATAGGGGCCCTTCCTTGGAGTGGTGGATAACATCGCCGCAATCAGGGAGTGCGGCGAAAGTGGACGACAAGTGCTCATTTACCATTATGTAAACTCCGCGTTCTCGCCCGCTTTCTCGCTACGTTCCAGTCCGCGATGTTACTTGATCACTCCGGCTTCACAGAGTGAATTACTCTGCTGCGCCTTCTTCGGTAGCTTCTGGAGCAACACGTGGAGCGTGGACGTTGGCAACAGCCTTGTCATCGCCGTGTGCCAGAGCAACAAACTCAACGCCTTTAGGGGCTTTGAGGTCGGACAAGTGAATGATCGCGCCGATTTCGGCGTCAGCCAGGTCGACTTCGATGAATTCAGGCAGGTCTTTTGGCAGACAGGTCACTTCGATTTCCGAAACAACGTGCGAAACTTCGCCGCCTTTCTTGATCGGAGCTTCTTCACCAACAAAGTGTACAGGCACGATAGCGGTCAGTTTCTGGCCAGCTACGACGCGTACGAAGTCAGCGTGCAACACGTGGCCTTTGGCCGGGTGACGCTGCAGGGCTTTGATGATTACGTTTTGCTTGGTGCCGCCAACGTTCAGCTCGATGATGTGGCTGTAAGCCGCTTCGTTTTCGAGCAGTTTGGCAACTTCTTTAGCCAGCATGCTGATGGATTCAGGGGCTTTTTCGCCACCGTAAACTACAGCTGGTACCAGGCTTGCGAGACGACGCAGGCGGCGGCTCGCACCTTTCCCCAGGTCGGAACGCACTTCAGCATTCAGAGTAAAATCGTTCATGTTGTATCTCCAAAATAACCACATTCGCCCCAGCGGTTGCGACCAGCGCTAAAGGCGATATGGGCAAAAAAGCCCCGCCCCGACAGGAATGCCGGGGCGGGGCGCTTTTCGTCAACGAGACATTCGAGAAGGGCAGGGCCCTTAGCGGAACATCGCGCTGATCGATTCTTCATTGCTGATGCGGCGGACCGCCTCGGCAACTACCGGCGCGATATCCAGTTGACGGATACGCGAGCAGGCTTGAGCAGCAGCGGACAACGGGATGGTGTTAGTCACCACCAGTTCGTCCAGCATGGAATTTTCGATGTTTTCGATCGCCCGACCGGACAGCACAGGGTGTGTGCAGTAGGCGAAAACCTTGGCAGCGCCATGCTCTTTCAGGGCCTTGGCCGCGTGACACAAAGTGCCGGCGGTATCGACCATGTCATCGACCAGAATACAGGTACGCCCTTCGACATCACCGATGATATGCATCACTTCAGAGTGATTGGCTTTCTCACGGCGTTTGTCGATGATCCCGAGATCCACGCCCAAGGATTTGGCAACAGCACGTGCACGCACGACGCCACCAATGTCCGGGGACACGATCATCAGGTTTTCGAAGCGCTGATCTTCAATGTCATCCACCAATACCGGGGAGCCGTAGATGTTATCTACCGGAATATCGAAGAAACCCTGGATTTGGTCAGCATGCAAATCAACCGTGAGAACACGATCGATGCCGACTACGGTAAGCATGTCAGCAACGACTTTCGCGCTGATAGCCACACGTGCGGAACGCGGACGGCGATCCTGACGGGCATAACCAAAGTAAGGAATAACAGCAGTGATACGAGTAGCCGAGGAGCGGCGGAAGGCATCAGCCATCACTACCAGTTCCATCAGGTTATCGTTGGTCGGAGCGCAAGTCGGCTGAATAATGAAGACATCTTTACCGCGGACGTTTTCATTGATCTCGGCAGTAATTTCGCCGTCGGAAAACTTACCGACAGAGATGTCACCGAGAGGGATATGCAGCTGACGTACAACACGCCGAGCCAGATCGGGGTTAGCGTTCCCCGTAAAGACCATCATCTTGGACACGCGCAGTACCTGAAGGCTGAGGGTAACCTGGATGAGTATAGGAAAATGGCAGGGGCGGCTGGATTCGAACCAACGCATGGCAGGATCAAAACCTGCTGCCTTACCGCTTGGCGACGCCCCTGTATCTGTTGCAACGATTACCCAGTAATCGATTCCTTTAGAGCAGTTTTTGCAGCTTGCGATGCAACATCGAAACGTTGCTTCCCTTTGCTACAAACCCTGTAAGGGTCTCTGTAAGAAGGGCCGAGACTTTATCAGCTTCAGCTTTGCTTGGGAAGCCCCCAAACACACAACTTCCAGTGCCGGTGAGTTTTGCTTCGGTAAATTTACCTAACAAATTCAATGCGTTACGTACCTCTGGATAACGCCTTGCTACTACCGGCAAGCAGTCATTTCGACTGTTTCCCTTGGGAACGGGGCGCACTTTAATGGGAGAAGAGTTACGTGTCAACAAAGGATCTGAAAAAATTTCTGCTGTACTTACAGATACTTGCGGTACGAGCACGAGATACCACGGTTCTTCGGGGTCTACGGGGGTCAGTTTCTCCCCGACACCCTCGGCAAAAGCCGCGTGGCCACGGACGAAAACCGGGACGTCGGCGCCCAGCGTCAGGCCCAGCACGGCCAGTCGATCCTCATCCCAGCCCAGCTGCCACAGGTGATTGAGGCCGAGCAAGGTCGTCGCGGCATTTGAACTGCCGCCGCCAATGCCGCCACCCATGGGCAGTATTTTTTCGATCCAGATGTCGATGCCGAGCGCACAACCGGATTGCTCCTGAAGTTTTTTTGCCGCTCGAACAATCAGATTGCTGTCGTGAGGTACGCCGTCAAATTCAGTGTGCAAACGAATCACACCGTCATCGCGCACGGCGAAGGTGATTTCATCACCATAATCGAGAAACTGAAAAATCGTCTGCAACTCGTGGTAACCGTCTTCACGGCGACCCAGAATGTGCAGCATCAGATTGAGTTTGGCCGGCGAGGGCAGCGTCAAGCGCGGAGCCGTCATATTCACTGCCCCAGTTTGCGTGGCTGCCATTCCTTGATCACCAGCGTGACATCAAGGTCGGTGCCGTGCAGTTTGATCCGCTCGGGCAACCAATAGCCGCTTTTTTCGGCATAACTCAAGTATTCGACTTGCCAACCATCCTGTTCAAGATTGGCCAGGCGGCTGTCGGCGTCCAGAGTCAGGCGACTTTTGCTGTCCGGGGCCGGGAGCCCGCGAACCCACCAGGCCAGATTGGACACCGGCAGTTTCCAGCCCAGCTGTTCTTCGAGCAGTGCTTCTGGCGTCGTAGCGTCGTAGCGACCCTGATTGGCGACCTCCAGCGATACTTTGCCCGGGCGACCGGTCAAGCGAGCAGCGCCGCGACCCAGGGGGCCGGAGAGGCGGATGTCGTAGTAATCCTGTCGCTGCAGCCAGAACAACGTGCCGCTCCCCGAATCCTTGGGCGCGCGAATGCCGATCTTGCCGTTGATCTGCCAGCCGTCGAGGGCGGTCATCTGCTGTTTGTACACGTTCCATTGAGCCGGGTTGCCCTGGCCCTGGACTGACTCGCGAGCGCCGAAGCCCGCGCAACCGGCGAGCAGGGCGATGAAGCTGAAAACGATAACGTGGCGCAAAAACATAATCTTAAAGAGTCTCTGATCCGGTCAGGCGCTTGATGGTGCCGCGCAGGGTAGGGCTGTCGGGTTGGTCCTTGAGGAACTTGCCCCAGATTTGCTTGGCTTCCCGTTGTTTGCCGTTGGCCCACAGGACTTCGCCCAGGTGAGCGGCGACTTCCTGATCGGGGAAACGCTCCAGGGCCTGGCGCAGCAAGCGCTCGGCTTCATCGAGATTGCCCAGGCGGAAATTCACCCAGCCGAGGCTGTCGAGGACCGCCGGGTCTTCCGGATTGAGCTTGTGCGCGTGTTCGATCAGGGCCTTGGCTTCTTCATAACGGGTGGTGCGGTCGGACAGGGTATAGCCGAGGGCATTCAGCGCCATGGCATTGTCCGGGTCGCGCTTGATGATCAGGCGCAGGTCTTTTTCCATCTGCGCCAGGTCATTGCGTTTTTCCGCGAGCATGGCCCGGGTGTAGAGCAGGTTCAGATCGTCCGGGTATTGCAGCAAGGCTTTCTGCAGGACACCCCAGGCCTTGTCGCCCTGGTTGTTGGCCGACAGGGTCTCGGCTTCGATCAGGTACAACTGAATCGCGTAGTCAGGTTGGGCGTCGCGCTCGGCCACCAGTTTGCTCTGGGCCTCGGCGGTCTTGCCGTTGTTCATCAGGATATCGGCCTGGCGCAATTGCGCCGGCAGGTAATCGTTGCCGGGGCCGACCTGGGCGTATTCGATCAGTGCGCCTTGCGGGTCGTTGCGCTCTTCAGCGATCCGGCCGAGGTTCAGGTGCGCCGAGTCGACATGGCTTTCCCGGGCGATCAGGTCTTCCAGGTAACCCTTGGCCTCGTCCCAGGCCTTGGCTTCCAGGCACACCAGCGCCAACGAATAACGCAACTCGTCGTCTTCCGGGTACTGCTGAACCAGGCTGGAGAACTCGACCTTGGCATCATCCATGCGGTCCTGTTCGACCAGCATGCGGGCGTAAGTCAGGCGCAGGCGTTTGTCGTCCGGGTATTTCTTGATGCTTTTTTGCAGCAGCGGCAGGGCTTCATCGCCACGATTGAGCGTTTGCAGCAGGCGCGCGCGCAGCAGGATCGGAGCGATTTCGCCGGCGTCCGGCGGATTGTCTTCCAGCAGGGTCAGCGCGCCTTTCGAGTCGCCGTCCTGTTGCATCAGCAAAGCCTTGCCGAAAATCAGCTGGCTGTTCTTCGGATGACGCTGCAACAAACGGTCAAAACTTTTCATCAGGCCGTTGCGCGTGTCCTGATCGGTGTCAGCCGCAGACAGGGCGAGAAAGTCGAAATGCGTGTCGCCTTTGCCCAGCAGGACTTTTTCCATATAGACCATGGAGTCGTCATAACGCCCTGCGCGCGCCAGTTGCACGGCGGCGGCCCGTTGCGCTTCGAGGTCGTCCGGGGCGTTTCTCGCCCAGATCAGCGCGGTATCCAAGGCAGCCTGATCGGCGCCCAGGTATTCGGCGATGCGGAAGGCCCGCTCGGAGATGCCCGGATCCTGGGTGTTGATGGCCTGGGTCACGTAGTTGTCCAGCGCAATGTCGAAACGATTGCGTTGGCCAGCCAGTTCGGCACTCAACAGACTGAAGACGGTTTCTTCGCTGAAGGAACTGTAGACCTTGGGCTTTTCAGGGGCCGGAGTGCTGTCTTCAGTCGGCGGCGTGCCGTCCGACGAAACGGGCGCCATAGCCTGGCAGCCGCTGAGGAAGACAAAAGCGAGGAGCAACGCGGAAGATCTATTCATATAGGAGAAGGACGACTAACCTGCGGTCGGATCATCATGACACAAGCCTTCGGCCAAACATAACCGAGTCTCAATTGATGCCTTTATAGAGGCAAGTGATTGGGACAATAGTCAGCGGTAGTTGTTCTGTCTGTGTCGAAGTAGGACAATTGCCGGCTTCACGTCACCATCAGCGACCTTGAATGGCCTTTCTTGCACTCGGTATTAACCACAAGACTGCTTCAGTAGACGTCCGCGAGCGCGTGGCCTTTACCCCTGAGCAGTTGGTGGAGGCCTTGCAACAGCTCTGCCGACTCACCGACAGCCGCGAAGCTGCGATCCTTTCCACCTGCAATCGCAGTGAGCTTTATATAGAGCAGGACCACCTTTCGGCGGACATCATCCTGCGCTGGCTGGCCGATTATCATCATTTGAGCCTCGAAGAGCTGCGCGCGAGCGCTTATGTGCACGAAGATGATGCGGCAGTTCGTCACATGATGCGCGTCGCCTCCGGGCTCGATTCGCTGGTGTTGGGCGAACCGCAGATTCTCGGCCAGATGAAGTCGGCCTACGCCGTGGCGCGTGAGGCCGGCACCATCGGTCCGCTGCTGGGTCGGTTGTTCCAGGCGACGTTCAACGCGGCCAAGCAGGTGCGCACCGACACCGCCATCGGCGAAAACCCGGTGTCCGTGGCGTTTGCCGCCGTCAGCCTGGCCAAGCAGATTTTCAGTGACTTGCAACGCAGCCAGGCCTTGCTGATCGGCGCCGGCGAGACCATCACCCTGGTCGCCCGCCATCTGCATGAGTTGGGTGTAAAGCGTATCGTCGTCGCCAACCGCACCCTGGAGCGCGCGAGCATCCTCGCCGAACAGTTCGGCGCCCACGCGGTATTACTGTCGGACATCCCGGCCGAACTGGTGCGCAGCGACATCGTCATCAGCTCCACCGCCAGCCAATTGCCGATCCTCGGTAAAGGCGCGGTGGAAAGTGCCCTGAAGTTGCGCAAGCACAAACCTATCTTCATGGTCGACATCGCCGTCCCGCGGGACATCGAGCCTGAAGTCGGCGAGCTGGACGACGTCTACCTTTATAGCGTCGACGATCTCCACGAAGTGGTCGCCGAAAACCTCAAGAGTCGCCAAGGCGCTGCCCAGGCGGCGGAAGAGATGGTGGCGATCGGCGCCGACGATTTCATGGTGCGCCTGCGCGAACTGGCGGCGGTGGATGTGCTCAAGGCCTATCGTCAGCAAAGCGAACGCATGCGTGACGAAGAATTGCTCAAGGCTCAGCGTATGCTGGCCAACGGCAGCAGCGCCGAAGACGTGCTGGTGCAACTGGCGCGCGGCCTGACTAACAAATTGCTGCACGCCCCTAGCGTGCAGTTGAAAAAGTTGACTGCCGAAGGCCGCCTCGATGCGCTGGCCATGGCCCAGGAACTCTTTGCCCTCGGTGAGGGCTCGTCGGATAGCTCGGATAAAAAACCGCAATGAAAGCGTCACTGCTCAATAAGCTGGACATCCTCCAGGACCGTTTCGAGGAATTGACCGCTCTGCTTGGCGATGGCGAAGTCATTTCCGACCAGACCAAATTCCGCGCCTATTCCAAGGAATACGCGGAAGTCGAACCGATCGTTGAAACCTATAAACAGCTGCTCAAAGTGCAAGGCGACCTCGAAGGCGCCCAGGCACTGCTCAAGGACAGCGACCCGGACATGCGCGAAATGGCCGTGGAAGAAGTGCGCGAAGCCAAAGAGCAGCTGATCGAAATCGAAGGCCGGTTGCAACGCATGTTGCTGCCCAAGGATCCGAACGACGGACGCAACGTGTTCCTCGAAATCCGTGCCGGCACCGGCGGCGACGAGGCGGCGATTTTCTCTGGCGACCTGTTTCGCATGTATTCGCGTTACGCCGAGCGCCGTGGCTGGCGGGTGGAAATCCTCTCGGAGAACATCGGCGAGCACGGCGGCTTTAAAGAAGTCATCGCTCGGGTCGAAGGCGACAGTGTCTACGGCAAGCTGAAGTTCGAATCCGGCGCGCACCGTGTGCAACGGGTGCCGGCCACCGAATCCCAGGGCCGCATCCACACCTCGGCGTGCACGGTGGCCGTGTTGCCCGAGCCGGACGAGCAGGAAGCCATCGAGATCAACCCATCCGACTTGCGCGTCGACACCTACAAGTCCTCCGGGGCCGGCGGCCAGCACGTCAACAAGACCGACTCGGCGATCCGCATCACGCACTTGCCGACCGGTATTGTCGTCGAGTGCCAGGAAGAGCGTTCCCAGCACAAGAACCGCGCCCGGGCGATGTCCTGGCTGTCGGCCAAGCTCAATGACCAGCAGACCACTGCCGCGGCGAATGCCATCGCCAGCGAGCGTAAACTGCTGGTGGGTTCAGGTGATCGCTCCGAGCGCATCCGCACCTACAACTTTGCCCAGGGCCGGGTCACCGACCACCGGGTCAACCTGACGCTGTATTCCCTCGACGAAATCCTCGCCGGGGGCGTCGATGCCGTGATCGAGCCGTTGTTGGCCGAATACCAGGCCGACCAATTGGCGGCGATAGGTGAGTAAATGACGATCATTGCCAGTTTGTTGCGTGCTGCCGATCTACCCGACTCGCCGACGGCGCGCCTGGATGCCGAGTTGTTGCTGGCCGCTGCCTTGGGCAAGTCCCGCAGCTTCCTGCACACCTGGCCCGAGCGCATCGTGCCGAGCGAAGCGGCGTTGACCTTTGCCAGCTACCTGCAACGGCGTCGCGGTGGTGAGCCGGTGGCCTACATCCTCGGCCAGCAAGGTTTCTGGAAGCTTGACCTGGAAGTCGCACCGCACACGCTGATTCCGCGACCGGACACCGAGTTGCTGGTGGAAACCGCACTGGAATTGCTGCCTGCCACACCCGCCAAGGTCCTCGACCTCGGCACCGGCAGCGGCGCGATTGCGTTGGCCCTGGCCAGTGAGCGTCCGGCGTGGAAAGTCACCGCGGTGGACCGCGTGATCGAAGCCGTGGCATTGGCCGAACGCAATCGCCAGCGTCTGCACCTGAACAACGCCACTGTGCTGAGCAGCCATTGGTTCAGCGCCCTGGAAGGCCAGCGTTTTCAACTGATCATCAGCAACCCGCCGTACATCGCGTCCGCCGATCCGCATCTGGTGGAAGGTGATGTGCGTTTCGAGCCGGCCAGTGCCTTGGTCGCCGGTGTCGATGGGCTCGACGACCTGCGTTTGATCGTCGCCCAGGCGCCGGATTACCTTGAAGCCGGTGGCTGGTTGATGCTGGAACACGGTTACGATCAAGCCAACGCGGTGCGCGATTTGCTGCTGACCCGTGGTTTTGAACAAGTCCACAGTCGCACCGACCTGGGCGGTCACGAACGCATCAGCCTGGGGCGCCTGCCGTGCTGAATGATCAGGAATTGTTGCGCTACAGCCGACAGATTCTGTTGCAGCACGTCGACATCGACGGTCAATTGCGGCTCAAACAAAGCCGTGTACTGATCGTCGGCCTCGGCGGCCTCGGTTCGCCGGTGGCGCTGTACCTGGCGGCGGCCGGTGTGGGTGAGCTGCATCTGGCGGACTTCGACACGGTCGACCTGACCAACCTGCAACGCCAGATCATTCACGACACCGACAGCGTCGGCGTGAGCAAGGTCGATTCGGCGATTCGCCGTTTGAGCGCGATCAATCCCGAGATTCAACTGGTCGCCCATCGTGCGGCGCTGGACGAGGATTCCCTGGCTGCTGCGGTGGCCGCGGTGGATCTGGTGCTGGACTGCTCCGACAATTTCTCCACTCGTGAAGCGGTCAACGCCGCGTGTGTGGTGGCTGGCAAACCGCTGGTCAGCGGCGCGGCAATTCGCCTGGAAGGGCAGTTGTCGGTGTTTGACCCGCGTCGTCCGGAAAGCCCGTGCTACCACTGTTTGTACGGGCACGGCAGCGAAGCCGAACTGACGTGCAGCGAAGCCGGGGTGATCGGCCCGCTGGTGGGCCTGGTCGGCAGCCTGCAAGCCCTCGAAGCCCTGAAGTTGCTGGCCGGTTTCGGCGAGCCGCTGGTGGGGCGCTTGCTGTTGATCGATGCCTTGGGCACGCGCTTCCGTGAATTGCGGGTCAAGCGTGATCCGGGTTGCAGCGTCTGTGGTACTGCTCGTGCGTGAGGCGCCGATCGGCGTGTTCGACTCCGGCGTCGGTGGGCTCTCGGTGCTGGCCGAGATCCAGCGTCTGCTGCCCAACGAGTCGCTGATGTACGTCGCCGATTGCGGGAATATCCCCTACGGCGAGAAAACCCCGGAATTCATCCAGCAACGTTGCAGTGTCATCGCCGATTTTTTCCAGCAGCAGGGCGCCAAAGCCCTGGTCCTGGCGTGCAACACCGCCACCGTCGCCGGCGTGGCCAATCTGCGCCGCGATTATCCCGAATGGCCCATCGTCGGCATGGAGCCGGCGGTCAAACCGGCCGCCGCTGCTACGCGCAGTGGCGTCGTCGGCGTCCTCGCCACCACCGGCACCTTGCAGAGCGCCAAGTTCGCCGCGTTGCTCGACCGCTTTGCCACGGATGTGCGGGTGATCACCCAGCCTTGTCCCGGGCTGGTGGAGCTGATTGAAAGCGGCGATCTGCACAGCGCGACCCTGCGCCAGCTGCTCCACGGCTATGTCGCGCCGCTGCTGGCCGCAGGTGCCGATACGATAATCCTCGGCTGCACGCATTACCCCTTTCTAAAGCCGTTGCTTAGGCAGATGATCCCAGAGGATATCAGCCTGATCGACACGGGCGCCGCGGTGGCGCGACAACTGCAACGTCTGTTGGCCGAGCGTGAATTGCTCGCCCATGGACCTGTTCGCGCCGCGCAATTCTGGACGAGTGCCGATCCGGAACATTTCAGAAATATCCTGCCGGTATTGTGGAATTCGGCTGGCATTGTGCAAAGCTTCAAGTACTAGAAAAAAAGCCGGGGCAAGCGAGTAATTGGGGTGAACTTCTGATTAAACGTCGACTTCTATAGCTCTGTCTGTGAGCAGCAAAAAAGAAACCACATGAAATCGTTCGGAAAAGGATGTTTCTAATGAAGCGACTATTCTGTTTGGCCGCGATTGCGGCCGCATTGATGGGGCAAAGTTTGACCGCACAGGCGGCTGGCGTGGAGTTCGGGGTCGGTCAGACCAGCGATTCGACCATGACCTACCGGTTGGGCATGCAATTCGATTGGGACAAGAGCTGGCTGCAAAGTGACGTCGGTCGATTGACCGGTTACTGGAGTGGCGCCTACACCTATTGGGAAGGCGACAAGACCTCGAGTAATAACAGCCTGTCGTTCTCGCCGGTGTTTGTTTACGAGTTTGCCGGCCAGACCGTCAAACCTTACATAGAGGCGGGGATTGGTGTGGCGCTGTTTTCCCATACCGAACTTGAAGACAACAAACTGGGCAGCGCTTTTCAATTCGAAGACCGCTTCGGGTTTGGTCTGCGCTTTGCCGGCGGGCATGAAGTCGGGATTCGTGCGACGCACTATTCCAATGCCGGTTTGAGCAGTGACAACGACGGCGTGGAAAGCTACGCGCTGCATTACACGATGCCGTTGTAACGTCAAAAGCTTCGCGGGCAAGCCTTGCTCCTACAGGATTGGTGTCGATCATGAAAACGACGAAATCCTGTAGGAGCGGGGCTTGCCCGCGATGGCGTCAATACAGTTTTACCGGTAAACCGACACAATCCCCTGCCGCTCTTCGATGCATTCCGGCGAGCCCGTCTCGAACTCCCGACAAATCAGCGGACGCTTTTCGTAGATGGTGCACATCATCGTGTTGCGATCCAGCGCCGCGCACCAGCCGTCATCCAGACGCAACATGACTTCCCCGCCCCAGTCATCGGTATCGATGAATCGTTCGGGCACGCCCGTTTCGGTGATCAGCATGACTTCGAGCTGGCAGCAGCAGGCCGAGCAGGTCGAGCAAGTGACCGCCGGATCGGCGATTTGCGTGTGGGGTATGGTTTTCATGGGGCGCAGTGTAAGGCAGTGGGCCGTTGCTGTGTGAAAGGCCTGACGGACGCTCAGTCGTGGTGTTCCGCCGCCAGTCGCTGGGCCATGAAGTGCAGCGTAGGAAACAGCAGCGCCCAGAGCAGTCCGATGCCCAGCAACGTGGGCAGTTGGCCGTAGGGAAAATGCACCCCGGCCAGTCGGCTGCCGGCGTAATACGACAGCGGTCCGCCGACCGCGCCCAACAGGCTGGCCAACCACCAGGGGTTGGCGCTCCACATCAGGCAGTGACGCAAGGTGGTCGCCAGTAGCGCCCACAACAGCATCAGCCACAGCGGAATCAACGGTGCGACGTCGGTGAAATCGAACACGCCCAGCCAGCGCAATGAACTGTCTACCGTGGTGCCCAGCAACACCACGCTGAGGATCAGCCGACCTTCATCGGCCCAACGACTTATCCACAGCAGATGAATCACCAGCGCCGCCAACGCCACCAACAGCCACAGACTGTTGCCGCCCACCACGCAGGCGAACCAGCCGAGTTGAAACAGCGTAGCGTTGGCCAGGCGTTCAAGCATCGAATCGGCCGAGCAGGGGCGCCGGCATCGCCGCCGGCTTGGCGAGCAGCAATTGCGCGGTGCCGATGGTGCGTTCCAGAAAGCCGCCCTCGCAGTAGCACAGGTAAAACTCCCACAACCGCAGGAATGAATCGTCGTAGCCCAATTCGCTCAAGCGACCGTGGGCGCGGCGAAAATTCTCATGCCACAGGCGCAGGGTCCGGGCGTAGTGCAGGCCGAAATCCTCCATGTGCAGCAGGTTCATGTCAGTGTCGCGGCTGACGATCTCCAGCATTTTCTGCACACAGGGCAAGGCACCGCCGGGGAAGATGTAGCGCTGGATAAAGTCGACACTGGTCTTGGCCTGTTCGTAGCGCTGTTCGCGGATGGTGATTGCCTGCAACAGCATCAAGCCGTTGCTTTTGAGCAGGTGTGCGCATTGCTTGAAATAGGTCGGCAGGAAGCGATGGCCGACCGCTTCGATCATCTCGATGGAAACCAGTTTGTCGTACTGACCGGTGAGGTCGCGGTAATCCGACAGCAGCAACGTCACCTGATCTTGCAAACCCAGGGCTTCGATCCGTTGTGCAGTGAAGGCGTACTGCTCTTTTGAGAGCGTGGTGGTGGTGACTTTGCAGCCGTAATGTTGCGCGGCGTAGAGCGCCATGCTGCCCCAACCGGTGCCGATTTCCAGCAGGTGATCGCTTGGTTTGAGGTCGAGTTTCTGGCAAATCCGTTCGAGTTTGTTCAGCTGCGCCTGTTCCAGGGTGTCGTCGGGGCTGAGAAATTGCGCCGCCGAATACATCATCGTCGGGTCGAGAAACTGTTCGAACAGGTCATTGCCCAGGTCGTAATGAGCCGCGATATTCTTCTGCGAGCCCTTGCGCGTATTGCGATTGAGCCAGTGCAGGCCCTGCACGAACGGCCGGCCGAGTTTGGCCATTCCACCTTCCAGTGCATCCAGCACTTCAAGGTTGCTGACGAACACCCGGACCACTGCCGTCAGGTCTGGCGAGGTCCAATAGCCGTGGATGAATGCTTCGCCGGCACCAATCGAACCGTTGCTCGCCACCAGCCCCCAGACCGCCGCATCAAGGACATGAATCTCACCCAGTAGATGGCCGCCGGCCGTGCCGAAGACCTGCCGTTCGCCATCCTCGATTACCACCAATTGCCCGTGTTTGAGGTGCGTCAGTTGCCGCAAGACGCCGCGGCGCAGCAGCGAGCCGGACCAGCCGTTGGTGCTGAGCAGGTTGGCTTTGGCCGTAACGCTAGAGGATTTCATGGCGGCGATCCTGAGGGACATCGATGGCGGTCTGGAAGCTGCCATCGGCAGCCTGATGAGCAAAAATGGGTGTGCGCTTGAGCAGCAGTCGCACGGCCTGCCAATAGATCGCCAGGCAGGTTTTTGCGGTCATCCAGGGGAAGCGTCGCAAGTAACGGTGCAGGCTGTGGCGGTCCAGCGATTCACGTTGCAGGTTGAGCGTGGCGTCGAACAGTTTCAGTTCGCCTTGCCAGTCCGCCATGTGCACGCCCAGCTTGTGCGCGGCGGGGCTGAAGCTCATGCGGTATTCCAGGTCCCGCGGCAGAAACGGCGACACGTGAAACGCCTTGGCCACGGCGAAATGCTGATGTTGGCCTTGCCGCGCCTCGGCCGATTTGGCCGGCAACACGTAGTGATAACGCTCGCGCCACGGGGTGTTGGTAACTTCGCAGAGAATCGCCGCCAGTTGGCCATCGGCTTCGTGGCAATAGAAAAAACTCACCGGGTTGAACGCCAGGCCCCAACTGCGGGCCTGGGTCAGCAGGCAGATCGAGCCTTGGGGCTCATGGCCGATCACCTGGCTGACCTGCTGGCGCACCGCGTCGATTAAACGCAGGCCGGTGCCGGTGAAGGCTTTCAGGTAGTCGCTTTCGCGAAACGAAAAGGGTGCGAAGCGGCTGTTGCCCGACAACGGTGACAAACCGAGCACGGCTTGCTGTTCGTCGAGGTCCAGGTACAGCAGGCCGATCCGGTAGCGGAATTCATGGGCTCTCGGAGCAAACCGCCGATGGGCGATCCAGCCGCTGTAGAGGGCGCTGTTCACAAGGCTTCACCCAGCGACCGGGCAACGCGCAAGGCACTGACCACCCCGTCTTCGTGAAAGCCGTTGGCCCAGTAGGCGCCGCAATAATACGTGTGCTGCGCACCGTTCAGCTCTTCCCAGCGTTCCTGGGCGGCAACGGCTTTGAGGCTGAATTGCGGATGGGCATAGGTGTATTTGGCGAGCACCTTGAACGGGCTGATGCCGGCGCTCTGGTTGAGGCTGACGCAGAACGTGGTCTCGCTCTGGATGCCTTGCAGAATATTCATGTCGTAGGTGACGGTGGCCCGCGTGTGCCCGGCGCTTCCGAGTCGATAATTCCAACTGGCCCAGGCGAGTTTTTGCTTGGGCAGCAGGCGAGTGTCGGTGTGCAGCACAACTTCGTTGTCGGCGTAGGGCAGGGCGCCGAGGATCGACTGTTCGGCAGCGCTGGGATCGGCCAACAGCTTCAAGGCCTGATCGCTGTGGCAGGCGAACACCACTTTGTCGAAGCGCTCGCTGCCGGCCGGGCTGTGGATAACCACACCGTTGGCCTCGCGTTCGACGCGGGTCACTGGGCATTGGAGGCGAATCTTCTCTTTAAAGGAAGCGGTCAGCGGCGCGATGTAGGCGCTGGAACCCCCCTCGATCACACACCACTGCGGACGATTGCCGACGGACAACAACCCGTGATGCTTGAAAAACCGCACGAAGAACTGCAACGGGAAACCGAGCATGTCGGCCATGGACATCGACCAGATCGCCGCGCCCATCGGCACGATGTAATGCAGGATAAAGCGCTCGCCGTAGCCCCCGGCCTTCAGGTACTGATCGAGGGTGGTGTCGGCGGCGATCCGTTGTTCTTCGAGATCGCGCAGGGCTTCTTTGTTGAAGCGCAGGATGTCGCGCAACATGCTCCAGAACCCCGGCGACAACAGGTTGCGACGCTGGGCGAACAGGCTGTTGAAGTTGTTGCCGTTGTATTCCAGACCCGAATCCGGGTCGGTGACCGAGAAACTCATCTCGGTCGGCTTGAACCCCACACCGAGTTGCTCCAGCAGGCGGATGAAATTCGGGTAGGTCCAGTCGTTGAACACAATGAACCCGGTGTCCACGGCGTAACGCTGGCCGTCGACAGTCACCTCGATCGTGTGGGTATGCCCACCGATCCAGTCGCCGGCTTCGAACAGGGTGATCTCGTGGCTGCGATTGAGCAGGTAGGCGCTGGTCAGGCCCGAGATACCGCTGCCGATAATGGCGATGTTCACGGTTGATCCTTGATCGGCGGGTTGCTGCGCACCATGCGCTTGCCGATCGCCAGTTTTATCTGATTGGGCATTTTCGACAGTGGCCACAGGGCGGCCATGAACAGCGCCGGGAAGGCAATTTCCAATGGCCGATTCTTGAGTTTGGCGAAGATGTGCCGCGCGGCTTTATCCACAGGCCAACTGAGCGGCATCGGGAAATCGTTTTTCTCGGTCAGCGGCGTGTCGACAAACCCCGGGCTGACCACGGTGACTTCAATACCTTCCGGCGCCAGGTCGATGCGCAAGGATTCGAACAGGTAACGCAACCCGGCCTTGGAGGCGCCATAGGCTTCGGCGCGTGGCAATGGCAGGTAGGTCACCGAACTGGCCACACCCACCAGATGCGGCGCGATGCCCGCCCGCAGTAACGGCAGGGCGGCTTCGATGCAATAGCTGCTGGCAAGCAGGTTGGTGCGCACCACGTGCTCGACAATCGACGCATCGAATTGCTTGGCATCGACGTATTCGCAGGTGCCGGCGTTGAGGATCACCGTGTCCAGCGAGCCCCAGTCTTCGGCGATCCGCTCGCCGATTTCACGTACGGTCTGGCTATTGGTCAAGTCGCCGGCCACCACCATCACTTGTCCCGGATAGCGCTGGGAGAGGATTTTGAGCGGCACCACCGAGCGTGCACTGACCGCCAGATGCGCGCCGGTTTTCAATATTTCTTCGGCCAGTGCGGCACCAATGCCGCTGCTGGCGCCCGTCAACCAATATCGCCGTGGAGGTGTAAGGCTCATCCCATTCTCCTTTTCAGCCAGGCAATCGCCCGGCCCAATACGGGTAGATGTTCGTAAAGCAGCGCCCCGGCATCGAAATAATCCCGGTGGCGATAAACCTTGTCATGCCAGAGCAGGTGCGAGCAGCCGTCGACCCGAATCAACTGGCCACCGGCCAGGCGCGGATGGCGGTAGCTCATGACCCAGCGCAGATATCCTTCGCCTTCAGCGATCTGGTCGAAGCTGTGAAAATCGAAACGCAGTTCGCTGACGTTGGCATACAGCTCGGCGAAATAGCTGCGTAACTGGTTTAAGCCCTGTACTTCATGCAGCGGGTCGGTGAACTGCACATCGTCGGTGTACAACTCATCGAGGCGTTGCAGATTGTCTTTGTTCAAGTCCGCAAACTGCCGGGCAAAGCGCCGCAGAAAATCACTCATGGCCACCTCCGGCGTTTTGTCGCGACGGCAGGTTCTTGAACGCGGCCAAGGCACGCTCGCGAGACTTACCGAGATTAACGATGGGCGACGGGTAGTCGGTAACGCCGAACAAACCGTCGAGATTGTCCGGGTTGTGCACTTCTTTTTTATTCAGCCCGGCCAGTTCCGGCAGCCAGTGCTTGATGAAAACCCCTTCGGCGTCGAATTTTTCCGACTGGCTCAGCGGGTTGAAGATGCGGAAGTAGGGCGCGGAATCGGTGCCGGTGGACGAGCTCCACTGCCAGCCACCGTTGTTCGCCGCCAGGTCGCCATCAATCAAATGCTGCATGAAAAAACGCTCGCCTTCACGCCAGTCGATCAACAGGTTCTTGGTCAGGAACATCGCCACCACCATGCGCAGGCGATTGTGCATCCAGCCGGTTTCCAGTAATTGGCGCATGGCCGCGTCGATGATCGGCAGGCCGGTGCGGGCTTCTTTCCACGCCGCCAGTTCATCCGGGGCATCGCGCCAGGCCAGGGCTTCGGTTTCCGGGCGGAAGGCGCGGTGGCGTGAGACCCGTGGATAACCCACCAGGATGTGTTTATAGAACTCGCGCCACAGCAGCTCGTTGATCCAGGTGACGGCGCCGACCTTGCCGCTTTCGAATTCACCCTGATTGCTTTGCAGCGCCGCGTGCAGACACTGGCGGGGGGAAATCACCCCGGCCGCCAGATAGGCCGAGAGTTGACTGGTGCCGGGCTTGGCCGGGAAATCCCGTTCGCTCTGGTAGTAGTCGATTTGCGCATCGGCAAAGGTGTCGAGACGACGTCGGGCCTCGGCTTCACCGGCGGGCCAGAGGGCTTTCAACGTGTCCGTGGGGGTGGCGAACCCTTCGACACCGGACGGGATTTCATCGCTGTCGATATCCAGCCGCGCTTGAATCCCCGGTGCGCTTACCCGCCTCGGCAGTGAATGGCGCAGGCGGTCGTAGCAGACTTTGCGGAACTGACTGAACACCTGGAAATAAGTACCGGTCTTGGTCAGTACGCTGCCTGGCGCGAACAGCAGTTGGTCGAGGTAGCTGAAAAATTCGATGCCCTCGGCCTTCAGTACCTGGCCCACGGCCTGATCACGCCGGGTTTCGTTGATGCCGTATTCCTCGTTGACGTGCACCGCGCCGACTTTCAATTGTCGGCACAGATCCAGCACAACCTTGGGCGCGTCATCCCAGTGCGGCGCCTTGCGGATCAGCAAGGGAATATTGAGCTTGCCCAGCGCCTGGCTCAACTCGCGCAGGTTGCGCAGCCAGAAATCCACTTTGCACGGCGCGTCGTCATGCGCGCGCCATTGCTCCGGGCTCAGCAGATACACCGCCACCGTCGGGCCTCGCTCGGCGGCGGCCGACAGGGCGCTATTGTCGTGTAGGCGCAAGTCGCTGCGCAGCCAGATCAATTGCATGGTGGTATCGGCACTCAACATTAAATCAGCCCACGCTGAACGAGATCCTGATGCGCCGACAAGGGATCTTCGGCCAGGAACAAATCAGCGATTTCAGTGGTTTTTACCGACAACTCGGCGTGGTGGATGCACACCGTTGCTCCGGCAATCATTTTTGGGCAACTGACGCCATTCAAAAGTTTCGGCAGCTGCGCAAGGTTCATGGCTTTGCTGGAATACAGCAGTACGCCACGGGCTTGCAGGTGTTCGACCGCCAGTGCGAGTTCGCCGGCCGGCAATGGCCAGTCGAACACTTCCACCGGGCAATCGGCGCTGCTGATCAGCCACGCGGTGAGCCACACGTGAGGTTCGAGTGGCAGATCCGAATGATTGATTAACAGCAGCGGTGCGGCGTGCAACTGACGGTTGTTATGGTAGATGCGCGCGCCGAATTTGCTGCGTAACCAGGAATAAAAGAACACGCGCTCCATGTGCGCGCCGAACTGCCCCTGCCAGCGTTGTTCCAATTCGGTCAATAACGGCATCAGCAGTTGTTCACACAAGGTCCGTGGCGGGTACAGCGCCATGGCCTGGTTGACGGTATCGTCGAGGGTGCGTTCGTTCAGTAGCGTGACGGCTTGAAGCAGTGTGTGGCGCAGCCGTTGCCAATCGTTTTCCACCGGATCGGTGAAGGCTTGCGGGGTATCGAGCAGTTGCTTGACCTGGCTGACGGCAACGCCGCGATTGAGCCAGGTCAGGATCGTCAAAATCCGTTGCACGTGCTCGGCGGAGAACAACCGATGCCCCTTGGGTGTGCGTTGCGGCACGATCAGGCCGTAGCGCCGTTCCCAGGCGCGCAGGGTAATGGCGTTGACCCCGGTCTGGCGCGCCACTTCACGAATCGGCAGCCAGCCTTCGTCCAGGGCTTTCTTGAAGTCGGCGCCGAGGTCTTCGCTGGCACTGCTGTCGAGTGGGATTTTCATTTAGATCGCATTTCGCAGGCTGAGGTTTTCCGGGTGCGGTTGCAGGTAAACCTGTTGCGCGATGTACGGATCCGGGTGTTGGCGGAAGTAGTGCTTAAGCAGCGTCAAAGGCACCACCAGCGGTACGATGCCGTGGCGGTACTGGCCGATGACGTGTTGCATTTCCTGTTTGTCTTCAGCGCTGAGGGCCTGTTTGAGATAACCACTGATATGTTGCAGGACGTTGGTATGAGTGCGGCGGGTGGCGCATTTTTTCAGCGCCTCCATCAGCTCGCTGAAATAGCGCGGGCCGAGTGCTTGCGGATCGGTCTGGCCCATGTTGCCCAGCAAGTTGCCGAGGGTTTTGTATTGCACCGGGTTATGGGCCATCAGCAGGTACTTGTAGCGCGAGTGAAAGTCGATCAGGCCGCGGCGGGTCAGACCTTCCTTGAGCAATTGTTGCCAGGCGCTGTAGGCAAAGACTCGGGTGAGGAAGTTTTCCCGCAATACCGGGTCGTTGAGGCGACCGTCTTCTTCCACTGGCAAATCCGGATGTTGTTCGCAAAAGGCCTGGGCGTAGATGCCGCGACCACCGCCGTCCACCGAAGCGCCGTTGGCGTGGTAGACCTTGACCCGCAACAGGCCGCAGGACGGCGATTTCTGCATGAAGATGTAGCCGCAGATGTCATCCAGTTCGGCCGCCATTTGCTGACCGTATGCAGCGAGGGATTGGGTGACGTTGATCTCGGGGTTGACCGTGCCGATGGCTTCGGGACGGTCGGGATCGCCCACCAGGCGGATCGGTTCGCGGGGGATACCGAGGCCGATGGCGACTTCCGGGCACACCGGGACGAAATCGAAATAATCAGTGAGGGTGCGACTGCACAGCCGCGATTCCTTGTGCCCGCCGTTGAAGCGCACCTCGGCACCCATCAGGCAGGCGCTGATCGCGATTTTCGGTTTGGCGGGGGCAATGGACATCGAAGCACCTCGAATCTGAACCTGTACAGAGTGACGGCTCTGTACAACATAATCTTCATCATAGATTCGAAGCTGTACAAGTCAAATTATTTGTATAGGTTTTTTCGGGAGGTAGATCGTTCCCACGCTCTGCGTGGGAATGCAGCCCGTGACGCTCCGCGTCACTGGACGCGGAGCGTCCCAAGAGGCATTCCCACGCGGAGCATGGGAACGATCAGATCGCAGTCTTCGGCAGCTTCCTACGTCCAGCCCATTTGCCAGAGGGATTTGTCTCGCAGGGTCTGCCAATCAATGCGCTCACTGCGTTGAGTCAACACCGCCTGCAACTCAACCGCCAGCACCGTGCCGTCCTCATCGCGGAACAGCTGCGTCACCAGAAAATGTTTTTCGCGGTTTTTCGGTTGGGCTGCTGTCCATTTCGACAGCAGCAATTTCGCGGGATTGAGGCGGTTCACTGCAGGTGCGCGTGCAAGCGGCGGGCGGCTTCCTGGCCGCTGAGCCAGGCCCCTTCGACGCGACCGGACAGGCACCAGTCGCCACACACATACAAACCCAGATCGGCATCGGCCAGCACGCCCCATTCATGACTGCTGGCAGGGCGGGCGTAGAGCCAGCGGTGGGCGAGGCTGAAGGTCGGAGCGGGCATGGCGCTGTGCAGCAACTCGGCGAACGCACCGTGCAGTTGCTCGATCACGGCTTCCTTGGGCAGGTCGATATGTTGCCGGCTCCAGGTGCTGGTGGCGTGCAATACCCACGTGTCGAGCGTGTTGTCGCGCCCGGGTTTGCTGCGGTTGCGGGCCAGCCAGTCGAGGGGGCTGTCCTGCACGAAGCAACCTTCCATGGGCGTATCCAACGGTTTGTCGAAGGCGAGGGCGATGGCCCAGGTCGGGTCCATTTTGACCCCGGCGGCGGCACCCGCGAGTTTCGGCGCCGAGGCCAGCAACGCGGTCGCCTGAGGCGCCGGCGTCGCGATCACCACATGACTGAATGGGCCATGAGTGAAGCCTTCGGCGTCCTGCAGATGCCAGTGCTCTTCACCGCGATAGACTTCCGTGATGCGGCAGGCGAAATGCACTTCCAGGTCACCGAGCAGCGCGCGGGTGATGGCGCTCATGCGTGGGGTGCCGACCCAGCGCGTCTGTTCGTCCGGCGAGAGGTTGAGCTGGCCGCCCTGGAACGTATAGAGCTGCGGCGTCCACTCGGCGACCCAGCCATTGGCTTGCCAGCGCTGCACTTCGGTGACGAAGCGCCGGTCACGGGCCGTGAAATACTGCGCACCCATGTCCAGAGCACCGGCGTCACTGCGCTTGCTCGACATGCGTCCGCCGCTGCCACGGCTTTTATCGAAAAGTTGAACGACATGCCCGGCCTCCGTTAGGGCCTGGGCGGCTGAGAGCCCGGCGATGCCGGTGCCGATGATTGCGATAGGTACAGTCATAGGGGCCTCGTTTACCTTTCTGTACAGACTACGCCGTGGTTTAAACCTGTACAATATTGTTTTTTGGTATAACTTTTAGCGTTCTCGTTCTGACAGCTTGGCCTATTGTTAAACACAGACACTGCCCGATACCAAAGATCCCTGCTTATAAAAATAGACTAGTGATCAAGGTAAAACGCCACGCGAGGAAGAAGTCATGCACATATTGCTGACCGGCGGTACTGGTTTGATAGGACGTCAGCTCTGCCATCACTGGTTGAGTCAGGGGCATCGCCTGACGGTGTGGAGTCGTTCTCCGGAAAAAGTCGCGAAAATCTGTGGAGCTCAGGTGCGAGGGATAGCCCGACTCGAAGACCTTGGCGAGGAACCGCTCGATGCCATTATCAATCTGGCGGGCGCGCCGATTGGCGATCGTTGGTGGACGACCCGGCGCAAGGCGTTGCTGTGGAGCAGTCGCATCTCCTTGACCGAATCTCTGCTGGCCTGGCTCGAAACCCGCGAGCAGAAACCCCAGGTGCTGATTTCCGGTTCGGCGGTGGGCTGGTATGGCGACGGTGGCGAGCGCGAGTTGACCGAGGACTCGCCGCCGGTGATCGATGATTTCGCCAGCCAGTTGTGCATCGCCTGGGAGGAAACCGCCCAGCGTGCCGAGGCCTTGGGCATTCGGGTGGTTCTGGTGCGCACCGGGTTGGTGGTGTCGGCCGAGGGCGGCTTTTTGTCGCGGTTGTTGCTGCCGTTCAAACTGGGGCTGGGCGGGCCGATCGGCAATGGTCGGCAGTGGATGCCGTGGGTTCATATCAAGGATCAAATCGCCCTGATTGATTTTCTTCTGCATCGCAATGACGCCAGCGGTCCATATAATGCCTGCGCGCCCAAACCGGTGCGCAATCGCGAATTTGCCAAGACGCTGGGCAGCGTGTTGCACCGCCCGGCGTTCATGCCCATGCCGGCGCTGGCGTTGAAGGTCGGCCTGGGCGAGATGTCATTGCTGTTGCTCGGCGGCCAGAAGGCTGTGCCGGCGCGCTTGCTGGAAGCGGGTTTCACATTCCAGTTCACTGATTTACGCGCGGCCCTGGACGATCTGTCCAGCCGCCTCTGAAATAGGACGTTGCATGACCGATCACGCGTTGCTTCTGGTCAACCTGGGCTCACCGGCCTCCACTTCGGTGGCGGATGTGCGCAGTTACCTCAATCAATTTCTGATGGACCCGTATGTGATCGACCTGCCGTGGCCGGTGCGCCGCTTGCTGGTGTCGCTGATCCTGTTCAAGCGTCCGGAGCAGTCGGCCCACGCCTACGCCTCGATCTGGTGGGAGGAGGGCTCGCCACTGGTGGTGCTGAGCAAACGTCTGCAACAGGCCATGACCGCCCAGTGGACCCATGGCCCCGTCGAGCTGGCGATGCGTTATGGCGAGCCGTCCATCGAGTCGAAACTGCTGCAACTGGTTGCTCAGGGACACAAGCGCATCACCCTTGCGCCACTTTATCCACAGTTCGCCGACAGCACCGTGACCACGGTGATCGAGGAAGCCAAACGGGTGGTACGCGAGAAGAAACTCGATCTGCAGCTCTCGATTCTCCAGCCGTTCTACGATCAGCCGGAATACCTCGATGCGCTGGTCGCCAGCGCCAGGCCTTATCTGGCGCAGGATTATGATCACCTGCTGCTGAGTTTCCACGGTTTGCCGGAACGGCACCTGACCAAGCTCGATCCGACCGGTCAGCATTGCTTCAAGAATGAAGACTGCTGCAAGAACGCCTCGCCGGCGGTTTTGGCGACCTGCTACCGCGCCCAATGCCTGCGCACGGCGGCGGAGTTCGCCAAGCGCATGGGCTTACCGGATGGCAAGTGGTCGGTATCGTTCCAGTCGCGTCTGGGGCGAGCGAAGTGGATCGAACCCTACACCGAAGCACGCCTCGATGAGTTGGGAAAAAGTGGCGTGAAGAAGATCCTGGTGATGTGCCCGGCGTTCGTCGCCGATTGCATCGAGACTCTGGAAGAAATCGGGGATCGTGGGTTGGAACAGTTCCGCGAAGCGGGAGGGGAGGAGTTGGTGCTGGTGCCGTGCCTCAACGATGATCCGCAGTGGGCGAAGGCGTTGAATGCGTTGTGCGAGCGAGCGCCGTTGGCGTTGTAATGATCGTTCCCACGCAGACCAGAGCGTGGGAACGATCAGAAGCGGTTACAGCAAAGGCTCATCCGCCTTCTTGTGCTTCCAGCTGTCATTGCCCGGCAGCAACAGGTTCAGCGCAATCGCCACCACCGCGCACAGCGCGATGCCTTTGAGGCCGAAGTCGTCCGGACCAGTACCGGTGCCGACCAGCACACCGCCGATCCCGAACACCAGAGTCACCGAGACAATCACCAGATTGCGCGCCTCGCCCAGGTCGATCTTGTGGCGAATCAGCGTGTTCATGCCCACCGCCGCGATCGAACCGAACAACAGGCACAGAATCCCGCCCATCACCGGCACCGGAATGCTTTGCAGCAGCGCACCGAACTTGCCGACAAACGCCAGGCTGATGGCAAAGATTGCCGCCCAGGTCATGATTTTCGGGTTGTAGTTCTTGGTCAGCATCACCGCGCCGGTCACTTCGGCGTAGGTGGTGTTGGGCGGGCCGCCGAACAGGCCTGCAGCGGTGGTGGCAATGCCATCGCCGAGCAGGGTGCGGTGCAGGCCGGGTTTCTTCAGGTAATCGCGACCGGTCACGCTACCGACCGCAATCACGCCGCCGATGTGCTCGATGGCCGGGGCCAGCGCAACCGGGACGATGAACAGAATCGCCTGCCAGTTGAACTCCGGCGCGGTGAAGTGCGGAATCGCGAACCACGGTGCCGCGGCAATCTTCGCCGTGTCGACCACGCCGAAGTAGAACGCCATGGCAAAACCCACCAGCACGCCGGAGATGATCGGCACCAGGCGGAAAATGCCTTTGCCGAATACCGCGACGATCAGCGTGGTCAGCAGCGCGGGCATCGAGATTAGCATCGCGGTCTGGTAATGAATCAGCTCCGAGCCGTCGCCAGCCTTGCCCATCGCCATGTTGGCGGCAATCGGCGCCATGGCCAGGCCGATGGAAATGATCACCGGACCAATCACCACCGGTGGCAGCAAACGGTCGATGAACCCGGTGCCTTTGATCTTCACGGCCAGGCCGAGGAAGGTGTAGACGAAACCGGCCGCCATCACACCGCCCATGGTCGCCGCGAGGCCGAACTGGCCCTTGGCGAGGATGATCGGGGTGATGAAGGCAAAGCTCGACGCCAGGAACACCGGCACCTGACGCCCGGTGACGATCTGGAACAGAATCGTTCCCAGGCCGGCGGTGAACAGCGCCACGTTCGGATCAAGGCCGGTAATCAGCGGCATCAACACCAGGGCGCCGAACGCCACGAACAGCATCTGCGCACCCGACAGCACTGTGCGCCAGAGCGGATCGTTGAACTCTTCCTGCATGCTCAAGCGTCCTTCTGCTTGGTGCCGAAGATCTTGTCACCGGCATCACCCAGGCCTGGGATGATGTAGCCGTGCTCGTTGAGTCTTTCGTCAATGGACGCGGTGTAGATCATCACGTCCGGGTGCGCTTTCTCGACGGCGGCGATGCCTTCGGGGGCGGCGACCAGCACCATCGCGCGGATGTCCCGGCAACCGGCCTTTTTCAGCAGGTCGATGGTGGCGACCATGGAACTGCCGGTGGCGAGCATCGGGTCGATGATCATCGCCAGGCGTTCGTTGATTTCCGGAACCAGTTTTTCCAGGTAGGTGTGGGCCTGCAGGGTTTCTTCGTTGCGGGCCACGCCCACGGCGCTGACTTTGGCGCCCGGGATCAGGCTCAGCACGCCTTCGAGCATGCCGATACCGGCGCGCAGGATCGGCACCACGGTAATTTTCTTGCCGGCGATTTTCTCGACCGACACGGTACCGGCCCAACCTTCGATATCGTAGGTTTCAAGCGGCAGGTCTTTAGTAGCTTCATAGGTCAGCAGGGCACCGACTTCCTGAGCAAGCTCACGGAAATTCTTCGTGCTAATGTCTGCGCGGCGCATAAGGCCAAGTTTATGACGGATCAGCGGATGGCGGATCTCTTGGATGGGCATGGGGAAAGGCTCCGGCGGCGGGCAAAAAAACCGGCCTAGATTAATCTATCCGAGGGTGTTGTCCTATAGACATACAGTACGTTAGTCCACAAACGCTTGATTCGGCCGTGCTGGATGCGTACCTTTGCCCGCTTTTCCCGAATCCGTCCCTCCTGGAGAGCGCCATGCCTGCTGATCTCGAGCATATCCGTCAAATCATGCGAGAGGCTGACTGCCTGTACACCGAAGCTGAAGTCGAGGCGGCCATCGCCCGTGTCGGTGCACACATCAACGAACAGCTGGCTGACACTAACCCAGTGGTGTTCTGCGTGATGAACGGCGGGCTGATTTTCGCCGGCAAACTGCTCACCCATCTGCACTTCCCGCTGGAAGCGTCCTACCTGCACGCCACCCGTTATCGCAACGAAACCAGCGGCGGCGACCTGTTCTGGAAAGCCAAGCCGGAAGTCTCGTTCCTCGACCGCGACGTGCTGATCATCGACGACATTCTCGATGAAGGGCACACCCTGGGCGCGATCATCGACTACTGCAAACACGCCGGCGCCCGCGCCGTGCACACTGCCGTACTGATCGACAAGGACCACGACCGCAAGGCTCGCCCGGACCTCAAAGCCGATTTCGTTGGTCTGCCATGCATCGATCGCTACATCTTCGGCTACGGCATGGACTACAAAGGCTACTGGCGTAACGCCAACGGGATTTTTGCCGTTAAAGGCATGTAAACCCGTCGCGGTATGCGCTGGCTCTGTAGCAGCTGGCGCAGCCTGCGTCCGGCGGCGAAGCCGTCGTAATCCTGACTCCACGATTTCACTGACAACCGCAGTGTTTGATTTCACGTCGGCTTCGCCGCCGGACGCAGCCTTCGGCAGCTGCTACAGTGCTCAGCCCGCCCTCCGGAGCCCGTCATGAGCCTTTTGATCCGCAGCTGCGCCGCCCTGTTGCTGACCCTCAGCCTGCCCCTGGCCGCCGCCCCGGCGCCGATGCACGCGCAGTTCCTGCCGCCGGACGACCTGACCCTGCATGACGCCGAACCGGAGCAGCAACAACTGCTGCAAGTCACCGATTATTCCGTCGTGGTGGGCAGTCAGCGCCAATCGACCCAGCAACCGATCCCGGTGACGTCGCCGCTGCTGATCCGCCTCAAGGGCAAATCCCTGAACAAAGGTGCGACCATCACTCAGGTGCTGGTCAACTTCGACGGCGAAAGCAAAAGCCTGAAAAAGCCGATCTACGACGAAAAGAGCAAAACCCTGACGCTCTACTACCCCGTCTCTCAATACCGGGTGGTGATCGATCTGCTGCGCAATGACACGGTGTATTGCCAGTTCCTCAGCTACGCCAACGGCCATGTCTGGGCCGATCTGCACACTGGCAGCGTGCGTTCGCGTTGAGCCTGGCGGCAATCGAGGGGTAAACTGCCCGCCCCGTGAAATGTCTGCGAGCTGGAGTCGGCAATGCGTAAAGATAAGAAGCAAGTGATTGGTGACGAGATCGGCGATGAACAAATCAAACTGTTCCTCGATTTTGAACCGGTCGACGCCACTTCCCCATCCCTGCACAAACTGATCAAGGCCTATCGCGGCCTGCGCATCGACGACTTCGAGCGCTTCCTGACGTTTTTCGTCGCTGCCGGGTTTGACCTGGACGGCAAGGATGAGCACGGTAATGATTTCGTCGCGGTGATCAAGGATCAGCGCAATGCGGCCGAGTACATCGAGTTGATCGCCAAGGTTCGCGGTTAATTCCAGACACTCCGGCACCTGTGGCGAGGGAGCTTGCTCCCGCTGGGCTGCGAAGCGGCCCCAATATTCTGCGAGCAACGGAGATTTTGTGAGTGCTGCGCACTCAAGCGGGAGCAAGCTCCCTCGCCACAAGGATCTTTTCAGGCGCACAAAAAAACGCCCCGCTCTCACTGAGAACGGGGCGTTTTTTGTGGGACCGAATCAAGCGTAGCTTTCGGTCTCGTTACTGGCTTCAACCAGTTCCAGCGCGACGTTGTTGTGCGCGTTGATCTTGCGATACAGCGCAGCGTCGGTTTCCAGGACTTTTTCCCGAGCCGGGAAGATTTCCGCCAGCTTGGCCGCCCACTCACCGGAGGCTTTGTTCGGGAAACATTTTTCGATCAGTTCCAGCATGATCGAAACGGTCACCGAAGCACCTGGCGAAGCGCCGAGCAATGCCGCCAAAGAACCGTCCTTGGCCGCAACCAGTTCGGTACCGAACTGCAGGACGCCGCCTTTTTTCGGGTCTTTCTTGATGATCTGCACCCGTTGGCCGGCCACTTCCAGGCGCCAGTCTTCGGCTTTCGCTTCCGGGTAGAAGCGGCGCAGGGATTCCAGGCGCTGTTCCATCGACTGCATCACTTCGCTGACCAGGTACTTGGTCAGGTCCATGTTGTTTTTCGCCACGGCCAGCATCGGGCCGATGTTGCCGGCGCGAACCGACAGCGGCAGGTCCATGAAGGAGCCGTGCTTGAGGAACTTGGTGGTGAAACCGGCGTATGGCCCGAACAGCAGGGACTTGTTGCCGTCGACCACGCGGGTGTCCAGGTGCGGCACCGACATCGGTGGCGAGCCCACGGCCGCCTGGCTGTAGACCTTGGCCTGGTGGTGCTTGACCACTTCCGGGTTGTCGCAACGCAGCCATTGGCCGCTGATCGGGAAGCCGCCAAAGCCTTTGCTTTCCTCGATGCCCGACGCCTGCAACAACGGCAATGCCGCGCCACCCGCGCCGAGGAAGACGAACCTGGCGTCGACTTCACGGGTATTGCCGCTGTTGACGTCCTTGATGCTGACGGTCCAGCCGCTGCCGTTACGCTTCAGGCCGGTCACGCGCTTGCAGTACTTGACCTGGGCATCGGGTGCGCTGGTCAGGTGCTTGAGCAATTGATTGGTCAGGGCGCCGAAGTTGACGTCGGTGCCGTTCATCACGCGGGTGGCGGCGAGGACTTCGTCGGGCGAACGGCCCGGCATCATCAGCGGCATCCACTCGGCCATCTTGGCTTTGTCTTCGGTGTATTCCATGTCGGAAAAGGCGTGGTGCTTGCTCAGCACATTGAAGCGTGACTTGAGGAAGGACACGCCGCTGTCGCCCTGCACGAAGCTCAGGTGCGGCACCGGGCTGATGAAGGTCTTGCACGAGCCGAAAGTGCTTTTCCTGGTCAGGTACGACCAGAACTGCTTCGACACTTCGAACTGGGTGTTGATGTGCACGGCTTTCTTGATGTCGACGGTGCCGTCGGCGGCCTGCGGCGTGTAGTTGAGCTCACACAGCCCGGCGTGACCGGTCCCGGCGTTGTTCCACGGGTTGGAACTCTCCGCGGCACCCGAATCCATCAGCTCGACGACTTCCAGCTTGATCGCGGGGTCGAGCTCTTTGAGCAGTACAGCGAGGGTGGCACTCATGATGCCGGCCCCTACGAGTACTACGTCGACTGCTTCGTTATGCGCCATTTAACGCGTCTCCAAAATCTGCAGCACCAAATTGTCGGCATAGCTGCCAGGCGTTCCGGGGCGTGTCAGTGATGCCCCAAGTACCCATGGCCAGGATCGCCATGTCCGAATCTTCGCAATTTTTCGCAACTTCGACGGACGCTACCGGCCGGGCCTATGAGTGATATGAACTCATTTCAGCACACGACTGGCAATTCGACTTATGGTCGAGACATCCGTTTGTGCAACCAAATCCGTAGCGGACAGGCTTCAGGCTCCGGTATTCGAGGCGTACCCGTTCCTGTGTCGTTGGGCTGTTTCAGACGCTAATGGTGCATGTTCAGACGCAAAACTATTCATTTGCTCGCCACACTCTTGTGAAGTTGTGAAAACCCGTTTTTTTCACGCTCTTTTGAAGACGTGAACCTCAAAAAAGGGCTGCCCCAGCCTGGCACCGTGCCCGGATGGATTGCCGCCATGGAGTACATGACAGGCAAAACGGGCAAACAGCTCAGTGACCGAGCGTAATGACAGCTCTGCAGATTCGCGAAAAGTGGGGGTTTTGCTCAGGGAACAGCAAGCGCGCCAGCTTCACTCGATCTGTGTGGGCGGCTCTCTGTGGGCGGTGCGGGGTGCCAATACCGGAGCATTGACGGTGCTGCGAGGCCCGATCAGGAGACGTCCTTATAATCGGGGGGAGATTGTATCTAAGAAACGCGGGGAAATGGTCGTGAATAATGACTTTTATTAGGCGTCTGGTCAGATGGACAACAGCGCCTGCACTCGTGAGCGAGGCTGACTCTGCCGAATGCGGGCGCTCGGGGGCAGGGGATGGTGCAGCCAGTTGAGGCGGATTTCTTCGATTTCGACCCAGCCATCGCCCATCGGCTGGAGGCTGCACTGCTTGAAGGCCTGGCAATGACCATTGCGATCAAGCAAGGCAAAGCTGCGGTGCAACGGGCGTGGAGCGAACAGCGAGATCAGATAACGCATGGCGAAGTACCTTGTGGGGTGACTGCTGTGAAGGTTGCCAGCAGGCCGTGACGCCAATGTGTATGAGCGGTGACAGCTGTGTGACAGGAACCGGCTGGTGCGGGGTTTGTCAGAGTTTTCAGCAATCGTTGCGAGACGCTAGTTCGCGACGATGGCCCACCGCTATACTGCGGGCCTGTTTGTGCCTGATTCTGGAGAGAAGAGCATGTTGCAACGCCTGTTGTTCGGTTTGATCACTGTGACCAGTTTGACCCTGGTTGGCTGCGCCCACAGCCCGCAACAACTGAACCCGGAGCCAAAGTTGACCACTCAGCTGGCGGCGGTTGGCCATGGCCAGCAAGTGGTGGTGCGTGTGGTGGACGGTCGTCCGTCGCCAACCCTGGGCACCCGTGGCGGTCTGTACCCTGAGACCAGCGCGATCACCGTGCAGGGCGCGCAGATCCTGCCGAAGTTGCAGGCCCAGGCCGAAGCCGCCGTGCGTTTGCTGGGTTTCACCCCGGTGTCCAACGGCATGAACGCGCCGCAACTGACCGTGACCCTGGCCGAGCTGAAGTACCAGTCGCCTAAAGAAGGCATGTACGTGACGGAAGCCACCATCGGCGCGACCTTCCGCTCCGACGTGCAGAACGCCAATCGTCGCTATAGCGGTCGTTACGGTGCTTCCCTGGACCAGCGTTTCGGCATGGCGCCGAACCAGGAAACCAACACTAAGCTGGTTAGCGATGTGTTGAGCGATGCCCTGACGCGTCTGTTCAAGGACCCGACCGTGGGTCAGATTCTCGGCGAATAAGCGTTCGCGAGAGGCAAAAAAGCCCGGGTGCCAGTGATGGCCCCGGGCTTTTTCATGCCCGCCGCGATCCCTTATAGGCGCGAGGCTTGCCCGCGAAAGCGGTGTGTCAGCCGATATCAATGTTGGATGTTGCGCCGCCTTCGCGGGCAAGCCTCGCTCCTACAAGGGGCTTATGCGGCTTGAGAGTAGAAATCCAGCACGCTCACGCCCGTCAGCAAATCCGTCTCCGGCAAGTCGGCATGCTGATGCCCGCCGAGGGCGCAATACACCAGCCAATGGCGGTCCTGAACGTTGAAGGCGAGGCTGCCGACGAGATTCTGCTGTTCGTCACTTTGGGCGATGAGGTAGAGGCGGTCCTGGTTTTCGGCGTGCAGCATGCTGTGCTCTGTGTCGGTTTCGAGGGGCGACAGACTGGCGCATTCAGATGACGACGCCATGACACAAGACAGCAATCGGCCCAATGGTTCGTTATTTGTCGCACGCTTTCGGTAGAATCCGCGCCGCGGTCGCCGGTTCGGCGTCTGCCACGTCAGTTTTGCCCGAGGTCCGTGATGTCGTTGCATTTGATTTCGTTGTTTACCAACCATCCCGCCAAGTTGATCAACCTGCTGGCCTTGCTGATTGCCTTCCCGGGCTGCTGGCTGCTGCATGCCACCCGTCGCCGCGAACAGCGTGCGCTGGCGGTGCTTGAGGCGCATACCCAGAGCCGTCGTGGCGATGACGCGATGTTGATGCTCGATGGCGCCACCCAGCGCATGAACCGGTTTTTCTATCGATTCGGTTTTGCCTGCCTGGGCGTGGCGCTGGTGGTTTCGTGGGTCAGTACCCGCTTCTGAATCGCTAAAAGCAAAAGACCGCAGCCTCGTTGCACTCGACAGCTCCTACATGGGATCGCATTCATCCTGTAGGCGCTGTCGAGTGCAACGAGGCTGCGATCTTTTGATCTTGTCGCTTAAAGCGGCAACCCAGCCTTCACCCGATACTGATTCCTCACCGGCGTCGCATATTGCAACACCAGGAACGGTCGATGTTCCTCAGGGCAGGCCTCTAGCCGGCGCTGCCATTCTTCCTGCGCCTTGGTCAGTTCATCCGCCGCGAACACCTCGGCGGCTTTCGGCACCTGCAACTGCGGATCCGCATCCTTCCACTGCGCATACGCCAGGTAATGCACCGGGAACAACCGGTAACCGCCGAGGATCTGCTTGTCCATCTCGATCGCCAACTGCTTGGTGTCGTCAAACAGCTCGGTGATCGGCGCGGCGAAGTTCACGTGGACCCGGCCCTTGTAGCCGGTAATGCCCTTGGCGATGCTCACATCGTCCTCGCCCGGCACTTTGCTGTAGCTGCCAGTGGTGGCGCGGATGAACAGCTCGCGGGCCTTGGCCTGGTCGCACGGGTCGTATTCGTAGCTGATCGACACCGGGGTCACGTTCAGCGACTGGATCACTTCGCCGAACGGCTCGTCCTTGCGGCTCATGTGGAACATCTTGAGGATCGCCGACTCGGTGCGGTCGTCGCCGTCCTTGGCCCGGCCTTCGGCCTGCGCGATCCAGATCGAGGCGCAGTCGTTGCGGATCGAGTGGTTGATGTAGGCCGACAGCAATTGGTAAGCCGCCATCTTCTCGCGGCGACCGGTGATCGAACGGTGCACGATGAAGCTCTTGTTCAGGCGCATCAGATCGCTGACAAATGGCTTTTGCAGCAGGTTGTCGCCGATGGCGATGCGCGGTGTCGGCAGGCCGGCGTGGTACACGGCATAGTTGACGAAGGCCGGGTCCATCACGATATCGCGGTGATTGGCGATAAACAGGTAGGCACTGCCGGACTTGAATTGCTCGACGCCGGTGTAGGTGACACCGTCGGTGGCGCGCTCGATGGTGTGGTCGACGTAAACCTCGACCTTGTCTTGCAAAGTGGCCACCGAGTTGACGCCGGCGAACTCACGGCGCAGCCGATGAGCTATAAGAGGTTTGAGCATCCAGCCGAAAGCACCGGCATAACGCGGGAAGCGAAAGTGAATGAGGATATCTAGAAGCGCCTTGTCGCCGAGCAGCCGCGCCAGCACCGCTGGGACTTCGCTGTCGTCGTAAGGTCGGATGGCATCGAATTCGCCCATCATGCTCTCTTGTTAGAAACGGCTAGGGTAAGTAAAGGTTTTGATCGAAAACCAACGGGGCACGGTCTGAAAAGGTAGCCAGACAAAAATAGCCCTGCAAATAGACCGGCGATTATACGCACAAGTCACCTGGGAGACCGCGATGCTGGAAACCGAGCGCTACGAATGTCCGTATTGTGGTGAAGAGGCCGAGGCCGTGCTGGATTTGTCCGGCGGCGATCAGACCTATATCGAGGATTGTCCGGTGTGTTGCAGGCCAATCACGTTTGTCCTGCAAACCGATGGTCAGGAATGGTTGCTCGAAGTTCATAGCGAGAACGAATGAAAGGGGCGCCTGATGCAGCGAATCTACGAACCGGAAAACCTGATGGAAGGCGAGTTGTTGCAAGGCATGCTGGCCAGCGAGGGCATCGAAGCGCATCTGGTGGGGCGGGATTTGCTTGGCGGCACCGGCGAATTGCCGATCTACGGTTTACTGGGTTTGTCAGTGGATAACGATCAGGCCGAGTACGCCCGGGAACTGATCACCGCCTACAATGCCGCGCTGCCGATGCCCGGTGATGAACCGGAAAGTTTTCCCGGCACGCTGGTCTGTTAGGCTGACGGTCGTTTTATCAAGAGTCGTGTTGCCCCATGTGTGGACGTTATGCCCTGTTTCGCTGGAACCCCGCCTTCGCGGCCCTGCCTGGCTTCCCCGCCGATCAGCAGGCCCAGTGGAATATTTCTCCCAACGATTCGGTGTTGATGCTGCGTGCCGGCACGGACGGCCAGCGTGAGTTGGCCCGTGCCCGCTGGGGCTTGACGCCGCCATGGCTGACCGACTTGTCGCGCACCCCGGCCCATGCCCGGGCCGAAACCGTGGCCGAACAGCCCATGTTCCGCCAGGCCCTGCGCGAACGCCGCTGCCTGTTGCCGGCCAATGGTTTCTACGAATGGCGCGGCACCACGCGCAAGCGCCCGTATTGGTTGACGCCGGGGGAGGGCTCGGCGCTGTTTTTCGCGGCGATCTGGGAAGCGTATCCGGTGCAGGAACAGGTGTGGTTGAGTACGGCGGTGATCACTCAGCCGGCGGCGAGTCAGCGTCGGCCATTGATCCTTGATGAAGCAGGGCAGGCCGCCTGGCTGGATCCCGAGACGCCGTTGCATGTGCTGCAGGGGTTGCTGGCCGGTGAACCTGCCGCGTTGCGCGAGCGGGTGCTGGCGAACCTGGTGAATGATCCGAAGCTCAATGGGCCGGAGTGTTTGACCCCGGGTTGATCGTTCTCACGCTCTGCGTGGGAATGCAGCCACGGACGCTCCGCGTCCACTGTGACGCAGAGCGTCACGGGATTCATTCCCACGCAGAGCGTGGGAACGATCACTTCAAACCTTGAACTGATTGATCAAGCGCCGCTGCTGTTCCGCCAACTTGGTCAAATCGGCACTGGCCGCACTCGACTCATCCGCCCCGCCGGCCACTTCATTGGCCACTTGCCCAATGTTGATCACGTTGCGGTTGATGTCATCCGCCACCGCGCTCTGTTCCTCGGCCGCGCTGGCAATCTGGGTGTTCATGTCGTTGATCACCGACACTGCCTGGGTAATCGTCTCCAGCGCTTCAGCCGCTTTCGCCGCATGCTGCACGCTTTCATCGGTGCGGCTCTGACTGTCTTCCATGACCCGCACCACATCACGGGTACCTTGTTGCAACTGCTGGATCATGGTCTGGATTTCTTCGGTGGCCTTCTGGGTTTTCTGCGCCAGGTTGCGCACTTCATCGGCGACTACGGCAAAACCACGGCCCTGTTCACCGGCGCGGGCGGCTTCGATTGCCGCGTTCAACGCCAGCAGGTTGGTCTGCTCGGCGATCCCGCGAATTGCGGTAAGGATCGCGTTGATGTTCTCGCTGTCCTTGGCCAGGGTCTGCACCACGGCCACGGCTTTACCGATTTCAACCGCCAGTACCCCAATCGAATTCGAGGTGTCGCGCACGATCTGCATGCCTTGCGCCGCGGCCTTGTCGGCATGGCTGGCCGCCTGCGCCGCCGATGTCGCATTGCGCGCCACGTCCTGGGCGGTGGCGGTCATTTCATGCACCGCGGTGGCCACTTGATCGATCTCGGCCATCTGCTTGTGCACGCCGATGTTGGTGCGGATGGCGATGTCGGCGGTGTGTTCCGATGAATCGCTGACGCTCTGCACCGACGTCACCACCTGGGTGATCATTGCCTGCAACTTGGCGAGGAAGGTGTTGAAGCCCTTGGCGATCGAACCCAACTCATCGGCGCGGTCGCTGCTCAGGCGACGGGTGAGGTCGCCTTCGCCCTGGGCGATGTCGTCGAGCATGGCCACCATTTGCTTGAGTGGACGGGCAATGCCGTGGCCCACCAGCCAGATCACCAGCAAGCCGATACCAGCGATCAACAGACCCACCATGGCCATGCCGAAGGTGTCGGATTTGCGCTGCTTATCCAGATCGCCCTGGAGTTTTTGCAGGTCGGCCATCACCGCGTTCAGCGGCAATTGCAGCATCAGGGTCCAGCGGGCGTCGGTCTGGCCGATGCCGAACGGCAGGTACAACTCGATGCGGCCATTGGCCTTGTCGACGCTGTAGGTCACTTCGCCACGCTTGAGATTGGCCATGTTGGCAATCTGCTGGCTGTCGAGGATGTCACTGACCTTCTCACCGAATTTGCTCGGGTCCTTGGTGTAGGCGACGATCCGGCCATTGCCGCCGATCAGCGCCATCACGCCCGAGCCGCCGTACAGTTTCTGGTTGGCGCCCAGGAGCATTTCCTGGATGAAGTTCACCGACAGGTCGGCGCCGACGATGCCCTGGAAGGCGCCGTTGAGCATGATCGGTTCAATAAAGGAGGCGAGCATGACGATTTTGTCGCCGACCTTGTAGGGCGCCGGATCGATCACGCAGGATTTTTTGGTCTCTTTCGAGCACAGGTAGTACTCACTGGCACGGATGCCGGTGGACAGGGTTTTCTGGTCGTCGACGTCCACCAGTTTGTCCAGGCCCAGGCTGCCGTCCTCGTTGCGGAACCACCACGGCAGGAAGCGTCCATTGGCGGCGTCGATGCCGGCCACCTTGGTGTCGACGTAGGCCGCATCGTTATGGTCCAGGGCGTTTTTTTCCCAGCCGATGTAGGTGCCGAGAATCTTCGGGTTCTGGCTGACGTTCTGTTTGATCAGGCTGATCAGTTGCTCGCGGCTGATGTTCACCTGTGGCTGGCCATCGGCGCCCGGGGTGCCGATCAGTTCGTTGACCCGCACCAGCCCCCCGGCAATCAGCAGCGGCGCTTCGAGTTCGCGCTGGATCTGGCTGACCTGGGTTTGTGCCAGGGAAGTCAGGCGCTGCTCGATGACTTGCTCGAACTGCGCCTGGGTCCGTTCCTGGACCATGTCTTGCGTCCGGGCACCGGAAAACAGCGCGTACAGCACCAGGGCTGCCACGACACTGAGGACGATGGCGCCGGCAAGGGCCGCTACGGAAAACTGGATTGACTTGAATTTCATGGGTGCTCCGCACGCAAGAGGACGTCTGCGCTGTTGTATCGGCCGCAGATTCGGGGTCCATGAGCAAGTAATGGCGAAATGACTGTTTTGGCGTGCTGGAGGTCGCAAATGAAGCGCGGCGGGTGTGGCTTGCGGGCGTTTGTGAATTTTTTTCTGCGGCGCCGACGATATTGTCTGAAAAGTGCGTGCTACACGTCTGTTGTATCTGGCGCCGATACCATTCACCGCCTACGATACGCGGCATGTTTTCAGGGAGCTTTATTGATGAACAAGACATTGGTTGCAGGTGCATTGAGCGCGGGTCTGTTGCTCGCCGGTTGTCAGTCGGTCAACACCACCAGCGGCGGAGCCGTCGGGGTTGAGCGCAAGCAGTACATGTTCAGCATGCTGTCGAGCCAGGAAGTCGACCAGATGTATGCCCAGTCCTATCAGAAGACAGTAGGCGAGGCGACGAGCAAAGGGGTGCTGGACAAGACCAGTACCGAGGCCAAACGCGTGCAGGCGATCGCCAATCGGCTGATTGCCCAGGCGCCGAACTTCCGTCCGGATTCGGCCCAGTGGAAGTGGGAAGTCAACCTGATCAAGAGCGATGAACTCAACGCCAACTGCGGTCCTGGCGGAAAGATCATTTTCTACACCGGGCTGATCGACAGCCTGAAACTCACCGACGATGAAATCGCCGCGGTCATGGGCCACGAAATCGCCCACGCCTTGCGCGAGCACGGTCGTGAAGCGATGTCCAAGGCTTACGGCATCGAGATGGCCAAGCAGGGCGCCGGTGCCTTGTTCGGTCTGGGCCAGGACAGCCTGGCGTTGGCCGACACCGTGGCCAACTACGGTATGACCTTGCCGAACAGCCGCTCCAATGAAAACGAGGCCGACCTGATTGGCCTGGAACTGGCCGCGCGCGCCGGCTACAACCCGAACGCGGCGATCACCTTGTGGAACAAGATGAGCAAGGCTTCGGAAGGTTCGCCACCGGAATTCATGAGCACTCACCCGGCGTCGACCAGCCGTATCGCTTCGTTGCAGGCAGCGATTCCGAAGGTCATGCCGTTGTACGAGAAAGCCTCGAAGTCCTGACAGGTTTCTAATGATCGTTCCCACGCTCTGCGTGGGAATGCATCCTGTGACGCTCTGCGTCACGCCCCAAAAACGGACGCGGAGCGTCCAGGGCGGCATTCCCACGCAGAGCATGGGAACGATCAGTCAAGCGGGTCTGCTCTGCTTCAATCTTTCGGCTTATGACGTGTAGCTTGCCGCTGTTTTTATACCCACCCGCTGCTCTGCATCGCCTTGTACACCGCCACAATCGCCAGCACGAAGAACGCCGACGCCGCCAGTCGACGGATCAACGTCAACGGCAGTTTGTCCGCCGCAAAGTTACCCGCCAGTACCACCGGCACGTTGGCAATCAACATCCCGGCGGTGGTGCCGATGATTACCAGCCACAGGTCCGGGTATTGCGCAGCGAGCATGACGGTGGCGACCTGGGTCTTGTCGCCCATCTCGGCGAGGAAGAACGCGATCAGCGTGGTCAGGAATGGCCCGAACTTGCGGGCGGTGCTGGCTTCGTCGTCGTCCATCTTGTCCGGCACCAGGGTCCACAGTGCCGTCGCGGTGAAGCTTGCGGCGAGGATCCAGTGCAGCGTTGCATTCGAGAAGAAACTGCCGAACCAGGCACCTACCGCACCGGCTGCCGCGTGGTTGGCCAGGGTCGCGGCGACGATGCCGGCGATGATCGGCCAGGGTTTGCGAAAGCGAGCAGCGAGAATGAGCGCGAGCAGTTGTGTCTTGTCGCCGATTTCGGCCAAGGCAACGATTGCGGTGGGAACGAGAAGAGAATCCAGCATCAGGGTTTTCCTAAGGGGCGGGTCGACACGGCTATGACACGTACAGCCTTCCCGCCCCGGGTAAGGTGTTCGTGTCATAGGTCTTGTCAAACCCTGGCGATCCGTCTGTGCGGACGCTTGGGTCGCATACGCCATGGTCTGTTGACCAAGTATGTTGACGTATGCCGGACGAGCATGGCGCTCGTGGGAGACTACTCCCCTAGGACGGAGCGGATTCTGCCTAGGCAAAATCCGTTAGGCAAGCACTTATTTATCAGCCGCGCTTGGCCCGGTAGATTCGGAAACCCTGTCCTTCAGCCTTGATCGCACACACGCCCAAGTGCTCTTCGATCAGTGGCTGATACTTAAGAAAGCTGTTGGCGACCAAGCGCAGTTCGCCACCGTTTTTCAGATGTTTGGCTGCTTTTCGCAGCAAGTTTTCCGTTGCGAAATAATCGGTGTGCACACCGACATGGAACGGTGGGTTGCTCAGAATCGCGCTCAAGCCCATTGGCGCGGCATCGATTCCATCACCGGTAATCACCTCGGCTTCCAGACCGTTGGCGGCCAAGGTCAGACGACTGCTGGCAGCGGCAAACGCATCCACGTCCAATAAAGTGACCTGATTGTGCGGATAACGACGCTTGACCGCCGCGCCCAACACCCCGGCGCCGCAACCGAAATCGAGCAAGTGGCCGCTGGGCAACTTGTCCAGATGTTCCAGCAACAGCGCGCTGCCACGATCCAGCCGACCGTGGCTGAACACCCCCGGCAAACTGATGACTTTCAGCGGCCCTTCGGCCAAGGGCAGTTCGTATTCCTGGGCCAGGCTTTCCAGCGACTTGGCTTCTGGCGCGTTGGCCACGGTGACCTGCCACAACTGGCAATGCCGCGCGCTGTCGAGCTTGCGCGGCTTGCCGAACGGGTTCAGTTGCTTGGCCGCGCCTTCGATGCCGCTGCGTTTTTCACCGACCAGGTACAACTCACGACCGGCCAGGCGCGAGGCGAGGGCGTTGAGGATGTAATCGGTCAGGTCCTTGGACTTGGGCAGAAACACCACGGCCGTGTCGAATTCGCGCTCCGGCGCATTCACGCCAAACTGGCTGCGCTCGGCAAAACGTGCGTCCAACGCCGCTTGATCACCGGCATGCCAGCACCAGCCATGGGCGTCGGGCAGGCGGCCGAGCAAATCGTCGGCGGGCAAACCGGCCAGCAACACCGAACCCTGGAATAACTCGGCTTGACGAAGCAGTACTTCACTGCGCGGATCCATACTCTGCTCCTTGAAAAAAAGTGCCGCAGTTTATCAACTGACGACCCGCAGCGCTTTACCGCTGAAGAACGCCTGGGCGTTTTCAGTCAACTGGCCAACGATGCGCTGGCGCGCCTCGCGACTGCCCCAGGCGTTGTGCGGGGTGACGATCAGCCGTGGGATGTCATGGGCCAGCAGCGGATTGCCCGTTGTCGGTGGCTCGACGCTCAGCACATCCGTGGCCGCGCCGCCCAGGTGACCGTTGCGTAAAGCGTCGGCCAGCGCCTGTTCGTCGATCAAACCACCGCGCGCGGTATTGACCACAAACGCACCCGGTTTCATCGAGGCCAGTTCACGGGCGCCGATGAAGTGGCGGGTGTGTTCATTAAGCGGGCAGTGCAGCGTCAGGGCGTCGATTTGCGGCAGCAGTTCATTCAGCGGCAAGCGATCCGGCCGGGCAGGGCGGCCGGGAATCTGCCCCAGCAACACGCGCATGCCGAAGGCTTCGGCCAATCGCGCAACGGCGCTGCCCAGTTCGCCGTGGCCGAGCAGGCCGAGGGTTTTGCCTTCCAGTTCGACAATCGGGTAATCCAGCAGGCAGAACTGTTTGGCCTGCTGCCAGCGACCCTCGCCGACGGCTTTCTGGTAATCGGCCAGCCGCGTCGCCAGATTGAGCAGCAGCATGATCGTGTGCTGGGCCACCGACGGCGTGCCGTAACCCTGGCAGTTGCACACGGTGATCCCGTGGGCGCGCGCAGCCGCCAGATCGACGTTATTAGTGCCGGTGGCGGTGATCAGGATCAGCTTGAGTTCGGGACTGGCGGCGATGGCCGCTGCGTCGATCAGGATCTTGTTGCTGATGGCCACGGTCGCGCCCTTGAGGCGCTCGATCACTTGATCCGGCGTAGTCTGGGCGAACAGCTGCAAGTCGCTGAAGCAATCGCGCAAAGGCGTCAGGTCGAGGTCGCCCAGATCCAGGGACGGATGGTCGAGGAAAACGGCGCGGCGAGAGTTCGTCATCAACTGTACCTTTTGTGCAATGAACTGAAGGCGTAATCTGCCGAGCCTACCAGATGAAACAAATGGTTACGCACTACCCGGCCGGACGCTCCCACAGGGATAGCGTCAATCCTGTGAATTTTCATTTCCACCGATCCACCCCAGAGGAGCCCCCATGTACTGGACAGAATTCTTGACCGTCGCTCTGATTCACCTGCTGGCCGTCGCCAGCCCCGGCCCGGACTTCGCCGTGGTGGTGCGCGAGAGCGTGACCCATGGCCGGCGTGCCGGGACCTGGACTGCGCTGGGTGTGGGCACGGCGATTTTCCTGCACGTCGGTTACTCGCTGCTCGGCATCGGCCTGATCGTGTCCCAGTCGATCGTGCTGTTCAACGCCTTGAAATGGGCGGCCGCCGCCTACCTGCTGTACATCGGCTTCAAGGCCCTGCGCGCGCAACCGGCAAAACCGGTGTCGGACGACCTGCACAAGGAAGTCGGTGAGCGCACTGCCCGCGGTGCGTTTACCTCGGGCTTCGTCACCAATGGCCTGAACCCCAAGGCCACGCTGTTCTTCCTGTCGCTGTTCACTGTGGTGATCAACCCGCACACGCCGTTGGCGGTACAAGCCGGCTACGGGGTTTACCTCGCGGTGGCGACGGCGTTCTGGTTCTGTCTGGTGGCGATGCTGTTCAGCCAACAACGGGTACGTGCCGGTTTCGCCCGCATGGGTCACTGGTTCGACCGGACCATGGGCGCGGTACTGATCGCCATCGGCGTGAAACTCGCGTTTACCGAGATGCATTGATACCTGAGGAGCGCGGCTTGCCGGCGATGGCGTTCTTGAGATCGCCATCGCGAGCAAGCTCAGCTCCTACGAAAGCGGATTGAGTTCGCTCAGTTTGTTCAGCGCGTTCAGATACTCCCGGGGATTCTCCCCGAGCAAACGGCGAAACATCGCGCTGAACGCCCGGGCGCTGCCGTAGCCCAGATCCCGCGCCACGCTCTGCACGCTTTCCCCGGCGAGCAGCCGCGGCAGGGCTTCCATCAGGCGCAGTTGCTGGCGCCAGGCATTGAAATTCATCTTCAGTTGTTGCTGGAACAGCCGCGCCAAGGTTCGCGAACTGGCGCCGACCTGCTGTGCCCAGTCTTCCAGGGTGTTGGGATGGTCTGGCGTACGCAGCAGCGCCAGGCAGATGCCTTGCAGGCGCCGGTCCTCGGGCATCGGAATGTGCAGCGGTAGGTTTTCCAGACCGGCGATTTCTTCCAGCATCAGCTTCTGGATCAACGGGTTTTCTGCGTGTTGCGGGCCTTGCACCGCGCGCAGGATCAACTCGCGCAGCAATGGCGTGACGGCCAGCACGCAGCACTGATGCAGGCTCGGCGGCGACAGTTCGGCGGCAATGAACAGCGAGCGCATGCGCACCTCGCCCGACATGAAAATCTCATGCGCCACCAACGGCGGAATCCATACCGCACGGGTCGGCGGAATCACCCACGCACCCTGCGCCGTGACCACCCGCATGGTGCCGCAAACGGCATAGAGCAACTGCGCTTCGCGATGTTGATGCAGTTCCTGGTGCGCGCCATCCATGTAATCACGCGGATAAGCGCTGACCGGGCCGTGCAGGAAGTGGCTGATTAACATGTCTGTTCCGATGACTTTGTTGTCAGGAATACGCTTTTTCGCCAACTTAGCATAAGCCGCTCACTACAACGTAAAGCGTGCCGCGATGAACCAGTCCAGAAATGTCATCCGCTACATCAACGCAGCTCATGTGATCGACCACATGTTCATGCTGATTTTCCCCGCCGCCATTCTCGGCATGACCCAAGCCTTCGCGTTGGATTACGCCGCGCTGATCGGCTTGTCCCTCGGCGGTTTCATTGCTTTCGGCGCCTGTTCGCTACCGGCCGGTTGGCTGGGGGATCACTGGAGCCGGCGGCAAATGATGCTGGTGTTTTTCTTCGGTATTGGCGCCTCGGCGATTTTCACCGGTTTGAGCAGCAGCGCGCCGATGCTGGTTGTCGGCCTGACACTGATCGGGGTTTTTGCCGCGATCTATCACCCGGTGGGCACTGCAATGCTGGTGGCCTATGCGCAGAACCGCGGCCGGGAAATCGGCATCAACGGCATGTGGGGCAACCTCGGCGTGGCGTTTTCGGCGCTGATCACCGGGTTGCTGGTGGCGCAGTTTGGCTGGCGTTCGGCATTCATTCTGCCGGGGGTGGTGGCGATTGCATTGGGCATCGGTTTCGCCTTGCAGGTGTGTGAAGAACCGATCCCCAAGCGTCCGCACACGCCGCTCAAAGGCGCGGCCGGCCAGCGGATTTCCATGGTCATGGTGTTTGGCGTGCTGGCCCTGGCCACCGCGACCGGCGGCGTGGTGTTCAACGCCACGACCATGACCTATCCGAAACTCTTTCAGGAGCGCCTGCATGATTTGTTCGCGTCGCCACAAACCCTTGGCGTGGTGGTCAGCCTGGCGTATGCCTTCGGTGCCGTGGCGCAGCTGAGCATCGGCCGGGTGTTGCACCGTTTTAGTCTGAAATGGCCGTTCATTGTGTTGACGTTGTGCCAGGCGCCATTGCTGTTCGGGTTGGCGTATGTGGACGGCTGGGCCGTGATTGCATTGGGCGCGGCGTTCATGTTCGTGGTGTTTGGCCAGGTCACGGTGAATGACGCGATGGTCGCCAACTTCGTCGCCCCGCAATGGCAGTCCCGGGTTTTTGCGCTGCGTTACTGTTTATCGTTCGGGGCCAGTGCGACCGCGATTCCGCTGATTTCGTTCGTCGAACCGCGCCAGGGTTTTGTAGGCCTTTATCTGATATTGGCGGGTTTTGCGGCATTGACCTTCTTGGCGGCGCTGGTTTTCCCACGGACGCCGTCTGAGGCTGCTGTAGGACAAACGGCGTAACCAGTGACGAAATCCTGCAAATGCTGGCGCAAAGCTAGCATTTGTACGGCTGTGCAAATCATTCCTTTGGCTGATTTGGCTGGCGTATAAGGGCTTTAGAGTAATTATCTTCAAAGCCAAGACCGTGCAGTCAGAAAAGGGATTCTTATGTTGCAGACTCGCGTTATCCCGCCAGCCGAAGGCGCTTACCAGTATCCACTGCTGATTAAACGACTGCTGATGTCCGGCGCTCGTTACGAGAAAACCCGCGAGATCATTTACCGCGACCAGTTGCGCTACAGCTATCCGACCCTGATCGAACGGGTCGCACGGCTGGCCAACGTGCTGACGGCGGCCGGGGTCAAGGCCGGGGATACCGTGGCGGTGATGGACTGGGACAGCCATCGCTATCTGGAATGCATGTTCGCCATCCCGATGATTGGCGCGGTGATCCACACCATCAACGTGCGCCTGTCGCCGGAACAGATCCTCTACACCATGAACCACGCCGAGGACCGCTTCGTGCTGGTCAACAGTGAGTTTGTGGGGCTGTACCAGGCCATCGCCGGGCACCTGACCACGGTCGAGAAAACCCTGCTGCTGACCGACCTGCCGGAGAAAACCGCCGATTTGCCGAACCTTGTCGGCGAATACGAGCAACTGCTGGCGGCGGCGAGCACCCAATACGACTTCCAGGATTTCGACGAAAACTCGGTTGCGACCACCTTCTACACCACCGGCACCACCGGCAATCCCAAAGGCGTGTACTTCACCCATCGGCAACTGGTGCTGCACACCATGGGTGTGTCGACGATCATGGGCGCCATCGACAGCGTGCGGCTGCTGGGCACCAACGATGTCTACATGCCGATCACGCCGATGTTCCATGTGCACGCGTGGGGCTTGCCGTACGTGGCGACGATGCTCGGCCTGAAGCAGGTTTATCCCGGGCGCTACGACCCGGAATACCTGGTGGAGCTGTGGCGCAAAGAGAAAGTCACCTTCTCCCACTGCGTGCCGACCATCCTGCAAATGGTCCTCAACGCCAAAGCGGCGCAGGACACCGATTTCGGCGGCTGGAAAATCGTCATTGGCGGCAGCGCGCTCAACCGAACGTTGTACGAAGCCGCCAAGGCCAAGGGCATTCAATTGACCGCCGCCTACGGGATGTCGGAAACCGGGCCGCTGGTGTCCTGTGCTCACCTCAATGACGAGTTGATGGCGGGCACCGAAGATGAACGCACCACGTATCGGATCAAGGCCGGCGTGCCGGGGCCATTGGTGGAAGCGGCGATCGTCGACACCGACGGCAACTTCCTGCCTGCCGATGGCGAGACCCAGGGCGAACTGGTGCTGCGCGCGCCGTGGCTCACCGAAGGTTATTTCAACGAACCGCAGAAGGGCGCCGAGCTCTGGGCCGGCGGCTGGTTGCACACCGGCGACGTGGCGACCCTGGACAGCATGGGTGTGATCGACATCCGCGACCGGATCAAGGACGTGATCAAGACCGGCGGCGAGTGGATCTCGTCCCTGGACCTCGAAGATTTGATCAGCCGTCACGTAGCGGTACGTGAAGTAGCAGTGGTGGGGATTGCCGATCCGCAGTGGGGCGAGCGCCCGTTTGCCTTACTGGTGATCCGTGAGGGGCATGAGATCGGGGCTCGTGAACTCAAGGAACACCTCAAGCCGTTCGTCGAACTGGGGCATCTGAGCAAGTGGGCCATCCCGAGCCAGATCGCCCTTGTTACGGAAATTCCCAAGACCAGCGTCGGCAAGCTCGACAAGAAGCGTATCCGCCTCGACATCACTGAATGGCAGGCTAACAACAGCACCTTCCTCTCGACGCTTTGAGCGTGTTTTGACCTCCCCTGGCGTGCCCGAAACGGCACGCCAGCCCCACCAAGCAAGCGCTTGGCTTGTGAAATCCGAATTTTCAGCCATCCTTGCCGTGCCGACATGTGTCGGACTGGCGAAAGGACTGTTCCAGAGTGGCCGGCAGCTGCAAATCACACTTTAGAGGGATCAAGCAGTACTACCTGCTGGCTATAGTCCGCTCAAGGATTTTTAAGAACGGAGCAAACGCACAAACGGGGCGATGCACATTGGGATTGAATTCGGGACGCCTTGGCTCTCGGTCATCCACAACGTTTTTAAAAGTACTCACTGCCATAACAATAATGCACATGGAGTAGCGTCGATGACATCAGTAAACCAGTTCTGGCGCCGGGCGAAACTGCCCCTGGCGGTCAGTCTCGCCTCTTCGCTCGCCGGGCCTGCATTCGGCGTCAGTTTCAACGTCGGTGAAATCGAAGGTCAGTTCGACTCATCCCTGTCGATCGGTGCCAGTTGGTCTACTCAGAGTCCCAACAAGAACCTTATCGGCGTCAACAACGGCGGCCATGGTCTGTCGCAGACGTCCGATGACGGTCACGCTAACTTCAAGAGCGGGGAAACCTTCTCGAAAATCTTCAAGGGCATCCACGACCTCGAACTGAAATACGGCGACACCGGGGTCTTCGTCCGCGGCAAGTACTGGTACGACTTTGAACTCAAGGACGAAAGTCGCGAGTTCAAGGACATCAGCGACAACAACCGCAAGGAAGGCGCCAAGTCCTCCGGTGGGCAGATCCTCGACGCCTTCGTCTACCACAACTACTCCATTGCCGATCAGCCGGGGTCCGTGCGTCTGGGCAAGCAGGTCGTGAGCTGGGGTGAAAGTACCTTCATCGGCGGCGGCATCAACTCGATCAACCCGATCGACGTGTCCGCATTCCGTCGTCCGGGTGCCGAGATCAAGGAAGGCCTGATTCCGGTCAACATGTTCTACGTGTCCCAGAGCCTGACCGAAAACCTGTCGGCCGAAGCGTTCTATCAGTTGGAATGGGATCAGACCGTCGTCGATAACTGCGGCACATTCTTCTCTCAGCCGGATATCGTTGCCGATGGTTGCGACAGCAACTTGCGCGTGCTGAACAAGCGCTCGCAGATTCCAGCCGTGGCGTTAGGGCCGTTGGCCAGCGCGGGCGTCAACGTCAACGAAGAAGGTGTGCTGGTCCAGCGCGGCGGCGATCGCGATGCGCGGGACAGCGGCCAGTGGGGCGCGTCCTTCAAGTACATGTTCGACCCGCTGGACACCGAGTTCGGTGCCTACTTCATGAACTACCACAGCCGTGCGCCCATCTTCAGCGCCACCGGTGCTCCGCAGTCGGTCTATAACACTGCCGCGGCACTGCCTGGCCCGTTCGCGGCACTCGCACCGCTGCTGGTGGCAGGCAATTCGAAGTACTTCATCGAATACCCTGAAGACATTCGCCTCTATGGCCTGAGCTTCTCCACCACCTTGCCTACCGGTACGGCGTGGAGCGGTGAACTCAGCTACCGTCCAAACGCACCGGTGCAACTGAACTCCACCGATATCCTGTTTGCCGGCGTACGTCCTATCGGTGGTGCGTTGTCCAACGCTTCCCTGCTGACCGGCGTGCCGGGTCAGGACCTGCACGGTTATCGTCGCAAGGAAATCACCCAGTTCCAGACCACCCTGACGCACTTCTTCGACCAGGTCATGGGCGCCAGCCGTCTGACTGTGGTGGGCGAAGTGGGCGTGACCCACGTCGGCGGCCTGGAAAGCACGTCCGATGTCCGTTACGGCCGTGATCCGGTCTACGGTCCGGGTGAACTGCCCGCCACTGGCGGCGCCAACACCTGCGCCAACATCCTCAACGCCAGCACCATCAACGGCGCCGGCCCGGGTTCACCGCAGAACAACCGTAGCCGTAACTGCAACGACGAAGGGTTCACCACCTCCACTTCGTGGGGTTATCGCGGCCGGGCCATCTGGGAATACAACGACGTGTTCGCCGGCGTGAACCTCAAGCCGAACGTGGCCTGGTCCCATGACGTCAGCGGTTACTCGCCGGGTCCTGGCGGCAACTTCGAGGAAGGTCGCAAAGCGGTCAGCCTGGGCGTCGATGCCGAATACCAGAACACCTACACCGCGAGCCTGGCCTACACCAACTTCTTCGACGGCAAGTACACCACCGTGGACGACCGCGACTTCGTTGCGCTCAGCTTCGGCGTGAACTTCTAAGCACTGTTTTTTCAGGACGAACACACATATGAAAATAACAAAGAGTCTGTTCCACGCCGGTGTTCTGGGGCTTTCGCTGCTGGCGACAAGCGTCATGGCAGCGGTGCCTGCCGCTGAAGCGGACAAGCTGGGCAAGAGCCTGACGCCGATGGGCGCCGAGATGGCGGGCAATGCCGACGGTTCGATTCCGGCCTGGAAACCACTGGCGAAGAATGCCGGTTCCGTCGACAGCAAGGGCTTCCTGTCCGACCCGTACGCCAGTGAAAAACCGCTGTTCACCATCACCGCGCAGAACGTCGACCAGTACAAGGAAAAGCTTGCCCCGGGCCAGTACGCGATGTTCAAGCGCTACCCGGAAACCTTCAAGATGCCGGTCTACCCGTCCCATCGCGGCGCCACCGTACCGGATGACGTGTTTGCCTCCATCAAGAAAAATGCCACCAACACCAACCTGGTGTCCGGCGGTAACGGTCTGGAAAACTTCGAAACCGCCGTGCCGTTCCCGATTCCGAAAAGTGGCGTCGAAGTCATCTGGAACCACATCACCCGCTATCGCGGCGGCAGCGTAACTCGTCTGGTCACCCAGGCCACGCCACAGCCGAACGGCTCGTTCAGCCTAGTGTACTTCCAGGACCAGTTCGTGTTCCGCGACAAGATGAAGGACTACGACCCGAAAAACCCGGGCAACATCCTGTTCTACTTCAAGCAGAAAGTGACCGCGCCGGCACGTCTGGCCGGTGGTGTGCTGCTGGTGCACGAAACCCTCGACCAGGTTAAGGAACCGCGTTCGGCGTGGGTCTACAACGCCGGTCAGCGTCGTGTGCGCCGTGCTCCGCAAGTGTCCTATGACGGGCCGGGTACTGCCGCCGATGGCCTGCGTACCTCCGACAACCTGGACATGTACAACGGTGCGCCGGACCGCTACGACTGGAAACTCGAAGGCAAGAAAGAGATGTACATCGCCTCCGACAGCTACAAGCTCGATGATCCGAAACTGAAGTACGCCGACATCATCAAGGCCGGCCACATCAACCAGGACCTGGCGCGTTACGAGCTGCGCCGCGTCTGGCATGTGGTCGCGACCTTGAAGGAAGGTCAGCGCCACATCTATGCCAAACGTGACTTCTACATCGACGAAGACACCTGGCAGGCTGCGGTGATCGACCACTACGACGGTCGTAACCAGCTGTGGCGCGTTGCAGAAGCCCATGCCGAGAACTACTACGACAAGCAAGTGCCGTGGTACGCCCTGGAAACCTTGTATGACCTGCAATCGGGTCGCTACCTGGCGCTGGGCATGAAGAACGAAGAGAAATCGGCGTATGACTTCGGCTTCACCGCCACCACCAGTGACTTCACCCCGGCCGCACTGCGTCAGGATGGTGTTCGCTAACTCGCTGTAGACAGAGGCCGCATCCTCGAAAAACGCCCCGACTGGTTCGGGGCGTTTTTTTGTCTGACCATCCACACCCCCCGAAGGAGCAAAGCTCGCTCGCGATGGCGTCCGTACCCACACCGCATGAATTCCGATACATCGCGCCAACCCCAATCGCGGGCAAGCCATGCTCCTACGGTCTTTTTGTAGCCATTTGTAGCAACAACCTTCAATAGCGCTCCGTTTACCGCTAGTCTGCGGACATCTGCAACGCCGCCAACAGCATTTCAAACAAGAGCCGGCCATGACTGATCTGTCCCCACTTCCGGGTCCTGCAAGCGTTGCCGTCGCGGCACTGGACGGGCGTTTCTTCCGGCCCCCGTTGCCTGACGGCCATGTGCTTCGGCCTCGCCTGTGCGAGCGCCTGAGTGCCGGGCTCGGTGGTCGATTGTTGTTGGTCAGCGCCCCGGCCGGGTTCGGCAAGAGTTCGTTGGCGGTGGAGTTCTGTCAGGGCCTGCCGGCGCACTGGCAAAGCCTGTGGCTGGGGCTGAGCCCGCGTGACAACGATCCGGGGCGTTTCCTCGAGCGCCTGCTCGAAGGCCTCCAGGATTATTTTCCGCAGTTGGGCAGCAAAGCGCTCGGGCTGCTGAAAATGCGCCAGCGCCATCAACCCTTTGCGTTCGAAGAATGGCTGGACGGTTTGCTCGATGAGCTGGCCGTGCACCTGTCACCGGGTTCGCCGTTGTTGCTGGTGCTGGACGACTATCACTTGGCCCAGGGCCCGGTGCTCGATCGCTGTCTGCAATTTTTCCTCAATCACCTGCCCGATGGCCTGCTGGTCATGGTCACCAGCCGGCAACGTCCGGACTGGCACCTGGCGCGGCTACGCCTGTCGCGGCAACTGCTCGAACTGCATGAGCAAGACCTGCGCCTGACCCACGACGAAGCCCTGACCCTGCTTGATCGCCACAGCAGTTCGTTGCGCGGCGAGGCGCTGGAAAACCTGATCCAGCGCAGCGAAGGCTGGGTGGCCGGCCTGCGTTTCTGGTTGTTGGCGGCTTCCGAAGCGGGCAGCGATGGCGCGTTGCCGCAGTCGCTGCATGGCGGGGAAGGGCTGATCCGCGATTACCTGCTGGAAGAAGTCATCGACTGTTTACCTGCCGAAGTGCAGGCATTCCTCTATGACACGGCGCCTCAGGAGCGTTTTTGCAGCGAGCTGTGCGACGCGGTGCGCGAGGCCCATGACAGCGCCGAAATCCTGCGTTTCCTGTTGGCCCACCAGGTCTTTCTGGTGCCGCTGGACGAGCACGGTCACTGGTTCCGCTATCACCACCTGTTTTCCGACTTGCTGCGCACGCGGCCCAAGACCCAGGCCCTGGTGCCGGCCGCCAGCCTGCATTTGCGCGCCTGCCGCTGGTTCAACGCCCAGGGCTTGCTCGATGAAGCCGTGGAGCAGGCCTTGCGCGCCGGGCACCTGGATGTCGCGGCGAACCTGGTGCAGAACCTGTCGGAGGAACAACTGCTGGCCGAGCAGAACGTCGGCATGCTGCTGCGCTGGAAAATGGACTTGCCCGACAGCTTGCTGATCAGCACGCCACGGCTGATCGTGCTCTACAGCTGGGCGCTGGGACTGGCTTGCCAGCTGGACGCTGCCGAAGAGTTGGCCAATCATTTGAGCCGCTTCCTGCCGGCGCCATCGGCCACGGCGCAGAAGTCCATGCTCGCCCAATGGCTGGCTTTGAGCGGGATCATCGCCCGTGGGCGTGGCAATCGGGATCTGACGCTGCTCTATTGCACCGAAGCCCTGGAGAGCCTGCCCGCCAAGCGTTACGGCCAGCGCCTGATGTGTCTCTCGACCTTGTCCAACCTGGCGATTGCCGATGGCGACCTGTGGCGTGCCCGGGGGTTGAATCGTGAGTCCCTGGAGTTGGCGCAGCGGGTCGGCAATCCATTATTCGAGGCCCTGGCTCATTACGATCGCGCCCGAGTATTGCAGGCCCGAGGAGAAATCCTGCGCTCGCTGGATGAAGTCCGGCAGGGCCTGCAACGCCTGCACGGCTTGTCGCCGCAACGGCTCTACGCGGTGCGGGCCCGACTGATCTTGTACGAAGGTTTCCTGCTGGCCCTGCGCTCGCAACCCCAGGCCGCACGGCTGCGTTTGCAGGCTGGTTTGGGCGAAGCCCGGGCCTGTCGCGACATCAGCGTGTTGATCGGCCACTGCGTGATCGCCCGGCTCGAGGGCAGCAGTGGCGAGTTCGCCAAGGCCTTCGCCGAACTGGCCGAAGCCGAACGGCTGATGCATATCTGGGACGTCCCGCCGATCTACTACCTGGCGATGATCACCCTGGTCAAATGCGAACTCTGGCTGGCCCAGGGCCGCACCGACCTGGCCGAAGCCTGGCTCGCCCGACTGGGCCAGACCTACAACGGCGAACGCGCCGCCGCACCGCCGGAATTCCATCCACAGCTGCCGCTGCACATCGAATTGCAGCAAGCCTTGCTGGAAGTGATTCAGGGTCAACCGATGCTGGCGGAAGGGCGATTGAATGCGCTGCTGGAGCATGGGCAGCAAACGGGACGGCAGATGCTCAGCGTGATGGCGTTGACGCAGAAGATTGCGTTGCTGCTGGCGGGCGGACGAGAACCCGAGGCGCGCAAGGCATTGGCGCAAGCGCTGGAAGCGGCGGCGGGTGGCGTGCTGCAACCTTTCGATGGGTTGCTGGATGAGCATTCGGATTGGCTGCGCGGGCAACTTCAGCTCGCTGCGTCGAGCGCTGTTGCGCAAACCCTCATCGAGCATTTGCCTGCCGCCGTCGCGCGTCCCGCCTTGGAGTTATCCCCAGGCGCGGACAACCTCAGCGCCCGTGAACTGGCGGTCCTGCGCTTGATAGCCCAAGGCTGTTCCAATCAGGAAATTAGCGATCAGCTGTTTATTTCCCTGCACACGGTGAAAACCCACGCCAGCCATATCAACAGCAAACTCGGCGTGGAGCGGCGCACACAAGCGGTGGCGCGGGCGAAAGAGTTGGGTGTGTTGCAGTAAATTCCTCCGACACCCGCAAATCCGCGTCAGAGGCTTTCACTCATGCGGTTACGGTTGAGGCATCACCCGGCAAAATCGACAGTAAACCGATCGAGCAATCGTCGCCGGTTTTGAGGGCAATGGACTGTTGCAGGTTGTCGGCCAATACGACCTTCATTTTTTTGTGCGGTAGCGTCGCATTCCACTCCAGCAATCTCTGCACGGCTGAGGCGGGCAGACCGGTGGATTTGTGATAAAGGCTCTCTGCGCTGCCGTCGCTCATGATCGCGAAGCCGTTTTGCGCTTCGATTGGCCCACGGTAAAGCCTCAACTTTGACACCGCCTTCGGGTCGGTCAGGAACAGTGTGGTGTTGGCGAATTCACCATTTTCAGGCGCGGAAAGCGTCTGCAATTGGCCCTCGACATCCACACTGGCAATGATTCCGTCACCCAAATGGCCGGCCAGATAACGCCCGCGTGAATAGGCAACAAACGACAAGGTGCAGGCTAGCTCACTGATATCGCAGCCGAGCTTCGTCGATTTGCGCCGAAAAGCATCGAGGCAGCGATTGGTCAGGCGCTGGGCGGCTTTCGCGTGGTGCTTGTCCATGTGTTGCCAGAGGGTTTCGAAGTTCTTGCAGACAAAACCCAGGGTCGCAGTCACTGCGACCTGGGCGCCGATGTCGGATCGGGCCCTGGAACCGGCTCCGTCGGCCAATGCAATGCACGTCACGTCGTTCGACTGCCGCGCCGCGACGTAATCCTGACAAGGCGTCTGAGTTTTGAGGTGCGAGCGTCCGACGACGAAGGCGCAGGACGTTTTACCGCTGAAGTTCATCGGGAGCTCAGGCATGGTCAGATCGTTGCCCAGGCTTCGATGCCCTTGACGTCCAGCTTGATCTCGTCGCCTGGTGTCGACGCCGAGGCTTGGGAAACACTGCGGCTCAACCAGTCAAAGAACTCATTGAAGCGCAGGCCTTGCAGGCGTAAAGGCGGGAGTTTTGGCGAGAACCGCGCCAGTGACTGCACATTCGCTGCTTCACCGATCGCAATCGGGAACACCGTCAGTTTGCGTTGATTGATCAGGTTGCTGACGCGGGTGGCCACTTCTTCGATATCGTCGGTCGGTTCGCCGTCGGTCATCAGCACCATCCACGGCTGAAAGTAATCGACGCCGGCACGTTGATAATCGGCCTTGCGAGCTTCCAACAGATCCAGTGCGATGCCCACCGCATGGCCCATCGGCGTCATGCCCGAAGCGACCAGCGGCGGAACGTCCTGGCGGCTGATCGAGCTGAAATCGAGGACTTTTTGCGCCGTCCCGCCGAAGGTCACGATGCAGATCTCCGCAGCGTATTGCGCCACTTCATCGTCACGGATAGCGTCAAAAAACATCTTCACGCCGGCCTGTAGTTCGGCAATCGGCGCGCCGTCCATGGAACCGCTGACATCCAGCACCAAGCACACAGGTACGCGGGTGGTAGGGTTTTCGGCGAGATCTTCCTGGCGAAGGAGGTAATCGTCTTGCATGGCAATGTCCTTTTTCGGTTGAGCGTTACAAGAAACGCTTCAAGAGTCGTTTGAGCCAGCGTAGCGCAATGCTTTCCTGGCGGGGCGCGCGTATTGGCGCGGATTGGTGAGGTTGTGCCCGAGGCGCCGTCGGCTGTCGCTGTGGCTGCGGCGCCGGTCGTGGCGGGGCGGGTCGCGCCGGGGGCGGCATCGGCGCAGCCACCGGTTTGGGCACAGGTGCTGGCGCTGGAATATTGCGTACTGGCGCCGGCGCCGGCGTCGGTCGCGGCGCGGGAGCGGGCGGTGGCGCTGGGCGCTGGACTGCCTGCTCGGTGTCCTTTCGGCTTTCTTCAGCGAGTTTTTTCAGTTTTGCGGCTTTCTGGCAGTCTGCGCAGCGCGTTGATCGGCCGGCAGATTTCATTTTATCCAGCCACTTTTTTGATTCGGTGTAGGTTTTCTTGCAGCCGCCACAGACAGCCTCGACCGGATCGGCAATATGAAACGCCTGCGGAAACAATTCGTCGGAATGCTTGCCGCTCTTGCAAAGATCCTTGCCGTACTGCTCCAGTAGCGCTAGCCAATCACTGATGGGCCGGCGCTGATTGTCTTCGAACGTGTTGCTGAACGCCTGTTTCAGCGGGTAAGGCAAATGGCTCCAGATGTTCTGCCACATACCCACTGGCGTCACGCTGACCTTGCCCTTGCCGCTGTCCTTTTTGAACCGGTAAGGAAAGTTCATATTGCGGATGTTGTCCGCCGCTGTGCCGCCACCCTGCTGCGAATACGGTGGTTTGCCGGGTAGCAGGATCATGAACAGCATTGTCGCGACGGCAAATAATTCGTGATTTTTGCTGCGTAAATAGTTGCCATATTTTTCGCCCTGAATCTCCGGCGCGGTGAACGGCACGGTACCGACTTCGCAGGGGAAATGCCCGATCTGGAAACTGTCGGTATCGACAATCCACACCTGGTTGCTGTCGGGCGTCACCAGCAGGTTCATCGGGTTGATATCACCGATGATGATGTTCAGCGAATGCAGGTACTGCACTTGTTTGAGAAACGCGATCGCGACGTTCACCAGATCCCGGCGCGTCCATGTTGGGAAGTTTTTCATCAGCAACGGTTTCACAAACACTGAGGTTGTCAGGGTTTTACCCTGCGCCCGTGGCATGACGTAGCCGACAAATTCTTCTTTGTCGTTGAACACCAGCTCGGTTGGCCAACAGATGCCGGGCGCGTCGATGCGGCGCGTGACCATCAGTTCGATCTTCTCGCGGCGGCGCGTCGTGAGGTTGTCGGGGTGATAGATCTTGCATACTTCGCGGGTGCCCGCCACGGCGTAAATCGTCCCTTCGCCACCGGCGCTGATGAAGGTGTGGAGGGTCAACTGACGGCCCAAAGCGGTCGAGACGACCGAGCCTTGCTTGACCGTGGCGCCGGTGTTGTGGATTTTGCGGTCGGGGCTGTTCAGCGGTTTTGCGGGCAAATCGAATGGCTTGATTGGCACGCTTGGCGCCTTCGCAGCAGCTTTCGGAAGAGACGCTGCTTTGGCAGCAGGCGCTGCTTTTGGTGCAGCCTGAGCTATTTGCGCTGCTGCTTTTTGCACTGCAGCTGCTTTCGTCGAGGGACCGGTCCAGCGTATGGCTCGGGCCTGGGCAGCTTCGCACTGTTGCAATTGTGCTTTATCGCACGTCAGCAGCAGCAGGTCGTAATCAAGGCACAAGTCGACGGCGTCAACCGTTGAACCGACGGCCACCGTGGTGCGCTTGAGCACGAATATGGGCTGGCCATCGAACGCACATTCGGCGAGCAGATCAATGTCATGCAGCGCTGTGCCTTTTGGCAGCGCACGGTGTGGGCGAGACGGCTGGGCGACAAACGAGCGGAAAAAACGGCGAGCATTCTGGTGAATCTGCCCCTCGCCCTCGGTCAGGGACCGCAGTTCCAGCAGCGCGTTATGAGCGACAAACGGCAGGCCATTCTTGCCGCGAACCCGGTTGATAATGTCCGGGTCCTTGAAAAGGACGCTTTGATCGACGAGCACGTGTTCCATAGAGGGGGGCATTGGCTTCCTGCCGTCTTGTTTCAAAATAGGCGGGCGCGAGGATACCCTATCAATTTTGCGGATCACAACCGCAGCACCGCGCTCAGGCACCAGGATAAAAACCATGCAAACCCCGAATACCGCGCTTATCCGCGAAACGTTCCCCGTCGGTCCGCTGCAGTGCAACTGCACCATCATCGGCAACCCGATCACTAAAAAAGCCATCGTCGTCGACCCGGGCGGCAATCACGAGTTGATCCTGGCCCGGCTCGACGCTCTGGGCCTGAAGGTGGTCAGCATCATCCACACCCACGCGCACCTCGATCACTTCCTGGCCTCCGGTCAGCTCAAGGAGAAAACCGGCGCAACCCTCCACCTGCACAAAGAAGATCAATTCCTCTGGGACAACCTGGAGATGCAATGCCAGATGTTCGGCGTGCCTTACACGCCGGTGCCATCGCCGGATCGCTGGTTGGCCGATGACGAAGAACTGGCCTGTGGTTGTGGCGTCGCGATTCATACGCCGGGGCATACGCCAGGTTCCATGAGCTTTTGGTTTTCAGAGGCTAAGCTGCTGATTGCTGGTGACACGTTGTTCAAACGCGGGGTAGGGCGCACGGATTTGTGGGGTGGCGATCAGGCGACCATCGTGCGCTCGATCAAGCAGCGGCTGTATACCCTCGATGAGGACGCGACCGTGGTCACCGGGCATGGTCCGGACACACGTCTGGGCGATGAAATGCGCGAGAACCCTTTTGTGCGGGCCTGAATTGTAACCAGCGGAATTTTTACTCGCGCAAATGATCCAACGCCCGCAAAGGCCGATGCCTGGGTCCGTTGCACCTCAGAATGCAAAAAGTAGGAGCTCTTCATGTTCACCAAGCAGCGTTTGATTATTGTCGCAACTGCTGTGGCCCTGTTGTCCGGCTGCGCTTCACCTAATCCTTATGACAACCAGGGGCAAGCCGACGGCGGCTCCCAAGGCATGAGTAAAACCGCCAAGTACGGTGGCCTCGGCGCCTTGGCCGGTGCGTTGGCCGGTGCCGCCATCGGTCACGATAACCGCGGCAAAGGTGCGTTGATTGGCGCTGCGGTAGTGGGCGCTTCCGCCGCCGGTTACGGTTACTACGCCGACCAGCAAGAGAAAAAGCTGCGGGCCAGCATGGCCAATACGGGGGTTGAAGTGCAGCGCCAGGGCGATCAGATCAAGCTGATCATGCCGGGCAACATCACCTTCGCTACCGATTCGGCGAATATCGCTTCAAGCTTCTACCAGCCGTTGAACAACCTGGCGGGCTCGCTCAAGGAATTCAGCCAGAACCAGATCGAGATCGTCGGCTACACCGACAGCACCGGTGCCCGTCAACACAACATGGACCTGTCCCAGCGTCGCGCCCAAAGCGTGGCGACTTACCTGACTTCCCAAGGCGTGAGCGGTGCCAACCTGTCGGCACGCGGTGCCGGGCCGGATAACCCGATTGCCAGCAACGGTGACGTCAATGGCCGCGCGCAGAACCGTCGGGTCGAAGTCAACCTGAAGGCGATTCCGGGCCAGCAGTATCAGCAGCAGGGGCAGCCTGTTCAGCAGTACTGAAAACCGTCTGACTGAACCCCAGGCGTAAAAAAGCCCGCCCGATCCTCAACAGATCGGGCGGGCTTTTTTGTACCGCGCGAAACCTGATTACTTCTTCAGGCCGTAATGTTCATCGAGCATGCCCGGCGCGTTCGGGGCTTTTGGTGCGTAGTCGCGAGGTGGCTCCTGATTGCGCGGTGGCGTCAGGCGTTCCCGTGGGGCTACGGCGGCGTCGGCGTGCAGGGCGGCCAGCAAGCGTTGACGAGTCTGCTCGTCCAGGGCCAGGCGGTTGGCACCCTCGGCGAGATGATCCTGCACGTCCTGATAGCTCGCAGTCATTTTCTTGACCAGGGTGGCCGTGCTGTTGAAGTGGGTAACCACCTCGTTCTGATAACTGTCGAAACGTTCCTGAATATCATCCAGCTGACGTTGCGTGCGGTTAGGCGCGGCATTCGGTGCCAGACGAGCGACCAGGAATCCAATGGCGACACCCACAACCAGGGCAAGAGTCGGCAACAACCAAACTAAGAGCGAGTGTTCCACGAGTCCTTCCTCTATAAACGGCTTTGCTTTACGTTAACGGCTCGAACCTGCGCTGTATACCGCGATTCACTCGCAATAGATTGGCACAGACAATTTGCTAGACGAGTCGACCCGATTCGAGGTCACGGAGTTCCTTCCTTGCTTATGCGCGAAACCCCTGTAGTGATTGATGGCCCGGTCGGCCAACTGGAAGCCCTTTACCTTGGCCGCGACGAACCTCGCGGCCTGGCGCTGATCTGCCATCCAAACCCGGTGCAGGGCGGCACCATGCTCAATAAAGTCGTGTCGACCTTGCAGCGCACCGCCCGTGATGCCGGTTTGATTACCTTGCGTTTCAATTACCGTGGCGTCGGTGCCAGCGAAGGCACCCACGACATGGGCACCGGCGAAGTCGACGATGCCCAGGCGGTTGCTGAATGGCTGCGAGCCAAGCACCCGGAATTGCCGCTGACGCTGTTCGGTTTCTCCTTCGGCGGTTTTGTTGCAGCAAGTCTCGGCGGACGCCTGGAAGCCAAGGGCGAACAATTGAAACATCTGTTCATGGTCGCGCCAGCGGTCATGCGCCTCGGCGATCAAGATCAACTGCCGCAACACGGCGAGCTGACCCTGATCCAGCCCGAAACCGACGAAGTCATCGACCCACAGCTCGTCTACGACTGGTCCGACAAACTCGATCGCCCCCATGAGCTGCTGAAAGTGGCAGAATGCGGACACTTTTTTCATGGCAAGCTGACCGATCTCAAGGATCTGATCCTGCCGCGTCTTTCGAATTGATTGCAGTCTGACAAGCGATTACCCATGACGACTCGTACCCGTATCCTCACCGGCATCACCACCACCGGCACGCCGCACCTGGGCAACTACGCCGGCGCCATCCGCCCGGCGATCCTCGCCAGCCGCGACAGCAATGCCGATTCGTTCTACTTCCTGGCCGACTACCACGCCCTGATCAAATGCGATGACCCGCTGCGCATCCAGCGCTCGCGTCTGGAAATCGCCGCGACCTGGCTGGCCGGTGGCCTCGATGTAGACCGCGTGACCTTCTATCGCCAGTCCGACATCCCGGAGATCCCCGAGCTGACCTGGCTGCTGACCTGCGTCGCCGCCAAGGGTCTGCTCAACCGGGCCCACGCCTACAAGGCCTCGGTGGATAAGAACGTCGAGACCGGCGAAGACCCGGACGCCGGCATCACCATGGGCTTGTACAGCTACCCGGTGCTGATGGCCGCGGACATCCTGATGTTCAACGCGCACAAGGTGCCGGTCGGTCGTGACCAGATCCAGCACGTGGAAATGGCCCGCGACATCGGCCAGCGTTTCAACCACCTGTTTGGCCAGGGCAAAGAATTCTTCACCATGCCGGAGGCGCTGATCGAAGAAAGCGTCGCCACGCTGCCAGGCCTCGACGGTCGCAAGATGTCGAAGAGCTACGACAACACCATTCCGTTGTTCAGCAGCGCCAAAGAGATGAAGGACGCGATTTCGCGGATCGTCACCGACTCCCGCGCGCCGGGCGAAGCGAAAGATCCAGACAACTCGCACCTGTTCACCCTGTTTCAGGCCTTCGCCACCCCAGCGCGGTCCGACGAATTCCGCAGTGAATTGTTGCAGGGCCTGGGTTGGGGCGAGGCGAAGAATCGTCTGTTCCAGCTGCTCGACAGCGAACTGGGTGAATCCCGCGAGCGTTATCACCAGTTGATCGAACGCCCGGCGGATCTGGAAGACATGCTGCAGATCGGCGCCAAGAAGGCCCGCTCGGTGGCGACGCCGTTCCTCCACGAGCTGCGTGAGGCGGTCGGCCTGCGTTCTTTCGTCGCCCAGACCCAAGTCGCGACCACCACGAAGAAGAAAGCCGCGAAAGCCGCGCGTTTCGTCAGTTTCCGTGAAGACGACGGCAGCTTCCGCTTCCGTCTGCTGGCGGCCGATGGCGAGCAACTGCTGCTGTCGCGCAACTTCGCCGACGGTAAAACCGCTGGTCAGGTGACCAAGCAGCTGCAAGCCGGCCAACCGCTGGACGTGCGCAGCGAAGACCTGAGCTTCAGTGTCTGGCTGGAAGGCGAGTGCGTCGGCGACAGTCCGGCGTTTGCCGACAGCGCCGCGCGTGACGTCGCCATCGACGCCTTGCGTGTGGCCCTGACGCCGGTCCAGGAATAAATCAGCGGCTCGGCCCGACCAAGGGCTGATTGCCATTCCCACGGGCCGTCGCTACAGTGACGGCCCGTTTTTGTTGCCTTGCTAACGAATTATGACGCCCCTAGAACGATATCAAGCTGATCTGAAACGCCCGGAATTCTTCCATGACGCGGCGCAAGAAACGGCCGTGCGCCATTTGCAGCGCCTGTACGACGATCTGGTCGCGGCCTCGCAGAGCAAGCCGGGGCTGTTCGGCAAACTGTTTGGCATGAAAGACCAGGCACCGGTCAAGGGCCTGTACTTCTGGGGCGGCGTTGGCCGTGGCAAGACCTACCTGGTCGACACTTTCTTCGAAGCCTTGCCGTTCAAGGAAAAGGTCCGCACTCACTTCCACCGCTTCATGAAGCGCGTGCACGAAGAGATGAAGACCCTGGGCGGCGAGAAAAACCCGCTGACCATTATCGCCAAGCGTTTCTCCGACGAAGCCCGGGTCATCTGTTTCGATGAATTCTTCGTGTCGGATATCACCGACGCGATGATCCTCGGCACGCTGATGGAAGAGCTGTTCAAGAACGGCGTGACCCTGGTCGCCACGTCGAACATCGTGCCGGACGGCCTGTACAAGGACGGCCTGCAGCGTGCGCGCTTCCTGCCGGCGATTGCGCTGATCAAGCAAAACACTGACATCGTCAACGTCGACAGCGGCGTCGATTATCGTCTGCGTCACCTTGAACAAGCGGAACTGTTCCACTTCCCGCTGGACGAGGCGTCCCAGGAAAGCCTGCGCAAGAGCTTCCGCGCCTTGACGCCGGAATGCACGGCCGCCACCGAAAACGACGTGCTGATGATCGAGAACCGCGAAATCCGTGCCTTGCGCACTTGCGATGACGTGGCCTGGTTCGACTTCCGCGAACTGTGCGACGGTCCGCGCAGCCAGAACGATTACATCGAGCTGGGCAAGATCTTCCACGCCGTGTTGCTCAGCGGTGTCGAGCAGATGAGCGTCACCACCGACGACATCGCCCGACGCTTTATCAACATGGTCGACGAGTTCTACGACCGTAACGTGAAGCTGATCATTTCTGCCGAAGTCGAGCTGAAGGATCTCTACACCGGCGGTCGCCTGAACTTCGAGTTCCAGCGTACCCTCAGCCGTCTGCTCGAAATGCAGTCACACGAATTCCTGTCCCGGGCGCATAAGCCGTAGGACTATTCGGAAAATAAAAAGGGCCTGCATATGCAGGCCCTTTTTTATGCGCGCCGATGCTGATCGTTCCCAGGCTCCGCGTGGGAATGCATCCCGTGACGCTCCGCTCCGAAGCGGACGCAGAGCCTCCATGGCGGCATTCCCACGCAGAGCGTGGGAACGATCGGTCTGTGGATTAAGCGGCTTGCTGAAACTGCTGCCGATACTGGTTCGGCGACAATTCGGTGTGCTGGCGGAACAGTCGCGCAAAGAAGCTCGCATCGTCGTAACCGACCTCATAACTGATGGTCTTGATGCTCTTGCGGCTGCCGGACAACAGGCCCTTGGCTGTCTCGATACGCAAGCGTTGCAGGTAATGCAGCGGCTTGTCGCCGGTGGCGGTCTGGAAGCGGCGCATGAAGTTGCGGATGCTCATGCCGTGTTCGCGGGCGACGTCTTCGAAGCGGAATTTGTCGGCAAAGTGTTCTTCGAGCCAATGCTGGATTTGCAGGATGATCACGTCCTGGTGCAGCTTCTGCCCGCCGAAACCGATCCGCCCCGGCGCATAGCTGCGCTGCACTTCATACAAAATATCCCGGGCCACAGCCTGGGCCACATTGGCGCCGCAGAAGCGCTCGATCAGGTAGATATAGAGGTCGCACGCCGAGGTCGTACCGCCTGCGCAATACAGGTTGTCCGCGTCAGTCAGGTGCTTGTCCTGGTTGAGTTGGACCCGTGGGAAGCGCTCGGCAAACGCCGTGAAGAAACGCCAGTAGGTGGTCGCTTCCTTGCCATCGAGCAGCCCGGCTTCGGCCAGCCAGAACACCCCGGTGGCTTCGCCGCATAGCACGGCGCCGCGCGCATGTTGTTCGCGCAGCCACGGCAGGACCTGTGGATAACGTTTGCACAGTGTTTCGAAATCGTCCCAGAAGGCCGGGAGGATGATGATGTCAGCGTTTTCCAGGCCGCCGTCCACCGGCATGATCACGTCACTGAAGCTGTTCACCGGTTTACCGTCGGGGCTGACCAGCCGGGTTTCGAACGCCGGTGTCAGGCCGTGGCCCAGTTGTTTGCCGTAGCGCAGGCTGGCCAGGTGGAAGAAATCCTTGGCTTGCATGAGGGTGGAAGCGAAAACCCGGTCGATAGCCAGGATGCTGACGCGCCGCAGGGGCGTGGAGACTTGGTTAGACATAATTCAACTTTATTCTTATAGGGGAAAGTGGTCACCAGACGGCTGGATCGTCTTATTTTTTGTCTGATGTGTCCAGTGTCCTGTGTCGGAAGCGAGGCTTAGTCTCTGAGGTCAATTCCTTCCAACAATAACGACAGGTGCCGCATGATCCCCAGAACTTTGTTCAGCTCCGAGCACGAACTTTTTCGCGACAGCGTACGAACGTTCCTCGAAAAAGAGGCCGTGCCGTTTCATGGGCAATGGGAAAAGCAAGGCTACATCGACCGCCAACTCTGGAACAAGGCGGGGGAGGCGGGGATGCTCTGCTCGCATCTGCCGGAGGAATACGGCGGGTTGGGCGCGGACTTTCTCTATAGCGCCGTGGTGATCGAAGAGGTCGGTCGCCTGGGCCTGACCGGGATCGGTTTCTCGCTGCATTCGGACATCGTCGCGCCGTACATCCTGCATTACGGCAGCGAAGCGCTGAAGCACAAATACCTGCCGAAACTGGTGTCCGGCGAGATGGTCACGGCCATTGCCATGACCGAGCCAGGCGCCGGTTCTGACCTGCAAGGGGTGAAAACCACCGCGGTGCTGGACGGCGACGAATATGTGATCAACGGCTCGAAAACCTTCATCACCAACGGCTATCTGGCGGACCTGGTGATCGTCGTCGCCAAGACCGATCCGAAGGCCGGCGCCAAGGGCACCAGTCTGTTTCTGGTGGAGGCCGACACGCCAGGCTTCGCTAAAGGCAAGCGCCTGGAAAAAGTCGGAATGAAGGCTCAGGACACGTCGGAATTGTTCTTCCAGGACGTACGAGTGCCGAAAGAAAACCTCTTGGGTCAGGCCGGGATGGGCTTTGCTTACCTGATGCAGGAATTGCCGCAAGAACGCCTGACCGTCGCTGTCGGTGGGCTCGCTTCAGCCGAAGCGGCGTTGCAATGGACGCTGGATTACACCCGCGAACGCAAGGCCTTCGGCAAGGCGATCGCCGACTTCCAGAACACCCGCTTCAAACTGGCGGAGATGGCCACCGAGATTCAGATTGGCCGGGTTTTCGTCGATAAGTGCCTGGAGCTGCACCTGCAAGGCAAGCTCGACGTGCCGACGGCGGCGATGGCGAAATATTGGGGTACCGACCTGCAATGCAAGGTGCTCGACGAGTGCGTGCAACTGCATGGCGGTTACGGGTTCATGTGGGAATACCCGGTGGCCCGGGCGTGGGCAGATGCGCGAGTGCAGCGGATTTATGCCGGCACCAACGAGATCATGAAGGAGATTATTGCGCGGTCGCTGTAATACGATCGTTCCCACGCTCTGCGTGGGAACGCATCCCGTGACGCACTGCGTCACATCCAAAGCGGAACGCGGAGCGTCCCTGGCGGCATTCCCACGCAGAGCGTGGGAACGATCAGCTCAATTAAGGCGCTGGATTCGGGTGATCCTTGTGAATCGCCTCGATCCCGGCCAGCACTTCATCGGAAAGTTTCAGATCGAAACTGGCAATGTTGCTGTCCAGTTGCTCAAGCGTCGTCGCCCCGATGATGTTGCTGGTTACGAACGGCTGCTGTGTCACGAAGGCCAGCGCCATCTGCGCCGGGTCCAGGCCGTGTTCACGAGCCAGTGCCACGTAACGGCTGCACGCGGCTTCCGACTGCGGGTTGAAATAGCGGCTGAAGCGGCTGTAGAGGCTCAGGCGACCCTTCGGCGGACGCGCGCCACCTTCGTACTTGCCTGACAGGAAACCGAACGCCAGGGGCGAATAGGCCAGCAGGCCGCACTGTTCGCGAATGGCGATTTCCGCCAGGCCGACTTCAAAACTGCGGTTGAGCAGGTTGTACGGGTTCTGAATCGACACGGCGCGCGGCCAGCCACGCGCTTCGGCCAAAGCGAGGAAACGCATGGTGCCCCACGGCGTTTCGTTGGACAGGCCGATGTGACGGATCTTGCCGGCCTTGACCTGTTCGTCGAGCGCTTCGAGGGTGTCTTCCAGCGGTGTCAGGTTGGCTTCGATCTTGTGTTTGTAGCCCAGTTGACCGAAGAAATTGGTGCTGCGTTCCGGCCAGTGCAGTTGATAGAGATCGATGTAGTCGGTCTGCAAGCGCTTGAGGCTGGCGTCCACGGCTTCGGTGATGTGCTGGCGGTTGTGGCGCAGGTTTTTGTCGCGGATATAGTCGATGGTGTTGCCGGGGCCGGCGATCTTGCTGGCCAGGATCCAGTCGGCACGGTCGCCGCGACTTTTGAAGTAATTGCCGATGTAGCGCTCGGTGGTGGCGTAGGTGTCGGCCTTGGGCGGCACAGGATACATTTCGGCGGTGTCGATGAAATTGATCCCGGCGCTTTTGGCTCGCTCGATCTGGGCGAAGGCTTCAGCCTCGCTGTTTTGCTCACCCCAGGTCATGGTTCCGAGGCAGATTGCACTCACGTTCAGATTGGTTCGGCCTAGCTGGCGATAGTCCATCGGGTGCTCCTTGGGCAAAACAATCATAAAAGCAGGTTGAATTATTTTTCGCAATCTGCATAATTGCGCACCTCTTTCTGCAGTGGAAGTGATGCGCCGCCGCCGAAGAATCTTGCCGTTGAACGGACGCGCCGACCCGAGCCCCCGAAAGCGTCTGTATCCGGCTGCCTTTGACTTGTCAAAGTACGCACTATTCAGTAAGATCCGCCGTCTAATTTACAGGGCGGCCCCTGAGGCTATAAAGAATGAAAACTTTTACTGCTAAACCGGAAACAGTACAGCGCGACTGGTTTGTCGTCGACGCTGCAGGTCAGACCCTGGGTCGTCTGGCCACCGAAATCGCGAGCCGTCTGCGTGGCAAGCATAAAGCTGAGTACACTCCTCACGTTGACACCGGCGATTACATCGTTGTTATCAATGCCGAGCAGATTCGTGTAACCGGTGCTAAAACCACCGACAAGATCTACTACTCCCACTCCGGTTTCCCGGGCGGCATCAAGTCGATCAACTTTGAAAAGCTGATCGCTAAAGCCCCTGAGCGCGTGATCGAGACCGCGGTCAAAGGCATGCTGCCTAAGAACCCGCTGGGTCGCGACATGTATCGTAAGCTGAAAGTCTATGCGGGCGCTGTACACCCTCATACTGCTCAGCAGCCCCAAGAACTGAAGTTTTAACGGAATAGTTCATTATGTCGGCGACTCAAAATTACGGCACTGGCCGTCGCAAGACCGCAACCGCACGCGTTTTCCTGCGTCCGGGTACTGGTAACATCTCCATCAACAACCGCACCCTGGAAAATTTCTTCGGCCGCGAAACTGCCCGCATGGTAGTTCGTCAGCCGCTGGAACTGACTGAGACTGTCGAGAAATTCGACATCTACGTCACCGTGATCGGTGGTGGTGTAAGTGGTCAAGCTGGCGCAATCCGCCACGGTATCACTCGCGCACTGATGCAGTACGACGAAACCCTGCGTGGCGCTCTGCGCAAAGCTGGCTTCGTTACTCGCGATGCTCGTGAAGTTGAACGTAAGAAAGTTGGTCTGCGTAAAGCGCGTAAGCGTCCGCAGTACTCGAAGCGTTAATTCGCTTCCGCGTTCAAAAAGAACGCCCATCTCCTCACGGAGCTGGGCGTTTTTTTATGCGTGCGATTTCTCAAAGAATTGCGCTGTGACAACTTGCCACAGCCGTAGAGCCCCTATACTGCAAGGCTTGGCAGTGGAGCCCTTGGGTAATTACCTTGTCAGAATTGGGGCTTTTCATTACCATTCGGCAAAATTTTTATAAGTACATAGATTTACTTAGTAGATGCCTGATTTAACAGGCCACAAAGCTGATGGGAGAGGACTGAATGAGCAATGACGGCGTGAATGCAGGCCGGCGTCGCTTCTTGGTAGCAGCCACATCCGTGGTGGGTGCTGCAGGAGCGGTGGGGGCTGCGGTCCCGTTCGTGGGGTCATGGTTTCCCAGTGCCAAGGCGAAAGCCGCAGGTGCACCGGTGAAAGTGAATGTCAGCAAAATCGAGCCAGGCCAGCAGATGATTGCTGAGTGGCGCGGTCAGCCAGTATTCATTGTCCGCCGAACCGCGGAAATCCTGGGGAATCTGAAGAAGATCGAGGGCCAGTTGTCTGACCCGACCTCCAAGAACTCGACACAACCGACCTACGTCGATCCAGAAACGCGTTCGATCAAGCCAGAGGTTCTGCTGCTGATCGGTATCTGCACACACCTGGGTTGCTCGCCGACCTTCCGCCCTGAAGTGGCACCTGCTGATCTGGGCAAAGACTGGGTAGGTGGTTATTTCTGCCCTTGCCACGGTTCCCACTACGATCTGGCTGGTCGCGTCTACAAGTCGCAACCTGCGCCTTTGAACCTGCCAGTTCCCCCGCATTCCTATGAGACCGATGAGATCATTGTCATCGGCGTCGATACGGAGAAAGCGTGATGAGCAAGTTCATGGATTGGGTTGATGCGCGCTTTCCCGCGACCAAAATGTGGGAAGACCATCTCAGCAAGTATTACGCCCCGAAGAACTTCAACTTCTTCTATTTCTTTGGTTCCCTCGCACTGCTCGTTCTGGTCAACCAGATCGTTACCGGTGTCTGGCTGACCATGAGCTACACCCCGTCGGCGGAAGAAGCGTTTGCTTCCGTCGAATACATCATGCGCGACGTCGAGTACGGCTCGATCCTGCGCCTGCTGCACTCCACCGGCGCTTCGGCGTTCTTCATCGTGGTCTATCTGCACATGTTCCGTGGCTTGCTCTACGGGTCATACCAGAAGCCTCGTGAGCTGGTGTGGGTCTTCGGCATGCTGATCTACCTGGCGCTGATGGCTGAAGCCTTCATGGGTTACCTGCTGCCGTGGGGCCAGATGTCCTACTGGGGTGCCCAGGTGATCATCTCGCTGTTCGGTGCGATCCCGGTCATCGGTAACGACCTGACCCAGTGGATTCGTGGTGACTACCTGATTTCCGGTATTACCCTGAACCGCTTCTTCGCCTTGCACGTCGTGGCGTTGCCGATCGTGATCCTCGGTCTGGTGGTGTTGCACGTCCTGGCGCTGCACGAAGTCGGTTCGAACAACCCGGACGGCGTCGACATCAAGAAATTCAAAGACGAAAACGGCGTACCGCTGGACGGCATTGCCTTCCACCCGTACTACACCGTGAAAGATATCGTCGGCGTGGTGGTGTTCCTGTTCATCTTCTGTTCGATCGTGTTCTTCTTCCCGGAGATGGGCGGTTACTTCCTCGAGAAGCCGAACTTTGAAGTGGCGAACGCCTTCAAGACTCCAGAGCACATCGCTCCGGTCTGGTACTTCACACCGTTCTACGCGATTTTGCGGGCGATTCCGGACAAGCTCATGGGCGTTATCGCCATGGGTGCTTCGATTGCCATGCTGTTCGTCCTGCCGTGGCTCGACCGCAGCCCCGTCAAGTCCATGCGATACAAGGGCTGGCTGAGCAAGATCTGGCTTTGGGTGTTCTGCATCTGCTTCGTGATCCTCGGCGTGCTGGGCGTATTGGCTCCAACCCCTGGGCGTACGCTGCTGTCGCAGGTGTGCACCTTCCTGTACTTCGCCTACTTCATTCTGATGCCGTTCTACACCAGGCTCGAGAAGACCAAACCGGTTCCGGAAAGGGTGACTGGCTGATGAAAAAGCTATTTGCTGTATTGATTCTCGCGGCTTTGCCTGTGTTCTCCTTCGCGGCCGAACACGGTCCGGAACTGGAAAAAGTCGATATCGACGTTTCCGATAAAGCGGCCATGCAGGACGGCGCGCGTACGTTCGCCAACTACTGCATGGGCTGCCACAGTGCCAAGTTTCAGCGCTATGAGCGCGTTGCCGACGATCTGGGGATTCCTCACGATCTGATGCTGAAAAACCTGGTGTTCACCGGCGCCAAGATCGGCGACCACATGAGCATCGGCATGCAGCCGGCAGACGCCAAGACCTGGTTCGGTGCTGCACCGCCGGACCTGACCCTGGTGGCTCGCGTTCGTGGCACCGACTGGCTCTACGGTTACCTGCGTTCGTTCTATGAAGACCCGGCGCGTCCATGGGGCGTGAACAACAAGGTGTTCCCGAACGTTGGCATGCCTAACGTCCTGGTCGGCCTGCAAGGTCGTCAGGTGGTCGGCTGCAAACAGGTTCAAATCGTCGAAGACGGCAAGAAGCAGTATGATCCGCTGACCGGTACGCCGCTGACTCATGAAGCGTGCGATCAGTTGACCATTGTGCCGAAGAGCGGTGCGCTCAATGAAGAGCAGTTCGATGAGAAGGTCAAGAATCTGGTAACCTTCCTCGCTTACTCGGCTAATCCGGTAAAGCTGCAACATCAGCGCATCGGTACCTATGTATTGCTCTACCTGGCGTTCTTCTTCGTATTCGCTTACTTGCTCAAGCGTGAATACTGGAAAGACGTCCATTGATAAAGCTGTAAGCAATTGCTGTTGATCGCGCGCGCCCAGGGGCGTCTCTGAAGGTGTAACGAGTCTGGCAAGCCAGGCGTTACGGGAGGCGTCCTCTGGGCGCGCGCGTTTTTCCGCTTCCGATAATTTCAACAAGCGAGGAGGACCGCCATGGGCGTGACCAATCGGTTGGCCTGTTACTCCGACCCCGCCGACCACTATTCCCACCGAGTACGCATCGTACTTGCAGAGAAGGGTGTCAGCGCCGAGATCATTTATGTGGAAGCTGGTCGCCAGCCGCCTAAACTGATCGAAGTGAACCCTTACGGCAGCTTGCCCACCCTGGTCGATCGTGACCTGGCGTTGTGGGAGTCGACCGTGGTGATGGAATATCTGGATGAGCGTTACCCGCACCCGCCTTTACTGCCGGTTTATCCTGTGGCGCGTGCAAACAGCCGTCTGCTGATTCATCGTATTCAGCGTGACTGGTGTGGCCTGGTGGATCTGATCCTTGATTCCCGGTCCAAGGAAGCAGCCCGCGTCGTGGCTCGTAAAGAGCTGCGCGAAAGCCTGACTGGCGTGTCGCCGTTGTTCGCCGACAAGCCGTTTTTCCTCAGCGAGGAACAAAGTCTGGTGGATTGCTGCCTATTGCCAATACTCTGGCGATTGCCGATTTTGGGTATTGAACTGCCGCGGCCTGCCAAGCCGCTGCTTGATTACATGGAGCGCTCTTTCGCGCGTGAGGCTTTCCAGGCGAGTCTGTCTGGTGTCGAACGCGATATGCGCTAAGGCTTAAGGAGCCGCTATGAACTCCAGTCGACCTTATCTGGTCCGCGCGCTCTACGAGTGGATTGTTGATAACGATTGCACCCCGCACATGCTGGTCAATTCCGAATATCCGTCGGTGCAGGTGCCTCAAGGTTTCGCCAGTGACGGACAGATTGTCCTGAACGTATCACCGGCTGCCGTGCGTCACTTGCACATGGACAACGAAGCGGTCAGCTTCGAAGGGCGCTTCGGTGGCGTGCCACACACCCTGTTCGTGCCTATCGCGTCGATCCTGGGCATTTACGCCCGGGAGAACGGCCAAGGCATGGTGTTCGATCTGGAATCGCCTCTGGAAGACGATGAAGAGATCGAGCCGGATGATGATGTCCCGCCACCCGACAACGAACCGCCGCGTCCCAGCGGTCGACCGAGTTTGAAGGTGGTGAAGTAATAAAAAAGGCGATCCGAAAGGATCGCCTTTTTTATGCCTGCATTTTCTGTATCAGTCGATGTACTCAAACAACTTCACAATCTTCTGCACGCCAGAAACGCTCTGCACCAGGTTGGTGGCTTGAGCGGCTTCCTGCTTGGTGAGCAGACCCAGCAAATAGACGATGCCATTCTCGGTGACGACCTTGATACGCGAGCCCGGGATGTTCGGGTCGGTGAGCATCTGGGTCTTGATCTTGGAGGTCAGCCAGGTGTCGTTCTGGCGGGCCAGGAAGCCGGACGGCGGCAGGACTTGCAGCTCGTTATGCACCTTCTTCACGCGCTGGACGGCGGAAGCAGCCTGTTCGGCCTTGGCCTTGAGGTCGGCAGTGGGCGTTTGCCCGGCCAGCAGTACCACGCCGTTGAAGCTGGTGACGACGATGTGCGAGTCGTTATCCAGCGCCGGATCGGCCTTGGCGACGTTTACGCCGACCTTGGTGTCGATCAGGGAGTCGTCGATTTTGCTGCCGAAGGTGCGCGTGCCGCGGTCGTCTTCGATGGGTTTCTCACGGCTGGCGTTAACCACCGAGGTGCAGCCGCCGATGCCGAGGCACAGGGTCAAGGCCAGAAGGCCTAGGCGATTAGGGGTCATTCTTCACTCCCGAACAGTTGGCTGTCGATCAAGTCGCAAAGGCAGTGGATCGCCAGCAGGTGGACTTCCTGAATACGTGCGGTGACATTGGCCGGTACGCGGATCTCGACGTCTTCAGGCAAAAGCAGCGACGCCATGCCGCCGCCATCGCGACCGGTCAATGCTACGACAATCATTTCGCGATCATGTGCGGCCTGGATCGCTTGAATAATGTTCGCCGAGTTGCCGCTGGTGGAAATCGCCAGCAATACATCCCCCGGTTGGCCAAGGGCACGGATCTGTTTAGAGAAGATTTCGTTGTAGCTGTAATCGTTGGCGATCGAGGTGATCGTCGAGCTGTCGGTGGTCAGCGCGATGGCTGGCAGGCTCGGGCGTTCGCGTTCGAAGCGGTTGAGCAGCTCCGACGAGAAGTGCTGGGCGTCACCGGCAGAGCCGCCGTTGCCGCAGGAAAGCATTTTGCCCTCGTTGAGCAGGGCGTTGACCATCACCTGGCTGGCTTGCTCGATGTGCGGTGCAAGTACGTCCATCGCCTGTTGCTTGGTGTCGATACTGGCCTGAAAAAGCTGGCGAATTCGGGATTGCATGTCCATCTGTGTGACCTTAATTAGCGCGGCTACTCGGCACATGAATGTGCAGCCCGCAAAGCAAAGAGCAAAAATATCGGGTGAAGGTGTCCGGTTCGGGGTGCAAGCGATCAGCTGTCGAAGGCATTCTGCAACCAGTTCAACTGATCAAGGTTGCTGTCGATGGCAACCACGTCGAAGCGGCAAGGGGAATTGGCCCAACGCGACTCGCGCTGAAGAAAATACTGCGCGGCGAAAATCAGTTTCTGCCGTTTGCGCCCATCGATGCTATCGAGCGCGCCACCCCATTGAGTGTTTTTTCTGTAGCGGACTTCAACGAATACTACTGTATCGCCATCAAGCATGACCAGATCAAGCTCGCCGCGTTTGCACAACCAGTTCTGCGCCAGCAGGCGCAGACCCTGTTGTTGAAGATGCTCGAGCGCATGGCGCTCGGCATCTTTGCCGCTTTGCTGGCGTGACCGGTCGGGCATCAGCGCGGGGTGTCCGGCAGGCGTTGAACCTGGCCGCTGACGAACTGTGCCCACGGCATCTGGCGAACCACGCGTTGGTTCTGGGTCATGCCCAGGCTGCCCGATTGCCCTTCGATGCGGCTGTCCGGCAAGGTCTTGAGTTGCCCCAGGCGCGGTGCCAGGCGATAAGCGTCAACACCCATCGCGAACAAGCGGCCGAGGCTGGTCCCGGCCTGTGGCCATTGTGCAGTGACCTGTTTGCGCAGTGGGTCATTGGCGTCCAGCAACCACGGGGTTTCGCAGAAGCGAACACCGTTCATGTCGTTGTACTCGTTTACGTCACCACTGGCACTGAACACATTGGAGGTCGCGTAGACAGGCACGTCACCGGCGTACTGGAAGTTCAGGGTCGGTTTGATCTGTTGCGCCTGTTTCGGGGAGGCCGCAAGGAAGATGAACTCGATGTCCTGGCGGCGGGAAGGTTGTGCGGCGACTTGCGAGCCAACGGTGCTCTGCAAGGTCTTGGCGCGGCCTTCGCTCTGGCGCAGTTGGAACATGTCGGCAATCTGTTGCGCCAGTTGCACCGGCTGGTCGATGTGCTCGACGGCGACGATGCTACCGCCATTCGCCTGCCAGTCCTGACTGAACGCCTTCAATACGCGGTCGCCCCATTCGCCTTTCGGTACCATGGCGGCGGCGCGATGCAGGCCGTCGGCACGAGCGCGGCGGGACACTTCGCGGGCTTCGTCTTCAGCGGCAAGGCCGAACTGGAACAGTTGGGCCGGGCCTTGTTGGCCTTCGCTGTAGTTCAGCGCCAGGGTGGTGATCGGCAATTGCGGGCGAGTGCTGAGCTGTTTGACCAGCGGCTTCTCCAGCGGGCCGATAACCAGTTGCACGCCGTCGGCCTGGGCCTTGCGATAGAACTCGTCCATCGACATCCGTGGCGGCGTCGTGGTCATTGGCGAGCTGTCATAAAATACGATGGCTGGTGGCTTCTGCCCGGCTTGTTGCGCCTGATAGTGAGCAGCCACGATACCTTCACGCAGTGCCTTGCTGGCCGCCGCCAGCGGGCCGTCTGTCTGGGGCAGCAGGACGGCGATTTTGCTCAGGGGCTGGCTGGCCAGTTCCTTGAGTTGGGTCAGTGGCAGCGGCAGTTGCAGCGCAGCCGGATGCTTTGGATTCTGTACGCGCCAGTTGTCGATCGCTGCTTGCTGCTGTTCCAGGGTGCCGGCGGTTTTCACTGCCAGGGCCAGGCTCATCCAGCCGCCAAGGTCGTCGGTGGTGGTTGGCTGCAATTGATCGGTCGGCAACGAGGCGATCAGAGTCCAGATCGCGTCGTGGTTCTTGCTGGCGGCTTCGCCTTCGAGCATTGGCGCAATAAAGATGCGCTCCCGTGCGGCAGCGAGGGTTTGGCCGTCGGCTTCAAGGGCGCGGGCGTGAACGGTGCCGGTGCGTACTTGTTGCTCGACGGGCAATTCGCCCAGGCGTTGCAGGCTCGGATGGCTCAAGGCCGTCAGCGCCGCTTTCGGCTGATTACGCACCATGGCCAGTTCAGCTGCCAGGGTACTGGCGAAGACCTGTTGGCCAGGCTTGAGTTGTTCCACCGGCACTTGTTGCAGGATTTGCGCGGACTGGCCGGCATTGCCCTGGCGATAAGCCAGGTCTGCCGCGCTCAGGCGAAACAGCGCGGCTTGTTCCGGCGTTTTGCTCTGGGCAGCCTTTTCGAGCAGTTGCTCGATACTGGCGTCCGGGGTCCGTGGAAGTTCGCCAAGGCTGGAGGAGGGCGAGCTGGCGCAAGCCGCCAGCAAGGCAGCGAGGCAGAGGGCAGTGAACAGCCGCAGGCAAGCGATCATGTAGTGTTCCTGATACTCGATCAAATTAGCGTGGAATTGTACCCAAGCGCTGGCCGGGGCGCGATGTTACTGGCATCAAACTGTCGATTTAGCTCGTGTAAATGTTGCAGTACCGCACAAAGGGCCGCAAAACCAAGGGTGGCTCGCGGGTATCGCAAGTGTCACTACGCGCTACAATGGCGACTTTTACCGATCATGAGGTGTGCGCTTTGACTGCTCCAGGTGCTTTGAATTCCGCTGCTGGCTCGCTTTATGTGGTGGCGACGCCCATCGGCAACCTGGACGACATCAGTGCCCGCGCGCTGAAAATCCTGCGTGAGGTAGCGTTGATCGCCGCCGAAGACACCCGTCACTCCCAGCGTTTGATGCAGCACTTCGGTATCCCCACGCCGCTGGCGGCCTGCCATGAACACAACGAACGCGATGAAGGTAGCCGCTTTATCACGCGTCTGCTGGCCGGCGACGATGTGGCGTTGATCTCCGATGCGGGGACGCCGCTGATTTCCGATCCGGGTTATCACTTGGTGCGTCAGGCGCGTGCGGCCGGGATCAATGTGGTGCCGGTGCCGGGCGCCTGTGCCTTGATCGCAGCGTTGTCGGCGGCGGGCCTGCCGTCGGATCGCTTTATCTTCGAAGGCTTCCTGCCGGCCAAGGCCGTGGGTCGTCGGGCTCGGCTTGAGCTGGTCAAGGAAGAGCCGCGCACGCTGATTTTCTACGAAGCGCCGCACCGCATCCTTGAATGCCTGCAAGACATGGAGCTGGTGTTCGGCGGCGAGCGTCCGGCGTTGCTGGCCCGTGAAATCACTAAAACTTTCGAAACCCTCAAGGGTCTGCCGCTGGCCGAGCTGCGCGAGTTCGTCGAGTCCGACAGCAACCAGCAGCGTGGTGAATGCGTGGTGTTGGTTGCCGGTTGGTCGGCGCCGGAGACTGAAGACGCGGTCAGCAGCGAAGCCATGCGCATCCTCAATCTGTTGCTCGAAGAAATGCCGCTCAAAAGGGCTGCAGCCCTGGCGGCACAAATTACCGGCGAGCGTAAGAATGTTCTCTATCAAGTCGCGCTGGATAAACAGAAGGGCGAATGAAAACCCGACGCGCAGGAGCGGCCAGAGGCGTTTAGCGCTTGTTCTTCGGCCGCTCTGCCGTTAACCTTCGCGGCGGAGAGTCGATTGGACAGTCGCTGCCCTCTATGAAAATTAGGGGGGGGAGGAAAGTCCGGGCTCCATAGGGCGAAGTGCCAGGTAATGCCTGGGAGGCGTGAGCCTACGGAAAGTGCCACAGAAAATAACCGCCTAAGCGCTTCGGCGCCGGTAAGGGTGAAAAGGTGCGGTAAGAGCGCACCGCACGTCTGGCAACAGTTCGTGGCTAGGTAAACCCCACTTGGAGCAAGACCAAATAGGGTCCCAAGGCGTGGCCCGCGCTGGGACCGGGTAGGTTGCTAAAGATGTCCAGTGATGGCCATCGTAGACGAATGACTGTTCACGACAGAACCCGGCTTACAGATCGACTCTCCACCTTTTTCTTTCCCTGCTTGAATCATCAGGCAGGTGCTGGTGGCAGGCTTTTGTGATATTCATTAGCCTGCACTGACAGCACTTTACAAATCTCCCCGCGACAACGATTTCCCTCCTTACTTAAACACCAGCAGACCCTCCGTCGTAATACCGAAAAAATCTTACTCTTAACAAACTACTTTAACTTTCGAACGCAGCCATCCGTGCTGATTCAAGTTATTGAGCAAAAACAAACGCCAGATTCTCGTTACCCTTCCTTTTGTCCTCCTAAATCTCCGTTCTGTAAGGGTTTTCCTTTAATCCGCGCCTTGACGGTGTGGTGGGCGCATTCCTATAGTGTGCGCAAGTGGCGGAAAGTGGCATGAAGTGGGTTTTTTGAGCTCAAAACGATAAAAATTGGAGAAACGCAGACGTGTTTCGCGGAGCTAACGCTATCAGTCTCGATGCAAAGGGCCGTCTCGCTATGCCGAGCCGGTACCGTGACGAGCTGGTTTCGCGCAGTTCCGGTCAATTGATCGTGACAATCGATGCCGTTGATCCGTGTTTGTGTGTTTATCCCCTCGATGAGTGGGAAATTATTGAAACCAAACTGCGCGCACTGCCTTCGCTTCGCGAAGAGAACCGCCGCCTGCAACGTTTGCTGATTGGTAATGCCGTCGACCTCGAACTCGATGGCAGTGGTCGTTTTCTGGTTCCACCGCGTCTGCGCGAATATGCCCGGTTGGATAAGCGCGCAATGCTGGTGGGCCAACTGAACAAGTTCCAATTATGGGACGAGGATGCCTGGGATGCGGTTTCTGCCGCTGACCTGGCTGCTATTCAACAACCGGGCGCCATGCCTGATGAACTGCGTGATTTGATCCTGTGACTATTGATAGCGGCTTTAACCACATCACCGTACTGCTCGACGAAGCCGTGGAGGCTCTCGCCGTACGTCCTGATGGCTGCTATCTGGACGGTACGTTCGGACGCGGCGGACACAGCCGGTTGATCCTCAGCCAGCTCGGTCCCGATGGTCGGGTGCTCGGATTCGATAAAGATCCTCAAGCGATTGCCACCGGGCAAACGCTAGCGGCCGAAGACGGCCGCTTTGTCGTTGTGCAGCGCAGCTTTGCCGAGCTGGGTTCGGAAGTGGCCGAGCGCGGCCTGGCCGGCAAGGTCAGCGGTGTTTTGCTCGACCTCGGCGTGTCCTCGCCGCAGCTCGACGATCCCGAGCGCGGCTTCAGTTTCCTCAACGATGGCCCGCTGGACATGCGTATGGACCCGTCCCGCGGGATCAGCGCGGCCGAATTCGTCAACACCGCACCGGTGGAAGAAATCGCCCGGGTGTTCAAGGAATATGGCGAAGAACGTTTCTCCGGCCGCATGGCCCGTGCCGTGGCCGAGCGCCGCGACATCAAGCCGTTCGAGCGCACCGCTGACCTGGCCGAAGTCCTGAAAGTTGCCAACCCGGCATGGGAAAAGGGCAAGAACCCGGCCACCCGTGCGTTCCAGGGCCTGCGTATTCACGTCAACAACGAACTGGGCGATCTGGAGGCCGGCCTCGAAGCTGCGCTGGAAAGTCTGGAGATCGGCGGTCGCCTGGTGGTCATCAGCTTCCATTCCCTGGAAGACCGCATCGTCAAACTGTTCATGCGCAAACTGGTGAAAGGCGAAGCCGACAACCTGCCGCGCAACCTGCCGGTCCGTCACGTCGCTTTCGAACCGAAAATCAAAGTCCATGGCAAAGCGCAGTCCGCCTCCGAGGCCGAACTCAAAGCCAACCCACGCTCCCGTAGCGCCATCATGCGCGTCGCGGAGAAGCTGCGGTGAGCAAGCTTTTCGCCAAGCCACTTCCCGGCGGAAGCTTTTTCATGATGCTGCTGTTCATCGGCGTGCTCGTGTCGGCCATCGGCGTGTCCTACAGCGCCCACTGGAACCGTCAGCTGTTGAACTCGCTGTACAACGAGTTGAGCGTGCGCGACAAGGCGCAGGCCGAGTGGGGCCGGTTGATTCTCGAACAGAGCACCTGGACCGCCCACAGCCGTATCGAAGTGCTGGCCACCGAACAACTGAAAATGCGCATCCCTGGTGCCGCTGAAGTACGGATGGTGGCGCCATGATGAACATCGAAGGTGCACTCTTCCCTTGGCGGTTCCGCGTGGTGCTGGGTTTGCTCGGCATCATGGTCGCAGCGATCTGCTGGCGCATCATCGACCTGCAAGTGGTCGATCGTGACTTCCTTAAAGGTCAGGGCGATGCGCGTAGCGTCCGGCACATTCCTATCCCGGCTCACCGTGGTCTGATCACCGACCGTAACGGCGAGCCTTTGGCCGTGAGTACCCCGGTCACCACGCTGTGGGCCAACGCCAAGGAAATGCAGCTGGCCAAAGAGAAGTGGCCAGCACTGGCCGCCGCGCTGGGCCAGGACCCGAAAGCCCTGAGCGAGCGCCTCGAAGCCCAGGCCAACAAAGAATTCATCTATCTGGTGCGCGGCTTGACCCCCGAGCAGGGCCAGTCGGTGCTCGACCTGAAAGTGCCCGGCGTCTATGGCATCGAAGAGTTCCGCCGTTTCTATCCTGCCGGCGAAGTCACCGCGCACATGGTCGGCTTTACCGACATCGACGATCACGGGCGCGAAGGCGTCGAGCTGGCCTACGACGAATGGCTGGCCGGGGTCGCCGGCAAGCGACAGGTCATCAAGGATCGGCGCGGCAGACTGATCAAGGATGTCCAGGTCACCAAAAACGCCAAGGCCGGCAAGCCCTTGGCGTTGTCCATTGACCTGCGCCTGCAATACCTGGCCAACCGCGAACTGCGCAACGCGATCATCGAGAACGGCGCCAAGGCCGGCAGCCTGGTGATCATGGACGTGAAGAGCGGCGAAATCCTCGCCATGGTCAACCAGCCGACCTACAACCCGAACAACCGTCGCAACCTGCAACCGGCGATGATGCGTAACCGCGCCATGATCGACGTGTTCGAACCCGGTTCGACCATGAAGGCGATCTCCATGAGTGCCGCCCTGGAAACCGGGCGCTGGAAGCCGAGCGACACCGTAGAGGTCTATCCGGGTACCTTGCAGATTGGTAAGTACACCATCAAGGACGTATCGAAGTCCGAAGGCCCGGTGCTCGACCTGACCGGCATCCTGATCAACTCCAGCAACGTCGGCATGAGTAAGGTCGCGTTCGATATCGGTGGCGAAGCCATTTTCCGCCTGGCGCAGAAAGTCGGCCTCGGCCAGGACACCGGCCTCGCCTTCCCGGGCGAGCGCGTCGGCAACCTGCCGAACTACCGCGAATGGCGCAAGGCTGAAACCGCCACGCTGTCGTACGGCTACGGTATTTCGGTGACGGCGATCCAGTTGGTCCACGCCTTCTCGGCACTGGCTAACAACGGTCGCATTGCGCCGCTGACCCTGATCAAGACAGACAAGCCGCCGCAGACCACCCAGGTGATCCCGGAAAACGTAGCCAAAACCATGCAAGGCATGCTGACCCAGGTGATCGAGGCCCCGCGCGGTGTATTCCGTGCGCAGGTGCCGGCGTATCACGTGGCCGGCAAGTCGGGTACTGCGCGTAAGACCTCGGTGGGCACCAAAGGCTATGCCGAGAATTCCTATCGCTCGCTGTTCGCCGGTTTCGGCCCAATGAGCGATCCGCGTTTCGCCATCGTCGTAGTCATCGATGAACCGACCAAGGCCGGTTACTTCGGTGGCCTGGTATCGGCGCCGGTGTTCAGCAAAGTGATGTCCGGGACCTTGCGCCTGATGAACATCACCCCGGACAACCTGCCGCCGACCCAACAGGCCAACGCAGCACCGGTCGTTCCGCTGAAAGCCAATGGAGGGCGCGGCTGATGTCTCTGAGTCTGAATAAAATTTTTGCCCACGCCGGTCGTGATCTGTTGATCCGCGAACTGACCCTCGACAGCCGCAATGTGCGGGCAGGGGACTTGTTCCTTGCGGTCCCTGGCGGCAAGTTCGACGGGCGCGCGCACATTGCCGATGCCTTGCAGCGCGGTGCGGCTGCCGTGGCTTATGAAGTCGAAGGCGCCACCGTGCTGCCGATTACCGATGCGCCGCTGATTCCGGTCAAAGGCCTGGCGGCGCAGTTGTCGGACATTGCCGGGCGCTTCTATGGCGACCCGAGCCGCCACCTGAACCTGGTCGGCGTGACCGGCACCAACGGCAAGACCAGCGTGACCCAATTGGTTGCGCAGGCCCTGGATTTGCTCGGGCAGCACTGCGGCATCGTCGGCACCCTGGGCACCGGTTTCTACGGCGCGCTGGAAAGCGGCCTGCACACCACGCCGAACCCGATTGCCGTACAAGCGACCCTCGCCGACCTGAAGAAGGCCGGGGCTAAAGCCGTGGCGATGGAAGTGTCTTCCCACGGTCTGGATCAGGGCCGCGTGACTGCATTGGCGTTCGATGTGGCGGTGATGACCAACCTGTCCCGCGATCATCTGGATTACCACGGCACCATGCAGGCCTACGGCGAAGCCAAGGCCAAGCTGTTCGCCTGGAATGATCTGAAGTGCCGGGTGATCAACCTCGACGACGAATTCGGCCGCGAACTGGCTGCTGACAAACGTGAGTCGCGCCTGATCACCTACAGCCTCGAAAACGCCAGCGCCTACCTCTATTGCCGCGAAGCGCAGTTCGACGACGAAGGCGTGCGCGCCACGTTGGTCACGCCCCAAGGCGAGCACCATTTGCGCAGCACTTTGCTCGGCCGTTTCAACCTGAGCAACGTCCTGGCTGCGGTCGGTGCCTTGCTTGGCCTGGACTACGCGCTGGACGAAATCCTCAAGGTCCTGCCGAAACTCGAAGGCCCCGCCGGTCGCATGCAGCGCCTGGGCGGCGGTACTCAGCCGCTGGTGGTGGTCGATTACGCCCATACCCCGGATGCGCTGGAAAAAGTCTTGCTGGCCCTGCGCCCACACGCCAAAGGCCGGTTGCTGTGCCTGTTCGGTTGCGGCGGTGATCGCGATCGCGGCAAGCGTCCGCTGATGGCCGAAGTGGTCGAGCGTCTGGCCGATGGCGTGCTGGTCACCGACGACAACCCGCGCACCGAAGACCCGTCCGTCATTTTCGACGACATCCGCGCCGGTTTCACGGCTGCGGATAACGTCACCTTCGTCGCTGGCCGTGGTCAGGCGATTGCGCAATTGATCGCCAGTGCTTCGGCGGATGACGTGATTGTCCTGGCCGGCAAAGGTCACGAGGACTATCAGGAAATCAACGGCGAGCGCCATGCGTTCTCCGATCTGGTCGAGGCCGATCATGCCTTGACCGCGTGGGAGGTGGCTCATGCTTAAAGCCTTGAAGCTGAGCGAGCTGACCAGCGTACTGAATGCTCGCCTGGTGGCTGCCGACGCCAGTTTCGACGGTGTCAGCATCGACAGCCGTGCGATCAAGCCAGGCCAGCTGTTTATTGCGCTGACCGGTCCACGCTTCGATGGTCATGACTATCTCAATGACGTGGCCGCCAAAGGCGCCGTCGCGGCATTGGTCGAGCGCGAAGTCGCCGACAGCACGCTGCCGCAGCTCATTGTGAAAGACGCCCGCCAGGCCCTTGGCCAACTGGGCGCGCTGAACCGTGCTGCTTATAGCCATCCGGTCGCGGCCGTTACCGGTTCCAGCGGCAAGACCACGGTCAAGGAAATGCTCGCGAGCATCCTGCGCACCCGCGGTCCGGTGCATGCGACCCGTGGCAACTTGAACAACGACCTCGGCGTACCGTTGACCCTGCTCGAACTGGCGCCGGAACACACCGCCGCCGTGATCGAACTCGGTGCTTCGCGCCTGGGTGAAATTGCCTACACCGTGGGCATGACCAAGCCTCACGTGGCCATTCTTAATAACGCCGGGACCGCCCACGTCGGCGAGTTCGGCGGGCCGGACAAAATCGTTGAAGCCAAGGGCGAGATTATCGAAGGGCTGGACGCCGATGGCGTCGCCGTGCTCAATCTCGACGACAAGGCGTTCGGTATCTGGAAGGCCCGCGCTGCCGGTCGCAAAGTGCTGACGTTCGCCCTGAACAACCCAAGCGCCGATTTCTATGCCAGCGACCTGGACCGTGATGCGCGCGGTTGCCCATCGTTCAACCTGCACAGTCCCGAAGGTGTGGAGCGGGTGCAACTGAACCTGCTCGGCACCCATAACGTTGCCAATGCGATGGCCGCTGCGGCTGCTGCCCATGCCTTGGGCGTGTCGCCGTTCGGCATCGCCACCGGTCTCGGCGCGATGCAACCGGTCAAGGGCCGCACCGTCGCGCAACTGGCGACCAACGGCATGCGCGTTATTGATGACACTTACAACGCGAACCCCACCTCCATGTGCGCTGCCGTTGATATACTCGCCGGCTTTTCCGGCCGCACCGTCCTGGTGCTCGGGGATATCGGCGAGTTGGGCGACTGGGCGGAGCAGGGGCACCGCGACGTGGGCGAGTACGCCCGTGGCAAGGTTTCTGCGCTTTATGCAGTCGGGCCAATGATGGCCCACGCCGTGAACGCATTCGGCCCGCAGGCCCGTCACTTCAGTACTCAGGCTGAGCTGATCGAGGCCCTGGGTGCCGAGCAAGATACAAACACCACTATTTTGATCAAGGGCTCGCGCAGCGCGGCGATGGAAAACATCGTTGCCGCTTTGTGCGGGTCCAGTCTGGAGAAACATTAATGCTGCTGCTGTTAGCGGAGTACTTGCAACAGTTCCACAAAGGCTTCGCGGTCTTTCAGTACCTGACCCTGCGCGGGATTCTCGGTGTGCTGACTGCGCTGGTTTTGTCGCTGTGCTATGGCCCGTGGATGATCCGCACGTTGCAGAACCGCCAGATCGGCCAGTCCGTTCGCAATGATGGTCCGCAATCGCACCTGTCCAAGTCGGGCACTCCGACCATGGGTGGCGCTTTGATCCTGTCGTCCATCGGCGTCAGTACCCTGCTGTGGGCTGACCTGAGCAACCGTTATGTCTGGACCGTGCTGCTGGTGACCTTGTTGTTCGGCGCCATCGGCTGGGTCGACGATTACCGCAAAGTCATCGAGAAGAACTCCCGTGGCTTGCCGAGTCGCTGGAAATACTTCTGGCAGTCGGTGTTCGGCCTCGGCGCAGCGCTCTTCCTTTATATGACCGCGACCACCCCGGTGGAAACCACCCTGATCCTGCCGATGCTCAAGGATTACAGCATTCCGCTGGGCGCAGGCTTCGTGGTCCTGACCTATTTCGTGATTGTCGGTTCGAGCAACGCGGTCAACCTGACTGATGGCCTCGATGGCCTGGCGATCATGCCGACGGTGATGGTCGGCGGCGGCCTGGGAATCTTCTGCTACCTGTCGGGTAACGTGAAATTCGCTGAGTACCTGCTGATCCCATACGTACCGGGTGCCGGTGAGCTGATCGTGTTCTGCGGCGCGTTGATCGGTGCAGGCCTGGGGTTCCTCTGGTTCAACACCTATCCGGCGCAAGTCTTCATGGGCGACGTCGGCGCGTTGGCGCTGGGCGCCGCCCTGGGCACCATCGCGGTGATCGTCCGTCAGGAAATCGTCCTGTTCATCATGGGCGGCGTGTTCGTGATGGAAACCCTGTCGGTGGTGATCCAGGTGGCCTCCTTCAAGTTGACCGGGCGCCGCGTGTTCCGCATGGCACCGATACACCACCACTTTGAACTCAAGGGCTGGCCTGAGCCGCGCGTGATCGTCCGTTTCTGGATCATCACCGTGATTCTCGTACTGGTCGGCCTTGCCACCCTGAAGCTGAGGTAGAACGAGTGTCTCTGATCGCTTCTGACCACTTCCGCATCGTTGTCGGCCTCGGCAAGAGCGGCATGTCCCTGGTTCGCTTCCTGGCGAACCGGGGCACGTCGTTTGCCGTGGCCGATACGCGGGAAAATCCACCGGAACTAGCCACGCTCAAGCGTGACTATCCGCACGTGGAAGTGCGTTGTGGCGAGCTGGACGTCGAGTTCCTGTGCCGTGCCGACGAGCTCTACGTGAGCCCCGGCCTGGCACTGGCGACCCCAGCCCTGCAGGCTGCCGCCGCCCGTGGCGTGAAGTTGTCCGGCGACATCGAGTTGTTCGCGCGTAACGCGAAGGCGCCGATTGTCGCCATCAGCGGTTCCAACGCGAAAAGCACCGTCACCACCCTGGTCGGCGAGATGGCGGTTGCGGCGGGCAAGCGTGTTGCCGTCGGCGGCAACCTCGGTACGCCGGCGCTGGATCTGCTCAGCGATGACGTCGAGTTGTATGTGATGGAACTGTCGAGCTTCCAGCTCGAGACCACCGATCAACTCAACGCCGAAGTGGCGACCGTGCTCAACGTCAGCGAAGACCACATGGACCGTTACAGCGGCCTGCCGGCCTATCACCTGGCCAAGCACCGGATCTTCCGTGGGGCCAAACAGTTTGTGGTCAACCGTCAGGATGCCCTGAGCCGTCCGCTGATGGGCGAGGGCCAGCCGTGCTGGACCTTCGGTTTGAGCAAACCTGATTTCAAGGCGTTCGGTATCCGCGAAGAAGACGGCGAAAAGTACCTGGCCTTCGAATTCCAGAACCTGATGCCGGTGCGCGAGTTGAAGATTCGTGGCGCCCATAATCAGTCCAACGCCCTGGCGGCATTGGCACTGGGGCACGCCGTCGGCTTGCCGTTCGATGCGATGTTGTCGAGCCTGCGAACCTTCGCCGGACTTGAACACCGTTGCCAGTGGGTCCGCGACCTCAATGGTGTGAGCTACTACAACGATTCCAAAGCCACCAACGTCGGCGCCGCACTGGCAGCCATCGAAGGCCTGGGCGCGGACATCGACGGCAAGGTCGTGCTGATTGCCGGTGGCGATGGCAAGGGTGCCGAGTTCAAGGATTTGCGTGATCCGGTAGCGGTTAACTGCCGAGCCGTCATTTTGATGGGCCGTGATTCCGACAAGATTGGCGAGGCCATCGGCGACGCCGTGCCGCTGATCCGCGTCGGTTCGCTGGTCGAAGCGGTGGAGCAGAGCCGCGCCGCCGCGCACCCTGGCGATGTGGTGCTGTTGTCGCCGGCCTGCGCCAGTTTCGACATGTTCAAGAATTACGAAGACCGTGGTCACCAGTTCGTCCGCGCTGTGGAGGATCTGGCATGAGCCTGCGAAATATCATCAAGCCGTATCCATCGCCAATCATCACCGGGCGCGGTATCGACCTCGACTTTCCGATGCTCGTCGGTTGCCTGGCATTGATCGGCCTGGGGCTGGTCATGATCGCCTCGGCATCGACGGAAGTGGCCGCCGTGCAGTCGGGCAGTGCCCTGTACTACATGACTCGCCACTTGATCTACATCGTGTTGGGTCTGGTTGCCTGCATCGTCACCATGATGATTCCGATTGCCACCTGGCAACGACTGGGCTGGCTGATGCTGATTGGTGCGTTCGGCTTGCTGGTGATGGTGATCGTCCCCGGCATCGGCCGCGAAGTGAACGGTTCGATGCGCTGGATCGGTTTCAGCTTCTTTAACGTGCAGCCGTCCGAGATCGCCAAGGTGTTCGTGGTGATTTACCTCGCCGGTTACCTGGTGCGTCGGCAGAAAGAAGTGCGCGAGAGCTGGATGGGCTTCTTCAAGCCATTCATCGTGCTGCTGCCAATGGCCGGTCTGTTGCTGATGGAGCCGGACTTCGGTGCCACCGTGGTCATGATGGGCGCGGCGGCGGCGATGCTGTTCCTCGGCGGGGTCGGACTGTTCCGGTTCTCATTGATGGTGGTCCTCGCGGTCGGGGCCGTGGTGTTGTTGATTCAGGTGCAGCCGTATCGAATGGCGCGACTGACCAACTTCGCCGACCCGTGGGCCGACCAGTTCGGTGCCGGCTATCAGTTGTCGCAAGCCTTGATCGCGTTTGGTCGCGGTGAATGGCTGGGCGTCGGCCTGGGCAACAGCGTGCAGAAACAGTTCTACCTGCCGGAGGCGCACACCGACTTCGTGTTCTCAGTCCTGGCCGAAGAACTGGGCGCCGTGGGTTCCTTGTGCACCGTCGCGCTGTTTGTCTTTGTCTGTATTCGTGGCATGTACATCGGTTTGTGGGCTGAAAAAGCCAAGCAGTTTTTCGCAGCCTACGTGGCTTACGGTTTGTCGTTCCTGTGGATCGGTCAGTTCCTGATCAACATCGGGGTGAACGTCGGCCTGTTGCCGACCAAGGGCCTGACCCTGCCGTTCCTCAGTTATGGCGGTAGCTCGTTGGTGATCTGCTGTGCCTGTCTCGGCTTGTTGCTGCGCATCGAGTGGGAGAGTCGAACCCACTTGGGCAGTGAAGAGATGGAGTTCCATGAAAGTGACTTCGCCGAGGAGCCACCCCATGGGCGCTAACGTACTGATCATGGCCGGCGGCACCGGCGGGCACGTGTTCCCGGCGCTGGCCTGCGCGCGCGAGTTCCAGGCCCGCGGTTACACCGTGCATTGGCTTGGCACGCCGCGCGGCATCGAAAACGACCTGGTCCCGGCGGCCGGTCTGGAACTGCATCGCATCAATGCCAGTGGTTTGCGGGGCAAGGGCAAGCTGTCGCTGCTCAAGGCACCGTTCATGTTGCTCAAGTCGATCTGGCAGGCGCGGGCGATCATTCGTCGGTTGCGGCCGGTGTGTGTGGTCGGTTTTGGTGGTTATGTGACCGGCCCGGGCGGCGTTGCGGCCAAGTTGGCTGGCGTGCCGGTCATCGTTCACGAGCAGAACGCCGTCGCGGGTACCGCCAATCGGTTGCTCATGCCGTTGGCCGCCCGAGTCTGTGAAGCGTTCCCCGACACCTTTACCCTGTCGGACAGCCGTCGGACCACCGGTAACCCGGTGCGCACCGAGCTGTTCCTCGAAACACCGCGACCAGCCCTGGCCGGTCGCAAGGCGCGTTTGCTGATCCTGGGCGGAAGCCTTGGCGCAGAACCGTTGAACAAGTTGCTGCCTGAAGCCCTGTCGCAAGTCGCCGCCGACCTGCGCCCGGAAGTGTTTCATCAGGCCGGCAAAAACCACGATGAAGTGACTGCAGAGCGCTACCGCGCGGCTGGCGTCGAGGCGCAAGTGCAGCCGTTCATCAAAGACATGGCCCAAGCCTATGGCTGGGCCGACCTGGTGGTGTGCCGCGCAGGCGCGTTGACCATCAGTGAACTGGCCGCCGCCGGTCTGCCCTCGATGCTGGTGCCTTTGCCCCACGCGATCGACGATCACCAGACCCGCAACGCCGAATATTTGGCCCGTGAAGGCGCTGCCTTCCTGATGCCGCAAAGAACGACTGGCGCCGCAGATCTTGCCGCACGCCTGACAGAGGTCCTGATGCAACCGCAACGACTCAATGACATGGCCAACGCGGCCCGCCGCCTGGCGAAACCCGATGCAACCCGTAACGTTGTCGACACCTGCCTGGAGGTGGCCCATGGTTGAGAATCAGAAAGCCATGCCGCACCCGGAAATGCGCCGCATCCGTCGCATCCACTTCGTCGGTATCGGCGGCGTGGGCATGTGCGGTATCGCTGAAGTGTTGTTGAACCTGGGCTATGAAGTGTCCGGTTCCGACCTGAAAGCATCGCCGGTGACCGAGCGCCTGGAATCTTTCGGTGCGCACATCTATATCGGCCACCGCGCCGAGAACGCCGCGAACGCCGATGTACTGGTCACCTCCAGTGCCGTGAACACTTCCAACCCGGAAGTCGCCACTGCCCTGGAACGCCGGATCCCGGTGGTGCCGCGTGCCGAAATGCTCGCCGAGCTGATGCGCTATCGCCACGGCATCGCCGTCGCCGGTACCCATGGCAAAACCACGACTACCAGCCTGATCGCTTCGGTGTTCGCCGCTGGTGGCCTGGACCCGACGTTCGTCATCGGTGGCCGCCTGAATGCCGCGGGCACCAATGCCCAGCTCGGCACCAGCCGTTACCTGATCGCCGAAGCCGACGAAAGCGATGCGAGCTTCCTGCACTTGCAGCCGTTGGTGGCCGTGGTCACCAACATCGACGCCGACCACATGGCGACCTACGACGGTGACTTCAACAAACTGAAGAAAACCTTCGTCGAGTTCCTGCACAACCTGCCGTTCTACGGTTTGGCAGTGGTGTGCCTGGACGATCCAGTGGTGCGCGAAATCCTGCCGCTGGTCAAACGCCCGACCGTCACCTACGGCTTCGGCGACGATTGCGACGTGCGCGCGATCAATGTGCGCCAGCAAGGCATGCAGACCTTCTTCACCGTGCTGCGTCCTGAGCGCGAGCCGCTGGATGTCTCGGTGAACATGCCGGGCAACCACAACGTATTGAACGCCTTGGCGACCATCTGCATCGCTTCCGACGAGGGCGTCAGCGATGAAGCCATCGTCCAGGGCCTGTCCGGGTTCCAGGGTGTCGGCCGACGCTTCCAGGTCTACGGCGAACTGCCGGTAGACGGCGGCAGCGTGATGCTGGTGGACGACTACGGTCACCACCCGACCGAAGTCGCGGCGGTGATCAAAGCCGTACGCGGTGGCTGGCCGGAGCGTCGCCTGGTGATGGTTTACCAGCCGCACCGCTACAGCCGCACGCGGGACCTGTACGACGATTTCGTCAATGTATTGGCCGACGCCAACGTCCTGCTGCTGATGGAAGTCTACCCGGCCGGTGAAGAACCGATCCCGGGCGCCGACAGCCGCAAGCTGTGCAACAGCATCCGCCAGCGCGGTCAGTTGGACCCGATCTACATCGAGCGCGGTGTCGACCTCGCGCCAATCGTCAAGCCGCTGCTGCGTGCCGGCGACATCCTGCTGTGCCAGGGCGCCGGTGATATCGGTGGTCTTGCGCCGAAATTATTGATTAGTCCGTTGTTCGCCGGTGCGGTTGCCGCGCCTGCCGTGGGGAAGTTGAAATGACTGCTGCTTACGCCAACCTCGTCTCCACTCTCGCGCCGAAAGACTTCGGCCGCGTCGCCGTGCTATTCGGCGGCAAGAGTGCCGAGCGTGAGGTGTCCCTGAAGTCGGGTAACGCGGTTCTCGAAGCGCTGCAAAGCGCCGGTGTGGACGCGTTCGGCCTCGACGTCGGCGATGACCTGCTGCAGCGTCTGCTCAACGAAAAAATCGATCGCGCCTTCATCATTCTCCACGGTCGTGGCGGTGAAGACGGCAGCATGCAGGGCCTGCTCGAATGCCTGGGCATTCCCTACACCGGCAGCGGCATCCTCGCCTCGGCCCTGGCCATGGACAAGCTGCGTACCAAGCAGGTCTGGCACAGCCTCGGGATTCCGACGCCACGCCACGCCGTACTGAGCTCCGAGGCCGATTGTATTTCGGCGGCGACGGAACTGGGCTTCCCTTTGATCGTCAAACCGGCCCATGAAGGTTCAAGTATCGGTATGGCCAAAGTGAGTTCCGCGTCGGAGTTGATCGACGCCTGGAAAGCGGCCGCTACCTACGATTCGCAAGTGTTGGTCGAGCAATGGATTCAAGGTCCGGAGTTCACCATCGCCACCCTGCGTGACCAGGTGTTGCCACCGATTGCCCTGGGCACGACGCACAGCTTCTACGACTACGACGCCAAGTACGTGGCTTCCGATACCCAGTACCGGATCCCGTGCGGTCTCGACAGCCACAAAGAACAAGAACTGATGGACCTGACGGCGAAAGCCTGTGAGGCGCTGGGTATCGCCGGTTGGGGCAGGGCAGACGTGATGCAGGACGCCGACGGGCAGTTCTGGTTCCTGGAAGTCAACACCGCACCGGGCATGACCGATCACAGCCTGGTGCCGATGGCGGCCCGTGCTGCCGGTCTGGATTTCCAGCAACTGGTCCTGGCGATTTTGACCGCCAGCATTGAGCCGCGAGGGTAAGAGCATGCAAGGCGCTCAGTTGAGACATCAGCCCCCCGCACCACCCGGCCGCAAGCCGGTGCCGCGGGGTGCCAGCCGAATGGTGGCCAAAGAGCCGATGTCTGCGCGCCTGCCGAAAGCCAATTTTGGTTTTCTCAAAGCCTTGTTCTGGCCGGTGCTGCTGGTCGCGCTCGGCTTCGGTACTTACGAAGGCGCGCAGCGCTTGCTGCCCTACGCCGACCGGCCGATCACCAAGATCAACGTGCAGGGCGATTTGAGTTACATCAGCCAGCAAGCGGTGCAGCAGCGGATCGCCCCCTACGTGGCGTCGAGCTTCTTCACCATCGACCTGGAGAGCATGCGCACCGAGCTGGAAACGATGCCATGGATTGCCCACGCCGAAGTGCGTCGGGTGTGGCCGGACCAGGTGGTGATTCGCCTGGAAGAGCAACTGCCGGTGGCCCGTTGGGGCGATGAGTCGCTGTTGAACAACCAGGGCCAGGCGTTCACCCCGCGTGAGCTGGCGAACTACGAACACTTGCCACAGCTGTTCGGCCCACAGCGGGCCCAGCAGCAAGTGATGCAGCAATACCAGGTGCTGAGCCAGATGCTCAGGCCATTGGGCTTCTCGATTGCACGCCTGGAATTGCGTGAACGAGGCAGCTGGTTCCTGACCACCGGTGCCGGCAGTTCTGGCCCCGGGATCGAACTGCTGCTGGGACGCGGCAACCTGGTGGAAAAGATGCGCCGCTTCATTGCCATCTATGACAAGACGCTCAAAGAACAGATTACGAACATTGCGCGCATCGATCTGCGCTACGCCAACGGCCTCGCTGTTGGCTGGCGGGAACCTGTAGCGCCCACGACAGCCCAACCCGCTGTCGCGAAGAATTAAGAAGAGGCAGGACCCATGGCAAACGTGCAAAGCGGCAAAATGATCGTCGGTCTCGATATCGGCACCTCCAAGGTGGTGGCGCTGGTCGGCGAGGTCTCGGACGACGGCACGCTGGAAATCGTCGGGATCGGCACTCATCCGTCCCGCGGCCTGAAGAAAGGCGTGGTGGTGAACATCGAGTCCACCGTGCAGTCGATCCAGCGCGCCATCGAAGAAGCGCAGCTGATGGCCGGCTGCCGGATCCACTCGGCGTTCGTCGGCGTGGCCGGCAATCACATCCGCAGCCTGAACTCCCACGGCATCGTGGCGATTCGTGATCGTGAAGTCAGCGCCGCCGACCTTGAGCGCGTCCTCGACGCCGCCCAGGCCGTGGCGATCCCGGCTGACCAGCGCGTGCTGCACACCCTGCCGCAGGATTACGTGATCGATAACCAGGAAGGCGTTCGCGAGCCGCTGGGTATGTCGGGCGTACGTCTGGAAGCCAAGGTCCACGTGGTCACCTGCGCCGTCAACGCCGCACAGAACATTGAAAAATGCGTGCGCCGTTGCGGCCTGGAAATCGACGACATCATTCTCGAGCAACTGGCCTCGGCCTACTCGGTCCTGACCGACGACGAGAAAGAGCTGGGCGTGTGCCTGGTGGACATCGGCGGCGGCACCACCGACATCGCGATCTTCACCGAAGGCGCGATCCGTCACACCGCGGTGATCCCGATTGCGGGCGACCAGGTAACCAACGACATCGCCATGGCGTTGCGCACCCCGACCCAGTACGCCGAAGAAATCAAGATTCGCTACGCCTGCGCCCTGGCCAAGCTGGCCGGTGCCGGTGAAACCATCAAGGTGCCAAGCGTTGGCGACCGTCCACCGCGCGAACTGTCCCGCCAGGCCCTGGCCGAAGTGGTCGAGCCGCGCTACGACGAACTGTTCACGCTGATCCAGGCCGAACTGCGCCGCAGCGGCTACGAAGACTTGATCCCGGCCGGCATCGTGCTGACCGGCGGTACGTCGAAAATGGAAGGCGCGGTCGAACTGGCCGAGGAAATCTTCCACATGCCGGTCCGTTTGGGCGTGCCACACGGCGTCAAGGGTCTGGATGACGTGGTCCGCAACCCGATTTATTCCACTGGCGTTGGCCTGTTGATGTACGGCCTGCAAAAGCAGTCCGACGGGATTTCGTTCTCGGGCATCAGCAGCCGCGACAGTTACAGCAATGAAGAAGCCAAACCCGCCTTGCTCGATCGCATCAAGAGCTGGGTACAAGGCAACTTCTAAAGAATTACCGCAACACCGCAACAAACGCAGTAGGCGAAAAAACTAGAGAATGTAAGGAGAGGGAAAATGTTCGAACTCGTAGACAACATCCCCGCAAGCCCGGTTATTAAAGTTATCGGTGTTGGCGGAGGCGGCGGCAACGCTGTCAACCACATGGTCAAGAGCAACATTGAAGGCGTTGAATTCATCTGCGCCAACACTGATGCCCAGGCGCTGAAATCCATCGGCGCGCGGACCATCCTGCAACTGGGCACCGGCGTGACCAAAGGTCTGGGCGCCGGCGCCAACCCTGAAGTAGGTCGTCAGGCCGCTCTCGAAGACCGTGAGCGCATTGCCGAAGTCCTGCAGGGCACCAATATGGTGTTCATCACCACTGGCATGGGCGGCGGTACCGGTACCGGTGCTGCGCCGATCATTGCCGAAGTGGCCAAGGAAATGGGGATCCTCACCGTTGCGGTGGTGACCCGTCCGTTCCCGTTCGAAGGCCGCAAGCGTATGCAGATCGCCGACGAAGGTATCCGTCTGCTGTCTGAAAGCGTCGACTCGTTGATCACTATCCCCAACGAGAAGCTGCTGACCATCCTCGGTAAAGACGCAAGCCTGCTGTCGGCTTTCGCCAAGGCTGACGATGTATTGGCTGGTGCCGTTCGCGGTATCTCCGACATCATCAAGCGTCCGGGCATGATCAACGTCGACTTTGCCGACGTACGGACTGTCATGAGCGAAATGGGCATGGCGATGATGGGCACTGGCTGCGCCAGCGGTCCGAACCGTGCACGCGAGGCCACCGAAGCGGCCATTCGCAACCCGTTGCTCGAAGACGTGAACCTGCAAGGTGCACGCGGCATCCTGGTGAACATCACCGCCGGTCCTGACCTGTCCCTGGGTGAGTACTCCGATGTGGGTAGCATCATCGAAGCCTTCGCTTCCGAGCACGCAATGGTCAAGGTCGGTACCGTTATCGATCCGGACATGCGCGACGAGCTGCACGTGACCGTGGTTGCCACGGGTCTGGGCGCGAAAATCGAGAAGCCTGTAAAGGTCATCGACAACACCATGCACACGTCCGTGGCTTCGCAGCCGCAGCAACAAGCGCCTTCGCGTCAGGAAGCGCCGGCTGTGAACTACCGTGACCTGGACCGTCCGACCGTCATGCGCAACCAGGCTCAGGCCGGTGCTGCGACTGCCGCGAAGATGAATCCGCAAGACGATCTGGACTACCTGGACATCCCGGCATTCCTGCGTCGTCAGGCTGATTGATGGAATGTATCAGGGCGATGAAGGTGATTGGTGTTCAGCAAAGGTCTGGTCTGCTATCATCGCCAGCCTTTGTTGATACCAGTTCGCAATTTGCGCTGAAGCGGCCCAAGCCATGATTAAACAACGCACACTGAAAAATATTATCCGTGCCACAGGTGTAGGCCTGCACTCCGGGGAGAAGGTATACCTGACCCTCAAGCCTGCACCTATCGACACCGGCATCGTGTTTGTTCGTGCCGATCTGGACCCTGTGGTGCAGATTCCTGCTCGCGCGGAAAACGTTGGCGAAACCACGATGTCGACCACGCTGGTCAACGGTGACGTCAAAGTGGATACGGTGGAGCACTTGCTCTCGGCCATGGCTGGCCTGGGCATCGATAACGCCTACGTCGAGCTCTCCGCGTCCGAAGTCCCGATCATGGATGGTAGCGCTGGACCTTTCGTATTCCTGATTCAATCGGCCGGCCTGGAAGAACAGGACGCGGCCAAGAAGTTCATCCGGATCCTGCGGGAAGTGACAGTGGAAGACGGCGACAAGCGCGCCACTTTCGTCCCTTTCGAAGGTTTCAAAGTGAGCTTCGAGATCGATTTCGATCACCCGGTTTTCCGTAACCGCACACAAAGTGCAAGCGTGGATTTTTCCAGCACTTCGTTCGTAAAAGAAGTCAGCCGCGCCCGTACCTTTGGTTTCATGAGTGACATCGAGTACCTGCGCAAGCACAACCTCGCACTCGGCGGCAGCGTTGAAAACGCTATTGTGGTCGACGCGGATGGTGTACTGAACGAAGACGGCCTTCGCTATGAAGACGAATTCGTGAAGCACAAGATCCTCGATGCAATTGGTGACCTCTACCTGCTGGGCAATAGCCTGATTGGTGAGTTCAAGGGCTTCAAGTCCGGACATGCATTGAACAACCAGCTGCTGCGCAAGTTGATTGAGCAGACAGATGCTTGGGAAGTCGTGACTTTCGAAGACGCCAGCACCGCACCGATCTCTTACATGCGTCCTGTTGCGGCCGTGTAAGCAAAAACCTCTCTAGTTTTTAAAGGCTGCCTTCGGGTGGCCTTTTTTTATGCCGATCGTTCCCACGCTCTGCGTGGGAATGCAGCCCGGGACGCTCCGCGTCCCATCCAGAGCCGAACGCGGAGCGTCCGGTGAGGCATTCCCACGCGGAGCGTGGGAACGATCATTGCGCGGCAACGACTCGATTCCGCCCCCCTTCCTTGGCCTGATACAACGCCTTGTCCGCCGCAAACAGCAATTGTTCCAGGGTGGTCTCGCTCGCGCTGGTCCAGGTACTGATCCCGATACTGACCGTCATCGGCGAATCAGCCCCCGCCACCAACGGCAATTGCTCCACGGCGACACGGATGGCTTCGGCAATCTGACGCGCCCCCGCGCTGTCGGTTTCCGGCAGGATCACCGAAAACTCCTCACCCCCATAGCGGGCGACCAAGTCGCCTGGCCGCCGCACATTGGCGCTGATCACCTTGGCCAACGAACGCAGCGCATCATCGCCGCCCTGATGGCCATGCCGGTCATTGAACGCCTTGAAGTGGTCGGCATCGACCATCAATACCGATAACGACTGACCCGAGCGCTGGGCGCGAAACCATTCGTGGCGCAGGACCTGATCCAGGGTTCGACGGTTGGCCATGCCGGTCAAGGCATCGGTGGCCGCCAGTTGCGACAGTTCCTGCTCGGCGTTGTGGCGCAGGCGCAATTCGCGACACAGCAGCCAGGTCAGCCACAGCAGCCCGATGCACAGCACGCCGGTGGCGCCGCTGATCACCACCGCCGTTCGCTCCCAAGTGGCGAACACCTCGTTGCTGGAGAGGGCGACGATCACCGTCAATGGCAGGTTGCCGACCCTGGAAAAGGTGTACAGGCGCTTCTGGTGATCGATGCTCGACACACTGCTGAAGCTGCCGCTGCCCTCGCGCAGGATTCGCACGACGTTTGGCCGGCTGGCAAAGCTTTTGCCGATCGAGTCATTTTCCAAGTAAGGCTTTTGCGCCAGCAGCAGGCCATCGTTGTTGATGATGTTGAGCGTGCTGTCACTGCCGATGTTCAGGCTGTTGAACAACTCATCGAAGTACGCCAGGCGCATCGACGCCACGGCCACTCCAAGGAACTCCCCGGTGGGCGAGGCGATGCGCCGGCTGAAACTGATCCGCCATTGGTCGGCATCTTCGCAATCGCAGCGAGGCTTGAACGGGCGGCTGATGAACATTCCGGTATCGCTGTTGGAGATATGGGCCAGGAAATAGTCGCGGTCGGCGAAGTTGCCTGGTTTGGGCTCGATCAGCGACGAGTCGGCCAGTACCTCGCCGTGCTTGTCCAGCAACAGAATGTCGCCCTTGAAGCGGGCCGTGGTGGAGCGATCGAACAGCACCAGGTGGCGGACCTGGGCTGACATCTGTTTCAAGTCATCGCGTTGCGAGGCGGCAATCAGCCCTTGCAGGGTCAGGTCGTAGAGTTCGACCGTGCGCAACACATCGGCGTCGATCAACTGGGCGATGGTGGTCGCGCCGCGTGTCGCGTCCTGCTGGGCGTTGGCGTGTTCGCGGATCAGCAGAAAGGCAACGATGCTGAGGATCGCGATGACAGTCAGGCCGCTGCCGAGAATCAGCAGGAGCACGGGACGTCCGGTCCTGCCTGGAATGTAGGGGGTTGGGCTTGCTGTCATGGTTCTGATGTCTGCTGAAGGGACTTAATAAGCGTAGTTCCATAAACGTCGTTTCCCGAAGGGCGCGCGCTCATCGCAGCAATCAGTCATGGATATTCGGCTGTTACTTGGCGAATGTATAAATGTGGGGCGAAAAAAAGGCCAGCAAAACATGCTGGCCTTTTGATTTATTACAGGCTTTAGAACACGTTGATCGGATAATCGACGATCACGCGGTATTCATCGGTGTCCTGATCCAGCGCGCCATATCCATTGCCGCCACGGTTGGTCGCCCATTGCAGGCGCAGCGAAAGGTCCTTGGCCTTGCCTTCCTGGACCACGTACTTGAGATCAATGTCGCGTTCCCAGTGCTTGGCGTGTTTGCCGTCGGCGCTGTACCACGAGGCGTAGCCCTTGCTGTCCGGGTCGACCTTGGTCAGGTCGGTTTCACCCCGTGAATAGGAAACCGCCGAGGTCAGGCCAGGCAGGCCGAGCCCGACGAAATCGTAGGCGTACTTGAGTTTCCACGAGCGCTCGTTCGGGCCGTTGAAGTCCGAGTACTGCTGGGAGTTGTCCAGAAAGACGCTGTCACCCTGGCTGATGTAGTCGAACGGCGTGTTGCCGTTGACCCGCTGGTACGCGGCCGTGACGCTGTGATTGCCCACGCCGACGGTGAAATGCAGGCTGTAGGTGTTGTTGTCGATGTTGCCCAGCAGCGCGTCACCGGTGTCTTGTGTGTGATAGAAGTGCAGGCCCGGGTTGAGGCTGACCAGGTCATTGAGCTGGTAGGTGTAATCCAGATCGTAGTAGTACTGGTTCCAGATGTCCTTGAGCTCAGACGCGTACAGGCTGCTGGTCAGGCCCGGCAAACCGCTCCAGGCCACACCGGCCCAGTTCAGGTGCTGGCTGTCGTCGCCATCGGTGAGGCTGCCATAAGAGGTGCCGATTCGCGTGTGGCCGCTCTGATTGTAAGGTTTGGTGAAGCTGGCCTGGCCGCCTTCGATGAGAAAACCGTCGAAGCTGTGGTTAGTCAGGCTGACGCCGCGAAAGGTCTGAGGCAGCATGCGGCTGTCGCCACCGGCGATCACCGGGTTGGTGAGAAACAGGTCACCGGCCTTCAATTCGGTATCAAAGGCACGCATTTTCAACGTACCGCCGGCCGTGGAAAACGAGCCCGGTGCTTTGCCGTTGCCATCGCTGATGGGCAGGATGCTCGAACCGTCAGTGCCGCCACCGCCGTCGAGTTTCAACCCGAGCATGGCGTGGGCATCAAGGCCGAAACCAACGGTGCCCTGGGTGAAACCGGATTCGAATTTACCGAGGAAACCCTGGCCCCACTCGATGTTGTCATCGGTGTTCTGATGCCGGTTGCGGTTCATGTAGTAGTTGCGGGCGTTTAGGTTGAGGCTCGACCCTTCGACAAAACCTTCGCGGCTGGAGTCATCGGCGGCCTGGGTGTTGGTGGCCATCGTTGCAGCGATTGCAATGAACAACGGGCTGAGCTTTAGAGAAAAAGACACGTGCGGTACAGCTCCTTTTGGGTCATTAACGTCAGTTCATGGATCGACGTTTTTTATTTCTTGTTTAGGGAGACGAAGCGAGGCGTGTTTTCTGCACAATAAAAAAAGCCGCTGATAGCAGCGGCTTTGAAGACAACTTTTCAAAGGAAAGAGCCAATGAAAAGTGTCGAGGGAAACAGAGCGATACGGTGGGTCAGCTGTCTTTCTCAACCTGTGGCTTGGCTGCAGAAGTGGACGCTTGAGGGGTTTGCTCAGCCTCGTGGGCCTTGGCGGTCAACTCGGCCTGGGATTGTTCGAACGCTTTGGCCCGCGCCGCATTTTGCGCGACGAAAGCTGGCGACTCTTCAGCCATGGCGAACGGGGACAGGAACAAAGTCGACAAAACGAAAGCGCTGGCAATACCCATAGTGTTGGACATCTTTAAAACCTTCTTGCTTGGCAAGTGCTGTTTGGTGCGCCAAGGTTAAGGTTCATGGGCGATGGGAAACAGAGCGGATTTCAGAAAGGACTGTTGCGTTGGAAGCAACAGTTGAGTGTTGATCGTTCCCACGCTCTGCGTGGGAATGCCTCAAGGGACGCTCCGCGTTCCAATGGGACGCGGAGCGTCCCGGGCTGCATTCCCACGCAGAGCGTGGGAACGATCTACGGGGGCAAGCTCCCTCGCCACAGTCAGACGGGGAGGTGGATGCCGAAGGTATTCATCCCATGATCACTGCGCACAAACACGTCCCCGCCGTGCATCAGCGCAATCGCCTTCACAATCGCCAGACCCAACCCATGGTTGTTCCCGCTGTTGCTGCGCGACGCATCCACCCGATAAAACCGCTCAAACAACCTCGGCAAATGCTCGCTGGCAATCGGCGACCCCGGATTGGCCACACCGATACTCACCTGATGCTCCTCGACCTCAATGCGCACCTGAATCACCTGCCCAGGCTCGGTATGTTGCACCGCGTTGCTCAGCAAGTTGATCAACGCCCGACGCAGATGTGCGATCTCGATCCGCACCTGCGCATCTCCGCTGACCTGCACCTGAACCTGCGCATCTTCCAGAATGAAATCCAGATACTCCAGGGTCGTCGCCACTTCATCGGCCAGTGAGGTAGAGGTCAGTTTGGTGGCCTTGCTGCCCTGGTCGGCGCTGGCGAGAAACAGCATGTCATTGATGATCGAACGCAACCGCTCCAGCTCTTCGAGGTTCGATTGCAGCACTTCGAAGTAATGTTCGGCCGAACGCCCGCGGGTCAGCGCCACTTGGGTCTGGCCAATCAGATTGGTCAGCGGCGAGCGTAATTCGTGGGCGACGTCGGCGTTGAACGACTCCAGCCGCGAATAGGCCTGTTCGACCCGTTCCAGGGTCGAGTTGAATGAGCTGACAAACTGATCCAGCTCCGGTGGCAACGGCGACAGGCGCAAACGGCCGGAACGCAACGGCGGTGCCAGACGCTGGGCTTCCTGGGACAACTTGATCAACGGTTTTAGGCCAATCCGCGCCACCCAATAACCCAGCGCCGAGGCGAGCAGCACGCCGATGATCGCCAGGCTGATCAGAGCGATCAGCAAATGATGCTGAGTCTGCAGAAACGTCTCGGTGTCGATGCCGATCATGAAGCGCAGCGCCGGGCGCTGGTCCTTGGCCGGGAACTGGCTGACCAGCACTTTCAGCGGAGAGGAATGATCCGGCAACAGCAAGTCGCGCCGCCCCAACGGCCCTTCGGCGAAGGCGCGGATCTGCGGAGTAATGTTGCCGTATTCGTACTGCGAATCGCCGCTGACGATCCAGAAACTGATGCGCTTGTCTTCTTCGCCGAGCAGCTTGAGCTTGTTGTTGATCTTCACCCAATGCTCGGGCGTGCCGTATCGGCCGACCGTGGATTCGAGCACGCTGTAACGCGCATCCAGCTCGGCTTCGGGCAACAGGCCCAGGCCTTTGTCGACCTGCTGGTACAAGGCCCAGCCGATCAGCAGAAACACCAGCAGCGCCACCAGCGTGAACATCCCGCTCAACCGTAGCGCTATCGAGTTACTGGACACCACGGCTCTCCAGCACATAACCCATGCCGCGGATGGTGTGCAGCAGTTTCTCGTCAAATGGCCCGTCGAGCTTGGCCCGCAGGCGTTTGATCGCGACTTCGACGACGTTGGCGTCACTGTCGAAATTGATGTCCCAGACCATCTCGGCAATCGCCGTTTTCGACAGAATTTCACCTTGCCGACGCGCCAACACGCTGAGCAGCGAGAACTCCTTGGCCGTCAGGTCCAGACGCGCGCCGGCGCGAGTAGCCTTGCGGCTGATCAAGTCGATCCACAGGTCGGCGATGCTCACTTGCACCGGTTCATGGCCGCCACTGCGCCGGGTCAGGGCTTGCAGGCGCGCCACCAGTTCAAGGAAGGAAAACGGTTTGCCGAGGTAATCGTCGGCGCCATCGCGCAGGCCTTTGATCCGGTCTTCCACACGCTCGCGGGCGGTGAGCATGATCACCGGGGTTTGTTTGCGCGCGCGCAAGGCCCGTAGCACGCCGAAGCCGTCGAGGCCCGGCAACATGACGTCGAGGATGATCACCGCGTAGTCGCTTTCCAGCGCCAGGTGCAGGCCTTCGACGCCGTCCCGCGCCAGGTCCACGGTGTAACCCTGTTCCGTCAGGCCGCGGTGCAGATAATCCGCGGTTTTTTCTTCATCTTCGATAATCAGAACGCGCATGACCCCGCCTCAGTCTGTGGTCGCCAGCACCGGTAGCGGTGCGGGTTTGGGCCGATGGAAAAGCCGCTCAAGCCACAAGTATATGACCGGAGTGGTAAACAGCGTCAGCGCCTGGCTCACCAGCAGCCCGCCGACTACGGCAATCCCCAATGGCTGGCGCAGTTCGGCGCCGGTGCCGTAGCCGAGCATCAGCGGCAACGCGCCGAGCAGGGCGGCGAGGGTGGTCATGATGATTGGCCGGAATCGAGTGATACAGGCCTGGAAAATCGCCTCTTCCGGCGGCAAGCCACCCTTGCGCTGGGCTTCGAGGGCGAAGTCGATCATCAGGATGCCGTTTTTCTTGACGATGCCGATCAGCAGCACCAGGCCGATCAGCGCCATGATCGAAAAGTCCTGGCCCCAGATCCACAGCATGATCACCGCGCCGAGCCCGGCCGACGGCAGGGTCGAGATGATGGTCAGTGGATGGACGAAGCTCTCGTAGAGCACGCCGAGAATGATGTACACCGCCACCAGTGCCGCGAGAATCAGCCACGGTTGGCTGGCCAGCGAACTCTGGAACGCCTGGGCCGCGCCCTGGAAGTTGCCACTGATGGCCGCCGGCATGCCGATTTCAGCCTTGGCCTGGTTGAGCAGAATCACCGCATCACCCAACGCGACGCCGGGCGCCAGGTTGAACGACAGGTTGGCCGCCGGGAACATCCCGTCGTGGGCGATGGACAACGGGCCAATGGTCGGCGCATCGAACTTCGCCAGGGCCGACAACGGCACCATCTCCCCGCTCAACGGCGAGCGCAGGTAGAAATAGTTCAGGCTCTCGGCCTTGCCGCGCTGCTTGGTGTCCAGTTCCAGGATTACGTTGTACTGGTTGATCTGGGTCTGGAACTCGTTGATCTGCCGCTGGCCGAAAGCGTCGTACAGCGCTTCGTCGACGTCACTGGCGGTCAGGCCGAAACGCGCGGCCGCACTGCGGTCGATGCTGATGTGGGTGATGCTGCCGCCCAGTTGCAAGTCGTTGGAAATATCGCGGAACGCCGGGTTTGTCCGCAGCTTGTCCGTCAGGCGCTGGGTCCAGGTGCTGAGCGTCGGGCCGTCGTTGCTCTTGAGTACGTATTGGTACTGGGCGCGGCTCGGGCCGGAGCTGAGGTTGATGTCCTGGCCGGCGCGCAGGTACAGCACGATGCCGGGGACTTTCATCAGTTGCGGGCGAATCCGGTCGATGAACTGGCTGGCGCTGACATCGCGGTCGCCGCGTTTCTTCAGGGCGATCCAGAACCGGCCGTTGGCGATGGTCTGGTTGCTGCCGGATACGCCGACCGAGTGGGAGAACGCCTGAACCGCTGGATCCGCGGCGACGATTTCCGCCATCGCCAGGTGTTTTTTCACCATGTCGCCGTAGGAAATATCGGCAGCCGCTTCGGTGGTGCCGAGGACGAAACCGGTGTCCTGGACCGGGAAGAAGCCCTTGGGGATAAAGATGTAACCGGCAATGGCCAGGCACAACGACAGGCAGAACACGCCGATCATGGTTCTCTGATGGGCGAGGGCGCGGCGCAGGTTCTTCTCATAACCGGCCAGCAAGCGGTCGCCGAAGGTCTTTTTGCTGTGGGCGTGATGGACGGGGGCGCGCATGAACAGCGCGGCCAGGGTTGGTGCCAGGGTCAGGGACACCACCACCGAAATCATGATGGTCGAAGTCGCGGTCAGGGCGAATTCCTTAAACAACCGCCCGACCACGCCGCCCATGAACAGCAGCGGAATAAACGCCGCCACCAGCGAGAAGCTGATCGAAACCACGGTGAAGCCAATCTCGCCGGAGCCCTTGATCGCCGCCTCGCGCATGCCGTCGCCGGCCTCCAGATGCCGGTGGATGTTCTCCACCACCACAATCGCATCGTCCACCACAAACCCCACGGCCACCACGATCGCCACCAGGGTCAGGTTGTTCAGGCTGAAACCCATGATGTACATCAGGGCGAAACTGGCGGTCAGCGACACACCGAGTACCGCCGACACAATCATGGTCGCCGACCATTGGCGCAAGAACAGCGCCATCACCGCCACCACCAGCATGATCGCGATCAGCAGGGTGATTTCCACTTCGTGCAACGAGGCGCGAATGGTCTGGGTGCGGTCGATCAACACCTTGACCTGCACCGAGGCCGGCAACATCGCTTCCAGGCCCGGCAAAGCGGCTTGAATGCGATCCACGGTCTCGACGATGTTCGCCCCCGGTTGCCGCGAAATCACCAGGTTCACCCCGGGTTGATCGCCGGCCCACGCCTGGACGTAGGCATCTTCCGAACCGTTGACGACTTTGGCGACATCTTTCAGGTGAACCGGTGCACCGTCCTTGTAGGAAACGATGAGCTGGCTGTATTCGTCGGGGTGGAACAATTGGTCGTTGGTGGACAGGGTCGAAATGCTCGATTCCCCATACAACGCACCTTTGGCCAGGTTGAGGCTGGTCTGCTGGATCGCCAGGCGAATGTCCGCCAGGGTCAGACCGATGGCCGCGAGCTTGTCCGCCGAGGCCTGGACGCGGATCGCCGGACGTTGCTGACCGGTGATGTTGATTTGGCCTACACCGTCGATCTGACTGATCTGACGCGAGAGCAGGGTTTCCACCAGGTCGCTGAGCTCGGTGCCCGGCATCTGGGTTGAGCTGACACTGAGGATCAGCACCGGGCTGTCGGCCGGGTTGACCTTCTTCCAGGTCGGCAGGGTCGGCATGTCCTTGGGCAGTTTGCCGGCGGCGGTGTTGATCGCGGCCTGGACTTCCTGGGCGGCGGTGTCGATGCTTTTATCGAGGGTGAATTGCAGGGTCAGCAGGCTGGAGCCGAGGGCGCTGCTCGACGTCATCTGGGTCATGCCGGGGATGGCGCTGAATTGCACTTCCAGCGGTGTGGCCACCGATGACGCCATGGTGTCGGGGCTGGCGCCGGGCAGTTGCGCGTTCACCTGAATGGTCGGGAATTCGGCTTCCGGCAGTGGCGCGATGGGCAGGCGCGGGAAGGCGATGACGCCCAGCAGCACCAGGGCAAAGGTCAACAGAATGGTGGCGACCGGGTGATCGATGCACCACGCGGACGGGCCTCTCATTGTTTAGGCTCCGCTTGCACCACTTGTGGCGGGTCGGTCAGCACCTGCACCGTGGAACCGGGCTTGAGCCGCGACTGGCCATCGCTGACCAGTACGTCACCCGGTTTGACGCCGCTGATGATGTCCTGGCCGCTGCCTTGGTAGACCATTTGCACTTGCACGGTCTCAACCTTGTCGCCTTTTACCCGGTACACGAAATGTTGATCGAGGCCGCGTTGTACGACCGTCGGCGGCACCACCAGCGCATCTTTATCCAGCGCTGTCTGAATTTTCACCGTGACCAGTAGGCCAGGCCAAAGCTTCTGGCCGGGGTTGTTGAATTCAGCCTTGGCGCGGATGGTCCCGGTGTTGGCGTTGATCTGGTTGTCGATCAGGGTCAGGTGACCTTCGCCCAGCAGGTTGCCGGTTTCGCCATCGGTGTCGGCGCCAATGTAGGCCTTGACCTGGGCGCGTTGCGGGTCGCCGATCAGGCCTTGCAGGGTCGGCAGCATTTGCTGCGGCAGGGAAAACTCCACGGCAATCGGGTCGATTTGCGTCACGGTGAACAGCCCTTGGGCGTCGGTCATGCGCAGGAAGTTGCCTTCGTCCACCGTACGAATCCCGACGCGACCGGTGACCGGGGAGCGAATCTGCGTGTAGGAAAGCTGCACCTGCGCCGCGTCGATGGAGGCTTGATTGCCCTGGGCGGTGGCTTTGAGTTGGTTGACCAGGGCTTGTTGCTGGTCGTAAGTCTGCTTGGACACGCCGTCATCGACACTCAGCAGCTTGTAGCGCTTGAGGTTGACCAGCGCCACTTGCAGTTGCGCCTGGCTTTCACCCAATTGGGCGCGGGCCTGGTCGAGGCTGGCACGGATCGAGCGGTCGTCGATGGTTGCGAGCAAGTCACCGGTCTTGACCAGTTGCCCTTCCTTGACCAGCAGCTTGGTAAGGATGCCGTCGATCTGCGGCCGCACCACGACGCTGTGCAGGGACAGCACCGAACCGATGCCGCTGACATAGCGCGGCACGTCCTTCGCGGCGACCGCGACCACCCGCACCGGAATCGCAGTTGGCGCGGCCAGTTTGGCGGTGGCCGGTTTGGTCGCGTACCACAGGCCCAACGCTGCCAGGACAATCAGAGGGGCTGCGATCAAGGCGGTTTTTTTCTGAATTCGCATGCGAGTGGGGCGCCGGGCTAGAGGGACGGGAACAGGGTCAGATTTTATACCTCCTCTTATAGTCCTGTTACCCGGTCAGGAAGGTGACTGCTAACTGACGGGGCTGTCAGTTTGGCAGGCGTATTTCGCCAGATAGACCGAGTTATCGTTCATCGCGGGCAAGCCTTGCTCCTACATTTGGAATGCATTCCCTGTAGGAGCGAGGCTTGCCCGCGAAGGCGTCAGACCCGTCACCGCCAAACCCACAGACCGACTACTTGTCGCTTGAAACTCGCCGCTTGCAGCTTGCCGCTCCCGACACAGGTATACTCGCGCCTTTCGCGGTCCACCCACCGGGCCCGACTCTTTGTGCACCACCCGGAGCTTTCATGACTTCCCCGACACAACCGCCGGTCGCCGACGCCTTGAGCGACGACCCGGCAGACCTGCCAGACAGCGTCGACTCCAGCGCAGACAGCGAAACCAAAGTCGCGATCCCGGCGTTCAAGTTTCCGTTCAAGCCGGGCGAGTTGGCCGCGGCCAAGAACGCCAACCAGCCGTGGTACAAGAACGGCGCCAAGAACGGCCACACCAAGACCCCTGGCGCAGCGCCACCGGGTACTCGTCGTTCGATGGGTAAACGCTGACCGTCAGCCCTTCTTGGGTTGGTAAAAAGTCTCCCTGTCATCGAGACAGTTCCCACAAGGATGAGCGATTCGTCCTCTGGGAAAGTCGGTGGCCACTCGTCGAAGATTCAGGTCCCTGAATTCTCGACGAAGGCCATCGAAATGCCCCTACTGAAAATCCTCTCTGTCCTGTCGCTGGCGATTCTGACCAGCGGTTGTGTTTCGTCTGCGGTCGAGCCTCAGATTCGCTTCGGCGTCGAAGCTCTGGTTCCGCCATTCGAGAGCCGTAACGACAGCGGCGAGTTGGTCGGGCTGAACATCGAGTTGGGCAATGCGTTGTGTGCCGAACTCCAATCCCGCTGTGTCTGGGTCGACCAGGACTACGCCACCAACATCGAAGCCCTTGAAGCCAATCGTTTCGACGTGATCATGCCGATGACCGCCACTCCGGCGCGTCGTGAGCGGATCGATTTCACCGACAACCTTTACCCGCTGAGCAGTCGACTGGTGGCCCGTGACGGGTCAGGCCTGCAACCCACGGCGGCAGCGCTCAAGGGCAAACGTGTAGGCGTCCTGGCGGGCACCAGCCGCGAAGCGTTTGCCAAGGCGCGCTGGGCTGAAGCGGGCGTGACGGTGCGCAGCTTCCAATTCAACGATCAACTGATTGCCGCCCTGCAGGCCGGGGAAATCGACGCCACCCTGCAAGATTCCATCGAAATCACCCATGCATTGCTGAACCATCCCCATGGTCGCGATTTCGCCTTTGCCGGGGCCGCGCTCAAGGATCCGATGCTGGGCAGTGGCGTGGCGATGGCCCTGCGCAAAAGCGACAGCGCGTTGCGCGACAACCTGAACGCGGCACTCGAGCGGCTCAAGCAAAACGGCCAGTACCAGGCGATTACCCAACGCTACCTGCCACCGGCAACGGCGGATTCGCCCAGCTACTTGCCAAACGACGAAGGCCTGCCGTTCTCCGATGCCGTTCAAGTCGGCGAGACGGTTTATCTGTCGGGTGTACTCGGTATCGGGGCGGATGGTGAACTGGTGAAGGGCGGCATCGGCCCGCAGATGACCCAGACCATGGAGAACCTGCGCAGCGCACTGCAACGCAGCGGCTCGTCCCTGGCCCATGTGGCCAAATGCACGGTCATCCTTACCGACATCAAGGATTTCAAAGCCATGAACGAGGTATACCAGCGCTACTTCCCGGCGGATCGTTTACCGGCTCGAACGACATTCGCGGCCAAGGCGTTGGTGCTGGATGCGCGGGTTGAAGTTGAATGCCTGGCGGTCGCCGCTCGCTAGGGGCAGCAGCCTGGATTGATCGTTCCCACGAGCGTGGGCACGATCAGTTGCCTGGGCTCAAGCCGCCCGCAGCGAGATAAACGCATAGTTGAGCGGTGCTTCAATCGCCACGTCAGCCCCGGCGGCCAGCACTTGCCCGGCAATGTCCTCGCCCGAGACATGAAACAGCCATTCACTGTCGGGTGCGTCCAGCGGTCGCGTTGCAACCTGATCAATGACTGAAGCAAACGCTCCCATCTCTGGCAGATAGGCGGTAAACCCATCGCCTTTCAGCGCTGTGGTGCGAATCCCCAGCAACCCGCAGATCGCATCCTTGGTTTGAACGTCGTCGCGATCTGCCTGGCGCGAACGCTGGATCAACGCCACCAGTTCCTGATCCACCAATTGCCCACCCACTATCAAATCCGGGCCCTGTTGCCACGACTCGGGCGGGCACTCTTTCACTGCCGGGTTCAGCGGGATGTGCGGATTGATTTCCATCGGATAGATGCGGCACACCAGCGGCCGGCGTTCGTAGATGCGGCAGAGGTTGTCTTCGTCAAGATTCCGACAGGGGCCGACGTTGTAGGCGGCGAAGGTGATGGCCACGTAGGCGTCGCTGGCGCCGCTTCGAACCCTTACCGACCGGCGTTCGGCATGCTCGCGTTGCTGCTCCGGCAGGCCCAGGCCATTGCCCAGGAAACCTTCCACCAGCACGATCACCTGACCGCCGTCGTTCGCCCACATGCGGGCTTCGGCCAGGGTCAGGGGAACGTGGTGATCGTTGCAGCATTTGCCGCAACCTACGCAGGAAAACGTCGTATTCATTGATCGAACGGCCGCCGGTGAGAGCATGAAAGGGCGACAGAAAGCCACCGCCAAGGCAGGTCCCGAAGCAAGTTATGCGCCATTCACGGCTTTTGGGCGGCCGGACGGATGGAGTCCCATTCGGTCACGTAGGCGGTTTTGCTTTTCTTGTTGTAGAGGCACAACTCGGTGCCTTGCTGGCCCTTCATGTGTTTTTGCGGGTATTGGCCTTGCAGCAGGAGCGCGGTATAGCCGACGCGGTCGTCGAATTGCGCGGCGGTGCCGACGGGTTTGGCGTCCTTCAGGCCGCTGGCCTTGGTACAACTGGCGAGTACGGCTTTGTCATAGGCAGCCCAGGCGTCGGGGCTGGAAGCGTGAGCCTGGGAGGCGAGGGCGGTGAGGCTGAGGAAGAGTAGGGTGGTGGTTTTCATCAATGGGCATCCTTGTGCGTGTTGGCCAAGGTTGGAGTATGCCTGATGGTGATGGGGTGTTTGTGCGGGCCTCTTCGCGGGCAAGCCTTGCTCCTACAGATTTGTGTTTGTGCCTGCCCGCGAAGGCGGTTTATCAGACCGGCACCGGCTCCCGCCGAACCACCCGCATTCCGGCGCTTTCATACAACCGCTGGGCCCGAAGGTTGTCTTCCAGCACCTTCAAATCGACAAACCCCTCGCGGCGCTGCTGAAACACTTTGAAAGCATGCAGCAACAAGGCCCGGCCCAGACCGAGCCCTTGCGCGCGGGGATGCACCACCAGGTTCTTGATGTAGGCGCTGGTCCAGCACTGGCAAACGCCAACGATCCCTTCGTCATCCAGCGCGATAAAGCACAGGCTCGGATCGTATTCGGGATCAGTTTCAAAACGCTGTTGCCAGACCTCCAGCGCCGGCACCCGACCGCCGCCTTCGCGATAACCCGTCTCCATCAACTGATGCACGGCTTCGGCGAGTTCCGGGCGGTAGTGGCACAGTTCAACGCCGCTGGGCCAGGCGCTGGCGGGCACGGCTTCAGCGAGGTTGCGCCGCATCAGAAAGCAAAATTCCTCGGCCAAACTCAGTAACCCTGTTCGGCGACAGCCTTGGCGGCTTCGATCAGGCACTTGGTCAGTTCCGGCGAGGAGAACTTGGTCAGCACCCCGTTCGCCCCGGCCAGGCGTGCCTTTTCGCTGTTCATCGCGCTGTCGAGCGAGGTGTGCAGCAGCACGTAGAGGTGCGAGAAGTCCGGTGTTTCACGCAGGGTGCGGGTGAAGGCATAGCCGTCCATCTCCGACATTTCGATGTCCGAGACGATCAGGTTGATCTGCTGGGCGGTGCCTTGCAGGTCCAGCAGGCAGTCGATGGCTTCCTTGGCGCTGCGGGCGGTGTGGCATTGCAGGCCGAGGTTGCGCAGGGTGTGTACTGATTGCTGCAGCGCAGTCTGGCTGTCATCGACCACCAGGATTCGCGCGTTGCCCAAGACTTCGGCGTCTTCCATGCTCAGCTCGGTCGGGGCCGTTTCGATCTGCGCCGGGGCGATACCGTGGATGACCTTTTCAATGTCCAGCACTTGCACCAGCACGCCGTCGACCGAGGTCACGCCGGTGATGTAAGAACGCACACCGCCGGAACCGAAGGGCGGCGGACGGATGTCGGTGGTCAGGCAGTGGACGATCTTGCTCACGGCCTGCACGTGCAGGCCCTGCTTGGAGCGGCTGACGTCAGTGACGATCAGGCAGCCACCGTTGGGATCTTCCAGCGGTCGCTCGCCAATGGCGCGGCTCAGGTCGATCACCGACAACGAGGCGCCGCGCAGGGTGGCGATGCCTTTGACGTGGGGATGCGACTCCGGCAGCTTGGTCAGCGGCGGGCAGGGGATGATTTCACTGACTTTCAGCAGGTTGATCGCCATCAGCTTGCCGCTGCGCAAGGTAAACAGAAGAAGCGAAAGTGAATCTGCGCGGGCTTTGGTGGAGGACATAAAAACCTTCTTTGGACAAAGGTGATGGGCGAGTAAAGAATCGCCAGAAGCTATTGATGCCGGGTTATCGACTTGTTGGGGGCAGGCTTTAGGCTAAATCCCCGCATTGCCGACCAGTGCGATCTCTGTAGCAGCTGCCGAAGGCTGCGTCCGGCTGCGAAGCAGTCGTAAAACCTGAGCTTGCGGTGCAACAGGTGTACTGCGTTTTGCCCGGGTGGCGAGGACTTCGTCCTCGAACGCAGCCTTCGGCAGCTGCTACAGGGTGCGGGTTATTTCATCCCCAACCGCTTGGCCATCCGCCCCAGGTTTGCCCGATCCAAGCCTAGCTCACGGGCCGCGCTCGCCCAATTGTGGTGGTGGCGTTCCAGACAAGCGTTGATCAGTTGCCGCTGATAATCCTCGGTCGCGACCCGTAAGTCACCCGAGACTAAAGCCACAGGGCTGACCGCCGGTTGCTCGGCAGGCACTTCAACACTGCCGTGGGGCAAATCCAGATCAGCGGCGCTCAAACTGAGAATCTTCGGCCGCTCCTTGCAGTTGCCCAACGCTTTTAATGCGCTACGGCCAATCAAGTGCTCCAGCTCCCGCACGTTCCCCGGCCACTGATACGCGAGCAGCGCTGCCTGGGCATCGCTGTTCAAGCGCAGACTATTGAGGCCCATGCGTGAACGGTTCTGTTCCAGGAAAAAGCCGCTGAGCAGCAACACATCGCGCCCGCGATCCCGCAGCGCCGGGACCAGCAGCGGATAAACGCTCAGGCGATGGTAGAAGTCGGCGCGATAGCGGCCACTGCGTACTTCCTCGGCCAGGTCACGGTTGGTCGCCGCGATCAGCCGCACGTCCACTTGATGCTCTTTATCCGAACCCAGGCGCTGCAACTGGCCGCTTTGCAGCACCCGCAGCAACTTGGCCTGCACGGTCAGGGACAGTTCGCCGACTTCATCGAGAAACAGCGTGCCGCCATTGGCCAGTTCGAACTTGCCGCGCCGGTCGCTGGTCGCGCCGGTGAACGCGCCACGGACATGGCCGAACAGTTCGCTTTCCACCAAAGTGTCCGGCAGGGCGGCGCAGTTGAGGCTGATGATCGGTTTGTCGGCGCGCCCGGAGGCGGCGTGAATCGCCTGGGCCACCAGTTCCTTGCCGACCCCGGTTTCCCCGGTGATCAGCACGGTCAGGTCGCTGCCGCCCACCAGGCTGATTTCTTCTACTAGGCGTTTGTGGGCCTTGCTCTGGCCGATCATCTCGCGGTTCTGCTGGCCGCTGGCCTGACGGTAAACCTCGGCGCGCTGGTGTTCGTCTTCGGCGCGATTGGCCAGTCGCTGAATGCGCTCGGCGGCGTTGACGGTGGCGGCGGCGAGGCTGGCGAAGGCTTGCAGGGCGTCGAGTTCGATCGGCTCGAAGCGCTCCGGGTCCAGCGCATCGAGGGTCAGCAGGCCCCACGGGCGTTCATCGATAAACAATGGGCAGCCCATGCAATCGTGGACTTCCAGGTGCTCATCCAAGCCATCGACCAACCCGTCATAAGGATCGGGCAAGTCGCTGTCGGCGGCGAAGCGGGTCGGGCCCGGGCTGCTGAGCAACGCTTCGAAGCGCGGGTGTTCACTGACTTTGAAGCGTCGGCCGAGTGTGTCGGTGCTCAAACCGTCGACGGCCAGCGGCACCAGCCATTCACCGTCGAGGCGCAGCAGGGCGGCGGCATCGCAGGGCAGCAGGGCGCGCATGGCTTCGAGCAGGCGCCGATAGCGCTCACCTTCGGGCAATTCGCGGGACAGGTCGGAGACCAGGGGCAGCAGGGCGGTGAGCAGTGATTTTGCAGTCATAGTGACTCCGTGTAGTCGAGATGACTATAAAGCAGTCAGTGTCGATATGACTACGTAGTATTTAAGTTGTTGATTTTTATGGTTTAAATTGTTGGCATGGAAACTGATAAGCCTAGGGTAATCACATAAAAGCTCAGGAGTCGCCCTAATGCTTAGCGTTCAAGACCGTGCCATCGTCAAATCCACCGTGCCGTTGCTGGAAAGCGGTGGCGAAGCGCTGATCACTCACTTCTATCGCATGATGCTCTCCGAATACCCGGAAGTCCGCCCGCTGTTCAACCAGGCCCACCAGGCCAGCGGTGATCAGCCCCGGGCCCTGGCCAATGGCGTGTTGATGTACGCACGTCACATCGATCAGCTCGACCAATTGGGCGATCTGGTGGCCAAGATCATTAACAAGCACGTGGCCCTGCAAATCCTCCCGGAACATTACCCGATTGTCGGCACCTGCCTGCTGCGCGCCATCGCCGAAGTGCTGGGCGAAGAGATCGCCACGCCGGAAGTCATCGGTGCCTGGGGTGCGGCCTACAACCAATTGGCCGACATCCTGATCGGCGCGGAAACCAGCATCTACGACCAGAAAGAACAGGCACCCGGCGGCTGGCGCGGGGCGCGGGACTTCATCGTCGTGGCCAAGGTCGAGGAAAGCGCGGAAATCATCTCGTTCTACTTCGAACCGGCCGACAAAGGCCCGATCCTCGCCGCCGAGCCGGGCCAGTACATCGGTATGAAGCTGATCCTTGATGGCGAAGAGATTCGTCGTAATTACTCGTTGTCGTCCCTGTCGGACAACGGCCAGTACCGTATCAGCGTCAAGCGCGAAGCCGGTGGCCGCGCCTCCAACCACTTGCACGATCAACTGCATGTCGGCGCGACCATTCAGTTGTTCCCACCGTCGGGGGAGTTCACCCTGACCGCCAGCGACAAACCATTGGTGCTGATCAGTGGCGGCGTCGGCATCACCCCGACCATCGCCATGCTTGAAGCGGCGCTGGCCACCGAACGGCCGGTGCACTTTATCCACTGCGCGCGTAACGGCAGCGTCCACGCGTTCCGTGACTGGATTGACGGCTTGGCCGAGCGTCATCCGCAACTCAAGCGCTTCTATTGCTACGCCGAAGATGACGGCGTGAGCCCGGCGGCGGACAAGGTCGGGTTGTTGAGCCAGGAGCAGTTGGGCGCCTGGTTGCCGCAGCAGCGGGACCTGGATGCTTATTTCCTGGGGCCTAAAGGCTTTATGGCGGCGATCAAGCGTCATTTGAAAGCGTTGGGTGTGCCGGAGAAGCAAAGCCGTTATGAGTTCTTTGGGCCGGCTTCTGCTCTGGAGTAATCAGTAGGCGCGGTGAGTCGGTCTCACCGCGTCGCTTCAATCGCGGGCAAGCCTTGCTCCACCTCGATCTTGAGCCGTGACTTAATCCCTCCTTAACCAGCCTATCGTCTATTCCCCGACAGCTACCGGCGCGCGCCAGGCTCTCAACGGCCATGGTCTGCGTGTAGACTTCCGGCAATTGATATTCAGAAGGGAAACGCGATGAGTGACGAAACGATGCGATTGGGCCGTGAGCGGCGTTACCTGGTGTTGCTGGGCATCATCTGCCTGGCACTGATCGGCGGCGCGCTGTACATGCAGGTGGTGCTGGAAGAAGCACCGTGCCCGCTGTGCATCCTGCAACGTTATGCGTTGCTGCTGATCGCCATCTTCGCCTTCATCGGCGCGGCCATGCGCACCCGTCGCAGCCTCACGGTGTTCGAGGTGCTGGTGGTGATCTGCGCGCTTGGTGGCGTCGCGGTGGCCGGGCATCACGTCTATACGCAGTTCTACCCGGCGGTGAGCTGCGGCGTTGATGTGCTGCAACCGATCGTCGATGGCCTGCCGCTGGCGAAGATCTTCCCGCTGGGCTTCCAGGTCGATGGCTTCTGCGACACGCCGTACCCGCCGATCCTCGGCCTGTCGCTGGCGCAGTGGGCGTTGGTGTCGTTTGTACTCGTGGTGGTGCTGGTGCCGCTGCTGGTCTCGCGTAACCGCAAGGCCTTGCGCTAACCCGCGGCAGCAAACAAAAAACGCCCCGGTCCTCGTTGAGAGGGCCGGGGCGTTTTGCATTTCAGAGCGCAAGTAAACAGATCGTGATGTGCGACAGCGAAGGGTGCGCAACGTGTGCGACATGTTGTCACAGCTGGAGTGTCGCAACTCATTTCAAGGCGCGGAATCGGTGCATAGCTACGCAACGATTTGAGTCGATTTTAGCCTCAGCCCATTTGTTCATCTCAATGGTGTAACAGGCAGTTTTAACAAGCGCCGGCGAATCGCCAGACCCCTTGCTGACCGGGGCTTTGGTGGCCCTGGCGGATGGCCACGCGCCATGAAGGCTGTCTGAACCGAGGGTGGTAGCCCCACAAATTTTGGTGTTTTTGTTGAGAATTAATTTCGATACCATGCCGAACTTTTGCAAAATCCGTTAATGATTGTTGCTGGAATGGATAAAAATTATTTCGGGATGAGACATGGTTTATGCGTCGCGACGTATCTACAATCGCCCGCACTGAATTCCCGGCGCTGCTCTCTACTGAGCAGATAGGGCGTCGAAAGGCCTGACGGCTTTATGCGACTCCCAGGTGTCGGTGCCTTTCCGACTATCCGCACCAAATGGAATTGGTCTGTAACAAGGCCTTTGACCACGAATTCGAATAAGAACTCACCGCTAGCCCAGGATTTGTCGAACAGCGTCTGACGCGCGACGGGCAGCCCTTATTCAATCCAAGAAAAATGCCAACCCTTGGCAGGGTGAAGTGTTGGCGATCAAAACCCAACTGCATTGCGCAAGCTGCTTTAGAGGTCGTGAGATGAGTAAAAACAGGTACCCCAGACTACTAGGCTTATTGCCGCTGCTCGGCACGTTGTTGCTGTCAGGCTGCAACATGACCTTGCTCGACCCCAAGGGCCAGGTCGGCCTGGATGAGCGAAACCTGATCATCACCGCAACGCTGCTGATGCTGTTGGTCGTTGTGCCGGTCATCGTCATGACGTTCCTGTTCGCCTGGAAATATCGCGCTTCCAACCCGAACGCGGTGTACGCGCCAAAGTGGTCGCACTCCACCAAGATCGAAATCGCGGTGTGGGCTGTTCCAGTCCTGATCATCATTGCCCTGGGTTACGTGACCTACATTTCGACCCACGCCCTGGACCCTTACAAGCCGCTGGAATCCGACGTCAAGCCGATCACCGTTGAGGTGGTCTCCATGGACTGGAAGTGGCTGTTCATCTACCCGGAACAAGGCATCGCCACCGTTAACAAACTGGTGTTCCCGGCCAACACGCCCATCAATTTCAAAATCACCTCTGACACCGTGATGAACTCGTTCTTCATCCCGGGCCTGGGTGGCCAGATCTACGCGATGGCGGGCATGGAAACCAAGCTGCACCTGATTGCCAACCAGAACGCTGAATTCGACGGTATCTCCGCCAACTACAGCGGCGCGGGTTTCACCGGCATGAAGTTCAAAGCTATCGCCACTTCCCAGGCGGATTTCGATGCCTGGGTCAGTGATGTCAAGAAGGCACCTAAACAGCTGGAAAAAGCTGAATACGAAGCCCTTTCCAAACCAAGCCAGAACAACCCAGTCGAGCTCTACTCCTCGTTCACGCCAAACCTGTTCCAGATCATCGTCGACAAGTACGAAGGCATGAAACCGGGCCAGCCAATGCATCACGAGAAAAAAGAGCACGAAATGGCCGCCATGGAAGGGATGGACATGAGTTCGCATTCAGCTGCCGGGGCAGAGGAGTAAACGATGTTTGGTAAATTAAGTTGGGAAGCGGTCCCGTTCCACGAACCGATCGTGATGATTACCATCGCCATGATCGCGCTCGGTGGTCTGGCGGTATTCGGGCTGATCACCTATTTCAAGAAGTGGACCTACCTGTGGACCGAGTGGCTGACGTCGGTCGACCACAAGAAAATCGGCGTGATGTACATCATCGTCGCCATGATCATGCTGCTGCGCGGTTTTGCCGACGCCATCATGATGCGTTCCCAGCTGGCCCTGGCCACCGAGGGCTCGCCTGGCTACCTGCCACCTGAACACTATGACCAGATCTTCACCGCTCACGGTGTGATCATGATCATCTTCATGGCGATGCCATTCTTCACCGGCCTGATGAACCTTGCAGTGCCGCTGCAGATCGGCGCCCGTGACGTTGCCTACCCGTTCCTGAACTCCTTGAGCTTCTGGCTGCTGGTGTCCGGCGTTGTGCTGGTAAACGTGTCCCTGGGTGTCGGCGAATTCGCCCGTACCGGTTGGGTTGCGTATCCACCGCTGTCGGAACTGGGTTATAGCCCGGGCGTTGGTGTGGACTACTACATCTGGGCATTACAACTGTCCGGGCTAGGTACGACACTGACGGGGGTCAACTTCCTGGCCACCGTGCTGAAAATGCGTACCCCGGGCATGAAGATGATGGACATGCCGATCTTCACCTGGACCTGCACCTGGGCCAACGTATTGATCGTCGCTTCGTTCCCGATTCTGACCGCTACCCTGGCACTGCTGACGCTTGACCGTTACATGGATTTCCACATTTTCACCAATGAACTTGGTGGCAATCCAATGATGTACGTCAACCTGTTCTGGGCCTGGGGTCACCCCGAGGTTTACATCCTGATTCTGCCGGCGTTCGGGGTCTTCTCCGAAGTCATCTCGACCTTCTCCGGCAAGCGTCTGTTCGGCCACCACTCGATGATCTACGCCTCGGGCGCGATCTCGATCCTGGGCTTCATGGTCTGGCTGCACCACTTCTTCACCATGGGGTCGGGTGCGAGCGTCAACGCCTTCTTCGGGCTGGCGACGATGCTGATCTCGATTCCGACGGGGGTGAAGCTATTCAACTGGCTGTTCACCATCTACCGCGGACGCCTGCAGTTCACCAGCCAGGTGCTCTGGACCCTGGGCTTCATGGTGACCTTCGCCATCGGCGGCATGACCGGCGTACTGCTGGCCATCCCGGGTGCTGACTTCGTGCTGCACAACAGCCTGTTCGTGATCGCTCACTTCCACAACGTGATCATCGGCGGCGCAGTATTCGGCTACATCGCTGGTTTCGCTTTCTTCTTCCCTAAAGCGTTCGGCTTCAAGCTGCACGAAGGTTGGGGCAAGGCAGCGTTCTGGTTCTGGATCTCGGGCTTCTTCGTCGCGTTCATGCCGCTCTATGCACTGGGCTTCATGGGCATGACCCGTCGTCTGAACGCCACCACCAACCCTGAGTGGGTGCCTTACCTGCACGTCGCCATGTTCGGCGCGGTGATGATCGCTGTCGGTATCGCCTGCCAGTTGATCCAGCTGTACGTCAGTGTGCGTGACCGCAAGAAGCCAGAGAACATGTGCGAACACGGCGATCCGTGGAATGCCCACACGCTGGAATGGTCGACCTCGTCGCCACCGCCGTTCTACAACTTCGCCGTACTGCCGAAAGCCCCAGGCATCGACCCGTTCACTGAAGCCAAGGAAAACGGTACTGCGTACCAGACTCCGGCCAAGTACGAGCCGATCCACATGCCAAACAACACCGCGACCGGCCTGGTCATGGGTGCTCTGTTGACCGTGTTCGGTTTCGCCATGATCTGGCACATCTGGTGGATGGCCATCTTCGGCCTCGCCGGTACCGTGATCTACTTCGTAATCCATGCTGCCCGTGATGACCAGGGCTATATGGTGCCGGTCGACGTGATCGAGCGCATCGAAGCCGAGCAGCACAAGCGTCTGGTAGCAGCAGGGAAAATCCCGGCTGGCGCCACCCGTGTTGAAACCTCGTTGGAACAGGCTTAAACCATGTCGAACTTAGTGACCAATGCTGGACACGTCCATGTCGATGGACATGGGCACGATGACCATCACCACGACTCGGGCGAGATGACCGTATTCGGTTTCTGGCTCTACCTGATGACCGACTGCATTTTGTTTGCGTCGATCTTCGCGGTGTACGCGGTACTGGTTAACAACGTAGCGGGTGGCCCGTCGGGCCACGACATCTTCGAGCTGCCCTACGTGCTGGGCGAAACCGCCTGCCTGTTGCTCAGCTCGATCACCTACGGCTTCGCCATGCTGGCGTTGTTCAAGGGCAACAAGAAGGCAGTGTTGGGCTGGTTGGCCATCACCTTCCTGTTCGGCCTGGGCTTCATCGGCATGGAGATCAACGAGTTCCACATGCTGATCTCCGAAGGCTACGGCCCTAGCCGCAGCGGCTTCCTGTCCGGGTTCTTCACCCTGGTCGGCACCCACGGTCTGCACGTGACCAGCGGCCTGATCTGGATGGCGATCATGATGTATCAGGTCAACAAGCACGGCCTGACGTCGACCAACAAGACCCGCCTGAGCTGCCTGAGCCTGTTCTGGCACTTCCTGGACGTGGTCTGGATCTGCGTATTCACCGTTGTTTACCTGATGGGGACCCTGTAATGGCTAATGCACATTCCCACGATAGCCACGACGCCGGTCATGGCAGCGTAAAGTCCTACGCCATCGGCTTCATCCTGTCGGTGATCCTGACGATCATTCCGTTCGGCCTGGTGATGTACCCATCGCTGCCGAAAGTCTGGACGCTGTGGATCGTACTGGCCTTCGCCGTGATCCAGGTGCTGGTTCACCTGGTGTACTTCCTCCACCTGGACCGCTCCGCCGCCCAGCGTAACAACGTGATTGCGTTTGTGTTCGCTGCGATGGTGATCGTCCTGCTGGTTGGCTTGTCGCTGTGGATCATGTTCAGCATCCACACCGTCATGATGGCGCACTGAGGAAAGTCCGGATGTCCTTTAAGCACTTTATCCAAATCACCAAACCGGGGATCATTTTCGGTAACGTGCTTTCTGTGGCGGGCGGATTTTTCCTGGCCTCGAAAGGGCATGTCGATCTGGCCATCTTCCTGGCCGCCATGATCGGCACGTCCCTGGTGGTGGCTTCCGGTTGCGTGTTCAACAACTGCATCGACCGCGACATCGACCTGAAGATGGAACGCACCAAGAACCGGGTGCTGGTCCAGGGCTTGATCTCCCTGAAACTGGCCCTGATCTACGCGACCGTCCTGGGTATCGCCGGCGTTGCACTGTTGTACAAGGTGGCCAACCCGTTGGCCGCGCTGTTCGCGGTGATCGGTTTTGTCATCTACGTCGGCTTCTACAGCCTGTACCTCAAGCGCAAGTCGGTTCACGGCACGCTGGTGGGCAGTCTGTCGGGCGCGATGCCACCGGTGATCGGCTACGTCGCCGTGACCAACAGCTTCGACATGGCCGCGCTGACCCTGCTGGTGATGTTCAGCCTGTGGCAGATGCCGCATTCCTACGCCATCGCGATCTTCCGCTTCAACGATTACCTGGCCGCATCGATTCCGGTGTTGCCAGTGAAGCGCGGGATTCAAGTAGCGAAGAAGCACATCCTGCTCTACATCCTGGCCTTCCTGATCGCGACCTTGATGCTGACCTTCAGCGGCTACGCCGGCATGAGCTACCTCGCCGTCGCCGCGGCCATGGGCATGTACTGGTTGTACATGGCCTGGACCGGCTACAAGGCAGTGGATGACACGGTCTGGGCACGCAAGCTGTTCGTGTTCTCGATCTTCACCATTACCGCGTTGAGCGTAATGATGTCGCTGGACTTCAAAGTGCCGAGTGAGCTGTTGCTGACTTATGCGCCGTAAGGTTTAGCTGCTGTACGAAAAGCCCCGCCCTTTGAGAGGAGAGTGGGGTTTTTTATTGGCCTTGTTCCGGTGATCTTCATCAACATGAGCCGTAAGACTTCCCTGTGTCGAAAGATTTTTCAATCGCTTCGCATGACCGCCACTTGGTGGGGCTGCACTGTATTCCGGGCTTGTAGTTGTCTTGAACGAACCGAATGAAACGTTCCGCCTGCTCTGATTGCGTTAGGTACCCATGGTTTGCCTGACCCTTCGGTATTTGAGGCCGGCAGAAGTCATGGATGCTTAATGGGCAAGAACCAAAGTAATAAAACACATCTGCTACCAACACGTATTGGCCGGAGATGTCTTCCTCCAAATGAGTTCTACTTGGTCCGCAATCTGCCCAGTGGTTCTCATTCTTTAGCTGTTCAAAGTGAGAAAACTCAGCTGCGCCAGGTACGAGTGGGCAGTAGATGTTGTCTCCTGCTTTGGCGATAGGGTCATTTAGATGAGAACCCGGAACCTTGTCTTGAAAGCGAGGATCGCTGAAGTAATCGCGCACATGGCATTTCTCGCCAATCCGCATCAAGTAAACCAATCGCTCTTCACCTACAGGGTCACGGTTCAATGTCACCGAAGTGAACCCGGCGATCCACTGCCCCACGCGCTTATGCAGACGAATCGATGGCTTGCAGGTAGCCAGCGTGAGCGTATGGCCAAAGGGGTTAGGCGCGAACCCTGTGTCATGGGTCATCTTGTAACTGAACAACTCCATTAAAATCTCCTCACTCATAACCATCACCGACAGCGATGGACCAAGTCCTTTAGGAAAGCGCTGTCTGGGATTTGGGAAATGTCCTAGCGCCATCGCCTAATCAGCCAGGTACGGTTCACCGAGCACTTAATTGTAGTGAATGGATGCTCCATGGCACATTTGGCTTCCTATCAACAAGGATGGATGTTTCCCCCGCTTTGAGGCCTTCGTTACAAAATCGGAGTGTTATGAAAAAACGAAATTTATTTGAAGAGTTGATGTTGGGCGTGGCCGAAATGAAAGCTCAGCGTGAAGGCAAGATAACGCGACAAAACGGTACTGTTCAGGACGCGTCGAACTCCGATAGGGCTGCACTAAAAATCATAGGGCTTCAGGCAAGGACGCGTTGGATTACCAAGCGATAAAGTATCGCGTTGGAAAAGGAATCAGGATGTTCAAAGTGAGAAAACTCAGCTGCACTAGGTACGAGTGGGCGGTAGATGTTGTCTCCTGCTTTGGCGATAGGAAATTGGGTAGGGCTACGGATCAGGACATCGGCGATATCAAGGCGCTTCTCAGGAGTGGTTTCATACTGACCACAGAACTTCGTCGACTGGCATTGCAGGCGATTGATGTATAGGTTGGCAACAAAGAGCCACCAACCTCAGTCCTCGACAATATTTTGCAAGATTATCTGGAGAATGCAGATGACGAAGTCCCGTAACGGCCACGTCCTCTCAGCCGCTTTGGACACGCTGGTCAAAAGCCCTTTGAATCAGGCAGATGATGCTGCGCTTGTCAGTGCGGCCAAGGCTGTTTGGTACTCGAACGCGAATCTTGAAAGTGAAGTCACAGCATTTTTGAGTCGTCACTCTGCTGAGATCGAGGTTCGTCGTGCAGGCTACTTGCTCGAGCGTTTCACCCGTTTTGCGTGTGTGTCTGATAGCCGCGTGCTGGAAACCTTCAACGTGCTGGAGCTTTTTGCGTACACGACTTCCAAGCAAGATGTGAAGCTTCAAGCAGTTACTCCACTTCGCCTTCGTCGTGATGAACTTGCCGATTCCTGGGGGTTAAGTGAAGGCCTTGGCTTAAAGGCTCAAACCCTCATGCCATTTCAGACTCGGCATTATGAGGCTGAGCAGCGTTCCACGATTTCCTGAAAGCAGGCTGCGTGACAAGAGCCCTGCCTTCGAGAGAAGAGCGGCGCTTTTCGTTCAGGACGGGAGTTGATGTCAGCAAATGCCAGCCAGGCGCAGTCCGTATGGAAAGTGCGATCGATTATTTGTGAGGTGTGTCGAGCAGGCGGAAGAATCGCTCACGCACCTGAGGTTGATCGCTATGCGCCACGTTGAATCGCAAAAAATGGCTGGCGTCAGGCGCTTTGCTGAGCAAGGTGCCAGGAGCGAGGACGAGGTCGTTTTCCAGGCCTTTGCGCGCCAGTGTTTCGGCGTGCACCCCATCGGGTAAACGCGTCCAGATAAACAGGCCTTCACCGGGCAGGGATGACACCGAACATCCGGCCTCGACCAACCAGCGCGCCACCCGACTGCTTGATTCATACAACCGATCCACCGTGCGCCGCACATGCTTGGCATAGCTGCCATTGCTGAGCATGGTGCAGGTAATCTGCTCCGCAAACTCCGAAGTCACGCCACCGCAGGCCATTTTCACGGTGATCAGCCGTGCCGCCAATTGCGGCGATAACACGGCATAGCTGACCCGACTATTGGCGGTCAATGTCTTGGAGAACCCGGACACGTAACTCACATTGTCCAACCCGCTCGCCGCCAGGCGCGGTGTCCGGCGTTGCTGCAGGTCGCCATACAAATCGTCTTCGACAATGTGGAAACCATGCCGATGGCTCAACTCCAGCAAACGATAAGCCTGGGCCGGGGAGAACGAGTGTCCGGTCGGGTTGTGCAGTGTGCTGTTGGTCATGTAGAGCACGGGTTTGTGGGCGATCACCTGTTGCTCGAAGGTATTGAGGTCCAGGCCGTCGCAATCCCGGCGGATGGTGATGACCCTGGCGCCATGCAGCGCGAGGTTGGTGTGCAGGTTGAAGTAGCACGGATCGTCGAGCATCACCGTGTCGCCGGGTTTGATCAACAGGCGCATCAGCAGGTCGATGGCCTGCATGGTGTTGGAGGTGGTGATGATCTGTTCCACCGGCACTTCGATGCCGAAGGTCGACAGCTTGACCCGCAACGCCTGGCGCAGCGGCAGGTAACCGCCCACCACACCGTATTCGCCCATGCGCAGGGCGGTGGCGCGCAGGGTGCCGCGCACGGCTTTGAGCAGTTCTTCGGCAGGCAGCCAGGAAGAGGGCAGGAACCCGCAACCGGGGCGCAGGGCGCCGTTATCCACCAGCACGGCACGGCGTACGACGCTGAGGGTGTCCTGGGGCTGCAAGTCCGGGCCGGATTCGATCGGGATGGTCGTGCTGGAACGGTGCACGTAATGCCCGGAGCCCTGGCGTGACACCACCAGACCCTTGGCGCGCAGGTGATCGAGGGCGTCGACCACCGTGGACTTGCCCACACTCAACAGCTCGGCCAGTTCGCGGATCGGCGGCAGCTTGGCGCCGTGGGGCAGCCCGCCCTGGCTGATGGCGACGGACAATTGATCAACGATCTGCTGCACCAGCGGCACGCCCGGCTGGAACTCAATGGCGGCAATCACGGCGCGTTGAGCCTGCATTTTACTGGTCTCCCTGGCAGTAAAGTTCGCTGGATTCTATCCGAACTTGCCCTGCTCAAGGCAAGCGACTGTGCTTACCCTCGACGGCGTGTTTGCCTGAATGATCAAGAAGGTGCAGTCAATGAACAAGCCAACCACCCGCGACGAACGCTTTATCGAGCTGGCCAGGGAGCACGGCTTCGACATCTACGACGAGAACACCGTCGGCGGCCATTACTCCCCGCTGATCCGCCATGGCGATGAACTCTACGTCAGTGGCCTGGTGCCGCGAATGAACGGCAAAATTCAGTACCCCGGCCGAGTGGGACTGGAACTCAACCTCGCGGACGCCCAGGCCGCCACCAGCATCAGCGCCATCCGCGCACTGGCGCTGATCATGGATGCCGTCGGTTCACTGGATAACATCAAGTCACTGATTCGCATCACGGTCTATGTCAAATCCACCTTTGATTTCGTTGATCTCAGTGAAGTGGCCAACGGTGCATCGGATGTCTTTACCCATGTGCTGGGCGATGCCGGTAAACATACCCGAACGACCGTCGGTGTTTATCAACTGCCGAAAAACGCCCCGGTAGAAGTGGATATGATCGTCGCCTTGCAACCCAAGACGCTGTAAATGAAATCAGCGGTTAAAACGCCCCGCCTTTGCAAGAAGCGCGGGGCTTTTTCATTCAGGGGCGTGGTGAAGACCCACCTTGGGCTAATCTGTCAGAAGTTGGATTACTAATGGATAGGTAAAAGGGGTAGGTGGGGGGAAATGACTGACCACATGACGTGCGATGAACGCTTCATCGCCCTGGCAACTGAACTTGACTACGACATTTACGGCGAAAGCACCACCGGTTGGCATTTCGAGCCACTGGTTCGGCACAACAATGAACTGTATGTCAGCGGGTTGATTGCGCTTAAGCATGGCAAGGTTCAGTACCCCGGCAGAGTGGGCCTTGAATTGACCCTGGCCGATGCACAAGTCGCCGCCAGCATTTGTGCGATGCGTGGCCTGGCATTGATTGTCGAAACCATCGGTTCGCTGGATAAAATCAAGTCGCTGTTGCGCATCACGGTGCACATAAAGTCGACAGCGGACTTTGTTGAGCTGAGCGAAGTGGCCGATGGCGCATCGGATGTGTTCAGGCATGTGTTGGGTGATGCCGGGAAACATACACGAGTGACGATCGGGGTTTATCAACTGCCGAAAAACGCGGCTGTGGAGCTGGATATGATGGTTGCTCTACGTCCTCCCGCGTTGTAACGCCGCTGATCCGGGCAACAAAAAGCCCCGCGCTGAGCGTCAGCGCGGGGCTTCGGTTTTGCCGTACCGCCAGGTTGTATTACTGCGCGGTGATGCTGTAACCCTCGAACGCGGTTTGTTGCTGCAGCGCGGTGATGATGTTCTTGCGGTTGACCGCTTGTTCAGTCCCGGCGTTGTCCAGGAACGTTTCGCTTTCCAGCTCCGCTTCCTCACCTTCACCCACAAAGGTGAAACCGAGGAACTCCAGGGCTTCGCGGTCAACGTTCAGGCGTGAGCGTGGTGTGCGCAACGGCAGGGTGACATTCACGCCATCCTTGCTGATGGTGAACACTTCGACTTCTTTCTTCGCCCGAGCGGTCTTGCTCTTGCCGCTGCCCGGGTTGCTGATGGCTTGATGGGTCTGGTTGAGCACCTTCAGCGCCAGGCCGTAGACGATTTCCTGAAACGCCGGGTCGTCCTTGAAGCTGGACAGGATGCGGCTGATCGGGAATTTGCTGCTCAGGTCTTCGAGGGCGGCAATGTCGGACGCCTCGGCGTCCTTGAGCTGCTTGAGTTCGCCCATCAGTTCGTAGGCTTTATCGTCGTCGAAGCTGTCGTGAGCGTGGCGGATCGCGGCGCGCAGCTCGCGGATCTGGTCGCTTTCGCGAGTGGACTGGAAAGCGTCCAGCACCATCTCGCTGATGGTCTTGGCCTGGGGCACATGCTGTGAAAGATTGATGGAGTTTTCGTATTCCGCTTTGGACGACAAGGTGACTACGGATTCAGCGGTATTGGAATCGGACATTGAAATTTCACTACTTCTTTTAACTTGAGTTGAGACGAGAAAGCGCTGGGCCTTTTCAGGCCGCCTAATCTATTGGACCCGCGCCGTGTTGTCACGACCCAACAGGCGAGCGGGCCAAAGACTTTTGCGTCAATGATCGAAACACACGGTATAGCTTGATCGTCCGCCCACAGAACAACCCGCTGACAAAGCCTGACGTACACGCCTTGAACAACACCATCTGCAGCGTCACCGACAGTTCTGGCTGCACCTCGGCCTGATAGCCGAAGTAATAGTTCACGGCAAAAAACATGAGGTAGAGCGTCAGTGCCTTGAACGAACCCGGCAGGATCAGCCCGGTTTCCGGATCATCCAGCTCGATGCCCTTGCGCGAGAAAATCAACAGCGCAGCGAGGCTGCCGATCAAGACCGCGATCAACCAGCAAGTCAGCGACAACGGTGGATTGAGCGTCAGATTCAGAGAATACAGCGACCAAGCGAGCAGAATCGCCGGCGTGATCAGCAATGAAGTTTTGCTTTCTCGAGTTGGGGACAGGGTTTTGATGCCGTCGTAGCACAGCAGCAGAAATACCACGTAAACCCACAGCGGGGTGTTTTGCAGGGCGTTCAACATGACGCAGCATCCTTGCCGAAATTGAGTGCCGGGATATTAACCCGGCGAGTTCAGATTCATCGAACGAACCACCATTTGCTCGGCCGTTTGCTCATCCACGGGCAACGTGAAGCGGAAGGTTGCGCCGCGTCCCGGAATATCGATCAACTGGATGTCGCGGCCATGCAGTTGCAGGATCCGATGCACGATCCGCAACCCCAGCCCACCATCGCGCCGTGCGCCGCCAATGTTGAATGGCCGCAGGAACAAACCTTCGCGCAGTTCGGCGGCGATGCCGGGTCCGGTGTCGCTGATGGTCACTTCGACGAAAGAACCTTGAGGTCGCAGGCTGAGTTCGATTTCACCGCCCTGGGGTGTATGGCGCAGGGCGTTGTCGAACAGGTTGGTCAGCACCCGTTCGATCAGCCCGAGGTCGGCGCAGGCGGCGGAAACGTTGGGGGCGAAGGTGGCCTTGAGTTCCACCTGGCGCGCTTCGGCGGTGAGTTCGAATTTCTGGAAGATGTCCTGCACCAGGTCGGTCACGGAGAAACGCTCGAGCACCGGTTGCACAAACCCGTGTTCCAGCCGCACCAGTTCCAACAGCGATTGCGCCAGGCCACCGACTTTGCGGCTTTGATCAAGGGCGATGCCCAGATAGCGTCGGCGGTCGGCGGAGGACAGTGTCGCGTCCTTGAGCGACAGGGTTTCCAGATAACCGTGCAGCGAAGCGAGCGGCGTGCGCAGGTCGTGGGAGATGTTCGCCACCAGTTCGCGGCGTTCCTGGTCCTGGCGGGTCAGCGAGCGCCATTGTTCGCTGAGACGGGTTTGCATCTGCCGGAACGCGGCGTCGAGGACGGCAATTTCATCGTGGCTGGCGGCTTTTTCCACCGGGACTGCCGTGGGTGGTGTGACCGGGATGCCGTCAATGTCGAACTGGCTGACGGTCTCGGTCAAGCGCCGTAGCGGTCGGGTGATAAGGGCAAACGCCGTGAGGCCGGCAATCAGGCATAACAGCGCCACCAGGCCGATGGACAGCAGCGCCGTATTCAGCGCGGCGCTGGTCGCACCGCGTTCGGCGAAGCGATCGTGTTCTTCACTGAGCAACACCACATACAGGTAGCCAGCCGGTTTGCCGTCGACCTGCAACGGCGCGGCGCTGAACACCTTGCGGCCATCGACGCTACGCGGGTCATCGCCAAGAATCGGCAGCGCGTCACCCTTGAGCAAATGCTGGATCGGCTGCAGATCGACCTGATTGCGGCGTATCCGTCCCTCCGGCGCGGCACTGCCGACAATCCGCCCCTGAGTGTCCAGCAGATAAACCTCGACGCTCGGGTTGACCAGCATCAGTTGGCCGAACAGGTCGCGCACGGCGTTGGGCATCAGGCCCTTGGCGTCCATCAGCACGGTGTCACGGGCAATGTGCTGGGCCAGGTCCCGGGACAGCCCTTGCACCACTTCCAACTCATGCATCTGGTTGGCGCGCACCTGCATCCACGCCGAGGTGCCGCAACACACCAGCAGCAACACGGCGAACACCAGGGACAGGCGCTGCGTCAGGGTCAGTCTCATGGCTGGTCCTCCGCTGCGGCGAATTTGTAACCGCGTCGCCACACCGTGAGAATGCGCGCCGGTTGCGCCGGGTCCTTCTCGATCTTGGCCCGCAGGCGATTGATGTGGGTATTGACCGTGTGCTCGTAGCCTTCATGGGTGTAGCCCCACACAGCGTTGAGCAGGTCCATGCGCGAAAAAACCTTGCCCGGTTGGCGGGCGAAAAAATACAGCAGGTCGAACTCCCGCGGCGTGAGGTCCAAGCGGCGGCCATCGAGGGAGACGTCGCGGGTGATCGGGTCGATGGACAAGCCGTCGACGGTCAGGCTGCCGGCGTCCATTTTCAGGTTGCGGGCCATGGCGTCGACCCGTCGCAGCAGCGCCTTGACCCGGGCCACCAGCTCCAGCATGGAAAACGGCTTGGCCAGGTAATCGTCTGCGCCCAGCTCCAGACCGAGGATGCGGTGCAATTCGCTGGAACGGGCGCTGGTGATGATGATCGGTGTGTAGCGAGCCATGGCCCGGGCGCGGCGGCAGATTTCCAGGCCGTCGACACCGGGCAGCATCAGGTCGAGGATCAGCGCGTCCCAGCTTCCTTGCTGCAACAGACGCATGCCTTCGTCCCCGTCGGCGCAATGCACCACCTCGAACTGCTCATCGCGCAGATGCAGGCAGATAAGGTCGGCGATATGCAGGTCGTCCTCGACCACCAGGACACGTTTGGTCTGTTCCATGAAGCTCAATCCTTTGCTGCGAATGGGCACATTGTGCGGGTTTTCCTCGGGCGGAGTTATCACGAATTGTTTAACTCCCCGTGAGGATTTGGCGATCAACCCAAGCCTAGGCTGTGTTCCATGACAGGTACCTGGGATTTTTGGAGACGGCCATGTTTTCACGCAGACAATTTCTTTTAACCAGCGGCGGGCTGGGGGCTGCAGCCCTGGTGATCGGTGTATTGCCAAAATTTGCGGCGAGTTCGGCGTTGCTCAGTGATGCTGATGCGGCTGAGGTGTTCGAGGTGACCCACACGGGCAGCGAATGGCACGCCATCCTCAGCGCCGAACAGTACGAAATCCTGCGTGAAGAAGGCACCGAGCGGGCCTATAGCAGCCCATTGAACAACGAGCATCGGGCGGGCACGTTTGCCTGCGCCGGGTGTGACCTGCCGTTGTTTTCATCCGATACCAAGTTCGACAGCCGCACCGGTTGGCCGAGTTTCTGGGCGCCGCTGGACAAGGCCGTTGCCACGCGTCAAGACCGCTCGTTTGGCGTGTTGCGCGAAGAAGTCCACTGTCGGCGTTGCGGCGGTCACTTGGGTCATGTCTTCGACGATGGGCCAAAACCCACGGGGCTGCGGTACTGCATGAATGGCCTGGCCATGACCTTCGAGCCGCAGACGGCTTGATCCGCGGGCACTCACTTTCTCTCATTTGATGCAGGTCGACGCTATGTGGCTTCTGGTTCTGTCTTACCTCGGTGGTGTGCTGACAATTGTCAGCCCGTGCATTCTGCCGGTCCTGCCATTTGTCTTTGCGCGCACCGGGCAGCCTTTTGTCAAAAGTGGCTTGCCGCTGCTGGTGGGGATGGCCATGACTTTCGCGCTCGTCGCCACGTTGGCGGCAGTGGGCGGCGGCTGGGTGGTGCAGCTCAATCAATACGGTCGCTGGCTCGCGCTGGTGTTTGTCGCGCTGTTTGGATTGACGCTGCTGTTGCCCAAGCTGGCTGATCGTCTGACCCGTCCGTTGGTCGCGGCCGGCAGTCGGTTGTCGGAAGTGGCGGGCGCCGATGCCCGGCCGCGTCCCGGCGCTTCGTTCCTGATCGGCGTCGCCACGGGCCTGCTCTGGGCACCGTGCGCCGGGCCGATTCTGGGGTTGGTGCTGACGGGGGCGGCGCTGCAAGGGGCGAGCATCGGCACCACGTTGTTGCTGCTGGCGTACGCCGCCGGTGCGGCAACGTCCCTGGCGGTGGCGCTGCTTCTTGGCGGTAAGGTGTTCGCGGCGATGAAACGCTCGATCGGCGCTGGCGAATGGGTGCGGCGTGGGCTCGGCGCGCTGATGCTGGCCGGTGTGGCGGCCATCGCTTTGGGTCTGGATACCGGGATTCTGGCACGGGTGTCGACGGCTTCCACCGGCGGCATCGAACAGGCATTGGTCGGGCGACTGGCCGGTAAATCACCGAACAACCCGACGTCGGGCAGTGCCCTGCAAGTGGCGGACAAAACCCCCGGCACACTGCCTGTCGAGGGCAACCTCCCGCCGCTGGACGGCGCCGTGCAATGGCTCAACTCACCACCACTCACCGCCGAGGCGTTGAAGGGCAAAGTCGTGCTGGTGGATTTCTGGACCTACTCCTGCATCAACTGCCTGCGCACGCTGCCGTATGTGAAAGCCTGGGCCGAGAAGTACCGCGATCAAGGCCTGGTGGTGATCGGCGTGCATGCGCCGGAGTTCGCCTTCGAACGCAATGTCGGCAACGTCACCAAGGCCATGAAGGACCTGGGCATCAACTACCCGGTGGCCATCGATAACGATTACAAGATCTGGCGCGCGTTCAACAACGAGTACTGGCCGGCGCATTACTTTGCCGACGCCCAGGGGCGCATCCGTTATCACCACTTTGGCGAAGGCGAGTACGCCGAATCGGAGCGGGTGATCCAGCAATTACTGCGTGAAGCAGGGGCGACGAAGGTGGCGGACGGCCTGATCAATGCCAGCGCCGAAGGCGTACAACTCGCCCCGGACATGAAGGAAGTGCTGTCGCCGGAAACCTATGTCGGCTACCAGCGTGCGGAACATTTCGTACCGGATACCAGCCTGGTGCCTGACAAGGTGGCGACGTACACCCCGCCAGCCCAGCTGACCCTCAATGACTGGACCCTGGGCGGGCAATGGAACGTCGGCCCGGAACGCGCCACGTCCAGCGCGCCAGCCAGTCGCATCGTCTACCGCTTCCATGCTCGCGATTTGCACCTGGTGCTGGGCCCTGGCGCTGACGGCAAACCGGTGCGCTTCAAAGTGCTGATCGACGGCAAGGCACCGGGCGATGCCCACGGCACTGATGTGGCGCCCGATGGCAGCGGCAGCGTGACTGAACAACGTTTGTATCAATTGGTGCGCCAGTCCGGCGATGTCTCGGACCGGACCTTCAGCATCGAGTTTCTCGACCCGGGTGTCTCGGCGTATGCCTTCACGTTTGGTTGATAACGATCCCATTTTCCAAGGAGTCAGCCCCATGAAAACCTCACTCACCTGGCGCCGTACCTTGCTGGGCCTGGCAGCGGCCAGTGTTATCGGCCAATGCTCGGCATTCTCGTTCGGTGCTTCTGAAGATGCCGTGGTTATCCCGGCGCCGACCCTTGACGAAACCACCCAGGCCCACAGCGAAACCGCCGTCTTCGCCGGCGGTTGTTTCTGGGGTGTCCAGGGTGTGTTCCAGCATGTAAAGGGCGTGAAGAAAGCCGTGTCCGGTTATGCCGGAGGCGCGGCTAATACCGCTGACTACGAGAAGGTCAGCGAGGGGGATACCGGGCACGCCGAGTCCGTCGAAGTCACTTTCGATCCGACCCAGGTCAGCTACGGCACCTTGCTGCAAATCTATTTTTCGGTGGCCCACAACCCCACGGAACTCAACCGCCAGGGCCCTGACACCGGCACCCAGTATCGCTCGGCGATTTTCCCGGCCAACCCTGAACAGACGCGCGTCGCCCAGGCCTACATCGCCCAGCTCGACGCCGCACATTCGTTCAACAAACCCATCGTCACCAAGTTGGAAACCTACAACGGCTTCTATCCGGCAGAGGACTATCACCAGGACTTCCTGACCGAGCACCCGACGTATCCGTACATCGTGATCAACGATATGCCGAAAGTGGCGCAGTTGAAGCAGCTGTATCCGGAGCGGTATCAGGAGAAAGCGGTGTTGGTGAAGGCCGGGTTATAAGCGCTTGCCCATCTCAAATGCGCGCATTTCATAACCCAATTCTTCATACAGACGAAGGGCTGGTGCGTTGAACGCCCAAACGGTCAACCGAAGGTCCGTGGCGCCCTGTTCGATGGCCCAGGCTTGAGCACGCTCCATCACTGCACGCCCAACACCTTGGCCACGAGCATCGTCGTCAACACAGACCGAGCCCACCCGGCCCACCTGTTGATGCTGAACCAGCGGACTGTTGAACGCAGTGACTTGCACGGTGATGAAGCCAATCGCCTTGCCAGCCTGCTCGGCGAGAAAGGTCACCTGATGTTCGCTGTCGAGGTACGGCTGCCAGTGACCGCTGTCCCGCGCGTAATCTTCAGTGGCCGGCGCATAGATATCCGGGCGTTCACGGTGGTGGAGGCTGTTGAGTTGCTGGCCCAGTTCGCAAATGGCCAGGAGATCGTCCGGTGTGGCCCGGCGATACAGGGGAGGGGACGTCATTGGCTATCCTTAGCGTTGATTGTTTTCAGTGAGTATACGTTTGCTTACTGGCTACGCGGACGCTCCATCGCAATGGTCGAGGCTTCAAAACCCAGGCGGGAAAAGAACGCCCAAGCACCTTCCCGGCCTGCGCGCAGTACCCAGGTGATGTCGGAATTTCCTCCCATCACATGTTCAACCAGCGCCCGACCTACACCTCCACGTCGATGCTGCTCACTCACGACCACCATCGACAGATAACCGTTGGACAGCCCATCCGTAATGCCTCGGGCAAACCCGACGATTCGCGAGTCCTTCACTGCGAGCGCCGTGCGTTGGGAGTTGGCGAGCAGTTGCGCGAAATGTTCGGCCGAGCCGGTACGGTGAGCCCAGCCATTCTGCCCAAGAAACAGCCGCACGGATTCGACTTCCGAAGGCTGCACATCGCGAACAAGCAGACCGGCGCTCATCCGGAAATCACATTCTTGCCCATCACCTTCGACCGATACAGCGCCTGATCGGCCCGGGCCAGCAGCCCGGTCTGTTGTTCCTCGTCAAAGCGCTGGACCACACCAAAACTCAGGGTCACTTGAAAGTCTCCCACGGGCAGCAACCCCGTCAGGTCCTGGCGAATTGTTTCCGCGATCCCGCGCGCATCGACCAGCGAGGTGTTGGGCAGGATCATGATGAATTCGTCGCCACCCCACCGGGCCAGCACGTCACCGTCGCGCACACTGTTTTTCAGGCAGTGGACCACTTGCACCAACGCCGCATCGCCCAGGGCGTGGCCGTAGTGATCGTTGATGGTCTTGAAGTCGTCGATGTCCATGGCGATCAGCGACAGCGGCTGGCGAAATCGCTGGGAACGCTCGCATTCCTGAGGCAGGGCCTTTTCCAGGCGATAGCGATTGGCGACCGAGGTCAGGGCATCGGTTTCCGCCAGTTTGCGGTTTTCTTCGAGCTGGATTTGCAACTGCTGATTGACCCGCGACAGCTCCCGGGTCCGTTCTTCGACGAGGGCTTCGAGGGAGTGATTGCGCCGTTGCAGCTGTTCGAGCAGGCGTTTCTTGTCTTCGATGCTGCGGTGCGCGCCGACCATCCGCGCCACCGAACCATCGGCATTGCGCGCCAGGATATAGCCGCGGTCTTCGATCCAGGTGTAGGTGCCATCCTGCCGACGGCAGCGATATTCGGCCTGATAACCGGGCGCGCGTTGACTCAGGTAGTCATCGAACAACGCCATGACCCGCGGATAATCATCGGGATGCATCACGGTTTCCCAAGTCAGCACCGAGTTGTCCAGCGAGTGCGGCGGGTAGCCGAGCATCACGTACCAACCGGGGTTGCGGTAGACGAAACCGGTGTTGGCGTTCCAGTCCCAGATGCCGTCGCTGACCAGTTCCATAATGGTGTGCAGCAGGTCTTCGTTGAAGTCCGACAGATTGAATTTCACCGGCTCGATACTCGATGTGTCGCCCATCACCGCTCTCCTTGCCGCCCTGATATCGAAGTGACTCACCCGCCGAGCAGATTAGTCCATGGCACCGCGGCGCCGCTAGTGCTTGCCCCACTTCTGTACGGCGAAGTCGACGAAGCTGCGCAGTTTCGGCAAACGGTAGCGATCCTGGGTGTAGACCAAATGCATGGGCCGGCTCGGCAGTTGGTAGTCCGGCAGCAAGGCCACCATTGTTCCGTCCTTCAAGTCTTGCTCCACCAACGCGTCGGGGACCATCACGATGCCCATGCCGGTGCGCGCCGCTTGATGCAGACCGGCTGAGCTGTTGATCAGCATCGGTCCACTGACTGAAACCAGGACTTCACCCTCGGGGCCGGTCAGGCGCCATTGTTTTTCCACCGAGTGCCAGTCGTCTCCGGCCGGGTAGGCGAAGGCCAGGCAGTCGTGATGTTGCAGGTCTTCGGGCTTCTGCGGGGTGCCCCGGCGCGCCAGGTACGCCTTCGAGGCGCACATGGTCAGGGTGTAATCGATGAGTGGGCGGGCAATCATGTTGGACGGTTCGATTGCGCCCAGGCGGATAGCCGCATCAAAACCGTTCTCCAGCAAATCCGGACGGCCGTTGGTGAGCACCACGTCCAGTTTGACCTGCGGACAACGCAAGGAAAATTCGCTGAGCGCCGGCGCCAGCCGTTCGGTGCCAAACGTCAGTGGCGCGGTGATGCGCAAGGTGCCGCTCGGTTCATCGAGGGCCTGTTCGGCCAGGCGTTCGGAGTCGGCCACCAACCCCAGCACTTCGAGGCAGCGCTGGTAATACGCGGTGCCAAATTCCGTCAGGCGCTGGCGCCGGGTCGTACGGTTGAGCAAGCGCACGCCGAGACGTTGCTCCAGAGCGCGCAGATGATTGCCGACCATGGTGGTGGACATTCCGCACTGGAAGGCGGCGGCGGTCATGCTGCCAGTTTCCACCACGCGGACGTAAACGGTCATTGCCTGGAACAGGTCCATTATCAAGCCCGACTTCTAAATGATTGAAGTATTGCAGCGTTTATCCAGCTCAGGTGGCTAACCATACTGCAAAAACACCGACCTTTGATGGAGCTTGATGTCATGACCGCCGCCTGCCTGATGACCACCTACCAACCTTTGGCCCTGAGTTTTACCAAAGGCCTGGGGACGCGACTGTGGGATCAGGCGGGGCGCGAGTACCTGGATGCCGTGGCGGGCGTGGCGGTGACCAATGTCGGCCACTCTCATCCGGAAATCGTCTCGGCCATCAGCGAGCAGGCCGGGTTGTTGCTGCATACGTCGAACCTGTACAGCATCGACTGGCAACAACAGCTGGCGCAGAAACTGACGCGGCTGTCGGGCATGGACCGGGCGTTTTTCAATAACTCCGGCGCCGAGGCCAACGAGACGGCACTGAAACTCGCACGGCTTTACGGCTGGCACAAAGGCATCGAACAACCCTTGGTGGTGGTCATGGAGAACGCTTTTCACGGGCGCACCCTCGGCACTTTGTCCGCCAGTGACGGCCCGGCGGTACGCCTGGGTTTCAGTGAATTACCGGGGGATTTCATCAAAGTGCCCTTCGGCGACCTCGAGGCTCTGGACAAGGTGCAGCAAGCCCACGGCCCAAGAATCGTGGCGATCCTGATGGAGCCGATCCAGGGCGAAAGCGGTGTGCAACTGGCGCCGCCCGGTTACCTCAAGGCTGTGCGCGAGCTGTGCAATCTACGCTCGTGGTTGCTGATGCTCGACGAAATCCAGACCGGCATCGGCCGCACCGGCCATTGGTTCGCGTTCCAGCACGAAGGCATCGTCCCGGACGTCATGACCCTGGCCAAAGGCCTGGGTAACGGCGTGCCCATCGGCGCCTGCCTGGCCCGGGGCCGAGCCGCCGGGCTGTTCACTCCCGGCAGCCACGGCAGCACCTTCGGTGGTAACCCACTGGCGTGCCGGGTCGGTTGCACCGTTCTGGAGATCATCGAAGAACAAGGCCTGCGGGAAAACGCCAAGCTACAAGGCGAACGCCTGCTCGCCCGGTTGTGCATCGAACTGGCCGACAATCCGAACGTCCTGGCAATCCGCGGCCAGGGCTTGATGATCGGCATCGAACTCAAACAACCGATCCGCGACCTCACCCTGATCACCGCACGCGATCACGGCCTGCTGATCAACGTGACCCGTGGCAAAACCATTCGGTTACTGCCACCGCTGACGATTGATGAGCGGGAAGTGGAGATGATTGTCAGAGGGATATGCCGGGTGCTGAACGCAGCCTGAGAATACTTAGTAGTGATATCTGCACATCACGATCTGTATCGCACCCTCTTCGATCGCGTAGACCAAGCGATGCTCCGTTGTAATCCGGCGAGACCAGAAACCGCTCAGATTGTGTTTCAGCGGTTCAGGCTTGCCGGGGCCGCTAAAAGGTTCGCGCTGAATTGCCTTGATCAACAGGTTGATCCGTTTGAGCCCGGCCTTATCGTTTTGCTGGAACCACAGGTAGTCGTTCCAACCTTCAGTAGTGAACTCGATATTCATTCTTCAATGAGTTGCCTGGCTTTGGCTTTCCCTGCTCGCAGGTTGCCGATCGATTTGATCAAACGTTCAGCATTGGCCGGGGAACGTAGCAAGTACGCGGTCTCCTCTAGAGCGTTGTACTCCGCCAGAGACATCATCACCACGGGTTCGCCTTTCTGACGAGTTACCAGGAGGGGGGCACGGTCTTCATTGACCCGATCCATGGTTTCAGCCAGATGTGCACGCGCGGTGGTGTAGTTGATGGTTTGCATGATGTAGTCCTCGCTCAATGCAAAGAACGTACAGAAATGAGTACAGGATGGCAAGGCGATACCTCCGAGTGGTCGTTACGCAGACGATGTATCCGCATCTGCATTGAGTATCGCCTAAGCTTCTTCAAGACGTTTCCGCAACCCCTGTAATCCCATTCCGATAAGTATGTGATCAGCCCGAGCGTCACCCCGAAATAACTCACTCAACATGCCGCGCTTTATGCTTCGCCCGCCAATACCGAACCAACCCAACCACCACCGCCAACCCCACAACCGCCAACGCAATCGGCAAACGATACGGTTTCAAATTCCCCAGCATCGTTTCCAGCGCTTCGCCCGCCCAATACCCGGCGCTGGCAAACACCGTGGCCCAGACCACCGCGCCCAAGGCATTCAACAATGCGAACCGCAACGGCGATAAACCGCTGGCGCCGATGACCATCGGCCCCACCAGGCGCATGCCATACAGAAAACGTACGGCAAACACCGAGGTCGATGGATAACGCCCGATCAGCCCCGTTACGCGATCGATCGCCGCTTGTTGCCGGTGCAGGCGCGGCAGCAGGCGTGCGCCGAAATAGCGTCCAATCCAGAACAGCAACTGATCCCCCAACATCCCGCCCAGGCTGGCCCAGCCAATCACCGGCCACAGGTGCAGCAGGTGTTGGTGAGCGGCCATGCCGCCGAGGATCAGGATGGTTTCGCCCTCCAGCAAACAGCCGAAGAACACCGCCCAATAGCCATAAGTGCCGAGCAGATAATGCAGGTCTATGTGTTCAAACACGGCCGCTCCCCCAGACTTTCCACCAACCGGAGCAAGTAACCGTCCGGATCCTGCACCAGAAACTCACGCTGGCCGACTTCCACTGCATCCGCGCGATACCAGACATCGGCGCAGGGACGAAACAGCGGCCATTGAACTTCGGCCAGTCGCTGGAGGAGGGGTTCAACTGAATCGACGGTGATCTGAAAGTTGATGCCGCGACCCAGGGGTGTTTCCAACGGGCCGGTCAGCCATTGGCCTTCGTCCGGGTCGTATTGCTCAAGCATGAACTGGATGCCCTGTTGATCGAGGTAAGCAAAGCCGGGGCGTTCATAGGCGATGTTGAAACCGATCAGCGACGTCCAGAAGTGCAGGCTACTCGGGAGGTGGGTGACCATCAATTCGGGGACTAAGTTGCTCCGTGCAAACATGACGCATCCTTGGTTAGCGGGGTGGTAGCGCGTTGATGAACGTTGTGATTTCAGCCCGGTTCGTCAGTTGCCGTTTCGAACCGCTGAAGCCTTGAAACAGACGCTGATGAACCTTGAATCCGCTGGACCCTTCACGGCTGCGATAGCTGCCGGCCCATTCCAGCAGCGCGATTAGCAGCTCATCGCTCGCGTCACGCTGCGCTTCTCGTTGATGAATCTGGGCGACGCAATCGTCATCGTCCAGGCTCAACCAGATCAGCGCTGTCGCCCGGGGCAGGAGTTCACTGACGATCCAGCCGTAGACGCCTTCGATCACCCACCGTTCTTCACTGGCAGCTACCCGTGCTATTTCAAGGGCTTCATTTCGAGGCCGAGCGATGCTGTGTTCATCGGAAATCCAGTGAACCCGGTCAAGATCGATCCACGGCACCTGCTGCCGTTTGGCCAGGCGCTGGGCCAGCCAACTCTTGCCAGCGCCGGAGTTGCCGATGATCAACGTACGGCTGAGGTTCAAGGTGTTCGCGTTCATAAGGACTGCTACTCGGGCGCAACCATTCGAGTGCGCGGCGAGCCATCGGCATTGTGCTGATAGATCTCCCGCGGCTGACCCTTTTCATTAAACAGCACCTGCCCGATGCCTGCCGAGTTCCACAAGCGCTCACCCGCTTCGGCGTGTTCGGGGGTGTGCGGAACGATGCGCATCAGCCGGCGTTTGGTAAACCAGTTCAGCGGCGAACGGGGCGAGTAGAGCCAGCGATTGAGGCGATCAAACCATTCGAGCAGGGCCGGCGGGAATTCGTTCTTGATGCCGCTGCTGGTGATCTGCCAGATCCGTGGACCGGCCTTGCGATGTCGGATCAAGACTTCGTAGACAAAGGAATAATGCACATCACCCGACAGCACCACGTAGTTACCCGGTGTACGCGAGTGTCGGAAAATGTTCAGGATCACCTGGGCAGCGCCGCGATGAGCCATCCAGTTTTCGGCGTCCACCAGCAGGGGATAACCGCACCAACTGAAGACCCGCTGCACCGTCTCGATCAGCTTGACGCCAAAGATCGGCGCCGGGGAAACGATGATCGCCGACGGGTGATCCAGCAGTTCCTGTTGCAACTCGCTGAGGGCTTCCCAGTCCAGCAGGCCCGAGGGTTGCTTGAGGGTCATCTCGCTGCGCCAGCGTCGGGTGCGGGTGTCGAGCACCACCAGGGCCGGGGTGGTCGGCAACACGTAGTGCCAGTTCTGGAAGCCCAGCAAGTCGTCGATCAGGTTGTCTTGAACGGTGCTGTCGAGATAGCGTTCGGTAGCGCTTAACGCGCGGGTTTTCTCCAGCACTTCGGCGAACGCATCCGGGTTATTGCCCCACCCCTGACACAGCATATAAGCGAGCAACGCGTTGCCGATGATGCGCTTGGAGAACGGATGGCCGTAGGCGGTTTCTTCCCATTGTGCGGACAGATTCCAGTCATCGGTCACGTCGTGGTCATCGAAAATCATCAGGCACGGCAGATGCGCCATCGCCCGGCCAACGCCACCGAGGCCGGCCTTGAAAGCATCGATGCGGGTCTGCTCAAGGGCATAGCGTTCGCGTCTTTCCTGCGTCAGCGTCGGCGGTTTCGGGTCGATCAGTGTCCAGGCGGTTGGCGCCCAGACCAACAGGTACATGGCCATGACTTCGGCAAACGTCACCAGGTGATTGTCGGCACTGCTGCTGGTGAAAATCGGCTTACGTGCGCCGCCGAAAAATCGCTCGCGCAGGGTTTCGTTACTCTCAAGCGCCGGTAACAAATCCGCACGATGGTAGTAGCTGGCCGCGTGTTCGTAGAGTGTGGCGCTGTCGCTGACCACGGCGCCTTCGAGGTGCTCGTCGAACAAGCCCAGGCGCTGGATCAAGGCATGGATCGCCCGCAGCATCGGCCCTGCGACGTCGTCGGCGTAGACCTGGTCGCCGCTCATCATCAACAGGGCCGGGCGCTCCGTTGCTTCATGGTCGGTCGCCAACAGACGATCCACACACAGCAAGCCGTCCGCCGCCGGGTGATGGGGTTTACGGCAGGAGCCGTGCAGCAGTTGATCGATCCGCGAACGCAGGACGAAATTCGGGCAACGGGCGTCGCCGTACAGCAAGTGCGGGGCCCAGTCGGCGATGCCGGCGTCGTCAATCAGCAGGTCGTACTCGATCAACGTGTCGCAGGGCAGGGCGGTGTCCAGCGGCACATCGATCAAGTGAATAAAGGCATGGGTGCCGACCGGGATAATCGTGCATCGCCCGGCGTCAAGACGGATATCGCCGACCCCTTGCAGACGCAACGTCAGTGACAGCGCCCGAGAACCCACGAGCCACAACACCAGCCGCGTGGGCTCCAGCCGCCGTAACAACGGCCCGACCAGCACAGGGGGCAGGGATTGATGATTGTCGGGCAGAGGCAAAGGCATGGACATCCGGGTTCAGGCTACGAAGAAGCGCCGAATAATAGCGCAGTGGATGTCAATGCATTGCAACTAGCCGCCTGACCTCATGACCCCCGTCTCACCATTGGCCACCAACCATCGAAACAAATCACTCACCGACACCGTATGGCTCCTCTCCATCCACCGCACCAGCGCCGGCCCATAGTGTTCGGTGTAGCGACTCAGCACCAACTCGCGACAATCCTCCGACAAACGCAGGGTAATCTCCCGGCAATGCAAATGGGCCGAGTCGTTCTGTGTCACACGCTGTTGCAATATCAAACTCCGGTTTTCAGAACCCATCGGCCGGCGCTCCTGTGCATTGAGATTGGGTGGCTTGCGGTGAGCCCTGTTTGCCATCGGCCACGAAGGTCGCACGATGCTCGGCCACGACATTGCGCAGCGCGCTGTAATAGTCCGGCAGTCTTTTCAGGCTATCGGTGAGTGGCAAGGCTTCGGCCCGGCCATCGACGATGCCGCCAACCGTGTTGATCGTGGAAAGTGTGTCCACGGTATCGCTGTTGTTGCCGAACGGATCGACCACAAAACTCAGTACACGCCCGGCGGCGTCGCGGCTGTTGGAAGTGCCGAACAACGGCAGTTCGACGATCGGCCCGTTGCCGATGCCCCACACGCCGAAGGTCTGGCCGAAGTCCGCGTTGTGGCGCGGGATGCCGACCTTGCCGGAAACGTCGATCAACCCCACCACCCCGACCGTGGTGTTAAGCGCAAAACGCCCCAGGGTGTTGACCGAGCGCATCGGGTTGCCTTGCAACAAGTCGTTGATAAAGACCTTGGGCTCGCCGAAGTTCGCCACGAAGTTATGCACACCCGTCTGGAAAAAGTCCGGCAGGTAGCGGTAGCCGCGTGCAACCGGGGCCATGGCGTAGTCGTCGAGCACCCGGTTGAACGCAAAGACCCCGCGATTGAGCGGTTCCGCCGGGTCGTACACGGAGTAGCCAATTTCGGCGCAGGTCACGCGGGTGTCGGACGGCGGTTGACTGCTACAACCCGCCAACCCGGCGGCCAGCATGGCAATCGAAGTGTTGCGGGCCAGCCAGGGAGCACATTTGAAAGGCAACATGGACGCTAGTCTCGGGAGGAATTGGCCGAGATGCTGAACCCCAAGCCTTGCGCAAAGATGTCCGGTTTATTGCGCCGATGACGCTTTATTGCATGATTGAAATATATGACGGGCTGGCGTGAATGGTTTTAGATGGCGGTTCCATTCGGCCCTTAAGTGACCTTCGGTGAACAGCCTTTTAATCGTGGACGACGACCTTGAGGTCCTCGATCTGCTGAAAAAATTCTTTGTGCAGCACGGCTACAGCGTCGAGGTCGCCACCGATGGCGCGTCGCTGTGGGCGGCCATCGAGCGCCAGGTGCCGGACCTGATCATCCTCGACGTGATGCTGCCCGGCGACAGCGGGCTGATCCTGTGCCAGCAACTGCGGATTCGCCACGCCCTGCCGATCATCATGTTGACCGCCATGGGCGAGCTCAGCGACCGGGTGGTCGGGCTGGAATTGGGCGCCGATGATTACCTGACCAAACCGTTCGACGCCCGCGAGCTGCTGGCCAGGGTGCGCGCCGTGCTGCGTCGCGTGGATGAGCGGCGTCCGGTGTTGCAGGAGCGCCCACGGCCGTTGATCGACTTCGCCGACTGGCACCTCGACGTCACGCGCCGGGAGCTGCGTTCGCCGGACAACGTGATGATCCCGTTGTCGGCCGGTGAGTTTGACTTGCTGCTGGTGTTCGTCGAACACCCGCAACGCATCCTCACCCGCGAGCAACTGCTGGACCTGGCGCGGGGGCATAGTCATGAAGCGTTTGATCGCAGCATCGACGTCCAGGTCAGCCGCCTGCGGCGCAAACTCGAGTCCGACACCAAGCGCCCGGCGATGATTCGCACCGTGCGCAATGGCGGTTATCTGTTCACCCCCAGCGTGACGCGGCGATGAGCGGGCTCAAACGAAACTGGCCGCAAGACACGGTGGCGCGCTGGATTGCGTTGACGATCATCCTGGCGATGCTGATTTCCCTGGCGCTCAACGGGCTGTTTATCCAACTGGCCGGGGTGTGGGCGCGGCCGCCGCTGACCGAAACCGGATTGCTGGAAAAAATCGCCGCCATCACCCGCGTCATCGAAGCCGCCCCGGCACCAATGCGCAGCCAATTGGCCCACGCCGTCAGCGACAAAGGCTTCACCGTCAGTTGGCACCTGGATCAACGCGAACTGAATCTGCCGACAGTGGATGACCCCATTTCCCACGAAAGCATGGCGATCCTGCAGCCGCTGTTTAAATCCGCCGACCGGCGAATCGAAGCCTATGAGCCGTCCGACTGGACGGAGCACCCGGCGGACGCGCATTACGCGCTGGTGGTCGAACTGCCGGACGCCTCGTGGCTGATGTTCTCGGCGCCCTCGCGCAGTTGGGGCCTCGACGAGGCGCCACGCTACCTGATCGTGATCCTGCTGGTGCTGGTCTCCACCGCCCTGGTCGCACTGATCGCCACCCGCCGCCTCGCCACCCCGTTGCAGCGCTTCGCCGAAGGCGCCCGACGCTTCGGCACGGACTTCCGCGCTCCGCCCATCGAGCCGCTGGGGCCCCACGAAATCCGCCAGGCCATTCTCGCGTTCAACGCCATGCAGGCCCAGTTGCAACACTTCATCCGCGACCGCACGCAAATGCTCGCCGCCATCTCCCACGACCTGCGCGCGCCCCTGACGCGGATGCGCTTGCGGGGCGAATTCATCGAAGACACCGGACAACAGCAGCGGCTGTTTCGCGATGTGGATGAAATGCAGGCCATGATCAATTCGGCGCTGGAGTTTTTCCGCGACGACGCGCGGCTTGAGCCGGCGACCCAATTTGATCTGGCGGAACTGCTGCAAACGCTGTTGGATGATTACCGGGATCAGCGTATCGACATCGCCTTCTGCGGGCCGCTGCGGCTGGTGTATTTCGGCCGACCGCTGGGGCTCAAGCGCGTCATCACCAATCTGCTGGATAACGCGATCAAGTACGGCAATGAGCCGACGATCGAGTTGATCCCGAGTGCGGATCAGGTGCGAATCAACATACTGGATCGTGGGCCGGGGATTCCCGAGTCCAGTCTTGAACAGGTATTTGTACCGTTCTTCCGCATGGAAGGTTCGCGCAACAAAAGTACCGGGGGCGTGGGTCTGGGGTTATCGGCCGCGCGGGCGATTGTGTTGGAGCATGGGGGAGAATTGAGCCTGCGTAATCGGGCGAAAGGCGGGTTGGAGGCGACGGTGGTATTGCCGGTGCATCCAGCCGCGTGAAGTCATGCCTGGCTATCTATGGCTTGGCTGGTGGGGACGACACTTAATGCATCGGCACCAGGGACAGCGTGATAGACAGTATGACCAGCCCGACGATAAAACCGGACACCGCCCCGGCCATGTTGCCGAAAAGCAGGCCCCAGCTGCCGCGATTGAGCACCACCCAGCGCCACATGAACCCCCAGGCCGCTGCAAAATATCACAAAGCGTAGAAACTCCATTCACTCCCTTCCTTACGCGCAGTAACAAAAAAATCGCGCTCCACTTTCGCAGAGCACTGACGATGGGCGGCACGATATCAAAAACAGGGGATTGCGCCACTGCCCGGGCGTACGGTGAGAAGCGCCTGTAGGGAATTAAGTAGCCTTTTGCTTCAGGTCCGTTATCGTGGCGGGAAATTCAGTTGCCGTAGGACTTCGTTACTCAATGCGAGTAGCGATCCCGGTCGATATTCATTCAGGAGCGTAAACGTGATCTGGTTTCTCGAAGGTCAATCCAGCCAGCGCGACATTCTTATAGGCGCGCGCGAGGCACTGCCGGCGAACGTCAGGATTTTTGCTTCCCATCGTAAGGATCGACCTGAAATCACGAGTCAGGCAGATGTCAGCTTTCAAGAGCCCCTGGACAACGAGGAGCGCATCGACTGGGTGATCGCCACAGCGCTTGAGCACGGCATCAAAGTGATCCTTGCCGGGCGTATCGGCAGCTTCTATGAAGTGGCGCGAGATCGCTTCGAAGCCGCCGGTTTGCAGTTGGTGACGGGCGGGATGTCCATGGACACCTTCGATAACGTCGACGATAAAAGCCGCTTCACCGCAGAAGCCGAGCGCGCCGGGCTGGCGTGCATTCCCGCCGTGACGATCAACAATGCCCAGGAACTGGCCGCGGCTTATGAGTTGCTGTCCGCGCAAGGCGAGGTGTGCATCAAACCGGTCGTCGGTATTTACGGGCAAGGTTTCTGGCGGTTCAAGGACGATGTCGAGCCGTTCCGCTGCCTGGAAAACCCGGATGTGCGGGAAGTCGACTTCGACACCTACCTCAGCCTCTATAAGGCCAGTCCCGAGCGGAAGCCGATGCTGGTCATGCCGTATTTGCCGGGTAGCGAGTGTTCCGTCGACATGGTGTGCGAAGCAGGCAAGCCGGTTGCGTTCGTCGGCAGAAGAAAGCAGGGTGTTCACCAGACCTTCGAGCGCGAGTCCGCCGCCGTTGAACTGGCGCTCAAGGCCGCGGCGCACTTCAAGTGCGATGGGCTGGTCAATGTCCAGACCCGGGATGACCACAATGGCGTTCCCCATCTGCTGGAAATCAACCCGCGTTACTCCGGCGGCATTGGCTACACGAGGGCAACCGGGGTAAACCTGGCTGGAATCTTCGCCGTTCGTCGGCTGGGTCTGCCAGAACCCGCGGGCCAGTGGGTGGACAACGTCCGGGTGAAGCCAATCACAGTTGCCGTTATAGCGCCTTCCTGATATTACAACGCCACATAGACAGTGAATGATTGTTGCTGTCTTGGCATAATTGCCAGCTACCGATCAAGGAACGACAGGATGAAGGCGCTTACGCCTGGAGCCAACGCCGCTATTTCAGGCGTCAAATGTGCATGGACGCTAGAGTGCAGCCACTCTACCGCCTTTGGGGAATACGCAGCCGTAGCGCTGCTGCCCGTCACTGAGAAGCGTCTTCCGACAGGTGACCCGGCTCTGTTTCAAGTCACTCAACAGTGGATGGAATGGAGCGGTACGCCGTCGTCCATTGGTTGTTCCCTGGACTTGTCCCGTCTTCCCGGCGGCAGCGAACGGCTGCTGCTGGTCGTTTATACCTTTTCCGCCGCTGGCCCTCTCAGCGAACTCAAGGACCTGCGGCTGCAAGTCGACAACCAGGTCGAACTGTCCCTGGACCTGAAAAGCAACGGTGAATCTGCGATCGTCATCGGCGAGTTCTACAGCCGCAACGATCAATGGAAATTCCGCGCACTGGCCGAAGGTTCGGCGTATGGCCTGGCCGCGATGGGCCGGCGAATGGGCATCACGATTGATGATGCGCACCCCAATCGCCGTCCGTATTCAGGGGATTCCGCGAGGAGTCGTACCTCGGCTACAGGCACCGGGTTCGTCGTATCGCCCAACCAGGTCATGACCTGCGCCCACGTGATCGAGGGGATGGAGGAACTGCACATTGCCTCGTTTGCCGGTCGTTACCGCGCCGAAGTGGTGGTGGTTGATCAGCGCAATGACATGGCGTTGCTGCGCATTCAGGATTGCCCGCCGCTGTCGCCCGTGGTCTTCAAGGAAGGGGTCGGTTGTGCGCTGGGTGAGTCGGTGATTGCCCTGGGCTTCCCGATGGCAGGCCTGGCGGGCGGCGGCGTGCATGTAACGCAGGGCGGCGTGTCCGGTCTGTTCGGGTTGCACAATGATGCAAGCCTGCTGCAGTTCACGGCGGCCATTCAGCCGGGGTCCAGCGGTAGCCCGTTATTCGATAGCAGCGGGGCGGTCATCGGGATGGTGACGTCGTCGCTGCCGGATGCGCAAAACATGAACTTCGCGGTCAAGGCCGGGTTGTTACTGGCTTTTCTGGATGCCTGTCATGTCTCGCCACCCAAATCTCCAACCGGTCGGGTTTTTTCGACCGCCGAAATGGCTCGTGAAGCCCAGTCGTCACTCTGGCGGATCGAAGCCCGAAATCCTTAGAGGCACCCTGCTTTAAAAATAGTGAAGGGTTGTCAGTTCACTAATTCGCCTCTTTTAGGAATGTTGCACATGGAATTCGCAGTAGAAAAATCCACGACCACCACACTCAGCGCTCAATTGAAGCGCGGGCTGATGGAAGTCGATGTCGATGAATCCTCCATCGAACCCCATTCGTTATTCGGGTTCGCCGAACGCCGTAATCCTAAACGGGCGTTCCTGTTTGTGTCCCGCGTCCTGGGCCGCCATATTCCGGTGCGCCCCTCGATCATGCAGGCCAGTTACGAAAGCCTGGCAGCCAAGATTCCCGCTGACTTGCCCGGCCCGGTCCTGGTGATCGGCATGGCCGAGACGGCCGTCGGCCTGGGCGCCGGTGTACACCGCGCCTACAGCAAGACCCGCCCGGACACCGTTTACATGGTCAGCACGCGCCATCCGGTCGGCACCGAGCTGTTCACCCGTTTTGAAGAAGAACACAGCCACGCCAGCGCGCACCTGATTCACCAGCCCACCGATCTCGATGTGCGGGAAATGATGCTCAACGCGCGTTCCCTGGTGTTGGTCGACGATGAAGCCTCCACCGGCAAGACCTTCATCAATCTGCATCGCGCCCTCGTGGATGCCGGCCTGAGCAAAGTGGAGCAGGTCGTGACCTGCGTGCTCACCGATTGGTCCCGTGGCGCGGTGCGCAACGTGTTGGGCGAGACGGCGACCCAGGTTTCGCTGTTGCAGGGCGCTTATCGCTTCTCTGAGGATAAAGATGCACCGCTGCCGGAAATGCCCGATGTTGGCGCCGTTGCCGTAGGCGAATGGCCGCTCGACCCGCGTAACGATTGGGGACGCTTGGGCGTGCGTCATGTCGAGGACACATTGGCCCCGCATATTCAGGTCAAGCCGGGCGAGCGCGTGATGGTCGTCGGCACCAGCGAGTTCGTCTGGCGTCCGTTTCTGTTGGCCGAGCGTCTTGAACGAGCCGGGGCTGATGTGCATTTCAGCTCCACCAGCCGCTCGCCGATTGCCTTGGGCCATGAGATCGGCCACGCCTTGTCGTTCTCCGATAACTACGGCCTGGGCATTCCGAACTTTCTCTATAACGTGCGTCCGGGGCAGTTCGACCGTGTGTTGATCTGTACCGAAACGCCTGCGCAAGCGGTTCCCCAATCGCTGATTGATGCGCTGAACGCGGAGGTCATTGTCGATGAGCAATAAGCGTCCCCTGATACTCATCGATCTTGATGACACCTTGTTCCAGACCGCTCGCAAGATGCCACAGGGCGCGGAACGCCATACCGCGACGCTGGATGTCGACGGCCAGCCCAACGGCTACATGAGCGCCGTGCAGAAAAACTTTGTCGAGTGGTTGCTGGCATCGGCCGATGTCGTGCCGGTCACGGCGCGCAGCGTCGAAGCGTACAGCCGCGTGCAATTGCCTTTTGTTGCAGGCGCCGTGTGTTCCCACGGTGGCGTGATCCTGCAGCCCGATGGCTCGCTGGATCGTGATTGGCATGGGCAGATGACCGACACGCTGGCGGCGTATCAGGATCGTCTTCCGGCCCTGAGTGCGGCGACCCTGGCCATCGGCGAGGAAATGGGTTTTTCCCTGCGCGGATGGGTGGTGGAAGAGCAAGGCCTGTTGAATTACGTGGTGACCAAGCACAACGAGTCGGACGATTCGGTGCTGCAAAAGGTTTTGGCCGAGGTTCAGGCCCGAGGCCTGCTGGACGACATGCATATCCACGGCAACGGCAACAACCTCGCGTTCCTGCCGCACGGCTTGTCCAAGCGCCTGGCGGTTCAAGAACTGCTGCGCCGCGACCGCGCTGCCAATGGCGAGCGCCCGGTGCTGGGGTTTGGTGACAGCGTCACCGACCTGGGCTTCATGAACGAATGCAACTTCTGGGCGACCCCTGCCAATAGCCAATTGGCCAAAGTAGTGGAGGCGATGATCCATGGTTAATGCCTTTGCCCATCTGACCACGGTTGGCAGTGGCAGTTACGCGTCCGATGACGTGCACTTTCTGCTGCAACCCGTCGACATCGAAGTGACGGACGTTGAAGAGAAAGAGCGCCTGATCCAGACGCGGCAGAAGCATTACTCCGAGATGATCAGTCAGGAATCGGCCCCGACCGAAGTCCACAAAGGGCTGTACCAGCGTGCCATGGCGCAAAACTCGGTCAGGATGGCCCGCGATGTCCAGTCCTTGGCACTGGCCTTGGACCGGGCTTGTGACGGCCCTTCGATCGCGCTGGTGTCGTTCGTGCGCGCGGGGCTGCCTTTGGGTGTGTTGCTGCGCCGCGCGCTGTTGGACCTGGGGCGCGACGCCCACCATTACGGCATCAGCATCGTGCGTGACCGGGGCATCGACATGATTGCCCTGGAAGCGGTGGTTCAGGCTCACGGCGCTGAGAACATCGTCTTTGTCGATGGCTGGACCGGCAAGGGCGCCATTTCCGGGGAGATCCAGCGCAGCCTCAAGGGCGACACGCGTTTTCCCGAGCAGCCACGCCTTGTGGTCCTGGCCGACCCTTGCGGGCGCGCCTGGCTGGCGGCTTCGGCCGAAGACTGGGTGATTCCGTCCGGCATCCTCGGGGCCACGGTGTCCGGCCTGGTCTCGCGCTCCATCTGGCCGGCCAACGGTGGCCTGCATGGTTGCGTGGTCTACGACCACTTGCATGAACACGACGTTACGCGCGAATTCATCGACCAGATCGAAGCCGAGCGTCAGGCGCTGCCTGCGGTCGAATCCGCCGCACCCTGGACTGAAGCGCAGCGCAACGAGCTGCAGGCTTCGGCACTGAGTGTCATCGACGCGATTGCCGCGCAATGGGGTATTACCAATCTGAATCGGGTCAAACCCGGCATTGCCGAGGCCACGCGTGCCGTCCTGCGCCGGGTGCCGGATCAGGTGCTGGTGCGCGATCGCAGCGATCCGGACGTGCAATTGCTGATGCACCTGACCGAGCGCGCGAACGTGACGGTTGAGGAGATGGGGGCTGCCCTCGGTCCTTATCGTGCCGTGACCGTCATCCGGAGTTTGAGCTGATGAAAACACTATCGCCCTATGCCCTCGGTGCAACCCTCTACATGCCGGCCACCCGCGAGGACATCCTCGATGTGGTCCTGCACAAAAAACTGCCCGAGCTGCGGTCGATGGTGGTGTGCCTGGAAGATGCGGTCGCGGACATCGACGTCGAAACGGCGCTGGCCAATCTGCACAAGCTGCTGCTCTCGATTGACCAACAGGGTGGCCGCTCGGTAGACGGCCCCATGTTGTTCGTGCGACCGCGTGATTCGCAGATGGCGGCCGTGCTCAACGACTGGCCGTTGATGGTGCATGTGGACGGTTTTGTCCTGCCCAAGTTGAGCCTGGCCAATCTGCGCGCGTGGGAATTGGCGGTGACCAACCCCGACATCTTCCTGATGCCGACCCTGGAGACCCGTGAGGTCTTCAACCCGGTGGCGATGATCGAGCTGGGCACGGCGCTCAAGCAGACCCTGGATCACCGCATCATTGCCCTGCGCATCGGCGGCAATGATTTGCTGGGCTGCCTGGGCCTGCGGCGCAATCCCGCGACCACGCTTTACAGCACGCCCATGGGTTACGTGATTCCGATGCTGGCCGGGGTCATGGGATCGCAAGGTTTCGCCTTGACCGCCCCGGTGTTCGAGCGTCTGGCCACCCCGCATTTACTGCTGGAAGAACTGAGCCTGGACATTGCCCATGGCCTGGTGGGCAAAACGGCGATTCATCCAAGCCAGATCAGCAGCATTCAGGACAGACTGCGGGTCAGTCTCGAAGATCTAAATTGTGCCAAATTGATGCTGAATGAAGTCGCGCCCGCGGTCTTCAATCACAATGACACGATGTGCGAACCAGCAACTCACTTAAAATGGGCCATAAATATCCTTGAGCGTGCCAAGTGGCATGGTGTCAGGCATGCGGAGCCGAGCCATAGCGATCAGTCGATCCGTCTTGCCGAGGCCGGCCGATGACCCAGGAAATGCTTGAGATGGGCCCGGCCGGGGCCAAGGTTCTGTCGGTCTTTGACTTCGACGGCACCTTGACCCGGCACGACAGCTTCGTTCCCTTTCTGAAATTTGCGTTTGGCAAAATCGAATTTGCCAAACGCTTGCGCCTGCTCGCCGGACCGGGAGTGCGTTACCTGACGCGTCGCTTGTCGCGTGACGAGCTCAAGGCCCGGCTGATCGCCGCGTTCCTCACCGATGCCAAGGAAGAGTGGGTCCGGCACAAGGCCGCGGAATTCTGCGGCCTGTACTGGACCCGTCTGATGCGTCCTGCCGGTTTGACCTCGGTGGCTGCCGAAAGACAGGCCGGCAGTGAAGTCACCTTGTGTTCCGCCTCGCCGGCATTGGTCCTGAAGCCGTTTGCCGATCGCCTCAATATCAAATTGATCGCCACCGAACTGGAAGTCGTCGATGGGCGCCTGACCGGGCGCATATCGGGCAACAACTGCCGCTGTGAAGCGAAGGTGCAGCGACTTGAAGCGGTGTACGGCGACCTGACGCAATACCGCCTGCGCGCCTGGGGCGACACTCGCGGTGACCACGAACTTCTGGCTGCTGCGCAAGATGCGCACTGGCGACATTTCCACCCTGCATGGCGCCGTGGGCGTCTGCGGGTATCCAAGACCCTGGCCCGAGAAGCTGGCGTTGCGCCGATGGCAACTCGTCCGGTTGAGGACAGCAAAGAGACACCCTCGCAATTGACGACCAACAAGGAGCGTACCGATGGCCCTAACTCTGACTAAAAACCAATCAATCTCCCTGGAAAAAACCGCCGGCGGTGGCCTCACGGCGATCACGCTCGGCCTCGGCTGGGATCCGGAGAAAGCCGGGTTCATGGGGCGGTTGATGGGTAACGGTGGTGACGTCGACCTGGATGCCTCCTGCATTCTGTTCGATGCCGACTTCAAGCCAGTGGACCTGGTGTGGTTCCGTCAATTGACGTCCCGCGACGGTTCGATCCAGCACTCGGGCGACAACCGCACCGGTGAAGGCGCCGGCGACGACGAAACCATCACCGTTGATCTGCAGCGCCTGCCGGCCACCGTCAAGTCACTGGTGTTCACCGTGAACAGCTTCACAGGCCAGAACTTCGAGAAGATTGCCAACGCGTATTGCCGCATCCTCAACGCGAGCAACAAGACCGAACTGGCACGCTTCAATCTGTCCGAGAAGGGCCGTCACACCGGCGTGGTCATGGCCAGCCTGGTGCGTGAGAACGGCGGTTGGGATTTCAAGGCCATCGGTCAGGTGACCAACGGCCGCACCGCTGACGACCTGGTCAACCTGGCGGTTCAGGCGGTGCGTGCATGACCACCCTGGTTCCTGGCGAGAACGCGCCGGTAACCACCGGCCAGGTGCGGATCGATATCAGCTACTCGGCCATCCCGGGTGCTGATATCGACGTGTCTGCATTCGTCCTGAATGCCGCGGGCAAAGTCCGCGGCGACACTGATATGTGCTTCTACGGCCAGACCAATGTGCTGGGCGGAACGGTGCAGATGACCGAGTCGTCCGCCGGTCGTGCGGTCTTCACCCTTGATTTGTCGCGCCTGGACGCGGTGGTCGAGAAGGTGGCGCTGACGGCGACGATCTACGAGAACAAAGCCAGCTTCGACCGGGTATCCCATCTCGCGCTGACCGTCACTGGCGGTATCGAGGCGCAGATACCGACCAGCGGAATGAAAGAAACCGCACTGATCCTCGGCGAGTTTTATCGCCGCCAGGGCGAGTGGAAATTCCGTTGCGTCGCCCAGGGTTTTGCCGGTGGCCTTGAGCCTTTGGCCAAGTACTTCGGTGTCGAAATTGCCGCGCCTGCCCCGGCTCCGGTGGCCGCTCCTGCACCTGTAGCGGCACCTGCCGCGCCAGTGCCGGCAGCGCCGCCGAAGTCTTCGGTGAGCCTGAGCAAAATCACCCTCGACAAGACCCGCTCCTCGATCAGCCTGGAAAAAACCGCCGAAGGCTTTGGCGAGATCAAGGTCAACCTCAACTGGAACAAAGGCAAGGGCGGCGGTTTCTTCTCGCGCAACAACGCCATCGACCTCGATGTGGGTTGCCTTTACGAGTTGCAGGATGGCTCCAAAGGGGTGGTCCAGGCACTGGGCAACAGCTTCGGCGATCTCGACTACGACCCTTACATCCGGTTGATGGGCGATGACCGTACCGGCGCCGTCAGCGATGGCGAATGGCTGCACATCAACGGCCGGCATTGGGGTGATATCCGCCGGGTGCTGGTGTTCGCCTTCATCTACGAAGGCGCGCCGAACTGGCGTGAGACCGATGGCGTCGTGACCATTTATGTCCCGGGTCAGCCACCGATCGAAGTTCGCCTGAATGAAGAGGGCGGTCGCCTTGGCATGTGTGCAATCGCCCTGCTGGAGAACGAGGGCGGCGGCGTCAAGGTCAGCCGACGGGTCGATTTCCACAAAGGTCATTCGGTCATGGACAAGGCTTACGGTTGGGGCATGCGCTGGTCGGCAGGTTCCAAGTAATTATTTGAAAAACGGCGGGCCGGTCCGGTCCGCCCTAGAGGTGAACAACATGTTGTCATGGTTGAAAACAAACGCGGCACTCGCCCGCGAGAAGCTGACCACCGAAGTGGCCAAGTTCAAGAACAAAGAGTTCATGGAAGCGGTTGCCAACAGCTGCGCCATGGTCGCTGCGGCCGACGGTGAAGTCAGCTCGGCTGAAAAAATGAAAATGACCGGGTTCATCAACAACTCGCCCGAGCTGAAAGTGTTCAACCTGAGCGACGTCATCAAGGTCTTCAACGACGCGTGCGGCAAGTTCGAATTCGACTTCCAGATCGGTCAGGCCGAAGCCCTGAAAAACATCAGCAAGATCAAGGGTAAGGACGGCGCAGGTCGCCTGCTGGTCCGTGTTGCCTGCGCCATCGGCGCGTCGGACGGTAATTTCGACGAAAAAGAAAAAGCCGTTTGCCGCCTGATCTGCCTCGAGCTGGGCTTACCCCCGGCTGACTTTGAACTGTAAGGAACAACAACTGTGGAAGTTACTCACCTGGGTTTCCCCCCGCTGACCATCGCTGTATTCGTGGCGCTGGCGCTCGGCGCGATGATCCTCGACATGTTCACCCATCGCGGTGACCAGCCGATCAGCCTCGCCAAAGCGTCGGCCTGGTCGGTGTTCTGGATTCTCATCTCGTTCGGCTTCGCAGGGTTCCTGTACTACGAACATGGTCCGGATGTCGCCACCCTGTTCATCACCGGCTATGCGCTGGAAAAAGTCCTGAGCGTGGACAACCTGTTCGTGTTCATGGCGATCTTCGCCTGGTTCAAAGTGCCGAATGGCCTGCGCCATCGCGTTCTGTACTGGGGCATCATCGGCGCGATCGTTTTCCGCCTGATCTTCGTGGCCATCGGTACCGGCCTGCTGGCGCTGGGTCCTTGGGTCGAAGTGGTGTTTGCCCTGATCGTGGCCTGGACAGCAGTCATGATGCTGCGCGGCGGCGGTGACGACGAAGAGGAAGAAGATTACTCCACGCACATGGCGTACCGCTTCGCCAAGAAGCTGTTCCCGGTGTGGCCGAAACTGCATGGTCACGACTTCTTTGTCCGTCGCAAGACGCTGGAAGGCGAGCTGAGCAAGCCGGAAAACAAAGGCATGTCGCTGGCGGCCAAGGGCGGTCTGTTCGCCACGCCGCTGTTCCTGTGCCTGGTGGTCATGGAAGTGTCGGACGTGTTGTTTGCCTTCGACTCCGTCCCGGCCGTCATCGCCGTCAGCCGCGAACCACTGATCGTGTTCTCGGCCATGCTTTTCGCCATCCTCGGCCTGCGGACCATGTACTTTGTGCTGGAAGCGCTGAAACGCTACCTGGTGCACCTGGAAAAAGCCGTTATTGCGCTGCTTTTCTTCATCGCGGTAAAGCTGGGCCTGAATGCGACTGACCACCTGTTCCATCACGGCTACAACATCGATCCGAACACCAGCCTGATCATCGTTGTCGTAGTGCTGGCCATCGGTATTTTCGCCAGCGTGATCTTCCCCGAAAAGGAAGTTGCCCCGGCTGACAATCAGTAATTCAAAACGCATTAACCACAAGGAGCTGTACTCATGGCATTGACTCTTCAAAAAGGCGGCAACCTGTCCCTATCGAAGACCGATCCTTCGCTGACCAAGATTCTGGTCGGTCTGGGTTGGGATCCTCGCGCAACTGACGGCACGGAGTTTGACCTGGACGCCAGCGCGTTCCTGCTGGGTGCCAACGGCAAAGTGCGTGGTGACGCCGACTTCATTTTCTACAACCAGCTCAAAAGCGCTGACGGCTCCATCGAGCACACCGGTGACAACCGCACCGGTGCTGGCGATGGCGACGACGAAGTACTGAAAATCGACTTGAGCCGCGTTCCGGCCGATATCGACAAGATCGCATTCACCGTCACCATCCACGACGCTGATGCACGCAAGCAAAACTTCGGTCAGGTCGGCGGCTCGTTCATTCGTGTGGTCAACGAAATCTCCGGTGCCGAGATTGTTCGTTACGACCTCGCAGAAGACGCTTCCACCGAAACCGCGATGATCTTCGCCGAGCTGTATCGCAACAACGGCGAGTGGAAATTCCGTGCCGTTGGTTCGGGCTATGCCGGTGGCTTGAAAGCGCTGGCCAATTCGTACGGTATGAACTTCTAAACCCCTCGGTCTACTGAATAAGGAAACTAACCATGGCTGTAAGTCTTTCCAAAGGCGGCAACGTATCCCTGTCCAAAGAAGCTCCGGGCCTGACCGAAGTGCTCGTGGGCCTGGGCTGGGATCCTCGTGTTACTGACGGCACCGAGTTCGACCTCGATGCGTCGATTTTCGTCGTAGGCGAAAACGGCAAAGTGCTCGACGACAACAGCTTCATTTTCTACAACAACAAGAAGTCGACTGACGGCTCCGTCGAACACATGGGCGACAACCGCTCCGGTGCTGGCGAAGGCGACGACGAGCAAGTGACAGTCAAACTGACCTCCCTGGCTCCGCTGGTGAAGAAGCTGGTATTCGCGGTCACCATCCACGACTCCGATGCGCGCAAACAGAACTTCGGTCAGGTTTCCAACGGCTACATCCGCGTTGTGAACAAGGCTGACGGTAAAGAACTGGCACGTTTCGACCTGAGCGAAGACGCTTCCACCGAAACCGCCATGATCTTTGGCGAGCTGTATCGCAGCGGTGAAGAGTTCAAGTTCAAGGCGATCGGCCAAGGTTTCGCCGGCGGCCTGAAGCCTCTGGCTGAAGCCCATGGCGTCAGCATCGGCTAACCCTTTTGGGTTAAAAAAAAGCCCCGCTTTCGCGGGGCTTTTTCTTGCGTGTCAATTCATGACCCGACGATTAAAAGATAATGCCTTTAGCCTTCGCTTCCTTCAGCCACTGCGGGAATTCTTCCATCAGCTTGTCGTACAGCTGCTCTTCGCTGATGTCGTGCAGGTCATCCAGGGCGAAGAAGCCGCAGTTGTCGACGACCCGGCCGGTCATGGTGTCGAGTTTTTCCAGGATGCCGTAGTTGTGGCCGCCGATGCCGACGAATTGCCAGAAGATCGGCAGCTTGGCTGCTTCGATCATCAGCTTCTTGATCGCGCCACTGGCCGACACGCCGCCATCACTGATGAACAGGATGTAGATCGGCGTGGTGTCCCGGGAGTTCTTGTAGAAGTCGATCACCTTCTTGATGGCTTTGGGCTCGTCGTTGTAGCGAGCGCCCAACGCCCAATCCTGCCAGCCGCCGCGGTCGGTTTTGATGAAGTCTTTGTGATTGGCCAGTGACACGGCGGACAACTGCTGTGTCTCGGCGCCAAACGCCCAACAGTCGAGGGTGCCGTCGTCGTCGAAGTGCAGCGCCAGCGGCAGCAGTCGGTTGACCACTTCCTGAACGCGGCCGGTCTGGTATTGGTTGTTCATGGACCCGGACGCATCCAGCACCAGGCCGACCCGCGCTTTGACGTCGGTGAGTTTGGCTTTCTCAAGGCTGATCTGGGCTTTCTTCGCCAGGCTGATCAGGTGCGGAGCGGCGTCGCCGATCTTTTTCTCAAGGGAGATGACTTTTGATGCGGGAGCCGGTATCGGCGCTGGTGCGGGCGCCGGTTCGTCAGCGACATCCCCACCGAAATGTTTCACCAGCGCATCCAGGCCGGCGTTGAACCCTTGCAGGTTGGAAGACAGGCGCCATTCGCCCGACTTGCGATAGAGCTCGACGACCATGATGGCTTTCTCGTCGGCGAAGGTCGCGCCCGAGAACGGGCATTGCGCCAAGACTTCGCCGGACAGGCTCTTGATACTGAAGCTGCTGGCCTGGATGTCGCGCATCGCGCCGGCACCGTCGATCGAAGTGGTGAACACCAGGCGATCGATGCTGGTGGGCAGTTTCGACAGGTCGAGGGTGAAGTCACCGCCGTTGGCCATGCTCACGCTGTTGCACGGTGTCGTCGGCTGGTTGAAAAACACCATGTAGCGATCATCGGAAAGTTTGCCCTGCGCATCGATGCCGAAGCACACGAAGTCCAGCACATGGGGCGACTGAACGTTGATCGAGAGGATAAGTTGCGAGCCCTGCATAAGGCTGGACAAGGGTAAGCGTTGTCCTTGGCTGATTTGCATGTTGCGTCCTTGTAGTGGGTGCGCCGTGGTGATGGCAGTCATTGGAAGTGCGGGGATTATGCGGGAGTAGACGCGCGATTTGGCGGGAAGTTTATCTGCGCAGAGGATGTACGGGTGCCCCCGATTGTCTCGGTGCCCTGGCCACGCTACCCTTCGCGCCGCTGGTCATGTCGACTTTCAAACAGGGAAAAACAATATGGACATTAAGCGCTTCTATCCTTCGGTGCGTCGCGTGATAAAGATGAAAGCGATCATCCTGCTTCTGGCTGCACCGTTTTTTGCTCATGCAGACATTACCGAGGACGAGGCGACCGCCAATTGCCTCAAGATCAGCGAGTATTCCGCCGAAGGCGGCAAGTATTACAAGCTCAAGCAATACGCCAAGGCCCGGGCGCAATATGAGCAGCAGGCCGGCTGGTCCGAGAGTTGTCAGCTGGACGAAGATAAAGTCGCGATGGCCTATAACAACGTTGCGCTCACCTACATCCATGAAGGCGATTACCTGAAGGCCCGGGCGTGGCTGAGTATTCTGCCCAACGATAAAAAGTCGATCTACAACCTGGGCAAGATCAGTGGCGATATCAAAAACGCCCTTGAGAAACAGTCGAGCAAGCCAACAGGGCAGTATTGGCAATACGCCGGGGCTGCGTTGTGGAGCTCGATGACGATCAAGCCACAAGGCAAGAAATACCAAGTTGATTTCCAGGGTTTTTACGCAGGGATGATGGCGATGTATTACGGTCCCAATCTCGGTGAGTTCTCCACGGTATTAGCCTTTGATAACGGCAAGGCGCACTACGCCATGAGTGGGGAAGACGAAGGCGATTGTGAGTACGACTTCGATCTTAAGAAGGATGTGCTCACGGTCAATCGCACGGCCGGTGAGTCATGCGGTTTTGGCCACAATGTGGGGGCTGACGGCACTTATCACCGGGTCGAGCTGTAGTTTTAAAAAGAGGAAAAGCCCCGAAAAAACTCGGGGCTGATCCAACGGTTCGCAACTCCTAAGCTTCCCAACCCGCGCCACTGACCGCTTCCTGCGCCAGTGGATGCAAGTCTTCCCCATGATGTTCCGTCTGCCAGGCCAACAACTCCTTGCGCATGCCCGGCGTCCAGTACATCTGCAAATGATTACGCACACCGAGCACGGCCAGTTGCTGGTCCGGCTCACTGGCGAAGTACAGGGCGATCTGGTTGACCATTTTGATCAGGTTGGCAGTGCTCATCGGCGCACCTCAGCTTTGGCGCCACGTGCCTGACGGCGGTCTTTCAGCAGACGGTCCTGTTCGTCACTGAAGGCCTGATAGCGTTTTTGCCACTCGGAAGGGTGGTAGACGCGGCTGACTTCCACGGCGGTGACCTTGTATTCCGGACAGTTGGTGGCCCAGTCGGAATTGTCCGTCGTGATGACGTTGGCCCCGGATTCCGGGAAGTGGAACGTGGTGTACACCACGCCCGGGGCGACCCGCTCGGTGACCCGCGCACGCAATACGGTCTGGCCGGCGCGGCTGCCGATGCCGACCCAATCGCCTTCGTTGATGCCACGGCTCTCGGCGTCGGTCGGGTGGATTTCCAAGCGGTCTTCATCGTGCCAGGCGACGTTCTCGGTGCGCCGGGTTTGCGCGCCGACGTTGTACTGGCTGAGGATGCGCCCGGTGGTCAGCAGCAGCGGATAGCGATTGTTGACCTTTTCCTCGGTGGGCACGTAGCCGGTGAGCATGAAACGGCCCTTGCCGCGCACGAACTCCTCGATGTGCATGGTCGGCGTGCCGTCCGGTGCCGCCGCGTTGCACGGCCATTGCAGGCTGCCGTGGCGATCCAGTTCGGCGTAGCTGACGTTGGTGAAGGTCGGCGTCAGGCTGGCGATTTCATCCATGATTTGCGATGGGTGCGTGTAGTTCATCGGGTAACCCAGCGCGTTGGCCAGGGCCACGGTGCCTTCCCAGTCAGCCTTGCCGCCCAGCGGTTCCATGACCTTGCGCACCCGCGAAATGCGGCGCTCGGCGTTGGTGAAGGTGCCGTCCTTTTCCAGGAACGAACTGCCCGGCAGGAACACATGGGCGAACCTGGCGGTTTCGTTGAGGAAAATGTCCTGCACCACCACGCATTCCATGGCCGACAGTGCTGCGGTGACGTGTTGGGTATTCGGATCGCTCTGGGCAATGTCTTCGCCCTGGCAATACAAACCCTTGAATGTGCCGCCCAGCGCGGCCTCGAACATGTTGGGAATACGCAGGCCCGGATCAGGTTGCAGGGTGACGTTCCACGCCTGCTCGAACTGGGTCCGTACCACTTCGTTGGAGATGTGCCGGTAGCCGGGCAACTCGTGGGGGAAGGAGCCCATGTCGCACGAGCCCTGAACGTTGTTCTGCCCCCGCAGCGGGTTCACGCCCACGCCTTCGCGGCCGATGTTGCCGGTGGCCATGGCCAGGTTGGCGATGCCCATCACCGCCGTGCTGCCTTGGCTGTGTTCGGTGACGCCCAAGCCGTAGTAGATCGCCGCGTTGTTGGCGTTGGCATAGAGGCGAGCGGCGGCGCGGATGTCGGCCGGGGCCACACCGCAGATCTCGCCCAGCACTTCCGGCGAGTTTTCCGCGCGGCTGACTTGCTCACTCCAGCGAGCGAAATCGCTGCCCTCGCAACGGGCGTCGATAAAGGCCTGATCGAGCAAACCTTCGGTGACGATCACATGGGCCAGCGCGTTGAGCATGGCAACGTTGGTGCCCGGACGCAGCGCCAAGTGCAGTTCGGCGCGGGCGTGCACCGAGTCCACCAGATCAATGCGTCGAGGATCGATGACGATCAGCCGCGCGCCTTCACGCAGGCGCCGTTTGAGTTGGGAAGCGAACACCGGGTGCGCGTCGCTGGGGTTGGCGCCCATCACCAGAATCACGTCGGCCTGCATCACCGAATCGAAACTCTGGGTCCCGGCCGACTCGCCAAGCGTTTGTTTCAGTCCATAACCGGTCGGCGAATGGCAGACCCGCGCGCAGGTATCGACGTTGTTGTTGCCGAACGCGGCGCGCACCAGTTTTTGCACCAGATAGGTTTCTTCGTTGGTACAGCGACTGGAGGTGATGCCGCCAATCGAGTCACGGCCGTACTTTTGCTGCAAGCGGCGGAATTCGCTGGCGGCGTAGGTCACCGCTTCATCCCAGGTGACTTCCTGCCACGGGTCGTTGATGTGACTGCGGATCATCGGTTTGGTGATGCGATCCGGGTGGGTCGCGTAGCCCCAGGCAAACCGTCCTTTGACGCAGGAATGGCCGTGGTTGGCCTGACCGTTCTTGTCTGGAACCATGCGCACCAGTTTGTCGCCCTTCATCTCGGCGCGGAACGAGCAGCCCACGCCGCAATAGGCGCACGTGGTGATGACGCTGCGTTCCGGCTGGCCCAGTTCGACCACCGATTTTTCCATCAGGGTCGCGGTCGGGCAGGCTTGCACACAGGCGCCGCAGGACACGCATTCCGAGTCGAGAAAGTTATCGCCACCGGCGGCGGAAACGCGAGACTCAAACCCGCGCCCGGTGATGGTCAGGGCAAACGTGCCTTGGGTTTCTTCGCAAGCGCGCACGCAACGGTTGCAGACGATGCACTTGCTCGGGTCGTAGTCGAAGTAGGGGTTTGAAGTGTCTTTCACGTCCGCCAGATGGTTCTCGCCTTCATAGCCATAGCGCACTTCGCGCAGGCCAACCTGACCGGCGACGGTTTGCAGCTCGCAGTTGCCGTTGGCCGAACAGGTCAGGCAATCCAGCGGGTGATCGGAGATGTACAACTCCATGACATTCCGGCGCAGGGTCGCAAGTTTCGGCGTCTGCGTGTGCACGCTCATGCCTTCAGTGACCGGCGTGGTGCAAGACGCCGGGTAGCCGCGCATACCATCGATTTCCACCAGGCACATGCGGCAGGAACCGAACGCTTCGAGGCTGTCGGTGGCACACAGTTTCGGAATGGTCGTGCCCAGCAGCGCGGCGGCGCGCATCACCGAAGTGCCTTCGGGCACGCTGATGCTGCGGCCGTCGATGTTCAGGGTGACTTGCACCTGGCTTTCGCGCGCCGGGGTGCCGAGATCGATATCGGTGTTCGGGTCGAAGAGGGTGATCATTGGTCGGCCTCCGAAGATTGCAGACCGAAGTCGGCGGGGAAGTGCTTGAGGGCGCTGACGACCGGAAACGGCGCCATGCCGCCCAAGGCGCAGAGCGAACCGTATTGCATCGTGTCGCACAGGTCCTTGAGGATGATTGCCTGCTCATCGCGACCGCTTTGATCCGGCGCAGCCAGCATTCGGTCGATCACCTCGACGCCGCGAGTTGAACCGATGCGGCACGGCGTGCATTTGCCGCAGGATTCTTCGGCGCAGAATTGCAGGGCGAAACGCGCCATGTGCGCCATGTCCAGGCTGTCGTCCGCCACCACCACACCACCGTGACCGAGCATCGCGCCGATACCGGCGAAGGCTTCGTAATCCAGCGGTGTGTCGAAATCCGCGGGCGGCACCCAAGCGCCGAGCGGGCCGCCAACCTGCGCAGCTTTCAGCGGCCGGCCACTGGCGGTGCCGCCGCCGTAGTCTTCCACCAATTCGCGCAGGGTCAGGCCAAAGGCTCGTTCCACCAGCCCGCCGTGACGAATGTTGCCCGCCAGTTGGAAAGGCATGGTGCCGAGGGAGCGGCCCATGCCGTAATCGCGATAGAACTGCGCGCCCTTGGCCAGAATCAGCGGCACCGAGGCCAGGGTCAAAACGTTGTGTACAAGGGTCGGCAAACCAAACAAACCCTTCAGCGCCGGGATCGGTGGCTTGGCGCGGACAATCCCGCGCTTGCCTTCCAGCGAGTCCAACAGCGCGGTTTCTTCACCGCAGATATAAGCGCCGGCACCGACTCGCACTTCCATATCGAAAGCCAAGCCGCTGCCGCCGACATTGGCGCCGAGGTAACCGTTGGCCCGCGCGATATCCAGCGCCTCGCGCAAAGTCGCGACGGCCTGTGGATATTCCGAGCGCACATAGATGTAGCCGTAACTGGCGCCGACAGTGATGCCGGCAATGGCCATGCCTTCGATTAACAGGAAAGGATCGCCTTCCATCAACATACGGTCGGCGAAGGTGCCGGAGTCGCCTTCGTCGGCGTTGCACACGATGTATTTCTGCACAGCCTGAGTGGCGCGCACCGTGCGCCATTTGATCCCGGCCGGAAACGCCGCGCCGCCACGGCCACGCAGCCCTGAATCAAACACCGCCGTCGCGGTTTCATCGCCGCCAATGACGACAGCCCTTTTCAAACCCTCGAAACCGCCATGGGCCCGGTAATCGTCCAGCGACAATGGTCGGGTGATGCCGGCACGGGCGAACAGCAGGCGTTGCTGGGTCTTCAGATAAGGCAATTCTTCCACCAGGCCCAAGGCCAGCGGATGGGCGGACGGCTCGCCTTGCAGCGCATCCAGCACGGACGGCACATCGGCCGCAGTCAACGGACCAAAGCCGATCCGACCTTGCGCGGTGTCCACTTCCAGCAGCGGTTCCAGCCAATACAGGCCACGGGAACTGGTGCGTTGCAGGTCCTGACCGGCAAGCGCCACCGCCACCTCATCGGCACCCACGGCGCGAGCCAGGGAATCACAAGGCAAATAGAGGCTCATACGTCCTCCCGGCAAGCTTCAAGCAGCGCATCCAGCCGCTCGGCACTCAACCGCGCATGCACCTGACCATCCAGCTCCAGCGCGGGCGAACAGGCACAAGCACCAAGGCAATAAACCGGACGCAAACTGATACTGCCATCGGCGCTGCTGCCGTGATCATCCAGTTGCAGACGTTCGCGCAACTGCGCGGCCAACTGCTCGGCACCGCGGCTCTTGCACGACTCGGCGCGGCACAGACGCAGGATATGGCGGGCCGGCGGCGCGGTGCGGAAGTCATGGTAAAAACTGATCACCCCACGAATCTCGGCCTGACTCTGATTGAGGGCGTGGGCAATTTCGGGAATGGCGACATCGGGGATATAACCGATACCCTCCTGAATCTCATGGAGGATCGGCAACAGTGCACCCGCAGAGCCTTTATGGCGCTCCAACAGGCTGTTGACCATCGGCAGGTGCAACAACATCTCATCAGGCATACAGCATTCCTCACGGTCACGGACACACCAGAAGGTCGTCGGTTGTCCGAAAGTGTCGGCTGCGGCGTTCACACCACGTCACGGTATCGTGGCATTTTTGGCCGGTGGCCAGGCACCCTGAGCGGGCATCTTGTTGGGCCCGGTGCGATCTTTGTCGCACCTCTTCAGGGCATAAATTGCAGCTTGCCACGCTGGCATCGGTTCAACTGCACAAAAGCGACGTGCTCGGTTCTTTCCACGACCACCCGTTAAGTCTAGAAGAGCACTGACGAAGGCGCGCACTGTCTGAAATCTTTTGTGGCACAAGCACTGCACACCCATCCACTACAGTGAACGTACGATGCCGTTCGGCGCGAACTGATCGCCAAGGAGTCAACATGAAGAAAGCCATCCTGCCGGCGCTGATCATCCTGATCGCCGCCCAAGCCCCGGCCTACGCCATCAACGACAAATACCGCAAACAACTGGAGCAATCCGGCTGCACCCAAGTCAGCGAAACCCAAGGCTGCGACATCCACAAGTCCAAGGCAGAAAACGCCAAGGCCGGCTTCACCAATCCCGCCACCGACGCCCCAAGCACCCCAACCCCCTACGTCGGGCAATGGGTGGCCAAGAGCGAAGCCGGCGCGACCGTCGCCACCATCCGCATCGATGCCAAGGAGCAAGTCTGGGTCAACGGCAAACGGGTCAATGCCAAGCGTACCGACGGCACGCTACAGTTCCGCCAGGGCAAGATCACCTTCACCATTCAGGGGGATCGGCGATTGCAGAATCAGGATTACTGGATGGACAGCGATGCCGGGACTAAAGGACCGATTCAAATCGAATAACAGGAGCGACAAATGATTGATTTCAACAACAAGGGCTTCTTCAAACTCAAGCAAAACGAAGAATACGCCCAGCGCGTTACCGACCTTTTGCTCGACGGCGAACACGTCATCGACGCCTACAAATCCATGCGCGACGGCGTCGTGTTCACCAACAAACGCATCATCGCCGTCAACGTCCAGGGCATCACCGGCAGCAAAAAAGACTTCACCTCGCTGCCGTACAAAAACATCGTCGCGTACTCGGTGGAAACGTCCGGCACGTTCGACCTGGACTCCGAACTGGAGATCTACTTCTCGTCACTGGGCAAAGTGAAATTCGAATTCACCGGCAGAACATCAATGGTCGAAATCTCAAAACTGATCTCCCAACACGTCCTCTGACCCAAACACGAAAAAGCCCCGAAAACTCGGGGCTAAACACAATCCAACGTAGGAGCGAAGCTTGCTCGCGAAAGCGCCAGCCCAGCCAACACCAATGCTGAACCGACTACGACCCTCCCAAACAACCCGCTCCCCCGTTCCTACCCCTCAGCCTTCTCCGCCGCCCGCTTAGGCGGCACCGTAGAATCCCGCCCCCGCGTCAAAACCTTCACCGCATCATCCACCAACGCCTTACTCATCGACGTCAAATAATGCGCAGCCCAGGCATGACGGTCAGTATCCCTGTCATAGGCAGCCTCTTTGGTCAGCGACTTAGCCAAAAACAGAAAGTCCGAAGCCATCGACAACGCATCACCCAGCGGCACATCGCGAGTGACGTGGAACAGCGGTTGGTCTGCACAGTAAATGGCCGGGGTCAGGCCGATGGTTTTGAGTTCGGGTTGATCAGTCATTGGGCGTCTCCGGTGATGGAGAAGCGGTGGGGCAGGGGGAAGCGTTATGCGATTGGGTGTTGCGTAGAGGGGAAAGCCAAATTGTGTACGGATTGATGCTGCGCATTATCAGACTCCTTGATATGAGGAGCTGCCACGTTCGTTACCACACGAATGGGTGACAGCTGTGCGCAGGGTGGTAAACCGGGAATCAAGGAAACCGGCACGTCCGAAGACGTCCCACGCACAGCTGCCATAACTCACGCCGCAGGCATAAAAAAAGCGCCGGCAGACGTGATGGGGGCGCTGTAGCGCCTTGAATAACTCGGGTTACCACACCCGGTCGCTGAATTGGCAGCGACGGTGGGAGGTTATCGTGGAGACACTTTTCCTGCAACCTCGGAAGGGTGGGTGATTATCTAGTCAGTCCCTGTGGAGTTCGGATATGAAACGCATTGAAACAGGTCAATACCATTTGTCTTGGGTTACATATTTGCGCTTCGGGTCGAAGAAAATTTACCTCATAATCGCGCGCTCCCACCGTCGGCAGCTCTGTTTCTCGACTAATCTGTAGTCGCTGCAACTCGACCTTAAACAGCCAAGGAGAAAGGCAATGCCAGATAACTGGAACCAGCGTCAGTCGGCTGCATCTGCCAAGGATGCTTTAGAACGTTTGCTGGCCCCATCTGATTTGCCTTCGACCCTATGAGCCAAGCCGCCTTAGTCAATCCAAGCCTGCTCACATGGTCTCGTGAACGTGCAGGTCTCTCCACTGAGCAGGTTGCTAAAAAACTGCCAGTGAAACCTGATCGAGTAGAGGAATGGGAGGCAGGCGAGACCAAGCCAACATTCCTTCAGGCTCAAAAGTGGGCGAATCTTGCTCACATCCCGTTCGGCTTCCTTTTTCTTAAGCAGCCACCCGTCGAACAATTGCCTTTACCTGATCTGCGAACTGTCGGTGGGATTGCTCCTCAACGTCCCAGTTTGGAACTGTTGGACACCGTTAGGGATTCCATACGTAAGCAAGACTGGTATCTGGAGCATCTGCAAAATCAAGAGCGTCAACCGCTGGCATTTGTAGGTCGCTTTAATAGCCGTTCTCAAGTCGCAGAGGTAGTGGACGATATCCGCCGAATCCTCCGCGTGCACCCTGACATTGCTCGATTGGATTATGACAAGTACAGCCGTGCCTTAATTGAAGCTGCTGAGGCGGCTGGCATTTTGGTGATGCGCAGCGGCATTGCGCTAGGGAATACGCATCGCAAACTTGAAGTTAGTGAGTTCCGTGGTTTTGCCATCAGTAATGTTGTCGCACCTGTTGTGTTTATTAATAGTTCTGATGCCCCCACTGCCAGGCTCTTCACCTTAATTCATGAGCTGGCACATATTTGGATTGGTAGCAGTGGAGTATCTGACGGAAATACCGTAAATGGTCGAGACGAGGAGCGATTCTGCAATGCGGTTGCCGGTGAGTTCCTTGCTCCCGAAGTCAAGTTTCGCGCCCTTTGGAACGCAGATGTTAACTGGGAAGACAACTTACCTCCGCTAGCCTCTCGGTTTCACATCAGTAAATTAGCTATCGGTCGTCGCGCATTTGATCTGGGCTATATAAGTCAAGCGCAGTACAGCGCTTACTATCGAATGATCCTCAAGGCTTTCCAGGATGACAAAGGTGGAGCAGGTGACTATTACCGTAACGCCACCACGAAAAACAGCCCTCGTCTAAGCAAGGCAGTGCTGACTGAAGCAATGAGTGGCCGGATGCTGCTACGCGAGGCGGGAAATTTGCTCGGCGTGCAACCTGCTAAATTAAGGACTCTCGCCAGTAAGATTTCGGAATGAATCATTTACTAGACGCCAACACTCTGATCGAAGCTAAGAATCGCTACTATGGAATGGTCATTTGTCCTGGATTTTGGCAATGGTTATTACTTAAAAATAAAGCACTGGCTTTATCCAGTATTGCGCCGGTATTAGATGAGCTGACGAGAGGCAATGACGATTTGGCGGGTTGGGCGAAGGGCAATTCCGATTTTTTCCACTCCACCACTGATCAGGATACGCAACTGGCGTTCATGCAGGTTGCGGGGCTTGTGGCTGATCAAGCTCCTAAGATGAAGACAGGTGCTATGGAAGAATTTTTAGCAGGTGCTGATCCTTGGTTAATTGCGAAAGCGATGACCACAGGGGCTACAGTCGTTACTCATGAAGTGCTGAATCTCGATGCTAAACGAAAATTCATTATTCCCAATATTTGTAAGGAACTAAACATTCCTTTTTTGAATACGTTCGAGTTGTTGCATAGGCTTGAAGCAAAATTTGTGTTGCCTGCTTGAAATAAGTGAATTGGTAAATTGTGTGGGCTTGAAATGGTTGTCAGGGTGGATGGAAATAAATCTGACCCTTTTTTCTGCTTTTTCTAGCCTCTTTTTTCTATGATTATCTCTGGGTTGAAAAGTTGTAATGTCGTAAAGAGTCAGATTTGCTGTGTTTTTTGTAGAGATGCTTTGATGTAATTATTGGTCTGGTGTTATTGGAGATGAACTAATTTTCTTTTGAGGAAAAGCAATTAGCAATAATTTTAAGTTAAGGTTTGTTTGAATTAAGTATGCTCTAAAGATGAAGTCAGTCCAGTCGAGACTCAATAAGACTCCTCATTGGCTTGAGGTCGTCGCTGAACTCTTTCGAGAAAAGGTGACAGACCTATTTTTATTATAGTCATCTCAGTAAATTAGGAAAATGGGAAAGATTTATTATTGGATAACCCCTACAATAAATCCGTTCCCGTTTTTTCTTTTTTTGTTCGAGAGAAAAGGGGACTGATTTATTATTCACGCACTCTAGCGCACTTGGAACAAGCGATGTCTGCCAGCCCACCACAATCCCGATGGGAGCGAGCCTGCTCGCGAAATACATCAGGCCGGTTCCCCGATGCACCACCACTGTACTGCGACCTCATCGTCAGGTTGAGTTACGTCATGTCCGTGCTCGATGAAATTCGCTGGTGTTTGCAACGCAAGAGTACGACTGATCCGCTCTGGCATGAGCGCGTTAGCTTCACCGAGAAAACCCAGATAATAGTCTCGGTCATAGAAGACGGTGACTTCACTTTGATGAACCCATGGCCACACCAGTAGGCAAGCGACGCGATAGTAACCCTGTGAGCGGTCAGCAGCGTTGGACAGGTGGTTTGCGGCTTCGAGCAGTTGCTGAATGCAGAAGGCTTGAACTTCGATCCTGGCTTGAGGACCTTGAATCAGGGCCTCGTGCACCGGGATCTTCCAATGTGTATAGCGCTCCATGTGCGCGGATCGCGGGTGAAACTCGTCGCGAAAACCAGAGGCCCAGCGTTCCAGTGCACGAAGGCGACGGGGAATGCCTCTGAGTGGCTTGTTGCTTATGGCGATTTTCCGCATTTATACGTCCTTGTGATGCTGAAAAAGTCTTTTGTGTTTGTCTGCTGGCGCAATGGAAACGTGGGCAAATTATTTCCTTATCAGCCAAATACTTACCTAGTACCAGTCGTGTACAAGCGGCGCCAAACTTACCCTAACCCGATCATATTACTGAATATCTTTCAAGTAATCCCTAAGCGCAATAACCGGCGCTTCAAGCTGCTCCATCGTCCGCGCATCACTGAAATCAGCAGCCAACCTACGCAGCTCCCGCCCCAACGGCGTATCAACACCACCTAACGCATCCAACGCCAACCCCACACAATGCCCCACCCGAAACTGAATCCCCTCAACATCCCCCCGCCGCACCAACAACCCAAAAACCTCCCGCTCATAATCACTCATGATCGGATCATCCCGCAGGATCGGGCTTTCCCCCTCGCGCTCATAAGCCAGCTTGAGGGCGAACAGGGCAACGGTTTCCAGTGGCAATTCCATTGTGTGAATCCTTGATTCGTTAGCTGAGCGGTTTGGATTGTGTGCCTTAAAGGCAAGATCAAAAGATCGCAGCCTTCGGGGTGGTGAGGTGCCAGTCACTTTTGTGTGGGCGAAAAAAAAGCCCTGCGCAGCAAGACCTTATTTGATTCGGTGCCGAGGAAGACTCGAGCCTCGGTTTGCGGGCGCCATATTAAGCGGTGAGAGGGGCGGTGTCGCTGATATTTGCTACCTCCTGTTCGTCGATTGCCACCGCAGATTCACCATACTCAAAACCTCTGCAATCAAGACTTTCAATATATTTTCAATCTGCAAACCAGCTCGTTAGCCTGCGTATGCCGGATGGGTCTCCCTGTCGCCGTCCGGACAAACAATTCTAAAAATAAGCAGTAGGCAACGGGAATAACAATGAATAAAAAACCTATCGCCCTGGGGCTGACGTCGGCCACCTTGGGTTTGTCGCTCGCCTTTTCTCCTTTCGCTGAAGCTGACTTTCTTAAAGACAGTAAGGCCGACCTCGAATTTCGCAATTTCTACTTCAACAGTGATTACCGCCAGGACGGTGCCAGTCAGTCCAAGCGGGATGAATGGGCCCAAGGGCTGATTCTCAACTACCAATCGGGTTTTACCGAAGGGCCAGTGGGGTTTGGTGTCGATGCCATTGGTTTGCTGGGTTTGAAGCTGGATTCCAGCCCTGATCGGCAAAATACCGGTCTGTTACCCGTGGGTAGCGACAAGGCGCCGGACAGTTACAGCCGCATGGGCGCGACGGCCAAGGCGCGGATTTCCAAGAGTGTGTTGAAGGTCGGGACGTTGATCCCGTCGCTGCCGACCGTGCTGCCCAACGACGGACGCCTGTTGCCGCAAACCTTTCGTGGTGCGCAGTTGAGCAGTTTGGACATTGACGGTCTGACCTTCGACGCCGGGCGCCTGACCAGCAATACCTTGCGTAACGTCAGCGGTCACGATGACATCGAGGTCGATGGCAAAGGCATCAAGGGCGCGGTGCCCAGCGATAAATTCGACTTCGCGAGTGCCAACTACAAGTGGACCAAGGACCTCGCCACCGGCTACCACTACGCGCATCTGGAGGACAACTACACGCAGAACATCTTCAACCTGGTGCACACCTTGCCGCTGGGCAAGTCGCAGTCGTTCAAGACCGATTTGCGCTACGCCGACTCCAGTAAGGACGGCAACACCAACATCGATAACCAGGCTTTTGGTGCGCGGTTCACCTACAGCATTCAGGGACACTCGTTCGGCACGGCCTATCAGCGCATGAAAGGCACGACTGGCTTTCCGCACCTCGATGGCACCGATTCCTACCTCGTCAACTACGTGATGATCTCGCCGGACTTCGCCAACCCCGAGGAAAAGTCCTGGCAGGTTCGCTACGACTACGACTTCGCCGCCCTCGGCCTGCCCGGGCTGACGTTCATGACGCGCTACCTCAAGGGCGACAACTTCGAACGCACCAAAGGCGTGGAAGGCACCGAGTGGGAGCGCAACACCGACATCGGCTACGTGTTCCAGAGCGGCGCGCTGAAGAACCTCGGCGTGAAATGGCGCAACGGCACGTACCGCAGCAACGAGAAGGGCAATGACATCGATCAGAACCGGTTCATCGTCAGCTACACCCTGACCCTGTTGTAACCCATAAAGAAAAGCGGAGCACTGACATGTTCACCCAGAAAAAACTCATCCACCTCGCCGTGGTCTTCACCCTGTTCAGCAGTTACGGCGCCTACGCTGCGGACACCGGCGAATTGCCCTGCAAGACCACCGAACAGTGCGCGGCCCAGGCGGCGAAAGTCGGCGCCTCGGTGGACACCTCGCAGGCGTCGCACAAGGCCAAGGGCGATCCGACTCAAACCCAGTTCGCCTGGCTGAACCGCATCAACAAGGCATCGATTGTGATGCTCACCGAGGAAGGCATCGTCAAGCCTGACATGGGGCGCAAGATTGCTGGCGGCGTGCGTTACGCCATCGATCAGGGCGCGCAGCCCGGCGGCGTGCGTCCCAGCGATGTGCTGCAACTGGAAAAAATCATGACCGACAAGATCGGTCCCGAGGCGTCGCTGATCCACTCCGGCCGTAGTCGTCAGGACATGCTGGCGACGTTCCGCCTGGCCAAATTGCGCTCACAGGTGTTGGCCTACAGCGAGGCGTTGAACGCTACCCGCCAACGCATCCTGAGCCTGGCGGAAAAGAACGTCGACACCCTGGTGCCGGCCTATACCAACGGCGTGCAGGCCATGCCGATCAGTTATGCGCATTATTTGCTGGCGTTCGAAGCCGCGTTTGATCGCGATGGCCAACGCATCCGCGAACTCTACGTGCGCCTTAACCAGAGCCCGATGGGCACCGCCGTGCTGGCGAACTCCGCTTACCCGCTGAACCGCGAGCGTCTGGCCGAGTTGCTGGGGTTTGATGGCGTGCGGGAAAACTCCCTGGATTCGAGCCAGGTCTCGACCTATGACATTCCGATTGAAGCGGCGAACCTGGCGGCGTCCTCGGCGATTCGGGTGGGCGCGATGATTGGCGACATCCACACCCAATATCATCAGATTCGCCCGTGGCTGCTGCTGGATGAAGAGTCCACCTACACCAGCAGCGCGATGCCGCAAAAACGCAATCCGGGCTTGCTGATGCGCACCCGTGAATCGGCCTCGGATGTCGTAGGGCTGTCGCAGACCGTTACTTTGCGCGCGCATAACGTCACCACCGGCATGACCGACTACAAGTTCGCCTTCGATTCGTTGGGGCTGTTCCACGCCACGGGCGAGATGTTCGAGAGCCTGGATGCGGTGCTCGATGCGCTGCAAATCAATCCGCAGCGCGCCCTGGAAGAACTGGAGTCGGAGTGGAGTACTTCAATGGAACTGGCCGACACCCTGGAGCGGCAATTCAAGGTGCCGTTCCGTATTGGTCATAGCTTCGCGTCGCTAATCGTCACCGAAGCGCGCAGCAACGGCACCACGCCGAAGACGTTCCCGTATGCCGATGCGCAGAAGCTGTATCGCCAGGCGGCGGACAAGTTCAAGTGGACGCCTAACACCTTGCCGCTGGATGAGGCGCAATTCCGGACGGCGTTGTCGCCGACCAATATGGTCAAAACCCGCAAAGGCACGGGCGGCCCGCAACCGGAAGAGGTCAAGCGGATGCTGGTCGAGGCGCGCAAAACCCTGGATGGCGATCAGCAGTGGTTGGTGGAGCGTCGGGCAAAACTGAAAGGTGCTGAAGACAATCTGGACAAGGCATTCAGCAAGTTGGCGGATGCCAAAAACTAGGTGATCAAATGTGGCGCCGGCATCCCCGGCGCTACTTCAGGTCGGCAAATTCACGGTTCAAGGCCTCACGATCGATGGAGTTTTGCCATCCGCATATCGCCAGACACGCCACGCCGTTACCCAGCACATTGGTCAGCGACCGGCACTTCATCAACCGCTCCACGCCCAGCAGCAACCCCACGCCTTCCAGTGGCACCAGTTGCAGAATGCTCAAGGTCGCGATCAGGGTAAACAATGCAGAACCGGCGACACTGGTCGCGCCGAGGGAGGTAAACAAACAAATCAACAGCACCTCCAGGAGTTGCGGCGCGGTGATATCCACCCCGGCCAATTGGGCAAGAAACATCAGCGCGGTGGTCAGGTAAAGATTGGTGCCGGACAAGTTAAAGGTGTAACCGGTGGTCAATATCAGGCGCACTAATTGGCTGTCGCAACCCAATGCCTCAAGTTTGCCGATAAGTCCTGGAAGTGCGGCCACCGACGAGCCGGTGAACGTTACTAACAGTAACTCTTCCTTTAAGTAAATAATCAGTCTTGATAATTTAACGCCCACCATTCGGGTGATGGTGGCGAATACCACGACGACAAATAATCCACACGCCAGATAAATAACCACAATAAATTTAAGCAGCGGCATGACCGAACTCAGGCCATATTTGCCGACGACAAAAGCCATGGCGCCAAATGCCGCCAACGGCGCGAATTTCAAGAGGATCCGCAACAGCAGGAACATCATCTGTACGCCGGTTTCAAGCCAACCCTGGCATCGGTCGCTGAAGGCCCCGCCACGCTTGAGCAACAGCCCGCAAATCACCGCAAGCAACATCACCTGCAATAACAGGCTTTGGGTCAAAACATCGTAAATACTGGACGAAATGGCCATCCACGATAGCTCGTGAAGCAGTTTTTCCGGTGTGGGCGCAGCGGCAAAAACGGCTGCGTGATTAAGGTTGAACAGCAAACCCGTCGCCATTCCAAACACCAGCGCGGCGATGGACATCAGCTGAAAATACAGCACGACGCGGTAGATCACATTGGGGTGTTTGTGTTCACGATTGAGGCCGGCAATACCGGTAGAAACCAAGACAAATAGCAGGAACGGCATCAATAAGCCGAGGGTTTTTATGAAGGTGTCGCTGAGCAGTTTCATATCAATTGCCACTTCTGGATAAACCAGACCCAGCGTCATGCCACAGGCAATGGCAATCAATATAGGCAGGGTTCCATTTTTGGCATGAATGAACGGCATCCGTACTCCAGGCGATTTTTATTATTTGTTATTGTCGTGACTGGCCATGTTCGGCATATTGGTCAGCCTGAAGACTCACTCAGGCCGCAAATAATAAGGCCTTGTTACGGGATATACCACCATGGAACTTCGCCATTTACGTTATTTCATCATAGTGGCCGAAGAGCGACATATCACCCGCGCCGCCGAGCGCCTGAATATGCAGCAGCCGCCCCTCAGCCAACAGATACGTGCATTGGAACGAGAGTTGGGTTTCGAGTTGTTCAAACGTCATCCCAAGGGCGTTGATCTGACCGCTGGCGGGCTGGTGTTCCTCGATGAAGCGCGGGCGATTCTGGCTCGTGTCGAGCAAGGTTCCCTCAAGGCCTCCCGCGCAGCGCAGGGGATTGAAGGTACGTTGGTCATTGGTTTCACCAGTTCTGCCGCCGCGCACCCGCTGATCCCTCGGATCATTCGCGCCTACCGCGAGCAATACCCCGGCGTGGAACTGTCGATCAAGGAAGGGAGCGCCCGTGAAGTCACCGAAGACACCACCGAAAAACGCATCGACATCGGCATCCTTCGTGCACCGGTCAGCGCCCCCGAAAGCCTGACCTTCCACCGCCTGCTCAACGAGGAAATGCTCCTGGCCTTGCCGATTGGGCACCCGTTGCTCAAAGGGGCCGAACCCAAGATCAGCATGATTGAACTCAAGGATGAACGCTTCATCCTCGTCCGCCGCCCCGGCGCGCCGGGCATGTACGCCAACCTGATCAAGGCCTGCCAGAACGCCGGCTTCGAGCCGAATATTGCCTTTGAAGTGGAGCGGATGCTGACCAACGTCAGTTTGGTTGCCGCCGGTGAAGGCATCTCGGTGGTGCCCGCGTCGATGCGCGACGTACACCGCGAATCCGTGGTGTATTGCCGCATCCGCGACGCGCAGCCGAGGTTGTTGGCGCCCATTACATTGGTACAGCGCGCATTCAATCCCTCGGCGCCGTTGCAGAATTTTATTGGTTTGGCTCGGGAGCTGGCCGGGGTTTATCGAAAGGCATGAACGAGTTTGGGAAGGGGAGTGCGCAGGAATCGCAGGCACAAAAAAACCGGCTAAGTGCCGGTTTATTTGTTTTCCAGTGGCTGGTAAGGACCGCTGGATCTTTGTATATGGTGCCCGAGGGAGACTGGCGTGATTCATGTATTCCGTGGCTTGCAGCCTAATTTTAAATGTAGGGATACAAGCAGGGATACAAGCCGGTCATTGCTAGGGCATTAAGTCTAAGGTCTGCTGAGGGTCTTAATGGCCGTGATCAGATCATTAACCGGCAGTTGGTTCAAGATCTATGACGTCTTGGAGCCTCCCCCCGCTGATATCGCACTGGGCCTTTACGTCGAATCCCTTCCCTCCGTTGTCAAAGTGTCCAGCCATGATTGGCATGTCCTTTTTGTACTTTGGATCATCAGGTAGCTGCGTCCAGTAACGCAGCGTGCCGTAGCTCACCGGTCCAGGCGGGGAGATTCGTTGCTGAATGTTCAATCTGCATTGCTCTAGCAATTCCGGGCGAGATGCCGGACGGAGCAAAGTGCTTTGTGCGATCACGCATTCACGAACGTTGCTGATCTCCTTCAGAATCGCTTTCGTACTTTCCGGAGACTTGTCCCCAAGCTGTGCGAGTAATGCATGCTCTTGGGTATCAACGCTACGATTCATCGTCGAGCTGAACTCTGCAGCTCCCTTCTTTGATGCTATTTCGTAAGCGGCTTTGAACACATGAGAGGTCTGTGTGCTCAACCCCATGCCACAAGTCTTAAGAGCGATATTCAGGGGGTCTGTTTCGGTGAATGATGACGTGCAGCCATGCAGCAGAAACAACGATGTGAGGCTCAGGGAAATCAACTTCCGGGTCATAGGCTTCTCCAAATGATTAGGATCTATAGCGGCAGCTCCGGCTTGGGCTGAAGCCCGACGACCAGCGGATCTATCACTATGGTCAGTTCCATCTATTAGGTGGGTTCTGGTGGCGTGGTCATCGAAGTCGTCGATTGCCTGGGTGTGAAAATCCAGTGGGGACCCTGAGGGGTTGCGAGACACACGGGGTCGGAAACCCGCGGGACTGCGTTAGTGGGAGAACTTCAAAGTTACTGAAATTTCAGCCATTGAAATTGAAAGAATCCTGCTGAAAAAAGGCCATCGTTACCGCACCGGTAACGATGGCCTTTTGTGTTGATGATTATGGACACCTTGGGCCGTCAACCGAGTCAACCTGTCAACCAATGTAAAAAAATCAGCCACTACCAAGATCGCGCGGGTTCTATGCCCCGTGTAATTCAGAAATGCTCAGGGTCCCCGGCGACCTCTCAACATCTTGTGCAATCGCACTGGTGAACTGTGTGTTCACCCGATTCACCTGTTCACTAAGCTGGGCACCTATCCGCTAACAAAGTCCGGCGGGTTTCCGACCCCGTATCAAGTCAGCTCTCCCAGGGGCCCCTGATATTTTTAAATGGGATGGGCATGACTATGGCCTACATCGCTGAAGGTTTATCCACTCACGGGGCTAGGGGCTAAAAATTGGTGTTACAGGTGTTACTCGTGTTACATGATTGTTTATGTATTTGATTAATAACGGTTTTTATGGTGTTACACGTCTGTGCGCTTCGACCACAATGAAGTGTTACAAGCGCACAGGTGTTACATGTGACAGCGATAAGTAAACTGGCAGTTTCTAGTATTGGCGTTTGTCTGCATGGGCGCGCGTCCGGCCAAAAGCAGACAGTCATTGCTCGGCGGTGATAGATCTAGTGCCCTGGCAGCCTTGCTCTGATAACCCCGTGAACGCGCCACATACTCTGCAGCTGTAAACAATCAATTGCCCCGTAGTTCCCGTCAGAACAGGACACCGCCAGTGAGTCGCCGAAGGTACCCACGTTCTCGAAAATGCGTAGACCAGTGCCCTGAATGGAAGACCCGACCCGTTTCAAATAGGCGAATTGCTCGCCGTGCTGCGCGGCCATGATCGCTACGACGTCACCCTTCATCGGATCCAGGAGTGACTCACTCGATAGCTCAACAGACTCCAGCAAGACGAGATCGCCGTTTCTGACGACTGGGTAGCCACTGTCCTCAATGATGCGTGCGGCGAGAAGCGGCTTGTCCAGTATCGAACAGGTATCGACGCAGCGAGCTTCCTGATCTCCCTCTCGCGGTGTGTTGCCGTAGAAAATGCCGACTATAGGAAGTATCCGAACCTTATTTTTTGACAACGTCACGGCAGGCGCCACTCTTTCTGTGCCGGACTGGTCGCACGCCAAAGTCAGTTTCGAAGGATCTCTCTGGTCGGAGTGATATCGACGAGCCAAGACAGTGTTCCCACAGAGAGCAATAACAGGGTCACCGTTTTTGGCTTCTTCGCTCAGCGAAACGGCTACCGTCTGGCCCGGCAATGCCAATGCCCCCAGACTGGAACCTCGGATGGCATAAAGGGCAATTTCACCCAAGTCTGAGAGTGAAATTGTGGTGAACTCACCCTCTACGGCAACCGCATCCGAATGTGTGCGAGCGCTAAAGTCGCCGAGAACTCGAATCGGACTCTCGTTGAGATGGATCGGTACGGGTGCAGGGGGCGAAGACGCAAAAAAGAAGTCTTCGTCCTCACGGGTGAGCCGGCCCATAAAACGGGCATATGACGCACTGCAGCTGCGAATAAATCGATCGACTTCATCAAAAGCGCCGCTCACTTCGCCCGCATCAAATGGGGTGACGTCACGCAGGTTGTGATGCGCGTTATTGATGATTGAATAGAACGTTGAACCTGGGCGCAGTGATTTGCACTTTAGCAGGCGTTCAAACGGTATTTCATTGAATGGCTGCTCACCGCCATTGCGGGCACTACTGATGTGGGCGATTAGGTCCGCAAGAGTAGGCTTGTAGATGAGGATCGGATCTGAAGCCAGCAAGTCCCACAACCGGTTCTCAATATGAAGGCGTACTCGCTCGACGAACTCCTGCGCCTTGGCAACATCCGATTCGTCTTCAAGCCATACGGCGCGCCGCTCCAACACCTCCTCGACGGCTGGGGTGAACGCAGCCGTATACCGAGAGGAAGAGATGGGGCTGATTTGCAGCATCGTCCAGGATGGAGAAGCCAAAGAAGTTTTTGGCAATCGGCTTTTTACGGCCGCGATAAACCGGTTGTCATTTGAGGTGATGATCAGAGCCATGCCTGCCTCGACGAGTTTCGGTATAGCGGCAGCCAGGTTCTCGGTATTGATCGGATCGAAATAGGTTTGCGGATCGTCCAGCAGAAGCACCTCAAGCACCCCGGCACGTTCACGAATACGCTCCCACAAACTGAAGACAAACGCCCAGACACAAGCGCGAAGATGCGAGGAGTTCATCACCTCATGAGCGTGCACTCGAACAGATCCGAGGCCAGCGTACAGACCAACACCTTGGGCTCTAGCTGGATCCAGACCGATATACGCTGGCCCTCCGACGTAGTGCGGCCTGTAAATGACTTTCAACCACGCAGTCGTCCTTTCATCTAGTACCGTTATCAGGCCCTCTACCTGGTGATGAACGAGCCCAGGCAGTCGTGCGAACTCCTTGATCGCGGCGGCGGCTCGACGTACCAATCGATGCTGCTTGCGAGCTTTCACCCAGCTTTGCCGAATCACTTCGATCTCATTCATCTGGCGCAAAAGCGCGATGATAGGGTCGGCGGACGTAACGGCTTGCTGCAGTGCAATCACTTGGTGCCTTAACGGGCACATGGCCATTTCAATCTGGTCGTCAGTGGCCTTGGCTCGGCTGAACGAGCCGTTACCAAAATAACGCTGCGTGACGAGCTTAATCTGATCCTCACTGAGCTGACGATGTAGCGCTAGCGATAACGCCGCCTGCAGATTGGCAAACCTGTTGGCTAGAGAGGTAGATCGAAGTTCCTGCGGTAATTCGATTATCTGGGAGTCGGGCAGCACAGGTAGAGGATGCGCTTGCACCGAATGGTTCCACACCTTCTCAGCATTTTGTTTCAGCGAACGTAACTGGGTGCTAAAGGCTGGATCCTTCAACAGCTCACTTAGATACGCACCCCGATAGATCTCCAACAGCGTTGCACGTGATCTAATGTCAACGAACGGGCGAAGCGAGGCAGGAAGCGCCTCCAGCAGCTCGCTTGCAGCGGCTTGCTGCCAGTCTTGAAGTGTCTTCGTGGCGTCCGTATGTGCGAGCGCGCTAGCTTCCAGCGCACCGAGCACCGCCGTGTCCAGCAAAGCATCGGGAGGTACTTGGGTAAGATCTGAACCGCATACCGGGCAATCGCTGAACGGTTCTTCAGGGTGATGACGGCGATGCCACTGGGAAACTATGGCGTACAGCTGCCATCGTGCGGTTTCCTCCTTTTTCTTCTGTCGTGCAACCTGATCAAGTGCTCTTTCCCTTAGCTCTTCGAGCTTCGCAATCACAACTGCTCTGTCGGCGTCTTGGATTTCGCCTAGCCGTTTGAGTGTTTCGACAGATGGCAGCGATCCAAGTGCCACAGCCGCGAGACGCTCTTTCGCCGTCGCGAGGATGTTTATGAAAGCCTCCACTTGTTCCTTCGTTTCCAACCGGACTGAGCCCGCGAGAATCTCATCTATGTCGTTCTGTCCTTGCTGGCGAAGTTCCTCCAGATGGTTTATCGACGATTCGACTGCCGCTTTACAGCTTTTTTCTTCGCTTTCCTGATCGGGGGACATGAGGTCGGGTAAGTCACCAAGCGCCTCCACCTGCATTGTCCATGCTTCACCCAATGTGCGTTTGCTGGTCAAAAATCGCAGAAGCGCGGCACTTTCATCCTCTTTGGCCTTGTCGTTTTCTTCACCCGTTAAGCGTTTGGCCAGTCGTTCGGAACGCTTGCCAAGATCTTGCAACGGCCTCAGTCCAGTCAGCTGAGCAATCGCATCAGCAAACGTGGTTTTCTCGTCGAAGCGCATAGTGGTCGCGATCGCGGGCATCAAGGTACCCGCTTCAATTGCCCATTGAGGGAGGCCTAGCTGCTCGATGCCGCTCACTGGGGTGGTGACAGTTCCTCTGGGACCTAGCTTGAGCTCTCGTCGCACCACGACCTCTTGCCCGGAGTGCTCCCTCAGGGTCAGCTCAACCCAGGTATCAACTGCGGGCTTATCCTGCAGCGCTGTTAAATCTTCGGCAGAAGGAAGTGGGACTATCGGGGGCAGAGCGATGGATTTGGCGATTTCATCCCGGCCCGGATTCTCCTCGTCCGGCGCCTGCATCAGTTCAACGGTTATCGGCTGATGCACAAACGACGGTTTGTGCTGGGAGCGATGTGCCTGACCAGTCAGACACCACATGATCGCGCTTTGAAAGGCCGTTTTTCCGGCGCCATTGAATCCCCACACGCAGGTGACATCACGGTCGAGTTCTAGCGAAAGAGGGTCCGGTGCCTGACCATCAGTACCGCAATGACGGTGTAAGCCCGCAAACCTATGTGCTCTGATCTGCGTGATGCGCCACCGAGGGCGCTTGAGCGCGGAAGCTGCAGGCTGTTCTTTAGGCACGGCGGCCTTAGGCGTTTCCAGTGCTTGGAGCAACTGGTCTATTTCGGTACTGGAGATTTGCTTTTGTTGGGCCCAAAGATCTCGCCTAGACGCGTAGAAGCGAAATGCTATTCGGGCATCTTCGGCGCCGAAAAGAAAGCTTTCAGCGCCCTCAGGCAGCGTAATGGATCGACCCAACGACAGCGCCTCGACAATTTCTTCGAGAGTGCTGGATTCCAGTTCCAGAGGTGACTGATTCGCTGCCATGCTTTTTCCTCCTTGAGAGGATTGGGGGGCTACTGATCGGCGCCCGCCTCTGTCACTCGGTTTTGGGACCTGACAACATAGTTTATCGCGTCTGGGCCGGGTTGCTGGTTATCGCCAGATTTGTGACAACATAGTCTGTCTAAAGGACGCCGCCCCAAGTCACGCCCGGTTAAACGCGCAATCAGATGTCTTCGTTTGACGGGCGCTCACCGACTGGCGGCTATCGGCCAGATGCGCCTGTTCAATGTCGACGAAATTAGGGGCGATTCAGGATGAAGCAATAGATACCGCCTAACGTACCCACTCGCTGGCGGAAACTGTTTCCGTAGCTTGGTCAAGGCAATCGCCTTTATAAGTTACGCGTGTAATCACTCCAACAGTCCCAAGCCCGAACTGATTTTAACCCGGGTGCGGAAGCACAGGAAAAAAGACCCCAGTAGCCCGCAGGTACGGTGTGGTGACAATGGCGTGTGGTAAAAGAAAAAGTCTTGACTGTACCTGATAGCCATGTGCTACCTTTCCTTCAGAGCTTATAGATAGATTTTTTGTCATGTTTCGTGACATTTGCAAATCTTGTGTGAGTGATTGCTCATACAGTTATCAGCAGTCTTGGCGCCAAAGTAAATGTCTGGCGGACGCTAATGAGTATCTATAAGCTCTACTATTTTTTTTCATGGATGAATGAACTTGTCTAAACTAGCCATTCTTCGATCCGCGCAGGGACTTCATGACCTTGCAGAGCTGCTTGCATACGAGCCCAAAAAACTATCGTATGTAATCTACAAAATGCCCAATCGGTATACGAAATTTACCATACCGAAAAGTTCTGGCGGTACGCGTTCAATTGCAGCTCCAAGGGAAGAATTGAAAGCTCTACAAGTCAAAGTTTCAAAATTATTACAGCTGTGCATTCACAACATGAATGCCGATCTCAACATAACAACCTCGCTTTCGCACGGCTTTACAAAAGGTCATTCCATAATGACCAATGCAGACCTCCATAGAAAAAAAAGATATGTTTTTAACATAGATATAGAGAATTTTTTTGGTTCAATTCACAGAGGTCGCGTGTTCGGCTTTCTTACCAAGAATAAAAGCTTCTCGCTTAATCCAAAAGTGGCGCGTGCTTTAGCTCAAATTGCATGTCACGATGACGCCTTACCTCAAGGAGCGCCATCCTCCCCTGTATTTTCAAATTTAATCGGCCACCTCATTGACGTGCGTCTTGTAGAATTAGCTTCAAAACTAGGCTGTTCATATTCAAGATATGCAGACGACATTACATTTTCGACTAATAAAAAAACATTCCCAAAAGAAATTGCACTTGTATCGCCATCAAACGAGTGGGTGGCCAGCCCTACACTTATAAAAATCGTATCGAAGTGTGGCTTCGCACTAAATGAAAATAAAACTAGAATGCAGTACCAGGAGTCTAGACAGTCTGTAACGGGACTAACGGTGAACAGAAAAATAAATTCGCCTGCAGTATATCGGCATCAAGCTAGAGCCATGGCGCACAGCTTATTTAATACTGGTTCATTTTCTGTTCCCGATAAAGACCCAAAAGTTAAAGCCAAAATTCCAGGCACCATAAATCAGCTCGGTGGAATGCTAAGCTATATATATATGGTAAATACATTCAACAGGTCAAAAATTGTTGAAAACAGCGCGATACGAGATGAGGATATTAAGCTTAGCGCGATGGAGAAGGTTCACGCCGACTTTGCATTCTACAAACATTTCTATGGAAACCAAAAAATAACAATACTTTGCGAGGGGAAAACAGACAATATCTACCTGCAGTGCGCAATTAAAAGCCTTGCAAAAAAATATACCATTCTTGCAAAACTCAATGCCGACGGCAAAGCTGTATTGAATGTTAACTTCTTTAAATACACCGATCTCACTCATAGATTGCTCGGTCTCTATGGAGGTACCGGAGATATTGGAGAATTAATAAAGCGTTACGTAAGCTGTTGTGGGAAATATAAAAATCATCCGTTCAAACATCCTACAATTATTGTGGTAGATAACGATGAAGGCTCCCAGAAAATATTTACGGCGCTCAAAGTTGTAACTGGGAACAAATACATGATCGGTTCAGGGAAGGCGCAAAATCTCGACAAGTCTCTCGATTTCTACTACGTCGCCCAGAATCTGTATGTAGTTTTCACTCCGTTAAAAATGTCGGGTGATGACACAATGATGGAGGATTTTTTTACCTCGGATACCCTAAATACAATCGTAGATGGGCAACGATTCTCCGTAGTTCATAAAGCACCTAACCAACTTGTTTATAGTAAACATACCTTTTCACAAAAAGTGGTAAAGGCTAACCAGAAAACCATAAATTTCTTAGGGTTCACCCCTGTTCTAGATCGAATTCAGAAAGCCGCTAAACACTTCTACTCACTACCATAAGTAAAAAATCCCGCTAGAGTTGTAAAAAATCAACACATATCAAATTTTCATATCTTGAAAAATTATAGACCTTCACCCTTCAACTTGTTCAGCCGCATTATCAGGGGCTGAGTAGGCTCCCGCTGCAAACCATACCCACCCATGTTTGTGTCACGATGCCCATCAATTGCAGTGGAGTATCTGTCCCAGCATGCACTTCGTCGCGGGTTCGTTTGTAATCGAGTTGAATTCGTTTCTTTGCTGCAAACCCTCAGCGCGATCAATTCTTGTTCGTCAGCCTCTGGCCCATTGCGGTCTCTTTGAGTACGCGCTCTCTATTGAGTTGTGCTTGGCGTTTAGAGGAACGTTCGTTCAGACCGGACTCCGCAGCAACTGCTAATTCGCTCGTTGATTGTTGTTCGCACCTGCGCCAAGTGTTGCGGGATACTCGGTAGAGTAATCAGCCCGCGAGAGCGGGCTGATTCGGGATTACGCGGCGAGTAGTTCTGCCAGGGAGATATTATGGGCGACGTTTGCCAAATCGGTACGATCGAGTCTCGAATGGAAGGGGCCGAAACGAGGCACCTCAAGCCCAGACAACGCATCTCCCATACCGCCTTTCTGATAGCTGACGGCAAGTATCCGGGCGCCCACGGCCATCAGTCGCTCGGTTGCAGCATTCCATTCCTCGTCTAACGCAAACCCGACTGCGTTCAATGCCGCCGTCTTGGCTTCATCTCCACGTTGGCGGGCATATTTGATTTGGGCCTCGAGGGTATCAATCTCGACTTGCAGAGCGCCGAGGATCAGGTCTTGCCTTCTGACCTGCTCGTCCGTTGTTGCCAGTTGTTTGGCCGCCTTCTGCATTTCGCTGCTTGCTGATTTTTCCCCTTCGATATCGCCACTGGCCAGGCTTTTAGCGTAGGACGTCGCAGCGTCACGCTCGGCTTGTTGCGCTTTTTCCAGTGATTGATCCGCTTCCGATTGAATCGTCTGAAACCGTTCATTTAGGTGCTTTTTTTTTCGCTCTAGCGCTTCGACTACAGCATTTGCATCGGTCATCGCTTGGATAGATTCAGCTTTGACCTGATCAATTTTTTCCAAGCGTTCCAGGTGTTGAATCTTCCGATCAATTGCGGCCAGCGCACCTGGAATGGCTCGTATGCGGGATGTGACGCTTGAAACTTTCTCCAGAGCCTCGCGGCTCTCAGGGCTCCCAATTGCATTGCCATTAGCATTGTATTCGCTGGGTGCATTGCGCCATTCGGCTTCCAGTTGTGGAAGACTTTGTTCCAGGGTTTCCAGTTCTTGACGCAAGGCGGTTTGTTGCTGTTTTAGCTCGTTCATGTTGAGTTCCTAAAGACGAAATGTGGATTGGTTTTTTCGCTGGCGGGCCAGGCCAAGGTGAGCCTGCTTTCCTCATGGCGCAGCCATATTTAGGCCGCCTGGGCACCGTGATCACCTTGTTCTGGCACTGCGACAACCACATAGCAGCGCTGCAGGCCCAGTCCCGGTAGTCGCACTGCGGTCGAGGCTTTGCCATCCTTTCCTGGCTCTAGAACACCTCTTCGCAAAAGCTCTTTGTTAACCGCACTCAGGTTCATGCCTCGGAAAATTTCGGAGCGCCATGCCTCGGGCAGCACGTAGTAGGTGTTTGTGGTGTGCAGGGCGTCGCCCATGCCGTGTTCCATCGTCTTGCGAAAGCCCAGCCGGTCAATCGTGCGGGGACCGTGCTCATCGATCTTTGCAGCGGCAGATTCCCAGCGGGTAAAGCGGCTTTCTCCAAAGCGCTCGATGACCTGGCGTAACCGAGCCAAAATCGCATCGCCCTCCAAGTTTCCGGCGCCGCCACGCTCGGCCAGCCACGCATGCAGGCACACCCGTGCGGCTGTCGTAGCAGTGCCGTCGGGCCAACCGGTGACTCCGAAGGCGGTGGCCAATTCTCCAGCCGCCGCAGCGAGGCCGAAGCGAAGGGCGGCTCGCTGGGCTTGTCCACTGGCAAGGGCGGGCAGGTTCAGGGTGATGAACTGCTCCACCGTACGCCGGACAATCACGGACCACCTGAGCATTTCTCCAGGCGCGCATAGTGCTTGCAGAAAGGCGGTGAGGGGCGTGCCGTAGTATTTGGTTACCCGGGCTTTGAGCGCATCGGAGAGGGCGGCAGCGTCCTCAAAACCGTTCAGCGCATCGAACATGCCGAGGCCTTTGCTCGCATCGGCTGGAACCGCGAGCATCCTCACTTCCATGCCGGCTTTCAGCTCCTTATTGGCTTCGGCCATGTGCTGCGCCAAGGTTTTCTCGCCAGTTGAGAGAAACAGCAAGCGCCACTCCTGCACCTGGCGGCCAGCTTGTCCTCGATCATTGGCGCGAGCCTTTCCGGTGCCGTTGCCGAGCATATACACCGTTTCGCCAATGATGCGCGGGTCGCACATGCCGATTTCATCCAGCACCAGGAGTCCGTCAGAATGCGCGGCAGCGATGGACTCCAAGGCGTTATCCGTGGAGCGCCAGGAGCGCACTAGACGTGGCCCGCCGTAGATCGAGGCGGCCACTTGCAGGTGGGTGGTCTTACCGCCCGAGCTGTCACCGTAGAGGTGAAAGCCGCCCGACTCATGACCAAGCAGGTGCAGTAGCGGACCGGCAAACGCGACGCTGGCGACAAACGCCAAGCGGTGGTTGCCGATGCACAAGGCGCCGATTTGCTCTTGCCATTGCTCCAGGGTGCCGGCTTCGCTGATCGGCGGGAGTTGCGCGCCGGCCTCATAGAAGTGCAGGTGTTCGGCGTGCGAACCGATCTGCTGTTCGGGCAGTAAAAAGGCGCTGTCGTGCCAGCCCAAACGGGTGACCAAGCGTGCGCGCTGGGCGCTGTCGAAGCCGCCGAGATAACTCTGCAGGTCGTTGCGGGCATTACGACCGGAGCGACTGCCGGCGAGACGCAAACCCATGTCGACGAGCGGGCCGAGCACGTCCTTGCCGAAGTCACCGGTCATGGTTCGCGCCGGGATGTTCCAGCGCTTTTTCGCCCCGTCCGGGTCGTCGAATTCGACCAGCAGACCCCAGTTGTGACCCTGCGCATCTCGGGTGCGCGCCAGGATCTCCAATGGTGAGCACACTGGACGTGCCTCGCCATCGTCACCGGAATAAAACACGCCTTCGGGTGTCAGGCGGAAGCCGCCGGGCAACAGATCGTTTTTGGGTTTCGCGGCGCGCTTGGTCGCCGGCTTAGTCTTGGCTTCGGGTAGACCGGCCGGTGCTTTCTCCGGCTCGACGCCAAACAATTCACCGCTGCGTTCCAGCTCAGCGATGTGCGCCGCCGTCCAACCTTTGGCTTGGGCATCGGCCGCGTCGTCGCCGTCTTCCCATTGACCACCTTTGGCGAAGGTCGGTTGGTCATTCTTGAGCGTGGGCTTGCGTTTGAAGACGCCTAGGGCGATCACGCGCACCGACGCGACGCCGATCTGTTGCAGTTGTTCGGCTACGGCGCTCATGCAGCTTTTACCGCTGGCGTCGTTGTCGGGCCACAACATCACCGTTCGACCTTTGAGCGGTGTTAGGTCGGCTTTGTGCCAGGAGTTCGAACCGTTCGGCCAGCACGTGGCCACGTAGTTGGGCAGCAGCTTCGCTGCGGCGTCGGCGGCCTTTTCGCCTTCGCATAGAATGACGGGAGCCTCTGCGCGTTGTGTCAGTTCATCCAGGCGCAGCAGTGGACGCGGCTCAGGCAGACCTTGCCAACGCCATTGCTGCGTTTGACCGTCGGTACCCTGGCACCAGGTCAAGGGGGCAAACACCTTGCGTGGTTTGCCGTCTTCGTCCGGGCCCAAATCGAAGCGATAGAGCGCCATGACCGGCTGGCCTTGAGCGTTGCGGTATATCCAGACGTTGGACGGCGTACCGTGTTGCCGATGTTTGGTCGGGCACTTGTTCATGGCCTCGGCTGGGATCGGCTGGATTGCGAGCCATTCCGGTGTTTTGCTTTTGCTGGAGCTAGGTTTCGATTGAGCCGCCCCAGCGGTAACGCGCAGCAGATCCGCCAACTTATTGCAGGCCTCGACGTCGGTACCGCCATCCAGATAGCGCACCAGATCGATCAGGTCGCCGCCTTTGTCTCCGGTGGCAAAATCTGCCCAGGTGCCTTTGCTCAAGTTGACCTTGAGCGAGCCGGCGCGCTTGTCGGTGCGGGTTGGATTGGCGGCGGTGTATTCCTTACCACCGTCGACGCGTTTACCGTTGGGCAGCCAATGGGAAAGTACCCGGTCGATCTCTTTCAGAGAAGCCGCTTTCACGTCGGCAAAGCTGGGGCGTTTCGCGTTATTGGTCATGGCCAGCCTCCATTCGCAGGAGGGCGCTGGTCACATCGTCGATCACGGCTTTACCCATTTCGCTGAGGTAATGAGCGGCCATCGCGCATTGCTCAGTGTTGTCGCCGTGGGTGGCCAGAAGCGTCATGCGATTCGCGCAGCTCAGCAGGTCAGAGGCGTATTCAAGCGCTTCGGACACTGGGACGCCGGCACTAAGCCGAAACAGCATCTGATGGGGCTGCCCGCACTGTGCGAAAGAGGTCGTGCCTTGGGTGGTGATGCTGGCTTGAAGGCTCATTGCGCACCCCCAGTTTTAGCCCGAGGAAGCGAAGTCGCATCGCCGTGCAGGGTCAGGGTTTTGATCAGGCCCAGGGTGCCGCGCACGTCCCAAATGACGGCGGCCAGTACGTGATTGGCCAGACGAGGTCTGTCGCTTTCGCTTTCGAAGTGGTCCTCGAGCAGGGTCAGTACTGAATCAGCGCGGTTAATGGCACAGGTAATGGCGTCAATCGGAATGCCGGCTTCGACATCGTTGCTGACGTCGAGCAGGTCTTCGGGTAGGGAGCAGCTCAGGGCGTTGTTCATTGGGCACCGCCTGCGGCTTCGAGCGCGCGAGCTTTGGCCATATGGGCGTTGTATCGGGTGAGACGTGTAGCGAGGCTGGAGTTGGCGTGTAAAGCGGCGAGAGCCATTGCACGATGTGCTGCGGCGCGATTTTTGAACGGATTGAGGGCGTACATTGGTCGAGCTCCTGTATGTGAGGAGCTGCCACTGATCGTCGCCAAACGATTTAAGGGTGGCAGCTGTGCGCAGGTTGGCGAACCGGGCATACAGGACCCCGGCAGACCCGAAGGTCTCCCACGCACAGCTACCATAAAGCAGGAATGCAGGCACAAAAAAAGCGCCTGCAATCGGTATGGAGACGCCTGTGCGCCTGTATGTACTCGGGTCGCCAAACCCGTTCGCTGAATTTGCAGCGACGGCCAGAGAGTAACGTCCGTTTTTCGAAAGTGCAACTGCGTTGATAGCTTGCGGTTTGTTCAGGTGCGGCATAAATTGTTCGTGCATGTAGATTTACCTAAACGCCTCCGGATCGCTCCCGGGGGCGTTTTCATTTCAAGCATGATTCTCGTGGCGCAAGGTGAGTACTGGGGAGTAACCGTCCCGGATCATCTGGCGAGCGTCGTGATAAGCGTCCGTCTTTTGTGCTTCGCCCAGGACGACGATGCCGAAGCTCTCGGTATGCATGATCAGCACACACCAGACCCCATCTGGCCAACTCAGCACGCAAAGCGAGCGGCCATGATTTTCATGCTTGCGGCGCAGACGTTCGAAACGATTAACTTGAGTGACGGAGAATCCGACTTTGCGCAGTGAGTGAAATGGTCGATATTTTCCGCGTGGAGGGATGAGTTTTCTCATGCAGCCACCTTGTTTCTCGCCGCAATGCGTGCTCTTACCCAGTCTTGGACTTCTCCTAAAACAAATGCCACAGCCGCGCCACGGGCAGTGCTGTTGCTGAGCTTTACGGGCAATGGAAAGCCACTTTCTGGCTGCTGCATCAGCTTGTAAATTGTAGGGCGTGCTAGTCCAACGATTGCCATAACCTCAGGCATGCGGATTAGTGTTGTTGCGGGATCAAAGGTTGTGCCAGAAAGGCTCAGCGAGCTGAGGGGTACTTCATTCGCCACTACTTGTGATTGCAGTTTGGACGGTGAGAATTTTGTTGGGGACATAGATAAAAACCCTGTTCATGGATACAGGGGTATCTATTTATATAGTTCTGGAGGCAAAGAAAATAAGAGATTATTCGAGTTCGTTAATAAGCGGAAATAGAGCGGAATGGCACGGAAACGCGAGCTTTTTTTGAGCTTCATTCCGACGAGCGGTATCCCTTGGAGTGGGAGGTTTGGCGAGATGGCGAAGGCGTGATATCAGTGACGAAATCATTTTTCTTGTTCTTCCTCGTCTTTGATTCGATATTTCACGAACGCGATGTATTTGGCAAAACCGAAATTAATGATCGGCTTTTTCTCCGACCCCGAAAGCCACCCGATAACAATGAATCTGGCGCCCGCCAGCTCGTTCATGTCGTGCAGTTTGAACGCGGATAGCATTTCCTCCTCTAGGTTCTCATCACTGACAAGAAGGCTGGGCTCCGTGAGGTAATCACCGCAGTTCAACCAGACAAGGCCGTTCCTTCGGTTGACGTTTGTGATGAGTCCCCAAAAGAGCCTGACTGAGCCCAGCTCTATATTGGAGAGCTGATGCTGAGAGGACAGAAGGCTGCGAATGGAACCCTCAAGTGCTACCCGCCCGCCGTCAGTTACGACTTTGATCGTGGCATCATCTTCGGGATAGTTTGGATTGCGGATCAGGTGGGAGAGGATCTGTCTCAGTGACTTATTGATCGGGTAGTCGGAGGCGTTGGCATACTTTTTCTGAAGGTTGCCCCAAGGAGAATACACCGGAGGTTTGTTAGAGGGCTCCGGAGCCATGATGGTCTGGGATGAGCGCTTATCAAGATCTACGACGATCTGTGCAGTGTCGGCGCCATCAGAAGGCCCAGAATCCTCTCCATCGATTACTAGAATGACCGTCTTTATCTGACAGCCGTCTTCATGGTGGGCCGCAAAGCATGCTGCTTTTTCGCGAACCCCACCTAAAGATCCTCGAACGAACCAGGCTCTTGCTTCGCACTCGCTACATTCGATGTTACCGGCGTACTTCTCAATGTCTTGCTGGTACTTAAGCGGTGTACATGGGCTCAGATCAGCACGATACGTAACAGACTGCATTCACTTTTCCCTAAGTATGCTTAATCGCTTTGTAGTGGCTATAAGCCTCTGTCGCCTAATGATCATACCCCCTGCGAGGAATAACTCCAGCGAGGCAATCATCCCCGGCACCCCGCTAATAAGACGCAGAGCAGCGATCCCCTCAGTTGACTCCAACCTTCATGGGGAACCAGAGAAGGCTCCCGTGTTACACGGCATGAGCATGTCACACCGCGTGTACGGTTTCCTTTTGTCATGTGTTACATGAATAAAGTTCTTTATATTCAATTAGTTGGGCCTTTGCGTTACATCTGTAACACCCGTTACACCGGTTTTTGAGGGGCGGGGGAGAATGTTTGTTTATACCGCCTTTCCGAACTGTCCTTGCACTACATTGCCGTCCGCCAGTACATCAAGATGATCGGCATACCACTGCATCATCGTTACGCGGTGCTCAAGGTATTGAGCTTTGTTGTATACCCCTGAGATACCTTCCTCTTTGTGGGCAAGCTGCGCTTCGACGTGCTCTTTAGGCCAGCCATGTTCCCGAAGCAGTGTGCTCGCTGTGTGCCGAGTACCATGCCCAACCAGGCGACTTTTGTAGCCAATCGTGGCAAATACCTTATTGATCGTGTTTTCGCTGATGGTTGGATTTTTCGCTCCGACACCGGGGAAGAGCCAGCGACTACGTCCGGTTAGGCAGTGCAAATCCTTCAGGGCAGCAACAGCTTGGCGGGGTAGAGGGCACACAAAGTCTCGGCGCATCTTCATCTTGGCAGCAGGCGTTGTCCAAATGGCTCTCTCTAGATCCAACTCCTTCCATTCGGCCAAGCGAACCATTCCCGGCCGTGACGCCGTCCAAATGCAAAGCCACGCAGCAGTGCGGGCCGTCAGTCTGCTGGGGGTGTTTTTGAGTGCCGTGAGGAATTCACCCAGCTCAGGTTCTAGTAAATGTGGGTGCTGTTGAGTCTTGGGCGCTTGGGCCGCAATGTCGCGAAGGCGACTACCCGGATCGTTCTCAGTCAGACCTAAGCCGATGGCTCGCCCGAATATCTGATTGATCCAGGTACGGCACTTTTCCGCTACGTTGTGCGCGTCTCGAGCTTCGATGGATGCTTGGAGTTTTGCGCAATCGGCACGGGTGATCTCGTCGAGAGGCTTGTCTCCCAATGCCGGAAGTATGTCCTTGTCGAGGTAGGTACGGATTTTGTTGAGAGTGGAGGGTGCAAGGCCCTTCTCTTCTTTTGCCTTGAGCCAGGCGTCGGCAGCAGCTCGAAAGGTGCGGGTTTTGGCCGTATCAGCAGCAGCTTTCGCGGATCGCTTTTGTTCAAGGGGATCGGCACCGCTACTCACTACTTTGCGTAGCTCGGCAGCTTTGTCCCGTGCCAACGCACCACTTACTTCCGGGTAGCCCCCGAGCCCCATCCAAGCCCAATTGCCCGCCGGACGTTTGTAGCGAAGCTGCCAGGATTTACCACCATCCGGTTTGACCCTGAAGTAGAGGCCGTTTCCGTCGAGCTCCCGGTATTCCTTTGATTCCGGCTCCAGCCCCGCAAGTGTCGTGTCAGCGAGAGGGCGACGCTTGATATCTGCGCGCTTCATCCTTGTATCCCAAAGTTCGGTATTTTTCTCAGGATACAAGCAGGGATACAGGGATACAACGTATAGGGAGAGACAGGGGTAGATAGACAGACACAAAAAAACCGGCCAAGTGGCCGGTTTCTCTGGGTCTGAAAGTCTGGTAGAGACTTTCAGATACTGCTATATGGTGCCCCGAGGGAGACTCGAACTCCCACTCCTTTCGAAAACGGATTTTGAATCCGCCGCGTCTACCAATTCCGCCATCAGGGCTCAATGGCGGCGAAGTATAGAGATGAGATTACCGTCGGTCAATCAGGTACATAGAGAATTTTCACTATTTCGGCTAGACTTCCGGCCCCTGCTAGACGAACCCCATCATGCGCGTTGCTGACTTTACTTTCGAACTCCCTGATTCGCTGATTGCTCGCCACCCTTTGGCCGAGCGTCGCGGTAGTCGCCTGTTGACCCTTGATGGGGTCAGCGGCGCCCTGGCACACCGTCAATTCACTGATTTGCTCGAGCATTTGCGCCCGGGCGATTTGATGGTGTTCAACAATACCCGGGTGATTCCGGCGCGGCTGTTTGGCCAGAAGGCTTCCGGCGGCAAGCTGGAAATTCTGGTGGAGCGGGTGCTCGACAGTCATCGCGTGCTGGCGCATGTGCGTTCCAGCAAGTCGCCCAAGCCCGGTTCGAAGATCCTGATCGACGGTGGCGGCGAGGCAGAGATGCTGGCGCGGCACGATGCGTTGTTCGAGTTGGGGTTTGCCGAAGAGGTATTGCCGCTGCTGGATCGCGTCGGGCACATGCCGTTGCCTCCCTATATAGATCGCCCGGACGAAGGTTCGGACCGCGAGCGTTATCAGACCGTGTACGCCGAGCGCCTGGGCGCGGTGGCGGCGCCGACGGCGGGGCTGCATTTCGATCAGCCGCTGATGGAGGCCATTGCGGCCAAGGGCGTCGAGACGGCGTTCGTGACCTTGCACGTCGGCGCGGGCACTTTCCAGCCGGTGCGGGTCGAGAAGCTTGAAGATCACCACATGCACAGCGAATGGCTGGAAGTCGGCCAGGACGTGGTGGATGCGGTGGCCGCTTGCCGTGCGCGCGGTGGTCGGGTGGTGGCGGTGGGGACCACCAGCGTGCGTTCCCTGGAAAGCGCCGCCCGCGATGGCGTGCTCAAGCCGTTCAGTGGCGACACGGACATCTTTATCTTCCCGGGCCGGCCGTTTCATGTGGTCGATGCCCTGGTCACCAACTTCCATTTGCCCGAATCCACGCTGTTGATGCTGGTTTCGGCGTTCGCCGGTTATCCCGAAACCATGGCTGCCTATAAAGCAGCGGTGGAGCATGGTTACCGCTTTTTCAGCTACGGTGATGCGATGTTTATCACCCGTAATCCTGCGCCGACTGCCCCTAAAGAATCGGGCCCTGAGGACACTGTATGAGTCGTATGTCGTTTGAACTGCTGGCCACTGACGGCAAGGCTCGTCGCGGTCGTCTGACCTTCCCGCGCGGTACCGTCGAGACCCCGGCCTTCATGCCGGTGGGCACGTACGGCACCGTCAAGGGCATGTTGCCGCGGGATATCACCGCCACCGGCGCGGAAATCATTCTGGGCAACACCTTCCACTTGTGGCTGCGTCCTGGCACCGAAGTGATCAAGAAGCACGGCGACCTGCACGATTTCATGCAGTGGAAAGGCCCGATTCTTACAGACTCCGGCGGTTTTCAGGTGTTCAGCCTCGGCGCGATGCGCAAGATCAAGGAGGAGGGCGTGACCTTCGCCTCTCCGGTTGATGGCGCGAAAGTGTTCATGGGGCCGGAAGAGTCGATGCAGGTCCAGCGTGACCTGGGCTCCGACATCGTGATGATTTTCGACGAATGCACCCCGTACCCGGCCGACGAAGACGTCGCTCGCGTGTCGATGGAGCTGTCGTTGCGTTGGGCCCAGCGTTCGAAAAATGCGCATGGCGACAACACGGCGGCGCTGTTCGGCATCGTTCAGGGCGGCATGCACCAGGACCTGCGCATGCGCTCCCTGGAAGGCCTCGACAAGATCGGCTTCGATGGCCTGGCCATTGGCGGTCTGTCGGTGGGCGAGCCCAAGCACGAGATGATCAAGGTGCTGGATTACCTGCCAGGCCTGATGCCGGCTGACAAACCTCGTTACCTTATGGGCGTTGGCAAACCGGAAGATCTGGTTGAGGGTGTGCGCCGCGGTGTGGACATGTTCGATTGCGTGATGCCAACCCGTAATGCCCGCAATGGGCATCTGTTCATTGATACAGGCGTGCTGAAGATCCGTAACGCGTTCCATCGCCATGATGATTCGCCGCTGGATCCGACCTGCGATTGCTACACCTGCCAGAACTTCTCCCGTGCTTATCTGCACCATCTGGACAAGTGCGGCGAAATGCTGGGTAGCATGTTGAATACCATCCACAATTTGCGCCATTACCAGGTGCTTATGGCTGGTTTGCGCGAGGCTATTCAACAGGGTACATTGGCCGCCTTTGTCGATGCCTTCTACGCCAAACGCGGGCTACCTGTTCCGCCTTTGGACTGAGTTTTCTGACCCCAAGATTCAACATTTGCAACTGGAGTGCTAAATGAGCTTTTTTATCTCTAATGCCATGGCCGACGCTGCTGCACCGGCAGCTGCAGGCCCACTGGGCGGCGGTTTTGAGTGGATTTTCCTGGTCGGTTTCCTGGTCATCTTCTACCTGATGATCTGGCGTCCACAGGCCAAGCGCGCCAAAGAACAGAAGAACCTGCTCGGCAGCCTGCAAAAAGGCGACGAAGTTGTGACCACCGGTGGTATCGCCGGCAAGATCACTAAAGTGGCAGACGATTTCGTGGTTCTGGAAGTTTCCGACACCGTGGAAATGAAGTTCCAGAAGGGCGCCATCGCCGCCACGCTGCCAAAAGGCACGCTAAAAGCGATCTAAGTTTCAACTTCTACTCAATCGACGGGGCGCGCAAGGCGCCCCGCGTCATAAGCGGGCGGCGTGATGCTGAACAAATACCCTCTGTGGAAATACATTCTGATCCTGGCGGTGCTGGCGGTCGGTCTGATTTATTCCGCTCCCAATCTTTACCCTGATGACCCGGCCATTCAGGTCAGCGGTGCAAGCACCGCGCTGTTGGTCAATCAGGCTGATCTGGATCGTGTGAGCACGGCGCTCAAGGAATCCGGGATCAACGTCAAGGCGGCCACGCTGTCGGCCAACGGCAAGGGCGGCCTGATCCGTCTGACCAAGGCTGAAGACCAGCTGCCGGCCAAAGACGTCGTGCGCAAGGCATTGGGTGATGACTACGTCGTTGCACTGAACCTGGCACAAACCACCCCGCAATGGCTGCGCAGCCTCGGCGCGCACCCGATGAAGCTGGGTCTGGACTTGTCCGGTGGTGTGCACTTCCTGCTGGAAGTGGACATGGACAAAGCCCTCGACGCACGCTTGAAAGTGTACGAAGGCGATGTGAAAAGCCTGTTGCGTAAAGAGAAACTGCGCTATCGCAGCCTGCCGCAACTCAATGGCGCCATTCAGCTGGGCTTCACTGACGAAGCAGCCCGCGAACAGGCCCGTGCGCTGGTCCGCAAGAACTTCAACGATTTCGACATTGTTCCGGCCGACCTGAATGGCCAGCCGGTACTGCGTCTGGCGATGACCCCGGCCAAGCTGGCGGAAATCCGTGAATACTCCATCAAGCAGAACTTGACCACGGTACGTAACCGCGTCAACGAGCTGGGTGTTGCTGAGCCGATCGTCCAGCGTCAGGGCGCCAACCGCATCGTGGTTGAGCTGCCAGGCGTGCAGGACACCGCAGAAGCCAAGCGTATCCTCGGCAAGACGGCCAACCTCGAGTTCCGTCTGGCGGCTGAGCCAGGTGCTTCGAAAGCCACTTCCGAATCGTTCGAGTTCCGTGAAGGCAATCGTCCTGCGGCACAGATCGAGCGTGGCCTGATCATCACCGGTGACCAGGTCACCGACGCCAAGGCTGGCTTCGGCGAGCACGGCACGCCCGAAGTGAACATCCGTCTGGATGGTCATGGTGGCGAGCTGATGAGTCGTGCGACCCGCAGCAACGTCGGTCGCAGCATGGCGGTGATCTTCATCGAGCAGCGTCCGATCACCACTTACACCAAGCAAATGGTTAACGGCGTCGAGAAAGACGTCGCGGTGCAAACGTTCAAGGAAGAGAAGAAGATCATCAGCCTGGCGACCATCCAGTCGCCACTGGGTGCTCAATTCCGTATCACGGGCCTGAACGGCCAGGGCGAGTCGTCCGAACTGGCGCTGCTGTTGCGTGCCGGTGGTCTGGCTGCACCGATGTACTTCGCTGAAGAGCGCACCATTGGCCCGAGCCTGGGTGCGGACAACATCACCAAGGGTATCGATGCATCGCTGTGGGGCATGCTGTTTGTCTCGCTGTTCATCATCGCCATCTACCGCTTCTTCGGCATCATCGCCACCGTCGCGCTGGGCGTGAACATGGTGCTGCTGCTGGCCCTGATGTCGCTGCTGGGTGCAACGCTGACCCTGCCGGGTATCGCCGGTATCGTATTGACCATGGGTATGGCGGTCGATGCCAACGTACTGATCTTCTCGCGGATTCGTGAAGAGATCGCGGCGGGCATGACGGTACAACGGGCAATCAACGAAGGCTTCGGCCGGGCATTCACCGCGATTCTCGACGCCAACCTGACAACATTGCTGGTCGGCGGGATTCTCTTTGCGATGGGCACCGGCCCGGTCAAAGGCTTCGCAGTGACCATGTCCCTCGGGATCTTTACCTCGATGTTCACGGCCATCATGGTGACCCGCGCGATGGTCAACCTGATCTTCGGCGGTCGGGACTTCAAGAAGTTGTGGATTTAAGGGGCTGCCATGTTACGTACAATCAACTTCATGGGCGTTCGCAACTTCGCGTTCGGCGTCACATTGTTCCTGACCGCACTGGCGTTGTTCAGCTGCTGGCACAAGGGCATGAACTGGGGCCTGGACTTCACCGGCGGTACGCTCATCGAGCTGACCTACGAGCGTCCGGCCGATGTTTCCAAGGTGCGTACCCAACTTACTGAGTCGGGTTACCACGAAGCCATCGTGCAGAGCTTTGGCGCGACGACTGACCTGCTGGTGCGTATGCCTGGCGAAGACCCGCAACTGGGTCACCAGGTCGCTGAAGCGCTGCTGAAGGTTGGCGGCGACAACCCGGCGACGGTCAAACGCGTCGAGTTCGTCGGCCCGCAGGTCGGTGAAGAGCTGCGCGACCAGGGCGGCCTCGGCATGCTCATGGCGCTCGGCGGCATCCTGATCTACCTGGCTTTCCGCTTTCAGTGGAAGTTCGCGGTCGGCGCCATCGTTTCGCTGATCCACGACGTGATCGTGACCATCGGTATCCTGTCGTTCTTCCAGATCACCTTCGATCTGACGGTGCTGGCGGCGGTACTGGCGATCATCGGTTACTCGCTCAACGACACCATTGTGGTATTCGACCGGGTTCGTGAGAACTTCCGGGTATTGCGCAAGGCGAGCCTGATCGAGAACATCAACATCTCGACCACGCAAACCCTGCTGCGGACCATGGCCACTTCGATCTCCACGTTGCTGGCGATCGCGGCGCTGTTGTTCTTCGGTGGCGATAACCTGTTCGGCTTCTCCATTGCCCTGTTTATCGGTGTTCTGGCGGGTACTTACTCGTCGATCTACATCGCGAACGTGGTGCTGATCTGGCTGAACCTGAGCAGCGAGGATTTGATTCCTCCTGCGGCGACCGATAAGGAAGTTGACGACCGTCCATAACGGCCATCGCTTTCCCGGTTGTCTGCCAAAAAAGGCGCGAGTTGAACTCGCGCCTTTTTTTATGCTCCAAGGCTGGGAGAAGCGCGGGCTTTGACCCGCATGTGATGGTCAGGAGGTTCATGTGAACAAGTCGTTGCTGGTTGGTGCGGTACTGGGTGCTGTCGGTGTGACTGCCGGGGGCGCTGTTGCCACCTACAGCCTGGTTAAAAGCGGCCCTGAGTATGCGCAAGTGTTGGCCGTTGAACCGGTAAAAACACAGATCAAGACTCCACGTGAAGTGTGCAAGGACGTTGCAGTGACCCGGCAGGCGCCGGTCAAGGATCAACACCAGATCCTCGGTACGGTTCTGGGGGCGGTGGGCGGTGGTTTGCTCGGCAACCAGATCGGCGGCGGTAATGGCAAGAAGATCGCGACCGTTGCCGGTGCTGTCGGCGGTGGCTACGCGGGGAACAAGGTCCAGGAAGGTATGCAGAATCGCGATACCTACACCACGACCCAGACTCGCTGTAACACCGTCAATGACATCAGCGACAAGGTAGTCGGTTACGACGTCCGTTATTCGCTGGACGGCAAGGAAGGCAAAGTGCGGATGGATCGTGATCCGGGCAACCAGATTCCGGTCGATAAAGAAGGCAAACTGGTTCTGTCGCAGAACGAACCGGCTCAGTGATGAGCTGATTGCTGGATTCAAAAAGAAGCACCCGGAAGGGTGCTTTTTTGTGCCCGCTGTTTATCAGTCACCTATAGCTTGCCCTGGCAAATTCCGGGCATAAAAAAAGCACCCCGAAAGGTGCTTTTTTTGTGGGCCTTCGCTTAGCGTTTCAGCGAGGCCGGCAGGTGCGGCTGGATCGCCGTCAGCACTGCTTTGAAGCATTTGGTGTTACCGGCAACAACGTGGCCTTTCTCAAGGAAGTCGTGACCACCGGTGAAGTCGCTCACCAGGCCGCCAGCTTCTTGAATCAGCAGGGCGCCTGCAGCCATGTCCCACTCGGACAGGCCCGACTCCCAGAACGCGTCGAAACGACCGGCAGCCACGTAGGCCAGGTCCAGGCTTGCCGAACCGGCGCGGCGGATGCCGGCAGTCTGGCCAACCAGGGCGCGGAACATGCCCAGGTAGTTGTCGAGGTTGTCCATCTGGTCGTCACGGAACGGGAAACCGGTACCCAGCAGGGCGCCGTCGAGGCTGGTGCGACCGCTGACGCGCAGGCGACGACCGTTCAGTTGAGCGCCGCGACCACGGCTGGCGGTGAATTCTTCCTGGCGAACCGGGTCCAGAACAACAGCGTGTTCCAGGCGACCGCGGTATTTACAGGCGATGCTGACAGCGAAGTGTGGAATGCCGCGCAGGAAGTTGGTGGTGCCGTCCAGGGGATCAATGATCCACAGGTACTCTTCACCTTCGATGCCGTTGCCGGCGTGCATGCCGGTTTCTTCACCGAGAATCGAGTGGTTCGGGTAAGCCTTGCGCAGCGCGTCGATGATTTTCTGCTCAGCGGCGCGATCCACCTCGGATACGTAATCCTTGGCGTCTTTTTCGTCGACCTTGATGGTATCCAGGCGCTCGATGGAGCGGAAGATCAATTCACTGGCGCTGCGGGCGGCGCGCAGCGCGATATTCAGCATGGGCTGCATGGATGTGTCACCTAAGGTTGTTAAAGAAAGCCGGGCATTCTATCAGAACTTTTCTACAGGTGAAGGTCGGTGTTCGCTTTCATAGCTTAACGGTAGGATGAACTGTAAGATTCTGCTCCCCATTTTGTGTTCGAGAACGCCTCCCGTGCTGCATAACATTCGTGTCGTCCTGGTCAATACCAGCCATCCCGGCAACATCGGCGGGGCTGCGCGTGCCATGAAGAACATGGGCCTGTCGCGGCTGGTGCTGGTCGAACCGCGGTTGTTCCCGCACCACGAGGCCGATGCCCGTGCCTCAGGTGCCGGCGACATCCTTGAAAACGCGCAAGTCGTCGCCACCTTGGAAGATGCCTTGGTCGGCTGCAATCTGGTGCTCGGCACCAGCGCCCGTGACCGTCGTATTCCCTGGCCGCTGCTCGATCCCCGCGAATGCGGTACGAAAGTGGTCGAGGAGGCGGCGCAAGGTGCGGAGATTGCCTTGGTCTTCGGTCGTGAAGATTCCGGCCTGACCAATGAAGAGCTGCAGCGATGTCATTATCACGTGCACATCCCATCAGACCCTGAGTTCAGTTCGCTGAACCTTGGGGCAGCGGTGCAGGTGTTGAGTTATGAAGTGCGCATGTCTTGGCTCGCGGCCCAGGGCCAGCCGAGCAAGGTCGAGAAGGATGAAGTGGCGTCCACCAAAAGTGGCGAATTGGCGACCATGGATGAGCTGGAGCGATTCTATGAACACCTGGAGCAAACCCTGGTGGCCATCGAATTCCTCGACCCGGAAAAGCCGCGGCACTTGATGGCGCGCCTGCGTCGGTTGTACGGACGAAGCTCGGTCAGCCGGGCGGAAATGAATATATTGCGTGGCATCCTCACGGAAACCCAGAAAGCGGCCCGTGGCGAGCTTCTTAAGCGGAAGGATTAAAAATGTTCGAGCGTTTGCGTGAAGATATCCAGAGTGTTTTCCACCGTGATCCGGCTGCGCGTAACGCTTTTGAAGTCCTGACTTGCTACCCCGGCATGCACGCCATCTGGATTCATCGCCTGTCCTCGGCGCTGTGGGGCATGGGCTGGAAGTGGCTGGCGCGGCTGGTGTCGAACTTCGGTCGCTGGTTGACCGGGATCGAAATTCACCCGGGCGCGAAGGTCGGTCGTCGCTTCTTTATTGACCACGGCATGGGCATTGTCATTGGTGAAACCGCCGAGATCGGCAATGACGTCACCCTTTATCAAGGCGTGACGCTGGGCGGCACCAGTTGGAACAAAGGCAAGCGCCATCCGACCCTGGAAGATGGGGTTGTGGTGGGGGCGGGCGCCAAGGTGCTTGGTCCGTTCACGGTAGGGGCCGGTGCCAAGGTCGGTTCCAATGCAGTGGTGACCAAGGCTGTGCCGCCGGGTGCGACGGTAGTCGGTATTCCGGGGCGGATCATCGTCAAGTCCGATGATGAGCAGGACGCCAAGCGCAAGGCCATGGCCGAGAAGATTGGTTTTGATGCCTATGGTGTCGGTGAAGACATGCCGGATCCCGTAGCTCGTGCCATTGGTCAACTGCTGGATCACTTGCAGGCGGTCGATGGTCGCCTGGAGGGCATGTGCGGCGCGCTGAAGGATCTTGGCAGTAATTACTGCGCCAAGGATCTGCCTGAGCTGCGCGAAGAAGACTTCGCCTGCGTAAAAGGCAAGGACGAAACCAAGGCCGGCTAGACCGCATTGATCCCTTCGCGGGCAAGTCTCGCTCCTACAGGTGCGGCGCATTCCCTGTAGGAGCGAGGCGTGCCCGCGAAGAACGATAACGCGCAATTGCTGGCTGTGCGCCGCCAGGCTTTGCTATGATGCGCGCGCTCTTTTGCGGGTAATCCTGACTAAAGCACTAGGTCTTATAGTTGACTAAAGTACTCGGGAATAGCATACTCGCCCCATTCTGAACTCCGTGGTAATTGTCCATGAGACTGACTACAAAAGGCCGATACGCCGTGACCGCCATGCTTGACCTGGCGTTGCATGCGCAGCACGGGCCGGTGTCCCTGGCCGATATCTCCGAGCGCCAAGGCATCTCCCTGTCCTACCTCGAACAGCTTTTCGCCAAATTGCGCCGCAGCAATCTGGTTTCCAGCGTTCGTGGTCCGGGCGGCGGTTACCAGCTGTCCCGCGAGATGCAGGGCATCCAGGTCGCCCAGGTGATCGATGCGGTAAACGAATCGGTCGATGCAACCAAATGCCAGGGCCAGGGTGATTGCCATCAAGGCGACACCTGTCTGACCCACCACTTGTGGTGCGATCTGAGCCTGCAGATTCACGAGTTTCTGAGCGGTATCAGCTTGGCTGACCTTGTGACTCGCCGTGAGGTGCAAGAAGTAGCCCAGCGTCAGGACCAGCGCCGTTGCAATGGCAAGGCGCCACGCCTGGACAAGATTGAAGCGTCCGCCGTCGAATGACAGCCAAAGAGCTAGCGGCACGCCAGCCAGCCTGATTTAGGAGATAGTCCATGAAATTGCCGATTTACCTTGATTACTCTGCGACCACCCCGGTTGATCCGCGTGTCGCGCAAAAGATGAGTGAATGCCTGCTGGTCGACGGAAACTTCGGTAACCCGGCGTCCCGTTCCCATGTGTTCGGCTGGAAAGCTGAAGAGTCCGTTGAAAACGCTCGTCGTCAGGTCGCTGACCTGGTCAACGCCGACCCGCGTGAAATCGTCTGGACCTCCGGCGCCACCGAGTCCGACAACCTGGCAATCAAGGGTGCGGCGCATTTCTATGCGACCAAGGGCAAACACCTGATCACCACCAAGATTGAGCACAAGGCTGTCCTCGACACCATGCGCCAACTGGAGCGTGAAGGTTTCGAAGTGACCTACCTCGAGCCTCAGACTGATGGCCTGGTAACGCCAGCCATGATCGAAGCTGCACTGCGTGACGACACCATCCTGGTTTCGGTCATGCACGTGAACAACGAAATCGGCACCATCAACGACATCGAAGCCATCGGCGAACTGCTTCGTTCGAAGGGCATCCTGTTCCATGTCGACGCCGCTCAGTCCACTGGCAAGGTCGAGATCGACCTGCAGAAGCTGAAAGTCGACATGATGTCGTTCTCTGCCCACAAAACCTACGGCCCTAAAGGCATCGGCGCGCTGTACGTCAGCCGCAAGCCGCGTGTTCGCATCGAAGCGACCATGCACGGCGGCGGACACGAGCGTGGCATGCGTTCCGGCACCCTGGCGACCCACCAGATCGTCGGCATGGGTGAAGCATTCCGCGTAGCCAAGGAAGACATGGCTGCCGAGAACGTGCGCATCAAAGCCCTGAGCGACCGCTTCTTCAAACAGGTCGAAGACCTGGAAGAGCTGTACATCAACGGCAGCATGACCGCCCGCGTACCGCACAACCTGAACTTGAGCTTCAACTACGTTGAAGGCGAGTCGCTGATCATGGCCCTCAAGGATCTGGCGGTTTCGTCCGGTTCGGCCTGCACCTCGGCTTCCCTGGAGCCTTCGTACGTACTGCGCGCCCTGGGCCGCAACGACGAACTGGCACACAGCTCGATTCGCTTCACCTTCGGCCGTTTCACCACCGAAGAAGAAATCGACTACGCCGCGCAGAAAGTCTGCGAGGCCGTTACCAAGCTGCGCACTTTGTCGCCGCTGTGGGACATGTACAAAGACGGTGTCGACATTTCGAAAATCGAGTGGGCGGCACACTGATTTCAAGTCGCCGCAAACCGGCCCTGTGAACTTAAGGTTTCAGGGCTCAAGAGCGACTCTCTGATGAGTGAGGATTAAGAATCATGGCTTACAGCGAAAAGGTCATCGACCACTACGAAAACCCGCGCAACGTCGGCAAGATGGACGCGGAAGACCCGGATGTCGGCACTGGCATGGTCGGCGCTCCGGCGTGCGGCGACGTGATGCGCCTGCAGATCAAGGTTAACGAGCAAGGCATCATCGAAGACGCCAAGTTCAAGACCTACGGTTGCGGTTCGGCTATCGCCTCCAGCTCCCTGGCGACCGAGTGGATGAAAGGCAAGACTCTGGATGAAGCAGAGACCATCAAGAACACTCAGCTGGCCGAAGAACTGGCCTTGCCGCCAGTAAAAATTCACTGCTCCGTACTCGCTGAAGACGCTATCAAAGCGGCCGTTCGCGACTACAAGCAGAAGAAAGGCTTGATCTGACTTTCAAGATTTGGCGACGAGTAAGGAGTCACCGATGGCTATCAGCATGACAGAAGCGGCAGCTCAACACGTGCGACGCTCCCTCAACGGGCGCGGCAAAGGTGAAGGGATTCGTCTGGGTGTTCGCACCACAGGCTGTTCCGGCCTTGCCTACGTGCTGGAGTTCGTCGACGAGGTGGTTGCAGAGGATCAGGTGTTCGAAAGTCACGGCGAGAAAGTGATCATCGACCCGAAAAGCCTCTCATACCTGGACGGCACCGAGCTCGATTTCGTCAAGGAAGGGTTGAACGAAGGCTTCAAGTTCAACAATCCCAACGTACGCGGTGAATGTGGCTGCGGCGAAAGCTTCAACATCTGAGGCTGCGCGTGGGTACTCCTTGTCATTTCGCTTTATTTGAACTGCAGCCGAGCTTCCGTCTGGATCTCGAGCAGTTGGCCACGCGCTATCGTGAGTTGGCGCGCGGTGTTCATCCGGACCGCTTCGCCGACGCTTCCGAGCGCGAGCAGCGGCTGGCGCTCGAGCAATCCGCGAACCTCAACGAGGCCTACCAGACGCTCAAGAATCCCCCGAAGCGCGCGCGTTACTTGCTCGCCATGGGTGGTCGTGAGTTGCCGCTGGAGGTCACGGTGCACGATCCGGAGTTTCTTCTGCAGCAGATGCAATGGCGCGAAGAACTCGAAGACCTGCAAGACAGCGCCGACCTGGCCGGCATTGCCGTGTTCAAGCGTCGCTTGAAGGTTGCGCAGGATGAGCTGAACGAAAGCTTCGCAGCCTGTTGGGATGACGCAGCGCAACGTGAGCAGGCCGAACGCCTGATGCGGCGCATGCAGTTCCTCGACAAGCTCACCTACGAAGTGCGCCAGTTAGAAGAGCGCCTCGACGATTAACCCAGTGCCGCTCCGGTCGCACGCCTGATATACAGATAAGTCCTGATTACGATGGCCCTACTGCAGATCGCCGAACCCGGCCAAAGTCCTCAACCGCACCAGCGTCGTCTGGCTGTGGGGATCGACTTGGGCACTACCAATTCGCTGGTCGCTGCATTGCGCAGTGGTCTTTCCGAGCCTCTGGCCGACGCCAACGGTCAGGTCATCCTGCCGTCCGCCGTGCGCTATCACGCCGATCGCGTCGAGGTTGGCGAATCCGCCAAGCTGTCCGCCGCTACCGATCCCTTGAACACCGTGCTGTCGGTCAAGCGCTTGATGGGTCGTGGTCTGTCCGACGTCAAGCAATTGGGCGACCAACTGCCATACCGCTTTGTCGGTGGCGAGTCGCACATGCCGTTCATCGACACCGTGCAAGGTCCGAAAAGCCCGGTCGAAGTCTCCGCCGAAATCCTCAAGGTGCTGCGTCAGCGCGCCGAGGCCACGTTGGGTGGCGAATTGGTCGGCGCGGTGATTACCGTTCCGGCCTATTTCGACGACGCTCAACGTCAAGCCACCAAGGATGCGGCCAAACTGGCCGGTCTGAATGTGTTGCGTTTGCTCAATGAGCCGACCGCAGCTGCCGTGGCTTACGGTCTGGATCAACACGCTGAAGGCCTGGTTGCTATTTATGACCTGGGCGGCGGTACTTTCGATATTTCGATTCTGCGCCTGACCGGCGGTGTCTTCGAAGTGCTGGCCACCGGGGGCGACAGTGCCTTGGGCGGCGATGACTTCGATCACGCGATTGCTGGCTGGATCATCGAGAGCGCCGGTTTGTCCGCCGACCTCGATCCGGGTGCGCAACGTCATCTGCTGCAAGCCGCCTGCGCGGCCAAAGAAGCGCTGACTACGGTCGTAAGCGTCGAAGTGGCTTACGGCGACTGGAAAGCTCAACTCACCCGCGAAGCCTTCGATGCGCTGATCGAGCCGATGGTTGCCCGCAGCCTGAAAGCTTGTCGCCGTGCCGTGCGTGATTCCGGCATCGAGTTGGAAGACGTTCACGCTGTGGTCATGGTCGGCGGTTCGACCCGTGTACCTCGTGTTCGCGATGCCGTCGCCGAAGCCTTTGGTCGCCAACCGCTGACCGAAATCGACCCGGATCAAGTGGTGGCCATCGGTGCCGCGATCCAGGCCGATACCCTGGCTGGCAACAAGCGCGATGGCGGCGAACTGCTGCTGCTCGACGTGATTCCGTTGTCCCTGGGGCTGGAAACCATGGGCGGCCTGATGGAGAAGGTGATTCCGCGTAACACCACCATCCCCGTCGCCCGCGCCCAGGACTTCACCACCTATAAAGATGGCCAGTCGGCCATGGCGATCCACGTGTTGCAGGGCGAGCGCGAGCTGATCAGCGACTGCCGTTCCCTGGCACGCTTCGAATTGCGCGGTATTCCGGCGATGGTGGCCGGTGCGGCGAAAATTCGCGTGACCTTCCAGGTCGATGCCGACGGTCTGCTCAGCGTTGCCGCCCGCGAACTGGGTTCGGGCGTTGAAGCCAGCATCCAGGTCAAGCCGTCCTACGGCCTGACCGACGGTGAAATCACCAAGATGCTCAAGGATTCGTTCGAATACGCCAACGACGACAAAGTCGCCCGCGTATTGCGCGAGCAGCAAGTCGATGCCCAGCGCCTGATCGAAGCGGTGCAGGGCGCCCTCGATGTCGACGGCGAACGCCTGCTCGACGCCGAAGAGCGCATGGTCATCGAGTTGCAGATGCAGGAACTGACCGAATTGATGAAAGGCACCGATGGTTTTGCCATCGAGCAGCAGACCAAGCGTCTGTCGCAAGTGACCGACGCCTTTGCTGCCCGCCGCCTGGACTCGACGGTGAAAGCCGCGCTGGCGGGGCGCAACCTGAATGAAATCGAGGAATAACTGATGCCGCAGATCATTTTTCTGCCTCACGCCGAACATTGCCCGGACGGAATGGTTGTCGAGGCTGAAACCGGTAAGTCCATTCTCGAAGTGGCCCATGACAACCATATCGAGATGGAAAGTGCCTGTGGCGGCGTTTGTGCCTGCACCACTTGCCACTGCATCGTTCGCGAAGGTTTCAACTCGCTCGAAGAAGCCGATGAGCTGGAAGAAGACTTTCTTGATCGGGCCTGGGGCCTTGAGCCGCAATCTCGTCTAGGCTGTCAGGCGATCGTCGGGACTGAAGACCTGACCGTTGAAATTCCGAAATACTCGCTCAACCATGCAGCCGAAGCGCCGCACTGATTCAAGGAAGTGACATGAGTCTGAAATGGGTTGATGTGCTGGAAATCGCGATCCAACTGGCTGAAACCAAGCCGGATGTGGATCCGCGTTACGTGAACTTCGTCGAACTGCACCAGTGGGTGCTGGCATTGCCGGAGTTCAGTGATGATCCGACCCGCGGTGGCGAGAAGGTGCTTGAAGCCATTCAGGCCGCCTGGATCGAAGAAGCAGACTGAGTCTGCACCGTACGCAGTTAGGCAATACCCAAGAACCCGCGTATAATTCGCGGGTTTAATTTTTCACAAATTACCGTTTCTGGAGTTACACCATGGCTGTTCAACGTACTTTCTCCATCATCAAGCCTGACGCAGTTGCAAAAAACGTTATCGGCGAGATCACTACTCGTTTTGAAAAAGCTGGCCTGCGCGTTGTAGCTTCGAAACTGAAGCAACTGTCCAAAGCCGAAGCTGAAGGCTTCTACGCTGAGCACAGCGCTCGTGGTTTCTTCGGCGACCTGGTTTCCTTCATGATCTCCGGTCCGGTTGTCGTTCAGGTTCTGGAAGGCGAAAACGCTATCGCTCTGAACCGTGAGCTGATGGGCGCTACCAACCCTAAAGAAGCTGCTGCCGGCACCATCCGCGCTGACTTCGCTGATTCCATCGACGCCAACGCTGTACACGGTTCGGACTCCGAAGCCGCTGCTGCTCGCGAAATCTCGTACTTCTTCGCAGCTACTGAAGTAACCACTCGCTAAGCATTGGCTTATGAGTGAAGGTGAATCCATGACTACATCGACTGTAAAAACTAACCTGCTGGGTCTGACTCAGCTGGAAATGGAAAAATTCTTCGACTCAATCGGGGAGAAGCGTTTCCGTGCCGGTCAGGTAATGAAATGGATTCACCACCTTGGCGTCGATGATTTCGACGCCATGACGAACGTCAGCAAAGCCTTGCGCGACAAGCTCAAGGTGATTGCTGAAGTTCGTGGTCCTGAAGTCGTCAGCGAGGACATTTCCACCGACGGCACCCGTAAATGGGTGGTGCGTGTGGCGTCCGGCAGCTGCGTCGAGACCGTCTATATTCCCCAGGGCAAGCGCGGCACTCTGTGCGTTTCGTCCCAGGCAGGCTGTGCCCTGGATTGCAGTTTCTGCTCCACTGGCAAGCAAGGTTTCAACAGCAACCTCACCGCCGCCGAAGTCATCGGCCAGGTGTGGATCGCCAATAAATCGTTCGGCAGCATCCCGGCGACCGCCGACCGTGCCATCACCAACGTGGTGATGATGGGCATGGGTGAGCCGCTGCTGAACTTCGACAACGTCGTGGCCGCCATGCATCTGATGATGGATGACCTGGGCTACGGGATCTCCAAGCGCCGCGTAACCCTGTCCACTTCGGGCGTGGTGCCGATGATCGATGAGCTGTCCAAGCACATCGACGTGTCCCTGGCGTTGTCGCTGCACGCACCGAATGACGCATTGCGTAACCAATTGGTGCCGATCAACAAGAAATATCCGCTTAAGATGCTGCTCGAATCTTGCCAGCGCTACATGGCGACCTTGGGCGAGAAGCGTGTGTTGACCATTGAGTACACCATGCTCAAGGACATCAACGACAAGGTTGAGCATGCGGTCGAGATGATCGAGTTGCTCAAGAACGTCCCGTGCAAGATCAACCTGATTCCGTTTAACCCGTTCCCGCATTCCGGCTATGAGCGTCCGAGCAACAACGCCATTCGCCGTTTCCAGGATCAGCTTCACCATGCCGGCTTCAATGTCACCGTCCGCACCACCCGTGGTGAAGACATCGACGCCGCGTGTGGCCAATTGGTAGGACAGGTGCTGGATCGCACCCGTCGCAGCGAACGTTATATCGCGGTGCGTGAATTGAGCGCCGAAAACGATCTGGCGCAAAACGCAGCGAACAACAACTAAAGAGAGGATCTCTATGTCCCTGCGCTTTGCGCTGCTTGTGCTGTTGGCCAGCCTCTGTGCTGGTTGTGTCCTGTCGGGCGATTTCAACCCGATGAAGACCAGCAAGGGCCGCGATGAAGCGCGTGTCGCCTACGTGCAACTGGGGCTGGGGTACTTGCAGCAAGGGATGACCGAGCGGGCGAAGGTGCCATTGAAAAAGGCCCTGGACCTGGACGATTCCGACCCTGACGCCAACGCGGCGTTGGGTCTGGTGTTCCAGGCCGAGATGGAGCCGGAGCTGGCCGACCAGCATTTTCGCAAGGCGCTGTCCTCCCGTCCCGGCGATGCACGCATCCTGAACAACTACGGCAGTTTTCTGTACGAAGAGAAACGTTACAAGGAAGCCTACGAGCGCTTTGAGCAAGCCGCCGCCGATACCCTGTATCCTGAGCGTTCACGGGTGTTCGAGAACCTTGGCATGACCGCTTCCAAGCTTGGTCAGCGTGACCTGGCCCAGCAGCAACTGGAAAAAGCCCTGCGTTTGAACCGCCAACAACCACGCGCATTGCTGGAAATGGCTGAGTTGTCTTACGAAGACAGGCATTATGTGCCCGCGCGTGACTATTACGACCGTTTTAGCCTGCTCACCGAACAAAATGCACGTAGTCTATTGCTCGGCGTTCGGCTGGCAAAAGTGTTTGAAGATCGCGACAAGGCCGCCAGTTTTGGCCTGCAATTAAAACGACTCTATCCCGGTACGCCGGAATATCAGCAATACCTGTCGGAGCAATGATGAAAGCGGCGCATCCCGAAGTTGTAGCAGCGAATCGCGTTAACCCCGGTGAAACATTGCGCCAGGCCCGCGAAAGCAATGGCTGGTCGCTGGCCGAAGTGGCCCTCAAGCTCAACCTCACCGTCAATTCCCTGGGTAATCTGGAAGCCGGCGCTTTCGACAAGCTGCCGGGGCATACCTTTGCTCGCGGTTACATTCGTGCGTACGCCAAATTGCTCGGCATGGACCAGACCGTTCTGGTGCAGCAATTCGACCAATCCACCGGCACCGACTCCCAAGGCAGCAACGTCCACAGCCTGGGTCGTATCGAAGAGCCGGTTCGGGTATCCCACACCATTTTGCGCATTGTCAGCCTGCTGTTGCTGATCGCGGTGATTGGCGGTGGTTTTGTCTGGTGGCAGGATCAAACCTCCTTGCGCACCAAGGACCTGGCCACGCTGGCCCCGGAACACGTAGAAGTCGAAGGCGCCGACGGCACCACCCAGATCCATCCGCTGGACGAGCCGGAAGACCAGGCTGTCGCGGAAGGTCAGACTGAAGCTGGAACCACGCTGGCGTTGCCGCAGTCCGAGACGTCGTCTGAAGCACCGGCCGAGGCTGAAGCCACCGCGCCGACTCCAGCGCCCGTCGCTCCGGCAGCAACCCCTGCCGCACCGGTTCACAACGCCGCCCCGGTAGTCGCCGCGCCAGTTGCTCCAGCGCCAGCCGCTCCAGCACCAACCGTGGCCGCACCGGTTGCACCTGCCGCCGTTGCTCCGACCGCCACTGCCGCCGCCGCTCCAGTGGCCGGTCAAGGCCAGGTGCAACTACTGTTCACCGCCGATTGCTGGACGCAAGTGACCGATGGCTCCGGCAAAGTGCTGTTGAGCGGTCTCAAGCGCAAAGGCGAAAACATTTCCGTCAGCGGCAAGCCGCCGTTTGCCGTGCGTCTGGGCTTTGCCCGTGGCGCGCAGGTCAGCTACAACGGTCAGGTGGTTGATGTCGCTCCGTTCACCAGTGGCGAGACTGCTCGCCTGAAGTTGGGTCAATAAGTCATGCACGGCGAATCTCCAATCAAACGTCGCGAATCCCGCAAGATCTGGGTCGGTAACGTGCCTGTTGGCGGCGATGCGCCCATCGCTGTGCAGAGCATGACCAACAGCGACACCAATGACGTGGCCGCCACCGTGGCCCAGATCAATCGTCTGGAAGCCGCAGGCGTCGATATCGTGCGCATTTCCGTGCCGGATATGGATGCCGCCGAAGCGTTCGGCAAGATCAAGCAATTGGTCAAGGTGCCCTTGGTGGCCGACATTCATTTCGACTACAAGATCGCGTTGCGCGTAGCCGAACTGGGCGTTGACTGCCTGCGCATCAACCCGGGCAACATCGGTCGTGAAGACCGCGTACGTGCGGTGGTCGATGCTGCCCGTGACCGCGGGATCCCGATCCGTATCGGCGTGAACGCCGGTTCCCTGGAAAAAGACCTGCAAAAGAAATACGGCGAGCCGACCCCGGCCGCGCTGGTCGAATCGGCCCTGCGTCACGTCGAGCACCTGGAACGCCTGAATTTCAGGGACTTCAAGGTCAGCGTGAAGGCGTCCGACGTGTTCATGGCCGTCGCCGCCTACCGCTTGCTGGCCAAGGAAATCGTCCAGCCGCTGCACCTGGGCATCACCGAAGCCGGTGGTTTGCGTTCAGGCACGGTGAAATCCGCCGTGGGCCTCGGTATGCTGCTCGCCGAAGGGATTGGCGATACTATTCGCATCTCGTTGGCGGCTGACCCGGTCGAGGAAGTGAAAGTCGGCTACGACATTCTCAAATCCCTGCACCTGCGGTCCCGTGGTATCAACTTCATCGCCTGCCCGAGCTGCTCGCGGCAGAACTTCGATGTGGTCAAGACCATGAACGAGCTGGAAGTGCGCCTTGAAGACCTGCTGGTGCCGCTGGATGTTGCGGTCATCGGTTGCGTGGTCAACGGGCCGGGCGAAGCCAAGGAAGCCCATATCGGCTTGACCGGCGGCACGCCAAACCTGATTTACATCGACGGCAAACCGTCGCAGAAACTGACGAATGACAATCTGGTGGATGAGCTTGAACGTTTGATCCGCCAGAAAGCGGCCGAAAAGGTCGAAGCCGACGCAGCTGTAATCGCTCGCGGCTGATCAAACGAATTTAAGGATTTTTTGTGAGCAAGTCTCTGCAAGCCATACGTGGCATGAACGACATCCTGCCCGAGCAGACGCCCCTGTGGCGTCATTTCGAGGGCACCGTCTCGCGTTTGCTGGATAACTACGGTTACAAGCAGATCCGCATGCCGATCGTCGAGTTCACCGAGCTGTTCAAGCGCTCCATCGGTGAAGTGACCGACATCGTCGAAAAAGAGATGTACACCTTCGAGGACCGCAACGGCGATTCCCTGACCCTGCGCCCTGAAGGCACGGCGGCCTGCGTGCGTGCGGTGCTCGAACACGGCATCACCGGCGGCGGCCAGGTGCAGAAACTCTGGTACATCGGCCCGATGTTCCGCCACGAACGTCCGCAGAAAGGCCGTTATCGTCAGTTCCACCAGATCGGTGTCGAAGTGTTCAACCTCGACGGTCCGGACATCGACGCCGAGCTGATCATCCTGACCTGGCGCCTGTGGGGCGAGCTGGGCATCCGTGATGCGGTCAAGCTTGAGCTCAACAGCCTGGGTACCGCTGAGTCCCGTGGTCGTTATCGCGAGGCCTTGGTCGAGTTCCTTTCGGCTCGCCTGGACAAGCTCGACGAAGACAGCCAGCGCCGTCTGAAGACCAACCCGTTGCGGGTCCTGGACACCAAGAACGCCGACACTCAAGCGGTCCTGGTCGACGCGCCGAAAATGGCCGACTACCTCGACGACGAATCCCGCGTGCACTTCGAGGGCCTCAAGGCTCGCCTCGACGCTGCCGGCATTCCTTATGTGATCAACCCGAAGCTGGTTCGCGGGCTGGATTACTACAGCAAGACCGTTTTCGAATGGGTCACCGACAAGCTGGGCGCCCAGGGCACCGTGTGTGCCGGTGGTCGTTACGATGGTCTGGTGGAGCAGATGGGCGGCAAGCCGACCCCTGGCGTTGGTTTCGCCATGGGCATCGAGCGCCTGGTGCTGCTGTTGGAAACCCTGGAGCAGATCCCGCAAGAGATCTCCCGTCAGGTCGACGTCTACCTCTGCGCCTTCGGTGAAGCCGCCGAGCTGGCCGGTCTGGCCTTGAGTGAACGTGTGCGTGACCAATTGCCCAACCTGCGCCTGCAAGTCAATGCCGGCGCCGGCAGTTTCAAAAGTCAGTTCAAGAAAGCCGACAAGAGCGGTGCGTTGTATGCGCTGATCCTCGGTGACGACGAGATGGCCCAGCAAGTGGTAGGTTTCAAACCCCTGCGTGGCCAGGGCGAACAACAAAGCATTGCCTGGGATGCGCTCGCTGCACACCTGGCCACCTGCGTCGTGCAGGGTTGAAGCTGTCAAACAGCCGATTTAGCGATTAAGGAGTATTGGGGTGTCGAGTACCGAAGACGAACAACTGGCGGATTTGAAAGACTGGTGGACACGTAACGGCAAGCCCCTGGTCACTGGCGGCCTGTTGGCGCTGGTCATCGTGTTCGGCTGGCAGGCCTTTCACAAGTATCAGAGCAATCAGTCGCAAGGCGCCTCGATTCTCTATCAGCAACTGCTGGAAACCACGCTGACGCCTGACGGCAAGCCTGACGCAGCCCGTGTTGCGGACCTGGCCGGCAAGCTCAACAGTGAGTTCGGCGGTTCTGCTTACGCGCAATACGGCAGCCTGTTCGTCGCGAAAGTCGCGGTCGACAGCGGCAAGCTGGACGACGCGGCCAGTGAGCTGAAAGCCATTGCTGACAAACCGGCCAACCCGGCGCTGGGCGAAATCGCCCGTCAGCGTCTGGCCCAGGTTCTGGCTGCACAGAACAAGGTCGAGGACGCCCTGAAACTGCTTGAAGGCGATGCCGACAAGTCGTTCCTGGCCACTCGCGAAGAACTCAAGGGCGACCTGCTGGTGCAGTTGGGTCGTACCGATGAAGCGAACACGGCGTATCAAAAAGCCAAGGCAGCACTGTCGGATGAAGCGGCAGTCGGTGGCCTACAAATCAAGCTGGACGACCTGGCCAAAGGGGATGCGTGACGTGATCCGTTGGAAACATGCAGCATTGCTGGCTCTGGCCGTTCTGGCCGCGGGTTGCAGCAGCAACAGCAAAAAAGAATTGCCGCCGGCCGAGTTGACCGACTTCAAAGAAGAAGTGGTTCTGCACAAGCAGTGGAGTCGTTCGATCGGTGACGGTCAGGGCGAAACCTACAACATGCTGGTGCCGGCCATCGATGGCGATACCATCTATGCCGCCGACGTCACGGGTGAAGTCGTGGCGATGGATCGCAGCAATGGCGACGTCAAATGGAAGAAAGATCTCGACTTGCCAGTTTCCGGCGCCGTTGGCGTGGGTTACGGTCTGCTCACGATCGGTACGCTCAAGGGTGAAATCGTTGCCCTGGACGCGACCAACGGCGAAGAGAAATGGCGCGCTCGCGTGACCAGCGAAGTCCTCGCACCGCCGGCCAACAACGGCGACGTTGTGGTGGTTCAGACTCAGGACGATCGTCTGATCGGCCTGGACGCGGCTACCGGCACCCAGCGCTGGTTGTATGACAGCACGCCAGCGGTCCTGACCCTGCGCGGCACCAGTGCGCCAGTCGTCACCAACCGCCTCGCGGTGGCTGGCCTGTCGACCGGTAAAGTGGTTGCTCTCGATATTTCCAACGGCGTGCCGGTGTGGGAACAACGGGTTGCGATCCCACAGGGTCGTTCGGAACTGGAGCGCGTAGTCGATATCGACGGCGGTCTGCTGCTGTCCGGCGAAACTCTGTACGTCGCCAGCTACCAGGGTCGCGTTGCGGCACTGGACCTGCAAAGCGGTCGTCAGCTCTGGCAGCGTGATGCTTCCAGCTATGCCGGCGTCGCCCAGGGTTTTGGCAGCGTCTACGTGAGCCTGTCTTCGGGCACCGTTGAAGGCGTCGACGAACGTTCCACCACAGCCTTGTGGAGCAACGATTCGCTGGCTCGCCGTCAACTGTCGGCTCCGGAAGTGTTCTCCAGCTACGTTGCAGTCGGCGACATGGAAGGCTACCTGCACCTGCTGAGCCAGGTGGACGGTCGTTTCGTCGGCCGCGAGCGCATCGACAGCGACGGCCTGCGCGCCCGTCCGCTGGTGGTGGGTGACACGATTTATGTGTATGGCAACAGTGGCAAACTGGAAGCCCTGACCATTAAGTAAAGATTTGACTATGCTTGGGGTTTAACCCCCAGGCGGCCTTGTTCTGCAAGGCTTGCGGCGCCTTCAAGCGCTGCCCCGAGCACCAGCCGCTGCCTCGCAGCGGCTTTTGTATTTTCTGAATTAACGAAGTGGAGAGCCGCATGGTTCCCGTAATCGCCCTGGTGGGCCGACCGAACGTCGGCAAATCCACCTTGTTCAACCGCCTGACCAGGACTCGCGACGCCATCGTCGGCGACTTGTCCGGTCTGACCCGTGATCGCCAATACGGTGAGGCCAAGTGGCAAGGGCGTTCCTACATTCTGGTCGACACCGGCGGTATCTCCGGTGACGAGCACGGTATGGACGAAAAAATGGCCGAGCAGTCGCTGCTGGCCATTGAAGAAGCCGATGTCGTTCTGTTCCTGGTAGATGCCAAGGCCGGTTTCACCGCCGCCGACCAGATGATCGCCGAGCATTTGCGCAAACGTAACAAGCGTTCCTACGTGGTTGCCAACAAGGTCGACAACATCGACCCTGAAATGGCCCGCGCCGAGTTCGCCCCGTTGGGCATGGGCCACGCGATCCCGATCGCAGGTGCCCACGGTCGTGGCATCACCCAGATGCTGGAAATCGCCCTCAGCGACTTCCCGAAAGACGATGACGAGCTGGAAGAAGGCGAAGAAGAGATCGTGGCCGAAGGCGAGGAAGCCAAGCGCATTCCTGGTCCAAGCGAAAAAGACGGGATCAAGATCGCCATCATCGGCCGCCCGAACGTCGGCAAGTCGACCCTGGTCAACCGCATGCTCGGTGAAGACCGTGTCATCGTGTATGACGAGCCCGGCACCACCCGCGACAGTATCTACATCCCGTTCGAACGTAACGACGAAAAGTACACGCTGATCGACACCGCCGGTGTGCGCAAGCGCGGCAAGATCCACGAAGAAGTTGAAAAATTCTCCGTGGTCAAAACCCTGCAAGCGATCAAAGACGCCAACGTGGTGATCTTTGTGATGGACGCCCGCGAAGGCGTGGTCGATCACGATCTTAACCTGCTGGGCTTCGCCATTGAGTCGGGTCGTGCGCTGGTGATCGCGATCAACAAGTGGGACGGCATGACGCCGAGCGAGCGCGACTTCGTGAAAGTCGAGCTGCAACGTCGGCTGTTCTTCGTTGACTACGCCGACATCCACTTCATCTCGGCCCTGCACGGCACGGGCGTGGGCAACCTCTACGCCTCCGTACAGAACTCGTTCAAGTCTGCGGTCACTCGCTGGCCAACCAACCGCCTGACCACCATTCTGGAAGATGCGGTGGGTGAGCACGCGCCGCCGATGGTCAACAACCGCCGGATCAAGCTGCGTTATGCCCACTTGGGTGGTGCCAACCCGCCGATCATCGTGATTCACGGTAACCAGATCGAGAAGGTGCCGAAGTCTTACGTGCGCTATCTGGAAAACACTTACCGTCGTGTCTTGAAGCTGGTCGGTACGCCGATCCGCATCGAGTTCAAGGGCGGCGAGAACCCGTACGAAGGTAATAAGACTTCGCTGACCGACCGTCAGGTCAACAAGAAACGCCGCATGATGTCGCACCACAAGAAAGCCGACAAAAAGCGCCGCGATAAGCGCTGATTCAGGTGAGTACCTGATCGTTCCCACGCTCCGCGTGGGAATGCATCCCGTGACGCTCTGCGCCACATACGCGTTGGACGCAGAGCGTCCATGGCTGCATTCCCACGCAGAGCGTGGGAACGATCAATATAGAGAGGGCGCCCAATGGGTGCCCTTTTTTTATGGGCGCCGTATGGGCTATCCTCGGGCTCTCCCGCGCCGCCGTTAGAGCCGGGTGTAGAGCAGGGAACCACCGATGATCACCAGTAAGCTGCCGAATGTCGGCATCACTATCTTCACTCAGATGTCTCAGCTCGCAGCGCAGACCGGGGCGATCAACCTGTCCCAGGGGTTTCCCGATTTCGATGCTCCCCAGGCGTTGTGCGATGCGGTCGGCCGGCACATTGCCCAAGGTCACAACCAATATTCGCCGATGACCGGCCTGCCGGCGTTGCGCCAGCAGATTTCAGCGAAGATTGCCCGCAGCTACGGCGTCAACGTGGATGCTGACCTTGAAGTGACGGTCACCCCGGGCGCGACTCAAGCGATCTTCTGTGCGATTCAGGCGGTTATCCACAGCGGCGACGAAGTGATCGTCTTCGACCCGTGCTACGACAGCTACGAGCCGTCGGTGCAGCTGGCCGGTGGCCGTTGCGTCCACGTGCAGCTCGGGCTGGATGACTTTTCCATCGACTTCCAGAAGCTCGCAGAGGCCATCACGCCGCGTACGCGGATGATCGTGATCAATTCGCCGCACAATCCAAGTGGCGCACTGATCAGCCGTGCCGAGCTGGATCAATTGGCGGATCTGATTCGTGATCGCGACATCTACCTTGTCAGCGATGAAGTCTACGAACATCTGGTGTTTGACGGCGTGCCCCACGTCAGCGTACTCAATCACGAAGAGCTGTATCAGCGCGCGTTCGTGGTCAGCTCCTTCGGAAAAACCTATCACGTCACTGGCTGGAAAACCGGCTACGTGGTCGCACCGCCAGCCCTCACGGCGGAACTGCGCAAGGTTCACCAGTACGTCAGTTTCTGCGGCGTGACCCCGCTGCAGTTTGCCCTGGCCGACTTCATGGCCGAACACCCGGAACACGTCGAAGAACTGCCAGGTTTCTACCAGGCCAAGCGCGATCTGTTCTGCGACCTGCTGGCACCGTCGCGCTTCAGCTTGACCCGTGTCACCGGCACCTATTTCCAATTGGTCGATTATTCGCAGATCCGCCCGGACCTCAACGATGTCGAGATGGCCCTGTGGATGACCCGCGAACACGGCGTGGCGAGCATCCCGATCTCGGTGTTCTACCAGAACCCGCCCGAAGGCCAGCGCCTGGTGCGCTTGTGCTTCGCCAAACGCGAGGAGACCCTGCGTGAAGCAGCGGAAAAACTATGCGTGATCTGAGTGCATTGCCCAACCTGAACATCGCGCTGATCCAGACCACCCTGGCCTGGCACGATCGCCAGGCCAACCTGGAGCATTTCGAGCAATTGCTGGAGCAGGCCCGCGGCGCGGATTTGATTATCCTGCCGGAGATGTTTACCACCGGGTTTTCCATGGAGTCCGAGACGCTCGCCGAAGCGGAAAACGGTCCGACCAGCAAATGGCTGCGGGTTCAGGCGGCCAAGCTTGAGGCGGTGATCACCGGTAGCGTGATTGTGCAGGCCGCCGATGGCAGTCACCGCAATCGCCTGCTTTGGGCGCGGCCGGACGGCGAGGTGTTGCATTACGACAAGCGCCACCTGTTCCGCATGGCCGGCGAGCACAACCACTACACCCCCGGCGAGCGTCAGGTGCAGTTCGAACTCAAGGGTTGGCGGATTCGGCCACTGATTTGCTACGACCTGCGCTTCCCGGTCTGGAGCCGTGATGCTCAGGACACCGATTTGCTGCTGTACACCGCCAACTGGCCGGGTGCGCGGCGTCAGCACTGGAACCGTTTGCTGCCGGCCCGGGCCATCGAGAACCTGTGTTACGTGGCGGCGGTGAACCGGATTGGCACCGACGGCAAGGGCTTTGCGTATACCGGCGACAGTCAGGTGCTGGACTTCCAGGGTGAGACATTGCTCAGCGCTGGCGAGGCGGATGGCGTGTTTCAGGTGGTGCTGGATGCGGCGGAACTGGCGGCCTATCGCACGCGGTTTCCGGCGAATCTGGATGCCGATACCTTCGAGTTCACCTAACCGATCGCTACCACGCTCTAACTGATCGTTCCCACGCTCCGCGTGGGAATGCAGCCCGGGACGCTCCGCGTCCCATTCGGGAGCTGGAACGCAGAGCGTCCCTTGAGGCATTCCCACGCGGAGCGTGGGAACGATCAACAAAAAGGCCCCAAGGTTTTCACCTTGGGGCCTTTTGCATTTCCGCGAACGCTTATGCCGCTTCTTTCGCTTCCGGCTGGCTCAACGAACGGTTCAGCGCGCTGAACAGTGCCTTGAAGCTGGCGGTGGTGATGTTTTCATCAATGCCCACGCCGTGCACCGCACGCTGACCTTCAACTCGCAGTTCAATGTAGGCCGCCGCCTTGGCATTGGTGCCCGCGCCGATGGCGTGTTCGTTGTAGTCCATGATTTCCACCGGGATCGGCAGACCGGCTACCAGTGCTTCCAGGGCGCCGTTGCCCTTGCCGCGCCAGTGCAGGTTGGTTTCGCCCTGGCCCTTGCCCGAGACTTCCACTTCCACCGAGCTGTTGCCGTTCTCTTCCTGCAAGCGATGGCTGACCAGCGCGTACGGGGTGTTGGCCTGCAAGTACTCGCTGTGCAGCAGCGCGTGGATTTGCTGGGCGGTCATTTCCAGGCCGAGGCGATCGGTTTCACGCTGTACAACCTGGCTGAACTCGATCTGCATGCGACGCGGCAAGCTGATGCCGTATTCCTGTTCCAGCAGGTAAGCGATACCGCCCTTGCCCGACTGGCTGTTGACGCGGATCACCGCCTCGTAGCTGCGGCCGATGTCGGCCGGGTCGATCGGCAAGTACGGCACTTCCCACAGGGTGTCCGGTTTCTGCTGGGCGAAGCCTTTGCGGATAGCGTCCTGGTGCGAGCCGGAGAACGCGGTGTGAACCAGGTCGCCGACGTACGGGTGACGCGGGTGCACCTGGATCTGGTTGCACTCTTCGACGACTTTGCGCACGCCGTCGATGTCGGAGAAGTCCAGCTCAGGGTGAATGCCCTGGGTGTAGAGGTTCAATGCCACGGTCACCAGGTCAACGTTACCAGTGCGCTCGCCGTTGCCGAACAGGCAGCCTTCGACACGGTCGGCGCCGGCCATCAGGCCCAGTTCGGTGGCGGCTACGCCGGTGCCACGGTCGTTGTGGGTGTGCAGGCTGATGATCACGCTGTCACGACGGTTGATGTGACGGCCGAACCATTCGATCTGGTCGGCGTAGATGTTCGGGGTCGCGCATTCGACGGTGGCCGGCAGGTTGAGGATCACCTTGTGCTCAGGTGTCGGGTTCCAGACTTCGATCACTGCATCGCACACTTCCTTGGCGAATTCGAGTTCGGTGGCGCTGAAGGTTTCCGGCGAGTACTCGAAGGTCCACTCGGTGTCCGGCTGCTGGGCGGCGTATTTGACGAACAGCTTGGCGGCGTTCACGGCGATGGCCTTGATCCCGTCCTTGTCCTGGTTGAAGACAATGCGGCGGAAAGAAGGGGAGGTCGCGTTGTACAGGTGAACGATGGCTTTCTTCGCCCCGCGCAGGGATTCGAAGGTGCGCTCGATCAAGTCTTCACGGCCCTGGGTCAGCACCTGAATGGTGGTGTCGTCCGGGATGTGGCCGTCTTCGATGAGGGTGCGCACAAAGTCGAAGTCGGTTTGCGAAGCGGCCGGGAACGACGCTTCGATTTCTTTCACGCCGACCTGCACCAGGGTTTTCCAGAAACGCAGCTTTTTCACCGCGTCCATTGGCTCGATCAGCGACTGGTTGCCGTCGCGAAGATCGGAGCTGCACCAGATCGGCGCGGCGGTGATGGTCTTCGACGGCCAAGTGCGGTCCGGGATATCGATGGTCGGGAACGCGCGGTATTTCGAAGACGGGTCTTTGAGCATGCTCATCGGGAAATCCTTATTGTGTGGGCCGAAAAAAGGCGGCCTGCCGGTGGATCAAAAGTTGTTGGGAAAACGTGTAAGGCGAGGCACCGCGATTCAGCCTGGCAGTCGTGCGCTGACGAGGCACAGGCTGCGGTGCTGGCGAAGCTGAATGAGGGTGTGAGAGGTTTTCATGTCTTCAACCCTAACCGCCGGGGTTGAGGTTGGCAAGCAGTCGAAAAAAATTGAGAGGAATACTCGAAAAGGCGGGATTGGCGAGATTTTATTGCTGGGATATGGGGCGATTGTTTTGATGTTTGCGCAGGGTTTGTGGGATGCGCAATTGAAGGTTGGTGATGGGGTGCCTGTGATTCCGCCTTCGCGGGCAAGCCTCGCTCCTAAAGGTTGTGTGCTGATTCGCGGTCACCGCGAACCTGTAGGAGCGAGGCTTGCCCGCGAAGAAGCCGGTAGCACCAGCGACTTTTTTAAGGCTGAAACGCCCCAATAAAAATCGCCGGATCCACCCGCGCATCATTCAGGCTGACGTTCCAGTGCATATGCGGCCCGGTCGCCCGACCCGTCGAACCGACCTTGCCCACCACGCCACCACGGGCCAATTGCTGCCCGACCTTCACATCAATTTTCGACATGTGACAGAACATGCTGATAAAGCCTTGGCCATGGTCGACAAACACCGTGTTGCCGTTAAAGAAGTAGTTACCAGTCAAAATCACCTTGCCCGCCGCCGGGGTCTTGATCGGCGTGCCCGCTGGCACTGCGAAGTCCAGGCCGGCATGTGGATTGCGCTCTTCACCGTTAAAGAACCGACGCACGCCAAACTTGCTCGACAGCGGCCCGTTGACCGGTTTGTCCAGCAGCAGGTTGCTCGGGGTGACGGGGCTGAAGCTGCGATACGCCTGGATCTGCTCGGCCAGTTCGCCTTCGATGCGCTTCAGGTTCTCCGGGTTTGGATTGACCTGTTGCGTGTTCTTCAGCGTGATGCGTTGTTCCGGGTATTTCTTGTTGCCGACGGTGAAGCTCAGATTGCGGCCACCACTGCTCACTTGCTGGGTGCCCGGTTTGACCGTCAACGGCACACCGACTATGGCCAGCCAATTGCTCTGTTCCTTGACCACCAGCACCGGTTTGCCCTGATACGTGGCTTTCGGCGCCTGGGCGGACGTGCCCAGGTCCACGACCGCCACGCCGCCCGGCACCGGTTTGTTCAGCTGGCGAGTGATGTAGCTGTCGGCGTGGGCGTTGAAGGTCAGGCACAGCAGGAACAGCGGAGCTAAGAAACGCGGCATGGATCAATCCAGTAAAGAAAGGGTGACAGGCGTCAGGTGATTGTCTTCGACACGCACTTGCAACTCGCCTTCGCCGAGCCGGGCGTTCAGGCGCTGGCCGGGGTGGGTCTGGGCGGCATTGCGAATCGCGTTGCCGCGCTCGTCCAGCAAAATGCTGTAGCCACGGCCAAGGGTCGCCAGCGGGCTGACCACATGCAGCGTCTGCATCTGACTTTGCAGTTGCAGGCGCCGGGCCTTGAGGCCTTCGCGCATCGAGCGGGGCAGGCGTTCGGCGAGGCTGTCGAGGCGTTGGCGCAGCATTGCCAGTTGCCGTCCCGGATGTTGCCCGGCGAGGCGGGTTTCCAGGCGGATCAGGCGTTCGCGACGGGTATTGAGGTTGCGTTCAAACGCGCGACGCAGGCGCATGTCCAGATCGTCCAGACGTTGCGCTTGCTGACGCAGGCGTTCACCGGGATGACGCAAACGGCGGGACATGCCTTCCAGGCGCAGGCGATCGCGCATCAAGCGGTCACGAATGCGCATCACCAGGCGTCGATGCAGGCTTTCGACCCGGCGCACCAAATCGCTGGAGTCAGGCGCCAGCAGTTCGGCGGCGGCAGAGGGTGTCGGCGCGCGAACGTCGGCCACGAAGTCGCTGATCGACACGTCGGTTTCATGGCCGACGGCGCTGACAATCGGCGTCACGCAGGCATCCACGGCGCGGGCCACGGCTTCTTCGTTGAAACACCAGAGGTCTTCCAGCGAACCGCCACCACGGGCCAGGATCAATGCGTCGAAGCCGCGGGCGTCGGCCAGTTTCAGTGCACGGACAATCTGTGCGGTGGCTTCGCGACCTTGTACGGCGGTCGGGATCAGCGTCAATTGCACCTGCGGCGCCCGACGGCGGAACACGCTGATGATGTCGCGGATCACTGCGCCGGTCGGCGAGCTGATGATGCCGATGCGTTGCGGATGGGCCGGCAGCGGTACTTTGCGCTCGGCACTGAACAAGCCTTCGGCGCTGAGCTTTTCCTTCAACGCATCGAAGGCCAGGCGCAGGGCGCCGTCACCGGCCGGCTCTACGGTGTCGAGGATCAACTGATAGTCGCCACGACCCTCAAACAGCGAGACCTTGCCCCGCACCTTGACCGCCAGGCCATCCTTCAACGCTTGGCGAACCTTGGCCGCGTTCTGCCGAAACAACGCGCAACGCACCTGGGCGCCGCTGTCCTTGAGGGTGAAATACACATGGCCGGACGCCGGGCGGGCGAGGTTGGAGATTTCGCCTTCGACCCAGATATTGCTGAACACGTCTTCCAGCAACACCCGCGCGCGGCCGTTGAGCTGGCTGACAGTCAGGACTTCACGGTCCAGGCCGAGTCTTGCAAAGGGATCTTTAATCATGGGGCGCATGATAAAGGCATTCTTCAGGGGAATGCACGATCCCCGGTAGGCGCAGCCTTCGTCAGCTCCTACAGGGATTGGGTGAATTGTTGGACCAATGCGGTGGGATTTTGCCGGCAGGCGAGGGCGACGGTGCTGTGGCAATCCGGGTCGGCCAGCGGCAGGAAGTGGATATCGGCCGGGGCGATGTCCTGCATCGACTCCGGCAACAAGGCAATGCCGAACCCGGCCTGGATCAATTGCAGTTGCGTGGTTTTGCGCGACACCACGCGCGCGGCCTTGGGAAAAAAGCCCTGGCGCATGCACAACTCGGCGGACAGATAGCTCAGGCCGCCGCGTTGCGGATGAGGAATCGAGATAAATGCTTCACCCTTCAACTGCGCCAGATCGATGCCTTGTCCCGAGTTATCCACAGCCAGCCGATGATTGGGTGGCACGGCGAGCAGTAAACGCTCGCTATATAAAGGCACAATCTGCACCCCTTCACGCTGGCGCAGCACCGGCAAGCGCAGCAAACCAACATCCAGGCGACCTTCGGCCAGCTCTTCGAGTTGCGCTTCGGACGACAGTTTGACGATGTCCATGGACACACCAGCGTGTTGATCCAGATAAGCACTGATGCCGCGTAGCAGCCGACCGCTCATCGGCACGGTGCTGGAATGGCTCAGGCGCAAAATACCGAGCTGGCCGTTGCCGACCTGGGTCGCCATCTCGCTGGCCTTGGTCAGCTCATTCAACAGGTTTCTGGCGCGGGGCAAAAACGCTTCGCCCGCGGCTGTCAGGCGAGGTTGGCGCGCGGTGCGTTCGAATAGCGGCGTTTGCAGACGGGTTTCCATGTCCTTGATTTGCCGGCTCAGGGCGGACTGCGCGATAAACAGGCGTTCGGCCGCAGCGCTGAAACTGCCGCACTCGGCGATTTCCACGAAATAACGTAGTTGGCGGGTTGAAAGCACAAGGCATGCCTTTTCGAGATGGGTGGGTGACTTTGAAGATATTAGTCGCAAGGCTCGACGCTGGCTAAAGTCATCACAGGTCTTCAAGGAAAAACCCTGCAAATGAATGTGCTTGAGTTGTTGAGCCAATGGCCGTTCGGCGCAACGGATTGGCTGGTGATCGGGCTGGGCATTGCCCTGGCGTACATCGTGTTTGGCATCGCCGGTTTCGGTACCGCACTGGTGGCGGGGCCGATCCTGATCCTGTTTATGCCGTTGTCGAAAATCGTGCCGTTGCTGGTGCTGCTGGATTTCGTCGCGGCCTTCGGCAATCTGCTGCCCTCGCGACGGGATGTGGCCAGGCCCGAGCTGTTGCGATTGCTGCCGTGCATGGCGGTGGGCTGCACGCTGGGGGTGATCTTCCTGCTGAATCTCCATTCCGACCTGTTACTGCTATTGATGGGCCTGTTTATCAGCACCTATGCGGTTTATAGCCTGTGGGTCAAAACCCGGTCGACGCAATTGTCAGCGGGTTGGGCGGTGCCGATGGGCACGGTGGGCGGGATGTTTGGGGCGTTGTTTGGCAGCGGTGGCTTTTTATATGCGATCTATCTGAACAGTCGCTTGCCCAAGGACGCGGCCCGGGCGACCCAGAGTGCGCTGATCAGTTGCAGCACCGTGGTGCGTTTGAGTCTGTTTGCCGTCGCCGGGGTGTATGCCGAGCTACCCTTATTGGTATTGGCCGTGTGCTTGTTGCCGGCCATGGCGCTGGGGTTGTGGATCGGCCGACGATTGACGATGAAGCTGTCCCGGGAGGCGTTCGTGCGGCTGGTGACCTGGTTGGTGCTGGCCAGCGGGATTGCTTTGATCGGGCGGTATTTGAGTACTTGACCTGAGTGTGTCAGGGATTAAGCTGCCGGCCGTTCTGACGTCTTCGCGGGCAAGCCTCGCTCCTACAAGGATCTGCGCGAAACCTGTAGGAGCGAGGCTTGCCCGCGAAGGCGCCACCCGCCACGCCGCAAAACTCCCCATTTGACGCAGTAGGCTTGCACCATGAATTCCCAAAGCATCATCGTCCCGAAAATTTCCACACTGCCGGTACACGAACCCCGGGCCCGGGCGGTCGTGCGTTGGCTGGTGCGCAAGAATATCGTCAAGGAAGAGCTGACCACCTGCGGGCGTACCGGCAATCGCATGGGTTACGCGCTGGCGGATGGCGCCCGGGCCGTGGTCCTGCACCCTGAAGCGCTGCCGTTCGGCGAACCGGTCAATGGCCTGGAAATCATCACCAAACGCTGCATCTACACGCCGGCCAAGGGTTTCCTGGAAGAGGCGGGATGCGCCGAGTGCCGCAAGGAAGTCGGCGAAGCGCTGTTCGAAAGCCTGGAAGAGTGGATGCCGGGCCGCACCGACAACTTCACCTGCCCCGAGTGCGGGCATGAAGATGACATCAACGGGTTTCTGTTCCTGCAGGAATGCGGCTTTTCCAACCTCGGCTTCATCTTCAACAACTGGGCCGAGGCGGGGTTCAAGCAGAGCTTTATCGACGAATTTGCCGATTGGCTTGACCAGCCTGTCAGCCTGGTGAAAGTCGAGCTGTAACCGAAACCGAAACCGTAGGAGCGAGGCTTGCCCGCGAAGCTTTTAGCGCCCGTGAAGACGCCTTCGCGGGCAAGCCTCGCTCCTACAGGTTTTTGGCGTGAAATACCCGTCGATCGACCGTGTCGATAATAGACAGAGTTTTACATTGAACCCGAGGGGGTGTCTGACTATAATGGCGCGCTTCCATTTTCCCGCTCGGGAGCCCCCGCGATGCTGCGTATCAGCCAAGAAGCTCTGACATTCGACGACATTCTCCTAGTGCCCGGTTATTCCGAGGTGCTTCCTAACGAAGTCAGTCTCAAGACCCGCCTAACCCGTGGCATCGAGCTGAATATTCCTCTGGTTTCTGCCGCCATGGACACCGTTACTGAAGCCCGTCTGGCAATTGCCATGGCTCAGGAAGGTGGCATCGGCATCATCCACAAGAACATGACCATCGAGCAGCAAGCTGCCGAAGTGCGCAAGGTCAAGCGTTACGAAGCCGGCGTGGTCAAGGACCCGATCACCATCGAGGCTGACGCCACGGTGCGTGAACTGTTCGAACTGACCCGCATGCACAACATCTCCGGCGTTCCGGTTTTGCACGATGGCGACCTGGTCGGCATCGTCACTTCCCGCGATGTACGTTTCGAAAACCGTCTGGACGCCACCGTCCGTGAAGTGATGACGCCTAAAGAGCGTCTGGTCACGGTCAAGGAAGGCGCCGACAAGAACGACGTTCGCGAGTTGTTGCACAAAAACCGCATCGAACGCGTGCTGATCGTCGACGACAAGTTTGCCCTCAAAGGCATGATGACCGTCAACGACATCGAAAAAGCCAAGGCTTACCCGCTGGCCAGCAAGGACGATCAAGGTCGTCTGCGCGTTGGCGCTGCGGTCGGCACCGGTAAAGACACTGGCGAACGTGTTTCGGCACTGGTTGCTGCCGGCGTTGACGTGGTGGTGGTCGACACCGCCCACGGTCACTCCAAAGGTGTGATCGACCGCGTTCGCTGGGTCAAACAGAATTTCCCTGACGTGCAGGTCATCGGCGGCAACATTGCCACCGGCGCTGCCGCCAAGGCCCTGGTCGAAGCTGGCGCCGACGCGGTCAAGGTCGGTATCGGCCCTGGCTCGATCTGCACCACCCGCATCGTCGCCGGTGTCGGCGTCCCGCAAATCAGTGCCATCGCCAACGTCGCCGCCGCCCTTGAAGGCAGTGGCGTGCCGTTGATCGCCGACGGCGGCATCCGTTTCTCCGGTGACCTGTCCAAGGCCATCGTTGCCGGTGCTTCCTGCGTGATGATGGGCTCGATGTTCGCCGGTACTGAAGAAGCGCCGGGCGAGATCGAACTGTTCCAGGGTCGTTCGTACAAGGCTTACCGCGGCATGGGTTCGCTGGGCGCCATGTCTCAGGCTCAAGGTTCCTCCGATCGTTACTTCCAGGACTCCTCGGCAGGCGCCGAGAAACTCGTTCCGGAAGGCATCGAAGGGCGTGTTCCGTACAAGGGCACCCTGAGCGCCATCATCCATCAACTGATGGGCGGCCTGCGTTCCTCGATGGGCTACACCGGCAGTGCCGACATCGAAGAAATGCGCACCAAGCCTGAGTTCGTGCGGATCACCGGCGCTGGCATGGCCGAGTCTCACGTGCACGACGTACAAATCACCAAGGAAGCGCCAAACTACCGCGTAGGTTGAGGCTTCCAGCAATAAGTTAAGTAACCGGGGCTGTTTTATTCAGCCCCGAGTTGTTTCTGAATCACGACTGTTTCTGAATTACTTAGACGAGACTGAATCATGGCCCTCGACATTCACGCCCACCGCATCCTGATCCTCGACTTCGGTTCCCAGTACACCCAGCTGATTGCCCGCCGCGTGCGTGAAATCGGCGTGTACTGCGAACTGCATCCGTTCGACATGGACGACGAAGCGATTCGCGAATTCGCTCCAAAAGGCGTCATTCTCGCCGGCGGCCCCGAGTCCGTGCACGTCGCCGACAGCCCGCGCTGCCCGCAAGCGGTGTTTGACCTGGGCGTACCGGTCTTCGGTATCTGCTACGGCATGCAGACCATGGCTGAACAGCTGGGTGGCAAGGTCGAAGGTTCCGAGCTGCGTGAGTTCGGTTATGCCCGCGTTGACGTAGTCGGCAAGAGCCGCCTGCTCGACGGCATCGAAGACCACATCGACGCTGACGGCCTGTTCGGCCTCGACGTGTGGATGAGCCACGGTGACAAAGTCACCAAGATGCCGCAGGACTTCCACATCCTCGCCAGCACCCCGAGCTGCCCGATTGCCGGCATGTTCGACGACGCTCGCGGCTACTACGGCGTGCAGTTCCACCCGGAAGTGACCCACACCAAGCAGGGCGGTCGCATCCTGTCGCGCTTCATCCTCGACATCTGCGGCTGCGAAGCCCTGTGGACGCCGTCGAAAATCGCCGAAGACGCTATCGCCAACATCCGCGCCCAGGTCGGCACCGACAACGTACTGCTCGGCCTGTCCGGCGGTGTGGACTCCTCAGTCGTTGCCGCGCTGCTGCACAAAGCCATTGGCGACCAGCTGACCTGCGTCTTCGTCGACAACGGCCTGCTGCGTCTGCACGAAGGCGAGCAAGTGATGGCCATGTTCGCCGAGAACATGGGCGTCAAGGTGATCCGCGCCAACGCTGAAGATCAGTTCCTCGACAACCTGGCTGGCGAAAGCGATCCAGAGAAGAAGCGCAAGATCATCGGCCGTACCTTCATCGACGTCTTCGATGCCCAGTCCAATAAACTGGACAACATCAAGTACCTCGCCCAAGGCACCATCTACCCGGACGTGATCGAGTCGGCTGGCGCCAAGAGCGGCAAGGCTCACGTGATCAAGTCGCACCACAACGTGGGTGGCTTGCCGGAAGAAATGAACCTGAAACTGGTCGAGCCGCTGCGCGAACTGTTCAAGGATGAAGTCCGTCGCCTGGGCCTGGAACTCGGCCTGCCGTACGACATGGTCTACCGTCACCCATTCCCGGGCCCGGGCCTGGGCGTGCGGATCCTCGGTGAAGTGAAGAAGGAATACGCCGACCTGCTGCGTCGCGCCGACCACATCTTCATCGAAGAACTGCGCAAGGCCGACTGGTACCACAAAGTCAGCCAGGCGTTCGTGGTGTTCCAGCCAGTGAAATCGGTTGGCGTGGTAGGCGACGGCCGTCGTTACGCCTGGGTCGTGGCCCTGCGTGCCGTGGAAACCATCGACTTCATGACCGCGCGTTGGGCGCACCTGCCTTACGAACTGCTGGAAACCGTCAGCGGCCGTATCATCAATGAAATCGAAGGCATCTCCCGCGTTACTTATGACGTGTCGAGCAAGCCGCCGGCGACGATTGAGTGGGAGTGATTGGACGCCCGGCCCTGATCGGCACTGACTAGCGTGCAGCGCTAGATTCGGAGGAGCGCAGGGAAGGGGGTTAGCCAATGCCAGTCAGTTATGCTGACTGGCATTTTTGTTTCTGGGGGAAAGCTACGAAGCAAGAGCTGTGGTTTTCAATGAACGGCAAAGGCTGGCGTAGGTATTAGAGAAACTGTGATCGAATCAGATCCGTATCGAACGGTGTTATCCCTTGATCAGGCGCAAACACCGCCTGCGCCTGCTGCGGCGAAGCGACTCGTTCCCCCCGTGCGCGTACATGTAAATCGAACAGCGTCTCCAAATCAGGCCGTGGTGTATGCACCAATGCCCGCAGCATCAACGATATTCCACTGAGGTTGTTTCCGACGTTGTTCCACCGCGGAGATGAAGTGAGCCCCAGATCAGCCCAAATCATGCGTCGTTCCTGCAAGTCCATCACGAATGGCAGACAGATAACCGTGTCGGAAGCGATATCGATACGGTCGACCACGGATCGCGGCTCGAATACTTCACCTGACGCCGCGTCGGCGCGGGCCATCCAGCCAGCGAAGCATTCTGGAAGATCGCAGTACGGCTGCTCGGTGTATGAGTTGATAGACGTGACGACATAGCGAATGCCCTTCTCGACGAGGACATCAAGGTCGAGGTCGATGAACTCCGCAGCCCCGTTGGGCGCGTCGACGATGTCGCCGCTGTGGTAGCCGCCGAAATCCTTCAGGTTGTAGTACGCGACCGTTTGTGTGAACACGAAGTTGGCGTCGAAAAAAGCGGCTGACAAGTCAATGTCAGTGCGTTCACGACCGTTTTTCCACCACAGGAACAGGCGAATAAAACGTGTGTCAGGCATATGCAACCGACTGCCCCGCACCAGCGTACGAAGCGACTTCGATGAGGCACGCTGTGCCAGCGGCACTTTGTATTCGCTTAATGCTGGATCGATGAAGCAGCGGCCTAGTGGCGGCAGCGACGCAAAACGCATTACGAGAGCGTCCTCGCAGATTCGGGCAGCCCGAGCCAACACGTCGGGTGCGAGAGGTTCGCGTCGATCCTTGATGCCATAGATTTTGGCGAATGAACCTTTCGGTGTGAAGGCCCGCAGGGGCAGGGGGCGCGGAGCGCGTACCTGGGCCAGCAACTGCAGCAGGACAGGTGACGACACTTGTGTCGCAACAGCCTCGAACGCGTCTAGAACAGGCTCTGGTTCCGTCGCGCGTCGTAGGGTCGCGTCCAGACGTCGTGCGAACTCACCAGGACGGCTCTGTAGTATGAGCGTCAGCGTGGCGATGTGACGCTGGGCAAACAATGTTTCGACACGTGATCCAAACGAGGCTGGCGCTTCGTTGTGACGCGCCGCCGTGATGGCGGCGAGCGCTTGTGGGTATTTGTCGGCGTAGTCGCCCGGATGCAGTACTTCCGCCAGGCGCTTCCAGCGCTCAACATGCCGCATTACGTCTTCTGTAGCGTTGGGAATGTGGTCGAGCAGGCGCAACAGCAGACGGCGCATGGAGCGCTTCATCGCTGTGAAACGTGTCGAAGCTGTCGCCAGCGACACGTCTCCTCCATTCAGCGCTACCGCGAGTCGTAGCACGTCAGTCGCCGTTTCGACATTTCGCTCCAGGAATGCGTCCACTCGTGCATCGTTGGCTACATGCTGGATAAGTGCGCCGCCAAGCTGTGCACGAATTTCCCGAAACGGGACGACCTCCGGCAGCAGACGGAACACATCGCTTTTGTACTCTCGAACAAACCAGACGACATCGGCAGTTTCCTGTTCGGAGAGCGAGGTGCGCGATGAAACCAGCGGCTCGAGCAATGACTCGAACTCAGCGACGCTACCCGGTTCGATAACGCGGGATATGAAGTTGCCTTCAAGCATCGCAGGTCGCGAGTGTTCACTGGGTGGTAAACGCCGAAGCGTGAGGTAGTGCATGACGGCGTTAAGGTACAACTCCGCCTCTGAGGCCGTCAGAACTTGCTCTGGAAAGTCAGGATAAAACGGTCGGTGGTGCACATGAGCGCCATTCTCCCGCCGGAGGACTCTGACAATCTCACGCAGCCAATGCTTGAGTTCTGTCGGTGACAACCTGCCGAGTTGCTCAATCAGAGGCTCTGATAGTACGCATCGGAACGCTGCGACTTCCCGGACAGCCGACGCGACCTGAGCGCGCGTGGCACCGCCAGTGCCCATCGGGACGTGAACTCTGGTACGGCGACGAAGGAACAGCTCCTGATTCATCCTTGATTTTCTCCCTTGGCCGCCGTCGTGAACGAGCCGCAGCATCGTGTCTACAGCCGATATAAAAACGCCTGCAAGAAGCAGGCGCGGTGTGGAGAGCGGAACCCCTAGGTCATAGGAGGTTTAGAAGGAAGGTGTTCCATAGCCACGAAGGCATTCTACGGGAGGTTGTTTTTGTTTGTCAGGTCGCTGCATAACTCAACGGTAACAAGCTGCTTCGCCAGAAGAATAGGGGCTGATGATCGACAAATCGCTTGTCCATCGTCCAGACAAGTGGCGGCGTTATTGGCCAAGTGTGCCTTCAAGGTCGGCGAAGTTCCCACAAGGTCAGCCGGACTATCGTAGTGTTCCAGCCAGTGAAATCGGTTGGCGTCGTTGGCGATGGCCGTCGTTACGCCTGGGTTGTAGCCCTGCGTGCCGTGGAAACCATCGACTTCATGACCGCGCGTTGGGCTCACCTGCCTTACGAACTGCTGGAAACCGTTTCCGGTCGCATCATCAATGAAATCGAAGGCATCTCCCGCGTTACTTATGACGTGTCGAGCAAGCCGCCGGCGACGATTGAGTGGGAATAAGCTGAACAACAAGGGCGCCGCGAGGCGCCCTTGTTGCATCTGCAAGAAACGTTTCTGAGGGTTGAGCGAACCCGCGCCAAACGGACACTGGCGTGCAAGGAGTGATGGCAATATAGTTTCAAATTGGCCGGGTCGGTGGATTCGGATGACATGGATGTGTAAAGGCTCTGATGAGCCAACATAAGGGATTTATGGTTTCTATCTACGTGTGCGGTGAAGACAAGACCCGGCAGATCAGCGACTGGGTCATAAAGAATGACAAATCCGAAGGGCTCTCCCTGACGTGTCACTTCCCCTCCGGCAAGCATTTTTTTCGCCCGCTCGCTGACTGCAAGGTCGATCCTACCCGAGAGCTGCAAGACACTCTTCTTCGAAGAAAGGGCAGCTCAGTGCTAAACCCCGTCGAAAAGGTAGTGATCTACGGCGAGAAATATGCGGTCGTTCAGTATCCCGGCAAGACCACAAAGTACGTGTTCAAGATGGACACTATCGAACTTGTCGCGCCGACGAAGATGAAGGACGAGTCGACATTTCGCTATTTCCTTTCAGTCGCCAATGGCAGGGTCGAACAGGCCGCGTCACCGAACGACAAGACGATTGCCGAAAACGTGTTGCGCCAGTTGAACGCGATCCTTCCCAGTTCGAACACGGCATTGCACGCCTACTGCACGGGGCAGAATAGGCGACAGGAGCAAGCGGGTAACTTCATCTTTCCCTTCGGGCTCAATGAAAGTCAGCTCAAGGCAGTCGAACAGGCGTTCACTTCGCAGATAAGTCTGATCGAAGGACCGCCAGGCACCGGCAAGACACAGACCATTCTCAACATCATCGCCAATATCCTGCTGCATGGAAAAACCGTGGCAGTGGTCTCCAACAACAATCCGGCAGTCAGTAATGTCTGTGAAAAACTGGGCAAGTCCGGGCTCGATTACCTGGTTGCCAAGTTGGGCAACGAGAAAAACCGAAAGGCATTCTTCGACAATCCTCGCTCTCGGCCAACTGCCATTGCCGAAACCGCTCCCTCAATGGAGCACATTCAGAGCATCTTGCAGCGGCTCAAGCGCCATCTGTCTGGCCGCAACGCAGTGGCACAACTGCAGATTGAAATCAGTGAACTGGAGATCGAGCGAAGCTACCTGCGGCAATGGCAGCAGGATAACGGTGTTCAGGACAGCGTCGCTCTGGGCAAGTACAACCTGTCCCCGCAAAAGTCCGCTGACCTGATGGCATACCTGACGCACCTTGCAGGCAAACGCGTGCGGATCAAGGACAGGATCGAGATGCTGTTCAACTTCAAGATCCTGCGCATGAAGCCGTTCGATGACTGGGCAAAGCGCAAATCAGTCTTCTACGGCTTGCAGCTTCATTACTACGACAAGGCGCTGCTGGAAAGAAAAGCGGCGCTGGCCAGCCATCAGGATGCGTTGCGACTGGGCAACTACGAAGCGCTTCTGGAGGAACTGACGAGCGCTTCGATGACGTACCTGAAGCAGTACCTGCATCAACATGCACCCAGCGCTGAATGCTTCGATGCCAAGACTTATCGGCAGGATAAATTCGATGAGTTCCTTAAACGCTATCCGGTCATTGCCAGTGGTACGCATTCGATCGTCAACTCCCTCAAACCGGGCGCAGTGCTCGACTACGTCATCATCGACGAGGCCTCGCAGCAGGACATCGTTCCGGGAATACTGGCGCTGGGGTGTGCGAAAAACCTGATCATTGTGGGCGACAGGAAACAGTTGGCGCACATTCCGGCGAAGTTGGGCAGGGCTGCGCCCGAGGATCAGGGGCACTACGATTGCGAGAAGTACAGCCTGCTCGATTCGTGCGTCAGTGTGTTCAATGATTCGATTCCGATGACGCTTTTGAAAGAACACTATCGCTGTCACCCGCAGATCATTCAGTTCTGCAATCAGCAGTTCTACGCCAATCAACTGGTTCCGATGACCCAGGACCGCGGGGAAAAACCGCTGTCGTTGCTGGTCACCGCCAAGGGAAATCACACTCGATATAAAACCAACCTGCGGGAGCTGGATTCGCTTCTGGCAGTGCTGGAAGGCGAGGGCGAAAGTGCCTGGGAGGGCGGGGACGGCAGAGGCTTCATTGCTCCGTTCAAGAATCAGGCTGCGCTTTCGGGCACGCTTTTGCCTGATGATTTCGTCAAAGACACCGTTCACAAGTTCCAGGGGCGCGAGTGCGACGAGATTGTCTTTTCCACCGTGCTGGACAAGAAGAGCATCACGCCGAGACTCCTGGCGTTCGTCGATGATCCTCGCATGGTCAATGTGGCGGTATCCCGGGCTAAGAATCGGTTCACCCTGGTCACGGGGGACGAAGTCTTCACCGCGAGCAACGGGCATATCGCCGCGCTGGTGCGCTACATCGAATACTACGCACAAGAAGGGCAGCTCCACCGCGCACCGGTGATATCGGCCTTCGATCTGCTTTACAAGGAATACGACCAATCGCTCGAGCGTCTTAATGGCCGATTGAGGCGCAGTGATTCCGAGTACAAATCCGAGCAAATCGTGGCGCAGCTACTGCGCGAAGCGCTGGACCAGCCTGCATTCCAGGGGATCACGTTTCACTCCCAGATCGCGCTGAACCAGTTGGCCTCCATCGCCAACCCGAGCCTGACGGCGCGGGAGCAGGCGTTCATGAGTCAAGGAGCCAGCTGCGATTTCGTGCTCTATTACACCGTAGGGAAGAAGCCGCTGGGCATCATCGAGGTCGATGGAGGCTCACATGGTGAAGCTGACCAGGCCGAGCGAGATGCCCTGAAAAACAGCATCCTGCAAAAATGCGATATTCCATTGCTTCGTCTGCGAACCATCGAGAGCCACATTGAAGAAAAACTGGCGGCATTTTTGGCTCAGTGGACCCGCAATGTTCATGATGAAAATCGCGAGCTTTCGATGGTTTAAATAGTTTTACCTCGGCTGTCTTTGATCGTCCGTAACACCCGAAAGGTCCCGTGAACACAAGTTCACCGGGCCTTTTGCGTTTCAACGTCGCGCCACATCCGAGAAGTAGAACTTATCCAGCGTATGCCGCGACTCGGTGTACTCGAACTGCCGTCCATCCTGCAAAAACGTCTGGTTACTGACCACGATCACATGGCTCTGGCCATCCAGATCCAGTAACAATTGATCGTCCTTGCCCCGGGGCACCGCTTCGATGGTGCGCTGGGCGTAGGCGATTTGCAGTTGCAGGGTCTGTTCGATGAAGGCGTAGATCGATTGCTCGGCGATCTCGCGGGACAGGCCGGGAATCACGTCGCTGACGAAATGGTTGATATCGAGGATCACCCGTTTGCCGTCGATGCGCCGTACACGCTTGATCCGTGTGATCAGGCTGCCTGCTTCAGCCTGGATATGCTCCAGCAGCGCGCCCTCAAGCGGTATCTGATCAAACTCGACCACTTCGGTGCTGACGTCGTTGCCCAGTCGCGGGTACGTCTCCTGAAAGCTGACGATGCCACCCAATTGAAATTCGATCGGGTTGGTCGACAGCACGAAGGTGCCTTTGCCGTGGACTTTCTGCGCGAAGCCGCGCTCCTGCAATTGCTCGATGGCCTTGCGCACGGTGCCGCGGCTGGCCTGGTAGCTGTCCATCAGTTCGGTTTCGGAGGGCAACCGCGCGCCACGTTCCAGACGTTCGGTGGTGATGCTGGCAAGCAGATCGGTGTAGATCTGGTTGTATTTACTCATGGGATGGCTCTATGCCGCGCTGTACTCAAGGTTTTGAACCTTAAGGGCAGGGTAGGCAATTGTCCATGCGGCAATAGGTTTCTTTGACTTCGGAGGTAGGAAATGTCGCCGCCGGTCGGGCTTGTGACAAACAAAATTAAACTCGTCTGTACGAGTTGTTGCTTTAACTCGTACAGACGAGTACTTTTCGTTTCGGCGTGCTGCCAATAACAAAAAACTACAGCGGAAGATCAAGCATGAGCCACGACTATCCGAATATCGCCAGCGAGCTGCTTGTCAGCCTCGGTGGCAGCGACAACCTTGAGCAGGCCGCGCACTGCGTAACCCGCTTGCGCCTGGCCCTCAAGGACCCGAGCCTGGTCAACAGCGCCACGCTGAACCAGATCGATCTGGTCAAGGGCTCGTTCTTCACCGGTGGCCTGTTTCAGGTGGTGATCGGCCCCGGCGAAGTGGAAAAGGTCTACGCCGAACTGCGCCGGCAAACCGGTCTCGCCGCTTCGACCATCGCCGACGTTAAACAAAAGAGCGCAGACAAGATCAACGCCATGCAACGTCTGGTGCGGGTGTTTTCCGACGTGTTCATGCCGATCCTGCCGGCACTGATCATTGCGGGCCTGCTGATGGGCATCAACAACCTGATCGGCGCCAAGGGCATGTTCATCGAGGGCAAGACGCTGCTGGATGCGTACCCGAGCCTCGATGGCATCTGGAGCCTGATCAACCTGATGGCCAACACTTCGTTCGTGTTCCTGCCTGCCCTGGTGGGCTGGTCGGCGGCCAAGCGTTTTGGTGGCAGCGAGATCCTCGGCATCGTGCTCGGCCTGATGCTGGTGCACCCGGACCTGCTCAACGCCTGGAACTACGGCAAGGCAGTAGCCGGGCTCGATGGGCAGAGCCTGCCGTACTTCGATATTTTCGGCTGGTTCAAGATCGAGAAGGTCGGTTACCAAGGACAGATCCTGCCAATCCTGCTGGCGGCCTATGTGATGAGCGTCATCGAGAAGTGGCTGCGGGCACGGGTGCCGAATGCCGTGCAATTGCTGGTGGTGCCGATCACCACCATCGTCGTCACCGGCGTGCTGGCATTGGCGGTGATTGGCCCGGTGACCCGGCACCTCGGGATCCTGATCACCGAAGGCGTGGTCACCCTGTTTGACCTGGCGCCGATGGTTGGCGGGGCGATTTTCGGCATGCTCTACGCGCCGCTGGTGATCACCGGCATGCACCACATGTTCCTCGCCGTGGACTTGCAGTTGATCTCGACCCAGGGCGGCACCTTTATCTGGCCGATGATCGTCATGTCCAATCTCGCCCAGGGCAGCGCGGCATTGGCGGTGTTCTACATGACCCGCAACGTGCGGGACAAAAGCATGGCCTCGACCTCGGCGATTTCCGCGTATTTCGGCATCACCGAGCCGGCGATGTTCGGCGTCAACCTGCGCTACAAATTCCCGTTTTATTCGGCGCTGATCGGCTCGGCCCTGGGCTGCATCTTCCTGTCGATGAACAAGGTCCAGGCCTCGGCGATTGGTGTCGGTGGCCTGCCCGGTTTTATCTCGATCATTCCGCAGTTCATCCCGATGTTTGTGATCGGGATGATCATCGCCATGGTCGTGCCGTTTGTTTTGACCTGTGGGTTGAGCATGAAGATTGTCCGGCCTGGGTATCGGGTTGCCTGACGGTCGCCACATCAATTTGTTGAAGGAATCCGCCATGCAAGACTGGCAACGTTCGGTGATCTACCAGATCTACCCGAAAAGCTTTCACAGCCACGCCGGCAACCCCACCGGGGATTTGCTCGGCGTCGTGGCCAAGCTCGACTACTTGCACTGGCTGGGTGTCGAGTGCCTGTGGATCACGCCGTTCCTGCGTTCGCCCCAGCGCGACAACGGTTACGACATCAGCGATTACTACGCCATCGACCCGAGCTACGGGACCATGGCCGACTGTGAGTTGCTGATCGCCGAGGCCGGCAAGCGCGGGATCAAGTTGATGCTCGACATCGTGGTCAACCACACCTCGATCGAGCACAAATGGTTCCAGCAGGCCCGCAGCAGCCTCGACAACCCGTACCGCGATTTCTACATCTGGCGCGACCAGCCGAACAACTGGGAATCCAAGTTCGGCGGTTCGGCCTGGGAGTACGAAGCCCAGACTGGCCAGTACTTCCTGCACCTGTTCGACCACACCCAGGCCGACCTCAACTGGGACAACCCCAAGGTACGCGCCGAAGTCTTCAAGATGATGCGGTTCTGGCGTGACAAAGGCGTGGGCGGTTTCCGTCTCGACGTGATCAACCTGATCTCCAAACCGGCGGACTTCCCCGAGGACAACAGCGACGGTCGGCGCTTCTACACCGACGGCCCGAACGTCCACGAGTACTTGCAGCAGATGCACCGCGAAGTGTTTGAAGGCCACGACCTGATCAACGTTGGCGAGATGTCATCCACCAGTCTTGAACACTGCATTCGCTACTCGCGGCCGGAGTCGAAAGAGCTGTCGATGACCTTCAATTTCCATCACCTGAAAGTTGATTACCCGAACCTGCAAAAGTGGATTCGCGCTGACTTCGACTTCCTGCAACTCAAGCGCATCCTTTCCGACTGGCAGACCGGCATGCAGGCTGGCGGTGGTTGGAATGCGTTGTTCTGGTGTAACCACGATCAGCCGCGGGTGGTGTCGCGCTTCGGTCACGACGGCGAGCATCGGCAGGTCTCGGCGAAGATGCTCGGCACCGCGCTGCACTTCCTCCAGGGCACGCCGTTTGTGTACCAGGGCGAAGAATTGGGCATGACCAATCCGGGCTTCGATCACATCGATCAGTACCGCGATGTCGAGACCCTGAACATCCATCGCCTCCAGCGCGACGCCGGGGTCAGCGATGCCGACAACATGGCGGCGATCATGCAGAAATCCCGGGACAACGGGCGTACGCCGATGCACTGGAACGCCGAGCCGAATGCCGGTTTCAGCGTCGCCGAACCGTGGATCCGCGTGCCGGCCAACGCCGCGCAGATCAATGTCGCCAGCCAGCTCGACGACCCGGACTCGGTGCTGCATCACTATCGTCAATTGATCGCGTTACGCCGCAACGAAGCGCTGATGTCCGACGGTGTGTACCGCCAGTTGCTGGCGGAGCACACGCAAATCTGGGCGTATACAAGGGAAGGCCAGGATGAGCGATTGCTGGTGCTGAACAACTTCTACGGCACAACGTGCGAAGTTGAATTGCCGGAAGAAGTGATCAGCGAAGCCATGACGCAACGGCTGGTGATCAGCAACTACCCGGACTGTCCGCCGCGTAATCGCCAGGTGTTTCTACGGCCTTTTGAGTCGTTCGTGCTGCACCTGACCAACCACTAAAAAACACCGGTTTCAAAAAACACGCAGAACACTGCGCGGGGGAGTTTTGCGCGCCGTTTTTGCTGCAGCACACAATAAAAATAATGGGGTAGCACTTGAAAACAACAATAAATCGCAGCCTTGTAGCAGCAGGCGTGTGCCTGGCTTTTCCACTTTCGGCCCAGGCGCTGGAGTTCGCCGGATACGTACGCAGCGGCGTCGGGACGTCGACCAACAGCGGTAAACAACAGTGCTTCCAACTGCCGGGCGCGCAGACCAAATACCGCCTGGGCAACGAATGCGAACAGTACGCCGAACTGGAATTGCGCCAGGATTTGTACACGCTTGATGACGGCTCGGTGTTGAGCGTCGATGGCATGGCTTCCCTGTATAACCAGTACGACAAGGACCTGACGTTCAACGGCGACAACGGCTCGGTACGGATGCCGCAGATGTACGCGCAATGGTCGAACATGCCCAGCCTCAACGGCGGTTCGCTATGGGCTGGTCGGCGTTATTACAAGCGGAACGATATCCACATTTCCGACTTCTACTATTGGAACCAGAGCGCCACCGGCGGCGGTATCGAGGACGTGTTGATTGGCGATCTGAAATACAGCTATGCCTACTCGCGCAAGGACAACCTGTACCAGAAGGACTACATCAACCGGCATGACTTCAACGTCGCCGGGTTCGACACCAACCCCGGCGGTGAGCTGGAACTGGGGCTGAGCTACATCGACAAACCCGACAGCCGCGACGCACACCGTGGCTGGGCGGTCACCGCCCAGCATGTGCAGAAAGGCTTTCTCGGCGGCAAGAACAAACTGGCCTTCCAGTACGGCGAAGGTCCCGGCACCGGGTTGGGCTATACCGGTAACGTGCAACTCGACGACCGCAGTAAAAGTTATCGGGTGGTGGAGTTCTTCGACTGGCAGGTGACGCCGCGTTTCGGTGGACAGATCGAGGCGGTGTATCAGAAAGACATTCGCCCGGATGGCGCCGATCAGAACTGGCTGTCCCTCGGGGTGCGCCCGGCCTATGCGATCACCGAGCAGTTCAAACTGGTGACCGAACTGGGTCACGATCAGGTCGAGGCTCCAGGCGGGACGCGCAAGTTGAGCAAATTCACCTTCGCCCCGACCTGGTCGCCCAAGGGCCCGGAATTCTGGGCGCGCCCCGAGGTGCGCCTGTATTACACCTATGCGAGCTGGAACGAGGCGGCCAAGCGGGCAGCCAATGAACTGGCGGCGGGCTCGGCGTTGTCCGATACCGGTGCCTTCGGCACGGCGCGACACGGTTCGAACGTCGGAATGCAGGTCGAGTACTGGTGGAAATAAGCGATGCTGTCGGAGCCTCGCGCTCCATCGGCACTTCAAAGAACAAAACAGCAGGTGACGTCATGGCCACACCCCAACATTTGCAACTGCTCGCGCCGCTGTCCGGCGTGCTGATGCCGCTGGACCAGGTGCCCGATCCGGTGTTCGCAAGCCGCGTGATCGGTGACGGTCTGTGCATCGACCCGACTTCACAAACCCTGCTCGCGCCGTTGGCCGGGGTGATCAGCAATGTGCAGGCCAGTGGGCATGCGGTCAGCATCACCGACGACAACGGTGTGCAGGTGTTGATGCACATTGGCCTCGACACCGTGAACCTGGCGGGCAAGGGCTTTACCCGGTTGGTAGAGGAAGGCCAACGCGTCGAAGCGGGACAAGCGCTGATCGAATTCGATGCCGATTACATCGCCTTGCATGCGCGCAGTTTGTTGACCTTGATGCTGGTGGTCAGTGGCGAACCGTTCACCTGGCTGGTGCCCGAAACGGGTCTGGTGGACATCGGTCAGCCGCTGTTGGGGTTGAACACTGCCGGGCAGGCGACGGAAGAAATGGTCGTGGAGGAGGGCGACGCACTGTTCTCCAAACCAGTGACCCTGGCCAACCCGAACGGCTTGCATGCGCGGCCGGCAGCGGTGTTTGCCCAAGCGGCGAAAGGTTTCTCGGCGAGCATTTATCTGCATAAACAGCAGCAGAGCGCCAACGCCAAATCCCTGGTGGCGATCATGGCGTTGCAGACGGCCCACGGTGATGTCCTGCAAGTCAGCGCGGCGGGTGCGGATGCCGAGGCAGCAATCAAGACGTTGGCGGAACTGCTGGTCGCAGGTTGTGGCGAAACGGTGGCGGCGGTTGTGGCGCCGGAAACGGTCTCCAAATTGACGGTGCTGCGCGGGGTTTGCGCATCGGCGGGGTCGGCGTTTGGCCAGGTGGTGCAGATTACCGAGCAGACGCTGGACGTGAGCGAGTTCGGCAAGGGCGCGCAGGCTGAGGGTGCGATTTTGTCTCGGGCATTGCTCGCCGCGCTGGGCGACTTGCAGCAACTGCGCGACAACGCCACCAGCGACGCCCAGGCCGAAATCTTCAAAGCGCATCAGGAATTGCTCGATGACCCTAGCCTGCTGGATCAGGCCGAGACGTTGATCCGCGAAGGTAAAAGCGCCGGGTTCGCCTGGCGAGCGACGACCGAGGCGACGGCGGCCCACTTCAAAAGCCTCGGCAATGCACTACTGGCGGAGCGAGCGGCGGATCTGGCGGATGTCGGCCAACGGGTGCTCAAGCAGATCCTGGGTGTGCAGGACCGTGCGCTGGAGTTGCCGGACGGGGCAATCCTGATCGCCGAACAACTGACACCGTCCCAGACCGCCGGGCTCGATACCCGCAAAGTGCTGGGGTTTGCTACGGTCGGTGGCGGCGCCACCAGCCACGTCGCGATTCTGGCCCGTGCCGCTGGGTTGCCGGCAATCTGCGGGTTACCGGTGCACGTGCTGACGCTGGCCGATGGCACCCAAGTGTTGCTCGATGCCGACAAGGGCGAACTGCACCTGGACCCGGATCTGGCCGCCATCGAACAACTGCAAGCCAATCGTCAGCAACAACAGAAACGCCAGCAACATGAACTGGCCCACGCCTCGCTCGCCGCATGTACCCGCGACGGTCATCACATCGAGGTCACGGCCAATGTCGCCTCACTGGCGGAAACCGAGCAAGCCATGACGTTGGGCGGCGAGGGCGTCGGGCTGTTGCGTTCGGAATTTCTCTATCTGGAGCGCAACCACGCACCGAGCCACGACGAACAGGCCTCCACCTACAGCGCCATCGCCCGCGCCCTGGGGCCGAACCGCAATCTGGTGGTGCGCACCCTGGATGTCGGCGGCGATAAACCGCTGGCCTACGTGCCGATGGACAGCGAAACCAATCCGTTCCTCGGCATGCGCGGGATTCGCTTGTGCCTGGAGCGTCCGCAACTGTTGCGCGATCAGTTCAAGGCGATCCTCAGCAGCGCCGGGTTGGCCCGTTTGCACATCATGCTGCCGATGGTCGCGCAGCTCTCGGAATTGCGTCAGGCCCGGCAACTGCTGGAAGAGGAGGCGCTGGCGCTGGGCCTCACGGAGCTGCCAAAACTGGGGATCATGATCGAAGTGCCGGCAGCGGCATTGATGGCGGATCTGTTTGCGCCCGAAGTGGACTTCTTCTCCATCGGCACCAACGACCTGACCCAATACACCCTGGCCATGGACCGCGATCATCCGCGCCTGGCCAGTCAGGCCGACAGCTTTCATCCGTCGATACTGCGTTTGATCGCCAGCACCGTCAAAGCAGCGCATGCCCACGGTAAATGGGTGGGCGTGTGTGGTGCGCTGGCCTCGGAAACCCTGGCGACCCCGCTGTTGCTGGGGCTTGGGATAGATGAATTGTCGGTGAGTGTGCCGCTGATTCCGGCGGTGAAAGCGGCGGTGCGTGAAGTGGATCTGGTGGACTGCCAGGCCATCGCCCAGCAAGTGCTGGGGCTGGAAAGCGCCGAGCAGGTGCGCGAGGCGTTGCGGCTGTATCACGAGGCCACGGTCGATACTTCACTGGTTCTGGAGAACTGAGCATGTTCGAGAAAATGCAGCGGGCGTTCTGGAAAGCGTTGACCCCGGATCTGGTGGTGGATGAGCCCAAGCAGGTTGTTCAACCGGTAACTGGCCTGGCGACGGATATCGTGGCGGCGTTGGGCGGTGTGGATAACCTCAAGTCGCAGCAGCCTGTGGCGTTGACCCGGGTGCGGGTGGAGTTGCGGGATGTGGGGCGGGTGGACCGGCAGGCGTTGAATGTGGCGGGAGTGCCAGGTTTCATGATGCTGGAAGACGGAGTGGTGCATCTGATCACCGGCCTCCCACAATGATCGTTCCCACGCTCCGCGTGGGAATGCCGCCCGGGACGCTCCGCGTCCCTTCGTTGGCGTGACGCAGAGCGTCACAGGAAGCATTCCCACGCTCCGCGTGGGAACGATCAGCGTGGGAATGATCGGTTACCAGCCAGCCTGCGGCCATCCGCCGCCCCGCCCTTACTGTTTCTCAACCGCAGGTGTATCGTATTCGCCTTTTGCGGGCCCCTGGCCTGCCGCTGATACGTGAGGTAGTTGAGTTCATGTCCTTTACCCGTCGACAAATACTGGGTGGTCTGGCCGGTCTTGTGGTGGTTGGCGTGGGGGCCGGTGGCGCGTCGCGTTACTGGCTGGGCAAGATGGCCGACGCCGACGCGGGCCACGACTATGAGCTGATCGCCGCGCCGCTGGATGTCGAGCTGGTCGCCGGGCACAAGACCGAAGCCTGGGCGTTCGGCCCGTCGGCGCCGGGCACCGAGTTGCGTGTGCGCCAGGGCGAGTGGCTGCGGGTGCGCTTCATCAATCACCTGCCGGTCGCGACCACCATCCACTGGCACGGCATCCGCCTGCCGCTGGAAATGGACGGCGTGCCCTACGTCTCGCAACTTCCGGTGTTGCCGGGCGAATACTTCGACTACAAATTCCGCGTGCCGGACGCCGGCAGCTACTGGTATCACCCGCACGTGAACAGCAGCGAAGAACTCGGTCGTGGCCTGGTCGGCCCGCTGATCATCGAAGAGCGCGAGCCGACCGGTTTCAAATACGAAAAAACCCTGAGCCTGAAGAGCTGGCACGTTGATGAAGAGGGCGCGTTCGTCGCCTTCAGCATTCCCCGTGAAGCGGCGCGTGGTGGCACGGCGGGACGATTGTCGACGATCAATGGCGTGCCGCAAGCGGTGATCGACTTGCCCGCCGGGCAGATCACCCGCGTGCGTTTGCTCAACCTCGACAACACGTTGACTTATCGCCTGAACATCCCCGGCGTCGAAGCGCAGATCTATGCGCTGGATGGCAACCCGATCGAACCGCGGCCATTGGGCAAGGAATACTGGCTCGGCCCGGGCATGCGTATCTGCCTGGCGATCAAGGCCCCACCGGCCGGTGAAGAGCTATCCTTGCGTAACGGTCCTGTACGCGTAGGTACGTTCCGCTCGGTGGCCAATAGCGACGCCGCGACCCAGTGGCCGCCCGCGCTGCCCGCCAACCCGGTGGCGGAGCCGGACCTGGCCAATGCCGAGAAACTCAACTTCAATTTTGAATGGGTCGGCTCGGTGTCGGTCAACGTCGACAACGGCAAGCCGCCGAGCCTGTGGCAGATCAACGGCAAGGCCTGGGACATCACCGACAAGACCTGCGCCGACCGCCCGATTGCCAAGCTTGAAAAGGGCAAAAGCTACATTTTCGAATTGAAGAACATGACTCAATACCAGCACCCGATTCACCTGCACGGCATGAGTTTCAAGGTGATTGCCTCGAACCGGCACAAGGTCATCCCGTACTTCACCGACACCTACTTGCTGGGCAAGAACGAGCGCGCGCAGGTGGCATTGGTGGCGGATAACCCGGGGATCTGGATGTTCCACTGCCATGTGATTGATCACATGGAAACCGGCCTGATGGCCGCTATCGAGGTGGCGTGATGCGCCAGATTCGTCCCGCGGCGATCATCGACCGCAGCCGCGACCAGGACTTCATGCGCGAAGCCCTGGCCCTCGCCGCCCAGGGCGCCGCCCTCGGTGAAGTGCCGGTGGGCGCGGTGCTGGTGCAGGACGGGGAAATCATCGGTCGCGGCTTCAACTGCCCGATCAGCGGCAACGACCCCAGCGCCCATGCCGAAATGGTCGCGATCCGCGCCGCCGCCACCGCCGCCAGCAACTATCGCCTGCCCGGCAGCACCCTCTACGTGACCCTGGAGCCGTGCAGCATGTGCGCCGGCCTGATCGTGCATTCGCGGATCGCGCGGGTGGTGTACGGCGCCCTGGAGCCCAAGGCCGGGATTGTGCAGAGTCAGGGGCAGTTCTTCACCCAGGGCTTCTTGAATCACCGGGTGTTGTTTGAAGGCGGGGTGTTGGCAGAGGAGTGTGGGACGGTGCTCAGCGAGTTCTTCAAGGCCCGTCGGGCAACCCGTTAAATGATCGTTCCCACGCTCTGCGTGGGAATGCATCCTGTGACGCTCTGCGTCACGCTTGCGAAGGGACGCGGAGCGTCCCGGGCGGCATTCCCACGCGGAGCGTGGGAACGATCAAAGCGGAGTTTATTTGCGGGCGACGATCACCGCCCGCATCGGCGCCGGCAACCCTTCAATCGTCTTGCTGTGATCTTCGGGATCCAGGAAATCGCTCAACGACTGATACTTCATCCACTCCGTCCCGCGCTGTTCCTCAACGGTGGTCACGCTGACATCCACGCACCGTACATCGCTGAACCCGGCCCGACGCAACCACAACTCCAGCGCCGGCACCGACGGCAGGAACCACACGTTACGCATCTGCGCATAACGGTCCTCCGGCACCAGCACTTGCTGCTGATCGCCTTCGATCACCAGCGTCTCCAGCACCAGTTCGCCGCCCTTGACCAGGCAATCCTTCAGCGAAAGCAAATGCTCGATCGGTGAACGGCGGTGGTAGAACACGCCCATGGAAAACACGGTGTCGAAGCCTTCCATGTTCGGCGGCAGGTCTTCGAAGGGGAACGGCAGGTGCCAGGCATTTGGCTCGGACAGGTAACGCTGCACGGCCTGGAACTGGCAGAAGAACAGCCAGTTCGGATCGACACCGATCACACTGTCGGCACCGGCGCCGAGCATGCGCCACATGTAATAACCGTTGCCGCAGCCGACATCAAGGATGCGTTTGCCTTTCAAATCCAGATGCGGCGCAACCCGCGACCATTTCCAGTCCGAGCGCCATTCGGTGTCGACGTGCACGCCGAACAGGTCGAACGGCCCCTTGCGCCACGGCGACAGCCCCATCAGCGCGGTGCGCATCTGCGCACGGGTTTCATCGTCGCAATCGGTGTCCAGAGTCAGACCATTGAGCAAATCCACTTCGCTTGGCTGGATCTTCGGCAACGCGTCCAGCGCACTTTGCCAGCGCTCCAGGTCACCGTGGCCCTTCTCCATTTTCTTATCGAGTTGCGCTTGCAGGGTGTTGGCCCAATCGGCCAGCGGGGTGCCGGCCAGACGGCGGGCGAGGGGGGACAGATCAATCATGGCAAGGCAATCAACGAGGCAAAGTTAAGACACTGGAACCACGGCACGACTTTCGAGAACCCGGCGGCCAACAGGCGTTCGCGGTGTTCTTCGAGGCTGTCGGGCTTCATGACGTTTTCGATGGCGCTGCGCTTCTGGGCGATTTCCAGTTCGCTGTAGCCGTTGGCGCGTTTGAAGGCCACGTGCAGGTCGGTGAGCAGCGCGTGTTCTTCAAGATCGTTGAAGCGCAGCTTCTCCGACAGAATCAGCGCGCCGCCCGGCAACAACGATTGGCGGATGCGCGAGAGCAACGCGGTGCGCTGCTCCGGGGCGATGAATTGCAGGGTGAAGTTCAGCGCCACTACCGAGGCTGGCTGGAATTCGAGGGCCAGGATGTCGCCTTCGATCACTTCCACCGGCAGCAACTCCTGGAACATCGAGTCCTGACCGTTTAGGTATTCGCGGCAACGCTCGACCATCGCGGCGGAGTTATCCACAGCGATCACGCGGCAACCGTCGGTGCGCACATGACGGCGCAAGGCCTGGGTTACCGCGCCGAGGGACGAGCCGAGGTCGTAGAGCACGCTGTTCGGTTGCGCGAACTGCGCGGCGAGCACGCCGAGGTTTTCGACGATGGTCGGATAACCCGGCACCGAGCGCTTGATCATGTCCGGGAACACCCGCACCACGTCCTCGTTAAAGGCGAAGTCAGGTACCTGGGCCAAAGGCTGGGCGAAAAGGCGATCGGGTTCTTTGCTCACGGCGGTTCCAGCAGCTTCGGTTGAAAAGGCCGGCATTTTAGCCAAATTGACCGGGGGATGCGCGGGTTGTCTGATAAACCGTGGCAAAGGTACGTACAAGCCTCTGCCCCGTAAAGATTCAGGGCGATTAGCTCGATAGAAAGTTGTGAAGTTCAGATGAATGGCCAAGTTTCACATCAGGCTTGGCCATTCATTGCTCAGTACTTGACTACACGGGGCGCATTAGTACGATAAAAGTCGATGTGCCCACAACTTTCAGCTCCTCATTACGCTTGTCCACACCTTTGAAATCAAAGCTGATTTGATAATGAAGCTTTTCCGGTGTGTTTTGAATAACTTCTACGTTGAAGGAACCACTTTTAGGTTCATATTCAAAGGATGTAGTGAGTCCAGGAATTGTTCCGGTTTCAAAATAGTAAGCCTGGTCGAAGGGGAAGTCTTGATCGGTAACCGAATATGTGCCGGAGTTGATGTTTTTATCAAATATAAGAACTAGCCCTTTTTTGCTTCTATGCGAGTAGTCTTGGGTATTAGCCCGACTGACCAAGGCGATCAGGTTGCTGTTTGTATCGGCGTCAAATTCAACGATTTGGGTGTTGAAATTTACGCGATTGGAAACTTTAGCCACAGTTTCCGCGCTGACAGTAATAACTGGTTCTACACCAGCAATAGCATTTTTGCTTTTAAAAAAACTCATTATCTTCTTCCTTGCATAATATTCGTGGTGGGGTGAAGCCACTTAAATATTAAGTAGGTGGGAAGAACTCGGCTACTGTCAGATCTGACAGGTTTTTATCACTTTTTGAAATAAGTAAGCGATTCTGCTGTAATGGTTTTTCGTTTAGTTGTTATTGTTATTTGTTTTACTGGTAAACGCTGATGCGGCGATGCCCCACTGTCCCAGCCAGTAGCTGAGGATGATGATGTAAGGCGCAGCATTGAACGGCGAGACGAAACGGTTGATACCAATCACGGTGTCGGAGAGCACGAACGCCACCGCGCCTGCGGCCGCTAGCAGCGCCGAGCGTTTGGGCACGTCAGTGCCGAGTCGAGCCAGCGCCCGCCAAAGCATGGCGCTGATGGCTAGACCGTAGACGATCACCGGGATCAGCAGCGGACCCAGCCCATTGGAAATCAAGATCCCCAACAACACCGCGCCGATGCCCAAAGCGATGATCAGCGGCAACACCGCTACCCGTCGGCAATCACTCAAATAGGCCTTCAGATACGCCAGGTGCGCGACCAAGAACGCCCCGAGCCCGAACACAAACAAGTCCCCGGGCCATGCCAGCAGCACATCGCCGAGTAGGGAAAAAATTAGTCCGAGGCTGATCCAGCGTCGATACTCGGTAGGCGGTGCGTCATGCAACCAACCGAGCAGCGCCAATACCGGCAGCGGTTTGACCAGCAGACAAAGCAACGCCGCATGTACGCTGACGCCGTAGAGGAACGTCACCGCGCCCATCAGCGCCAGGATCAGCCAGCCCACGATCAGTTAACCGAAATCGCGCAATCGAAGGTTTTCACCGCCGGGACTTCCGGCGCCCACGGTTGCGAGTAGGTCAGGCGCAAACGGCCGGTGCCGGTGGCGAAAGACTGGAAACGCCAGGTGGAAATCCCGGCACTGCCGACGATCCCGGCATCTTCCGGGTTGCTGTAGACCTCGGGGCTGAGCGCACGCAGCACGCCACCGGCGGAATCCTGGATCGCCCAGCGATAACCCGTGGTCGGGTTGCTCGGCAGGGTCAGGATCAGGTTTTGCCCCTTGGTCATTTTGGCCGGGCATTCGCTTTGTTTTTCCACGCTCACGTTCTGGTTCTGCTGCGAGGCGCAGCCGGCCAGCAGGGCGAGGGCGAGGGGGACTAACAGGCGGGTGGGGGACATAAGGTCAGTGGCTCCGGCATTCACGACGAACGGCGAGCATAACCGAAGATGAGACAAAGTGTGACAAGGAGGGCTTGCCGTGATCGTTCCTGTGCAGGCTAATCACAGCAACCCTGGATTCAATCAGCTAGGCGTCCAACGTAAAAACGAAGTTTCCTTCTGCCTGGAAGTCTTCGCGGTTACCGATACGGGCCTCAAGGAAGTTCGCGTCGGAAGCATTTCGGAAGTTGCTTAATCACCGTGGAGGGTGAAGTCGCCGCTGATCACGATTGGACTCATTTGGGGTTGGAATACTAAGTTGAATTTCATGTAATACTTTTTTGTCGGCAGGTTGAAGTCGACCTCGTATACCCCGCTAACGGCGTTGATCAGAAACCCATAGTTTTCGCTGTAGGTGAAGTGTGAAATGTTGATTCCTGGCTGAAAAGGGTGCGGGCCGTTGAGTGTGGATTTGGCTATCCTTATGAAAAACTGGGGATGGTAAATAGTGTCGAAATCAGTGGCGGATATTTGAAAATGGGTGCCGTCGTCATATAAGTGGGGGGCACGAACAACAATTATTCCACCCGAAAAATTGGCATTGAACTCATCACGAGCTACCCGCGTGGATGATTTATTATCAGACATTGGCTAATCCTCGAAATGGCGTTCAAGTGGCTTGCAATGGGCAAGCTCTGCTGATTAGTCTGCAGGGAGATAGAAGTGCTGGGACCTGTAATAAATGACAGTTTTTTATATCGTTTTGCTATGCTCCGTTAGTTCTTCCAGTTAAAGAGTCGCTGCCGGAGTGATATCCGGCAGCGATCATTGTTAAAACAATATCTTCGCCACATCCGCAAAGCGCTTGGCAAAGTGCACGGTGATCCCTTCTTTCAGGTAATCCGGCAACTCCTCAAAACTGCCGCGATTCGGCTCTGGCAAGATCAATTCAAAGATCTTCTGCCGCCGCGCCGCAATCACTTTCTCGCGGACCCCGCCAATCGGCAGTACGTGCCCGGTCAACGTTAGTTCGCCGGTCATGGCGATACCTTTTTTCGGCGCCTGGTTACGAGCGAGGGAGAGCAAGGCACTGGCCATGGTTACGCCGGCGCTCGGGCCGTCTTTCGGGGTGGCGCCTTCCGGAACGTGGAGGTGGACGAAGGCTTCGTCGAAGAACTTCGGATCACCGCCAAACGATTTCAGGTTGGAGCTGACGTAGCTGTAGGCGATTTCCGCCGACTCTTTCATCACATCGCCCAATTGCCCGGTGAGTTTGAAGCCACGGTTGAGGGTGTGGATGCGCGTCGCTTCAATCGGCAGGGTCGCGCCGCCCATGCTGGTCCAGGCCAGCCCGGTGATCACGCCGGTGCCGGACAGCACTTGTTCGTTGCGGAACACTGGATGACCGAGCGAGGCTTCAAGATCTTTGGGGCCGATCTTGATTACCGCTTTCGGCTCGTCGATCAGCTTGACCACGGCTTTGCGCACCAGTTTGCCCAGTTCTTTTTCCAAGTGGCGCACCCCGGCTTCGCGGGCATAGCCGTCGATCAATGCTTTCAACGCGCTGTCGCTGATGCTCAGGCTGCCTTTGGAAACGCCGGCCTTTTCCAACTGCTTCGGCCACAGGTGACGCTTGGCGATGGCGATTTTTTCTTCGGTGATGTAGCCCGACAGGCGAATCACTTCCATCCGGTCGAGCAACGGGCCGGGGATCGAGTCCAGGGTGTTGGCGGTGCAGACGAACAGCACTTTCGACAGGTCCAGGCGCAGGTCCAGGTAGTGGTCGAGGAATTCGACGTTCTGTTCCGGGTCGAGGGTTTCCAGCAGCGCCGAGGCCGGGTCGCCCTGGTAGCTCTGGCCCATCTTGTCGATCTCGTCGAGCATGATCACCGGGTTCATCACTTCGACGTCTTTCAACGCCTGCACCAGTTTGCCCGGCTGTGCGCCGATGTAGGTGCGGCGATGGCCCTTGATCTCGGCCTCGTCGCGCATGCCACCGAGGCTGAAACGGTAGAACGGCCGGCCGAGGGATTCAGCGATGGATTTGCCGACGCTGGTTTTGCCCACGCCTGGCGGGCCGACCAACAGCACGATGGAACCACTGATCTCGCCTTTATAGGCTCCGACCGCGAGGAATTCGAGGATGCGGTCCTTGATGTCATCGAGGCCGGCATGGTGTTTGTCCAGCACCTTGCGCGCGTGCTTGAGGTCGAGTTTGTCCTCGCCGTACACGCCCCACGGCACCGAGGTTGCCCAGTCGAGGTAGTTGCGGGTGACCGCGTACTCCGGCGAACCGGTCTCGAGGATCGACAGCTTGTTCATTTCTTCTTCGACGCGTTTTTGCGCCTGGGGCGGCAGGACCTTGCCTTCCAGGCGTTGCTCGAACTGCTCGATGTCGGCGCTGCGATCATCCTTGGTCAGGCCCAGCTCTTGCTGGATGACCTTGAGTTGTTCCTTGAGGAAGAACTCGCGCTGATGCTCGCCGATCTTGCGGTTCACTTCGGCGGAGATTTCTTTTTGCAGACGGGCGACTTCGACTTCCTTGCGCAGCATCGGCAGGACTTTTTCCATGCGCTTGAGCATCGGCACGCAGTCGAGCACTTCTTGCAGTTCACCACCAGTGGCCGAAGTCAGGGCGGCGGCGAAGTCGGTCAGCGGTGATGGATCGTTGGGGCTGAAGCGGTTGAGGTAGTTCTTCAACTCTTCGCTGTACAGCGGGTTGAGCGGCAACAATTCCTTGATCGCATTGATCAGCGCCATGCCGTAAGCCTTGACCTCGTCGGTCGGCTCGGTGGGCTGGTGCGGGTATTCAACTTCCACCAGGTATGGCGGGCGATGGTGCTTGAGCCAGGTTTTGATTCGCACCCGGGTCAGGCCCTGAGCGACGAACTGCAATTTGCCGTTTTCACGACTGGCGTGGTGCACCTTGACCAGGGTGCCGTACTGCGGCAGTGCATCGGTATTGAAATGGCGCGGATCTTCCTGGGGTGTGTCCATGTAGAACAGGGCCAGGGAGTGGTGATCGGATTTGCTCACCAGGTCCAGTGTTTCGGCCCACGGTTCTTCGTTGACGATCACCGGCAGCACTTGGGCCGGGAAGAACGGGCGATTGTGGATCGGGATGATGTAGACCTTGTCCGGCAGGTTCTGACCCGGCAGGGCAAGGCCTTTGCCGGTGGAATGGTGTTCGATGTGGTCGGTTTCGGCGTATTCGCTCGGGTCTTCCGGGAATTCTTGCTGGTCGCTCATGGGGCACCTGCGCAATGGGGTATGGGTCTTAGATGGGGCAGGTGGGGGGTGGTTTCAATGGCAGTGGATATTTCAGGGTGTGTGTTCAGGGTTTTGACAGGTGATGGAGCCCTGAACATTTCGGCCGAGCGATCAAAAGTAGAAAAACAGGCCGGTGGCTTTGCGGCGAGCCAGGCTGGTCAACTGCTGGAGGCGTGCCTTGAGGTCTGCCGGCAGGGCTGACTGCTCCAACAGGGTCTGAACCCTTTTAAGCGCGGTGACGCCCTGGATGCTGGCGTCTTCATGGTCATCGATCAAGCAGCCCAGAACCTTGTTGAGGCGCTGGATCAGGCCGCAGTCCCACAGATGCTGGTAGTGCTCGGCGCTCAACGTCCACGTTTCGAGGTCACCCGACAGGCTTTGATCAAAGTCCAGGCGCCGCAAGGCTGCCAGACTTAACGGGACGACAATTTGCTTCGTCGGGCTATCCATGGAGGTCTTCCCGGTCGAGCCATGCGTGCAGCTCGCGTTGTGCTTCGGTCAGGCGTGTGGTGAGTTCTGCCAGGGTTTTCGCCCGCCCCGTCCACTGCGGCTGACCCCAATCCCGATCCTTGATCACCACCACCTGAAAGGCGCCATCCTCATCGAACTCGGGATACCAGCCGACATCCAGCAGCAGGTGCTCGCCGTATTCGACTTGCAGCAGGTCTTCCTTGAGCGAGTCGATCTGGCTGGCGAGGGGCTGGTCGGACAAGAGCGACAGGTCGTCGAAAGTTATTTTGCCGGTGAGCAGGCTCAGGTCGAGCGAGGGGGGAGGCCGGTTCATGCCTGGAATTTCTCCTTGAGTGCGCAGCAATTCAACAGGACATTGTCCCGGTCATGACGACCGATCTTGCCTGATTTGGCCTGGGCATCCCAGCCCCGATCAGCAGACCCGCAGGCACAAAAAAGGGCGGCTACCGAAGGTAACCGCCCTGTTTTTAACTGCCGCTGACGCTTATTCCGGCAGTTTGTAAGCAATCACATAGTCGCCCATCTTGGTGCCCAGCGAGCCGTGGCCGCCAACGACGAGCAATACGTATTGTTTGCCGTCCTTGCCGGTGTAGGTCATTGGGGTGGCTTGGCCGCCGGCCGGCAGGCGCGACTTCCACAGTTCCTTGCCGCTATTGACGTCATAGGCGCGCAGGTACTGGTCGAGGGTGCCGCTGAGGAAGCCGACGCCGCCCGCGGTGACGATCGAGCCGCCCATGCTTGGCACGCCGATCGGCAAGCCGATAGGCAGTGGCGAGCTGTCGCGGCTGGTGCCGTTTTTGCGCTTCCACACCACTTTGTTGGTGGTCAGGTCGATACCGGCGACATAGCCCCAGGCCGGGGCCTGGCACGGTACACCGAACGGCGACATGAACGGGTGCATGGTCACGGCGTACGGCGCGCCAGCGTTAGGCTGGATGCCAGCGGTTTCGCTTTCGCGCTTGCTGTCCGCCGCCACTTCAGCGCGGGGGATCATTTTCGAGACGAACGCCATGTAGTTCGGGCTGGTGAACAGCATCTGGCGAACCGGGTCGACCGACACGCTGCCCCAGTTGAACACACCTACGTTACCCGGGTAGACCAGGCTGCCCTGCAACGACGGCGGGGTGTACTGGCCTTCGTAACGCAGTTCCTTGAACTGGATGCGGCACAGCATCTGGTCGAACGGGCTGGCGCCCCACATGGCTTTTTCGGTCAGTTCCGGAGCCAGCAGGTTGAGGTCCGAACGGGCCTGGGTCGGGGCAGTGTGGTCGCCCTTGACCGCGCCTTGCGGCACCGGAATTTCACGAATCGGCACAATCGGCGTGCCGTCGCGACGGTCGAGCACATACAGGCTGCCCTGTTTGGTCGGCGCGATCAGCGCCGGCTTCACGCCGTCGGCGGTTTTCAGGTCCAGCAGGGTTGGCTGGCTGCCGACGTCCATGTCCCACAGGTCATGGTGAGTGAACTGGTAGTTCCAGCGCACCTTGCCGGTGGCCAGGTCCAGAGCCACCAGGCCGGCGCTGAATTTCTCGGCGCCCGGCATGCGGTCGCCACCGTACTGGTCAGGCATCTGGTTGCCCAAAGGCAGGTAGACCATGCCCAGTTTCTCGTCGACGCTGGCCAGCGACCACATGTTCGGCGAGTTGCGGGTGTAGGTCTTGCCCGGGGCCAAAGGCTCGGTAGCGTCCGGGTTGCCGCTGTCCCAGTTCCAGACCAGGTGACCGTCGTGCACATCGTAAGCGCGGATCACGCCGGAAGGCTCGTTGGTCGATTCGTTGTCGGTGACGTGACCGCCCATGATCACCAGATCGCGGGTCATCGCGGCCGGTGACGTGGCGTAGTAACCACCGGCGGTGAACGGACCGATACCCTGGGTCAGGTCAACGACGCCGTTAGTGCCGAAGCCTTCGCAGACCTTGCCAGTGTCGGCGTTGATCGCGATCAGGCGCGCATCGGCGGTCGGCAGGTACAGACGACGCGGGCAGGCCTGGGCAACGGCTTTACCCGCATCGGAGATGACGGCGGCCGAGGCATTTTCAGCCTTGGCGTAGGCGTTCTCGTCGTAGTACGAAACACCGCGGCAGGTCATGTGGGCGAAGCCCTTGAAGCCTACCGGGCTCTTGATCTGCGGGTCGAAGCGCCACAGTTCCTTGCCGGTGTCCGGGTCCAGCGCCAACACTTTGCTGTGGGCGGTGCAGGCATAGAGCATGCCGTTGACCTTCAGCGGGGTGTTTTCGTTGGTCAGTTCTACCGGGTCATCGGCAGTCGGCAGGTCGCCGGTCTGGATACGCCAGGCTTCCTGCAACTTGCCGACGTTGGCCGGAGTGATCTGCTTCAGCGGCGAGTAACGGTCACCGAATTCGGTGCGGCCATAGGCCTGCCAGTCGCCGTCCGGCATGGCCGGGGCAGTGCTGGTCAGGTCCGTGGTGTCACGGCCCAACTCGCCCAGGATTTCACCCGGATTCGTGAACTGACTGGCCACGGCGGTGGCGCCCGCCAGAACCACGGCCACGCTCAGCGCCGCAGTGCCCAGCGGTGCGGCGCCATCGCGCAGCAACGGACGGCGGAACCACGGCAACAGCAGGACCACACCCAGCGCAAACCACAGCGACAAGCGCGGCACCAGTTGCCACCAATCGAGACCGATTTCCCACAACGCCCAGACGGTACTGGCGAACAGCACCAGTGCGTACAGGCCCAGCGCCGCGCGACGGGCGGCAATCAACAGCACGCCGGTCAGTGCAAAGCCGATACCGGCCAGCAGGTAATACAGCGAGCCGCCGAGCATGCTCAGCTTGATCCCCCCGGCCAGCATGGCCAGGCCCATTAGCAGAAGCAGGATACCGAGCAGGCTCGGTAGCAGACGGCTTCGACTCAAAGCACCATCAGTGCTCATAGTGTGGTTCTCCGTGACGTTTTAAGTAGTCCCGCGCAAGTTCACTGTAGATGACGATCTGGCGTGGGCATGGTTCAGTTATAAAAGTGAAACTGTCCCTGTAGGAGCGAGGCTTGCCCGCGAAGGCGTCGGCACATCCAACACATATGTCGACTGACACTCCGCCTTCGCGGGCAAGCCTTGCTCCTGCAAGGGCTATGCGGTGCGGTTAGAACGATGACTGGATCTTGATCCCGCCAATCAGCGCGTCATCGACCTTGTCCACGCCACCGGGGTGGCGGATGTATTGCAGGTTCGGGCGCACGGTCAGCCAGTTGGTGACGTGCACGCCGTAATAGAGTTCGGCGCTGTATTCGGTGTCTTGCGGCGGCAGGAACGATGGATCGTCGTAGTCATAAACGGCGCGGGCCTGGTTGGTCGCCTCGGCGTTCTTGCGATAGGCCGGGTTGACGTGGACGCGAGCCAGGGCGAAACCGATGTCGTCCTTGGCCCGGGCATCGAACAAGCCTTTGTAGACGACGCCTGCCTGGACATAGTTGTCGATGGCGTTGGTCTTCTTGTCGTGCATCGTGCCATTGGCAAACACGCTCAAGCCCCGGGAATTATCGCTGGCACGGCTGGTGATCTGCTGTTGCACACCGAGCCACACGCCGTGCTTGCTCGACGCGCTGCGATACGCCTCGCCGCTCAAAGCAGCGGGCTGGCCATTGCTGTCTTTATAGGCGTCGGTGGCCTTGGCATTGCTGTAGTAGTAACCGGCGCGGTATTCGCCCGGCAGGCCGTTGAGCTTCGGCGTCCACACCAGTTCAATCGGCAGGATCGCGCCCTGGGTGCCGCTGCCGCTGAGCTTGAAGCCATTGCCGCGATCAAGGTTCGACGGGTTCTGCTCGTAGGCGCCGACCTGTGCGTACAACTCCGGCGTCAGGTGATACTTGACCCGCATCGCCCACTGGCTGACCGGCCAGTTGTACCAGATGCCACCGACCCAGTTACCGACCTGAGAGCCGCAGAACGCCAGGTTCTGGAAGTCGCACGGGAAGCTGTTGAAATCTTCGCCTTCGCCAAAGCGGCCGACCTTGATGTCGAGCTTCTGGTCAAAGAATTTCTGCTGGTACCACATCTGCGTCAGGCGCCAGGTCTGGCCGCGCCCCCAGACTTCCTGGGCCGAGGTGAAACCGCCGACCCGTGGATCATTGATCCGGTCGTTGCTGATGTTGTTGCCGTTGCGTTCGGTGATGGTCAGCTGAAATTCGGCATCGTCCCAACCGAGGATCTTCTGCAGATCCAGGTGCGTGCCGAGGCCGAACTGATCGCTGTAGCGCGCCGTGCGATCGTGGTCATAGCCGCCGTGCAGGTTGCTGCCCATCTCGCCGGTGTAATCGACTTTGAAGTCGTAGCCTTTTTCCGCAAGTTCGGTGCGCGTGCCGTTCCAGTCGCCGAGCATCCACGGCGATTCGCTATCGAAGGCCGGGGCCGCGTGTACGCAGGTGGCGAGGCCGAAGGCGCTGAGGCCGCCGATCAGATTCAGGGCTTTTCGCTGGGCCATAGGGATGCAGACAGCGCTGTCTCGCGGAGTTGGAAAGTCGGGCATAAAGTAGAAATTCTTGATCTTTTTCTGGGGGTGAACTGAACGCAACGAGGTGGAACGGGCAGTGAAGCGTTTCAGCTTAAGGGCGGCAGGATAAAGATCTGTAACAAAGAGAGAAAGCGCTTTTACTGACATGGATCATTTCGGATTTGGTAACAGTCGTCTGCGACCCGTTGCCACAGGAGATTAATCGGCAAACCAATGCACAACCTGTAGGAGCAAACCTTGCTCGCGATGACGGTCTGTCAGTCGCGAAGATACCGACTGGAAAACCGTCATCGCGAGCAAGCTTTGCTCCTACAGATGGTTGTCTGTGGCCTACAGTTAACTGAGTCCTTCCCCCCATCGAAGCCCTCGGCTAAGGTGCGCGGCTTCTTTATTCTTTCTTCGCGCAAAGGCCCGGCATGACCGAACAGAACACCAATCCGCTGCACGGCGTGACTCTGGAACAGATCCTCAACGCCCTGGTTGAACACTACGAATGGTCGGGGCTGGCCGAGCGTATCGATATTCGCTGCTTCAAGAGCGATCCGAGCATCAAGTCGAGCCTGACCTTCCTGCGTAAAACCCCGTGGGCGCGGGAGAAGGTCGAGCGCCTGTACGTCAAGTTGATGCGCACCAAGCGCCCGGTCTGACCATGCTCAACCTCTCGACGCCGGGGGCTGCCGCGAGGCGTCGTTGTGTTGCCGTGGCTGCGGTGCTGGGCTGGTTCGCCCTGAGTGTTCAGCTGTACCTGATTCTCGGCACACGCTGGAGCATGGGCGCCAGCCTGCTGGGTGGGCTGATGAGTTTCTTCAGTTTTTTTACCGTGTTGACCAATACCCTGGTGGCCGTGGTGCTGACCTGCGAGCTGACATCGCGGGAGTCGGCGGCGCGCCGCTGGTTTTTACGGCCATCGGTCAGCAGCGCGATTGCCGTGAGCATCGCCGTGGTCGGCCTCGCATACAGCCTGTTGTTGCGCCATCTGTGGCATCCCGAAGGCTGGCAACTGCTCGCCGATGAGTTGCTGCACGACATCATGCCGCTGCTGTTTCTGGTGTATTGGTGGTACTGCGTACCCAAAGGCACGCTGCGCCTGGGGCACATCGCCTTGTGGGTGATTTATCCACTGGTGTATTTCGCGTATGTACTGCTGCGCGGGCATCTGCTCGCGGCCTACCCGTATCCATTCATTGATGTGAGCACGCTGGGTTATCCACAGGTGTTTCTCAATGCCGGGGGGATATTGCTGGGGTTTGTTGCGATGGCGCTGTTGATCGTGGGATTGGATCGCTGGCGCTCAACTCGAAGGTGAGCCAACTGTGGCGAGGGGGCTTGCCCCCGTTGCGCCGCGAAGCGGCGCCAAAACCTGCAATCGAATTTTATCTGGCATATTGCGTTTGTTGATTCTGCGACTGCTTCGCAGTCGAACGGGGGCAAGCCCCCTCGCCACAAAATATCGATCACTCTTCGATGCTGCCATCCGCCCGCCAGTAACCCACCGCTTTGACCAGCTGCTCATCCAGCCCATGCTCATCGAGCAACACCCGGCGTATCTGCCGCGACACTTTGGTCTCGGTCGCCACCCACGCATACAGATTGCCACTGGGCACTTGCAGCTCTTTCACGGTGTTCAGCAGATTGTTCTTCCCGCCTTCGCGCAAGACCCAGATCACATTGACCTGCGCGGGGCTTTCCAACTTCTGTTGCTCTGCGCCGTTCTCCACCTCGATGACCACCAGCGCCCGGCGGTTGGCCGCCAAGCCTTCCAGGCGTCGGGCGATGGCGGGCAGGGCGGTTTCGTCGCCGATCAGCAGGTAGCTGTCGAAGATGTCCGGCACGATCATCGAACCCCGTGGCCCGCCGATGTGCAGGAATTGCCCGGGCTGGGCCTGCTCGGCCCAGGTCGAGGCAGGGCCGTCGCCGTGCAGGACGAAATCGATGTCCAGTTCCAGGGTGTCCAGGTCATAGCGCCGCGGCGTGTAGTCGCGCATGGCCGGCATCGGCTGATCGGTTTTGCCGGCGCCGAGTACCAGGGTTTCCAGCGCTGCCGTTTCCGCCGCGTTCTGTGGGAACAGCAGCTTTACATGGTCGTCCGTGCCAAGGCTGACGAAGCCCGCCAGTTCCGGCCCGCCGAGGGTAATTCGACGCATGCGCGGGGTCAGGTCGACCACCCGCAACACTTCCAGGCGCCGGCGTTTGATCTCGTGCATGACACGGTGAATGGTCTGGTTTTCAAAAACGACATTCATTCGGCGTTCTCCTGGGCAGCTTGAACGGCGGGGCCGTCGACGATGGCTTTGGCGGTGTTGTTGAGCAGGGCGGCGACGCGGATGATTTCCTCCGCACTCCAGCGCCCGTGATGCAGTTGCAGGGCATGCCGCAGGTTGTGCACCGCTTCATGGATTTCCGCCGGGCGATCGTGACCGCGCAGCGAGCGTTTGCTGACGTCGATGCGCATCCGCACGCCTTCCAGGGCAATCGCCTGGTCGCCCAGGGACAGGCGCCCGGCATCGGTCACGCGGTAGCGTTTTTTCCCGCCCTCGGTATCGCCCTCGATCATTTCGCTTTCTTCGAGAAAGGTCAGGGTCGGGTAGATCACCCCGGGGCTGGGGCTGTAGGCGCCATCGAACATGCCTTCGATCTGGCGAATCAAGTCATAGCCGTGGCACGGCTGTTCGGCGATCAACGCCAGCAACAGCAATTTCAAATCACCGGGAGCGAAGACCCGTGGGCCACGGCCACCGCGTTCGCGGCCAGGGCGTTTCTCGAAGCCGTCGCGGCCGTCACCGTGTTCGCGGTGGGAATGATGGTCTCTCATTTTCTGCTTTCTCTTGTCGTGTTTAGATACAACTTAAGATATATCTTAACGACGATGCAAGGCCTTTCGACCAACGGTGCAAGACATCGCTCGGCAGCGAGTGGGATTTTTTCCCGGGAAAATGTCTGATTATTCTGTGCCGCGTGGGCGGTCAGAAAAAGTGAAACCTTGTATATATCCGCGCAGTCAGGTTTAGTGCTAATTCTCTAAAGCAGTGTTTTCGTCTATTGTTTATTGAGGCTGTCATGCACTTCTTACAGTCGATGTTTCTGTATGGAAAAACCAACTAATCTGTTTGTAGTCTGGTTCTTACGGTCACTCTTCTCTTTTTTCAATTTTTGGCGTTTTTTCGCTGTGTTAAATGCCCTCCGAACTACATGTTCACCGGACATGTCCTGCTTACTTCATATTTCAATTGGTTGATCATGCCCCGGCGTTGAACGTTCAAGTTGATCACTTGTTCGTACCTTTAATGATCTTCTCTATTGAAATAACAGGGACTTAACCATGTTCAAGAAGTTTGCAATCCTCGCCCCTCTGGCTGTTCTGGTTTTCGGTTCGACTGCTGCACTGGCCAAGGATGACGCCAGCACCACCATCAACATCAAGGCTGACATTCCACCGAAGCAGTTCCATGCCCAGCCGCGGGATCCGAACTTCGGTCGGGACGAGACCATGATCTACAACAATGTGAGTGGTGAGCTGAGCATCCTGCGCCAGGTCTACGACCTGAAAAACACCGACGGCTCGATCGACGCCTACATCGAAGGCGGCACCGCTGCGTTGTACAACGGCTCGACAGCCATCCCGCTGACCATCGCCATCGGCGGCGTGGTACTGGGCGCCACGCCAAAAGAAGTCGCCGCCGACGCGCCATCCAATCCTGGCATGCAGGCCGATATGGTGATCACCGCCGCCAAACCGACAGATGGCCAGGTCGGCCTGTTCACCGGCAACCCGGTGGTGATGTTCGACGCCGTGCCGCGTACGGTCGCGCGCTGAAGGGCAACCCTTCTGTTCGTTGACTGACACGCCCCGATCGGCCCGTTTAACTGACTGGCCGACCGGGTTTCAACGTATTTACTGTCCGCCTTCAGAGTATCCGGTCCATGTTCCCGATGACGCCCATCGCGGCAGCGCTTGCCTTGCTGTTTTGTTCAGCAGCCTTGGCCGCGCCCACTAACGGTAATTATATGCCGCGCTCTTTGATCGCTCAGGCCAAGGGGTTACCGGCCGAGTTCGAAGAGCACTTCTTTGATGTTCCGCTGGCGGTTCGAATTGAACGTGATCAACAGTTTCTCGGTGAGGCGATGGTGGTGTTATCCCGTGATGACCGCATTACCTTACTTGAAGTAACCGATGTTCGTGACAGCGATGTAAAAGCCGCTGAGCGCGAGGCATTGGTGACGTATCTCAAACAAGGCGCGCCACTGGGAGCCTGCACTAACAGTTGCCCGGAAAACCTGTTGGCCGTGCATTACAACCTTGAAAATTCCCTGGTCTCGCTGGTCACCGAAAACGCTGAACGCGAAGACCAGCCCCAGGCGTATTACGAGCAGCCACCCGGAGGCAGCACCGGTCTGATCGTGCGCAATCAACTGAACCTCAACGGCGGCCAGGATCAAGACCTCGGCGGCCGGTTCGGCCTGGAGGCCAGCAGCAGCCTCGGCAACTGGACCCAGAGCGTCAACCTGCAATTGGCCCGGCTCGGTGGGCCGGACGATCAGCTCTACCACGCGGTTCACGAGCTCTACACCCAACGTGAGCTGGAAGGCCAGTTTCTGCGCCTGGGTTATTTCATGCCCAACTCCGAAGGCCTGAGTCGCCAGCCCCGTTCGTTCGGTGCGAGCCCGGACACGGCGGTCGGCGTGATGTACGGCAGCTCCGACAGCCTGGCGATCAACAACCCCAAGCCCAGCGTGTATCCGATCTACGTCACCGCCAACCGCCTCGGCTCGGTGGAGATCTATCGCAATGGCCTGCTGATCAACACACAACCGGTGCCCGCCGGGTTGCAAACCCTCGATACCCGGCCGCTGCCCGGCGGCATCTATGAGGTCGAAGTGCGCTTGATCGAGGACGGTCAGATCACCTCAACCACGCAGGAGTTGGTCTACAAACCCAACAATTGGCGCAATCACGACGAGCGCTGGCGCTACAACCTGTTTGCCGGGCGCGAGAGCAAGTTGCTGAGCAACTGGGACGAACAGGCCGAGGGCGACATGACCGCCGGCGCCGCGCTCAATTACCTGCTGCACCCACGGGTGGTGCTGGGCTTGTCCGGGCGTCAGGTGCGGGATCAATTGCAGTACGGCACGTCCGTCGACTGGACCGTGGCCAACAACGCCAGCCTGTTCGCCAACGTCTATCAGACTGAGGACCACGGCACCGGCCTCGATTTCCAGGGGCTCTACAGCTATGGCCTGGGCAATGTGGTCGTCAGCCACAATCGCAGCTGGCTCGACACCCGCAACACCTACGAAACCCTGCCCGACGGTACGCGAATTCGCCAGCGCAATGTGTTCACCGGCCAGACCAGCAATTCGTCGCTGTCCCTGACCCATCGCCTGAACAACCGCACCTCGCTCAATGGCCGCGTGTCCCACAGCGAGGGCAATGTCGAAGGCGTCGGCCTCGACCTGGGCTGGACCCAGCGCGGCAATCTGTTTGGCAGCGATGCCAATTGGCGCTTCACCGTGTTCGACCGGCCGGGCAGCACCAGCAGCGGCGACAAGCGCAATCGCGGCGTCGACCTGAGCGTGAGCCTGGCCCTTGGCGGTCCGGGCGAGCAAATCTCCGGCAGCATCGGCTCGCGCACTTCACGCGATGGCGGGCGCGACAACAACGCCTCGCTGACCTATCGCAAAGACTTGCAGGACTTTGTGCTGCAAAGCGTCTCGGCCACCGCGATCACCGACACCTACGGCCTCGGTGTGTCGGGCACCGCGAACTTCATGACCGACACCGTACTCGGCGACGCCTTCGCCCAGCGCTCGTCCTTCAGCGGCGACGTCACCGGCGGCTTGAACCTGGACAGTACCTTCGCCGTCGGCGGGCAGAAAATGGTCCTGACCAGTCAGTACCAGGGCCGGGGCGCCGGGATGATCATCGATGTGGAATCCGACGTGGACGCCATCGCCCTGCGCGCTGACGACCTCAGCGGCGGCAGCACTGCACTGCGTGCGGGGCGCAACTTTGTGCCAATCACTGCCTACAAGAGCGGCTCGGTGAGTTTCGATTTCGAAGGCAACCACGTACCCGCCGCGAGCATTCAACCAGCGCGCATGAGTTATCACCTGAACAAGGGCGGCGTGGCGTATCGCAAGGTCCAGGTGATGAAAACCGTGACCGTGCTCGGGCGCCTGCTCGATCCCCAGGGCGAGCCGCTCAAGGGCCATCACATCATCAACCACGCCAGCCGTGGGGTGAGCGAGGTCGACGGCTTCTTCTCCATGGAAATGAACGCCGGTTCACCGACCCTGCAAGTGCGCCGTGGCGATCAGTTGCTGTGCCAGTTCCGCCTCGACCCGAGCAAGGCCCGGCTTGAGCAGGATGTGTTGATGATCGGTGAGCTGCGCTGCACGCCTGACACCCTGGCCGACACCACTATTACCTCTCACACGGCAGGTTGAGCCCTTTGGGAACACGGAACCATGCACATGAAAAAACAAATGATTAAAGCGTGTTGTAGGGTTGCCGTTGCATTGCTGTGGCTAGTCACGCTTTGCGCTGCTGCCGCCACGCAAGAGATTACGGCGGTGTTCAAACCTGACCCGAGCAATCCGCTGCTGAACAAATTCGTCAATACCACACCTCAAAGCGGGGTGTGTCCGGGGCACATGCCGGCTCGATGCGAGGCCCTTGGGATTTTCAGCATTCGTACATGGGATATCAATTTCACGTCCAATACGCCGCTGGTACTTAATCATGTTGGGCCAGGGCCTGTAGATGTGCGTAAAGGAGTGATGTTCAAAGTCCCTTCCGAGTGGCGCAGCTTGGAAGTGGTTTCCGACAAAGGCGAGCGGGAAACGGTTCAGGTACGAATAGCCGGGATTGGCAATCGCTTTGATGTTACCCGTCCCGGAACCATCCATTCATGGTCGCCTAGAACCTTTGTCTACGCACCGGCGCCTTGTTTGACGACTGGGATGGGGACCGGCACCAGCCAATATTTACTGTGGTTCTGGGTTGTGCCTGAAGGGGCTGGGACCTGCAGCCTGACTCACGTTGTCGAAGTGCCGGAGCTCAGGTATGTCAACTTCGAATACGCCTATGAACTGAGAACGCCCAATCCTTTGGGCATGTCCACCGGGCATTACACCGGATCGATCACTTACACGGTTGGGCCGCATCAGGATTTTGACTTCGGCGACATCATGATTCCCAACGACAGCCTCTTGACCTTTAACTTCAACCTGGACGTGCAACACACCCTCAAGGTCGAAGTGCCCCCCGGCGGTAATCGGGTCGAATTGGTCCCGCAAGGTGGCTGGCAGGCCTGGCTGCAACGTAATCGGCGTCCGGAGCGATTGTTCCGCGACCAGACCTTCAATATCTCAGTCTCCAGCCGCTTCAAGATGCAGCTCGACTGCCAGTACGGCGATGGCGGCAACGAGTGCCTGGTGCGCGAGCCGGAGTCCGGCGGGGCGGTGCCGTTGAACATCAGTGTGACCTTGCCCAGCGGCTTGACCGATGCCGCCGGCCAGCCCGTCAGCCGCCGCCCGTTGCTGCGTGATGGCAGTGGCACCGAACTGTTCCAGCCGGGGCATTACGTTGACCGCAAACCCGGTGTGCTGCACTTCGAAATTGCCCGGGAAAAAGTCGAAGAGATGCTCACCGGCGTGGGCAAGACCTATTCGGGCAACGTCACGGTTATCTGGAGTTCGGAAATTTGATCATGGCTGCCGGAAGGTTTCCGGGCAGCGTTTACTTGAGGGATCGAAAGCGATGAAACGTCTGTGGGCACTGCTGGGTGCAGGCTTGTTACCGTTGTTGGCCGAGGCCGGGCCGGCGATCAATGTCGGGGTGGTCTATGACTACCTGGATGGCGACAAAAGCACCTACCTGAAACGGGTCTTCAATGGCGGCGACAGTACTGCCTTCGTCAAGATCAACATTCACGAAATCGTCTATGACGCCGAGGGCAAACCCACGGAACTGCCGATCAAGTCCCAGGCCGACAGCAGCGCCCGGGACGGTCTGATGGCCAGCCCGGCGCGCTTGATTGTGCCGGTGAACGGCATGCAGGGCACCCGCCTGTTGTTTATGGGCGAGCGCGAGCGCGAACGTTATTTCCGCGTGCGCTTCGTGCCGGTGGTACCGGAAAAGGAGGACGAGTTCGCGGTATCCAGCGAGGAGCGCGACGAGTACAAAAAGACCCTCTCGGCCGGGGTCAACGTGTTGGCCGGGTACGGCACGATTTTCTTTGTGCGACCCAAGGATGCGCGTTTCAACACGCAGATCGACGATCGTGCCGGCCAGTATGCGTTGAGCAATAACGGCAACACCGTGGTGGTGGTCGACGACTTCAAGGACTGCGCCGCCAGCGATGAAAACGACTGCCAGCCGATCACCAAAAACCATGTACTGCCGGGCAAGGCGTTTCGTTTCGAGAAGCAGGCGGGGCGTCAGTACCGGTTCAAACTGGTGGAAGGGGCGGCGCAGAAAAACTATGAGGTGAAAGGGTGAATCGCTCAGGTCTCAAGCGCGGAATCCAGATCACCCTGTGCGCCGCGTTGCTGTTGGCCTGCAATCACGCGCTGGCGGTGCGGGAAGAGCAAACCTTTCACGTCTCGGTGACCATTCCTACCAGCGAGTTTTACGTGCTGCCGGTGAATCCGGGGTTTCTGGAGCGCGAGCAGGTCATGGCGTGGAACCCGGTCAGTGCCGAACTCAGTCCATTGCGCGAGCATTTCGATGTGAAAAACGCCAGCGGCAGTATCTCCGCGCGGTTGGCAGCCGAGCCGTTTCTGTTTAATGGCCGGGAGCGTATTGACCTCAAGGTATGGTTCAACGGCGAATCGTTGTCGTTGCTCGATTCCCCGGTGGTGGAAGAACAGCAGGCCCGCATCGGTCAGCGGGTGCGCCTGGACATCGTCGCGATGCAACCCGCCGAAGGCTACGTCCCTGGCCAGTATTACGGGACGGTGCAATTGATATTTGATGCGGTGAATCCATGAGCGTGAGTAGCGTTTTCGCCCGAGGTGCCGGAGCAGTGTTGTTGTATGCGTTGGCGGTGCCGGCGTTGGCCGAGGTTATCGAGATCACGGCCGCTTTCACGCCGGATCCGGCGCGGCCGCAGGTCAATGAATTCAAGAATACGACGGTCAATAGCGGTTACTGCGCCACCTTGCCGGCTGACTGCGCACGATGGAAGATTTTCAGCATTGCCACTGCCATTTCGGTCAATTCCGATCAGATGATTGCCGCCCGTCACCCCAACCCGCGCCAGGGGGCGATGTTCAACGCGCCCGCGGACTGGAGAGATGTGAATGTCACGGATGAGGGTGACCTCAACAATGCCGTAGTACAGATTCGTATGGCGGGCATCGGGGGCAAATATCGGTTGTCGCGTCGGGTCCAGGAACTGATCGGCGTAGAAATGAACCCTTATCCGGCTCATAACCGGCTGTGGTCCAGCGGGGACTGGCTCGCCGCACCTTTACCCTGCACGGATGGTCCCGCTTCCGGCATCGACGATTGGAGCTGGACGTTTTTCTGGAGGACGCCGGTGGTCGGTGTGTGTTCCAAGCAGGCGGCATTCGATATCCCCGAACTCAGCTATGTAAGCGTGGATTTCGCCTATGAGTTGCGCACACCCAATCCGCTGAAAATGGCCCCGGGTACCTACACCGGTTCGATGGTGTACAGCGTCGGCCCGGGAGCCGACTTCGACATGGGCGATGTCATGCGGCCCAGCACCAACAGTATCCAGCTCCACTTCACCTTGACCGTGAATCACGTGCTTGCCGTGGAAATGCCACCCGGCGGTAACGCAGTGCAATTGGTGCCGCAGGAAGGCTGGCAGGCGTGGTTGCAACGGCGCCGTCAGCCGACCCGGTTGCTGCGCGATCAGACCTTCAATATCTACGCGTCGACGCCATTCAAGATGCAATTGGGCTGTGCCATCGACCTGGGGAACACCTGCGGCTTGCAAGATGCGGCGGGCAATCGGGTGCCGGTGCACGTGGCGGTGAGCCTGCCCTATGGCCTGACGCGCAACGGCCAGGCGGTCAACCGCCAACCCTTGCGCCTCGACGGTCAGGGCACCGAGCGTTTCGAGCCGAGCCTGTACGTGGCGCGCAAACCCGGGACGCTGCATTTCTCCGTGGAGCGGGACGGCGTCAAGCAGATGCTCGACCTGGGCAGCGCGCGATTCTCCGGTGATGTGACGGTGATCTGGGACTCCGAGGTTTAATTGCTCGCCGTGACGGTCGGCGCCAGACACTCGGTGTTGCGCCCCGGTTGCAGATACGGCGTCAGGATCGGCGCCATGCCCTTGAGCACCTGCACCGGCAATGCCGAGGTGAACTTGAAGGATTCCGCCGAGCGCCCCGGCACGAACGCGGTCAAGGTGCCGAAGTGGTGTTCGCCAATGTAGAACACGAAGGTCGCGGTACGGTTGATCGATTTGGAACTGAGAATCCGCCCACCGGAGCCAATGGCTTCGATACGGTTATCCCCGGTGCCGGTCTTGCCGCCCATGGCCAGCGCGGTGCCGTCCGGCGTCTTGAAGCTGCCGGAGACCCGCTTCGCAGTACCGGCGTCCACTACGTGCGACAAGGCTTCGCGCATGGCGGTGGCGACTTCCGATGGCATGACCCGTTTGCCGACGTTGGGGTCGTTGATCACTTGGGTTTCATACGGCGTATTGGCGGCGAAATGCAGGCTGTCGATGCGCAGGGTCGGCATGCGGATGCCGTCGTTGAGGATGGTGCCGATCAGTTCGGCCAACGCGGCAGGGCGGTCGCCGGAGCTGCCGATGGCTGTAGCCAGGGAAGGCACGAGGTGATCGAACGGGTAGCCGACTTTCTGCCAGCGCTGATGAATGTCGAGGAACGCCTCGATCTCCAGCATGGTGCGGATGCGACTGTCCCGGGCGCCCTTGTGTTTGCTCTTGAACAGCCAGCTGTAGACTTCCTGGCGTTCAAACTGGCTGGCCTTGACGATCTCGCTCCACTTGGCGTCCGGGTGGCCCAGCAAGTAGCCGATCAGCCACAGGTCCAGCGGGTGGACCTTGGCGATGAAGCCTTGGTCGGGCAAATCATAAGAGCCAGGGCCGTAGCTCAGGTAGAGCCGTTCAAGACGTTCGTCGGTGAGTTTTTCGGTGACCTTGGCGCCTTTGAGGTGTGCGCGCACGAAGGTGTTGAAGGCGGTCTGTTCGGCGTCCGGGTAGAGATAACGGTGCACGGCGGCCATGCGAATCGGGGTCGGGCGCATGCTGTCGAGGAAGGTTTCCAGGCGCGCGTCGGTGTCCTTGTTCCTGTACTTTTTCCAGAATTTGAGCAGGAACGACGTGCCTTCCTTGTCGGCGAACGACGCCAGGTATTCCTGACGCCGTGGGTTGCGGTCGTCCTTGAGCAGTTCGGCGCTACTGTTGGGGCCGGAGTAGGTGGTGTAGCGCACGATGTCGCGCATCAGCCGAATGAACGGCAGGTTGATCGACTCCCGGATGGCATCGCGCAGGGTCGGCATGCGGCCGTTGTCTTCGTTGCGAAAGTTGTGGAACACGTGCAGGCCGCCACCGGTGAAAAACGCCTCGCCGGGGCTGGCCGAGTATTTGCGGTCGAGGGCGGCGCCGAGCATTTTTGGCAGGCTGCGGTCGGTGTTCTGGATCAGGTAATCGACCACCCAGCGGCTCAGGCGATCCTGGTCCGGGACATCGGTTTTTTTCAGCTCGGCCACAGTCTTGTCGCCGTACTTGTCGTGCAGCTCGGAGATGATCTGCAAGTAGGTGGTCAGCACCCGCATCTTGGCGGTGGAGCCCAATTCCAGTTTGCTGCCTTCATTGATATCGAACGGCTGGTCGGTGCTGTCGGTCTGCACCCGCACGCGGGAACCGTCCGGGGTCAGCTCGAACAGGGTGAAGCTGTAGCGCACCGCCGTGGTGCTGGTGGGGGTGAGCAGGCGTTCGCCGATCAGGCCGATCTGTCCGGCGAACACCGGGTCGGCCAGGTGTTTCAGGTACTCGGTGGCTTGCGCCTGCAAGTCACTTTGCAAGGTGCTGGTGGCCGACAGGTCGAGACGGTCGAGATCATACAGCGGCCGGTTGAGCATGGACGCCAGGCGACTGCGGGCGGTGCTGATGCCTTTGTTGGTTTCGATCGGCTGGAGGGTCGGCTGGGTCTGCCAGTCGCGGTACGTCACCTTGCTGGCCAGTGTGGCGGCGGCCAGTGGCGCATCGATGACGTTGTTCAAGGCGAGCAGGCGAACGTGGCTGTCGGTGAGATTGGCCAGTTCTTCGTGGCCCTTGGTCAGGTAATAGGAAGGGCGGCGTTGGGCGATCATCAAGGACAGTATTTCCCGCAGGGCCAGGCCTTTGTCGGCCATGGTTTTCGGGTCGGTGGCGGTGCTGGCCAGCTTTTCATTGGCCTTGTTGAAATCGGCGCCGTACCAGACCCGCAAACCTTCGGCCATGCCATGCACTTCACCGTGACCGGGGACCGCCGACAGCGGCACGCTGTTGAGGTAGTCGCGCACCACATTTTGCCGCACCTGCAAGGTTTGCGGGCCGGGCTGATAAGCGCGCACGCTGGCGGAAATCATCTGCCGGATCTTCTCCGCGCCGGACACGGTCAAGCCGTCGGGGGAGTGGCGGTATTTCTCCAGCTGCGTCGCCAAGGTACTGCCGCCGGCCGACTGGCCTGGCAGGTGCATCAGCTTGGCCACCTGGGACCATGCGGCCATGCCGAACCTCGGCCAGTCCACGGCCGGGTTGGCCAGGGGCTGTTTGGGATCCAGCAGGAAACGGTTTTCGATGAACAGCAAGCTGTTGACCACCACCGGTGGAATCGAGTCGAAGCTGGAATAGAGCTGCTGTGGATAGTTGAACTGATACACCGGCGCCGCCCGGCAATCGGTGATCGTTAGTCCCGCCTGGATTTTTTCCGAATACGGGACAAAAAAGCCCTTGTCGCTATAGCTCATCAGCGCCGGTGAAAATCGGGTTTGCGCGGCGATCACGTAATTGCGCTTGAGCAGCCGCGGCAGGAAATCCCCCATGGAGCTGTAGCCCAAACGCAAATCGAACGGACCGGCCCCGGGGTAGCGAATCGCATCGCTCGGACCGGGTTGCACTTCATAGCTCAGGGACGCGGCAAATTTGCTGACTTCCCGGGCCTGAAACTTCGACGTGCGCATTTCCTTGGCGGCGGCCAGGCCCAGCACCACCAGGATAATCAGCAGCAACAACCAGAACGCCTTCCAGCCGTGTTTGGCACGACGGGGTTTTTCAGGTAAAGGCGCATCATCCACACGTTCAGTCGGAACCACGGTTTTACTCGAATCGCTTTGCCATAACGCGCCCATAGTCGACTGATCCATTCACGCAGATTGATCGGACTTGTCTGAAGCTTAGACGGTGGTTGGCGATGATGAAAAAATTGTGAATAGAGAAATTTCGAAATCGTATGGGTGGTTGTTTGCTACGGGGAGTGAGGTATCAAATCGAACACCGCCCCTGTGGCGAGCGAGCTTGCTCGCGCTGGGCTGCGCAGCAGACCCTTTTGGGTGAGCGCTACGCACTCAAGCGGGAGCAAGCTCCCTCGCCACAATGAGCGGTGAGGTTTGGAAGTTTTGCTCGAAACCAGGATCGGATGCCGGCCACCAAAGCCATTCAGTCGAACACTGCCCCTGTGGCGAGCGAGCTTGCTGGCGCTGGGCTGCGAAGCAGCCCCTTTGTATGAACGCTGCGCACTCAAGCGGGAGCAAGCTCCCTCGCCACAATGAGCGGTGAGGTTTGGAAGTTTTGCTCGAAACCAGGATCGGATGCCGGCCACCAAAGCCATTCAGTCGAACACTGCCCCCTGTGGCGAGCGAGCTTGCTCGCGCTGGGCTGCGCAGCAGACCCTTTGTGTGAGCGCTGCGTTCTCAAGCGGGAGCAAGCTCCCTCGCCACAATGAGCGGTGAGGTTTGGAAGTTTTGCTCGAAACCAGGATCGGATGCCGGCCACCAAAGCCATTCAGTCGAACACTGTCCCCCTGTGGCGAGCGAGCTTGCTCGCGCTGGGCTGCGAAGCAGCCCCTTTGTATGAGCGCTGCGCACTCAAGCGGGAGCAGGCTCCCTCGCCACGGAGCCTCAGAGGTTCTGTCAAAGCCAGTAAGCATCCCAAAGCGGATAGTCGCCGATTTCCTCAACAAGCCCTGCACGTACCGGATTGGCGAGGATGTAATGAGCAAATGGCAGAAGTTCTTCACCATCGCGGATAGCGCGGTCGTGATAGCCGCTTTGCCAAAAAGCCCCCTGAGTGCCTGATGCTCGGTTAATGCTCAATGTGCTGCGGGATTTTATAGCTTGCATGAGTTGCGCCAGGGAACGCTGCTCAAGTTGTACCAGCCAATGAAAGTGGTCCGGCATGATGACCCAGGCAATCGAATTGACCCATTGTTGTTCATGGGCTCGCCTGAATTCAGCCACTAAGAGTCGTCCCAATCGCCAATCAGTGAAAACCTTACGACGTTGATATACGACGGCCGTGATCAGATAGCCTCGCCCTTGTTCTGAATATCGTCCATGACGTAGCCGATGGGAATTTGGATGTTTTTGCATTCCATTGCGTCCTTTTGCCGTGATCTGAAATGACCCTAGCCCGCCAGCTTCCTACTTGAGCCGGCAACTGCTGTATGAGAATTCCGAATCGGTTGAAGGACTCAATGTGGCGACCAGCAACTGTGGCGAGCGAGCTTGCTCGCGCTGGGCTGCGAAGCAGCCCAAAACCAGCCACCGCGGTGTGTCAGGCAAAACTCATTGAAGGGTTGGCGCCTGCTGCGCAGTCGAGCGGGAGCAAGCTCCCTCGCCACAGGGACTCATCCTCTGTGATAGCCGTGTTAGAGCCTTAAAGGAGTAAACCCGACTAAGGTCGACCCATGACGATGCACCAATGCTGTGCAATACTCACCGCCGTTTTTCACGATGGCTATTGCGGCAAAAGCCAGTTAATGCCCCTCCGTAAACGCCGCTTTTAGCGAGAGTTCTCGCTGAATGTTGTGGTTTATAGAGTGAAAAACCCTGTCGGAAGCTTTTTATACTGCACGCCCCGCTGATCTTGCAGGTTTTGTCCTACAAGACGGGTTTGCCCAAAAGGCAGGTCCGGTTTCAGGCAAGCAACGGCTTATCGGTCGACGCTTCGATGCTCGGTGGTCATATCCAATAACAAGACGAGGTTGTACCCCTATGCCAGCAGGCAATCATCTGCCCCAAGGCGAGACCGCTCAGGGCGGCCCGCTTAAACGCGAACTGGGCGAACGGCATATTCGCTTGATGGCACTCGGTGCCTGTATCGGCGTCGGCCTGTTCCTCGGTTCGGCCAAGGCCATCGAAATGGCCGGCCCGGCGATCATGCTGTCCTACATCATTGGTGGTCTGGCGATCCTGGTGATCATGCGCGCCCTCGGCGAAATGGCCGTGCACAACCCGGTCGCCGGCTCCTTCAGCCGTTACGCTCAAGACTATCTCGGCCCGTTGGCGGGCTTTCTGACCGGTTGGAACTATTGGTTCCTGTGGCTGGTGACTTGCGTCGCGGAAATCACCGCAGTGGCGGTGTACATGGGCGTCTGGTTCCCCGAGGTGCCCCGCTGGATCTGGGCACTGTCGGCGCTGGTCAGCATGGGCACCATCAACCTGATCGCGGTGAAGGCCTTCGGCGAGTTCGAGTTCTGGTTCGCCCTGATCAAGATCGTCACCATCATTGCCATGGTGATCGGCGGTATCGGTGTGATCGCGTTCGGCTTCGGCAATGACGGTGTGGCCTTGGGGGTTTCCAATCTGTGGGCCCATGGCGGCTTCATGCCCAACGGCGTGCAAGGCGTGTTGATGTCCCTGCAAATGGTGATGTTCGCCTACCTCGGCGTCGAGATGATCGGCCTGACCGCCGGTGAAGCGAAGAACCCGCAGAAGACCATTCCTAACGCGATCGGCTCGGTGTTCTGGCGGATCCTGTTGTTCTACGTCGGCGCATTGTTCGTGATTCTGTCGATCTACCCGTGGAATGAAATCGGCACCCAGGGCAGTCCGTTCGTGATGACCTTCGAGCGTCTTGGCATCAAGACCGCCGCCGGCATCATCAACTTCGTGGTGATTACTGCGGCGCTGTCGTCCTGCAACGGCGGCATCTTCAGCACCGGCCGTATGCTGTACAGCCTGGCGCAGAACGGCCAGGCCCCGGCCGGTTTCGCCACCACATCGAGTAACGGCGTACCCCGTCGCGCGTTGCTGTTGTCGATCTTCGTGCTGTTGCTGGGCGTGCTGCTCAACTACATGGTCCCGGAGAAAGTCTTCGTCTGGGTCACCGCGATTGCCACCTTCGGCGCGATCTGGACCTGGGTGATGATCCTGCTGGCCCAGCTCAAATTCCGCAAAGGCCTGAGCGCCAGCGAACGGGCCGCTCTGAAATACAAGATGTGGCTGTACCCGGTCAGCTCGTACCTGGCGCTGGCATTTTTGGTGCTGGTGGTTGGGCTGATGGCGTACTTCCCGGATACCCGCGTGGCGTTGTATGTCGGCCCGGCGTTCCTGGTGCTGCTGACGGTGTTGTTCTATGTGTTCAAGCTGCAACCGACCAATGCGACGCAAGGTGCGGTGCGATCGGCTTCGTAAGATGTAACGCGTGAATGAAAAGCCCCGGTCAATTGGCCGGGGCTTTTTCGTTTCAGGCTGTCGCGATTTGTGGTGATTGAGTCAGGCGCTTGTTGAAATCCAGCCAGGCCCCCAACACCGCCATCAACCCGGCCCCCACCAGCGCAGTAAAAATCTGCATGGCAAAGGCATCGTCGGTCATGGCATTGACCATGTCCGCCAAGGGCGCCAACAGCACGCCGAGGCAGAAGATTTCCAGTGAGTAACGGCCCATGCGGCAACTCTGTTGCGCCAGCCAGTTTTGCGTCCAGCCGCTGTCAGGCAACAGCTTGGCGGTGACGTAGGCCAGCGCGAGGAAATGCAGTAAGCGCACCGGCGACAGGTCGGTCTTGCTGATCGGGTACAGCAGGTTGCTCAGCCACGCCGGCATCACGGCGTCGTGAATTTCCGGCCAGCGCCAGGCGATCGTAATCACCCCGGCGAGCATCGCGTACACCGCTGCGCTGACAAACAATGGCTGGCGCAGCAGCGGGCGGGTATCGGGCTGTCGCGGGCGCTGCCCATGCACAGCGGCGGCGCCACCGAGCACAAACAACAGTTGCCAGACCACCGGGTTGAAGTACCACACGCCATCCTTGATGGCGGCCAGGTTCCAGCCGAACCACGGCGCCAGCAGGTACACCGTCAACGACACCGCCACCACCGCCCAGGGTTTGCGCAACAGCATAGGCAGCACCAACGGCAGACCCGCCAGCAGCACGATGTACAGCGGCAACGGGTCCATGAGGTTGGGTTTGAAGCGCAACAGCAACTCATCCGTCAGCGCCTGCTGGGGGTTGGTGATGAAGTGATGCATGCCCATTTCTTCCACCAGGTCGCGGGTTTCCACGTGGCTGTTGGCGAAGAACACGATGCCCATCAGCATCGCCAGCAAAAAGATATGCACCACGTAAAGCACCCAGGTGCGACGCAGGATTTTCACGCAGGCGATCAGGTAACCGTCACGCTTGAGAATCTTGCCGTAGGCCAGCACCGCCGCGTACCCGGCGAGAAACACGAAAATCTCCGCGGCATCGCTGAAACCGAAGTTACGCGGGGTGATTTGGCCGAGCGGGTTGTGCGGCACGTGATCCCAGAAAATGAAGATCAGGGCCAGGCCTCGAAAAAAGTCGATTCGGTGATCGCGTTCAGACGTCATGACTGAGGGCTCTTGAACGGTATGAAAAAGGAGTATTGCGTGCCGCGGATGGGCGGCGCGCAGGGTGGCGTGATTGGCCGGCAATTGCAAAGTCGGGATATTACGGGATATTGCCCCGCCTCACCGTCTGTCTAAAAACCAGTGATCTACAGCTTGCCGCGGGTTCAATACGTTATGGGTCGAATGCAGTACCCCAAGGGGCACCGACATGAGGATGGGCGATTGGCTCGACAGAGAACTCGGTGGCCGTCGGGTCTGGCTGTTTTTTCTCATGGCGACCTTTGCCTACGTCCTGCCATTGATCCTCGCCGACTACCCGTATATCGATGACAACTGGCGTTCCCTGGCCGCCGGCATGGGTTGGGCCGGGGAGGGTCGCTTATTCACGCAGCTGTTTTACAACGGGCTGACCTTCACCGATGCGGCGCCGAACATTTTCCCGCTGCCCTTGCTGATCGCCACAGTGGCGATGGCCTGGGCATTGAGCCGCCTGACCTTCCACTACTTTGCCGAACCGACAGTCACCCATTGCCTGGTAGTGTTGGCGTTCTGGTACAACCCATTCCTGCTGCAAAACCTGTCCTATCAATATGACGGGCCGGCCATGGCGTTGAGCCTGGTGGCGGTGATCTTCGCGATAACTTTTCGCAGTGCCTCCCGCGTTCAGCAACTGGTCGTCCCCGCGTTGCTGATTGCCCTGGGATTGGGGATGTATCAGGTCAGCATCAATGTGTTTCTCGGGTTGTGTGCCCTGGAGCTGCTGCGTACGGCGAGTGCCCGATTGCCCTGGCCCGAGTGGTGGCGGTTGATCGGCTGGAAAGCCGCGCAAGTGGCGCTGGCCTGGTTGATCTACTTCGCCACGGCGGGGGCCTACATGAATCAGCAACGCACCCAACTGTTGAACGGGGAGGTGGCGCCCCTGCTGCAAATCGAAACCAGCGCGGCCCGGGTGTTGGAAAAGGTCATGTTGCTGTTTCACGGTGGCTTCGGCTGGGTGTTTGCGGGGCTGCTGCTGTGTGCGGCTGCCGGCGCTGTCCTGCTCATCGGACGGCAGGAGACGGGGCCGAAGAAAATCGTGATGGGGTTTGTTTGCGTATTGATCGTGCCGGTCGTGGTGTTTCTGGTACCCGGCGCCGCGCTGTTTTTCCGTGACTTCAACGAAGGCGCCCGGACCCTGATGGGGTTTTCCGTGGTGCTGCTGTTGCTGTTCTACCTCAGTCACCTGGCGTTGACGGCCTTGCACCCACGACTGCCGCTGCTGTTGCTGATCCCGCTGCTGGCCATGCTCTCGCTGTCCTTCGCCTATGGCCGGGTGTTCGTGCTGCAGAAGACCTTCGCCAACACCGCGCTCAATGCCCTGAGCTACGACATCGCCTCCCGCCCGGCCCTGCGCGATGCCAAGCGCATTTACCTGTCGGTGACTTACTCCGACCACTGGCTGATCGGTGCGGCCGGGTCATTCAAGCAACTGCCGGTGCTGCACTATTTGCTCAACACCGACTACTACATGCTCGCCGAAAACCTGCCGAAGGCCGGCATCACCAATGTGGTGGCCGAGCGGGAGCGGCGCAATGCGACGCGGGTCGGGTATCAGGGGTTTGTGCCATTGGTGGATAGCCAGTACTACCGCATTTATTTACTCGGGGATTACGGTTTTATCGTGATGAAGGAACCGAAGCCGATCACTGAACTGCATTGGTGACCGTTGGTCCGGAACAGCGTGAGACCTGTAATTTCTGACAGTAGACGGCACGACGTCGTGATTTTAGTTTCAAGGGCACCTGCAACGGCAACGCGGGAGTCGGCATGAAACCCATATGGAAAGGATTCTCCACCTACGCATTCATTGGATTGGCCAATACATTAATTCATTGGCAGCTGTTTTATGTCCTCTCCACTGCCGCTGAACTCAGCCAGGCGGCGAGTAATTTAGCGGCCTATTGCGTCGCGGCGACCTTTTCCTTCTATGTCAATACGCTCTATACCCTGGATAACAAAGCGTCGGTATTGGTGTATTTGCTGTTCATTGGTTTTATGGGCGTCATGAGTTATGGCGTCGGGCATTTCGGCGATGTATGGCAGCTTCACGGTCTGGTGACGGTGAGTTCGTTTTCATTGTTATGCCTTGTGTGCGGGTTCTTCTTTTCGAAGTTTGTGCTGGCTCGTGGGCGTGAGGCATGAACAGTAACCTTCAGCCAATCAGCGACTTGACGCTCACGCACCGCAAGGTTTCTCCGCGCTTATTTGCCGATGCGATCGGGTTGATGGCGGTAACGATTTTTGCGCTAGCCATTCGGCTTCACGGCAGTACCGTGCCCGCCGTTTGGTATGACGAAGCCTTTAGCTTGTTGCTGGCATAGCAGACGCCTTGGCAAATCTGGTCCATTAGCGCACGGGACGTTCATCCGCCTCTGTACTATTTCTTGCTGCATTACTGGATGCTGTTGTTTGGTAACGGTGTTCTGTCGGCGCGAATTCTGAGTGCTCTGTTCGATGTTGGAACGTTGTTATTGTGCATCAGGCTGATGAGCCTGATTGCAATACGAAGGGCAACTTGGATGGCTTCAGTGTTACTGGCATTACTACCCGTCTCGGTTCGTTACAGTCAGGAAGTGAATGGAACCAGTCTTCGCAAGTATTCCGGACTGGAAGAAATAACTTGTGAGATCAATCGGCAGGCCCTTCCCGGTGACGAAGTGGTTCTCGACACGTTGATTTATTTCTTGCCATTCACTTACTACAACACCACGAATATCCAGCCGAGGTTTCACATCAGATCTTCGATGGACACATTCAGGAGACGCCTGGATCGGGGGGGTATGCACTCATACCTGAACATCGGCATTGGATTTTTTTCAATGATGTTGACGCATTGAAAACCGCGAAAAGGATCTGGTGGATAACCGACGCATCCAAACCAGAGAATCATGAGTTGTTGGCAAATAACTGGAAGCAAACCTTGACTATCAAAGGTGAGGGTATCGAGGCCCGCCTCTTCATTCTCGATGCAGCGCCAGCCTCTGATGAGGCTAGTGTGCAAATAACGCTTACGCAGCAGCCACCTCACCCGGCTCAAAACTATCCGCCCGAGCCATCTGCCACATCCGCGAATAAAACTCGCCGTTCACTTCCCCGGTCAACAATTCCCCCGGCTTCAAGAACACATGCAACTGCGAGAACAATTTAATCTCGGTCGCCGACATGCGTCGTACCAGATGCTTTGCCGACAGTTGCGAAGGATGTTCCAGCCCGGCGGCCGCCAGCATTTCAGCCAGGGCCTTCAGGGTATTGCGGTGGAAGTTGAATACGCGCTGGGCCTTGTCCGGCACCACCAACGCGCGCTGGCGCAGGGTGTCTTGGGTCGCCACGCCGGTCGGGCATTTGTTGGTGTGGCAGCTTTGCGACTGGATGCAGCCGATGGCGAACATGAAGCCGCGCGCGGAGTTGGCCCAGTCGGCGCCGATGGCCAGGACGCTGGCGATGTCGAAAGCGCTGACGATCTTGCCGCTGGCGCCGAGTTTGATTTTGTCCCGCAGGTTCAAGCCCACCAGCGTGTTGTGCACGAACAGCAAACCTTCGCGCATCGGCACGCCGATGTGGTCGGTGAACTCCACCGGTGCGGCGCCGGTGCCGCCTTCCTTGCCGTCGACGACGATAAAGTCCGGGAGGATGCCGGTTTCCAGCATGGCCTTGGCGATGCCCATGAATTCCCACGGGTGGCCGAGGCAGAACTTGAAGCCCACCGGTTTGCCGCCGGACAGTTCACGCAGTTGCTGGATGAAGTGCATCAGTTCGATCGGCGTGGAAAACGCGCTGTGCCGCGACGGCGAGATACAGTCTTCGCCCATCATGATGCCGCGGGTTTCGGCGATTTCCTTGGTGACTTTGTGCTTGGGCAAGATCCCGCCGTGGCCGGGTTTGGCGCCCTGGCTCATCTTGATTTCGATCATCCGCACTTGCGGCGTTTGCGCCTGGGCGGCGAAGCGTTCCGGGTCGAAGCGGCCCTCGGCGGTACGGCAACCGAAGTAGCCGCTGCCGAGTTCCCAGGTCAGGTCGCCGCCGTTTTCCCGGTGATAAGCGCTGATGCTGCCTTCGCCGGTGTCATGGGCGAAGTTGCCGAGCTTGGCGCCCTGGTTCAACGCGCGGATGGCGTTGGCGCTGAGGGAGCCGAAGCTCATGGCCGAGATATTGAACACCGACGCCGAGTACGGCTGGGTGCACTGCGGACCGCCGACCATGACGCGAAAACCGCTCGGGTCGCTCAGTGGTGCCGGGCGCATCGAGTGGCCGATGAATTCGAAGCCGGACTGATACACGTCAATCAACGTGCCGAACGGTTTGTCGGCGCTTTCGTTCTTGGCGCGCGAATACACCAGCGAACGCTGGGCCCGGGAGAAGGGCAGGGCGTCGCTGTCGGATTCGAGCAGGTACTGACGGATTTCCGGGCGGATGCCTTCGACCAGATAACGGATGTTGCCGAGGATCGGGTAGTTGCGGCGCACGGCGTGGGGGCTTTGCAGCAGGTCGAACAGGCCGACGAGGCTCAGCACGCCGGTGATGGCGGTGATCGGCCAGAGCCAGTCGTGTTGCAGGAAGGGCAGGCTGGCGAGGGTGAAAATCACACAGGCAGCAAAGAAGGCGTAGCGGCTCAGGAGTGACAGGCTCATACGGTTTCCCTGGGTTCGGACTCGGTTATGTGCAACACGCTATCCCTGTAGGAGCGAAGCTTGCTCGCGAAAGCGGTGTATCAGCCACCATCAATGTTGAATTTGACGGCCTCTTCGCGAGCAAGCTTCGCTCCTACGGGACGGTGGTGTTTCAGGCGTTTTGCGCCTGCAGGAATATCGAAAACAGCTCCGACTGGGACTTGATCCCCAGCTTGCTGTACATGTGTTTCTTATGGACTTTCACGGTTTCTACGGAGATTTCCAGCTTACGGGCGATTTCTTTGCTGGAGCAACCGCTGAGCATCAAACGCCCGACATCCAGTTCCCGGGCGGTCAGTTGCGCGCCTTTGAGTTGCTGCACCGAGGCTTCCAGCTGCACCCGCCAGTCGACCTGCGGCGGCGCGGGGGCCAGGGCCACGACTTCGTTGATTTCATAGGGCAGGCGCTGGCGCAACAGGCCGAGCACCCACGGCTGGATCAGCGACAGCAAGGCGATCTGCTGGCCGCTGAAACGCTGCTTGCTGCCCAACGACAGGCACAGCGTACGGTCGCCTTCGAGCTGGCAATTGAACTGGATTTCGTCGGCCACCACATTCAGACGAAAGTAGCGCTGGTAATACTCGGTCAGCTCGAAGTGCTCCGGCGCCACTTCCGACAGGCGATAGAGCCCGGTGCGCGACTGTTCGCGGCAGGCGATGTAGAACGGGTCCAGCAGGTACAAGCCGCGCAGGTAATCCTGGAACAGTTGATCGGGGCTGCCGTCCTCGCCAGGGCATTCGGCGAACACCTGCGGGTGCTGGTCGGCGCTGAAAAGCAGCACCACCCAGCTGTCGAAATCCACGTACTGATCCAGCAACCGGACCAGTTGCGTCCAGAAGTTCGGCTTGTCGAGGGCGTCGATCAGTTGCCCCACCGAACGGTGCCAGGCGATGTCATCCAGCGAGAGAGTCATGCATCTACCCCTATCGGGTTACCCCGGCCGCGTAATTCCCTGGCCGGTTGCTTGCTGCGCATACTGGCGCACAGACAACGACCGGGCAATCTTTCTGCATCCCCGGCGCTCATAACAAGGAATACCCATGAAGGTCGAACTCGCCCAATTGGCGGGCCGTGACAATGACACGGCTTACAACCTCGAACGCGCCCTGGCTGCGATTGCCGGCTGCGCCGCCGACACTCAACTGATCATGTTCCCGGAAGGCCACTTGATGGGCTTTGCGTCGGAAGAGACCGTGGCCCAGGTCGCCGAGCCGCTGGACGGCCCGACCGTCAGCGCCGTGATCGCCGCCGCCCGCGAACGCAAGATCGCGGTGGTGGTGGGCATGGCCGAGAACGACAACGGCCGTTTCTACAACACCACGCTGCTGATTACTCCCGAAGGCATTGCCCTGCGTTATCGCAAGACGCATTTGTGGGCCTCGGATCGCGGCGTCTACGAACCCGGTGATCGTTATGCCACCTGTCTGTGGAACGGTGTGCGGGTCGGCCTGCTGATTTGCTACGACATCGAATTCCCCGAAACCGCCCGCGCCCTGGCGCAACTGGGCGCTGAAGTGCTGCTGGTGACCAACGGCAACATGGACCCGTACGGCCCGACTCACCGCACCGCGATCATGGCCCGCGCCCAGGAAAACCAGGCGTTTGCGCTGATGGTCAACCGGGTGGAAGCAGGCGATGGCGGCTTGTTGTTTGCCGGCGGCAGTGCGCTGGTGGATCCGCTGGGTACGTTGCTGTTCGAAGCCGGGCGCGAGGAGGGGCAGTTTGCGGTGGAGCTGGACCTGAACCGGTTGGCGGCGGCGCGGCAGGATTATCGGTATCTGGATGATCAGCGGCTGAAGTTGCCGGGGGAGATTGTTGAGCATGCCAATGGATTGCGGGAGTTGCTGATTCCAGGGAAGTAAGTTGATCCGATCGTTCCCACGCTCTGCGTGGGAATGCCTCCACGGACGCTCCGCGTTCGGCTCTGAAGGGGACGCGGGCATTCCCACGCGGAGCGTGGGAACGATCATTGCGCCGAACTCGGCTCTGCCATAAATCTAATAAATTCGGAGTAGTCGCTCATGGCTCGTTTACAACGCACCCTGTCATTGGGTTCGGTGGTGCTGTTCGGCATCGCCTACATGACGCCGATCATTGTGCTCGGCACCTTTGGCATCCTCGCTCAATCCACCGCGGGCATGGTCCCGGCCGCTTACCTGGCGGCGCTGGTGGCGATGTTCTTCACCGCCATGAGCTACGGGCGCATGGCCGCCGCGTTTCCGGTCGCCGGCTCGGCCTACAGCTATGTGCGCAAAGCCATCAGCCCGAAACTCGGGTTCATCGCCGGTTGGGCGGTGCTGCTCGATTACCTGTTCCTGCCGATGGCGATCTGGCTGATCGGCGCGGCTTACCTCAACTCCGCGTTCCCGGCCGTGCCGCAGTGGATCTGGGTGCTGGCGTTCATCGGCATCACCAGCGCGATCAATATCGTCGGCCTGAAACTGGCCAACGGCATCAATGCCTTGCTGATGCTGGTGCAATTCCTGGTACTGATCGCCTTCGTCGCGCTGTGCATCCACTACATCGGCGGCGATGCGAGCACACCGTTGTGGACAGTCAAACCGTTCTTCAACGGCGACATGCACCTGCCGCTGATCATGAGCGGCGCGGCCATCGCCTGTTACTCGTTCCTGGGCTTTGATGCGGTCAGCACCCTGACCGAGGAAACCCGCGACCCGCGCCGCACCATTCCCCGGGCGATTATGCTGATTACCCTGATCGGCGGTCTGATTTTTGTCGGCGTGTCGTACTTCGTGCAGATCGCCCACCCGTCGTTCCAGTTCGACAGTGTCGACTCGGCGGCTTATGAAATTGCCCGCAACATTGGCGGCGACCTGTTCGTCTCAATCTTCCTCATCGGCCTGATCGTCGGTCAATTCGCGTCGGGGCTGTCGGCCCAGGCCAGTGGTTCGCGGTTGCTCTTTGCCATGGGCCGCGACGGCGTGTTGCCCAAGTCGTTCTTTGGCACCTTGCATGAGAAATTCGGCACGCCGGTCAACAGCATCCTGTTGTGCGCGGTGGTGGCGTTGCTCGCCCTGAAACTGGACGTGACCACCTCGACCTCGTTCATCAACTTCGGCGCCTTCCTGGCCTTCAGCCTGGTGAACCTGTCGGTGATCTTCCATTACTGGATCGGCGGCGAGAAGAAAGGCCCGCGTGAGCTAGTGCTGTTCCTGGTGTTCCCGTTCATTGGCCTGGTCGCGGACCTGTGGCTGATGGTCAGCCTCGATCACCTGGCGATTTACCTGGGCCTGAGCTGGCTGGCGATTGGCGTGGTGTACCTGGCGGTGCTGACGGGCGGGTTCCGTCGCCAGCCGCCGGAGATGGATTTCCAGGAAGCCACCTGACTTGCATATACCTGTAGGAGCGAAGCTTGCTCGCGAAGGCGGCGGGTCTGACACACCGCGTCATCGTTCTTCGCGGGCAAGCCTCGCTCCTACAGGACTGGTGTTCAGCTCGCCAGTTTGGTCTGGCGCACTGGCAGTTCGACGCGGAACGTCGTGCCCGTCCCGACGACGCTGCGCACCGAAATATCCCCGTGATGCTTTTTCACGATCCCGTACGACAGTGACAACCCCAGCCCGGTGCCCTGGCCAATCGGCTTGGTGGTGAAGAACGGGTCGAAGATTTTCTGCAACGTCTGCGGCTCGATGCCCGAGCCGGTGTCGGCGACTTCGATCCACACGGTTTCCCCCGCCAGCCCGGTGCTCAGGGTGATGGTGCCGCGTTCCGCCCCGATGGCCTGGGAGGCGTTGACGATCAGGTTCATGATCACCTGGTTGATTTGCGACGGCAGGCACTCGATTTCCGGCAGCACCTGATAGGCCTTCACCACGTCGGCCTTGTACTTGAGTTCGTTGGCGACGATGTTCAGGGTCGAGTCGATGCCCTGTTGCAGATTGGCCCACTGCCATTCCTGGTTGGAGTCGACCCGGGAGAAATCCTTCAGATCCTTGACGATCTGCCCGACCCGGCTGATGCCGTCCTTGGACTCCTTGATCAGCAGCGGAATGTCTTCGCGCAGGAACTCCAGCTCGATGCGTTCGCGCAGCACGCCCAGGCGCTCCATCACCTCGGTTGAGGTAATCGCCTCTTCGGCACTGCGGTAGGCGTCGAGCATTTCCTGCAGTTGCTTGAAGTAGCCTTCCAGGCAACCGAGGTTGGAGGAAATGAAGCCGATGGGGTTGTTGATTTCATGGGCGACGCCGGCCGCCAGCTGCCCCAGCGAGGCGAGTTTTTCCGATTGCACCAGTTGCGATTCAAGCTGTTTGCGCTCGTCGATTTCCCGCTGCAAGGCTTCGCTGGCCTGTTTGAACTGCGTCGTGCGCTGGTCCACCAGGTGCTCCAGGTGGTGCATCTGGACCGAGGCGCGTTCGGTCATGTCCCATTTGGTCAGCAGGGTATTGGCCATCTGCTGTACTTCAATATTGTCGAACGGCTTTTTCAGGATCAGCAGCCGGTCATGGGCCTGCAAACGGTCGAGCAGTTCATCCCACGAGTAATCGGAATAGGCGGTGCACACCACCACTTGCAGGCGCGGGTCTTCCTGCCACAAGTGTTCGATGGTCTGCGCGCCGTCCCAGCCATCGGGCATGCGCATGTCGACGAACGCCATGGCGTAGGGACGGTTTTCCTTCATGGCGAATTTGAGTTTGCCCAGGCCTTCCTGGCCGCCGAAGGCCGAGTCCAGTTCGAACAATGCGCTGGCGGATTTGGCTTCAGCGCCGAACAGCGCGGCCTCCATCTCATCCAGTTCCACGTGTTGCACAGGGTTCGGGGTGAGGATCTTGCGAAAGTCGACATGAATGGACGGTGTGTCATCGATCAACAAAATGCGTCGATTCGAAAGTTCTTTCATGCGTCACCTGCTACGGTTTTCAAAGGAATCTGCAGCGTGAACTGTGCACCTTTGCCTGGCCCGTCGCTATGGGCGGTGAGGTGGCCGTTCATCTCGATGGCGGCCAGGGCACAACTGTGCAGGCCGAAACCATGGCCCTCCTTGCGGGTGGTAAACCCGTGGGCAAAGATTCGCGTCATGTTTTCCTCGGGGATGCCTTCGCCGTCATCCTTGACGCTGACTTGCAGAATCGTGTCGTCGACGATTTTCACCCCAAGGGTCATCTGCCGAGGACGGTCGCTGAGATCGGACATCGCGTATTTGGCGTTGCTGATCAGGTTGATCAGGATCAGCAGCAAGCGGTGCTTGTCGCCCATGACCCGGGGTACGTCGCTGTACTCCTTGACCACCGTGACGTGGTGTCGGGTCAGGGCGCCGGAGTTCATGCGCAGGGCGTCCTCCAGCAATTCGCTGATGTGCAGCGGTTCCATCAGGCTGTTGGCGCCCGCGTAGGATTGCTGGGTGGCGACGATGTCCTTGATGTGGTCGACGCTTTTAGTCAGTTGGGCCAGTTCGTCGGTCATGCCCTGTTGTTCGAGGGCAATCGCGTCCACCAGTTGATTGAGGTAGCCGGGCAGTAATTTGCCCTTGGCGTCCTCGCTGAGAAAACTGCCCAGGTCTGCGGGATGTTCGTTGATCAGTTGCATCGCCTTGCCCAGCCCCAAAGCCTTGCTGCTGCGCAGTTTGCGGGTAACCAGATCAGCGGAAATGTTCACGCTGTTGAGCACATTGCCGACGTTGTGCAACACGTTGGTGGCGATCTCGGCCATGCCGGCCTGGCGCGCGGTGTCGAGCAGTTCGCTCTGGGTATCGCGCAGTTCCCGGGTGCGCTCTTCAACCCGTAGTTCCAGGTCATCGTTAGCCGTTTGCAGCGCTTTGTTGACGCGGCTGATCTCGGTGTAACTGCGCATCAGCCGGATCGCCAGATACACCAGCACCAGCACCAGCAGCACCGAAAACACCAGCATGTAGAAGTGGTAGCGCTGATAGACCGCATCGGACTGCTGCTGATCTTCGTTCAGCAGGTTGGTGATGTCGTCCAGGCGTTCGGCGACGGGGATGGCTTCGATGTTTTCCAGCAGGCGGTTGACGATCGGTTGTTCGCGCAGGATCAGCGCAATGTGGTTGTTCAGAATATCGACGGGGCTGTGGAAAGGCTCCGGCAGCCGCAGTTTGTTCACCCCCATTTTATTCAGGCCCAACAGGATATCCGCGGCCTTGTCGTCAGAGGTGACCTGAGCGAACTCCAGGGCACTGAGCACCAGGTCGTAGGTGTCGGTGGCGATGTTGTGCAGTTGCAGTTGGTCGCCATCGGTCACTTGGGTCAGGGGTTGCTGGATGTCGTCCTCGGCGGTCGGTAAAAACGCCAGGGAGTTGCGCAGCACCGCGTTGTGGGACTTGAACTGTTCCACCAGGCGGGTTTTTTCCTGGATGGCGGCCAGGTAGGCGTCATGGCTTTTGTTCCAGGCAGGCGAGTCGTTGCGGCCATGGTTCGACTCCATGCTGTCGAACCGCTCCCACAGCTGGGTCATCTCGGTCAGGGGCGAGACCAGCGGATCGTAGTTGTGACTGATGGCGACCCGGGCCTTGAGGATCTCGGTTTCCCACTGCGCGTTGAGTTGTTTCATCCGGGTAATCACGTCCCGGGATTCGGTGTAGGTCGAGGTCTGGTCAGAGCTGGATTTGAGGTACAGGAACAGCAGCGTCGAGGCCAGGCCCAGGGCTATCAGGCTGAGCAGTACCATGCTGCGACGGCGGGACATTCTCATAAAGGCTTGCCCTCCCATTCACCGGTCAGAGTCTTGAGGAACAGGATGATCAGGGCCTTGTCTTCGTCCGAAGGCACGCGCCCGAGCTGGAACGTGAACATCACATCCACCGCCTCTTCGAGGGTTGTTGCCGAGGCGTCATGGAAATACGGCGCGGTCACGGCGACGTTGCGCAGGCTCGGGACCTTGAACACGTTGCGGTCCTCTTCATCCTTGGTCACCAGGTAGCGTCCCAGGTCGGATTCGGTGGGGTTGCCCCGTGTCTGGAAGTAATCGCCCATGACCCCGAATTTCTGGAACATGTTGCCGCCGATGTTCACCCCTTGGTGGCAGGTAATGCAGCCGTAGTCCTTGAAGCGCTGATAACCGTACTTTTCATCGAGCGTCAGAATGTCGGTATTGCCTTGCAGGTATTGATCAAAGCGCGAGTTGGCACTGAGCAGCGTGCGCTCGTAGGTGGCCAGGGCATTTTGCACATTGCCCATGGTCACGCCGTCCGGGTAGGCGTTGGCGAACGCGGCTTTATAGATAGGGTCGGCGCTCAGCGTCTGCACCACGTGTTCCCAGTTGCTGCCCATTTCGGCGGGGCTCTGCACCACTTCGTGGACCTGGGTTTCCAGGGTGCCGACCCGGCCATTCCAAAACTGCCGGAAGTTCAGGGTGGCGTTGAACACGCTAGGGGTATTAACGGCCACCGGGTGGCCGTTGAACCCAATGGAAAACGGCTTGTTGTCGGCACCGCCGCTTTCCAGTCGATGGCAACCGGCGCAGGACAGGCTGTTGTTGACCGACAACCGTGGCTCATTGAACAACTGGCGACCGAGTTCGACCCGCAGGGGATTCTGTTGTGGCACGGCGGGTAACGGTTTAAGCGGTTCGTCCAGCGGTGCGCCGCTGGCGGTCAGGCTGATCGCCAATACAAACACCGCGAGTGCAAAGGCAGGGGAGGGCGACATCGGATGATTCCTTGGCGGTTGGCCTGGGTGTCGTAGTGCGTCGCTCATGTCTGGGCTGAAGGCAGCGGCTTCACCAACATCAGATAATGCGCAAAAGCATCCGGCGCCACGGCTTTGCTGAAGTAGTAACCCTGGCCTTCCTCGCAATGGTGGGCCTTGAGGAAATCCAGCTGTTCGAGGGTTTCGATGCCTTCGGCGATGACGGTCAGCTTGAGGCTCTTGCCCAGGCTGATGATGGCGCTGACCAGGGCGGCGTCGCTGCTGTCACGGCTCAGGCCACGAATGAACGACTGGTCGATTTTCAGCACATCAATGGGAAACCGGCGCAGGTAACTGAGGCTGGAATAACCGGTGCCGAAGTCATCGATGGCCAGGCGCACGCCCAGGGCCTTGATCCGGTTCAGCGCGGTCACGGTGGCATCGACGTTCTGCATCAACACGCCTTCGGTGATCTCCAGTTCGAGCAAGGTCGGGTCCATCCCGGTCTGCTTGAGGATCAACTCGATGCTCTCGACAAAGTCGCGCTGCCGGAAGTCGATGGCCGAGACGTTCACCGAGATGCAGATTTTCGGCAGCCCGGCGGTCTTCCAGATACACGCCTGGCGACAGGCCTGAGCCATCACCCATTTGGTCAGCGGCACAATCAGGCCGCTGTCTTCGGCCACCGCGATAAAGTCCGATGGATAGACCCAGCCTTGCCCCGGTTTTTTCCAGCGGATCAGTGCTTCGGCGCCCACCACCTGACCACTGCTCAAGTCGATTTTCGGCTGGTAGTGCAGGACAAATTCATTGCGTTCCAGGGCCAGGCGAATCCCCGACTCGATGCTCTGCTGCTCCCGGGCGCGCTGGTTCATTTCGTCGATGAAAAAGCTGAAATCGTTCGGGCCGTTTTCCTTGACGTTGCGCATCGCCGTTTCGGCTTTCTTGATCAGCACGATGGCGTCGAGGCCATCCTCGGGGTAAATGCTGATCCCCAGGCTGGCGGTCACGCTCAGGTCGTGGCCGGCGATGTGTTGCGGCGCGCGGATGGCATTCAACAGTTTTTCGGCGATGCCCTTGGTCTGCTGCGGGTGGCGCACGTCGGCCAGGATCACCACGAACTCGTCGGAGCCGTAGCGAAACACCGAGTCGGATTCCCGCACCGTCGCCACCAGGCTCTGGCCGACACGCTTGAGCATTTCGTCGCCGGCCGGATGCCCCAGGGCATTGTTGATGCGCTTGAAGCGGTCGAGCCCGAGAAACATCACCGCCAGTTGTTTGTCATGACGCCGGGACAGGGCCAGGGATTGGTTCAGCCGATCGCCCAGCAACGTGCTATTGGGCAACTCGGTGAGGATGTCGTACTGCAACAGGTGCGAGACCTTGAGCAGCTCATGCACCCGAGCCTCGATGGTCTGCTCCAGGCTCAGGACTTTCATTGCCGCGTCCTGGGCCATCTGCCATTTCCAGGTCAGGGCACTGGCCATCTGGCGGATTTCCAGGCTGTCGAAGGGCTTTTTCAGCACCAACAACTGGTCGCCGAATTCCAGCCGTTCGGCCATGGCTTCCCAGCTGTAATCCGAATACGCGGTGCACAAGGCGATTTGCAGGCTCGGATCGGCTTTCCACAGTTGTTCGATGGTTTCCAGGCCGTCCCAGCCCGGTGGCATGCGCATGTCGGTGAAGGCCAGCGCATAGGGGCGACCTTCGGCCCGGGCGCGCTTGACCAGGTCCAGGGCTTCCTGGCCCTGGTAGGCGGAGTCGAGCTGAAAAGTCAGCCGGTCCGGTTGCAGGGTGCCGAACAGCGCTTCTTCGGTGCCGGCCAGTGTCTGTTCCTCTTCCGCGTCGGGGTCGAGGATCTTGCGAAAATCCAGATGAATCGACGGTGTGTCGTCAATGATCAGGATGCGCCGGTTGGTCCGTACGAAGGGGGCCTTCATCCGTTGTCCTCCGTCGAACGCGGCAGGTTGTCCAGGGGCGAACCTGGCTCGTTACCTGAAGGTACGATGCTCCCGGCCTTGAGCAGTTCGGCGGCCTGTTGACTGCTGACGGCCTTGCTGAAGAAATAGCCCTGGGCGTTCATCGGCGAACCGGTGGCCATCAGCGAACTGCGTTGCTCCTGGGTTTCGACGCCCTCGGCGATGATGCCGATCCCCACGTCACGGGCAAAGTTGATGATCGCGCGCAAGGTATTGGCGCTGGCCGGATCCTGGGCGGCGGTGTCGATAAAGGCCTGGGCCAGTTTCAGGTGATTGACCTGGTAGGTCTTGAGGTAATCGAACGAGGAATACTCGGTGCCGAAGTCGTCGATGGCGATCTTCACCCCCAGCTCCCGCAGGCGCGGCAGCACATCGTTGTGGGTCCATTTGGTCTGGGCCAGGGTCGCTTCGGTGACGTCGAAGCGTAAATCCCACGGGCACAGTTCCCAACGCGCGGTGGTGCGCAGCACGTCGTAGATCAGCTCGGGACCGCTCTTGAGCTGGGCCAGGGACAGCTTGATCGCAATCACCGGCGGCGCCATGTCCTCGTCGCGCCACTGGCGCATCTGCCGGCAGGCCTGATCCAGCACCCAGTGGCCGAGGGCAACAATGGTCCCGGTTTTTTCCGCCGCCGGCAGGAACGCCGGGCCTTCGAGTAAGCCGCGTGTGGGGTGGTTCCAGCTGACCTGGGCTTCCATGCCGAGGATCTTGCCGGTGCTCAGGTCCACTTCCGGCCAGTAATGCAGTTCGAGTTCTTCGTTGTCGATAGCGGTTTTCAGGTCGCTGGCGATGGTCATGCGCTCGACCACTTCCTGATTGATCTCCTCGGAATGGAAGTGGTACTGGTTGCGGCCCTGCTCCTTGGAGCGATAGAGCGCCATGTCGGCCTGGGTCAGCAGGCTGTCGGCACTGAGCATGTCCGGGGTGCAGCTGCTGATGCCGATGCTCACCGAGGCCCGCACATCGTTGCCGCCCAGGGAGTAGGGCTGCACCAGCGCATCGCGGACCTTGACCGCCAGCGCCGCGGATTGGGTCGGGTCGCTGACATCGAGCTGCAGGATCGCGAACTCGTCACCGCCGAGGCGCGCGACCACGTCGTTTTCCCGCACGCAGGCCTTGATCCGCCGGGCGACTTCTTGCAGCAACAGGTCGCCCACCGGATGGCCGAGGGTGTCGTTGATACGCTTGAAGTGGTCCAGGTCCAGGTAAAAAATCGCAAACGCGGTGGCGCCTCGACGGTTGGCGGCGAACGCCTGGTGCAAGCGCTCGATCAGCGTGGCGCGGTTGGCCAGCCCGGTCAGTCCGTCGGTGCGGGCGAGCAAGGCGATTTTCTCTTCGGCGAGCCGGCGTTCGGTGATGTCGAGGATGATGCCTTCGACCTCCAGCAAGCGTCCTTCGGCGTCACGCACCGGGATGTAGCGGTTTTCGACCCAGCGCCAGGCGCCGTCGCCGGTGCGCATGCGGAACTCGATGGAAGCGCCCTCGGCATGCCGGTCCAGTACCCGCTCCATGGCGTCGTCGACTTTCGACAGGTCGTCCGGGTGAATCAGCTCCTTGGACCAATTGGCCGACGCCACCAGTTGCGCGGCGATGTGCCCGTACTTGGTGATGTTGTGGGAGATGTACATCAGCGGGAACGACGGCTCGCCGCGCAGTCGATAGAGGATGGTCGGGCTGTTTTGCACAATGATGTTGGCATCGGACAGCTCCAGGGTGCGTTCTTCGACCGCTTGCTCGAGCAGCGACATTTTCAGCGCCGCGTCTTCGGTCATCTGCCATTTGGCGGTGAGGGCACTGGCCATCTGGCGGATTTCAATGGCATCGAAGGGTTTTTTCAGGATCAACAGGCGATCGCCCAGCTCCAGACGTTCGTCGATGTCTTCCCAGGAATAGTCGGAATAAGCGGTGCACAGCGCCACTTGCAGCTTGGGGTCGACCTGCCACAGCCGTTCGATGGTTTCCAGGCCATCCCAGCCCGGCGGCATGCGCATGTCGATGAAGGCCATGGCGTAGGGCATGTCGTTGGCCAGCGCCGTTTCGACCATGTCCAGGGCTTCAAGCCCCTGAAAGGCCGAGTCGAGGCTGAAGCTTTGCAGGGTGACGGCCGCCGTTGATCCGAAAAGCGCCCGTTCGGTGCTGTCCAGATCTTCGTCTTCAATCGACTGCGGGCTGAGGATCTTCGCGAAATCCTGATGGATCGAAGCGGTATCGTCGACGATGAGGATTCGTCGGTTGGTCCGTGTCAGCAGCGCATTCATAGGCATGCACCCTGGGTGACAGCGGTTCGAAACGGTCTGTTCATAGGGGCATCCTTTCCCTGATCACCTGGCCGAACGGTTACAGAATGTGGATCCGAGTCAGCTGAGCATAGTCCTTTGTCTGGAGTTCGCTTGGGGGAATGGAATGAATGAGTTGCGGGCAGTGTCTGAAAATCATCTAGCCTGTAGCTCAGGCTCCGGCAAGAGTGGATGTTTGCCGTGGCCTGACACGCGATAGACCCGTTTCACTCGAGGTGACGCCATGGAAGAGCAACTCCCTACGACTTTGACCGATAAACCCAAGGTGTTGCTGGTCGACGACGAGGAATCAATCCTCAACAGCCTGCGGCGCCTGTTACGCGGCCAGCCCTTCGATGTGCTGCTGGCCACCAGCGGTGCCCAGGCCCTGGAGCTCATGGCGCAGCACAGCATCGACCTGGTGATGACTGACGCGCGCATGCCCAATATGGACGGCGCGACGCTGCTGGCGCACATCCATCAGCTCTATCCGACCACCACGCGCATCCTGCTCACCGGGTACGCCGACCTGCCGACCATCATTAAAGCCATCAACGACGGGCAGATTCACCGCTACATCAGCAAACCCTGGAACGACGAGGAAATGCTCCTGACCCTGCGCCAGGCCCTGGAACACCAGCACTCCGAGCGCGAACGCCGGCGCCTGGTGCAATTGACCCGGCAGCAGAACGATCAGCTGAAAACCCTCAATTCCACCCTGGAAAAACACGTCGCGGCGCGCACGTCCGAGTTGCAACAGACCGCCGACATGCTTGACCTGGCCTATGAAGAGCTCAAACACAGCTATGTCACCGGCACCGAGGTGTTCTCGTTGCTGGCCAACCTGCGCCTGCCGCCGGCCAAGCAGACCAACCGCCAGATCATCGAGCTGGTGCGGGTGTACTGCAAACTCCACGGCCTGGACGAAGGCACCAGCCGCGACCTGACCATGGCCGCCGCGCTCTACAACATCGGCAAGCTGAGCTGGACCGACAGCATGATGATCACGCCGTCGGACATGCTGCATCACCTTGATCGCGACCGTTATCGCGAGTATCCGAAGCAGAGCGAATCGCTGCTGATGACCCTCGACCCGATGAAGGATGCCGCGCGGCTGATCCTGCACCATCAGGAACGTTGGGACGGCAGCGGGTTTCCGGACCGGCTCAAGGGTGAAGCGATTCCGTTTGGTTCGCGGTTGTTGAAACTGGCGGTGGATTTCATCGAATTGCAGCGCGGGTTGATCCTTGAGCGGCAGATGAACAGCGACGAAGCGCTGGTGTATATCCGCAGCTATGCCGGGCGGCTCTACGATCCGGAATTGGTCGAGGATTTCATTCAGGTCTGCGCCGCGTACCTCAGTGACGTGACCCTGGCCGATCCAACGGTCAAAGTGCTGACCACCCGCGACCTGGCGCCGGGCATGATCCTGGCGCGCAACCTCAATGCCGACAACGGCATGTTGCTGCTCAATGCCGGCAAAGTGCTGAACGGGCCGTTGGTGGATAAATTGATTGCCTTTGAAACCATGGAAGGCGCGAAGTACAGCGTGTTCGTGAAAGTCCCCGAGGAAGTCGAAGCACTTCTGGAGCGCGAAACGTCGTAGACCTGTAGGAGCAAGGCTTGCCCGCGATGGCGATTTCACGGACGCCATCGCGGGCAAGCCTGGCTCCTACAGGTTATTCTTATGGCCTTTTAACCTAGGCCAACCTCGATCCATGTCAACTGAGCCCCGCATCATCCACATCGCCGCCGCCCTGTTGATCGGTCCCGACGGCCGCACCCTGTTGGTACGCAAACGTGGCACCCAGGCCTTCATGCAACCGGGCGGCAAGATCGAGCCCCATGAGCAACCGGCCCACGCCCTGGCCCGCGAACTGGAAGAAGAACTGGGCCTGGTTATCGACACCGCGCAAGCCACTTATCTGGGCCGGTTCTCGGCGCCGGCCGCCAACGAACCGGGTTTTGTCGTCCAGGCCGAACTCTTCCTGCTGACCATCGATTCAGACGTCTGCCCGGCGGCCGAGATCGAAGAGGTACGCTGGATCGATCCTGCCACCGACGGCCAACTCACGCTGGCACCATTGACACGGGACGTGATCCTGCCGTTTTATCGAGCCTCGTTGACCGCGATCGCCTGACCAAGACAAGACCAAGGACTGCCCCATGATCCCGCTTCAAGATTTGCTGATCTTCGCCGCCGCCGCGTTGCTGATGGTACTGACGCCGGGGCCGAACATGATCTACCTGATCTCCCGGTCGATCTGTCAGGGGCGCAAGGCCGGCGTGACCTCGTTGCTCGGAGTGGTGGCGGGGTTCTTCGTGCACCTGTTCGCCGCCGCGGCCGGTTTGACCGCGGTGTTCCTGGCGGTGCCGATGGCTTATGAAGTGCTGAAATGGGCCGGCGCCCTATACCTGGTGTGGCTGGCCTGGCAGGCAGTCAGACCCGGCGCGCGTTCACCGTTCGAAGCCCAGCAGTTGCCGCCGGATTCGTCGCGCAAACTGATCACCATGGGTTTTCTGACCAGTGCCCTGAACCCGAAGATCGCGGTGTTTTACCTGTCGGTGTTTCCGCAATTCATCAGCCCGGAACACGGCTCGGTGTTTACCCAGAGCATCGTCCTCGGGCTGACCCAGATCAGCGTGAGTTTTTGCGTCAACCTGTTGATCGCCGTATTCGCGGCGGGCATCGCCTCGTGGTTCGTCAACAACCCGACCTGGCTGGCCGTGCAGCGTTATTTCATGGGCTTCGTGTTGGCGGCACTCGCGGTGCGACTGATGCTTGAGCAACGCAGGACGGCTTGACCATGTGGATTGAACGACTGGATGCCAGCCATGCCCTGGACTACCGGGCGCTGATGCTCGAAGCCTACGACTTGCACCCGCAGGCGTTCACCTCCAGCGTGCGTGAACGCGCGGTGATGCCGTTGAGTTGGTGGGAGTCGCGGTTGACCAGCAAGCTGGACGTGGTGTTCGGCGCGTTCGAGGACGGCCAGTTGGCGGGCATCGTCGGCCTGGCGTTCGAACCTCGGGAAAAAGCCCGGCACAAGGCGACGTTGTTCGGCATGTATGTGTCTGGCAAGGTTCGTCAGCGTGGCGTGGGGTTTGAACTGGTGCAGGCGGCGTTGACCGAGGCGCAGAACCATCCCGGATTGAGGTTGATTCAATTGACCGTGACGGCGGGTAATGAAGCTGCGTTCAAGCTGTACCAGCGCTGCGGCTTCATCCAGTACGGCCTCGAGCCTTTAGCTGTGCGGGTCGGCGAGGACTACTTCGACAAAATCCACATGTGGCGCGAGCTCTGAAGCCACCGTGGACCTGATCGTTCCCACGCTCCGCGTGGGAATGCAGCCCGGGACGCTCCGCGTCCCATCAACAGCCGAACGCGGAGCGTCCGTTGAGGCATTCCCACGCAGAGCGTGGGAACGATCAGTCGTACGGTGTTAGCGAACCGCGCTTACGCCGTCGAGGGTCGAAAACGAGGTGTCTTTGGCCGTCAGCAGGAAATCGCGCATGTACGGCGCATCCAGCATGTCCGCGCGAATCCCCGCATACAGCGTCGCAAACAAGCCTTTCTCGCCCAGCCGCTTGGCCTTCACATAACCCCGTGAGCTGTATTCATGCAGCGCCCAATGGGGCATGCCGCACACGCCGCGACCGCTGGCCACCAGTTGCATCATCATCACCGTCAGTTCCGAAGTGCGGACCTGCGCCGGTTCCACATCGGCCGGTTCCAGGAAGCGGGTGAAGATGTCCAGCCGATCTCGCTCCACCGGATAGGTGATCAAGGTTTCGGTGAGCAAATCTTCCGGAACGATGTACGCCTTGTTTGCCAAGCGGTGCTGATTGGCCACCGCGAGCATCGCTTCATAGGTGAACAACGGCACATAGGTGATCCCGGCCAGTTCCAGCGGATCGGAGGTCACCACCAAATCCAGATCGCCACGGGCCAGGGCCGGCAGCGGGGCGAAGGAGAAGCCCGAGGCCAGGTCGAGTTCGACTTCCGGCCAGGCATCACGGAACTGGTCGATGGTCGGCATCAGCCACTGGAAACAACTGTGGCACTCGATCGCCATGTGCAAACGCCCGGCGGTGCCACCGGCCAGCCGCGCGATATCACGCTCGGCGCCGCGCAGCAGTGGCAGGGTGGCGTCGGCCAGTTGCAGCAAACGCAAACCGGCGCTGGTGAAGCGCACCGGTTTGGTCTTGCGCACGAACAACGGCATGCCCATGCGCTCCTCCAGTTCCTTGAACTGGTGAGACAGGGCGGACTGGGTCAGGTGCAGGCGGTCGGCTGCATCCACCAGGCTATCGGCTTCGCGCAAGGCGTGCAGGGTCTTCAGGTGACGGATTTCAAGCACCGGGGGCTCCATGAGGAAAACTTGTGATCAACACGAAAAGGTTGAGTTTGTCTCATGTTGGCTTGGGTGTCGACAATAGGGCCACGTTTTACATCATCTTTGAAAGGGAGAAATTCACCATGGCTCTGGCCCACACACTTGGTTTCCCGCGTATCGGCGCTGACCGCGAACTGAAAAAAGCCCTGGAATCCTACTGGAAGGGCGATCTCGATCAGGACGCGTTGAAAGCCGTCGGCCGCCAATTGCGCGCCACCCACTGGCAATTGCAGAAAGACGCCGGCATCGACCTGCTGCCGGTTGGTGACTTCGCCTGGTATGACCAAGTGCTGAGCCATTCCCTGGTCTTCGGCGTGATACCCGAGCGTTTCGACAGCACCCTTGGCGCAAGCGGCCAGCCAACCCTCGACACCCTGTTCGCCATGGCTCGCGGCGCGACCACTGGCTGCTGCGGCGGTGAACACACTAAAGCGCAATACGCCCAAGAGCTGACCAAGTGGTTCGACACCAACTACCACTACCTGGTCCCGGAATTCAGCGCTGACCAACAGTTCAAGTTGAGCTGGGAACAGTTGTTCGACGAAGTCGAGGAAGCCAAGGCCCTGGGCCACAACGTCAAACCGGTGATCATCGGCCCGCTGACTTACCTGTGGCTGGGCAAGGCCAAAGGCAACGATTTCGACAAACTCGACCTGCTGGAACGTCTGTTGCCGGTCTACAACGAAATTCTCGGTCGCCTCGCCGAGCAAGGCGTGGAATGGGTGCAGATTGACGAACCGATCCTGACCCTCGACCTGCCACAAGCCTGGAAAAGTGCCTTCGAGCGCGCTTACCACATTCTGCAGTACTCGCCGCTGCGCAAACTGGTCGCCACCTACTTCAGCGGCCTGGAAGATAACCTCGGCCTGGCCGTCAGCCTGCCGGTGCAAGGCCTGCACATCGATGCCGTGCGCGCGCCGGATCAACTCGGGCAAGTGCTGGATCGCCTGCCGACCTACAAGATTCTCTCGGTGGGTCTGGTCAACGGTCGCAACGTCTGGCGCTGCGAACTGGAGCAAGTCCTCGCGCAACTGCAACCGGCGCAAGAGCGCTTCGGCGACAACCTGTGGGTCAGCAGTTCCTGCTCGTTGCTGCACAGCCCTGTTGATCTGGAGCGTGAAGACAAACTCGATCCCGAGCTGAAATCCTGGCTGGCCTTTGCGGTGCAGAAGTGCGGGGAAATTGCTGTGCTGCGCGATGCCTTGAACGACCCGCAATCACCCAAGGTGCAAACGGCCTTGGCCGAGAGCCGGGCGATCCAGGCCAGCCGTGCGCAATCGCCACGCATCCACAAAGCTGAAGTTCAGGCGCGCATCGCCGCTGTCGGCGCCAAGGACAGCCAACGGCATTCGCCGTTTGCAAAGCGCATCGAACAACAACGTGCTCGCCTGCAATTGCCGGCATTCCCGACCACCACCATCGGCTCGTTCCCGCAGACCGGTTCGATCCGTCTCGCTCGCCAGGCCTTCAAGCAGGGCAAGCTGTCGGCCAACGATTACACCGACGCCATGCACAGCGAAATCCGCCACGCGGTGCAAGTCCAGGAACGCCTGGGCCTGGACGTGCTGGTGCACGGTGAAGCCGAGCGCAACGACATGGTCGAATACTTCGCCGAGCAACTGGACGGCTACCTGTTCACTCGGTTCGGCTGGGTCCAGAGCTACGGTTCGCGCTGTGTGAAACCGGCGATCATCTACGGTGACCTCAGTCGTCCGAACGCCATGACTGTCGATTGGATTACCTACGCCCAGAGCCTGACCGACAAGGTCATGAAGGGCATGCTCACCGGTCCCGTGACCATGCTGATGTGGTCGTTTCCGCGCGAAGACGTGTCGCGCAAAATCCAGGCACAACAACTGGCCCTGGCCCTGCGCGACGAAGTAGTGGACCTGGAAAACGCCGGGATCAAGATCGTGCAGATCGACGAAGCGGCATTCCGCGAAGGCTTGCCGCTACGCCGGGCGCAATGGCAGGAATACCTCGACTGGGCGGTGGAAGCGTTCCGTCTCACGGCGTCCGGGGTGCGGGACGAAACCCAGATCCACACCCACATGTGCTACAGCGAATTCAATGACGTGATCAAATCCATCGCGGCCATGGACGCCGACGTGATCACCATCGAAACCTCCCGTTCGGATATGGAATTGCTCGAGGCCTTCGAAGCCTTCGACTACCCGAACGACATCGGCCCGGGCGTGTATGACATCCACTCACCACGGGTACCGGACACGACCGAGATGGTCAAGTTGATGAGTAAAGCGGTGAAGCGCATTCCGGCTGAGCGGTTGTGGGTCAATCCGGATTGCGGGTTGAAGACTCGGGCGTGGCCGGAGACTGAGGCGGCGCTGGTGAATATGGTGGCGGCGGCGCGGCAGTTGCGCAGTCAGTTGGCTTAATGAATTGATGTTGTTGATGCAGCAATGAAAAACCCGCTGAACCGGTGACGGTCAGCGGGTTTTTTGTTGGGTTGAATATCAAGGGGATTAAATAGATCTGTCCCCTTATTTGGTCCTTATTTGGTCATTTGCTATTTGCTTGCTCTTATTTGCATATTTATTCGCAATCAAATGGATCCGTTGCGTTTTACAAACTCATTCGTTGCACCTGAATATGCGTTGTGTACCAGTCATTGCCGGTTCCTGAAGCCTCATTGTTAATGTAATACATCGTCATCACGGGAGATGTCGCGATGAACGTGAGTTGCATCGATATCAACTGATGGATAACGGAAAGGTAGTAATTGGGAGAACGGTCTCCCGCGCTGTTTCCCAGCTGAAGTTGAGGGTGAACGTACGGTGTATTTGAGCGGAAGACGCCCGACGACAGTAGGTAGGTGGCGCCTGGGGTCAGGTTGTTGAAAGTCCTCTGCAAAACTACCCCGCTTGAATTGTTGGTATAGGTGTAATTATGCAGGTGGTAATAGTTTTGCGCAGGATAAGCTTTCCAGGAAAAATCGTCGTGCCTGCCTGCACCACCCCATGTCCATCCGCCCATATCCTGGTGGGCAAATTGTGCGATATGAAGGGACAGCCCTTCCAATACGATGACGACGCGTGTCGAGGACTTATTGCTGCCATCAATGGTACGAACCGTGATGGTATGGGTGGTGGGAATGAAGACCCGAGCGGGAACGGTCCATACGTTGTTGGAATTGACCGGGTACTGACCGATCGGAACGTTGTTGATAAGCACCTCTACCGACTGGCCCGTCGGCCCCGTACCGGTGATGCCGAGGCTTCGGTAGTAGGTCTGGCCTCGGTCGGGTACAACCCCGCCGCCGGAGGTCACCGAGGTGATAGTGGGCGTGGCAGTCACGTTAAGGACGGTGAGGTCCAGTACACGTGATTCCTGTTGGGCAGCACCGCGAATCAACAGGTAGGTGATCCTGACAACCTGCCCCAGATTGGCATTGATAAAGGCCAGGCTCAGCGGGAAATCCGCTTGACCGGCAGCGTTCAAGGGCAGGGGGGCGAAGGTGGGAGAGCCGTCACCGGCGCTACCGCGCACAACCAATTGCACCTGATCGCCCGGGGTGAAGCCTGGCACGGTCACCCGACCCACGGCCCCTTGCGGGTTGTCCTTCGGATCCAGCACGCCGTTGGGTGCGACCAGCACAATAGGGGGGGGCAAATCCGGCATGCCTTGGCCGATGACGCGGGCCGTGGCGATTCTCGAGTTGGCAATCGCTACCCCGCTTCTGGATTGCACATAACTGCCGGTCACCAAGCGCCCGGAGATCACCAGGTTGTTGGGTACCTCCAACGCAAGCGGGTTGGGTTGCCCGAACTGCCCGGTAATCGTCCCGTCCACAAAGAAATCAGGACTGGGTGGGCTGCTGTACCTGGCCCTGATGGTGTCGCCGATAGCAAATTGTGGCGCAAAGGTTCTGACCAGCATGCTCAGGTTGTTACTGCCCAACTGCTCCAGATCAATGATGGCCGAGTCAGTATCGTTCGGGTTATCGAAGAAAATCGGAGCAGGACGACGCACCCCGGCGAGATCGACATCAATCACCACGGGCACCGAGAACGGGTCGGACGGGTCTGCACCGTTGGTGATCTGGTCATGAACGGTGTAGGTGAAAGTGAACTGCGGACTGTCGCCAGCCTGTTGAAACTGCTGCGCTGTCAACGTGCGCACGATGCAGATTGGCGCAATACCTCCGAACTGCGGTGCCTCCCTCGGCAGGACGGTGAAGCGAACGGTGAGGCTTCCCATGCGCAACTCGACGACATCGTGCGCCCGGCAGTAGGGATAGCAAAAGCTAACCTCGACACCCAGTGCTGCACGCGCGGCGTCCAGGCCATTGTCGAGTATGTCTTGCGGCAACTTCAGTTGCAGTTCCGAGTGCCCAGGGATGGAATTGATGTCCCTGTTCCCGGGGCGGATGGCGTTGTACAGGACGTCCAGCAGTGGGGTGGACCTTTGGGTATTGTTACTGACCCGGCTGACCGTGGCCTCCAGTGTGTTCACGGCGTTCGGGTTGAGTAGCCCGTTGGGGATTGTCATCGAGTGCCGGGCATTCTCTGTCCCGGGTCGAACGATCTCCGTGTCGACGATGTTCCCATTGAGCAGGAGGTCGATGACATCGAACGCCGCCGCGCCAACGAAGGAATCAATAATGACGTCGGCCCCGTTGGGGAAGTTGTTATCGTAAATCGCTAGCGCGACCCCGCAGTCGGCGCCCACCACCGGCTCAGTCCTGCCCAGGATGATCGGCGGGATAATCTTCAGGACGCTGTTTTCAGGAGCCGCAAGGATACCGCCAACCGCCTCCTGATTCTGTGTCTCATTCGAGGCGCTGATCCTGCGCGTGTTACCGACAATGAGAATTTCCTTGGACGGTAATTGCTGCTTGCCGCCCTGGGCGTCGGTGCGGGTAAAAAATATTCGGGCGCTCCCCCCGGCGAGCGTCTGGATCACCGCATTGGCAATGGTGAAATCCAGCGTCGTTTGGGATTTCAGGGTTTGCACCTCGGTGAGCGACGTGGGCATACCCGTGCGGTCCAGCCCCATCCAGAACAATGTCAGTACGTCGCCGGGTCTAAAGGCCCGGGTGTCGAGGCTGACGATGACCGATTGGCTCCCCAACTGGCTCAAATAGAGGGTGTTCTGCTCACCAATGCCCGTCACCGTCGGCGGTATTGGCGCAGCAGAGCCGGTCTGGATCATCACCGAAACACTCAATGAATGATCGGTGGCGCGATTGCCGACTTCGTCGCGGATTGTGTAGTACAGAACGACTCCGCCATCGCCATTGCTGCCCACCAGATCCCTGGACAGGGTAAACGTCAGGGACTGCCCGACCTCGGTGGCTGTTACGGTGTGGGGCAAGGCCGAGTTGCCGACGATCAGCGTTACCACATCGTTTTGGCGCATGTCGTCATAGGGCGCGACATAAACCGTTTCATCCTGTTGGCCGTTCAGGGTGGTTGAGGTAAGCAGCGGCGGGGCCAACAGGTAGTGCCCCGCAGCGTCCGGTTGCGGATCGATGCCACCGGGCAACAGGGTTTTGATCAGTACTTTCAAGGGGGCTGACACTTCAACGTTTACCCTGTAAGTCAGGGTGATAAATCCTTCCGGTATCAACTTCGCCGGGATGTATTGGCTGATGGGCCGGCCGCCGCAATCGTTCTCGACCGGCCACACCAGAACCAGCCGGTTATCGATGTACACCAACACGTTATCGCCCGGGTTGAGGGCATAGGACTGGATGACAATCTTTAGACCTTGCGCTCCGATCAAGGCTCGATTGACACCAACGTCGGCTTCTTCGACCAGCGTAATCGCGCCGGGAATTTCAAGTGCTGGGCGAGTAAGGCCTGCGACCGCCGGGGCTTGAGGAGTTTCGGACCGGTTGTCAATGCTCATGGAAGTCTCCGGCGGATGGCGATATTGGTTTGTTTGCTCTTCGTTGATTGAATACTCAGCTCTGGTGACCGACAACTGTCAGAACTAACAGGTAAAGGGATGCTTCCGATGAGTGGTTTGCCTTTCTCCCGACAGGAACGGTAAAGGCGCTGGGGCGACCGCTCGGCAATCTTCATCAAACTGTCACGCAACTGTGGCAGCGCGCTTGAACAAACTTCATCAGACTCGCGCTCTACTGGGGTTCTGCGTTTCGGTGTTTTTTCATGCGTGTATTTCTTTTTCTGGCGGCGCTGCTTTTCAGCCTGGCGTCCTTTGCGGCATCGCGTTGCGATGTCAATGTCCCGACTGAACATGTCGATCTGGACCAGGTCAGCCTGGCGTACCAGAGCATCGGTCGTGCCTCCGATCCGGCATTGCTGCTGGTGATGGGGTTGGGTGGGCAACTGATCCACTGGCCGGATGAGGTGGTGGTTGCGCTGTGTCAGCAGGGCTTTCGGGTGATTCGTTATGACAATCGCGATGTCGGGTTGTCGACCTGGCGCCAGACCCCGGCCAACGCCAACCTGACCTTCGAAGTGCTGCGCTACAAACTGGGCTTGCCGGTCTCGGCGCCATACACATTGACGGACATGGCCGAGGACGCGCTGGGCCTGATGGATGCCTTGCACGTCGAGCAATTCCACGTGCTGGGCGCGAGCATGGGCGGGATGATCGCCCAGCATATGGCGGCGATGGCACCGCAACGGGTCGAGAGCCTGACACTGATCATGACCAGCTCGGGCGCTGAAGGCTTGCCGGCGCCGAGCGCGGCGCTGGTGCAGTTGTTGTCGCGCCGGGGGGCGCCGAATCGCGAGGTGGCGCTGGAGCAACAGGCCGATTTACTTGCGGCCCTGAGCAGTCCGTCGGTGAGTGATGATCGGCAGGAGTTGTTGCAGCAAGCGGCGGCCTCGTACGACCGGGCATTCAACCCCGAAGGCGTGAAGCGCCAGATCATGGCGATCCTCGCCGAGCCGAGCCGGGTGGCGTTGCTCAACCAATTGCGGGTGCCGACGCTGGTGGTGCACGGCACGGCGGATCCGCTGTTGCCGGTGATGCACGGCGTACACCTGGCGGCGCATATCCGGGGCAGTCAGTTGAAACTGATTCCGGGGATGGCCCATCGTTTCCAGGAAGCATTCAAGGCGCCATTACTGGCGGCGGTGTTGCCGTACTTGCAGACCCACCGCGAAGACACCTCGCATTGGGCGCAGATTGAACCGGTGGCGACGCCGAACCTCCTGTAATCCCCCATTCCCCGTAGGAGCGAAGCTTGCTCGCGAAAGCGGTGTGTCAGCCAATATCAATGTTGAATGTGATGGCCCCTTCGCGAGCAAGCTTCGCTCCTACAGGGGGAGGGCTGCGGTCCTGGGGCAGTCGGGTGTATCGTTGAGGTTTTCCGGTGCGATGCAACCTGCGAGGTACGCGATGAGTAACTCCCTGAAAATCGATTTTGTCAGCGACGTGTCCTGCCCCTGGTGCGTCGTCGGTTTGTACGGCCTGACCCAAGCGTTGGACTTGCTCGGTGACGAGGTGCAGGCCGAGATCCGCTTCCAGCCCTTCGAGCTGAACCCGAACATGGGTCCCGACGGCCAGAACATCACCGAACACATCAGCGAAAAGTACGGCTCGACCCCCGAGCAATCGCAGAAAAACCGCGAGATGATCCGCGCCCGTGGCGCCGAGGTCGGGTTTGCCTTTCGCACCGACGGCAGCAGCCGCATCTACAACACCTTCGACGCCCATCGGCTGCTTTACTGGGCGGGGCTGGAAGGGTTGCAGTTCAATCTGAAAGAGGCGTTGTTCAAGGCGTATTTCACCGACGGCGGTAACCCGTCCGATCACCCGCAATTGGCGCAGATCGCTGAAAGTGTGGGGCTGGATCGGCAGCGGGCCGAGGCGATCCTGGCGTCCGACGAGTACGTCAAAGAGGTGCGCGAAGAGGAGCAGTTGTGGCTATCGCGGGGTGTGAGTTCGGTGCCGACGGTGGTGTTCAACGGGCAATATGCGGTCAGTGGCGGGCAGCCGGTGGAGACCTTTGTCGGGGCGATCCGGCAGATCATGAGTGAGGCGAAGGGCGGCACCGTCAACAACTGACCCCGTCCCCCTGATCGTGTGATCGTTCCCACGCTCTGCGTGGGAATGCCTCAAGGGCTGCATTCCCACGCGGAGCGTGGGAACGATCAGCGGGGCCTAACGGACGATTTTGTCCACATGAATCCCCAATTTCTTCAGCCGGTACCAGAAGCTGCGCTCGGAAATTCCGATCAGTTGCGCCGCCGCGGCTTGCACGCCGTTGCTCTGTTGCAGGGCTGCCAGGATGTAGCTTTTCTCCACTTGCGCCAGCGCTGCTTCGAGGTCCGCCGGTACGCCGTTGTTCTCAATCAGCACGCCACTGTCACTCGGCCGTGAGGCAAACAGATAAGCCGGCAGATCATCCTCTTCAATCACCGACCCGCTCGCGACAATCGTCGCGCGCTCCACGCAATTCTGCAGTTCGCGAATATTCCCCGGCCACGAGTAATTAGCCATCGCCTGCAACGCCGCCGCGCTGAAACCACTGAAGCGTTTACCCGCCGCAGCACCCAGCGTATGCGCGAAATGCCGGGCCAGCGGGGCGATGTCTTCGACCCGTTCGCGCAGGGCCGGCAGCGGGATCGGGAACACGTTGAGGCGGTAATACAAGTCTTCGCGAAACTCCTTGTTGGCGACCGCGTCCAGCAGGTTCTTGTTGGTGGCGGCGATCACCCGCACATCAACCTTGCGCTCGCGCGGATCGCCCACCGGTTCGATCACCCGTTCCTGCAAGGCGCGGAGGATTTTCGCCTGCAACGCCAAGGGCATTTCGCCGATCTCATCGAGAAACAACGTGCCCTTGTCCGCCTGCTGGAAACGCCCGATCCGATCCGCCACGGCGCCGGTAAACGCGCCTTTGCGATGGCCGAACATTTCGCTTTCCAGCAAGCCTTCGGGGATCGCCGCACAGTTGACCGCCACGAACGGTTTGTCAGCGCGATTGCCATGTTTGTGGATCGCTCGGGCGACCATTTCCTTGCCGGTGCCGCTTTCGCCGGTCAGCAGAATCGTCGCGTTGCTTTCCCGCACCGAATCGATCGCTTGCAGCACCCGACGGAAACTCGGGCTGTCGCCCACCAGGCTGTCGATCTGCTGGTGTTCGTCGAGTTCGGCGCGCATGCGCTGGTTGTCTTTGAGGATGTCGCGAAATTGCAGGGCCTTGCTGACGGTGATGTCCAGTTCGTCGATGTCGAACGGCTTGGCGATGTAGTCGAAGGCGCCGTTGCGCATCGACTGCACGGCGTTTTTCACGGTGCTGTAGGCGGTCATCACGATCACCGGCAGCTGCGGAAAACGGCTTTTGATTTCTGCCAGCAACTGCGGGCCGTCCATGCCGGGCATGCGCCAGTCGCTGATCACCAGATCGATGTCCTCGCACTCCAGCACTTTGAGCGCGTGCAGGCCGTTGCCGGCGGTGAACACGGTGATTTCGTTCTGACTCAGGGCCGAGGCCAGCAGGTCGCAGAGCTTGGGCTCGTCATCGACCACCAGTACGTTATGTGTCATCGCTCGCCTCGTCGAAGTCGTCGCCATGGGCCGGAATGTACAGGCTGAAGGTCGCCCCGGCATCTTTTTCACAGGTGCATTCGATGTGCCCGCCATGGTTTTCCATGATCGAAAACACCTTGGCCAGGCCCAGGCCGGTGCCCGAAGCCTTGGTGGTCACAAACGGCGTGAAGATCCGTTCGAGCATGTCCGGTTCGATGCCCTGGCCGGTGTCCGCCACGCGGAGGATGGTGTGGCTGGTATCACGGCTGATCGTGAGGGTCAGCCGTCCGCCGTCGGGCATGGCGTCGATGGCATTGACGATCAGGTTCAGCCCGGCCTGCTTGAGCTGGCGCGCATCGGCATACAGGGTTGCGCCCGGGGCCTGATCGTCAATCAACACCTCGATATTGTGGCTCGTCAGTTCCGGGGCACAGAACCCTACCAACTCATCCACCAACGGCCGCGCGGCTTGGGTGGTGCGCAGCGGCGCGCTGGGTTTGGCGAAGTCGAGGAAATCGGTAATCAGGTCGTTGATCCGACTGACTTCGCTGACCACATACTCGAGGTGACGCTTGTCGGTCTCGGGCAAATCGGCGCGCCGGTGCAGCAGTTGCGTGGCAGTTTTGATGATGCCCAACGGGTTGCGGATTTCATGGGCCAGGCCCATGGCGACTTCGCCCAGCGCGTGCAATCGGTCGCGGCGGCGCAGCTGCGATTCCAAGTGCTGCAACTCGCCGAGGCGCTCGCTCATGTGGTTGAAGGTGCTGCTCAGTTCGGCCAGTTCATCGCCGCCGGTCACCGGTAAACGCTGGCGATAATCCCCGGCAATCACCGCTTGTACGCCGTTGGACAGCCCGCGCAATGGCTTGGTCAGACGCTGGGACACCAGCCAGCCAACCGCCAGGGACGCCGCCGAACTGAGCAGGAAGATCAGGATGAACAGGTTACTTTGGTTTACCAGCCCCACGAGGCTGGTATGGCGCAGCAAACCGCTGAAAATCACGCCTTGCAGGTCGCCGTTTTCGTTGAGAATCGGCCGGTAGATACCACTGTAGCGACTGGTGAATTGTTCGGTCGGCAGCTTGGTGGTGCGCAGGACCTGTTCGATGTTCTCCGGCACGGCCGCCGGGTGATCCTCGAAACGTTGACTGGAAAAGATCTCGGAAAAGTCATCGCCCTTGGCCAGGTACAAGCGCAAATCCAGCGAGTGCACATCGGAGACACTGGTCAGGAAGCTGTTGTCGAGATAAGTGGCAATCACCAGTTTGTAATCGACGCCGTCCTGCTCTGTCTCAAAGGTCGAGACCACGGTGCCGGTCGCCACGCCGCCGATCTGCAAGGTTTGCAACACGGCTTTGGGCGCGGTGCTGATCTGGCGCACGATGTCATCGGCGGCGGTGCTGAACACCACTTTGTGATCGCTGTCGCGCACCAGGGCGACGACGTCGATGCCCATGGAATCGGCGATGTCGGTGGTCAACCGGTCGTGGCGCACCGACAACTTATCAACAGGCGGGCGGGTATAACGCAGGAACAGCTGCGCGGCCCGGGCGTTGTCCCGCAGGATTTCGCTGATCTCGTCCTCGACGATCTTGGTCGATTCCTGCAGCCAGATGCGCACGTTGCTGTCGAAAATCTGCGACAGCGTGGTGGCCGCCAGCTCGGCGGCGATCATGGTCGGGATCACGCTGACCAGCCAGAAGGCCAGCACCAGTTTGCGTTGCAGGCTCCAGCCGGAGAGGGCGAAGGGTCGGGCGTTGGCGGGTCGTTTGGTCATCGGGTTTCGCTTGTCGAAAGCCATGGCAGGATCAATTGTGTTGCCTGGTTCAATACAGTAGCCGACATTGCCCCGCCAGTGGCGACCCGTCTGCAACCGGGGTCGCCATCGGCTCAGGCCAGCTGCCGATACTCCCGGCGCAGCGGTTGTGGCACGGAACGTTGCTGGATGAAGCGCTGATGGATGAAGTCCACGCTCAGTTCAATTACCCGGTGGTATTGCAGGTCGACGGTGATCATGTGATAGCAGTCGTCCAGCAACACCTTGACCACCGGCCCGCCGAGTTTGCGCTCGACGTAATCGGCGTTCCAGCGGCTGGTGATGTCGTCTTCCAGAGAGTGCAGGACCAGCGTTGGCGTGGTGATCTCGGGCATGCGTTTTTTCACCTCGGCGTTGAGCCGATGCAGTTCGCGTACAGTCACGCCTTCCATGGTCAGCAAACCGGCCGCGCTACTTTCGCCGGCCTTCATCTGGCGTTCGACGATGCTGCGCAGGCGTTCATTCTTGATGCCATAGGGCGGCTTTTCTTCGAAGCTGCACAGGTGCACGCCGAACGGGATTCGCATCAGCAACGGCGTGAGGAACGCCAGTTTGTTGATGCTCCAGCCGTCGTAGCGCAGGGTCGTGGAGTACAGCAGCAAGCCTTCGATCTGCCCCGGATGTTCGGCCGCCAAATACATCGACAGCACCGCGCCCATGGACAAGCCACCGACGAAAACGCGCTCGTGCTTGCGCCGCACGCCGACGAAGGTGTTGCGCGCGCTTTCGTACCAGTCGCGCCAGCCAGTGGCTTGCAGCTCGGCGTTGCCCCCGCAGTGCCCGGCCAGGGTCGGCACGTAAACCGTGTGCCCGGCTTTCGCCAGGCCCATGGCCACCCGACGCAACTCCGTCGGGGTGCCGGTGAGGCCGTGGATCAACACCACCGCGACCTCGCCCGAGCCGAGAACGAAACCGGCGCTGCCTTCGCCCATGTCGATCTCTACGTCATTCATCTTTTCATGGCCCGATGCAGCAGACGGTCGAGCAGGGCGATACCGAGGTCGATTTCCGGGTAGCTGATTTCCAGCGACGGCGCGAGGGTGATCACGTTCTTGTAGTAGCCGCCCACGTCGAGGATCAGGCCCAGGCGTTTGCCGTCGATTTCGATGTCGCCCTTCATGCCTTCGTCGACCATGAAGTCGAGGGTGGCCTTGTCCGGGGTGAAGCCGTCCGGGCCGCAGATTTCGCAGCGCAGGGCCAGGCCCATGCCATCGACGTCGCCGATGATCGGGTAGCGTTTTTGCAGGTCTTTCAGGCCTTCGAGGAAGTATTTGCCCTTGGCCATGACCATCGCGCCGTAATCGACTTCGCTGGTCATCTTGAACATTTCCAGGCCCACCGCCGTGCCCAATGGGTTGGAGGCGAAGGTCGAGTGAGTCGAACCCGGCGGGAAGATTTTCGGGTTGATCAGCTCTTCCTTGGCCCAGATGCCGCCCAACGGGTTGAGGCCGTTGGTCAGCGCTTTACCGAAGACGATGACGTCCGGTTTGACGTCGAAGTGTTCGATCGACCACAGCTTGCCGGTGCGCCAGAAGCCCATCTGGATTTCATCGACCACCATCAGGATGCCGTGCTGATCCAGCACATGCTTGAGTTCGCTGTAGAAGTTCATCGGCGGAATCACGTAGCCGCCGGTGCCCTGGATCGGCTCGACGTAGAACGCGGCGTATTCGCACTGGTTGGTTTTCGGATCCCAGACACCGTTGTATTCGGTCTCGAACAGGCGAGCGAAATTCTTCACGCACTCGCTGCCGTATTCTTCCTTGGTCATGCCTTTCGGGCCGCGGAAATGGTACGGGAACGGGATGAAATTGGCGCGTTCGCCGAAGTGGCCGTAGCGGCGACGATAGCGGAAGCTGGAGGTGATCGACGAGGCGCCGAGGGTGCGGCCGTGGTAGCCGCCTTCGAAGGCGAACATCAGGCTCTTGCCGTTGGTGGCGTTGCGCACCACTTTGAGCGAGTCCTCGATGGACTGCGAACCGCCGACGTTGAAATGCACGCGACCGTCGAGGCCGAATTTCTTCTTGGCATCGACCGCGATCATTTCCGAGAGCTCGATCTTGCCTTTGTGCAGGTATTGGCTGGCGATCTGCGGCAGGGTGTCGATCTGCTGTTTCAGCGCGTTGTTCAGGCGCGGGTTGGCGTAACCGAAGTTGACCGCCGAGTACCACATTTGCAGGTCGAGGTAGGCCTGGTCTTCGGTGTCCCACACGTAGGAGCCTTCGCAGCGGCTGAAGATGCGCGGCGGGTCGATGTAGTGAACGGTGTCGCCGTAGGAGCAGTATTTGGCTTCTTTATCCAGAAGGATCTGGTCTTCGGCGGTCGCGATTCGAATATCAGACATGATGGAAGAGTTCCTGTGTTTCGACGTTGAAAGGGCTGGTGTTGGCGGCGCTGGCGGCGGGCAATCTGGCCAGCAGGGCCGGGAGTTCGGCGAAACTGTCGAAGCGCGCATAGGCGATGCCGTTGCGCTCGCAGTGCTCGGCCAGGCGATCTTTGGCGAACACGAAATCGGCGGTGGACGCCACGCACATGTCCGACTGGCCATCGCCGATCACCAGCACCCGTTTGCTCTTGGGTGTGGACTTGCATTTGCAGTTGCCGGACGCGGCGCGGCAGGCGTCGCTGGAATACGGGAAGTCGATGCGCCAGCTGTCGTGGCCGAGTTGGCGCAAGCGGTTGGCGAGGATCGGCAGCAGGCTGACGTAGTTGCGCGCAAGGATTCGTGCGATGCCTTGCTCGATGCCATCGCTGACCACTTCCAGGGAGGCACCGAGGCCGATCACGTGGTCGACGAAGTCGGGGAAGTCCGGGTCGATGTCGATCGTGTCGAAGAACGCGAGCAGTTCGCTCGGCGTGGCCTTGACCAGCGAGAGCTGGCGGCTGAGGCATTCACGGGAACCGATGTCGCCTTGCAGCCACTCGTTTTCGATCGCTTCCCAGCTCGGGTCGGCGAAGCGCTGGAGGATGCTGTCGATCACGTCGGTGCGGGTGATGGTCCCGTCGAAATCACACACGATGTGCCAGTCATTCATCTGTTGTACCTATTGGGCATGACGCGCTGTCTGCGCTTGCCAAAGGGGTAGAGCAGGGACTGTGCCAATCGGATTCGGCCCCGTATCTACGGGGTTTTGCCAGGTGCATGTGTCGGCGAAGCTACAATTTTTGTAGGTTGCTACAAACAACATGAGTGCTTGCGCAGGGGCGGCGAAAAGAGGATTGATGCGCGCATATCTTGTTAAGGAAAGACCTCATGTCGAGGATTACCGTTGCTCTGTTTGCAGCGCTGACGTGCTTGTCAGCCAACGCCATGGCCGACGGCATCACCGGTGAAGCAGGCGCGGGGTTGAGCTCTCAACCCCACGACCCGACCGGCAGCCGCCATGAAATCCGCCCGGTGCCGTACTTCGATCTGGACTGGGGCGATGTCAGCCTCAGTACCGACGATGGGCTGACCTGGAGCGCCTTGAAGAGCAACGGTTTCAGCGCCGGGCCGTTCCTCAATTACCTGCCGGGACGCACCGCCAACGGCAGTTTGCAAGGCTTGCACGATGTGCCGGACATGGGCGTCGTCGGTGGTTTCGTGCAGTACGCGCCGGCTGATTTCTGGCGGGTGTTTGCGTCTGTGGGCGAAGCGGTTGGCGGGCCTGACGGCGTGGTCGGACGGTTAGGTGGCGAGATCGGTTACCCATTGGGTGGCGGGGTGATCGGCAGCAGCAACCTGACCGCACACTTTGCCGATGGGCAGCAGAACCAGGCGTTTTTCGGGGTGAGTGGCGCTGAGTCCCAGGCCTCGGGCATTGCCCGGTACAACGCCGGGGGCGGGTTGCAGAACGTGGCCTTGACCCAGAGCTTCGAGTTTCCTCTGGCGCCCCATTGGTCGTTGTTGACCAGCGCCAGTTGGATTCACCTGACCGGTTCGGCGGCGGACAGCAGCATTGTCAAGCAGGTAGGGCAGGCCGATCAGGGGGAAGTGCAGGCGGCGGTGGCTTATAAGTTCGATTGATTTCTGCATCCGCGCACCCCTTGATCGTTCCCACGCTCTGCGTGGGAATGCCTCTAGGGACGCTCTGCGTCCTGTGACGCGGAGCGTCACGGGCTGCATTCCCACGCGGAGCGTGGGAACGATCTGGTTCAGGTTTGTTCGCCCTCCGCCAACAACGCAATCCCGCCAATAATCACCGCCACGCCCACCCAGTGCAGCAGGCTGATCTGCTCGCCCAGTCCTAACCACGAACCGAGCAACACCCCGACAAACACCAACGAACTCAGCGGAAACGCCAGGGACAAACTGCTGCGCCGCAAAATCAGCATCCACACGAAGAACGCGCCGATGCCGCAGCCCACCGCAAACAGCACACCGGGGTCGACCACCACGGCCTGTAGCCAGTGCAGGGTAAAGGTCATCTGGCCCAACTGATCGCCGCCGACCTTGGTCGCAATCTGCCCGGCACTTTCCAGCACAATCAGCAGCGCCCACAGCACCACCGTGCCCAGTCGCCCGTGCAGCCAAGCCACCGATTTCGACTCACGCATGGCCGGCACACACAAGCATCACGCCCACCGTAATCACCAGGGTCGCGAGCCAGCGTCGGCGGCTGACGGTTTCACCCAGCACAACCTTGCCCGCCAGCACCACGCCGCAATAGGCCAGGGCCCCGGCCGGGAACAACAGGCTCAGGGGCGCTCGGGACAAGGCTTCCAGCCAGACGAAAAACTCCAGCGTATAAGCGCCGATCCCGCACCACAGCAGCGGCGCATTGAACACCTGACCCCAGAATGCATTCAGCCGAAAGCCGCCGTCGAGTTCCGGCAAGCGGTCCAGGCCGAGCTTGAAACAGAGCTGGCCGACGACGTCCAGCACGATGGAAAAGGCGACCAGCAGGATGACGGTGACGGTCAGCTCGGGATCTAAGATGTGCACGGTCAGGATTCACCCTATGGCGGACGCTTCCGGACACCGGCGTCATCGGACATGACGGCCGGCCGAGAAGGCTGCGGGGGCAAATGCAAGCGCCGGGCCAGCCGACACATCAGGTTGCCGATGCGATAACTATGTACCGCCCGGCGTTGTCACCAAGTCCTTCTAATGCGGCCGACAGCGGTGAGGATCGGCCTCACCGACAGCACGATCAGGCCCCGGATGGACAGACTACCCAACGAACACGCAGAAACCCTCGACCTTCACTTCGATGCCCTCAGCGCCCGACCGCGCCGTGATGAACGCCTGTTTCTGGCGGCGTCGGCGCGCTGGGAGGACTGTCGCCAAGCATTTATTGAACTCATGGCGGATGCCCCCAAGGATCACTGGGACGCCTGGTGGGCGGAGCGGGCGCCGGGCACGGCGGTGTCCCGATGGACGCGGGCGACCCAATTGTTTCGCGCGCACTTCGATGCGGCCGCGCAGGTGACTTTCGCGCAAGGGCTACTCGACGTCGAGCAACTGAAAACCCTGCAAGCGTCGGTGGATCCGGCGCAAAACCCCGGGGATCCGGCCGCAGTGACCACCGAGCGGCTAGGTGGCCCGCCGGTGCTGCACGAGGGCGGATGGACTGCCGCGCTGGTGATCACGGCCGCCAGCGGACCGGTGCTCTACCTGCCCGCGCGGCAACCGGCCTTTCTGCCGTTCAAGCAGCGCTCGGCGCTTGAAGACCACTTGAGCCGCGAGCAATTGTCCATCCTCGCCGACAGCCCGCAGCATGATCCATTGTTGGCGGCCCTCAGCCGATGGCGTGAGCATTACGTCGAAGTCCAGCACAGCGCGTTTACGCTTTTTGCCACGCCACCTGAGTTCAACGAGATCGAGAAAGCGGAAGAAGTCACTCCGCTGTTCGGCTCGCTGACTGCCGAACTGCCTTTAAGTGATCGTCGCCGAGCGTTGCAGCAGCAACGGCAGGCCATCGAAACCTTGCTCGATGATGCCCAAGGGGTGCCGGACGCGACCCGTCTGCTGGCGCTTCAGGAACAGCTCGACGCATTGACCCGCGCGGAAGAAAACGCCCGCACCGCAGCCGTCGCATTGCTGGATCGAAGCCCGGCCACGCGCCTGCTGGAACTGCGTCAGCGGCCGAACGCCCAGTACGACGCGTTGTATCAGGCGCGTCTCGCCGGCTTGCGGGCCGAAGCCGCGGTGCAACGGCTGTTGCAGCACATCTCTGACGAAGAACACCGTTGGCTCGAAGCCGTGCTGGATAACCCCAAACGCGCCGACCGAACACTGGAGGTGATGGCAGCCCGTTTGAGTCTGTCGCTCAGTGAAACGGCGACACTGGATGGGTCGCTGGTCATCACCCCTGAAGCACCCGGCCACAGCCTGCTGCTTTACTGGCCCGGCAGCGCGGGCGGGTTGCAGCGCTTTGATTCGCGTCAGGCGCTGGAACAGGCGGTGTTCAAACTGCACGCCATCGACACCGGCCTGACCTTGCACCTCACGCCCGTGGCTGGCGATCCCTTTGACTACGGGTTGCAGAGCCAGCTGTATGCCTGTGAACAGCACGTTGCCACGTTGCTGGCCGACTACCCGGTGCCGCGCCATCAGGAACAGCGCCGGGTCGAACTGGAAAAACGCGTACTGGAAACCGTCGACGGCCTCGGCGTGCCGGTGCATGAAGCCCGCGAGCAGGCGTACGCGGACATCCTCGAACAACAACAGACCCACACCCTGGCCGGACACCTGCCGCAGTGGCTTGGCCGGTCATCTGATGCCGAGCGAGCGCGGCTCAAGGCGTCGATCACGGCTTTCATCGCGGCGATGAAGCGTTCCCATAGGCTGATCGAACGGGACCTGCCGCACCGGGATGATTTCAGCCACAAGCGGGTCGATGAGTGCTTGCGCCGGGACTTCGCACTTACACAAGGTTTCAGCGTCACCCTGGACCTGCCGGATTCCACCACCTGGCAAAAAACCTTGCTGGAAGGGGCGGCGCCGGGCACGCCGCAAAAGAATGTGCTGATCGCCAGTGAGCAACGCAGCAGGTTGTCGATCGCGCAACTGGCGCACATCAATATCGATCAGGCGCTGTGGTGGCGAATGTCGCTGATGAAGGTCGAGGTCAGCGCGGAGTCAGCCACCGAGCGCGACACACTGATTCAGGGACTGACCTCGTCGTACCTGCGCACCCTGATCACCGAGCTGGACCTGGCCGGGCATTACGAGGGGCTGATTGTCCGGGCCTTCATGGGCTCGTCGTCGGCGACCGCGTTCGATAACGCCCATCGCCGTGAATGCCTGGTCGAACCGTTTCGCCTGATGCTGAAAATGCGCGGCGACTCGGCCCTGCTGCAAAAACAGATCGACCAGGACGGTTGGAACATCCTGAGCAGCGCCATCGACGCCAAGACTGCCAATGGCCAACGCATTGTATTGCAGCCGGCCAGCCTGACGGTCGGCGGGGCGGATACCGAGGACGGCGCAACCGGGTTGTCGGGCGTCACCTTTATCGAGGAACAAATCAGCGGCGTGACACTGCTCTACTTGCCCGACAGCCCCGATGGCCGCTTTTTCTACCAGCGCGCCACGCTGGAACTGGCGCGCCAGTTGTTGTTCGACCTGTGCCTGCGCCCGACCATGGTCGACTACCTGGCGGGGCGCGCCTTGGAGGGCGATTACAGTCGTCATCTGAGCCGGATCAATCAGGCGCGCCAGCGCAATTTCGATGCCTTGATCGGGGTCGGCATGCCTTGGCCGGCGAACACCTCGCTGGCCGCCCATCTGCTCAACGCCCATATGGGGCGGTTGATCGAAGCGCACCGCGCGACGTCACGCTCCAACACCGCGTTGTCCCTTGAGCGCTACGCGTTGCAGGGCGGCGTGATGTTCAACTACCTGAAAATGGCCATGGGCATGGTGCCGTTTGTGGGCAGTGCGATTGCGCTATATGACGCCTGGGACAGCGCCAATCTGGCGGTTGCCGCCTTCTTGCGCGGCGAAGTCGGGCATGGTCTGGCGCAACTGGAGTCGGTGCTGTTGTCGCTGATCGATGCGGCCATGGACATCTTGCCCAGTGTGTCGGCGCATACGTTGACCCGGCAACGTCAGTCGTACGCCTTGGCCAAGGGTGCCGCGAGGTTCAATCGCGGCTCATTGCGCAAGGCCCGGAGGCTGATGGATCGGTTCGAGGGTTACGAATATGAAGGGGCGATTTCCCTGGCCGGCCTGCAACCGGGTAGCGAGGGCCTCTATCGCAACGTGTACCGGCACGCCCTCGGCGACTTCATCATTCATCAGGGCCGTGTTTATCAGGTGCGGCTGCTGGATCGGACATTACGTCTGTTCGGCACTCGGCGCAGGGCTTATCAACAGCCGATCGCCTTCGATGAAACGGTGGGGCACTGGGACACCTATTTCGCAGTACACGGTACGTTGTACAACCAAGGGCTGTGGGGCGGCGGTAACCTGGTCGGGCATCTGGCCGATGGTCTTGAACCGATCTGGCCGGCGGCTATTCGTCGATGGCTGCCGCGCTGGTTGATTGACCGTGGGGCGGATCGCCAGCGCCGATTGGGCAACACCATCGATGCCTTGTCGCGGCAACTCGACACCCGGCACCGAACTCAAAACGCGGCCCTGCAGCAATACGCCGCCAGCGATGACGCCACCCGTCGCTTGACCCTGGATGCGGTGGACGCTGGATGTGTCAGCGATATTGAACTGGCTACCCAGCGCTACCAGCGTACCCGCGAAATGCTGCCCTTGAGTCATGGCAATCGACGGCAACAGACTCAGGAGCTGTTAAGCCAGTCAGCGCTGGTGGTGGTCGAAAGGACCATTCACCGCGTCGACCTGGCCAGGGATCGCTGTCTGTATTACCTGGACGATATCGCTGGCATTACCGAACAGCTGCTCAAGCTGCCGAGCGGCAGTATCCAGCGCTCCTTGCACCTGACCCGGCAAATGCGCCAGCTGCGCATGAAGCTGATCCATGAACTGCAAGGGATCGACGCCAATCTGGAACAACTCGATCTGTGGCGTCGGCGCCTTCAAGTGCGCGCGGACAAGGCGAGCGTGGCCGAGGATCTGGAGCGTATTGACACGGCACTGTCCGAAGTCAGGCGCGATTACCTCAAGACCCTCAACCATCTGCCCTTGCTCACCCACTACGACCGGATTCTCGACCCTGCCTGGATGTACCTGCATGGGCGGATGGGGCGGGCGCGGACCAAAGTGTATGACGCGTTGAATACGCAAAACAGCCTGCCGGAGGTCATTGCCAATGTGCATCGGCGCAATCAGATTCTGGGCGAGTGCCTGGAGGTGTACGAGCAGTTTGGTCGCGACCTCAACGTGTGGGTCGCCGGTTATGGGCAACACCTCGATCTACCCTGGGTGGCCCCGTTGCAGGGGCTTCTGGAGAAGATGAGCAACCATGCCCGTCACGGCATCAAGCACGGCATCAAGCAGGCCCCGAACGCGAAAGACAGTGGCAAGGAAATCTTTGAAACCGATGGCAATCGCCTGTTGATCGGCACCAAAGCGGTGGACCCGGCGACCCGCCAGACCCGATTCATCATGCCCGGCGAAGACGGACGCGTTGAAAACTGGCTGCCCGCCAGCGCCGGTCAGTATCGACGTCAGGTGCCGTCGGAGCCCTTGCTGCCCGATGCCGTTGTCGACCGCAAAGTGCTGTTGACCGAGGCCCGACAACGCTTGGCGGCCCAGGACAACTACCGGCTGAAGGTCGACGGTTATGCCCGGCAAAACATGCGGCCGGCCGATCTGGATTACATGATGACCAGCGAGGCGGCGGAACTGCGTTTGCGCGCCCGACGTATCGCCCGGGTGTCGGCGCAGGAGCCGATCATCGCGCAGTTGAACACGAAGGCTGAGAGGCTCATCGAGGCCGGGCGCGAATTGCGGATTGCACAAATACTGAACAGCAAGACGCCCACCGAAGGCTATCTGGATGACCTGCATCAACTGGCGACACCCGACCAGCCCCTCGTTGAAATCCGCAAGGTCGGCACCTTGGTGGACCTGGGCCGGCGCGCCGATGGCCGGCCCGACTTCCTGCAAGAGTATGAGGTGCTCGACTTGACCCGGCCCACGCCCACGCCGTTGTGGTACGCACATTTTCATTACGGTTCGGCCAAACCGGTGTTCAACCGGTTCGACAAGGCACATCTGAAAACCCCCGAGCAGCGCAACCTGGGCTTGAAGTGGCAGCAGAAACTGGCCAGTACCGGCGCGACGGTTGATCCGATCTGGCGCGGCCCGATAGGCGAGCCGTTGGCGATCCAGTATTTCGAATCGTTGTTCTGAAGCCGATGATTGTCAGCCGTGCAACCTGACCCACACCGACACCAGCACGGTCGCCGCGATCAGCCAGGCCACCGCCGCCACGGCCAGTGACGCCTCCAGGCGCATGCGGTCGACCATCACGTACAACGTCGCCAAATAGACGAAGTACGGAATGATCGACCACATGCCAAACACGATGGTGGTCTTCAAATCGTCCAGCGACCGACCCTTGCCGACGATGTAATGGGCGATCAGCGCGAAGGTCGGAAACAACGGCACCAGGCCGGCGATGTAATAGTTTCTGGTCTTGGCCAGTGCGGCGAGGATCAGCACCACCGCCGCGCCCAGTGCCGCTTTGAGAATCAGGTCCATCAGTGGCTCAGCCCGTACTTTTTCACTTTGTCGAATAGTGTGGTCTTGGCCATTCCCAGTTCCAGGCTGGCCTGGGTCAGGTTGCCGCCGCTGCGCTGCAAAGCGTCGTTGAGCAGGTTGCGCTCGAAGGCTTCCACCGCTTCGGCGAAGGCCAGGCCCTGATTGCTGCCGCTGGCGCCGGACTTCTTGAACGCTGGCAAACCGAGGGCGTAACGCTCGGCGACGTTGCGCAGTTCGCGCACGTTACCCGGCCATTCGTGGCTCATCAGGTTGGACAAGGTCTGGTTGTCCAGCTCCGGCACCGCGCGGTCGAAGCGCAGGGATGACTGCTGCAGGAAGTGTTCGAACAGTTGCAGGATGTCTTCGCGGCGTTCGCGCAGCGGCGGCAATTCCAGCGTTACCACGTTGAGGCGGTAATACAGGTCGCTGCGGAATTCGCCCTTTTTGCTCGACTCATCCAGGTCGGACTTGGTCGCCGCAATCACCCGGCAATCCACCGCCACGCTCTGGTTCGAGCCGAGGCGTTCGAGGGTGCGCTCCTGCAACACCCGCAGCAGTTTGATCTGCAACGGCAGCGGCATGCTTTCCACTTCGTCGAGGAACAGCGTGCCGTTGTCGGCGTGTTCGATCTTGCCAATCCGCCGTTTGCCGGCGCCGGTAAAGGCGTTGGCTTCGTGGCCGAAGATTTCGCTTTCGAACAGGTTTTCCGGCAAGCCGCCGCAATTCAGCGCGACGAATTGTTGGGTGTGGCGGCGACTGAAATCATGCAGGCAACGGGCGACCAGTTCCTTACCTGTGCCGGTCTCGCCCTCGATCAGCACGTTGGCCGAGGTGTCGGCGACGTTGGCGATCAGTTCACGCAGATTCTGCATGGCCGGCGAGCGGCCGATGATCCGGCCTTCGAGGGAATCCCGTTCCGCCAGTTGCCGGCGCAACGAAGACACTTCGCGAGCGAGACTGCGTTGTTCGAGAGCGCGGCGCGCCACATCCACCAGACGTTCCGGGGAGAAGGGTTTCTCCATGAAATCGTAGGCGCCTTTCTGCATCGCCCCGACGGCCATGGAGATGTCGCCGTGGCCGGTAATCAGCACCACCGGCAGGCTGCGGTCGCGGGCCTTGAGCCGGGTCAGCAGTTCCAGGCCATCGATGCCCGGCAGGCGAATGTCGCTGATGACGATCCCGGCAAAGTTATCGCCGACTCGCTCCAGGGCTTCTTCGGCGCTGCCCACGCCCACGCAGGGAATGTCTTCCAGGGTCAGCGCCTGCTGGCAGCCGAGCAGCACATGGGGGTCGTCTTCGACGATCAGCACACTAAGGTCGTTGTTCATATTGGCTCGGCGGGAGTGGGGCTTACCAACGGTAAACTGAGGACGAAGGTGGTACCGCCGCTGGCTGGGTGTTCGACACCCAAGTGGCCACCGGTGGCCGCGGCCAGGCTGGCGGAAAGGGTCAGGCCGAGGCCCAGGCCCTGTTCGCCGGGTTTGGTGGTGAAGAAGGGTTCAAACAAATGCTTGCGCGCTTCGGCGTCGATGCCGTGGCCATTGTCGCGTACCCGCAGGCGATATTTGCCGTCGTGTTCTTCGCCTTCCAGCCACAGCGCGGGCAGGGGTTGCGACTGCATGGCATCGAGGGCGTTGCCGATCAGGTTGACCAGGATTTGCTCCAGCCGCGTCTGGTCGATTTGCACCTGCACATCGTTGAAGTTGCGATGCAGATCCAGATGAGCACTTTCCATGCGGCTGCCGAGCAGTTGCAGGGCGGCTTCCACGGCTTTGCCGAGGCTGGCCTGGCCCTTGTCGTCACCACGCCGGGCGAAGGAACGCAGGCTGGCGGTGATCCGGCCCATGCGATCGATCAGTTCGTTGATGGTTTTCAGATTGGTGCTGGCGACGTCCAACTGACCGCGTTCGAGGAAGCGCACGGTGTTACCGGACAAGGTCCGCAGCGCCGCCAGTGGCTGGTTCAATTCATGAGCAATGCTGGTCGACATCTGGCCGATGGCCGCCAGTTTACCAGCCTGGACCAGTTCATCCTGGGCGCGGCGCAACGTCTCTTCGGCCTGGCGCCGTTCGCGGATCTGGCCCTTGAGCCGTTCGTTGCTGGCGCGCAGGTCGGTGGTGCGTTCGGTAATCCGACGCTCCAGTTGATTGTTGGCTTCCTGCAAGGCTTCCCGGGCGGCGAGGCGGGTGGCGATGACCTTGCGCCGCTCGTTCCAGGCGATCAGCAGGAACGCTACCAGGGCAAACGCCACCGCCACCAGAATTCCCTGGTTGATCGCTTCCCGGCGCAAATCCGCCAGCGGCGTGAGCAGGGTGAAATTCCACGGTGTGTCGCTAAGAGGGCGGGTTTGAGCGAGGTAGGTGATGTCCTGTTCGTCGGAGGCCAGTTCGCTGTTGGCGGGGAAGGTCAGTTTTTCAACGCCTTCGGCCAGGGTTTCCCGGGCCAGCGGTTGCAGTTCGTTCAGCGGGAACCAGTAGTACTGCAGGCTGCGGGCGAGTTTTTCCTTGGTCTCGTCGCTCAGCGGCACCACCGATTTCAGACGCCGCGCCGGATCACTGGAGAGAATGATGATGCCGTTCTCGTCGCTGACGAAGGCTTCCAGGCGCGCGCGCTGCCAGCGTTCTTCCATGGCTTCGAGCCGGACCTTGACCACGGCGACGCCAATGATCTTGCCGTGCTCTTCGAGGCCGTGGGCCAGGTAATAACCGGGTTCGCCGTTGGTGCTGCCGATGCCGTAAAAGCGTCCCGGCTGACCGCGCACGGCGTTCTGGAAATAGGCGCGGAAGGACAGGTCTTCACCGAGGTAACTGTCGACGTCGCGCCAGTTACTGGTGGCCAGCACACGGCCGGTGGTGTCCATCACATAGATGGCCCGACTGCGGCTGCGCCGGTTCAGGCCTTCGAGGTATTCGTTGACCGTTTGCCGGGTTTCCGGCGACGGTTCGTCCAGCAGTCTGGAAACACTGGATTCGAGTTCCAGCAGGCTGGGCAGGTAGGTGTACTTGCTGATCTCGCTCTCGACGGCGCGGGCGTGCAGCTCAAGCTGACGCTGACCATTCTCGCTGAGGCTGCGAATCCCGTAGTGCTCACTGACCCAGAAGCCGATGTAACCCAACCCGATCATCAGGGCGATGACCAGTGGCGGCAGGAACAGATGGCGAATCAGACGGGGTTTCACGGCGAGTGATGGCGGCGCGGCGCGATAGAGAGTGGGGTCGCATTTCATCACAGATGCCTTGGGTCAACCAGCGTGGCAACAGGCTTGCTCTGGTTTCCAGTCGAACGCGGACCTGTGGCGAGGGAGCTTGCTCCCGCTCGGCTGCGAAGCAGTCGTTACACCGGCCAATGCGGTGTGTCAGACAGCAGGCATTGGCAGGTTTTGGGGCCGCTGCGCGACCCAGCGGGAGCAAGCTCCCTCGCCACAGAGTTCGGTGTATTGCTTTTAGTGCTGCAGAATCTTGTTGAGGAAGTGCTGCGTACGCTCGGCGCGGTGACTGATGTCGCCGAAGAAATCCTCTTTCTTGCAGTCTTCGATGATCTTGCCCTGGTCCATGAAGATCACGCGGTCGGCCACTTTGCGGGCGAAGCCCATTTCGTGGGTCACGCACATCATGGTCATGCCTTCGTGGGCCAGTTGCACCATCACGTCGAGCACTTCGTTAACCATTTCCGGGTCAAGCGCCGAGGTCGGTTCGTCGAACAGCATGACGATCGGGTCCATGGCCAGCGCACGGGCAATCGCCACACGCTGTTGCTGACCACCGGAGAGTTGGCCCGGATGCTTGTGAGCGTGGGCGGACAAGCCGACGCGCTCAAGCAGTTGCAGGCCTTTCTTGGTGGCTTCTTCCTTGCTGCGGCCCAAGACCTTGATCTGCGCGATGGTCAGGTTTTCGGTGATGGACAGGTGCGGGAACAGCTCGAAATGCTGGAACACCATGCCAACGCGCGAACGCAGTTTAGGCAGGTCGGTCTTCGGGTCGGCGATGGACGTGCCATCGACCACCACGTCACCTTTCTGGAACGGTTCCAGGGCGTTCACGCATTTGATCAGGGTCGATTTGCCCGAGCCCGACGGGCCGCAGACCACGATCACTTCGCCTTTTTTGACCTCGGTGCTGCAATCAGTCAGTACCTGGAAGTCGCCATACCACTTGTTGATGTTCTTGATAGAGATCATACGGCAAACCTTTTTTGCAGACGCTTGACCAGCAGCGAGGCGGCAAAGCTGATTGTGAAGTACGTAAGCCCTGCGAAGATCAGGAACTCGTTGGAGCGACCGATGATGTCGCCACTGGCACGCGAGGCATTGAGGAAGTCCACCAGGCCGACCGCGTACACCAGCGACGTGTCCTGGAACAGGATGATGCTCTGTTGCAGCAACAGCGGGGTCATTTTGCGAAACGCTTGCGGCAGGATGATCAACCGCATCATCTGGCCGTACGTCATGCCCAGGGCCTGGGCGGCGCCCATCTGGCCCTTGGAAATCGACTGCACGCCAGCCCGGACGATTTCGCAGAAGTACGCCGCTTCAAACATCATGAACGCCACGATGCAGGACGCGAAGGCGCCGATCGGCGTGTCTTCGCCCGTGATCCAGCGCAGCACGAACGGTACCGCCAGGTAGAACCAGGTGATGACCAGCAGCAACGGGATCGAACGGAAGTAGTTAACGTAGGCGCCGGCGAGGTTCGACAGCAGTTTGTTGTGGGACAGGCGCATCAGCGCCAGGAGGGTGCCGAGGATGATCCCGCCGACGACGCCCAGCGCCATCAGCTGCAGGGTCATGACCATGCCGTTCCACAAACCCGGCAGGGACGGAACGATGCCCGAGAAATCGAATTCCATCATTTACCCCCTAGGGAGATCAGGCCCGGAACGGCGACTTTCTTCTCGACCAGGCGCATGAGCAGCATCAGGCTCATGTTCAGGGTGAAGTAGATCAGCGTAGCGAGGGTGAACGCTTCGAACAGGTTGGCGGAGAACTCAGCGGTCTGCTTGGTCTGCGCGAGCAGCTCCATCAGGCCGATCAGCGAGGCCACCGACGAGTTCTTGAACACGTTCAGGAATTCCGAGGTAAGCGGCGGAATAATGATGCGGTAGGCCTGGGGCAGCAGCACGTTCCAGTAGATCTGCGGCAGCTTGAAACCCATGGCGCGAGCGGCGGATTCCTGGCCACGGGGCAGGGCCTGGATGCCGGTGCGCACTTGTTCGCAAACCCGGGCGGCGGTGAACAGGCCCAGGCAGACGACGACGCTGAGGTAGGCCGAGGTGGTCGGGTTCAGGTCCTGCTTGTACCAGTCCTGCAGGTTTTGCGGCAGCAGGTCGGGCACCAGGAAGTACCAGATGAACAGTTGAACCAGCAGCGGTACGTTACGGAAGAGTTCGACGTAGCAGGTCGCGATGCCCGATACGACGCGGTTCGGCACGGTGCGCATGACACCCAGGATCGAGCCCAGCGACAGCGCGATAATCCAGGCCACGACGGCGATGGCGATGGTCCAGCCCAGCCCGGAGATGAACCAGTCGAGATACGTCTCGCTGCCCACACCGGTGGACTTGAAGAACACGCCCCAGTCCCAGTTGTAATTCATTAGGGTCTCCCCTCGGATCGATCAATGTACAAGTGCCCGCCTGGGGAAGCTCCGTTCCCGCCCGACTTTGAAAGCCAGGCACACACGATCGGCTCGACAGCCACCGGTTCGAGTGTTTCCAAAATATGCCAGCAGGGAGTGACAACCTCCTGAAAGGGCAGCGGCCCTCTCAGGAGATAAGGTTAGTCAGAAATCAGGACTTCTTGTCGTCAGCCGCTTTATCGGTCGGGCTGGCGATCAATTTCTTGAGCTCGTCGCTCATCGGGAAGTTCAGGTTCAAACCTTTAGGCGGGATAGGCGCCATGAACCATTTTTCGTAGATCTTGTTGATCTCGCCCGACTTGTAGGTCGCCACGATGGCGTCGTCTACAGCCTTCTTGAACGGCTCGTCGCCCTTGCGGACCATGCAGCCGTAGATTTCGTAGGACTGTGGAGTGCCGGTAACGGCCCAGTCATCGGCCTTCTTGGCTTTGGCGGCTTCACCGGCCAGCAGGGCGTCGTCCATCATGAAGGCAACGGCGCGGCCCGATTCCAGCATCTGGAAGGACTCGCCGTGGTCTTTGGCGGAGATAACGTTCATGCCCATTTGCTTGTCGGCATTCATCGACTTGAGGATGCGCTCGGACGTGGTGCCCGCGGTGGTCACGACGTTCTTGCCTTTCAGGTCATCGAAGTCTTTGTACGCCGAACCTTTCTTGGACAGCAGGCGGGTACCGATTTCGAAGATGCCGACGGAGAAGTCAACTTGCTGCTGACGTTCCACGTTGTTGGTGGTGGAGCCGCACTCGACGTCCACGGTGCCGTTCTGCACCAGCGGGATACGGGTTTGCGAGGTAACCAGGTTGTATTTGACCTGCAGGTTTGGCAAGTCGAGGTCTTTCTTGATGGCTTCGACGATCTTCAGCTGGATGTCGTGGGAGTAGCCCATCGGTTTGCCGGAAGCATCAGCGATGTAGGAAAACGGGATGGAAGCGTCGCGATGCCCGAGGGTGATCACACCGGACTCTTTGATCTTCTTCAGTGTGCCGGTGAGCTCGGCAGCGAAAACTGGAGTGCTAATCAGAGCGGCAGCAATGGCTGCGCCCAGGATATGGGGAACGATGCGCATCAAATTTTCCTCGACATTGTTTTTTTTATGGAGCCAGTTCGTCGGCCCTTTTGTGCTTCGAATGCGTGGCGGCACCTGAACGGTGGGCTCGACAGAACATTCGTCCAAGAGTGTAGAGCATGACTCGTGCCAGGCCAGGTGACATGAATCAAATGGTTGATTTAAAAGGGTATTAAGTTTTTGTGGCGGTGAATTTACGCTTTGGCTATCCGGTAATCCGAATCGACCGGCGGGTCGCGTTCGGAAAACCGAATGCGCGTAACCCTGTAGGAGCGAGGCTTGCCCGCGAAAGCGGTGTGTCAGCTGCATGAATGTTGGCTGACACCCCCTCTTCGCGGGCAAGCCTCGCTCCTACAGGCACGAAAAAGCCCCTCAATCTCACAATTCAGGGGCTTTCGTTTAAGCGGATTGCCGATCAGGCCGCTTCGATCTTGCTGCGATTCTGCTCGACCTTGCTCAGGTAATCCGCCAGCTTCTGCTGCTCGTCCGGGGTGGTGAACAACCCGAGCTTGCTGCGCCGCCACAGGATGTCGTGGGCGGTGGTGGCCCACTCTTCGCTGCACAGGTAATCGACTTCGCGGGTGTAGAGACCGCCGCCGATGTGTTCGCCCAGGTCGCTGAGGCTCTGGACGCCTTCGAGCATGCGCCAGGTGCGGCTGCCGTAGGTAGTGGCCCAGCGGCGGGCGATCTCGGTTGGCACCCAGTCGAACTGGTCGCGGATCTTCGCGCACAGGGCTTGCGGGGTGGTCATGTCTTCGCCGCCGGGCAGGGTCGCGGTCGCGGTCCAGCTCGGTTTGATCTGCGTGAAGTACGGGGCCAGTTGCGCCAGCGCCGACTCGGCCAGTTTGCGGTAGGTGGTCAGCTTGCCGCCGAACACCGACAGCAGCGGGGCTTCTTCGCCACTGCCGGACAACGCCAGGGTGTAGTCGCGGGTCACTGCCGACGGGTTGTCGGATTCATCGTTGCACAGCGGACGCACACCGGAATAGCTGTGCAGGATGTCGTCGCGGCTGACTTGCTTCTTGAAGTGGGCGTTGACCACTTTCAGCAGGTAATCGGTTTCGCCTTCGGTGATCGCCACTTTGGCCGGGTCGCCGGTGTACTCGCGGTCGGTGGTGCCGATCAGGGTGAAGTGGTTCAGGTACGGAATGGTGAAGACGATGCGCTGATCTTCGTTTTGCAGAATGTGCGCGTGTTCGCCTTCGTACAGTTTCGGCACGATCAGGTGGCTGCCCTGGATCAGGCGGATGCCGTACGGCGAATCCATCTTCAAGTCGTCACGAATGAACTTGGCGACCCATGGGCCGGCGGCGTTCACCAGCGCTTTGGCGCGGATCGAGAACAGGCTGCCATCGGCGCGTTCCAGGTGCAGGTGCCACAGGCCCTTGGTGCGACGGGCGCTGACACAACGGGTCTGGGTGTGAACGTGGGCGCCTTTTTCCCGGGCGGCCATGGCGTTCAGCACGACGAGGCGAGCGTCATCGACCCAGCAATCGGAGTATTCGAAGCCTTTGGTGATTTCGCTTTTCAGCGGGCTGTCCGGGCCGAACTTCAGGCTTTTCGAGCCTTCCAGTTTCTCCCGCTTGCCGAGGTGGTCATAAAGGAACAGGCCGGCACGGATCATCCACGCTGGACGCAGGTGCGGGCGGTGCGGCAACACGAAACGCATCTGCTTGACGATGTGCGGCGCCTTGGCCAGCAGCACTTCGCGTTCGGCCAGGGCTTCGCGCACCAGGCGGAATTCGTAATGTTCGAGATAACGCAGGCCGCCGTGGATCAGCTTGCTGCTGGCCGACGACGTGTGGCTGGCCAGGTCGTCTTTTTCACAAAGGAACACCGAGAGGCCGCGACCGGCGGCATCCGCTGCGATCCCCACGCCATTGATCCCACCACCGATGACGGCGATATCGTAGACCTCGGCGAGAGGGGGCGTAGGCAAGGTAGAAGTGGGCATCGGCTGGCCTCGGGCTTTTATGATTTTCGATATTGGAATTCGAACATTAATGTTCATTTGCGAAAATGGTAGCCCATAAAGCCGCCCACAGCCAGTCAACTTCGATTGAAAATACTGATCGAAGGGCAGAGAAAGGAAAATTTTCGAACATTCAGGCACAGATCGTTCCCACGCTCTGCGTGGGAATGCATCAATAGACGCTCTGCGTCGGCACTTGAGGCGGGACGCGGAGCGTCCCAGGCGGCGTTCCCACGCGGAGCGTGGGAACGCGCTGTATGGAGGGGGTTAAACGACTTCCAGCCGAATCTTGTGCTGACTCAACAACTGCGCCAACGCCGGCACCGGCTGCTGATCGGTCACCAGGCAATCAATCAGGCTGATCGGCCCCAGGCGAATCATGGCGTTGCGCCCGAATTTGCTGGAGTCCGCCGCCAGAATCACCTGCCGCGCGTTGGCGATGATCGCCTGGGACACCCGCACTTCCTGATAATCGAAATCCAGCAGACTGCCGTCTTCATCGATGCCACTGATGCCGACCAAGGCAAAATCCACCTTGAACTGGTTAATGAAATCGACACTCGCCTGACCGACCACGCCACCGTCGCGCCGCACGTTACCGCCGGTCAGCAGGACATCGAAATCGTCCTTGGCGCTGAGCATTGAGGCGACATGCAGGTTGTTGGTGATGATCTTCAGGTGATTGTGGTTGAGCAGGGCTCGGGCAATCGATTCGGTAGTCGTACCGATGTTGATGAACAGTGAGGCGTGATCGGGGATCTGGGCCGCAATGGCTTCACCGATACGCTGCTTTTCATCGCGCATCTGGTCGGCACGCATGGCGTAGGCGGTGTTTTCGACACTGGAATCGTAGGCCGCGCCGCCGTGATAGCGACGCAACAAATTGGCTTCCGCGAGCTGATTGATGTCGCGGCGGATGGTTTGCGGTGTAACGACGAACAGCGTAGCCATTTCCTCGATGCTGACATAGCCGCGTTCGCGGACCAGTTCGAGGATTTGCTGCTGACGGGGAGGCAGATTCATGGGGCTTCCTTTGGGCTGCCGTGCAAAATTTGCCCATGATGCCGCAGGAATCTGCTCCCGACCAGTTAGAACCCTATTCGGATCCTGTTGTTGGCTTATTCAGCGCCTTCGTGTGGTTCCCAATCGCGAGTGCGGCTGACCGCCTTCTTCCAGCCGGCGTAGAGTTTTTCCTTCGCCGATTCTTCCAGGGCCGGTTCGAACTCGCGTTCGATGACGGCTTTGCCACGCAACTCGTCCAGGCTGCCCCAGAAGCCGCACGCCAGGCCGGCCAGGTAAGCGGCGCCCAGTGCGGTGGTCTCGCGCATTTGCGGACGCTCGACCTGGGTGCCGAGGATGTCGGCCTGGAACTGCATCAGGAAGTTGTTCGCCACCGCACCGCCGTCCACACGCAGGGACTTGAGGCGTTCGCCGGAGTCCTGTTGCATGGCGTCCAGCACGTCGCGGGTCTGGTAGGCAATCGACTCCAGCGCAGCGCGGATGATGTGATCCACGCGCACGCCGCGGGTCAGGCCGAACAGCGCGCCACGGGCATACGGGTCCCAGTAAGGAGCGCCCAGGCCGGTGAACGCAGGTACCAGGTACACGCCATTGCTGTCCTTGACCTTGCTGGCGAAGTATTCGGTGTCGGTGGCATCGGCGATGATCTTCAGTTCATCACGCAGCCATTGCACAGTGGAACCGCCATTGAACACCGCGCCTTCCAGCGCATAAGCCACTTCGCCTTTCGGGCCGCAAGCAATGGTGGTCAGCATGCCGTGCTTGGATTTCACGGCTTTGTCGCCAGTGTTCATCAGCAGGAAGCAGCCAGTGCCGTAGGTGTTTTTCGCCTGGCCTGGCTCGACGCACATCTGGCCGAACAGGGCGGCCTGCTGGTCGCCGGCGATACCGCCGATAGCGATGCCGCTTTTGGTGTGGCCGTAGATTTCGGAGGACGACTTCACTTCCGGCAACATCTCCCGCGGGATGTCGAGGATCTCCAGCATCTTCGCGTCCCACTCCAGCGAGTGGATGTTGAAGAGCATGGTGCGCGAGGCGTTGGTGTAGTCGGTGACGTGGACTTTGCCGCCGGTAAATTTCCAGATCAGCCAGCTGTCCACGGTGCCGAACAGCAGTTCGCCGTTGCGCGCGCGTTCACGGCTGCCTTCGACGTTGTCGAGGATCCACTTGAGCTTGGTGCCGGAGAAGTACGGGTCAGTCACCAAGCCAGTGGTGTCGCTGATGTATTGCTCGTGGCCATCGCGCTTGAGCTGCTGGCAGATCTCGGTGCTGCGGCGGCACTGCCAGACGATCGCGTTGTAGATCGGGCGGCCGGTGGTTTTGTCCCAGACCACGGTGGTTTCGCGCTGGTTGGTGATGCCGATGGCGGCGACCTGGTCGTGGTGCAGGCCGGCTTGTGCCAGGGCCTCGACCATCACGGCGCTTTGGGTCGCGAAGATTTCCATCGGGTCATGTTCGACCCAGCCGGCTTGCGGGTAATGCTGCACGAATTCGCGCTGGGCGGTGCAGACCACGTTCGCATCACGGTCGAAAATGATCGCGCGGGAGCTGGTCGTACCCTGATCAAGGGCAATGATGTAGTTCTTATTCTGAATATCGGTCATGTCGATTGCCTTGGACGAAATAAGGGAGTGAGGTCAGGCGCGGGATCAAAGGGGCAGGATCACGCGCCAACGGTATCAAGAAGTTCTTGGTTTGCCGTCAATGGCCGGTGTTGCGTCCTTTGTAGCAGGTTCGGTGCTGGGCAGATGACGGGCAATCAGCCCGCGATAGGCTGCAGCGCCGAGGCAGGCACCGACAATCGGTGCAAAAATCGGAATCAGGAAATACGGGATATCGCGCCCGCCAGTGAAGGAAATTTCACCCCAGCCAGTAAAGAAAGTCATCAGCTTAGGACCGAAATCACGCGCAGGGTTCATGGCGAAACCGGTCAGCGGTCCCATCGAACTGCCAATCACCGCAATCAGCAGGCCAATCAGCAGCGGCGCCAGCGGACCCTTGGGCAGGCCGTTGTTATCGTCGGTCAGGGACATGATCACGCCCATCAGGATCGCGGTGATGACCACTTCAACCAGGAACGCCTGGGCCGTGGACAAGGCCGGGTGCGGGAAGGTGGAGAACACTGACGCCAGTTCAAGGCTGGCCTGGGTGCCACGAACCATATGGTGAGTTTGTTCGTAATCGAAGAAGAGATTGCTGTAAAGCGTGTAAACCAACAACGCTCCGCAGAACGCGCCGGCGACCTGGGCGATGATGTAGAAGGGCAGTTTGCGCTTTTCGAAGTCAGTGAAAATACTCAGCGCGATACTCACGGCGGGATTGAGGTGAGCTCCGGAAACCCCGGCGGTCAGGTAGATCGCCATGCTGACGCCAACGCCCCAGATGATGCTGATTTCCCAAAGGCCAAAGCTGGCACCCGCGACCTTGAGCGCGGCAACACACCCCGTCCCGAAAAAGATCAACAGCGCAGTTCCCAGGAACTCGGCCATGCATTGACTCGAGAGTGGCGGTTGTTTCAAAGCAGTTGTCATCGAAAACCTCATTTTTGTTGTTGTCTGGCGCTTTGTCATCTTGGTCAAAGCGCGATTTTCACCGAGTCAGGATCCCCATCCTGATCTTGGTTTACTGCCGAGTACGACTTCGCGATCATTCCTACAGTATTCGCATTCGAAAAAATATAGACAAGAAACGCTGCTGTCAAAGGTCGAAAGTGAACCGTCAGTCACATTTAAACTATTCGCCGTGTGAATGATCGTGTTGGTGGCTTGGGAAGCGGGCTGCAAACCCATGAAGCTGGGCCGCGCCAAGCCTTTGAAATAGCGCCGCAATAGAGCCTTTTGTTGATCAATGACCTAGAATCTGGCGCAGTGTTTTTCTTCTGCCGCCAAGCCTGGAGCTGCCATGACGCCCGCATTGGATTTGTTGAAAAAAGTTCGCGCCGAACATCGTGTGCACAGTTACGAACATGATCCGAAAGCGGCGTCCTATGGGCTGGAGGCGGCGGAAAAACTGGGCTTGGACCCGGCGCAGGTGTTTAAGACCTTGCTGGCGGCCAGTGAGAAAGGTGAATTGCTGGTGGCGGTGGTGCCGGTCGTCGGAAGTCTTGATTTAAAGCACCTGGCGCACGCGGCCGGGGTGAAAAAAGTCGAAATGGCCGATCCGGCGGCCGCACAACGAGCGACCGGTTACCTGTTGGGTGGCATCAGTCCGCTGGGGCAGAAGAAGCGTCTGCGCACCTTTATCGATACTTCGGCGCAGCCGTTCGCCAGCATTTTTGTCAGTGCCGGGCGGCGCGGGCTGGAAGTGGAATTGGCGCCTGCGATACTGGCCGAACATACTCAGGCCAAGTTTGCGGATATCGGTCGCGTCTGACTCAGGGAGAAGGTTATGCAGCTGGAATATCATCAGGTCGATGCGTTCAGTGATCGGCCGTTCAGTGGCAACCCGGCGATGGTTTACCGGCTCGATGCCTGGCTCGCCGATGAATTGATGCAGAAGATTGCCGCCGAGCACAACCTCGCCGAAACCGCCTTCGTGGTCCGCGAAGGCGTGGCGTGGCATATCCGCTGGTTTACCCCGACGACTGAAGTACCGTTGTGCGGGCATGCGACCCTGGCCAGCGCTTATGTGCTGTTTGAAATCTATAAAGAACCGGCCGAGCGCCTGGATTTCATCTGCAAGTCAGGCCCGTTGAGCGTCAGCCGGGAAGGCGGACGGCTGTGGCTGGACTTCCCGGCGATCGTGCCGTCGGAAGTCGGCGTGACCCTGGATGTCGAGCGTGCCCTGGGTGTGGAAGCGGTGGATGTGCTGGGTTCGAATGAATTGTTGGTGGTGCTGGAGTCCGAGGAGGCAGTGCTCGATTGCAAGCCCGACATGGCGGCCCTGGCGAAACTGCCGTGGCCGGGCGCAATCGTCACGGCCAAGGGCGGCAAGCATGATTTTGTTTCCCGGTACTTCGCGCCGGCGATTGGCATCAATGAAGACCCGGTGACTGGCTCGACCCATTGCAGCTTGATTCCGTACTGGTCGAAGCGCTTGGGCAAGTCGAGTTTGACGGCGTATCAGTGTTCTGCCCGGGGTGGAGAGTTGTTTTGTCGGCTGGAAGGAGAGCGGGTGAAGATTGGCGGGAAGGCGACGCTTGTAGCGAGCGGCAGGTTATTGCTCGGATGATGTCTCTGTAGGAGCGAGGCTTGCCCGCGAAGGCGTCAGACCTGCCAATAATGACGTCGACGGACACGACGCTTTCGCGGGCAAGCCTCGCTCCTACAGGTTTCGGTGTCAGTGGGCGGTGCTGTACCGGCGAACACCGGATTCAACCACCGGAATCTGCGCCGCCGTACTGCCGGATGCCTGGAACAGCACCAGATGCTCGGCCACCACCCGAATCCCCACTTGTGCGCCCACTTCATGATCGGCATGGCTCGGGAAGACCGATTCCAGCTGAGCCCCCGTCGGCAACTGCAGGCGATACAACGTCGTAGCACCCAGGAAGGTCTTGCCGACGATGCGGGCTTTCAAGGCGCTGTCCGGCGCATAAACGATATCGTCCGGGCGCAGCAAAACATCGACGGCACTGCCAATCGGCCAGGTGTAGGCGCGATTGCCGCGTAACTCGCCGAGCTCGGTCTGCACCGACTCCGGGCTGCTCAATTGGCCGCGAATGAAGTAGCCCTGGCCAATGAAACTGGCCACAAACGGGGTCAGCGGTTCGTGATACAGGTTGTAGGGCGTGTCCCACTGCTCCAGGCGACCTTCCTTGAACACCCCGACATGATCGCTGACAGCGAAGGCTTCTTCCTGGTCGTGGGTGACCAGAATCGCGCTGGTGCCACGGGCCTTGAGGATGTCGCGCACTTCATGGCTGAGTTTGCGCCGCAGTTCGCCATCGAGGTTGGAGAACGGTTCGTCGAGCAACAACAGTTGTGGCTCGGGCGCCAGGGCGCGGGCCAGGGCGACACGTTGCTGCTGACCGCCGGACAGCTCATGGGGAAAACGCTTGCCGAGGTTTTTCAGGTTGACCAGTTCCAGCAACTCTTCGGTCACCCGATCCTTTTGTGGATGCTTGCGGATGCCGAAGGCGATGTTCTCGGCCACGCTCAGATGCGGGAACAGGGCGTAGTCCTGAAAGACCATGCCGATCCGGCGCTTCTCCGGAGCAAGGGTGAAACCGGCGCTGGAAATGGTTTCGCCACCGAGCTGGATTTCACCTTCGTGCACCGGTTCGAAACCGGCAATGGCCCGCAGGGTGGTGGTCTTGCCGCAGCCCGAAGAGCCCAGCAGACAACCGATGTCGCCGGCATTCAAATGCAGGTTGAGGTTCTGCACGACCCGCTGGTCTTGATAGCCGCAGGCAAGGTTGCGCAGGTTGAGCAGTAATGGCTGGCTCATGCGTGGTGATACGCCGGTGTGACGAGAAACTCGAGCAAGGCCTTTTGCGCGTGCAGACGGTTTTCCGCCTGGTCCCAGGCTACTGAGCGCGGATCGTCCAGCAGGTCGAGGCTGATTTCTTCGCCACGGTGGGCCGGCAGGCAATGCATGAACAGCACGTCGGTGGCGGCCTGGTCGAGCAGCGCACGATTGACCTGGAACGGCGCGAACAACTTCAGCCGCTTGGCGGTTTCTTCTTCCTGGCCCATGGAGGTCCAGACGTCAGTGCTGACCAGGTGCGCGCCGCGCACGGCATCCTGTGGATCGCGGACGATGGTCACACGATCGCCGGCCTTGGCCACGAATTCAGGGTTTGGCTCGTAACCTTCCGGGCAGGCAATGCGCAGCTGGAAATCAAACTGGATCGCCGCTTCTATATAGCTGTTGCACATGTTGTTGCCGTCGCCGATCCAGGCCACGGTCTTGCCCTGGATCGAACCACGGTGTTCAAGGAAGGTTTGCATGTCGGCCAGCAACTGGCACGGGTGCAAGTCATCGGACAGGCCATTGATCACCGGTACGCGAGAATTGGCGGCAAATTCGGTGAGGGTGCTGTGGGCAAAGGTACGGATCATCACCGCGTCGAGCATGCTCGACATGACAATAGCGCAGTCGCCGATCGGCTCGCCACGACCCAACTGGGTATCGCGGGGCGAAAGGAAGATCGCCTGGCCGCCGAGCTGGATCATGCCGGCTTCGAACGAGATACGGGTGCGGGTCGAGGATTTCTCGAAAATCATCCCCAGGACGCGGTTTTTCAGAGGCTCGAACAGTACGCCGCGGTTACGCAGGTCCTTGAGCTCAACGCCTCGACGGATCACGCTGACCAGCTCTTCGGGCGTGCAATCCATCAGGGAGAGAAAGTGCCTTGCGCTCATCATTGACTACCTTTTTGCAACAGACCGCAGATACTCAAAGCCTTGTTTAACTGAAAAACGGGCGAGACCTGCGGCGTAAGCCGCACGGGGCGACGAAATAGGGGAAGGCGCGATCTTGACATTAAATGTCGCGTTTTTCCAATAGGCTACGGTGTTTAGGGGATTTCAGAGGGGCTACGGGGTGACGCAGTAGCGCTTTTGAAGCCTGTTTCCGGATAGCAGCCCGTCATTTGTACACCGTGCCCGCCGGGCATTGCAATCAAACGGGGCGGGGACGGCACGGCGATAGTCGGTTTCTGACCTGTGATTCTTGCCGTGTAGTGGCGATGTGTCTCGTCTGAAACATTTGCTAAAGCAAAGTGCTGGGTTATAACTAAGTCTCGAGCGACGCAGGAAGCCTCCGGAATGGAATCGAAAGAACAGCAGTTAATGGAATTACTCGGCCTCACAGCCCGCTCCCTGACCCATCTCACCGCGTCCATGACCTCAATGTCCTTTGAGTTGATGCGCAGTGAAGACGAAGTGACCAAGGCTGCAGGTCGACGCATGATCGACCGCATGGCCACCATCAGCAGCGGGCTTGACGAGCACTGGCGGCTGATTGGCGAACTCACCGGCGTGCATGTCGCCCACGAGCAGATTGAAACCATCCAGGAAATCCAGTTGCAGGCGCCGCCCCGGCTGCCGCCGAACTGAGTCCGCACCGCCATCGGCTGGCCTGATGGCCACCGATTCACAAGACGAACGTCGCTGGCGCAGCGACGGTTCGCGCGCCATAGTTTTGTTCCCGCGGCTGATAACGCCCGCCCAGAACAAAACAGAGACTGGCCATGACCAAGACTCTTCATCACCGTGCCTGCCACCTGTGCGAAGCCATTTGCGGCCTGACCATTGAAACCACCGAGGCCGAAGGCCGGGTGCAGATCACCTCGATCAAGGGTGACCCCCAGGATACGTTCAGTCGCGGACATATCTGCCCCAAGGCCGTGGCCCTGCAAGACATCCAGAACGACCCCGACCGTCTGCACCAGCCGATGCGGCGCGTGGGCAGCGAATGGCAACCCATTGCGTGGGAAGACGCCTTCAACCTCGTAGCCGAACGCCTGGCAGACATCCAGGAGCGTCACGGGCAGAACGCGGTGGCGGTTTATCAGGGCAACCCCAGCGTGCACAACTATGGACTGATGACCCACAGCAATTACTTTCTCGGGCTGCTGAAAACCCGTAACCGGTTTTCCGCGACCTCGGTCGATCAGTTGCCCCATCACCTGACCAGCCATCTGATGTACGGCCACGGCTTGCTGTTGCCGATCCCGGACATCGATCACACCGATTTCATGCTGATCCTGGGCGGTAATCCCCTGGCCTCCAACGGCAGCATCATGACCGTGCCCGACGTGGAGAAACGCCTGAAGGCGATCCAGGCCCGGGGCGGCAAAGTGGTGGTGGTCGATCCGCGCCGCAGTGAAACGGCGGCGATTGCCGATCAGCACCTGTTCGTGCGTCCTGGCGGCGATGCGGCGCTGTTGTTCGGGTTGCTCAATACGTTGTTCGCTGAAGGGCTGACTCGCGACAGTCATTTGCCGGTGGATGGCCTGGATGAAGTGCGTGAGTCGGTCGCGGGTTTCACCGCCGAGGCCATGAGCCCACTGTGCGCCGTGCCTGCCGAGCAGATCCGCCAACTGGCCCGGGACTTTGCCGCTGCGCCGACAGCGGTGTGCTACGGGCGCATGGGTGTCTCGACGCAGGCCTTCGGTACGTTGTGTCATTGGGTGGTGCAGTTGATCAATCTGGTCACCGGCAACCTCGACCGTGTGGGCGGTGCCTTGTGCACCGAACCGGCAGTGGATTTGGTGGCGTCCACTTCGGGCGGGCATTTCAATCGCTGGCAGAGCCGGGTGTCCGGGCGTCCGGAGTACAGCGGCGAGCTGCCGGTGTCGGCGCTGGCCGAAGAGATGCTCACCGGCGGGGAAGGGCAGGTTCGCGCGCTGATCACCGTGGCCGGCAATCCGGTGTTGTCCACGCCCAACGGCCGGCAACTGGAGCAAGCGCTGGACGGGTTGGAGTTCATGGTCAGCATCGACCTCTATATCAACGAAACCACCCGCTACGCCGACCTGATCCTACCGTCCACCTCGGCCCTGGAAAACGATCACTACGACACCACGTTCAATATGTTTGCCGTGCGCAATGTCTCGCGCTTCAACCGCGCGATCCTGGCCAAGCCGGAAGGCGCGTTGCACGACTGGGAGATATTCGTCGGTCTGGCCAAGGCGTTTGCGGCGAAGACCGGCAAAGAGCTCAAGCCGACCATCGCCCCGGCGCAAATGATCGACTATGGCTTGCGCATGGGATTGTATGGTGATGCTTCAGAGCACAAGTTGTCGTTGGCGACCTTGTTCGATCATCCCCATGGCGTGGATCTGGGTGCACTCAAAACCAATCTGGCGCCGCGGCTCAAGACCGCTAACCAGCATGTGCAAGCCGCTCCCGCAGCGATCCTTGCCGACCTGGCACGTTTCTCCGCCTTGCAGGCCCCGGCCGCCGATGAACTGTTGATGATTGGCCGCCGACATGTGCGCAGCAACAACTCGTGGATGCACAACTATCATCGTCTGGTGAAGGGCAAGCCGCGCCACCAATTACTGATGCATCCGGATGACCTGGCCAGCCGTGGGTTGACCGACGGGCAGCGGGTACGGGTCAGCTCGCGGGTTGGCATGATCGAAGTTGAAGTGCTCGGCAGTCTGGATATGATGAAAGGCGTGGTCAGCCTGCCGCACGGTTGGGGCCATGCGCGGCCTGGGGTGCAGATGACGATTGCCAGCAGCCAGCCGGGGTCCAGCGCCAATGACCTGACTGACGAGTGTCAGCTCGATGAGTTGTCGGGGAATGCGGCGTTGAACGGCGTGCCGGTGACCGTGGCGGCGGCTTGAGCATGTCTGTCGGGGAGACCGAGCATGGCGCTCGGGTTTCCGTTACAATGCGCCACCGTGCCGACCCTTGAGTCGGAAAGTTCAGCCGAGGTGCTCCATGGATATCATCGAAACGATTAAAGAGCAGATTGCTAACAACACCATTCTGCTTTACATGAAAGGCTCGCCGAATGCCCCGCAGTGTGGCTTCTCCGCAAAAGCCGCGCAGTCCGTCATGGCGTGTGGTGAGAAGTTCGCGTACGTGGACATCCTGCAGAACCCGGAAATTCGCGCCAACCTGCCAAAGTACGCCAACTGGCCAACTTTCCCGCAACTGTGGGTCGGCGGTGAGCTGGTCGGCGGTAGCGACATCATGACCGAAATGGCTGCTGACGGTTCGTTGCAGGCCACGATCAAAGCGGCTGTTGAAAAAGCGGCTGCTGCCAAGACCGAAGCCTGATCCGCTTCTGCATGGGTGTCAGGCAAGCCTGAACCCCATGCAATAAAAAGCCCCGCACCTCATAAGAGGGCGGGGCTTTTTAGTGTCTCGAGTTTAGCGAAAGCTTATTTACTCTTCGCCCATCTGCGATTGCAGATAGTTCTCAAGACCGACTTTATCGATCAGGCCCAGTTGGGTTTCCAGCCAGTCGATATGTTCTTCTTCGGATTCGAGGATATCTTCAAGCAGTTCACGGCTGCCGAAGTCACCGACGGTTTCGCAGTGTGCAATCGCAACCTTGAGGTCCGCATGACCGGTGCGCTCAATACGCAGGTCGCACTCAAGCATTTCCTTGGTGTGCTCGCCGATCTGCAGCTTGCCCAGGTCCTGGACGTTCGGCAGGCCTTCAAGGAACAGGATTCGCTTGATCAGCTTGTCCGCGTGCTTCATCTCGTCGATGGATTCTTTGTACTCATGCTTGCCGAGCTTGTTCAGGCCCCAATCTTCGTACATGCGCGCATGCAGAAAGTATTGATTGATCGCGACCAGCTCATTGGCAAGGATCTTGTTGAGATGCTGGATGACTGTAATGTCGCCTTTCATGATGGGGTCCTGCCCTGTATTAACTGACTATAAGGCAGAGTTTGAGCCGCGTAATTAAGAGTGTCAAACCTAAGTTATTGAAAGTTATATGAAAATTAATCGGAATAAGAATGTTTGTGTTCCGCGTCTGGAACCTAAGCGGTTGATTTGCGGGCATAAAAAAACCGGACATGAGTCCGGTTCTTTGAAATACGGTAATTATGCGGCAGTAAATTCAACAGGAAATGGAATCGCGGCTTGGGCGGTTTGCAGCTTGGTCAGGGTTTCGCGCACCACTTCCTTGGCAAGGCAGGCACATTTACCGCATTGACTCGCTACGCCGGTGGCCTGACGGACTTCCTTATAGCTGCAGCAACCTTCATAGATTGCATCGCGGATTTGACCGTCGGTGACGCCAGTGCAGAGGCAGACATACATAAGTGAGAACCGTCGCTGGTTGTGACTCAATTGCGATGGATCTTAATGTTAACGAGAATGATTGTCAAAGTGGTTTCTGTAATCGTTGTGCAACAACCGTTGATGACTGACGAACGGTTTCCGACATGGCATTGCGACAGTAACGGCACGAGTCCGAATTTAAAAAACCGTTAAGGACAGCTCAAAAACGCCGTGTATGATGGTCGGTCCTTGCGAAGGCGGTTCGTGTCACAGGGATGTCGCTTGCGGGTGGCAGGCTGACGCGGACCCAGTTCTTCACGTTATTCAGACCAGGAGATATCCAATGAGCGTACTCGTAGGCAAACAAGCCCCAGACTTCACCGTACCGGCCGTTCTCGGCAACGGCGAGATCGTAGACAGCTTCACTCTGTCGTCGGCCATCAAAGGCAAATACGGCCTGGTGTTCTTCTACCCACTGGACTTCACCTTCGTTTGCCCGTCCGAGCTGATCGCTCTGGACAACCGCATGGCTGACTTCAAGGCCCGCAATGTTGAAGTGGTTGCCGTGTCGATCGACTCGCATTTCACCCACAACGCATGGCGTAACACTCCAGTGAACAATGGCGGTATCGGCCAGGTTCGCTACACCATGGCTGCCGACATCAAGCAGGAAATCATGAAGGCCTACGACGTTCAGTCCGCTGACGGCGTTGCTTTCCGTGGTGCGTTCCTGATCGACGACAAAGGCGTTGTCCGTTCGCAGATCATCAACGACCTGCCACTGGGCCGTAACATGGAAGAGCTGATCCGTCTGGTCGACGCTCTGCAATTCCACGAAGAGCACGGCGAAGTTTGCCCTGCCAACTGGAAAAAAGGCGACAAAGGCATGACCGCTTCCACCGAAGGTGTTGCGGCTTACCTGACCGAGCACGCTGCGGCCCTGTAAGCCCAAGCGTCAGGCATAAAAAAACCGGCCGTGAGGCCGGTTTTTTTGTGGGCGGAATAAATCCGGCGACTGGATCAGTCGTTGAAGTCTTCCCAGCCGCCCATTTGTTTCCAGCGATTGACGATGCCGCAGAACAGCTCGGCCGTCTTCTCGGTGTCGTAGCGAGCCGAGTGGGCCTCACGACCGTCGAAGTCGATATCGGCCGCCTGACAGGCCTTGGCCAATACGGTCTGGCCGTAAGCCAGACCGGCGAGGGTGGCTGTGTCGAAGCTGGAGAACGGATGAAACGGGTTACGTTTCATGTCCAGGCGCGCGACAGCGGCGTTGAGGAAGCCCAGGTCGAAGCTGCTGTTGTGCCCGACCAGGATCGCCCGTTTGCAGCCGTTGGCTTTGAGGGCCTTGCGGATGCCGCGGAAAATATCGGTCAGCGCGGTTTCTTCACTCACCGCCATGCGCAACGGATGATCAAGCTTGATCCCGGTGAATTCCAGGGCAGCGGCTTCGATGTTCGCGCCTTCAAACGGCTCGACGCGGAAGAAATAGGTGTGATCGGGATACACGAAGCCTTTTTCGTCCATGGCGATGGTGGTCGCCGCGATCTCCAGCAGGGCGTCGGTGGCCGAGTTGAAGCCACCGGTTTCTACGTCGACGACAACCGGCAGGTAACCACGGAATCGGGCCGCCATGGGATGACGAGGACCGCCTCCACCGCCTTGACCGTCCTGTTCGTCGTCGAAATGGTCTTCACTCACGCGTGTTCCTCCAGCAGGCGCCAGCGCAGTTTTTCACCGGCGCGCAGCGGGATTACGGTCAGCTCGCCAAATGGCAGGCTGGTTGGGGCGGTCCACTCTTCGCGGACCAGGGTAATGCGATCGGTGTTCACCGGCAGGCCATAGAAGCGCGGGCCGTTGAGGCTGGCGAACGCTTCGAGCTTGTCCAGCGCATTGCGCTGTTCGAAGGCTTCAGCGTACATCTCGATCGCGGCATAAGCGGTGTAGCAACCGGCACAGCCGCAAGCGGCTTCCTTGGCGTGCTGGGCATGCGGCGCCGAGTCGGTGCCGAGGAAGAACTTCGCGCTGCCGCTGGTGGCGGCGTCGAGCAGGGCTTCCTGGTGGGTGTTGCGCTTGAGAATCGGCAGGCAATAGAAGTGCGGCCGAATCCCGCCTACCAGCATGTGGTTGCGGTTGTACAGCAGGTGATGAGCGGTGATGGTTGCGCCGACGTTGGCCGGAGCCGCGTTGACGAACTGCACGGCATCAGCCGTGGTGATGTGTTCGAACACCACTTTGAGCGTCGGGAAACGCTCGACCACGCGCCGCATGTGTTCATCGATGAAGATTTTTTCGCGGTCGAACACGTCGACATCGCCACGGGTGACTTCACCGTGAATCAACAACGGCATCCCGACTTCGGCCATGGCCTCGATCGCCGGGAAGATCTTGTCGATGCTGGTGACGCCAGAATCCGAGTTAGTGGTGGCGCCGGCCGGGTACAGCTTGGCGGCGTGAACGAAACCGCTGGCCTTGGCCTCACGAATTTCTTCGGGCTGGGTGCGGTCGGTCAGGTACAGCACCATCAGCGGTTCGAAACGACTGCCGGCCGGGCGTGCAGCGAGAATCCGCTGGCGATAGCCGTCGGCTTCAGCGGCGTTGCGCACCGGAGGTACCAGGTTGGGCATGATGATGGCGCGACCAAAGGTGCGCGCGACATCCGCAACGGTATTGGACAAAACAGCACCATCGCGAAGATGAATATGCCAGTCGTCGGGACGCAGCAGGGTCAGGCGGTCGGACATGAGGGGATTCCAGGCGGGTCAAACTGAGGGGAATGCTACCGGAAAAGACTCTCTCAGGCACTCGCTATCAAGTTTTGCAGGAACGTACCGATATGAACTAGGTATGCCGTAAACATGTGTGTGTCGGTCTTTTTGTTGTAGAAGCCAGTGGAGCCTCCCGTGCGCCAGCGTTATTTAGCCTTGCTCAGTGTGTTTGCCAGCCTTCCCGCGATGGCGCTCACTTTCCAGACCCGTCTGGAGAGCATTGAGTGGACGGTCGAAGGTGACAAATTCGAATGCCGCCTGACCCAGCCGATCACCGACTTCGGTTCCGGTGAATTCGTGCGTCGTGCCGGCGAGCAGGCGATCTTTCGTCTCAAGGCCTACAACTCGGTGATCGGCGGCGGTTCCGCGACCTTGCTCGCGGCCGCTGCGCCGTGGCAACCGGGGCGTGGTGACATTAACCTGGGTTCGGTCAATATCGGCAGCGGCAACGTACTGTTCAACAGTTCGCAAGTGCAGGCCGGGCGTCTTATCAACGGTTTGATGGACGGCCGCAGCCCGGTCATTCGCCGCGCTTCGGGCGATGGTCGGGTGTCTGAAGTGCGCCTGCTGCCGGTCAAGTTCAATAAGGCGTTCAACGACTACCAGGGTTGCGTGGCCAAGTTGCTGCCGCAGAATTTCGAGCAGGTGAAGCAATCCGAAGTCGGTTTCCCCGGCGAAGGTGTCGATCTGGATCCGGCGGCCAAGGCCAAGTTGCAGGTGATGCTGGAGTTCATGAAAGCCGATCCGACGGTTAATCACATCGAACTCGACGGCCATTCCGACAACAGCGGCAATCGTCTGACCAATCGCGAACTGTCACGCCGCCGGGCACTGGCAGTGATGGACTTCTTCAAGGCCAACGGCTTCCAGGAATCACAGATCACCATGCGTTTCCACGGTGAGCGCTACCCGCTGGTGCCGAACACCAATGCGTCCAACCGGGCGAAGAACCGCCGGGTCGCGGTACGCCTCGAACGCGTGGCGCCCACCGAGAAACCGGCTCCGCAATCAGCCTCTGCCGCGAGTGCTGCGGCCACATCCTGACTCGGCGGTCATCGTCGCGCCCGCGTAAGAATCTGTCGCTTCGTCGTCATAAGCTGTCGCGGTACTGTAAATTATTTCGTATGAGCGGTAGACTTCACGGCTTTCCGTAAACCCCGTGGAGTGATGGCATGGCGGACGTAAACAAGGTCGTTCTGGCGTATTCCGGCGGCCTGGACACTTCGGTGATCCTCAAGTGGCTGCAGGATACTTATAACTGTGAGGTGGTGACCTTCACCGCTGACCTGGGGCAGGGCGAAGAGGTCGAACCGGCCCGCGCCAAGGCTCAGGCCATGGGCGTCAAAGAAATCTACATCGACGATCTGCGCGAAGAATTCGTGCGTGACTTCGTGTTCCCGATGTTCCGCGCCAACACCGTTTACGAAGGCGAGTACCTGCTGGGTACTTCCATCGCTCGTCCGTTGATCGCCAAACGCCTGATCGAAATCGCCAACGAAACCGGCGCTGACGCCATTTCCCATGGCGCCACCGGCAAGGGTAACGACCAGGTGCGTTTCGAGCTCGGCGCCTATGCACTCAAGCCAGGCGTGAAAGTGATCGCCCCTTGGCGCGAGTGGGACCTGCTCTCCCGTGAAAAGCTGATGGATTATGCTGAAAAGCACAACATCCCGATCGAGCGTCACGGCAAGAAAAAATCCCCGTACTCGATGGATGCCAACCTGCTGCACATCTCCTATGAAGGCGGCGTGCTGGAAGACACCTGGACCGAGCACGAAGAAGACATGTGGAAATGGACCGTCTCCCCGGAGAAGGCTCCTGATAAAGCGCAGTACCTGGAACTAACCTACCGCAACGGCGACATCGTCGCACTGGACGGTGTCGAAATGACCCCGGCCACCGTGCTGGCGACGCTGAACAAGATCGGTGGCGAACACGGCATCGGCCGTCTGGACATCGTCGAAAACCGCTACGTGGGCATGAAGTCCCGTGGCTGCTACGAAACCCCAGGCGGCACCATCATGCTGCGCGCGCACCGTGCGATCGAATCGATCACCCTGGACCGCGAAGTGGCTCACCTCAAAGACGAGCTGATGCCGAAATACGCCAGCCTGATCTACACCGGTTACTGGTGGAGCCCTGAGCGTCTGATGCTGCAACAGATGATCGATGCGTCCCAGGCCCACGTGAACGGCGTTGTGCGCCTGAAGCTGTACAAGGGCAACGTGATCGTCACCGGCCGCAAGTCCGATGAATCGTTGTTCGACGCCAACATTGCCACCTTCGAAGAAGATGGCGGCGCCTACAACCAGGCTGACGCGGCGGGCTTCATCAAGCTCAACGCCTTGCGCATGCGCATTGCAGCCAACAAGGGTCGCAAGTTGTTCTGAGATCGTTGTAGCGGTAACTGAGGTGCTGGCCCTGTCGTCGACAGGGTCAGCAGCTGAAAAAAGGTTGTTCTGCCTCGCACATGTTGCCAGCGCCCATCTCATATCTAATCCGGCTATCGTCTTTTCCTGGTTACCCATTCAGCGTTTGATCCAGCACTGTCACGCCCTGTGAGTTCAAGTTGTAGACAACGCAGAAGGCCTCGCAAGCGCCTTTTTTTCTGTGTGTCGAATACTTGAGTGCGCCTTCCTTCAGTAACTTCTCCGATTGGCTGCAAGCAAGAAACACGATCACTTTCGTGGGATGGTTGCGTGGTCGGCGGATTCTTTCCATCAGGGTTATGACGTCCTCCTGCGCGTGCATACCGCGAGCATCGATGATGCTCAGATCCTTCAGCGATCCCGGCAAATTGACGCTGTGTTGAACCCGGATACTGGTTTGCAGGTTGAGGTGTGCCGGCGGATCCTGTGCGGTCTGGAACCAGCTAAATCCTCTGCGGTGGGTCGAAAAGCCTGGCGGGGGACGTTCCGATGTCGAAGCGACAGCAGCGGTTTTCGGTTTTCCAACCAAGTCGCCTGAGCGCGGGTTTTTTCTGTTTTCCAAGCGCTCGGCGTCATCCATGACTTTTACGAAGTACTTATCCTTCTCGAAATCAGAGGGGGCATACAATGATCGATAGTTGAAGTTGAGTGTGAGGAAAAAAAGAAAGAGTAAGTAGAACGGGAAGCTGATCAAAAACCAGATATAGATTTCTCTTTCGGCGTTATCAAGAAAAGGCAGAGAGACAGCGGCAGATGTTTCTGAGATCGCTGCAAAAATGGCGATAATGGTCATTGGGTTGGAGATCTTTTTTTGGAGTTTTTTCATATTTTTTGCTCATAAGATGATGTCTTTTTCTCGTGTGAATAAAGGAGTTGTTGATGGTTTGCTTTTTTGATTTATTGAGGTTTGTTTTTTAATTAGAGTCCGTTCTTGGTAAAGGGTTGTGGCGATATCGAGTAACTGTAGTGCTCATGATTTTTATATGTTGGGTGTTCTTGTATCAAAAGTTTTATTGGGTGCTGTGTTCGTTTTTCAGGCGGGTAGCGTTGCTTGGTATCAGCTTGTCGTTGTAGGCAGAAGAGGCTGGCTGGGTTGTACAGTTGTCGGTTATGTGCGGTATTGTTTGTAAGGCGATACAAAAAAAAGCGGCTGTTGCTGAGTGCTCCTGGATTTTTACGTTTTCACGCGCATTACCTTCGAGGTTTTTTTGTAGGAATAATCCGCGTTACTTGTAGGGGATGTCTCTCGGTGTGGGTACCTGGGGGGGACGGCATGCCACGGATGAAACGACTAGGCTATTGTGCGGGCTCTAAAAATTCGAACAGCGAAAATTGGACTTGCCCATGAATAAAGTGCTGATCGTGGATGATCACCCTGTCATTCGTCTCGCGGTGCGTTTGCTAATGGAACGTCATGGCTACGAAGTCATCGCAGAAACAGACAATGGTGTAGATGCATTGCAACTTGCTCGTGAACATTTACCGGATATTGTCATTCTGGATATTGGAATACCGAAACTGGATGGGCTGGAAGTCATCGCGCGTCTGACGTCAGTGGCGTTACCTTTGAAAGTGTTGGTGCTGACGTCTCAGGCGCCGGGGCATTTTTCGATGCGCTGCATGCAATCAGGTGCCGCCGGTTATGTGTGCAAGCAACAAGACCTCACTGAATTACTCAGCGCAATAAAGGCTGTGTTGTCAGGCTACAGTTACTTTCCTAATCAAGCCTTGCATACAGTACGGTCCAGTCTGGGTAATGCCAGTGAAGCCGATATGGTGGATCGCTTGTCGGGGCGGGAAATGATGGTGTTGCAACAACTGGCTCGAGGGAAGACCAACAAAGAGATAGCCGATGGAATGTTCCTCAGCAACAAGACCGTCAGTACTTACAAGACCCGTTTGTTATTGAAGCTCAATGCTCGCTCGCTGGTGGACTTGATCGAACTGGCCCAGCGAAATGGCCTGGTGTGACGACACCTAGTAAAAAGCCTCCGTTTCGGGAGGCTTTTAGGTGTCATACATCAAAATCGTAATCGGCCAATTGCTTTTGCAGTCGGCGCTCCTCCAGCAGATTGTCGATGGTGCGGCGCTTGCTCAGGTTGGTTTTCGCTACCTCGACCACCGGTTCAGCGTCATCGGCTTCAACGGGGGTGAAGTCGTCTTCTACGTCCAATTGCTCTTTGCCAGTGCTCATTTTGTTACTCCAGGCTAAGACTGCCTTTGGCGCTCCTTATATCGACATTCTCCCGGCGGGTAAAAAAGATTTTTTCAATCGATAAATCAATAATTCTAATAGCGCCTCAATCGTCCGAGGTCTTTTGCTTGTATTCGCACAAGTCTTCGATCCGGCAACTGCCGCAACGGGGCTTTCGGGCCAGGCATACGTAGCGCCCGTGGAGGATCAGCCAGTGATGGGAGTCGAGCAGAAACTCCTTGGGCACGAACTTCATCAGCTTGTTTTCCACCTCGACCACATTTTTGCCAGGTGCAATGCCGGTACGGTTGCTGACCCGGAAAATATGAGTGTCCACGGCCATGGTCAGCTGGCGGAATGCGGTATTGAGCACCACGTTGGCGGTCTTGCGGCCAACGCCGGGTAGCGCTTCCAGCTCCTCGCGGGTCTGCGGTACTTCGCCGCCATGGCGCTCCACCAGCAAGCGACAGGTTTCGATCACGTTCCTGGCCTTGCTGTTGAACAGGCCGATGGTCTTGATGTACGCCGACAGACCTTCGACGCCCAGGGCATAAATCGCCGCCGGGGTATTGGCCACCGGATAGAGTTTGGCCGTGGCCTTGTTGACGCCGACATCGGTGGACTGCGCCGACAGAATCACCGCGATCAGCAGTTCGAATGCTGAGGAATAGGCCAGTTCAGTCTTCGGCTCCGGGTTGTCTTCGTGCAGCCTGCGAAAGATTTCGTAACGTTTTGCGGCATTCATGGGTGATGCATTTCCTCGAAAGCGGTCAATTAGAAGGCGTTGGGCGAGGCCAGGCCTGCCACCCGGCGATCAACAGCCCCAGCAGGATGAATCCGCCGGGAGCGAGGGTGGCCAGGCGCAGGCCGCCGTCGGCAGTCAGAACGATACCGGGCCAATCCACCCCGCCGGTCAGCCAGGACAGATGAGCACCAACGGTGCCTTGACCGATAAGTTCGCGCAGCAGGCCCAGGCTTGCCATCAGCGCGCCGAACAGGCCACACAGGCGCAAGCGATCACGCCAGGGGCTCTGGAAAAAGCCATTGTTATCCAGCACCACACATTGCAAGGCGATGAGCCCGGCATACAACCCCAGATGTTGCTGCCATTGCAGCGACCAAGCTTGCCCGGCGAGTTCGGCGCAACTGGTCAGCGTGGCCGCCAGCAGGACGCCGGCCGGCAAGCGTGCCCACGGCACGAGTCTGGCGCGCAAAGGACCCATCCCGACGTCATAGACCGCAATCACCACCACGAACATCAGCCACAGTCCCAGAGCGGTCATCAGGGAGCCGGTGACGCCGATCAGTGGCGCCAGCATCAGTGAGTTCTGTACAGACGCCTTATTCATGGGCGTCGCTCCCCATCAGTTGTTGCCGATGCTCATCGAAATAGCGCAACGCATCATGGATCGTGTTGATCGCGGCTCTTGAGGTCGTGGTCGCCCCGGCCATTTGATCGAATTGCCCTTGATCCTTTTTCAACGCCCAACCATTGTCCGCGGGATCGGTGCGCGACTTGCCGGTAAAGAGGTGCAGCCAGGCATTCGGCCAATCAGCGAGGCGACCACCCAGGCCCGGTGTTTCTGCCTGTTTGAGGGTTTTGACCCCGAGCAATTTTCCATTGGCGTCGATGGCGATCAGCAATTCGATGGCGCTGGTGTAACCCAGGGTCTGGCTGCGCAGCAACACCGCGCTGGGCTGGCCAGACTTCGTCGCCCGGTAACCCCCCAGCAACGTGCTGTTGCTCAACGGGATGTTTTCGAGGGGCAGAGGTTGTTCCAGCGGCTGGTTGTCGTAGCTGTCGGACGGCAGCATATCCAGCAGCGTGCGACTGTCGATCAGGCGCTGTTCAGTGGCAATGCGCGTCGCGCTGGTGTGTTGCACAAGATAGGTCACGCCTGTTCCAAGGCCGGCCAATAACGCCAGGATCACAACGCTGGTCGCCCGGTTCATGGCGCGGTTCGCTCCTGGGGGGCGGCGGCAAACCGTTCCAGCGCCGGCACACAGAGGTTCATCAGCAGCACGGCAAACGCTACGCCATCCGGATAGCCGCCCCAGGTCCGAATCAGGTAGGTCAGCAGCCCGACCCCCGCGCCGAACAGCAGTCGGGCCGTGGGGCTTTTTGCGCCGGACACCGGCTCCGTGACGATAAAGAATGCACCCAGCATGCTCGCGCCCGTGAGCAGATGAAACAGCGGCGAGCCATGGGAATCGGACCCCGAGCCGTTCCAGCACAACAGGCTGATGATGAACAGGCTGGCGAGCATGCCGACCGGCGCATGCCAGCTGAACACCCGTTGCTGAAGCAGAAAAGCACCACCGGCCAGAAACGCTAGGTTGACCCATTCCACACCGCGACCGCCAAAATGACCGAACGCCGGGTTGCCGGCGAACAGCTCATCCATGGTCAGGCTTTTATTGATGCGCAGGCTGTCCAGCGCTGTGGCCTGGACCCACGCATCCGGCGTCTGGCTAAAACTGAAGCCGAACACCTGCGACAGACCGCCGAGCAGGTCCATGCCATGGGATGACGGCCAGTGCGTCATCAGTTGCGGAAAGGTCACCAGCATCAAGGCGAAACCGAGCATGGCCGGGTTGAACGGGTTCTTGCCGACACCGCCATACAGATGTTTGCCGAACAGCAACGCGGCGGCGGCAGCACTGACCGTCAGCCACCACGGGCAATACGGCGGCAAGGCCAGCGCCAGCAGCGTCGCTGTGACCAAGGCACTGCCGTCGCTCAAGGTCGGCTTGAGCGGGCGCTTGCGCAACTTCAGCACCGCGGCCTCTATCGCCAGCGCCGTCAAGGCCGTCAGAATCAGGTTGATCAAGACGCCCCAGCCATACAGCCAAAACATTGCCAGCATCCCCGGCACCGTGGCCAGCAATACCAGCTTCATGGCCTGCTGAAGGCGTTCGTCCACCGATTCAAGGGGCGACATAGGCCTCCACCAGGCGTTCGGCTTCCAGGAGTCGGGCGCGCGCCTTGTCCATCATCTCTGTCGGCGTATCCAGCCGTCGTTCAAGCTTGCTGACATCGGCGCGAGCGTAGGCCAATTCGGTTTTCAGCTGTCGAAGCTGGCTGTCGATCGGGCGTTTTTCGACGCGCATCAGGTCAGGCAACGGTTGATCACTGACCGCTTCAGCCTCGTGCAACGCCTGTTCGGCATTTTTCAACGCCCGCTCCAACGCTTCGATCTGCTGCGCCGGCGCTTCACTGGTCTGCGCTTTTTTCAGCTCGGCGCGGCGCATGGCTAGCTGGATTTTCGCCCGTTTCAGCTCGGCGTCTTTTGCCGGGGCAACCAGTGCCGGGGCGGGTGGCGCGGTGCTTTCCAGTTGCGCCAGCGCCTGCTCGGCGGCTTCGAACTGCTGTTGCAGGACGATCAGTTGCGATTGTTGCTCGAAGGTCGGTGGATGGCCGAAGGCCTTGAGCGATTTGTTCAATTGCGCCCGACTCATCGCCAGATCGATCTTGGCCTTTTTCAACGCCGCGTCAGCCGTTGCGGTTTTTTGCGCGCGGACCCGTTCAAGGGCGGCCTGCACCGGATTGACCGTCACTTCACTGGGTTGCGCGGCACGTTGGGCGCGGGCCTGGCGCTCGGCAATTTTCTGTTGTTCTTCACGTTGTAACCGAGCGTTGCGTTGTTCGAAACGACGCCGCGCCCGATTGCGCTTGCTGGCCCGGGCCCGTTGTTCTTCAAGGCTGAACGCCAGGCCGCCGACAATCGGCAGCACCGTGGCCAGCGGCAGTGGGCGCATCTCTATGCAGTCCACCGGGCACGGCGCCACGCACAGGTCGCAACCGGTGCATTCATCGACGATCACCGTATGCATCAGTTTTGCCGCGCCGACGATCGCGTCCACCGGGCAGGCCTGGATGCACTTGGTGCAGCCGATGCATTCGGCTTCGCGGATGTAGGCAATCTGCGCCGGTGCCGAACCGCGACTGATGTCGAGTTCCAGCACCGGTACTTTCAGCAAGTCGGCCAGGGCGGCGATGGTTTCGCTGCCGCCCGGCGGGCACTTGTTGATCGACTCGCCGTCGGCGATGCCTTCGGCGTAAGGCTTGCATCCGGGGTGGCCGCACTTGCCGCATTGGGTCTGGGGCAAGAGGGCGTCGATGCGTTGAATCAGACTCATGTTTTGATCAGTCCACTGAATCCGAGAAAAGCCACTGCGATCAGTCCGGCACCGATCAACTGGATCGGCAAGCCACGAAAGGGCAGGGGAACATCATTGTCACGTGTGCGCTGGCTCAAGTCGCTGAACAGCATCAGCACCAGCCAGAAGCCCAGTCCGGCACCGAGGCTCAGGGCGCTGGCATGGAAAAAGCCCTTGTCGTCCTGGGCGTTGAGCAAGGTCAGCCCGAGCACGCCGGCATTGCCGAGCAGCAAGGGCCACAGGCCTTCGAACGAAAGTTTTGCAAATAATCGCGACAGTAACGTCAGCAGCGGGGCGATCAACAGAACGCTCAATGGCAGGAACACGAACAGGCGCAGGCTCGTCAGTTCCAGTGGCACCAATAGCCAGTGGAAGAGCGCGTAGCCGGTCATGCCGACGATCAGCATCAGGGCTGCCGTGGCAATGCCCAGTGCATGGACCTGCCGTTGTTCGGCAGCCAACAGCGGATCGACGCCCAGCGGCCACTGCAACACGAGGTTGTTGATCAGGGCGGCGCTGATAAGCGTAAGAAGCAGTTCGGTCATGATCGTGCCGGCAGAAGGAGGCCTGTCTAACAAGGTTAGGCATTATCCGGCAAGGACGGAGGGTGGGCCAGATATGAAAATCCCACAGGCATGCCAGGCACGACTGTGGGATCGGTTTTGCAAATCGAAGTTTACTTGATGCGCTGCCCCGGCTTGGCGCCGCTGTCGGGGCTCAGCAGGTAGATTTCTTCACCGCCAGGGCCGGCCGCCATCACCATGCCTTCGGAGATCCCGAACTTCATTTTCCGCGGCTTGAGGTTGGCGATCATCATGGTCAGGCGACCATTGAGCTTGGACGGATCCGGGTAAGCACTCTTGATTCCGGAGAACACGTTGCGTTGCTCATCACCGATGTCCAGGGTCAGGCGCAGCAGTTTGTCGGCCCCTTCCACATGTTCGGCCTTGAGGATCAGTGCCACGCGCAGGTCGACGGCGGCAAAGGCGTCGAACTCGATTTCCGGCGACAGCGGCTCTTTGACCAATTCGCCATTGCCGGCCGGTGCAGTTTCACCGGTATCGGTGGCGCTGGCAGTCAGGTCTTCTTTCGAGGCGTCGGTCATGGCTTGCACTTTTACCGGGTCGATGCGGGTCATCAACGGTTTGAATTCGTTCAGCTGATGATTGCTCAGCAGCGTGGCGTGGTCGTTCCAGGTCAGCGGCGCGACATTGAGGAACGCCTCGGCATCGGCGGCCAGTAGTGGCAGCACCGGTTTAAGGAAGATCACCAGTTGGCGGAACAGGTTGATGCCCAAGGCGCAGATGGCCTGGACTTCGTCGTGCTTGCCTTCCTGCTTGTTCAGCGACCACGGCGCCTTGTCGGCGATCCAGGCGTTGGCACGGTCGGCCAGGCCCATGATCTCGCGCATGGCGCGGGCGAAGTCGCGAGCCTCGTAGGCCTCGGCGATGCCTGGCGCGGCGGCGAGGAAGGCGTCGGTCAGTTCCGGCGCGGCGTTACCCGCCACCAATACACCGGCGTTACCTTTCTGGATGAAACCGGCGCAACGGCTGGCGATGTTGACGACTTTGCCCACCAGGTCGGAGTTGACCTTCTGCACAAAGTCTTCGAGGTTCAGGTCCAGGTCGTCGACGCCACGGCCAAGCTTGGCCGCGTAGTAGTAGCGCAGGTATTCCGGCGACAGGTGGTCCAGGTAGGTCCGGGCCTTGACGAAGGTGCCACGGGACTTGGACATTTTCTGACCGTTGACGGTCAGGTAGCCGTGTACGTTGATGCCGGTTGGCTTGCGCAAACCCGCACCTTCAAGCATCGCTGGCCAGAACAGCGCGTGGAAATTGACGATGTCCTTGCCGATGAAGTGGTACAGCTCGGCGGTGGAATCCTTGGACCAGAACGCATCGAAATCCAGGTCTGGACGACGGGCGCACAGGTTCTTGAAGCTGGCCATGTAGCCGATAGGCGCGTCCAGCCACACGTAGAAGTACTTGCCCGGCTCGCCCGGAATCTCGAAACCGAAGTACGGCGCATCGCGGGAGATGTCCCACTGTTGCAGGCCGGCATCCAGCCACTCGGCGATTTTGTTGGCGACGGCGTCTTGCAGGGTGCCGCTGCGGGTCCAGACTTGCAGCATTTCCTGGAAGTCCGGCAGCTTGAAGAAGAAGTGCTGGGAATCCTTGAGCACCGGGGTGGCGCCAGAGATCGCCGACTTCGGATCCTTCAGGTCGGTGGGAGCGTAGGTCGCACCGCATTTTTCGCAGTTGTCGCCGTACTGGTCTTCGGTGCCGCATTTCGGGCAGGTGCCCTTAATGAAGCGGTCGGCCAGGAACATTTTCTTTTCCGGGTCGAAGTACTGCGTGATCGAGCGTTGGGCAATGTGCCCGGCGTCGCGCAGCTTCAGGTAGATCTGGCTCGACAGCTCACGGTTTTCTTCGGAATGAGTGGAGTGGAAGTTGTCGAAGTCCACCAGGAACTCGGCAAAGTCGGCGCTATGTTCAGCCTGGACGTTGGCGATCAGTTGTTCCGGGGTGATGCCTTCCTTTTCCGCGCGCAGCATGATGGCCGAACCGTGGGCGTCGTCGGCGCAGACATAGATGCATTGATTGCCGCGGTGCTTCTGGAAGCGCACCCACATGTCGGTCTGGATATATTCCAGCATGTGGCCAAGATGGATCGAACCATTGGCATAGGGCAGGGCGCTGGTGACGAGGATCTTGCGTGGCTCGGACATGGGGCTCGGCTACTTGATGAAACGGAGGTCGGCCACTATAAAGCGCTGGCGCATATTTTTCACCCCGTGAGGTTGTTTCCTCCGATGATTGAATCGGTGGTGCGATCTTTTCTCGGCATCCCGCGAAACGATCAGAACAGGTACGATACCCGCCTGATTTTCCAGTCTTGCTATCGGAGTTGCCCATGAGCGCCCTCAATCGCGCAGCGGTGGAAGCCGTCCTTCGCCAATACACCGACCCTTACCTGAACCAGGATCCGGTCAGCGCCGGGTGCGTGCGCGGCATCGACATCCAGGGCGATCGCGTCAGCGTCCAGCTGGAACTGGGTTATGCCGCCGGTCTGTTCAAGAGTGGCTGGGCGCAGTTGCTGCAAATGGCTATCGAAGGGCTGGACGGGGTGGTCACCGCCCGTGTCGAGATCACCAGCGTGATCGCCGCGCACAAGGCCCAGGCACAGATCCCGGGCCTGGCCAACGTCAAGAACGTGGTGGCCGTAGCCTCCGGCAAGGGTGGCGTGGGCAAGTCCACCACCGCCGCCAACCTCGCCCTGGCGCTGGCCCGTGAAGGCGCCAAGGTCGGGATTCTCGACGCCGACATCTACGGCCCGAGCCAAGGCATCATGTTTGGCATCCCGGAAGGCACCCGGCCGCAGGTCAAGGATCAGAAGTGGTTCATCCCGATTCAGTCCCATGGCGTGGAAGTGATGTCCATGGCCTTCCTGACCGACGACAACACGCCGATGGTCTGGCGCGGCCCGATGGTCTCCGGTGCGCTGTTGCAACTGGTGACCCAGACCGCGTGGGGCGACCTTGATTACCTGGTCATCGACATGCCGCCTGGCACCGGCGACATCCAGCTGACCCTGGCGCAGAAAGTCCCGGTGGCCGGTGCTGTCATCGTTACGACGCCGCAAGACCTGGCCCTGCTGGACGCGCGCAAGGGCGTGGAAATGTTCCGCAAGGTCAACATTCCGGTGTTGGGCGTGGTGGAAAACATGGCCGTGCACATCTGCTCCAACTGCGGACATGCCGAGCATCTGTTCGGTGAGGGCGGTGGTGTGAAATTGGCCACCCAGTACGGCGTCGAACTGCTGGCATCGTTGCCGCTGGCGATGGCCATCCGCGAACAGGCCGATGGCGGCAAGCCAACGGTGATCGCCGAGCCGGACAGCCCGATTGCGATGGTGTATCAGGAACTGGCCCGCCATGTCGGCGCGCGGATCGTGTTGCAGGAAGCGGCGACACCGGCGATGCCGAATATCACCGTCAGCGACGATTAATCTGCGTCACCTGTTAAAAGATCGCAGCCTCGTTTCTCTGTAGCAGCTGCCGAGGCACGAGGCTGCGATGGGCTGCGCAGCGGCCCCCGAGGGCGGTCCTGCGGACACGTAACGTAGCCTCGTGCCTCGGCAGCTGCTACAGGGGTTGATCTCGCTTTAGATACGCAACCCGCCATCCATCTCCAGAATCCGACCGGTGTAATAGTCGTTCTCGAAAATGTACGCCGCCGAATGGGCGATCTCGTCCGGCTTGCCCATGCGCTTGAGCGGGATCCCGGCCGTCATCTTCTCCAACGCTTCCGGCTTCATGCCCAGCGTCATCTCGGTTTCGATAAAGCCCGGCGCAATGCCTGCCACGCGAATGCCGTAGCGCGCCAGTTCCTTGGCCCAGGTCACGGTCGCTGCGGCGACACCGGCCTTGGCGGCGGAGTAGTTGGTCTGGCCGACGTTGCCGGCACGGGAAATCGACGAGATATTGATGATCGCGCCGCTGTTTTTCAGCTCGACCATTTTCGCCGCCACTTCACGGGTGCACAGGAACACGCCGGTCAGGTTGACGTCGATCACCGCCTGCCACTGGGCCAGGCTCATCTTGGTCATTTCGCCGTCCTTGACCTTGATCAGCAGGCCATCGCGCAGAATCCCGGCGTTGTTGATCAAGCCATGGATCGCGCCGAAATCTTCGGCCACCTGGGCGACCATGTGCGTCACTTGTTCTTCATTGGCGACGTTGCACAGATAGGCGCGGGCCTCGACGCCCTTGGCCTTGCATGCGGCGACGGTGTCATCGAGCTTTTCCTGGTTCAGATCGACCAGCGCCAGCTTCGCGCCTTTACCTGCGAAATACTCGGCCATCGAACGGCCTAAACCCTGGCAACCGCCAGTGATAATGATTACTTTGTCAGTGAGTTGCATTCGCATGCCCCAATAGCAGGTCAGAAAGTGGTTTCCTTCTAGAGGGCCTCTCGATCTGCACCTGATGTGGCCTGGCTGCACATGAGAACTGCCCCGATGGCGTGCTGGAATACTTATCCCCAGGCGCCTGTCCGTTTTTTCGACGGATTCTATATAAGGAGTCATAAATTGAGCGTTGAAGCGGCCAAGAATGCCCGAGAATTGCTTCTCAAGGAATACCGCGGAGTGCTTTCGACACACTCCAAGGCCATGCCCGGTTTCCCCTTTGGCTCGGTGGTTCCGTACTGCCTGGACGAGCAGGGCCGGCCGCTGATCCTGATCAGCCGCATCGCCCAGCACACCCACAACCTGCAGAAAGATCCGAAATGCTCACTGTTCGTCGGCGAGCGTGGGGCGGAAGACGCGCAAGCCGTTGGTCGCCTGACCTACCTGGCCGAGGCGGAAAAGCTTGAGGATGAGGCGGCTGTCGAAGCGGCGGCCGAGCGTTATTACCGGTACTTCCCGGACTCCCAGAGTTACCACAAGGCTCACGATTTCGATTTCTGGGTGCTCAAGCCGGTCCGTCATCGCTACATCGGCGGTTTCGGCGCGATTCATTGGGTCGATCAACTGACCCTGGCCAACCCGTTCGCCGGCAAGGCGGAAGTGAGCATGGTCGAGCACATGAATGCCGACCACGCCAAGGCCATCGCGCACTACGTCGAGCTGGCCGGTTTGCCGACGACAGCCCCGGCGCAACTGGCTGGCATCGACACCGAAGGCATGCACTTGCGCATCGGCCAGGGGCTGTACTGGTTGCCGTTTCAAGCGCCGTGTAATACGCCGACACAAGTCCGGGAAGCCTTGGTTTTCCTGGCTCACGCCGAGCATTGGCCGAAAAATGAAGTCGCCGACGCTTGAATTCACGAAGTGGCGACGTCATCTAAGGCTTACTGGCAAGGCATTCTTGCGTTGAGGAACCATTTGATGCGCCCTTTTTTATTGCTCTTTGTACTGTTTCCGGTGTTGGAGCTGTTCGTATTCGTCAAGGTCAGCGGGGCCATCGGGTTTTTCCCGGCCCTGCTGCTGATCATTCTCGGCTCGATGCTCGGCGTGTTCGTGCTGCGGATCGCCGGTCTGGCCACTGCACTGCGTGCCCGTGAAAGCCTGAACCGTGGCGAGCTGCCGGCCCAGACCATGCTCGAAGGCCTGATGCTGGCTTTGGCTGGTGGTCTGTTGATCCTGCCCGGCTTCGTCACCGACGTGCTGGGCCTGATCATGCTGCTGCCGCTGTCTCGCCGCTTGCTGGCGAACAAGATGCGCCAGCGCGCTGAAGAGGCGGCGATCCGTCAGCGTGCCTTCGCCGATGACCTGCAACCGCGGGGCGGTCCTGCCCCGCGTCAGCCGTTGGGCCGCGAGCCCGATGTGATCGAAGGCGAGTTCGAACACCACGATCCCAAGTAAAGCGTTTCAGCTGCACGGCACCTTCGGGTGCCGTGTTCGTTTGCGGGCCACAACATGAAAAAATTTGCTTGCCCGCCCTTGTAATAAGCTTATGCGCCCTTATGTAACGGTCACCGCAAGGTTTCTGGCGATCACGCCAGACAGACTTCCGCGGTTCGCTCGACGAACCGCACCCGGCACCGCCGGATTTGTTAAACCCGCCGGGAATACACCGGCCGATGAAAACCACAATTAGGAGAGATCGACAATGAAGCTTCGTCCTCTGCATGACCGCGTCGTCGTCCGTCGCAGCGAAGAAGAAAAGAAAACCGCTGGCGGTATCGTCCTGCCAGGTTCGGCTGCTGAAAAGCCAAACCAGGGCGAAGTCCTCGCTGTAGGCCCAGGCAAAGTGCTGGACAACGGTGAAGTGCGTGCGCTGTCCGTGAAAGTGGGTGACAAGGTTGTGTTCGGCCCTTACTCCGGCAGCAACACTGTGAAAGTCGACGGCGAAGACCTGTTGGTAATTGGCGAGAGCGAAATCCTCGCCGTTGTCGAAGGCTGATTCCCCGCTCATTTTCCCGCTACTACAAAGTATTTAAGGAATATCGATCATGGCTGCTAAAGAAGTTAAATTCGGCGATTCCGCCCGCAAGAAAATGCTCGCCGGTGTAAACGTCCTGGCTGACGCAGTAAAAGCGACCCTGGGCCCTAAAGGCCGTAACGTGATCATCGAGAAGAGCTTCGGCGCTCCGACCATCACCAAGGACGGCGTTTCCGTAGCCAAAGAAATCGAACTGAAAGACCGTTTCGAAAACATGGGCGCGCAGCTGGTCAAAGACGTTGCCTCCCGTGCCAACGATGACGCAGGCGACGGCACCACCACCGCTACCGTTCTGGCTCAATCGATCGTCAACGAAGGCCTGAAAGCCGTCGCTGCCGGCATGAACCCGATGGACCTGAAGCGCGGTATCGACAAAGCGACCATCGCTATCGTCAAAGAGCTCAAAGCCCTGTCCAAGCCTTGCGCTGACACCAAGGCGATCGCTCAGGTCGGCACCATCTCGGCCAACTCCGACAACTCCATCGGCGACATCATTGCCGAAGCCATGGAAAAAGTCGGTAAAGAAGGCGTGATCACCGTTGAAGAAGGCTCGGGCCTGGAAAACGAACTGTCGGTTGTTGAAGGCATGCAGTTCGACCGTGGCTACCTGTCCCCGTACTTCGTCAACAAGCCAGAAACCATGACTGCCGAGCTCGACGGTCCGCTGATTCTGCTGGTCGACAAAAAGATCTCCAACATCCGCGAAATGTTGCCAGTACTGGAAGCCGTTGCCAAAGCCGGCCGTCCACTGCTGATCGTGGCCGAAGACGTTGAAGGCGAAGCCTTGGCGACTCTGGTTGTGAACAACATGCGTGGCATCGTTAAAGTCGCAGCCGTCAAGGCTCCAGGCTTCGGCGACCGTCGCAAGGCCATGCTGCAGGACATCGCCGTCCTGACTGGCGGTACCGTTATCTCCGAAGAGATCGGTCTGAGCCTGGAAAGCACTACCCTGGAACACCTGGGTAATGCCAAGCGCGTGATCCTGTCCAAAGAAAACACCACCGTGATCGACGGCGCCGGCGTTGAGACTGATATTCAGGCTCGCGTTCTGCAAATCCGTCAGCAAGTGGCTGACACTTCGTCCGACTACGACCGTGAAAAACTGCAAGAGCGTCTGGCCAAGCTGTCCGGCGGCGTTGCAGTGATCAAGGTTGGCGCTGGTTCCGAAGTAGAAATGAAAGAGAAGAAAGCCCGCGTTGAAGACGCCCTGCACGCTACCCGTGCTGCCGTTGAAGAAGGCGTGGTACCTGGCGGCGGCGTGGCACTGGTTCGCGCTCTGCAGGCTATCTCCGAACTGAAAGGCGACAACGCCGATCAGGACGTTGGTATCCAATTGCTGCGTCGCGCTGTTGAAGCGCCACTGCGCCAGATCGTTGCCAACTCCGGCGACGAGCCAAGCGTCGTTGTCGACAAGGTCAAGCAGGGTTCGGGTAACTACGGTTACAACGCTGCTACCGGCGAATACGGCGACATGATCGAAATGGGCATCCTGGACCCGGCTAAAGTGACTCGTTCGGCTCTTCAGGCAGCGGCTTCCATCGCCAGCCTGATGATCACCACCGAAGCCATGATCGCCGAGATCAAGGAAGAAGGCTCGGCTGGCGGCGGTATGCCAGACATGGGCGGTATGGGTGGCATGGGCGGCATGATGTAAGCCAGCCTTACCCCGTACATAAAAACCCCGCCTGCGCTAAGCAGGCGGGGTTTTTTATTGCCCGTGCAGACGTCAGCTCAGACGCTGACCGGCTTTGCCTTGCCAACCCGCTCAACCTTGGAAGCCGGTCGATACAGGATGTAGTAATACGACCCCAGGCAAATCAGCCAGCAGAAAATCGCCGTCCACACGTTATGCGAGAAGAAGTGCGCGCCCTGCATCATCCGGCTGATGGAAAACACCGTGCCCAAAGCGGCAGCGAAGATAAACGCCTTGCGCGCCAGTCGAGGACGACGGTCGCGCAGCACAAAGAACAGCGCAAACAAGGTAAAACCGGTGGCCGCATGACCGCCCGGCCAGCACCGGCCCGGCTTATCGGTGTGCGGACGCGGGCTCAGCAGTTCGCTGTAGGTTTCATGGCCACCGAACTGTTCCAGGCTCCAGGGGCATTGCACCGCCGTCACCACTTTCACCGGCGTGACAAATGAAGTGGCCAAGCCCAACGACAACACCAGGCAACCCAGCTCCCGTTTGAACGGTTTGAGCTTCTCGACAAAAAACGCGCAGATAAAACCGATCACCGCAAACACCGAGAAAGCGATGACCACTTGTTTAGCCCGGTCATGCAGGATGTCTTCGAGGAAATAACTGTGCCGGCCAATGAAATCACCGGCCGCCGGATCATAAAAGTACCGAGCCAGATTCATGTCCAGATCGGTCAGTTCGAGCAACACCAGAACGATCGCCGCAATGGCGGGAACCCCGAGACATACCCAGAAATTGAGTGGGCGGGAGGCGGGGCGGGCAGAGGTCGAAACCATGGCAATTCCTTGAGCAGTGAGCAAGTTCTGAGGGGCGCAGTCGCGCGGAGTCTGCGCCCGATCCTGTTGTGGCCTTGTGAATCGAGAGTGAAAAACTCGTTAAAACATCGGTCGGTAGAATGATGAAAGGACAGGGCCACACAACCCTAGCCGTGAGCCACACTTGGCCGTAAGCTGCGCGAGCCGAAGACGGCCGTTACTGTGTACGGAGGAGTGCCCATGCGAATTCTATTGGTTGAAGACAACCGCGATATCCTCGCCAATCTGGCCGATTACCTGGGGCTCAAGGGCTACACCGTGGATTGCGCGCAGGACGGCTTGTCGGGGCTGCACCTGGCGGCCACCGAGCATTACGACCTGATCGTGCTCGACATCATGCTGCCCGGCATTGACGGCTACACCCTGTGCAAGCGCCTGCGTGAAGACGCCCGTCGCGACACACCGGTGATCATGCTCACCGCCCGGGATCAGCTGGATGACCGTTTGCAGGGCTTCAAGTCCGGCGCCGATGACTACCTGATCAAGCCTTTCGCCCTGTCCGAACTGGCAGCGCGCATTGAAGCGGTCATGCGCCGGGCCCAGGGCGGCGGGCGCCGTGCGTTGCAGGTCGGTGACCTGAGCTACGACCTCGATACCCTGGAAGTGACCCGCGAAGGCCGCCTGCTGAAACTCAACCCGGTCGGCCTCAAGTTGCTGGCGGTACTGATGCAGAAAAGCCCCCATGTGCTGCGGCGTGAAATCCTCGAAGAAGCCCTGTGGGGCGATGATTGCCCGGACAGCGACAGCCTGCGCAGCCATGTTCATCAACTGCGCCAGGTGATCGACAAGCCTTTTGCCAAGCCTTTGCTGCAAACCGTGCACGGCGTGGGTTACCGCTTGGCCGAGGGCCGAGATGGAGTTTAAGCAGAGCCTTGCTCAACGAATCATCATTGCCTTTGCGCTGATGAGCGCGCTGGTGGCCGGGGCCTTCGCCATGGGCATCGTGGCGACCGTGCACCTGGTGGAAGAGAAACTGATTTCGGCCGGCCTGGGTGGCGACTTGCAACGGCTGTTGCTGATGGACAGCGTGTCGGACTGGAGCCACCGCCCGGAGCCAGACCAACTGTTCTATTTCAGCGGCGGGCCAGGGGACTTCGAGTTGCCCAAGGACCTGCGTCACCTGGAACCCGGCTTTCACGAAGTCTTTCGCGAACAGCTGTCGTATCACGCGATGGTCGAAGTCGTCGACGGCCGGCGTTATGTGCTGTTGCAGGATCAGAGTGATTTCGAAGAGCGGGAGCGAGTGCTGTTTGCCGTGGTCCTGGTGGGATTCGTCCTGAGCCTGGCATTGGCGGTGTTTCTCGGCTGGATCCTGGCGCGCAAGGTCATGGCACCCGTGGTACGGCTAGCTCGGCAAGTACGCCACCGCGATCAGTTATTGGGTTTGGCGCCGCCCTTGGCGCCCGACTATGCCGCGGACGAAGTGGGCGAGCTGGCGGTGGCCTTCGACGCCACGCTCGGGCGCCTGCGCCAGGCCTTGACCCGTGAGCGCCTGTTCACCAGTGACGTCAGTCATGAATTGCGCACCCCGCTGATGGTCCTGGCCAGTTCCTGCGAACTACTGCTGGAAAACCCTGGCATCGACCAGCGCGGTCGTTCCCAGGTCGAGCGTATCGCCCGGGCCTGTGAGGAAATGCGCGAACTGGTGCAAACCTTCCTGATGCTGGCCCGCGCCCAGCATGAAGACGCCAGCATGTCCCCGCAGCAGACGCTCAGCCAGGTGGCCGACGGGCTGCTCAATCTCTGGCGTGAGCCGATCGCGTACAAAGGGCTGGCCCTGCAGTTCGAGCCAGGTAATGCGCTGAACAACCGCTACAACGCGACCCTGCTGCAAGCGGTGATGGGTAACTTGTTGCGTAATGCGCTGCACTACACCGAAACCGGCTTCATTCGCCTCACCCTCACGGACACCGGGTTTATTGTCGAGGACAGTGGCGTCGGTATTCCCGAGGAAAAGCGCGAGGCGATGTTCGAGCCCTTTGTGCGCGGCAGCGAGAATCGCGGCGAAGGCTTGGGCCTGGGCTTGTCGCTGGTGCAGCGGATTTGTGAGAACCAGGGCTGGACAGTCAGGCTGACCACCATGGAACCGAATGGCTGCCGTTTTGAAGTGGAATTGGGTAAGCCGCGGGTCTGATTGAACGGCGGTGGCCCCGCGCCACTATCCAATCCTTGTAAAACCCTGAAATACTTCACGATTGTACACAACGAAGTTTTCACAAAGTCATGACCTGACGCTGACACGACGCTACCTAAGGTGGTTGTCATCAGCAATTCAGGAGACTTTGAGATGGCAGGCCCGATCAAACTGGATTTTTCGGAAAAGTACGACGATCAACACGCGCAAAAGTACCTGCGCAAGCACCAGGACGGTCTCGGTCGTCGATTGTCTCATTGGCGAGACGAGCAATTGGCACGCAAGGCGCTGACCCTGGCCGGTGAGCCCGGGTTGGTCCTCGATTTACCCAGCGGCGCCGGGCGTTTCTGGCCGTTATTGGCGGAAAAACCCAATCGGGTGATCATCGGAGCCGACAACTCCGAGTCAATGTTGAAAATTGCGACCCAGTCGCAGCCAGCCGAAGTGGTAAAACGGGTACAACCCTTGCACACTTCTGCGTTCGACATTGCCTTGCCCGATAACGCCGTCGACAGCATTTTCTGCATGCGATTGCTCCATCACATCGGGGAAGCCGAGCACCGACTGGCCATCCTGCGCGAATTCGAGCGTGTCACCCGTGACAGCGTGATCATTTCGCTGTGGGTGGACGGCAATTTCAAGGCCTGGAAACGCAAGCGTGCCGAGAAAGCGCGCGGGCAGGAAGGTTACCAAAATCGCTTTGTGTTACCGGCCGCCACGGTTGAAAAGGAGTTCGAACAGGCGGGGTTCCGTATCCAGGAACAACTGGACTTTTTACCGCTCTATGCCATGTGGCGAGTTTACGTATTACGCAAGAGGTAACAGGATGGCAGTGCAATGTGCAGCAGAAACGGAAGTCGCTTCCCAGGACCGCTTCGACTATTTCTGGAATCAGCGCGGTGAATGGGTAGAAGAACCCAACGTCCGTCGCGGTGGGGAAAGTGGCGTGCAGCGCGTCAGGAGCAGCGATGGGCAACTGCTGTATGCCAAGCGTCAGACCGGGCATATCTACCGCAGCTGGTTGCACCCTTTCGGCCGACCGACCGTATTGCGCGAGCAGGATGCGCTCATCGGTCTGACGGCGCTCGGCGTTCGTGTGCCGGAAATGGTGTTCTGCGGCGCCCAGCGCGACCCTGTACATAAATGGCGTGCGTTGCTGGTCACCAAGTCCCTGGACGGCTTCGAGGAAATCGAACACTGGTACGCCGGTGGCGGTCGTGAGCGTCATGGCGAAGCCGTGCATGAGCGCGTCCTCAAGGAACTGGCCGAGAATCTGGCCCGCATGCACAAGGGCCGCTGGCAGCACAGCTGCATCTACATCAAGCATGTGTTTGTGCGGGTTGTCGGCGAAGGCGAAACGGCCACGGTGGAAGTGGCGCTCATCGATCTGGAGAAGTGCCGCCAGCGTTTGACTGCCCAGCGCGCCGCCGCCCATGACATGAAGCAACTGCGTCGCCACTCGTCGTTCAGCGATACAGACTGGAAGAATCTGGTCTATTTTTATGAGACGGCGTTTGGCAGCGCTATCAAGGGTTTATAGCGATGAAACTCGAAATTGCACGAGGTGTGTTTCTTCTAGGAGCCTTGGCAGTTGCTTCATTGGCGGTGGCGGCTTGGGAGCAGCCCCGCACGCAAGTCCTCAGTGCAGTGAACGATGGTGCTCACTGCCCGTTGCCACGGGTTGCCAAGGCAGCCGTGGCCACACAACCTGATCATGACTTGTTACTGTTCATGTTCGGACTTTCACAGGGATTGAGGCCGCAAAGTTGAACAGATTGAAGCCAAAATAAAAGGCCTCGCAGATGCGAGGCCTTTTTTTTTGGCTGATCGTTCCCACGCTCCGCGACAATGATCGTTCCCACGCTCTGCGTGGGAATACCGCAACGGACGCTCCGCGTTCGGCTGTTGATGGGATGCGGAGCGTCCCGGGCTGCATTCCCACGCGGAGCGTGGGAACGATCATGGAGCCGAGGGTTTATCAGGCTTGGCCAGCAACGTATAAACGCACGGCAACACGAACAGGGTAAACAACGTCCCGATCGACATCCCCGTGGCGATCACCGTGCCGATATCAAAGCGGCTGACAGCGCCCGCACCGGTCGCCAGAATCAACGGCACCATGCCGAACACCATTGCCGCCGTGGTCATCAACACCGGCCGCAGACGAATGGCCGCCGCTTCTTCCACCGCTTCGCGCGGAGTCAGGCCTTTCTCCTTGCGCAGCTTGTTGGCGAACTCCACGATCAGGATCCCGTGTTTGCTGATCAGCCCGATCAACGTCACCAACCCGACCTGGGTGTAGATGTTCATGCTCGACCAGCCGAGGAACAGCGGAATCAACGCCCCGCAGATCGACAGCGGCACCGTCACCAGAATCACCAGTGGATCGCGGAAGCTTTCGAACTGCGCCGCCAGCACCAGGAAAATGATCGCCAGCGCCAGGGCGAACGTGACCCACAGCGCACTGCCTTCCTGAACGAATTGCCGTGACGTGCCGCCATAGTCAAAGGCAAAACCCACCGGCGCTTCTTCCTGGGCGATCTGGCGCACCACCTCGATGGCCTCACCCATGCTGACCAGCGGGAACCCGGTCACCGCCGCCGCGTTAAGCTGCTGGAACTGGTTCAACTGCCGTGGCCGTGCCCGGTCGGTCACGGTGATCAGGGTCGACAGCGGCAGCAGTTCGCCCTTGGTGTTCTTGACGTAGTAATTGTTCAGCCAGTCGGGGTTATCCCGGTACGCTCGTTCGACCTGCGCGATGACCTTGTAGCTGCGCCCTTCGATGGTGAACCGGTTGATCTCCGCCTCACCCAGCAACGTCGCCAGGGTGCCACCGAGGTCCTGCATCGACACGCCCATCTGGGCCGCCTTGGCGCGGTCGATATCCACCACCACTTCCGGCTTGTCGAACGCCAGGTCGATGTCGACGAAGGCAAACTTGCCGGACTCCAGCGCGCGTTTTTTCACCCGATCGGCCACGTCCAGCAGCGACGCGTAGTCGTTGGCGGTGTTGATGATGAACTGAAACGGCAAGCCTTCACCGGTGCCCGGGAGGGACGGCAGGTTGAAGCCGAAAATCTGCAAGCCGGGAATGCTCCCCAGTTTTTCCTGGACCTCGGGCAGGATCTGCATTTGCGTGCGACCGCGCTCGTTCCACGGTTTGAGCAGGAAGCCGCCGATACCCGATTGCACACCGTTGAAACCATTGATCTGGAACGAGGAGTAGTACTCGGGAAACTCCTTGAAGATTGTGATGAATTCGTCGGTGTAGGTATTCAGGTAATCGAGGTTGGTCGGCTGCGGGGCGTTGGCCATCATGAAAATGATGCCCTGGTCCTCGTCCGGTGCCAGTTCCGTTTTGGCGAACTTGAGAAACACCGGGATCAGGCACAGCACGATGACCGCGAACACCAGCACCACCGGCCGGGTGTTGAGTGTGCCGTGCAGCATGCTTTGATAACGGCGCTTGAGGCCTTCGAAAATCAGGTCGAGGCGATGGGCCAGGCCGCTGGGATTGGTGTCGTGGCGCAGCAAATAGGCGCACATCATCGGCGACAGGGTCAGGGCAACGATGCCGGAAATCACCACCGCCCCGGCCAGGGTCAGGGCGAACTCCTTGAACAGCGCCCCGGTGAGCCCGGTGAGGAACCCGATCGGCGCATACACCGCCGCCAGGGTAATGGTCATGGAAACCACCGGCATGGCGATTTCCCGGGCGCCTTCGATGGCCGCGTCGAGCGGTGTCTTGCCTTCCTCGATGTGGCGGTGAATGTTTTCCACCACCACAATCGCATCGTCCACCACCAGGCCGATGGCCAACACCATCGCCAGCAGGGTCAGCAGGTTGATCGAGTACCCCATCATCTGCATGAAGAACATCACGCCGATCATCGACAGCGGGATGGTCACCACCGGGATCACCACCGAACGCAGGGCGCCGAGGAACAGGAACACCACGACGATGACGATCAGCACCGCTTCAAACAGGGTTTTGATCACCTCATTGATCGAAGCCTGGATAAACAGCGTGGCGTCGTAGGCGATTTCGCTTTTCAGATTGGGCGGCAACTGGGCTTCCAGCTCCGGCATGATCTTGCGCACTTCCTTGATCACGTCCAGCGGGTTGGCGCCGGGTGTCGCCTTGATGCCGATGTACACCGACGGTGTGCCACCGAACGAGCTGATGGCGTTGTAGTTCTCGGCGCCCATTTCCACCCGCGCCACATCGCTGAGCAGCACCCGGCTGTCACCGTCGACCTTGAGCGGAATCGCGGCGAAGGCCTCGGCGGACTTGAGTTCGGTGTTGGCGTTGATGCTGGTGACCACGTATTCGCCTTTCACCTCGCCGGCGGCGGAGAGGAAGTTGTACTGGCGCACCGCGTTGGTCACGTCGCTGGCACTCAGGCCGAACCCGGCGAGTTTCACCGGGTCGAGCCACAGGCGCATGGCGAACACCTGGTTGCCGAGAATCTCGGCTTCGGCCATGCCGGGCAGTGTCGCCAGTTTCGGCTGGATAACCCGGGACAGGTAATCGGTGATCTGCGGGTTGCTCAGTTCCTTGCTGAAATAGCTGATGTACATCAGCGCCGAGGCGTCGGCGGCTTCCTTGCTCAGCACCGGGTCTTCGGCGTCCTGGGGCAGCTTGTTCTTCACCTCGTTGGCCTTGGCCAGCAACTCGGTGAACAGGCGGTCGCTGTTGGAGCCGATACGCGCGTAGATCGAAATCACCGAGAAGTTCTGGCGACTGACCGAGGTCATGTAGTCGATGCCCTCGGCGCTTGCCAGGCTTTGCTGCATCGGTTGGGTAATGTAGCCCTGGATCGTTTCGGCGTTGGCCCCGGGGTAGGCGGTGGTCACCGTGATCAGGGCGTTTTCCATTTGCGGGTATTGGCGCAGCGGCAGCTTGCTCCAAGCCTGGAAGCCCAGTAGCACAATCAGCAGGCTGACCACCGTGGCGAGCACCGGGCGGCGGATGAACGGATCGGTAAAAGCCATGAGGATTCCTTGATCAGTCAGTACGTGGCTGACTGTTCTTATCGGTCAGGGTCTTGTCGTCGCTGATGGCAATGTGTGCGCCGTTGTCCAGTTTGATCTGGCCGGCCGTGACCACTTGTTCGCCGCTCTGCACACCTTTGTTGATCATCACCAGGCCATCGCGGCGTTCACCGGTTTCGATAAACCGTCGCTCGGCGATCAGGATCGGTTGGCCCTTGTCGTCTTTTTCCAGCGTGCCGTCTTCGGCTTTCTTCTGCCCGACCACGTACAGCGAGTTGCCATACAGGGTGTAGGTGATCGCACTTTCCGGTACGACGATGTGCTTTTGCGGGTCCGGCAGCATCACCTGCAGGCTGGCGAACATCCCCGGCAGCAACTTGCCATCCGGATTGGCCAGGGTCGCGCGGACGAGGATGTTGCGCGTGCTGTTTTCGACCTTCGGGTTGATCGCGCTGATGGTGCCGGGGAAGCTTTGCGTCGGGTAGGCGGCGACGATGACCTGGATCGGTTGGCCGAGGGCGATCTTCGGCACCGATTGCTCGGGCAGGAAAAAGTCGACGTACAGGCTGCTAAGGTCTTGCAGGGTCGCGACCATGGTGCCGCTGGCGAGGTAGTCGCCGACGTCCACCTGACGAATGCCGATGGTGCCGCTGAATGGCGCGAGGATGCGTTTCTTCGCCAGGGATGCCTTGAGCTGATTGACCGTGGCCTTGTTCTTTTGCAACTGCGCCGAGAGCCGGTCGTACTCGCCTTTGGAGATCGCCCGGCTATCGACCAACTGACTGCCGCGACCGAAATCCAGTTGCGCCAGCCCGAGGTCGGCCTGGGCGGTTTCCAGCAGGGCGCTTTCCACGGCGCTGTCCAATTGCAACAGCGGTTGCCCGGCCTTGACCTTCTGCCCTGACTCGAACATCAGCTCTTTGACGGTGCCGGCGATCTCCAGGCTCAGGTTCACTCCCTGCAATGCCTTGAGCGTGCCGACGGTGGGCAAGCGCATCTGCCACGGCTGTTCGGCGGCCGTGGCCACGGCGACGCTGATAGGCGGTTTCGGCTTGGCGAAACCCTGGACCATCGTGTAGATCGAAAAGGCTTTGTACCCGCCCAGGGCCAGCACAATAAGCAGGACAACTCCCAACATGATCAGCATGCGGCGACGCAGCATATTTCCACTTCCTTGGAGAAAATCAGGTGAGACAGGCGGGAACATTACTCCGAGTGTGGCAGTGAATCCAACTGGCACTTATTACAGGATGACGCAAAACCTGCAGGAGCAAAGCTTGCTCGCGATGGCGGTGTGTCAGCGTACGAATAGGCTGGCTGATACACCGCCATCGCGAGCAAGCTTTGCTCCTACAGAGGAGGGGGAATCAGATCAGGTGCAGATGGTTATCCCAGAGCCCTGCCGGCAGCTCCAGCGGTTTTGCAACCAGATCTGTCTGGCGACAATCGTAGTACCGGCAGCGGCCCTGACCCGAGGTCACGACAAACCCGTCGGCCACGGCACCCACGCCGGCGCAATCGGGCAACGGCGCATCCAGGCGCACTTCGCCGCTGTCCAGGTCCCAGATGAAAAAGCGATTGCCTCGCGGCGCCGTCAACGCGACCAGGCGCAACTCGCTGTGCACCGCGACGCTGGCGGTATAGTGCCCCATCGCCTGCAACTGATGCTCCGGCACCGGGAACGCCACGAATGGCTGGCCCGGACGCTTGATCGCCAGCAACTCCGAGGACTCGTGGGACGGCCCCATGAATTGCTGGCTGGCGAGGACGGTGCCGTCGCTGGCAATGCCTAGGTGGCGCACGCTGTTCATCTGCTGAGCGAGGGTTTCCTTGCTCAACAGCGTGCCGTCGCGCTGCATCAGCACCAGGCTCGGCTCCATGGCGTTGAGGTTCATCTCGACCCGGCTTTCGGCCTCGGTGCGAATCCCGCCGTTGGCCACCACCAGGGTTTCACCGTCGGGCATCCACGACACCTGATGCGGGCCGACGCCGTGAGTAGGAATCTCGCCGCTGTGGATAAGTCGCTCGCCCTCGAACTTATACACACCGAGCAAGCCACGACCCGGATCGGACGTGTCGTTCTCGGTGGCGTACAAGAATTCGCCATCCTTGTGGATCACCGCGTGCCCGTAGAAATGCCGGTTCGGCTGCGAGGTCACGGTCTGCAGCAACGTGCCGTCACGCAGGTCGATCAAGTAACTCTCGGTCCCCGGACGCCGCGCCACGAACAGCGCCATCGCCAGGGTCGGGTGATTGATGATGTCGTGACAGCGCTGGCCGACCTCTGTGGCGAACACCCGGGTGCCGTCCAACCGATAACCGACGGCGTAATGCTTGCCGTCGGTATCGTCCCGCGCCGACAGCAGCAGCGGGCTCTGGTCCTTGCGTTTGAACAGCGTCCAGCCGCCCAGCGTCACTGCTCCCAGCAGCAAACTACCTAAAGTCAGAGCCTGACGTCGCAGCATGGCACTTGCCCTCATCAGTCACCGTCGTTGGCGTTGAAGCCCAGTTGGATGCCCAGCGCCTTGGCCAGTTCGCCTTCGTGCAGGCGATGGACGACGTTGAGGCTGTCGTAGAGATCGTTGAGTTGCTGGCGACCGGCATCGTCGTTGAGCATTTCGCTCAGCGAGCGCTGGTTGCTGGCGAACAGTTTGAGCGAGGCGGCGTAGGCGGCGTCGATCTTGTCGGCCAACGGTTTCTGCTCGCTCGGCAACAGACCGCGCAGGCCTTTGTTGTCGACACCTTCCCAGACCGTTTTGGCGGCGGCGAGGCTGGCTTCGAGGCCAGTCAGGGAAGACTGGCTGCGCCACGCATCCGCCTGGAACGGCTGCGGCACACCCTTGGTCTGGCGGCCCATCGGCGTGCCGAGTTTTTTCTTCAAGGTGTCGAGGGCGGTGACTTGCACCCGCAGCAAGTCGGCGATCGCTTCGTGGGAATCGGCATAGCGCTGGTTCGGGAACTTGCTCATCTGCGCGAGCATGCCGTCGGTGTTGTTCCAGCTTTGCAGAATCTCTTCGGCCAGCAGTTTCTGCCGTTCGCCAATGGCTTTGAGCAGCGGGCAGTACTTGGCTTTCTGCGCGTCGTTGGCCACGTCAGGCTTGCTGTCGAACAGAATGTATTCGTAGGCCGAGAGGCCCTGAACCACCACGCTCGATTTGGCCAGGGCGGCGGCATCGATTTGCGGCTGGGCGGTGACCAGTTGCTCGACCTGACGGCCGACCAGATTCTTCTTGTCCGGCCAGAATTGCACCTGCCACGAACGGTTGCCCTCGGCCAGCGGGCCGATCAGCAACGGTTGCAGTTCGGCCCAGGCTTTCTGCGCGTGCAGGAAGTCGTTGCGAGCGGTTTCGAGGTCTGCCTTGCCTTCGCAATAGGCGAGGGCGCTGATGGCCAGTTGGCGGTCGGCGTCAACCCAACGGCTGTACGTCGGCAGGATCACTTGCTTGGCGATGGCCGCCGAGGTCACGGCTTGCGGATCCTGCGGCGAACAGGCGCCGAGGGCAAGCGCTGCAAGGCTGGTGAACAACAATTTGGGACGGAACATGTCGGGCTCCCGATTCTTTTTTAAAGTGCTTAGAGAGAATTCAAAAACGCCAGCAACGCAGCGCGCTGCTCGGCATTGAAAGACAAAACCTGTTGCTGCGCCGCGCTCGCTTCGCCGCCATGCCAGAGCACGGCTTCAAGCAGATTGCGCGCGCGGCCGTCATGCAAAAACTGGGTGTGACCGCTGACCGCTTGGGTCAGGCCAATGCCCCACAACGGCGGGGTGCGCCAGTCGCGGCCACTGGCTTTAAATTCGGTGCGGTTGTCGGCCAGGCCGTCGCCCATGTCATGCAGCAGCAGATCGCTATAGGGGCGAATCACTTGATTGGCCAGTTCAGGTTCGGCGGCGTTGGCGGCGGTGGTGTATTTCGGCGTGTGACAGGACTGGCATCCCGCCTGGAAAAACAGATTCTTGCCGGCCAGCACTTGCGGCGCACTGACATCGCGGCGAGCGGGCACGGCGAGGTTGCGGCTGTAGAACAGCACCAGGCGCAGGATGTTATCGCTGACTTCCGGCTCGCCATTCGGGCCATTGCCGTTGGGCGCTTGCTTGCAGGCGGTTTGCGCGTCGGTGCAGTCATCGAAGGGCCGCAGGCTGGTGGTCAGGCCCATGTCACCAGAGAATGCGTGAACATTCTGTTGATTGAGGTTCGGTTGCCCGGCCTTCCAGCCGAATCGGCCGAGAACGGTTTTTTGCTGGGCGTCGTCCCAGACCTGGTTCGGGCGCCCGGCGATGCCGTTTTTGTCTTTAGCCTGGGCCGCGGCGTTGGCCAGGATTGCCTCGTCGGGGATCGCTTCGAGCAGGCCCAGGCCGATCATCGGCGGGGCGACGCGCGCCGAGAACCGCGTGTCGGGGTGCATCGGGCCGTAGCCCAGTTGGGTGATCTGCAGAACCGGTTTGCGCAGTTCGACTTCAGTGCCGTCCTTGAAGCGAATCGGCACGGGCGTGTAGTCGACGCGGACTTTGCCTTCCGGGACGACACCGGGCACCGACATGTCCTGGAACTGGCCACCGTAGACCGGCTCCGGGACCACGCCCAAGTGCTCGATGACCTTGGCGTAGGCCGGCGTATCGGGGATCGACAGGCGCACCAGCATCGACACCGCATTCGCCGCATCAGGCGTCGGCGGATGACCGCGACCGTCCTTGATGTGGCAGTTCTGGCAGGCGTTGGTGTTGAACAACGGGCCGAGGCCATCCCGGGCGGTGGTGGTCGACGGCGCGATCACCCAGGGACTGCGGAAAAAACTGTTACCGACGCTGAAATCCACCCGTCGTGACGGCGGCAGATTGGCCGAGGGCAGGGAAAAGGAATTCTGATCGGTCTTGCGCACCGTCGCGCTGCCACCGGACCGGGCTTCACCGGGTTCGGCCTGGGTAAAACGCGGGGCGTCATCGCAGGCACTCAGGCCCAGGGCCATGAACAGGGTGCACCAGCGAAGAGGCAACGATGGCATCAGACTTCCTGACGGGCGAGCAAAATAAGGGCGCAAAGTCTAACAGGGCGGGGGAATTTGAATAAGAGGAATTATCGTTTGGTTGATGTGGGACAGGTTTCCCCGAATACCACGGTCACTGCGATCCAATGTAGGAGCGAAGCTTGCTCGCGAAAGCGGCGTGTCAGTCACCAAAGAGGTTGCATGTTAAGCCGTCTTCGCGGGCAAGCCTCGCTCCTACAAGGGATTGTGTTCTGGCGGGAATGAAAAAGGCGACCCGAAGGTCGCCTCTTTATCCAGCCTGCGTTGATCAGAACTCGTGATCAGCGTTGTCCGGGTTCAGGTCGCTGATGCCCAGTTTGCCAGCGGCGGCTTCGATCGAACCGGTCTGCTTGACCAGCGATGCAATGGCGTCACGAACGATCTGGTTGCCAGCGGTGTTGCCGGCAGCGATCAACTGGTCGTAGTGCTCACCCTTGTTGGCGTGGTCGACCATGACCTGGATCTTGGCTTCGGTCGCAGCCAGGTCGGCTTTCAGTGCGGTGTCGGCAGCCGGGTCGGCCTTGGCCACCAGGGACGACAGGCTGGCGCCGGTCATTTTGGTGCCGTCGACGCGGGTGTATTCACCCAGGTAAACGTTACGCACGCCTTTGGCATCGTAGAAGTGCGAGTTGTGGGTGTTGTCGCTGAAGCAATCCTGTTCGTCTTCCGGGGAGTTGGCTTCCAGGGACACCTTCATGCGCTCGCCCGCCAGTTCGCCCAAGGACAGGCTGCCCATGCCGAACAGCATTTTGCGCAGGCCGGTTTCGCCAGGCTCGGCTTCCAGGGTGGCGCGGTAGTTGTCGGCCACGTTCGGCTTCCAGTTACCGACCATTTCTTGCAGGTCGCTGACCAGCAGTTGGGTCACGGATTTCAGGTAGGCACGGCGACGATCGTTATGACCGCCAGTCGCGCCTTTGCCTTCCAGGTAATCGGAAGCAGGACGGTTGCCGGCGCCAGGGCCGGTGCCGTTCAGGTCCTGGCCCCAGAGCAGGAATTCGATGGCGTGGTAGCCGGTGGCGACGTTGGCTTCGGCGCCGCCCAGTTCGTTCAGGCTGGCGAGTTTTTCCGGGGTGATGTCTTTGACGTCGACCTTGTCTTCGCCGACCTGGACTTCGGTGTTGGCGATGATGTTGGCGGTAGCGCCCGGGTTACCCAGTGCGTGTTCGTAGGATTTGTCGACGTAGTCGATCAGGCCTTCGTCCAGTGGCCAGGCGTTCACCTGACCTTCCCAGTCGTCGATGATGGTGTTGCCGAAGCGGAACACTTCGCTCTGCAGGTAAGGAACGCGAGCGGCAACCCAGGCAGCCTTGGCGGCTTTCAGGGTGTCGGCGTTCGGCTTGGCGAGGAAGGCGTCGACGGCAGTTTGCAGGGTCTTCGCGGTAGATTCGGCATCGCTGTAAACGGCGAAGACCATGTCGGCGTAATGCGCGACCACGGCTTTGGCGGCGGCTTCGTCGACTTTACCGGCGGCGGCTGGCGCTGCAGCTGGGGCCGCGGCAGTGGTGCTGGCGGCCGGCGCAGGCGTTGGCGCAGCGGCGTTCTTGTCTTTGCCTTCGCCGCAACCGGCGAGGGAAATAGCGATGGCCAACAGACTGGCGGTAGCCAGAGGCATACGAATCATGGCGAACATCCTGCTTCGATTGGGGGTGGAATGGCGCCAGGGGCGCGCAAAGCTGCGACATAATGCAAATCTTTCGCATTATGTGTAAAGGGGTTGTGGTTGGAAATATTTCTTATTCAGGGGTTGTGGTGCGGTAGATCAAAAGATCGCAGCCCTGTAGCAGCTGGCGAAGCCTGCGTTCGGCGGCGAAGCCGTCGTGAAATCATGCACTTCGGTGTAGCAGGCAGACCGCAGCGCCTGAATTTACGACGGTTCCGCCGCCGAACGCAGGCTTCGCCAGCTGCTACATAGTTCCTGTATCAGAGGATGGCCGCGTTACTGCGCTGGGCCTGCTTCAAGTAGGCACTCAACTCCCGTGCCGGCAGCGGTTTGCTGTAGTGGTAACCCTGACCTTCGTGGCAACCTTCGGAAATGATGTAGGCCTCTTGCTCGGCGGTTTCCACGCCTTCGGCAATCACCTGCATGCCCAGGCTCTTGCCCAACTGGATGATCGCTCGAACGATGGTGGCATCGTCGTCGTCATCGAGCAGGTCCTGGACGAAGCTCTTGTCGATCTTGATCTTGTCCAGGGGCAGGCTTTTCAGATAGCTGAGCGATGAATAGCCGGTGCCGAAGTCGTCAATGGCAATCAACGCACCGGAGCGGCGCAGGCTCAGCAAGTGCTGGGCGGCGGTGCTGATGTCTTCCATCAGGCCGGTTTCGGTAACTTCCAGTTCCAGGCTGCGCGGCGGCAGGCGATAGATCTGCAACAGGTTGTTGACCACCCGTGGCAGCTCGGCGTGGTGCAGTTGCACGGTGGACAGGTTCACCGCCATGCGCAGGTCGGCGAAACCCTGGTCATGCCATTCGCGCAACTGCTTGCAGGCCTGATCCAGCACCCATTCGCCGATGGCGATGATGGTGCCGTTCTGCTCGGCCAGCGGGATGAACAGGTCTGGCGGCACCAACCCGTGCTCGGGGTGTTGCCAGCGAATCAACGCTTCGACGCCCACCACCCGGTGATCGCGGTAGCTGATCTGCGGTTGGTAGACGAGATAGAACTGATCCCGGGTCAGGGCATCGCGCAGGTCTTTTTCCAGTTCGCGGCGTCGGCGCATCTCGCTGTCGACGCTGGCGATATAGAACTGATAGCGGTTGCGCGAGCGAGTCTTGGCCAGGGTCATGGTCTGCTCGGCTTTTTGCAGCAGCTTTTCGGTGCTGTCGCCATCCTCGGGGAACAGGGTGATGCCGATGGTGGCGCGCAGACGAATCTCTTGATGATCGAGGGCAAACGCCGCTTCCAGGTCATCGAGGATGCTTTGCGCCAGTTCGGCCGCTTCGTAGGGTTGTTCGATGTCGGCCTGGACCAGCGCAAACTGGTCGCCGCCCAGGCGGGCGAGGGCGCCGAGGCGGCCGCTGTGGGCGCGCAGTCGATCGGCCAGGGCCAGCAACAGTTGGTCGCCGGTCTGGTAGCTGAATTGTTCGTTGATGCCCTTGAAGTCATCCAGGCCAACGACCAGCACCGCGACCCGGCGTTGCAACTTACCAGCGTCGACGAGAATTTTGTCCAGTTGTTGCTGCAATTGTTGGCGATTCGGCAAACCAGTAAGGAAATCGTACTGGGCCATGCGCAGCAGGCTGTTTTCCGCTTCGTGGCGCAGGTGGGTGTTGCGCTCGATGGATTCGAGCAACTGGTTGGCGGTGTTGATCCAGATCCCCAGTTCGTTCTTTTCGTGGCCCTTGATCTGCGGGATCTTGTGTTCGCTGGGGCGGTCGGGGTTGATTTCGGTCAGGTGCTCGATGATCCGCGACAGCGGCTTGGTCAGCAGCCAGTGGTAAACCAGGTACAGCACCAGGCCCATGGCGAGGGCGCGCAACACGCCGGAAATGAAGATGATTACCGAACTGACGATGAAACCCTGGCCATAGGTGGCGGTGTCGAGGGTGATGCTCAGGTCGCCGTAATATTCGCTGTAGGGCCCACGGCCCACCAGTTGGGTGGTGAACGTGCGTTCCTGGCCGAGGATCAGGTCGGTCAGCCAGCGGCTGTTGGAATGCTGCAGTTCGCGGGACTTTTGCGCGAGCATGGCTTCGTTGGGATGACCAATGGAGGCCTGGCGCACGGCGTCGTCCTGGAACAGGCCTTCGATGACTTGCATGCCCATTTCCCGGTCCAGGCTGTAGACGGCCTGGGTCGAGGGGTCGCGGAACATGTCGAGGATGCGCTGGGCATCACCGGCCACGGCCTGGCGTGTTTTATAGGCATCGAAAACGATCTGCGCGCAGCTCAAGACCACGCCGACGATCAATGCCGACAGGAGCACGACCCGGAGCAACTTCACCGACAAGCTGTTCTTGAGTTCCAGCTTCAAAGGGTTATTCCTTGTTCCGTGCGGGTAGCATCAAGTTGCCATGAGTATTGGCAATCCCGTGATGGCAGTCAAAGGGACAATCAAGCTCAGGGGATTTTGCCTGTAGCTTGGCCAATATGCTGGTGTTTTGAGTGTTTGTCCTATTTGTATTGTGTCGGTAGTTTTGGCCTTCAACTTGAGGGGGATCGGGACTATTTTTCCTTTGGGTTGATGTTAGTCCGCTGTGGCGTTGGGGCAAGGGGCTCCCAGCTTGTTTCATCGTAGGAAATTGCGATCGGGCTTGTGGGGCACCTTGGCGGCCTTCGGGCCGACCATGCTCTTGGTGATGGTGTACATATCCGTTGCTGCGGTAACGGCGGATTATGGTTTCGCCCTTACGGCGAGTCCCTTTGGCAAACGCCCCAAAGGAACCAAAGGTCTCGCCCCGGCGTCCGGCCCCTCGCCTGGGCTCGGTGTTCCCTCGCTCCGGTCCTGCTCCGTGGGCCCGCCGCCATCGGCCATCCATGGCCGGGGGCGGCTAGCCCGGCATCCATGCCGGGCTGCCCACTGCGCAGAACCTCCACTCGGCCTCCCGAAGGGGCGGGTAGGGCAAGATCAAGGGCAGGCGAGCTAACGCTCGGCCTAATGAGTGGTGAAAAGCGGTTGGCGTGCGCCGTTTTTGCTTTTGCTTTTTGATCGTTCCCACGCTCTGCGTGGGAATGCCGCCAGGGACGCTCCGCGTTCCGTTTTTGTTTAATTGTTTGCGAAAATACCAGACGTTTCCCACGAGGTTTTCAGGTTGCCGGTAGGAAGTGGGTTCAATAACCTTTTGGGGGTCGCTGAAAACTCAGCGATCGGGTGTGAGAACCCGGCTAGTCATAGTCATCCAGCGCCAGTATCCGCATAATTGCCGCCAATCTGCTGCAAATGCGTTATGGCGGCTGTGTGCGGGCGGACTTCGGTCCGGCCGGGTGTCTATGACCGGTTTCTCACCTCGCACATAGCTGCCACCTCTTCGTCGCGTGAGAAACGGCAAGGGATCGGCACCCAACGCATAGGCATTCCTTTGGATAAATTAATCCCAGACCCACCCTACAAATCCAACCCCATGTTCCAGGTTTCCCAGGACATGAACATCGAAACCCTCCTGGCCCACGCCTGTGAGTCATTGGCTTCGGCAAGTGTCCTGGCCAGCGATTTCGCCACCTACCTGAGCGGTTCCCAACGCAGCACGGCATTAGCCATTGCGCAGGTCGTCATGCTGGCGGATCTTGCCGTGAACCGGGCATTGGATATCGTCGATCCTCAGGACTAGGTTTCGTCAGATTGACCGTGTCATCGTTCTTCGCGGGCAAGCCTCGCTCCTACAGGGGGATGCATTCCAAATGTAGGAGCGAGGCTTGCCCGCGAAGGCGTCAGAACAAACCCCACCTTCCCGACGCCCATAAAAAAACCCGACCTAAGCCGGGTTTTTTTGACTGGTTTCGATCTTAAGCGGTGAAGGTTTTGCCTTCGAACTGCTCAGCCACGAATTTCCAGTTGACCAGGTTCCAGAACGCTTCGACGTACTTCGGACGAACGTTGCGGTAGTCGATGTAGTAAGCGTGTTCCCAGACGTCGCAGGTCAGCAGCGGGGTGTCGCCGTTGGTCAGCGGGTTGCCGGCGCCGATGGTGCTGGCCAGGGCCAGGGAACCGTCAGCCTTTTTCACCAGCCAGCCCCAGCCGGAACCGAAGGTGCCGATCGAGGTTTTGCTGAATTCTTCTTTGAACTTGTCGAACGAACCGAACGAAGCGTTGATGGCTTCAGCCAGCGCGCCGGTAGGTTGACCGCCGGCGTTTGGCGCCAGGCAGTTCCAGTAGAAGGTGTGGTTCCAGACCTGAGCGGCGTTGTTGAAGATACCGCCCGAAGAAGATTTGACGATTTCTTCCAGGGTCTTGCCTTCGAACTCGGTGCCTGGCACCAGGTTGTTCAGGTTCACGACGTAGGTGTTGTGGTGCTTGTCGTGGTGATATTCCAGAGTTTCCTTGGAAATGTGCGGCTGCAGGGCATCGTGTGCGTAGGGCAGCGGCGGCAATTCGAAAGCCATGATGATTCTCCTAATCAGGTCAGTTGCGGTGAGCGCAAGGCCGATCACGGGCGGCCAGACAAGCGCCGGGGAGTTTGTACTCTTTGCGGCGCATCGAACCGGATCATAGCACCGGGGGTGCGGCATAACCACGCAACAACTGTGTGGAATAGAGGTTCCAGAGCCTTTTGGAATAAGTTAAGGAGCGGTGATTAGCTGGAACGCTACGGTGAACATCATCACGGCTACCAACAAGTCGAGAATCCGCCAGGTACTCGGCCGTGCCAGCCACGGCGCCAGCCATGCCGCGCCCAGCGCCAACGTAAAGAACCACAATAAAGAAGCACTCGCCGCGCCGACGACATAGGCGCCCGGCTCGGTTTGTTGCGCGCCGAGGGAGCCGATCAGCAAAACCGTATCCAGATAAACGTGCGGATTGAGCAGGGTCACCGCCAAGGCACTGAGCATCACCGCCCGCAACGAACGCACGGTCTGGTTTTCGTCCTGACTCAAACTCTGTTTCGCGCAGGCCCGGCGCAATGCCTGGCTGCCGTACCAAATCAGAAACGCCGCGCCACCCCAACGGGCCACCGCCAGCAGCGTCGGGTTATGCGCCAGCACCGTCGCCAGGCCGAACACGCCCGCAGCCACCAGCAGCGCATCGCAAACGACGCACAGTGCCGCCACCGGCAGGTGATGTTCGCGGCGCAGGCTTTGGGCCAGCACAAACGCGTTCTGGGTGCCGATCGCCATGATCAGCCCCGCCGCGACCAACAGGCCGTTTACATAGCTTTGCCACATGAGGGTCTACTCCGCGTTGGCTGCCAGGTCCCGTAGCACTTGCATGGCGCGTTCGGCGTCGGCTTGGCCGACGAATAAATGGTCGTGGTAATAACCGGCGATCACGTTGCAACTGATCCCGGCCTTACCCAGCGCCGTGGCGAACGCGGCGGTCAGGCCGACGGCTTCAAGGGCCGAATGCACGTTCAAGGTGATCCACGCGGCGATGTAGTCGAAGCTGAAACCGGCCTTTTCGGCGTGGGATTTTTCCAGAATGACGGTCAGGCCTTCCTGCTCGCGGAAGCTGCCGACAAGCTCCAGGCCCGCCGGCAACGTGCCGTCGCGCAATGTACAAAACACGTACTCGCCGACGTTGAGTTGCGGGCTCATGCTGCGCAGCAGGGTTGCCAATGAGGTTTCGCCAGCCATGTCGGTATTCCTTGTGAAAGAGTTCTTGCTGGCCATTCTCCAGCGCAACGCTGTATAAGAAAAACCAATAGTGCTGATCGCTCATTAGGAAAACTGATGTTCGACTATAAATTGCTTTCTGCCTTGGCCGCCGTGGTCGAGCAGGCCGGATTCGAACGCGCCGCGCAGGTGTTGGGTTTGTCGCAATCGGCGATTTCCCAGCGGATCAAGTTGCTGGAAGCGCGGGTCGGCCAACCGGTGTTGGTGCGGGCGACGCCGCCAGCGCCGACTGAAATCGGTCGGCGTTTGCTCAACCATGTGCAGCAGGTGCGCTTGCTTGAGCGGGATTTGCTGACCCTGGTGCCGGCGCTGGATGAAGCAGGCCTGCCGGAACGCCTGCGTATCGCCCTCAACGCTGACAGCCTCGCCACTTGGTGGGCCGATGGGGTGGGGGATTTTTGCGCCGAGCAACATTTGCTGATGGACTTGGTCGTTGAAGACCAGACCGTGGGCCTCAAGCGCATGCGCGCCGGAGAAGTGGCGGCGTGTCTCTGTGCCAGCGAGCGCCCGGTGGCCGGGGCTCGCAGCGTGCTATTGGGCGCCATGCGTTACCGGGCATTGGCCAGTCCGGCATTTATTGCCCGACATTTCTCCGAAGGTGTGCGCGCCGAATTATTGCCGCGCACCCCTGCACTGGTGTTTGGCCCGGATGATTTCCTACAGCATCGCTACCTTGCTTCCCTCGGCGTGGACGGCGGTTTCGAACACCATTTGTGCCCATCGTCCGAAGGTTTTATCCGCCTCACGGAAGCCGGGCTGGGCTGGGGCCTGGTGCCGGAACTGCAGGTGCGCGAGCAGCTACAACGCGGCGATTTGGTGGAGCTTTTGCCAGATAAGCCAATCGATGTGCCGCTGTACTGGCATCATTGGCGCAATGGCGGTCAGCTGCTGGGTTTACTCACTGACCAATTGGTACGTTCGTCGAAGCAATGGCTGGTGCCGTTGGACTGATGGGCAGCGTCAAGACTCACGCATTACGCAAAACGAAAGACATCGGAGCTCTACATGAAAATTCTGGTCACCGGCGCAAGCGGCTTCATTGGCGGGCGCTTTGCGCGTTTCGCCCTGGAGCAGGGCCTGGACGTGCGGGTCAACGGTCGCCGGGCCGAGGGCGTCGAGCACCTGGTACGCCGGGGCGCCGAATTTATCCAGGGTGACTTGAGCGACCCGGAACTGGTGCGCGACCTGTGCTCGGACGTCGAAGCCGTGGTGCACTGTGCCGGCGCCGTCGGTTTGTGGGGGCGCTATCAGGAGTTTCATCAGGGCAACGTCCAGGTCACCGAAAACGTGGTCGAAGCCTGCCTCAAGCAACGGGTCCGGCGCCTGGTGCATTTGTCGTCGCCATCGATCTACTTCGATGGCCGCGATCATCTGGGCCTGACCGAAGAGCAGGTGCCCAAGCGCTTCAAGCATCACTATGCGGCGACCAAGTTTCTCGCCGAACAGAAGGTTTTCGGCGCCCAGGAGTTCGGCCTCGAAACCATCGCCTTGCGCCCGCGTTTCGTCACCGGTGCCGGGGACATGAGCATCTTCCCGCGCCTGCTGAAGATGCAGCGCAAGGGGCGGCTGGCAATCGTCGGCAACGGCTTGAACAAGGTCGATTTCACCAGCATGAAAAACCTCAACGAAGCGTTGCTCAGCAGTTTGCTGGCCAGCGGTTCGGCGCTGGGCAAGGCTTACAACATCAGCAACGGTACGCCGGTGCCGTTGTGGGATGTGGTGAATTACGTGATGCGCAAAATGGACGTCCCACAGGTCACCCGCTACCGTTCCTACGGTCTGGCCTACAGCGTCGCGGCGCTCAACGAAGGTGTTTGCAAACTCTGGCCGGGGCGCCCCGAGCCGACCCTGTCGCGCCTGGGCATGCAGGTGATGAACAAAAATTTCACCTTGGACATCAGCCGCGCCCGGCATTATCTGGACTACGATCCGAAAGTCAGCCTCTGGACCGCCCTCGACGAGTTCTGCACCTGGTGGAAGGCTCAGGATATTCGCTGACAGGCGTAGGACCTGTCTCGATACTGAACCGAGTGCGGGGTTGAGGGTCAACCCATGCGGCAGTGAGGGTTATACTTCGCCGCATCAAGCCATCACCGCGTTTCACAAAGGTTGCCTCAATGTCCATGCGTAACGATGCCAACGACGACTTCGATGATGTACCGAGCCTGCGTGCCGACCCCCTCGATGACGACGACTTTCCAACCACACCGGCCGCCCGTGAACGCACCACCGTGCACTCGCGTCCAGTGCCAGTGGCCAAGGTCAAAAGCGCCAGCACCGGGCCGTTGTGGGCACTGGTCGGTGCCTTGTTCTTCGCTTGCGCAGGCCTGGCCTGGTGGAGTTTCCAGCAGATCTCGCTGATGGAGCAGCAACTGGTGGCGACCCAGGAAAGTTTCGCGCGGATCAGTGAGGAAGCGGCGGGGCGTTTGCAGGACATTTCCGGCAAGGTGGTGGCCAGCCAGTCGAATGTCTCCAGCGACAGCGAAGCCCTGAAACTGCAGATCAAACAACTGGAAAGCAAACTCCAGGACCAGAGCCAGGCCCAACTGGGTGTGGTCGGCCAGACCAGCGACCTGGACAAGCGTCTGGCGCAGATGACCGCGCAGACTACCGCGCAAACCGCGGCCAGCACCCAATTGCAGGCCCAGGTCAAAACCCTGAGCGATGAGTTGACGGCCCTGAAAAGCGCGCCCGCTGACACCAGCAAAGTCGATGCCGAGCTGAAAAGCCTCAACGCCGACATCGCGGCGCTGAAGAAACAGGGCAACCCGACTGCCGCGATCGATCGCCTGGAACAGGAAATCGTCGTGCTCAAAAGCGAGCAGGACAACCGTCCGGCGACCCCCACGCCAAACCCGACCAACACCGCCGAGTTCGACGCCTTCCGCGCCCAAACCACCCGCAACCTCAACACGCTACAGGCGCAGATCCAGAATTTGCAGCAGCAGATCAACGCCCGGGCGAAATAGCCTGGCACGCCTTGTGTAGCAGTTGGCGAAGCCTGCGTTCGGCGGCGAAGCCGTCGTAAATCCATACAACGCGGTTTGCATGACACACCGCGTCGTCTGATCGACGACGGCTTCGCCGCCGGACGCAGGCTTCGCCAGCGGCTACAGATCGCTGAATATCCATCCATATTCCCAACCCCGTCTACGCTCTTGAAACATCAACAAGAACGAGGGATGCGCTATGGGGTTTGTGCACAAGTTGGCCTGGTTGGGGGGGATGTTGTTGCTGAGCCTGGGCCAGGTTCAGGCGGCGACGGTAGCCAAGGATGACGGCCAGGCGGCCCGGGCCTTGCTGGAAAAAGCTCTGGCGTATTACCACGACAACGGCGACAGGGCTTTTGCGGCATTCAGTCGTCAGGGCGAGTTTGTCGACAAGGACCGTTACGTATTCGTGGTCGACACCAAGGGTGTCATGCTCGCCAGCGGTGGGCCGTCCTCGGCGTTGATCGGGCGTGATGTGTCCGAGACGTTGCCGCCGGATTTGCAGAAAGCCTTCAAGGACGCCTTGAAAGTGCCGGAAGGCAATGGCATTCAGCAGGCCGAATACCGTTGGCAGAACTGGGCCGACGGCAAGGTCGAACGCAAGCACGTGTTCTATCAGCGCATCGGCCAGCGGATCCTGGCGGTCGGTTACTACTTGCCCCGCGCCTCCGCGCAACAAGCCCAGGCCTTGCTCGATAAAGCCGCGGCCGACTTGGCCAAGGATGAGAAGGGCACGCTGACGGCGATCAACTCGCTCAAGGGCGGCTACTTGCAGGACGATCTATACGTCTTCGTGGTCGATCTGAATAACCAGCGCTACGTCGCCCATGGCACCAATCTAAGGCTGATCAACACCGACTTCGGCAAGGTCAATGATCCGGAAGGCAAACCGGTGGGCGAGCCGATTCTGGCGTTGATCGCCAAGCAGGATCAGGGGGAATACGAATACCGCTGGAAGAACCCGGTGACCGGGAAGGTCGAGGACAAGCATGCTTATCTGAAGAAGGTTGGGCTTTTTCTGGTGGCTGTCGGGTATTACAGCCCTTGAGCAATGATCGTTCCCACGCTCTGCGTGGGAATGCAGCCCGGGACGCTCGGCGTCCCATCCAAAGCCGAACGCGGAGCGTCCGTTGAGGCATTCCCACGCGGAGCGTGGGAACGATCGGCTAACGAACCTTATCTTCCCGCCCCCGCAACACTCTGTTCGGCATCGCTATCGCCGCCGCCAACCCCAGCAACGACACCGCCGCACTGACCATCAGCAAATGCCGGAACGTCACCAGCAACTCCCCGCGCAAGGCATTCTGTGCCTCCCCCGGCGCGGCGTTCAAACCGTCGAGCAAGACATTTCCCGAGCTGCCTTCGCCAATCGCCGAGCCGGCCAAGTGGGCGAAACTCGAATCCTGCAACAATGCCAACAACAGCGCTGACATCAGCGCCACGCCCACCGCGCCGCCCAGCGAACGAAACAGGTTGGTGGTGCTGGTGGCGACGCCGATGTCCCGTTGTGCCACCGAATTTTGCGTGCCGACCAACGACGTCGGGAACTGCATGCCGCTGGCGATCCCGCTAAGCAACATAAACAGGCTGCTCATCAGTAGCGCCTGGGGCGCACTGAAGGCCATGCCGAGAATCGAGATCGGCATCAGCAGCGCCCCCGCCAGGATCATCGGCTTGTAGCGCCCGGTCACCGACGTGCGGCGCCCGGCGAAATAAGCGCCAATCGGCAAGCCGATCGCCAACGGCAACAGGTGCAGCGCGGCGCTGTCGGCCCCGGCGCCGGTGACGCTCTGAAAGCGCAGCGGCATCAGCACGATCAGGGAAATCGCCTGGAAACTGGTGAAGAAAATCGTGCACCAGCACAAGATCGCGTCGCGGTTGGCGAACAAATGCATCGGCAGCAACGGCTCCCGCGCACGGCGCTCATGCCACACGAACAGCGCCAGCACCGCCACTGCGCAACCGAGCAGCCCCAGCACTTCGGCGCTGCGCCATGAATGCCCTTGGCCGACCTGAGTGATGCCGAGCAACAAAGCGGTCAACCCAATGATCATCAGCACCGTGCCGACATAATCGATGATCGGTTTGCGCTGCGGCACCGGCAGCCCGACCAGCGTGCGATTGGCCACCAGCCACGCGCCGAGGCCCAGTGGCAGGTTGATCAGGAACACCCAGCGCCACGACAGGTATTCGGTCATGTACCCGCCGAGTACCGGCCCGGCGACGCTGGCCACCGCGTACATGCTGCTGAAGTAACCTTGGTAACGGCCGCGCTCACGGGGCGGGACGATGTCGCCGATGATTGCCTGGCTGACCGAAATCATCCCGCCGGCGCCAATCCCCTGAAGGATCCGCGCCAGCACCAGTTGCTCCATGCTCTGGGCCATGCCGCAAAAGAACGAGGCCACGGTGAATAGCCCCATGCCGAACAGCATCAACTTGCGCCGGCCGTACAGATCACCGAGCTTGCCGTAGATCGGCACTGCCACGGTCATCGCCACCATGTAGCCAGCAATCACCCAGGCCAGCAGGCTGACATCCTTGAACTGCGCGGAAATGGCCGGCATCGACACGGCGACGATGGTCTGGTCCAGCGCACCGAGAAAGATCGCCAGCATCAGGGCGATCAACACACTGCGAATGGCCGGTTTGGGCGTTTCAGGCTGGTTCAGATTGGTCACGGGTAAAACCTGCAGACACGGCGAGCGGGGATGCTCGCCAGTGTAAGTCGGTAGCAAGCTATTCGATAGCCTCGTACGGAAGTCCGACGTAATTTTCTGCAATGGTTTTTCGGCCGGCCTCGGAGTTCACAAAGTAGTCCAGCTCCGAAGCGCTGATGCGTTGGCTGAAGGCATCGTGCTCGTCGAAGCGGTGCAGCATCGAGGTCATCCACCAGGAAAACCGTTCAGCTTTCCACACCCGGCGCAGACAGATTTCCGAGTACTTCTCCAGCAGATCGACGCGCCCGTCGCGGTACACCTTCAGCAGAATATTGAACAGCGTGCTGACATCACTGGCCGCCAGGTTCAGGCCCTTGGCGCCGGTGGGCGGGACGATGTGTGCGGCGTCGCCGACCAGGAACATCCGCCCGTACTGCATCGGTTCCACGACAAAGCTGCGCAGCGGCGCGATACTTTTCTCGATGGACGGCCCGGTGACCAGTTTGTCCGCCAAGGCCTGCGGCAGACGGGATTTGAGTTCGTCCCAGAAGCGTTGATCGGACCAGTCCTCGACATGCTCCTCGGCCGGCACTTGCAGGTAGTAACGGGTGCGGGTCGCCGAACGCATGCTGCATAACGCGAACCCGCGTTCGTGGCGGGCGTAGACCAGTTCTTCGTGGACCGGCGGGGTGTCAGCCAGAATCCCCAGCCAGCCGAATGGGTAGACCCGCTCGAAGACCTTCAGGCAATCCGTGGGAATCGACTGCCGCGCTACGCCGTGAAAGCCGTCGCAGCCGGCGATGTAGTCGCAATCGAGGCGCCAGGTCTCGCCATCCTTTTCGAAAGTGACAAAGGTTTCATCGGTTTTCATCCCGTGAGGAACGACATTGCTCACTTGATAAATCGTCTGTGCCCCGGCGTCCCGACGGGCGGCCATGAGGTCGCGGGTGACTTCGGTCTGGCCATAGATCATCACGGTTTTGCCGCCGGTCAGGGCCTGTAGATCGATGTGTACCTGGCGGCCATCGAGGGCCAGGTCGAAGCCGCCATGGACCAGCCCTTCGGCGTCCATGCGCTGACCCACGCCGGCCTGGCGCAACAGCTCTACCATGCCTTGTTCGAGGACCCCGGCGCGGATTCGGCCGAGCACATACTCCGGCGTCTGGCGTTCCAGAATGAGGGTGTCGATACCGGCGTTGTGCAGCAATTGACCGAGCAATAAACCGGAGGGGCCGGCACCAATGATGGCGATTTGAGTTTTCAGCGTTTTCATTGTTTTTATGACTCGCAAGCTTCACGCGACCAGGGCCGGTGAGTAATTTTTATGGATCGAGTGCTTGCATTTTTCCCTTGCGGGTCTGTCAATTGAAGGTGAAAACTGAGCCGATACCTGTACATTCTGCCAATCGGTGCGATTATCGCCCCGTCTACTACGAGGCCTGGATTGAAGTGATGAACAAGCCTGACCTGCCTTCGATTCCGGTGTTCAAGCTCTACGGTGAAAGCCTGGATTGGCCGACCCCCGACTTGCTGCACTGTGAAACCATTTCCAAACGCAGCCGCGAACATCAATGGGAAATCAAACCCCACCGCCACGCTGATCTGTGCCAGTTACTCTTCGTCTTCAAAGGTCAGGCAGAGCTTGAAATCGAAGGTAAACGCACGCAACTGACCGAGCCGGCGATGCTGATCCTGCCGCCGCTGTCGGTGCACGGTTATCGTTTTTCCGAAGATGTCGAAGGGTTTGTCGTGACCCTGGCCGCACCCCTGGTGGCTCATTTGCAGTCACAACTGGGTAATTCGGAGAATGTCCTGGCCCAGGCCGAAAGCTATCCGGCGGGCAAGGACGGCGAGTACCTCAACAGTCTGTTTCTGGCGTTGCAAAGCGAATACACCGGCCATCAACCGGCCCGGGAAATGCTCATGCATTCGCTGGTCAGCGTGATCATGGTCTGGGTCAGCCGCCAGGTGATCCAGCGCCGCAACGCCAGCCAGCGACCGCAGCGCGCCCGGGAATACCTCAACGGCTTTATTCAACTGGTGGAAGAGACTTACCGCCAGCACGTCAAGGTCGAGGACCTGGCCCATCGGCTGGGGATTTCCGTGTCGCACCTCAACGGCACCTGCCGTGAGCTGGCGGGGCAACCGGCGTTGCAGATCATGCACGAACGCCAATTGCTGGAAGCCAAGCGCCTGCTGACTTACACCAGCATGACCATCTACGAAATGTCCGACGTGTTGGGTTTTTCCGATCCGACCAACTTCACGCGTCTTTTCAGGCGCCGCGTGGGGATCTCGCCCAAAGCCTTTCGCGACCGCTTGAAGGCCGATCAGGACAGCGAGGCCTGACGTTCTTCGCTAGCGAAGGGCGTTGAGGGTCGCGTTGTGGGGGATGCAGCGCTCATAATTGCAGCTGGCGAACTCACGGGGCAGGTTGCGCAACTGCTCCACCCGCCAGGCCGCGGTGCCATACAGCGCCAGCGTCGCCGCGCAGGTGACGAAAATGGCGAGGTATCTTCTTGTTCTGATGTTCATGGCGTTGACCTCTGAACGAATACCCTTGGGTACTTACATTCAGCATAGGTCAAGATCAAAAGATCGCAGGCTTCGGCAACTCCTACGTTGGATCGGCATGCATCCTGTCGGAGCCTGCGATCTTTTGATTTTAGAGCCCGACATCCCATTCAGGCTCTTCGGGAAACCTGAGCACCAGGAAGTCCAGCATGCTGCGCATCGTCGACGGCATGTGCTTGCGGGAGGCGTATACCGCGTACATGTTCATCTGCCGCGGCTCGGCATGCGCCAGTAAGCGGATCAGCTCGCCGCTGTGTATGTGCACGCCAGCCTGATAACTCGGCAGCATCGCCACCCCGGCGCCGGCCATGGTGGCGCGCAGCAGGGTGCTGGCCTCGTTGGCGCTGATATTGCCTTGCACCGGCACCGACACCTGTTCGTCGTCCTGCTCGAAATGCCAGAGGCTTTTGCCGAAGTAGGAGTGGGTCAGGCAATTGTGCTGGCTCAGGTCCTCGACCCGTTGGGGCGCCGGGTGTTCTTCCAGATACGCCGGGGAGGCGCAGATCACCGAGCGGCAAACCGTCAGCCGCCGCGCGATCAGGTTGGGGTCGAGGTCGTTGCTGGTGCGGATTGCCAGGTCGATGCGTTCGTCCACCAGGTTCACCGTGCGGTCGATCATTTGCATGTCGATGCTGACGCCGGGGTAGCGCTTGACGTACGCGGCCATGGCGTCTGCCAGTTGCGCCTGGCCGAACGAAGTGCTGACGCTGATCCGCAGCAGGCCACGGGGTGCTTCGTCCGGTTCGCTGATGGCGGCTTGCATGTCGGTGGTCAGGTCGAGCATCTGCCGGCAACGCGGCAGGATTTCGCTGCCTGCCGCGGTCAGGCTCAACTTGCGTGTGGTGCGGTGCATCAATCGGGCGCCGACCCAATCCTCCAGCTCCGCCAGATAGCGCGACACCACCGGCCGCGACAGGTCCAGGTGATCGGCCGCCGCCGACTGGCTGCCCAGGTCCACCACCGAGACAAACACCTGCATTGCTTGAAGACGATCCATGATTTGCCCACTTTTAGAAACAAACTATGTTTCAGCATCGCATTTTTTGTACTGAGATTGGCAACTAAGCTCTGTCCCATCGCCAAACACGGCATTCGGACAACGGAGCAACAGATGATCGGTTTCACCGCAATCAAGCGCATTCTCCTGGCAACCGCCACCCTCGGTTTCGCCGCTCACGCCGCAGCCGCATCGACCTTGACCCTGGACGTGTACAACCCGGGCGACAAGGCGATTTTCCCGGTGACCTCGGTGCTGGTCAGCGGCGAGAAAGAGGCGATCCTGGTGGACGCGCAGTTCGGCAAATCCCAAGCCGAGCAAGTGGTGCAGAAGATCCGCGCCAGCGGCAAGCAACTGACCACCATCTACATCAGCCACGGTGACCCGGATTACTACTTCGGCCTCGACACCCTGACCGCTGCGTTCCCGAACGCCAAAGTGCTGGCCTCGCAGCCGACCGTCGATCACATCAAGCACACCGTCGACGGCAAACTGGCCTTTTGGGGCCCGAAAATGGGCGCCGACGTGCCAGCCAAAACCATCGTGCCGGGCGTGCTCAAGGGCGACAGCCTGATGCTGGAAGGGCAGAAATTGCAGGTGGTGGGCCTGGACGGTAAGCAACCGGATCGCAGTTTCGTGTGGATTCCGTCGATCAAGGCTGTGGTCGGTGGCGTGGTCGTGGCGGAAAACATTCATGTGTGGATGGCGGATACACAGACGCCGCAGTCCCATGCCGATTGGTTGACTACGCTGCATTCGATTGAAACGTTGAAGCCGAAAACCATCGTGCCGGGGCATTACCTGGGCGAGAGCGCTCGTTCGCTGGCGGCCGTGCAGTTCACTGCCGAGTACATCAAGGCCTTCGACGAAGAAACCGCCAAGGCCAAGGATTCTGCCGCGCTGATTGCCGCGATGAAAAAACGCTACCCGACCCTGGGCGAAGAAAGCTCGCTGGAGCTGAGCGCCAAAGTCGCCAAGGGCGAGATGAAGTGGTAACCCGCTGACCCTGATCGTTCCCACGCTCTGCGTGGGAATGCAGCCCGGGACGCTCCGCGTCCCATCAACAGCCGAACGCGGAGCGTCCGTTGAGGCATTCCCACGCAGAGCGTGGGAACGATCTACAGATACATTCAAGCCAACTGGAGAACGTCATGAGCAAAATCGCAATCATCGGTGCCACCGGTCGTGCCGGTAGCCAACTGTTGGAAGAAGCCCTGCGTCGTGGTCACAGCGTTACCGCCATCGCCCGCGATACCTCGAAGATCGGCCAGCGTGCCGGTGTGGTCAGCCAGAATGTCGATGCGCTGGATGCCCAAGCCTTGCAAGCCGCCATCGCCGGGCATGACGTGGTGATCAGTGCCGCGCACTTCTCGACCCTGCCGGCCAGCGCCGTGATCGGGCCGGTGAAGAAGGCCGGGGTTAAACGGCTGTTGGTGGTGGGAGGTGCCGGTTCGTTGTTGCTGCCCAATGGCGCTCGTGTGATCGACAGCGAAGGCTTTCCCGAGGAGTACAAGGCCGAGGCCGGTGCCGGGGCGTTGTTCCTGGAGAATCTGCGTCAGGAGCAGGAGCTGGATTGGACTTTTGTGTCGCCGTCGGCGGAGTTTGTCGAAGGGGAGCGCACTGGCACGTTTCGGATCGGCAAGGATGATTTGCTGGTGAGCGCGGAAGGTCGGAGCTGGATTACATTCGCCGATTACGCGATTGCGCTGCTGGATGAAGTGGAAGCGCCGAAGCATTCGCGGCAGCGGTTTGCCGTCGGTTACTGAGCCCACTGATCGTTGCTGATCGTTCCCACGCTCTGCGTGGGAATGCCTCAACGGGCGCTCCGCGTTCGGCTCTGGATGGGACGCGGAGCGTCCCGGGCTGCATTCCCACGCGGAGCGTGGGAACGATCATCACCGCGTCTGAGCCTGCTCCACCAACCACCCCAACAATTCCTGCAACTTCGGCGAAGGTGCCGGCTTCTGCGGCAGCACCAGGTAATACGCCAGCCCGGTCTTCACCTTCAACTCAAACGGCATGACCAGCCGCCCGGCGCTCAGGTCATCGCCGATCAACGACCAATCACCAATCGCCACACCCGTCCCTTGGGACGCCATCGACATCGCCAAATCCAGCGTTTCAAAATGCTGACCTTTGCCGACATTGCTCAAATAAACATCCGCCGAGGCCAGCCAGGCTTTCCAGTCCCGTTCATCGCGGGTCGGGTGCAGCAGCATGTGTTGCTCCAGATCCTCCGGCGCCTGCAACGGCACCGGTCCTTCGAGATAGGGCTTGGAACACACCGGCGTCAGTTGCTCGTCAAACAGCCGATGGGACGCCAGCGAAGTATCCGGCGGAACCCCATAAACCACCGCCGCATCAAACTGCTCACGATGAAAATCCACGCCGTGCCGGACGGTGGTGGTCAGTTCCACCGGCACGTCCGGGCGTTCCTTTTGCCACTGCATCAAACGCGGCAACAACCAGCGCATGACACAGGTCGGGGCTTTGAGTTGCAGGGTTTCGCGCTTGGCGCCGATCTGCTCCACCGCCTCGCCGATCAGGCCGAAAATCTGCTGCACCCGTGGCAGCCACTCCCGCCCTTCAGCCGTCAGATCGAGGCCGCGGGCCTGGCGAATGAACAGTTCATAGCCCAAGTGATCTTCCAGCCCGGCGATCTGCCGGCTCACCGCGCCCTGGGTGATATGCAACTGCTCAGCCGCCCGGGTGAAGTTGCAGCACTGTGCCGTGATCAGAAAAGTGTGCAGGGCGGGCAGGGGAGGCAGTCGTTTCATGAGGACCCAAGGTATGACGTGAGGACATGGCTAGTATGACTTTTTATCCATTGTTGCGGCTACGTGTCGCCCGTTCCAATGAGGCCATCCCTGGGCTTGCCTACGCATCATAAACACTGCGCAGGCCCGGCGTCTCAAACGAACAAGAAGGGCAAAGACATGGCGACGTGCGGCGAAGTATTGGTCAAGTTACTCGAAGACTACGGGGTCGAGCAGGTGTTCGGCATTCCCGGGGTGCATACCGTGGAGCTGTATCGCGGGCTGGCCCGTTCGAGCATCAACCACGTCACGCCGCGGCATGAACAGGGCGCCGGTTTCATGGCCGACGGCTATGCGCGCACCAGCGGCAAGCCGGGTGTGTGCTTCATCATCACCGGCCCGGGCATGACCAACATCACCACCGCGATGGGTCAGGCGTATGCCGATTCGATCCCGATGCTGGTGATTTCCAGCGTGCAGACCCGCAACCAATTGGGCGGCGGTCGCGGCAAGTTGCATGAGCTGCCGAACCAGAGCGCATTGGTCGGCGGCGTGGCGGCGTTCTCCCACACCCTGATGTCGGCGTCGGAATTGCCGGGCGTGTTGGCCCGAGCATTTGCGCTGTTCCAGGCCGGGCGTCCGCGCCCGGTGCACATCGAAATTCCGTTGGACGTATTGGTCGAAGAGGCTGACGACTTGCTCGCCAGCGTCCCGGTTAACATCGACCGCGCCGGTGCTTCGCCGTCTGCCGTGTCTCGCATGACTGAACTGCTGGCCGGTGCCAAACGCCCCCTGATCCTGGCCGGTGGCGGTGCAATTGACGCTGCCGCAGAACTGACAGAACTGGCTGAGTTGCTCGACGCACCAGTGGCGCTGACGATCAACGCCAAAGGCATGCTCGAATCCAATCATCCGCTGCTGATCGGCTCGACCCAAAGTCTGGTCGCCACTCGCGCCCTGGTCGCCGAGGCCGACGTAGTACTGGCCATCGGCACCGAACTGGCCGAAACCGATTACGACGTGACCTTCGCCGGCGGCTTCGAGATCCCCGGCAAACTGCTGCGCGTCGACATCGACCCCGACCAGACCGTGCGCAACTACCCGCCGCACGTGGCGCTGGTGTCCGACTCGCGCAACGCCGCGCAAGCCTTACTCGCTGCGTTGTCGCACAAGTCGTTGGCCGAGCGCCGCAACGATTGGGGTCAGGTCCGCGCCGCGCGGTTGCGTGAAGCGTTGGCCGCAACGTGGGATGCGCCGACCCTGGCCCAGACCCGTTTCCTCGAAACCGTGCTGCACGAGTTGCCGGACGCGGTGTTCGTCGGCGATTCGACCCAACCGGTGTACACCGGCAACCTGACCTTCAACCCGGAGCGTCCGCGCCGCTGGTTCAACTCGTCCACTGGTTACGGCACGTTGGGTTACGCCTTGCCGGCGGCGATTGGCGCATGGCTCGGCGGCAGCGTCGAGGGCGGTTCGCGTCCTCCGGTGGTGTGCCTGATCGGTGACGGCGGGCTGCAATTCACCCTGCCGGAACTGGCCAGCGCCGTGGAAGCGCGCACGCCGGTGATCGTGCTGCTGTGGAATAACCAGGGCTACGAAGAAATCAAAAAGTACATGGTCAACCGCGCCATTGAGCCGGTGGGCGTGGACATCTACACCCCGGACTTTATCGGCGTGGCCAAGGCCCTCGGCTGTGCGGCTGAAGCGGCCAACGGTGTCGAGCAACTGCGCAGCGCACTGCGCGCCGCCACGGATCGCCAGGGCCCGACCCTGATTGAAATCGATCAGACCCAGTGGATGAAGGCGGTGTCGAAATGAGCTTCCCCACAACGCTGGATGGTCTGTACATCGACGGCCAATGGTCCGCTGGCAGCGAACACCTGCGCGTGATCAACCCGGCCACCGAAGCCCTGTTGACCACCGTAAATGGCGGCGATGAAAAAGCCGTCGATCAAGCCATAACCGCTGCGACCCAAGCCTTCGTTGACTGGTCGAAAACCACCGGTAGCGAACGCGGCGCGATCCTGCGTCGCATCGCCGCCGGCGTGCAGGCCGGTCGCGAACAACTGATGCATTTGCAGTCGAGCAACAACGGCAAACCACTGTTCGAAGCGGCCATTGACGTTGACGACGTGATCGCCACGTTCGAGTACTACGCCGGTTTGGCCGAAGGGCTCGATGCCAGGCAAGACAGCAACGTGGAATTGCCAACCGACGACTTCAGCGCACGCCTGCGCCGTGAACCGTGCGGCGTAGTCGGGCTGATCGTGCCGTGGAATTTTCCGATGGTCACCACGGCCTGGAAGCTCGCCCCGGCCCTGGCCGCCGGTTGCTGCGTGGTGCTCAAACCGTCCGAAGTCACGCCGCTGCCGGAGCTGGAACTGGCGGCGATCATCGCCGAGGCCGGTTTGCCCAAAGGCGTGTTCAACCTGGTCTGCGGCACCGGTCTGGCGGTCGGCGCGCCGCTGTCCGCCGACCCGCGCATCGCCAAGATTTCCTTCACCGGCAGCAACGCAGTGGGCGTTCAGGTCATGCAGCGCGCCGCCGAAACCGTGAAGGGTGTGAGCTTGGAACTGGGCGGCAAATCCTCGCTGCTGGTGTTGAAAGACGCCGACATCGCCCTGGCCGTGGAAGTGGCCTGTGGCGGCGGTTTTTTCAACGCCGGGCAGATGTGTTCCGCCACCAGCCGTGTGCTGGTCGCCGATGAATTGGCCGATGAATTCCTCATCCGTTTGCAGGCCCGCGCCGAAGCGATTCGCGTGGCCGACCCGTTCGACCCGAACGTGGAAATGGGCGCTCTGGTCAATCAGGCGCAGTACCAGCGTGTGCTTGGTCACATCGATCGCGGTTTGAGCATCGGCGCCAAGCTGATCTGCGGCGGCAATCGTCCGGCGGACCTGCCGCGCGGCTATTTTTTGCAGCCAACGATCTTCACCGACGTGCCCCTCGACAGTGCGCTGTGGTGTGAAGAAATTTTCGGCCCGGTGATTTGCGTGCGCAGTTTCGCCTCCGAAGCCGAGGCGATTGCCCTGGCCAACGACAGCCAGTTTGGCCTGGTGGCCAGTGTGGTCAGCCGCGACAACGAAGCCGCCGATCGGGTCGCCAACGCCTTGCAGGCGGGCCTGGTGTGGATCAACGCGCCGCAAGTGATCTTCCCGCAGACCGCCTGGGGTGGCTACAAGCAGAGCAGCCTCGGCCGCGAGTTGGGGCCGTGGGGTTTGCAGGCTTTCCAGGAAATCAAACACGTGATCCGGGCCGTCTGAGCGCTCGAAAAAGGTGAGCGCATGCCTCGTTCTGAGGCATGCGCTGGCGTCATGGCTTCAATGAGTTTTTATCGATAGTCAGGTGTTTTGCACGACCTCAGGATGAACCCGTCGGCTCAGCTAAAGCCCCGTGAAACCGGGGGCTTCGAGCTGATTTGAACGGGCGGATGCAACGGTTGCGACCAACCTCATACCTACAAAAACAAAGGGAGTCCTTCATGGGCCAGCATGATCTGAACAGACGGCAATTCATCAAAACCGTGGGCGTGGCTTCGGTTGCAGCGGCGGCCATGAGCATGCCCTTCATCCGTGCCAATGCCAGCGACACCCGCTTCCAGGGCAAGACCCTGCGTCTGCTGACCTGGTCCGATGACACCGGGTTGGCGGCACTGCGCAATATCGCGGCGACCTTCGAAGCCCAGTACGGCTGCAAGGTCATCGCCGACCGCACCGGCAGCACCTCGGAAATGGTCGCCAAACTCAAGGCCGGCGGTGATCGTCCGCAGTACGACATCATCACCCTGGCCGGCGTCGGCGCTGAAGGTTTGGCTGCTGCCGATCTGCTGGAAAAACCCGACCTCAACCGCATCCCGAACCTGGTGGACGTGCCGGAGAAATACCGCACTGGCGCCAACGGTCATGGCATCGGTTACCTGCTGTGGTGCAACAGCCTGGTCTACAGCACTCGCACCCAGACCGAAGCGCCGACCAGTTATGCCGCGCTGTGGGATGCCGACCTGGCGCCGAACATTTTCCTGCCGCCGCCGAACTGGACCGAAGCGATGGACCTGATCATCATCGCCGCCAAACTGGCCGGTGGTGACGAACACAACATCGAGCCGGGCTTCAAGAAACTCGCCGAGTTGAAGGACCGCGTGGTCACGTTGGGTGAAAACCCGAACCAGATCGCCGAGCTGTTCCGCACCGGTTCCCTGGACATGGGCGGCCTGTACGCGCCGGCGTTTTTCCCGAAACAAATTCGCGATCCGAACTACGGCCTCGGCGCCACCTTCGGCATGAAGGAAGGGTTCTACACCGACCTGATGCTCTCGGTGATGCCAAAAAATCGCCCCGGCGACACCGACCTGGCCTACGCCTTCATCAACCACTCCCTGGACCCGCTGGTGCAGGGCAAGATGGCCGAAGACATCTACAACGGCCCGGTCAACGCCAAGGCGATCATCTCCGCCGAAGCGCGCAAGAGCCCGTTCATCCTCACGCCAGAGCAGATTGCCGACAAGGCGATCATGCACGACAACGCCTTCCTGGCCAGCGTGCATGACCAATGGATTCGTCGTTACACGGAAATCTTTTCTTCCTGATTTCTGAGGTTTGAAGATCCTTTTGTGGCGAGGGAGCTTGCTCCCGCTCGGCTGCGCAGCAGCCGTACAACCGGACACCGCGACCCTTTCTGTATCGACGCGGTGATTGATTGGGGCCGCTTCGCGACCCAGCGGGAGCAAGCTCCCTCGCCACAGGGTTACTCAAATCGCAGTCTTGCTGCTTTCCATTGACGAGACCCTTGCTATGGAACACCAACCACCTTTGACTCATCCGCTCGCCACCACGCCGAAGCTGTCGCGCCGTGGCGTGTCGCCGACTGCCCGCGCCTGGCTTTTCCTGTCGCCGTCGATGCTGTTTCTCGGCGTGCTGATTGCCGCCAGCCTCCTGGTACTGCGCATGAGCGTCGGCACCAAAGGCGCGGAATGGAGCGGGTTCAGCCTCGCCAGTTACGCGCAGTTGCTGGAACCCTACTACCTCAAATCCCTGATGCTGACCCTGCGCCTGGCGTTGTTCAGCGCAGTGATCGCGGTGCTGCTGGCGATCCCGGTGGCGTACACCATGTCGCGGCTGACCTCACCGTTTCTGCGGCGGATCTTTCTCGCGGCGGTGCTGCTGCCGTTGCTGGTCAACCTGCTGCTGCAAAGCTACGGCTGGCTGGTGATTCTCGGTCCGGCCGGGATGCTCAATCAGGCACTGATGGGGCTCGGTCTGATCAAGCGCCCGATCATGCTGCTCTACAACCAGAACGGCGTGCTGATGGGGCTGGTGCAAACCGCGTTTCCATTGGCCGTGCTGCCGATTGCCAGCGCCATGCGTGGCGTTGCGCGCACCTATGAAGAAGCCGCCGCGACCCTCGGTGCGAGTCGCTTCCAGGTGTTCCGCCAAGTGGTGTTGCCGATGAGTCTGCCGGGGATCATCACTGGCGCGACGTTGGTGTTCGCCTACAACGCCAGCAGCTTCGTCGTGCCCTTGCTGCTCGGTGGTCGCCGGGTGCCGATGCTCGCGGTGATGGTGCATGACCAGATCGCCCCGCTGATGAACTGGCCCGCCGCCTCCGCTGCCGGGGTGGTGTTGATCGTCACCACACTGGCGATCATGACCTTGTCCGAATACATCACCGGCCGTCGCCGGCGCATGCTGGAGGCTTCGCAATGAGCACCCTGACCAAAAAACGTTATGGGCTGTTGCCGGGCGAGACCGGCAAGTTCGCCGGCATCCTCTCGGGCTTCATTCTGCTGCTCGCGGTGTTGCCGATTTTGACCATGATCGTCATGTCGTTCAGCGGCGCGTCGAACCTCGACTTCCCGCCCAGCAGCTATAGCCTGCAATGGTATCGCGCGGCCTGGCACACCTTTGTTTCGCCGGACGCCAGCGACGTGCTGAGCCTCGGTAAAGCCATGTCCACCAGCCTGATGGTCGCGTGCCTGACCATGGTCTTCGCCACCCTCATCGCGGTGCCGGCCGCTTACGCGCTGACCCGTTGCGAGTTCCGTGGCAAAGCCGTGGCCCTGCAATTGATGTCATTGCCGCTGGTGTTCCCAATGGTGGTGCTGGGCCTGGCGTTGCTGCTGGTGTTCGACAGCTTGCCGTTCCAGATCACCACGTCGCGGTTGGTGATTGCCCACGTGATCCTCGCCTTGCCGTTTGTGGTGAAGAACTGCACCGCAGCAATGCTCTCCATCGGCAGCGAAGTCGAAGAGGCGGCGCAGATGCTCGGCGCCTCGCCGACCCGGGCGATTATCGACGTGGTGGTGCCGTTGATGAAGTCGGGAATCCTGGCAGGGATGCTGCTGGCGTTCATCGTCTCGTTCAACGAATTCACCGTGACCTATTTCCTCTACACCATCGACGTCATGACCGTGCCGATCTGGATGTACAGCCGCACCGTGTCTTCGCTCGACCCAACCGTATTTTCGTTTGCCGTGCTGATCGTGCTGATCGACTTCGTCCTGATCTGGGCGTTGGAGAAGCTGGTCGGTGAAGGTGGCGTTTCGTTCTGATTCTTGAGGTGCAACATGACTGGTCTGATTCTGGAAAACGTCGAGAAACACTACGGCTCGGCCTGCGCGGTAAAGGATGTAAACCTGCATTTGCCCGAGGGCAAACTGGTGTGTTTCCTCGGCCCGTCGGGCTGCGGAAAAACCACACTGCTGCGGATGATCGCCGGGCTCGAAACCCTGTCCGGCGGCGAGATTCGCCTGGACGGTGAAGACATCGGCCATACCCCGGCGCACCTGCGTAACTTCGGCATGGTCTTTCAGTCGTTGGCGCTGTTTCCGCACATGACCGTGGGGGAGAACATCGCTTACCCGCTGAAACTGCGTGGCGTGAGCAAGGCCGATCAGCAGGCGCGGGTGGTGGAGTTGCTGGAGCTGATTCAGCTGAAGGAAATGATTGATCGCCCGGTGGCGAAGCTGTCCGGCGGGCAACGTCAGCGGGTGGCGATTGCCCGGGCGATTGCTTCGCGGCCGAAAATCCTGCTGCTGGATGAGCCGTTGTCGGCACTGGACGCCAAGTTGCGTGAATCGATGCAGGTGGAAATTCGTCAACTGCAACAACGCCTGAACATCACCACGATCATGGTGACCCACGATCAGCGTGAGGCGATGACCATGGCCGATATCGTCGTGGTGTTGGGTGAGCACAAGGTGCAGCAGGTGGGCACGCCGATTGAAATCTACCGGCACCCGGCCAATGAATTTGTCGCGGACTTTATCGGCTCGGGCAACATTTTTCCGGCTACCGCGCTGGGCAACGGCAAGGTTGGATTGCCGGGCGGCGATGCCCTGGAAGTGCCGATCTGCAGCAGCATTGTGGTGGGGGAGAAGATCAAGATGCTGATTCGCCCAGAGGACCTGCAACTGTCGCAGCCCCAGGCGACGGCGGGGAATCGGTTGCTGGGCAAGGTGACGTTTGTGCGAGACATCGGTGCGACGATTGAAACGACGGTGGAGTGTTCCGGAGTGTCGTTTACCGCGTTGAGCACGCCGTGTCAGGGGTTTGGGTTGAGTATCGGGAATCCGGTTTCGGTGACGTTGCCGGCAGAAGCTTGCCGGGTACTCAGCGCCTGAGTACACCGTCAAACCTGTAGGAGCGAGGGCGGTGTTAAACGGTCAAGCGCATCCGCGCCAGATCCCGCAACGGCGGCGCCCCGAACAACCGGCTGTATTCGCGGCTGAACTGCGACGGGCTTTCATACCCGACCCGATACCCAGCCGCCGACGCTTCCAGCCCTTCGGCGAGCATCAGGCGCCGCGCTTCCTGCAGGCGCAGTTGCTTCTGATACTGCAACGGACTCATCGCCGTCATCGCCTTGAAGCGGTGATGCAGGGTCGACACGCTCAGGTTCACTTCCTTCGCCAGATCATCGATACGCAACGGTTGCTCATAGTGGCCGTTGAGCCATTTGATCGCCTGGCTGATGCGATGGCTCTGGCTGTTGGCGATGGCGATTTCATACAGGCGATGGCCCTGCTGGCTGCGCAACAGACGATAGAGAATCTCCCGTCGAATCAGCGGCGCGAGCATGGCGATGTCTTTGGGCGTGTCGATCAAACGGGTCAGACGCAGCACCGCGTCGAGCATGGCCGCATCCAGCCGTTCGACATATAACCCGCGCCCGGTGGGCCGGGTCGGCACGCCCATGGGGCCGGCGTCGGCGATCAGCGCGGTGATTTCCGCCGGGTCGATGTCCAGCCGCACGGAGAGGATCGGCTCCTCGGAGGTGACAGTCACCACGCGCCCGCTCACGGGCATCGAGACCGAGACCACCAGGTAATTGAGCGGGTCGTAATTGAACACCTCATCGGCCAACCGCACTTCCTTGCGCCCCTGGGCCATGATGCACAGCGCCGGTTGCGCCAGCACCGGGGCAAACTGATGGGTCTGGCTGTGACGCGACATGATCAACGAATCGACGGCAGTGGCGTAATTGCCATCCTCCGTGGTGTTGCGGCGGATGATCGCAGCCAGTTCCTCGCGCTGTTTCTCCATGTCGGCATCCAGCGGGGCTTCAAAGTGATCGAACGACGACATGCAGGACATCCTCGGTGAGGCGTTGTTGATGGGCAGAGCTTAAGTTTGTGCAAGGCAAAGCGGTAGACACATCCTGCCTGATGCTTGCCTGATTCTGCATTGGCTTGATGGGCGACATGGCTGTAACCCCGTCGCCGCCCTGAAACTTGCTTGAAACCCCCCGGTCATCGTCGAAGCAGGCCCGGGCCGGCTTTCAGGGCGATTAACGCATCCTCGCAGGATTGTGCAACAAGCTGGCAGGAATCGACTAACGGCAACAGCGGCACGCCGCCTAACCTTGGATCCTGTCGCAGCCCGTCCCTGGCTGCCACGCAACTCCTTGGGAGGGTTGAACATGTCTACGCAGATTCCCGTCAGTCATATGGCCTTTGTTCGTGCTCGCGCCGGGCGTTCGGCGGAACTCGGTGCACGCCTGAGCGCGTTGATCGAGCCATCCCGTTCGGCCAGTGGTTGCCTGAGCTTTGCCCTGCAACATTCGCAATGCGATCCCGACCTGTGGCTGGTGTCCGGTTTCTGGACCCATCAACAGGCGATGACCGCGTATTTCAGCACCCCCGCCATGCAGATCTTTGCCGATCTGGTGCAGGACCTGGTGGTCAACAGCCTGGATTTCCACACGTTCAAGGACGTCTCGGCGGCTCAGGCGCTCGGTCAGACCAAAGCACAGGTGCACAAACTGGTCGGTTGAGGGTTTAATGGCGGCAATCTCAACTTAGCCAGGATGCGCGACCATGGCACGCAAAGCCTTTGATCATTTTGAAGCTGTTTCCGCTGTAGTACCGGGCGAGGGTGGTTACCACGCCGCGATCGCCGTCAAAGCCATCGGTGGCACCGGTGCGCCACGCTTTCATAAAGTGCTTGAAGATCAAATCTTCAAGACGGCCAACGAAGCCGATCTGGCCGCCGCCAAAGAGCTGACCCGCCTCAAAGACGTCAAAGAAGACGCTGACCTGCTCTGGTAAGTTATTTTTTCGCCCCTGGGCGATGCATCTTGAACAATGCCTCTGGCCCCAGCTGAAAGTAATCCGCTGGCCCGCCGCCGCGCAGAATCGGTTCTGCCGCGGCGGTGTCGTACACCCCATCCTTCAACAGCCACTTGGCGATATGCACGGCGACCACTTCGCCGAGAATCAGCCAGCTCGGCACCACATCGCCGTTCGCGCGTTGCAACTGAATGATCTGCGTAACCTTGCATTCGAAGGACACCGGGCTTTCGGCGACCCGTGGCACCTGGATGATTGTCGACGGGGCGGCTGTCAGTCCGGCCAGTTCGAATTCGTTGGTGTCAGGCGCGACCATGGCACTGCTCTGGTTCATCCGCTCGGCCAGTGGCCGGGTGGCGAGGTTCCAGGCGAACTCGCCGGTCTGTTCGATGTTGTTCAGGCTGTCTTTGCGCCCGACGCTGGAAAATCCAATGATCGGCGGAATGTAGTTGAACGCGTTGAAGAAGCTGTAAGGCGCCAGGTTCAGCTGGCCGTTGGCGTCCTGCGAGGAAATCCAGCCGATGGGCCGCGGGCCGACGATGGCGTTGAACGGGTCATGGGGCAGGCCGTGGCCGTTGGCGGGTTCGTAGTAGTGGATGTCGTCGGGCATGCTTGGGGTTCCTGGGGCGATGTTCGGGATAAACGCATAGTGCAAGCGCGACCCTGTAGGAGCAAGGCTTGCCCGCGAATGCGGCGGCACATTCAACGTTGAGGTGTCAGACCGGCCGCCTTCGCGGGCAAGCCTCGCTCCTACAGGGAATGTGGAGGCTGACATTTTACCGTCTCCCAGAAACGACTAAGCCCGGCCGAAGCCGGGCTGTGATGCCGCGTTTGGGGGTTAGCTGATGGAAGCCGAGCCGGTGCGATCGTAGCCGTCAGCCGCGAAGGTGGCGGAGCCGGTTTTGTCGTAGCCGTCAGCAGCAAAAGTAGCGGAGCCGGTTTTGTCGTACCCATCTGCTGCAACAGTGGCCGAGCCGGTGCGGTCGTAACCGTCGGCAGCTACAGCGGAGCCGGTGCGGTCATAGCCATCGGCGGCGAAGGCGCCACCGGCCAGTACGGAAAGGGTCAGGGCGAGGATCAGTCGGGTTTTCATGGCGGTTACTCCGGGTTCGTTGGCGTTGTGTGCCTTGGGTATGGGTTTTATCTTACGCTCGATAAATTGATTAAAAAGCGCAAATTAATGCTAGTAACTATCGATTAAATTGATGTTAAGGCCGTGAGGCGTTCTCGCTTTCAAGGTTCGAGTGAGCACATCGCAATGCATCGATCAGACAGGGACAGGATGTGTTCCGGGCATTAACCGGTGATTAATCAATTCGCTGCCTGGGTGACAGATTTTTCATACAAACCCTTCGCCCATAAAAAAGGGCAGACCTGGTTCGGGTCTGCCCTTTATTGGTGTTGCAGCGGGACTTAGTCCGTCTCGATCCGCGAATGTTTGCGGGTGTCTTTCATGGTGATGTACACCAGCAATGACACGGCGATACACGCCGTGACATACCAGTAGTAACCGGTTTCCATGCCGATGCTCTTGAACCACAGCGCGATGTATTCGGCGGTGCCGCCGAAGATCGACACGGTCAGCGCATACGGCAGGCCAACGCCCAGAGCCCGAATCTCGGTCGGGAACAGTTCGGCTTTGACCACTGCGTTGATCGAGGTGTAGCCGCTGACGATGATCAGCGCCGCCATGATCAGGAAGAACGCGCCCCACCAGGTCTGGATGGTGTGCAGGGTGGTCAGGATCGGTACGGTGAACAGCGTGCCCAGTACACCAAAGGCGATCAGGATCGGCCGACGCCCGACCTTATCCGACAAGCCGCCGATGATCGGTTGCAGGCACATGAACAGGAACAGCGTGGCCGCCGAGATGCTGGTGGAGTCGGTGATGCTCATGCCGACGGTGTTCACCAGGTATTTCTGCATGTAGGTGGTGTAGGTGTAGAACGCCAGGGTGCCGCCCATGGTCAGGCCGACCACGGTCATCAGTTCCTTCGGATGGCGCATCAGCGTGCGCATGGCGCTTTCTTTCTTCTCTTTCTTGACCTTGTTGAACGACTCGGTCTCTTCCATGCCACGACGCAGGTAGAGCGCCACGACCGCACACAGCGCGCCGATGGCGAACGGGATGCGCCAGCCCCAGGCGTACAGCTGTTCGGTGGTCAGGGTCTGTTGCAGCACGATCAGCACCGCCAGGGCAATGAGCTGGCCGGAGATCAGGGTCACGTACTGGAAGCTGGAATAGAAACCGCGACGTTCCTTGGTCGCCATCTCGCTGAGGTACGTCGCCGAGGTGCCGTACTCGCCACCGACCGACAGGCCTTGCAGCAAACGGGCGAAGATCAGCAGGATCGGCGCGCCGATACCGATGGTTTCATAGTTGGGGCTCAGGGCGATCAGCAGCGAGCCGAAGCACATCAAATACACCGAAGCCATCAATGCCCGTTTACGACCGGCGCGGTCGGCGTAGAGGCCCATCAGCCAGCCCCCGATCGGACGCATCAGGAAGCCCACGGCGAAGATCGCGGCGGTGTTCATCAGCTGTGCGGTGGAGGAACCGGCGGGGAAGAAGGACTTGGCAAAGTACAGGGAGAACGCGGCGTAGACGTACCAGTCGTACCACTCGACCATGTTGCCGACCGAGCCGCTGAAGATCGATTTGATCCGGCTGGCGGTGGTTCTTTCTTTGGCAGGCGCAGCGGCCGACCCAAGAGGCAGGGCGTTGGAGTTATCCATTGAAGGATCCTTCGTTTAATTGTTTTTGTGGAGCGCGTGTAAACGCAGCCTGCAAGGGCTATAGCAGGAGGTGTGCCAAGGGGCGGAGGGCCGGTTTAGAGGGGGGTGGCAGGCTTTTATGAGCGGAAATCCGCTTATTGGTGGCCGGAGATAAGCGGATAACCGCCGAAAAGATCGTTCCCACGCGGAGCGTGGGAACGATCAGTTAGAGGAACATCTCGCGGGTGAGTCCATGCCGCTGCAGCTTTTCATTGAAGGTCCGGCGTGGCAGTTGCAGCTCTTCAAGCACCGCTTTCACATCGCCCTTATGCCGGGTCAACGCCGCCCGCAAACAATGAGCTTCAAACGCTTCCTGCTGCGCCGCCAGCGACTGGCCAGGATCAATCCCCACCGGCTCCGGCTCGCCCAGCCCCAACACCTGCCGCTCGGCCACGTTCGCCAGTTCCCGCACATTGCCCGGCCAGTCATGGCTCAGCAGGTGACTCAGTTGCGGGCCGCTCAAGGGTGGGAAGGTCCGGCCCAGGCGTTCGGCGGCATTCTGCGCGAAGGTTTCAAACAGCAACGGAATGTCTTCGCGCCGCTCACGCAACGGTGGCAGGCGCAACTCGGCGACGTTCAAGCGATACGCCAAATCCTCGCGAAAACGCCCGGCCCGGGCTTCGTCCAGCAGGTCGGGTTTAGTCGCGGCGATGATCCGCAAGTCCACGCGGATGCTCTGGTTCGAGCCCAATCGCTCAAGCTTCTGTTCCTGCAATACCCGCAGCAACTTGACCTGCTGCGCCAAGGGCATGCTTTCAATCTCATCGAGAAACAGCGTGCCGCCATCCGCGTATTCGAGTTTGCCGATGCGCTTGCCCGACGCGCCGGTAAACGCGCCGCTCTCGTGACCGAACAACTCGGCCTCGAACAACTGCTCGGGAATTGCCGCGCAGTTCAGCGCCACGAACGGCTTGTCGGCGCGCGGGCCGAAATCGTGCAGGCAACGGGCGACCAGTTCTTTTCCGCTGCCGGTTTCGCCACGGATCAACACGTTGACCGGCAGCGTCGCCAAATCCAGCACCTGCCGGCGCAAGGTCTGCAAGCCACGGGACACGCCCAACAGCGTCGCGTCGAGTTTGGCGCGGTTGTCGGCCTGGACGTGCAGGGCGCGGTTTTCCAGGACCAACCGGCGTTTTTCCAAGGCACGGCGCAAACTGCCGAGCAGGGTTTCCGGGCTGAACGGTTTTTCCAGAAAGTCGTAGGCGCCATCGCGCATCGCTTCGACCGCCATCGGCACATCGCCATGGCCGGTCAGCAAGATTACCGGCAGATCGGCATCCCGGCGTTGCACTTCGGCCAGTAGTTCCAGACCGGTCATGCCGGGCATGCGCACGTCGCTGAGGATCACCCCGGGGAAATGTGCCGGCAGCTGCGCCAGGCATTCATCGGCGCGGCTGAACAGCTGCACCTCGAAACCCGACAGGCTCAGCCACTGTTCGACGGCGCTGCGGATGCTGCTTTCGTCGTCGACCACCATCACCGAATTCAGCATGAGACGGGTTCCTCCAGATCGATCGGCAAGGTCACGGTGAACACCGCGCCGTTATCGTGATTGTCGGCACTCAGGCGTCCGCCGGATTCATGCACGATAGCGAACGACACCGCCAGCCCCAGGCCCAGACCATCACCCACCGGTTTCGTCGTAAAAAACGGATCGAACACGTTCGGCAGATGTTCTTCAGCAATGCCGCCGCCGTTATCGGCGACGGTCAGGCGCCACAGTTGTTCATCGGCTTCGAGGCGAATTTCCAAACGCTTGCAGGGTTTGTCCTGCACGGCGTCGAGGGCATTGCGCAACAGGTTGATCAGCACCTGCTCCAGGCGAATCGCATCGCCACGCACCCAGGCCGGGCGCGTCAGGTGCAGCACGGTGCTGACGTTTTCATCGCGCAGCCGCGCATCGAGCAACTGCAAGGATTGATCGACCACCGCCGCCAGGTCCAGCCGTTCGCGCAGGCCGCTGGGGCTTTTGCGGGCGAAGGTTTTCAGGTGACCGGTCAGCGCAGCCATGCGTGTGAGCATGTCGTCCACCGGTTTCAGCGCCTTGTAGGCGTCATCGACCCGGCCGTGATCGAGCAGCAGCCGCAGCGTCGCCAACTGCATGCGTTGTGCGGTCAGCGGCTGGTTGATTTCATGGGCCAGCGCTGCCGACATCTGCCCCAGTGCCGCGAGTTTGGCTGATTGCACCAGACCGTCCTGGGCGGTGCGCAGGTCGCGGGTGCGTTCTTCCACCAATTGTTCCAGCTCTTCGCGGCTGCGCTGACGCATCTTCGCCAGGCGCCAGCGCTGGTTGAGGAACAGCAGCAGAAACACCAGCGCCAGCCACGAACCGGCGGCAGCGAGGCCGGCATTGCGGCTGTCTTCGAAGGCGATTTGCGGGCGGCGTAACAGGTGCAGGGTCCAGCCTTCGGCGGGCAACGGCAGGGATTCCCACAGGTAATCCGCTGCGCCGTCGGGGCCATCGACCCGGGCCAGATTGCTGTTGTCGTCGAAGCGCCGCACCGACTGATACTTGAGCGGTGTCAGCGGTTGCTTGTCGTATTGGCGGGTGACTTTCAGTTCGGTGTGATCGCTGTCGCTCAGCGGTTTCAACGTGCGATAACGCCAGCCGGGCTGGTTGGCGATGAAGATGATGCCGCGGGCATCGCTGACCAGCAGGGTATCGCTGCCCTGGCGCCATTCGCGCTCAAGTTCGGGAAATTCGAGTTTCACCACCATCGCGCCGAGGAACTCGCCGTTGTCGCGGGTCACCGCACTGGACAAGAAGTAACCGGGAATGCCGCTGGTCACCCCGACCGCATAAAAGCGCCCGGTGCCCTGGGTGCGGGTCTGGCTGAAGTAAGGGCGAAAACCGTAGTTGTGGCCCACGTAACTGCTGGGCAAACGCCAATTGCTGGCGGCCACGGCCAGGCCGGTGTAGTCGAGCAATTCCAGGGTGGAGGATTGCGCGGCGCCGTTGATCTTTTCCAGTTTGCGGTTCAACAGGTCCTGCTGTTCAGGGCTCACCGGACCGTTCAAGCCCGCACGCAATTCCGGGTCCAGCGCCAGCACGGCGGGCAGGGCTCGGTAGCGGTCGATTAGCGTGTGCAGGGAGTTGGCGTACAGCGCCAGTTGCTGGCTGGCGCGGGCGGCGTCTTCTTCCAAAGCCTGGTGTTCGGCGTGGCGTATTGCCAACCCGGCAGCAAACACAGCGCCCGCGCCTATCAGCAGGGTATGGAGCAGCAGACGCAGAGGGCGGGAGGTCGCAAACATGGGAAGAGTCAGGCGCGGGGTAGGGCGAGCACGATAACATGCACCGCCCCGTTTCCCCGATGCCCTGATGGCGTGATTAAGCCAGCAGGGTTGCCTGCGTTTTGCGCAACTGGGTGATGGTCGCGTCCGTCCTGCTTTTGATGTTGTCGAGTGTATCGCCTTCTGGCGTTCCGAAAACTTTACTAAACGGTCTATAGGTATTAATGGAGTCACGTCCTGCCGTTTCAAAAAGACTTCCTATTTCCTCTACGCTCTTGTTCAGAACATCGATCATGCCGCTGATGAAAGAATTCCCTCTGCCGACTTTTTCCGGGGTGAGTGTTTTTCCGGCGCCAACGACTTCATGCAGTATTTCGAAAGCACCCGCCAGCGTACTGACCATCGCGCCGATTTCGCTGGCCAATTCGGGATTGGCGACTTTGGCGACGGTGTTGGCTGCCGCGGTCCCACCTTCTTTGCTGGCCTTCAGCCAACCCGCTTTGTTCAATTGAACGACGCCTCTGGCGATGCCCTTGAACTTTCTGATGACGTAGGGGGCGAAGTCCATCGTTTTGTAATCACCTTTGCTGACGATTCGCTCGGGGTTCAGCTTGCCTGCCTTGAACTTGACCGAAGCGCTCAAGCTCAAGCTTTCGGCCGCAAAGTCGATACCGGAGCTGATAGCCTTTTTGGTAAGAAATCCGAGAATGATGCCAAATGCAACGCCAACCGGTCCGGCGACGCTACCCAGTGCGGCAGCGGCGCCACCGACGCCGACTCCCAGACCGTAGCTGAGCGCTTGCCCACCGATATGAGCCACAGTGCGAATGGCGGCGGAGGCACCATGGGAGGATGCCGAGCGATGGTTGGCAATTTGCCTTCGCGCTTCCTTGGCCCTGCGGCTGGTAAGCTCAAGAATCTTCAAGTGGCGCTCGATCGCATCCGATAAATTCCGGTTGGCTATCTGTTGCCGCCGAACCGCTGCGGCTTTCGCTCTTCTGGCTGCGCGCTCGTCGTCAGGTTCGATCATCAGTTTCATGAAGCTGCGTCTGGCTTCACCGTCCGCGTCAACGAAGATGATGGGGTTATTGCCGACAAACGCATAGAGGTTCAGCCCATCCACATCTCCCGCCGGATCGGCACTCACCCAGCGTTGCAACCATGGTGCGTAATAGCGCGCACCGTAGTAATAAAGCCCGCTGACATCCATCTCCTTGCCGGAATATCGAATCGTTTTGTAACTCGCCTCAACCGCCGAGCGCGCCGCCCACCAGGCGGTACCACCGAAAGGGTAGTAGATTTCCTGACTGATCCGTTCGCCATGACGGTCCAGTTCCAGTGAGCTGGAACCCAAGTGATCGTCAAGACTGTAGCGCAGTTGATCGGGTTCGATATCGGCTGGCTGGCCGGTGACCCAATGCAGACAACGCACGTTGCCGGGCAAAGTGATGACGTGCAGCGCTTCGGTGTTGTCCCGCGTGCGGATTTCAAGGCCCGGCAGGTAAAGCACAGTGCGCGTGTGGGTGACCGCTCTAGCCTGTGACACTGCTTGTTTACTGACTCGCACCCCTTGGCTATAGACGTACGTTTCTTCGTCGTCGGTAGCGTCGCTGCGTTCGATCAGCCGGGCCACTGCCAGTTGACCGCGACTATTCCAGTGCAACGGTTGACCCTTTTGCAGTGACAGCAAATTACCCTGGGCATCGAAGTGCTCTTCGAAGACCGGATCGGGATCACCTTCCTCCCAGCGCACACCGCGGTTGCTGTGGGGATTGATGCGAAAGACATGGGTGTGATTGTTGTTGTCACGCTCGTGGCGCAAGGTCGTCAGGTTACTACCGGCATCGTAGTCATAATGCTGCACGTAGTTATAGCGGCGTGCGGTGTCGATCGGGCTTTGCACGGGTGGCAAGCCAGGTCGACGGTTGGGTGTTTCGGCTTCGAAACCGCTGGCCCGGATCAATCTGTACAGCGAGTCATACTTGAACTGTCGGTTGCTTTCCACGCGCTGGTTGGCGAAATACACCGTGGCCAGGGTGTGGTCATCGATACGCAGCACATTGCCGGTCGGATCGTATTGGTACATCAGGTCTTGCAGCAACGCCTGGCCGGGTTTCCCAACCTTGAGGGTGCACAGGCGCCCGTCGGCCGGGTCATAAGTCCAGTTGCTGATCACGTTATTGGCGGCGGTTTGCGCCAGGCGCTGGCCGGCGGCGTTGTATTGGGCATCGAGCAAGATCGGTTGCGGCGCAAGGTCGGTTTTGAGCTGCAGTAACACCTGCTTGAGTTGTCCGGCGATGTCATACCGCAACTGTTGCTGGTGCTGGCCGGCGTCAGTCTGGTTGAGCACGGCACCAAGCGCACTGTAGTTTCGGTGGCTGAGATAAGCCTGACCCTGGGCAAATGTCCGGGTTTCGCGCAACGCCTGGCCGCCGAGATTGAAGCTATCGATGTTGACGCGGCCCGAAGGATCGACTTGCTCGATCATCTGGCCGCGCAGGTTGTGGCCGGCCTCTGCCAAGCCGTGAGCATAGGTGAAGCGCTCGACGTTTGGCTGGGCGTTTTCTTCCAGGGCGATAACGCGCAGCTGATCGTCATAGGTGGTTCGCCAGTGGTTGGCGCGTTGGTCCCAGTGTTGCAGCACTTCACCGCCGACCCCGAACAGGCTCAAACGCCAACCGGCATCGACGCTGTCGATCCGCACGGGGGCGCCGGTCAGTTGATAGACCGTGATCACATTCGCTGTCGGCGCGTGATCGAACAGTCTGGGGTCCCATTGTTCGACGGCGCGGCCCGGAACGTCGTGGAGGTGACGGTCGATGAGTGTTTCCACTGCTGCACCCGCGACCTTGCGCAGGTACTCGACCCGACGAACGATAAGGCCTCGGCTGTCGTTGACACTTAACGTCGGCGTCCCCGAATGCACAGACGCGAATGGCCCACCGGCCCTTTGGAAGGTTGTCATCTTAGCGAGGCCTTTTTGGCGGCAGTGTTGCGTTGCTGCGCTAAAAACTGATTATCCGTGGTGCCCGCCTCCTTATAGGCGGCCATGGCCCCTTGAAGTTGATGGATGTTATGGAGCGTTGCGGTGGTTGCCTGTTGCAGGCCTGCCCGGGTAATCGGTGCACGCGCTCCATTGGGGCCTTGTCCCAACTGGACGACGTTTGTGCCCAGTGCATCGAAAGCGTTTTCCATCCAGGCGCTACGTTGCAGGGTGGCGGTTTTCCAATCAGCCAGCATGCCGTCGATTTTTGCGATCTTGGCCGGGTCGAGCCCGTTCTTGATGTCCTCAGCCTCTACCGCCCGTTGAAACATTGTGAATGCTCCAGGGAGGATCGATATCCACGCGCCCATGCCTCTATTTATGATGAAGTCCGGATTGAGGATTGCGTTCAGCGTCGGATCAATCACCTCATCCTTGATACTGCTCCAGTTGAGCTGTATTTCGTTGGCGACTTCAGGGACGCCTAGCGCACGATCAATCGCTGCAACGGACATCGTGGAGGTTTGCGGTATGAGCGGGCCCGTGCGTCCCATGTTTTGCGCAAAAGTTGTTAATTGACCGCCCAGCTGCGTAACCGTGTCGGTTATTGAGCCGGCAATATCCCCACCAAAATTGCCGCCAGTCACCGCCTCGACGTACGGCAACCTGTCGGTGCCACCGACGGAGGTCGCGTGAGGGACATCCGGTATGAGTTGGCCTGCTTGCGCACCGAAGACGTTGCCGGCTTCATAACCGATTACCCCGGCGGGCACCACGCTGACGAAATTCATTAGCAGATTCCGCTTGATGTGCTTTTTATTGACGACGTCATGCACCTGTCCGAGTGTCTTGGTGGAAAGCTCGCCGAGGACGGAAATGAATTCCGCGTAGAAGGTAATCGCATTTTCCGCTTTGACCCCACCTTCAGGATCCACATAGCGCAACGGATTGTTCCCCACAAACCCATACAGATTCAGCCCATCCACATCACCCCCCGGATCGGCACTGACCCAACGCTGCAACCCCGCCGCGTAATACCGGGCACCGTAGTAATACAGCCCACTGTCATCCATCTCCTTGCCCGAATAACGAATGGTCTTGTAGCTGACTTCCAGCCGTGAACCGGCCGTCAGCCAGGCCGTGCCGCCAAACGGGTAGTAGCCTTCGTGGCTGATCACCCGCGCCTGTTGATCGAGCTCCATCGCACAGGAACCCAAATGGTCGTCGAGGTTGTAGCGCAGTTGATTGGCTTCGATGCCTTCCGGCTGGCCCGCCACCCAATGCAGACAACGCACCTGACCGCGCCCGCCTGAGACGGTGATCACGTGCAGTTCTTCGCCGTTGTCGCGCGTGCGGATTTCCAGGCCCGGCAGGTACAGTACGTTTTGGAAATGCGTGGTCGAGGGCGTGTGGCTCTTATGGCTTTTGCGGACGCGGACGCCCTGGCTGTAAAGGTAAGTTTCTTCGTCGTCGGGCAGGCCGTTGCTGTGTTCGAGCAGGACGACTTGGCTCAGTTGATCCCGGGCATTCCAGCTCATGGGCTGACCCCGTTGCAGGGCCAGCAGGTTACCGTGGCGGTCGAACAGTTCGTCGAGGATCGGCTGCGGATCGCCGTCTTTCCAGCGTGCGCCACGGTTGCTTGTCGGGGAGATGAACATGCGCTGGGTATAACTGGCGCCGTCGCGTTCGTGGGACAACGTGATCAGGTTGCCGCCCGCGTCATAGTCATAACGCTGCGTGTAGTTATGGCGATTGTTCGGGTCGCCAGGCTGCGGTCGCCCCGGCAGGTCCGACGGCGGGGCGTCGTCGTAGCCGGTGGCGCTGCGCAGTTGATACTGCGAGTCGTAGCGGAAGTCGCGGTGGCCGTCGATGCGCTGGTTGCGGAAATAGGCGGGTGTGAAGCCCAGGTCTTCGATGCGCGTCACGTTGCCCATGGGGTCGTAGACATACGCAAAATCCTGCAGCGGTTTTTCCTGGTTTTTTTGCGCCTTGAGCTGGCTCAGGCGACCATCGGCCGGGTCGTAGGTCCAGGTGCTGAGCACGCCGTTACCCGCGTGTTGCGCGATGATCTGGCCGGCGGCGTTGTACTGCGCATCGCTGAGGATGTCCTGCACATCGCCGCCGGCATCGATCAACAACTGCACCTGCTTGAGTTGCCCGGCGATGTCGTAGCGAAACCGCTGCTCATGCTGGCCGGCATCGCTCTGCTTCAACACCACACCGAGCGCACTGACGAGCCGGGTACTGCGATAGGCGCGATCATCGGCAAACGTGCGGCTTTCGCGCAGTGCCTGGCCGTCCAGGCTGTAGCTGTCGAAGCGCAGGCTGCCCGAGGGATCACGTTGCTCGATCAGCTGTCCGCGCAGGTTATGGCCGGCGTCGGCCGAGGCGTCGGCATAGGTGAAGCGTTCGACGTCCGGCCGGGCGTTTTCTTCGAGGGCGATGACGCGCAGTTGGTTGTCAAAAGTGGTGCGCCAATGACTGCCACGTGCGTCCCAGCGTTGCAGCACTTCACCGGCCACCCCGGCCAGGCTCAGGCGCCAGCCGGCATCGACGCTGTCGACACTGACGGGCTCGCCGGACAGTCGATAAATCGTGCTCAGGTTGGGTTTTGGTGCGTTGCCCGACAGTCGCGGATCCCATTGCTCGGTCAGCCGGCCAACGACGTCATGGTGTTGGTGGGTGATGAGCGCTTGCGCGGTTGACCCGGCTTCTTTACGCCAGTACGCGACTTGGCGAACAGACAGGCCGCGACTGTCGTTGACCACCAGCGAAGGTGTACGCCAGTGCACCGTGTTGTTCATGGCGCAAGTACCTTGGGTGTCACGGGCGGTGTGTAGGTGTCATTGAAGTCGTGATGGGTGCTGTACCAGGGATTGATGGAATCGAACGACATGTAACCTTTGGCGCTGATCACTTTGATCGGACGGCCCAACGCGTCGTAGAACTGTTGATCGTGATAGCCGAACAGGCGGAAGGACTGGTCGCGGATGTAGCCATGGGTGTTGCAAAAATAGGGGCGGAACACTCGCGTCGCCGCGCCCTTGTTGTTGTATTCCACCCGTTCGCTGATGCGCCAGCGCGAATCCGTGTGTTGCTCCAACGGTTTGCCATCCACCAGCTCCAGTTCGAGGTGTTCGTCGGCGCTGTAGGCAATCCCCGGCTCGACCTTTTGCTGGGTTTGCAAGGCACGGCCGAAGCCATCCACGCAGGCTTTGACGATCTGGATCTGCTGCAGCGGATCATCGTGGTAGCGGTCAGCGGTGAGGACCACGCTGTGCACCGGTTCGCGCGGTGCCGCCGCGATCAATTCCTTGAGTGCCTGTTCAGCCGAAGTCCGGGACTTGAGCCTGGCCAGGCGCACCCGGGCACTGGCGCGAATGTGCAGGCTCGGCAACACATAACCGTCCGCGATCCAGCCGGCCAGCCAGGCGGAGGATTGCCGGGTGGATTCGGGGAGCCGGCCCATCCAGCTGAACAAGTCCTTGCGCAGGATGCTGGCCGCTTGTTGCAGTGCGGCGTGTGGGTCGGCGATCGCCGAATCCGGCAGGTGATTGTCGGGGAGCTCGTATTCACTCAGCGGCCGGAACCCGGCGCGTTCGCCGTTTTCGGTTCCATAAAAACTGTCCGCCAGCGGCTGGCCAAAGGGTTCGTAAATTGCTTCCTGTATGTTTTCGTTGGCGTCGATGATGCGCAACGGTAGCAGGGCGTGGTAATCGTATTTGACGTGGGTGGTGCAGCCATCCGGCAGTTCGACCCGGATGACTGCCAGGTGATAGGCGTCGTAGTCGGCGAGGGTGACCCCATGGCTCAGGGTTTCGTGGTATTTGCGCACTTTGTAGAAGTCGGCAGGGTCGCCGTACTCGGCAAACCCGTACCGGGAGGACCACAGGTTTTTCTTCAGGTCTTCCTCGGCATTTGGCTCAAGGAACAGCGGCATGGGCTCGTAGCCGATCTTCGCCAGTTCTGCGCGAATGTCGAACGGTGGAGCCAACTGGTTGTAGGCGTTCAGCGCAGTTTCATCCAGCTGCGCGATCTCCTGGGGGGCAGCCAGGGCTTCGAAGTCTGCCTCGCCATCGGCAAGCACCGTGCGATCAGTTGTTTTGAAATAACGCTGGACCACCTGCGTCGTCAATTCCCGCCCGTTGTTCCATTCAACGCTGTTGAGATGGGCGAGGATCAACTCATAGTTGATCTGTTCCGGATTGAGCCCTGCCGGTAACAAGCCCTTGGGCAACTTCAATGCGTTACCGCGTTGCCGATAAGGCAGCCCCAGTCGCCAGCCTTGTGGCTCGGTGAGGTGAATGAACTCGGCGCGCGATTCGCTCAGGTAGTAAGACTGCTGGGCCGGGTCGTGGGCATCCCGCCACCAGGCTTGCTCATCCGCATCATCGAACGGTGGCGTGTCGAGAGCGGTTTTACGTCGGGCATAGTGAACGGTGAGCGAATGGCTCGGCAGGCCAAACTGATCCTGGCTCAAGGTGATTTCGTGCTGGCACAGCGGGTCGTCGATAAAGCGTTCGTACTGGTAGCTGATGGTTTCCAGCAGCGAAGGCAGCAGCACCGCGTAGGGCGAATGCTCATCCATGGCCCGCAGTTCACGGACTTTGTAGCGGTACTCCTGCACCTGATAGGGCCGGTCGTCGTTCCACGCGTAAGTTTCCGTCCGCATCACGGAACCGGCGAGGGCATAGGCGATTTCGTCGGCAGTCGGTGCGTCTGGCGTGACCGGTTCATCGCAGCCATCGCTGACGTGGTAGCGGCAGAACAGCGTATCGCCCAGTGCCTGGGCCTCGGAGTCCGCGCTGAAATAACCCTCGCGCGGCATGTCCACCTGGCGGCCGGTATGGAACCAGGTGCAGACCAGCGCCGGTTCCGTGAAACCGCTGTCAGTCTCGTCCGGGCTGGCTTCGCTGTCGGTCTGGCGAATCAGGCCAAAGCCGCGGAACTCGCGTTCGATGCCGTCGTAGTAGCCTTGGGCATAAGTCAGTGTCTGCGCCAGGCGATTGCCGTTGATTTCATCGCGTTGGAACTGTTCCTTGACCACTTGCACCGCAAACGGCAAGTACGACACCGGGAGCATTTTGCGCTTGAGCAACTGTTGTTTTTCGTCCAGCCACTCCTGGCCCGAGCTGCGATATTTGACCCGTGTGCAACAGCCCATATTGTTGTTGCTCATACCCAGCAGGTAGGGACGGGCGTGGACAAAATCATAGCGCCAATGCCGTGGCTTCATGTGTGGCACGGTCAGGATCAAACTGCTGCAACCCAGGCCTTGCAGGTCGGCGAGGGTGACCTGGCACAGGTTGTCGTAGCGCACACCTTCGGGCCACGGCACCCGCACCGGTGTCTGCTCCAGGCCATTGCCGCCGCGGTTGAAGTAGATATCGAAGCCATCGGATTGCAGGTAAATCAGCGCGGGCGCCCCCGAGCCATCCAGGTCAGCGATGCGTACGCGCGCGGCATCGAACTCGGGGTAGGTGAAGGGCAGGGCACTCATCAAAAAACCCTCGCCGAACCGCCCGTGGCCCAGGTTCGGCCAGCATTTGATCTCATTGTGGCGAATGCGGCACAGCTCGCTCATGTCGCTGCCCAGCATGTTGCCGAAAAACACCAGTTCGCTGGGCGAGTCGCTGAACAACGGCAAGCGGTCGTCGACCGGTGTGTGGGGCACGTCCTGGCCCTTGGCAAAACCTTTGTCGCGCCGGTTGGCGTACAGGCGCACGCTCTTGGGGCCGATCAGTGCCAGGGAGCTGAGGCCGTCGCCGGTCAAGTCGCCCATTTGCGCAAAGGATTGGAGGTACTCCGGCGGGAACGCGGTGAAGGGGATGAACTCGGACCAATTGCGATCCGGCTTGAGGGCACGAAAGCCGTTCATGCCCGGTTGGGCGATGATCCAGTCCAGACGCCCGTCACCGGTCAGGTCGGTGAGGATCTGCTGCACGGGCCTGGAGTGATCGGCGCGCGGTATCTGGCTCAGTTCTGTCCACGGGCCATAGGCGACGGCATCGCCGCCAGCTTCGACGCGCAAGGGCTCACGGTAATACCAGCATTGGCCGTAGCGACAGAGAAACCCCACCAGGCTCTCGCCGAACAGGTCGATGCATTGAAAGCGTTGGCCGTCTTCGAGGCCGGGCATGTGATCGAACGGGAAGAATGCGCTGGGCTGAGTGTTGAGTTCGAACGGTGAATAGTCGAACTCCATCGGAGGCATGTTTTCCACCGCACCACTGGCGTCGTATGCCTGATAGTGCGCCGCGACCAATTGGTTGTACGCCAGCGACGTGGTGCGATATTCCAGCAACAGCCGCCGAACCAGCGCCGGGGTCGGCCCCAATTCGTCGGGGAAGTGGTGAAACATCAAGACCTGATGACACAGGCGCCGGGTGCCGACTTCGAACCCGTTGCCATAGTGATGGAACGGATCGCTGCGCATCAGCCACGGGTTCAACCCTTCCGGACCATAGATCGGCTTCTGTTCCAGATCCAGGGTGCGTTCACCGTAGTCGAACAGCAGGTGGAAGTGCCACGAAGGCTGCTCCTGCTCGTTCCAGCCATACAAATGGCTGCTCGCTGCAGCGTTGCCATAGAGCACCCGATGCAGGTAACGCTGGGCCCGGTAGTCATGGGCCTGGCCGGGCGCCGGCGCTGAATCCTCCGCCTTGTACTCGTAGCCAATGTGTTCGCCGTGGGCGTTCAAGCTTTCCTGCAACAACCACGAGGCCACACGTTGCGGGTCTTGCGGGTCGGCCACCCGTGCGGTGTCGGCTTTGCCGAACAGGTGCAGGCTGCCGTCGACGCCGTGTACCAGCCAGAAACCCTGAGGGTTGGCGTCCGAGCGCCAGAATTCGATCAGCTCGAAGGCTGATTCGACGCGCGGGTAATAACGCACCACGTTGTGCGGACCAATCGGCAAGCCGCGGTATTGGGTTTCGGTCCGGGACTTGATCGCCCCCTGTTCATCACGCTCGGGGCGCCACTGCTGGCCGTCGTGGCCGATCATCACATCATCGTCGAGGTAGCGCGGCACACCCTTGCTGGTCTGGCGGGAAATCGCGCTGTGGTGGATACCCCAGCCGATCCCGAACGAGCCATTGCCGGACAGGCTGTCGTAGCGCAGCATCAGGCTCGGGTCGAAGCCACGCCCGGCCGACAGCGGCAAAGGCAGCTCGAATGAAGCACTGCCGGTAAAACCGACCGGCCCCCAGCTTTTACCCACGGTGGCAATCGAGGCACTCCGGGAAATGGAGGGCGTGGTGATGCTCAGCGACGCTTGGTCTTCCATTTTGCTTGATCCTGTCTCGAGCCTGCTCCGTGTCGGTAACAGGTGTCGTGGTAGATCAACGCTATCAAGATGACGGCTGCGCGTAACCTGTCAGATCTGACAGGTGGACTTGGGTTTTCTAGAACGAATAGCTTGGCAATCGTGGCTGTTTATAACGAGCGGTCAAACGGCAGGCAAAAAAAACGGCCGGGTCATCTGGAGAGACGACCCGGCCGTGTCTGGTGGGTGAAGCGCTTACTGCACTTCGACCGCCAGGCTTTCACTGATCTTTTTCTGCCAGATCGCAGGACCGGTGATGTGTACCGACTCACCGTTGCTATCTACGGCAACGGTGACCGGCATGTCTTTGACGTCGAACTCGTAGATGGCTTCCATCCCCAGTTCGGCGAACGCCACGACGCGGGATTTCTTGATCGCTTGCGCCACCAGGTAAGCCGCTCCGCCGACTGCCATCAGGTACACGGCCTTGTGGTCCTTGATCGCTTCGATCGCGGTCGGGCCGCGCTCGGATTTGCCGATCATGCCCAGCAGGCCGGTTTGCTCGAGGATCTGACGGGTGAACTTGTCCATCCGCGTCGCGGTGGTCGGACCGGCAGGCCCAACCACTTCTTCGCGCACCGGATCAACCGGGCCGACGTAGTAGATGAAGCGACCTTTCAGATCCACCGGCAGGGTTTCACCCTTGTTCAGCATCTCGACCATGCGCTTGTGCGCGGCGTCGCGACCGGTGAGCATCTTGCCGTTGAGCAGCACGGTTTCGCCCGGCTTCCAGCTTTGCACGTCTTCCGGGGTCAGGGTGTCGAGGTTGACACGACGGGCCGATGGGCCGGCTTCCCAGACGATTTCCGGGTAGGCGTCCAGCGGTGGCGCTTCCAGCGAAGCCGGGCCGGAACCGTCGAGCACGAAGTGCGCGTGACGGGTGGCGGCGCAGTTCGGGATCATGCACACCGGCAACGAAGCGGCGTGGGTCGGGTAATCCATGATCTTCACGTCGAGCACGGTGGTCAGGCCACCCAGGCCCTGGGCGCCGATGCCCAGTTGGTTGACCTTTTCGAACAGCTCCAGGCGCATCTCTTCGATACGGTTGGACGGGCCGCGCTTTTTCAGCTCGTGAATGTCGATGGATTCCATCAACACTTCCTTGGCCATCACTGCGGCTTTCTCGGCGGTGCCGCCGATGCCGATGCCGAGCATGCCCGGTGGGCACCAGCCGGCGCCCATGGTTGGCACGGTCTTCAGCACCCAGTCGACGATCGAGTCGGACGGGTTGAGCATGGCCATCTTCGATTTGTTTTCGGAGCCGCCGCCCTTGGCCGCCACGTCCACTTCCACGGTGTTACCCGGAACGATGGAGTAGTGGATCACGGCCGGGGTGTTGTCCTTGGTGTTTTTCCGAGCGCCCGCCGGGTCGGCGAGGATCGAGGCACGCAGGACGTTTTCCGGCAGGTTGTACGCCTGGCGCACGCCTTGGTTGATCATGTCGTCCAGGCTCATGGTCGCGCCATCCCAACGCACGTCCATGCCCACACGGACAAACACGGTGACGATGCCGGTGTCCTGGCAGATCGGACGGTGGCCGGTGGCGCACATGCGCGAGTTGATCAGGATTTGCGCCATCGAATCACGGGCCGCTGGCGATTCTTCGCGCAGGTAGGCTTCGTGCATCGCCTGAATGAAGTCAACGGGGTGGTAATAGGAAATGAACTGCAGGGCGTCGGCAACGCTCTGAATCAGGTCGTCTTGCTTGATCACGGTCATGAGTCGCGCTCCTCTAAAAGACGGGAACATTCAATAAGGTGCTTGCAGCTTGGGTGCATCGGTCGGTTGCAAGCACCTTTACAAGGCACGCCGGGGCAGCTGGCGCGACGCTAAAAAGGCGCGGCAGTATAACGCGGCTCGGTGGCGGGTACACGCGCCGACAGTCAATCGTTGGTCGTATAGGGAGCACACGGTTCCCTGTAGGGGCTGTGCAGGAGCTGTCGAGTGAAACGAGGCTGCGATCTTTTCAGGTTCACTCGAGACTCAAACGAACGCAGAAAGATCGCAGCCTCGTTTCACTCGACAGCTCCTACCGGGGGGCGTACGCACAGGGACACAGCGGATTCCAGTCAGCGTTCTGACGCCAGTTTTCCGCTCCGAAAATTGAATGGTCATTTATCGGTCACCCCACTAAAGTGGCAATCGGTCTGTAGAGTAGGACACTCTTTCAGCCTCTCCTCCTTCGGTGAGTCAACGATTGACCCATAACGCCATCCAGCGCCTGTTGCTCAAACGTTTTGCCCTCGCGGCCGGCACCTATGCCCTGGCATTACTGCTGCTGTGGCTGGCGTTTTTTACCGGGCACTTCGATGCACCCCTGGCCAGTGTCGCGGTGGGCAGTGCGCTGGTGGTCATCACTCAGGCGGCGTTGTTTGCGGTGTTCTACAGCGGTTGCAACCTGCGCTTTAGCGATCCGAGCCTGACCGAAGTCCAGGTATTGCTGGGGCTGGGCTGGCAAACCTGGTTGATCTTTCACCTGGACGAGGCCCGCGGCGCGTTCCTGGTCTTCTACATCCTGATTTTGCTGTTCGGCCTGTTCCATTTGTCACGCCGCGCCTTCGTGCGGTGCGCGCTGTTGGTGTTCTTCAGTTTCAGCGCGATCACGCTGTGGGAGGGCTACCACTTCCAGTTGCCCGAGCCGGCCCTGGCGCTGTTGCAGGTGTGTGTGCTGTTTATCGTGCTGGTGTGGCTGGTGCTTTACGCCCGTTACGTCCAGGCCTCGCGCCAGCTCATGCGCCAGCGCCGCTTCGCCTTGCAGGCGCATCAAGACACCCTGCGCGGGATGATGCGCCAGCTCGAAGACCTGGTGGCCACCGACGAACTCACTGGCCTGTTCAACCGCCGCCACTTCCTGCGCCTGGCCTCCCGCGAACTCAGTGCGATGGATGCCGGTGTAGTCCACGGCCTGGCGCTGATCGACCTCGACCACTTCAAACGCATCAACGACGTACACGGCCATGCCGCCGGCGATCAGGTGCTGCAAGCCTTCGCCGGAGTGGCCACGGCGTGCCTGCGCAACGGCGATGTACTGGCCCGTTACGGCGGCGAAGAATTCGTGGTGTTGCTCCCCGACTGTGATGCCGAACGCCTGACCTCCTGCTGCGAGCGGCTGCGCATCGCGTTCACCGATGTCGAATTGTTCGGCCTGAGCGTGAGCAACCTCAGCCTGAGCGCCGGCATGACCTTGCTGGAACTGGGCGACGACCTCGACGACGCCTTGCAACGCGCCGACCAGGCGCTGTATCGCGCCAAACGCGACGGCCGCAATCGTTGCGCGGCAGCGTGGGAGAACGTTGATGCCTGAGTTGCGCGTCGGCGAACGCCAATGGTCGGTGGCGGCGGGCAGCAACCTGCTCGATGCCTTGAATCAGAACGGCGTGTCAGTGCCTTACAGCTGCCGCGCCGGCAGTTGCCATGCGTGTCTGGTGCAATGTGTGCAAGGGTTGCCCAGCGACAGTCGTCCCGATGCCCTGAGCGCGGAGCAACGCCAGCAAGGTTGGCGCCTGGCCTGTCAGTGTGCGGTGGTCGAGGACTTGCAGGTGCACACCTTCGACCCGCAGCGCGATGGCAGCCCCGCCGAAGTCGCCGCCGTCGATTGGCTCAGTGCCAATGTGCTGCGCCTGCGCCTGATCACCCAACGACCGCTGCGCTACGGCGCCGGCCAGCATTTGGTGTTGTGGGCCGGCCGCGTGGCGCGTCCGTATTCGCTGGCGAGCCTGCCGGACGAAGACCGCTTCCTGGAGTTTCACCTCGATTGCCGCCAGCCCGGCGAATTCAGCGACGCCGCGCGTCAGCTGCAGATCGGCGATACGCTGCGCCTCGGCGAACTGCGCGGCGGCGCCCTGCATTACGACCCGGACTGGCACACTCGACCGCTGTGGCTGTTGGCGGCCGGCACCGGTCTGGGGCCGTTGTTCGGCATCTTGCGCGAAGCGTTGCGCCAGGATCACCAGGGCGCCATCCGCGTCATTCACCTGGCCCATGACGCTGATGAGCATTACCTGGCCAAACCCCTGCAAGCCATGGCCGCGGGCCGTGACAACCTCACGGTCGAGCTCTGGACCCCGGCCGAGTTGCCGCAGGCGTTGGCGCAACTGCGGCTTGTTTCCCGGCAAACCCTGGCCTTACTCTGCGGTGGCCCCGACAGTGTCGACGCCTTTGCCCGGCGCCTGTACCTGGCGGGACTGCCGCGCAATCAACTGCTGGCCGATACCTTCCTGCCCCGTGGTTGAGCGCTGATCGTATAACGACGCGAGACTCGCCATGCCCGATGCCATCCAACTTGAACGCGAGCGCGGTCTGCTGACCTTGCGCCTGAACCGCCCGGACAAGAAAAATGCCCTGACCCGCGCCATGTACAGCCGCTTGGCCGAAGCGCTGAAACAGGCCGACAGCGACCCGGAAATCAACGCCGTGCTGATCACCGGCAGCAGCGAATGCTTTACCGCCGGCAACGACATCGCCGACTTTATCCAGCAACCGCCGAGCAACCTCGACAGCCCGGTGTTCCATTTCATGCTCAGCCTGCTCGACTGCCGCAAACCGCTGATCGCCGCCGTGGCCGGCGCGGCGGTGGGGATTGGCACCACGCTGTTGCTGCATTGCGATCTGGTCTACGTCAGCCGCGATGCGCGGTTGCGCATGCCGTTCGTTAATCTCGGGTTATGCCCGGAGTTTGGTTCCAGCCTGATCCTGCCAAGATTGCTCGGCCACGCGAAAGCGGCGGAGTTGTTGTTGCTAGGCGAAGGGTTCAGTGGTGAACAAGCGGCGGAATGGGGCATTGCCACCGAAGCGTTGGATAGTGGCGAAGCGGCGCTGACCAAGGCGCGGGAGATGGCGTTGAAGTTTGAATCGTTGCCAAGCGAGGCCGTGCGCATCAGCAAGCAATTGATGAAAGCGCCGGATCGGGAAGTGATCCGCAAAGTGATCGAAGAAGAGGGCGTGTTGTTTACCCAACGGCTGCGTTCGCCGGAAGCGCTGGCGGCGTTGTCGGGGTTTATCAACCGGCATTGAGTCTTGTGGTGATCGGGCGGGCCTCTTCGCGGGCAAGCCTCGCTCCTACGAGGGGCGTGGGTGTTCACGGAATGTGTGCCAACCACAAGGCTCTGTCGGCGCGAGGCTTGCCCGCGACGGCGTCATCTCTGTCACCACACTTCCAGGTCCAGGAACCAAAAGCCCCGCCGTTCACACGGCGGGGCTTTTGTTTTTTCGCTGTGGGATCGTCGGGCCCGACTAACCAAGGAAGCGGTGCATTTTGTGGTTTTGGGTTAGCAGCAAACGCCCATTGGGTTGTGCCGCTATAGTTCCCTCGCCTTCTTTCTTGAGGGTGGTGAAGTTGTCATCCTCGCCGAAATCTGCATCACGACTGCCGTCAAGCAAGAATCGCGCGAGTTTAATGTCCTCAATACCCGGGCCGGCTGCGTAGCCACGCACGTTCAGATGCTTGGTAGTCGCCACAGCGCCTAGCCAGCGGAAGTTTGCATCGGGAACTCGGGTCAAGACCGGGCCTTCACCCTTATTGAAGCCGGGATTTTTTTCGCCGTCAGCCGTAAAAGACGCAAGGACGGCAGCCCCCGTGTTTCCAGCAGCTGGAGAGCTCCCGGCGAGATAAATGTTTTGCTCGCTATCCTGAATAACCGCGCGGATGACCGTTCGCCGCTCAGCAATCTTCAATGTTGCATATCCTTTATCGCCAAACACTGGTCGACCATCGTCCCCATCGTCGAGCTGTCCCTGTGCATTAAAACGGGCAGCAAATCCGTAATCTCTCCCCGCAGGGATGGCAGTGCCGCCGACGACAATCTTCACATGCTTGCTGGTATCTATCTGCACAAGTATGCCTTCAATCTGGAGGACAGTTTCCGGAAGGTGAACGTTTACAACACCCCCCGCGCCAAAAGAATCGTCCAGTGTTCCATTACTATTGAGGCGAGCCAATCGAGTATCGACGCTGGCTGAGATAGCCACCAGGATCTTACCGTCGGGTTGTACCGCACTGGCAGTCTTTGAAAATTTATGACCCTCTGGAATGTCATTGAACCTGATAACAGTGCTGCCTTCGACACCAAAATCGTTGTCCAGCGTACCGTCGGCATTGAAGCAGGTGATGCCGATGAAACACATATCGTTATGTTGGTCCGGTTCACATTGTCCGATCACGAGGATTTTCTTTTCGTCGTCGACCAGGTGGATTTGTCCGGGAACGTTGCGGGCGGTATTTTTTTCAAACTGAGCGATTGAATAACCGGAACCACTATTTCCGAACGAGAGATTGGGGCCCCCGTTCTCCAGGCGCTTGGTTAATATGAATTCGCTATCCTTAATGAGTGTGACAAAGCTGCTGTCGCCAAGTTTTTTGGCCACTTTGCCGGCTGTGCTGACAGTGAGAGCAGTGACCGTCGTGCCGTCACCTTCTCGGCTCAGGTCTGCTACTCCGTTGCCGCCAAACGAAAGATCGGGTGTGCCTGGCTTGTTTTGAGTCGTCATGCTCGCTTTCCTTCCCTGTGAGATGGGGGGGTTGTCCTGACGCCGAACGATCCGTGTCGGGGCCCAAGGTAAAGAATGCGAGAGCAGCGGGCTACTGTCAGAACTGACAGTGGATTAAACCATTCGGACATAAAAAAGCCCTGCCGTTATAAGCGGCAGGGCTTTTTTTCAGCAACCGATCACTCAGACCATCGGGTCGCCAACGTGCAGGATTTTCATGCCGTTGGTGCCGCCGATGGTGTGGTAGCTGTCGCCCTTGGTCAGGATGACCCAGTCGCCTTTCTCCACGACGCCACGCTTGAGCAACTCGTCGATCGCGGCCTGGCTGACTTGCTCAGGCGGCAGCGATGCCGGGTCGAATGGCACGGTGTAGACGCCACGGAACATGGCCGCGCGGGCCTGGGTTTCGCGGTGCGGGGAGAACGCGTAGATCGGCACCGAGGAACGGATGCGCGACATGATCAGCGGCGTGTAGCCACTTTCGGTCAGGGCAATGATCGCCTTCACACCGGGGAAGTGGTTGGCGGTGTACATGGCCGCCAGGGCGATGGACTGGTCGCAGCTTTCGAAGACCTTGCCGATGCGGTGGCTGGAGGTCTTGCTGGTCGGGTGCTTTTCAGCGCCGACGCAGATCCGCGCCATTGCTTGCACAGCTTCCAGCGGATACAAACCGGCAGCACTTTCGGCAGAGAGCATCACGGCGTCGGTGTAGTCGAGCACGGCGTTGGCCACGTCGGACACTTCGGCGCGGGTCGGCATCGGGTTCTGGATCATCGACTCCATCATCTGGGTCGCAACGATCACAGCCTTGTTGTGGCGGCGTGCGTGCAGAATGATTTTCTTCTGGATGCCCACCAGCTCGGCGTCGCCGATTTCCACGCCCAGGTCACCACGGGCCACCATGACGGCGTCGGAGGCCTTGATCAGGGCATCGAGGGTGTCATCGTCGGCCACGGCTTCGGCGCGTTCGATCTTCGCCACCAGCCAGGCAGTACCGCCGGCCTCGTCGCGCAGTTGACGAGCGTATTCCATGTCGGCGGCGTCGCGCGGGAAGGACACGGCGAGGTAGTCGACTTCCATTTCCGCGGCGAGCTTGATGTCGGCCTTGTCTTTTTCAGTCAGGGCTGGGGCGGTCAGGCCACCGCCGCGACGGTTGATGCCTTTGTGGTCCGACAGCGGACCGCCGATCAACACGGTGCAATTCAGTTCGGTGGCGGTGGCGGTATCAACGCGCATTACCACACGGCCGTCGTCGAGCAGCAGCTCGTCGCCCACGCCGCAGTCCTTGACCAGGTCCGGGTAGTCGATGCCGACCACTTGCTGGTTGCCTTCGGTCAGCGGATGGCTGGTGGAGAAGGTGAACTGGTCACCGATCTTCAGCTCGATCTTCTTGCCGGCGAATTTGGCGATTCGGATTTTCGGGCCTTGCAGGTCACCCAGCAGGGCAACGAAGCGGCCGTGCTTGGCAGCCAGGTCACGCACCAGCTTCGCGCGAGCCTTGTGCTCGTCGGGGGTGCCGTGGGAGAAGTTCAGGCGGGCGACGTCCAGACCAGCCAGAATCAGCTGTTCGAGAACTTCCGGCGAGTTACTGGCCGGGCCAAGGGTAGCGACGATTTTGGTGCGACGGACGGACATGCATAGACTCCTGAGTTCAAGCGCTGAGTGAGGCTACTATGCTCTCTGGCTGTAGTCATTGTTCGAGTGCACTACTTATTCGTTTTTATCTTGAAACGAATACTTTTGGTTACAGGCAGCCTGAAGATTTCCGCCAACGGGTCGATACAGAGCTCAAGACAGGAGAACCCTCATGCGATTTGCGCTCATTGCCGTCCTTGCCCTCAGTGCCCTCAGCGTTACGGGCTGCACCCGTTGGTCGATGAACCATCATTTGAATAACGCCTACAGCGCCTATGACCGGGGCAATTGCGAGCAGGTGATGCTCGAGTTGTCCAAGGTCGATCGCGCCAGCCGCGCGCGCCGTTATGTGCAACCGGAAGTGTCGATGATGCGCGGCCAGTGCCTGGAACGGCAGAAGCTGTTTATCGATGCGGCCCAGACCTACCAGTACATCATTGCTGCGTACCCGCAAAGCGAATACGCCTACCGGGCCCGCGCGCGCCTGGAAACCCTGGAATCCCTGGGTCACTACCCGACCCGCAGTGCGGCGGCGGTGCGGCCGACTCGCTTCTGAGGACAGTTCTCATACAAAGTCTGGCTGACTGTATAGGGTGAGCTATAGTCGAATAAATCGGTTTAGAGCCTTGCCTCTACACTGACGTAACACCTGCGACTGGCAGCGGTAAGTGGCAGCGGTCGGGATGGACTGTCACACCGGAAGCGGGGAGAGCACGCCTCTTCTCTATAAGAAGGCCTGTTCCGAAGCATTAGTGCGGCTCTGCTTAAGGGCCTTGCGTAGCGAATTCAGCATGTTCACTGACCGCCGGATCGAGCGGCATCAACTGCCGTATTTTCTGAAAGTGTTCAACAGCGTCACCGACAAACCCATCGGCTTCCTGGGCAATGTGTCCGAAGACGGGCTGATGCTTATCAGCCAGTTACCGATGATGATTGGCGCTGACTTCGATTTGCGTCTGAAGATCCCCGCGGGTGATGGCTGCCAGCAGGTCATTGATGTGCGGGCCTGTTGTTTGTGGTGCCATGAAGACGCAACGCCCCACCACTATGACGCCGGGTTCAGCCTGCAACGGGCGCCGCCGGAATATGGGCAATTGGTGAGTGCGCTGCGCCAGTACTTCAGTTTTCAGCCGTTGCCTGCTTCGGCTTGATATTAGCTGTGCATTTGCAATGCCTTCCCCTGTAGGAGCATGGCTTGCCCGCGATGGCGGTTTCGAAATCGCCATCGCGGGCAAGCCATGCTCCTGCAAGGGCTGCGCCGAAACCTACGTCGCGCTGACTGCCGGCTCATTCTCCAGCGACTTTTCCACCAGCAACAACCCCATCTCACTCAACTGATATATCGCCATCGCCAGGTGCCGTGGCTTGTCCTCCAGGCTTTCGGCCAGGTCGAGCAGCAGGATGTTGACCGATGAAAAGGTTTCGAACGTCTGGATGTTGATGGCGTGGGCTTTGGCTTCAGGGGCGACGGTGAACATGGTGTGCATGGCTCGATCCTTTGGCGCGTGCAAGTGGTGGGCGTTGGGTTTGAGGTAGTGGTCGAGGGCGCGGTCGGCGGCCTCGCGGAGTTTTTTTGCATCGAGGGTGGCCGAAAACGAGTCCGTTTTCGGCGGATTGGGTGTTGCTTTGAACATATTTGCATCCTTCCAGTGGAGCCTGCCTCCGAGTCGCGACTAAACGAAGGGGTGGCGGCTGTACACAGGTTAGTCGACCGGGAAGGAATGCGAAAAACCGGCGCGCCCGAGGGCGCCCTGCGCACAGCCACCATAACGTTCAGGAAGGGGGATAGGGACATCCCGACCGTCTGGCATGCTTTGCACCTTCGCATCCACCTCCCGGGCGACTAAACCCGGCCGCTGCCTATCAGCGACACGAATCAAGTTACGGGGCAGGTCAAAAGTGCACAAGCCGGCCGATTCTGGCGGACTTGTAGGCAAAGGCGCAAGGCTTCGTAGGCCTCAAAAAACGTGGGAAAAGTCCGTAAGACCGTTCGTCAGGACTGTCAGTTATTACAGGTAGAAACCGTCGCGCAGGCAACGTAAAACAGTGCGTATTGCGAATGTGCTGTATGGAGCGCTAAAACATGGCCAGCGATGACGATGGACTTTCAGGCAACGAGCTCAGTGCAGACGTTGCTCACATTTCATCCCCTGTAAATGGCAAAGTGGAGACGAGGTCGATTTTTGCGGTCAAGGGCGGTGTCTTGGCTCCGGTCTTCGTTCAAGTGCGCAAGCGCAATGCCGACGGTACCGAGCTTCTACTGGCTACAGCCTATCCTTTTCCCACAGTGGGTGGCCCTTGGTCGATTTCAGTTGTGCTGGGTGAGGGGACACACACGATCATCGCCGTGGCGATCGGCGTCGACGGGCAAGAGTTTCCCAGCAAACCCGTTACCTTTTCGGTCCGGCTGGCGCTGCCCGCGCCGCAGATCAACAAGCCTGAGCAGGGCTCGACGCAAGATGTGAATACCTGGGTCAGCGGAACGGGCGGCGATTATTCCGCCAACGTGAAGATTCTCGAAGATTTGACCCACCGCGAGTTGGGCAGCTCACCGGTCGCGCTGACGGGGGGCTGGGGGGGGAGTATACATTTCGTGCCGGGCCCACGTTCGATTGTTGCCCGACAGTTTGTTAATGGCCGGCCGGGTGCTCTTAGCGTTGTGCGTTTTTTCAAGGTTCGCCCTCCCAGGGTGGCCGGTATTACCGTCACGCAACAAGACAACCAAGGCGCGAAATTTTCGGGTACGGGCTACAACGGCGCCACCCTGGTGCTGAGCTACGTCAGTGGGCCGGCCAACAAACCATTGCCGGAAATCGTGGTGGCCGGTGGTGTCTGGCAGATCAGCACTACGGCCTGGACCCCCGGAGCCTATACCTACTCGGCAATCCAAAAGATTTCCGACAATGCTGGCGGCTGGATCCCTTCGCATGACCTTCGTTTCAATTTCACCATCCTCCCGCCGGAACTCGAGCCAGTCCCCGACCCGGTGCCCGATCGGCCCAATGAATATAGTTACAGGCCTACGTTTACCGGCAGAGGCACGAACGGCGCCACTGTGCTGATCAAAAAACAAGGCGGTGACAATGCCGTACCGAATGCTCTAGTGGTCAACGGTCGCTGGTTCAGCGAGTCGGAGCAAGAATGGGGACCGACGCTCCACCAGAACGTTGACTTGAAGCAGCGTCTCAACGGCCGGGACTCGGCGAACTGGGTCCGGCTTGTGGTGAAGATCCCGCCGCTGGCACCGCCGATCACCCGCCTGGTGGACAACGATTTATCACCCACTATCGAGGGCACCTGCTGGAAAACGGACACGTTGGTCAGGCTCACCTTTAGCGATAACCCAGGCAAGGTCGAAATTGCTACCGTAACGGGTGGCACCTGGACCTTCCGGCGTAGTACGCCCTTCGCTCCCTACGTGACCCATACGGTGAAGGTCACCCAGATCGCGGCGCAGCAAACCTCGCCGCCCACAACGCGTACGTTCGTGGTGAGACGGACGCTGCTCAAACCCGTCATCACTTATCCCACGAACGAGATAGAGGTGGAGCGCGACCTGACCATCCGTGGCCGACAAGGTATGACCGGGGCATCGATGCAGCTGCGTATCGACGGCATCAATGCGGGGACGGCCAAACTGTTGACCAGTGATGGCGACTGGTCCATCGAGCTCAAGGGCCTGCCATTCGGCCGACGCATCCTTGACGCACAACAGACCCTGGACGATCGGCCGTCCGAGCGCAGCGACCCGGTCGTGGTGAACGTGGTGTTGACGCCACCGGTGTTCACGGTGCCACAGCCGGGTGGTGATTTGCCGCGGATGTCGATGATTTCCGGCGAGGGAACGCCCGGTGCAACTGTCGACGTGTGGCTGGACGATCACGTTGATTTTTTGCTCAAGGGTGTCCCGGTCAATGACGCACGCTTCTGGGAGGGTTTAGTGACGCTGCCCGTCGGGGTAACGAAGTTGCGGGCCAGGCAAGCCATTGGGTTGGAGGTTTCCAGGGAAAGTCCGCTGTTGACGTGCAACGTGGTGCCCGCCGCGCCTTACATCGAAACACCGGTCAAGGATGGACACGTCGGCTACTCGACCGTGGTGTCCGGTTTCGGTGTGCCGGGGGATACGATCACCAGTTTCCTGAAGGATGTCCGGCTGGGCAGCGCTCTGGTAGCGAAGGATCGCACCTGGTCGATCCTCACCTCCCTCACTCAACCCGGTGGAGCTTACGAACTGGTGGCGGTGGCTTCGTATGACGGGTTTGAGTCGGACCGTTCCGCACGACAGCCGGTGGTGCTCGGCAGCTATTTGCCCATCATCGATTCACCGCAGGCGGGACGCTGGGTCAGAAATTCTGTGACCTTCAGCGGTCAGGGCCGAGCGGGAACCGGTCAGTTGCACAGCTGGTTCGACCCCGATCAGCCATGGGCGCCGAATCTCGCCGTCAGTGCGCAGGGCTGGCAAGGGGTGTCGGCTCGGACGCTGTCGGCAGGCGGCAATTGGTGCCGGTTCCATCAGACCATCGTCGATGGCGCCGATGCCTCGACGATCTCCGACTGGAGCGAGAGTGGCCGTTTTGAAGTCGAAGAGCCACCGTCGCGCTGAGCCCCCCCCGCCCGATAAACGGTCACGTCTACTGTCAGTTCTGACAGTAGACGGCTCCAGCCTTCACGCGCAGATTGGCACGACAAGATGAATGTCCCGACAGCAGTTCGGGTTCCTACACACATCAAGGAGCTTGGCCATGGCGGACTCCCGTAATCGTCCTATCCAACAATTGTTCGAGCAGGTGTTCGATGAGGAACAACGCGTCACCCATGCCGACCTGGCGACTTACATCAATCAGGATGGATCGATCTTTCCTCTGGTGGAGCGGGGCGTGCTGGGGCTGATGCGTGATTACGGGCTGGGCCGTGAGGAGGCCCAGCAGTTCTTGCGCCGGGCCAACAGCCTGGCCATGTATGTGCAACGCCAGTTTATCGAGCACAGCCTGACAGGTTCCGGGGAGCACGCCGGCACGTCGTCGAGCGGGCTGTTGTCGCTGGTTTCGGGGCCCAGTTATGAGCGTTTGTTCTCTCCCAACTTTGAAAAATTGTGTCCGCATGATGCGCTGGAATCGGAGACCTCGCCCGTGGCGTATCTGGTCGAGCTGATGCGCTGGATCCGCGACCGGATCGAACCGCTCGGCGCGGACGATAAGTTGCTCTTGCATGACCGTCGCAAGGACCTGATGCCGTTGCGCATTGATTTCAACGCGGTGCACCAATCGGTCTCTGCCGTAGACATCATCGTCTCGGTGCTGGAGGCCTTCATCAACGGTGTGAATCCTTCGACCGATCTTGAAGCCGCCTTGATCGCGGCCCGCTACCCCAATGGGCTGCCGTATTTCCGGCACTGGGTCACGCTGGATGTGGTCGGTCGTCATTATGGTCTGTCGGTGGGTAACTTTGCCCATATGGTGGATTTGCACTCGCCCTATTTCCTTCAGCCCCTGGCCTGGGACAACGATGCGAAACGGGCCCTGGCTCACGCCTCGCGGCTGGGACCTTATCAACGGCAATTATTGACTGAGGCGCCGGTTGACGAGGACGGGTGGGAAGCATTTTACCTGAGCGATTTCGGCGTGGAAGGTGCGACCTTTAACAACCTCAATCAGGTGCAGTTTTTCGGTGAGCGCACCAAGCTCGATGCCCGGGGCGTTGAGAAACTGCTATCGGTGCGTGATTTTGCCCCGACCCGCTCGGCCAATGTGACCGTGTATGAGTCGCCTCAGGCGCCTGCGGTTGGCGAAAGCGAGCGTTCAGGCTCGGTTTATGTCAATGGTGGCGCCTCTCCGGCGATCACGATCAATTACAACGAAGCGGGCGGGGCATTCCACCGCCTGAGTGCGGATCCGGTCAGCGCATTTGCCCGTTATGACCGGATGAATCGCAAACTGCGCCTGGATCAATGGCTGGAGTTGCCCAGCGATCAGGTGGATGCGCTGTTGGTCGCGGCGATCAAGGCCGAAAAGCGCGAAGCCCCGCACACGTGGTGGATAAGCAATTCCACGGTGCATGCCCTGGGTTTGTTTCAAACATTGCGCGAGCGTTACGGTTGCACGGCGCAGGACTTCGCGGCGTTTATCGATGAGATGGCGATCTACGGGCGGGGCGATGCGCTGTCGCCGTTCGACCAGGTGTTCAATAACCAGGGCAGCTATCGCGAACCGCTGATACTGGATAACGATGAGTTCCCGATCATCCCGGCGACCGGGGCCACGGATCTGACGATCAACCGCTTGTGCAGCGGCCTGGGCATTGATCTGAAGACCTACCAATACCTGGCCATGGCGGTCGCCCGGGCGCAGAACTGTACCACCACCTTGCAACGCAGCCCTGCGATCATTTCCGCGTTCTACCGGTTGGTGAAGCTGCCGCGTCTGTTGGGCATCACTCCGGTCGAGGGCGTGCTGATGTTGACCTTGCTGGGTGGTGAAAACTGGGTTGATGGCCTGGCGGGCATTCCGTCGATCAAGGCGGCCCCTGGCAGCGATACCGTTCCCGATGTGCTGAACCTCATTTATGCCCTGCATGCTTGCGTGGGATGGTGCCGGGATCGCCAGTTGCCGGTGCTGTGGATGCTGCAGCAGGTGTCACCGCCAGCGGCGTTGGTGGTGGCCTCAGAGAAGGAACGCCAACTGTTCGAGCAGGCGGGCAATCTGTTACCCGCCGCGTTGTTCACCAATGCCACCCTGCTGATGGTCGGTGTCCCGCCGCTGGTCGGCACCGACTGGCTGGACCTGCTGGGGACGCTGGTCGATCCCTCGGGGTTGGTGATGAGTTCTGACCTAACTGAAACCGACTATCTGCTGTTCGCCCGCAGCGAACTGGATAAGGCGGTTCGCGATGGCCTGGGTGAGGCAGACGCCTCAGTGCGTGCGGTCATTGTCGAGAGGATGCTCACGGTGTTGCTGCAGGCCCGGGATGCGCAGGCATCGGTGGTCAAGGAAACCCTGGCGGTGTACACCGGCCTTGATGCCGAGCGGGTGTCCCATGTGCTGGTCTGGGCAAATAGCACGGTTTACCAACTGCTGCGCCAAGTGCTGGAGCAGTCCGGGCGCGAGTGGACGGGCACGTTGAGTGACGAGCCGGATCCCACGATCACCTTGCTGGCCGATGTACGGCGGCGCAGCAACGTCGTATTGCAACTTGATCTGAGTGCCACGCTGCTGCAGGACTATCTGCAATATGGCCACAAGGCGTGGCTGGATCAGCTCGACCGGCACGATTTTTCCGTGCGCCCCCTTTACTACCTGACGGCGCTGACCCGGGCGTTTGAACTCGGTGAGCAGCCGGCCGGGAAACTGCTGGATTACCTGCGCGAGGTCAATTCACTGCCGGAGTCGATTTCCGCGGAAGCGCTGGGCATTGCGCAGAAGGCGGCCTCGATCCGCCTGGCCGCGTTTTTCGACTGGAGCGTTGAAGAAGTGCGGGCGTGCGTCACGCATATCGACCCCGAAGAGCGCCTGATAAAAAACCTGATTCAACTGGATCTGTTGATGCGAATCCGCGTGCTGGCGCGGCACACCGGCATGGATGCCTTGACGATCTTCCGGGTAGGCAATTTGCCGGAGACAATTGATACGCCGGTCGATAAAGAGGCTTACCGGCTCGCCGCTGAAAGTGCCTTGCTGAGTCTTACCGAAGCCAGTGCTCCGGCGGCTGCCTACCACGACGAGGTGCCCGAGCCAATCGTCAAGCTGGACTGTCACCCAGACAAGACCAATGTGGTCGCCAACTCCCCGACCGACAAGATCATCTTTACCATGACGCTCACTAACCCCGACGGCACGGTTGTGCCGCACGTCAATGTGCACTGGCAGGACAGCCTCGGCACCATCGAGACGCAAGCGACCGACGAAAACGGCCAGGTCAAGGCCGAGTACGTGGGCAAGGTCTTGGGGCCGCAGCAACTGTTGTACTGGCTGGATCTGATGGAGCCCGAAAAAACCCGGACCATCAACGTCATCCCCGACGTGACCACCCTGACGATGCTGCCGGCATCCATGTCTCTGGTGCCGACGGAGCCAGTGCCGGCGGGCCGGGAATTCGAGCTTTACGGCACCCTGAGGGATCGATACAGGAACCTTGGCAAAGATCAGTTGGTGCGCTGGTTTGTGGAGCCGTTCAGCGGCACGACGGGGTCCGCGACCATCCGGCCGGCACAGGGGCGCAGCAATCAGGAGGGGCTGGCACGGGCCTTTGTCTCCAGCGCCAACGGTGGGCGTTTCAACGTCACCGCGCTCATCGAGAGCGCGGAGGGTTTCGTAGTGTTCGACCCCATCACATTTGCCGGCAATGACACCGAATGACGACGGCCGTATGGCGGTTGGCGCCGACGGGTACAGGAGCAAGGAACATGGCACAGCACAACATTGACGATCTGCTAGAGAAACGCCGTTCTGCCCTGGTCGAGTACTGCATCGGGCAGGTCAGCAAAACCGGCGATGGCCAGTACCGCTTCTTGAGAACGCCGGGGGATCTGTTCGAGCTGCTGCGCCTGGATCCGCTGGACAACTATCCGGTGCAGAGTTCCTGGGTGGCCGAGGCGATCAGTTGCGCCCAACAATTTATCCATGCGGTGTATCGCCAGTTGGAACCGGGCTATGGACAAACGCCGCTCAGCCCGGAGGCTCAGCAGAACTGGGAAAGGAATCTGCAACTCTGGAAGCTGTACAGCAACTACCCGGACTGGGTGGCGGTGACAAAAATCAGGTGCTATCCGGAGAACTACATCACCCCGTTCGTGCGCCAGCGCAAGACCAACCTGTTCAAGGCGCTTGAAAACGACCTGAACCAGACACGCCTCAACAGTGATTCGGTGCAACGGGCCTTGCAGAACTACCTGCAAGGTTTCGAGCAAATCTGCAACCTGGATGTGCTCAGCAGTTACATGGACGGCGCCACGCCGATGCATGCCGACTATTACTTTATCGGCCGCCAGCGCGTGCCGCCGTTCCAGTATTTCTGGCGCAAGGCCGAGATTGAACTCTCTCCGGGCGGCACCGCCATCAATCCGGTGGCGTGGGGGGAATGGCAGGCAGTTGAGATCGGCACGGGCGACCGCGTGCTGGACATTCGCCCGGTGTTTTGGGGCGGACGGTTGTGCGTGCTGTGGGCGCAGTTGCGTGACCAGGTCGTCGAGGTACTCGGCGACGAGACAATCGTGCGTTTGCCATACAAACTCGAGATCAATCTGGCGTTCATGACCCAGAACGGGCAATGGTCGGCACCGTTGAACTTGCACAGCAGCGAGCCTGAGAAGGACTTGTCCACCAACGCTCGGTTGATCGCAACGATAGCGGTTGATGAGCGTCAGCCCAAAGGCATGCTGGGCGTGTTATTGACCAGCTACAACGTGTACGCGATGCGCGATGTGCTGATGCGTCCGGTGCCGGAAGACGACGGCACGTGGCTGAATTATCTGGCGTCCCGTCGCTTCACCAGTACCTTGATTGTGCAGCATCCGTTGTTCGCGAAGAACCAGCCGAAGGTCACCGCTACCGTGGAGGCTGCGGGCTCATTGACAAGTTATTACGGCTTACAGGTGTTGTTTATCAGCGGTAGCGCCGAGGATCGGTTGTTGGTCAGAGGGGTGTGCAAGTCCACTCCGCTTACCCCTGCGAATGCGCTGTTCACATTGACGTTGCTCAATGGGGCCAGCGGTGATCCGAGACCGGTTACTCTGAGCGCGTCGACTGCCGGCGGCTGGTCGACGGCCTGGATGGAGCTCACACGGACGGCAGGCGGTTTTGCTTCGGATGCACAGTTTACATTAGGGGGGACCGCGCCCTATGGCACAAATAGATTTGTCCTGACGATGAGCGGTCTTCCCCGGTTCGTGCCGGCAGCCCTGGAAAAAAACATCGCCAACGCCGCGCAGTTCATCGCCTTCAGGCAGCCCGGAACACTGACCCATGCCCGCTTGAATTCGTTGTTCGGGCCCGAACTGGTGCAACGCGCCCATGTTTCAGTGGATGCCGTCCTGGACTGGGACACGCAATTCCTGCCGGAACCGCGACCTGATTCCGCTCCCCTCGACGAACCGAACGGTGCCTACGACGGTGCCAACGGTTTGTACTTCTGGGAGCTGTCGTTTCACCTGCCGCACCTGGTTGCTACTCGCCTGCGCACCGAAGATCGTTATCAGGAAGCGCAGGACTGGCTGCATTACCTGTTCGACCCTCGGGCACCGGCGGGCGAGGTATCCGTACCGCCGGAAGATACAGACAAACCGGCTTACTGGCGCTGCCGGCCGATAATCAGCGACGGTAACCTGGGCTGTGAAACCCAAATGCCGGCCGATCCGGATGCCATCGGCTACTCGGCGCCCCAGCACTTGCGGATTCTGGTGTTTACCGAGTATGTGAAAAACCTGATTGCCTGGGGCGACTGGTATTACCGCCAACTCACTCGGGACAGTCTGGTGGCGGCCAAGCTGTGCTATGTGCAGGCCGAATTCCTGATGGGAAAACCACCGGTGGCACGGGCGGTGACTGCGTGGGAACCCCTAACAGTCGCTCAACTGCTGGAGTCCAGCAGCACGCGCCCGGCGCTGGAAAAGTTCGAGAAAACCCTGGAGGTTTCCCTGGGCGATATTCCGCCTTCAGCGCCGGCCTCACCCTTGCTCGGCCTGTTGGCCAACGAGCCGTTCAAACTGCCGATCAACGAGCAGTTGCTCGAGCTGTACGACCTGCCTGGCAGGCGTCTGAATAACCTGCGCAACAATCTGACGCTGGATGGCAAGCCGCTGAATACGCCGCTGTTCAGCCCGCCGACCGATCCGAACCAATTGTTGCGTACCCTGGCCGCCGGTGGCGTCGGCGGGCCACGCCCGATGGGTGGACGCCTGGTGGTGGGCGCCTTTCATTGGCGGGTGTCATTCGAGGTCGCGCTGCGTGCCGTGCAGACATTGCAAGACTACGGCGGTCAAGTATTGCGCCTGCTTGAACAACGGGATCGGGCCGAACAGGAGGAGATGCAACAAAACCATCTGGTGGAACTGGGGGATTACGCGCGCACGGTCCAGGAGCAGAGCATCGCCCAACTGGAAGCGAATGTGTCGGCGTTGCGTCAAAGCCGCGCCACGGTGCAGGAGCGTGCCGACACCTATGCCCGCTGGTATGACGAAAACGTCAGCAAGATGGAATACGAGGTCATGGAAAGTCTGGATTCGGCCAAAAAACTGAACTTTGCGTCAACGGCGCTTCGTTCCCTGGGGGGGGTGTTCGACGCCTTGCCGAACATTTTTGGCGTGGCCAGTGGCGGCCATCGTCCTGGCGCCCTTCCTACCGTCGTGGGTCAAGGCCTGGAACTCGCTGCTGCAATCGTGCAACTGGATGCCGACAAGCAATCCGTCACCGAAAGCTATCGCCTGCGTCGTCGCGAATGGGAGCTGCAACGCAATCAGGCCCTGGCGGAGTTGCTGGCCATCGATGAGCAGATTACCGCGCAACGCATCGCGGTAGACGCGGCCAGGGCGAGCCTCGATCAGACCCTGCGAGCCAATGCCCAGGCGCTGGCGGTTCATGACTTCCTGAAAAAACGCTCGACCAGTGCTGAACTGTTTGGCTGGCTGCTGGGCCAGCTCAAGGCCTTGCACTACCAGGCTCACGACGCAGTGGTCAGTTTGTGCCTGAGTGCCCAGGCCTCCCTGAGTGCTGAAACCGGCGATTACGATTCAGCCGCTACCTTGCCCCAGGTGTGGCTCGAAAACCGTTATGGATTGACGGCCGGGGAGCACTTGCGCGAATTCCTGTTGCGCATGGAACGCAAGCACTTGCAAAGCTACGAGCGACGGCTGGAACGGGTCAAGACCGTTTCCCTGCGGCGATTGTTCGACGACGCCAGCGATCCGCAAGCGCTGCATGCCGACTGGAATGCGGCGCTGGCGAAGTTGCAAGACACCGGTGTTCTGGAGTTCAAGCTGACGCAGTTGCTGTTCGACCGAGAACACCCCGGCGAATACTGCCGGCTGATCAATTCCGTCGAGGTCGATCTGCCGGTGCTGGTCGGTCCTTACGAGGACGTGCGCGCAACCTTGCAGCAGATTGGCAGCATGACCGCCACCAAACCGTCGGCGCATTCGGTCGGGTATTTGCTCATGCCTGAGGACTCGGTAGCGCCGGCCGATGTGCACTTCGACCTGCGCAGCGGGCAGCAGATCGCGCTGTCGGTGGGCATTGCGGACAATGGCATGACGGTCAGCAAACCCGAAGAAGGTTTGCTCAATTCGTTTCAGAACACGGGGGCTGTCTCGCGCTGGCAATTGATTTTCCCCTGGCCCAAGAGAGAGGCGCAAAGCGCGATGCTGGGCTCTTTGACCGATGTCATTGTGCGTATTCGCTACACGGCCAAGGGCGGTGAGCCGAGCTTCAGGCTCGCTGTTGAAAATCTGGTGAGCATAGCCGAAACGCCCGAACTCGAACGTACAGGCAGAGGAGAAAGCGGTCATGCGTGATCCCGCCGTTCAGGCTAATCAGAACCTGGTGGTCAATGGTGATTTCAGCCATGCCATCGACCACTGGAACAAGCACCCGTCCAATACACGAGAGGTCAGCCTGGCCGAGGAATTTTATCAGGGGGAGATGACCCGTTTTCTCAGGGTCGGTAACGGTGCTTCGGTCAGTCAGGTGATCGCGGTTCCCATGGCCGCGAGAACCGACGTCTGGTATGGGCTCAGCTTTCTCTGCGAGGTGCGTTACAGCGGGACGGGCCGGGTGTTGATCGAGATGGTCGACCATCCCGAGAACAATCAGGACATTCCTTTGCTGCTCGGCCAGGCGCGCAACGAGGAAGAAGACCGGGCGCGTCTGCTGAGCGGGCAACCGCTGGAGTTTTTGCCGATCGAGTACGAAGTCCGGCTGACTCTGCCGCTGCAAAGCAATGACCGGATTCGCGTGAGGGTGTTCAGTCCGACGGGGGGAACCGGCGATGTGATGACGTGCATCACCCGTATACACCTGGCCCTGCACTTACCACGGATGGAGTTGCAAACGCTGAAGCTGGATGAGGAGTTGTTGCCGGCGGCCGGTGTCCTGCCGTTGTGCCTGGGGGCCTCCGCCAGTTCGCGGCATCGTCTTGAATGTGTGCCCATGCCGGGACACCCGTGGCTGGGTACCCAGGCAGCCCTGACCCTTGAAAACAATCCGCGAGGCGCCATCCTCGCGCAACCGGACTGGGGCGTCGATCATCCTTTGGAGGCGCCGTGGTCACTCGACTGCCCGTTGCTCGATGACCCAAGCCCGCGTTTGTTGACGATGCAGTTGGTCAATCAATACACCGCCGAGCCTTACCCGATAGAGGTTTCGTTGGGCCATCACCGCCTGGTGTTCCGTGACGTACTGGAGGCAGCCTATTACCCGGTGATGGAACATGGGCAAACGGCGCTGCTGGGGGTTCAGGTGGCGTCTTTCTACACTGGCCAGACACTCGACGCACTCACGGTGAATTGGACAGTGGCCGGGCAGGGCGTCAGAGGCGCCAGCCTGACTGACGAGGATGGCTGGGCATACTTCAAGTATGTGCCGACGACGGCCGGGGACTTCGCCATCGAAGCGACGGTCGCCAGCCTCTATTACGCCAGCGGCATTGTTTCAACAACGCTGGCGGTGCGGGTGCTGGCGACTGATCCGTGGAAGACGTTGCTGTCCGTCGTCGAAGGCATCGAGAAACGCTGGGAGGACACGAATGGCTACCCCAATCGCGGCTCGGGTTATCCGCTCCAGGTACGCCTGACGGCCGACCACCTGTTATCCGGCAGCGAGATGCAGTTGCGCTGGAGTGGCGACTCCGCCGAACAGTTGGGTGTTGTCGTCAGCCCGGCGCTGGAATCGCCGGTGCCGGTCAATGGCCGCGACCTGACTTGGACACTGACCAGCGAGGATCGCCTCGACGGCCGGTTCGAACTATCGCTGGTTTGCTCGAAGCTGTTGTTGCCGTCACCGAAAAAAACCATGTCGCTGGCACGCAATCTGGTCCGTATCGGCGAGGTACGCGAGGCCAACAGGTTTCCGGTGGTGGACGAAAACGAAAACGTGCTGCTGCGGATTCAGGTCGTGCATGTGCTGGTCAGCGGCGATGGCGACCCTGTCTTCAATGCGCTGGTTGACTGGATCACCCCCGAGGGCCCGCTGCCGACTGTCGTCACCGGGGCCGGTGGTTGGGCCAGTTTGCTGTATACGCCGAAAAGTGCCGGGAATTGGGTTGTCACCGCCCGTGTCAGGGCGCACGAAGAGGCTGTGGCGGTTGAACGTAACTTTGATGTCAGAGCCCTGGCCTCCAGTCCGTGGAAGAGTGAGGTCAGGATCCTGCTCGACAACGTCGAGGTCGATCGTCTGGTGCTGGGCGTGCTTTGCTGGCGTGGCCGCGCTCACACGTTGAAAGTCGAGCCACTGCCCGGCAGCACCTTGATCGGCCAACCCGTGACGTTGAACTGGCGGGGTACACCTCCGGCCATCGGGCTGGAGGCAAGCGACATCGGAACACCCAGAAACCTGACTGCCGCAGGGCTGGAATGGACGTTTACGTCTGCGCTCGGGACCAGTCTAAGCAGCCTGTTCGAACTGAAATTGAGCAGCCCACGGCTGTCATTGGATCGGGAATTGTTTGGGCGTCTGGTCGCCCCCGACCTGGCCCAGGAAGCTAGCCTGACACTGGATCAGGTTTCAGTGGTACCCGGCGATCAGGCACTGTATCCGTGCCTGGGGGCCGTGCACCGTTTCAGTTTATTGCCTAATGCGCTGAGTCCGCTGGTGGGGCTTTCGACGACGTTGTCGTGGACGGGAGCGTTGCCTGAACAGTTGGGCGCGAGCATCGATCCGCCCTTGGCGCAGTCGCAGGTGATCGACGACGGCGGTGCACGCTGGTCCCTGGACTTCACCGCCAGCCCCGCGCCGGGAACGTTTGCCCTGGCGCTGAAACTGCCGCAGTTGGGTCTGGATTCGGCCGCGACCTCGATGATTTTGGCGCACAACAAAGTCAGGATTGAGGCTTGGCGCGAGGCGGCAGTGGATCCGGTGGTGGGACAGGAGCCCGCCTGGGCGTGGATCCAGGTGTTTTCCCATTTCACCGGCCTCGCTGTTGAACAGGTGCCAGTGACATGGCTGGCCGGCGAGCAATCCGCCGAAACAAAAACCGATGCCAAAGGTTGGACCGGTTTCGGCTTAGTGCCTACGGCCGTACGGCAGCAGGTGGTCGAGGCTGTGCTTGTCAGCCCTTACGACGGTTATGAAGACAAGCGCTCGATGATGGTCACCGTGTTGACGAGCGATCCATGGGAAGGGGTCACGATCAGCTTTGACGGTCAGCCGCCACAACCCTGGGGCAGTAAAACCTGTTTCCCGCGCCGCAAAGGCAATCACCTCATCGAAATCATGGCGGCCGACAACAGTCCTTTATTCGATCAGGATCTGGTGTTGGGGTTGACCGGCACCGGGCCGGCAGAGCTGGGTATTCGTTTTGATCCGATCAACGCGCTCGGGACCGCGCGCTGGTTTTCCAGTTCCGGCCTGCGATACGGCTTTGTGGTCGGCGATGTGAAGGACGGCGCATTTGCCCTGCGATTGGCCGCCAGCCGGCTCGCCCGATTGTCACTGGCCAATGCGATGTCGCTCGGGTCAGGGGTCCAGGTGGTCAAGTTCAAGGTAGACAACCACGTGACGCAGACGCTGGATTGGGGGCAGACACTGTTTGAACAGGTCACGGTGGTGTCGTCGGTCAGTGGCAAATCGATGGCGGGTTTGCCCGTGACCTGGCGTAACTCGGATCTGGGGACGGTGATATCGGTGACGGACTACTACGGCGTGGCGAAGATCAGCTTCATCCCGACGCAGCCGGGCCCGGCGCAACTGACGGCGACGGTGGGGGATACGCTGTACTCGGAGTCGATAACGTCGGGCTTCACCCTGAACGAACCGCGCAAAATCGTTGAATTAATCAATGTGGGCGGTACGGAGCACGATTCGGCGCGGGTTCGGGTCAAGGTCGCCTCCAGCCGCACCGGCGAACCGCTGCAAGACGTGAAGGTGATGTGGGAGTTGAACGGTTCACGCTTGCCGTTCGGCGAGACCGATGCGGATGGTTTTGCCTGGTTGGACTTTGTAACGGCCGCAGGGGAGGAGAGCGTGGTAGTGGCCATGGTGGAAGGCGGTGAAGCTGGCTGGGACATGGCGTTGCTCGGGTTGAATCTGACGACGATGCCGGTCATCGAGTCGCTGATCTGTGACCGGACACAGAGCTTCACCGGTTACAGGGTGACCGCCCGAGCGCTGGTTCTGGAGTCCGACAGCACCAACCCCCTGCCGGGCATCGAGATCAATTGGCGCTTTGCGGGGCAGGCGCTGCCGGTTTCCACGTCCGACGTCAGCGGCATCGCCCGGATAACCTTCGAGACACGCGACGTTGGGGAGTTCGATTTGGTGGCTTCTCTGGCATCTGGCCTGCCAGGGACCCAGACGCAGCGCATCAGTGTGGAGTCTTTGCCCGCGGTATTGTTGCGTGGCATATACGCGGTGCCTGCCATTGTCCAAGTAGGCCGGCCATCGGATGTCAAGATCCAGGTGGTGGGGCTGACGGCACCGGTGGCGGGTATTTTGGTGAGGTGGTCGGTCGATGGCAGTGAGCGGGAGCAGACCTACAGTAACGATCAGGGCTGGGCCCCGTTCAGATTTGTGAGTTCGGTGGCTGGCACATTCGCGATTGCGGCGGCGGTGGAAAATCCTGTGGGCACGGTGTCGATGTCGATGACAGTCCGGGTGATCAACAGCTAGAGCGCCCCGGCCTTCTTCCAGCTCAGGTAACGGGTCACCAAGCCGTTACCGAGCTCCTGGGGCAGCGCTTCGAGCAGCGGCACGCCATGGGCGTTCAGTTGTTCATGGAGTTCGGCTCGGGCATTGAGGTAATCCAGCGTGCCGCAATACAGCAACGCATCGGGCAGTGTTTGCACGGGTGTTTGGCGCAATTGATCGAGGACTTCTTCGCGCAGGCTGGCGACCAGCACCCGGTGTTGCTGACTCAGGCGTTGCACGGCGTTGAGCAACTCTTGGTCGTCCTCATCCCGCAGGTTAGTGACCATGACCACCAGCGAACGACGTTTCTGCCGGGCCAGTAATTGGCTGACGGCGGCCTGGTAATCGGCGGGACGTTGGGTGGTGTTGAGCGTGTAGACGGCGTTGAGCACGGCCTTGAGCTGGCCCGCACCTTTGACCGGGGCGAGGTAGAGCGGCGTCTCGCCGGCAAAGGTGCACAACCCCACCGAGTCGCCCTGGCGCAACGCGACATAGCTGAGCAACAGGCAGGCATTCAGGGCGTGGTCGAAATGGCTGAGTTCGCCGTCCTGGCTGCGCATCCGCCGGCCGCAGTCGAGCATGAAGATGATTTGCTGATCGCGTTCGTCCTGATATTCCCGGGTAATCGGCGTGCGCTGGCGGGCCGTGGCTTTCCAGTCGATCTGGCGCAGGCTGTCGCCTTCGCGGTACTCGCGCAGTTGATGAAATTCCAGCCCCTGGCCCCGCCGTTGGCGTTGCCGTACGCCGAGCTGGCTGAGCCAGTTGTCCACCGCCAGCAACTCGCCGCCATAGAGGCGGGCGAAGTCCGGGTAGACGCGGGTGCTGTCGTTCACGCTCAACACGCGTTTGTCGGACCACAGGCCAAACGGGCTGGGCAGGTTGATTTCACAGTGTTGGAAATGGAAATGGCCACGTTGCAGCGGGCGCAGGCGATAGGTGATCTGGCTATGTTGACCGGGCTGCAATTCAACTGATTGCGGCAAGTGTTCGAAGACCAGGCCTTCGGGCGCATGATCGAACATCTGCACGTTCAAGGGTTGGGTAAAGTCATGCTCGATCGCCAGTTGCACCTCACCCCAACGTCCCAGGGCCAGGCTGCCGGGCATCTGCCGTTTCAGGCGCGGCGAGGGCAGGCGTTTGAGGCGGATAGCGTCGAGAATGGCCAAGGCCAGAAGCGCCAGCAGCAGCCCCCAACTGATCGATTGCAGGTTTTGCGGCATCGCAATTTCCAGCGCGCGCAAGGCGCCCAGCAGGAGGCCGAGACCGAGCAGCACCGAGAGCCAGATCAGCAGCAGGCGCGACGGTTTCACAGGCGCGGCGCCGACACTTGATCGAGCAATTGCTGTAACACCTGATCGACATCCAGCCCTTCGATATCCAGTTCCGGGGCAATCCGCACCCGATGGCGCAGCACCGCCAGGGCACAGCCCTTGATGTCATCCGGAATCACGAATTCGCCACCGCGCAGCAACGCCCGGGCGCGGGCGCAACGCACCAGCGCGATGGATGCCCGCGGCCCTGCGCCCAGAGTCAGACCGGGCCAGGTACGGGTGGCGCGGGACAGGCGAATAGCGTAGTCGAGCACCTGTTCATCGAGGGGCAAATCGCTGGCAATCCGTTGCAGCGCCATCACGTCCTTGGCTTGCAGCACGGTGCGCAAGGGCTGCACGTCGAGCATGTCGGCCCGGGTCGAGCGGCTGACTTGGCGCACCATGTCCAGCTCTTGCTCGGCGTCGGGGTAGTCCATGCGCACCTTGAGCATGAAGCGATCCAGCTCGGCTTCCGGCAGTGGATACGTGCCTTCCTGTTCGATCGGGTTTTGCGTGGCGAGGACCATGAACGGTTGCGCAATCGGCAGCGCCCGGCCTTCAAGGGTGACCTGGCGTTCTTGCATGGCCTCTAGCAATGCGGCCTGGGTCTTGGCCGGGGCGCGGTTGATCTCGTCGGCCAGCAGCAGGTTGGTGAACAGCGGGCCTTTGCGCAGCTTGAACTGCTCGGTTTGCAGGTCGTACACCGCGTGCCCGGTGACGTCGCTGGGCATCAGGTCCGGGGTGAACTGTATGCGTGCGAACTCGCCGCCGAAGCAGCGCGCCAGTGCGCGCACCAGCAAGGTCTTGCCCAGCCCCGGTACGCCTTCGAGCAGCACGTGGCCGCCGGCGATCAGCGCGGTGAGCACGTCGTCGATCACGCTGTTCTGGCCGATCACGGCTTTCTGCAATTCGCCGCGCACGGCCTGGGCCAGTTGACTGGCGCGCTGGCGTTGTTGGGCGGCGTGGTTGGGTGTGCCGGGCTCGATGTCACTCATAGGGCATTCCTCAAGGTTTGCAGGTGGGCGACCTGACGGCTGAATTCAGCGCTGGACAGCCGCTGTTTCGGGCGCGGGCTCAGGGCCTGGCTGATGGCGCGGGTGGGTTGCCGGGTCAGGCGCGACAATACGAGCCATTGTTCGGCAACCGCCAAGTGTTCGAAACCGGGATGACGGCGCCGGGCGCGGCGCAGGATGTCGTGCTGCAAGGCCTGCAACAGGTGGACCTGGCCGTTGCGGCGCAGCATGAAATCGGCGCTGGCACGCAAGTGTTCCTGAAGCTGTCGGCGCGCCCTTGGCGCCGGTTGCAGCAGTGGACCGTGACGCACGCCGACGTGCCAGCCACCGAGGGCGATCAGGGCGACGAGTGCGACCAGCGCCTGGGGGAAATAGCGCAGCAGCAAGGTCAGCAGCGAGTCGTGATCGGTGTTGTACAGCAAGGTCACGCTGGTGTCGGCGCTCAGGTACCACAGTAGCCAGGCATTGTCGTACTGCTCGATGGCCGGGGCTTTCCACACGTCGGCATCGGTGACCACGGTGATCGAGCCGAGCCCATGGCTCAGTTGCATCATGTGCGTGGCCTTGCCGCTGTTGGCCCAGGCCTGGGCGAGATTTTTCGGGTCTTCGAGATGGAACGCAGTATCGAAGCTGGCGTAAGCCGGGGCGTCCTCGTCTTCGAGGTAGAGCTTGGTCAGGTTCGGATACGGATCGTCGGTCGGATCGGGCGGCGGGTCCTTGAGGTCTTTGCTCAAGGACTGATGCACCTGCACGCGGTCGAGCAGCAGGTCATTACTCTGTTTGGTCTTTTCGTCCCACAGCGATTCAGCGACGAATACCAGGCGTCCGCCGGCGCGGGTCCAGTTCAACACTTGATCGATCTGGCGCGGGGTCATGTTCGAGCGGTCGCCGAACAGCAACAGGCTGTGTTGGCGCGGGTCAATGCCGGGCAGCACGTCGAGGCTGTTGGCGTGGTTCACAGCTATGCCCTGTTTGCGCAGGAACTGCTCCGCCGCCAGATAGGGATTGGCCCGAGCCTCGGGGGAGGCACCGTGATCGACGATCTCCTGATAAGGCGTGGCTTTCAGGTACAGATAAAGGCACAACGCGCCGAACAACACGGCAAACACCGCGCCGAGCACCAGCCACCCACGCCGGCTCAACGGGCGGCTCCCGGATTGAACAGTGCGCGCCAGCCGTCGCAGAGTTCCTGTTGCAGCTGCTCCGGCGGCAAGCGATGCCCGTAGGCCATGTTCTGCCAGTGCCGGGTCAGGGTTTGACTGAACGCCAGCAAGGCCGGTTGTTGCAGTTGCCCGACCCGTTCCAATACCTGGCCTTCGGTGTCGGCGTCTTTCAAGGGCAAGTTGAAGTCGTGCAGCAAGCGGCTGAGCAGGGCGCGGTAGAGTAAACCGAGGGCTTCGCGAGGATGGGTTTGCCAGAGGGTTTCGGCACTGGTTGCGACGTCGGCGGGTAGGGTTTCCTGATGCACGTCCAGCCCGAACAGTTGCTTGGGCATAGGGTGATCAACCTTGCGGCGCAGGGCCGGCCGGCGGCTGACAAACGCCTGCAACCACTCGCGATAGCGCCAGATCAACACGCCCAGTCCAGCCGCCAGCACGCCCCACAACAGCACTTCCATCAAATTGGCCAATGCACCGAAACGCGGATTGTCGAGCATCCTCGCCAACCCCTTCAGCCATTCCGGGGTGTTGCCATCGTCCGCGGTCTGGGTGGCGGGTTTGTCCTCGCCAAAGCGATAACGGGTGACGGTTTCCTTATTCTTGAACGGCGGCTGATCGAGAATCGCCTTGATGCTGTCCCGGGACGCCTGGCTGGTCAGGGGCTGGTCCAGCAAGCGCGGCGTGTCCGGTGAAATGACCGGCTCGGCGGCCCAGACGCTTTGCGCGCTCGGCATCAGCACAACCACCGCCAACAGCAGGACGGCTGCCGCGCTACTCAGGCGCTGGCGCATTCGACGGAACACCAGTTCGATGTCCCAGGCCTCCAGCACCGTGCGTCGATTCAGGTACAAGCTGAAACCGCACGCCACATAAACCGGTTCCCAGACCACCAGCACCAGGGCGTAAAAGGAGTTGGTCAGGTGCGCCAGCCATAGCCAATCCTGATTGGCTGCGTCGATCAGCGTTTGCCAGCTCCAGTCCAGCTCGACCTGTTGCGGCACCAGCAGGTAGAACAGCACCACCAAGCCGATCCACAGGGCGCTTTCCAGGTGCGCGCCGATGATCGTCAGCCACTGCGCGGCACCGGCGTTGCGTTGCAACAGGACGTGCAAGCGTTGTTGGCGTGCCGTACCGCCCAGGCCTTCGAGTTGCACCACTGGCATGAGGAAGCTGCGGCTCAGGCTCAGGCGGCGCCAGGTCAGGCTGGCCAATAATTGCGGCTTGAGCAGTCGCGGCCATTGGCGCAACGCCTCTTTGAGCGTGGGCGTTTCACCGAACAGGGTTTTCGACAGGATGAACAACGGCAGGCGATCGAACGCCGGTTTGAGCCACCAGAAAATAACCACCGCCAGCGACGGCGAATCCCATAGCAGCAGGCTGATCAGGGCGAAAATCGGCAAGGTGACGATGGCCCAACTGGTCATCAACAACCGGCGGTGTCGCTGACTCAGCTGCACGCCCAGGTCCATGGCTTCCCAGGTATTGCGCGGGCGAATCACCACGGTGGCGTCACTCAGGCGCATGGCGAGTCCGTCCGGCCAACAGCAAATACAGCGCCACCCCTAACCACAGCGCGGCGCCGACCAGGTATTTGGTCATCGGCGTGGGCGCGGTCATGGACGACCAGTAGGCTTCGACAAACGCCGCCAGCAGCAGAAACAGCATGACCCCGCAAATCAGCAACACGCTTTGGCGCGCGGCCAGGCGCAAGGCTTCGGCCCGGGGCAGGCGTCCCGGTGCGATCAGGGCCCAGCCCAATTGCAGGCCGGCGGCGCCGGACAGGACGATGCCGCTCAATTCGAAAGCACCATGGCCGATCACGAAGGGCCAGAAGGTTTGCCCATAGCCGATGTGGGTCAGGTGCCCGGCCACCGCACCGATCATCAAACCGTTGAAGACCAGGAAAAACGCACTGCCCAAGCCAAACAACAAGCCGCTGGCGAAGGTCTGAAAGGCGATGCCGATGTTGTGCATGATGTAGTAGCCGAACATCACCCAGTCTTCGCTGGACGCCCGTTCCGCCGAACGGCCGAGGTGCCCGGCGACCGGGTCGTACATGCTTTGCATCTCGCTGACCTGGTCGGCCGGGATCAGGTTGTAGATCAGGTCCGGGAACAGGTACACCAGCACGCCCATGCCGATCAGGCTGCCGAAAAACATCAGGCCGGCGGCGAGCACAAACCGCCACTGCTGACGCACCAGTTGCGGGAAGCCGGCGAGGATGAACGCCAGCGCGTTGGCCCCGAGCCGACTGCGATGCCGATAAAACTGTTGATGGCCACGCAGCACCTGATGCTGCAACACGTCCACCAGGAAACTGCTGTAGCCACGCTCCCGGGCCAGGGCCAGGTGATGACAGAGCCGGCGATAGTCTTTGGGGAAACTGGCGATGCGTGAGGCATCCTTGCCTCGTTCCAACCGGTCGAGGACCAGGGCGAACTGTTCCCATTCGGCCTTGTGGCGACTTTCGAAAAGGCTTTGCTTCATGTGGAGCCCAACAAGCCGCGGGCGATGCCATTGAGTTCGGCCACGGCCTGCGGCGGCGGAACCTGCAACGGTTGAGCAAGGATGCTCGCCAGTTCATTGACCCGGGCGGCGGAGAGTTCACCCTGGCGTTCGGCAAAACCGAGGATGGCGCGCTGCTCAGTCAGCGTCAGGGCAAACGCCGGGCGCCGGGGTTGGGCTTCGGGTAATTCGGGGCGGGTGAGCGGTTTTTCGCTGTAAATCACCAGCGTACCGGCGGCGAGATCGCCCAGGCGCTTGAAGCTCGGGTGTTGCAGGCAACTGATGGCCCCGAGGAAGTAGCCAAACGGCAACAGGTCGACAAAACGCAGCAGGTTGCGCAGCAACGAGGCCGACCAGCCGATTGGCGTGCCATCGTCCTGCACCACGCGCAGCCCCATCCATTGCTTACCCGGTGACCGCCCCTGGTTGAGCACCTCGAACAGCACCATGTACCACCAACTGACCCCGAACAGCAGGATCGAACCCAGCCCGGCGCCGAGCTGGCCGAGAAATGCCAGGACGATGAACAGCACGCCGAGGATCAACCCGCGCAGGCCGAGGTCGATAGAGAACGCGAGCGCACGGACCATCAACCCGGCCGGGCGCAGTGGCAAGTCGATGCCTTCGGGCGTTTCGACTTGATACCGCGTGTCCAGTGGCGGGGACAGCGTCGCTTTCCTTGGCAGTGCTGCGGTCTCGAGCATGGGCAACCTGAATGATCGGGCCGGATCGGGATTCAATATTGCGCAGATGCTAGCAGCCTCTTGGGGGAAAACGACATAACTATGTATTGCATGATGCAAAGCCAGAAGTGATTGAATGACAAGAGGACTGGCCGCGGCGACTTGTCTGCGCCTAGACTTCGCCGGTCTTAAGTACAGGAACAGCCCGTGACCTCCATCTTCTGGTACGACTATGAAACCACTGGCATCAATCCCCGTTGCGACCGGCCGTTGCAAGTGGCGGGGATTCGCACCGATTTCGAACTCAATGAAATAGACGCGCCGGTCAATCTGTATTGCCAGCCCAGTGACGACATCCTGCCGCACCCGGCCGCCTGCGCGATCACCGGCATCACCCCCAGTCGTCTGGCCGAGCAAGGCTTGAGCGAAGCCGACTTCATGACCCGGGTGCATGCCCAGCTCGCGGCCCCCGGTACCTGCGGGGCGGGTTACAACACCTTGCGTTTCGACGACGAGATGACCCGCTACAGCCTCTATCGAAACTTTTTCGACCCGTATGCGCGGGAGTGGCAAGGCGGCAACAGTCGTTGGGACCTGATCGATGTAGTGCGCGCAGCGTATGCCTTGCGCCCCGATGGCCTGGTCTGGCCCACGGATGACGAAGGGCGGGTGACGCTCAAGCTCGACCGCCTGACGGTCGCCAATAACATCGACCACGGCAATGCCCACGAAGCCTTGTCGGATGTGCGCGCGACCATCGCCCTGGCTCGTTTGATTCGCGAGAAACAACCGAAGTTGTATGACTGGCTGTTCCAGTTGCGCAGCAAACAAAAGGTCATGGATCAGGTTCGACTGATGCAGCCGATGGTGCACATCTCCGGGCGGTTTTCGGCGGCGCGCAGTTATATCGGCGTGGTACTGCCCCTGGCCTGGCATCCACGTAACAAGAACGCGCTGATTGTCTGTGACTTGCACCTCGACCCTCAGGGTTTACTGGATCTGGATGCCGAAACGCTGCGCCAGCGGTTGTATACCCGCCGCGATGAGTTGGTCGAAGGCGAACTGCCGGTGCCGCTCAAACTCATTCACATCAATAAATGCCCGGTGGTGGCGCCGCTGTCGGTACTGCGTCCTGAAGATCAGCAACGCCTGGGGCTGGATATGGCGCTATATCAGGCGCGGGCGCTGCGGCTAAGTGACGCACAACAAGTTTGGCGAGATAAAGTCATGGCGATTTATGCCAGCGAAGCTTTTGCTGCCAGTCAGGATCCGGAGCAACAGTTATACGACGGCTTTATCGGCGATCGGGATCGGCGTCTATGTGAGCAAGTCCGGGCCGCAGACCCGGCGCAATTAGCGCAACAACAATGGCCGTTCGATGATGAACGTTTACCTGAATTATTGTTTCGATACCGCGCACGCAACTTCCCGGACACGTTGAATTTCGAAGAGCAAGAACGCTGGCGGATGTTTTGTCAGCAACGTTTGTCCGCTGCGGAATGGGGCGCGCCAAATACCCTCGAATCTTTTGCGCAAGCGGCGGCACAATTGGCGAATAGCGCTACATCGTTTCAGCAAGAGGTGCTGAATGAATGGCAGCATTATGTCCAGGGATTACGCAAACGTTTGAGTCTTTGAAATGCAATGATTGAAGTCTGAATGCCAGGCATAAAAAAACGCCAGCATCCGCTGGCGTTATTTTTTGTCGCAGAATTAATCTGCGGCAGGCGTGCGGCTTAGCCCAGCAGGGTAGCCCAGCCTTCAACCACATCACCGCCCCACTTGGCTTTCCACTCTTTCAGAGTCTTGTGGTTGCCACCTTTGGTTTCGATGACTTCGCCGTTGTGCGGGTTTTTGTATTGTTTAACTTTGCGAGCACGCTTGGTGCCAGTAGTTTTTACTGCGCCGCCGCGTGGTGCTTTGGTTTTGGACTCTGGATCCAGCAGCGCGATGATGTCACGCAGGGATTTGGAGTACTCGCCCATCAGGGTGCGCAGTTTGCCTTCGAATTCCAGCTCGGTTTGCAGTTTGTCGTCTTGGGACAGATTCTTCAAACGGGCTTGCAGCTCTTTGATAGCTTCTTCGGTGGCGCGGTATTCGTTGATCAAGGACATTGAGGACTACCTTATGTAGGACGCAGGATGGCAGGGACAGTGCGGCAATAATAGTCAGGGTGTTTCATCAAGTAAACATTTAACCGAAGTTTTATTTAAATGAGTTGCGGTGAATAGGGCATGAACTCGATGTGCAGTTAAATAGTGTGACGCAGTCAACACAGATATTCACAAATGAGTGCTTGAACATGGTCTGCAACAGCACCATCGCGCTGGCGCGTGACGCTGACCGAACCCGGGCCGTTGGCCGATGTGCAGGGTGACCCGTCATCAATACTGCAGTTTTGCTGCGCAATCGCTAGAATGGCGGCCTTTGCGAAGTTCTGGAGTTTGACCCTCATGCGCACTTTTCGGCTGGTGATTGCTTGCCCGGACCGCGTCGGTATCGTTGCTAAAGTCAGTAACTTTCTGGCGTCACATAACGGCTGGATCACTGAAGCGAGCCATCACTCGGATAATCTCAGTGGCTGGTTCTTCATGCGTCACGAAATTCGTGCCGATTCGCTGCCTTTTGGTATTGAAGCTTTCCGCGAAGCCTTTGCGCCGATCGCCGAAGAGTTCTCGATGAACTGGCGTATTACCGATACCGCGCAGAAAAAACGCGTGGTACTGATGGCCAGCCGTGAGTCTCATTGCCTGGCGGACTTGCTGCACCGCTGGCACAGCGATGAACTGGACTGCGAAATTTCCTGCGTGATTTCCAACCATGACGACTTGCGCAGCATGGTCGAGTGGCACGGCATTCCGTACTACCACGTGCCGGTCAACCCGCAGGACAAAGAGCCAGCGTTTGCCGAAGTCTCGCGCCTGGTCAAACTGCACGATGCCGAAGTGGTGGTACTGGCCCGTTACATGCAGATTCTGCCGCCGGCGTTGTGCAGCGAATATGCCCACAAGGTCATCAACATTCACCACAGCTTCCTGCCGTCGTTCGTCGGGGCCAAGCCGTATCACCAGGCGTCCCTGCGTGGCGTGAAGTTGATCGGTGCCACGTGCCACTACGTCACCGAAGAGCTGGACGCCGGTCCGATCATCGAGCAGGACGTGGTGCGTGTCAGCCACAGCGACAGCATCGAAGACATGGTGCGCTTCGGCCGCGACGTCGAGAAGATGGTGTTGGCCCGTGGCCTGCGTTATCACCTGGAAGACCGGGTGCTGGTACACGGCAACAAAACCGTCGTGTTCTAAACTACGCAATGATCGTTCCCACGCTCGGCGTGGGAACGATCTGTGTAGCGAGAGGATATTGACCATGGCCGATCCACTGGACAAAGCCACTTCCAAGGCGCCTGCCACCTTGGGCGAGGGGTGTTTGAGTCGCTATGACCCGGATGACATGAGCCCTGAAGACGGCACCGAATTCCCCGGCGCCGCCGAGTTGTGGGAGCAGTTGCAAGAAGAGTCCGACGACAAACCTAAGCCTGCTTGAACTTCATCAACTTCTTGAGCAGCGGCCGCCCCAGCATCAGCAAGAACACCGGCCCGCCGACCACCAGGTAAAAGTAATACGTCACTGCCCGCCAGATCAGGATCGCCGCCGCTGCGGTGGATTTCCCCACCATCGGCGCCAACAATGCCGCCGACGTCAATTCCGCCGCGCCGGCTCCACCCGGCAACAGGCTGAATTGCCCCGCACCCAACGAGAGCATCTGGATCAGAAAGCTCCACGCCCATTGCAAGTCCGCCCCGAGCCCGCGTAACGCCAGGTACAGCACGCTATAGCGCAGCAGCCAATGCACGCAGGTCAAGGCAAACACCTTGGCCAGTGTCTGAACGGGTAACTTCAACGTGTCAGTGAACGCCGCCAGGAAATGCAGGAGTTTGCGTGCCCAGCGCAGGCGAGTGGTGGTTTTGACATTCAGGCGCGCCAGCAACCGGCCGCCCAGTCGGATCAGCAGTCGGTGGTAGCGAGCCACTACCACGCAGCTGACCAGCCCGCCAAACAGCGAGACGGCGCTGACCATCAGCAGCCACTCCATGCGCTGGCTCAGGTGCTGGAACAGCGCGTAAATCAGAATCCCGCTCAGGGCACAGAGGAAAAACAGCAGATCGCTCAACTGGTCCATGGCAAACACCGCGCTGCCCCTGGCCGGGCGCACGCCGTTACGCGCCAGCAGGGCCATGATGGTCAGCGGTCCGCCACTGCCGCCGGGCGTGGCGCAGTAGGCAAACTCGGCGGCCATCACCACGCCGAGGCTTTTGAGGCGGCTGACCTTATCCCGCTGATCGCCCAGCAACAGGCGCAAGCGCATGGTATTGACCACCCAGCACAGCAAAATCATGCCGAACATGATCAGCAGCCCGCTCAGCGGAAAGCTTTGCAGGCGCGACCAGGTTTCGTTGCCGCCCAGCACCAACGGAATCAGCACCGCCGCCAGCAGGGCGAGAAACAGCAGAATCCCCCGACTCATGCGGCGCGGCCGATGCGGTCTTGATGCAGGGTCAGCCAGTTGGCCTTGGTCATTGGCACACGGCCCTCGTCGAGTAAGCGTTTAAGAGTTTGCAGCCAATAATCACGGGAAAATCGGTGACGCATGTCCACCGGGTGCAGGCCAAGGCGGATCACTGGCGCATGCTGCCAGCGTTGTTGCCGTTGCTCGCTGACGATTTTCGATAGCCCGCGGCGCCAGGCACTGCGCGCACTCCAGACCAGCCCGGGGGCGTCGATCGCCGTGAAGTCGGGCAGACAATACAGATGTTGCGGGTCGCTGGTGTAACTCAATGGCAACTGTCGCAAGGCCTGGCGTGTTCCTTCGCTCATCAGCCAGGCAGGGGCGACAAAGCCTTTGAGCGGCCAATTGTAACGGTGAAACCGTTCGATGCCAGCACGCAGGCGGGCGAGGGCTGCTGCTTGAGACAAACTGTAGAACTCGCCTTCGTGGGTGTAGATGCGGCGCATGAACCAGTCTCGAGGTGTCGTCGCCGCCGGGCTGTCGTCGCAATGAAAGTAGCCGTGCAAGGCCAGTTCGTCACCCCGGTCGACGCGACCGCTCAGCATCCGGCGAAATCCCGGATGAGCCTCCAGATCGTTGTGTTTATGAAAATCGGGAACCACCAGCCAGGTCATCGGCACCGCGCCCAGCGCATCGACGGCTTCGACGAAAGGCTGGTAATCGGCCCAAGTCTGCGGAGCCACGTCGTGCAGCACCAACAACAGGGCGGGTGGCAGCGGGGGCTCAGCCATTGGCGGTCAGCGGCCAGGGATCGCCGAGCACGGCGTGATAATGGCCCAACAGGCTGTTGACCACCGCGTCCCAGGCGTAATGCCGTTCCACATGCTGGCGGGCCTGCTCGCCCAGCGTGACGCTGCCACGGCTGAACAATTCGCGTACTGCATTGGCCATGGCCAAGGGATTGTTGGGCGCGCAGAGCAGGCCGCAGTGATCGGGGACAATTTCCTTGAAGGCCCCGGCCGCCACGGCCACCACCGGAATGCCGCTGGCCATGGCTTCGAGGATCACCAGGCCGAAGGTTTCCTGATCGCCGGCGTGCAGCAGCGCATCGGCACTGGCCATCAAGCGCGCGACCTGGGTCGCCGGGCAGAACTCATCGATCACCGTGACGTTGTCTGGTACTTGGGCCGGCATCGATGAACCGACCAGCAGCAAGTGATAGCGCGGCCCCAGGCGTTTCATGCAATTGAGCAACACCGGCAGGTTCTTCTCCTTGGAGCCGCGGCCGGCGAAGATCAGCAGCCGGGTGTCTTCGGCAATCCCCAGTTCGGCCCGAAGTTCCGGGTCCCGGGCACTCGGGTTGAAGGTTTGCAGGTCGACGCCCAGCGGCTGCACGAAGACATTGCGCACCCCCAGGCCAGTCAGTTTGTCCGCCATGACCTGGCTCGGCGCCAGCACCCGGTCGAAGTTGCCATAGAGCTTGCTGACATAAGCCTCGACATTGGTGGTCACCCAATTGCCCATGCGATTGCTGACCAGCAGCGGCAAATCCGAGTGATAAAAGCCAATCACCGGCACATCCAGTTGCCGTCGGGCATCCAGCGCCGCCCAGGCAGTGAGATAGGGGTCGCCGACTTCAATAAGATCGGGCTGCAGACCCTGCAGAACATTGCGCCAAGGCGCGAGACGGAGGGGGAAGCGATAACCCTTGCCGAAGGGCAGGGCGGGGGCGGGAACCTTGTACACGCCGTCCTGTTCGCTCAGGTGCGAACCGGGTATCAGCAGGCTGTGACGAATTCCCGGCTTGACGCTCAGGCGACGGTGCTTGGCATCCAGATAAGTGCGCACGCCACCGCTGGCAGGGGCGTAGAACATGGTTATGTCAGCGATATGCACGATGAACATCCCTCCGGTCTCAGCTCTCCCTAGGTTGACCTTTATGAAGGATAGATGTTCGGTTGGGGTTTTGCGGGCGGGGTGTCAGCGAGGTGTTGCGGGGTTTTGCAGACCGCCTTCGCGGGCAAGCCTCGCTCCGTAGGAGCAAAGCTTGCTCGCGATGGCGCCCTCGAAAACGCTAAATGCGGAAACTACCCACCAACTGCTTCAACCGCGCCGCCTGCTGTTCCAGGTCCGAACACGCGCGCAAGGTCGATTGCAGGTTCTCCACGCCTTCCTGGTTCAGCGTATTGATCTCGGTAATGTCGACGTTGATCGACTCCACCACTGCCGTCTGTTCCTCGGTCGCCGTGGCCACCGACTGGTTCATCCCGTCGATCTCGCCGATGCGCAGGGTCACGCTGTTCAGGCGTTCGCCGGCCAGGTTGGCGATTTCCACGCTGTCCTGGCTGTGGCGCTGGCTTTCGCTCATGGTGCTGACGGATTCGCGGGCGCCGACTTGCAGCTCCTCGATCATGGTCTGCACCTGTTGTGCCGATTCCTGGGTGCGGTGCGCCAGGTTGCGCACTTCGTCGGCCACTACGGCAAACCCGCGCCCGGCTTCACCGGCACGCGCCGCTTCAATCGCCGCGTTGAGCGCCAGCAGGTTGGTTTGCTGGGAAATGCTGGTGATCACTTCCAGAATCTGCCCGATGTTCACGGTTTTGCTGTTCAGCGATTCGATATTGGTGCTCGACGCGCTGAGCATGCTCGACAGTTGATTCATCGCCTTGATGCTGCGATCCACCACTTGCTGGCCGTCTTCGGCCAGGCTGCGCGCATCGCTGGCCTGGTTCGACGCTTGCGCGGCGTTGCGCGCAATTTCCTGGGCGGCGGCACCGAGCTGGTTGATTGCGGCGGCCACGCTGTTGGTACGCGAGGCTTGCTGGTCGGAGTTGAACATCGACGAGTTCGAGGCCGCGACCACACGCAAGGCGACTTCGTTGACCTGGCCGGTAGCCGAGGACACTTCGCGGATCGAGGTATGAATCCGTTCCACGAAGCGGTTGAACGCGGTGCCGAGAATGCCGAATTCGTCATTGTTCTGGATGGTCAGGCGTTTGGTCAGGTCGCCTTCACCATCGGCGATGTCTTCCATGGCGCGGGTCATGACATTCAACGGCTGGATCAGGATGCGGATCAGCATGCCGAGCAGGGCGATGATGATGGCCACGGCGATGATCGTGGCAACCACCGCCGAGGCACGGAATTCGCTGAGCATGGCGAAAGCCTTGTCCTTGTCCACCGACAGGCCGATGTACCAGTTGACCGATGGCAGGCCTTTGATCGGGGTAAAGGTCACGATGCGAGTCTTGCCCTCGACGTCCACTTCACTGAAATCGCTGCTGATGCGCGGGGTGTTTTTCGGGTAGGCCTCGCTCAGGGATTTCATCACCAGGGCTTTGTCCGGGTGTACCAGGATCTTGCCGTCGGCGCTGACCAGGAAGGCATAACCCATGCCGTCGAAGTCCCGGGCGCTGAGGGTGTCGATCAGAGTTTGCAGACTCAGGTCGCCGCCCACCACGCCCACGCTCTGTCCGGCCTTTTTCGAGGCGGTGGCGATGGAGATGATGGTCTGGCCGGTGGCCGCGTCGATGTACGGTTCGGTCAGGGTCGCGGTGCTGCTGCTTTCGGCGCCTTTGTACCAAGGGCGGACCCTAGGATCGAAGCCGTCAGGCATTTTCACATCCGGGCGGATGCTGAAGTGGCCGGTGGCGTCACCGAGGTAGGACGCCATGAACGTCGACGTCAGGGCTTTCTGCTCAAGCAGGCTGGCAACGGTGGACTGTTCAGGGTTGATGGCGATGTTTTGCGCCAGGTTGTCGATCAACAGGATACGACCGGCCAGCCAGGTTTGAATGTTGCTGGCGGTGACCTCGCCCATTTCGTTGAGGTAGTTGTCCAGGTCTTCGCGAATCGCATTGCGCTGCAAATAGTCGTTGTACAGCGTGAACGAGGCAAAGGCAGCAATGACGATCAGGGCGGCGGCAAGCAGTATCTTATGGCTGAAACGCAGATTTTTGTTCATGGCTTGGGGTGTCCGCTAAGGTCTTAATGTCCAGGGCGTGCTTTTATAAAGGCGCGCAAAATGGGCGGTGTTGAAAGTAAGCTGATATTCCGTCTCTCCTTAGGGAATTACCGACGCTCTTTTCAGTCTGGTCTCTCGCCTCTTTTTATCGGCCGTGCAGGATCAAAGATTAACCATGGGTGACAAAATGCCTGACTCATCGCAACTCGTTATCGGCGCCGACCTCGCGGGGCAGCCGATCGCCCAGGCCATGCGCCTGGCGAACCGTCACGGTCTGGTCGCGGGCGCGACCGGCACCGGCAAGACCGTCACCTTGCAGCGCCTGGCCGAAGCGTTTAGTGATGCCGGCGTGGCGGTGTTCGCTGCTGACATCAAGGGCGACCTGTGCGGCCTCGGCGCCGCCGGTAACCCGCAAGGCAAGGTCGCCGAGCGGATCGCCGGGATGCCGTGGCTGAACTACAAGCCTCAGGCGTATCCGGTGACGCTGTGGGACATTCACGGTGAGTCCGGTCATCCATTGCGCACCACCCTGAGCGAAATGGGCCCGCTGCTGATCGGCGCGTTGCTGGAATTGACCGACAGCCAGCAATCGGCGCTGTACGCCGCGTTCAAGGTCGCGGACCGCGAAGGCCTGTTGCTGCTGGATCTCAAGGATTTGAAAGCGCTGCTCAATCACTTGCGCGACAACCCGCAATTGCTCGGCGAAGACGCGGCTTTGATGACCACCGGTTCCAGCCAGGCGCTGTTGCGGCGGCTGGCAACCCTGGAACAGCAGGGCGCCGAAGCCTTGTTCGGCGAGCCGGCGCTGCAACTCGAAGACATCCTGCAACCGGCCGCCGATGGCCGCGGGCGCATTCACCTGCTCGATGCCAGTCGTCTGGTGCACGAAGCGCCGAAGGTCTACGCGACGTTCCTGCTGTGGCTGCTGGCGGAATTGTTCGAACAACTGCCAGAGCGCGGCGATGCCGACAAACCACTGCTGGCGCTGTTTTTCGACGAAGCGCACTTGCTGTTCGCCGACACGCCCAAGGCGTTACAAGAGCGTCTGGAGCAAGTGGTGCGCTTGATTCGTTCCAAGGGCGTGGGTGTGTATTTCGTCACCCAGTCGCCGGGGGATTTGCCGGACGACGTGCTGGCCCAGCTTGGTCTGCGGGTCCAGCACGGCTTGCGGGCGTTCACGGCCAAGGAACAGAAGTCCTTGCGTGCCGTGGCGGATGGCTTCCGGCCGAATCCGGCGTTTGATGCCTTGTCGGTGTTGACCGAGCTGGGGATCGGCGAGGCGCTGGTCGGTACTTTGCAGGAGAAGGGCACGCCGGAGATGGTCCAGCGGGTGTTGGTGGCGCCGCCGCAGTCGCGGATCGGGCCGTTGACCGAAACCGAACGCACCATGCTGATTGCCGGGTCGCCGTTCAAGGGGCGTTATGACAAGCCGGTCGACCGCGAATCGGCGTATGAAGTGTTGATGGGACGTAAGGGCTTGGCGCCGGAGGCTGAAGCTGTACCGGGCAAACCGGTCGCTGAAGAGCCGAGCTTCACCGACAAGGCCGGGGAATTCCTCGGCACGGCGGCGGGGCAGGCGCTGAAATCGGCCATGCGACAGGCGGCGAATCAATTGGGCCGACAGTTGGTGCGCGGGTTGATGGGCTCATTGCTCGGAGGCAGCAAACGCCGTTGAATACCTGAATGGCCATAATCAATGTAGGAGCGAGGCTCGCCCGCGAAGCTTTTGGCGTCCTCAAGGACCTCTTCGCGGGCAAGCCTCGCTCCTACAGGATGTGTGTCAATCCTTGGGTTTGGCGTGCGCCGCCAGGCGCTCCAGCGCTGCCCGCAAATTCGGATCGCTGATCCCGTCGGCCGTCGCCTGAATGGTCGCACCCGCATCGCTGGATAAACTGATGGTATGCCCCGCCGCGCCCTGCTGGACGGTTGGCGGTTGCACCTTGAACAGGATCCGGGTCAAGCTGGCAAACTCGTCAAACAACTGCAGTTGCCGTTGCAGACGCTTTTGCTGGTAACGCAGGCGGGTGGCCCAATGACCGTCGGTGACAATCAGCAACAAACTGCCTTCGCGCCACGACGCCACATGGCAGTGCTCGCGCGCGGCGGGTTGCAGTTGGCTTTCCACCAGACGCTGCAAATGACCCAGGCGTTGAGCCTGGCCAAAGATGGCTTTCAGCGGTTTGGCTTCGCGAAGCAGAACGGCGGGTGCTCTGGCCGTGAGAGGGCGAAATGCCATGATCAGACACCTGAAGTAACAGAGCGGCCATGGTAGCAGAAAGCACTCGATGAGCCTGACCCATTGCTTTGCGAGCGCTTTACCCATTAAATCAACAAGTAACTTCTGCCTCGAGTGGGTTGAAGTTCAGCAAAAAGCCCTTATTTTAAGTGAGCCCCGTAACAGCGCAGTGCATGCATCGTGGAATAACGCCACTTTCCTCACCATCGTTTCCGGGTAGAATGCTCGTTCGCATGCGGCCATGAGGGCTGCTCGGGCGACTCACGGGGCCGCCCTCCATCCCTTTAGTGTGGAAGATCCTGCCGATATGTTTGCGCCTTTGTTAAAGAAACTTTTTGGAAGCAAGAACGAGCGTGAAGTCAAACGCATGCTCAAGACGGTGCAACTCGTCAATGCCTTCGAAGAGCAAATGGTGGCCCTTTCGGACGATCAATTGCGTGCCAAGACTGATGAGTTCAAGGCCCGCATCGCCAAAGGGGAATCCCTCGACAAGCTGTTGCCAGAAGCCTTTGCGGTCGCCCGCGAAGCCGGCAAGCGTGTCATGGGTATGCGCCACTTCGACGTCCAGTTGATCGGCGGCATGACCTTGCATGAAGGCATGATCGCGGAAATGCGTACCGGTGAAGGCAAGACCCTGGTGGCCACACTGGGCGTTTACCTGAACGCGCTGTCCGGCAAAGGCGTGCACGTTGTTACCGTGAACGACTACCTGGCCCGTCGTGACGCCAACTGGATGCGTCCGCTCTACGAATTCCTCGGCATGACCGTCGGCGTGGTCACGCCATTCCAGCCGCCGGAAGAGAAACGCCTGGCGTACGCTGCCGACATTACCTACGGCACCAACAACGAATTCGGTTTCGACTACCTGCGCGACAACATGGCGTTCAGCATGGAAGAAAAATTCCAGCGCGAACTCAATTTTGCCGTGATCGACGAAGTCGACTCCATCCTCATCGACGAAGCCCGTACGCCGCTGATCATTTCCGGTCAGGCCGAAGACAGCTCCAAAATGTATGTCGAGATCAATAAACTGATCCCGCAACTGGAACTGCACGTCGAAGAAGTCGAAGGCGAAGTCACCAAGGCTGGCCACTACACCGTTGACGAGAAGACCCGTCAGGTCGAGCTCAACGAAGCCGGTCACCAGTTCATCGAAGACATGCTGACCCGCGTCGGCCTGCTGGCGGAAGGCGAGAGCCTGTACTCGTCGCATAACCTGGGCCTGCTGACCCACGTGTATGCCGGCCTGCGTGCGCACAAGCTGTTCCACCGCAACATCGAATACATCGTGCAGGACGGTCAGGTTGTCCTGGTCGACGAACACACCGGCCGTACCATGCCGGGCCGTCGTTTGTCCGAAGGCCTGCACCAGGCTATCGAAGCCAAGGAAAACCTGAACATCCAGGCCGAAAGTCAGACCCTGGCCTCGACCACGTTCCAGAACTACTTCCGTCTGTACAACAAGTTGTCCGGCATGACCGGTACCGCGGACACCGAAGCGTTCGAATTCCACCAGATCTACGGTCTGTCGGTGATGGTTATCCCGCCGAACAAACCGCTGGCGCGTAAAGACTACAACGACCTGGTGTTCCTCACCGCGGACGAGAAGTACGCGGCCATCGTTGCCGACATCAAGGAATGCATGACCCAGGGCCGTCCGGTGCTGGTGGGTACTGCGACCATTGAAACGTCCGAGCACATGTCCAGCCTGCTGGTCAAAGAAGGCATCGAACACAAGGTCCTGAACGCCAAGTTCCACGAAAAAGAAGCCGAGATCATCGCCCAGGCCGGTCGCCCAGGCGCACTGACCATCGCCACCAACATGGCCGGTCGTGGTACCGACATTCTGTTGGGCGGTAACTGGGAAGTGGAAGTGGCTTCGCTGGAAGACCCGACCCCTGAGCAAATCGCCCAGATCAAGGCCGACTGGCAGAAACGTCACCAGCAAGTGCTGGAGTCCGGCGGCCTGCAGGTGATCGCCTCCGAGCGTCACGAATCGCGTCGTATCGACAACCAGCTGCGTGGTCGTGCCGGTCGCCAGGGCGACGCCGGTTCCAGCCGCTTCTACCTGTCGCTGGAAGACAGCCTGATGCGCATCTTCGCCTCTGACCGGGTGAAGAACTTCATGAAGGCCCTGGGCATGCAGTCCGGTGAAGCGATCGAGCACCGCATGGTGACCAACGCCATCGAGAAGGCTCAGCGCAAGGTTGAAGGCCGCAACTTCGACATTCGTAAGCAACTGCTTGAGTTCGATGACGTCAACAACGAACAGCGCAAAGTGATCTATCACATGCGTAACAGTTTGTTGGCTGCCGACAACATTGGCGAAACCATCGCCGATTTCCGTCAGGACGTGCTCAACGCGACTGTCAGCGCGCACATTCCACCGCAATCTCTGCCTGAGCAGTGGGACGTGGCCGGTCTGGAAGCTGCCTTGCAGAGCGACTTCGGTGTGGCGCTGCCGATCCAGCAATGGCTCGACGAAGACGATCACCTGTACGAAGAAACCCTGCGCGAGAAGCTCATGACCGAGCTGCTGGCGGCTTACAACGAGAAAGAAGAAGCGGCCAGCGCCGAAGCGCTGCGCTCCTTCGAGAAGCAAATCGTCCTGCGCGTACTCGACGACCTGTGGAAAGACCACCTGTCGACCATGGATCACCTGCGTCACGGCATCCACTTGCGTGGTTATGCGCAGAAGAACCCGAAGCAAGAGTACAAGCGCGAGTCGTACACGCTGTTCTCCGAGCTGCTGGATTCGATCAAGCGCGACTCGATCCGTGTGCTGTCCCACGTTCAGGTTCGCCGCGAAGATCCGGAAGCAGAAGAGCAACGCCTGCGTCAGGAAGCCGAGGCACTGGCGGCGCGCATGCAGTTCCAGCACGACGAAGCGCCGGGTCTTGAGCAGCCTGAGCTGCTCGGTGAAGAGGTCGATGTTGCCCTCGCCACCGCGCCGGTCCGCAACGAACAGAAGCTGGGCCGTAACGAACTGTGCTACTGCGGTTCGGGCAAGAAATTCAAGCATTGCCACGGGCAGATCCAGTAAAACCCGTTTCAATCGCTGAAATACCCGCGCCGCGACCGGCATCAGCCGTCGCGGCGTTTTGCCATTTAAACCACCGACGCTGCGACGCCGGTGCTGACATCATTTATTAAGGAGCGCATTCATGGCTGTTGGTCTTGGTCCTTTGCCAACGTTGCACCCGGTTGCCGGTTTTGAACTCGGTATCGCCTCGGCCGGCATCAAGCGCCCTGGGCGCAAGGATGTCGTGGTCATGCGCTGCGCCGAAGGTTCCACGGTCGCGGGCGTGTTCACCCTCAACGCCTTTTGCGCCGCTCCCGTGATCCTGGCCAAGCAACGAGTGCAAGGCCCGGTGCGCTACCTGCTGACCAACACTGGCAATGCCAACGCCGGCACCGGCGAACCGGGCCTGGCCGCCGCCGAGCGCACCTGCGCCAAACTGGCTGAACTGACCGGCGTCGATGCCAGCCTGGTGCTGCCATATTCCACCGGTGTGATCGGCGAGCCGCTGCCGGTCGAAAAGATCGAAGGCGCGTTGCAAGCCGCCCTCGACGACCTCTCTGTGAATAACTGGGAAGCCGCCGCTACCGGCATCATGACCACCGACACCTTGCCTAAAGGTGCCAGCCGCCAGTTCCAGCATGACGGCGTGACCATCACTGTCACCGGCATCAGCAAAGGCGCAGGCATGATTCGCCCAAACATGGCGACCATGCTCGGCTACATCGCCACCGACGCCAAAGTTGCCCGCGACGTCCTGCAAAACCTGCTGCTGGACGGTGCCAACAAGTCGTTCAACCGCATCACCATCGACGGCGACACCTCGACCAACGACTGCTGCATGCTGATTGCCACCGGTCAGGCTTCGCTGCCGCAAATCACTTCCGCCAGCGGTGAGTTGTTCGCCAAGCTGAAACAGGCCGTGTTCGAAGTGTGCATGGACGTGGCCCAGGCCATCGTCCGTGACGGCGAAGGCGCGACCAAGTTCGTGACTGTTGAAGTCAACGGCGGCGGCAATCACCAGGAATGCCTGGACGTCGGCTACACCGTGGCCCACTCGCCGCTGATCAAGACCGCGCTGTTCGCCTCCGACCCGAACTGGGGCCGCATCCTCGCCGCTGTCGGCCGTGCCGGTGTGCCGAACCTGGACGTGAGCAAGATCGACGTGTTCCTCGGTGACGTGTGCATCGCCAGCCGTGGCGCTCGTGCCGAAACCTACACCGAAGCCCAGGGCTCGGCGGTGATGCAGCAGGAAGAAATCACCATCCGTATCGAGCTGGGTCGCGGCGATTGCAGCGAAACCATCTGGACCACCGACCTGTCCCACGAATACGTGAAAATCAACGCCGAATACCGCACGTAAGACCGAGTCGCGTCATTCGCGGGCAAGTCTCGCTCCTATGGATAATGTGATCTGTAGGCGCAAGGCTTGACCGCGATGACGGCCGACCAGACGCTAGAGATTCTGGCGTGCATTCCTCATCAAAAGGTCCCGAACATGAGCCTCCACCTGATCATCGGCGACAAGCTGCTTTCCTCCTGGTCCCTGCGCGGTGCACTGGCCCTCGACCTGACCGGCGCTCCCTACACCGAAGAATTGATCAAGCTCGGCCAACCGGACACCCGTGAGCGTGTACTCAAGCATTCGCCCACCGGCAAAGTCCCGCTGCTGAAAACCGAACACGGCATCATTGCCGATTCGTTGGCGATCGCCGAGTACCTGGCCGAGCAGTTTCCCGACGCCAATCTCTGGCCGAAAGACACCGCCGCCCGCGCCCAGGCCCGTTCGGCCTGCGCTCAGATGCACAGCGGCTTTTTTGCCCTGCGCAGCAACATGTCGTTCGACTTGAGCCGCGACCAGGCGCTGCCATCGACGCCGTCAGACGTTCAAGCGGAAATCGATCGCATGCTGGCGTTGTGGGCGGAATGCCGCGCCGTTGCCACCGAAACCGGCCCGTTTCTGTTTGGCGCTGCAACGCTGGCCGATGCGTTCTTCGCGCCGATTGCCGTGCGCTTGCGCACTTACCGGGTGCAGTTGCCGGCGGCCGATGAGGCTTACGTGGAAACAATTTACCAATGGCCGTTTTTCAAGGCCTGGCAGAAGGCCGGTCTTGCGGAGGTAATGCAGTGAAACGAATACACGTCGCCGCCGCCGTCATCCGTGACAGCGCTGGCAGGATTCTGATTGCCCGTCGTGCCGATACCCAGCACCAGGGCGGCCTGTGGGAGTTTCCCGGTGGCAAGGTCGAGGCTGACGAATCGGTCGAAACCGCCCTGGCCCGGGAACTTCAGGAAGAGTTGGGGATTGTCGTCGCTGCCGCGCGGCCGCTGATCAAGGTTCGCCACGACTACCCGGACAAGCAGGTATTGCTGGATGTCTGGGACGTTTCGGCGTTTACCGGCGAACCCCATGGCGCCGAAGGCCAACCGTTGGAATGGGTCGCGCCTCGCGATCTGCTGAACTACGAATTCCCGGCGGCCAACCAGCCAATCGTCGCCGCCGCCAGGTTGCCGGCGGAGTACCTGATTACCCCGGAAGACCTGGAAACCCCGGCCTTGTTGCGCGGTATCCAGAAAGCCATTGCCGGTGGCATCAAGTTGATTGTGTTGCGCGCACCCAACGGCTACGACCCGAAATACCGCGACCTGGCGGTGGACGCGGCGGGGCTGTGTGCCGGCAAGGCGCAGTTGATGATCAAAGGCCCGTTCGAGTGGCTGGGCGACTTCCCGTCCGCCGGTTGGCACATTACGGCTGCGCAATTACGCAAGTACGCGGAGAAGGGCCGACCGCTGCCGGCGTCGCGCTGGTTGGCGGCGTCCTGCCATAACGCTGAAGAATTGGCATTGGCCGAGCAGATGGACGTGGACTTTGTCACCCTGTCGCCGGTGCAACTGACCCAGACGCACCCGGATGGCGAGCCGTTGGGTTGGGAACAGGCAGCGGCCCTGATCGAAGGCTTCAGCAAACCGGTGTTCTTGTTGGGTGGCGTTGGCCCGGCGGATCGGCAGAAGGCTTGGGAAGTTGGGGCGCAGGGTGTGGCGGGGATTCGGGCGTTTTGGCCTGAGGCGTAACACCCGATCGTTCCCACGCTCTGCGTGGGAACGCCTCTGCGGACGCTCTGCGTCCGCTTTTGGGACGCGGAGCGTCCCTTGCTGCATTCCCACGCAGAGCGTGGGAATGATCAGTTAGAGGGTTTCGCCGCCGCCTGCCACAAAATCTCGGCAATCCCCTGACGTTTGGCAATCACCCGCGCCACTACAAACAACACATCCGACAACCGATTGATATACGCCAGGCCGACCCCGGCCAACGGCTCAATCGCGTTCAGATGCTGACACCGCCGCTCGGCACTGCGCGCCAGGCTTCTGCACACATGGGCTTGGGCAATCAGCGCCGAACCGCCCGGCAAAATGAAATTCTCCAGCGGCCCCAACTCTTCATTCCACACATCGATGGCCGCTTCCAGCCGTTCGATTTCCGCGACATTGAGCGCCTGATACACCGGCATCGCCAGTTCGCCGCCGAGGTCGAACAACCGATGCTGACACGGGGCCAACACTTCGATCACTTCCTGCAAGCCTGGATAAGTGGCGCTTTGCGCGGCCAATCCGGCGAGTAATACGCCGACCTGACTGTTCAGCGTATCGACTTCGCCAATGGCCTCGATCCGCGGGTGATCCTTGGGCACGCGGCGGCCATCGCCCAGGCCGGTTTCGCCTTTGTCGCCGGTGCGGGTGTAAATCTTCGACAAGCGAAAGCCCATGGGTTACCTCGGTAGCTGATTGAGTTCTTGGGAGACGAGCGGGGTGCCCGCCAACGGCAGGCGCAAGGTGAAGCAGGTGCCTTGGCCGAGGGTCGATTGCACTTCCATCTGGCCCTTGTGGTTGTTGGTGATGATGAAATACGACACCGACAGCCCAAGGCCGGTGCCCTGGCCGATTTCCTTGGTGGTGAAGAATGGCTCGAAGGTGCGTTTGCGCACGTTCTCGCTCATGCCGATGCCGTTGTCCTCGACCTGGATTTCTGCCCACGGTGGATTGAGCTTGGTGCGCAGGATGATCCGCCCGGGTTCGCGGTCGTCTCCCCGTTGGTGGATCGCCTGGGCCGCGTTTTTCAGCAAATTGAGCAGCACCTGCTCCAGTTCGTTGGCGGTACCGGGCACCGGGCCCAGCGCCGGGTCGAACTGGCGAATGATCGCCTGACCCTTGAAGTCGAAGCCGATGGCCAGGTCGAAGTCATTACCGGCGATTTCCACCGCTTGATCGATCAGCGCCGGCAGGTCGCACGGGGCCATTTGCCGGGTGCTGCGGCGGCTGAAGCTGAGCATGTGCGTGACGATTTTTGCCGCCCGCGCGCCGGCCTGCTGGATGCCATCGAGCAACTGCGGGACTTCCCGCGCTTGCAGGTACTGATTGACCGTTTCCAGCTCGATGCCGACGTGCTCGGCCTGTTCGAGGTTCTTCGGCAGGTCCGGGGACAGCCGTCGACGGATGTTTTGCACGTTGTGCAGGATCGCGCCCAACGGGTTGTTGATTTCGTGGGCCATACCGGCGGCGAGGCCACCGACCGAGAGCATTTTCTCCGACTGCACCATCATTTCTTCCAGGGACAGGCGCTGGGTGATGTCATCGATTCGAATGACCACGCCACGCCCGGCACCGCCCATCAACGGGTAGAAAGTCAGGGCGTAGTGCTTGGCTTCATCGTCCTTGATCCAGGTGACGCGCTCGATCTTGGCCACGGTGTGCTGCTCGACGGTTTGCTTGAGCTGCGGCAGAAATGGCTTGAGCGGTTCGAAGGCGAGGAAGATCGGCTGGTTCAGCGCTTCATCCAGGCGCGTGCCGGACAGGGCGCTGGCCTCCTGATTCCACTGGGTCACGTAGAGCTGCTCATCGAGGGCGATCAGCGCCGAGGGCATGGAGTCGATGATGCTGTTGAGGTAGTTCTGGAACCCGGTGAGTTTCTTTTCGATCTTGCTCCGCACCTGGACTTCCAGCTCCAGCTTGCGGTTGGTATGGCGGGTTTCTTCTGCCAGGCCCTGGGCCTGATCGTAAGCGGCCTGGGAATCGTCCCGGGCGCGTTTGAGTTGCTGCTCCCGGGCTTCAATGCGCGAGAGCATGGTGTTGAACGCCTCGGCCAGGCTGCCGATTTCGTCATGGTTGCCGCGAGAGGCGCGCAGGGCGTAGTTCTCTTCTCGGGTGACCTGTCGGGACAGTTCTTCGAGTTCGTGGATGGGGCGGGTGATCAGGCGTTTGATCTGCCGGGCGATCACCAGCCACAGCAGCACACTGAAGATCAGGATTCCCAAACTTGCGGTCAGGGTCCCGGTATAGAACGCCACCGGCAGTTCGCTGCTCGCCACCAGCAGCAGGTGGCCCGGCTCGGTGCCGGGGCGGGGCAGGGTGATGATTTGATTGCTGCGAAATTCCGTGGCTTGCCACGCTTCGATATGCCGGTAGCGCTCCGGCAACTTGAGTTTCTCGCCGTGCTGCAACTGCGCCAGACGCACGCCGTCACCGTCATACAGCGCCGCTGCGCGCAAAGGTGAATAGCTGTTGAGTTCGTTGAGCAGGCGCTCGGCGCTTTGCGGCGACTTCAGTGCCTCGGCCACCAGGCTCGGGTTGGACACCAGTCGCCCGATGGTCTGCAGGGCCTGGGGCGCCATGCTTTCCTGGGAAATGTAGTACGCGGCGCTGATGAACGTCAGGTTGGCGACCAGCAGGACAGTGATCAACAGCACCAGCAGGGCGGCCAGCAGTTTCTGGCCGACGGGAAGGTTTTCGAGGCGCTGGCGCAGTGGCATCAGGTTCATCGCTGCAAAGGAACAAGTGGCCAGCGTAGCCGCTGCTCAGTCGCTGGGCAATCCAAGGCTGTGCAGATGGGCGATCAGTCGCTGCTGTAATTGATGCAGATGCGGCAGGTGCAACTGGTGTCGCGCCGCGACTTTGCAGACATGCCCCAATAGATAGCTGATTTCGGTGCGGCGCTGATTGGCAACGTCCTGGTACATTGAGGAGTAATTGGCGGCGGTGGCGTGGATCACCCGTTCCACTTCCTGCTGGAGATCTTCGGCGGCGGCTGGTTGGCCGCAACGCTCGAGCAATTCGGTGAGTTCGGCGCAGAGGGTGGCGACTTCGCAGTGGTGCTGCTGCAACCCGCCGTTGCGACAATCGTGCAGCACGGTCAGTGGGTTGATCGCGCAATTGAGCGCGAGCTTTCGCCACAGGCGTGTCTGGATGTCGATGCTCCACTCGTGGGGAATCCCGGCGGCGGTCAGGTCGTCCAGCCAGATCGGTGCCACCGGATGGCCGGCATCCCCCAGCCAGGTGTAGCCGTGGCCGGCGAACACCACGCGCCAGTCGCCATCGCGAAACGCGCCTTCGGTGCTCGAGGCGCTGATGCAGCGTGCCTGGGGCACTTTGGCGGCGACGGCATCCTGACTGCCGAGGCCATTCTGCAACAGGATCAGCTCGGCGCCCGGTGTGAGGCGCGACGCCAGTCGGGCCACGGCGTTCTCGGCGTCGTAGGCTTTACAGGCGACCAGCAGGCGGTTGATCGGCTTGCCGCTGTCAGGCGTTTCGCCGGGCACCGCATAGGTTTTCGCTTCGCCGTGCTCCACCAGTGTCAGACCGCCAGCGGACTGATACGCCTGCAAGCGTTGCTCATCGCGCAGAATTAGCCGAACCGGAACACCGGCCCGCGCCAGACGGGTGGCCCACAACATGCCGAGACTGCCGGCGCCCAGGACATGCCAGGTGGTGGACATCAGCTTTTTGCTCGGTTTGAGGCTGGCATGTGCGGCTCGCAGTATCGGTTGGAAAAGACCCGTTATAATGAGCCCGATTTTAACCGCAAGCCAAGCGCGCTCCATCGTGATCGAGCGCGCCTTTTTATTGGAGAAACTACATGCCGTCGTTCGACGTGGTATCCGAACTGGACAAACACGAAGTCACCAACGCGGTCGAGAACGCCGTCAAGGAACTCGATCGTCGTTATGACCTGAAAGGCAAGGGCTCCTTCGAGTTCAAGGAAAAGGACCTGGCCGTCAACCTGACCGCTGAAGCCGACTTCCAGCTCGAAGCGATGATCGAAATCCTCAAGCTGTCCCTGGTCAAGCGCAAGATCGACGTGCAGTGCCTTGAAGTCAAGGACGCCTACGCCTCGGGCAAGCTGATGAAGCAGGAAGCCGTGCTCAAGGAAGGCATCGATAAGGAGCTGGCGAAGAAAATCGTCGCCCACGTCAAGGACGCCAAGCTCAAGGTCCAGGCCTCCATCCAGGGCGAGCAAGTGCGCATCACCGGCAAGAAACGCGACGATTTGCAGGAAGCCATTGCAGCCCTGCGCGCCAAGACGTTCGACATGCCGCTGCAGTTCAACAACTTCCGCGACTGACCTTTAACGCGGGAACCTCCTGGCGTTTTCGGCGTCCGAGGCCCCAGCAATGGCAGAAACGATCAAATTCCTATGGGTATGGTCTTTTCTGCCGCTTATTTTTCGCGTGCCGGATGGCCGGAAATCAGGAGAAAGTAGATGGATTTGAATAGCGAAGTGGACAATCTGGTCAAGGCATCGCAAGCCTGGATTCCGATGATCATGGAATACGGCAGCCGCGTCTTGCTGGCGGTGATTACCCTGGCCATCGGCTGGTGGCTGATCAATAAGGTCACGCAAAAGCTCGGCGGCTTGCTGGCCCTGCGTAACGCCGACCTGGCGCTGCAAGGTTTTATCAGCAGCCTGGCCAACATCATTCTCAAGGTGCTGCTGATTGTCAGCGTCGCTTCGATGATCGGCGTGGAAACCACTTCGTTCGTCGCGGCGATCGGTGCGGCTGGCCTGGCCATCGGCCTGGCATTGCAGGGCAGCCTGGCCAACTTCGCCGGCGGCGTGCTGATTCTGCTGTTCCGTCCTTTCCGTATTGGTGACTGGATCGAAGCGCAAGGTGTGGCCGGTACGGTCGACAGCATCCAGATCTTCCACACCGTGCTGCGTACCGGTGACAACAAAACCATCATTGTCCCGAACGGCAACCTGTCGAACGGCATCATCACCAACACCAACCGTCAGCCGACCCGTAAAGTCGTGTTTGATGTGGGCGTGGATTACGAAGCGGACTTGCAGAAGGCCCGTGAAGTGTTACTGGAACTGGCCAAGGATGAGCGCATTATGGCCGAACCGGCTCCTCAGGCCGTTATTTCGACCCTGGGTGACAGTTCGATCACTGTGTCCCTGCGAGTGTGGGTCAAGACTGCGGATTACTGGGATGTGATGTTCATGTTCAATGAACAATCCCGTGATCGCTTGAAGACTGCCGGTATCGATATCCCGTTCCCGCAGCGAGTTATTCGTGTGGTTCAGGAAGCAACGCCACAGTAACGGTGCTTTTTTTAACTTGGCTGTTCGGTCAAGTTAAAACCGTGAACCCGAGAGTCGATAAGGCTCTTGGGTTTTTTTATGGTTGTCGTTAATAAAAGATAGCTTCCTAATGTTATTAGTTGAAGTTAATTAGCTTGCTTGCGAAGTTGCCGTGCAACCGGCATAAAAAAACCGCCCACCTGAAACAGGTGAGCGGTTTTTGTTAGAGCAGAGCTCTACAGTACGACCGGTTTACATCCTGATTACAGGATGGTCAGCGGGTACTCAACGATCAGACGCACATCGTTGTTGTCTGCGGTGTAGTCGGCGTTATAGGCACCGTTTGCACGATAAATCGCGCTACGCAGGCGGAACGACAGATCCTTGGCCGGACCTTCCTGGAGAACGTACTTGGTTTCGAAGTTGAACTCGTGTTCCTTACCTTCGGTATCGGAAGACGTCTTGATGTTGTCGCCGTATACGTAGCGAGTCATGAAGCTCAGGCCAGGAACGCCGTAGGTTTTCATGTTCAAGTCGTAGCGAGCCTGCCACGAACGTTCGTCAATACCGATAAAGTCGGAGATCTGGATGGAGTTGGCTACGAAGATCGTGCCGTTACCGTCCACGCCGTACAGGTAGTTGGTGTCGCCAGTCGAACGCTGGTGAGCAATGGTGAATTTGTGCGCACCAATGCTGTAGGCCGCCGCGAGGCTCCACAGTTTGTTGTCGAGATCGCCGTACAGCTCTTGACCCTGGGACTTGGTCTTGTAGCCGTTGAAGTCGATGTTCAGCGACTGTTCGTCATTGATCGGGAAGGTGTAGTTGGCGTTGATGTACTGCTTCTTGAAGTAGTCATCAACGTCGGATGCAGCCACACCAGCAACGAAGTTATCGGTGAACTGATAGGTTGCGCCAGCGATGTTGGCACTGGTCAAGCCCGGGGTGTGCTTGCCGTTGATGCTGTCCTTGCCCATGCCGGTTTGCGAGCTCAGGGCTGTGAAACGACCAGCGCTGACTTCCAGGCCTTTGATTTCCTTGCTGGTGATCAAGGTGCCTTCAGCGACTTCTGGCAGCAGACGGCTGTCATCGGTAGCGAATACAGGGCTGGCAACGAATTGACGGCCGTATTTCAGCGTGGTGTCGGAGAGGCGGAATTTAACAGCTGCGCCACCTTTGGATTGGGTGTTCTCAGGGTTGCCTTCGCTGTCGGTAGCGAACAGGCCGTTACCAGCGCGGCCCGAGCCGCCATCCAGCTTGGCGGTGCCCCCGAGGAAGCCATCAAGGCCAAACCCGATAGTGCCTTCAGTGAAGCCCGATTCGTAGGTCAGCAGTTCGCTGATACCGGTGTCCTGGCGATAACCGCTTTTGAAGGTATTTGGCCCCGTTGAAATGTTGCCAGCGCCATTACGGAAGTCGCGGTTCATGTACTCAATACGGGTTTTTGCTGTCAGATGACTATCTTCAACAAAACCTTTAGCGTCGTCCTGGGAGGACGCGATTGCGAACTGCGAGGTGCCTGCTGAAACAGCCAGTGCGATCATGCTCCACTTCATCACGCGCATCGTGATTTGCTCCTTTGGTTTTTAGAAGAGTACTGCCGTCCCACCTGTTTTATTATCTGGGCGGCTCTTTCTTTTTGTGTCGGCGCAAACTTATATCACGCCGACAATGTTGGCGATACTTGCGCATCTAACCTTTCAGCTTCTTTACGACACTGTCGCAAACAGCTTGGTAGATGTCGCAAATTTACAACCTCGATGCAAGCGGATTAACAACTTAGGCGCTGTTTTCCAAAGCTTTAGCGTCGATAAAAAGAGTCCCTGGTGAAACGTTTGAATCTCCATCGGGCAACCCTGCCGCTGTTTTTATTTGCCTTCAAGGCTCCCACTTCCAGCGGGGCACTTGTAGACCATATGGGTGTGAATGCAACAAGCGTGCTCAAACCAGAATTCTGTTGCCGTTTTTTTCTACTGGCACGCTTGTCTCTGTAAAAACCTCATAAAGCCGGGGGTTCCAAGCGCCTTTTGTTTGCGCTTGACGCCATCCACGGCATTGTGTTGCACGCTGATGACAATTGCGCGACCACAAAAAACGTTACCGGTTCACCCCGTAAGTGAGTAATTGGCGGATCCCCGACGGCCTGAGCGTAGACGCGATGTGCGGTTTTGGTGCAAAAAATTTCAATCGCTGTGCTGAATTCATACAGCAGGGTCGATGGCTCAGTGGGAACGGGTGAGGGTTCATGGGTCACTTCAGCATTTTTCGTAGCGTGGTCGGTTCTGTAATGGTGCGCTCCGGCGAAAAATGTCTCATGACGGGGCGTTGTTCCGTGCGGCTGGCTGGGCTGAAGGTTGTGCAATAAGGTTCGTCGTGAAGCCCGGGTCATTCGCAGGTATGCTGCGGTCCTGTCGCTTGGCGCGCAGCCTCCGGGGAGCGGCGCTAAGCTGAAAATGATGAAACAGGCGGGAGTGCGCACAGTGTTCGCTTTAGATCCACGACTTCAACAAGACACCTTACCCATCGGCGATTTCCCTCTGTGCCGGTTGCTCTTGTCCAACGATTCGAACTACCCCTGGTTCATCCTGGTACCGCGCCGCGAAGATATCAGCGAGTTGTTTCAGTTAGATGTCGCCGATCAGCAGCAGCTGTGGCAGGAAACCACCGCGCTGGCGGAAATGCTCAAGGATTCGTTCGACGCCGATAAGTTGAACGTTGCCGCGTTGGGTAACGTCGTCAGTCAGTTGCATATGCACGTGATAGTGCGCAAACGCGAAGATGCCGCCTGGCCCGCCCCGGTCTGGGGCAAACACCCGGCCAAGCCCTACAGCGCCGAGCAGGTCGTGGCGATCCGCGAACGGCTGCGCCTGGTCTTGACCGATCACTTAACGTTTCTGGAGGGCTGAGCCATGGGCCTGGAAGAACGCGTCAACGATCTGGAAAGCCAACTGGCGTTCCAGGACGACACCATTCAGTCACTGAACGATATCCTGGTGACGCAGCAGCGGGCGGTCGAACGCCTGCAACTGCAAATGGCCGCGCTGCTGCGGCGCCAGGAAGAAATGGCCGGCCAGTTCGAGTCCTCCGAAGAAGAGGCGCCGCCGCCACACTATTGAGTGGACGACAAAACGCCGGGCAATAAAAAACCGCGAACAGCCAGGCTGTTCGCGGTTTTTTTATCGCTGGGAATCAGCGACGGGGCAGTGCGGCAATCACATCTTCGGCTTGCAGGCCTTTATCGCGATTCATCACGGAGAACTCCACGCGCTGGCCTTCGACCAGGACGCGGTGGCCTTCGCCACGAATAGCCCGGAAGTGCACGAAAATATCATCGCCGGAATCCCGGGAGATAAAGCCGAAGCCTTTGGACGTGTTGAACCACTTGACGGTGCCGGTATCGCGGTTGCTCATGTCATAGCTTGGCGAGGAGGCGGCCGGTGACGATTTGTAGAAGCTGATGGCCAGGTGCAGGAGCACGGCGACCAGGGTAACAACGAGACTGAACAGGACCGCGGGTTGACCGGCGATAACCGGCATTGGCGCGATCAGCGTCAGGGTTTGCAGCACGACAGCCAGGACCAGCAGGGCGCTGACCAGGTTTTGCAGTTGGTGACGAGGACCTTTGTTCCAGTAAGGGATAACCGGAGCGAGGGTCAGGTTGAGCAGGCCGAAAAAGGCCAGGTACAGCGCATCGGGTTGTTGCAGGTAAGGTACCGCTTCGGATCGCAGGCTAGGGATGAAGGACAGCAGCAAAGCAGCTGCGCCCATTAGCAGGTGGACGATTTTCAACATTTTGATTGACTCACGTTAAGACGGATCACAAGGAAGAGCTGATTGAGCACGGTTCGCTTCAGAACAATAAGAGGCGGTGGACACGTACCCGCTACCAGCCTATGCGCCGCACCCGGAAAAATAGGGCATGGCGACACGCTGCCTATTTAACAGCAAAGCCTGCGGCTACTCAAATCAGGCAGGCCGGCGGTGCCCCCGTGGTCGATTTGTCGCAGCTCGACTGGCCATCCAGGGCTGCAGGGTGTGGACAGCCTTGCTACAGTGGTCCTGCACTTGTCGGATGAATTTCATCACCTTTAGGGGATAAGCATGGCAATCGATATCGGTATCAGTGAAGAGGATCGCAAGTCCATCGTCGACGGGCTGTCGCGGCTGTTGTCGGACACTTATGTGCTTTATTTGAAAACCCATAACTTCCACTGGAATGTCACGGGGCCCATGTTTCGTACCCTGCACTTGATGTTCGAGGAGCAATACAACGAGCTGGCCCTGGCGGTCGATTCGATTGCTGAGCGCATTCGTGCATTGGGCTTCCCGGCACCCGGTGCCTATTCGGTGTATGCGCGTCTTTCTTCTATTAAGGAAGAAGAGGGCGTACCGAGTGCCGAAGACATGATCAAGCAATTGGTCGACGGCCAGGAGGCCGTGACCCGCACGGCCCGCGGGATCTTCCCCTTGCTGGACAAGGTTAGCGACGAACCCACCGCGGATTTGCTGACTCAGCGCATGCAGGTTCACGAAAAAACCGCGTGGATGTTGCGCTCATTGCTCGATCAGTAACCGCGAAGGTGCGCGGATGACGTCGGGGAGCGTTGTTCGCGCACGGCTTTTTCTCTCAGCCAGAAGCCCTTTCAGCTAAAGAAAATACCCCGTTTTTTGTAGGAAACGGTCCGGCGTAGGACCGTGTCCATGATCCTCTCCCAGCTGTTGGCTTATCCTACGTTGATGGTCAAAAAGTCATCTGGATATAACTTTGCACCTGCGTTTTGATAAGGGCACAGGAGGTTGCTCTTATCGAAACCAGGGATGACAAAGGAGTGTCAGCGGTATGGTTTATGGAGAAAGTAGAAGCGAGTGGAGGCCTGGTGCGCAACCGGCTATAAAGGTTGACCCGTTCGTCAGTGAATTCGATATGGGGCTGGCCAGGCCGTTATCCCGATCGGTGCGCTTGAACGGTTTTGCGACTTGCCTGCGGCTTGAGCAGGTCTATTGGGAAATCCTGGGCGAAATGGCCACGCTCAATGGTTGCTCCGTCAGTGCACTGTTGTCCCACGTGGATCGCGAGGTGCATTTGCGTCATGGCGGGGTGAAGAATTTCACCGGGCTGGTGCGCGTTGTCTGCGTCGTACACAGCTTGAAGTAGTGCACGTTCCTCCCGTGGCTCATGCCGCAGCGGGTGGTATGTCGGCCTGTGCAGTCTTACGGCTGCACAGGCTGCATTTAATGGATATAATCCCGCTCTTTGCCGCAAAACCCAGTGTAAGCGGTAGCAATCTGATCGCCGAGACAACCCCCATGCCGATGTACGACTATCAATGTGCTTCCTGTGGTCATCAGTTGGAAGCCATTCAAAAGATCAGCGCAGCACCGCTGGTCGACTGCCCTGCATGCCAGGCGCCAGAGCTCAAGAAGATGCTGTCCATGCCGGGCTTCCGCCTCAGCGGCACCGGCTGGTACGAAACCGACTTCAAGACCGGTTCCAAGAAAAATCTGGCCGGCGGCGACAAAGCTGACTAGGGTCTGGACCCTGAGTTGAACGACACGAGTGAGCTCTTGCAGCATCTGCAAGGCCTCCAACCGAATTTCGATTACGAGAAGTGAAACCACTACCATGATGCGCAGCCATTATTGCGGCCAACTGAACGAAGCCCTGGAAGGCCAGGAAATTACCCTTTGCGGATGGGTTCACCGTCGCCGTGACCACGGTGGGGTGATTTTCCTCGATATCCGTGATCGTGACGGTCTGGCCCAAGTGGTATTCGATCCGGATCGCGCCGAGAGCTTCGCCGCCGCCGATCGCGTGCGCAGCGAATACGTCGTCAAGATCACTGGCAAGGTGCGTCTGCGTCCGGCCGGTGCCACCAACGCCAACATGGCGTCGGGCATGATCGAAGTGCTGGGCTACGAGCTTGAAGTGCTGAACGAATCGGAAACCCCGCCGTTCCCGCTCAACGAGTTCTCCGACGTTGGCGAAGAAACCCGCTTGCGTTATCGCTTCCTCGACCTGCGTCGCCCGGAAATGCTCGAGAAGCTGCGCCTGCGTTCGCGCATGACCACCAGCATCCGTCGCTTCCTGGACGAGAACGGCTTCCTCGACGTCGAGACGCCGATCCTGACCCGTGCCACGCCAGAGGGCGCTCGCGATTACCTGGTGCCGAGCCGTACCCACGCCGGTTCCTTCTTCGCCTTGCCGCAATCGCCACAGCTGTTCAAGCAACTGCTGATGGTTGCCGGCTTCGACCGCTACTACCAGATCGCCAAGTGCTTCCGTGACGAAGACCTGCGCGCTGACCGCCAGCCGGAATTCACCCAGATCGACATCGAGACCAGCTTCCTCGATGAAAAAGAGATCATGGCCATCACCGAACAAATGATCCGCAACCTGTTCAAGGAAGTGCTGGATCTGGAATTCGGTGACTTCCCGCACATGACCTTCGAAGAAGCCATGCGCCGTTACGGTTCCGACAAGCCAGACCTGCGTAACCCGCTGGAACTGGTTGACGTTGCCGACCAGCTGAAAGAAGTCGATTTCAAGGTGTTCAGCGGCCCGGCCAACGACCCGAAATGCCGTATTGCCGCCCTGCGCGTTCCAGGCGCTGCGAGCATGCCGCGCAAGCAGATCGACGATTACACCAAGTTCGTCGGCATCTACGGTGCCAAGGGCCTGGCGTATATCAAGGTCAACGAGCGCGCCAAAGGCGTCGAAGGCCTGCAGTCGCCTATCGTCAAGAACATCCCTGAAGCCAACCTCAATGTGATCCTCGATCGCGTTGGCGCGGTTGACGGCGACATCGTGTTCTTCGGTGCCGACAAAGCCAAGATCGTCAGCGAAGCCCTGGGCGCGCTGCGGATCAAGGTCGGTAACGACTTGAACCTGCTGACCTGCAAGTGGGCGCCAATGTGGGTCGTCGACTTCCCGATGTTCGAAGAGAACGACGACGGCAGCTTCACCGCCTTGCACCACCCGTTCACCGCGCCGAAGTGCACCCCGGAAGAACTGGAAGCCAACCCGGCGACCGCGCTGTCCCGTGCCTACGACATGGTCCTGAACGGCACCGAGCTGGGTGGCGGTTCGATCCGTATCCACCGCAAGGAAATGCAGCAGACCGTATTCCGTCTGTTGGGTATCAATGAAGCGGAACAGGAAGAGAAATTCGGCTTCCTGCTCGACGCCCTGAAATACGGCGCGCCGCCGCACGGTGGTCTGGCTTTCGGTCTGGACCGTCTGGTGATGCTGATGACCGGCGCCCAGTCGATCCGTGAAGTGATCGCTTTCCCGAAAACCCAGAGCGCGGCTGACGTCATGACGCAGGCTCCGGGTGCTGTAGATGCCAAGGCATTGCGCGAATTGCACATTCGTCTGCGCGAAACGCCAAAGGCTGAGTAAGGCTGACCCTGAAGGCGCATCCTGATGGGGTGCGCCTTTTTTACAGGTCGAGATTTTTTGTTGCTGGCTGGCGCGAAGACGCGCAGCGGGCAATGTTTCAAAGAGAATTCGGAGCGAGATATGGCGGGTCATTCCAAGTGGGCGAACATCAAGCACCGCAAAGAACGTCAGGATGCCAAGAAGGGCAAGATTTTCACCAAGTGGATTCGTGAGCTGACCGTTGCGGCCCGTCAGGGCGGTGGCGATCCAGGCTCCAACCCGCGTCTGCGCCTGGCGCTGGACAAAGCCCTCGGCGCGAACATGAGCCGCGACATCATTGATCGCGCGGTGGCCCGCGGTGCCGGCGCTGCCGATACCGACGACATGGTCGAACTGACCTACGAAGGCTACGGCCCGGGCGGCGTGGCGGTGATGGTCGAGTGCATGACCGACAACCGTAACCGCACCGCAGCCGCTGTGCGCCACGCGTTCAGCAAATGCGGCGGCAACCTCGGGACTGACGGTTCGGTGGCGTATCTGTTCGAGCGCAAGGGGCAGATTTCCTTCGCCCCGGGCGTTGATGAAGACGCGCTGATGGAAGCGGCCATGGAAGCCGACGCCGATGACGTGGTCACCCACGAAGACGGCTCGATCGACGTGTTTACTTCGTTCGCCGGGTTCTACTCCGTGCGTAACGCGCTGGAAGCTGCCGGCTTCAAGGGCGATGACGCGGAAATCGTCATGCTGCCGACCACCAGTGCCGAACTGGACCTGGAAGGCGCCGAGAAGGTCCTCAAGCTGATCGACATGCTCGAAGACCTGGATGACGTGCAGAACGTCTACTCCAACGCGGATATCCCGGAGTCGGTTGCCGCACAGCTCGGTTGATGCATTTATAAAGATCGCCGCCTTCACAAAGCCCTACGCTAAACCTGTAGGAGCGGCCGAAGGCTGCGATCTTTTGACTTTAAGATCGAAAATCAAAAGATCGCAGCCTTCGGCAGCTCCTACACGGTTATCCTCAGCCAACCGCGATCTCCTTTTGCAGGCGTTATGACTTTAATCCTTGGTATCGACCCCGGTTCGCGCATCACCGGGTATGGCGTGGTACGTGATACCGGGCGCGGTTGCGTCTACGTGGCATCGGGTTGTATTCGCACCGGTTCCGGCGAGTTGCACGAACGCTTGCAGATCGTCTACCGCGGCGTGCGGGAAGTCATCCAGACCTACGGCCCGGTGACCATGGGCATTGAAAAAGTCTTCATGGCCCGCAACGCCGACTCCGCGCTGAAACTCGGCCAGGCTCGCGGCGCGGCCATTGTCGCCGGCGCCGAGGAAAGCCTGGAAATCGCTGAGTACACCGCGACTCAGGTCAAGCAAGCGGTGACCGGTACCGGCGCAGCGAATAAAGAGCAGGTGCAAATGATGGTCATGCACATGCTGAAACTGACCAGCAAGCCGCAAATCGATGCCTCGGACGCCCTGGCTATCGCCATATGTCATGCGCATACCCGTTCCAGCCTGTTGCCTCATGGCTTGGGAACTGCACGCAGTCGTGGCGGGCGCCTGCGTCTCTGATAGCATCAGCAATCATTTTTACGGGATGAGGGTTTTGCGCCTGTGTCGTCGGCGCAAAACCATTGTCCTGTCAGTCGCCAGCACCTGCCTGGCCAACGCTCAAGGATTCGAAACGTGATTGGACGCTTGCGCGGCACCCTGGCTGAGAAACAGCCGCCGCACCTGATTCTGGATGTAAACGGCCTGGGGTATGAGCTGGAAGTGCCGATGACCACGCTGTATCGCTTGCCGTCGGTCGGTGAACCGCTGACCTTGCACACCCATTTAGTCGTACGCGAAGACGCGCAGTTACTCTATGGTTTCGCCAGTAAGCGTGAGCGAGACTTTTTTCGCGAGTTGATTCGTCTCAATGGTGTAGGGCCGAAGTTGGCCCTGGCCCTGATGTCGAGCCTGGAAGTCGATGAGCTGGTGCGTTGCGTTCAGTCCCAGGACACCTCGGCGTTGACCAAGGTGCCAGGCGTTGGCAAGAAGACGGCCGAACGTTTGCTGGTGGAACTCAAGGATCGCTTCAAGGCCTGGGAAACCGTGCCGGCGATGTTCGCCCTGGTGCCGAACCAGCCGGGTGGGCTGGATGCGCCAGCCCCGACGGTCAACGCCGAGAGTGATGCGATCAGCGCGCTGGTCTCCCTGGGCTACAAGCCGCAGGAAGCCAGCAAGGCGATTACCTCGATCAAGGAGAAAGGCTTGAGCAGTGAAGACCTGATTCGTCGTGCCCTGAAGGGAATGATTTAAGTGATTGAAGCTGATCGTCTGATTGCCGCCACCCCTGGCCCGCGTGACCGCGAGGAAGTCCAGGACCGGGCGATTCGTCCCCTCAGCCTGGCCGAGTACATTGGCCAGCCGACCGTTCGCGAGCAAATGGAGTTGTTCATCCAGGCCGCCCGTGGCCGTAACGAATCCCTGGATCACACGCTGATCTTCGGCCCGCCGGGCCTGGGTAAAACCACCCTGGCCAACATCATTGCCCAGGAAATGGGCGTGTCGATCAAAAGCACCTCTGGCCCGGTCCTCGAGCGTCCGGGTGATTTGGCGGCGCTGCTGACCAACCTTGAACCTCATGATGTGCTGTTCATCGACGAAATCCATCGCCTGTCGCCCATCGTCGAAGAAGTGCTGTACCCGGCCATGGAAGATTTCCAGCTCGACATCATGATCGGCGAAGGCCCGGCCGCGCGTTCGATCAAGCTCGATCTGCCGCCGTTCACCCTGGTCGGTGCGACCACCCGGGCCGGCATGTTGACCAACCCGTTGCGCGACCGTTTCGGCATTGTGCAGCGCCTGGAGTTCTACAGCACCGCCGACCTGGCGACCATTGTCATGCGTTCGGCGAACATCCTCGGCCTGCCGCTGGACCCGGAGGGCGCTTTCGAAATCGCTCGCCGCGCCCGTGGCACCCCGCGGATCGCCAACCGCTTGCTGCGTCGCGTGCGGGATTTTGCCGAAGTCCGCGCCAAGGGCCACATCACCAAACCGATCGCCGACCTGGCCCTGAACCTGCTGGATGTCGACGAACGTGGCTTTGATCACCAGGACCGGCGTCTGCTGTTGACCATGATCGAGAAGTTCGACGGTGGCCCGGTCGGTGTCGACAGCCTCGCGGCCGCCATCAGCGAAGAGCGCCACACCATTGAAGACGTGCTGGAACCCTATCTGATCCAGCAAGGCTATATCATGCGTACCCCGCGGGGGCGGGTCGTCACCCGGCACGCCTACCTGCACTTCGGTTTAAACATTCCGTCACGATTGGGCGAGATGCCCGTGGTAGACGAGTTCCTTGATGCAGTAGACGATTAATCACCTTTGCGGGCTGACCGATTGACGGTTTGTGTGGTCCTAGGGGCTCACATGACGAATCTTTCACTAGAAAGCCGCAGAACAATGAAAAACAGTTGCCTCGCCGGATTGGCAACCTGAGGAGTAAGCACTAGAGTATGCGCGCGCAAAACGGGCTTGGGCCGTTCGCACATCGTTGTCGCGTTTATTACGAGGACACCGATGCGGGCGGCATCGTGTATTACGTTAATTACCTCAAGTTTATGGAACGGGCTCGAACCGAGCGGCTCCGGGAACTGGGCTTTGCCCAATCCCAGCTGGCAGGGGAGGACCTGTTGTTCGTCGTGCATTCCAGCGAAGCGCGTTACCACGCGCCGGCGCGACTGGACGACGAGCTGCTGGTAAGCGCTGAAGTAATCGAATTGAACCGTGTCAGCCTGCGCTTTAAACAGCAGGTCAGGCGGGCTACGGATAATGCGCTGCTCTGTGAAGGGCAGTTTTTGGTGGCCTGTGTGCGCACTAACAGTTTGAAACCCCGGGCCATTCCCGAAGCTCTACGTGCGGCCTTTGCCGACGTGAGCGGCGCGGGTACACACTCAAAGCAGGAGATAAAGCGTGGAAGCTAACGTCGTCGACCATTCCTCCATGTGGAGCCTGGTCAGCAATGCCAGCGTCGTGGTGCAGTTGGTAATGCTGATTCTGGTAGCCGCATCGGTGACCTCGTGGATCATGATCTTTCAGCGCAGCAACCTGCTGCGCGCCGGTCGACGTGCCCTGGAGAGCTTTGAAGAGCGCTTCTGGTCGGGTATCGACCTGTCCAAACTCTACCGTCAGGCCGGCAGCAACCCTGATCCGGATTCGGGCGTCGAGCAGATCTTCCGTGCCGGTTTCAAGGAATTCTCCCGTCTGCGCCAGCAGCCAGGTGTTGACCCGGAAGCAGTCATGGAGGGCGTGGCCCGTGCCATGCGCGTCGCCATTTCCCGCGAAGAAGAAAAGCTCGAACAGAGCCTGCCGTTCCTCGCCACCGTCGGTTCCGTCAGCCCGTACATCGGCCTGTTCGGTACGGTCTGGGGCATCATGAACTCCTTCCGTGGCCTGGCAACTGCCCAGCAAGCGACCCTCGCCACCGTAGCTCCAGGTATTGCCGAAGCACTGATCGCCACCGCGATCGGCCTGTTCGCGGCCATCCCGGCCGTTATCGCTTACAACCGTTTTGCTGCTCGCAGCGAAACCTTGCTGGGCCGTTACTACACCTTCGCCGACGAATTCCAGGCGATCCTGCACCGCAAAGTGCACACCAGCGAAGAATAAGCAGGTAATTTCCAATGGCTTTAATCGCTCGAGCTCGCAAAAAGCGCAAGCCGGTCGCCGAGATGAACGTGGTGCCATACATCGACGTGATGCTGGTACTGCTGGTCATCTTCATGGTGACCGCGCCGATGCTCAATCAGGGCGTGAAAGTTGATCTGCCCAAGGTTTCCAGCGAAGCCTTGCCGCAGGACAACAACACCCAGGTCCTGACCATTTCGATCAAGTCTGACAAGACCTACTACTGGAACCTTGGCAGCGAAGTCGACACCGAAAAGCAGCAGGACAAGGCCATGACCTTGCCGCAGATGACCAGCGCCGTGACCAAAATCATTAGCGCCGGCAACGATAACGGCAAGCGCACCCAGGTCTTCATTCGTGGCGACAAGACCGTCGACTACGGTTCGGTCATGGGCGCCATGGGCGGGTTGCAGAAGGCCGGAGTCGGTAATGTTGGCTTGATTACCGAGGCGCCCTGATGCAGCAACAACGAGAGCCAACAGCCTCGGAAAGCTACTTCTGGCCTAGTGTCTGGGCGATTGGCTTGCACGTGCTGGTTTTCGGCATGCTGTTTGTCAGTTTCGCCATGACGCCTGAGTTGCCGCCGGCCAAGCCGATTGTCCAGGCGACCCTGTACCAGCTGAAATCGAAAAGTCGGGCGACCACCCAGACCAATCAGAAGATTGCGGGTGAAGCGCAGAAATCTGCTGCGCGCCAGACCGAAGTCGAACAGATGGAACAGAAGAAGGTCGAGCAGGAAGCGGTGAAGGCTGCGGAACAAAAGAAAGAAGAAGCGGCTCAAAAAGCCGAGGAAGCCAAGAAGGCCGACGAGTCCAAGAAGTCTGAGGAAGCAAAAAAGGCTGATGAAGCCAAGAAAGCCGACGAAGCCAAGAAGACCGCCGAAGCCAAAAAGGCCGAAGAGAAACAATTGGCTGATATAGCCAAGAAGAAATCTGAAGAAGAAGCCAAGAAGGCTGCTGAAGAAGAGGCCAAGAAAGCGGCCGCTGAAGAAGCGAAGAAAAAGATCGTCGAAGACGCGAAGAAGAAAGCCGCGGACGACGCCAAGAAAAAAGCTGAAGCTGAAGAGGCGAAGAAAAAAGTCGCCGACGAAGCGAAGAAGAAAGCTGCCGCCGATGCTGCGAAGAAAAAATCGCAGGATGCGGCACGTAAATCGACCGAAGACAAAAAGGCCCAGGCCTTGGCCGATTTGCTTTCCGACACGCCGCAGCGTCAGCAGGCGTTGGCCGATGAGCAGGGTGACGAAGTCGCCGGCAGTTTCGATGACCTGATTCGTGCTCGTGCAGCAGAAGGCTGGGCTCGTCCACCTTCGGCCCGCAAAGGCATGACGGTCGTGTTGCAAATCGGCATGTTGCCGGACGGTACGGTGACTTCGGTCAGCGTTTCCAAGTCCAGTGGCGATGGTCCGTTTGACGCGTCTGCTGTGGCAGCGGTCAAGAATATTGGACGTTTGACAGAAATGCAGGGAATGAAAACGAGCGATTTCGCTCCGTATCGTTCATTCAAGATGACATTCACACCTGAGGATCTAGCCTTGTGAGAAACCTTCTTCGAGGAATGCTTGTCGTTATCTGCTGCCTGGCAGGGATGGCGGTAGCAGATGAAAAAAACATTCTGGTCACCAGCGGCAGTGATCGGGCCACCCCGATCGCGGTAGTGCCGTTCGGTTTCCAGGGCGGTGCCGTCCTGCCGGATGACATGGCTGAAATCATTGGTAACGATTTGCGCAACTCGGGTTACTACTCGCCGATTCCAAAGCAGCAAATGATCAGCCAGCCAAGCCAGGCCAGCGAAATCATTTTCCGTGACTGGAAGGCGATCAGTGCCCAGTACATCATGGTCGGCAACATTGTTCCTTCGGGCGGTCGCCTGCAGGTCCAATACTCGCTGTTCAACGTTGCTACTGAGCAGAAAGTGTCGGAAGGCAGTGTCTCCGGTACGCCTGAACAGTTGCGCGACATGGCGCACTACATCGCTGACCAGTCGTTCGAAAAGCTCACCGGTATTAAAGGTGCTTTCTCGACTCGCCTGTTGTACGTGACCGCCGAACGCTTCTCCGAGAAGAACACGCGCTACACGCTGCAACGTTCGGACTACGACGGTGCTCGCGCCGTGACCCTGCTGCAATCGCGCGAGCCAATCCTGTCGCCGCGTTTCGCACCGGATGGCAAGCGCATCGCTTATGTGTCGTTCGAGCAGAAGCGTCCGCGCATCTTCATGCAGAACATCGACACCGGTCGCCGTGAGCAGATTACCAACTTCGAAGGCCTGAATGGCGCGCCAGCCTGGTCGCCGGATGGCAATCGCCTGGCATTCGTCCTGTCGAAAGACGGCAACCCTGACATCTATGTGATGAACCTGGGTTCGCGTCAGATCACTCGCGTCACCAACGGTCCCGGTATCAACACCGAACCGTTCTGGGGCAAGGATGGTTCGACCATCTACTTCACCTCCGACCGTGGCGGCAAGCCACAAATCTACAAGACCAGCGTCGGTGGTGGCGGTGCGGAACGTGTGACTTTCATCGGTAACTACAACGCGAATCCGAAACTTTCGGCCGATGAAAAGACCCTGGTGATGATTCACCGCCAGGATGGCTTCACTAATTTCAAGGTGGCGGCCCAGGATTTGCAGCGCGGAAGCGTAAAAATCCTCACTGATAGCACTCTGGACGAGTCGCCTACTGTTGCGCCCAACGGCACCATGGTAATCTACGCCACCCGCCAGCAGGGCCGGGGAGTCTTGATGCTCGTGTCCATTAATGGACGCGTAAGGCTCCCGCTTCCTACCGCACAAGGCGAAGTCAGAGAACCTTCCTGGTCCCCTTACCTGAACTGACGCGGCGCTACACGTTTTACTTAACACACTGGGGTTCATTAGGAGTTTCACGATGGAAATGCTGAAGTTTGGTAAATTTGCTGCGCTGGCTCTGGCCATGGCTGTAGCTGTAGGTTGCTCGTCCAAAGGCGGCGACAATGCCGGTGAAGGCGCTGTTGATCCAAACGCTGGTTACGGCGCTAACACTGGTGCAGTTGACGGCTCCCTGAGCGAAGAAGCTGCTCTGCGCGCAATCACCACTTTCTACTTCGAATACGACAGCTCGGACCTGAAGCCAGAAGCCATGCGCGCTCTGGATGTTCACGCTAAAGACCTGAAAGCAAACGGCGCTCGCGTTGTTCTGGAAGGCAACACCGACGAACGTGGTACTCGTGAGTACAACATGGCACTGGGCGAGCGTCGTGCGAAAGCCGTTCAGCGCTACCTGGTACTGCAAGGTGTTTCCCCAGCTCAGCTGGAACTGGTTTCCTACGGCGAAGAGCGTCCAGTTGCTACCGGCAACGACGAGCAGTCCTGGGCTCAAAACCGTCGCGTCGAACTGCGTAAGTAATTCGTCATGCGAACGTGCCGTCGTGCTGTAACTGTTTTGGCTCTCAGTCTCGCACCGCTTGCGGTGTGGGCTGCGGTTCCTGTGGTCGATGACAACTCCGGTTATAACAATAGCGGGAGCAGTTATCCGCCTGCGGGTTACGGTACGAACGGCGCCTATGCCGGGGGAGGGGTTTCGGCCCCTGTCTCGGCACAGGGCGAGCTGTTCAACCAACTGCAATCCATGCAGGAGCAGATCTCACGCCAACAGGGTGTGATCGAAGTTCTGCAAAATGATGTAGCGCGCATGAAGCAAGAGAACCTGGAGCGATACCAGGATCTTGATCGGCGCATAGGATCCGGCGCTGCACCGGCCGCGACTCCTGATAATTCTTCCACCAGTGGCACGTTGAATGCCCCTGGTGCAGCAGCCGCTGCAGGCGCAAGTGCGGGAGCGGCTGCCGCTCAAGCCCCTGCGGCCAGTAGCGAACCGGGTGATCCGGCGAAGGAAAAACTGTATTACGATGCAGCCTTCGACCTGATCAAAGCCAAGGATTTCGACAAGGCCAGTCAGGCTTTTGCCGCTTTCCTGCGCAAATACCCGAACAGCCAATACGCGGGCAATGCCCAGTACTGGTTGGGCGAAGTCAATTTGGCCAAAGGCGATCTGCAAGGTGCAGGTCAGGCATTTGCCAAGGTTTCGCAGCTGTACCCCAAGCACGCCAAAGTGCCTGACTCGCTGTACAAGCTGGCTGATGTAGAACGCCGCCTCGGTCACAACGACAAGGTCAAAGGCATTCTGCAGCAGGTAGTGTCGCAATATCCGGGCACTTCCGCAGCTCAGTTGGCTCAACGCGATCTGCAACGCATGTAAGCTGGCTTGACCTCAATTGAAGAAACCCGCGCTTGTCGCGGGTTTTTTCGTTAGAATTCACGCCCTTTTTCTGAAACACGCTTTTTGGGATTCGCGCGTTGGCGGGGTTCCTTGAAGAGCCTGACGGAGGCGGACAGCCTGTTTAGCTGTTACGCCCGTGGCGACTATGCAAGACACATTGAGAATCACCGAAGTTTTCTACTCATTGCAGGGGGAAACGCGGACTGCCGGGCTGCCCACTGTTTTTGTGCGCCTGACCGGTTGCCCATTGCGTTGCCAATACTGCGACAGTGCCTACGCGTTCACTGGCGGGACCATTCGCACCCTCGATGACATCCTCGAGCAAGTGGCCGGTTTTCGTCCGCGTTACGTCTGTGTCACCGGCGGCGAGCCGTTGGCGCAACCCAATGCCATCCCATTGCTCAAGCAGTTGTGCGACGCCGGTTACGAAGTGTCACTGGAAACCAGCGGCTCTATCGATATCTCGGCGGTAGATTCCCGGGTCAGTCGCGTCGTCGACCTGAAAACACCGGGTTCGAAAGAAGCGCACCGCAACCGCTACGAGAACATTGAACTGCTGACGCCCAACGATCAGGTGAAGTTCGTCATCTGTTCGCGGGAAGACTACGACTGGTCCGTGTCCAAGCTGATCCAGTACGGTCTTGATCGACGGGCCGGCGAGGTGCTGTTCTCGCCAAGTCATCACGACCTTAATGCGCGGCACCTGGCGGACTGGGTGGTGGCGGATAACCTGCCAGTGCGTCTGCAATTACAGCTGCATAAATATCTTTGGAATGACGAGCCGGGGCGCTGAGATGACTGAACAACTGAACACAACTGAAAAACGTGCGGTGATCCTGCTGTCCGGCGGCCTGGACTCGGCGACCGTCGTGGCCATGGCTCGGGCTGAAGGCTACGCCTGCTACACCATGAGCTTCGATTACGGCCAGCGCTCTCACGCCGAGTTGCACGCCGCTGCGCGAGTAGCCCGCGACCTGGGTGTGGTCGAGCACAAGGTGATCGGTCTGAACCTGGACGGTATGGGCGGCTCGGCACTGACCGACAGCAGCATCGATATTCCGGAAGAGGCGGGCGAAGGGATTCCGGTAACGTACGTGCCGGCGCGCAACACAGTGTTTCTGTCCCTGGCATTGGGCTGGGCTGAAGTGCTCGGCGCGCGTGACATCTTTATCGGTGTGAACGCGGTGGATTACTCCGGTTACCCGGACTGCCGTCCCGAGTTCATCGAATCCTTCGAGCGCATGGCCAATCTGGCGACCAAGGCCGGTGTAGAAGGCAACGGTTTCCGTATCCAGGCGCCGCTGCAGAACCTGAGCAAGGCGCAGATCGTCCAGGCCGGCGTGAAGCTGGGCGTCGATTACGGGCTGACTGTTTCCTGCTATCAGGCCGACGATAAGGGCTACGCCTGCGGTAAATGCGACAGCTGCCGCCTGCGTGCAGAAGGCTTCGCAGCCGCCGGAATCAGCGACCCAACACCTTATTTTTGATTTATTTCAAATTAGGTGTTGAATAGTCCTTAAAAATCAGTATTATACGCGCCACCACACAGCGGGTCGTTAGCTCAGTTGGTAGAGCAGTTGGCTTTTAACCAATTGGTCGTAGGTTCGAATCCCACACGACCCACCATTTTTTTGTAGCAGTTTTAAAAGTCTGGAAGGCCCACGCAAGTGAGGATTTCCGGATTTTTTTTTGCCCGCGATTTGTGCTCGCACAGGTCCGGGGCTGTACCGCATGACGCAGGTCAGAATCATCTTTTGCATCCACGGGATATTCTGTAGCCTTGCCCGGCTCCAATGCTGTGCCTGATGAATACTCACTCTCCCGGCGGTACCCATTAGTGGTCCGGAGCCGGGTGTATACTCGACTTTCGCGCGAAAGCGCCCGCAGGTCTTGCGATCATGACGCAAATTTCTGAACGCCTACTGGTTCAAGCTCACCTCGACGCCAAGCAGCCCAAGCCGCTGACCGCCGAGGAAGAGGCCTATTACCGCTCCGCTATCGCTGCCGAGCTCAAGGCTCAGGACGCGGTGCTGGTGGCGCACTTCTATTGCGATCCGGTGATTCAGGCCCTGGCCGAAGAAACCGGTGGCTGCGTGTCCGACTCCCTGGAAATGGCGCGCTTCGGCAATGCCCATCCGGCCAAGACCGTAGTGGTCGCCGGGGTGAAGTTCATGGGCGAGACCGCGAAGATTCTCAACCCCGAAAAACGCGTACTGATGCCGACCCTGGAAGCGACCTGCTCGCTGGACCTGGGTTGCCCGGTGGACGAGTTCTCGGCGTTCTGCGATCAGCATCCGGAACGCACAGTGGTGGTGTATGCCAACACCTCGGCGGCGGTGAAAGCCCGGGCTGACTGGGTGGTGACTTCAAGTTGTGCGCTGGAGATCGTCGAAAGTCTGATGGACAACGGCGAGACCATCATCTGGGGCCCGGACAAGCACCTGGGTACCTACATCCAGCGCAAGACCGGCGCGGACATGTTGCTGTGGGACGGAGCCTGCATCGTTCACGAGGAGTTCAAATCCAAACAGCTCGAAGACATGAAGGCGCTGTACCCGGACGCGGCCATTCTGGTGCACCCGGAGTCGCCAACTTCGGTAATCGAACTGGCAGACGCCGTGGGTTCCACCAGTCAATTGATCGCGGCCGCGCAAAGCCTGCCGAACAAGACCTTTATCGTCGCCACCGACCGCGGCATCTTCTACAAGATGCAGCAGCTGTGCCCGGACAAGGTCTTCATCGAAGCGCCAACGGCCGGTAACGGCGCTGCGTGCCGCAGTTGCGCGCATTGCCCGTGGATGGCGATGAACACCCTTGAGCGCACGCTGAAGAGCTTGAAGGAAGGGACGAACGAGATCTTTGTTGATCCGGCGTTGATTCCGCAGGCGATTCGGCCGTTGAAGCGGATGCTGGACTTTACCCAGGCGGCGCGGATGAAGTTGGCTGGGAACGCTTGATTCGTCAGCAATGAGCCAAAAAAACGCCCCGATCAAGTCGGGGCGTTTTTGCATCTGGCGGATTATTTGCTCTTCTTCGGAATCCGGACGAGCTGCGTATCCGAATACATGTCATGCCAACTGCGCTTCTGCTTATCAAACAGCGGCCAGATAAACCCCAGGCCCACGCACAACCACGACGCAATCGACACCACAAAGCGCAATAACGCCTGCCACAAGCTGATGGATGAACCATCGGCGTTCTGCACACGGATACACCACACCTGCATGCCCAGGGTCTGGCCGGACCAGGTCCAGAACTTGGCGAAGAAGCCGAACAGCACGAACAGCAGCACCGTCGACAGCAACGGATCGCCATCCAGGGCACCAGCTTCGGTCAACGTGCGCATCTTGTCTTCGCCGATGATTGCCATCTGGATCATCTTATAGACGCCGCTAGTGACGATCAGCAGGGCGGTGCATAACAGGAAGTCATAGAACATCGCTGCCAGGCGACGACCCAAAGTGGCGGCGGGGAAGTCGCCCTGGGGTTTGAGCAGGTGTTTCGACATGGCAGCCTCTGGACGAAAAAAGAAAGCCATTTTACGGATTTACGCGCACAAAAAAGCCCCTGATGTCAGCATCAGGGGCTTTTTCGTTACAGAAGGTTAGGCTTCTGCTTGTACTTCGTCAGCCTGCATGCCTTTCTGGCCTTGCACAGCGACGAAAGTCACTTTCTGGCCTTCTTTCAGGCTCTTGAAGCCGTTGCCCTGGATGGCGCGGAAATGCACGAACAGATCCGGACCGCTTTCAGGAGTGATAAAACCAAAACCTTTCTCGTCGTTAAACCACTTGACGGTACCGCTCTGACGTTGGGACATTTCTTATTTCCTTTGACGCAAAAAATTAATGACAGTCTCCTTCTCATGAAAGAGTACTGGGGCTGGTTGCAGGAGAGTAAGAAGACGTCGAACGGGATGTAGCTAACTTGTAGGCTACTGCCCAGGTCACGATTCCAAGCGACCCATGCAAACACAGTGAACAAACTCTACGCCAACTAGCCGATAAAAAACAAGCCCTGTGAGGGGCCCGGTTTTGCTCAGGTTGGTGGCTGTTAGTCAGTCCACTAGTGCCGGCTTATTCGATAGTGGTGTTCAATTGTTTTCGATCGTTATAAGACAAGTTCATAAGCGAAAGCCTGCACTGTTTTATGGCGGTTGCGTTACAGATTAGTGCGCTGTTAACGCAACCGCGTTACTTATAGAAACAGTCAATCAACCACGGTAGTAGCGTTGTGGAACAAATGGCATTTTGCTTACAAGCAAAGGCACCTTTTTCCCACGAACAATTGCCCAAACTGGCGTTTCCAGCGCGATGTAAGCGCTGTCGACATAACCCATGGCCAGCGGGCCACCCAAGGTCGGTCCGAACCCACCGCTGCACACGCTGCCGATGATGTCGCCGGCTTCGTTGACGATCTCTGCACCTTCACGCACCGGAGTGCGTTCTTGCGGCAACAGGCCAACGCGCTTGCGGCTGACACCGCCCTGTTGTTGAGCGAATACGGTTTCAGCGCCCGGGAAGCCGCCGGCCCGCGCACCATCGGCACGACGCGGCTTGGAGATGGCCCACAGCAGGCTCGCTTCGATTGGGGTGGTCTCGGTGTTCATGTCGTGGCCGTAGAGGCACAGGCCGGCTTCCAGGCGCAGGGAGTCGCGAGCACCGAGGCCGATGGCGGCCACTTCAGGTTCTGCCAGCAGGGCGCGAGCCAAGGCTTCGGCATTGGCGGCCGGGACGGAGATTTCGAAACCGTCTTCGCCGGTGTAGCCCGAACGGCTGACAAAGCAGTCCACGCCCAGCAGTTTCACCCGGGCGAACTGCATGAAGGTCATTTTCGCCACTTCCGGCGCCAGGCGCGCGAGCACGGTCACGGCGGCCGGACCTTGCAAGGCCAGCAGCGCGCGCTCTTCGAACAGCGGCTCGATCGTGCAATGGTCGCCGATGTGTTTGCGCAGGTGCGCCAGGTCCTGATCCTTGCAGGCGGCGTTGACCACCAGGAACAGTTCATCGTTACCCAGATTGGCGACCATCAAGTCGTCAAGAATGCCGCCCGTCTCGTTGGTGAACATCGCGTAGCGCTGCATGCCCACCGGCAAGTCGATGATGTCCACCGGCACCAGGGTTTCCAGGGCCTTGGCGGCATTGGCGCCGGTCAGGCGGATCTGGCCCATGTGCGAGACATCGAACAGCCCGGCCTGATCACGGGTGTGCTGGTGTTCTTTCATCACGCCCAGCGGGTATTGCACCGGCATGTCATAGCCGGCGAACGGCACCATGCGCGCGCCGAGTTCGATGTGCAACGCGTGCAGCGGGGTTTTCAGCAATTGTTCGGTGGACATATTCAGCTCCTGAAAATAGTGCGGATGCCTGCATCAGCACTCGATAATGTTGACCGCCAAACCGCCACGGGCGGTTTCCTTGTATTTGCTTTTCATGTCGGCGCCGGTCTGGCGCATGGTGCGGATGACCTTGTCGAGGGAGACGAAGTGTTGACCGTCGCCGCGCAGGGCCATGCGCACCGCATTGATGGCTTTTACCGAGCCCATGGCGTTGCGCTCGATGCACGGCACTTGCACCAAGCCGCCAATCGGGTCGCAGGTCAGGCCGAGGTTGTGTTCCATGCCGATTTCGGCTGCGTTTTCCACCTGCGAAACGCTGCCGCCGAGGACTTCGCACAAGGCGCCGGCCGCCATCGAACAGGCGACGCCGACCTCACCTTGGCAGCCGACTTCCGCGCCGGAGATCGAGGCGTTTTCTTTATAGAGAATGCCGATGGCCGCCGCGGTCAGCAGAAAACGCACCACGCCGTCTTCGTTGGCGCCGGGGATAAAGCGCATGTAGTAATGCAACACCGCCGGTACGATCCCGGCCGCACCGTTAGTGGGCGCAGTGACGACGCGCCCGCCATTGGCGTTTTCTTCATTAACCGCCAGCGCATACAGGTTGACCCAGTCCAACACCGACAGTGGATCGCGCAGGGCCGATTCCGGGTTTTTGCACAGTTGCCGATGCAGCGCCGCCGCACGGCGCTTGACCTTCAAGCCACCGGGCAAGATGCCCTCGTTGCGGCAGCCAGCGGCGACGCAGTCCTGCATCACTTGCCAGATATTCAGCAGACCCGCGCGGGTTTCCGCTTCCGGGCGCCAGGCGCTTTCGTTGGTCAGCATCACCTGGCTGATCGACAAGCCGTAGGTGGTGCAGTGTGCGAGCAGGTCCTTGGCGCTTTTGAACGGGAAGGTCAGCGGCGTGGCGTCTTCGACGATGCGGTCGGCGCCGGCGGCGTCTTCATCGACGACGAAACCGCCCCCGACCGAGTAGTACTCGCGGCTGCGCACTTGCAGGCCTGCGGCATCAAAGGCACGAAAGATCATGCCGTTGGGGTGATAGGGCAATGGCTTGCGGATCATTGCCAGGTGTTCTTTCTCGTTGAACGCAATGCTGTGTTCGCCGAGCAGATTCAAGCGACCGTTGCCGCGAATTTCTTGCAGGCGGGCGGCGACGGTTTCGGTGTTCACGGTGTCCGGGTGTTCGCCTTCCAGGCCGAGCAACACAGCCTTGTCGCTGCCATGTCCTTTGCCCGTGGCGCCTAGCGAGCCGTAGAGCTCGACTTTGACGCTGGTGGTTGCAGTCAGCAGCCCTTCACGGCGCAGACCTTCGGCGAAACGTGCAGCGGCACGCATCGGGCCGACGGTGTGGGAGCTGGAGGGGCCGATGCCAATCTTGAACAGGTCGAACACGCTTAACGACATGAGTTGTTCTCCGGTTTCTTGTTATGAGGAACACCCCGAACCTGTAGGAGCGAGGCTTGCCCGCGAAGCTTTTAGCGGCCGTGATGGCCTCTTCGCGGGCAAGCCTCGCTCCTACAGGAGGTGTGGCGTCCTTGCGGGACGGCCAAGCCGTCCCTTATGGATCAAGCGTAGCTTTCGATCGACGGGCAAGCGCAAACCAGGTTGCGATCACCAAACACGTTGTCGACGCGACCGACCGGTGGCCAGTATTTGCCTTCGATCAGCGATGCGACCGGATACACCGCTTGCTCACGGCTGTACGGATGCGTCCACTCGCCAACGATTTCCGCCGCGGTGTGCGGGGCGTTTTTCAGTGGGTTGTCTTCCTTGTCCAGCGTGCCGTTTTCCACAGCGCGGATTTCTTCGCGGATGCGGATCATGGCGTCGCAGAAGCGGTCCAGTTCTTCCTTGGATTCGCTTTCGGTCGGCTCGATCATCAGCGTGCCGGCGACCGGGAACGACATGGTCGGGGCGTGGAAGCCGAAGTCGATCAGGCGCTTGGCCACGTCATCGACGCTGATGCCGCTGCTGTCTTTCAGCGGACGCAGGTCGAGGATGCATTCGTGCGCCACCAGGCCGTTGCTGCCGGTGTACAGCACTGGGTAATGCTCTTCGAGGCGACGGGAAATGTAGTTGGCATTCAGGATCGCCAGTTGCGAAGCGCGTTTCAGACCGGCGCCACCCATCATCCGAATGTACATCCAGGTGATCGGCAAAATGCTCGCGCTGCCGAACGGTGCGGCGCAGACCGCGCCTTCTTTACGCTCCATGGTGCCGTGACCCGGCAGGAACGGCGTCAGGTGCGACTTCACGCCGATCGGGCCGACGCCCGGGCCGCCACCGCCGTGGGGGATGCAGAAGGTTTTGTGCAGGTTCAGGTGGCTTACGTCGCCGCCGAATTTGCCCGGCGCGCAGAGGCCGACCATCGCGTTCATGTTGGCGCCGTCGATGTACACCTGGCCGCCATGGTCATGAATGATGCCGCAGATTTCGCGGATGCCTTCTTCGAACACGCCGTGGGTCGACGGGTAAGTGATCATCAGTGCCGCGAGGTGTTCGCGGTGCTCGATGGCCTTGGCGCGCAGGTCTTCGATGTCAACGTTGCCACGGGCATCGCACGCGGTCACCACCACACGCATGCCAGCCATGTTGGCGGTGGCCGGGTTGGTGCCGTGGGCCGAGGACGGGATCAGGCAGATGTCGCGACGGTCTTCGCCACGGCTCTGGTGATAGGCACGAATCGCCAACAGGCCAGCGTATTCACCCTGGGAACCGGCGTTCGGTTGCAGCGAGATCGAATCGTAACCGGTGGCGGCGCAGAGCATCGCTTCCAGTTCGTCGGTCAACTGCTGGTAACCGGCGCTTTGCGCGGCCGGGGCGAACGGGTGCAGGGCACCGAATTCAGCCCAGGTCACCGGGATCATCTCGCTGGCGGCGTTGAGTTTCATGGTGCACGAACCCAGCGGGATCATGGTGCGATCCAGCGCCAGGTCCTTGTCGGCGAGCTTGCGCAGGTAGCGCATCAGCTCGGTTTCCGAGTGGTAACGGTTGAACACCGGGTGGCTGAGGATCGGCGATTGGCGTACCAGTGTCGCTGGAATGGTCGCTTGAACCGAAGCGGCGAGGGCGGCGACATCTGGCAGCGCTTTGCCGTCGGACAGCAGGGCCCACAGGGTTTCCACATCGGCTTGCGAGGTGGTTTCGTCGAGGGACAGGCCCAGGCGTTCGGCATCCACGACGCGCAGGTTGATCTGTTGGGCGCGAGCCTTGTCGTGCAATGCGGCCGTGTTAGCGCCGGTCTTGATCGTCAGGGTGTCGAAGAAGTTGGCTTGCTCGACGTTCAGCCCCAGTGCGCTCAGGCCTTTGGCCAGAATAGCGGTCAGGTGATGAATGCGGTTGGCGATCTGCGTCAGTCCTTTCGGACCGTGATACACGGCGTACATGCTGGCGATGTTGGCCAACAGCACCTGCGCGGTGCAGATGTTGCTCGTCGCTTTCTCGCGACGGATATGTTGCTCGCGGGTCTGCATCGCCAGGCGCAAGGCCGGCTTGCCGAAACGGTCCACGGAGACGCCGACCAGACGGCCCGGCATGTCACGTTTAAACGCGTCTTTCGTCGAGAAGTAAGCCGCGTGCGGACCACCGAAGCCCAGCGGCACGCCGAAGCGTTGTGCGCTACCGATGGCCACGTCAGCGCCGAATTCACCCGGCGGAGTCAGCACGGTCAGGGCCAACAGGTCAGCCGCGACAGCGACCAATGCGTTGGCGGCGTGGAAGCGTTCGGTCAGTTCGCGGTAATCAAACACGTCACCGTTGCTCGCCGGGTATTGCAGCAGCGCGCCGAAGAACGGGGTCACGTCAGTCAGTTCGTGTTCGTCGCCAACCACCACGTCGATGCCCAACGGCTCGGCACGGGTGCGCAGTACGTCGAGGGTTTGCGGGTGGCAATGCACGGACGCGAAGAAGGCGTGGCTGCCCTTGTTCTTGCTCAGGCGTTTGCAGAAGGTCATCGCTTCCGCGGCGGCGGTGGCTTCGTCGAGCAGGGAAGCGTTGGCGATCGGCAGGCCGGTGAGGTCGCTGATCAGGGTCTGGAAGTTCAGCAGCGCTTCCAGGCGGCCTTGGGAAATCTCTGGCTGGTACGGCGTGTACGCGGTGTACCAGGCCGGGTTTTCCAGCAGGTTGCGCAGGATCGGCGACGGCGTGTGGGTGCCGTAGTAGCCCTGGCCAATGTAGGTCTTGAACAGTTGGTTCTTGGCGGCGATGCCTTTGATCAACGCCAGGGCGTCGGCTTCGCTCAGGCCATCGTCCAGGCCGAGGACGCTGGTGCCTTTGATGCTTTCCGGAATGACGCTGGCGCTCAGGGCTTCCAGGGAGTCGAAACCGAGGCTGTTGAGCATGGCTTGCTCATCGCCGGAACGCGGGCCGATGTGGCGGGCGATGAATTCGTTGGCGGTGCTGAGATTTACTTGAGTCATGTCGGCGTTCCTCAGGCTTCGGCGTTGGCTTTGATCAGACGGTCGTAAGCGTCCTGATCGAGCAATTTGGCAACGGCCGAGGCGTCGGTTGGGCGGAAGCGGAAGAACCAGCCTTCGCCGAGTGGATCTTCGTTGACCAGTTCAGGGCTGCTGTCGAGTGCCGGGTTCACTTCCAGCACTTCACCGTCGAGAGGCATGTACACGCCGCTGGCGGCTTTTACCGATTCCACGGTGGCGGCTTCGGCGCCTTTGTCGTAGGACTGCAGCTCCGGCAGTTGTACGAAAACCACATCGCCCAAGGCGTTCTGCGCGAAAGCGGTGATGCCGACTGTGACGCTGCCGTCAGCTTCGGTGCGCAGCCATTCGTGATCTTCAGTAAAACGCAACTCGCTCATGGAAACTCCTAAGGGGGCCAGACTCGTCTGGTGGACGCGATTGAATGCTTGGGCTAAAGCCCTTCTTTATAGGAGGTTACTAAGCAAGAACACGGCCAAAGTTATTAAATCCTTATAAATCAATACTTTGTGTGTTTTCGAGGGGCGCGGGAGTTTATTGGCTGTAGCGAAATCGCTACAGCACAAAGCAAAGAAAAAAGCGTAATGGGATCAAAGCCTTGCACAGCGGTGATCTAAGGAGGGTGTATCGATATCATTCCGCTGTAGCGCTTTCAGTACAGATGAAGGTCGCTTTTAAACACGATTTAGATCGTTCCCATGCTCCGCGTGGGAATGCCTCAATGGACGCTCCGCGTCCGCTTTGGGACGCAGAGCGTCCCGGGCTGCATTCCCACGCAGAGCGTGGGAACGATCAAGTCTCAGGGCTTGTTGGGGATGCCGTACTTGCGCAATCGATGGGCGATCGCGGTGTGGGAGGTTTGCAGCCGGCTGGCCAGTTGCCGGGTCGAGGGGTAGCTGACGTAGAGTTTTTCCAGCAGGGTTTTCTCGAACTCTTCCATGGCCTGTTCGAGGCTATCCACTTCGCTGTCGCTCTGGCGCGCCACCGAGGTGCCGGCGATGTCGAGGTCGCCGATGTCCACCAGGCTGCTTTCGCAAATCGCCGCGGCGCGGAAGATCACGTTCTGCAATTGCCGCACGTTGCCCGGCCAGCGGTTACCGAGCAGCGCCGGATAGGTGCCGGGCGCCAGGCGACAGACCGGGCGCTGGATTTGCGCGCAGGCCTGCTGCATGAAGTAGCGGGCCAGCAGCAGGATGTCCTGGCCACGTTCACGCAGCGGCGGGACTTCGACGTTGAGCACGTTGAGGCGATAGAACAGGTCTTCGCGGAAGGTACCTTCGCTGACCATTTTTTCCAGGTTGCGGTGGGTGGCGCTGAGGATGCGCACGTTGACCTTCACTTCGCGATCACCGCCGACCCGACGGAAGCTGCCGTCATTCAAAAAGCGCAGCAACTTGGCCTGCAAGTACGGCGACATCTCGCCAATCTCATCGAGAAACACCGTGCCCTGGTTCGCCAGTTCCATCAGCCCCGGTTTGCCACCTCGTTGCGCGCCAGTAAAGGCGCCGGGGGCATAGCCGAACAGTTCGCTTTCGGCGAGGTTCTCCGGCAAGGCCGCGCAGTTCAACGCGAGGAACGGTGCACTGTGCCGCGCACTGATGGCGTGGCAGGCCCGGGCCACCAGTTCTTTGCCGGTACCGGTTTCGCCCTGGATCAACAGCGGCGCATCGAGGGCAGCGACACGTTGGGCCCGGGCCTTCAACGTACGAATCGCCGGGGATTCGCCGAGCAGCGCATCGAAACCTTCGGCGTGGTCGTGGTGCAGGGCCGACAGGCGTTCGCCGATGCGGCTCGGCTGATACAGGGTCAGCAGGGCGCCAGCGTCGGTGATCGGCGTGGCGTCCAGCAGCAAGGTCTGGCCGTTGACGGTGATCTCGCGCAGCGGCAGGCGAAAGCCGTTTTCCAGCAAGGTGTCGAGCAGTGCGGGGTCGGCGAACAGTTCGGCGATGCTTTCACCGGCCGGTTCGCGACCGTACAGGGCAATCAGCGCCGGGTTGGCCAGCAGCACTTTGCCGGCGCTGTCGAGGGCCAGCACCGGGTCGGTCATGGCCGCGAGCAAGGCGTCGAGCTGCAAGTGCCGACGTTGGCCGGGGAGGATGTCGACCACCGTCATCGCCTGCACGCCGCGCACGCTGAGCAACGCATCGCGCAGTTCTTCGAGGACGTCCGGGCTCAGGGTCGGGGCGTCGATGTAGACGTTGGGCGGGACCATTTCCACCGCATCCAGATTGAGATTGCGCCCACCGAGCAAGGCCAGGACTTCCTGGGTAATGCCGACGCGGTCGATGAAGCTGACGTGGATACGCATGGGGCGGTTTTGGTTCTGGAGTGCGGAGGGTGGCAAGTATGCCTTGGAGGAGGGGGTTAGGTGAAATCTGACGCAGGACTTACGTGCGGCGATAACCCCCTGTGATCGTTCCCACTCTCTGCGTGGGAATGCCTCAATGGACGCTCTGCGTCCGCTTTGGGGCGCGGAGCGTCCCGGGCTGCATTCCCACGCGGAGCGTGGGAACGATCAAACGATCAACGCAGATGAGTCGGGTTATTCGAGGTGTTCGGGTTTCACCGGATCACCGGATTTGACGTCGAGCTGCGCCCGCACATCTTCGAACATTTCGTCGTAGGTCTTGTGCATCGACGCGATGTTGGCTTCTTTGGGGAGGCCATATTTTTGTGCGATGTGCATGGCATGCCGGGCGAAGTCGAAAGCCTGGTCCTTGGGCAGGAAGAATTCTTCCGTCAGTTCTTTGCCCTCGATGCTGCCATGCATCTTGAACAGCATGCCTTGGCCTTCCTTGGGATCCTGGGTGACTTCATAGTCGATGCACAAGTTGTAGCTGTAATCGTCATCGTTCAGCGCGTGGCGCTCGATATGCAAGTGACCGGGCTCGAACGTAGCCATATTCATCTCTCCTTCGAAGGCATTGGAGAACGGCAGACCCCAGGCCTGCCGCCGAGTTTCTTTTTAGAGGTAAGTAATGCCAGGTGTGGCCGTGCTGATGCGGGTGCCGGCCTTGCCCTGGACGATGGCTTCGATGTCCGAGAGTGAACCGATGACCGCGACTTTGCCAGTATTGCGCGCGAACTCGCAGGCTGCCTGGACCTTCGGCCCCATGGAGCCGGCGGCGAAGCCGAGTTTTTCCATGTCGTCCGGGTGGGCCTGGGCGATGGCTTTCTGGGTCGGTTTGCCGAAATCGATGAAGGCCGCGCTGACGTCGGTGGCGATCACCAGCAGATCGCTTTCCAGCTGTTCGGCCAGCAGCGCCGAGCACAGGTCTTTGTCGATCACCGCTTCCACGCCTTCAAGCTTGCCGCTGGCGCCGTACAGGGTCGGGATGCCGCCACCGCCGGCACAAATGACGATGCTGCCTTTGTCCAGCAGCCACTTGATCGGGCGGATTTCAAAGATGCGTTTCGGCCGTGGGCTGGCCACTACACGGCGATATTTGTCGCCGTCCGGAGCAATCGCCCAGCCTTTTTCGGCGGCGAGTTTTTCGGCTTCGGCTTTCGAGTACACCGGGCCGATGGGTTTGGTCGGATTCTGGAACGCCGGGTCATTGGCATCGACCTCGACTTGCGTCAGCAGCGTGGCGAACGGCACTTCGAAGTCCAGCAGGTTGCCCAGTTCCTGTTCGATGATGTAGCCGATCATGCCTTCGGTTTCGGCACCGAGCACGTCCAGCGGGTAAGGCGAAACCGAGGTGTAGGCCGCCGCTTGCAACGACAGCAGGCCGACTTGCGGGCCATTGCCGTGGGCGATGACCAGTTGGTTGCCGGGGTAGACCTTGGCGATCTGTTCGGTGGCGACGCGGATGTTGGCGCGTTGATTGTCCGCGGTCATGGGTTCACCACGGCGGAGCAGGGCGTTACCGCCCAGGGCAACGACGATACGCATAATGCAGTCCTTTCAGAAAAGGGTACGAGCACGATGATCGTTCCCACGGTCCTCGTGGGAATGCCGCCCGGGACGCTCCGCGTCCCCTGTGACGCAGAGCGTCACTGGATGCATTCCCACGCAGAGCGTGGGAACGATCATCGTGAACAGGTGTTCAGCCTTTTAGATATCCGCCAACGCCGACACCAATATCGCCTTGATCGTGTGCATGCGGTTTTCCGCTTGCTCGAAGGCGATGTTGGCCGGCGATTCGAAGACTTCTTCTGTCACCTCAACGCCATTGGCCAGGTGCGGATAGCGCGCGGCGATGTCCTTGCCGACCTTGGTTTCGCTGTTATGGAACGCCGGCAGGCAGTGCATGAACTTCACGCGTGGGTTGCCCGAGGCTTTCATCATCTTGGTGTTGACCTGGTACGGCAGCAGTTGCTCGATGCGCTCGTCCCATGCTTCCACCGGTTCACCCATGGACACCCAGATATCGGTGTGGATGAAGTCCACGCCCTTGACTGCTTCTTTCGGGTCTTCGGTGATGGTAATGCGCGCGCCGCTTTCTTCGCCGAAGGCTTTGCACTGGGCGATGAAGTCCGCGTGTGGCCATAGCGCTTTCGGTGCGGCGATGCGCACGTCCATGCCCAGTTTCGCGCCGATCATCAGCAGCGAGTTGCCCATGTTGTAGCGCGCATCGCCGAGGTAGGCGTAGCTGATTTCATGCATCGGCTTGTCGCTGTGCTCACGCATGGTCAGCACGTCGGCGATCATTTGCGTCGGGTGGAATTCAGCGGTCAGGCCGTTGAACACCGGCACGCCGGCAAACTTGGCCAGCTCTTCGACGATTTCCTGTTCGAAGCCACGGTACTCGATGGCGTCGAACATCCGGCCCAGTACGCGGGCGGTGTCTTTCATGCTTTCTTTGTGGCCGATCTGCGACGACACCGGGTCGATGTAGGTGACGTGGGCACCCTGGTCGTGGGCCGCGACTTCGAAGGCGCAACGGGTGCGGGTCGAGGTTTTTTCGAAGATCAGCGCGATGTTCTTGCCTTGCAGGTGTGGACGCTCGGTGCCGGTGTATTTGGCGCGCTTGAGGTCACGGGACAGGTCGATCAGGTAATTGAGCTCGCGAGTGGTGTGGTGCATCAAGCTCAGCAAGCTGCGGTTGCGCATGTTAAAAGCCATTTTGGATCTCCTTGGGTTTCGGTTATCCGCCTGCTCCGCGCTTTATAAGCACGGAGCAGGGCATACGAATTAATAGTCGATGGGGTCGCGAATGATCGGGCAGGTCATGCAGTGGCCGCCGCCACGGCCGCGACCGAGTTCGCCGGCGCTGATGGTGATCACTTCCACGCCCGCTTTGCGCAGCAGAGTGTTGGTGTAGGTGTTGCGGTCGTAGCCGATCACCACGCCCGGTTCCAGTGCCACCACGTTGTTGCCGTCGTCCCATTGCTCGCGTTCGGCAGCGAAGCTGTTGCCGCCGGTTTCCACCACGCGCAGGGCCTTGAGATTCAGTGCAGCGGCCACGGTGTCGAGGAAGTTGGTTTCTTCGCGGCGGATGTCGATGCCGCCCGGTTTGCTCTCGTCAGGACGCAGGGTGAAGGCGACGATCTGGTTGACCACTTCCGGGAAGATGGTGACGAGGTCGCGGTCGCAGAAACTGAACACAGTGTCCAGGTGCATCGCGGCGCGGGACTTCGGCAGGCCGGCAACGATTACTCGTTCCACGGCTTTGTGTTTGAACAGGTTCAGCGCCAGTTGGCCGATGGCCTGTCGGGACGAGCGTTCGCCCATGCCGATCAAGACCACGCCGTTGCCGAGCGGCATCACGTCGCCGCCTTCGAGCGTGGCGTTGCCGTGTTCCTGATCCGGGTCGCCGTACCAGACCTGGAAGTCAGCGTTGGTGAACTCGGGGTGGAATTTGTAGATGGCGCTGGCCAGCAGGGTTTCCTGACGGCGCGCCGGCCAGTACATCGGGTTCAGAGTTACGCCACCGAAGATCCAGCAGGTGGTGTCGCGGGTGAACTGGGTGTTGGGCAGCGGCGGCAGAATGAAGCTGGAGTGGCCGAGGAAGTCGCGGAACATCTCGATGGTCTTGCCACCAAAACTGTTCGGCAGGTCATCGGCGGACACGCCGCCGATCAGGAACTCGGCGATCTTGCGCGGTTCCAGGCTGCGCAGCCACGAACCCACTTCATTGACCAGACCGAGGCCGACCGAGTTGGCGGTGATCTTGCGTTCCAGAATCCAGTCCAGCGCTTCGGGGATCGCGACGATGTCGGTCAGCAGGTTGTGCATTTCCAGCACGTCGACATTGCGTTCACGCATCTTGGTGACGAAATCGAAATGGTCACGCTTGGCCTGGGCGACCCACAGCACGTCGTCGAACAGCAGTTCGTCGCAGTTGTTCGGGGTCAGCCGCTGGTGGGCCAGGCCTGGGGAGCAAACCATGACTTTGCGCAGTTTGCCGGCTTCGGAATGTACGCCGTACTTCACTTTTTCCGTGGTCATTACAGTGATCCTCCAGATTGAAACAATCAGTTCTTACAGAGTCAGGAAGCCGTCATACAGCCCGTAGGCCGCCACCAGGGCGCCGACGACAACGGCGGCGAAAATCAGCTTCTCGACGTTGGTGAAAACCGGTTTGCCCACTTCGAGCTTGGCCTTGGCGAACAGGATCGCGCCGGGGGCATAGAGCAAAGCGGAGAGCAGCAGGTATTTGATGCCACCGGCGTACAGCAGCCAGACCGCGTAGATCACCGCAATGCCACCGATGATCAGGTCTTTCTTGCGTTCGGCCAGGGCCTTTTCATAGGTTTCGCCGCGCACCGCCAGCAGCAGCGCGTAGGCCGCCGACCACAGGTATGGCACCAGAATCATCGAGGTGGCGAGGTAGATCAGCGACAGGTAAGTGCTGGCGGAAAACAAGGTGATGATGAGGAATATCTGCACCATCGCGTTGGTCAGCCACAGGGCGTTGACCGGCACGTGGTTGGCGTTTTCCTTGCGCAGGAACGCCGGCATGGTGTGGTCCTTGGCGGCGGCGAACATGATCTCTGCACACAGCAGCACCCACGACAGCAACGCACCGAGCAGCGAGATAATCAGGCCGACACTGATCAGCACCGCGCCCCAGTGGCCGACCACATGTTCCAGCACCGCCGCCATCGACGGATTCTGCAACTTGGCCAATTCCGGTTGGGTCATGATCCCCAGGGACAACACGTTCACCAGCACCAGGAACAACAGCACGGTGATGAAACCGATCACGGTGGCTTTACCGACGTCGCTGCGTTTTTCCGCCCGGGCCGAAAAGATGCTCGCGCCTTCGATGCCGATGAACACCCAGACGGTGACCAGCATCATGTTGCGCACCTGGTTCATCACACTGCCCAGGGTGGTGTTTTGCGTGCCCCAGATGTCGGCGGTGAAGATGTCCAGTTTGAACGCGAAGACCGCGATCAACACAAACAGCAGCAGCGGCACGACCTTGGCGACGGTGGTCACCAGGTTGATGAACGCCGCTTCCTTGATCCCGCGCAATACCAGGAAGTGCACAGCCCAGAGCAGCGCCGACGCACCGATCACAGCCTCAACGGTGTTGCCTTCGCCGAAGACCGGGAAGAAATAACCGAGGGTACTGAACAGCAACACGAAGTAGCCGACGTTGCCCAGCCAGGCGCTGATCCAGTAACCCCAGGCCGACGAGAACCCCATGTAGTCGCCGAAACCGGCCTTGGCGTAGGCGTAGACCCCGCCATCCAGATTCGGCTTGCGGTTAGCCAGGGTTTGGAAGACGAAGGCGAGGGTCAGCATGCCGACGGCGGTAATCGCCCAACCGATCAGCACGGCGCCGACGTCGGCACTGGCGGCCATGTTTTGTGGCAAGGAAAAGATCCCGCCACCAATCATTGAACCGACAACCAACGCGACCAGTGCACCGAGTCTTAATTTTCCGGGGGTTTCAGACATTGCATGACTCCAATGCAGGAGAAGAGAGACAACAGACTAAATCTGTTAACTGTTCAATCAGCTGACATAGATCAGTGCATGGGCACATTCCATTGTTAATGAAAGACTTATGAACTTTTCACGTGCATAACGGTATTGCTGGAAAAGCCCGGTTCAGAGCCATCCGGCAGGCCGGGCAGGAATAACGCCTATCGCGTTGAGTTTTTGAAGCTAGTTCGTTTTCACGAATTAGCAACTTTTTGGTGTCTGTTTTCAGTACAGAATTGATTTATTAGGTGTGACGCATAAAACTGCTACACGCCGATGACCATAGATTGATCGGTTATAAATAAAAGACGTTAATAGGCGTCAATTATTAAACGTTATTGCGCTTTATCTATTGAGTTAAAACATCGAGACCAGCGGAGTTCCAGGAATGTCGCAACCGACACAAAAGCTGCGCCTGAGCGCGTTGATCGCCCTGGTGGTGGGGTCGATGATTGGTGGCGGGATCTTTTCGCTGCCGCAGAACATGGCGGCCCGGGCCGATGCCGGGGCGATCCTGATCGGTTGGGCGATCACCGCCGTGGGCATGCTGACCCTGGCGTTCGTGTTCCAGACCTTGGCCAACCGCAAGCCGGAACTGGATTCCGGGGTGTATGCCTACGCCAAGGCCGGGTTTGGTGACTACATGGGGTTTTCGTCGGCGTGGGGTTACTGGATCAGCGCGTGGATGGGCAGCGTTGGTTATTTCGTCTTGCTGTTCAGCACCCTCGGTTATTTTTTCCCGATCTTTGGCCAAGGCAACACGCCGATCGCCATTGGCTGTGCCTCGGTGTTGCTGTGGTCGGTGCACTTTCTGGTGATGCGCGGGATCAAAGAGGCGGCGTTCATCAATCAACTGACTGCCGTGGCCAAAATCGTGCCGCTGATTATGTTCATCGTCATCGCTGCCGTAGCGTTCAAGGCTGACATTTTCACCCGGGACATCTGGGGGCAGAGCAACCCGAGCTTCGGCGGGGTGATGGATCAGGTGCGCAACATGATGCTGGTGACGGTGTTCGTGTTTATCGGCATCGAAGGCGCCAGTGTTTATTCGGCTCGGGCCGAGAAGCGTGCGGATGTCGGCCGGGCGACGGTCATCGGTTTTCTCGGGGTGTTGGCGCTGCTGGTACTGGTTAACGTGTTGTCGCTGGGGATCATGAGCCAGCCGGAACTGGCCGCGTTGCAGAACCCGTCGCTGGCCTCGGTGCTGGAACATATCGTTGGTCCCTGGGGCGCGCTGCTGATCAGTGTCGGCCTGGCGATTTCCCTCGTGGGGGCGTTGTTATCCTGGGCGTTGCTGTGCGCCGAAATCCTGTTCGCCACGGCGAAAGACAAGACCATGCCGGCGTTCCTGACCAAGGAAAACGCCAACCATGTACCGATCAATGCGTTGTGGCTGACCAACGTGATGATCCAGATTTTCCTGTTGATCACGCTGGTCTCTGCCGGGACTTACACCAGCCTGATCTACCTCGCTTCGTCGATGATTCTGGTGCCCTACCTGTGGTCGGCGGCCTACGCTGTGTTGTTGAGCGGGCGCGGCGAAACCTACGAACACGCCTCGGCCGAGCGCACCAAAGATTTGCTGATTGGCGGCATCGCCCTGAGTTATGCGGTGTGGCTGTTGTATGCCGGCGGGGTCAAGTATTTGCTGTTGTCGGCGCTGCTTTACGCGCCAGGAGTGATCCTTTTCGCCAAGGCCAAACGCGAGCAGGGGCAGCCATTGTTTACCCCTGTCGAGAAGGGGATTTTCACCTGTGTCGTCGGCGGGGCGGGATTGGCGGCGTATGGGTTGTACAGCGGGTTGCTGGCGTTGTGAGGCTGCTGCTGGCGTATCAGCCGCCTTATGACTGGGCGGCGATGCTCGGGTTTTTGTCGGCGCGGGCGATTGCCGGGATGGAAACAGTGGTCGATGGCGTGTACTCGCGCAGCATCGGCCTGAACGGGTTGCACGGCACGTTTTCGATTAAACCGGCGGACGTCGATGCGCTGGAAGTGACGCTGGATTTTCCTGACTCGAGCGCCGTGCCCGAAATCGTGGCGCGGTTGCGGCGGATGTTTGATCTGGAGGCTGATCTGCCTTCGATTCATCGAAAGCTCGAAGTTGATCCGTTGATGGCGCGCTTGATTGCCGAACGTCCAGGACTGCGAGTGCCGGGGGCGTGGGATGGTCTGGAATTGGCCATTCGTGCGGTGTTGGGGCAGCAGATTACGGTGGTGGCGGCGATCAAGTTGGCGGGGAAACTGGTGGCGCAATACGGCGAGCCTTTACGTTCATCCCTGCCGGGGCTGACCCATGTGTTTCCAGAGGCGGCGGTGTTGGCGACGGCGGATCTGGCGACATTGGGCATGCCGAAAAGCCGAGGGCGGACGCTGTCGGGCGTGGCCCAGGCGTTGCTCGATGATCCGTGGTTGTTCGAGCCGGGTCGCGAGGGTGGCGTGGCGCGGTTGCTGGCGTTACATGGGATTGGCGACTGGACGGCGCAGTACATTGCGTTGCGGCAGTTGCGCGAGATGGATGGGTTTCCGTCCGGGGATGTCGGGTTAATCAATGCGTTGGCGGCGCTGGAAGGTGGACCGGTGACGGCGCGGCAGTTGTTGCAACGGGCGCAGGTGTGGCGGCCGTTTCGGGGGTATGCGGCGCAGGTGCTTTGGACATCGCTGAGTCGGGCTGACTGAGCGGGTGATCGTTCCCATGCTCTGCGTGGGAATGCCTCAAGGGACGCTCCGCGTTCCAATGGGACGCGGAGCGTCCCGGGCTGCATTCCCACGCGGAGCGTGGGAACGATCAGTCACCACCACTGCGCGCGATGGGAACCCAATTCAGCAGCCGGTAGTGTCCACTGCAACGGGGTCCCGGTGATTTTCAGCGGCACGTGCAACCGATGCGCCGGCCCCCAAGGCGTCTGCTCGACCAGCAGCCCCTGATCATTCTCATCCTCGGCCCGCAATGCTTCATCCGTCCCGGCGCCATGCTCAATCAACAACTTCGCCGTCCGCGCCAACGACAGCCGCGCCGATCCGCCCTGTCTCAACAACTTGATCGCGGCTGCCGCCATCAAATACCCGGTCGCGTGATCCAGCGCCTGCACCGGCAATGGCGTTGGCTTGTCCGTTTTCTTCCATTGCTGGCCAGCCTCGGCAATCCCGCTGCTCATCTGCACCAGACTGTCGAAACCCCGACGGTTCTGCCACGGGCCGCTCCAGCCATAGGCGTTGAGGCAGACATCGATCAGGCCGGGGGATAACGTCTGGCGCTCAGTCATACCGTAGCCCAAGCGCTCCAGTGCATCGGCGCGGTAACCGTGGAGCAGAATGTCGGCGTCCTTGAGCAGGCTTTCGAACACCGCGCGATCCGCTTTGTCATGCAAATCCAGGCGCGCGCAGCGTTTGCCGAGGGTGACTTCCGGCACCACGCCGGGTTCGTTCCAGGTCGGCGGATCGATGCGCAAGACATCGGCGCCGAGGCCGGCGAGGAAGCGGCTGGCAACCGGGCCGGCGAGGACGCGGGTCAAATCCAGCACCTTGATTCCGGCCAGTGGCCGCGCCACCGAGCCTTGCCACGGTTTGGCGTTGCCGTTGGTGCTGAACTGAATCAACGGCTCGGCATTCACCGCAATCCCCTGAGGATGAGCCTGCCATTGCGCCCAGGTGCGCATCTCGGCGGCGCAGCCACCGGCCTCGACCACGGCGTGTTCCAGATCGGTCTTGGCCCATTTCGCCACTTTACCGGCCATGGCTGCGCGGTCGGCACAGGCACCGAGCACGCTTTCAGCGGCGGCGCGGTGGTGCGGGGCGTTGGTGTGCAGGCGGATCCAGCCGTCCTTGGTCGCGTAGTCACCGGCGACCGGGTCCCACAATGGCGGCACGTTCCAGCCCACAGGGCGGATCGAGGTGGCGAACCAGAACGAGGCGAGGCGACGGTCGACTTCAAGGCCGGGCAAGCGACCGGAGTGCTGCTGCAGCAACTCGCTGACCGCCTGGCCGGCGACGGCAATGCTGGCACAGGCCAGGTCGGTGACGGCAAACGCCGAGGGCAGGGCGCCGCTCGACGTGAATGGGATCGGGGTGTGCGGCAAGCCGAGTGCGGCTTGAATGGACGTGAGTAAATCAGTCATCGAAGGCCCTCCGGAACGAGGGTTCGATCATAGATCAAAAATCTGCCAGGCCGGATGAATGATCGTTGAGTGATCGTTCCCACGCTCTGCGTGGGAATGCAGCCCGGGACGCTCCGCGTTCCAGAAGCGGACGCAGAGCGTCCATCGATGCATTACGCGGAGCGTGGGAACGATCAACGGTGCAGCTTTAGACGCGGAACTGATCCATCAATTTCATCTGGTGGGTCGCCAGTGCATTGAGTTGGCTGCTGATCTGCGCTGATTCGGTGGCTTGCCCGGTCAGGGTTTCGGTGACGGTACGAATCGCCGAGACGTTGCGGTTGACCTCTTCGGCCACGGCGCTTTGCTGTTCGGCGGCGCTGGCGATTTGCAGGTTCATGTCGCTGATCACCGTCACCGCATCGCTGATCTTGCCCAGAGCCTGGACGGCTTGCTGGATCTGCCCGGCGTTGCTATGGGCCTGGGACTGGCTCGAATGCATGGTCGCGACCACGCCGCGGGTGCCGGTCTGGATGCGTTCAATGACGATGCGGATTTCTTCCACCGAATCCTGGGTGCGCTTGGCCAGGTTGCGTACTTCATCGGCGACCACCGCAAAACCACGACCACTTTCCCCGGCGCGCGCCGCTTCAATCGCGGCGTTGAGGGCCAGCAGGTTGGTCTGTTCGGCGATGCTGCGGATCACTTCCAGCACCGAACCGATCTGCTCGCTGTTGACCGCCAAGGCTTCGACTTCGGTCACCGCTTTGCTGACTTCATCAGCCAGCAAATTAATATCCCGGGTGCTGCGCTCGATGATCTGCATGCCGTCACGGGCCGATTGGTCGGCACCCTTGGCGGCGTTCGCCGCGTTCGATGCGCTATTGGCGACGTCGTGGGCGGTCGCGCTCATTTCGTTGGACGCGGTGGCGACCTGGTCGATTTCGCGGAACTGCACCTGCATGCCTTCGCTGGTCTGGCGGGCGATTTCCGAAGATTGGTCGGCGGTGCCACGGGCGTCGGTGATGCTTTGTTTGATCTGGGCGATGGTCGGTTGCAGTTTGTCGAGGAAACGGTTGAACCAGCTCACCAGTTCACCGAGTTCGTCTTTCTTGCTGTAGTGCAGGCGTTGGGTCAGGTCGCCGTCGCCGCTGGCAATCGCCTTGAGCATGTCGGCGACGCTGTTGATCGGTCGGGTCACGCCGGACGCGGTGAGCCAGATTAGCAACAGACCGACCAGGCCGGCCGCAATCGCCACCAGCAAGGCCTTGATGGTGCCGCTTTGTTGCGCGTCATCCAGTACCGCTTGCAGCTTCACCGAGTCGGCCAGCAGCACGGATTTGGGCAGGTCGATCACCACGCCCCAGGCTTTCGAATCGCTGATCGGGCTGACCGGGTACACCGCGCGGATCAGGTCGCCTTGTTCGAGAATCTTTGGCGTGCCGCTGCCGAGCAATTGCAGGACTTCCTTGCCGTCGGCGCCCAGAGTGTCGCCGATGCTCTTACCGACTTTGCTGGCATCAACGCTGTAACCGGCGAGCACACCGCTGCCGGAGACAATCAGCATATGCCCGGCACTGTTGAACAGGTCGCGCTGGGAATCCACCGCTGCCGCTTGCAGCGCATCGAGGGCGATGTCCACGCCGACCACGCCGATGGCCTTGCCGTCCACCAGCAGCGGTACGGAAATGGTGGTCATCAGCATTTCCTTGCCGCCGACGGTGTCGGCGTACGGGTCCAGCAAGCACGTGCGCTTGTTGTCGCGAGGGCAGGTGTACCAGCTGTTGTAGGGGGTGCCGCTGAGGCTCAGGGTGGTTTTGGTCATGTCGTCTTCGACCATGATCGTGTTCAGCCCGGCTCCGCCTGCGCGGCTCCAGTAACTGGCGAAACGCCCGGATTCGTTGGACTGGCGCGCCGCGTCATTGGCGAACTCGCTGTCCTTGCCGTCCAGGCCGTTGGGCTCGAACGCCAGCCAGATCCCCAGCACCTTGCTGTTGCGCTCGAAGGCGGTTTTCAGGCTCTGGTTCAACTCTTCGCGCAGGGCGCCGGCGTCCAGCGAACGCTTGGCGGCCATGTTGCGCATGTCCTTGATCTGATCGGCCAGGGCCGTCACCACCAACAGGCTTTCACCGAAGGTCTTCTGCACCCGCACGGCTTGCTCGGCGGCTTTGGCCTGCAGCAGGTTTTGCACACTGGCGGTGAGCATTTTGCTGCTGGAGGCATTGACCAGTTCGTCATTCTGATTGGTCTGGTAGATGTTCATACCGACGATCAAGGCAACAACGCCAAGCAGGCACAGGCCAGAGAGGAGGACGATTTTCAGGCGGATGGACAGAGAGTCGAACATAGGGCGAGCTCGCAAATGGATGAGGTGTTGGCCAAGAGCCGGGAGTGCTCCCGCTCGCCAAGTCCATTCAGCGCCATTCAATGAACATCGGCGTGGGCCGGGCTTGCATGAATGGCTAGCCGACGAGCGGTAGCAGTTGACCGTTTGCGCAGGGAAATGCCCTGAAAAGGGCTGGAATTCAGGAGATTTGCGGCATCGATTCCGGCCGCGACCAGATCCACAGATTGCCCAGGCTCATCCCCGCAATCGCCAGGTAAATCGGCCAGCCATGTTCCAGCATCACCAGCATCAACCCCGCGCACAGCAGCATGCTGACGGTGGCGCTGACCTTGGCCCGACGGGCGATGATTTTGCCGTTGCGCCAGTTGCACAGGATCGGCCCGAACAGGCGGTGGTTTTCCAGCCAGGCGCTCAGACGCGGCGAACTCTTGGTTGCGGCCCAGGCGGCGAGGAGGATGAACTCGGTGGTCGGCAGACCGGGCACGACAATCGCGATCAGGCCGATGCCCAGGCTGACGTAGGCCAGCAGGCCGAACAGGAAGCGGGCGAGTTTGGAGGCGGCAGGGTGTTTGCGGGTCATAAGGTCGACATTTATACCTTGTAGGAGCGAGCGGTGCGGCGATCCGACTTGCCCGCGAAGGCGGTGTATCAGGCGCTATTGATGTCGACTGACACACCGCCTTCGCGGGCAAGTCGGATCGCCGCACCGCTCGCTCCTACAAGGGGTGTGTGATCAGGCGAGTTCCGGGGTGTAGGCCTGTTCCAGCAGTACGGTGAAGCGGTTGAACGCATCCACCGCGGCTTGCTCGATTTCAGCTTCTTCCTGCGCGCTGAATTCCAGCGAGTCCAGGGTTTTGACAAAGCTCTTCCAGCCTTCCGCGCGACCACCGGCCGGCTCACCCAGATGACGGGCTCCGAAGGTGTCGCTCAAACCCAGACCGACGGCGCGCTTGATCAGAAACGCCGCGCCGAGCTTCGAACCTTCGGAGACGAACAACCAACCCAATGCCGCCGCTTTGCTCGGGTTTTTCACCGCGCCAGCCACCGGTGCAGGGACTTCAGTGTCCAGATCCGCCAAGTCAGCCTTGGCTGCGTCAGCACGGCAGCGCGCCGGCAGGTCCGGAACGATGGTGGTCAGTTCAGCGTCGTTGTACAGCGACACCAGTTCCGACTGGAACAAATACTGCGCGACCACGAAACGGGCGAAGTTGGCCTGGGTTTCGAACGGCGCGTGGGCCTTGACCAGGGCGTCGAGCTTGGTGTGCGGCTCGTTGGTAATCTGGTTCAAACGTTGCGAACGCAGGGCTGGGCGTTGAGCGGTGTCCGGGGAGGTCATGAGAAGTCCTTGAGAAAAAAAGAGGCGCTTGGTAACGAGACGAACAAGAAGACGCCTGAGCGTAAAAAAACCTCACTGCAACCCATTAACAAATGCGTCGCGGTGAGGTGTTCAGGGTCAGATATCCCAGACCAGGTTGATCGCGAAGTTGCGACCCGGCTGGGTCAGGCGATCGAGGTTGGCCGGTTGCGTGACCGAGGCTTCGCCGACGCTGTCGTAGCCGCGCACGTCATCCCACTGCCAGTACTTCTTGTCGGTCAGGTTGTACAGGCCGGCGTTGACCGTCACGTCGTCGGTGACCTTGTAGAAACCGGCCAGGTCGAGCACGCCATAACCCGGGGTCTTGAACTGGGTGCTGGTGCCGTCCGGGGTCTTGAAGCTGGTGCTGTCGACGCGGTCCTTGCGCTTGACCAGGGTCCAGCTCAACAGCGCGCCGTAGTTGTCCTGGTCGTAACCGAGGCCGAAGACACCGGTCAGCGGGTTGATGCTGTTCAGCGGCTGGCCGCTGTCATCGTTGCGGCCATACAGGTACGACGCCGAGCCTTGGGTGTAGAGGCCGGTCGGCGCGCCGAAGGTGTCGAGGTTCAGGCGACCTTTCAGCTCCAGGCCCTTGATGGTGGCGTGCTTGATGTTGTTGCTCTGGAACGTGGTCTCGCTGTAGCCGGGAGTGATCGCATTCTCGTCGATGAAGTCGCGGTATTTGTTGTAGAACACCGCCACATCGAAACTGCCGGCCTCGAATTGGCCGCGCAGGCCGGTTTCATAGCTCTTGCTCTTTTCCGGTTCCAGATCCGGATTCGGCGCGACCTGATAACCACCGGCCAGGTTTTCGAAGCGACCATAAAGAGCCTTGGCGGTCGGCGTGCGGAAACCTTCGGCGTACTGGCCGTACCAGGTGTAGTTGTCGTTGAAGCTGTAGGTGGTGCCGAACTTCGGCGACAGACGATGCCAGGTCTTGGTCTTGTCGCTGACCACGCCGTTGCCGCTTTGGTCCGCAGTGGCCAGGAACTCGTCGGTGATGTGCGGCTTGAGCTGGGTGTAGTCGTAGCGCGCACCCGGCAGGAAGGTCCAGTTGCCCCAGCTGATCTGATCCTGGGCGAACAGGCTGTAGCTGTTGATGGTCGGGTCCGGGAAATCGCTGGCCGGTTTCAGGGTGTCGGCGGCGCTGGGCGCACCGATTACCCGGCAGGCGCCGGCCACGGTCAGGCAGGTGCCGCTGCCGGTGCGCAGGCCGGTGACTTTGTCCTGTTTGATGGTGGTGCCGTAAGTAACGGTGTGATCGGTATCCGCGATGGCGAAGGATTTGTCAGCCTGGGCATCGAACACCCATTGGCGATCCTTGTAGTTGGTGTTGCGTTCACGCAGCACGGTGCGCGATGGCGCGTAGATTTCTTCAGTGCTCTGGTCGGTCTTGGCGATCTGGTAGTTCAGCGACCACTTGATGTTGTCGGCCAAAACGCTGTCCAGACCGAAGCTGTGCTCCAGGCCGAAGCGTTCACGGCTGACCGTGTCGTTGCCGGTGCGGGATTTGTAGAAACCAAAACCGCGTCCAGCGTTGAACGGACCACCGACGGCGCTCAGTTGATTGGTGTCGCGGTCGTCTTTGTATTTCTCGTAGGTCAGGCCCAGGCGCGCGTCGTCGGCGTAGTTCCAGCCGAGCTTGGCCAGCACGTTGGTGGTGCGCACGTCCTCGGGGTTGGCCTCGGTGCGGTTCAGGCCAGTGCCGCCGGTTTCGCCGTAGGATTCGGTTTCATGACCATTGCGCTGGCTCAGGTGCAGCAAGCCGTCGAAATCGCCGGTGCGGCCGGCAACGGTGCCGGATGTCAGCCAGCTGTCGTCGGCCGAGCTGTAGCCGGTCTTCAGGCGCGCGCCAACGTCTTTGCCCGGCTTGATGATGTCGTCCGGGTCGAGGGTGTAGTAGCTGACGGCGCCGCCGATGGCGTTGCTGCCGTAGAGCACCGACGCCGGGCCACGGAGAATTTCGACGCGTTTGACGATTTCCGGGTCGACGTAATTGCGGTTGGTCTGGGCGTAGGGGCCGTTGAAGAAGCTGTCGGGCACTTGCACGCCGTCGACTTGAGTGAGGACGCGGTCGCCGTCGATGCCGCGGATGTTGTAGCCGGTGAGCCCGGCGCGCTGGCCGGCGCCACCCACGGAAACCCCCGGCTCGTAGCGCACCAGATCCTTGATGTTGTTGACGTTGTTGCGGTCCAGTTCTTCGCGGGTCTGGACGGTGACGGTGGCCGGGACGCTGTCGATGCTCTGTTCCTGGCGGGTGGCGCTGATCGTCACCTGTTGCAGGTTGAGGGCGCCGCTGCTGCTGCGTTTTTCCAGCACGATGTTGTTATTGCCCAGTTTGCGATAGCCGAGGTTGGTCCCCACCAACAGGCGATCCAGAGCTTTCTCCGGCGGCAAGGACCCGCGCACACCCGGCGAAGAGACGCCTTCAGCCAGTTCGGCCGGCAAACCGACCTGCCAACCGGTCACGGTAGTAAAGGCATTGAGTGCCGAGACCAGCGACTGCTGTGGAATGGCGAACGAGTAATCGCCCATGTTGCGGCTTGGCTGCTCGGCAGCGGTGGCCGCCATCAGCGGCGCGGCACCGGCCATCAGGATGGCGGCGGTCAGCAGCGACAACACGCGGGAAGGTGAAGAGGACTGGCGGGTATGGCGAGAGGACATCGATAGCGCTCCGTGTCGCACGAATCTTTATAGGTGCAGATCGGCATCTTTAGATGCGAATCAATTGCATTGGCTATAACGAGACGAACGAGCTTCAGCTATCGAGTAAAAATAATTCTCATTTAGTTCAAGATGACGAGCGCCGGGAATTCCTGGAGGCGCGCCGAGGTGATGTGCGCGAGGGAACGAACCACATCCAGCGGCTGGTCGAGCCGGTAATTGCCGGTGACGGCGACGTCGGCCAATTGCTCGTTGTTGTTGATGATCCAGCCCGGATAGTAGCGCCGCAGTTCCGCCAGCACCTGGCTCAGCGGGCAGTTTTCAAACACCAGGCGCCCCTGGACCCAGGCCAGGTCGGTGGCGGCATCGAGTTTGGCCGGGCGGTCGAAACCGTTGGGGCCGATGCGGATGCTTTCGCCGGCCGTCAGGCGCACCCGCGCATCGTCTCGGGTGGCACGCAAATCCACGTCGCCACGTTGCACCCGAACCTGCGCCACGCCGTCGAGGTAACGTACGGCGAACGCGGTATCGCGCACGCTGGCCTTGACCGGTCCGGCATCGATTTCCAACGGTTGACCACGATTGGCCGGCACCTCGAAAAACGCCTCGCCCTGATACAAACGGGCCACGCGCTGTTGATCGTTGATGGTGCTGGAAAACGCCGAGTTGGTATTGAGCAGGACTTTCGAGCCGTCCTCCAGTTGCAGACGCTGGCGTTCACCGACCACGGTCAGGTGATCGGCCTGCAGGCGCATCGGCAGATTGCTGAAACTGAACAGCCCGAGGATCAACACCGCTGCGGTGGCCAGGGGTTTCCAGTGCGGGCGCAGGCGCGACAGCACGCTGATTTTCGCCGGTGCAGCGGCGAGGCTTTGCGCGCATTGCGTGACCAGCGGACCGTCCCAGATCGCCTGGGCCTTGGCGAACGCTTCGGCATGCAATGGATCGGCGGAGAGCCAGTCGTGGAATTGGCGGGTTTGTTCTTCGCTCGGACTGCCCATGACGATCAACCAGTCCAAAGCCTGGTCCATCGCGCTGGCGGGGGCCCGCGCCGGGGAGGGCGCAGAGGAGCGGTGGGTGTCCGTCACGGTGTTTCCTCGGCTGTGTCTGTGCACGGCTGGTTTTTAGTGGAGCTTGAAGTTCGCAAGGGTAGCAAAGCCTTATGGGCTCAGTCGCCGTTTAAGCGTTCCGCCACACCGATGCAGATCGCCATGATCAGCTTCAGTTCCTTCTGCACGGTGCTCAGCGACACGCCGAGTTTCTCGGAAATCTCCAGGTAACTGTGCCCATGCAGGCGACTGAGGATAAAGATCTGTTGCTGGCGATTGCTGAGTTCACTGAGGCTCACGTTCAAACGCTCCAGCAATTGTTCGGCATGGGCGGCGTCCTCGGCGCTGCTGGCGGGGGCGGCGATGCTTTCCACTACCTCCATCGGCACGTCATCGAGCAGGGTCCGCGACTGAATGCGCCGCGCGCGCAAATGGTCCAGCGCCAGGTTGCGGGCGGTCTGGAAGACGAAGGGTTCGAGGTGATCGATGGCCCGCTCACTGAGCGCCCGGGTCACGCGCAGGTAGGTTTCCTGCAGCAGGTCTTCGGCGGTGCTGTGATTGTTGACCATCCGCTCCAGCGTGCGCAGCAGGGAAACCCGCTGGGCGATGAAGACGTGATTGAAGCGCGATTGACTCACGGGAGGACCTGATCCATTTCGAGCGAATGATAATGCTTATCATCCGCCCGAGTGGTCAAGTGCTGATTTGTGAAGGTTACGCGCGACCCAGCAGATAGGTCGCGTAATCCGGGATCCGGTGCTCATGCGCCTGATCCATCATCGGACTGCTGAGTAAGTAATCGGCGCTGCATTCATTGCAGGCCACCGGAATGTTCCAGACCGCCGCGACCCGCAGCAACGCCTTGATGTCCGGGTCGTGGGGTTGCGGTTGGAACGGGTCCCAGAAGAACACCAGCAGGTCGACCCGTTGCTCGGCGATGCGCGCGCCGAGTTGTTGGTCGCCGCCCAAGGGGCCGCTGATCATGCTTTCCACCGGAAGGTCGAGGCGTTGTTGCAACAACAACCCGGTGGTGCCGGTGGCGACCAGTTCATGTTGCGCCAGCTTGTCTTTGTGCCGCTCGGCCCAGTCCAGCAAAAACGCCTTGCAGTGGTCATGGGCAACCAGGGCGATACGCTTGCGCGCCGCCATGGTCTTTTGCGTGAAGCTGATACCGATCATCGGTTGCTGCTCCACGGTTACTCGGCGTTACACAGCGCCAGGCAGTTATCGAGCATGCGGTTGGAGAAGCCCCATTCGTTGTCGTACCAGGCCAGGACCTTGAGCAGCTTGCCGCTGGACTTGGTGTGGTTGGCGTCGAAGATCGACGACAGCGGGTTGTGGTTGAAGTCGCTGGAGACCAGCGGCAGGGTGTTGTAGCCAAGGATTTTCGAGTGTTGAGCGGCTTCTTTCAGCAGCGCATTCACTTCATCAGCCGACGCTTCGCGCTTGAGCTGTACGGTGAGGTCTACCAGCGACACGTTGATCACCGGAACACGCACCGCCATGCCGGTCAGCTTGCCCGCCAGTTCCGGCAGCACCAGGCCCACCGCTTCAGCGGCGCCGGTCTTGCTCGGGATCATGTTCTGGGTGGCCGAACGGGCGCGGTACGGGTCGGTGTGGTAGACGTCGGTCAGGTTCTGGTCGTTGGTGTAGGCGTGGATCGTGGTCATCAAACCGCTTTCGATCCCCAACTCGCGGTGCAGCACCTGGGCCACCGGGGCCAGGCAGTTGGTGGTGCACGAGGCGTTGGAAATAATCTGGTGCGACTGGCGCAGAATGTCGTGGTTAACACCATAAACGACGGTGGCGTCGGCGCCTTTGGCCGGGGCCGAGATGATCACTTTGCGCGCGCCGGCCGTAATATGCGCGGCGGCTTTGGCACGGTCGGTGAACAGACCGGTGCATTCGAAAACGACGTCGATCTTCTCGGCGGCCCATGGCAGTTCGGCCGGGTTGCGAATCGCGCTGACCGAAATGCGGTCGCCGTTGACGGTCAGGCTTTCGTTATCGTGCTGGACATCGGCGTCGAAAGTGCCGTGAACGGTGTCGTACTTGAGCAGATGCGCGTTGATCGAGCTGTCACCCAGGTCATTGATGGCGACGATCTGCAAATCCTGGCGGTAGCCTTGGGTATACAGTGCGCGCAGGACATTACGGCCGATACGGCCAAAACCATTGATTGCGATTCGAAGAGTCATTTAACAGGGCCGCCGTCGATTTGTTGTTGGAATTACAAGATTATTCGCATAAAAATAGAAAACAAGCCTTTTTAATGGCAATATTTTGTTCAATCTACAACGAGTGACCTGAATCAACTGGTCCGATCGATCAAGAAAGCCGCCCGTCACCCCATCGACAACGGCCCTTGATCAGCATAGACAATCAGGTCGCCACATCCGTTAGCCTGGAGTTCTACACATGCATCCCCGCGTCCTTGAGGTCACCGAACGGCTTATCGCCCGTAGCCGAGCTACTCGTGAGGCTTACCTTGCGCTGATTCGCGGCGCCGCCAGCGACGGTCCGATGCGCGGCAAGCTGCAATGCGCCAACTTCGCCCACGGCGTGGCCGGTTGCGGCACCGAAGACAAGCACAGCCTGCGGATGATGAACTCCGCGAACATCGCCATTGTTTCTTCGTATAACGACATGCTCTCGGCGCACCAGCCGTACGAAGTCTTTCCTGAACAGATCAAAAAAGCCCTGCGCGAAATCGGCTCGGTCGGCCAGTTCGCTGGCGGCACGCCTGCGATGTGCGATGGCGTGACCCAGGGCGAGCCCGGCATGGAACTGAGCCTGCCGAGCCGTGAAGTGATTGCGTTGTCCACCGCCGTGGCGCTGTCCCACAACATGTTCGACGGCGCGCTGATGCTCGGCATCTGCGACAAGATCGTCCCGGGCCTGATGATGGGCGCGCTGCGTTTCGGTCATCTGCCGACGATCTTCGTCCCGGGCGGGCCGATGGTTTCGGGCATTTCCAACAAGCAGAAAGCCGACGTGCGCCAGCGCTATGCCGAAGGCAAGGCCAGCCGCGAAGAACTGTTGGAATCGGAAATGAATTCCTACCACAGCCCTGGCACCTGCACCTTCTACGGCACGGCCAACACCAACCAGTTGCTGATGGAAGTCATGGGTCTGCACTTGCCGGGTGCCTCTTTCGTCAACCCGAACACGCCGTTGCGCGATGCCCTGACCCGCGAAGCGGCGCATCAGGTCACGCGCCTGACCAAGCAGAACGGCGACTTCATGCCGATCGGCGAAATCGTCGACGAGCGCTCGCTGGTCAACTCCATCGTCGCGCTGCACGCCACTGGCGGCTCGACCAACCACACCTTGCACATGCCGGCCATCGCCATGGCGGCGGGCATTCAACTGACCTGGCAAGACATGGCCGACCTCTCCGAAGTCGTGCCGACCCTAAGCCACGTCTACCCGAACGGCAAAGCCGACATCAACCACTTCCAGGCCGCGGGCGGCATGTCGTTCCTGATCCGCGAACTGCTGGAAGCCGGGCTGCTCCACGAAAACGTCAACACCGTGCTCGGCCATGGCCTGAGCCGCTACACCGTGGAACCGTTCCTCGATAACGGCGAACTGGTCTGGCGCGAAGGCCCGATCGAAAGCCTCGACGAAACCATCCTGCGTCCGGTGGCTCGTGCGTTCTCGCAAGAGGGCGGCTTGCGGGTGATGGAAGGCAACCTCGGCCGCGGGGTGATGAAAGTCTCCGCCGTGGCCCTGGAAAACCAGATCGTCGAAGCACCCGCGATGGTGTTCCAGGATCAGCAGGATTTGGCCGATGCGTTCAAGGCCGGTTTGCTGGAGAAGGATTTTGTCGCGGTGATGCGTTTCCAGGGCCCGCGCTCCAACGGCATGCCGGAACTGCACAAAATGACGCCGTTCCTCGGCGTGCTGCAGGATCGCGGCTTCAAAGTCGCGCTGGTGACCGACGGGCGCATGTCCGGCGCATCGGGGAAAATCCCGGCGGCCATTCACGTCAGCCCCGAAGCATTTGTGGGCGGCGCTTTGGCGCGGGTGCAAGAGGGCGATATCATCCGCGTCGATGGCGTCAAAGGCACCCTGGAGCTTAAGGTGGACGCCGAAGAATTCGCAGCGCGCACGCCAGCCAAGGGTTTGTTGGGTAACAACATCGGCAGCGGGCGCGAACTGTTTGGTTTCATGCGCATGGCCTTCAGCTCCGCAGAGCAGGGCGCCAGCGCCTTCACTTCTGCCCTGGAGACGCTTAATTGAAACTGGCTTTGGTCGGTGACATCGGTGGGACCAACGCACGTTTCGCGTTGTGGAAAAACCAGCAACTGGAGTCGATCCAGGTGCTGCCGACAGCGGATCACGCCAGCCCGGAGGAGGCCATTGGCGTTTACCTCACTGGCTTGGGCTTGAAACCGGGCGACATCGGTTCGGTGTGCCTGTCGGTGGCCGGTCCCGTGAGCGGCGATGAATTCAAGTTCACCAACAACCACTGGCGCCTGAGCCGCAAGGCGTTCTGCCAGACCTTGCAGGTGGATCAGTTAATGCTGGTCAACGACTTCTCGGCCATGGCCCTGGGCATGACCCGTTTGCAGCCGGACGAGTTTCGGGTGGTTTGCGCAGGTACGCCGGAGCCGTTGCGCCCGGCGGTAGTGATCGGCCCCGGTACAGGCCTGGGCGTCGGCACCTTGCTTGATCTGGGTGAAGGCCGTTTTGCGGCGTTGCCGGGGGAGGGTGGTCACGTTGATCTGCCGCTGAGCAGTCCGCGCGAGACCCAATTGTGGCAACACATCTTCAACGAGATCGGCCATGTCAGCGCTGAAACAGCGTTGAGTGGCAGCGGCTTGCCGCGGGTCTATCGGGCGATCTGCGCGGTGGATGGCCATGAACCGCAGTTCCACACCCCCGAAGCCATTACGGCGGCAGGTTTGGCCGGTGACCCGGTCGCGCTGGAAGTGCTGGAGCAGTTCTGCTGCTGGCTCGGCCGCGTGGCCGGCAACAACGTGCTGACCACCGGTGGGCGCGGCGGCGTGTACATCGTCGGTGGCGTAATTCCCCGGTTTGCCGATTTCTTTGTTGAAAGCGGTTTCGCCCGCTGCTTCGCCGACAAGGGATGCATGAGCGATTACTTCAAGGGGATTCCGGTGTGGCTGGTGACGGCGCCGTATTCCGGGCTGATGGGCGCGGGTGTGGCGCTCGAGCAGGCACACTAATGATCGTTCCCACGCTCTGCGTGGGAATGCAGCCCGTGACGCTTCGCGTCCCTTGAGGCATTCCCACGCCGAACGTGGGAACGATCGAACGATCAGGCATAATCCGCCCAATTCAAACAACAAGGATGCCGCCCCTGTGAGCTCAGTCAACAAGTCGATTTTGTTGGTCGATGACGATCAAGAGATACGCGAGTTGCTGGACACCTACCTGACCCGAGCAGGTTTTCAGGTGCGCACCACGCCGGACGGCGCAGGCTTTCGCCAGGCGATGAACGAGGCGCCGAGCGATCTGGTGATCCTTGATGTGATGCTGCCGGACGAAGACGGCTTCAGCCTTTGCCGCTGGATTCGCCAGCACCCGCGCCAGGCCCAGGTGCCGATCATCATGCTCACTGCCAGCTCCGACGAGGCCGACCGCGTTATTGGTCTGGAACTGGGTGCCGACGATTACCTGGGCAAACCGTTCAGCCCTCGGGAATTGCAGGCGCGGATCAAGGCCTTGTTGCGCCGCGCGCAGTTCGGTCAGGAACGTTCCGGCAGTGAAGTGCTGGCCTTCGATGACTGGCGCCTGGACATGGTCAGCCATCGGCTGTTCCACATCGATGGCGAGGAAGTGATTCTCTCCGGCGCCGACTTCGCGCTACTGAAACTGTTCCTCGATCATCCCCAGGAAATCCTCGACCGGGACACCATCGGCAACGCCACCCGTGGCCGCGACTTGATGCCGCTGGATCGCATCGTCGACATGGCCGTCAGCCGTTTGCGCCAGCGCCTGCGCGACACCGAAAAACCGCCGAAACTGATCCGTACCGTGCGTGGCAGCGGCTACCAACTGGCCGCCAATGTGGTTGCCAGTAATGGCCACTGAGTTTCTACGCCAGCTCATCGCCAAGGTCCCGGTGCCACGCTCGTTGCTCGGGCGGATGTTGCTGCTGACCCTGTTGGTGGTGCTGTTTGCCCAGGCGCTGTCGAGCGTGATCTGGGTCTCGCAACTGCGCGCGACCCAGCTCGAAGGCCTGGTCACCAGCGCCCGCAGCCTGGCCCATTCGATGACCGCCAGCGTCAGTTATTTCCGTTCATTGCCCGTCGCTTTTCGGCCATTGGTGCTCGACCAGTTGCGCAGCATGGGTGGCACCCGGTTTGTGGTGACCCTCAACGACAAACCGCTGGGCATGGAAGTGTTGCCGATCACCCCGCGCAAAGCGGCAGTGCTCAAAGCGGTCGACGAAGTGCTGCGCGAGTCCCTGGGGCATGACACGGATATCTCGGTGACGTTCGTCAGCCCCGAAGACCTGCGGATCTTCAACAGCGGCTTGAAACTCGATGAATTGCCGCGCTCCTGGGCGCATTACGCGTTGACCCTGGAGCCGGTGAACCCGCCGGTGCTGGTCACGCAAATCCAGATGGCGCCGGGGGAATGGCTGTACATCGCCTCGCTGCTGCCCGAGCCTTACACCAGTCTTGAAGAGCAAGGCCTGCCGGCGCAGCAGGTGTGGTTTATTGTCCTCACCAGCGGCTTTTTGCTGTTGTTCATCGGCTTGCTGGTGCACTGGCAAAGTCGTCCACTCAAGCGCCTGGCGCGGGCGGCGCGGGACATGTCCCTTGGTGCCGAAGTTGAACCGGTGCCCGAGGGCGGCGGCAGTGAAGTGGTCGAAGTCGGCCGCGCCTTCAATGCCATGCGCGAACGGATCAGCCGTTACCTGACCGAGCGCAGTCAGTTGTTCAGCGCCATCTCCCACGACTTGCGCACGCCGATCACTCGCTTACGGTTGCGGGTCGAATTGCTCGAAGACGAAAAGCTGCAAGCCAAGTTCGGCCGCGATCTGGATGAGTTGGAGTTGTTGGTCAAAGGCGCGCTGCAATGCGTGAAAGACACCGACATCCACGAAAACATCGAGCAAGTGGACCTCAATCACGTGCTCGATTGCCTGGTGGAGCCGTACCTGGCGCCCAATGGCAATGGTCGCGTAACTCAGCAGGGTCGGGCGTTTGCGGCGTATCCGGGCAAACCGCTTGCGCTCAAGCGCTGCATCGGCAACCTGATCGACAACGCCTTGAAGTACGGGCAGAACGCGCATTTGCATATCGATGACGACCAGAGCGCGTTCATCCTGCATGTGGACGATGAAGGGCCAGGGGTGCCGGAGCAGCGGATGGAGCAGGTGTTCGAACCGCACTTCCGCCTGTCTGGCCAGCAGCAGGGTTACGGGTTGGGCCTTGGGATTGCGCGCAATATTGCGCATAGCCATGGTGGTGAAGTGAGTCTGCAGAATTTGCGCGAGGGTGGGTTAAGGGTGACGTTGCAGTTGCCGCGTTCAATCGATTGAACGATCAAAAGATCGCAGCCTTCGGCAGCTCCTGCGCCGATCTCTGTAGGTGCTGCCGAAGGCTGCGTTCTTTTGATTTTGCTTTTACTTTGTCACGACATGGTGACAAAACCCGCCCCCTTCGTTACCTGCCACGCCTCGACCGTTGTTTAGACTGCCCCCAGTCATAACAACAAAAAAGGTACCCCATGGACACCTTCCAACCGGCCTTCAACAGTTGGCTGAACGCGCCTGCCCACCAGCAATGGCTTGCCGCCGAAGGCCTGCGCCTGCTGGCGTTCGCCAAGGCTTCGAAGCTTCCCGAAGGCTTCGGCAATCTCGATGAAAGAGGCCAGCTCCTGGCCAACGCCCACGCCGAAACCATGAACACCGCGCGCATGACCCACAGCTTCGCCATGGCCCACATCCAGGGCCTGCCGGGGTTTGCCGAGTTGGTGGATCATGGCGTCCAGGCCCTCAGCGGCCCGTTGAAAGATGCTCAACACGGCGGCTGGTTCGCCACGGCCCATCATCGCGATGACAACACCGGCAAAGCCGCGTACCTGCACGCTTTCGTCGCCCTGGCCGCGAGTTCCGCAGTCGTCGCACAACGGCCCGGCGCACAAGCTCTGCTCGACGATGCAATCCACATCATCGACACCCATTTCTGGAGCGAGGAGGAGGGCGCGATGCGCGAATCCTTCAATCGTGACTGGAGCGAAGAAGAAGCCTATCGCGGCGCCAACAGCAACATGCACGCCACCGAAGCCTTCCTCGCACTCGCGGATGTCACCGATGACCACCGCTGGCTGGTCCGCGCGCAACGCATCGTCGAACGGGTGATCCACGGTCACGCCGCTGCCAACGATTACCTGGTGGTCGAGCATTTCGACCGCGACTGGCAACCGCTGCGCGAATACAACCACGACAACCCGGCCGACGGTTTCCGCCCCTACGGCACCACGCCGGGTCACGGTTTCGAATGGGCGCGGCTGTTGCTGCACCTCGAAGCGGCGCGGGTGCAGGCCGGGATGCTCACGCCGGGTTGGCTGGCGACCGATGCGCAAAAACTCTTCGATCACAATTGCCGTCACGGCTGGAACATCGACGGCCAGCCGGGGATCGTCTACACGCTGGACTGGGACAACCGCGCCGTGGTTCGTCACCGCTTGCACTGGACCCATTGCGAAGCCAGCGCCGCTGCCAGTGCCCTGCTAAAACGCACAGGCGATGAGCAATACGAAACCTGGTACCGACTGTTCTGGGAGTTTTGTGACAGTCATTTCATCGACCGCTGCGATGGCAGTTGGCACCATGAACTCGACCCGCAAAACCGTCCGAGTGCCGATATCTGGGGCGGCAAGCCGGACCTGTATCACGCCTGGCAAGCCGTGTTGATCCCGCGCCTGCCATTGGCGCCGAGCATGGCGACTGCCTTGGGGCAGTTGTCTCAGAGCGCTCCTGTGTAACCATGTGGTGACATTCAAGCGTCCCTTCGTTACCTGCGAAGGGATAACTCCTGTTTAAAATCCCATGCAGCGCAAGCACCAGACTTGCATGCATAACAACAAGAAAGGTAATTCTAGATGAATGCGATTTCTCGCCTCGCTACTGTCATTTCTCTTGCCTCATTGCTTCCTATCTCTGCATTCCCGCTCAGTGCACTTGCCGCCGAATCCAAAGGTTCGGTAGAAGTCGTTCACTGGTGGACGTCCGGTGGCGAAAAAGCCGCCGTTGATGTGCTCAAGGCCCAAGTCGAAAAAGACGGTTTCACCTGGAAGGACGGCGCCGTTGCCGGTGGTGGCGGTGCTACAGCCATGACCGTGCTGAAAAGCCGCGCCGTGGCCGGTAACCCGCCAGGCGTCGCGCAGATCAAAGGTCCGGACATCCAGGAATGGGCGTCTACCGGTCTGCTCGACACCGACGTCTTGAAAGACGCGGCCAAGTCGGAGAAGTGGGACAGCCTGCTCGACAAGAAAGTCTCCGATACCGTGAAGTACGAGGGTGACTACGTGGCCGTGCCGGTGAACATTCACCGCGTCAACTGGCTGTGGATCAACCCGGAAGTCTTCAAGAAAGCCGGCATCGAAAAAGCCCCGACCACCCTCGAAGAATTCTACGCCGCTGGCGACAAGCTCAAGGCCAAAGGCTTCATCGCCCTTGCCCACGGCGGCCAGCCTTGGCAGGACAGCACCGTGTTCGAAGCCGTGGTGCTTTCGGTCATGGGCGTCGACGGTTACAAGAAAGCCCTGGTCGACCTGGACAATGCTGCCCTGACCGGTCCTGAAATGGTCAAGGCGCTGACCGAGCTGAAGAAAGTCGCGACCTACATGGACGCCGACGGCAAAGGCCAGGACTGGAACCTGGAAGCGGCCAAGGTCATCAACGGCAAGGCCGGCATGCAGATCATGGGTGACTGGGCCAAGAGCGAATGGACCGCGGCCAAGAAAGTCGCGGGCAAGGACTACGAGTGCGTAGCCTTCCCGGGTACCGAAAAGGCCTTCACCTACAACATCGACTCCCTGGCGGTGTTCAAGCAGAAAGACAAGGGCACGGCTGCCGCGCAGCAGGACATTGCCAAGGTCGTGCTGGGTGAGAACTTCCAGAAAGTCTTCAGCATCAACAAAGGTTCGATCCCGGTTCGGATCGACATGCTGAACGACATGGGCAAGTACGGTTTCGACTCCTGCGCCCAGACCGCTGCCAAGGACTTCCTGGCGGACGCCAAGTCCGGCGGCCTGCAACCGAGCATGGCGCACAACATGGCGACCACGCTGGCAGTGCAAGGCGCGTTCTTTGATGTCGTGACCAACTTCATCAACGATCCGAAAGCTGATCCGGCCACCGCCGCCAAGCAACTCGGCACGGCCATCAAAGCAGCCAAGTAACCGTTAGCAGCGTAGACCCGATGGGGGCGGCAAACCCGCTCCCACCCGGCACGCGCCTGTAATCCTTTTTCTACGTACTGGATCTTCCCATGAGTTCTGTTGCTGTGTTCAGCAAGGCCTCGCCGTTCGATGCATTGCAGCGCTGGCTCCCCAAACTGGTGCTGGCGCCGAGCATGTTCATCGTCCTGGTGGGCTTCTATGGCTATATCCTCTGGACGTTCGTGCTGTCGTTCACCACGTCGACTTTCCTGCCGACTTACAAGTGGGCCGGCCTGGCGCAATACCAGCGTTTGTTCGACAACGACCGCTGGTGGGTCGCGAGCAAGAACCTGGCGGTATTCGGCGGCATGTTTATCGGCATCACCCTGGTGATCGGTGTGCTGCTGGCGGTGTTCCTCGACCAGCGCATTCGTCGCGAAGGTTTCATCCGCACCATTTACCTGTACCCGATGGCGCTCTCGATGATCGTCACCGGTACCGCGTGGAAATGGCTGCTCAACCCGGGCATGGGCCTGGACAAATTGTTGCGTGACTGGGGTTGGGAAGGCTTCCGCCTGGACTGGCTGATCGACCCGGATCGCGTGGTGTATTGCCTGGTGATTGCCGCCGTCTGGCAAGCCTCGGGTTTTATCATGGCGATGTTCCTCGCCGGTCTGCGTGGGGTTGATCAATCGATCATCCGTGCCGCCCAGATCGACGGCGCGAGCATGCCGCGCATCTACCTGAAAGTGGTGTTGCCAAGCCTGCGTCCGGTGTTCTTCAGCGCCGTGATGATCCTGGCCCACATCGCGATCAAGAGTTTTGACCTTGTCGCGGCCATGACCGCCGGTGGCCCGGGTTATTCCTCCGACCTGCCGGCGATGTTCATGTATTCCTTCACCTTCAGTCGTGGCCAGATGGGCATGGGTTCGGCCAGTGCGATTCTGATGCTCGGTGCGATTCTCGCAATCATCGTGCCTTACCTGTACTCCGAGCTGAGGACCAAGCGTCATGACTAGTTTCGCCAAACCTTCCATCAGCCTGAGTCGCATCGCGATCTACGCCGTGCTGATCCTCGCGGTGTTCCTGTACCTGATACCGCTGGTGGTCATGCTGTTGACCAGTTTCAAGACCCCGGAAGACATCAACTCCGGCAACCTGCTGAGCTGGCCGTCCGTGGTCAGCGGCATTGGCTGGGTCAAGGCCTGGGGCACGGTTGACGGGTACTTCTGGAACTCGATCAAGATCACCGTTCCGGCGGTACTGATCTCCACCGCCATCGGTGCGCTGAACGGCTATGTGCTGTCGATGTGGCGCTTCCGCGGCTCGCAACTGTTCTTCGGTTTGCTGCTGTTCGGTTGCTTCCTGCCGTTCCAGACCGTCCTGCTGCCGGCCTCGTTCACCCTCGGCAAGATGGGCCTGGCGAGCACCACCACCGGCCTGGTGTTCGTGCACGTGGTCTACGGCCTGGCGTTCACCACGCTGTTTTTCCGCAACTACTACGTCAGCGTCCCGGATGCGCTGGTGAAAGCTGCGCGGCTCGATGGCGCGGGCTTCTTCACCATCTTCCGCTTGATCATCCTGCCGATGTCCACCCCGATCATCATGGTCTGCCTGATCTGGCAGTTCACCCAGATCTGGAACGACTTCCTGTTCGGCGTGGTGTTCTCCAGCGGTGATTCGCAACCCATCACAGTAGCGCTGAACAACTTGGTCAACACCAGTACCGGGGCCAAGGAATACAACGTTGATATGGCGGCGGCGATGATCGCCGGGCTGCCGACCCTGCTGGTCTATGTGGTCGCAGGCAAGTATTTCGTGCGCGGGCTGACGGCCGGCGCAGTCAAGGGGTAATCATGGCTACGCTCGAACTTCGCAATGTAAACAAGACTTACGGTCCCGGCCTGCCGGACACCCTGAAGAACATCGAACTGTCGATCAAGGACGGTGAGTTCCTGATCCTGGTCGGACCTTCGGGTTGCGGCAAGTCGACCCTGATGAACTGCATCGCCGGCCTGGAAACCATCACCGGTGGCGCGATCATGATCGATGACCAGGACGTCAGCGGCATGAGCCCGAAAGACCGGGACATCGCCATGGTGTTCCAGTCCTACGCGCTGTACCCGACCATGAGCGTGCGCGAGAACATCGCCTTCGGCTTGAAGATCCGCAAAATGCCCGCTGCCGATATCGAAACGGAAGTGGCGCGGGTGTCCAAGCTGCTGCAGATCGAACACTTGCTCAACCGCAAACCCGGCCAGCTCTCCGGAGGCCAGCAACAGCGCGTGGCCATGGGTCGTGCATTGGCGCGGCGGCCGAAGATCTATCTGTTCGACGAACCGCTGTCCAACCTCGATGCCAAGCTGCGGGTCGAGATGCGCACCGAAATGAAACTGATGCACCAGCGCCTGAAAACCACCACGGTCTACGTGACCCACGACCAGATCGAAGCGATGACCCTGGGCGATAAAGTGGCGGTGATGAAGGACGGGATCATCCAGCAGTTCGGCACGCCGAAAGACATCTACAACAACCCGGCCAATCTGTTCGTGGCGAGCTTCATCGGCTCGCCGCCGATGAACTTCATCCCGCTGCGCTTGCAGCGCAAGGACGGTCGTCTGGTGGCGTTGCTCGACAGCGGCCAGGCCCGTTGCGAATTGCCAATGGGCATGCAGGACGCAGGGCTCGAAGATCGCGAAGTGATCCTCGGCCTGCGCCCGGAACAGATCGTACTGGCCAACGGCGAGCCGAATGGTTTGCCGACCATTCGTGCCGAAGTCCAGGTCACCGAGCCGACCGGGCCGGACACCCTGGTGTTCGTCAGCCTGAACGAAACCAAGGTCTGCTGCCGTTTGGCGCCAGACGTTGCGCCGGGCGTGGGCGAGACCCTGACCCTGCAATTCGATCCATCGAAAGTGTTGCTGTTCGATGCCAAGACCGGGGAGCGCCTGGGGGTGGCCGGGGTGCCAAAAGCCGAGGCCCATGGCGCCAACGTGGCGCAGTTCAAAGGTCGCTGAAGATCAAGTGTGGAAGCTGGCGTGCCAGCTCCCGCTCGGGGAAATACGCGGCGGATGGGGACATTCGCCGCAATCCATGTAAACCGCGTTAGATAAAAACAGTTAATAACAATAAAACGAGGATGTAGGGATGAAGAAGAAGAACAACGCTCAGCTTATCTGCCAATTGTCAGCTGTTGCGGCGGCAATGACCCTGGTCGGTAGCGTTCACGCGGCTGACGCGTTCAGCGCCGATTCCCAGTGGATGACCGGTGACTGGGGTGGTGAGCGTACCAAGCTGATCGAGCAGGGTATCGACATCAAGATGGACTACGTCGGCGAAGTCGGCGGTAACCTCCACGGTGGCTACAACAACGACAAGACCGCGCGTTACTCCGACCAGTTTGGCCTCGGCGTGGCGTTGGACCTGCAAAAATTGTGGGGCTGGGATAACACCCAGGCCAAGATCCAGTTCACCAACCGTAACGGTCAGAACATTTCCAATGACCGCGTCGGCGATCCGCGTGCCGGCACCTTGAGTTCTTCGCAAGAAGTCTACGGTCGTGGCCACATGGTTCGTCTGACCCAGTTGTGGATCAAACACCAGTTCCTCGACGGCAAACTGGACGTCAAGGCCGGTTACTTCGGCGAAGGCGAAGACTTCAACACCTTCCCATGCGAGTTCCAGAACCTGGCGTTCTGCGGTTCCCAAGTGGGTAACTGGGCAACCAACATCTGGTACAACTGGCCAGTCAGCCAGGCCGCGGTCCGTGTGAAGTACAACATCTCGCCTGAGTTCTATGCGCAGATCGGCGCGTACAACCAGAACCCGTCGCAACTGGAACACGGTAACGGCTTCAAGCTCAGCGGCAGTGGTACGGCGGGCACCGTCATCCCGGTCGAGCTGGTCTGGTTGCCTAACCCGAACAACCTGCCGGGCGAATACCGTGTCGGTTACTACAAAAGCACGGCCAAGGCTGATGATGTCCGCGAAGACGTCAACGGTGATGACGCTGCCACCAGCGGTAACGCCTATCGCAGCCACAGCAGCAAGTCCGGCTACTGGTTCGTTGCACAACAGCAACTCACCACCCACAACGGTGACGCTTCCCGTGGTCTGAACATCGCGGCCAACGCCACGTTCCACGACAAGGACACCAACGTCGTCGACAACTACCAGTCGCTGATGTTTGTGTACAAAGGCCCGTTTGATGCACGTCCGAAAGATGACGTCGGCATCGGCGCCGCCCGTATCCATGTCAACGACGACGTGAAGAAAAACGCCGAGCTGATCAACGCTTCCAATGGCGTCAGCGACTACCAGGATCCGCTGTTCGCACCACTGCGTAGCACTGAGTACAACTACGAAATCAACTACGGCTTCCACGTTACCAACTGGCTGACCGTGCGTCCCAACCTGCAATACATCACTCACCCGGGCGGTGTTGATGAAGTCGACAACGCGCTGGTCGCCGGTCTGAAAATTCAGTCGGTGTTCTAACGCTGTTGCGATAAGCTCCTCTCCAAGTGCGCATATTTGCGGATGGCCAAGGCTATCCGCTTTTTTTTGGGGGCGGCGCACCCCGGGCAACAGATGATTTCCAGGACCGCGGCACATGCATGAGCATCCGCTACAACGCTTCTTCAAATCCTTGCGCGAACGTCCGGTGTTTGCGTGGGAGCGCTATCAGATGCGCGACGTGCTGGTGATCGATCATCCGCTATGCCAGGCGGTGTTCAGTCGCCAGGGCGCGCAGTTGTTGCACTTCCAGCCAGCAGGGCAGAAACCCTGGTTGTGGTGCGCGGCGAAGTGGCCGCACGTGGGGGCCATTCGTGGCGGTGTACCGGTGTGCTGGCCGTGGTTTGGCCGTCATCCGAGCGAAAATGCCTGGCCGTCCCATGGCTGGGCGCGGCTGCTGGATTGGAAGCTACTCGATAGCAGCAGCGACGACGATGGCGTGCGTTTGCACTGGCAATTACAGCTGTGCGACTGGACGGTTGATCTGCACGCGCACCTCGGTGAACGCATGGACCTGCGCCTGAGCACCGAGCACCAAGACACCTTGCCATGCCAATTGAGTCAGGCGTTGCATGCTTACTGGCGTATTGGCGACGTGGCTGAGGTAGCGCTGTCTGGACTCGACGGAGCGCAAGGATACGATCAGTTGAACCGTCAGGCGTGTCAGCAGGAAGGGGAGCTGCGGGTCGAGGGTGGTTGTCAGCGCGTGTTCCAGCATGACGGCGAATTGCAGCTCAAGGACCACGCCTGGCAGCGTGAATTGTGCATCGACACCGGCGACGCTGCGGACACGGTGGTCTGGCATCCGGGGTCGCGGCCGTTGCTGGGGGTGAGTTGGGACGAGGTGTTGGAGTTTGTCTGTGTGGAAGCGGCGAGCGGTGGGACCGACAGCCTGAGCCTGGCGCCGGGGGAGCGGGCGCACCTGAGTTTGCAGGCGTGGGTTGGGTGATCGTTCCCACGCTCCGCGTGGGAATGCCTCAAGGGACGCTCCGCGTCCAGTGACGCGGAGCGTCACGGGCTGCATTCCCACGCAGAGCGTGGGAACGATCGCTACGGGCTAATTAAACTCGTCACCCACCGGATACCGGCTCGCATTCAAACTCTCTTTGATCTTGCGCAGATGCGGCTGGAAATCCACCCCACGGCGCAAGGTCATGCCGGTTGCCAGCACGTCCAGCACCGTCAGCTGAATAATCCGCGAAGTCATCGGCATATAGATGTCGGTGTCTTCCGGCAGCGGAATGTTCAGGCTCAGCGTACTGGCCTTGGCCAGTGGCGAACCCTCAGCGGTCAAGCCGAGCACCGAAGCGCCGTTCTCCCGGGCGATGCGCGCCACTTCCACCAGTTCGCGGGTGCGGCCGGTGTAGGAAATGATCACGAACAACTCACCGGTGTGCGCCACCGAGGCAATCATGCGTTGCATCAGCACGTCGGCATGGGCGGTGACGGCGAGGTTGAAGCGGAAGAACTTGTGCTGCGCATCCAGCGCCACCGGGGCCGAAGCGCCGAGGCCGAAGAAGTGGATCTGCCGGGCCTGGATCAACAGATCGACGGCGCGACTGATCAGGTTCGGGTCCAGGGCCTGCAAAGCACTGTCCAGCGAGGCGATGGCGCTGCCGAAGATTTTCTGAGTGTAAGCTTCAGGATTGTCATCGGCCTCGACCGCACGGCTGACGTACGCCGCGCCACTGGCCAGGCTCTGGGCCAGTTGCAGTTTCAGTTCCGGATAACCGCTGACGCCGAACGAACGGCAGAAACGGTTGACCGTCGGCTCGCTGACCTTTGAGGCCTGGGCGAGGGCGGCGATGCTGAACCGGGTCGCCTGCTGTGGATTGAGCAGGATCACTTCGGCGACTTTGCGTTCGGCCTTGTTCAGGTCTTCAAGGCGATTCTGGATTTGTTCCAGTAAATTTCGCACGCGGTCCATAGATGTTCCTTGAGTCAGCAGCGCAAAGATGCGCTCTGCTATGCAAAAAGGGCCTTTGATGCGGCCCGTCACGGTGGCCTATCCTACTGATGGCTCCGACCGACCACCACTCGGAATCTGTATTTTGCGAAAATGTTGTGGTTATTACTACATTTTCCCTTGAGTGATGCCTTGAAAAAAGGTATTTGTAGCTTAACTTGATAAAAGAACAAACATCATGCCTTCGATTACGGTAGAACCGTGCACCTTTGCCTTGTTCGGCGCCCTCGGCGATCTGGCCCTGCGCAAGCTGTTTCCTGCCCTTTATCAGCTGGACGGCGCCGGCCTGTTGCACGAGGACTCGCGCATCATCGCGCTGGCCCGTGAACCCGGCAGCGAGCAGCAGCACCTGGGGTTCATCACCTCGGAGCTGCGTCGCTACGTCGATGCCAAAGAGCTGGACGAAGCCGTGCTCGAACGCTTTCTCGCCCGCCTGACCTACCTGCACGTCGACTTCCTCAAATCCGAAGATTACGTCGCCCTGGCCGAACAGGCCGGCAGCGCCCAGCGCGTTATTGCCTACTTCGCCACGCCGGCCGCCGTCTACGGCGCGATCTGCGAGAACCTGTCGAAGGTCGGCCTGACCGACAACACCCGCGTGGTGCTGGAAAAACCCATCGGTTCGGACCTGGAATCCTCGCGCAAGGTCAACGACGCCGTGGCGCAGTTCTTTCCGGAGAACCGCACCTACCGCATCGACCACTACCTGGGCAAAGAAACCGTCCAGAACCTGATCGCCCTGCGTTTCGCCAACAGCCTGTTCGAAACCCAGTGGAACCAGAATTACATTTCCCACGTGGAAATCACCGTGGCCGAGAAGGTCGGGATCGAAGGCCGCTGGGGTTACTTCGACAAGGCCGGCCAGCTGCGGGACATGATCCAGAATCACCTGCTGCAACTGCTCTGCCTGATCGCCATGGACCCGCCGGCCGATCTGTCCGCCGACAGCATCCGTGACGAGAAAGTCAAAGTGCTCAAGGCTCTGGCACCGATCAGCCCGGAAGGCCTGACGACTCAGGTTGTACGTGGCCAGTACATCGCCGGCTACAGCGAAGGCAAGCCGGTTCCCGGTTACCTGGAAGAACCGAATTCCAACACCCAGAGCGACACCGAAACCTTCGTCGCCTTGCGGGCCGACATCCGCAACTGGCGCTGGGCCGGCGTGCCGTTCTACCTGCGGACCGGCAAGCGCATGCCGCAGAAGCTGTCGCAGATCGTCATCCACTTCAAGGAACCGTCGCACTACATCTTCGCCCCCGAGCAGCGCCTGCAAATCAGCAACAAGCTGATTATCCGCCTGCAACCGGACGAAGGCATTTCCTTGCGCGTAATGACCAAAGAACAAGGCCTGGACAAGGGCATGCAGCTGCGCAGCGGTCCGTTGCAGCTGAATTTTTCCGACACCTATCGCAGCGCACGGATTCCCGATGCCTACGAGCGGTTGTTGCTGGAAGTGATGCGCGGCAATCAGAACCTGTTTGTCCGTAAAGATGAAATCGAAGCCGCGTGGAAGTGGTGTGACCAGTTGATCGCCGGGTGGAAAAAATCCGGTGATGCGCCCAAGCCGTACGCGGCCGGGTCCTGGGGACCAATGAGCTCCATTGCACTGATCACGCGGGATGGGAGGTCGTGGTATGGCGATATCTAATTTGCAACTGCCTCAGGGCGTCAGCGCCCATGAGTTCAAGAGCCCGGTGTTGCTGGCCGATGGTTTGGCGCTGAATGTCGCCAAGCTATTGAGCGACGCCATCGACGCCCGCGGCAGCGCGACGCTGGTGGTGTCCGGTGGCCGCAGCCCGGTGGCGTTCTTCCAGAACCTGGCCAAACAGAAACTCGACTGGTCCAAGGTCGTCGTGACCCTGGCCGACGAGCGCTGGGTACCGGTCGAGCACGCCGACAGCAATGCCGGCCTGCTCAAGCGTTACCTGCTGCAAGGCCCGGCGGCCAAGGCGCAGTTTTTGAGCCTTTATAGCGCCACCGCCAACCTTGAGCTGGCAGCGGAGCAGGCTGATCGCTTGCTCGCGGAATTGCCGCCGATCGACGTGCTGATCCTCGGCATGGGCGATGACGGTCACACCGCGTCGCTGTTCCCCAACAGCCCGAACCTGTCCGACGCCTTGAAAGTCGACGGCACACGCCGTTGCTATCCGATGCTGGCGCCGACCGTGCCGCATCAGCGCCTGACCATGAGTCGTGCGCTGTTGGCTTCGGCCAAGACCACCGTTCTATCGATTTCCGGTCAGTCCAAACTGACCACTTTGAGTGCCGCATTGGCCAGTGACGATGTCGCTGCCATGCCGATTCGCGCGTTTCTGCAACCTACGTTAGAGATTTACTGGTGCCCATGAGCCAAGGATCAGCCGCTATGACAAAGACATCCCCGACCGTTTCCATGGCGGACAAAGTTGCCCTGATCGACAGCCTCTGCGCCAAGGCGCGGATCTTGCCAGTGATCACCATCGCTCGCGAACAGGACATCCTGCCACTGGCCGACGCCCTGGCTGCCGGTGGCCTGACCGCCCTGGAAGTGACCCTGCGTTCGCAGTTCGGCCTTAAAGCCATTCAGGTCCTGCGTGAGCAGCGTCCGGAACTGGTGACCGGTGCCGGCACCGTGCTCGATCGCACCATGCTTGCCGCCGCTGAACGGGCCGGTTCGCAATTTATTGTCACCCCAGGCATTACCCGTGACCTGCTCGAAGCCAGTGTCGACAGCCCGATCCCGCTGTTGCCCGGCATCAGCAACGCCTCCGGCATCATGGAAGGCTATGGCCTGGGTTATCGCCGCTTCAAGTTGTTCCCGGCGGAAGTCAGCGGTGGCGTCGCGGCGATCAAGGCCTTGGGCGGCCCGTTCGGCGAGGTGAAATTCTGCCCGACTGGCGGCGTGAGCCCGGCCAATATCAAGAGCTACATGGCGTTGAAAAACGTGATGTGCGTGGGCGGTAGCTGGATGCTTGATCCGGAGTGGATCAAGAACGGCGACTGGGCCCGCATTCAGGAATGCACCGCCGAGGCGTTGGCGCTGTTGGACTGATGCTGTTGGATTAGTAGGTACCAAACACTTCGTTGTGTGTTCTACGGCTTTACGGTGCGCTTGGTCGGTGCACCGTTTTTTTTTGCCTGCAAACAATGCTCCTACACAAAAACATTTGCCGATACATAGTTACCGCATCCCGCCGCGCCTCTCTCTCTATCCTTGAAGCATCTTATGGAAGAGAGACAACCTCATGGAAAACACCACCACCACGATTCCCCGCCAAACTGTCTGCCTGCTCACCCCGGAGCAGATCGCCGGCCCGTATTTCCGTAACCCGAAACTCATCAGAAGAAACATCAGCGAAGGCCAGGATGGCATTCCCCTGGTGTTGCGCCTGAACATCGTCGACGCCATGACTGGCGAACCGGTGAGCGGGGCGCTGGTGGATATCTGGCATTGCAACGCGCGCGGGGCTTACTCGGGATGGAGCAAGGTCGACCCGGACAAGGAAGTCGATGTCAGCAGCATCGGTTCGATCCCGCGCACGGACGACGATACTTACCTGTGTGGCGGGCAATTCAGCGACAACAGGGGCGCAGTGCGATTTACCACCATCTATCCGGGGTTCTATGCCGGCCGTGCGTTGCATATTCATGTGGCGGTACGCATCACCGCTGGCAACAATTACCTGGAAGAGCGGCATGTCGCCTGGGTCGGCCAGTTGTACCTCCCGGAAGTGGCTTCCAGGTCAGTGCTCAGCGCCCGGGAGTATCAGGGCCGTAGTGTGTCGCCACTGAGCAACGAAAAAGACCACTACTTCGAAAGCATGGGCAGGGACGCCTCGACCTTGAACATTCACAAGATCGGCCGGGACAGCCATGAAGACGGTTTCTTCGGGCACATGACCATTGGCGTCGACACGATTGCGGTGTCGAGCCAGATCAGACCCGAGGACTTCGACAAGTACACCGTGTAAGCACCAGCCTCAGCGCAGTTCGGTCAGCGCCTGGATCAGCAGGTCCACTTCGGCTGCGGTGGTGGTCAGCCCCGGCGTGATGCGGATGCACGGTCCGCTGGCGGCGCCATTGCGGGCCACGGTGAACAGGTTGTACTCATTGAGCAGCCGTTCGGCCATGACGTGCTGGTCGGCGTGGCGGGTAAAGCGCATCGAGGTGATGCCGCAATACAGCCGGGGATCGTCCGGGGTCATGACTTCGATGCCCGGCAGCTCACGCACGGCGTTGACCCAGCGATTGCGCAGGTAGTTGAGCCGTGCACCCTTGGCGGCGGAACCGCCCATGGCCTGATGCTCTTCGAGCACCAGTGGCAGGGTCATCAGTGCCGGGATGTTCGGCGTGCTGTAGGGCGTGCGGGCGCGAATGTCGTTGATCGGGAAGTGCATCTCGCCCATGTCCGGGTCGATATCGGCCAGGCGCTGAGGGGCGATGTAAATGAAACCCAGGGTCAGCGGGGCGCCGATCCATTTGTGCAGGTTGTACCCGGCAAAGGCGATGCCCAGCGCTGCCAGGTCGAATTCCATCTGGCCCAGGGCATGGGCGCCGTCGAGGATCACATCGATGCCGTGTTCCTTGGCGAGTGCGGCAATCGCCTGCACCGGCATCACCAGGCCGGTGCGATGGGTAACGTGGGTCAGGGCCATCAGCTTGAGGCGCGGATAACGCACGAAAGCTTCGCGGTAAGTGGCGAGCAAACTGTCGAAAGTGGCAGGGTGTTGGTGGTCGATTTCGATCACTTCCACGCCGCGATGGCGGGCGAGCCAACGCATGGCGCCCTTGACCGTGTCGTACTCCAGATCGCACAGCAGCACCTGATCGCCGGGTTGCAGGCGATTGTAGTTGCGGATCAGCGATTGCAAGCCGTCCGAGGCGTTGCGGGTGAGGGCGATCGATTGCGCGCGCACGCCCATCATCTCGGCCAATTGCGCGCGGATGTCCAGGCTTTCGCTTTGCTCGAAATGCTGGCGCACATGCACCGAGTTACTGCGGTTGATCAGCTCGATATTGCGCTGATACTCCTCGACCACTGTGCGCGACATGCGTCCGAAGTAGCCGTTCTCCAGATTGATCGGGCCAGGTTCGACAGCGTAACGGTCGGCAAAGGTTTGCCAGAAGGCTTCATCACGGGCACGGCGGGTGTTATCGGGCATGGGCTACTCAGTCAGTTCAGTGGCGAGGGGCTGGCTTGCCGTGTTTGGCGCGCAGCGGGTCGAGCAGTTCCGATAAACCGTTGTGGTCGATTTCCTGCATCAGCGCCAGCAAACCTCCCAGTTCGCCATGGGGGAAACCTTCCCGGGCGAACCAGTTCAGGTATTGGCCGGGCAGGTCGGCGATGATGCGGCCCTTGTATTTGCCGAAGGGCATTTCGCGGGTAATCAGCAATTCGAGCTTTTCAGGATTCATCAATCAGTCGTCTTGATTCAAACAGTCTGGAAAATACAGGCATTCTGCATGCAGGCCAAATGACAGATCATGCAAATAAAGCGGATACAGATTTCGCTGCATAAGTTAACTAGTTGAAAAATAAGGAATAAATACTCGATTCAAAGCTGGCATGCAGGCTGCAATAGCTATTGCATCTTTCATCAACCCGCGAGGAATTGAAAATGACCGACGTGAATAAAGAAGCCATCTCTGTACTCAACGACCTGATTGAAACCAGCAAAGACGGTCAGGAAGGGTTCAAGACCTGCGCTGAAGACATCAAGCACCCAGAACTCAAAACGCTGTTCGTGACCCGTTCTGCCGATTGCGCTACCGCGGCTGCCGAACTTCAGGCCGCTGTGCGTTCCATGGGCGGCGATCCGGAAACTTCCACCAGCGTCAGCGGTGATCTGCATCGTCGTTGGGTGGACGTGAAAGCGATGTTCACCGGCAAGGATGAAGAAGCTGTGCTGAACGAAGCCGAACGCGGTGAAGACCATGCGTTGAAGGCGTATAAGGAAGCGCTGGAGAAAATCAACAAACACAACCTGGTGGGTATTCGTGACCTGGTTGAACGTCAGTACCATGGCGTGCAACGCAATCACGATCAGGTGAAAGCCCTGCGTAACCAGGCGCGTGCTCGCTCGTAAGCGTTCGTCGCTGTAATAAAAAACGCCAGTCTGACTGGCGTTTTTTTATGCCTGATCGTTCCCACGCGGAGCGTAGGAACGATCAACAGATCAGCCAATGCTGATCGCCGGCAACACAGGCAAGGTCACCGTCTGTTGCTTGCGCGGCGCCAGAATCTCCGCCTCGCCATCCACTACCAGCTCATCGCGCTGGTTGAACACGCGAGTGGCAATGCGCACGCGAAACTTCGGCAGTTTTTCGAGAATTTCCAGACGCACGGTCAGGGTGTCGCCGATTTTCACCGGTTTCTGGAAGCTCATCTGCTGACCGATATAAATAGTCCCCGGCCCAGGCAACTCGCACGCCACGGCGGCGCTGATCAGCGCGCCGCTGAACATGCCGTGGGCGATGCGTTCCTTGAACATGGTGCCGGCGGCGAATTCGGCGTCCAGGTGCACCGGGTTGTGATCGCCCGACATCGCGGCGAACAACTGAATGTCGCGCTCTTCGACGGTCTTGCTGTAGCTGGCGGTCTGGCCGACTTCAAGGGCTTCGTAAGGGGTATTGGTAACCTGGGTCATCTGTCTCAATTCCTGTGACGAATTTAAAAATCCACAAAAAAGCTGTTCGAAAAACTATTCGGTTCTGGCCGGGCGGCGGTGGCTCAGCGCCTGGGCGATCCAGTTCAATACGTCGGCGGTCACTTCATCGCGGTTGCTCTCGTTGAACAGTTCGTGGCGTGCCTGCGGGTAAATATTCAATTGCAGGTTCTGACTGCCGGCCGCGCGTAGCGCATGGGCCAGATCTTTCAGACGCTTGCCTTCGCTCACCGGATCACATTCGCCGCCCATTACCAACAAGGGCAGGCCCGGATCGACCTGGGCGAGATTGGACGCTTTGCTGATTTGCTGCAAGCCGCCGAGCAAGTCGATCCACAGCTGATTGGTGCAGCGAAAGCCACAGAACGGGTCGTTGGCGTACAGATCGACTTCCGTCGGGTCGCGGCTCAACCAGTCGAACTGGGTGCGTACGGGCTTGAATTTCTTGTTGAACGAGCCGAACGACAGGAACTCGATCAGCGCGCTACGGCCCTTCGGCCCCTGGCGCAGCCGTTCAAGCCGGGCAATCTGCCGCGCCGCGCGATACAGCGACACTGGCTGAAAATTCGAACCACTGAGAATCGCTCCGTGCAGGCTGGCGCTGTGGTGCAGCAAGTAGGCCTGGGCGATGTAGCTGCCCATGCTGTGGCCCAACAGCACAATCGGTACGCCGGGGTGGTGCTGGCCGATGTGCTGGTTGAGACTGGCGAGATCGCCCACCACCTTGCACCAGCCATCGTCATCGGCGAAATGGCCGAGTGTCCCGTTTTCGGCAGTTTTGCCATGTCCGCGCAGGTCTGGTGCGTAGACGCCATAACCCTGACCACAGAGTTTTTCCGCCAGTCGGGCGTAGCGACCGCTGTGTTCGGCCATGCCATGGGCCAGCAGAATCACCGCTTTTAACGGCGAGGCGGGCAGCCATTGATTGACGAAGAGGCGGCTGTGATCACTCGCGGTCAGCCAGAAAGTGTCGTGGATCATGGCGATTCCTTTGCACGATGTGGTTGCATTGTATAGCGCATCCTTCGCTTGCCGTCTGATCAGGCCACGCCACGTTAGGAAGATTCACACGATCAATGACGCTGTTCGCCATATTTGCCTGATTCGCCATAGCTGCTAGTGTCCGTGAAGCTCCGCTTTTTGTGTTCTGTTTTCAGAAATGACAGAAAGTGGCCAAGGTGATTCAGGTAAAGAGGACAAGAACAATGCAACCTGATTTCTGGAATGACAAACGCCCGGCCGGCGTACCCCTGGACATTGATCTTGGGGCCTACAAGTCGGTGATCGAGGTGTTCGAGCGTTCCTGCAAGAAATTTGCGGATCGCCCGGCCTTCAGCAACATGGGCGTGACCCTGACCTACGCCGAACTGGAACGCTACAGCGCTGCGTTCGCCGGTTACCTGCAGGCGCACACTGATCTCGCGCCGGGGGATCGCATCGCGGTGCAGATGCCCAACGTCCTGCATTACCCGATTGCCGTGTTCGGTGCTTTGCGCGCCGGGCTGATCGTGGTCAACACCAACCCGCTGTACACCCCGCGGGAGATGCGTCATCAATTCAAGGATTCCGGTGCCCGGGCGCTGGTGTACCTGAACATGTTCGGGGCCAAGGTCCAAGAAGTGCTGGCCGACACCGACATCCAGTACCTGATCGAAGCGAAGATGGGCGACCTGATGCCCGCCGCCAAGGGCTGGCTGGTCAACACGATGGTGAGCAAGGTCAAGAAACTGGTCCCGGCCTATGCCTTGCCCCAGGCGGTTTCCTTCAAGAGCGCGCTGCGTCTGGGCCGGGGCCTGGGCATCAAGCCGCTGAAGGTCGGCCTCGACGACATCGCGGTGCTGCAATACACCGGCGGCACCACCGGCCTGGCCAAGGGCGCGATGCTCACCCACGGCAACCTGGTGGCGAACATGCAGCAGGCGCGGGCCTGTCTGGGCCAGTTCGGCAGCGACGGTCAGCCGCTGCTGCGCGAAGGCCAGGAAGTGATGATCGCGCCGCTGCCGCTCTACCATATCTATGCGTTCACGGCGAACTGCATGTGCATGATGGTGACCGGCAACCACAACGTGCTGATCTCCAATCCGCGGGACATCAAAGGCTTTATCAAGGAACTGAAGAACTGGCGGTTCTCGGCGTTGCTGGGGCTCAACACGCTGTTCGTGGCGCTGATGGATCACCCGGACTTCAAGACCCTGGACTTCTCCAGCCTCAAGCTCACCAACTCCGGCGGCACCGCGCTGGTCAAGGCCACCGCCGAGCGTTGGGAACAGCTCACCGGTTGCCGGATCACCGAAGGCTACGGCCTGACCGAAACTTCGCCGGTGGCCTGCACCAACCCGTACGGTGAAAAATCGCGGATCGGCACGGTCGGCCTGCCGGTGCCGGGGACCACGCTCAAGGTCATCAATGACGAAGGCGTCGAACAGCCGCTGGGCGAGCGTGGCGAGTTGTGCATCAAGGGCCCGCAGATCATGAAGGGCTACTGGCAGAAACCCGAAGCCACCGCCGAAGTGCTGGATGCCGAGGGCTGGTTCAAGTCCGGTGATATCGCGGTGATCGACCCGGACGGTTTTGTACGCATCGTCGATCGCAAGAAAGACATGATCATCGTCTCGGGTTTCAACGTGTACCCGAACGAAATCGAAGACGTGGTCATGGCCCACCCGAAAGTGGCCAACTGCGCGGTGATCGGCGTGCCGGACGAGCGTTCGGGGGAGGCGGTGAAGCTGTTTGTGGTGGCCCGTGAGTCGGGGGTCAGCCTTGAAGAGTTGAAGGCGTACTGCAAGGAAAACTTCACCGCGTACAAAGTGCCCAAGCACATTGTGTTGCGTGAGTCGTTGCCGATGACGCCGGTGGGCAAGATTCTGCGGCGGGAGTTGCGGGATATCGCATAAGCGTTGAATGGCCGCGCTTCGCGCGTTCGCGGGCAAGCCTCGCGCCTACAGGTTCACCGTCATTCACATTGACGCGATGCCCGTAGGAGCGAGGCTTGCCCGCGAAGCTTTTAAGGGCTGAAAAGCCCAATTTAAAGGGCTTTCAAGGTTGTATAGAATTTTTGCTCTAAAATGACTGCCGGCTATTCTTGAGTCATGAAAGTGACTGTAGAGGCCGCTTTTGGCTCTAGTCGGCCCTTGGCAAAGCTGCTACTCTCGGCGCGCTTTTGTGACTTCTCGGCCTATATAAAAGCCAGACTCACCAATAAAAAACACACACCAATAATAATCGCATCAAATGCGGTGATGAATTCGCGTTGCTGAGGAGTGGGCTTCCATGAACGAAGACTTTTGGAAGGATAAGTACCCTGCCGGGATTGCTGCCGACATCAATCCAGACGAGTATCCGAATATTCAGGCAGTGTTGAAGCAATCCTGCCAACGCTTCGCCGACAAACCGGCTTTCAGCAACCTGGGCAAGACAATCACCTACGGTGAACTGTACGAACTGTCCGGTGCCTTTGCCGCTTACCTGCAACAGCATACCGACTTGCAGCCCGGTGATCGAATCGCCGTGCAACTGCCTAACGTGTTGCAGTACCCGGTCGCCGTGTTCGGTGCGATCCGCGCCGGGCTGATCGTGGTCAACACCAACCCGCTGTACACCGCGCGGGAGATGGAACACCAATTCAACGACTCCGGTGCCAAAGCCCTGGTCTGCCTGGCCAACATGGCTCACTTGGCGCAGATCGTGGTGCCGAAAACCGGCGTCAAGCACGTGATCGTCACCGAAGTCGCCGACCTGCTGCCGCCGCTCAAGCGCCTGCTGATCAACAGCGTCATCAAGTACGTGAAGAAGATGGTCCCGGCGTACCACTTGCCCAAGGCCATCAAGTTCAACGAGGTACTGAGCAAGGGCCATGGCCAGCCAGTGGCTGAAGCCAACCCGGACAGCGGCGATGTCGCGGTGCTGCAATACACTGGCGGCACCACCGGCGTGGCCAAGGGCGCGATGCTGACCCACCGCAACCTGGTCGCCAACATGCTGCAGTGCAAGGCACTGATGGGTTCCAACCTCAATGAAGGTTGCGAGATCCTGATCACCCCGCTGCCGCTGTACCACATCTACGCCTTCACCTTTCATTGCATGGCGATGATGCTGATCGGCAACCACAACATCCTGATCAGCAATCCGCGCGATTTGACGGCGATGGTCAAGGAACTGTCGAAGTGGAAGTTCAGCGGTTTCGTTGGCCTGAACACCTTGTTCGTGGCCCTGTGCAACAACGAAGCCTTCCGCAAGCTGGATTTCTCGGCGCTGAAGGTCACCCTGTCCGGCGGCATGGCCCTGCAACTGGCTGCGGCCGAACGCTGGAAAGCCGTGACCAATTGCCCGATCTGCGAAGGCTACGGCATGACCGAAACCAGTCCGGTCGCCACCGTGAACCCGATCCAGCACATCCAGGTCGGCACCATCGGTATTCCGGTGCCGTCGACCCTGTGCAAAGTCATCGACGATGCCGGCGTTGAACAGCCGCTGGGCGAAATCGGCGAGTTGTGTGTGAAAGGTCCGCAAGTCATGAAGGGCTACTGGCAGCGCCAGGATGCCACCGATGAAATGCTCGACAGCGAAGGCTGGTTGAAGACCGGTGACATCGCTTTGATCCAGCCCGATGGCTACATGCGCATTGTCGATCGCAAGAAAGACATGATCCTGGTCTCCGGTTTCAACGTGTACCCGAACGAACTGGAAGACGTGCTTGCGACCCTGCCGGGCGTGCTGCAATGCGCGGCCATCGGCATCCCGGACGAGAAATCGGGCGAGGCGATCAAGATCTTCATCGTCGCCAAACCGGGCGTGACCCTGACCAAGGAACAGGTGATGGAGCACATGCGCGCCAACGTCACCGGCTACAAGGTCCCGCGTTCCGTGGAATTCCGCGATGCGCTGCCGACCACCAACGTCGGCAAGATCCTGCGCCGCGAACTGCGTGACGAAGAGCTGAAGAAACTGGGCGTGAAGAAAGTAGGCGCCTAAACAAAAGCCCCGCAGATGCGGGGCTTTTTTTGGCCTGACTGATCGTTCCCACGCTCCGCGTGGGAATGCAGCCCGGGACGCTCCGCGTCCCAGCAGCGGACGCAGAGCGTCCATTGAGGCATTCCCACGCAGAGCGTGGGAACGATCGGTCAGAGGCGAAACGGTGCGAAGTTGACGTTGGTGCCCGCCGGGCGCATGTCCTGCAGGTACGAGTCCTTGTCGGCGCTCAGTTCCAGGCTCAGGGCCGCTTTGCGCTTGCCTTCGTTGCGCACCACCAGGCCTTCGAGTTTTTCACGCAGGAACACCGTCGGCACTTTCAGGTGCAGCAGTTCGTCGGTGTCCGGGGTATGCATCAACAAGTGAACCCACTCGTACTGACCAACGGCCAGGCGTGCCACCGGGATGTCGAACCACCAGATGTTGCGGTTGCGGTTCAATTCGGTGAAATGGCAATTGTTGACGCCAAGCACAGCACCGCCGAGTTCCTGGTTTCTGCGGGCAATGGCCTGCTTTTTATCGAGTTTCATAACATTCCTACGGGATTGGATCTTCAGCGCCAAGGCCTGAATACGTTGCGCATTCTCGGGGGTTGCGGGGCAAACATAAAGCCCAACCTTTGCGCCGCGATGAAATGTCGCTGCAAAAATAAATGAAACTCCGTGCAAACGCCTCCGGTCAATCTTTGTGTAACGACTATGCCCCTTGAATTGTTCACAGGAGAAACACCATGAGCAGCACTGGCGATAAAGTTAAAGGCGTGGCAAACGAAGCAGTCGGCAACGTCAAGCAAGGCGTCGGCAAAGCCACTGACAACACCAAACTGCAAGTCGAAGGCAAAATCCAGGAGAAGAAAGGCGAAGCCCAGCAAGCCGTGGGCAAAGCCAAGGATGCCATCAAGAAAGGTGTCGACAAGGCGTGATTCGGCCTTTGAAGACGGTAAAGAAACGGCCATCCGCGGATGGCCGTTTTTGTGTCAGATGCAACGGATAAACAACGCAATTGTTTCAAAGTCGCCAAGTAGGCTACTTTGATGTAGAAAACGGCCCCTGAGTCGCCACGACTTCAACCTTTTGCGGCGAAAGGAGACGCTAATGATTTTCCCCGACATGAAAGGCCTGCCCATCCACCGCGTGATGGTGCGCACGGTCAAAGAATTCATCGACGATGAAATGTCGACCTACGCTTCGGCGCTGGCCTATCAAATGCTGTTCTCGCTGTTCCCCTTCATTCTGTTCCTGATCGCCCTCATCGGTTTCCTGCACCTGCCGGACTTCTTCTCCTGGCTGCGCCTGCAATCGGAACTGGTGCTGCCGCCCCAGGCCCTGGAGCAAGTGAACCCGGTGATCGACCAGTTGCAGCAGTCCAAGGGCGGCTTGCTCTCGATCGGTATCGTCATCGCCCTGTACACCGCCTCTTCGGGCGTGCGGCTGATGATGAGCGCGATGAACGCTGCCTACGACGTGGTCGAAGGCCGCCCGGTGTGGAAGCGCTTTCCGTTGTCGATTTTCTACACCATTGGCATCGCCGGCATGCTGCTCGCCGCCGCCGCGCTGATGGTGCTCGGGCCGCAGGTGATGGGCTGGATTGCCGCGCAGGTCGGGCTCGAAGACTTCATCGTCACGGTGTGGACCATTGCGCGTTGGCCGGTGATCGTGATCCTGATGATGATCGCGGTGGCGCTGATCTATTACGTCATGCCCGATGTCCGTCAGGAGTTTCGTTTCATCACCCCCGGCTCGGTGCTAGCGGTGGTGGTGTGGATCATCGCCTCGTTGGGTTTCGCGTTTTACGTCAAGACCTTCGCCAACTACAACGCCATGTATGGCAGTATCGGCGCGATCATCGTGCTGTTGCTGTACTTCTACATTTCCGCCGCGGTGCTATTGCTCGGCGCGGAGATGAATGCGGTGATCGAACACATGTCGACCGAAGGCAAGGACCCTGGCGAAAAGGTCCCCGGCGAGCACGACCACGAAACCAAACACCACGTATCGGGACTGGGACGGGACCACTCGCTCAAGCCGAACACTGACGAAGCCTGAACATGATCCGTGAAATCCTGAAAATGGGCGATGAACGCCTGCTGCGTATCGCGCCACCGGTGCCGGCCGAGATGTTCGACAGCCCCGAGTTGTGGCAACTGATCGACGACATGTTCCAGACCATGGAAAGCGTCGGCGGTGTTGGCCTGGCCGCGCCGCAGATCGGCGTAGACCTGCAGCTGGTGATCTTCGGCTTCGAGCACAGCGAACGCTACCCTGATGCCGAAGCCGTGCCGCAGACGATCCTGATCAATCCGCTGATCACGCCGCTTAGCCCGACCCTGGAAGAGGGCTTCGAAGGATGCCTTTCCGTGCCTGGCTTGCGTGGCGCGGTGGAGCGTTATCAGGACATTCGTTATGAAGGTTTTGACCCGAAGGGCCAGCCGATTGTGCGGATTGCCTCGGGGTTTCATGCGCGTGTGGTGCAGCATGAATGCGATCACCTGATAGGCCGGTTGTACCCGTCGCGGATCACGGATTTCACCAAGTTCGGGTTTACCGAAGTCATGTTCCCGGACCTTGATCCCAACGCGGACGATTGACCACAAGCAAAAGATCGCAGCCTTCGGCGGCGCGTAGGAGTTGCCGAAGGCTGCGATCTTTTGATCTTCGCTTTTTATTTCCCAGGCTTAACAAACCGCAACGTCATCCGGTCCGACTCGCCAATCGCTACATACTTCGCCTTGTCCTTCTCTCCCAACGTCAACGCCGGCGGCAAAGTCCAGACACCTTCCGGGTAATCCTTGGTGTCCTTCGGATTAGCATTGATCTCGCTTTTCTCCTCCAGCTTGAACCCCGCATCGGTCGCCAGTTTCACCACGTACGCGGTGGTCAGGTAGCCGCTGTGCTTGATGTCGTCCAGCGACGCTCCGTCCTTGGCCCGGTGATCCACCACGCCGAGCACGCCGCCCGGTTTCAACACCTTGAAGAACGACTCGAACATCAGCGGCGCCGTGTCGGCGAGCACCCAGTTGTGCACGTTGCGAAAGGTCAGCACCGTGTCCGCCGAACCGGGTTTACCAAGCACCGGGGCCTTGGGATCAAACTCGACCACCTGGGCCTTGGCGTATTGCGCCGGGGCAGCGGCGAATTTGGCCTTCAGCGTTTCTTCATTCTTGCGCGCATAGTCGCTGACCGTCGGCGCCTGTACGGCGGCAATGTAGGTACCGTGATCCTTGAGCAACGGTGCCAGCAGTTCGCTGTACCAACCGCTGCCGGGGGTGATTTCGATAACCGTCTGGTTCGCCCGCAAACCGAAGAATTGCAGACTCTGTTGCGGATGCCGGTAGACGTCGCGCACCACGTTTTGCGGGGCGCGCCAGGTGCCTTTGAGCACCTCGGTGTATTGCTCGCTGGAGATGGGTTTGGTGTCGGCGGCGTGCGCCAGAACAGGGGTGAGCAGGGCGGTCAGGGTCAAGGCAAGTAGGGCAGGTTTCATGGCGCATCCTGGCAGATTCGAAGTCGACCCCGAGGCTAGCACGCAGCAATCAAGGGCCGATCACACATTATCGATGGAGGACCTAACCAACGGTTCTAAGCCCATGGCGATCATCGGTTTGCTGCGGGCGTAACGGGTCAGGCGCTCGACCATGGCGTAGGGCATCTGCGGGTCGAAAGTGAAGCCGCGGCGCTCGTAGAAGCCGCGCAAATCCGGGTGGCAATACAGCCAGACCGGGCTGTCGAGACCCTTGACCGCTTCGGCGATCAACGCTGCGCCGATGCCTTGTTCACGACACGCCGGATCGACGAACAACCCCGTCAACCAATACCCGCCCGCCACCGGCCGCAAACACAAGGCCGCGACGATATCCCCGCGCCGGGCCACCCACAGTTGCGCTTCGCGCACCGCTTTCATCGGCGATTGGTGGGCGCGGTAAAACTTGTTCATCAACGGCCACAACGGTTCGTCGAGCAAGGCGTATTGGGTGTCTGGCATGGGCTTTGGCTGTCAGTTGGCAAAGTGGGCGATTATAAAAGAACGCGAACGCGGCGATAGGTGTATACCTGACTTCACATCCCGTATGAGTGGAGTACGTATCATGGCCAAAGGCATGGATTCAAAAAAAGCAGCGAAGAAAAAACCGGCAAAAACCGCCGATGAAAAGCGCGCGGACAAGAAGGCCAAGAAGGTGGATGTGTTCGGGCACTAATACCTGAGTCACCCTGTATGATCGTTCCCACGCTCCCGCGTGGGAATGCCTCTGGGGACGCTTCGCGTCCAGTGACGCGGAGCGTCACGGGCTGCATTCCCACGCAGAGCGTGGGAACGATCAATCGTTAGCGATAAATAATCTGCAAGATTTCCCCACGCCATTGCACAGAGAGGGACACGTCCCGTTCTGAGCAAAGCCATGTCCCATTACTTCGACGCCGCCCATCGAGCAGAAATCGAAACCCTGCGCCAACGCCTGACCGCTCGCACCGAGTGGCCGACCTGGTTGCTGCTGATCGGCGTGTACGCGGGCTGGTTCAGTATCGTCCTGGGCAGTGACTGGTTGGGCCTTTGGTGGAGCACGCTGTTGCTGATCCCGCTGGTGGTGCTCTGGCTGTCGGTGCAGCACGAATTGCTCCACGGTCATCCCACGCGCTGGCTGGCCCTGAACAAAGTCCTCGGTTATGCACCGTTTGCGGTGTGGTTCCCGTACACCCTGTATCGCGACAGCCACCTGCTGCACCACCACGACGAAGACCTGACCGTTCCCGGTCGCGACCCGGAAAGCCGTTACCTCACCGCCGAGCACTGGCAGCGCAGCTCCGTGGTCAAGCAGGCCCTGCACTGGCTTAATAAAACCGTATTGGGGCGCGTCATGATCGGCGCGCCCATGGCGCTGCTGGCCCTGGCGCGCAAAGAACTGCGACGTCTGAACACCGGCGAGCGCCAGGCCTGGTTGATGTGGCTGACCCACGGTACGTTCACGTTGTTGATGCTGGCGTTCATCGCGCGTTACAGCGCGCTACCGGTGTGGCATTACCTGTTACTGGTCAGTGTGCCGGCGCTGTCGATTGCGATGATTCGCTCCTACTATGAACATCGCCCCAACGCCCAGCCCGAGCAACGCACTGTGCTCAATGAAGCGGCGTGGCCGTGGAGTTGGCTGTTCCTCAACAACAACCTGCACCTGGTGCATCACGACATACCGAGCCTGCCCTGGTACGACTTGCCCAAGGCTTATCACGCCCGCCGTGAGCAATGGCAGGCACGTAGCGGCGGGTTTCTGGTGCGGGGTTATGGGCAGTTGTGGCGCCGGAATGGGCTCAGGGCGATCGACAGCCCGCAACATCCGTTTCATTGATTGGCTGAAGGGATTTCGATGACCCAGCATCTCGCCGAACTATTGATGTACGTGGCCCCGGAGCCGATCCGCCAAGCCAATGAACGCTGGCTGACAGGCATTGCCCAGCGCCTGGGTGCCTCGCGCCAAAGCGCCGACGGCCTGTCGCTGCCGGACCTCTGGCTCTCCCCGCAATTATTGCTGACGCAAACCTGCGGCTATCCGCTGATGACCTTGCTACGCGGTCAGGTCAAGGTCGTCGGCCGTCCTCGCTACGAACTGCCGGACAGCAACGGCGGCAACCATTGCAGCCTGCTGCTCAGCCGCGCCGACGATCCTCGCCGCAACTTGCCGGCCTTTTACAACAGTCGCGGGGTGATCAATGACGAAGGCTCCAACAGCGGCATGAACCTGTTGCGCCAGCGACTGGCGCCACTGCACCGCGACGGTCAGTTCTTCGCCCGTGTCGGCGTCAGCGGCGGTCACCGCGAGAGCCTGCGCTGGCTGCGTGAAGACCTCGCCGACCTGGCCGCCATCGACAGCGTGACCTTCGCCTACCTGGCGCGGCACGCCGAAGCAGAAGTGGCCGGCTTGCGCGTGATTGCTCGAAGTGCGTTCAGTCCGACCTTGCCTTACATCACCGTTGCGAGCGCCAGTGATGAACAGATCGGGCATCTTCGGCGGGTGATGAATGAAACATTGCGCGAGCTGCCGGACGTCGCCGAAATCCTCGGTCTGCAAGAGGTATTGCCGGCGACGGAAAGCGACTATCAGGTGGTGCTTGATTACCAGCAGGAAGCGGAGGCGTTGGGGTATGGGCGGTTGCGTTAGGTAAGAAAGATCAAAATAGAATATAAAAATGCATTTTAAGTATTATTAAAGAATAAGGCTCCCGTCTAGAATCGCGCCACCGGATCACCGGACATTCAGCGACCCCTAACCCCAGGAGCCCCTATGTCCGGCGCCGACCTTTCCCATCGCAATCACGTGGGCGGATTGTTCCGCGCGCATTACCCTTGGCTGTGCGCCCGGTTGCGCCGGCAGTTGGGCGCCAGCGCCAGTGTCGAAGACATCGCCGCCGAAACCTTTACCCAATTGCTCGAATCCCCGGGGCTGACGCCAATCCGCGAGCCCCGCGCGTTGCTGACCACCATCGCCCAGCGCTTGATCTATCAGCTCTGGCGCCGCCGGGATCTGGAGCGTCAGCACCTCGATCAATTGCAGCACCTCGATTCGCATCAGGCGCGATCGCCCGAAGAACTGCTGCACACCACCCAAGTCTTGAATGGCCTCGACCGTACCCTTGAACGCCTGCCGGGCAAGGTCCGGGCGACGTTCCTGCTGTCGCGCATCGACGGCCTGACCTACCCGCAAATCGCCGCCGAACTGGGCATTTCCCAGCGTTCGGTCAGCGTTTACATGACCCGCTCCCAAGCCTTGTGCGCCCAGCACAGTGCCAACGAACCCCTAAATAGAACGACCCAGAGGTCCGCATGAGATCGATCAAAACCCTGCTCGGCAGTTCGCTGCTGGCCCTGAGCCTGGTGGCCAGCCACGTGCCCGCCGCCGAAAAAACCGCGCCGATCCACTTTGGCGACATCGCCTGGGAAAGCGGCAGTTTCATCACCGAAGTCCTGCGCCTGATTGTCGAGAAAGGTTACGGCTACCCGACCGATACCTTGCCGGGCAGCACCGTCAGCCTCGAAGCGGCGCTGGCCAAGAATGACATCCAGGTGATCGGCGAAGAGTGGGCAGGGCGCAGTCCGGCGTGGGTCAAGGCCTCGAATGAAGGCAAAGTCTTCGGTCTCGGCGATACGGTAAAAGGCGCCACCGAAGGCTGGTGGGTGCCGGAATACGTGATCAAGGGTGACCCGGAGCGCGGTATCAAACCGTTGGCCCCGGAGCTGAAATCCGTCGCTGATCTGGCGCGCTACAAAGACGTGTTCCGCGACCCGGAAGATCCGAGCCGCGGTCGCTTCCTCAACAGCCCCACCGGCTGGACCTCGGAGATCGTCAACAGCCAGAAACTCAAGGCCTATGACCTGACCGCCGACTACGTCAACTTCCGCACCGGCTCCGGCGCGGCGCTGGATGCCGAGGTGGCGTCTTCGATCCGTCGCGGCAAACCGGTGCTGTTCTACTACTGGTCGCCAACGCCGTTACTGGGCCGCTTCAAACTGGTGAAACTCGAAGAACCGGCCTTCGATGCCGAAGCCTGGAAGACCCTGGCCGACGCCAACAATCCGCATCCGAAAGGCACGCGCTCGATGCCGGCGAGCCTGGCGATTGGCGTCTCCGCACCGTTCAAGGCGCAGTACCCGGATTTGGTGGCGTTCTTTGAAAAGGTCGATTTGCCGATTGATCTGCTGAACCAGACCCTGGCGCAGATGAGCGAAAAACGTCAGCAACCGCGGCAGGTCGCCGAAGCATTTTTGCGTGATCAGCCGCAGGTGTGGAAGGGCTGGGTGCCGGGGGAGGTGGCGTCCAAGGTGAGTGGGAGTTTGTGATCTGACAAACGCCAAACAATCTGTGGCGAGGGAGCTTGCTGTGGCGAGGGAGCTTGCTCCCGTTGGACCGCGCAGCGGTCCTTCTTTTATTGAGAAAGGGCCGCTTCGCGACCTGGCGGGAGCAAGCTCCCTCGCCACAGGTTCAGGCCCTACACCCATTCCGCCGCCAACGTCGCCTTCACCGCCGGGCGCTGATCAATCCTTGCCTGAAACCGCGCCAACGCCGGCCACTCCTTCAAATCAATCCCAAACCCCGTCGCCCAGCGCAACACCGTAAACAAATACGCATCCACCACGCTGAACCCGCCCGCCAGCAAATAATCCTGCCGTTCCAGCGTCTCGCTCAACACCGCAAAACGCTTGAACAGCTTCGCCTTGATCAGCGTTTTTACCTCTTCGGAAAACTGTGAATTGAACAGCCATCCAAGCCCGCCATGAATCTCGGTCGAGACGAAGTTCAGCCATTCCTGCAACCGCACGCGTTCGAACGTTCCGTTCGCCGGCGCCAGATTCGTTTCGGGCCGCAAGTCCGCCAGATATTGCAGAATCGCCGGGCCTTCGGTCAGCACCTGGCCGTTGTCCAGTTGCAGCGCCGCGACATATCCCTTGGGGTTGATCGCGAGGAAATCCTCGCCAGCGATGGTCTTCTTGGTGCTGTTATCGACGCGGATCAACTCGAACGGCAGGTCGAGTTCGCGCAACACAATGTGCGGCGCCATCGAGCAGGCTTGCGGGGCGTAATACAGCTTCATGGGCAGGGCTCTGGTTGAGGATTTACGCCAGTGTCATAGTGCGCGCCGGGCTTCGTAAAATTAATCTTCCAGAACCCTGTCATAAGGACAGCTACTGCCATGATGAATCTGATGCACTGGCGAATGGTGGTGGCGGTGGCCGATACCGGCAACATTACCCGGGCGGCCGAGCGGGTCGGCATGACCCAGTCCGGTGCCAGTCAGGCGCTGGCGCTGATCGAAGAAACCCTGGGCGTTCAACTGTTCAGCCGGGAAAACCGTCACACCCTGCCGACCGCCATCGGCCTGCCGGTGATCGAGCAAGCGCGGACCATGCTCGGCGCGTTGGAGACTATTCGCAGCACCGTCGACGCTGCGAAAGACGTCCAGCGTGGCAGCATTCGCCTGGCCAGTTTTCCCATGGTGCTGGCGACGTTTCTGCCGCCGCTGTTGCGCCAGTTCAATCGGCTCTATCCCGGCATTCAGGTGGTGGCCCTGGAAGTCAGCGACGACGAAGTGGAAACCCTGCTCGACGCCGGGCTGGTGGATGTCGGCGTGGTGCTGAACCCGGCGCCCGAGCGCCATGCCGCGCTGTTGGGCAGCGACGCCTGGGTGGCGGTGCTGCCCGGCGGCCATCCCCTGGCGCGGGGCGCGAACGAAGAAGGCCTCAGCCTCGGGCAGTTGGTGGCGCAACCCTTTGTGCTCGCCACCGGTGGCTGTTCGACCAACGCCCGCAGCCTGGCCGCCGACGCTGGTTTGCAGCTGGACGATGTCCGGGCCGAGGTCCGGGAGTGGAGCAGCGCCTTCACCCTGGTGCGGGAAAACATCGGTGTGACCCTGGTGCCAGAAATGACATTGCCGGCCAATCGCCAGGGTTTGCGGGTCGTTCCGCTGATACCACGGATCGTTCGTGAATTTGCCTTGGTGGTGGCGCCGCACAGGACACCTTCCGCCCCGGTGCAAGCGCTGCTGAGTATGCTCGCCGATCAATGATAGGCATGTGGCGCTGAACCGATTTTGTGCTGAATACTGGCCGACTAATGGCATTGCGCCGGTCATTTCACTGGCTATGCTCACCCATAACTCTCTTTTTCAGTCAAAAAAATGAATGGTTCATGACGGGGAGCGTGAGCGCCGTGACATAAGCCGCAGAGTGCGCAACCCAAGGCACCGACACTGAACAACAAGGAGCCGTGCCGTAAATGGAGTTACTTACCAAAACGTTAGGTTGGCCCACCTGGGCTATCAAGAGAAGGATGCCTTGATAAGAGCGTCGCTGCATGGACACTCCGATTGAACATCATTTATCACCTGACAAATCCTGCCCTTGGCGGGATGCGTGTGCCTGTTTCGTGGAACTTGAAAGACCGACGACTTTCATCAATCAAAAGACCGCGCTTAAGGTGATAGAGCCATGTTTAACCTACATCACAAGGCTGACTTGCTGCAGATCGAACGCTTCAATGGCGCATTGACCGAGGCCAACGCCAAGTTGGCGGCGATCAGTCGTTCGATGGCGATGATCGAGTTCAGCCCCGAAGGCATCGTGCTCGACGCCAATGAAAACTTTTGCGCCGTCATGGGCTACAGCGCCGAGGAAGTGCACGGCAAACATCATCGGATCTTTTGTGAAGAAGCGTTCTACCGCAGCGAGGAGTACGCCAAGTTGTGGCGTGACCTGGCCCGTGGCGAACCGGTCAGTGGTACCTTCCTGCGCTTGAACAAGGCGGGTCGCGAGGTGTGGCTCGAAGCCAGTTACATGCCGGTGTTCGGGCCGGATCGCCAAGTGCGGAGTGTGATCAAAGTGGCCTCGGACATCTCCGCCCGAATCCATAAAGAGCACGAAGAAGAAAGCATGCTCGCGGCCATCGGGCGCTCCATGGCGGTGATCGAATTCACCCCGGACGGTCGGGTCATTACCGCCAATGAAAACTTCCTGAAAACCATGCATTACTCGCTGGGCGAAGTCGTCGGCCAGCACCACAGCCTGTTCTGTCACCGCGCCGAAGCCGAGTCGCCGCAGTACAAGGCGTTCTGGGCGTCACTCAATCGCGGCGAATATCACTCGCACCGTTTCGAGCGCAGAGATAAACACGGTCATACGGTCTTTCTGGAGGCGTCCTACAATCCGTTGTTCGACAGCAAGGGTCGCTTGTACAAAGTGGTGAAGTTCGCCAGCGACATCACCCAGCAAGTCACCACCCTGCAAACCGCTGCGGAGTCGGCCCACAGCACTTCGGTACAAAACGACGCCTGTGCGCAGAAAGGTTCCCAGGTGGTTCAGCAAACGGTGCAGATCATCCAGGACATTTCCCGCGACCTCAACGAAGCGGCCGAGAGCATCGATGCGGTGAGCAAACAGTCCGACATCATCGGCACCATCGTCCAGACCATTCGCGGGATTGCCGACCAGACCAACCTGCTGGCGCTCAACGCCGCCATCGAAGCCGCGCGGGCGGGGGAGCATGGACGCGGGTTTGCGGTGGTCGCCGATGAAGTCCGCAGCCTCGCGGCACGCACCAGTCAGGCCACGCTGGAAATTGTCGAAGTGGTGCGCAAGAACCACGACTTGTCGTTGAGCGCGGTGTCGAGCATGCAATCAAGCCTGAGCCGCACCGGGTTAGGCGTGGAACTGGCGAACGAGGCGGGGGAGGTGATCCTGGAGATTCAACAAGGATCGCGGCATGTGGTGGATGCGATCAGCCAGTTCAACTCGACGTTGCAAATCAACTGAAAAACCGCCCCTCTAATAGACTTCAGTTTTTGAGGGGCGATTTTTATATTCGGTTTTTTTTTGGTTTTTCAGTCTTCGGCTCCTGCGGTGAGTGAAAAAGCGCCGGTGATTTTTGCGCTTTCGTTTGAGTTGTGTCGGTTGAAGACCTCAAAGCTAAAAGTACCATGTGCAAATTTTTTACTATGATCAACTTCGGTTAAAGTGATTTCGCCTTCGGGGTTAGTTCCATCCGGTACCCATGAACTGTGAGGTCGCGGGGGGTTGTAAAAGCCTGATGTTTCTCCTTTCGGTGTGAACTTGAAAGTTCCAGGTTTGATTGTGTCTTGGATATTTATCATGACCCCCCAGTATACTTTTTGCCCTTCATGGTCAACAAAATCGAATCCGCCGGCAATGAGTGCGTTTTCTGAAATGCTGAACGTCAGATCTGTCCGGGTTTGTTCATGTTGCGTTCCATCATTCTCTTTGGCGACTGCTCGAAACATTCCTATCGGTCGTTTATTACTCATAACCCTATCCTTTTGCTGTTAGGTTTTTTCCAGTAAGCCAGCATCCAATTTCCAACTGTCGAGTCGCTGTAGCGCTGTTGAGTCGGCACTTTCATGATTGGTCAGAGGGGGAGGGGTGTCTACTGTCAGAACTTACAGGTCGAGGCTTGAAAGCGGATGGATCTGACGGGCGGTCACACTGCCAAAACAAAAAGGGCCCCGAGAAGGGACCCTTTTTTTATGGGGTGATCGTGTTAAAGCGAAGCGAGGAACTTGTCGACCACCTGAGGCCCATCAGCCTTCTCGGTACTGCCGTTTTCCTTGTCAGCCTGGGCCAGTTTCATCTTGTCCTGGATGCGCTCGGCGATTTCTTTGCCAATCGCCAGTTGTTGCGCCGGCGGCATGGCTTGCAGTTGATCTTCGGTGATGCCCATTTCTTTCAGGATACTGTCGCGCAGCCGCTGTTCCGGCGTTTTGCTCATGTAGTCCTTGAAGTCGGCCATGGCCGAGCTGTCGGTGGATTTGGTCTTGTTATCGTCCGGGACGGATGCTTGCAGGCCCACGCGGGTTTTCGCGAACGCTTCGTCAACGTTGTCGCTGATGGTGCTCGCCGCGCTGACTTGCTGGGTGGCGTTGTTCAGGCCGGACGACTGCACATTGGTGCTGTCCTGCTTGATTTGCGCGACGGTGTTTTGCGCGTTCTGGATCAAACCACTGTACAGCGCGCTCGCGGCGGCCGTGGTCGGGTCCATGTCGGTGCGCTGGGTCTTTTGAACGATGGAAGCTTGATGGGCACTGACCAGCATGATGGATAAACCTGTAGGTAATTGCTGTTGAGTCTGTAAGAGCAATTAGCGTGCCGCTGCTGAAAGCCCCTGTTTACGGGGCGACTCAGCAGCGGCGGCGGTCAGAACTTGCCGCTGGGCGGCAGACGGCAACCGCTTCAACGGTGAGCGATGTTTTCCAGCGCCAGGTTGCGGGTTCTCGGACCGAAGTAACCGATGGTGATCATCACGATCAACATGCTGCTGACGATGAACGCCAACACCCCTGGTGTGCCGAAGTGTTCGAGAAAAATCCCGATCAGCAAGCTGCTGAACACCGTCGACAAACGACTGAACGAATAACAGAAACCCACGGCCCTGGCGCGGATGTTGGTGGGGAACAGTTCGCTTTGGTAGGAGTGGTAGGCGAAGCTCAGCCAGGCGTTGCAGAAGGTGATCATCACCCCGCAGACGATCAGCCCGACCGCGCTGGTTTGCAGGGCGAACAGCGTACCGAAGGTCATGGCGCCGAGGGCCGAGCCGACGATCTGCCATTTATTCTCGAAACGGTTGGCGAACTTCACAAACATCAACGGCCCGAGCGGGTAGGCCAGGGTGATGATGAAGGCGTACATCAGGCTGTGAGTCACGCTCACGCCCTGGCCGGACAGCAACGCTGGCAACCAGTTGCCGAACCCGAAGAACCCGATGGCCTGGAACACATGGAACACGATCAGCATCAGCGCCCGGCGGCGATAAGGTGGCTGCCAGATATCGGCGAAGCGGCCGCTGCCCTGAATATCCACCGCGGCGAGTTCCGGCTCATCCAGCGCCTTGCCCTGATCCTTCACGCAACGCGCTTCGATGGTGTCGAGAATCCGGCTGGCCTCGTCGAAACGACCCTGCTGGGCCAACCAGCGCGGCGACTCCGGCAAGCGTGAGCGCAGCCACCAGATAAACAGCGCAAACACCGCACTCGCCAATACCACCCAGCGCCAGCCCGACACGCCGAAGGGGTCCTGCGGCACCAGCCACCAGGACATCAACGCCACCGCCGGCACCGACAGAAACTGCACGAAAAATGCGAAGGCGAATGCCGAACTGCGCATGCGTTTGGGCACCAGTTCCGAGAGGTAGGCGTCGATGGTCACTAACTCGATGCCCAGACCGATGCCGACCAGAAAGCGCATGCCGATAATGCCCAGCGCCGAACTCTGTACGCCCATGGCCACGGTGGCGACCGTGTACCAGATCAACGCAAAGGTGAAGATCGCGCGGCGGCCGAAGCGGTCAGCCAAGGGACTGAGCAAACTTGCGCCGAGGAACAAACCAAGAAACGTCGCCGAGGCAAACGCCGCCTGATCGGAGAATCCGAACACACCCTGGCTGCCGGTAGCGAAGATGCCATCGCGGATCAGGCCGGGGCTGATGTAGGCGGTCTGGAACAAATCGTAGAGTTCGAAGAAACCGCCAATCGAGAGCAACGCCACCAGTTTCCAGATTGTGGAAACGGCCGGGAGTCGGTCGATGCGGGCGGATATCCGGGCGGCGCGAACAGGGTCGATACCGTCGGTTTGAACAGCGGTGGGGGCGTGGGCAGGCATGGGCTGATCCGATTCTTGTCGAAGCGGAAGCTTAGCCTGCTATCGGAAATATTGGGTTGCGAATCTTTGCCGCTTTACGCAGAGATTCGCCGAGTTATTGCAAAAACGGCTTGGGTTTTAGGGGTTTATGGCGCGATCGGAAGATCAAACTCGCGAAACGCATCATCCACCGGCAAGTAACCCAGCACCCGCGTGGTCTCGCTGAGGTCCAGGCGCTTGAAACGGTTGTTGGATATCCCGTGGGCAATCAGGTGTTGCACGCCTTCGACTTCCACCGCGCGTTGCAGCAATTGCACGGCATCACGCGGGCTGAGCCAGGCGCTCAAGTCGCGGGCGTTGGTCAGCTCGTGGCGGTCCGGAAATTCGAAGGCGCCGATGCGAATGGCGATGGTCGAGAGCCCGCGTTTGGCGGCGTAGAACCCGCACAACGCCTCGCCATAACATTTGCTGACGCCATACAGATTGGCCGGCATCACCTGCATGCCCGGGGTGATCTGCCGATCCACCGGATAGCCTTCGATGGTTTGCGCGCTGCTGGCGAACACCAGTCGCTTGCAGCCGGCGGCGACTGCCGCTTCGAACAGGTAAGTCGTGGCGAGAATGTTGTTGGGCAGCAACTCATCGAAAGTCGCCGTGGCGTGGGGGATGCCGGCGAGGTGGACGATGACGTCAATGCCTTTGAGCACTTCTTCGATTGCCTTGGGATCGGCCATGTCCAGGCGTACGAAATGATGGGGCGCCTCGACCGCGAAGTCGGGTTCGACGCGGTCGGTCAGAACGAAGGTGTAGCGGTCTTTCGACGCTTCGAAAAAGGTCTTGCCAATTCTGCCGCAGGCACCGGTCAGCAGCACGTTGAGTCCGTTCATGAATCTCTCTTTTTTTTGGGGGGAGGGGCTAAGCCAGTCCGTTAAGCCGTAACGCGATCTGTAGCAGCTGGCGAAGCCTGCGTCCGGCTGCGCAGCAGTCGTAAAACCAGTGCGCGCGATTCTCCTGAAGAAACGCGTCGGCTGATTTCACGACTGCTGCGCAGCCGGACGCAGGCTTCGCCAGCTGCTACAAAGAAGGTGTTGCGCATGAAGCATTCTTAACTGATCGGTATTGGAAAGAGAAGGCGTTGTTCTGAGGCTACGGCAATCCATTGCAACCATGTTTCAGAAACCCCGGGCGCTGGGCCAGCCGTTGGAAATACTCGTCAACGGCGGGGAAGTCCGGCCGCTCCATCGGCGTCATCAGCCAGCGGTTCACCGACAGGCCGATCACAATGTCCGCCAGGGTAAAACGTGGCCCGGCGACATAGGCTTTGGTGGCCTTGAGCTGCTGCTCAAGGATGGCCATCTTGTGATTCCAGTCGTTAACGCCGACGGCAATCTGGTGCGGGTCCTGGAACTCCGGATCCTTGCGCACCAGTGCGGTGAACGCATATCCCCAGGACCGATTGAGCTCGGTCGCTTGCCAATCCATCCACTGTTCCACCCGCGCACGAGCGGCGGGTTCGCCGGGCAGCAATTCGTGGTTGTGATGCTTGCCGGCCAGATACCGGCAAATGGTATTGGATTCCCACAACACCCCGGCGTCATCGATGATCACCGGCACCTGAGCGTTGGGATTGAGGCGGGTGAACTCGGGGCTGTGGGTCGAGGCATAACCGCTGCCCCAATCCTCACGCTCGTAGGAAACGCCCAATTCCTCACAAGTCCACAGGACTTTTCGGACGTTGATGGACGAAGCCTTACCGAGAATCTTCAGTGCATGTTCCATGGAGCTACTCCTTTAGCGAATCGACGCCTCGGGAATCTACCACTAAGCGGGATCCGGCAGCGCCGACGCTGGCAAACCAAACGTGCGATCAAACAACCAGTTGAAGGCGAAGGTGTAGCACGGGATGAGCAGGATCAGCGCCAAGTCCAGCAGAAATGCCTGCACCAGGCTGATGTTCATCCACCAGGCGATCAACGGGATGAGGAACACAATCAAGGTTAGTTGAAAACCCACGGCATGGGCGATGCGCCGTCTGACGGTGCGGGTGCGCGAAGGTTGGCGGCTTTCCCAGCGTTCGAACAATGAGGTGAAGATGAAATTCCAGGTCACGGCGATGGTGGTGATGAACACCGCCAGCGGGCCGGTGCTATGCGGTGAAGTGCCGGACAGCAGCGCCAGGCCGAGGGCCGAGAGGGTCATGCCGATGGCTTCGTACAGCGACACGTAGAGCAGTTTGCGTTTAACGCCTTGCATGGGGTTTTTGCCTCTTTCTTGCGAACTTGAGCCAGCAGCACTGGCGAAGGCGACGAAAGATAGCTTCAATAGCGCTGACAGAAAAAGTCAGTAGCTTTCAGTTTTATTGATAGGACGGCGAATGAACTTCAACAGCGACAGCATCGAATTGTTTCTCGCGGTGATCGAGCGCGGCTCGTTTTCCGCGGCTGCCAGGGCATTGGGCAAAGTGCCGTCGGCGGTGAGCATGGGCATCGGCAATCTCGAAGCCGAACTCGGTTATCCGCTGTTCGACCGCAGCCACCGCGAACCGGTGCCGACGGCCATGGCCAGCGCCCTGGTGCCCCACGCACGGCTGATTTTTGAACAGCTCAAACAGTTGCAGGTGCACGCGGTCGAGTTGTCGTTGGGGTTGGAAAGCAAGTTGTCGATCGGGGTGGTGGCTGACATCGATAAGAGCCGTTTAATGACGGCGATCAAAGTCATTGCCGAGCGTCATCCACTGCTGGAAGTCGAAGTGCTCAGCGCGCCGCAGGATGATGTGCTGGCGCTGCTGCACAGCGGTCGAGTCAGCGTGTGCCTGGCGTACGCCGGGTTGAGCATGAACGTGCTGGAGCGTTTTCAGTTTGTCGGCACGGAGCGGATGATCGCCACGTTGGCGGCAGACAATTCGCTGTTCCAGGGGCAGGATTTATTTCTCGAAGACCTGGTGCATGTACGGCAGATCATCGTCGCCAGCCGCGACTTGCCGATCAGCGAAACCCGGCCGTTGGTGGCCGAATCCTATTGGCGTACGGACACCTTGAGCGCTGCTTTGGAGATGGTCGAGGCGGGATTGGGCTGGGGCAATTTTCCGTTGTCGGTGGTGCAGCCGTTGCTCGATGCCGGAAGGCTCAAACGCCTGCGCTTCAGGAACATCGAGAATGGCCTGGTGTTGCCGGTGCATGCGGTTTGGCTCAAGAGTCAGCCGTTGCAGAAAGGCGCGTTGGCCTTTGTTGGCCTCATGTCCGGCGGATGATCGTTCCCACGCTCTGCGAGGGAATGCCTCAACGGACGCTCCGCGTTCGGCTCTGGATGGGACGCGGAGCGTCCCGGGCTGCATTCCCACGCCGAGCGTGGGAACGATCAGGCTACGTACTCTCGCGCACCTTCAACTCAAACCCCATGTCCTGCACCGGTTTGGCCACCGCATTACCCGCCATCAACGTCAGCATCTGCTCCGCTGCGCGCCGGCCTATCGCCTCGCGCGGGGTGCTGATGCTGCTCAGGCGCGGCACCATGTGCGCCGAGGCCGGCAGGTCGTTGAAGCCGAGGATCGCCACTTGCTCGGGGATCTTGATCCCGCAGCGCATGGCTTCAAGCAGTGCGCCCTGAGCCAGGTCGTCGTTGCCGAAGAAGATTGCATCGACCTCGGGATGAGTGGCCAGGAGTTGCAGGAACAACTCGCCGCCCAAACCGACGGAAGACGCACGGGGCGTCAGCACTTCCAGGTCCGGGTCGTACAAACCGGCCTTTTGCAGGGCTTTGCGGAAGCCTTCACCACGCAGCAACGTGCGTTGATCGAGCTGCGCGCCGATGTAGGCCAGGCGCTTACGACCACGGGACAACAAATGCTCGGCCGCCGTTTCGCCGGCCGCCAGTTGCGAAAACCCCACGCAATTAAGGCCCGCCGCGCTGTCCAGTTCCATCATGTACACGCAGGGAATGTTGCTCGCCTCGATCATCCGCCGTGAGCTTTCGGTGCGGTCGAAACCGGTCAGCAACAAGCCGCGGGGTTGATAGGCCATGTAGTTGCGCAGCAGGTTTTCTTCTTCATCGCGCGAGTAATGGAAGTTACCGATCAGCACTTCAAAGCCCTTGGGGCGCAAAACCTGATGAATGGCTTCCAGGGTGTCGATGAACAGCAGGTTGGACAGCGACGGCACCAGCACCACCACCGAATGGCTCTGGGCCGAGGCCAGCGCGCGGGCGGCGGGGTTGACCACGTAATTCAGTTCAGCCGCGGCTTTCTGCACCTTTTCCACCAGTTCGGTGGCCACCGTGCTGACCCCGCGCAAGGCCCGGGAGGCGGTGATTGGGCTGACGCCGGCCAGGCGCGCGACTTCGTTGAGGGTAGGGCGGCCAGTGGTTCGTGTATTTTTATCGTTTTTAGGGGTGGTCATCGGGGCGGCTTGCCAAACAAAATTCAAGGCACTAAGGTAGCGCTGTCCCGAAGCAGCTGCAAATGCGTAAGCGAGTTTTGCCTGAACCTCGCTTTTTGGCCTCGTGAGCGAACATGCTGCAACCCACAAAAATGACAAGAAGGCGTCGGCAACTTCTACTTTTGCACTAGAGTTTCACGTAGCAAAGGTAGCGCTGTCTGCGCGCTGAGGTGTTTCATGAATCATCCCATCACCGCCCTGGTTATCATGGGCGTTGCCGGTTGTGGCAAGACTTGCGTCAGCGAAGCCTTGTGCCAGCTCAGCGGCGCGACTGCCATTGAAGGCGACACTTTCCACCCTGCCGCCAATATCGAAAAGATGAGCGCGGGAATCCCCCTGAACGACGAAGACCGTGCCGGCTGGCTCGACAGCCTGTGCGATGAATTGCGCCGCGTCGACGCCCAGGGCCAACGCCCGGTGTTGACCTGTTCGGCCCTCAAACACAGTTATCGCGAAGTGCTGCGCAGTGCCTTGCCGGGCCTGGGCTTCGTGTTCCTTGAGCTGACCCCTGAAGTCGCCGCCGAGCGTGTATCTCACCGTCCGGGCCACTTCATGCCGTCCACCTTGATCGACAGTCAGTTCGCCACTCTTGAGTCGCCTGTGGGCGAGCCGTTGACCCTGGCCCTCGACGCCTCGAATCACAGCGTCGACGAGTTGGCGCAACAGGCGCAAGCCTGGTGGTTGAAACACGGTTTGAAACTCACCGGTTAAGTCTTGCTCCAAGAGATAGCGCTGTCCTGATTGCTTTTGAATAATTGCTTTCATAACAACAACAAACAGGAGTCACCCCCCCATGTTTGGCATGTCCCACGAGTCGTTCCTGCTGCTAGACGCAGTGGTCACAGTGATCGGACTTATCGTCCTGATCACTAAGTTCAAGATTCACCCGTTCATTGCCCTGATCATCGCCGCCGCCTTCCTCGGGCTGACCTCCGGCATGCCGATCGGCACCGTCATCAAGGCGTTCCAGGACGGCTTCGGTGGTGTGCTCGGTTTCGTTGGGATCATCCTGGCGCTGGGCACGATGCTCGGCAAAATGATGGCTGAGTCGGGCGGGGCGGATCAGATTGCCCAGACCCTGATTCGCGCGTTCGGCAAGGACAAGGTGCAGTGGGCGATGATGTTCGCGGCCTTCCTGGTCGGCATTCCGCTGTTCTTCGAAATCGGCTTCGTGCTGTTGATCCCGCTGGTGTTCATCGTTGCCCGGCGCACCGGCGTGTCGATCATCAAGATCGGTATCCCGCTGCTGGCCGGTCTGTCGGCGGTACACGGCCTGGTGCCGCCGCACCCGGGCCCGTTGCTGGCCATCGGCGTGTTCGGTGCCGACATCGGTAAAACCATTCTGTATGGCCTGATCGTTGCGCTGCCGACCGCCATTATTGCCGGTCCGATCTTCGGTACGTTCATTGCCAAGTACATTCCAGGCCATGCCAATCAGGAATTGGTCGATCAACTGGTGCGCGAGGAGGAGGCGAGCAACCTGCCGAGCTTCGGCATCACCCTGGTCACCGTGTTGCTGCCGGTGTTCCTGATGTTGCTCAAGACGTTTGCCGACGTGGTACTGCCGGAAGGTAATTTCGCGCGCTCGTTCATGGACCTCATCGGTCACCCGATCTCCGCGCTGCTGCTGGCGTTGCTGCTGTCGCTGTACACCTTTGGCTACAAGCAGGGCATGGGCTCGAACACCATTCTTAAATTGCTCGACGCCAGCCTGGCGCCAACCGCCGCGATCATCCTGATCATCGGTGCCGGTGGTGGCTTCAAGCAGATGCTGGTGACCAGCGGTGTGGGTGACGTGATCGGCCACATGGCGGTCAACGCACAGATCTCGCCGATCCTGCTGGCCTGGCTGGTGGCGGCGGTGATTCGCGTAGCGACCGGTTCGGCCACCGTGGCGACCATTACTGGCGCGGGCATTGTGGTGCCGGTGGTGGGGATGATTCCAGGCGTGAACCTTGAGTTGCTGGTGCTGGCCACCGGTGCCGGTTCGCTGGTGCTGTCTCACGTCAACGACGCGGGTTTCTGGCTGGTCAAGCAGTACTTCAACATGACCGTGCTGGAAACCTTCAAGACCTGGACGGCGATGGAAACCATCCTGTCCGTGGTCGCGCTGGGCTTTATCCTGCTGCTGTCGCTGTTCGTCTAAGCACCTCACACCGATCGTTCCCACGCTCTGCGTGGGAATGCCGCCATGGACGCTCCGCGTCCACTGTGACGCGGAGCGTCACGGGATGCATTTCCACGCGGAGCGTGGAACGATCAGGCACAAAAAAACCGCAGCGATGCGGTTTTTTTGTGTCTGCTGAATAATCAGGCGTTGGTTTTTGCGACTAACCCATCCGCCCGAAACATCCCGCGAATCCCGCGCACGGCCTGACGAATCCGGTCCTGGTTTTCGATCAGCGCAAAGCGCACGTGATCATCCCCGTATTCCCCGAATCCTACGCCCGGCGAGACGCAGACCTTCGCTTCAGCGAGCATTTTCTTGGCGAATTCCAGCGAGCCCAAGTGCGCGTAAGCCTCGGGAATCTTCGCCCAGACGTACATCGACGCTTTCGGGTTTTCGACCATCCAGCCCAATTCATGCAGGCCTTTGACCAGCACGTTGCGCCGCTGGCGATACTGCTCGGCGATGTCTTTGACGCACTGCTGATCGCCTTCCAGCGCCGCAATCGCCGCAACCTGCAACGGCGTGAACGTGCCGTAGTCGTGGTAGCTCTTGATCCGCGCCAGGGCGTTGACCAGTTCGGCGTTGCCGACCATGAAGCCAATGCGCCAGCCGGCCATGTTGTAGCTCTTGGACAGGGTGAAAAACTCCACCGCGATGTCCTTGGCGCCCGGCACTTGCATGATCGACGGGGCTTTCCAGCCGTCGTAGACGATGTCGGCGTAGGCCAGGTCGTGCACGACCAAAACGTCGTACTGCTTGGCGAGAGCGATCACCCGTTCGAAGAAGTCCAGCTCCACGCATTGCGCGGTCGGGTTCGACGGGAAGCCGAGGATCATCATCTTCGGTTTCGGGATCGAACCGCGAATCGCGCTTTCCAGTTCGGCGAAGAAGTCCACGCCCGGAATCAGCGGCACCGACCGCACCTGGGCGCCGGCAATCACGGCACCGTAGATGTGAATCGGGTAGCTGGGGTTGGGCACCAGCACGGTGTCGCCCTGGTCGAGGGTGGCCAGCATCAAGTGCGCCAGGCCTTCCTTGGAACCGATGGTCACGATGGCTTCGGTTTCCGGGTCGATGTCGACCGCGTAGCGATCCTTGTACCAATTGGAAATCGCCCGGCGCAGGCGCGGAATGCCTTTGGACGTCGAATAACCGTGGGTGTCTTCGCGCTGGGCGACAGTCACCAGTTTTTCGACGATGTGCGGCGGGGTCGGGCCATCAGGGTTGCCCATGCTGAAGTCGATGATGTCTTCGCCACGACGACGGGCGGCCATCTTCAGCTCGGCAGTGATGTTGAATACGTAAGGGGGGAGTCGATCTATGCGCGCAAAGCGGCGCGGCGAACCTGGGTTAGCCATTGTTGCCTCGGTAACGTGAGCGCCCGGAACCGTCCGAGCGACGCTGGCCACTGCGGTGGCCTGTGGCGGAATGTAAGGGCTGATGTGGCAAACTGTCCAGCGTCTGTGTAAACAAAAATTTCCGAAGGAAACGGGTTGATGGAATTTAGCAGTGGCTTCTTGCTGAGCCTTTCGCTGTGCCTGGACATTGGCGTGGCCAACATCGCAATGATCACGTTGGCCATGCAACGCGGCTATTTTCAAGGCTTTGCCCTGGGGTTGGGGACCTGCGTCGGCGACCTGATCTACGCCGTGCTGGCCCTGGCCGGGATGACCGTCTTGCTGCAATACGAAACCGTGCGCTGGGTGCTGTGGATCGGCGGTTCGGCGTTGTTGCTGTACTTCGCGGCGAAGATGATTTACTCGGCGATTCACCACGAAGCGGTACTGGCTCAAGGCGCGGAGGTGGGAAACAACTCCCATCGGCGTGAGTTTTTTCGCGGCATCTTCCTCGCCATGTCCTCGCCCAGCGCGATTCTGTGGTTTGCGGCGGTGGGCGGCACCCTGATCGCCCGTTCCGGCGGCGGTGGCGCCCTCAGTTCGGCGTTGTTCCTTGGCGGTTTCCTGTGCGCTGGAGTGTTGTGGTGCGTCGCGTTGTGCTTCGCTGCAAGCCACGGCGGCAAGTTGCTGGGGGACAAGCTACTGCGTTACTCCTACATGGCATCGGCGGCGATCTTCTGCTATTTCGCGGTCTACGTGATCCTATCGGGCTACAACGAGTTTATCGGCAAGGCTGCCGTCGGGCAGCTTCCCGGGCTCTGAGTGGGCGAATCGGGTTTGGCTTCTATACTCCCAGCCGAACCCACTTTTTTTGTACCAGGAGTTGAGTCATGGATGAGCAATCAGGCGTTAAACCGGCCGAGCCACGTTTTGAGAGTGGGCATTTCCTGCTCATTGCCGGGCTTGGCGGACGATTTACCCAGGAAACATCGAAACAGATCCCCGACCTCTGGGAGAAATTCATTCCCGAGATCGGCAAGATTCCAGGGCAAAAAAGCGAAGTGACCTACGGCATCTGCTGCAATCCCGACGGCATGGGTGGGTTCGAATACATCGCCGGCGTGGAAATCAGCAAACTCGACGACCTGCCCGAGAAATACCGCTGGGTCGAGGTTCAGCCCCAACACTATGCGGTGTTCGAACACAAAGGCTCGCTGGACACCTTGCCCGAGACCTTTCAGTACATCTGGAAAACCTGGCTGCCACAGTCCGGTCGCGCCGCGGCGGACGCCCCGGAGTTCGAGCGCTACAGCGAGGACTTCGACCCGAAGCTCAATACCGGTGTGCTGGAAATCTGGTTGCCACTCAAACCCGAATGATCGCAGCGAGAGGCGGACCCCGCGTCCGCCTCTCGACTCGTCATTTACCCTGCTTCATCCGTCGCGCCCGCAACAGGTCGATGGACAAGGTAACGAAGCCAAACGCGCTGATGCCCAACAGCATAAGAAGGCCGATCTGAACGCTGCTCATGGTGTGTTCCCCTATGGATGATCAGAGACAGGGCCTATCAATAATCCCCTTCGCTGAGCAATAAAAGCGCCTATACGCAGGCTTTACGGCGCCAACGGTGATCGATATGAACACCTTATTCCTCTATCATCGGCCACCTTTCCAACGCTGAATCCGAGTTGCCATGAACACCGTCATCCGCCACGTCACCCCTGCTGATCTGGACCGCTGCTACGCCATCGAAACCGTGGCCTACGAAGGCGACGAAGCCGCCACCCGGGAAAAAATCGCCACCCGCATCGCCACCTGGCCCGAAGGGTTCATCGTGGCTGAAGTCGATGGCGTTGTAGCCGGTTTCATCAATTCCGGTGCGGCGTTTGAAGTGGAAATGTCGGACGAAGCCTTCAAGGAACTGATCGGCCACGACCCGAAAGGCCCGCACGTGGTGATCATGTCGGTGGTGGTGCACCCGGATTATCAGGGGCAGGGCTTGGCGAAGCGCTTGATGGGCGAGTTCATCGAGCGCATGCGCGGGATGGGTAAGGCCAGCATTCACTTGATGTGCAAGGAACGGCATATTCCGCTGTATGCCGGGTTCGGGTTTGCCTACATCAAGCCATCCGCGTCGGACCATGGCGGGATGGCGTGGCATGAGATGGTGCTTGAGCTCTGATTTATTCGGTCCCGCGAAGGCGATCGGAAGATCTCAATCTCTAATAGAGACTATCGCGCACCCGCGTCGGCGCTTCCCGGTCATATGTCTCGGCATCAAACTCCCCATCGTTCAAGCGCTTGTGAAACGCCCCCGCCGTCGGCAGGGCAGAGCGGTCCAGATAGCGTTCCGGGTTCCACAGCTGCGAACGCACAATCGCTTTGGAGCAGTGGAAATACGCCGCCTCCACCGTCACCAGCAGCACCGTGCGCGCCGGTTTGCCGTTGACGGCGAAACTCTCCAGCAGCGCAGGTTCGGCGCTGATCTGCGCGGTGCCGTTGACGCGCAAGGTCTCGCCGATCCCCGGGATGATGAACAGCAGCGACACCCGCGAATCGAGCACCACGTTGCGCAGGGTGTCGATGCGGTTGTTGCCCGGACGATCCGGGATCGCCAGGGTGCGTTCATCGATGATCCGCACAAACCCCGGCGCATCGCCCCGGGGTGAGCCATCCATGCCGTCCGGGCCGACCGAGCTGATGATGATCAGCGGCGAGGCGCGAACCATCGCTTGATAGTCCTCGTTCAGAAACGGGATCTGCTTGCGCACGGCGCGGTCGTGGGGTTGGCCGTAAATGGCTTCCAGTGCTTCGATCGAATTCACCATCGTTATTCCCTCAACGATTCAAAAAACCAAACCCATCCGCCGTTCGTAACCGATGCGGCCCTTGTACGCCTCGCCGCTGTCGACGAAGCCGTATTTTGTGTACAGCGCGATGGCTGATTCATTGTCGGCATCGACCGACAATTCCAGCCCCTTTATTTCCGGGAACACCTGGCGTGCGGCAGCCGGCAGTGCTTGCAAACAGGCCTTGCCATACCCTTTGCCCTGGGCGCGTTGATCGACTTGCAAGGCGTGCAACGTGGCGCTGTGTTCATTCGCCCAGGCCGGTAATGCCGGTGGGCGCTTGAGCAGCAGGAACGCCACGGGAATGTCCTCGACCAGCAAGGCAAAGCCTTTTACGCCGGGACCGGGTTTGGACAGTAGGCTGTGCAACGCACCGTGGATGTCGCCGCTAAACTTGATCTGTTCCTGATGAACTTCGATGGCCTCGACCTGCCGGCACTGTTGCGCGTTCAGGCTTTCGTAAGGCACGAGTCGAGCGGTCATGGGTGGTGTCCTTTTCCGAAATTTCCCACATGAATGTGCGACGCGGATTCTAGACAAATTGTTTCAGTGATAATTTTTTATTTCAGCTGTCGATTCAACGTTACGCCGAACGACTAAGGGTGTCTTCACAACAAAAACCACGGAGAACCTTCATGAACGCGCAAACCCAAATCCATAGCCTGATCGAAAGCTACCGCCAGGCTGTCATGGCCAAGGACGTGGAAAAAGTCATGGCGCTGTATGCCGACGACATCGTCTCCTTCGACGCGGTCAAGGCCCTGCAATTCAAAGGCAAAGCGGCGTACCGCGCGCACTGGCAGGAATGCATGGAAATGTGCCCCGGCCCGCACATCTTCGAATTCCACGAGATCGACATCGCGCCTTCGCAAGAGATCGCCTTCGCCCACTGGCTGGCCCGGTGCGGCGGCACCAACGACAAGGGCGAAACCCAGGCCTGCTGGATGCGCGTAACCCAGTGCTACCGGCAAGAGGCGGGGCTGTGGCAGATCGTCCACGAACACTGGTCGGCACCGTTCGACATGACCAGCGGCGCCGCTCTGTTCGAGCTTAAGCCCTGATCGTCGGAAAAGAAGCCGTAACGCCAAACAGCAGCCATAGTTGATCAGCCGATCACGGAGCGTCCCATGAAATACCTATGCCTGGTTTACAGCAACGAACAGGCGTTGCATTCGCTGCCCGACAGCCCGGAAGACGCCGAGTGCATGGCCTACGCCGAGTCGATCCAGGGCAGCGGCCGGATGATCGCCGCCGAAGCGCTGGAGTCGGTGCAGACCGCCACCACCGTGCGTATGCGCAACGGTAAGTTGTCGATCACCGACGGCCCGTTCGCCGAAACCAAGGAGCAGTTGGCCGGCTTCTACCTGATCGATGCCAAGGACCTCAACGAAGCCATCCAGGTCGCCGGCGACATCCCGGCGGCCCGGGTCGGCTGTGTCGAGGTGCGTCCCGTTCGCCAGTTGAATCCCTGAACAATCAAAACAAACAGGAGAGCTGCATGAGCCCGCAACCCTTTAAAAAACAGCCTGCCGAATTCGAACTGTCCATCAGCCGCTTGATCGACGCGCCGCGCCGTAAGATTTTCCGCGCCTGGACCGAGCCGGCCTTGCTCGTGCAGTGGTGGGGGCCCCACGGCATGACCACACCGGAGTGCGAAATGGACCTGTGGGTCGGCGGCCAGTTTCGCACCCTGATGCGCGCCCCGGACGGCAGCGAGTACCCGACCATGGGTGTGTTCCTGGAGATCGTCGCACCGGAGCGGCTGGTGTTTACCGACGCGTTTATTCCTGGCTGGATTCCGTCAGGCAAACCGTTCATGAGCGCCGAAGTGACCCTCGAAGACCGGGACGGCAAAACCCTCTACACCGCCCGCGCCATGCACTGGAGCGAAGAGGATCGCCAGGCGCATGAAGCCATGGGTTTTCATGACGGTTGGGGGCAGAGCCTCGACCGCTTGGTGACATTGGTGACCGAAGGCATGCCGGACTGATGTCCGGCGAGTCGGTCAAGGCCAGGGTCGAGCAGGTTTACCGCGAAGACTCGCGGCGGATTCTCGCGACGCTGATCCGTTTGCTTGGCGATTTCGACCTCGCCGAGGAGGCCTTGCACGAGGCGTTCTTCGTCGCGGTCGAGCGTTGGCAGCGGGACGGTGTGCCGGACAATCCGCGCACCTGGCTGGTGTCCACCGGGCGCTTCAAAGCGATTGATGTGTTGCGCCGACGCGGGCGTTTCAAGGCGTCGCAGCCGTTGCTGATTGCTCAACTGGAAGAGCTGGAGCAGGCCGACTGGAGTGACGAAGACGTGGAAGACGATCGCCTGCGCCTGATCTTCACCTGCTGTCACCCGGCGCTTGCGGCGGATGCCCAGGTGCCACTGACCCTGCGGGAAGTCTGCGACCTGACCACGGAAGAAATCGCCCGCGCCTTTCTCTCGGCGCCGGCCACCATCGCCCAGCGCATTGTGCGGGCCAAAGCGAAAATCCGTGACGCGAAAATCCCTTATCAAGTGCCATCGCTGGGCGAATTGCCCGAACGCCTCGACAGCGTATTACGGGTGATTTACCTGGTGTTCAACGAGGGGTACTCGGCCTCTGTCGGCGCCGAACTGACCCGCGAAGACCTGACCCGTGAAGCGATTCGCCTCGGGCGCTTGTTGATGGAGTTGTTGCCGGAACCTGAGGTGATGGGATTGCTGGCGCTGATGTTGTTGCACGAGTCGCGGCGCCCGGCCCGGACTTCGGACACCGGCGAGTTGATCCTGCTGGATGAACAGGACCGCTCATTGTGGGACGCCGGGATGATTGCCGAAGGCTGCGCGCTGGTGGAGCGCGCGCTGACCCTGCGACGCTTCGGGCCTTACTGCCTGCAAGCGGCGATCGCGGCGGTGCACGCCGAGGCCGTGACGGCGGGGCAGACGGATTGGCCGCAGATTGTCGGCCTGTATGACTTGCTGCTGCGGGCGGTGCCATCGCCGGTGATCGAACTGAACCGTGCGGTGGCGCTGGCCATGCGCGATGGGCCGTTGGCGGGGTTGACGGTGGTGGAAGAGATTTTGGCGCGCGGGGAGTTGCTGGATTACCACCTGGCGCATTCGGCGCGGGGGCAGTTTTGTCGGCAGTTGGGGCGGGTGGAAAAGGCGCGGGCGGCGTATCGGCGAGCGCTTGAGTTGACGCAGCAGGAGCCGGAGCGGCGGTTTATCGAGGGGCGCCTGCAAGAATTGAAATGACCGATCGTTCCCACGCGGAGCGTGGGACCGATCAAACCCTACACGCGAGGTTTACCTGAAACACCGCGTTGTCTGATTTCACGACGGCTTCGCCGCCGAACGCTGCCTCGCGGTGCTCGACAGCTGCTACGAGGGGTGTGCGTTTTATTCCAGCATTTTGCTCAATAACCAACTCCCCGCCGGCCCCGGCGGGTGCAGCCGTGACCACAGCGCATCGACATACACCGGTTTCGGCCAGCCGCGCACCTCCAATTCCACCAATGACCCCGCGCCAAACCGTCCCACCAGCCAGCGCGGCAGCGGCGCCCAGCCGAACCCGCCCTGGGCCATTTCCAGCAGCATCAGGTAACTCGGCGCCGACCACACCCGGCCCTTCGCCCGGCTTTCATACGGATTGACGATAGTCGCCAGGCGCAACTCACGATGCTGCTGCAACACTTCCTGATCGATCCCGCTCTGCGTTGCCAACGGGTGCGTATGAGAGACGAACAGTGCAATGTCCGTGCGCTCATCGACGGTCGAACTGACCAGGTCCGGCGGATAACTGTCCTGCATTTCGGCGAAGGCAACATGCGCTCGCCCGCGTTGCACCAACGCCACCAGGTCATCGCATTCGGCGATCAGGCATTCCAGCTCCAGGTCCGGATAACGCTGCTCGAAGGCACTGAGCGCCGCTTCGAAACGGTCGGATTGATAGGTGTCGGAAATCGCCACCGTCAACTTCGCCTCGACCCCTTGGGACAATTGGCTGGCGGTCATTTCCAAACGACTGGTGGCGGCGAGGATGTCCTCGGCCCGTTGCAGCATCACGTGCCCGGCCGGGGTCAGGCTCGGTTTGCGGCTGCTGCGGTCGAACAGGGTCAGGTTGAGGTCGATTTCCAGGCTCGCCACCGCCGCGCTGATGGTCGACTGACTGCGCCCGAGTTTGCGTGCCGCCGCAGAAAACGAACCTTGGGTCGCGGCTTGGACAAACGCCAGCAACACTTCGTGAGAGGCCATGAACTATCGCCTTGATCGATGGTTATTGATTATTAAGTATCGGTGTGCTGACAGATCATGGCAACCACAGTCACTCAGGAGTCTGGCCATGAACGCCAACAAATCCATTACTGAACGTATTTTCCAGGCCGTCGGTTTCGAACTGTTGGCCGTGTTGATCTGCACCCCGTTGCTGGCTTGGATCATGGATAAACCGATGCTGGAAATGGGCGTCGCCACCGTGGCCATCGCCGCCCTGGCCCTGGGCTGGAACGTGGTGTTCAACGGGTTTTTTGACCGCTTGCTCAAGCGCTATGAAATCGTGCGCAACGCCTGGGTGCGGGTGGTGCATGCGCTGTTGTTCGAGGGCGGCTTGATCGTGATGGGCGTGCCGCTGATTGCCTGGTGGCTGAGCGTCAGCCTGTGGCAGGCGTTCCTGCTGGACATCGGTGTGCTGCTGTTCTTCCTGCCCTACACCTATGTTTACCACTGGGGGTATGACGTGGTGCGGGAGCGGTTGGTCTTGCGCTCTTCTTGCCAGGGCTAACGATCACGGCTTGGTAGCAGCTGTCGAGCCCCGCGAGGCAGCGTTCGGCGGCGCAGCCGTCGTGAAATCAGGCTATGCGGTATGTCTGGCAGACCGCGTACGCAGGGTTTGCGACGGCTTCGCCGCCGAACGCTGCCTCGCGGTGCTCGACAGCTGCTACAAGGGGCTTGTCGCTCCGTTACACAACTCACTCACAAACCCCAAAAACGCCCGCACCTTCGCCGCCGGCAAATGCCGCGACGGGTACAACGCATACAACGGAAACCGCTCATCCGGCCAATCGGGGAACAACTCCACCAACCTACCTTCCGCCAACGCCGGAGCAATCCCCAAATCCAGCACTTGGGCAATCGCCTCGCCACTTTCGCACACGCTGTGCAACGTCCCCACATCATTGACCAACAACCGACAATGCGGCTGCACATGCAGCACCGCGCGCCCCGGGCGATGAAATTCCCAGCCAAATGGGCGCGCCGTTTGCGGATCGCGAAACTGCACGCACGTGTGTCGCTCGTCTTCCATATCCAATGGCGCCAACGGTCGTCCGTGGCGCTTCAAGTACGCCGGCGACGCCAGCGTCAGCACCCGCACCTCCAACAACTTGCGCGCCACCAGCGATGACGACTGCGGATGGCCGAAACGCACCGCCAGATCAAATCCTTCCGCCACCATGTCCCCGAGCTGATCGCGGGTTTGCAACTCCAGGTACAGCTCGGGATAGCGCGCCATGAACTGCCCCAGCTTCGGCCCGAGGATCAGCCGCGAAAAATACGGGTCCATGTTCACCCGCAGCCGTCCGCGCACCTGGGTGGCGCTGGTCGAGGCCGAGTTGGCTGCTTCTTCCAGACTGGCCAGCAACGGCGCGATTTCACCATGGAAGCGCCGACCTTCATCGGTCAGCGTGACCGTACGCGTGGTGCGATCAAACAGGCGAATGCCCAGGCGTTTTTCCAATCGGGCGATGGCGCGGCTGACACCCGACGGCGTCAGTTCCAGCGCCTCGGCCGCCCGCACGAAACTGCCGCCATCGACCACCGCGCTGAACACGCCCATGCCGCTGGCAAGGCTCGCATCAAAACTCATTGATGACTCCAGATCATTTGTCCAATGACATTCATGCTATCGGAGAATGTTCGCCCTGCACCCAATAATTGCGTCCATCGCGACAACCGTCGCCATCGCGCAGGAGAACAGCTGATGTACGCAGTCATGGGCATTACCGGGAAAGTGGGCGGCGCGGTCGCCCGGACGTTGCTGGCCGCCGGGCATCCGGTACGCGCGGTAGTGCGCAGTATTGATAAAGGCGCGGTGTGGGTCCGGCAGGGGTGTGAATCGGTGGTGGCGGATGTCGATGACCGTAACGCCCTGATTGGGGCGTTTACCGGTGTAAAAGGCGTGTTCGTGATGATGCCGTCGAATTTTGACCCGTCCCCAGGTTTCCCGGAAACCCGGCACGTGGTGGAGAACATTCGCTCGGCGCTGGAAGCTGCACGGCCCGGCAAAGTCGTGGGGCTGTCGACCATCGGCGCTCAGGCTTCTCAGCCGAACCTGCTTAATCAATTACGTTTGCTGGAGTTGGCGCTTAACAAGCTTGCATTGCCCGTCACCCTGTTACGACCCGCCTGGTTCATGGAAAACGCTTTATGGGATGTCGAGCACGCGGTCGGCTCAGGCGGGATTCCAAGCTTCCTGCAACCGTTGGATAAGCCCGTGCCGATGATCGCCACCGCCGACGTCGGTCGCGTCGCCGCTGAGCTTTTGCTGGAGGATTGGCACGGTCAACGCGTCGTCGAACTGGAAGGCCCGCAACGGATCACGCCGTTGCAACTGGGCGCCGGGTTCAGCGAACTGCTGGGCAAACCGGTGCGTATGCACGTCGTGCCACGGGAGACCTGGCAGGGATTGTTTGAAAGTCAGGGGATGAACCACCCGTTGCCACGGATGCAAATGATCGACGGCTTCAACGAAGGCTGGATCGAGTTTGAAGGTGAACCGCGCAAGGGCCGGGTCGAGTTGTTGACGGTTCTCGCGCAACTGTTGGCCCGCCAGTAATGCGATAAGCGGGCTGATCGTCAGCCCGCTCCATCGCGATGTTGCTTACAAAAACATCCCGCCCGACGCCTCGATGCGCTGGCCGTTGATCCACTGGCCGCCCGGCGACAACAACAGCGCAATCGCCGCACCAATGTCATCCGGCTGACCGGCGCGACCCAGCGCCGTATTGCTCGCGACCATCTGGTTCACCGCGCCATTATCGCGCACCGTGCCGCCGCCGAAATCAGTCTCGATGGCCCCCGGCGCCAGGATATTTACCGCAATCCCGCGCTCGCCAAGTTCCTTGGCCTGATACCGGGTCAACACTTCCATCGCGCCTTTCATCGCCGCATAAGCGGCGTAACCCGGCAAGCTGAAACGGGCCAGACCGCTGGAAATATTGACGATGCGCCCGCCGTCGTTCATCAGCGGCAACAAGTTCTGCGTGAGGAAAAACGGGCCTTTGAAATGGATATTCACCAGCAGGTCGAACTGCTCGACGGTGGTGTCGACGAAGCTGGCGTGCACACCAATCCCGGCGTTGTTCACCAGGAAATCGAAGTGCTGGCGATCAAAGTGGTTCTTCAACACATTCGCGACTTCGCTGCTGAAGGCGCCGAAACGATCACTCTGGCCAACATCGAGTTGCAGCATGGCGGCGCGGCCACCGAGGTTTTCGATTTCCGCGACCAGGGCCTGGGCTTCATCGGCGCGGCTGTTGTAGGTGCCGATGATGTCGATGCCTTGGGTAGCGAGGTGCAGCGCGGTGCTTTTGCCCAGGCCGCGGCTGGCGCCAGTGATCAATGCGATTTTACGGTTCATGGGATTTCCTCAAGCGTGGGTGAGCGATGTGAGGAAGTTTATTTATCCGGTTGGCAGTGATAAATAGGGGTAAATCGGAATCACTGATCGGTTAATCCGAACAATAAAGGTCGGCCCATGAATAAGCTGGAACTGCTGCGCACCTTCGTCCGCGTCAGCGAGATGTCGAGTTTCACCCTTGCCGGCGAAAGCCTGGGCTTGCCCCGGTCCACGGTCTCGGAGCATATCCAGGCGCTGGAAACCCTGCTGGGCACGCGGCTGCTGCAACGCACCACGCGCAAGGTTCAGGCAACGCAGGACGGCCTGGCGTTGTACGAGCGCAGCAAGGATTTGCTGTCGCACATGGATGAAATCGAAGGCCTGTTCAAACAGGACGAAGCCTCGCTGGCCGGGCGGATTCGCATCGACATGCCGAGCATTCTGGCGCGGCGCCTGGTCATGCCGCGCCTGCCGGAATTCATGGCTCGGCATCCGCTTCTGGAGCTGGAAATCAGCAGCACCGATCGCCGGGTCGATTTGCTCAGCGAAGGCTTTGATTGTGTGTTGCGGGTCGGTGCGCAGCCGGATCAATCGGTGGTCGCCCGCCATGTGTGCGACTTTGCCATGGTCAACTGCGCCAGCCCTGCTTACCTGCAACGCTATGGCGTGCCGCGAAGTCTTGACGATTTGGCAGAGCATCGACTGGTGCATTACGTCGGTGTGTTGGGTTCGCGGTCGGAAGGGTTTTTGTACGAAGAGGAGGGCAAGCTGCAGCGCGTGGCGATGGCCGGCAGCATTACGGTGAACAACACCGATGGCTATGAGTCGGCGTGCCTGGGTGGGTTCGGCTTGATCCAGGCGCCACGGACGGGCATGCAGCCGTACTTGCTCAGCGGTGAATTGGTGGCGGTCCTGCCGCAGTTCAACGCACCGTCGATGGAAGTGTCGCTGCTGTATGCACGGCAACGGCATTTACCGTTGCGGGTGCGGGCGTTCATGGAGTGGCTGGCACAAATCATCCAGACCAGCCTCTGATCTGTAGGAGCAAGGCTTGCCCGCGATGGCGTTCTTGAAATCGCTATCGCGGGCATGCCTTGCTCCTACAGGGGCGGGTCAGAAAATCTTGGTGAACAACCAGTACAAACTGCCCGACAACAGGATCGCCGCCGGCAAGGTCAGCACCCAGGCCATCAGCAGGTTGCGGATGGTCTTCATCTGCAAACCGCCGCCATTGGCGACCATGCTCCCGGCCACCCCCGAGGACAACACGTGGGTGGTCGATACCGGCAGACCGAACATGTCGGCGGCGCCGATGGTCAGCATCGCCACGGTTTCGGCGGATGCGCCCTGGGCATACGTCAGGTGGGTCTTGCCGATTTTTTCACCGACCGTCACCACGATGCGCTTCCAGCCAACCATGGTGCCCAAGCCCAGGGCGATGGCCACCGCGATCTTCACCCACAGCGGAATGAAGCGTGTGGAGTTGTCGATCTGCTGCTTGAACAGTTGCAGCTTGCCGCTGGTGTCGGCGTCGAAATTGCCGACCTTGTTCTTGTCCATCAGGCGAATGGTTTCGCTGGTCAGGTACATGTCGTTACGCACGTTACCCACGGCCTCGGCCGGGACTTTCGACAGCGAGCCATAACCCTTCACTTCGTTGCCGATATTGCCGGCCAGCGCAGCGAGGGCAGGGATCAGTTGCGGCGTGGCTTCTTTGCTGCGCACGTAATCGGACAGCACCGCACGCGGGTTGCCAGGTGCTGGCAGCGGCGTGGTTTTCACCAGTGCTTGCTGGGTGACTTCAGCCACGGCGGCGAACTGCAGCGCCTGATCGGCGGGCATGGTGCGGTTCAGTGCATACGCCATCGGCAGGGTGCCGACCAGGATCAACATGATCAAGCCCATGCCTTTCTGGCCGTCGTTGGAACCGTGGGCGAAGGACACGCCGGTGCAGGTCAGGATCAACAGACCGCGAATCCACCACGGTGGCGGCGCGTCGCCTTCCGGAGCCTTGTACAGCGCGCGATTCTTGACGAAGGCACGCAGGGCCAGCAGCAACAGCGCGGCACAACCGAAGCCCACCAGCGGCGATAGCAGCAATGCATAACCGATCTTGGTCGCCTGCGCCCAATCCACGCCGCTGGTGCCATCACGGCCGTGCATCAGGGCATTGGCCACGCCGACGCCGATGATCGAACCGATCAGTGTGTGCGACGACGAGGCCGGCAAGCCGAGCCACCAGGTGCCGAGGTTCCACAGGATCGCGGCGATCAACAGGGCGAAGATCATGGCGAAACCGGCGGAGGAGCCGACTTGCAGAATCAGTTCCACCGGCAGCAACGCGATGATGCCGAACGCCACCGCGCCGCTCGACAGCAACACCCCGAGGAAGTTGAAAAAACCGGACCAGGCCACCGCGAAGTTCGGCGGCAGCGAGTTGGTGTAAATCACCGTGGCCACGGCGTTGGCGGTGTCGTGGAAGCCGTTGACGAATTCAAAACCGAGGGCGATCAGCAGCGCCACGCCGAGCAGCAGAAACGGCGTCCAGGTGGTCACCACCGTGCCGAGTTCGTGCATGTCGTGCATCAGGCTGTAAGCGGTGAACAACAAACCACTGGCCAATACGCCGAAGAAAATGACGAGGGTGAACAGGCCGGGTTTTTTATCAAGCTGCGGTCTGGCGCTGCTGGCGCTGGCGGGCGCCTGGGCAGTGGTATAGGAAGGAGTAGCCATCACGGACAATCCTGATGAGGGAAGGAGTGTCGCCCATGATCGTTTCAAAATGTGACAGAGAGACTGCGGTGGGTCAGTGTTTGGGGGTTTTTACCTACTGATCGTTCCCACGCTCCGCGTGAGAATGCCTCCCCGGACGCTCTGCGTCCGCTTTGGGACGCGGAGCGTCCCTGGCTGCATTCCCACGCGGAGCGTGGGAACGATCACTGGGGTGCGTTAATAATCCTGGCGCTTACGAAACGCCCAACGCCCGGCGATCAAGGTAAAGGTCGCCACCAGCGCCACCAGAATCCAGAAACCTTCCGGGTCGCCGGAGAGCGGCACGCCACCCACATTCATCCCGAAAAAACCGGCAATGATGTTGATCGGCAACGCCAGCACCGTGACCACCGTCAGGGTAAACAGCGTGCGGTTGCTCTGTTCGTTGAGGTTGGCGGCGATTTCTTCCTGCAACAGCTTGATCCGTTCACCGAGGGCCGTGAGGTCGTTGATGATCAACGCAAACTCCTCGGTGGATTTGCGCAGCTCCTTCACGTCTTCCTTCTGCAACCATTGCGGTGGCCGATTGAGCAAACGCAGCAACGACCCCGGCTCCAGCGCCAGCAGCCTTTGCAGGCGCACCAGCACCCGACGATTGGCGCCCAGTTCGGCACGGTTGGTCGACAGCCGCGAGGACAGCAATTCATCTTCGATCTGATCGACACTTTGGCTGGTCTTGCGCACGATCTGCGTCAGCACTTCGCCCTGATCGCGCAGCAAGTGCACGAGCAATTCCAGTGGCGAGCGAAAGCATTCCCCGGCCTTCACCGAGGAGCGCAACTTGTCCACCGAGTGCAGCGGTTGCAGGCGCGCGCTGATGATCAGCTTGCTGCGGGCACAGACCCACAGCGTCGACACATCCGAAGACACCATGCTGCTGAGGTTGAACACCACATCGTTGACCACCGCCAACAACGCCGAATCGACATGTTCGATGCGGGTCGAGCGCGAGCCCTCGTGCAGCGCCTCGAAAAACTCCTCGGGCAATTCCAGATGACTTTTCATCCAGCGCTCGCACGCGGCGTGGGCCAGGTTCAGGTGCAGCCAGAGGAATTCGTCGCTGTCTTCAGACTGTTGCAAACAGCGCAGCGCCTCGGCCGAATCGATCTCCCGGCCACGCTCCCCCGGACGAAAACGGAAGCCGTACAGCAAGCCGAACAAGTCAGTGTCGCGGTGAGTGTGATCGATGCTGTGGTTCATGAGGTCTCGCTGGGGAGGGGCATTCGGCCGTAGCAACGTGGAAACGTAGCAACGCAGCAACGTAGCAACGTAGCAACGTAGCAGCTGTCAAGCGGAGCGAGGCAGCGTTCGGCGACGAAGTCGTCGTCAAACCTGAGCTCGCGGTTTTCCTGAAACACCCCGGTGCCTGATTTCACGACGGCTTCGCCGCCGAACGCTGCCTCGCTCCGCTCGACAGCTGCTACGGGAGCTACGGGAGCCACGGGAGCTACGGGAGCTACGGGAGCCACGGGAGCCACGGGAGCTACGGCAGTTGCTACCGGGCATCATCGCAAGGCTTCTTGACGGTTTTGTGACAGGTGTGTGGCGCGCAAACGTGTGCGCAACCAGCGGTCGGAATTGATTCAAGAACCGCTCTGGCACGCCGATGACGCAGGTGTTAGGTTGCGCGGCTTCGGCCACGCGCCGGGATCGCAGACAGGGAAGTTTGGACGTCTTTCACGCCCAATCAGGCGTGCCTCATTCCTGTCATGAGTATCACTCGATGCTGCAAAAATCCCTGAGAGCCCAAATTCTCGCATTGCTCGGTGGCAGCCTGTTGGCGATGTTGCTGATCGCTTTGGCTTGCTTTCACTTCCTGTCCAGTGGCGTGCAAAGTTACGCCAACCTGATCGACGGACCGCTGCACACCTCGCAACTGATCGATGAAGCCAACCTGCAATTCAAGGTGCAGGTTCAGGAGTGGAAAAATGTCCTGCTGCGGGGCAAGCAGCCGGCCGACCTGGACAAATACTGGAAGCAATTCGAAGACCGCCAGCGCGACGTGCAGGGCATCCTCGGCGAACTGGCGAGCCAGAAAGGCCTGGACGGCCAGCTCAAGACCCGCATCGAACGCCTGCGTGACGAGCATCGCCAGTTGGGCAGCGCTTACCAGAAAGGTCGCGATGCCTACGTCGCCGCCGGTGCCGATCCAACCGCCGGCGACACTGCGGTCAAAGGCGTGGACCGCGCCACCAGCGATCAGATGAGCGAACTGGTCGGCGAATTGCGCAAGCAGGGCACCGAGCAATCGGCGCTGATCAGTGCCGGTGCCGAGCGCACGGTCATGCTCGGGATTATCGTGATGCTCGCCTCGGGCCTGTTGATCGGCCTGTTGAGCCTGTGGCTGATCAACCGCAACCTGGTGGACCCGATCCGCAAACTGATCGACTACGTGGCGCAACTGAGCCAGGGCAAGTTCGCCGAGCGCGTGGCCAGCAGCCGTGAAGACGAACTGGGCAAACTGGCCATGGCCGCCAACACCTTGCGCGACTTCCTCGCCGAAACCTTCAACCGCTTGCAGCGCAGCGCCAAGGATCTGGACAGCGCCAGCGGCGAGTTGAACGCCATTGCCGGCCTCATGGCCAGCGGTACCAACGAGCAATTCAACCGCACTGATCAGGTAGCGACGGCGATGAATGAAATGTCCGCCACCGCCCAGGAAGTGGCGCGTCACGCTGCCGACGCCGCCCGTGCCGCCGACGATGCCGACCAGTCCGCCCAGCAAGGCGAAAAGGTCATGCAGGGCACCATCCACACCATCACCCAGATGCGCGGCGAAATCGCCAATACGGCCACGGTCATCCGTCGTCTGGAAACCGACAGCGGCCGTATCGGCAAAGTGCTGGAAGTGATTCGCGGCATCGCCGAGCAGACCAATCTGCTGGCGCTCAACGCCGCCATCGAAGCGGCCCGTGCCGGTGAAGCCGGACGCGGTTTTGCGGTGGTGGCCGACGAAGTGCGCAGCCTGGCCCAGCGCACGGCGGCGTCGATCATCGAGATCAACCAGATCATCCAGACTGTGCAAACCGGTGCCGTAGATGCTGCCCAAGCCATTGAAAGCGGCCAGTCCCGCAGCGAAGAAAGTGTCGCGCAAGTGACCGAGGCCGGCGCCATGCTGGAGCGCATCACCCATGCCGTGGAAGCCATCCGCGACATGAACCGCCAGATCGCCACCGCCGCCGAAGAACAGACGTCGGTGGCCGAAGACATTTCGCGCAACCTCACCGAAATCACCACGATTGCCAGCACCAACCTGGACAACGTGCAACGCACCGAAGCCGCCAGCCACAACCTGCACGGCTTGTCGGGGCAGTTGAATGAAGTCACGGCGCGCCTCAGCGCTTAAGCAAAGAGACTGTGTACCGGTTCGCTTACCAAACCGGTACACAGTCGATCTCAAGTGCGGCCAGCGGATGTCGATGATGGGGTTAACCTGAACCCACATAGGACAAGTCCCATGGTCAGCATCACCTCGGTTTCGATCAACCAGACCCTTTCCACACCGACCAGCAAAACCGCGATCAGCGACAGCACCGACGACGCTACGTCAGCGACCGCAGCGACTTCCAGCGATACCACCAAGGCTTCCGCCGGAGGTGCGGCGCCAGCGGCCGGTGGGGGAAATTCGAGCAGCAGCACGGAATCCGACACGGTGAAAGAGTTGCGCAAGCAGATCGCCGAGTTGCAAAAGCAATTGCAGGAACAACAGCAGCAACTGCAAGCGGCTCAGGCCAGGCAGGAAAGCGCCGATGCCAAAGCCGCCGATGTCGCCGCCGCGCAATCACAGATCGCGACGACCTCGGGCTCGTTGCAAACCGCCACAGCGGCGTTGTTGCAGGCGTTGCAGCAGGAGGGCAGCAGCACGTCGGGGTCGATGGTTAGTACGTCGGCTTAACGGGTTGCCGGCAGGCGGAAGGTAAACAGCGTGCCGTTCTGCACGGTGGACGCCACGTGCAGTTGGCCGCCATGGGACTGGGCAATCTGGCTGGCAATGTAGAGGCCCAGTCCGAGGCCGGCCTGGGGCGTGTCGCGGGTCGGTCGCGAGTAGGGCTGGAACAGCTGGGGCAGCACGGCTTCGGGGATTGTCCCCGGATTTTTCACCGCCAGCATCAAGGCGCCCTGATCCACCTGCGCGATGACTTCGATGTCACCTCGGACATCGCCGTGGGCAATGGCATTGGCCAGCAGGTTGGAGAGCAATTGCGCGACGCGCTCGCGATCGCAATGAACGCCTTGCAAGTCGCCGATCGAGGCGCGGATGACCCGTTGCGGGTGCACGCCCTGTATCTCTGAAATCACATGCTGCAAGGCATCGCCCAGGTCCGGGCAAGTGGCGATGTCGAGCGGGATGCCGTTGCCCAGACGTCCACGGGCGAAGTCCAGCACGTCGTCCACCAGTTGCGCGGCGCGCCGGGCGCTGGTGAGGATGTGCTGCACCAGTTTGTCGCTGCCCGGATTGGCGAATTTGCGCTGAAGCATTTCGGCGGCGGCGCTGATCGCGAACAGCGGGTTGCGCAGGTCATGGCCGAGCACGGCGATGAACTGTTCGCGCAGTTCGGCGGTTTGCCGTTCCTGTTGCAGGTCCGCTTCGGTCTGTTGCAGGTTTTCTTCGGCTTCGATCTGCAGTGACAGCACCCTGGCGAACGACTCCATGGTGGTCTGGATCGCGCTGCTCTTGAGCTCGGCCGGGTTGGGGTCGAGGGCGCAGATGGTGCCGAAGAAACGTCCGTCGGTGCGAAACACCGGGACCGAAATATAGCTTTCGAATTGGTACAGGCGCGGGGTGTGGTGATCGCGGTACAGCGGGTCTTCACTGGCCTTGTCGATCACCACCGACATGTGGGCCTCGCGGATTTCATGGCACAGGGTGGAGACCACGTCCAGTTCGCCGCCGACCTTGAGGCCAAAGTCCAGTTGATCGAGCACGGCGCAGGCCGTCCAGGAATCCTCGGTGACACGGGCCACGGCGGCAAAGCGCAGGCCGGTCATTTCCCGGATCACCTGAAGAATCGCCGGCACGGCGCTGATGCGGCCGATGGTGGCGATGTCTGCTGCCGCTGTTTGCTCCATCTTCATTGATCTCTGCGTGAACCCGTGTGGGATTCTAGCGACCCTGGCGCGCGCAGGCATAAAAAAACGCACGACCCGAAGATCGTGCGTTATTTGGATTTCGTATTGCGGGGGATTATGTGTCTTGCTTGTTGCTCAGGACTTTGCCGGTGGTGGCATCGAAATCCACGTCCCATTCAACGCCTTCGGCGGTGCGCAATTCGACTTCGTATTCATAGCCGTTGAAGTGGTTGTCCAGATCGGTGTCGGTGATGGTCGCGCCCGGATGCAGCTTCAGCGCAGCCTGGTTCATTTCTTCCAGTGGCTTGATTTTGCCGCTTTTGACCAGCTCAGGGATCTGGTCGACACGAATGTCAGCCTGGGCGATGCCGGCAGTAAGGGTCAGGGCAGCGGCGGTGAACAGGGCAGTCAGGGTTTTCATAAGAGTCTTTCCTTGGGGTGATCTGTTTAAGTGGGCTCAGGTTAAGCGGCGCAACTTAATTCACCCTTAATTGCTCGCGAAGAAGTCGACGCCGTCTCGCGTCAGACGTCGATCAGTAACCGTTGTTCTGCAGCAATTGCGCCACGGTGCCTGCCGCCGGGCGTTTGTAGAACTTCAGCAGTTCGCTGGCGCGGTTGGTGAAGATGCCGTCGACACCGGCGTCCATCACCTTCTGATAATCCACGGCATCGTCGATGGTGTAGACGTGCACCAGCAGGCCCTGATCGTGGGTGAACTGGTTCATCCATGGCTTGACCAGGTCCGAATAGCTCTGATCGCCGCCCTTGGTCAGCGCCGCCGAAGGACCGGTGCCGATTGCGCCCTGGGCCTTGGCGTACTCGACCCATTGCTGGAATTCGGCTTTGCTTTTCGGTTCTTGCTTGGCGTAGTAAGTGGCTTTGTCCTTGTCACCGGACTCGGCGAAGGTCACTTTGGATTTCGGCTCGATGCTGCCGTCACCGACCCACAACAGCAGGATCTTCGGCACGTTCGGCATTTCTGCTTGCAGCAGTTCGAGGCTGCTCTTCTCGAAGGTTTGCAGCACGACTTTGCCTTTGCCTTGGCCGACCGCAATCGCGCTCTTCGCCAGTTTCGAACCGACCGGGCTCAGCCAGCCGCGATCCTGGAGTTTCTCCTTGAGGTCGCGCTCGATGCCGGGGAATTGCTTCGGCTCTTTGGTTTCGATGTACAGGCCGGGCTTGTGCAGTGGGTTGCCCTGGGCGATGTCGATGATTTCATCGAGGGTCAGGATTTTCAGGCCGACGTAAGAAGGACGCGCACGATCCGGGTAAGCGGCGTTGAACCAGCTGCCGGCGTCGAGGGTTTTCAGTTCGGCGATGGTGAACTGGTTGGCCGGGGCGTCCTTGCGCTCGGGGAACTTGGTGGCGACGTCGGTGGTGCGCTGCAAGTTGTTGTCGTGCAGGGCGAACAGCACGCCGTCCTTGCTGCGCTGCAGGTCCATTTCCAGGTAATCGGCGCCCAGGTCGCGGGCCAGTCTGTAGGAAGCGGCGGTGGATTCCGGGGCATCGAAGGACGCGCCACGGTGGGCAATCACGGCCGGATGCGGAATGCCCAGCGTGGTCGCCCGTGCAGTGGGGCTGGGCTGGGTGGCGGCCTGTGCCTGGCCGAGGCCGAGCAACAGGCTCAGTACCAAGGCGCTCTTGGTGAAGGTAGCAGGCATGGTCGAGGTCCTTTCGCAGAGGTTTTCAAAGACGTACCTTTTAACAACTGAGCGCCGCGAGCGCTATCGCCAGACCGACATAAACGTGTTTAAAGCGATTTTTTTCAGCGCTTTTGTGCGGTTCTTTGCAGTACTCTTGGCCCCGGCAGTTTCCCCGGCAGAGGGAAAGCCGTTCCCCAGCCTTGCGTGTAAACCATCGATCACCGGTCCCTTTGCGACCTTTTGTGAGGTTTATATGCGCATCACTTCCCAGCTCATCTGCCAGGCCGCCGACCAACTCAAAGGCTTCGTCGGCCTCAATCGCAAGACCGGCCAGTACATCGTGCGTTTCAGCGAAGACTCCTTCGGCATGGACGTGGCGGATGACGGCATCATCCCCACCAGCGAATTCGTCTGGGCGCCGGGCCCCGAGCAGGCGATGACGCTTAAGCGCGAGTTGATTCAGTTGTTGCTGGATCAGAACATCGATGACCGGATCAACGTTACCGAGCCGTTGCGGGTGTATATGCATCGACTGGAAGTGCCGGAGATTTCGGCGGTGCGCAGTTTGGTGCAGGGTTAAGGTCAAAAGATCGCAGCCTTCGGCAGCTCCTGCAGGAACTGCCGATCTTCAGCGCTGTTAAACCGATTTTTCAAACCGATAGGCCCGCTCGACTGCGCAGGGAGGTAAAGATCACCGCGTAGTAAGGCGGTGATGGAGTCTTGGCGATCATGATTTCTGCTTCGCGCAGGCGTCGATCAGGGCGCCCACCAGCGGCGGCAACGTACCTTTGAGCGCGGCACGTTCCGGTTGGAACAAAGTAGCGACGAAGAACGGATGACCTTGCAGCTCCACCGCCCGCAAATCGCCATTCGAATCGTGACCGACGGCGTTGAGTTGCCCGTTCAACAGCGCCTGTTCGAACTGCGGATTCACACCGTAGCGGCAGCGATAGCCTTCGTGAACCTCGGACGTTTCATTGCCCGCGCCGTTTCCGCGGCACCCGGAAAAACGCCTTCGAAAACTGGGTATTCGTCCTATGGCTACTGTCGTTTTTTCTGATTATTCAGGCTCGTCTCGACCTATAACTTTAGCGCTATGACATTCGATTCAATCGCTGATCCAAGGAAGGGTAAGGATGAAAAAAGCGGCTCAACGGCTGTTGGCCTTGTGTGTTTTGGGTGCTTCGGGACAAGCCATGTCCCAGCCGTTCACCTGTGGCGGGCACTTTTTGGGAAGTGACACGCAAGCTCAACTTGCCCAAGCCATTATCGAGGACGGCGGCCGGGCGGACGGTGTTTAACGGGTGTTTTCCATTTGCCAGAGGGGGGGGGATCGAGATCGTATTGGACGGTAACCATCAGACATGGACCAAAAGCTATAAAAAGCGCTGGCAGCAGCGAGTCGTCACACTGCCCCAGGTGCCGGCGGATAAGGTGGTCGTTCGCTGATCAGAGGTTCGGCTCATCCTTGCGCACAAAATGCTGATGCATTTCCGACGTCAGGTTTTCGATCCGTTCGGTCAGGGCCTTGGTCATTTCGGTGAGGCGGGTGTTCTGTTCCAGCAGTTCCAGCAACTGCGCAGTGTTCTGCGCGGCCTGGGCCTGGCGCTCGCTGTTGGCGACGGCCAGGGCTTCGCGGTGTTGCGCGTCGGCGTCGGACTGGGCTTTGTCCCGCGCGGCCTGACGGGTCTGGGCCAGCAGGATCAGTGGCGCGGCGTAAGCCGATTGCAGGCTGAAGGCCAGGTTGAGCAGGATGAACGGGTACAGGTCAAAGTGCGCCACGCCGAACAGATTCAGGCAGACCCACAGCACCACGATCAGGGTTTGCGCACCAAGAAACGTCGGGGTGCCGAAGAACCGCGCAAACGCCTCGGCGCGCAGGGCGAATTTGTCGTTGCCGAAGGTCGGCGCCAGGTGAGCGTGAGGGCGATGGAAGCGCAGGTGATCGACAGGGGCGGCGGGCTTGGTGTCGGGCTTGGTTGAATTCATGGTGCGCTCGGCAGGGAATCGGGACTTGGGGTCACTATAGTCCTGCGCAGGCGTCGGTTGTCTGAATCAATGTTGAATGGCTCGACGCCATACTGATCTTGTTGCGACCGGTGTTTTTCGCGGTGTAAAGGGCTTTGTCGGCGTCGTTGAGCCAGGTAATCGCGTCGGCGAAAGGCGTTTGGTACGCGGCCAGGCCGATGCTCAGCTTGATGCGCAGTTCGGGCACGTGCGGGTGGCGATATTCGTTGAGCACTTCGCGCAAACGTTCCATTGCTTCCCTGGCTTGCTGCAACGACATGTTCGGCAGGATCACGCAGAACTCGTCACCGCCATAGCGGCCGGCCAGATCGCTTTCACGCAGGGTGCGCTTGAGTTCCACGCTCAATTGCCGCAGCACCGTATCGCCGACGATATGCCCGTAGGTGTCGTTGATCGCCTTGAAGTGATCGATGTCGATCAGGGCAATCACCGACGCACCCTGATTCTGCAGGCACTGCTGGAACTTGACGTGCAGCAGGTCCTTCCAGGCGCCGTGGTTGAGCAGGCCGGTCAAACTGTCCGTGCGGCTCAAGGCGCTCAAGGTGCGCTTGTGTTCGGCGAGTTTGAACGCCAGTCGATAACACACCATGCCCACCGCCAAGGGGTAAAGGGTCAGCGATGGCAGGCAGGCCCACACTTGGATCGGCGTGGCCGTCGGGGTAAAGCCGATGCCGAACACGAGCCAGGCAATGATGACGCCGACCATTTGCGCCAGGGCGCCGTAGAGGAACAGCCTCGGGCCACCGGCTGCGACGTTGTTCATCGTCATCATCGACAGAATGGTCACGGTCACGATCGGGTTGAACTGAGCGGCGGCCGCCCAGAAACCGCCGCACAACGAATCGCCAATGATATTGCGGCGTTCAGCCTGATAAGGAAACGGCGAGCGGGTGGCCATCTGGTAAGCGAGATGGGGCCAGACGAAGCCATTGAGCAGCATCAGCACCCAGACCCAGCCCGGCATGTTCAAGGGATATAGCGCGGCGGTCACACAAATACAGCCAATGCCCAGACCGACCGTTCTGGGCATGTAAATGCGTCGGGCGAACGAAAGGCCCTTGCCGCGTTGGTTTTCCATAATTCCCTGCGCCAGATTCATTCTGAAACACATTGCGGTGTTTTATTCAGAGTTACCGTTCATCGGTAAAGCGGCAGACATTGTCATTTATTCCAACGGGAATAATCAGTGTCCTTGGGAGCCATTTAACGCGGGCGCAGGTACGGCGGGACTTGATCTAGAGCTGATAACAGGCCAGGAACATGTCCATGGCGGATTCGACGACCGTGCTTTGTACCTCGGGCGAAAGGCCGGTCTGGCCCATGGAAATCTGCGGCCAGAACCCGAAGGACTTGAGCAAGCCCTGGACCTGCTGCGCGGCAAACTCCGGGGCGACCGGTTTCAGTCGGCCATCGGCCTGGGCCGCCCGAATCCACAGGGTCAGACCCTCTTCGCGTTCGCCCATGCGGGTGATCATGTTTTGCGCACGTTCGGGCGAATGAATGGTCGCGGCAATGGCCACCCGCGCGAGGTCGAGAAAGTTGTTATCGCCCATCATCTGCATTTTCGCCAGCAGGAGCTGACGAAGCTGATCGCGCAGGGGCAGCTCAGGGCGGTACGAGGTGTCCTGTTCTTCCGTCACCCGCGCCCACAACTGGTTGAGAATTTCGGCGAACAGCTCTTCTTTGCTCGGGAAGTGGTTGTACACCGTGCGCTTCGACACGCCCGCCGTGGCGGCGATCTTGTCCATGCTGGTGATCTCGAAACCGTTGCTACGGAATTCGGTAATCGCCGCCTGGATGATGGCTTCGCGTTTTCGGTCGGTCAGGCGCTGTGGAGCTGTCATAAGTACGCTTCGGCAGGGAAAAGTTGGAATTACACTCAGCAGTTTACTTGTCGCCGGGATTGATGCAACCTAGAAACTACACTGTGCAGTGTAATGCTTGGTTAATCCTGCACCGTGAACAATAGATCTCCGGCTGATGCGTGCGTGCCTTGGCCATTTATCGTCCCAAAGCGGAAAACCGTGAGTTGCGCGGTTTTTCTGGAGTCATTCAGTCATGGCCATTACGACTTCCCCAATGAACAAAGCCACCCAGCCTGAAGCTTCCCGTCAGGTAGAAGGGCACTTCCACAATCACCAACCGGTCCAGCGCGAAGGCTTTCGCAAAATGCTGCGCATCATGTGGAACATGATCTTCCACAAACCGCGCAGCACCCGCCCAAGCGCTGCCATCCCGGTGCAAACGTTGACCCAGGCCGCGTTGATCGCTGCACCTAATCACAGCGTCTACCGCCTCGGCCACTCCACCGTACTGCTCAAGTTGCGGGACAAATTCTGGATCACCGACCCGGTGTTCGCCGAGCGTGCCTCCCCGGTGCAATGGGCCGGACCCAAGCGTTTCCACCAGCCGCCGATCAGCCTGGAAGAATTGCCGCCAATTGAAGCGGTGATCCTGTCCCACGACCACTATGACCACCTCGACTACAACGCGGTGCTTAAACTGGCGGACAAAACTAAGTATTTCCTCACGCCGTTGGGCGTCGGCGATACCCTGATCAAGTGGGGCATCGACGCCAGCAAAGTCCGCCAACTGGATTGGTGGCAGGGCACCGAAGTCGATGGCATTCAATTCGTCGCTACACCGTCGCAGCATTTTTCCGGCCGCGGCCTGTTCGATGGCAACAGTACGCTGTGGGCCTCGTGGGTGATGATCGATGGCAACACCCGCATCTTCTTCAGTGGCGATACCGGCTACTTCGACGGCTTCAAACGCATCGGCGAACAGTACGGCCCGTTCGACCTGACGCTGATGGAAACCGGTGCCTACAACGTCGAATGGCCACACGTGCACATGCAACCCGAACAAACCCTGCAAGCCCACATCGACCTCAAAGGGCGCTGGCTGCTGCCGATTCACAACGGCACCTTCGACCTGTCGATGCACGCCTGGTACGAACCCTTCGATCGCATCCTGGCGCTGGCCTGGGAGCGGAATGTGTCGATCAGTACGCCGCAAATGGGCGAGGCGTTCAACGTGATGTATCCGCAACGTGGCAACGCGTGGTGGTCAGGCGTGGAAGACGTAAGCGATCAGGTAACGGCGTAGAGCGTTGCCCTTGCGGGCCCTCCGCCATGGGAGTGGCCCGGGATCTACCTCTACAAGCGCTGCGTTTCACCCTTCAGAAGGTCCAGATGGTCCAGGATCTTCGTCACGGTCAAATCGTCCAGTCGTCCTTGAAGCATTTCATCCAGCTCTTCCTCGGACAATCCGAGTTTTTGCGCCGCCTCGGTCTTACTCAGATCACCGTTATCGAGGAGCATGCCGATCCTCATGACGTATTCGGCTTTGCCCCGCGCGACACCTGCATCGATATCACTCATCTGCTGACACCTCACTCAACCATCGCATAATCCGGTCGCGCCACCGGATCCGGCGTCGACCCTTTCACATTCATCCCTCTACCCGGTGCAAACCCGGGGAAGAACACCAGGCCTTCCGATTCAAACCGATATGCCAACGCCAGCCGCGTGACATCCAGCACATCGCGCTCGGCCTCGAATCGCTCGATGGCGTCCACGGAAACCCCGGATTCGCGCGACAGTTCTTCCACGCTCCAACCCAGCATCGCTCGGGCCTGGGCGCTGTGGGCCGGGGTGAATTGGAAGAGGGCGATACGTTCCAGGGTGATTTTCATCGCAAGAGAGGCCATGGTGTTCTCCGGGCTCGAGAGTGCTGATTTAAAATGTACTGTGTTTTTGTACAGTTGTTTCGGGCCCGGATCAAACGCATTTTTTGATTTGTGCTATTTCGCCGCATCCATCCAGACGGACGGTGCCTGCCCCAGCACCCGGCGAAACATCGTCGAGAACGCCGCCGGGCTGTCGTAGCCGAAGTCGATGGCGATCCGCGTCACCGGCGTCCCCTCCGCCAGCCGCGCCAGGGCCAGCACTACGCACGCTTGTTGCCGCCATTGGCTGAAACTCAGGCCGGTCTGTTGGCGGAACAGGCGATTAAAGGTGCGCAGGCTGATGTGCAATTGATCGGCCCAGTGCTGCGGCGCTTGATGGATATTGGGCTGCTGAAGAAACGTCTGACACAACCCGAGCAGTCGCCCTTCAACAGGCAACGGAATGTGCAACGGCAGAGGCGCACTGCGGGCCAGTTCGTGCAGCAGCAAATCCATCAGCACACCGTCGCGTCCGGCTTCGTCGTAGGCCAGCGGCACCTCCACCGCCTCCATCAATAAATGCCGCATCAACGGTGAAACATTGAGTACCTGGCAACGACTCCCCAGATCGACTGCAGTCGGCTCGATGTACAAACTCCGCGTACTCACCCCCAGCATCAACACTTCATGGGCCACCCCCGCCGGGATCCACACCGCCCGTTGCGGCGGCACCACCCAATTGCCGTCGTGGGTGCTGACCTGCATCACCCCGGTGGCACCGTATAGGAGTTGTGCCCGTCGGTGTGTATGAAGGGGCAGCACATGTCCGTGGGAATAATCCGTACCGATCGCCACCACTGGCCGTGGCGTATCGTCCAGCAAATTGATCGAAACATTGCGCATCAAGCGGTACCCAGCGATTGGCGTAAACGCAAACATTATTGGCCGGCTTGCTGAAGCAGGCCAAGCGGCATCGCTCTATCGTCGACCGCTCCCAACCACTGGACGACGCGCGATGTTCTATCTCTTACTGACTCTCTTCGGCTGCATGACCGGCATCACCGCCGTGCTGTTCGGCTTCGGCGGCGGCTTCGTCGTGGTGCCGCTGCTGTACCGCATGCTCATGGCGAGCCATGGCGCCGACGACCCTGTCGGTCAATCGGCGATGCACATTGCCGTGGCCACTTCGACCTGCGTGATGATCGTCAACGCGCTGATCGCCACCGGAAAACATCACCGCGCCGGTAGTCTGATTCGCCATTACCTGTGGCCGTTGGGTGGATACATCGGATTAGGCGCAATTGTCGGCGCCGTTGCGGCGATATGGGCCAATGGTGAAGTGATTCGCTATGCCTTCATCGTGTACCTGGGGATTACGATTCTGGACTGCCTGTTCCGGCGTGGTTTTCTCACACACTCGGATAACGGAGTCCCACGCCGATTGGGAAGGGTAGAGGTATCGGGTGTAGGAATCGGCGCTATCGCAACCTTTCTCGGCGTGGGCGGCAGTGTCATGACCGTGCCGTTACTGCGGCGTTGTGGCCTGAGCATGTCGCAAGCCACGTCCATGGCCAATCCGCTGAGTTTGCCCGTGGCCCTGGCCGGGACGCTGACGTACATGGCGATGGCCGGGTTCACCGAGTTTGATTTGGGCCCGTGGTTTATCGGGTATGTGGATGTGTTGGCGTTTGCGATATTGGCGGCGGGATCGATCATCGGCATGAGGCTGGCTACGCCTTGGATCGGGCGGATACCGGATCGCGTGCATGCGTGGGTCTACATTGGTTTGCTGCTTTTAGTGATGCTTGGTATGTGGGTTAATTAAGTGCACCTAAAACTTGAGGGCCATTGATGTTGATCTTTAACTGCACCGAAGCAGCCAGCCAGTTTTTCAGTCGTGTCCAAAAGGGTAGAACAATCACGCCCGTGGACTTCAATCCGCCATCGCCCACTCCTGAAGAAGATGAACTCAGTGATCTGACAGAACAATGGCTGGTTCACGCCATTACGGTTCAGCGCAAACATGTGCTGTTAGTCATGCACATCAAAACCCGTTACTGCATGATTTTCGCGGACGCGAAAAAGGCTGACGTTGCCGGATTTATTCAACGCTTCTCTGAGCGCTGGCTCTACGGTTTGATGCGCCATGCGACGCAGAATGACTTGTTTCAATGGATCGACGGCGGTCTCATGGAGCAGCGTTATGAGCAGGCCTGTAGCGAGTATGTTTTCTATAAACGCCGGCATCGCGGTGCGCAAAAGCACATCGACGAAATTTCCTGGATTTTCCAGAGTTACGCCGCCGAATGGGGCTCACTACCGGCTGACGAATACGAAGCTGGCCGCTTCGACGCACGGAGGAATGACACCCCGCGACTGAGTAAAGGCCATAAGGACTATTACTGGCCCGATGAAGAAATGATTGCGCACTGGTTACGCACTTACTCCGGCCAGAATGAACAAGGCGTTCAGGCTGCACGTGATCGGCTTAATGCAGTGAAGCGCGAGATTGGGCAGTTGCAGTCGCAACTGGCGCAGCAATGATCGACATTGCGGCATCGATTGTTTGACGGCTATTCGCCATAATCCGCGCCCATTACAAGCGGGCAAACGCTCACTTCCTTCAAGGATGATTTGATGTTCAACGGATTGTGTCGTCTGACTGGCGTTATCGCGCTGGCGTGCTCAACGTTTTCTACGCCGCTGTGGGCTGAAAACAGCGCTCAGGTGTACACCGGAACCTTGGGCAAAACGCCGATTGTGCTGGAGATGTATCCCGATTCGGGGACCGGCCGCTACTTCTACCAGAAGTACCGCAAGGATCTGGTGCTCAGCGGCACAAAGGAAGGGAACGCCCTTGTTCTCAAGGAGGGTGAAGAACCTTACGGCGAGGACAAGCCGCGCCCGACAATTCGCTTGCAGCCCACACCTGAAGGCTGGGCCGGCGAATGGATCAGCCCTGAAGGTAAAGTGCTGAAGATTGAGTTGGAGCATGCCAAGCGCCCACCACTACCCGCCAATACTTTGCCCTATCTAACCAGGCTCCATGATCAGGAACCTTATGAGTATCTGCGTCTGCATGGTCTGAAACTCAAACAAGGCAAGACCGAGACGTTCAACGGCTATTCGCTGCAATGGTGGAGTGAGCCGCAGACGAAGTTGACGATATTTGAAGTGGTTTCCGGCTATACCCCTGAAGCGCGCGATCGCATTAATCGGCAGTTGATGGATCGATTGTGGCGGGAAGTGGTGGGGTACTACGGGTGTCTCGCTGGCGGTAGAGATACGTCGCTTATCCAAACGATGACACCGCTGCTGATCACCTCATCGGTTATCAGCGTGAACGTTGAGACCGAGGGGCGTTGTGGCGGCCAGCACCCGGATTACAGCGAGGCTCCCATTAACCTGGATGCCAAAACCGGTAAGTCCCTGACGTTAGAAGACGTCCTCTGGGTCGGGCAGGGTAAACCGCTGCATTACGAAGAGTTGAATGACGAACAAACCCCGGACGCGCGCGAAGTTTATTCCGAGTACCGCGCTAAAAAACTTGCACCTTGGCTAGTCGAACAGTTGCATAAGCTTCATCCCGATCAGATACCAGGCAGCGACGAGAACTGTGCTTACGGTGAAGCAGACCGTTGGATCCTCCCTACTTGGTATTTCACTGAAAAAGGCATCAAGTTAGAGCCTTACTTCTCTCACGCGCAAGCGCCGTGTGGGTATGTGGAGTGGAGTGTTTTGCCCTATAGCCTCATCAAACAACACCCCGGCGGTGTCGCGCTGCAATTGCCTTAAGGCTGGATTCGGCCACTTATCCAAGGAAGATCTGATGTTCAAAGGATTGCGCTGGTTGGCCGGGGTTGTCGTAACGGCATGCTTAACGTTTTCGTCTGTGATTTGGGCTGACGCCAGCACTCAGCTCTACACCGGGACCTTGGGTAAAATGCCGATTGTGCTGGAAATGAATCCCGACTCTGGCGATGGTCGTTACTTCTACCAAAAGTACCGTAAGGACTTGATTCTCAGCCTTACAAAAGAAGGGGAAATACTTGTACTGGAGGAAGGGGGCGAAAGTCAGCCTCACCCGACCATGCGCCTGAAACCCACGCCGGATGGCTGGTCTGGCGAGTGGGCCAGTGCCAAGGGCAAAGTGATGAAGATGGAGCTGCAGCAAGCCAAACTTGCGCCAGTGCCCGCCGATACCTTGCCCTATCTCGTCCAACTTCATGACAAGTTGCCCTACGAATACCTGCGCTTGCTAGGCCTGAAACTCAAACAAGGCCAGACCGAAAACTTCATGGGCTACACCCTGCAATGGTGGAGCGAGCCGCAATCCCAAGTGCAACTGTTCGAAGTCGTTTCGGGTTATCCCGCTGAAGTGCTTCAACGCATCAATCAGCGACTGATGGCGCGTTTGTGGCAGGGCGTCGGGGGGACTTTGGAGTGCACTGTAGATGGTGCCCCGGGGTCCTATTTTCAAACAAGTCATCCCGTATGGATGTCGCCTTCGGTGATGAGCGTCATTACCGCCACCGACTTCTATTGCGGTGGTCTTCATCCGAATCTGGACAACGAATCGCTCAACTTTGATACCAGGACCGGCAATGTCCTGACGCTTGATGATGTGCTGTGGGTGGGGCAGGGCAAACCCGTGCATTTCGAAGAGGGCTTTGATTACTCATCCCCGGCGTTCAAAGCTCATTATGAATATCGTAATAAAGAACTGGCGCCGTGGCTGGTGGCACAATTGCTCAAACTCAACCCCAGCGAAATGACGGCAAAGCCCGAAGTGGAGGAGAACGATTGCGTCTACAACGACGATAACCTTTGGAATTCCCCTCTCTGGTACTTCACCGAAAAAGGCCTCAAGTTGGAGCCCGTTTTTGTTCACGCGGCGGCTGCGTGCCGAGACATTGACTGGAGCGTTCTGCCTTACAACCTCATCAAACAACACCCCGGCGGCGTAACGCTGCAACTGCCTTAAACTGCAACCCACCAGTTCCCGCTGACTTTTCCAAAGGATGATTCGATGTTCAAAGGACTCTCGTGCCTCATACCCTGCGCCGCTTTGTTTCTTACGGTTGTCTCAACCGCCCATGCCGAATTCGGCGGGCAGGTGTTCACCGGCACCCTGGGCAAGATGCCGATTGTCCTGGAACTGAACACCCGCGACGCGAGCGAAGTGAGTGGTCGCTATTTCTACGAGAAATTCCATCGCGACCTGGAGCTAAGCGGAACGCTACAGGCCAAAACCCTGACGCTCAACGAGGGCAACAATCGCTACGGCGAGAACAAGCCCCTGCCCACCCTGAAGCTGAAACAAACCGCCAACGGCTGGCAGGGCGAATGGAAAAGTTCCAAGGGTAAAACCCTGCCAGTGCAGTTGACCGAGGCCAAACTCCCGACCACGGCGGCGGACGCGTTGCCCTTCATTGCAGCGCTACCGAAAAGCGATCCTTATGAGTACCTGCGCCTGCAAGGGTTGAAGCTCAAGCCTGGCAAGAAAGAAACGTTCATGGGCTACGGTTTGCAATGGTGGAGCGAGCCCGAGTCCAGGGTTTCGCTGTTCAGCGTCGAATCCGGCTACCCGAAGGCTGATCAGGATCGCGTCAATCAACAGCTGCTGGGGCGACTCTGGAGCGAGGCCATCGACTATTACGGCTGCCAGCTGCGGGGCGGGGAGAGTGCCGAGTTCGAACAAGGCGCCACCCCGACATTCCTGTCGCCGGACGTGGTCAGCGTGAGCATCTCCATCGGCTACGATTGCGGTGGTGCGCATCCGGACTTTGGCGATTCACCGCTTAATTTCGACGTTCATACCGGCCAAGTCTTATCGCTGACCGACGTGCTCTGGATTGGCGAGGCGGATAAACCTGCGACGGCAACCATCAGTGACGCACAAGCCAGCGCTCAACGCGACGTCCTGGTGCCTTGGCTGATTCAGCAGTTCTCCGCGCTCTACCCGGATGAAATGAAAAAGCCGGTTGAAGGCGATGAAGACAATTGCGACTTCACCGACGAAAGTGTCTGGGGTTACTCCAACTGGCACTTCACCGCGAAGGGCTTATATCTGGGGCCGTACTTCGCGCGAGCCCAAAGAAACTGCGACGGCCCGGAGTGGCCGGTACTGCCTTACTCGCTGGTCAAACAGCACCCTGGCGCGATAAAACTGGAGTTGCCCAAAGGTTAATCGCTACTCCAACCCCGGCGCTTCCCGAACAATGAAGTGATCCAGATTCTCAATATTCGCACTGAACACCCCGAACGTCTGTTCGGGGTTTTTCTTGCTCGGCACCTGCTTCAACTCCGGCGTCACGCCATAGAAGAAACAAAACAACTCCTTCCCGCTTTCAATGGCGTGCTTGATCTCTTCCAGAAACGCCTTGCGCTTGCGGTAGGTGTCGATCAACTTCTTGCTCAAATAAACATTCACCGAATACGGCTTCTTCTTCGCCTCATCCGCCTGCTTGAACCAGACCTTCTGCTCGAAATCGATGCGAAAGCTCTGGGTGTAATCCTTGATCTCCTTGATCTTGCCCCAGTAAATCAGCCCCTTGTTGTCCGTCAGGTATTCAATCTTCTTGAAGAACGAGCCATAAGGCGCCGTATGCTCGCCAATCTTCAGCGGCATGCGCTTGAGCAACTCCTTGTCCTCGAAGTTCGACACAAAACACTCCACCGGATGGGCGAACACACTGGTCTTGTCCGGCGCCGACTCGCGGGTTGGGTGTTCCGTATGGCTGTCCGCGGTAATGGGGCTTACGTCATCCCTTAATACATCCGCCGCCACCGCCGGGCTCGACGGCTTGCGCACATACTCACGCCGAGTCAGTAACAATTCCGACGGGAAATGCTCCTCGCGGCTGTCATCCGTTTCCGCACCGTCCACCTCAAGCCCCGACGCCGGCGTCCTCAAACTGACATAAGGACAATCCGCCACATGCCGCGTGCTGGGCGTGTTCTTGAAGTGCGGGGTGCGAACGTAATTCACGTTTTTGGCGTTGAACGTCGTCAGCACATTTGCCGCATCGAAGGCCGCTCTGCAGGCGTCATTGGGACATTGGAAGTGTTCCTTGGCGGAATCGAACTCCATCGTCTCGTCAAAATTCAAATCCCGCACGTCATAGATCGACAGCTTGTCGTCGAGGCTGAGGCAGTAGGCGAGGTCGAATTTCATGGTGGGCTCGGGTCCTTGAGTGGGGGAGGGTATTAATAGCGGGAGGTGCGGAGGGTTGCACTGACTGTTTTCAAAACGCCGCAAAATCTGTGGCAAACCACTAAACCTGTGGGAGCGCGCTTGCTCGCGAATGCCTGCATCAACGCATTGGCCAAGCCTGGCACAAACCCCCTCGCCACAGATTTCACCAGGCTCAGTTATTCGACTTTCAACCGTTTCACCTTCTTATAAAGCGAAGCAGTGAATTCATCCCGGTCGCTCGAATGGTGACAACGACGATGACAATTCGGGCACAGTGCCACAGCATTCCTCGGTCGATCCGAGCCTTCCTGCGCCAAATGCTTAACGTGATGGACCTCAAGAAATGGGCGACCATCCTTCTCAAACGGAGCAGGTTCTCCACAGCCCTCGCATTTACCTTCAGCCTGCTGGCGAACCCACGCTCTCACTTCAGGATCGCGAACATAAGACTTTCCGCTGGACTGAGTTTGCTCGGGTCGCTCAATCCCTTTCGGCTCATCTTTAAGGGGGTGTCGCTCAAGTTTGGACGCTCGTTGCTCCAGCGTTGCCTCGTCTGCCGTCGGGGCAAAATCTTCGGGCGTCAAAGGGCTTGGAGCGTTGAGCGCTTCGCGAATGCTACGCGCAACATTCGCGCCGACATTCTGTGCGGGTTTGTAGCCCTTAATAGGCTCTCGACCCAACTCGGCCATGATCGTAGAAATGTTCTGCATTCGAAACTCTACTGAGCTCTTAGTGCGGCCTGCTAAGACGCCTTCGCGTAGAACACGATTTTCATGGGCCTTATTGAATGGCTGGCCGTTCTGCTCACGGGACCACATGCTGAGATAGGAATCGACCGCAGCCTGAATCTCCGCGTCACTCCAATCACCTTTGCTCTTTTCCGTATCCATACAATCGCCGAGGGTTAAAAACCCTCGGACGATACTGAGTGGCCATTACGACTGTCTACGAAAATTCCTACAGAAAAGACTGACGTATCGTTCAAGCGATCCTACGAAGACACCGCCGCACTAACCCACCGATTGCTTCGAAGACTGAAACACCTCCAAAACCTTCCGCCACCAAGGCTTAACCACTGGTACCCGTCGCCGCGTGCGATTCAGCAACAGATAAGGCATGTCCCGCAGCCGAATCCAGCCCTCATCCTGCCAATGCAACAGACTCAACGACATCTCCGGCCAATCCAACAAACTCAACATCGGTCGATCAGCGTTCTTCGATGGCAGGGCATCACGCAAGGCCGGCACCACTTGATGAGTCAACCATTCACGCAACAACCGATTTCCCGGCGCGTAGTGATAGACCAACAACGCATAGACGCCGGACTCGCTCAGCATCAGCCTTTTCTCAGGTTGGCCGTGATAGTCAATTAGCAGCGTCTGCCGCTGATCCTCATCCAGTTTGCTGACCACTCGATCATTCAGATGAAACCCCATCAAACGACCGAGATCGCGAGCGCAGAACCATGGTTGGTTTTCCAGGAGGAGGGCGTGAAGGTTGAGATTTTGGCGGATGAAAACCATGGGGATAAACGGATCAGACATGACCGTTCACCAAAGAAGTCGGGAAGCAGGTGGGTTTTTGTGTGGGCATATCCATTACCTCTACGAATGAATTGGATAGAGCCAGACCCAACGTAGAGGATGTAAGAAGTCCCAACAGGCGGTCTTTTCCACACAAGTCCGTGTTTATGTCTTCAAGACAACACGCGGTTCTGTGTGAATAAGTCAGCTTCTACGTTGGGCGTTTCTTAGGCACCTGGATTGAGCTTAGAGGTGCATTGACTTGGCATCAATCGGGAAAGAGCTGGAAGTGTTGTAGGAGATTTAGCGAAGTGATGTAGGGACGAATAAGGCTTTCTTTTCGGCAATAAAAAGCCCCGATCAGATCGGGGCTTTCAGGTTTTCGATTAGCCTCAGGAGTTAATCCCAGCTAAGCGCACCACCGGTTTGGTATTCAATAACCCGCGTCTCAAAGAAATTCTTCTCTTTCTTCAAGTCCATAATCTCGCTCATCCAAGGGAACGGGTTAGTCGTCCCTGGATACTCTTCCTTCAACCCAATCTGCGACAAACGCCGGTTAGCGATGAACTTCAGGTAGTCCTCCATCATCGCCGCGTTCATGCCGAGTACGCCGCGAGGCATGGTGTCGCGAGCGTATTCGATCTCAAGTTGAGTGCCCTGCAGAATCATCTGCGAAGCCTCTTCCTTCATCTCAGCATCCCACAAGTGCGGGTTTTCGATTTTGATCTGGTTGATCACGTCGATGCCGAAGTTCAGGTGCATGGATTCGTCGCGCAGGATGTATTGGAACTGCTCGGCGACGCCGGTCATTTTGTTGCGGCGGCCCATGGAGAGGATTTGGGTGAAGCCGCAGTAGAAGAAGATGCCTTCCAGAACGCAGTAGTAGGCGATCAGGTTGCGCAGCAGTTCTTTGTCGGTTTCGACGGTGCCGGTTTCGAACTTCGGATCGGAGATCGAGCGGGTGTATTTGAGGCCCCAGGTGGCTTTTTTCGCGACCGATGGGATCTCGTGGTACATGTTGAAGATCTCGCCTTCATCCATGGCCAGCGATTCGATGCAGTACTGGTAGGCGTGGGTGTGGATCGCTTCTTCGAACGCCTGGCGCAGGATGTACTGGCGGCATTCCGGGTTGGTGATCAGGCGGTACACGGCCAGGACCAGGTTGTTGGCAACCAGGGAGTCGGCGGTGGAGAAGAAGCCGAGGTTGCGCATGACGATGCGGCGTTCGTCGTCGGTCAGGCCTTCCGGGTCTCTCCAGAGGGCGATGTCGGCGGTCATGTTGACTTCTTGCGGCATCCAGTGGTTTGCGCAACCGTCCAGGTATTTCTGCCAGGCCCAGTCGTACTTGAAAGGTACGAGTTGGTTGAGGTCGGCGCGGCAGTTGATCATGCGCTTTTCGTCGACGGCAACACGGGCGGAGGCGCCTTCGAGTTCGGCCAGGCCTTCGGCAACGTCGAGGTTGTCCAGGGCAGCCTTGGCACGGGCGATGGCGGCGGAGTCGGAGGCGGTCACGGCGCGCGCTTCTTGGGCGGCAACGCCACCGGCGGTGTCGAGGCGGTCCATGTTGGCTTCAGTCGCGTGGCCGGCGTTGGCGCCTTTTACGGCTACTTCGCCCGTGTCTTCTTTGTCGAATTCGTCCCAGCTCAGCATGACGTGTCGTCTCCTGCGTGAGGGCCAGTTGCCCGTGTGATGGTTTTTCACACGGTCGTACTGACCGCGTTGGATCTAAAGGAATCGTTTTTTGCAGCAGCTATACGCAGGCATCAAACAGAATTTTGTCCGGGTTCCGAAGCCACTGATGGGCGCAGAGGAGTGAATCGCTTCTGCGTGGGGCTTCAGACTGGCTGCTTATCCCTGTAAGGGAATATTGCAGGCCCGTTTAAGGCCGCATTATAGGGAAAAAAACAGGGCTGTGGTGCGACGAAATGGCACTGATATCGGACGGCGGGGGAGGTTTTTTGGTCGGAGCGAGGGTTTACAGGGCTTTGGGCTGGGTATCGCGGGGCAGATTTTTTTTCATTAATTTTAGCGCGTTGGTTTTTTTGCTCAAAAAATAGCCAAAAAACCGGTTTTTCACTACATGTTGTGTTTTGAAGCGCTTTTCGACGGCTCCAGACACAACTGAGCCCGACCGAAGTCGGGCAGTGATGATTCAGCCAAATGTCAGCTGAAAGTCGCCGAGTTGGTGCGTTCGAAACCGTCGGCAGCGAAGGTCGCCGAACCGGTTTTGTCGTAGCCGTCTTCAGCAACGGTGGCGGAACCGGTGCGGTCGTAGCCATCAGCAGCAACAGCGGCAGAACCGGTGCGATCGTAACCGTCAGCGGCAACAGCGGAGCCGGTACGGTCAAAACCATCAGCAGCGAATGCGCTACCGGCCAGTACGGAGAGGGTCAGGGCGAGGATCAGTTTGGTTTTCATGGTGGTGGCTCCAGGTTCGTTGGCGTTTTGTGCCTTGGGTGTGGAATTCATACTACGCCAGTGAATTTGATTAAAAAGCGCAAATAACCGCACTAAACAATCGTATATATCGATGTATTACGGTCCGGCGCTTCATCTGCCTGAAAGAGCGGGCGGGTGGGTCGAACCGTTAAGGGGAGTGCGGGAAGATCAGCCGTTAGAGCAGCCGTTACCCATGACGCTATAACGCAGGATGTGGCGTTGGCCTTTGGAGTCGTCGTATTCCATTTTCATCGGAACAACTTCGCACACGTTGGGGATTTCGCTCATGGACACTACGTTGGCGATGTCCAGGTGGGTGGAGTAAGTGTATTCCTCGACTGCCGGTTGTTGCTGCGCGACATCAGTCGGGACCTCGTCTGCCATGGCGGTTGCGCACAGGCTGCTGAGGGCCAGAACTAATAAAGCTTTCATTTCAGTTTTACCTTTCTAAAGTCGTGAGGGGTCACGCAATCTTTTTGGGATTGCGTGTGGAACTTCAGTACTGGGTTGTTTGATTAACTGCCTTCGTGGGGGCTGCAACTTGTTAATCAGGGTTGCCTTGTTGGCGAGGCTGATTTTAGGCGTGGGGGGTGGATTCATATACCCGTGGTTTTGATAAACACCTTTCGCGAATTCCGTAACAATCCCTTGGAAGATCAAAAGATCGCAGGCTGCGCCAGCTCCTGCGGGGGCGGGGAGGCCCGGATTGCGCGGGTTTGACCCACAAACGGGGGTAACCACGACGTTTTGTAGGGGCTTGTTACTACCATCGTCGAATGGTTCTATAGGCCCGGCCCGGCTACAACAGAGCCATACAAAAACAACTATTCCACCGAGGTAAGAAAGATGAGTGCGGCTTCTTTGTATCCCGTTCGTCCCGAGGTAGCAGCCAATACGCTGACTGACGAGGCCACCTATAAGGCCATGTACCAGCAGTCGGTCGTCAATCCGGACGGCTTCTGGCGCGAACAGGCCAAGCGCCTCGACTGGATCAAGCCTTTCACCACGGTGAAACAGACTTCCTTCGACGATCACCATGTCGACATCAAGTGGTTCGCCGACGGCACCCTGAACGTTTCCTACAACTGCCTCGACCGTCACCTGGCCGAGCGCGGCGATCAAATCGCGATTATCTGGGAAGGGGATGACCCGGCCGAGAGCCGCAACATCACCTACCGCGACCTGCACGAACAAGTCTGCAAGTTCGCCAACGCCCTGCGCGGCCAGGATGTACACCGTGGCGACGTGGTGACTATCTATATGCCGATGATCCCCGAAGCCGTGGTCGCCATGCTGGCCTGCACCCGGATCGGCGCGATTCACTCGGTGGTGTTCGGCGGCTTCTCGCCGGAAGCCCTGGCCGGTCGCATCATCGACTGCAAATCCAAAGTGGTGATCACGGCCGATGAAGGCGTCCGTGCCGGCAAGAAGGTCCCGCTCAAGACCAACGTCGACGACGCGCTGACCAACCCGGAAACCAGCAGCATTCAGAAAGTCATCGTGTGCAAGCGCACCGGTGGCAACATCAAGTGGAACCAGCATCGCGACATCTGGTACGAAGACCTGATGAAAGTGGCGGGCAGTGTTTGCGCGCCAAAAGAAATGGGCGCCGAAGAAGCGCTGTTCATCCTTTATACCTCCGGTTCCACTGGCAAGCCGAAGGGCGTGCAACACACCACCGCCGGTTACTTGCTGTATGCGGCGATGACCCACGAGCGCGTGTTCGACTATCGCCCGGGTGAAGTCTACTGGTGCACCGCCGACGTCGGCTGGGTCACTGGCCACAGCTATATCGTCTACGGTCCATTGGCCAACGGCGCGACCACGTTGCTGTTCGAAGGCGTGCCGAACTATCCGGACATCACCCGGGTGGCGAAGATCATCGACAAGCACAAGGTCAACATCCTCTACACCGCGCCAACCGCGATCCGCGCGATGATGGCGTCGGGCCAAGCCGCTGTTGAAGGCGCTGATGGCAGCAGTTTGCGCCTGCTCGGTTCTGTGGGTGAGCCGATCAACCCGGAAGCGTGGGACTGGTATTACAAGAATGTGGGCAAGTCCCGTTGCCCGATCGTCGATACCTGGTGGCAGACCGAAACCGGCGGCAACATGATGAGCCCGCTGCCGGGCGCTCACGCCCTCAAGCCAGGTTCTGCAGCGCGTCCGTTCTTCGGTGTGGTGCCGGCGTTGGTCGACAACCTGGGCAACATCATCGAAGGCGTCGCTGAGGGCAACCTGGTGATTCTCGATTCGTGGCCAGGCCAGGCGCGCACGCTGTATGGCGACCATGACCGCTTCGTCGACACCTACTTCAAGACCTTCCGTGGCATGTACTTCACCGGCGACGGCGCTCGTCGTGACGAAGACGGTTACTACTGGATCACCGGTCGCGTGGATGACGTGCTCAACGTTTCCGGTCACCGCATGGGCACGGCCGAGATCGAGAGCGCGATGGTTGCGCACCCGAAAGTCGCCGAGGCTGCCGTGGTTGGCGTCCCGCACGACATCAAGGGGCAGGGCATCTATGTGTACGTCACCCTTAAAAATGGCGAAGAGCCGACCGAGCAATTGCGTCTGGAACTGAAAAACTGGGTGCGTAAAGAGATCGGCCCGATTGCTTCGCCGGATGTTATCCAGTGGGCGCCGGGGCTGCCGAAGACGCGTTCGGGCAAGATCATGCGCCGGATCCTGCGCAAGATTGCCACTGCCGAATACGACGGGTTGGGGGATATTTCGACCCTGGCGGATCCGAGTGTGGTGCAGCATTTGATTGATACGCATAAGACGATGAACGTCGCGTAAGCCGCGTTCAGCGACATTGAAGCCCTGCCAGGTGTTGAGCCTGGTGGGGTTTTTTATTGTTGAAGACCTGATCGTTCCCACACTCCGTGTTGATCGTTCCCACGCTCCGCGTCACTAGTGTTGATCGTTCCCATGCTCCGCGTGGGAATGCATCCCGTGACGCTCTGCGTCACAGCGTCAACGGCGGACGCGGAGCGTCCATGGCGGCATTCCCACGCGGAGCGTGGGAACGATCAGCAGGTGGGCCAATAATTATCGGCTTCGCCTGTAGGCCATTTCCCACTGTTACCCACACCCATGAATGTGTCTGAATGTGTAACCGCCCCCACCGATTCGGGGCGTAGGGAAACGCAAAGCCCCATTTCAGGGCCTTTCAAACACCCATGAAAAATAAGACACAACGCTGCGCTTGCCGGATTAGAAGGCTTTGCCAATAATAGGCCCGCAATTTGCAGCATAGATCGGTTCACAATCTTTTGCTCTTGCATGAATTTGCAAGGCTGTCAACGTGCCCAAGCGGCTTTCTCAGTGCATCTGTAATTAGTTGTCGCATTGAAGAAATATCGGCTTCGGGCCTGTCGTTAGAATGCCGATCACTCGCTCGTCGTTGCTCGCGTTGAAATCAGCGCGGGTTTTCCAGGACGCAGCACCGCTTTTACGTTTAACCCATTCGCATATTGGGCTGTCGCTCACTCTGCCGTTTTTGCCCTTTACCGATGGAGTCCCAAGATGAAGAAACTTGTGCTGCTTGGCGCCCTGGCACTGTCCGTGCTGTCCCTGCCGACCTTCGCCGATGAAAAGCCTCTGAAGATCGGTATCGAAGCGGCGTACCCTCCGTTCGCCTCCAAGGCACCGGACGGCAGCATCGTTGGTTTCGACTACGACATCGGCAACGCCCTGTGCGAACAGATGCAGGTCAAGTGCGTCTGGGTCGAGCAAGAGTTCGACGGTCTGATCCCGGCACTTAAAGTGCGCAAGATCGACGCGATCCTGTCGTCCATGTCGATCACCGAAGATCGCAAGAAGTCCGTGGACTTCACCAACAAGTACTACAACACCCCGGCGCGCCTGGTCATGAAGGCCGGCACTCAAGTCAGCGAAGGCCTGGCTGAGCTCAAGGGCAAGAACATCGGCGTACAACGTGGTTCGATCCACGAGCGTTTCGCCCGCGAAGTCCTGGCCCCGCTGGGTGCCGAGATCAAGCCGTACGGTTCGCAGAACGAAATCTACCTCGACGTGGCCGCCGGCCGCCTCGACGGCACCGTGGCAGACGCTACGCTGCTGGATGACGGTTTCCTGAAAACCGACGCTGGCAAAGGTTTCGCCTTCGTAGGCCCGGCCTTCACCGACGTCAAATACTTCGGCGACGGCGTGGGTATTGCCGTTCGCAAGGGTGACGCGCTGAAAGACAAGATCAACACCGCGATCACTGCCATTCGCGAGAACGGCAAATACAAGCAAATCCAGGACAAGTACTTCGCCTTCGATATCTACGGCAAGTAACCCGTCCGAGCGACAAGTCCGAAATGGCGCAAGCAACAGGATCTCTGAGGTTTGCGCCATTTTTTCATCCCAACTTTCGAGGACCTGAATCATGTTGAAAGGCTACGGGGCTGTCATCCTCGATGGCGCATGGCTGACGCTTCAGCTCGCCTTGTCGTCCATGGTCCTGGCCATTGTTCTGGGCCTGATCGGCGTTTCGCTGCGTCTGTCCCCGATCCGCTGGCTGGCCTGGCTGGGCGACCTGTATTCCACGGTGATTCGCGGGATTCCCGACCTGGTGCTGATCCTGCTGATTTTCTACGGTGGTCAGGACCTGCTCAACCGCGTCGCACCGATGCTCGGCTTTGACGATTACATCGACCTGAACCCATTGGCCGCCGGTATCGGCACCCTGGGCTTCATCTTCGGTGCGTACCTGTCGGAAACCTTCCGTGGCGCCTTCATGGCGATTCCCAAGGGTCAGGCCGAAGCCGGCATGGCTTATGGCATGAGCAGTTTCCAGGTGTTCTTCCGGGTGTTGGTGCCGCAGATGATTCGCCTGGCGATTCCGGGGTTCACCAACAACTGGCTGGTACTGACCAAGGCTACCGCGCTGATTTCGGTGGTCGGTCTGCAAGACATGATGTTCAAGGCCAAGCAGGCGGCCGATGCCACCCGCGAACCTTTCACCTTCTTCCTCGCAGTGGCGGCGATGTACCTGGTCATTACCAGTGTCTCGTTGCTGGCATTGCGTCACCTTGAGAAGCGCTACTCGGTAGGCGTAAGGGCGGCTGATCTATGATCTTCGACTACAACGTCATTTGGGAGGCCCTGCCGCTGTACCTCGGCGGCCTGGTGACCACCCTCAAATTGCTCGCGCTGTCGCTGTTTTTCGGTCTGTTGGCGGCGTTGCCGCTGGGGCTGATGCGCGTGTCCAAGAACTCCGTCGTCAACATGAGTGCCTGGCTGTTCACCTACGTGATCCGCGGCACGCCGATGCTGGTTCAGCTGTTTTTGATCTACTACGGTCTGGCGCAGTTCGAAGCGGTGCGCGAAAGCTTCATGTGGCCGTGGCTGTCCAGCGCCACGTTCTGTGCGTGCCTGGCCTTCGCGATCAACACCAGCGCCTACACCGCCGAAATCATCGCCGGCAGCCTGCGTGCGACGCCGAACGGCGAGATCGAAGCGGCCAAGGCCATGGGCATGTCCCGCTACAAGATGTACAAGCGCATCCTGCTGCCGTCGGCCCTGCGCCGGGCGCTGCCGCAGTACAGCAACGAAGTGATCATGATGCTGCAGACCACCAGTCTGGCGTCCATCGTGACCCTGATCGATATCACCGGTGCCGCGCGCACGGTCAACGCCCAGTATTACTTGCCGTTCGAGGCGTACATCACCGCCGGCGTGTTCTACCTGTGCCTGACCTTCATTCTGGTGAAGATCTTCAAACTGGCCGAGCGCCGCTGGCTGGGCTACATGGCCCCGCGGAAGCACTGATATGGAACGCATCGATCATTCATTGCCGTGGAGCCACCTGGGCAGCGAACGCCAGATTTCGGTGTTCCGTTTCGGCAAGGGCGAGCGCAAGGCCTACATCCAGGCCAGCCTGCACGCCGATGAACTGCCGGGCATGCGTACCGCCTGGGAGCTGAAAAAGCGCCTGACCGAACTCGAAGCCCAAGGCTTGCTCAACGGCGTGATCGAACTGGTGCCAGTGGCCAACCCTCTGGGCCTCGGTCAACTGCTGCAAGGCAATCATCAAGGGCGTTTCGAAGCGGGCAGCGGCAAGAACTTCAACCGGGATTTCGTCGAGCTCAGCGCGCCAGTGGCCGCGGCGGTGGACGGGCATCTGGGGGATGATCCTCACGCCAATATCCATTTGATCCGCCAGGCCATGAGCGACACCTTGGCCGCGTTGCCTCCGGCTGCCAGCCAGTTGCAAGGCATGCAGCGCATCTTGCTCAGCCATGCCTGCACCGCCGACGTAGTGCTGGATTTGCATTGCGATGCCGAGGCCGCGCTGCACATGTACGCCTTGCCGCAGCATTGGCCGCAATGGCGTTCGCTGGCTGCGCACCTGGATGTGAAAGTGGGGTTGCTGGCGGAAGATTCCGGCGGCAGTTCCTTCGATGAAGCCTGTTCACTGTCGTGGCTGCGTCTGTCGCGGCTGTTCCCGGACGCGCAGATTCCACTGGCGTGCCTGGCGACCACCATCGAGCTGGGCGGGCAGGCCGACACCGGTCGCCCGCAAGCCGAATTCCACGCCGAAGGCATTCTGGCGTTCCTCGCCGAGCAAGGTCTGATCAGCGGCGAATGGCCGAAACCGGCGCAGGAAGCCTGCGAAGGCGTGCCGTTCGAAGGCACCGAATTGCTGTTCGCGCCGCACCCTGGCGTGGTGAGCTTTTTGCGCAAGCCCGGTGAGTGGGTGGAAGCTGGCGACGAGATTTTTGAAGTGATCGATCCTTTATCCGATCGGGTCAGCACGGTGTGTGCTGGTACGTCCGGGGTGCTGTTTGCCATTGAACGGCTACGTTATGCCCAACCCGGTTTCTGGCTGGCCAAGGTGGCGGGGCGCGAAGCGCTGCGTCACGGGCGCTTGCTCAACGACTGACTGACTGTTTTTGTGAGAACCGACCGCATGTACAAACTTGAAGTCCAAGACCTGCATAAACGCTATGGCAGTCACGAAGTGCTCAAGGGTGTGTCCCTGAAAGCGGCGGCTGGCGATGTGATCAGCATCATCGGCTCCAGTGGCTCCGGCAAAAGTACTTTCCTGCGCTGCATCAACCTGCTTGAACAGCCGCACGCGGGCAAGATCCTGCTCAATAACGAAGAGCTGAAACTGGTTTCGAACAAGGACGGCGCGCTGAAGGCTGCCGACCCGAAACAGCTGCAGCGCATGCGTTCGCGCCTGTCGATGGTGTTTCAGCATTTCAACCTGTGGTCGCACATGACCGCGCTGGAAAACATCATGGAAGCGCCGGTCCACGTGCTCGGCATGACCAAGGCCGAAGCCCGCGAGAAAGCCGAGCACTACCTGAACAAGGTTGGCGTGGCCCATCGCAAAGATGCTTACCCGGGCCACATGTCCGGCGGCGAGCAGCAGCGCGTAGCGATTGCCCGTGCGCTGGCGATGGAACCCGAGGTAATGCTGTTCGACGAACCGACTTCGGCTCTGGACCCGGAACTGGTCGGCGACGTGCTGAAAGTCATGCAGGCCCTGGCGCTGGAAGGCCGGACCATGGTGGTGGTGACCCACGAAATGGGCTTCGCCCGTGAAGTGTCGAACCAACTGGTGTTCCTGCACAAAGGTGTGGTTGAAGAAAGCGGCAACCCGCGTGAAGTGCTGGTCAATCCACAGTCCGAACGTTTGCAACAATTCCTCTCGGGTAGCCTGAAGTAAACCGAACTCCCGTTGCGCACCCTGTAGGAGCTGACGAGTGAAACGAGGCTGCGATCTTTTGATCTTGATTTTTACAATCAAAAGATCGCAGCCTCGTTTCACTCGTCAGCTCCTACAGTGGGGGGTGACAAGCCTGCTCTTGTAGGGTTTCAAGATTTGCGTTCATTTTCGGGCTAGCATTGGCCCATGCCTTTAATACTGTTTTCGCTTCGGATCGCCCGCCCATGACTGCCCATCGAATTGGTTTCCTGATTTGGCCCAGCACTAAAGCTCTGACGCTTGCGCTGGCTGAGGAGGCCTTGCGTGTTGCCCAGCGTGTGCATCCGGACGTTGTCTATGAACTGTCGTTCTTGCAGGCCGAACCGCCGACCGAAGGCGCCTGGCAATTACCGGGTGAGCCGTGGGCCGGCAAGCTCGAAAACTTCCAGAAACTGTTTCTGCTCGCCGATGAGCCGCCGACCGCACTCGCGCCGGCCCTCAGCAGTTCGCTCAAACAACTGGTGCGCGCCGGTTGTGTGATCGGTGGGTTGTCCGCCGGTGTTTACCCGTTGGCGCAACTGGGTTTGCTCGACGGTTATCGCGCTGCCGTGCACTGGCGCTGGCAGGATGATTTCGCCGAACGTTTCCCGAAAGTCATCGCCACCAGTCATCTGTTCGACTGGGATCGTGATCGCCTGACCGCATGCGGTGGCCTGTCGGTGCTCGACTTGCTGCTGGCGGTATTGGCCCGCGACCACGGCGCCGAACTGGCCGGTGCAGTCTCGGAAGAACTGGTGGTCGAACGCATCCGCGAGGGTGGCGAACGTCAACGCATTCCGCTGCAAAACCGCCTCGGCTCCAGCCATCCGAAGCTCACCCAGGCGGTGTTGCTGATGGAAGCCAACATCGAAGAACCCCTGACTACCGACGAAATCGCTCAGCACGTGTGCGTGTCCCGTCGGCAGTTGGAGCGGATCTTCAAGCAATACCTCAACCGCGTGCCGAGCCAGTACTACCTGGAACTGCGCCTGAACAAGGCGCGGCAGATGTTGATGCAAACCAGCAAGTCGATCATCCAGATCGGCCTGTCCTGTGGCTTCTCTTCGGGGCCGCATTTCTCCAGCGCCTACCGCAATTTCTTCGGCGCCACGCCGCGGGAAGATCGCAACCAGCGGCGTAGCAGCAGCCCGTTCGAATTGTCGTCGGTGCCCTCGGAACGCGGTTGATTTCACTCCGCAGCGTTACTGCTCCACTTCTGAGTCGTCCGAATCGGACACCTCCATCTCGGCGGTTTCGATAATCTCATCAATGCCAAAATCGGTGCCGTTTTGCTTGAAGTAGGCCCGCAGCAGTTGCAGGCTTTGTTCGGAAAACGGATTGCCCCGCAGGTCGATGCACTCGGCTGTTTCCATCGGCAGCTCAAGAATATCGCTGGGTATTTCCCGGATCGCGTTATGCCGCAGATTGGCAATGTCCAGCGTCTTCAATGTCAGCAGCCCGGGCGGAAGCTCGGTAATTTGCGAGTGATGAAGGATCAGCGTGGCCAGGTCCGGCATCTGGCTGATGTCGGGAGCCAGGGTCAGCGGGTTGTTGCTCAGGTCGAGGAAGTTCAAGCGCTCCATCCCGGCCAGCGCCGATACCGTCTCTGCGGTCAGACTGAGTTGGCACTCAGGCAGCACCAACGCTTCCAGTTCGCCCATATTGAACACCGTCTGCGGAAGGTGGCCCAGGCGGTAATGGCGGATGGTCAGGCCCTTGAGCTTGGGGAAGCACCTGAGAAAACCATCGGCGACTGACGTCAGGCCAGCATGACTGTGCAGGTACAAGTGGGAAATGTGGCTGAAGTCTGCACTCAGGGCCGGCAAGTCACCGGTAATGATCGCGGCCAGGGCCAGCTCGTGGGACGGCTCCAGGGTCTCATTGAAATCATCCAGTTCGGTTTCCCGGCGCCAGGCTTGTTCGATGATGTTTTTAACTTCATCCCGGGTGCTGTGCTCGATCAGTATTTCCTGGGCGCTAAAGGGCACGCCGCTGACCGGATGACGCGCGGGTATGTCGCCAGTCCAGGCGGCCAGGGTGTCGCTCAGGGTGGTGTATTCGGTTTCCAGTCGAGTGAGTTCTGCTCGACCAGCCTGCAGCGTGCCCGGCAAATCATACAAAAATGAGCTGGCTTGTTCGCGGTCCAGGGTCGGGTACAGGGCAACAACGCGTTCCATATCGGCTTGCGGTGCATAAACGCCCAAATCTTCACGGGTCATCTGGAAATAGGCTTTCACCTTGTTTCGTGTGGTGGCAGAAAGTGGGTTGTCACCGAAGTCGTAACCCTCGGCCTTGCTCGCGGGCAGTTCGAACACTTGCGCAGGCAGTGTGGTGAATTGATTGTCAGAGAAAATCGCGGTTTTGAGGGTTGGACGGGTAAGGAGCCCGGGGGGAAGGCTGGAAATACCGGTTTCACCCAGATCGATGTAGTCCAGCTGTGGCATGGCCTCGACGCTGAATACCCGGCCCAACGGATTTTTGTACAGCTCCAGCGTTCGCATCTGGCTCAAGGATGACAGTGTCGCCTGGGATTCGGCGGTCAGTGTGATCGCGCAATTGCTCATGATCAGTTGGTTGAGATTCGGCAACCAGGGCAGGACGTCCGGCAACGTGCCTAATGGAATATTGCGCACCTCCATGCGCCGCGTTCCCGTGAAGTGACGCAGGAACTCATGGGCGCCGCGTGTCGCCTCGCCACCTTCCAGGGTCAGGTAGGCCACGTGGCTAAAGTCCGCTTGCAAGGTCGGCAACTCGCCAATGATGGGACGGGTAAACCTGAACATATAGCCACGATCACCGGCGTCCTGATCGCCGTCATTGAGTGCGGTTTCGTGGCGCCAGCAGCGTTGCAGTTCATCCGCGAGCAGGGCGCGGTTGCGTCTGGAGGCGGTGAGTTGCCGGGTTGTTAACGGGACGCCGGTTTCGGGGTGATAGGGCGGCGTGGCGGCGCACCAGATGCGCAGGCCATTCTGCAATCGTGTGTATTCGTCGATGAGTCTTGAGAGTTCGATTCGCGGCCCAGAGGGATGACGTTGCAATGCCAGGGCGAAACGCTCCGCTTCTTCCTGGGTGAAGGCGGGGTAAAGGTCCCTGACCTGGTCTTGCAATGACGTGGCGCCGGGGTGGCGGTAAGGATAATCCGCCCCACCGGGCAGGCGCATGACCTTGGGGTCGTAATGGGGTTTGCGCAGCGGGTGCTGTAACAGAATCTTTTGCAGTTCTTCGTGGCCCAGCGCATGTTCACCGAGCAATTGTTTCAGCGTCGAGCCTTGTCCTGTTTTCAGGTTCAAGGCGTTGCGCTCACTGTCGGGCAATGCCCGCAGCAGTGCATCGTAGAGATCGTCGCCGCCGGACAGTTCCTCACCGATGTCGTTATAGGCCTGGTAATCCCCGTCCACCCGATGGACCAGCACTTTGCGTACCGATGCCCCGGGGTTGCCGATGGTGTCGATGGTTTCCCCGCTGAATGAATAACGATTGACGTCAATTCGAACCGTGCCGGACCAGCCCGGCAGGTGCGGCAGCGAGTGCAGGGCCAGTCGGTCGGTATCCGGATTGTTCTGCGACGACAGTTCCAGGCCCTCGCGGGCACGCACTGCGCGGACGTATTGTTGTGTCCAGCTTGCCAGCTCATGGAGTCTGGGGGTGATCGTGCCCTTTTCCAGCATGTCCAGCTCGCTACCACTGGCGGTGTTCAACAGTTCTTCGGCGACACTGCTTGGCAAGCCTGAAAAGATGTCCATCAGGCGTTGGGTCAATGGGTCGGTCTTGCTCTCCATCGCCCGGTAGCGCGCGGCGAACAGCGAGCGTTGTTGATCGAATGCGACCTGTGCCAGGCGGCTTCTGAGGTTGTTCGCGCGTGCCTCGAGCGCCAGGGCCGGCGTGCCAAATGGTTCGTCGAACAGTCCTTTCAATTCATCGTCACTCAGGCATTGCAGTGCTGTTGTCAGCACGTCAGCGCTGCTGGCGGGTATATCGTGCAAGCGTGCACCGCGAGTCATGGCATTTGCGCTTTGCCACGTTACCCTGCCTTCGCTGTCGATCAATCGCAGCGCTTTGTTTTCAGGCCACGGGAAGTGTGTGGTCAGCAGTTGCAATTGGGTCGGGCGATCCGCCGTCTGCCAGATCTGTGAATGCTCGCTGCCAATTCGCCCGATAAACGTCTGAATGTCCTTGTCGATCTTGAAGCGTTTGAGCGTGTCGGCCACCAGCGGTGGCAGGGGCGCGTTGTTGACGTGCATTCGTCGCAAGGCGTTTTCGTGATGGCCGCTGATCTTCAGCACTTGCTCGCGTTCGCTGGTGGAGAGCGAATCGGCGAGATGCCCCAGGCGCTGCAAGAGCGTGTCACGGTCCCAGGTCAGAGGTTTTTCGAGTTGTGTGTGCCAGGCGCCATTGTTGTTGTGTTCCAGCCGCGGCTTATAAGCATCGGGGCGCGTCGGGTGTTCGATTTGATACTGCCCGACCTGTGTGTCGTAGGTCACGGCATAGTGTTTGTTTTCCAGGGGCAAGATGGTTTTCCCTGCGTGGGCGTGCAGGCCCAGCTCATTGGGTTTGCTATCAGTCGCGAGGGTGATGTTCTGTTCATAGGGGGTCAGGTCGCGGTTCCAGTAACGGGTGGGCCCGTTGGCTGTCTTCACGGGGGTAAAGCGATCAATAAAATCGATCCATTCCTTTGGCAGCACTTTGCGAAACTCTCCAGCACCGAGGCTACCGCCTGCTGCGAATACGCCGAGCTGGGCCAGTGATTCGATCACGCCAAGTGTGTGCTCGAGCGCTTGCCGGGTCAGCCCTTCGCTCCAATCGACAATGCCTTCGAAGGTCTCGTCGAGCAGTTGATAAGCCATGTAGGCCATCATCATTTCCCCGAGGAAAGGCACGAACGGCAGCACCACGAACGAGGCGATCTGTAGCAACGTGGCGGCGACGTTGCTGAACGAATCCCACAGTTCCCAGCGTGCTTTTCGGTCGGCACTGGCGGTCGAGACGGCCAGGGTGCGCGCGTCATTGAGGATTTTGTTCAGCTTGGCGTCGTGCAGGTGTTGCCAGAGGTCGGCGGTGATCAGCGTGGCGGCGAATTGCAGGTTGGTGTGCGGGGCGGCTGTCTCGCGCCAGGAGGGCAGCGGGTCGCCAGGCGTGTGCTGATGCCAGGTGATGTGGGTCAGTCGGTCGTTCAGTTGGCTGAAAAAGTAGCCGCGGTCCTGGTGAGCGACGAATGGGCTGAAGAACTGCTGGTAGCTGCTCGATCGCAGTTTTTGACTGAGGTCCTGCATGAAGTGCCCGGTGGACGGGTACTCCTTGATCGGGTGTTCGGGATCGTCGGGGATGTAGGCCACGACGCGCACCGCATTGCGATTGAGTTCCAGGTCCGGGGCGAACAGCAGGATGCCGGTCAGCCGCGCAGACATCAGCGTCAGGTCGTGACAGAGCAAGGGTTTGCCGTCGAGCAGCATGCCTTGCACGCCATTCACCACGCCCAGAATGGAGAGGTAGGCGTTCTCACTCAGCGTGTCCTTGTGAATGAGCGCCAGTTCCAGGGCCATGCGCAGGGCGGCTTTTTGACTGTCCTTGATCTGTGGGCGCAACACGGCATCGACAACCGCATTGTTCACGCCGAGGTTATCTTCGAGCCAGGCCTGGTATTGCCCGCCAATATCCAGTTCGCGGCACAACCGGATAAACGCTGCAATCGTCAGGCGATCCTTGATGTGCCCCAGGGTTTCGAATTGACCGACAGTTGTCGGCTCAGTGATGAAGGTCGAGTCAGGTTCATAGGCGTCGCCTGCGGTTTCCGAAGCTTCGAAGTTATGCAGGGCCGCATCGAGCAACGACACGGTCCAGCTGCGGGCGGCGCCTGAACCGATCGGAAGCCAGGGAATGGTCGCCGGAATGTACAGCCGCAAAAACGTGGCCTTCACGTCCAGATCCAGAGCGAACCGCTTTTTCAGCGCATCGCGCAGCAAGGGTTCGCCAAACGCGTGAGCATCCTTGAGGTGTTCCAGGCGTTGGTCGACCTGGTTCTGTGCGGTCCAGTAAGCGCCATTGAGCCTTTTCAGCACCGCATGCTGGCCGGTCGAGGCGTTGCGAAACGCGCCCCGCAGGTGCGGTCGGACATTGCCCAGGGCCGCGCGTCTGTTGGCGGACGCCTTGATCAGCCATTGGGGCAGGGCGGTGGCCAGGTGCGCGTAATGGCTGTCCGGGTGCTGCGGCCATAGCGGCGTCGCAGTGTGTGAAGCAAGCGATGGATCCACGGGTTCGTCCTTAAACATGTCGGGGATGCAAGGAGACCCGAAATAAAAAGCCAGGGTGCGGTACATAGTTACCGCACCTCCCTCGACGGCCTGAAATCTAATGTCGCGCGCGCTGCCGCTAATCCTGCGCATCGGTTTAAACTGCGCCTTTGCGACGGTATATGTCGCATTGCCGTAAACCCGGCTGAAACCGGGGTTTGCGCTATAAGAAGTTGTCGCTTGGCGGCAAGGCCGGGCTGAAAACTGTCCTTACAATCCCCTCATCGCTCGCCAGTTTCAGGCGAGTGTTCCTCTTCAGGAGACTCCGATGTCCGTTGAGCACGCTGCGGTACAACGCGCCGATTTCGACCAGGTAATGGTTCCCAACTACGCGCCTGCCGCATTCATCCCAGTGCGTGGTGCCGGTTCCCGCGTTTGGGACCAGTCTGGCCGCGAGCTGATCGACTTCGCCGGCGGGATTGCCGTTAACGTATTGGGCCACGCGCACCCGGCGCTGGTCGGTGCCTTGACCGAACAGGCGAACAAGCTGTGGCACGTGTCCAACGTGTTCACCAATGAGCCGGCCCTGCGCCTGGCCCATAAGCTGATCGACGCCACCTTTGCCGAGCGCGTGTTCTTCTGCAACTCCGGCGCCGAAGCCAACGAGGCCGCTTTCAAGCTGGCCCGTCGCGTCGCTTTCGATCGTTTCGGTACCGAGAAGTACGAAATCATCGCCGCGCTGAACAGCTTCCACGGTCGTACCCTGTTCACCGTGAACGTCGGTGGCCAGTCGAAGTACTCCGACGGCTTCGGTCCGAAAATCACCGGTATCACCCACGTGCCTTACAACGATCTGGCGGCGCTTAAAGCGGCCATTTCCGACAAGACCTGCGCCGTGGTGCTGGAACCGATCCAGGGCGAGGGCGGCGTGATGCCGGCCGAACTGGCTTACCTGCAAGGCGCCCGCGAGCTGTGCACCGAGCACAACGCGCTGCTGGTGTTCGACGAAGTGCAAACCGGCATGGGCCGCAGCGGCAAGCTGTTCGCCTACCAGCATTACGGCGTGACCCCGGACATCCTGACCAGCGCCAAGAGCCTGGGCGGCGGTTTCCCGATCGCGGCGATGCTGACCACCGAAGACCTGGCCAAACACCTGGTCGTCGGCACCCACGGCACCACTTACGGCGGTAACCCGCTGGCGTGCGCTGTCGCTGAAGCCGTAATCGACGTGATCAACACCCCTGAAGTGCTGGCCGGCGTCAACGCCAAGCACGACAAGTTCAAGGCGCGCCTGGAGCAGATCGGCGAGAAGTACGGCCTGTTCACCCAGGTACGTGGCCTGGGCCTGTTGATCGGCTGTGTGCTGAGCGATGCCTGGAAAGGCAAGGCCAAGGACATCTTCAATGCCGCCGAGCGTGAAGGCCTGATGATCCTGCAAGCCGGCCCGGACGTGATTCGTTTTGCGCCGAGCCTGGTGGTTGAAGACGCGGACATCGATGCCGGCCTGGACCGCTTCGAGCGCGCTGCGGCCAAACTGACGCAAGCCTGATCCACCCTTCGACGCCTGACGATTCAGGCGTCGATCCCAATTTTTATGCCGGACCCGCTTTTCTGTAGGAGCAAGCTTCGCTCCTGCAAGGGTCCGGCTTATTTCCCCCAAAAAGAGTTAGAGAAAGGAGTGACACCATGCTGGTGATGCGCCCCGCGCAAATGGCTGATCTGGGCGAGGTACAGCGTCTGGCTGCGGACAGCCCGATTGGTGTCACTTCCTTGCCGGATGACGTTGAACGCCTGAGCGACAAGATCGCCGCGAGCGAAGCGTCGTTTTCCGCTGAAGTCAGCTTCAACGGTGAAGAGAGCTATTTCTTCGTCCTCGAAGACAGCGCCACCGGCAAACTGGCGGGCTGCTCGGCGATCGTCGCCTCGGCCGGTTATTCCGAGCCGTTCTACAGCTTCCGTAATGAAACCTTCGTGCACGCTTCCCGCGAGCTGAAGATTCATAACAAGATCCACGTGCTCTCCCAGTGCCACGACCTGACCGGCAACAGCTTGCTGACCAGTTTCTACGTGAAGCCGGAGCTGGTGGGTTCGCCATGGGCGGAACTCAACTCCCGTGGCCGCCTGTTGTTCGTCGCCAGCCATCCGGAACGCTTTGCCGATTCCGTGGTGACCGAAATAGTCGGTTACAGCGATGAAAATGGCGACTCGCCTTTCTGGGACGCCATCGGTCGCAACTTCTTCGACCTCAACTACGCCGCTGCCGAGCGTCTGTGTGGCCTGAAGAGCCGGACCTTCCTCGCCGAACTGATGCCGCACTACCCGATCTACGTGCCATTGCTGCCGGACACCGCGCAAGAAGCGATGGGCCAGGTGCACCCGCGTGCGCAGATCACCTTCGACATCCTGATGCGCGAAGGCTTCGAGACCGATCACTACATCGACATTTTCGACGGCGGCCCGACCTTGCATGCCCGCGTCTCGGGGATCCGTTCGATCGCCCAGAGCCGTGTGGTCCCGGTGAAAATCGGCGAGCCGGTCAAAGGCGCCGGTCGGCAGTACCTGGTGGCCAACGCCCAGTTGCAGGATTACCGCGCCGTGTTGCTCGAGCTCGATTACGCGCCGGGCAAACCCGTGACCCTGGATCTGGAAGCGGCCGAAGCCCTGGGCGTCGGTGAAGGTGCCAGCGTGCGCCTGGTCGCGGTTTAAGCCTGCTTATAAAAGCTGAGAGTTTCGCGGGTGGCGCAAGCGGCCCGTTTGAGGAGATAGCATGATCGTTCGTCCCGTACGCAGCAGCGATTTACCCGCTCTGATCGACCTGGCCCGCAGCACCGGCACCGGCCTGACTACCTTGCCGGCCAACGAAGAGCGCTTGGCCCATCGGGTCGGCTGGGCCGAGAAAACCTTCCGTGGCGAAGCCGGGCGGGGCGATGCGGATTACCTGTTCGTGCTCGAAGACGACAACGGTCGTGTGGTGGGCATTTCCGCCATCGCCGGCGCGGTCGGCATGCGTGAGCCTTGGTACAACTTCCGGGTCGGCCTGACCGTCAGCGCTTCGCAAGAGCTGAACATCTACCGCGAAATCCCGACGCTGTTCCTGGCCAACGACCTGACCGGCAATTCCGAGTTGTGCTCGCTGTTCCTCCACGCCGATTACCGCAGCGGCCTCAACGGCCGCATGTTGGCCAAGGCGCGGATGCTGTTCATCGCTGAATTCCCGCAGCTGTTCGGCAACAAGATCATCGCCGAAATGCGCGGTGTGTCCGATGAGGCCGGGCGTTCGCCGTTCTGGGAAAGCCTGGGCCGGCACTTCTTCAAGATGGAATTCAGCCAGGCGGATTACCTGACGGGCGTGGGCAACAAGGCGTTCATCGCCGAACTGATGCCGAAGTTTCCGCTGTACACCTGCTTCCTGTCGCCAGACGCGCGCAACGTGATCGGCCAGGTTCACCCGGACACCGAACCGGCCTTGTCGATGCTCAAGAGCGAAGGCTTCAGCTATCAGGGTTATGTCGATATCTTCGACGCTGGCCCGGCCGTGGAATGCGAAACAGGCAAGATCCGCGCAGTCCGCGACAGCCAGGCACTGGTGCTGGCCATCGGTACGCCAGGTGATGACGCCACGCCATTCCTGATTCACAACCGCAAGCGCGAAGACTGCCGGATCACTGCCGCACCCGCACGCTTCGCCGCCGGTACGCTGGTGGTCGATCCGCTGACCGCCAAACGTCTTCAACTCAACGCTGGCGATCAAGTGCGCGCCGTGCCGTTGTCCGCTGCTCGGGAGTCGAAATAATGAATTCGCTATACATCGCAGGTGAATGGCTGGCTGGCCAGGGGGAAGCGTTTCAATCGCTGAACCCGGTAACCCAACAAGTCTTGTGGACTGGCGAAGGCGCCACCACCGCCCAGGTCGAATCCGCCGTGCAAGCCGCGCGTCAGGCGTTCCCGGGCTGGGCCCACCGCACGCTGGACGAGCGCATTACTGTGCTCGAAGCCTTTGCCGCCGCGCTGAAAAATCACGCTGACGAACTGGCGCGCTGCATCGGTGAAGAAACCGGCAAACCCCTGTGGGAGTCGGCGACTGAAGTCACCAGCATGATCAACAAGATTGCCATCTCGGTGCAGAGCTACCGTGAGCGTACCGGCGAGAAGAGCGGCCCGTTGGGCGACGCCACCGCCGTGTTGCGTCACAAGCCGCACGGCGTGGTCGCGGTATTCGGCCCTTACAACTTCCCGGGGCACTTGCCCAACGGTCACATCGTGCCGGCGCTGCTGGCGGGTAACAGCGTACTGTTCAAGCCGAGCGAGCTGACGCCGAAAGTCGCCGAGTTGACGGTCAAGTGCTGGATCGAAGCCGGTTTGCCGGCGGGTGTGTTGAACCTGCTGCAAGGCGCTCGCGAAACCGGGATCGCCCTGGCGGCCAATCCGGGGATCGACGGGTTGTTCTTCACCGGTTCCAGCCGTACCGGCAATCATCTGCACCAACAATTTGCCGGTCGCCCGGACAAGATCCTTGCGCTGGAAATGGGCGGTAATAACCCATTGGTCGTCGACGAAGTGGCTGACGTTGAAGCCGCCGTCTACACGATCATCCAGTCGGCGTTCATTTCCGCCGGTCAGCGTTGCACCTGTGCCCGTCGCTTGCTGGTGCCGCAAGGTGCCTGGGGCGATGCGTTGCTGGCGCGGCTGGTGGCGGTCAGTTCGACCATTGAAGTCGGCGCGTTCGATCAAACGCCGGCGCCGTTCATGGGCTCGGTGATTTCCCTTGGCGCGGCGAAAGCGCTGATGGAAGCCCAGGAACATCTGCTGGCCAACGGCGCCGTTTCGCTGCTGGAAATGACTCAGCCTCAGGCTCAGGCGGCGTTGCTGACCCCAGGCATTCTGGACGTTAGCGCCGTTGCCGATCGTCCTGACGAAGAGCTGTTCGGCCCGTTGCTGCAAGTGATCCGCTACGCTGATTTTGAAGCGGCGATTGCTGAAGCCAACGACACCGACTACGGCTTGGCCGCCGGATTGCTGTCGGATTCCGAAGCGCGTTATCAGCAGTTCTGGCTGGAAAGCCGCGCCGGGATCGTCAACTGGAACAAGCAGCTGACCGGTGCTGCCAGCAGCGCGCCATTCGGCGGCGTCGGCGCCTCGGGCAACCATCGCGCCAGCGCCTACTACGCGGCCGATTACTGCGCGTACCCGGTGGCTTCGCTGGAAACGCCGAGCCTGGTGATGCCTGCTGCGCTGACGCCCGGCGTGCGGATGGCGTAACGGCCATTCGCGGGCAAGCCTCGCTCCTACAGGTTTTGTGGCGTCCGCATAATCGGCACACACCACAAATCCCGTAGGAGCGAGGCTTGCCCGCGAACGCCGCGACGCGGTCTTACTGAATTGTTACCAGATGCCTATAAAAACAGATTCTCGTGGAGCCTCGCTGATGAAATCCTATGAAGTCAATTTTGACGGTCTAGTGGGGCCGACCCATAACTACGGCGGCCTGTCTTACGGCAACGTCGCGTCCCAGAGCAACAGCCAGCAGTCTTCGAACCCGAAGGAAGCGGCGTTGCAGGGCCTGGCGAAAATGAAAGCGCTGATGGAAATGGGCTTTCAGCAAGGCGTGCTGGCACCGCAAGAACGTCCGGACGTCGCCGCACTGCGCCGCTTGGGTTTTAGCGGCACCGACGCCCAGGTGATTGAGCAGGCAGCCAAAGAAGCGATGCCGCTGTTGGTCGCCAGTTGCTCGGCCTCGAGCATGTGGGTGGCCAACGCCGCCACCGTTAGCCCAAGCGCCGACACTGCCGATGGCCGCGTGCATTTCACCGCCGCCAACCTGAACTGCAAATACCACCGCAGCATCGAACACCCGACCACCAGCCGCGTGCTGGGCGCGATGTTTGCTGATCAGAAGCACTTCGCTCACCACGCCGCCTTGCCAGCCGTGGCGCAGTTCGGTGACGAAGGCGCGGCCAACCACACCCGTTTCTGCCGTGACTATGGCGAAGCCGGCGTCGAGTTCTTCGTGTTCGGTCGCAGCGCCTTCGATAACCGTTACCCGGCACCGCAGAAATACCCGGCGCGCCAGACCCTCGAAGCGTCCCAGGCCGTTGCGCGTTTGCACGGTTTGAGCGATGACGGCGTGGTCTATGCGCAGCAGAATCCGTCGGTGATCGATCAGGGCGTGTTCCATAACGACGTGATCGCCGTGGGCAATGGCGAGGTTTTGTTCTATCACGAGGACGCGTTCCTCGACACTGAACAGATGCTGGCCGAGCTTTCCGGAAAACTCGCCAAAGTCGGTGGGAAATTTCAGTCTGTGTGTGTTCCGCGTTCGGCGGTCACCGTGGAAGACGCGGTTCGGTCCTACCTGTTCAATAGCCAGCTGCTGTCGCGTCCTGACGGCTCGATGCTCTTGATCGTGCCGGAAGAATGCCGTGGCAACGAGCGCGTCTGGCAGTACTTGCAAGGTTTGACCAGCTCTGGCGGGCTGATCCGCGAAGTAAAAGTCTTCGACCTCAAACAGAGCATGCAGAACGGCGGTGGCCCGGCTTGCCTGAGACTTCGCGTGGCCCTCAACGAAACCGAACTGGCGGCGGTCAATCCAGGGGTTATCATGACGGCACCGTTGTACGGCACGCTGACCGAATGGGTCGACAAGCACTACCGCGACCGCATGACCGAAAACGATCTGGCGGACCCGCAATTGCTGCTTGAATGCCGGACGGCACTGGATGAACTGACGCAAATCCTTAAACTGGGCGCGGTTTATCCATTCCAGATCAATTAAAGGCTGGCGCACCTGGCGCCGCTTTTATCTCCAAACGAGAGTGTAAAAAACATGAGCGATACCCTGCAGCTGATCCTTGAAGACACCGACGGCACGCAACTGGAAACTTCCTGCACCCGCGTCGCGGTCCTGTGGCAAGGCAAAGAGCTGTGGATCCAGCAAGACGGCCGTGGCCAATTGCTGATCGGCGTGGACGTCGAAGAAGGCGACGCCGAATACGCAAACCTGCTGCTGCGCCCATTGGCGACTAATCTGGTAAGTCTGCAACTGGAAATGGAACCGGCCGAAGTCGGTGACGAAGACCACGTGCACGGCCCGGATTGCGCACACGACCACTAAGGAAATCGCTCTATGCTCGCCCTCGGCAAACTGCTTGAACTGACCCTCGCCGGCCGCGAACCGGCGGAGAAGACTCAACTGACTGTCGAAGGCGTGCGCATGCGCTGGTTGAGCGAAGGTGCGCTGGAAGTCCGGCCACCCGAAGCGCGCGACAATGGCCTGGACCTACTGCTATCGGCCGGTATCCATGGCAACGAAACAGCGCCGATCGAATTGCTCGATCGCCTGTTGCATGACATCGCCCGCGGCGACCTCAAGCCGCGCGCACGTATTCTGTTCCTGTTCGGTAACCCCGAGGCGATCCGTCGCGGCGAGCGTTACATCGAGCAAGACGTCAATCGGCTGTTCAATGGCCGTCACGAACAAAGCAGCGGTTCCGAAGCTCTGCGTGCCTGTGAGCTCGAGCGACTGGCGGCAAGTTTCTTCAGCCTGTCTGACCGCGCCCGTCTGCACTACGACCTGCACACCGCGATTCGTGGTTCGAAGATCGAGCAGTTCGCGCTCTACCCGTGGAAAGAAGGCCGCCAGCACTCGCGCCTGGAACTGGCGCGCCTGCGCGCCGCTGGCATGGAAGCGGTGCTGTTGCAGAACAAGCCATCCATCGTGTTCAGTTCCTACACCTACGACAAACTCGGTGCCGAGGCTTTCACCCTCGAATTGGGCAAGGCCCGGCCGTTCGGGCAGAACGACGGGGTCAATGTCGATCTGCTGGAAACCCGTCTCAAACAGATCATCGAAGGCAGCGAGCCGCCCGTGGCCGAAGCGTCGCTGGACGGTTTGCAGCTGTTCAGCGTGGCGCGGGAAATCATCAAGCACAGCGACAGCTTCCGCTTGAACCTGCCAGCGGACATTGAGAACTTTTCGGAATTGGAAGTGGGTTACGTACTGGCCGAAGACATCGCCCAGACCCGCTGGATCATCGAAGAGAAGGGCGCCCGGATCATCTTCCCCAACCCCAAGGTCAAGAACGGCCTGCGCGCCGGCATCCTGATTGTGCCGACCAGCGACGAAAACCTCGCCTGACTGATCGTTCCCACGCCCCGCGTGGGAATGCCGCCACGGACGCTCCGCGTTCGGCTCTGGATGTGACGCAGAGCGTCACGGGATGCATCCCCACGCAGAGCGTGGGGACGATCATTGACTAGACCGCTACTGCGCGTGGCTCACTACGACGCAACGCCCGCGTCTTGTGCAGCGTATCCGCACACGTCTTCGCCGCTTCCTGGCCCTTATGCACAAAATGCTCGAAGAAGAACTTCTGATGTTCTTCGCCAGCATGGAAGTGATGCGGGGTGAGGACCACCGAGAACACCGGCACTTCGGTTTCCAGCTGCACCTGCATCAGGCCGCTGATCACTGATTGGGCGACGAATTCGTGACGGTAGATGCCGCCATCCACTACCAGGCCCGCGGCAACGATGCCGGCATAACGACCGGACTTGGCTAGCAGCTTGGCGTGCAACGGGATTTCAAAGGCGCCGCCGACTTCGAAGAAATCGATGTCCGACTCCTGATAGCCCTGGGCAATCATTTCGGCGAGGAAGCCTTTACGGCTCTGGTCGACGATTTCCTTGTGCCAGCAGGCCTGGATGAACGCAACGCGCTCGCCCTGATGGTTTTTGCTTTTGCTGTCGATTGCGGTGGGTTGCATGTTCTGGTTCCTGTTTGTGTGAAAAACAGGGCTTATGAATCGAATGGGATTTAAGGGTACGCAGGCTCGCAAAAAATGCGTGCAAACGGCCCTTTGGCGCCAATCCCGTTCTCTCTTCATCCGGACTATGACCGTCGGCCCCGGGATCACACCGGGTCTGCTGACCTTGCCGCCAGTCACCGCCGAAGCCGTGCTGTCGCCAAGCGCTCGCGGGCTATGCGCATTGCGCGCAATTACCGCCGGTGGGGAGTTGCACCCCGCCCTGAGAACGTTTTGCCGCCAGAATTGTTTGGCGGCGAAGCGTTTTTAACACATATTTCCTGCGTGCGCATTGCTGCTTTCTGATGATTGATATCGAGTTTTCCGAAGCTACAAAACGCCTTTTCTCCGCCCAAGGGTTGATTATTCGTCGTCATGACCGCAGTAACTCAACCTAGAAAGGGATTTTCCCCTGCTTACCGAGGCCAGATTCATGAGCGTTATCGATCTTCGCAGCGACACCGTCACCCAACCGTCCCAGGGAATGCTCGACGCCATGGCTGCAGCGGCCACCGGTGACGACGTGTATGGCGAAGATCCGACGGTCAATCGTCTGGAAGCTGAACTGGCAAAACGGTTGGGTTTCGCCGCGGCGCTGTTTGTCCCGACGGGCACCATGAGTAACCTGCTGGGGTTGATGGCGCACTGTGAGCGTGGCGAGGAATACATCGTCGGCCAGCAAGCCCACACCTATAAGTACGAAGGTGGCGGGGCGGCCGTGCTCGGTTCGATCCAGCCGCAGCCGCTGGAAGTGCAGGCTGACGGTTCCCTGGACCTGGCCCAGGTGGCCGCGGCGATCAAGCCGGACGACTTCCATTTCGCCCGCACCCGTTTGCTGGCCCTGGAAAACACCATGCAGGGCAAGGTCCTGCCGCTGGAGTATCTGGCTCGGGCGCGGACCTTCACCCGTGAACAGGGTCTGGCCTTGCACCTGGACGGCGCGCGCCTCTACAACGCCGCGGTCAAGCTGGGTGTCGATGCCCGGGAAATCACCCAGCATTTCGATTCGGTTTCGGTCTGCCTGTCCAAGGGGCTGGGCGCGCCCGTTGGGTCGGTGTTGTGCGGTTCGGTCGAATTCATCGCCAAGGCGCGGCGCCTGCGGAAAATGGTCGGCGGCGGTATGCGCCAGTCCGGGCTCCTGGCCGCCGCAGGCTTGTACGCTTTGGACAATAACGTTCAGCGCCTGGCCGACGACCACGCCAATGCGCAATTTCTCGCTGAAGGCCTGCGTAAAGCCGGTTATGAAGTCGAGCCGGTGCAGACCAACATGGTGTACGTCGCCATGGGCGACCAGGCCGAGGCGATCAAGGTGTTTGCTGGCGAGCGCGGCATCAAGTTGAGCGCCGCTGGGCGTCTACGGATGGTCACGCACATGGACGTCAGCCGCGCGCAAATCGAGCAGGTGATCGCTACATTCGTCGAGTTTTCGCGCAACTGACCGCGTTAGCCGTCCAATTGACCGTTTCTATCGTATAAACACGCTGTACCCCGCGCGCAGGGCCGATATAATGCGGCCCTTTGCCGTCGCTTCGTCTGATGACGTTTTGCACAGGCCTTTGGCCGCAGCCTCCGTGGAAGAACCTAATGAAAAGCGCAGAAATCCGTGAAGCCTTCCTTCGCTTCTTCGAAGAGCAAGGCCACACCCGTGTAGCCTCCAGCTCTTTGATTCCGGGCAACGACCCAACCCTGCTGTTCACTAACGCGGGGATGAACCAGTTCAAGGACTGCTTCCTGGGCCAGGAAAAACGTGCGTACACCCGTGCGACCAGCAGCCAGAAGTGCGTGCGCGCCGGTGGCAAGAACAGTGACCTCGAAAACGTCGGTTACACCGCTCGTCACCACACATTTTTCGAAATGCTGGGTAACTTCAGCTTCGGTGACTATTTCAAGCAGGACGCGATCACCTACGCCTGGACCTTCCTGACCGACGTCCTGAAGCTGCCCAAGGAAAAACTCTGGGTAACGGTCTACGCCTCGGATGACGAGGCCTATGACATCTGGACCAAGCAGATCGGCGTGCCCGTCGAGCGCATGATCCGCATCGGCGACAACAAAGGCGCGCCGTACGCGTCCGACAATTTCTGGACCATGGGCGATACCGGCCCATGCGGTCCGTGCACCGAGATTTTCTACGATCACGGCGACCATATCTGGGGCGGCCCACCGGGCTCGCCGGAAGAAGACGGTGACCGTTACATCGAGATCTGGAACAACGTGTTCATGCAGTTCAACCGCACCGCCGATGGCGTGTTGCATCCGTTGCCAGCGCCGTCGGTAGACACCGGCATGGGCCTGGAGCGGATCAGTGCGGTGATGCAGCACGTTCATTCCAACTACGAAATCGACCTGTTCAAGAACCTGTTGAGCGCTTCGGCCCAGGCCATTGGCTGCAGCAATGACGATCAGTCGTCGCTGAAAGTGGTTTCCGACCACATCCGTTCCTGCGGTTTCCTGATTGCCGACGGCGTGCTGCCATCCAACGAAGGCCGCGGTTACGTGCTGCGCCGGATCATTCGTCGTGCCTGCCGTCACGGTAACAAGCTGGGCGCGACCGGCAGTTTCTTCTACAAGATCGTGGCTGCGCTGGTGGCCGAGATGGGCGAAGCCTTCCCGGAACTCAAGCAGCAACAAGCCAACATCGAGCGCGTGCTCAAGGCTGAAGAAGAGCAGTTCTCCAAGACCCTGGAGCACGGCCTGAAGATTCTCGAGCAGGATCTGCTGGAACTCAAAGGCACCGTGGTGCCGGGCGACGTGGTGTTCAAGCTGTATGACACCTACGGTTTCCCGATGGACCTGACCGCTGACATCGCCCGCGAACGCAACCTGACCGTCGACGAAGTTGGTTTCGAGCGTGAAATGGAAGCCCAGCGCGTGCGTGCGCGTTCGGCCAGCTCCTTCGGCCTCGACTACAACACGTTGGTCAAGGTTGACGTGGCGACCGAATTCACCGGCTACAAGGCCACCAGCGGTTCGGCGAAAATTGTCGCTATCTATAAAGAAGGTCAGTCGGTCGACGTCTTGAGTGAAGGTGAAGAGGGCGTGATCGTTCTCAACCAGACGCCGTTCTACGCTGAATCCGGCGGCCAGATTGGCGATTGCGGTTATCTGCAAGTCGGCAGCAGCCGTTTCGACGTGCGCGACACCACCAAGACTGGCGGTGCATTCCTGCACCACGGCGTGGCGGTGTTGGGCAGCCTGACCATCGGCGCGCCGGTAGAGACGCATGTCGATGCCGAAGTACGCCACGCCACGTCGCTGAACCACTCGGCGACGCACTTGCTGCACGCGGCATTGCGTCAGGTGTTGGGCGAACACGTTCAACAGAAAGGTTCGTTGGTCGACAGTCAGCGCCTGCGCTTTGACTTCAGCCACTTCGAAGCCATCAAGCCTGAGCAGTTGAAAGCCTTGGAAGACATCGTCAACGCCGAGATTCGCAAGAACTCCGCGGTTGAAACCGAAGAAACCGATATTGAAACCGCCAAGCAAAAAGGCGCCATGGCGCTGTTTGGCGAGAAGTACGGCGACAACGTGCGTGTGCTGAGCATGGGCGGTGATTTTTCCGTCGAGCTGTGCGGTGGCATCCACGCCAACCGTACCGGCGACATCGGCTTGCTGAAAATCATCAGCGAAGGCGGTGTGGCTTCCGGCGTGCGTCGTATCGAAGCGGTCACTGGTGCGCAAGCGCTGGCTTACTTGAACGCTGCCGAAGAACAACTCAAGGAAGCGGCCAACCTGGTCAAGGGTAGCCGCGACAACCTGATCGACAAGCTGTCGGCTGTGCTGGAGCGCAACCGTCTGCTGGAGAAGCAACTCGAGCAGTTGCAAGCCAAGGCTGCCAGCGCGGCGGGCGACGATCTGTCGGCTAGCGCACTGGATGTCAAAGGCGTGAAAGTGCTGGCCGTGCGTCTGGACGGTCAGGACGGCAAGGCGCTGCTGGCGCTGGTCGATCAATTGAAAAACAAACTCGGCCGCGCAGTGATCCTGCTCGGCAGTGTCCATGAGGAAAAGGTCGTTCTGGTTGCAGGCGTAACCAAGGACCTGACTGGCCAACTCAAAGCCGGTGATTTGATGAAGCAAGCTGCTGCGGCAGTGGGCGGGAAGGGCGGTGGTCGTCCGGACATGGCGCAGGGCGGTGGTGTAGACGCCGGCGCGCTGGACGTGGCATTGGCCCTGACCGTTCCATTTGTAGAGCAGGGTTTATAAGGCGGTTGGCCGGACGCGCGGTCTAGTGGCGGGTCCGGCAACTGTTTGAGTGATTATTGGGCGCCCTTCATGGGCAGAGGCGGCTTTGAAATGGCTTTGATCGTACAGAAATTTGGAGGCACCTCGGTCGGCACCGTCGAGAGAATCGAGCAGGTTGCCGACAAGGTTAAGAAATTCCGCGATGCCGGCGATGACCTGGTGGTTGTGCTGTCTGCAATGAGCGGCGAGACCAACCGTCTGATCGATCTGGCCAAGCAAATCAGTGGCGACAATCAGCCAGTTCCCCGTGAGCTGGATGTGATCGTTTCCACCGGTGAGCAGGTGACGATTGCCCTGCTGGCCATGGCGCTGATCAAGCGCGGCGTGCCAGCGGTGTCCTACACCGGCAATCAGGTACGGATTCTGACGGACAGCGCGCACAATAAAGCGCGTATCTTGCAGATTGACGATCAGAAGATTCGTGGTGACTTGAAGGCAGGTCGCGTGGTGGTTGTCGCCGGTTTCCAGGGCGTCGACGAACACGGCAACATCACCACCTTGGGTCGTGGCGGTTCCGACACCACCGGCGTGGCGCTGGCAGCAGCCCTGAAGGCTGATGAATGCCAGATCTACACCGATGTGGACGGCGTCTACACCACCGACCCGCGCGTCGTGTCCGTGGCACAGCGCCTGGACAAGATTACCTTCGAAGAGATGCTGGAAATGGCCAGCCTCGGTTCCAAGGTGTTGCAGATCCGTGCGGTGGAATTCGCCGGCAAGTACAACGTTCCGCTGCGCGTACTGCACAGCTTCAAGGAGGGTCCGGGCACCCTCATTACTATTGATGAAGAGGAAACCATGGAACAGCCGATCATTTCCGGCATCGCTTTCAATCGCGATGAAGCCAAGCTGACCATCCGTGGCGTGCCAGACACCCCGGGTGTGGCGTTCAAGATTCTTGGGCCGATCAGTGGCGCGAACATCGAAGTCGACATGATCGTGCAGAACGTTGCGCACGATAACACCACCGACTTCACCTTCACCGTGCACCGCAATGACTTCCAGGCCGCGCAAACCGTGCTGGAAAACACCGCTCGCGAGATCGGTGCCCGTGAAGTCGTGGGTGACATCAAGATCGCCAAGGTCTCGATTGTCGGCGTCGGCATGCGTTCACACGCAGGTGTGGCCAGCCGTATGTTCGAATCCCTGGCCAAGGAAAGTATCAATATCCAGATGATCTCGACCTCGGAAATCAAAGTCTCCGTGGTGATCGAAGAGAAGTACCTGGAACTGGCTGTGCGCGCTCTGCACACGGCTTTCGAACTGGACGCGCCGGCCCGTCAGGGCGAGTGATGCGTTTACCGAAGGGCGCGGTCTGACCGCGCCCTTCGTCTTTTTTGAATGGCGCGACCCAGGACTCTGTTCTTTTGCTCGCGCTGGTCAATACTCAGGCATGTAGGGCTGCGATCGTTCCGGTTGTAGGTCGAGTGCCTTTTTTTTGCAGACTGTTGTCCCTGAACTGAAATGCGTGAGGAGAAAGGTATGCTGATTCTGACTCGTCGGTGCGCAGAAAGCCTGATTATTGGTGATGGCGAAATCACTGTGACCGTGCTCGGCGTTAAAGGAAATCAAGTGCGTATTGGTGTTAACGCACCGAAAGAGGTTGCTGTTCACCGCGAGGAAATCTACCTGCGGATCAAGAAAGAGAAGGACGACGAACCAAGCCATTAATTTTTATCGTTTTTTATGTTTGCAAACGGGGAAAAGGTTGGTTAAGATACGCCCCGTGTTGCGGAGAGCTGGCCGAGTGGCCGAAGGCGCTCCCCTGCTAAGGGAGTACACCTCAAAAGGGTGTCGGGGGTTCGAATCCCCCGTTCTCCGCCATTATTTGCGTAGTACGTTGTAATCTGGCTTCTTCGGTAAGTTGTTGAAATTACTAGAAAAAGTGTTTGACATAGAGATTAGACGGCCTATAATGCGCGGCAACAAATGCACTCGTAGCTCAGCTGGATAGAGTACTCGGCTACGAACCGAGCGGTCACAGGTTCGAATCCTGTCGAGTGCACCATTTAAGAGTTGTTTGCAGTAATGCGAGCGACTTTGCTTCAGCCAGTTGTGGTCTGGTTTAAAAACACAAAATGCACTCGTAGCTCAGCTGGATAGAGTACTCGGCTACGAACCGAGCGGTCACAGGTTCGAATCCTGTCGAGTGCACCAAACACCAAAAAGCCCGCGTTTAACGCGGGCTTTTTGCCGTCTGGGGTTTGGCTTTTCCTTTGACACATCCTTTCTCATCGAACTCGACATGTGCGCTGCGACCTCGCTTGAGGTCATAACGGTAGCTCGTGGCCGAATTACGAATACTGATCTTGTCCGGTTTGCCGAGGGCGCTTTCGACGTCCTGCTGAGTCATGCCGGCAATCACCCGTTGATTGATGATCGCTTCGCGACGCTGCTTGGCGTTGATCAGGTTGCCACATTTGTCCTCTGATTGACCGACGACGGTTGGCTCTCTTCTATTTGCATTCGCGCCTGGGGTTTGCTGAGTGGTGGCTTCGGGCATGATCGCGTAGGTGGTGCCTGGCATGAAGGGGTGAGCGGTCTGGAGTGAAAGGCTCTCATTGGCCTTGCAGCTCATCGTAGTAAAGGTAATGCCTCCGTCAGGTGCCTCGCATCGGTGAACGGTCGCAGCAAGCAGCATGATTGGCAGGCAGAGCAGGGTGGTCAGCAAGAGCAGATGTGTGTTCGATGGCATTCGGCGTCCTCCATGACGTTCAATCTGAAGGGTAGCTGTTACTTTTTTCGAGTGCGTTGTGTTTTCTTTTCAGGATAAGTCGTCGCAATTGATGTCTGAAGACAGGGCTCAGGTTTGTCTTGCAAGCGCTTGTTTCAGCCGCGATTTTTTAACGTTTTAAACCGTCAGGCGGTGTATCATTGCGCCCGTCAGCCCCGCCGGGGCTTATGGAAAACCTCCATGGACTTACCCAGTAGTTGTTCAGTACCCCGTTTTTCCAATCATGAATTGACTGATTGATCCTTCCGGCGTGCCCCGCTGCTGGGAGTGGAGTTCGCCTATGTCTGAAGTTGAAGTAAAGAAAACGCAGGAAAGCTTGCAGGACCGCCTCGCTCAAGTCGTTGAGCTGTTGCAGCGTCAGCGAGTGGTCGAAGACCTGACTCATCGCCAGGAAGGTCCGCATCACGACCGGGTCGAGAACCTGGTTCACCGGCAAAATCTCGTCGAGCTGCAACGCAAGCTCGATGATCTGCACTCCGCCGACGTTGCCTACATCCTTGAAGCCTTGCCGCTGGACGATCGTCTGACGCTCTGGCAATTGGTCAAGGCTGATCGTGACGGCGACATCCTTCTCGAAGTATCCGATTCGGTTCGTGAAACGCTGATCGCCGACATGGACGATCACGAGCTCCTGGCTGCGGCCAAGGACATGGATGCCGACGAACTTGCTGACCTGGCTTCCGAGCTGCCGCGAGACGTCGTCCATGAGCTGATGGAAACCCTTGATGGTCAACAGCGTGAGCGCGTTCGCTCCGCGTTGTCCTATGACGAGGAGCAGGTCGGCGCACTGATGGACTTCGAGATGGTGACGATCCGTGAGGATGTCAGTCTCGAAGTGGTTCTGCGTTACCTGCGTCGTCTCAAGGAGTTGCCGGGGCACACCGACAAGTTGTTCGTGGTCGACTACGACGGCGTACTCAAGGGTGTGCTGCCCATCAAGCGGTTGCTGGTCAACGATCCGGATAAACAGGTTTCCGAAGTCATGGCCAGCGATCCGGTGAGTTTTCACCCGGACGAAGACGCCTACGATGCCGCTCAGGCGTTCGAGCGTTACGACTTGATCTCTGCGCCGGTGGTCGACAAAAACGGCAAGCTGATCGGTCGTTTGACCATCGATGAAATGGTCGACCTGATTCGTGAAGAGAGCGAAAACGAAGTTCTCAACATGGCGGGTCTGCGCGAAGAAGAAGACATTTTCGCGTCAGTCTGGAAATCCCTGCGTAACCGCTGGTCCTGGCTGGCGGTGAACCTGGTGACTGCGTTTGTAGCCTCCCGGGTAATTGGCCTGTTCGAAGGCTCCATCGAGAAGCTGGTGGCGCTCGCAGCATTGATGCCTATCGTGGCGGGGATTGGTGGCAACTCAGGTAACCAGACGATTACCATGATCGTTCGGGCCATGGCGCTGGACCAGGTCAGTACCGGCAATACCTCGCGCTTGATGCGCAAGGAGCTCGCGGTCGGCTTGATCAATGGCCTGGTCTGGGGCGGGGTAATTGGTGTCGTCGCCTATTTGCTCTATGGAAGTTGGTCCCTTGGTGTCGTAATGACTGCAGCGATGACGCTTAACTTGTTACTGGCGGCGCTGATGGGGGTATTGATTCCCATGACTCTGGCACGCCTGGGGCGCGACCCGGCAATGGGTGCCAGTGTAATGATCACTGCCATGACCGACAGCGGTGGGTTCTTCATCTTCCTTGGGTTGGCGACCATCTTCCTGCTTTGACTTGAATCTTGAAAGCCCGCCATATTGGCGGGCTTTTTTGTGCCTCAAATTCAAGGCAAAAAAAAGCCAGCGATTATGCTGGCTTGAATTTTTTGGGGTGGATCAGGACGCGTCTGCGGCCATTTCAGCGTCATGGGCGATCAGCGAAACAAGAGCGTTTTGCTGACGGTGGGAGAGTTGGCGGAAGCGCTGCAGCAGTTCGCGTTCGTGCAACGACAGCTCCGGGCTGTCCAGGCGCATGCTCAGCTCTTCGCCCAGTGCACCTTCCTGAATAAGACTCTGCTCAAGGCGCGCAATGATTTCGGAGTTCATGCTGCGATGATGATTGCGAGCCACCTCGGCAATGCGTTCACGCATTCCGTCTGGCAGACGTACGACAAACTTGTCAGCCGTACGGCTGGAATAAATTGCCTGTTTCAATGGGCGCATATATTTAACCGGTTAGTTCAGGGGAGCGGTTCTCGGGATTGGCCGCAGGATGTCTGATAGGACAAGCACTCTGGCCAAATGTTCAACCTGAATTGATAGAGGCTCGCATCATGCCTCAAAGTAGCCAGTTCATTGGCGTCAATTCTGTGACAAATATTGAACTGGATAAAGGCGTTATGCCAGCACCAATTATCAGAAATGCGGACTGGTTTGAAAAGTTTACCCTGGCCCATATCTCTGACCGCGTCCTGTTGCCCGGCAGGTGATGTCCTGAGACGCCTGAAGGTGCATGCTGTGCGGATTCGATCATCGTTCCTTGCCTTATAGAGGATAGTGGCAAATGGCCGATTTACTAGAGGCGAACCTGTCGTGCGGGATGATTTCAGGATGGATGGCAGATTGATTTATCTGATGGGGCCGTCGGGGGCTGGTAAAGACAGTCTCATCGATGCGGCGCGAGAGCCTTTGCAGGCGCTGGGTTGCGAAGTGGTGCGGCGGGTCATCACACGTTCAGCCGAATCTGTAGGTGAGGACGCCGTAGGGGTTACGCCTGAGGAGTTCGAGCGGCGCAAGGAGAAGGGTGGCTTCGCGCTCTTTTGGCGCGCCAATGGCTTGGATTACGGTATTCCCGTTGAAATCGATCAGTGGCTCCAAAATGGGCGCGACGTTCTGGTCAATGGTTCTCGGGAGTATTTACCGGTCGCGCTGGAGCGCTATCCGGCGATTCTGCCAGTGCTGCTCACGGTCAAGGAGGGAGTGTTACGCGAGCGGTTGTTGCGGCGGGGGCGTGAGAGCCTGGAGGACATTGACGCCAGGCTTCGACGCAACAGGCTATTCGCAGTTGGCGATTCGATCGGTGATACTTCAATCCAGCGACTCGATAATTCCGGCGACTTGGCTGGCACAGTTTCCAATCTTCTGCGTCTGCTGGGGCTTAGCGTAAAACCGGGTCAAATTTGATTCGACGTCCGGCGATCAATGCCAGTACGAACAATGCCCCAAAGACGCCGCAGGCAATTAACGGCACGGTGAGCATTGTGTCCTGATCCAGGGATAGATGAAGGATGCCACTCAACAAGGCCAGGATAAAAAATCCAGTGGCTGATTTGGACATGCGGTGCTCCTGGTAGGGAAAGTCAAAATATCAATCGTTCGGAAGATGGTGTCTGTAGCGGAGAGCTCTCTTGACTCACTTCCTGATTTACAAACATGTGCTGGTCACTCATGACCGCCAATTGAGGTGCTTTCTGCAGTTGGAGGTAGTGGGGCATGCGCTGGGCAACCACTTCTGCGTTACCCTCGGGGATTAATTGAAAGCCAAGCAGCACGGTCAGGGCGATCGCATTCGAGAGTAATAAGGCGCCGTGCATGGGGTTATCCTCCATTGTTCTTGGAGAATAGTTAAAGCAGTCCGCATGCCAAGAGTCTAACGGCTATTAAATCCTTTAAAAACAATGGATTGGGGTTTAATGGCAAAAAGGTGTCAGTGCAATTTGCAATGATGGCTTTTTGGGGTGATGCAATTTGCACGGCAGGCAATGCCTTTGGGGGTGTGAGGCGATTGCCTACACTTAAAAAGCCGAAGGACGACATGACAAAAGCGGGCCTGCCCGTTAACATGCTCGCCGTCCATCGTACTGCGGTTCTCGCGGGCGACTTGTGTCTCAGTAGCTCAATTGGATAGAGCATCCCCCTCCTAAGGGGAAGGTTGGCAGTTCGAACCTGCCCTGGGACACCACTTTTCCTTTCAGCTTAGCCTCTTCATCCCTGAATTCTCTTTCTGGTTCTCAATCGCTTCCTTAAGCGGGCGTTGGGTCTGGATGCATTTTTCGTGGGTGCTTTCCGGGAGGTTGGGGGCTTTGAGGTTCTCTTCTATATAGAGGAAGCTTTCTGCTCTCCGGAGTGTTTGCCTGCTTTCTGCAAGTTATTGATAGAAAAACCAAATCATCGCTTGACGGCAGATTCTGGAAGTCTATAATTCGCCCCACTTCCGGCGCAGTCGAAACGGAAAACTCTTTGGTAAACAAAGAGTTACGCAGTTTTCGACAGCGAGTTGCTTCAGGTCATCGAAGCCCAGAAGGAGTTGGTTGAGCGGTGTTGTTTGGCTCGATTGACGGTTCGATCTTCTCGGTCGAAAGCGGAACAAAAGAGGTGTTGACAGCAGCGAGTAACGCTGTAGAATTCGCCTCCCGCTAACGAGAGATCGGAAGCGCAAGTGGTTGAAGTTGCAAAGGAAACTTTGAAAACTTCTGAAAATAACCGCTTGACAGTAACTGGCGCTGCTGTAGAATGCGCGCCTCGGTTGAGACGAAAGATCTTAACCCGCCGCTCTTTAACAACTGAATCAAGCAATTCGTGTGGGTGCTTGTGGAGTCAGACTGATAGTCAACAAGATTATCAGCATCACAAGTTACTCCGCGAGAAATCAAAGATGTAACCAACGATTGCTGAGCCAAGTTTAGGGTTTCTTAAAAACCCAAAGATGTTTGAACTGAAGAGTTTGATCATGGCTCAGATTGAACGCTGGCGGCAGGCCTAACACATGCAAGTCGAGCGGCAGCACGGGTACTTGTACCTGGTGGCGAGCGGCGGACGGGTGAGTAATGCCTAGGAATCTGCCTGGTAGTGGGGGATAACGCTCGGAAACGGACGCTAATACCGCATACGTCCTACGGGAGAAAGCAGGGGACCTTCGGGCCTTGCGCTATCAGATGAGCCTAGGTCGGATTAGCTAGTTGGTGAGGTAATGGCTCACCAAGGCGACGATCCGTAACTGGTCTGAGAGGATGATCAGTCACACTGGAACTGAGACACGGTCCAGACTCCTACGGGAGGCAGCAGTGGGGAATATTGGACAATGGGCGAAAGCCTGATCCAGCCATGCCGCGTGTGTGAAGAAGGTCTTCGGATTGTAAAGCACTTTAAGTTGGGAGGAAGGGCATTTACTTAATACGTAAGTGTTTTGACGTTACCGACAGAATAAGCACCGGCTAACTCTGTGCCAGCAGCCGCGGTAATACAGAGGGTGCAAGCGTTAATCGGAATTACTGGGCGTAAAGCGCGCGTAGGTGGTTCGTTAAGTTGGATGTGAAATCCCCGGGCTCAACCTGGGAACTGCATTCAAAACTGTCGAGCTAGAGTATGGTAGAGGGTGGTGGAATTTCCTGTGTAGCGGTGAAATGCGTAGATATAGGAAGGAACACCAGTGGCGAAGGCGACCACCTGGACTGATACTGACACTGAGGTGCGAAAGCGTGGGGAGCAAACAGGATTAGATACCCTGGTAGTCCACGCCGTAAACGATGTCAACTAGCCGTTGGGAGCCTTGAGCTCTTAGTGGCGCAGCTAACGCATTAAGTTGACCGCCTGGGGAGTACGGCCGCAAGGTTAAAACTCAAATGAATTGACGGGGGCCCGCACAAGCGGTGGAGCATGTGGTTTAATTCGAAGCAACGCGAAGAACCTTACCAGGCCTTGACATCCAATGAACTTTCCAGAGATGGATTGGTGCCTTCGGGAACATTGAGACAGGTGCTGCATGGCTGTCGTCAGCTCGTGTCGTGAGATGTTGGGTTAAGTCCCGTAACGAGCGCAACCCTTGTCCTTAGTTACCAGCACGTTATGGTGGGCACTCTAAGGAGACTGCCGGTGACAAACCGGAGGAAGGTGGGGATGACGTCAAGTCATCATGGCCCTTACGGCCTGGGCTACACACGTGCTACAATGGTCGGTACAGAGGGTTGCCAAGCCGCGAGGTGGAGCTAATCCCAGAAAACCGATCGTAGTCCGGATCGCAGTCTGCAACTCGACTGCGTGAAGTCGGAATCGCTAGTAATCGCGAATCAGAATGTCGCGGTGAATACGTTCCCGGGCCTTGTACACACCGCCCGTCACACCATGGGAGTGGGTTGCACCAGAAGTAGCTAGTCTAACCTTCGGGAGGACGGTTACCACGGTGTGATTCATGACTGGGGTGAAGTCGTAACAAGGTAGCCGTAGGGGAACCTGCGGCTGGATCACCTCCTTAATCGACGACATCAGCTGCTCCATAAGTTCCCACACGAATTGCTTGATTCATTGAAGAAGACGATAAAGAAGCAGCCCGAAATTGGGTCTGTAGCTCAGTTGGTTAGAGCGCACCCCTGATAAGGGTGAGGTCGGCAGTTCGAATCTGCCCAGACCCACCAATTTTGCTTGTGTGGGAAACGCCTGTAGAAATACGGGGCCATAGCTCAGCTGGGAGAGCGCCTGCCTTGCACGCAGGAGGTCAACGGTTCGATCCCGTTTGGCTCCACCACTACTGCTTCTGTTTGTTGAAAGCTTAGAAATGAGCATTCCACCAAGACGGTGATGAATGTTGATTTCTAGTCTTTGATTAGATCGTTCTTTAAAAATTTGGGTATGTGATAGAAAGATAGACTGAACGTTACTTTCACTGGTAACGGATCAGGCTAAGGTAAAATTTGTGAGTAATTGCGAATTTTCGGCGAATGTCGTCTTCACAGTATAACCAGATTGCTTGGGGTTATATGGTCAAGTGAAGAAGCGCATACGGTGGATGCCTTGGCAGTCAGAGGCGATGAAAGACGTGGTAGCCTGCGAAAAGCTTCGGGGAGTCGGCAAACAGACTTTGATCCGGAGATGTCTGAATGGGGGAACCCACCTAACATAAGTTAGGTATCTTAAGCTGAATACATAGGCTTAAGAAGCGAACCAGGGGAACTGAAACATCTAAGTACCCTGAGGAAAAGAAATCAACCGAGATTCCCTTAGTAGTGGCGAGCGAACGGGGACTAGCCCTTAAGTGGCTTTGAGATTAGCGGAACGCTCTGGAAAGTGCGGCCATAGTGGGTGATAGCCCTGTACGCGAAAATCTCTTAGTCATGAAATCGAGTAGGACGGAGCACGAGAAACTTTGTCTGAATATGGGGGGACCATCCTCCAAGGCTAAATACTACTGACTGACCGATAGTGAACTAGTACCGTGAGGGAAAGGCGAAAAGAACCCCGGAGAGGGGAGTGAAATAGATCCTGAAACCGTATGCGTACAAGCAGTGGGAGCCCACTTTGTTGGGTGACTGCGTACCTTTTGTATAATGGGTCAGCGACTTATTTTCAGTGGCGAGCTTAACCGAATAGGGGAGGCGTAGCGAAAGCGAGTCTTAATAGGGCGTCTAGTCGCTGGGAATAGACCCGAAACCGGGCGATCTATCCATGGGCAGGTTGAAGGTTGGGTAACACTAACTGGAGGACCGAACCGACTACCGTTGAAAAGTTAGCGGATGACCTGTGGATCGGAGTGAAAGGCTAATCAAGCTCGGAGATAGCTGGTTCTCCTCGAAAGCTATTTAGGTAGCGCCTCATGTATCACTGTAGGGGGTAGAGCACTGTTTCGGCTAGGGGGTCATCCCGACTTACCAAACCGATGCAAACTCCGAATACCTACAAGTGCCGAGCATGGGAGACACACGGCGGGTGCTAACGTCCGTCGTGAAAAGGGAAACAACCCAGACCGTCAGCTAAGGTCCCAAAGTTATGGTTAAGTGGGAAACGATGTGGGAAGGCTTAGACAGCTAGGAGGTTGGCTTAGAAGCAGCCACCCTTTAAAGAAAGCGTAATAGCTCACTAGTCGAGTCGGCCTGCGCGGAAGATGTAACGGGGCTCAAACCATACACCGAAGCTACGGGTATCACTTAGGTGATGCGGTAGAGGAGCGTTCTGTAAGCCTGTGAAGGTGAGTTGAGAAGCTTGCTGGAGGTATCAGAAGTGCGAATGCTGACATGAGTAACGACAATGGGTGTGAAAAACACCCACGCCGAAAGACCAAGGTTTCCTGCGCAACGTTAATCGACGCAGGGTTAGTCGGTCCCTAAGGCGAGGCTGAAAAGCGTAGTCGATGGAAAACAGGTTAATATTCCTGTACTTCTGGTTATTGCGATGGAGGGACGGAGAAGGCTAGGCCAGCTTGGCGTTGGTTGTCCAAGTTTAAGGTGGTAGGCTGGAATCTTAGGTAAATCCGGGATTCTAAGGCCGAGAGCTGATGACGAGTGTTCTTTTAGAACACGAAGTGGTTGATGCCATGCTTCCAAGAAAAGCTTCTAAGCTTCAGGTAACCAGGAACCGTACCCCAAACCGACACAGGTGGTTGGGTAGAGAATACCAAGGCGCTTGAGAGAACTCGGGTGAAGGAACTAGGCAAAATGGCACCGTAACTTCGGGAGAAGGTGCGCCGGTGAGGGTGAAGCATTTACTGCGTAAGCCCATGCCGGTCGAAGATACCAGGCCGCTGCGACTGTTTATTAAAAACACAGCACTCTGCAAACACGAAAGTGGACGTATAGGGTGTGACGCCTGCCCGGTGCCGGAAGGTTAATTGATGGGGTTAGCTAACGCGAAGCTCTTGATCGAAGCCCCGGTAAACGGCGGCCGTAACTATAACGGTCCTAAGGTAGCGAAATTCCTTGTCGGGTAAGTTCCGACCTGCACGAATGGCGTAACGATGGCGGCGCTGTCTCCACCCGAGACTCAGTGAAATTGAAATCGCTGTGAAGATGCAGTGTATCCGCGGCTAGACGGAAAGACCCCGTGAACCTTTACTATAGCTTTGCACTGGACTTTGAATTTGCTTGTGTAGGATAGGTGGGAGGCTTTGAAGCGTGGACGCCAGTTCGCGTGGAGCCAACCTTGAAATACCACCCTGGCAACTTTGAGGTTCTAACTCAGGTCCGTTATCCGGATCGAGGACAGTGTATGGTGGGTAGTTTGACTGGGGCGGTCTCCTCCTAAAGAGTAACGGAGGAGTACGAAGGTGCGCTCAGACCGGTCGGAAATCGGTCGTAGAGTATAAAGGCAAAAGCGCGCTTGACTGCGAGACAGACACGTCGAGCAGGTACGAAAGTAGGTCTTAGTGATCCGGTGGTTCTGTATGGAAGGGCCATCGCTCAACGGATAAAAGGTACTCCGGGGATAACAGGCTGATACCGCCCAAGAGTTCATATCGACGGCGGTGTTTGGCACCTCGATGTCGGCTCATCACATCCTGGGGCTGAAGCCGGTCCCAAGGGTATGGCTGTTCGCCATTTAAAGTGGTACGCGAGCTGGGTTTAGAACGTCGTGAGACAGTTCGGTCCCTATCTGCCGTGGACGTTTGAGATTTGAGAGGGGCTGCTCCTAGTACGAGAGGACCGGAGTGGACGAACCTCTGGTGTTCCGGTTGTCACGCCAGTGGCATTGCCGGGTAGCTATGTTCGGAATAGATAACCGCTGAAAGCATCTAAGCGGGAAACTAGCCTCAAGATGAGATCTCACTGGGACCTTGAGTCCCCTGAAGGGCCGTCGAAGACTACGACGTTGATAGGTTGGGTGTGTAAGCGCTGTGAGGCGTTGAGCTAACCAATACTAATTGCCCGTGAGGCTTGACCATATAACACCCAAGCAATTTGTGAACTCGAGAGAGACCAGATTGCGGTGTGTGAAGACGCAATGAACCGAAAGTTCGCAGCAAAAAAACACACAAATCTATCGCATACCCATTCGCTGGAGCGTGAACCTGAAAAGGCAAACGACCTGGCTACCGAATTTCTTGACGACCATAGAGCATTGGAACCACCTGATCCCATCCCGAACTCAGCAGTGAAACGATGCATCGCCGATGGTAGTGTGGGGTTTCCCCATGTGAGAGTAGGTCATCGTCAAGATTAAATTCCGAAACCCCTATCTGCGTATGCAGGTAGGGGTTTTGTTTTGCCCGCGAGAAAGTGACCGAAAAAGACACAAATTAAAAAGCCCCACCAGAATTAACGGGTGGGGCTTTTTTACGCCTGTAACCCAAGCTGCCTATCAGCCGCCATTTTCCCCTTCGAACTGACCAACCGAAGTCGTTACATCGGTCATGCGACGTCGTCCATTCACTTGATAACTGCGCTCATCGCCCTCGAAGTCTGGTTTTCGCAGGTGGAGTTCCGCATACAGCCCATTTTTCTCGCTGTAACCACCAAACCAGTCCATCAACCTGCCGATATAGCACTGCTCACCAATCACGACAGACATGTCACCGACGATTTCAAAGGTGTAATGCCCCGTGCCATAGCTGTAGTAAGCGCCATCACCTTCCCCTGTCGACGGGATTGGGCACAGAGGGCTGCTTTGATCCCCAACATCTTTCGCCTCAATTTTGCTGACTTTGCCCAATGCCTGAGTCAGTGCTTTATGCAGCGCACCGTCCAGTCTGATGCTGGAGCCACTGGCCTCATCTTTTTGAATCTTCGGCACCCACAGTTGATAGCGATAATTGACGGCCACAATCGGAACTGAGCCGGGAACCTTAAACGGATCAAGAAAGTAAACCTGATCGATGCCGTAGTAGCTGTTTCGGTAAGCGGCATAAACCTGGCCACGAATATTTATCCAGTTGACTGACTGGTTGGCACCGCGATCATTGAGGGAAAACAGAGAACTTTCAGCATCCCCCGTACTTACCCGTCTGACAAATACGTCGCCAGTCCGACGAAACGTTTCTATAAAGGAAAATAGCCCGGTACCACCTGCGTAAGTGTCGACGACGAGATCCCGTAGACCATCTCCATCCAGGTCAATCAACATATATGAGGTATTGCCGTTCTCACCCGCGCCCGCGACTTTAGAGTTTGTGAGGGCCTGCCATTCATCCTGGGTAACGCCCTCGGGCATCTTCTTCGGAAAGTGCGCCTCTTCAAAGGCATTACCGTTATCCGCCTCGTTTGAAAAAGACGTGGTACCCGTCTTGATCGCCAGTGTGTGAAGTGCCCGCTCCAGCGGAAATTCGGCATCGGTTTTACTGGCCGTTAGAATCGCTTGCCTCACGTCATCCAACATCAACTTGACGCTTCCCGCTGGCTGATTGGCGGCAGCTTCATTCCGTTGCTCTTGCAGCGTCTGCAGACGCTCCCGATAACGCTGGTCAAGGCAATCCACGTTTTCAGCACACTGATCCCGGGTTTTCAGCCAAAGCCGTTGGGCAGTCTTCAGGTTGGATTTCACTTGCGGGTTGGCATCAATCACACCTCGATAAACCGAACCCATCTGAGTATCCAGTTCATACAACGCCGGATTCGCACAGATGGTTTTCTCAACGGTGCTTGCCGCTTTTGTACAGTCCATTCCAGTCGCCAGTGCATGCGGGGTAGCTAGCAAAGCACAAGCAGACAAAATGCAGCGTCCTTTGGTGTACACAGTAATCAGACCTTGAGTTCATAGAGTAAGTACGTCGCTCCCCAAGTGTGCATCAAGGCCCGCATCCGCGCATCCAAATGCATGTTTATACGCCCGCCGCTTCAAGGGAACGCCACTACTGGCCGATAACCCGAACGGTCGCTGTTCTCTTTGCTTGCGACAACTGGATAAATCGCTTGATAGCCTTTGGCCTGCAGTTATTATCTGCGCGCCGAAAGGGGCAGCGAGGCCGTGTATCTGTCTTTGGGTTGTTCTTCTTAAATTGCCTGGAAATCTTCGATGCTGTCGTATCACCAAAAGAGTTTTCTGATCGTCGATGATTTCTCGGATTTCCGCAGTTCCGTCAGGTCCATGCTGCGGGAGCTGGGCGTCAAGGATGTCGACACCGCTGATACCGGTGAACAGGCGCTGCGCATGTGTGCGCAGAAGTCCTACGATTTCATCCTGCAGGATTTTCATCTTGGCGATGGCAAGAAGAACGGTCAGCAGGTGCTCGAAGACCTGATGATCGAGAAGCTGATCAGCCATGAAAGCGTGTTTGTCATGGTCACCGCCGAGACCAGTCAGGCCATGGTGCTCAGTGCCCTGGAGCACGAGCCCGACGCTTACCTGACCAAGCCGTTCAATCGTTCCGGCCTGGCCCAGCGGCTGGAACGGCTGGTGCAGCGCAAAACCTTGCTCAAGCCGATCCTGCAGGCGCTTGACCGTGGTAAACCGGTGGAGGTGCTCAACGCCTGTATCGCCTTGTGCAAGCAGGACATCCGCTACTCGCCGTTGTGCCTGCGTTTTCGCGCCGATGCCCTGCGCGACCTGAATCAGAATGAGGCGTTGGAGCGACTCTACGACAGCATCATTGCTGATCGGCCTTTGCCCTGGGCGTTTGCCGGGTTGGGCAAATTGCTGTTCAAGCGCGGTCAGGTCGGCCAAGCCAAAGGCGTCTACGAAAAAGCGCTGAAGGTGTTCCCGATGATGCCGGCGCTCTACGATGGCATGGCTGATGTGCTGGTCGCCGAAGGCGATACCAAGGGCGCCCAGCGTGTGTTGGAGGAAGCCATTCGCCTGTCGCCATTGGCGGTGCGCCGGCAAGCATTGCTGGGTAAGTTGGCAATGACCAACGAAGATTTTGAAACCGCTTCCAAAGCCTATCGTCAGGCAGTGGCCCAAGGCGCTCAGTCCCGTTTCAAGGACGCGGAAAGCAATCTGGGCCTGGCTCACGCCTTGATCAGCAAAGGCAGTGAAAAGGGGCTGGACACCCGCACCCGCCTGGAAATCAACACGACCCTCAGCGCGGTGGCCAAGGAGAATCCCTCCGACCCCGGCCTGCAGATTCGTGCGCGGCTGATGAAAGCCACCAGCCTGCTGCTCAACGATGCCGAGACCGCCGAGAAGCTCACCGAACAAGCGATGATGCGCCTCGATGGCATGGAGCAATTCATGAGTGCCGAAGCGGCGCTGCTGGTGGCCAAGCAACTGCAAATGCTCGGACAGGCCAGTGCCGGTGCCTCGATGCTGAAAAACTGTGCCGAGATCTACGGCGACGACCCGACGGTGATGCAAGGCATCGCCAAGTTGACCGACGACCCGACCATCCTCAATGCCGGTAACGCCGCCGCCGACCTCAACCGTCAAGGCGTGCGGGTCTACAAGACCGGCAACCTGGTGGAAGCGCGGGACGTGTTCCGCAAAGCCCTGGCGCTGCAACCGAAGAACATCAGTATTGCGCTGAACATGGCGCAGTCACTGCTGCATGGCACCGACGCCAGCGCGCCTTCGGTGGAACTTGAAGAGTGTCGAGCCTGCCTGAAAATGGTGGGCCTGATGCCCGATACCGACCCGCGTTTTTCCCGTTATCAGAAGCTGCGAAGCAAGGCGTTTGGCGAATGAGCGACAGCGAACAGGCACTCGATTTCTCCACGGTGATTGCCTCTACCGTGCACGACATGAAGAACTCCCTGACCATGTTGATGCAGGCCCACAGCCAATGGCTGGCGCGGTTGCCTGATCAGCAGCACTCCAGGGAGCAAGGTGTTATCGACTTCGAATTTGCCCACCTCAACGGCATGCTGGTGCAGTTGCTGGGGCTGTATAAGCTCGGCGTCAACCAGATGCCGTTGCAGCCGGCTTATCACGAACTGGACGACTTTATTGAAGCGCAATTGGCGGCGCATCAAGAGGTGTTCGCCAGTCGCGGCATCATGGCGACGTACGAAGTCGATCCGCTGAGCCCGTTGGGTTTCTTCGACCGGGAACTGATCGCTTCGGTGCTGGCCAACAGCATCAACAATGCGATTCGCTATGCCAAGGATGCTTTGCTGGTCACGGTCAGCGACGAGGCCGGTCAGTTGGTGATCACCATCAACGATGATGGCGAGGGTTATCCGCCCGAGATGATCGAGCGCCAGGCTGATTACGTGCAGGGTATCAATCACAGCACCGGCAGCACGGGCCTGGGCCTGTACTTCGCCGGGCGGATCGCGGCATTGCATCAACGCAATGGCGTCGGTGGCTTCACACGAATCAGCAATGGCGGCCCGCTGGGTGGCGGCGTCTTCAGCCTCTACCTGCCCTGAGGTCGCCTTTACCGGTTTACGACGTTGTCCCGCTTTTTGTTCGCCGATGCTTGATATTCCGAACGGGCGGAGCCTATTTTGTACGGGTCGCCGTTCGCGGCTCGCACAACAACAAGGATTGCGTCATGACAACCGATGGCCAGCGTTCACTCGCTCAGCGATTGACGGGCATTGATGAGATTGAATGTGTCACGCCGGATTTGAACGGCGTACCACGGGGCAAAGTAATGACCGCCGAGGGTTTCCTCGAAGGGCGACGGTTGCAGATGGCGCGGGGTGTGCTGCTGCAATGCATCATGGGCGGATATCCGCCAGCGCGCTTTTACGGCAGCGATGATGGCGACCTGGCGCTGGTGCCGGATCCGGCGCAGATCCACCGCTTGCCCTGGAGCAAGCAACCCCGGGCCTTCGCCATTTGCGATGCGGACGAGCTGACCGGGGAGAGTTCCTCACTATCGACTCGTGGTCAGCTCAAAGCCGTTATCGCCCGTTATGCCGCGCGAGGCCTGGCGCCAGTGGTGGCAACCGAGCTTGAGTTCTTCGTCTTCGCGCCCAATCCCGACCCGACGCAACCGTTCCAGCCGCCCTTGGGCCTGGACGGGCGGCGCGAGGACGGTCATTCGGCGTTCAGTGTCAGTTCCAATAACGGCTTGCGCCCATTCTTCAGTGAAGTCTACGAGTGCATGGCGGCCCTGGGCTTGCCTCGCGACACCTTCATGCACGAGATGGGCGTCAGTCAGTTCGAGATCAATCTGTTGCATGGCGATCCGCTGCTGCTGGCCGACCAGACTTTCCTGTTCAAGCACCTGCTCAAGGAAGTCGCGCTCAAGCATGGCCTGACGGTGGTGTGCATGGCCAAGCCGCTGGCCCACACGCCGGGCAGTTCGATGCACATTCACCAGAGCATCGTCGAGATCGGCAGCGGGCGTAACGTGTTCAGCGACAAGGCCGGGGACCCGACGGCGACCTTCCGTCATTTCATCGGCGGTCAGCAGGCCGGCATGGCAGACTTCACGGCCTTGTTTGCGCCGAACGTCAATTCGTACCAGCGTTTATGCCACCCGTTTGCGTCACCGAATAATGCCTGCTGGTCCCACGACAATCGGGCCGCGGGTTTGCGTATTCCGGCCAGTTCGCCGGTGGCCCGTCGGGTGGAGAATCGCTTGCCTGGCGCCGATGCCAATCCGTACCTGGCGATCGCCGCGAGCCTGGCTGCCGGGTTGTACGGTATCGAAAACGAACTGGAGCCGAGCGAGGCGATCCAGGGTGAATTCGTGGTGCCGGACAATCTTTCGTTGCCATGTACCTTGCATGCGGCCCTTGAACGTCTGAAACGTAGTCAATTGGCGAAGGAACTGTTTGGCAAGGAGTTCATCGAAGGCTACATCGCTTCGAAGTCCATGGAGTTGACCAGCTTCTTTGATGAAATTACTCCCTGGGAACGGCGTGTTTTAGCAGCCCAGGCCTGACGATCCGTCGTCTTCGGGCTATCGTTTTCGATAGCCCGATTCCACTGCAAGGAGCCGCTCGGAACGCCGATGCGCCAAATCTGGAAATCCTTTCGAGCGCTGTATTTTGCCTCGCTGATGATGTTGATCGGCTCAGGCCTTTTAAGTACTTATCTGGCCCTGCGCCTGGCTGCTGACCATGTGGATGGGCTGTGGGTCGGTGCGTTGATGGCGGCCAACTATTTCGGCCTGGTGCTGGGCGGCAAGATCGGTCACCGATTGATTGCCCGGGTCGGGCACATTCGTGCCTACGCGGCGTGCGCCGGGATTGTCGGCGCGGCCGTGTTGGGCCACGGCTTGATTGACTGGCTGCCCGCCTGGTTGTTTCTGCGGGTCATTGTCGGCCTGGGCATGATGTGCCAGTACATGGTGATCGAAAGCTGGCTCAATGAGCAGGCGGAGGCCAAGCAGCGTGGCCTGGTGTTCAGTGGCTACATGATTGCCTCGTACCTGGGCCTGGTGTTGGGTCAATTGATTCTGGTCCTGCACCCGGCCCTCGGTCTGGAACTGCTGATGCTGGTCGCCCTGTGTTTCGCGTTGTGCCTGGTGCCGGTGGCCCTGACGCGGCGCATTCACCCGGCGCCGTTGCATCCGGCACCCATGGAGCCACGGTTCTTCATCCAGCGCGTGCCGCAGTCGTTGAGCACGGTGTTGGGCGCAGGGTTGATCGTCGGTTCGTTCTACGGCCTGGCACCGCTGTATGCCTCGCAGCAGGGGTTGTCCACCGAGCAGGTCGGTCTGTTCATGGGTAGCTGCATTTTTGCCGGGCTGGTGGTGCAGTGGCCGTTGGGCTGGTTGTCCGATCGCTACGACCGGGCGCTGCTGATCCGCACGTTTGCTTTTTGCCTGGCCCTGGCTGCGTTGCCGCTGGCGATCATGCAGCAGGTGCCGCTGGAGGTGCTGTTCATTGCCGGGTTCCTCTGTTCGCTGGTGCAGTTCTGCCTGTACCCGTTGGCGGTGGCGTTTTCCAATGACCACGTCGAGGGTGATCGCCGGGTGTCGCTGACGGCGATGCTGTTGGTGACCTACGGCGTTGGCGCCAGCATCGGGCCGTTGGTGGCCGGGGTGCTGATGAAGCTGTTTGGCAGCCACATGTTGTATGCCTTCTTCAGTTTCTTCGCATTGGTGCTGGTGTGGCGGATCCGCCCAAAAGCGGTGACCAATCTGCATGTGGTCGACGATGCACCGCTGCATCACGTGGCCATGCCCGACAGTATGTCGAGTTCCCCACTGGTGGCGGCCCTCGACCCACGGGTGGATGAGCAGGTGGTACAGGATCAGATGCAGAATCCGATCGAGCCGGAACCAGAGCCGGAACCGGAACCGGAACCAGATCCAACTCCCGAAGACCCGACTGATCCAGAAGATCCAGAAGATCCGGACACCGGTCGCGAACAAAGCTTCACCGAGGCCAGGCCTTAAAATCGAGGCATAAAAAAACGGGCAGTCACCGCAAGGGACTGCCCGTTTTTTATTGACGAGGCGTGATCACATGTCGTCTTTGTCGAAGCGCCGGGCTTCGCGTTGCAGCTGATAGACGAAGCGCTCGACCTGCCGTTGCACCAGGCCGCTCATGTTGTGAAAGCGGACGCCGGCGAAGGTGATGGAGATTCGTTCTTCGAAGTGCAGATAACGCAATTCAACCGGGGCGGTCATGCTGCCGAAGGGCAGGGCGGCGACGAAACGGTCGTAGACCTGGCCCAATTGCAGGCTGGAGGTGATGTCGCCCTCGAAGCGCAGTTTGCAGCCGGTGGCGGAGATGTCCAGCAACTTGCCGTTGATCGGCGACTTGAGCTTTTCGCCGCCCAGTTCGACATTGACCAGTTGCGCCAGCTTCAATGCCGCGCGAAAGGCATTGCGACGCTGGTGGTAAACCACTTCGGACGGCAACGCGCCACGGTAGCAACGACCACCACCGGACTCGTCAATGGTCAGCGGACCATTGCTGTCCCAGGCAATGCGCACGCCATCGTGGAAGCCCTCGACCCGGAAGGGTTCACCGGCCAGCAGGAAGCGTTCACCATCGCGGGGGATCATTTCGTCCAGCGCCATCATGTTGCTGTCACGGTCGATGTCCACCAGATAGCTCTGGAAGCGCTGACTGCGCTCATGGAACGTGATGATCAGCGGATCATGGCTGTCTTGCAGCTGGCGCAGGTTGCCGGAGATTTCCAGGGGTGTGGTGAGCACCTTGGGTGGTTGCGGAGCGTCTTCCGCGCTTGAGGCATTGAACACGGTTCATCAATCTCCAGACAAAATATGACTACTGGCAGGCATTCTGCCAGCATGTTTCGCGTCTTGATAGGGTGTGCTCAATTGACGGGCTCACGCCTGACTGAGCGGGCGTGGCTTTGCCATCTTGGCGGTTGAGCCGCGGGCGTCATAAAGCGCTGGAGGTTCGCCACCGGTGAGGATTTTCAGCTGATTGGCCGTGGCGGCCTGTTGCATCAGGATCGACTGGCCATTCTTTACGTTGGCCACCTGGCATTGAGCCAGGAGATCGGTCAGCACATCGCCCTGCGCCAGCAACTGATCGCCGATGCTTGAATGGCTGGCGAGTTGCTCCAGGCCACTGCGATCGATGGGCAGGTTGAGGCTGGCGAGGATTTCGCTGCGCTTGCGGCCATGCTGTTCGAGCAAAATGATCAATGCCTGTTTCTGCGCCAGAATCTCTTCGAGCAGAGGCATGTCGCGACCGTGCAAGGCGAGGGACTCGGTTTGCAGTAACTCCAGCAAGCGTTGCGCTGGAGCAAAGTCGTCGGTGATCAGTTGCAGTAGATTAGTGTCGTGCATGGCTGGCCTTGGGTTTTAAGCGTCCAAAAGCCTGGCGCAGGCGGTGGGCCTAGCGCTGGGCTTCGAAGTTGAGCAGTTTGCTGGCTACACGGCTGCTGTCGACTTTATAGCTGCCATCGGCAATCGCTGCTTTCAACTCGGCCACACGGGCGTTGTCGACGGCAGGCTGATCGCGCAGCTTGTCAGTGACCTTCTGCAACTGTTGAGCCTCATTGCTGAGATGTACCGACTCCCCGCTTTTGACGGTACTGGCCTGTTCGGCCGGGGTATTCAGCGGTGCGGATTTGCCGGCGTCGGCGGTTTCCTTGGCAACGCTGGTACGTGTACTGCCCGTAAGTGACGAGGAGCTGTTTAAACGGCTGAAATCGATGACCATGATAAAAAACCTCTGGGTATTTGGACGCTTGCCATGTTTTCGGCATTACCTGCGAAAACTTTAGGCTCATTTATGCAATGAGCTGCATGCGCCAGCGCTGCATGGGCACAGTTTAGGTAACAGCCTGCCAGAGCGCCATAGCCTGACCTCTACATGGACACTTCCACTTGGCCCGGCGCGGTGACTTGCGCCTTGATGACCCGCATGGAATTGAGGTTTTTCACGCGTATCTGTTCCGCCAGGCCGCCATTGGAGAGTGCTTCGCCGGGCATCCGCACACTGAGCGTACCACTGCGGGCGGTAATCACCACCTGGTCGCCTTTGCGCACCACTTCCGCCTGTTCCAGATGGACCAGGGTAATCACCTGATCACCGACCGTTGGTCGGGTAAGTTTCTGCCCGATGGCCTGGTCGACCGAGGTGAAATAGCCCTGGTTGATCAGGCTGATATCCCGCTCGCGCAGAGCGACGTCACCGGGTTCGATAATTCCGGCACGCTTGAGGGGCCGGGTGGTGGTGACAACGTCTCGAAACAGGCGCACTTGAGCGGGTACGAACACTGTCCACGGGGAGTTGCCCTCACAGCGAACCTTGACCGTGACCCGGCCAATCGGGGTCGCCGGGCTCTCCAGTGTGGCTGTCAATTCCTTGTCGCACATGGGCATGCGCAGGCGTGGATCGAGCTGCTTGACCTCGATTTCGTAGCGGCCTTCCGTTTGACTGGTAGCGAGATAGTCTTCTACGGTGAATTCAAGAAAGCCCTGAGTCACGCCGATAAGCATATCAGGCAAGGTAACCGCGTCAGCAACGGCAGGGCTGCCAACGGGTAGTAAGCAAACAGCCGACACCACGCACAGCCATTTGCGGTAGGTTGATGTCAGGCGTCGGAAAAATGTCGTTTGTTCGTTCATACGGGTTAAAAAGCAAGCGCCGTGCCGTTTAGTGATGAATGTGCGTCGCAACACAACTTAGCGTTGTTGGTGTAGGAGTCTGGGCATGGCTGGTGTAATGGATTCGGTAAACCAGCGCACGCAACTGGTAGGGCAGAATCGCCTGGAGCTGTTGTTGTTTCGTCTCGACGGTCAGCAGCTTTACGGCATCAACGTATTCAAGGTTCGTGAGGTGCTGCAATGCCCCAAGCTGACCTTGATGCCCAAGTCCAGTCCCGTCGTGTGCGGTGTGGCAAATATTCGTGGGGCGACCATTCCGATTCTGGACCTGGCAATGGCCACCGGTTCCGGTCGGTTGCTCGATCAAAGCAATCCCTTCGTGATCATCACGGAGTACAACACCAAGACCCAGGGTTTCCTGGTTCGGTCGGTAGAGCGCATCGTCAACATGAACTGGGAGGAGATTCATCCGCCACCGAAGGGCACTGGACGCGATCATTACCTCACGGCTGTGACTCGGGTCGACAATCAGTTAGTCGAAATCATCGACGTCGAGAAGATCCTCGCGGAAGTGGCGCCGACGCCGGAAGCGATTTCGGTCGGTGTGGTCGATGTCGAAACCCAGCACAAGGCGTTGTCCTTGCGGGTGTTGACGGTCGATGACTCGTCGGTGGCGCGCAAGCAGGTCTCGCGTTGCCTGCAAACGGTCGGCGTCGAAGTGGTGGCGTTGAACGACGGTCGGCAGGCGCTGGATTACCTGCGCAAGCTGGTCGACGAAGGCAAGAAGCCGGAAGAAGAGTTCCTGATGATGATTTCCGACATCGAGATGCCGGAGATGGACGGGTACACCCTGACGGCCGAGATCCGCAGCGACCCGCGCATGCAAAAGCTTCATATCATCCTGCATACTTCGTTGTCGGGTGTATTCAATCAGGCGATGGTCAAGAAAGTCGGTGCCGATGACTTCCTTGCCAAATTCCGTCCTGATGACCTGGCATCCCGGGTAGTCGACCGGATCAAAGCAGCAGATATCAGCTAGGGGCCTTTTGCCCCTGGCGGTCAACACGATTTAAGAGGCGGTATCTTTGTCTACAGGTAATTTGGATTTCGAACAGTTCCGGGTCTTCCTGGAGAAAGCCTGTGGCATTTTGCTCGGTGAAAACAAGCAGTACCTGGTTTCGAGCCGTCTCAACAAACTGATGGAACAGCAGGGCATCAAGTCCCTGGGTGAGCTGGTCCAGCGCATCCAGACCCAGCCGCGCAGTGGTTTGCGCGAGATGGTGGTGGATGCCATGACGACTAACGAAACCCTGTGGTTTCGTGACACCTATCCGTTTGAAGTCTTGAAGAACAAGGTGCTGCCCGAAGCCATCAAGGCGGCGCCCGGTCAACGCCTGCGCATCTGGTCGGCGGCCTGCTCGTCGGGCCAGGAACCGTATTCGCTGTCGATGTCGATCGACGAGTTCGAGCGGACCAACATGGGCCAGCTGAAGATGGGGGTGCAGATCGTTGCCACCGACTTGTCCGGCACCATGCTGACCAACTGCAAGACCGGCGAGTACGACAGCCTGGCGATCGGTCGCGGTCTGTCGCCCGAGCGCCTTCAGCGTTTCTTCGACCCGAAAGGGCCGGGCCGTTGGGCGATCAAGGCGCCGATCAAGAGCCGGGTGGAGTTTCGCTCGTTCAACCTGCTGGACAGCTACGCAGCGTTGGGCAAGTTCGACATCGTGTTCTGCCGCAACGTGCTGATCTACTTCTCCGCCGAGGTGAAGAAGGACATCCTGTTGCGCATTCACAGCACGTTGAAGCCGGGCGGTTATTTGTTCCTTGGTGCTTCCGAGGCGCTGAACGGTTTGCCGGATCACTACCAGATGGTCCAGTGCAGCCCGGGGATCATCTACCAGGCCAAGTGATTGGCCGGCGGTGTAAAGAAAACCCTCGCTCTCAACGTAATGCCAGTCAGCCGCGCTGACTGGCATTTTTTTGTTTTGGGGCACAAGCCACGCTCATGGCGGCAGCCGGGATTATTTCAGGTCGCTGTAGGTCAGTGCGTAGGCCGACAGCGGCGGATGGGCGTCTTTCCATTCCCTGGCAAACGCCTTGCCGGCTTCGATTTGTTCGGGTGTGGATCGGCTGGTCAGCGTGGCCAGCAGGTTGGCGGCTTCACGATGCCTGAAATATTCCCGAGTGTTGTTGACCACCAGCCATAGCAGGCCCAAGCCCTTGGTGAAGTCAAAACGGAAGTTGAAACGGTCGAGACCCTCTTCGGTATCGAAGTAGTGCATCAGCGCGTAGCTATAGGTGAGCACGGCGTTGAGATCGTTGTGTTCCAGCCGTTTCAACAACCAATACTGCTGATACGGGATGTTCCGGTACATGGGCTTGAGATTGCTCAACCAGGTCATCGCCGGAGGGAAGCCGGCCCGGGCGGACTTTCTCAGCATGATGTCACGCAGGCTGTCCCACTTCGAATCGGCGGGCCTGAGGGACTCGTCGTTTTCGTAGAGCAGGGTCTGGATGTAGATCGCCTCCCCATTGCCTGCCACGTTAGCCTTTTTCAGCCAGACGATATCCTCGGTCAGTTCATACATTTGCAGCATGGCGTCGCTGTCGCCAATCTCGGCGCGCTCGCGGGCCAGTTTCGAGGCTTTCTCCAGAGAGCCGGCATCGCCCAGGCGCATCAACGAATAGACGTGATCCTGCGCGCCGGCCAGTTCGTACCACTTTTTAGCCGTGCCGCTGGTGTTGCCCTCGCGGCGTCGAAAAATTTCGCCCAGGGCATATTGTGATTCGGCATCACCGGCCGTGGCCGCGACCGTCAGGTCGCTTTCAGCGTCCAGGTATTCGCGCAGACGGTACCGCTCCAGTCCCCGTGTTTTGGCAGCCCGTTGCGGATCGGTCAGCGGCGACACCAGCGAGTGGATTGACGTGATCAACGTGTGTAGCGAAGTAAACACATCGGTGTGGATATGCATGTTCAGTACCTGTGTGGGTGGAAATGGCGTTACCCACACAGGCTATCGGGGGGGCCGTGGCCAGAAGCGGTACATATTTATGGAAGGCCTGCCGATTTTGCGGCCAGTACCTGAGGCGTACCTCCCGGGGACAAGCGGCAGAAAAGCGGCAGGCGGCGGAAACCCGTTGCCGCTTTTCTGGCATTGCCGCCTTGCCGATGCCCGCAAAGCCCCGGTTTATGGGGTTTTTTGAATTGGCACGCCACTTGCTATGTTCATGTTACGAAAAATCAGGTCACCCGAAGGTTTCCCGACATGAGCATCAGCTTCGATAAAGCGCTCGGTATCCACGAACAAGCCCTGGGCTTCCGCGCCCAGCGTGCCGAAGTCCTGGCCAACAACATCGCCAACGCCGACACCCCGAACTACAAGGCTCGGGATCTGGACTTCTCCAAAGTGCTTGCCGCGCAGAACGAGAAAACCAAGAGCGGTTCTTTCGCCTTGAACATGACCAACAGCCGTCATATCGAAGCCGAAGGCCTGGGCAATGGCGACGAGTCGCTGCTGTATCGCACGCCGATGCAGCCGTCGATCGACCAGAACACCGTGGACGCGCAACTGGAACAGTCGAACTATGCGGAAAACGCCGTCGGCTTCCAGGCCAGCTTCACCCTGCTCAACAGCAAATTCAAAGGGCTGGTTTCAGCCCTGCGCGGAGAGTAAATCATGTCCCTCGCCAGTGTTTTCAACATCGCCGGTAGCGGCATGAGTGCCCAGACCACTCGCCTGAACACCGTTGCCTCGAACATCGCCAACGCCGAAACCGTCTCGTCGAGCATCGACCAGACCTATCGCGCCCGTCACCCGGTATTCGCCACCATGTTCCAGGACGGCCAGGCCGGCGGCAGCGATTCGCTGTTCCAGAACCAGGACGCCGCCGGTCAAGGCGTGCAAGTGCTGGGCGTGGTCGAGGACCAGAGCAACCTGGAAGCGCGCTACGAGCCGAGCCATCCGGCCGCCGATGCCAAGGGCTACGTCTACTACCCGAACGTCAACGTGGTTGAAGAAATGGCCGACATGATTTCCGCGAGCCGTTCGTTCCAGACCAACGCCGAAATGATGAACACCGCCAAAACCATGATGCAAAAGGTCCTGACCCTCGGTCAGTGATAAGGGGCGATTCAGATGAGTGTTTCCGATACCACCAGCACCATCAGCATGAAAGACATCCTGGCGAACTCGTCGGTGAAGTCCAGCAGTTCCTCCGGTGACGGCATTGCCTCTGCGACCAACAGCGCGACCGGCAGCCAGAAGCTGGGCAAGGATGCATTCCTGCAGTTGCTGGTGACCCAGCTCAAAAACCAGAACCCGCTTGATCCGCAGGACAACAGCGCGTTCGTGGCGCAGTTGGCGCAGTTCAGCAGCCTGGAAGGCATCACCACGCTTAACGACACGGTCAGCTCGATTGCCGGCAACTACAGCTCGTCGCAAGCCTTGCAGGCTTCGTCCCTGGTCGGGCGTTCCGTGATCGTGCAGACCAACTCTGTGAAGGTCGATGATCCGACCAAACCGGTGACCGGTTCGGTGAACCTGACTTCGTCGATCGCCAGCGGCACCGTGACCATTACTGACAAAGACGGCAAAGCAATCAGGACCATTGACCTGGGCTCCCGGGCGGCAGGCAGCGCCAGCTTCACGTGGGATGGCAAGGATTCGAGCGGCGCTGTCGTTCCTGTCGGCACTTACACCGTCAAGGCCAGCGCGCCGGTCGACGGCAAGGCGACGGATCTGGCGGTGTACCTGCCGGCCACGGTCAACAGCGTGACCCTCAGCCAGACGGGCGGCGAGCTGATGCTCAACCTCGCAGGCCTGGGCTCGGTCGCCCTGTCCAAAGTTCAAACCATTGGTATATAGAGCCGACTAACCGGCACAAAGGAGTGGAATATGTCTTTCAATATCGGCCTTAGCGGTCTCTATGCAGCCAACAAACAACTGGACGTGACCGGCAACAACATCGCCAACGTCGCGACCACCGGTTTCAAATCGTCCCGTGCAGAATTCGAAGACGTTTACTCGGCTACCAAGCTGGGTTCCGGCAGCAAAACCATCGGTAATGGTGTGCGCCTGGCCAACGTTTCACAGCAGTTCACCCAGGGCGACGTCAATAACACCGGCAACGTGCTGGACATGGGCATCAACGGTTCCGGCTTCTTCGTGCTGAGCGATAATGGTTCGATGTCCTATACCCGTGCCGGTACGTTCAAGGTCGACAAGGACGGTTACGTCACCAATAGCGATGGTTCTGCGCGTCTGCAGGGTTATGGCGTGGATGCCAATGGCAAGGTCCTCAATGGCGTTTTGACTGACCTGCGCATCGATACTTCGAACCTGGCGCCGAAAACCACCAGCACAGTTTCGTCGACGATCAACCTGAACTCTTCAGATCCCATCGTCAACCAGACGACCAATCCGTTTGACCCGTCCAAGGACGGGTCCTTCTCCAAGCAGTTCAGTACGCCGATTTACGATGCCCAGGGTAACCAGCACATCATGGATCAGTACATGGTCAAGACGGGTGACAACACCTGGAAGACCTACACCCTGATCGAAGGTCGCAACCCGGATGGCAGCGACCCTACCAATGCTGCTACTCCTCCTGTCGCTTCGACCATGAACTTCGACAGCTCCGGCAACCTGACTTCGGTGACCACACCGGTAATTCCAGCGACCGTTCCGCCATCCGTGACAACCAGCCCTGACCTGAAAGTCACAGGCTGGGTTCCGGGTACCGTGACCAATGGCACGTGGAAAGCCAACGGCGCGGCCGCCGGCATCGTTACGGTCTCCATGGACAAAACCACGCAGTACAACGCTGACACCGCGCGTTCGATTCCGTCGCAGAACGGCTACGCCACTGGCCAGATCACCAACCTGACCATCGACGCCAGCGGTGTCATGCTGGCCAACTTCAGCAACAGCCAGACCAAGCCCATCGGCCAGATCTCGCTCGCCAGCTTCACCAACGAACAAGGCTTGCAGCCGGTAGGCGGCACCAGTTGGAAAGAAACCTATTCGTCGGGTATCCCGGGCTACGATGCGCCGAACACCGGTACCTTGGGCGAGATCCACTCCAACTCCCTGGAAGAGTCCAACGTCAACCTGACCAATGAACTGGTCGACTTGATCAAAGGCCAGAGCAACTACCAGGCGAACGCCAAGACCATCTCCACCCAGAGCACTATCATGCAGACCATCATTCAGATGACCTGATGCTGGATAGCGCGGCATAAAGAACCCCTCGCAAGAGGGGTTTTTTTATGCCCGGGGTTTGTGGCCGGGCTGTGATTTGTGTTGGCAGTGATGGCCTCTTCGCGGGCAAGCCTCGCTCCTACAGGTTTTGTGTCGATCACGTGACGACGTAGAACCTGTAGGAGCGAGGCTTGCCCGCGAAGGCATCAGCGAGACCACCACATTCCTACGGCCAAAAGAAAACCCCCGACAATCCAGAGGACTGATCGGGGGTTTCAGGTCAGCGCCTTGCGGCGCCTACCGGCTCAGCTTATTGGCAAGCTTCGCAATCCGGCTCGTCGATGGCGCAAGCCTTCGGCACTGGAGCTGGACCGGCCGGAGCGGCCAGGACCGAATCGTCACCGTGGTTGCCGCCGCTGGAAACAGCGTTCAGCTTGCCGGTGTTGATGGTCGACTTCTCGGTGCTGGTCGCAGCCAGGGCACGGAGGTAGTAAGTGGTTTTCAGGCCACGGTACCAGGCCATGCGGTAGGTCACGTCCAGCTTCTTGCCCGAAGCGCCGGCGATGTACAGGTTCAGCGACTGCGCCTGGTCGATCCACTTCTGACGACGGCTGGCGGCGTCAACGATCCACTTGGTGTCCACTTCGAAGGCAGTCGCGTAGAGCTCTTTGAGTTCTTGCGGGATGCGTTCGATCTGCTGCACCGAACCGTCGTAGTACTTCAGGTCGTTGATCATGACCGAGTCCCACAGACCGCGAGCCTTCAGGTCGCGAACCAGGTACGGGTTGATCACGGTGAATTCGCCCGACAGGTTCGATTTCACGTAGAGGTTCTGGTAGGTCGGTTCGATCGACTGCGAGACGCCAGTGATGTTGGCGATGGTCGCGGTCGGTGCGATGGCCATGATGTTGGAGTTACGAATGCCTTTTTGCACACGGGCACGAACCGGTGCCCAGTCCAGGGATTCGTTCAGGTCAACGTCGATGTACTTCTGGCCACGTTGCTCGATCAGGATCTGTTGCGAATCCAGCGGCAGGATGCCTTTGGACCACAGCGAACCCTGGAACGTCTCGTAGGCGCCGCGCTCGTCGGCCAGGTCGCAGGAAGCCTGGATCGCGTAGTAGCTGACCGCTTCCATGGATTTGTCGGCGAACTCGACGGCTGCATCGGAGCCGTAAGGAATGTGCTGCAGGTACAGCGCATCCTGGAAGCCCATGATGCCCAGGCCGACCGGACGGTGCTTGAAGTTGGAGTTCTTCGCTTGTGGCACCGAGTAGTAGTTGATGTCGATAACGTTATCGAGCATGCGAACGGCGGTGTTCACGGTGCGTTCCAGCTTGGCGGTGTCCAGCTTGCCGTTGGTGATGTGGTTCGGCAGGTTGATCGAGCCCAGGTTGCAAACGGCAATCTCGTCCTTGTTGGTGTTCAAGGTGATCTCGGTGCACAGGTTCGAGCTGTGGACCACGCCCACGTGCTGCTGCGGGCTGCGCAGGTTGCACGGGTCTTTGAAGGTCAGCCATGGGTGGCCGGTTTCAAACAGCATGGACAGCATTTTGCGCCACAGGTCTTTGGCCTGGATGGTCTTGAACAGCTTGATCTTGCCCGGGTACTGGGACAGGGCTTCGTAGTACTCGTAACGCTCTTCGAAGGCCTTGCCGGTCAGGTCGTGCAGATCCGGAACTTCGGAAGGCGAGAACAGGGTCCACGGGCCGTCATCGAAGACGCGCTTCATGAACAGGTCAGGGATCCAGTTGGCAGTGTTCATGTCGTGGGTACGACGACGATCATCACCGGTGTTCTTGCGCAGCTCGATGAACTCTTCGATGTCCATGTGCCAGGTTTCCAGGTAGGCACACACAGCGCCTTTGCGCTTGCCACCCTGGTTAACGGCGACGGCAGTGTCGTTCACCACTTTCAGGAACGGAACAACGCCCTGGGATTTGCCGTTGGTGCCCTTGATGTACGAACCCAGGGCACGAACCGGCGTCCAGTCGTTGCCCAGGCCGCCAGCAAATTTCGACAACATGGCGTTGTCGTGGATCGCGTGGTAGATGCCCGACAGGTCATCCGGCACGGTGGTCAGGTAGCAGCTCGACAGCTGTGGACGCAGGGTACCGGCGTTGAACAGGGTAGGGGTCGAGGACATGTAGTCGAAGGACGACAACAGGTTGTAGAACTCGATCGCACGGTCTTCCTTGTTCTTCTCTTCGATCGCCAGGCCCATGGCCACGCGCATGAAGAAAATCTGCGGCAGTTCGAAGCGGATACCGTCCTTGTGGATGAAGTAACGGTCGTACAGGGTTTGCAGGCCCAGGTACGTGAACTGCTGGTCGCGCTCGTGGTTGATGGCCTTGCCGAGTTTTTCCAGGTCGAAAGTGGCCAGGATCGGGTTCAGCAATTCGAATTCGATACCCTTGGCGATGTACGAAGGCAGGGCCTTGGCGTACAGGTCGACCATTTCGTGGTGGGTCGCGCTTTCAGCGACTTCCAGGAAGCTCAGGCCTTCGGCACGCAGGGTGTCCATCAGCAGGCGGGCGGTGACGAACGAGTAGTTCGGCTCACGCTCGACCAGGGTACGGGCGGTCATCACCAGGGCGGTGTTGACGTCGGTCAGGGCCACGCCGTCGTACAGGTTCTTCAGGGTTTCGCGCTGGATCAGGTCGCCGTCGACTTCTTCCAGGCCTTCGCACGCTTCGGTGACGATGGTGTTCAGGCGACCCATGTCCAGAGGCGCAAAGGTGCCATCGGCGCGGGTGATGCGGATCGACGGGTGAGCGTTGACGGTTTCTTCTACCGGTGCGTGGGCCGCGCGTTCTTTCGAACGACCGTCACGGTAGATCACGTAGTCGCGAGCGACTTTCTGCTCGCCGGCACGCATCAGGGCCAGTTCGACCTGGTCCTGGATTTCTTCGATGTGGATGGTGCCGCCCGAAGGCATGCGACGCTTGAAGGTCGCGGTGACTTGTTCGGTCAGGCGGGCCACGGTGTCATGGATTCGCGACGAGGCGGCAGCGGTGCCGCCCTCAACTGCGAGAAACGCTTTGGTGATGGCGACGGTGATTTTGTCATCGGTGTAAGGAACGACAGTGCCGTTACGCTTGATCACGCGCAGTTGGCCAGGCGCGGTGGCGGACAGATCCGAAGACGAATCAGCAGCCTGCGGCAAGGTGCCCTGCGGGTTCTCGCGAGTTGTGTCGGTTTGCATGGGGGGTTGTCTCCACATTCTCTATGTTTGTTTGGGCACCATCACGGTGCCCACCGTTCTGTCCTGAAGCACTACAACCGACGGGTATCGGGCATAACGACTTCTGGGCAGTAGGAAAAAGGCTAATGTCGCAGCTTCCTTGCCGAAGTCTTTGGCGGCGAGCCTGGGCTCGAAACCGGATTCCTTCCTGGGTGCCAGTTATGACTGCAACACCCGTACCGTTCTGGCCGCTCTGACCTGAAAAAACGGTGCCATCCACTTGTGCGGTTTGGGCTTTGAAAATCTTGCTTGGTTCAACCGTAAACAGGCAATAAAGCGCTTGAGTTCCGGGTCTGAAATGTGGTTGGCCTTTTAACCGAAAACCCTACATGTAGGGTTTTTTTGGCGCCGGGGTACAAGATAGTGCGTTTTGGGGAGTGTTGCAACGTACTACCTGTGGATAAACCTGTGCGTAAATTGTGGGTGAAACCTGGAATGAGCGTGTAAGCCGCGACGCTGCTGGATCGAGCCGTTTTTCAACGGTTTTCAATGATTGAAAACAGCCATTTGGATTTTTAAGGGCGCGAACCCTATCACACAATCCCCGGTTGTCCGAACGCATTTGCCGACTTGTTTTCTCGGCGGGCGGCGTTTATACAATCGGCCAGTAGACACGCATTCTTATCCTCCCCAATCATTACAAAAAGACGGGCGGATCCTTCCTTATTAGTGTTGTTGGCAAGCAGAGGTCACCCGTGGAGCAGCAAGAAGCCTGGCAGGTATTGATTGTCGAGGACGACCAGCGTCTGGCCGAACTGACCCGCGACTATCTGGAAGCCAATGGCCTGCGCGTATCGATCGAAGGCAACGGCGCCCTGGCCGCCGCGCGCATTATTAAGGAAAAGCCTGACCTGGTAATCCTCGACCTGATGCTGCCCGGCGAAGACGGCCTGAGCATCTGCCGCAAGGTCCGCGACAAGTACGACGGCCCGATCCTGATGCTCACCGCCCGCACCGACGACACCGATCAGATTCTTGGCCTCGACCTGGGCGCCGACGACTACGTGTGCAAACCGGTGCGCCCGCGCTTGCTGCTGGCGCGCATCCAGGCCTTGTTGCGCCGCAGCGAAGCGCCGGAAGTGGCCCCGGAAAAACTCCGGCGCCTGCAATTCGGCCCGCTGGTGGTGGACAACGCGCTGCGCGAAGCCTGGCTCAACGACAACGGCATCGAGTTGACCAGCGCCGAGTTCGACCTGCTGTGGCTGCTGGTGGCCAACGCCGGGCGCATCCTCTCCCGGGAAGAAATCTTCACCGCCCTGCGTGGCATTGGCTACGACGGCCAGGACCGTTCCATCGACGTGCGCATCTCGCGCATCCGCCCGAAAATCGGCGATGACCCGGAGCATCCACGCCTGATCAAGACCGTGCGCAGCAAAGGCTACCTGTTCGTGCCGGAAGCCTGCGTAGACCTGCCGCTGTGAATTCGATTTTCCTGCGCATTTACGGCGGCATGTGCGCGGCGCTGATCCTCGTGGCCGTGCTCGGGGTGCTGGCGCTGCATCTGTTGAACCAGGTGCGCAGCGAGCAATACCGCGAACGCCTGGCCCACGGCACGTTCTCGCTGATGGCCGACAACCTGCAACCGATGAACGAGACCGAACGTCACCGTGCATTGCTGGTGTGGGAGCGCTTGCTGGGCATCCCGCTGGCGCTGCAAACCTTTTCCCAGACCGACCTCGACCTGACCCAGCGCACCCGCGTGCTGCGCGGCCAGGCCTTGGTCGAGCAGACCGGGCCGCACGCGGCGAAGGTGTATCGCTTGGTCAGCGACAAGGAACAACTGGTGCTGACCGGCGAAGTGCAGCAGATCAGCGAACAACTGGCCCGGGCGACTATTTATCTGTTGGCAGATGAACTGGTGCGCTACCCGGTCGCCGAGCAACCCGCACGCCTGGCGCAATTGAAGGAAGACAAAGGCTTTGGTTTCGACCTGCGGTTGGTCAAGGTCGAGCAGGCGGACATGGACGAGGACCAGAGTCGCCGGGTGTCCGAAGGCGACACGGTGATGGCGCTGGGCAAGGGCGGTGATTCGATCCGGGTGTTTGCCGGCATGGTCGGCACGCCGTGGGTGCTGGAGATTGGCCCGCTGTTTCAGATGAACCCGTATCCGCCGGAGTGGCTGGTGCTGATTGCCGCGTTTAGCCTGACGCTGATCGGTTTGATCGTTTACCTGTTGGTGCGGCAACTGGAGCGTCGTTTGCGCGGTCTCGAAGCCGCCGCCACGCGCATCGCCAAGGGCAGCCTGGAAACCCGCGTACCGGCGCGCGGTGCGGACTCGGTCGGGCGCCTGGCCTCGGCGTTCAATGGCATGGCCGAGCACTTGCAGCAGTTGTTGGCGATTCAACGTGAACTGGTGCGCGCGGTGTCCCACGAACTGCGCACCCCGGTGGCACGTCTGCGGTTTGGCCTGGAAATGATCGGCTCGGCCACCACGCCCCAGGCCCTGGAGAAATACCGCGAAGGCATGGACCACGACATCGAGGACCTCGACAAACTGGTGGACGAGATGCTCACTTACGCGCGGTTGGAGCAGGGCTCGCCGGCGCTGAATTTCCAGCGGGTCGATCTGGATGCGCTGGTCAATCAAGTGATCGAAGAGTTGGCGCCGCTGCGCGCGGAAGTCACGGTGCAGCGCGGGTTGTGCCTGTCCGCCGCCGATTGCGACGATGCCTGGGTCGAAGCCGAGCCGCGCTACCTGCATCGCGCCTTGCAGAACCTGGTCAGCAACGCCATGCGCCACGCGCAGTCACGGGTGACCGTCAGTTATCAGGTCGGGCAGTTGCGCTGTCGGGTGGACGTCGAGGATGACGGGCCGGGCGTGCCGGAAGTGGCCTGGGAGAAAATCTTCACGCCGTTTTTGCGCCTTGATGACAGCCGGACCCGTGCGTCCGGTGGGCATGGGTTGGGGTTGTCGATTGTGCGGCGCATCGTGCATTGGCATGGCGGGCGGGCGCTGATCAGCAAGAGCAAAAGCCTGGGTGGGGCGTGTTTCAGTTTGAGTTGGCCGCGCAATCAGGAGAAGCGGTGAGGCTTAGCAAGTACCTGTAGCAGCTGGCGAAGCCTGCGTTCGGCTGCGAAGCAGTCGTAAATCCTGCGCACGCGGTTTACCTGGAATACGGCGGTGTCTTGTTTGGCGACTGCTTCGCAGCCGAACGCAGGCTTCGCCAGCTGCTACAGGCGGCGAACTTCAGGCTTTGAGACTGACCAGACTCAACAACTGCCCATCCTGCATCCCAAACTGCGCCTCCAGCTCCGTCCCGTTACGCCACTCACTGGACAAATCAGTGAGCAACCGCAGCCGCACCTGACCGTCCATCGTCCATTCCAGCACTTCCGCATGTTCGAAATAAAAGCGCTGCTGCACGATCGGGTACAGCGCCTTGAACAGGCTTTCCTTCACCGAAAACGTCAGGGTGACCAGCAGGGCCAAATGCTCGCGCCCGCCGGCAGCCATGCGCTGCAATTCCGGCGGCGTGAGGATTTCCCCGGCCAGGCGTTCGGCCCTTTCGTGGTTGAGCAGGTTTTCCAGGTCCATGCCCAAGCCGCGCCAGTGCGCCTTGTTCGCGACAATCGCTGCGGCCCGGCCGGTGCTGTGGGTGATCGAGCCGGTGATGTGCGCTGGCCACACCGGCGCGCGGTCTTCGCCTATCGCCGGGATAAAGCTCAGCCCTTCCAGTTGCTGCAACGCCGCCCGGGCGCAGACCCGTCCGGCGAGAAACTCCGCCTGACGCTTGGCCACCGAACGCTGAATACTCGCCGGCGGCGCGATGGCGCTGCGCTGGAAATCATCGAAGACCAATTGCGAGGTGTCGAAGTGCGTGCTCAGCAACACCGTATTGGGCAGCATCAACGGCAGCGGCCAATGGGCGTCGAGTGGGGTGCAGCAGGCGGGTAGGGCGGGGGCGGGATTCATGTCGGGCATTTTGCCGGGTTGGGTTGACGGTGGGTAGCCCTACGCCGATCGTTCCCACGTTCTGCGTGGGAATGCATCCAGTGACGCTCCGCGTTACATCCGCGAAGGGACGCGGAGCGTCCCGGGCTGCATTCCCACGGGGACCGTGGGAACGATCAGGGTTAGCCAAAGATTTTCTTGAAGAAGGCCTTCATATCCGCCCAGGAACTGTCATCCGCCGCCTTGTTGTAGCCAATATCCGGCCCGCCATGATCGCCATGACCCAACCGATCCGCATCCGGATTGGTGAACCCATGCTTGGCGTCCGCCAGGCTGACGAACTTGTAGTCAGCCCCAGCCTTGTCCATCTCGGACTTGAACGCCGCCACGTTATCCGCGGTGATCATGCTGTCCTTGGCGCCATGCTCGACGAGGATTTTCGCCTTGACGCTGCCCGGTGTCGCCGGGGTATTGGTCGCCAGCGCCCCGTGGAAACTCACCACGCCCTTCAACGGCAAACCCTGAAGCGCCGCATTCAACACCACGCCACCGCCGAAGCAATAACCGATGGCGGCGAGTTTGTTCGGGTCGGTCTGCGGCTGTTTTTTCAGCAGGTCGAGCCCGGCCTGGAAGCGGGCGCTGGCCACTGCGCTGTCCTTCAGCGCCTCTTGCATGAACGCCATGGCGTCCTTCGGATGCTCGGTGTTCTTGCCGCCGCCGTACATGTCGATGGCCAGCGCGCTGTAACCCAGACCCGCCAAATCCCGGGCGCGACGCTTGGCGTAATCGTTCAGTCCCCAGAATTCATGCACCACCACCACGCCCGGACGCGGGCCTTTAATGGCGTCGTCGTAGGCGTAATAGCCGATCATTTTTGTGCCGTCGGTGCTTTGGTAGGGGATTTCTTCGGTCTTGATCGCAGCCTGGGTCAACCCGCTCAAGGCCAGCAAGACGAGGGCAAGAAACATGCGCATGGTCGGATCTCCTATTAAGACAGTGATCAAAACAGCCTAGTCGATTTGATTCAGCTCAGGTTCAGAGTGCGTTCAGGGGGAGTTCAGGGCCGGGTGAGTAACCTTGCCCCGTACCCAAAAAGCGATAACGCATAAGGAAACTTCCTATGACTGGATTGAAAAAACTGCTGCTGGCTTTCACTGTTTTTGGCGCCAGTGCGGCAGCCAACGCCACCGACGGTAACTTCGCCGGCCTGACCCTCGGCCAGACCAGCGACAAGGTCAATAAATCCCACGCGCTGAACGACAACCTCAACAGCCCGAACGCCGACGGCGTGATCGGCAAGGACACCACCTGGGGTGTGCGTCTGGGCCAGCAAAACAGCCAGGGCCGGTACTACGCCACGTACGACAACGTGTCGGGCTCGCACAATGGCATTAAACTGCGGCAGGAAAACCTGCTGGGCAGCTACGATCTGTTCTACCCGGTAGGCGGCAGCACTAAACTGTTTGGCGGTGCCACGGCCGGTATTACCAAAATGACTCAGGAGTCTCCGGGCTTCAGCCGCGACAGCGACATCGGTTACGCCCTCGGCGGCCAGGTTGGCGTGCTGCAGCAAGTTTCCCAGAACACCTCGGTCGAGCTGGGTTACCGTTACCTGCGCAGCAATGCCAGCACTGAAATGAGCGAGCGCGGTGGCAGCAAACAGGGTTCGCTGGCCTTGAACAGCAGCGCCCAGACCTATCTGTCTGCGAACTACGCTTTCTAAAAGCAGTTCGCGACAGACCTGCGCCGGGTCACCCCAAAAGGGTGATCCGGCGTCGCCATGTTAGCCATCGAGGTGCGCGCACGTACCTCTGGAGATGTCGTTTTGCCCGGGAGAGCGTTATGAAATTGCTGGTCGTCGAAGATGAAGCGCTGTTGCGCCATCACCTGCAAACCCGCCTGACGGATAGCGGCCACGTGGTCGAGTCCGTGGCCAACGCCGAAGAGGCGCTGTACCAGACCGAGCAGTTCAACCATGACCTGGCGGTGATCGACCTCGGCCTGCCGGGCATGGGCGGACTGGACCTGATTCGTCAGCTGCGCTCCCGGGGCAAGACCTTTCCGATCCTGATCCTCACCGCGCGCGGCAACTGGCAGGACAAGGTCGAAGGCCTGGCCGCCGGCGCCGACGACTACGTGGTCAAGCCGTTCCAGTTCGAAGAGCTGGACGCCCGGCTCAATGCCTTGCTGCGTCGCTCCAGCGGCTTTACCCAGTCGACGATTGTCGCCGGGCCGCTGCTGCTCGACCTCAATCGCAAGCAGGCGTCCCTCGACGAACAGCCGTTGGCGCTGACCGCCTACGAGTATCGGATTCTCGAGTACCTGATGCGTCATCACCAGCAAGTGGTGGCCAAGGACCGCTTGATGGAACAGCTCTACCCGGACGACGACGAGCGCGATCCGAACGTGATCGAAGTGCTGGTCGGCCGTCTACGGCGCAAACTCGAAGGCCCGGCCGGGTTCAAGCCGATCGATACCGTGCGTGGTCTCGGCTACCTGTTCAATGAGCGCTGCACTTGATTCGTTCCCTTCGTGTCCGCCTGATGCTCGCCGCCACGCTGTTGGCGGTGCTGTTTATGCTGGCGTTGCTGCCGGCGATGCAGGGCGCGTTCAGCCTGGCGTTGCAGGATTCCATCGAGCAACGCCTGGCCTCGGACGTCACCACGTTGATTTCCGCCGCACGGGTGGAAAACAACCGTTTGCAGATGCCGTTGCAGTTGCCCGATGAGCGTTTCAACCTCACCGACAGCCGTTTGCTCGGCTACATCTACGACCGCGAAGGGCATCTGGTCTGGCGTTCAAAAGCCACCCAGGAAGAGAACATCAACTACAAACCGCGCTATGACGGGCGCGGTAACGAGTTTGCGCGGATTCGCGAAGCCAACGGCCAGGAATTCTTCGTCTATGACGTCGAGGTCAAGTTGCTGGGGGGCAAAAGCGCGGCGTTCAGCATCGTCGCCCTACAACCGGTGCGCGAGTACGAAGTCACCGTCGAAGGCCTGCGGGAAAACCTCTACCTCGGTTTCGGCGCGGCGTTATTGGTGTTGTTGGCGTTGCTGTGGATCGGTCTGACCTGGGGCTTGCAGGCGTTGCGCCGCTTGAGCCAGGAACTGGACGAAATCGAAAGCGGCGCCCGGGGCAGCCTCAGCGAAGAACACCCCCGCGAACTGCTGCGCCTGACCGGCTCCCTCAACCGCTTGCTGCAAAGCGAGCGTGAACAACGCAGCCGTTATCGCGATTCCCTCGACGACCTGGCCCATAGCCTGAAAACTCCGTTGACCGTGTTGCAAAGCGTCAGCGAGGACATGGCCCAGCGCCCGGCGGATCGCGATCAGGCCTGGGTCCTGCAATCGCAGATCGAACGCATGAGCCAGCAGATCAGCTATCAATTGCAGCGCGCCAGCCTGCGCAAAAGCGGCCTGGTGCGCCATCAGGTGCGCCTGCGCCCAGTGCTGCAAAGCCTGTGCGACACGCTGGACAAGGTCTACCGCGACAAGCGCGTGCGGGTCGCCTTCGATTTGCCGGAACAGTGTTATGTGCCGATCGAGCAGGGCGCTTTGCTGGAGATGATGGGCAACCTGCTGGAAAACGCCTATCGCCTGTGTTTGAGCGAAGTGCGCATCAGCGTGCGCGAAACCTTGAGCGGGATTGAGTTGTGCGTGGAAGACGACGGGCCGGGCGTGCCGCCGGATCAGCGCGCGCGGATTCTGCAAAGGGGTGAACGACTGGATCGCCAGCATCCGGGGCAGGGGATCGGGTTGGCGGTGGTCAAGGACATTATCGAGAGCTACAGCGCCCAGTTGACCTTGGGCGATTCGGCGTTGGGCGGGGCGGCGTTCCGGATTCATTTTTCGGTGGTTTAATGATCGTTCCCACGCGACCCGTGGGAATGCAGCCCGGGACGCTCCGCGTCCCCTCCAAAGCCGAACGCGGAGCGTCCGTTGAGGCATTCCCACGCAGAGCGTGGGAACGATCGGGGGGCTTCAGTTTTCCTGCGCGCGATAAGCCCCAGGCGTCAATCCGGTCCACTTCTTGAACGCCCGATGAAACGCCGAAGGCTCGGAAAACCCCAACTGCTCGGCAATCTGTTGCAACGACAGATCCGCCCGCCCCAGGTGATAAATCGCAATGTCCCGGCGCAACTGATCCTTCAACTCCTGAAAACTGCTGCCTTCTTCACGCAAATGCCGGCGCAAGGTCTGCGGACTGATGTGCAGGTGCGCGGCGACGGCTTCCAGATCCGGCCAGCGTGAACTGTCGCGGCTGAGCAAACGGCGCAACTGGCTGCTCAGACTGTCGCCGTCGTCCGGGCGCGACAACAGGTCGGCGGGGGAGCGTTCGAGAAAATGCTTGAGGGTCCGCTCGTCCTGCAACAACGGCATGTTCAGATAGCGACTGTGAAACAGCAGGCTGCTCTGTTGCGTCGAAAACACCTGCGGGCAGGGAAACAGCAGATCGTATTCCGCCCCGTGCTCGGGTTTCGGGTAACTGAACGTCGCCTGCTCCAGGCGAATGCGCTGGCCAATCAGCCAACTGCCCAAGCGATGCCAGATCACCAGCAGGCTCTCACTGAGAAAGTGGTCCGGGTCCCATAACTGTGCATCGTCGAGGCTCAGGCGGATCATTTCGCCTTCGCCGCTCAGGGTCAGGCGCGGAGCCTCGGGGAATAGGCTATAAAACAATAAGCCGCGCTGCAGTGCTTTATCGAGGTTGCGGCAGTGGATCAGGGCATGGCACATCATGGCGAAACTGCCGGGTTTGCTCGACGCCGGCCCGAATCCCAGGTATTCGTCGTCCAGCGCCAGCCACAGGCCCTGGATCAGCCGGGTGAATTGCTCCGGCGCGATGCGTGCCCGCGGCTCGTCGAGCAACTCGGGGCTGATCCCCAGTTGTAACAACAGGCCGGAATAATCATAGCCACGCCGACGCGCACCCCCGAGGGCGGCACGGGCGAAATGACTGGCGATGGTGCGTTCACGCATAGAAAGGCAGGTCCATCCATTAAGCGACCGATGGTAGCGGCAGGGCTTGCCGAGGAACAAGGCGGATATCCGCCAAATTGTAGGACGAGCTTTATAGGAACGGCGGAAATCCGCCACATTGCTGTAACCGAGCGGTGACAAAGAAAACCCTGCAGCCCTTGATGTCAAAAGGCTTGCAAGGAATTCGACGAAGGTGGCACGGGCTTTGCGATACTACCGGCAGATGCCTGCCGTTGCGCAGCTCGACAAAACAAATCCCTCCAGTGCAGGAGGGTTCGCAATTGAAGTGTCTTGGGCAACAGATGGATGTTGTCATGGGACACTCTTGAGGAACTTTGCAATGACGACTCGTCAGCCACTGTATAAATCCCTGTATTTCCAGGTGATCGTTGCCATCATCATCGGCATTCTGATCGGTCACTTCTACCCGCAGACCGGTGTGGCCCTCAAGCCGCTGGGTGACGGGTTCATCAAACTGATCAAAATGATCATCGCCCCGATCATCTTCTGCACCGTCGTCAGCGGTATCGCGGGCATGCAGAGCATGAAATCGGTGGGCAAGACCGGCGGTTACGCGCTGCTGTACTTCGAAATCGTTTCGACCATCGCTCTGCTGGTCGGCCTGGTGGTGGTCAACATCGTCCAGCCGGGTGCCGGCATGCACATCGACGTGACCACGCTGGATGCCTCCAAAGTCGCTCAATACGTCGCCGCGGGTGCTGATCAAAGCGTCGTTGGCTTCCTGCTGAACGTGATCCCGAACACCATCTTCGGCGCCTTCGCCACCGGCGATATCCTGCAAGTGCTGATGTTTTCGGTGATCTTCGGTTTCGCCCTGCATCGCCTGGGTGCCTACGGCAAGCCGATCCTCGACTTCATCGATCGCTTCGCCCACGTGATGTTCAACATCATCAACATGATCATGAAGCTCGCGCCAATCGGTGCCTTCGGTGCCATGGCGTTCACCATCGGCGCCTACGGTGTCGGCTCGCTGGTGCAACTGGGTCAGTTGATGGCCTGCTTCTACATCACTTGCCTGCTGTTCGTGCTGGTGGTGCTGGGCGGTATCGCTCGCGCTCACGGCTTCAGCGTGCTGAAAGTGATTCGCTACATCCGTGAAGAACTGCTGATCGTGCTGGGTACCTCTTCTTCGGAATCGGTACTGCCACGCATGCTGATCAAAATGGAGCGTCTGGGCGCACAGAAATCGGTCGTCGGTCTGGTAATCCCGACCGGTTACTCGTTCAACCTCGACGGTACGGCGATCTACCTGACCATGGCGGCCGTGTTCATCGCTCAGGCGACCGACACCCACATGGACATTACCCACCAGATCACCCTGCTGGTGGTGTTGCTGCTGTCCTCCAAAGGCGCTGCCGGCGTGACCGGTTCGGGCTTCATCGTCCTGGCCGCCACTCTGTCCGCTGTCGGCCACTTGCCGGTGGCCGGTCTGGCGCTGATCCTCGGCATCGACCGCTTCATGTCCGAAGCCCGTGCGCTGACCAACCTGGTGGGTAACGCGGTTGCTACCCTGGTGGTCGCCAAGTGGGTCAAGGAACTGGACACCGACGTGATGCAAGCCGAGCTGGCTTCTGGCGGTCGCGGTATCTCCGACGAACGCGTAGAAGACGACCTGGGTGTGGCTGAAGGCCCAACCCCAAGCAACGTCAAGTAAGACTGCCTGAAATGAAAAACCCGCTTCGGCGGGTTTTTTCATGCCTGCGGTTTGAGCGAAACGGTCATTTTTGCTGACCCATCAGGTGATTGCAGCAATGCCCTCGGCTGCCTAGTCTGAAGCATCGTTTACGGAGATCACCCATGCTCGGTCCATTGGCATCATTGAAGGTTCTGGATTTCTCGACATTGCTGCCGGGGCCGTTCGCCTCGTTGTTGCTGGCGGACATGGGCGCCGAGGTGCTGCGCATCGAATCGCCGACCCGCATGGACTTGCTGCGAGTGCTGCCGCCCCACGACCAGGGTGTCTCGGCCAGCCATGCTTATCTGAACCGCAACAAGCGCAGCCTGGCCCTGGACCTCAAGCAGCCCGAGGCGCTGGAGGTGATCAAGCAACTGTTGCAGGACCACGACATTGTGCTGGAGCAGTTTCGCCCTGGCGTGATGGAACGGTTGGGCCTGGGTTATGAAGCCTTGAAGGCGATCAACCCGAAGCTGATCTACGTCTCGATCACCGGCTACGGCCAGACCGGCCCCTACAAGGACCGCGCCGGGCACGACATCAACTACCTGGCGCTGGCGGGCCTGTCGAGCTACACCGGTCGCGCTGACAGCGGCCCGCTACCCTTGGGGATTCAGGCCGCGGACATTGCCGGTGGCTCGCTGCATGGAGTGATCGGCTTGCTGGCGGCGGTGATCGCCCGGCAGACGACGGGGCAGGGGCAGCATCTGGATGTGAGCATGACCGACTGCGCGTTCAGCCTGAACGCCATGGCCGGCGCCGGGTATCTGGCCTGCGGCGTGGAGCCGGGGCGCGAAGAGCAGATGCTCAATGGCGGCAGCTTCTACGACTATTACCGTTCCCGCGACGGCCGTTGGTTATCGGTGGGCAGCCTGGAACCGCCATTCATGCAGCAACTGTGTGCGGCGCTGGGGCGCCCGGAACTGGCAGCTCAGGGTTTGTCGCCCAAGCCCGCGCAGCAACAGGCGCTGAAGAACGAGTTGAAGATGGAATTCGAGAAGCATGACTTCGCCGAGTTGTGCGCGTTGTTTGCTGGGGTCGATGCGTGTGTCGAACCGGTGTTGAGTGTGGCCGAGGCGGTGCGGCATCCGCAGTTGCAGGCGCGCGGTGTGGTGACTGAGGTGCCTCGGGGGGATGGATTGTGCCAGCAACAGATGGCCTGTCCGTTGAAGTTTTCCGAGGGGCTGCCAGAGCCGCGGCATATTGGGGCGGCGGTCGGGGCGCATACGGACCAGGTATTGGGGGAGTTGGGGTTTAGTACACAGCGGATCGAGGAACTGCGAGCGGCGAAAGTCGTCATTTGATCGTTCCCACGCTCCGCGTGGGAATGCATCCCGTGACGCTCCGCGTCACAGTGGACGCAGAGCGTCCATGGCGGCATTCCCACGCGGAGCGTGGGAACGATCATCGAGCGGCTATTCGACCCGCATTTCCCCACTAAACACCAACGTGCTCCGGCATCTGCGGCACAAATACCGCCGACCCTGCCGCACCAAACCATGGCGTTGCGCCGAAAACGGGAAATCGCTGTCGGGGCACGGGCATTTGTAGATGTAGCGGGTCACGCTGCGGCGTTTGACGTCGTAGGTGTGGCAGCGATTGGGCGGCAGTTCGTACACGCCGCGCATGATCAGTTGCCACTCTTCGCCATGGGGCTGGATGCGGTCGCCGAACAGTTGATGGGCGATCAGGTGCGCGACTTCGTGGGCCACGGTCTGCTTGAGGAAGTCTTCGGTGTTTTCCCGGTACAGCTGCGGATTGAAGCGCAGCAGGTTCTCGTGCAGATGCGCGACACCGGCTTTCTGACCGCGCAGCTTGAGGCTCACCACGGGGCGTTTGAAGGTTCGTTTGAAAAAGGTTTCGGCTTGTTGGTAACAGTCTTCGACGCGGGTATTGAGTTGCTCGGGCATGCTTGATGGATCTCCAGAGACGTCGAGTATGCCGCAACCCTCAGGACTTGCGAATCAGTGAGGCGCCGAATGGTCATCCCCTTTTCCAATTAGAAGGCCGCCTTGCGGCGGCCTGTATTGGCAGATCTTGTTATAGGGAAAAGCTAGTTCGTATAGACCGGCCCCACGCCGAGTCCCCAGACAATAACGGTAAACGCCATGATGGCCACCAGCACCACCAGGCCTACAGCCAACACCGAGCTTGAAAACAGGAATCCCTCGTCCGATGGAATGTTCATGAAGGTCGGCAACCCCACATACAGCAGGTACACCGTGTAACAGATGGCGGCCGTACCAACGACCATCCCCAGCCACATGTGTGGATACAGCGCCGCCAACCCGCCGACGAACAGCGGTGTCGCGGTGTAGGTGGCAAATGCGACGCAACGGGCCAGGCTCGGATTGGCGTCATAGGTACGGGCCATCCAGTGCACGAACGCGCCCATGACCGCCACACCACCGAGCATCGCCACGTACGACATGATCGTCATCCATAGCGCACTCTCTGTCGTGAGCATGACCGGCGCCCGGCTGCCAATGACCCAGCCAACCTGGGTGGTGCCGATAAAGGCCGACACGGCGGGGATCGCCGCCAGAATCAGCGTGTGAGTGAGGTACATGTGGCTGATGCTTTCCTCTTGGTCGCCACGAATTTCTTTCCATTCCTGGTCGGGGTGGGTGAAGAGCCCCACTACGTGATGGATCATGCCAGTCACTCCTCTTGTTATTGCCATCGCCCCCCAGCGGAGCGCCTACGGGCCAAAGTGGCCAAGTAAGTAAAGGTCTGAATATGTATGCGACCTTATGTCGCAGTATAGAAAGGAGTTACCGGCGCAGGTTGCAGGGCTTTAGAGCAAATCGCGCTGTAAACACGGGGCTTAATCGCCGTAGGGTCTGTTGAAATGGGCCGTGCAGACATGACGCAATCTGTGTAGCAGCTGGCGAAGCCTGCGTTCGGCTGCGCAGCAGTCGTAAAATCAGCAACCTTGGTGCATCAGGCAAATCGCATAAGCTGGACTGGCGTCTGCTGCGCTGCCGAACGCAGGCTTCGCCAGCTGCTACAAAGAGCGCGTAGGCGCAGAGATTCTGAGCAGCGCCGGGCTCTTCGCCGACGATGGATTTTTGCGTAAAATGCCGGCCTTTCGTCACACCTCACGGATTTCGCGTCATGGGCACTCTCACGGTCAACCAGAACAAACTGCAAAAGCGCCTTCGCCGCCAGGCCGGTGAGGCGGTTGCCGATTTCAGCATGATTGAAGACGGCGATAAGGTCATGGTCTGCCTGTCCGGTGGCAAGGACAGCTACACGATGCTCGACGTGCTGATGCACTTTCAGAAGGTCGCCCCGATCCGGTTCGAGATCGTGGCCGTGAACATGGACCAGAAGCAGCCCGGTTTCCCCGAGCACGTACTGCCGGCGTATTTGAAAGCGCTGGGCGTCGAGTACCACATCGTCGAAAAAGACACCTACTCGGTGGTCAAGGAGCTGATCCCGGAGGGCAAGACCACCTGCTCGCTGTGCTCGCGCCTGCGTCGTGGCACGCTGTACACCTTCGCCGACGAAATCGGCGCCACCAAGATGGCCCTCGGTCACCACCGTGACGACATCGTCGAAACGTTCTTCCTCAACATGTTCTTCAACGGCACGCTCAAAGCCATGCCGCCCAAGCTGCGCGCCGACGACGGGCGCAACGTGGTAATCCGCCCGCTGGCCTACTGCAACGAAAAAGACATCCAGGCCTACGCGGATTTCAAGCAATTCCCGATCATTCCGTGCAACCTCTGCGGCTCCCAGGAAAACCTGCAACGCCAGGTGGTCAAGGACATGCTGCAAGAGTGGGAACGCAAGACCCCGGGGCGCACCGAAAGCATTTTCCGCAGTTTGCAAAATGTGCAGCCGTCGCAACTGGCGGACCGCAACCTGTTCGACTTCGCCAACCTGCGCATCGACGAGACCGCCGCTTCGCGGTTCGTCAATGTCGTGAACCTCTGACGGTTCGAACCACTCAGACAAACGGCGCTCGCGGGCGCCGTTTTTATTTCATTGCTCAGGAGAGGGCATGCGCGATTACAAGTGGCTGCACGAGTACTGTCTGAACCGCTTCGGTTCGGCGGCTGAACTGGAAGCCCATCTGCCGGTTCCCAAGACCCCGGCGCAATTGCGCAAGATCAGCGATGACCGTTACCTCTCGACCATGGCGCTGCGGGTCTTCCGCGCCGGGCTCAAGCACAGCCTGGTGGACGCCAAGTGGCCGTCCTTCGAAGAAGTGTTCTTCAAGTTCGACCCGGAAAAAGTCGTGCTGATGAGCGCCGAACACCTGGAGCGCCTGATGCAGGACGCGCGGATCATCCGCCACTTGGGCAAGCTCAAGAGCGTGCCGCGCAATGCGCAATTCATCCTCGACGTGGCCCATGAAAAGGGCAGCTTCGGCGAACTGATCGCCGAGTGGCCGGTGACGGATATCGTCGGCTTGTGGACCTTCCTGAAAAAGCGCGGTCATCAATTGGGCGGGCTGTCGGCGCCGCGCTTCTTGCGCATGGTCGGCAAGGACACGTTTGTGCCGAGCTACGACGTGGTCGCGGGATTGAATGCGCAGAAGATCGTCGACAAGGTGCCGACCAGCCAACGGGACCTGGCGTTGGTGCAGGACGTGTTCAACCAGTGGCATGAACAGAGTGGCGGGCGGGCGATGAGCCAGATTTCGATGATGCTCGCGTACACCGTGAATCATTGACGCGGATGATCGTTCCCACGCTCTGCGTGGGAACGATCACTGTAGGCAGTCAGGCGACCGAAATCTCGCCTTCCCCCGCCAACTTGCGATTCAACTGAAACCGCCACCGCACATACAACAGCGCCGAGCAAAACACCGCGAGGCTCGCGCCCATCTCCAGCAACCCGAACAGCTGCCGGTTCGGGTCATACGCGGCCAGTGCGCCCTTGATGAAATACAGGTTCACCACAAAGCACATCCACGAATGCCCGCGGGCGCTGCCGACAATCATTCCCGGCGCCAGCAACAGCAGCGGCACCAGTTCGATCAGCAAAATCACCCATGGCCGCGCGCCATGCAGATCGGCGACCAATAGGTAGTAAGCGCACAGCAAACCCACCAGAGCGAAAAAGCACAGCAGGCTGACCGCGCGCATCGCCCGCACACGCGGTTCGAGCCATGCGATCGAGGGCAGTATCTTCGGCTTCTTCGCCATGTCAGCCCTCCAGTTTCTGCGCGGTCTTGCCCAAGCGCAGGCCCAAGGCCCGGCACAGCGCGACTTCATGTTCATTCAAACCCTGTTTGCCGTCGGCACCGGCGTGATGGCTGGCGCCGTACGGCGTGCCGCCGCCACGGGTTTCCAGCAACGCCGACTCGCTATAGGGCAGGCCGGTGATCAGCATGCCATGGTGCAGTAACGGCAACATCATCGATAGCAGGGTGGTTTCCTGGCCGCCGTGCAAGCTCGCGGTGGAGGTGAACACCCCGGCCGGTTTGCCGACGAGGGCGCCGGTCAGCCACAGGTTGCTGGTGCCGTCGAGGAAGTATTTGAGCGGCGCCGCCATGTTGCCGAAGCGGGTCGGGCTGCCGAGGGCCAGGCCCGCGCAGTTCTTCAGGTCGTCGAGGCTGGCGTACAGCGCACCTTCGTCGGGAATGTCCGGTGATACCGCTTCACACTCGGTGGAGATCGGCGGCACGGTACGCAGGCGCGCTTCCATCCCCGACTGCTCGACGCCACGGGCAATCTGCCGGGCCATTTCATTGGTCGAGCCGCTGCGGCTGTAATACAGGACCAGAATGTACGGCGCGCTCACGGCAACAGCTCCAGCACATTCTCCGGCGGACGGCCGATGACGGCTTTGTCGCCGACTTCCAGGATCGGCCGCTCCATGAGTTTCGGGTGCGCGGCGATGGCCGCGATCAATTGTGCCTCGCTCAGCGTCGCGTCGGCCAGGTTGAGGGTTTTGTATTCGTCTTCACCGGTGCGCAGCAGTTGCCGGGCATTGATGCCGAGCTTTTTCAGCAGGCCCTGAAGTTGAGCGGCGTCCAGCGGGGTTTCGAGGTAGCGCACGACAGTCGGGGTCAGGCCACGGGCTTCAAGGAGTTCGAGCGCACCGCGGGATTTCGAGCAGCGCGGGTTGTGATAAAGCGTCAGATCGGTCATGTGCGGGTCGCATCTTGCGTAAGGTGACGGCTATTCTAACTGTGCAGCGCGCAATCCAGAACCTCGGGAGGCGATGGGTCGCAGGCGCATTCAATTTTGAACAAGGATCACGACATGAATAGGCGATTGGCAGCAGCATTGGCGATCATCGGGGCGCTGATGCTGGGGGGCTGCGGTAACGACTATGGCCTTGACCAGGACGGTCACAAAGTCGCGGCGGGGCGCCTCGATAAACAATGGCTGGTGCTCAATTACTGGGCTGAGTGGTGCGGCCCGTGCCGGACCGAGATTGCGCAGTTGAATGCCTTGGCCGAAGAACTCAAGGGCAAGAAGATCGGTGTGTTCGGGGTCAACTTCGACAACGTGCAGGGCGAAGAGCTGAAAAGCGCCAGTGAAAAACTGGGGATCAAGTTCACTGTGCTGGCCCAGGACCCGGCGGAGCTTTTCGATTTGCCACGCAGCGAAGCGCTGCCGGTGACGTACATCATCGATGACAAGGGCAAGGTGCGGGAACAGTTGATGGGTGAACAGACGGCGGCGGGGGTGATGGCGAAGCTGGAAGAATTGAAGGCGACTAACTAAGCAGATGGGCCGTGACACGATCTGTAGCAGCTGCCGAGGTACGAGGCTGCGTTCGGCTGCGAAGCAGTCGTGAAATCAGCGTATGCGGTCTTACAGAAAGACCGCATGCTCAGGGTTTACGACTGCTTCGCAGCCGAACGCAGCCTCGTACCTCGGCAGCTGCTACAAGGGCTGCGGCGGGTCAATCAACCCTCTTCAAGCCACCAACGCAGTGGTTTGCCTTCGGCCGGCCAGAAGCGCATCTGGTCGATCGGCGAGATGTCCCAGCGCTGCACATTTTCCAGAGCCTGCAGGAAACGCTTTTCCTGCTCCATCAACGCCGGAGCGCACAGCTTGCGGGTGCTGCCGACTTTGCCGAAGCTCAGCTTGTCACCTTCCAGGGTGTAGGGCGCGAACCAATGGTTGCAGCCGCCATTGCCGTAGGCGCGACCGTCGTCACCCAGGGTAATGGTCAAATGACTGTAATCCATCAGCGGACGTTCGCCGATCCATTCCAGAATGTAGCTGCGGTTCTGTTGCAGTTGTACCGGTTCGGCGGCGCAGCCCATCAGACTGGCGCCCACCATGGCCGCCAGGGCAAGGTGTTTCATCACGCAGGCTCCTGGCATGTCGGGCACAGGTGTTTCTCGCCAACGGTGGTCCAGCCCAACTCGGCAATCCGCGCAGTGGCGGCAGGCTTTTCAGCCTTGTTGCCCAGCTTGGCGTCGACCGCGAACTCGAAGCTCAGTTCTTTGGCGCAGCTGTCGCAGTTGACCTTCCAGGTGTGGATCGCCAACTCACCGAACACCGGACCACTGGCCACCGCGACCCATTGGCCGGGCGGGTTGATCAGGTGGCGAACGGTTTCGACGGTCAGGCGCATGGACAAGTCCTTGGCCCCTTTGAGGGTGACGACCAGCACGTCATTATTGCGAATCGAGCCGCCATTACCGGTGACTTGATAACGCCCCGGCACCAGGGCGCGGCATTCGGTCAGGGTGTGCTGCGGGTTCATCAGGGTATAGCGGAAATCGTGTTCGACCATGGGTCCTCCAAATATGCGCGGTATGCTAGCACGGGCATCAACGCAGCATGGCGCGGGCATGTGACCTTCGATCAGGTTCAAATTCCCCCTGCACTCATGGCACACTGCCGCTTTTGCACGCCTAAGGAATGGAAATGGCCTGGACCGAATGTTTTGAATGCAAAAAGAGCATCAGCTCTGCGGCACACACCTGCATTCATTGCGGCGCACCTTTGGTGGCGGAACCAGCGAACACCTCCAGGGCTACGCCGATCTCCTTCGGGCAGTTGCCGCGGGATGCGCACGTGCCCGAGGTGTCGTTTGCCCCTGCCGAACCGGAACCGAAGGTCGAGCCAACGCCGGAGATTCCACCCGCGCCGGTTTCGCGGCACCGCCGCCGGGGCGTTCTAACACCGAATACGCCGGCAGCCGCCACGTGGCCACGTCCGGTGGAAGGTTGGCTGAAAATCATGGCATTTTTACTGCCACCATTTTTTGTCTGGTTTTTGCTGCGTCCCGGGCATTCCCTGCAACAGCGCCTGATCGGCTTCGGTTGGCTGGGGTTGATGATCCTGGCGTCTTCGATCGGCCCCAAGCCCTGAGCTCAATCAGCCTTCGACCTGATTCTGCGGCGCGCCGGCCGCCCAGGTTGCGATGTTGTGCAAGGTGGTCGCGGCAATCGCGCCCAGGGCTTCGCGGGTCAGGAACGCCTGGTGCGCGGTGATGATGACGTTCGGGAAAGTCAGCAACCGCGCCAGCACATCGTCTTGCAACGGCAGGTCCGAGCGGTCCTCGAAGAACAACTGCGCCTCTTCTTCATACACATCCAGCCCCAGATAGCCCAACTGGCCGTCCTTCAAGGCGTCGATCAGCGCCGGTGTGTCGACCAGTCCGCCGCGCCCGGTATTGATCAACATCGCCCCCGGTTGCATATGCGCCAGTGACTCGCGGTTGATCAAATGTTTGCTCTGTTCATTGAGCGGGCAGTGCAGGCTGATGATCTGCGACTCGGCCAACAGCTGCGGCAAACTCAGGTAACGCGCGCCGAGGGCTTCGACCTGAGGATTGGGGAAGGGATCGTAGGCGAGTAACTGACAGCCAAAACCGTTCATGATGTTGGCGAAGGTCGCGCCAATCTGCCCGGTGCCGACCACGCCGACGGTCTTGCCCACCAGGTCGAAACCGGTCAGCCCGTGCAGGCTGAAGTCGCCCTCGCGGGTGCGGTTGTAGGCGCGATGCAGGCGCCGGTTAAGGGCCAGGATCAGCGCCACCGCGTGTTCGGCCACCGCGTGGGGCGAATAGGCCGGTACGCGCACGATGGCCAGGTTCAGGCGTTTCGCCGCGACCAGGTCGACATGGTTGTAACCGGCCGAACGCAGGGCGATCAACCGTGTGCCGCCGGCGGCCAACTGTTCGAGCACCGGGGCGCTGAGGTCATCATTGATAAAGGCGCACACCACTTCATGCTGCTCGGCGAGTGCCACGGTGTCGAGGCTCAGGCGCGCCGATTGAAACTGCAACTCGATGCCGGCGGGCAAGTCCGCCGCGAGAAAACTGTCGCGGTCGTAGGTCTGGCTGCTGAACAGAATCGTGCGCATTTCGTCCTCCTTGAGATCCCTTGTAGCAGCTGGCGAAGCCTGCGTTCGGCGACGAAGTCGTCGCAAAATCAGCCACCTCGGTGTGTCAGGCAAACCGCGTATGCCGGTTTGACGACGGCTTCGCCGCCGGACGCAGGCTTCGCCAGCGGCTACAAATATCGTAGCGCTCGGGGCGACGGGTGTTATTGCTCTGGATCAGGCGCTGATGCGCGCCTGCGCCGCGAGGCGATTGATCGAGCGTTCCAGTTCTTCGAGTGCCGCCGCCGCTTTCGGGTCTTGCTGTTTGAGCAGGGTTTCACTGCGCTGGCAGGCAGCGCGCAGTTGCGGCACGCCGCAGTAACGCGTGGCGCCGTGCAGGCGATGGACCCGTTCGATCAAGGCATTCTGGTCGTTGGCTTCGCGGGCAACGCGAATCGCCTCGCGGTCAGCTTCCAGCGAAGCCAGCAGCATCGCCAGCATGTCTGCCGCCAAATCAGCCTTGCCCGCCGCCAGGCGCAGGCCTTCTTCGTGATCGAGCACCAGCAATTCACCGCCGCCATGGCTGTCGCTGGAGCGTTCCGGCACCTGATTGCGCAGCGCCAGGCCGGTCCACTTCAACACCACCTGGGCCAGTTGCCGTTCGCTGATGGGCTTGGTCAGGTAATCGTCCATGCCGCTTTGCAGCAAGGCGCGTTTTTCGTTGGCCATGGCGTGGGCGGTGAGGGCCACGATCGGCAGCGGCGTGCAATGCCGTTCGCTTTCCCATTGGCGAATCGCTTCGGTGCTCTGGCGCCCGTCCATGCCGGGCATCTGCACGTCCATCAACACCAGGTCGAAGGTTTCGTTCTGCACCGCTTTGACCGCGGCGTAACCGCTTTCCACAGCGAGCACCTTGGCGCCCATGTCCTCAAGCAGCGTTTGTACCAGCAGCAGGTTCGCCGGGTTGTCGTCGACGCAAAGGACTTTTGGTGCACGGCTCGACACCGGTTCGCCGGGCTCGCTGCGCTGCTGGCGCGGGTTGACCAGATCGGACAGGGCCCGGCGCAACTTGCGCGTGCACGCCGGTTTGGACTGGAGCTGACTGTGGGGATTGGGCACCGAGAGATGGAACAGTGTCTGCTCGGTGGTTGGGCACAACACCAGGACTTTGCAGCCCAGGTGTTCAAGGTCCCAGATGTGTTGGTTGAGGCGCTCCGGCGGCATGTCGTTGCTGGTGATGCCGAGCACGGCCAGTTCAATCGCCTGTTCGGTCTGATGGGCGCCGGTGACGCCATTGGTCAAACTTTCGAGGGTGTTGAACGGCGTGACTTCGAGACCACAATCTTCCAGTTGATGCTGCAACGCCTGACGGGCCAGTTCGTGGTTTTCCAGCACCGCCACCCGGCGGCCAAGCAACGGCGGGCCGGGCAGATCCTCGGCGTCGTCGCGGGTTTTTGGCAGGCTCAGGCTGATCCAGAATTCCGAGCCTTCCCCCGGCGTGCTGTCGACGCCGATCTCGCCGCCCATCTGCTCGATCAGGCGCTTGGAAATCACCAGCCCCAGACCCGTTCCGCCGGGTTGGCGCGACAGCGAGTTATCCGCCTGGCTGAAGGCCTGGAACAGCGCGCGCACGTCCTGGTTCGACAGGCCGATGCCGGTGTCCTGAATGCTGATGCGCAGTTGCACGCTGTCTTCGTGTTCTTCTTCAAGCATGGCCCGGGCGACGATGGTGCCTTCGCGGGTGAACTTGATCGCGTTGCTGACCAGGTTGGTGAGGATCTGCTTGAGGCGCAGCGGATCGCCGACCAGTGACAGCGGCGTGTCGCGATACACCAGGCTCACCAGTTCCAGCTGTTTGGCGTGGGCGGCCGGGGCGAGGATGGTCAAGGTGTCCTGCAACAGGTCGCGCAGGTTGAACGGAATATTGTCGAGCACCAGTTTGCCGGCCTCGATTTTCGAGAAGTCGAGGATCTCGTTGATGATCCCCAGCAGGCTGTCGGCGGATTTTTCGATGGTGCCCAGGTAATCGAGCTGGCGCGGGGTCAACTCGCTTTTTTGCAGCAAATGGGTGAAGCCGAGAATGCCGTTGAGCGGCGTGCGGATTTCATGGCTCATGTTGGCCAGGAATTCGGATTTGATCCGGCTCGCTTCCAGGGCTTCCTTGCGCGCCAGGTCCAGCTCGATGTTCTGGATCTCGATGGTTTCCAGGTTCTGGCGCACGTCTTCGGTGGCCTGGTCGACGCTGTGCTGCAATTCTTCCTGGGCGTTTTGCAGGGTGCCAGCCATGCGGTTGATGCCCGACGCCAGCTCATCCAGTTCCTGGCTGCCGAGGGGCGGCAGGCGGGTTTCCAGATGACCGTCCTTGAGTTGCGCCACCGCCAGTTTGATCTGGCTGATCGGCCGGTTGATGGTGCGGCCCATGCGCAGGGCCAGCAGCGCCGCGCCGGCCAGACCGGCGCCGATTAGCAGCAAACTGGCGAACAGGCTGCGGTAACCGCGCAGCAGCATGCCGTTGTGGGACAGTTCGAGTTCGACCCAACCGAGCAGGCGGTCGGCTTCGTCGGGAATCAGGTCGCCGGCCAGGTTGCGGTGCTTGCCGAACACTGGCAGCAAGTAGCGAGTCGCGTCATTGCCGCTGCGGCGCAGCATCTGCGAGCTGTTGCCGATCGGTGCCGCGTTGAGCATGGTCGGGCCGGCGTGGGCCAGGGGTGTGCGGTCGGGGGCGAGGAAGGTCACCGCGCGCACGTCCGTTTGTTCCAGGGATTGGGTGGCGATCCGTTCCAGCAGGTCGGTGTTCTTGTGGCCCATGGCCGGGGCCACCAGCGGCGCGAGTTGTTCAGCGATCATCTCGCCGCGCTGCAGGAGTTGGGCTTGCAGGTCCGATTGCTGCATCCAGGTGAAATAGCCGCCCAGCACCAACGCCATCAGGCTGGTCGGCAGCAAGGTCAGCAACAGCACGCGGCCTTTAATTCCCAGTTTCTTAAGCACGCATTTCTCCTGCATCCCGCTGTTTATTGGACCCGCGCGTGCATCCAGCACGCACCACCTGCGCAGTGTAGCGATTTGCTGGCGGGCAATCTTCGTAAATTGATGTCGTCATTCGTCGGCTGGGTCGGCGCTTTTGCTTACCGGGCAAACCTTCGGTTGCCCCTGGCAAGGCAATCTTGAATAATCCCCAACTGAGAATTATTTGCAGATACTCATGACTCCCATCACTGCTGGCCATCCTCGTATCCTGTCTATAGAAGACGACCTCGTGCTCGGTGCGTATGTCCACGAGCACCTGGGGCGTTGCGGTTTTCAGGTGACCTGGTGCCAGAACGGCCAGGAAGGCCTGGCCATCGCCCGCGGGCAACCGTTCGATGTGGTGCTGATGGACATTTTGCTGCCGGGGCTGGACGGGCTGAACGTGCTGACCCAATTGCGCCAGAGCCATTCCACTCCGGTGGTACTGATGTCGGCACTGGGCGCCGAGGCCGATCGCATCAGCGGTTTTCGCCTGGGCGCCGACGACTACCTGCCCAAACCCTTCAGCATGGCCGAGTTGCGGGTGCGCATCGAAGCCATCCTGCGGCGGGTGGCGCTTGACCGTCGGCCTGAGCCTTTCGCGGTGATCAGTCCCGTTCACAACCTGCTGTTCGACGAAGACCAGTGCGAAGTCTTCTATCGCGAACACGCCGCCGGCCTGACCCGCAGCGAATATCGGCTGCTGGAAACCCTGCATCGCAATAATGATGAAGTGCTGAGCAAAGCCTTCCTTTATCAGCACGTGCTGCAACGGGGCTACGCGGCCCACGACCGCAGCCTCGACATGCACATCAGCCAGATCCGTCGCAAGCTCAAGGCCATCGGCTACACCGAGCGGGAAGTGCGCACGGTGTGGGGCAAGGGTTACGTATTGAGTGCCATCGATGAAATGGTCTGACCTGCCGGGCCGGCACTCGCTGTTCTGGAAACTGGCGTGTTTGTTGGTGGCGTTCTGTTTGCTGATGATCTGGTTGAGCTGGTCCTGGGGGCGCTACATGGAGCAGCGCAACCAGTTCCTGTCGGATACCGCCCGCAGCACCCTGACGCGCTACGCCGCTGAGGCCGAGCAAGCGTGGCAGGAGGGGCGGCGTGCGGGCATCGATGCCTGGCTGCAAGGCATGCAACAGCGTGAAACCGGTTGGGTTGGCGTCGTGGGGGGTGATTTGCAGTCGTTGAGCAGCCGACCGCTGACGGACAAGGAAATCGAGCGCCTGACCTTCCTGCGTGGCCTGGATTGGCCGATTCACAAGAAAAACCTGCCGTGGTTGCGCGTGCCTTTTCCCGGCGACCCCCGCACTGGCAATTTGGTGATCGAATTGCCATCGCGTTTCATGCCCGGGCAGTACCGGGTGTTCTGGCGGGTCATTACCAATGGGGTCATTCCCGGACTGTTCACCTTGCTGCTGTGCGTTGGTTTGTATCGATTGCTGGTGGTTCCGCTCAACAGCCTGCGCGAACAGGCCAACGCCTGGCGTGCCGATCAATTGGGAGTGCGCCTGTCGAGTCACACCACCAATCGTTCGGATGAGCTGGGTGAACTGGGCCGCGCCTTCGACCACATGTCCGAGCGCCTGCAAAGCACCGTCGCCCTGCAACAACAATTGCTGCGCGACCTGTCCCACGAACTGCGCACACCCTTGAGCCGCTTACGCGTGGCCAGCGAAAGCGAGCAGGGCCTGTTGCAATTGCGCGAACGCATTGGCCGCGAAGTCGATGGCATGCAGCGACTGGTGGACGACACCCTGCAACTGGCCTGGCTCGACACCGAGCGCACCCGGTTGCCCGACGAATCGATCCAGATCCAGGCGCTATGGGACATGCTCACGGAAAACGCCTGCTATGAAAGTGGCTGGCCGGCGAGCCGGCTGCACTGCGCGGTGGATTCGTCGTGCTGGGTCCGTGGGCATCTGAATACCTTGGCCCAGGCCCTGGAAAACATTGTGCGCAACGCCATTCGGCATTCGCCAACCGGAGGCATTGTCAGTCTGGGTGGACGGCGGGATGGCGGCTTCTGGCATCTGTGGCTGGAGGATCAGGGCGGCGGGGTGGCTGAAGACGATCTGGAGCGGATCTTTTCGCCCTTTATCCGCCTCGATGGTTCGCGGCCGGGGGATGGCGGGTTTGGATTGGGGTTGAGCATTGCCAGGAATGCGGTGCAGCGCCAGGGTGGGACGCTGTGGGCTGAGAACACTGAGGTGGGGTTGCGGTTGAATATGCGGTTGGTGGCGGATAGCGGTGTCGCCAGTGATGACACCTTCGCGAGCAAGCCCCCTCCCGCAGTGGAGCGGTGTCGCACACAAATTGTGTAGTCATCCCCGACCCCTATGGGAGCGAGGCTGTTCGTGAAGAGGCCTTACCAGCCACCACAGTCTCCTAAGCTGAGAGAAAGTCTCACCACTGATGAGACATTTGTCCTGGCGCAATGGAAGCTAAAGCTGTGCTGTTTGAGTGCAATGTTTCCCAACCGGCAAATGTGTCAGCAGTGCTGACACAAATCACCCATTTACGCTGATTGCCAAAGCGGACTGGGCAATGAAGACGAGTCCTGCATTCGCCCCTTATTCCCATAAGCCATAAGCACCACACTTTGCGTGATATGGCCTGCGAACGTTTGCCGGTATGATAGGCGCCCCCGCAGTCTGGATTGCGAATTACGCCATGACCTTGCAGTACCCAACCATCGCCGATTGCGTCGGCAACACTCCGCTGGTTCGTTTGCAGCGCCTGCCTGGCGCCACCAGCAATACCCTTTTGCTCAAGCTCGAAGGGAATAACCCGGCGGGTTCGGTCAAGGACCGTCCGGCGCTGTCGATGATTACCCGCGCCGAGTTGCGCGGGCAGATCCACGCCGGCGATACGCTGATCGAAGCAACCTCGGGTAACACCGGGATTGCGCTGGCCATGGCCGCCGCGATCAAGGGTTACAAGATGATCCTGATCATGCCGGACAATTCCAGCGCCGAACGCAAGGCTGCGATGACGGCCTATGGCGCCGAGCTGATCCTGGTGACCCAGGAAGAAGGCATGGAAGGCGCTCGCGACCTCGCCCAGCGAATGGAAGCCGAAGGCCGTGGCAAGGTGCTGGATCAGTTCGCCAACGGGGACAACCCCGAGGCGCACTACACCACCACCGGCCCGGAAATCTGGCGCCAGACCGAGGGCACCATCACTCACTTCGTCAGTTCGATGGGCACCACCGGCACCATCATGGGCGTGTCGCGCTACTTGAAAGAGCAGAACGACAACGTACAGATCATCGGCCTGCAACCGATGGAAGGCTCAGCGATTCCGGGCATCCGTCGCTGGCCGCAGGAATACCTGCCGAAGATCTATCAAGCCGATCGTGTCGACCGCATCGTCGACATGGCGCAAAGCGAAGCCGAAGACGTGACCCGTCGCCTGGCCCGCGAAGAAGGCATCTTCTGTGGCGTGTCCTCGGGCGGCGCGGTGGCAGCGATGCTGCGCCTGTCCAAAGAAGTTGAAAACGCGGTGATCGTCGCGATCATCTGCGACCGTGGCGACCGTTACTTGTCGACCGGCATTTTCGACGCGCCCAACTGATGGCCAAGCAAGAGAGAGGCCTGCGCTTCCAACCCACGGGCGGCAGCAAGGCCCCACAAATTCCGACCGGCAAAAAGCAGCGCTTGAGCATCGAGCGCCTGGCCAATGACGGTCGCGGTATCGCGTTTTTCGAAGGTCGCACCTGGTTCGTCATCGGCGCATTGGCCGGTGAAGAGGTCGAGGCGCGGGTGCTCAATGCCCACGGCAAAGTGGTCGAGGCCCGTACCGAACGCGTATTCCAGGCCAGCGAACTGCGTCGCCCGGCACCGTGCCCGCATGCCGGTCGCTGTGGCGGTTGCAGCGTGCAGCACCTGCCCCACAGTGAACAACTCGCCCTGAAACAGCGCATGCTCGCCGAGCAACTGTCCAAGGTCGCCGGTGTCGAACCCGAAGAGTGGGCAGCGCCATTGAGCGGTCCGGAATTCGGTTACCGCCGTCGCGCCCGCGTGGCGGTGCGCTGGGACATGAAGGCGAAAAAACTCGAAGTCGGTTTCCGCGCTGCGGGCAGCCAGGACATCATCGCGATCAGCGAATGCACGGTGCTGGTACAGCCCTTGCAACCGATCATGACCCGCCTGCCGGAGATGCTCCGTCGCTTGAGCAAACCTCAGGCGCTGGGCCATGTGGAATTGTTCAGTGGTTCGTCGCTGGCGGTCTTGCTGCGGCACATGGCGCCGTTGTCCGAGGCCGACCTGACGATCCTCAAGGATTTCTGCGCATTCCATGAAGCCCAGTTGTGGCTGCATGGCGACGGTGAACCGCAACCGGTGGATGTCGATCAGGCGCTGGGTTATCGCCTGGAGCAATGGGATTTGAACCTGGCGTATCGGCCGGGGGATTTCATCCAGGTCAACGCCGGGGTCAACGAAGCGATGGTGGCCCAGGCCTTGGATTGGCTGAAACCTGAAGCTGATCAACGCGTCCTCGATCTGTTCTGCGGCCTGGGCAACTTTGCCTTGCCGCTGGCCAGGACCGTGCGCGAAGTGGTGGCGGTCGAAGGCGTGCAGGCGATGGTCGAGCGCGCCGCTGCGAATGCCGCTAGCAACAATCTGCATAATGCCAAGTTTTTTCAGGCTGATTTATCCCAGCCTTTGGCTGATGCCGAATGGGCGCGCGAAGGCTTTTGTGCGGTACTCTTGGACCCACCGCGTGACGGTGCTTTCGAGGTGGTGCGCAAGCTCAAGTCCCTGGGCGCCGAACGGTTGGTGTATGTGTCGTGCAACCCTGCAACTCTGGCGCGCGATACGGTCGAATTGATCAAGCAGGGCTACCGGTTAAAACGTGCCGGGATTCTCGATATGTTTCCTCAGACGGCACATGTCGAGGCCATGGCGTTATTTGAAGCGAGCTAGGATGGCTCGTCTGGTCCGACTGGCCGCCCGTGCAGCCGCCGCGCACTCGCCCGGCGCGGGCTCACGGGCAATGAAGGTCAGCGATTTGACGCATTGAATCTGCGTCGTAGGGAAGGTAAAGCAAGATGGTACAGGTGAGAGCACACCAGCCGATCAACACCGACGGCAGTATCAATCTCGAGGCTTGGCTCGATCACGCGGTCACTGTCGATCAGGCACTGGATCGCGAAGCCTTGAAGGAAGCGTGCGAGTTCGCTCGTGCGTCTGAACAGCAAGCCAATGCGGCGAAAAACCTCTGGTCCGAAGGGACCTCGAGTTTCCGCACGGGCCTTGAGATCGCCGAGATTCTCGCCGACCTCAAACTCGATCAGGATTCGCTGGTGGCGGCGATCCTGTATCGCGGCGTGCGCGAAGGCCAGATCGAATTGCCAGCGGTCAGCCAGCGCTTCGGTCCGGTGGTCGCCAAACTCATCGACGGCGTGTTGCGCATGGCGGCGATCAGCGCCAGCCTGAGCCCCCGTCAATCCCTGGTGCTGGGCACGCAGGGCCAGGTGGAAAACCTGCGCAAGATGCTCGTGGCGATGGTCGATGACGTTCGCGTCGCGCTGATCAAACTGGCCGAACGCACTTGCGCGATTCGTGCGGTGAAAACCGCCGACGACGAAAAACGCAACCGCGTCGCCCGTGAAGTCTTCGACATCTACGCGCCGCTCGCCCACCGTCTCGGTATCGGTCATATCAAGTGGGAACTGGAGGATTTGTCCTTCCGTTACCTTGAGCCCGACCAGTACAAGCAGATCGCCAAGTTGCTGCATGAGCGGCGCCTGGATCGCGAGCGTTTCATCGCCGACGTGATGAACCAGCTGAAAAACGAATTGACCGCCACAGGCGTCGATGCCGACATCAGCGGCCGGGCCAAACACATCTATTCGATCTGGCGCAAAATGCAGCGCAAGGGTCTGGAGTTCAGCCAGATCTACGACGTGCGCGCCGTTCGCGTGCTGGTGCCGGAAATGCGCGACTGCTACACCGCTCTCGGCATCGTCCACACTTTGTGGCGGCACATCCCGAAAGAATTCGACGACTACATCGCCAACCCGAAAGAGAACGGCTACCGCTCGCTGCACACCGCGGTGATCGGCCCCGAAGGCAAGGTGCTGGAGGTGCAGATTCGCACCCACGCCATGCATGAAGAAGCCGAGTTGGGCGTGTGCGCGCACTGGAAGTACAAGGGCACCGACGTCAAATCCGGTTCCAACCACTACGAAGAGAAAATCTCCTGGCTGCGTCAGGTCCTTGAGTGGCACGAAGAGCTCGGCGACATCGGTGGCCTGGCGGAACAGTTGCGGGTCGATATCGAGCCGGACCGGGTCTACATCTTCACCCCGGACGGTCACGCCATCGACTTGCCGAAAGGCTCGACACCGCTGGACTTCGCCTACCGCGTGCACACCGAAATCGGTCACAACTGCCGTGGCGCCAAGATCAACGGGCGCATCGTACCGCTCAACTACAGCCTGCAAACCGGTGAGCAAGTCGAGATCATCACCAGCAAGCACGGCACCCCGAGTCGCGACTGGCTGAACTCGAACCTGGGTTACGTCACCACCTCGCGAGCGCGGGCGAAGATTGTTCACTGGTTCAAATTGCAGGCGCGCGACCAGAACGTCGCGGCCGGTAAAACCTTGCTCGAACGCGAACTCACGCGCCTCGGCCTGCCAGCGGTGGATTTCGACAAGTTGGCTGAAAAGGCCAACATGAAGACCGCCGAGGACATGTTTGCCGCCCTCGGTGCCGGCGATTTGCGCCTGGCGCAGCTGGTGAATCTGGCGCAGCAATTGGTCGAGCCGGAGCGCGGCAACGAGCAGCTGGAACTGATTCCGCGCAAAGCCACCGGTTACAAGCCAGGCAAACGCGGCGATATCCAGATCCAGGGCGTCGGCAACCTGATGACCCAGATGGCGGGTTGCTGCCAGCCGCTGCCGGGGGATGCGATCGTCGGTTACATCACCCAGGGCCGCGGTGTGAGCATTCACCGCCAGGACTGCGCCTCGGTGCTGCAACTGGGTGGGCGCGAGCCGGAGCGGATCATCCAGGTGAGCTGGGGCCCGGTGCCGGTGCTCACCTACCCGGTGGACATCATCATCCGTGCCTACGACCGTTCAGGTCTGCTGCGTGACGTTTCGCAAGTGCTGCTCAACGAGCGGATCAACGTGCTGGCGGTCAACACCCGCTCGAACAAAGAGGACAACACCGCGTTGATGTCCCTGACCATCGAGATTCCGGGGCTGGATGCACTGGGTCGGTTATTGGGGCGGATTTCCCAGTTGCCGAACATCATCGAAACCCGGCGTAACCGTGCGCCGTGATCGCAACCCCTGTAGGAGCAAAGCTTGCTCGCGATGGCGATTTACCTGATACACCGCCATCGCGAGCAAGCTTTGCTCCTACAGAGTTACGGTTTGGCCGACACACCGCGTTGACGATGTAGAGATTAAAAAAAGATGTATTCACTTGAAGACTTGCTGCACCTGATGAACCGCCTGCGCGACCCGCAGTTCGGCTGCCCGTGGGACATCAAGCAAACCTACGCCACGATCGTCCCGCACACCCTGGAAGAAGCCTACGAGGTGGCCGACGCTATCGAGCGCGGTGATTTCGATCACTTGCAGGGTGAGTTGGGGGATTTGCTGTTCCAGGTGGTTTATTACAGCCAACTGGCGCGGGAAGAAGGGCGCTTCGAATTCGCCGGGGTTGTCGACAGCATCACCCGCAAGCTGATCCGTCGTCATCCCCACGTGTTCCCCACCGGCGATTTGTATGCGCCGCTGGACGTTCCGCGTCTGAATGAAGAACAGGTCAAACAGCGCTGGGAAGAGATCAAGGCCGAAGAACGGGCCGAGAAAGCTGCCGCGCCTGAACAGCTGTCCTTGCTCGATGATGTGCCCGCGGCACTGCCGGCGCTGTCCCGTTCGGCCAAGTTGCAGAAGCGTGCCGGGCAGGTCGGTTTCGACTGGCCGGATGCGTTGCCGGTGCTGGACAAGGTTCGCGAAGAACTTGATGAAGTGCTCGAAGCCATGGCCGACAACGACTCGGCAGCGATTGCCGATGAAGTCGGTGACCTGCTGTTTTCCGTGGTCAATCTGGCGCGGCACCTGAAGGTCGATCCGGAAACCGCACTGCGGGGCGCCAACAGCAAGTTCGAAAGACGCTTCCGATTTATCGAACAGGCATTGCGCGACACCCATCGTCCCATGGAAGATTGCACCCTCGAAGAGTTGGACGCCCTGTGGGGCGAAGCCAAACGCCAGGAAAAGAATTTGCCCAGCTGCGGTTGAGCAGTTGCCTAAGTGAGAAATAAGCACCATGAGCATTTCCCTTCGCGACCAGTTGCTCAAAGCAGGGCTGGTCAACCAAAAGCAGGCCAAACAGGTCGGCAAAGAGAAGCAGAAGCAGCAACGCCTGGTCCATAAAGGCCAGATCGAACAGGACGATACCCAGCAGCGACTGGCTCAGGAAGCGCTGGCCGAGAAGGTCAAGCGCGACCAGGAACTCAATCGCCAGCAGCAGGAGAAGGTCGAGGCCAAGGCCCGTGCTGCCCAGGTCAAGCAATTGATCGAAGTGTCGCGCCTGCCGAAGCTGACCACCGAGGACTACTACAACTTCGTTGACGACAAGAAGGTCAAGCGCATTTGCGTCAACACCTTGATGCGCAACAAGCTCAGCAATGGCTCCCTGGCGATCGTGCACCACGCCGGCGGCTACGAAGTGATCCCGCGCGAGGCGGCCCTGAAGATCCAGGAGCGCGACCCACAGCGGATCGTGCAGATGAACATCAAGACCGAAGAAGTCGTTGCCGAGGACGATCCGTACGCGGCCTACCAGATTCCTGATGATCTGATGTGGTAAGTGCGCAGGTGTAGCCAGGTGTAACTACACATGCGTTAGTACTTAAGCTTTTGAATGAACTTGAACCCGAAAGAGTGTGTGGATACGCTCTTTCGGGTTCTTCTTTTCGTGGGTGTTAAATAGCGTTCAAGCAGTATTTGTTATTTCATCAAGTATTCAATTGTTCAGCGGGGAGAAGGATTCATATTATTAAATGCACTTGAGGTTTTCGATGTTTGTCACTATCGCTTCTTTACAACAGCCGACCTTTCATTCCGAGTTTTCCTGGCCGCGCAAGCCCGGCCAGTCCATGACGGCCTATGTGAGCCAGGAACTCGACCGCAGGACCCAGTTCGTCAGTGACCGACTGGAAGTCGCCGCCAAAGCGGTGCTGGATCTGCGCCCGGACAGCCAATGCCTGTTCTTCACCTTGCCCGAGTTCTTCTGGAATGTACCGTGGAGCAGCGTACAGAGCGAAGAGGAGCTGTTGGAACTCAGTACCGCGTACATGGACAGAATGCCTGAGTGCATGGAAAAACTGATGAAGTGGCTACCGGTGGAGCCATACGGGAAAGTTGTATTGCTTGCGGGCACTTGTGCCAGTTTGATTAAAGTGGGTGAAGAACAAGAAGCTTATTTCGATGTGATCAACTACTTGATGGCGTCCAGTAACTTTAAGTTGCAAAGTGATGGGCTGCCGGCACTGTCGATGTGGCCAAAACGTTATGTGTCCGGTATTGATCTTGGTAGCTATGTCGATAGTGAAAAGGGGTATTGGTTCTTCCAGCTTTCAGAGCAAGTAAGGATCAAGGTCAAGGACGTCAGCTCGACAGTGGCCGAACATTACTCTCCCGGTGGTTACGGTCCGGTATTCTCCAATACGTTAATTCCCGAGTGTCCTTTCAGCATCAATCTATGCCTGGACTATGCCTTCCTGGAGCCAGGTCAACGGGATGACGAGTTGGAGGACATCGACTCAAGCGTCGATTTTCTGATTGCCTGCGGGATGGAATTCGAAGAGGGCGAGCGTTACCCGCAGAGTGTCCGGTTTGCGGTCAGGAATGACGGGATGGGCGCGGGGAGTTGTGAATTTGCCAAGGTTGAAGCGGGCAAGATCAGTCATTTACTGCCTGCGATCCTCATCGAGGACACGCTGCATATGGCGGTAGTGGACCTGAACTGATGAGAAGTCGCCTGCCCCGGCAAGGGGCCGGGCAGGCGCTTCACGGATCACGCAGGCTCAGCTGGCCGACGCTTCGCGTTTCTGTTCCTGGGTTTCCAGTTCGGCCTTGTAACTGTGGGCGTCGGTCTCAGAGTGAAACATCCCTACCAGCATGTCTTGTTGATGTACGTCCCAAATGCGGATACCGGCGGCGATGCCTTCGTGGGATTTATGTGAATCGTCGCGTTCAGTTACTTTTACAGTCATCTGCTAGCTCCAATCTCTGTTATCTGCAGCAAGGCGTGTGCAGGACTCCGTTATATATTTTGTTAGCTTCCTAAGTAAATGCTTTCGTTCGGCAACGAATAATTGCGAAAACTGCAAAAGTGCTGGAGCCCGCTAAATACGCGACATTCGGTCGCAGGTGGCTGAGTTAGATGACAAAAGTTTCATGTTCGCGACGAACAAATCCGCCGCCAATGCGATGCCTGCACACAATGTGTAGCCGCTGGCGAAGCCTGCGTTCAGCGTGTAGCAGCTGCCGAGGTACGAGGCTGCGTTCGGCTGCGAAGCAGTCGTAAAACCTGAGCGCGCGGTCTTCCTGAAGAAACGCGTCGGTTGATTCACGACTGCTCCGCAGCCGAACGCAGCCTCGTGCTTCGGCAGCTGCTACAAAAGCATTGCAGCGAAGGTGTTTTCTCAGGCACAAAAAAAACGCCCCGAACCAGTCGGGGCGTTTTTGTGTGCTGCGAGTCGGCGGGGTATTACTTGCCGGCCCAGCGCTTCAGTACCAGCGTGGCGTTGGTGCCACCGAAGCCGAAGCTGTTGCTCATCACGGTGTTGATGGTGGCGTCTTCGCGGGTCTTGGTCAGGATCGGCATGTCGGCCACTTCCGGGTCCAGTTCGTCGATGTTGGCGGAACCCGCCATGAAGTTGCCTTCCATCATCAGCATGCAGTAGATCGCTTCGTGAACGCCCGCGGCGCCCAGGGAGTGACCCGACAGGCTCTTGGTGGAGCTGATGGCCGGAGCGTTGGCGCCGAACACTTCACGCACACCTTTCATTTCCGCGACGTCGCCGACCGGAGTCGAGGTGCCGTGGGTGTTCAGGTAGTCGATCGGGGTGTCGACGGTGGACATGGCCATCTGCATGCAGCGGATGGCGCCTTCGCCGCTTGGAGCGACCATGTCGTAGCCGTCGGAGGTCGCGCCGTAGCCAACGATTTCCGCGTAGATCTTCGCGCCGCGGGCCAGAGCGTGTTCCAGCTCTTCGACCACGACCATGCCGCCACCGCCAGCAATGACGAAACCGTCACGCTTGGCGTCGTAGGCACGGGAAGCTTTTTCCGGGGTTTCGTTGTACTGGCTGGACAGTGCGCCCATGGCGTCGAACAGGAACGACTGGCTCCAATGTTCTTCTTCGCCGCCGCCGGCAAACACGATGTCCTGCTTGCCCATCTGGATCTGTTCCATGGCGGTACCGATGCAGTGAGCACTGGTGGCGCAGGCAGAAGCGATGGAGTAGTTCAGGCCCTTGATCTTGAACGGCGTGGCCAGGCAAGCGGAAACGGTGCTGCTCATGGTCCGCGTTACACGGTACGGGCCAACGCGCTTCACGCCTTTCTCGCGCAGGATGTCCAGCGCTTCCATCTGGTTCAGCGTGGAGGCGCCACCGGAACCGGCGATCAGGCCGGTACGCGGGTTGGAGACTTGCTCATCGGTCAGACCGGAGTCGGTGATGGCGTCTTTCATGGCCAGGTAGGCGTAAGCCGCCGCGTGGCCGACGAAGCGATAGATCTTGCGATCGATCAGCTCTTCGAGTGGCAGGTCAATGGAGCCGGAAACCTGGCTACGCAGACCCATTTCGGCATATTCCGGGTTGAACCGGATGCCCGGGCGACTTGCACGCAGGTTAGCGGAGACGGTCTCTTTGTCATTGCCCAGGCACGAAACGATGCCCAGACCAGTGATAACGACGCGGCGCATGCGGATAACCCTTAGAAGTTTTCAGTGGAGGTGAACACGCCGACCCGGAGGCCTTCGGCGGTGTAGATTTCGCGGCCGTCGACACTGACCGAACCATCGGCGATAGCGAGGTTCAGCTTGCCTTTGAGGACGCGCTTGATCTGAATGTTATACGTAACTTTCTTGGCAGTCGGCAGGACCTGACCAAAGAACTTCACTTCGCCCGAACCCAGTGCGCGGCCACGGCCCGGCAGGCCTTGCCAGCCGAGGAAGAAGCCGACCAGTTGCCACATGGCGTCGAGGCCCAGGCAGCCCGGCATCACCGGATCACCTTCGAAGTGACAGGCGAAGAACCACAGGTCTGGAGTGATATCCAGCTCGGCGACCAATTCACCTTTGCCGTACTTGCCACCTTCTTCGCTGATATGGGTGATGCGATCCACCATCAGCATGTTCGGGGCGGGCAGTTGCGCGTTACCTGGGCCGAACAGCTCACCGCGACTGCAGCGCAGCAGGTCTTCCCGAGTAAAGGCGTTTTGTTTGGTCATGCGAGCTCCTCAATAGTCCCGTGCGGCAGGGTGGGGCAAATCTTCCCGGCCGATCGAAGCGTTCATGCCTCGAGTCGACAGCCTACTCATAGACTATTGCGTTGTGGTGAAAGTCACAGCACCAAGGACATGAATGTACACTTGTGCACTGAAATTATTATTCAAGCCCCTTTTCGGGCCTGTTCGGGTGCCTAAGACTGCCGCACTTTCGCCTTTCACGCCAGTCGCAGATAGCCGAAAGGACAGCACTACTGCACCCAACGCTGCAGAATTTGCTGCAGATCAGTCCGTTTGAAGGGCTTGGCCAGGTAATCGTTCATGCCCGCCGACAGACACGCTTCGCGATCACCCTGCAAGGCGTTGGCCGTCAGGGCGATGATCGGCAAGTCCAGGCAGCCGGGCAATTGGCGAATCTGGCGGGTCGCTTCATAGCCGTCGATGATTGGTAACCGGCAGTCCATCAGAATCGCCTCGAAAATCAGACTCTCGGCACTGCGCACCGCCTGCGCGCCATCGGTGGCGACGCTGACCGTAAAGCCCAGGCTGCGCAACATGGCTTCGATGACCGTCTGGTTGACCGGGTTGTCCTCCACCAGCAACACATTGCGTCCTTCACCGTTGCCATTGCCGGTCGCCACCCGTGGCGCCGGCAGTTCTGGCATCGCCTGCTTATAAAGGGCGAGGGGGATTTCCAGGGTGAACACCGAACCGCGACCTTCTTCGCTCTGGGCGCGCAACGTACCGCCCATGCGCTCGGCCAGGGTGCGGGCAATCGGCAAACCGAGGCCGGTGCCGCCGTAACGTCTTGAAATGGAACTGTCGGCTTGCTGGAACGCGTTGAACATCAATTCCAGGCTTTCGGCCGAAATGCCGATGCCGCTGTCGCGCACGGTGCAGGTGAACCACAGCAGTTCGTGATCCAGGGATTGCCATTGCGGCTCGATGGTCACGCGGCCCTGTTCGGTGAACTTCAGCGCGTTGCCGATCAGATTGACCAGGATCTGCCGGATCCGCGTCGGATCGCCCTGGACCTGCAAGGCGCGCATGTCGTCGGGGATCAGTAGCTCAAGGTCGAGCTTGCGTTGCACCGCGCTGTGCTGGAAGGACTGGGCGCAACTGCCGATCAGGTCCGCGAGGTTAAACGGAATGTGCTCCAGCTCCAGTTCCGAACGCTCGATGCGCGAGAAGTCGAGAATGTCGTTGATCACCTTGAGCAGGTGTTCGGTGGACTCCGAGGCCAGCGCCGCGTATTCGACCTGCTCCTCGGTCATGTCGGTAGTTTCCAGCAGTTGCAGCATGCCCAGCACGCCATTCATCGGCGTGCGCAGTTCGTGGCTCATCATCGCCAGGAAGTCGGATTTGGCGTTGTTGGCCTTTTCCGCTTCCTCGCGGGTCTGGATCAACTGCGACATCGCTTGCTGCTGTTCGCGGCTGGCTTTTTCGAGACCCTCGGCAAGGTTATTGATGTGTTGCGATAAAGCCCCCAGCTCAGTGTCATCGACGATTGGCAGCGGCGTGGTGTAGTCGCCTTTCTGGATTGCCTTGACCGCGTTGCCGATGTCGCGGATTGGTTGCGACAGACTGCCCGCCAGGCGTCGGGCCAGCAGGAAGGTGAACAGCAAGGCGAACAGCGCGAGGATCCCGGCCTTGAACAGAATCTCTTGTTGGCGCTGGCTGAAAGCGTCGTTGGACAGGCCGACGATCACCCGCCCCAGGTAATCCTCGCTCGGCGCACTGACCGAGGTCCGGGTGTTCTGGAAGAAGTCATTGTTCAGCGCAATCCGTTGCAGCCGCACCGGCGCCTGGAACACTTCGACCTGCTGCGAGCGGTTGTGGGATTCCGACGGCTGTTCGACGTACACCAGAATCCGGTTGGCGCTGTCCTGCACTTCGAGGAAACGCACATTGGGCGTGGCGAGCGTGGCCTTGAGCAGGCTTTCCAACACGTCGTTGTTGCCGGAGATCACCCCGTACTCGGTAGCCGGTGCCAGTTGGTTGGCGATCAGTTGACCGGTGTGGTTGAGCTCCTGGCGCAGGTCCTGGATCCGTACGAAGGTGAAGAAACTGATCAGCAGCAAGGTCAGCAGCAGGGCAGGGCCGAGGCTGATGATCTGGGTCCGGGTGTTGATGTCCCAACGGCGTCGGAAGGTCATGGGCGGCGTTCTCCTTCAGCCAACTGTGTTGCGACAGATGCTTCATTCATCTGTTCAATACCTAATGAACGAGCCACTTGTGGATTGCTTAAGACTTTGAAGTGCCTGGGGTAGAGCGTGCGCGGCCAAGTGGCTGGTGGCCGGTCGAGCAATTCGTCGAGAATCGCCAGCCAGTCGCTTTGGTCGCTGTAGGTACTGGCCAGGCTTCCCGCCTTGACGAAACCGGCATGGGGGCCAATCAGCGCCATCTGTCGTGCATAGCTGCTGAGCAGCAGGTTTTTCGCGGTCTTCGGGTTGAACAGGTCGGGGTCATCAAGGCCCAGCAGCACGTCGCTGTTTTTCAGCAGCGTCAGCAACGGGCGACTGTCGTTGGTGTTGTCCCAAGGTTCGGCGACGATCTCCAGGCCCAAGGGCAGGGCGGCCTGACGCAGTTCTTTCAAGAGGAATTCGCTGTGCCGGTCATACAGCACGCCGACCCGGCGCACCTGGGGCAGGATCAATCGAGTCAGGCGCAATTGCCGCTCCAGGGGCGGATCGCTCCACAACAGGCTCAGGTGGGTGGGCAACACATTACTCAGACGTTGCCGCGCTTGCAGGCGGCTGATGCGCAGCACCAGCGTCGCCGGGCCCTGGCTGTCTTGCAGGCGCCAGTCGAGACTCGGCAGGTCAAGCAGGATCAAGCGCGTGCCACTGGGCAATTTACTCGGTGCCGGCAGGCTGGCCAGCGGCTGGAAACGCACGCTGTCGGTGGGGCGCAACTCGTTCAGGGCTTGGGTGAAAGATTGCACGCCGGGGCTGTCTTCGGCGCCGGTCAGCAGAATCTCCAGGGCATGGGCCGGCAGACTGCAAAACAGCCCGCCGAGCACCAGCCACACCACGGCCAACAAGTGGCCAAGGCTTGGCGTCTTCCGTGACTGAGGCTGCATCTAAAACGCCAGCTCCGCGCTGAAGTAGAACACCCGGCGCTCGTCGTAATTGTTGTCGATGAAGGTGGTGGGCTGGTTATCGAGGCGTTGTTGCAGCACGCCGGCCAGCTCCAGGCTGGCCTTGCCCAGGCCTATGTGTTTGGCGATGCGCGTGTCGAGCCGTTCGAAGCGGTAGCCGTTGAGGGCGTCGTCCCCATAGTAGAAGAGCGCGCTGTTCCAGCCTCGGCCCCAGTTGCGCAACCAGCCGGCGGAACCGCTGTTGCGCGCGGTCTGCTGCTGGTCCAGCGGGTTGCTGGCCTTGGCATCGACGTAGGCGTAGGTCAGGCGCAGGCGATCGGCGCGGCTGACGTGCCAGTCGAGCTGGGTTTCGGTGCCGGTGAAGCGTGAGCCGTTGGCGTTGCTGGCGATGTACTGGTTATTGCGCAGTGGCTCGCTGATCATGCCGGTGATTTCGTCGTAGAACAGCTTCACATCCACCGCCAGCCCGAGCTCGGCGAAGAAGCCGTTGTAGCCCAGTTCCCGGGAGCGCATGCGTTCTTTGTCGAGGTCGCCCGGCCCGCGAGTCTTGACGAAGTAGCGAGCGCTGGACTGGCCATAAGCGCTGGGCCGCAGGTTGGTCACCTGATAGCTCCAGTTCACATTGTTCTCGAACATGTCCGGCGAGCGGATCGCCTCGGAATACACCGCGCGCAAGCCGTGGCGCGGGTTGATCAGGTAATTGACCGCCACTCGCGGGGTCAGCGAACTGCCGGTCAACTGCGTGTCTTCGAACATGGCACCGCCCTGGAGCAACCAGTGTTCGCTGGCGCGCCACTCGAGTTGGCCGAACGTACGCCAAGTGGTGTCGTCGAGCGTGCCATTGAAATAGGTCTCGGAGTCTGCCCGGTCGTAACGATAGTTCATGCCGCTGACCAGTCGCAGACTATCGGACAGGCTCAAGGTGTCTTGCAGTTCGAGGTCGTAGCGCGATTCCCGGGCGCTCTGGTCGATGTCGCCGCACAGGGTTTGCTTCGCGCCGTTTTTCCATTGCGCCAGCACCTGATTGCCCAGCGCTTGTTCTGCCGCAGTACCTGCCGGGGCGCCGGGGCCGGTGTAGCGCTCCATGTTGCGCGCCAGGCGTTCGGCATAATTCGGGTTGAGTTGCCACAGGTCGGCCAGCTCAGGGCTGAACGACACTTCGGCATCACAGGCGCGCCAAGTCTGCTGGCGATCCCAGTGTTGCGCCGAGCCCTGGATATACAGGCTGTGATCGGGATTGATGTCCAGGTTCCAGCGCAGGGAGCCGGCGTAATCCTTGGCGATCACGTCGGAATTGTTCCCGGCGGCGGTAATCCCCGAAAACACCGGGCGGTAGGTATACGGCCGCTGGTTGGCCCCGTCCTTGGCGTTCAATTGCCAGTCGATGCTTTGGTTCTCGTTGAGCGTCTGGCTGACTGCGAGGTTGAAGCGGTTCAGGCGCCGACTGTCACGGTAATCGGCGCCGGTGCGGTCCGAGTCGAAGCCATCGTCCTGCTGGCCGGAGAGCGACAGGCGCAAGTCGCCGCCGTCCCAGCCGGTGCCCTGGCTGGCGTAGAAATCATTGATGCCGCGCTGGCCACGGGTGACTTTCAGCCGCGTGCCGTGGCTGTCCGCCGGGTTGCGGGTGATGATGTTGACCACCGCCATCAGCGCGTTGGCGCCATAACTGACGGTGTTGGGGCCGCGAAAGACTTCGATGCGCTCGATGTCTTCCATCGCCACCGGAATATCGCTCCAGTCCACCGTGGCGAGGCCGGCGCGGTACACCGAGCGACCGTCGATCAACACCTGCATGCGCCGCGCTTCGCTGGCATTGGTGCCGTGATAGTTCACTGCCGCCTGATTGCCATTGATGTTGCCGACCATCATCCCCGGCACCAGGCGCAGCAATTCGCTGATGTCCCGCGCGCCGCTGGCGTTGATCAATTCGCTGTCGATCACCGTCATGCTCCCCGGCACGGCGGCCGGCGATTGCTTGAGTCGCGTCGCCGTCAGCACTTGCGGCAGCGGATCGCTGTCGAGGAACAGATCGTCGGCCAGCAAAACCGGGCTGAAAAGCAGCGCCAGGACCAGCGACGAGCGAGGTGAGGAGGGGCCAAAAGACACGACACAGCCTTGTGAGCGATTAAGTGGCGCGCATGTTAACCGAGCACAAGGACTTTTCCATTCACGTTGTCGGCATTTTCCTCGGTTTTGTTGGTCTTCTTCCTACAAGTGTCGGTAATTGACGCGGGGGCTGGCCGCCACTGGGCCGCTCCGTATAATGCCGGCATCGCCACTGGTATGGATTAACGGATTGCATATGACTGAACAGCGCCCAATCGCGGTCCTGGGAGGCGGAAGTTTTGGTACCGCCGTGGCAAATCTGCTGGCCGAGAATGGCCATCAGGTCCTGCAGTGGATGCGCGACCCCGAACAGGCCGAGGCCATTCGCGTCAATCGCGAGAACCCGCGTTACCTCAAAGGCATCAAGATCCTGCCGGGCGTTACGGCGGTCACGGACCTGCCAGCCACCCTCGACGCCTGCGACTTGTGCTTCGTCGCACTGCCGTCCAGTGCGTTGCGCGCGGTACTGGTGCCTTACGCCGAACGCCTGAGCGGCAAACTGCTGGTCAGCCTGACCAAAGGCATCGAAGCCCACACGTTCAAGCTGATGAGCGAGATTCTCGAAGAGATCGCGCCGCAAGCGCGCATCGGTGTGTTGTCCGGGCCGAACCTGGCCCGTGAAATCGCCGAACACGCCCTGACGGCCACGGTGGTCGCCAGCGAAGACGAAGAACTGTGCGCGCGGGTGCAGGAAGCGCTGCACGGGCGCACCTTCCGCGTCTACGCCAGTGCCGACCGTTTCGGCGTGGAGTTGGGCGGTGCGTTGAAAAACGTCTACGCCATCATCGCCGGCATGGCCGTGGCGCTGGGCATGGGCGAAAACACCAAGAGCATGCTGATTACCCGGGCGCTGGCGGAAATGACCCGCTTCGCGGTGAATCAGGGCGCCAACCCGATGACCTTCCTCGGCCTGGCGGGCGTCGGCGACTTGATCGTCACCTGCTCGTCGCCGAAAAGCCGCAACTACCAGGTCGGGTTCGCCCTCGGCCAGGGCCTGAGCCTGGAAGACGCGGTGACGCGCCTGGGCGAAGTCGCTGAAGGCGTGAACACGCTCAAAGTGCTTAAGGCCAAGTCCCAGGAAGCGGGGGTGTACATGCCGCTGGTCGCCGGGCTGCATGCGATTTTGTTTGAAGGGCGCACGCTTGAGCAGGTGATCGAACTGTTAATGCGGGCCGAGCCGAAGACCGACGTCGACTTTATCTCCACCAGCGGTTTCAACTGATTGCTTTATCTACGGGCAGGGAGCGGGACATGAACGATCCGAAAACAGAAGCCAAGTACGAATCCATTCTGCTGCGAGTATTGTGGATGATCGTTTTCTTGCTGGTCTGGCAAGTGGCGCAATTCATCCTCGGCGCGGTGGTGCTGGTGCAGTTGATCTATCGTTTGATCTATGGCGCCCCGAGCGCCAGCCTGATGAACTTCGGCGACAGCCTGAGCCAGTTCCTGGCGCAGATCGGTCGTTTCGGCACGTTCCACAGCGACCAGAAGCCTTGGCCGTTCGCCGATTGGCCGACGCCGCGTACACCGGAAGGTGAAGCGCCACACGTTGTAGCGCCTGCGCCGCATCCGGCCCGAGATGAGGAGCCTAAGCTATGAAACTCTGGGTATTACGTCATGGTGAAGCCGAGCCACACGGCACGCGTCCAGACTCCGAACGGGCGCTGACGGCCCACGGTCGTGAAGAAGTGCTGCGCACGGCCGCCGAGTTGATCGGTCGGCCGATTACGGCCATTTATGCCAGTCCTTACCTGCGTGCGCAGGAGACGGCGCAACTGGTCCGTGAAGCGCTGGGGTTTGCGCCGGAGATTCGCACTGTCGAATGGCTGACTCCGGACAACCGGCCGCAAGCGGTGGCCGAGCAGTTGGTGTCGGTCGATCATGCGCTGCTGGTCAGCCATAACCCGCTGGTGGGCAACTTGCTGGGTTACCTGCAGCACGGACATGTGCAAGATCCGGAAGCGGTGAAAACCGCCGGGCTGGCTGAGCTGGAAGGCGACTTGCCGTTGGCCGGGGGCATGAAGCTCAACGGCATCAAACACCCGTAGCGGCTAAGCTGCGTTTTGCTTTTGTAGGAGCGGGCAAGCCTCGCTCCTACACGTCTGTAATGACCAACAAATAATCAACCAAGCACTTGCTCGGTTGACTACGCTTGCTCCAGACCAAAAACAAAGGAGCAAGTCGCATGTCTGCTGCTTTTCGTTTGCCGCTGGACGTGTTCTACGAGCGTGAAGCCCGCCATCCCCGCCAGCGTTTTCTAGTCCAGCCGCTGGGCGGTGGGCAGGTCGAGACGCTGAGTTGGGCCGACGTCGGCCACCAGGCCCGTTGCGCCGCCCATTGGCTGCGCGCCCGGGAACTGCCCCAAGGCAGCCACATCGCCCTGATCTCGAAAAACTGTGCGCACTGGATCATTGCCGACCTGGCGATCTGGATGGCCGGGCATGTCTCGGTGCCGCTGTACCCCAACCTTACCGCTGAATCCGTGGCCCAGGTGCTGGAACACTCGGAAGCCGCGCTGGCGTTCATCGGCAAGCTCGATGACTGGCCCGGCATGTCGCGAGGCGTCAGCCCCGACCTGCCAACCATCAGCCTGCCGTTGCATCCCCCCGGCACCTTCAATTTCAGCTGGGACGACTTGCAGAAAAGCTCGCCGATCCAGGACGACCCGAAACCCGCCGCCGAGCAGTTGGCGACCATCATCTACACCTCCGGCACCACCGGCCTGCCCAAAGGTGTGATGCACAGCTTCGGCAACCTCGGCTTCGCCACCACTCGCGGCACGCAGCTGTTCGGCCTTAACGAGTCGGATCGGCTGCTGTCTTATCTGCCGCTGTGCCACGTTGCCGAACGGATGTTCGTCGAACTGGCGTCGATCTATACCGGGCAAACCGTGTTCTTTGCCGAAAGCCTCGACACCTTCCTCACCGATCTACAGCGAGCACGGCCGACCGCCATGTTCGGCGTGCCGCGCATCTGGACCAAATTCCAGATGGGCGTGTACAGCAAGATCCCGGCAAAGCGCCTCGACTTCCTGCTCGTGCTGCCGATCATCGGCAGGCGAGTCGGGCACAAAGTCCTCGCTGGACTGGGGCTCGATGCGTTGCGCATTGCCTTGTCCGGTGCCGCGCCGGTGCCGCAGACCTTGTTGCTGTGGTACCGCAAGCTCGGGCTGGACGTGCTGGAGGTGTATGGCATGACCGAAAGCTGCGGTTACTCGCACATCGGCCGGCCGGGCGATGACAAACCGGGCTGGATCGGCAAGCCTTGCCCGGAGGTTGAAGTGCGGATCGCCGACACGGGGGAGGTCATGGTGCGTAGCGGCGCGACCATGCTCGGCTATTTCAAGGAACCGGAGAAAACCGCCGATACGATCACCGAGGACGGCTTCCTGTGCACCGGTGACAAGGGCGAGCAAGACGCAGAAGGCAACCTGCGCCTGACCGGGCGCCTGAAGGAAATCTTCAAGACAAGTAAAGGCAAATACGTGGCTCCGGCGCCGATCGAGAATCGTCTGGCGGTGCATTCGCGGATCGAACAGGTTTGCGTGGTGGGCGATGGTCTGAGCGCGCCGCTTGGGTTGTGCGTGCTGTCGGCGGTGGGTTTGCAGGATGCCGCCAGTTCGGCGCGCAACGCCTTGCATTCGAGCCTGGAAAAACTCCTGGAAGAGGTCAACGGCGCCCTCGACAAGCATGAGCGCTTGCGCCGGCTGGTGGTGGTCAAGGACAGCTGGGCGGTGGAAAACGGCTTTCTGACGCCGACCCTGAAGATCAAGCGCAACGTGATCGAAGCCGCGTACGGGGCGCGCTTCGAAGAATGGAGCGAGCGCAATGAAGCGGTGCTGTGGCAGGATTGAGTGACGAACAACCTCAATAAAGGAAGTCAGCGATGAGTCTGTGGCGTACCGCTCCCAACATTGAACAATTGAACGCGATCCAGAAAAACACCATCGGCGAAGTGCTGGATATCCGCTTCGAAGCCTGCGACGACAAGTCCCTGAGCGCGAGCATGGTCATCGACCATCGCACTCATCAGCCTTACGGCTTGCTGCATGGCGGCGCCTCGGTGGTGCTGGCCGAAACCGTTGGTTCGATGGCCAGTTATTTGTGCATCGATGCCAGCAAGTTCTACTGCGTGGGCCTGGAAATCAACGCCAACCACTTACGCGGCTTGCGCAGCGGGCGGGTGACTGCGGTGGCCAGGGCGATCCATATCGGCCGCACCACCCATGTCTGGGATATTCGCTTGACCAGCGATGAGGGCAAGGCCAGTTGTGTGTCGCGGTTGACCATGGCGGTGGTGCCGTTGGGGGAGAATCCGCCGGCCCGTTAACGTGACTCCATCATGTAGCAGCTGGCGAAGCCTGCGTCCGGCTGCGAAGCAGTCGCCAATCCAGGCTGCTCGGTGTGTCTGATGCACTGCGTATTCAGGTTTTACGACTGCTTCGCAGGCGGACGCAGGCTTCGCCAGCTGCTACATGGATCTCCATGATCGCCATGGCCAGACTGTCATCATTCCTGTCAGTTACGGTCATTGCCGTAGTCCCCGCTCTTACGGACAATCACCCCCACGTTTCTCGCCCATGGATTGACCGGTATGTCGCAGCAGATCTTTTTCGCCCACGCCAATGGCTTTCCTTCGGGGACCTACGGCAAGTTGTTCACGGCGTTGGCGCCTGAATATCAGGTGACGCATCTGGAGCAGCACGCCCACGACCCGCGTTTCCCGGCCGATGACAACTGGCGCAACCTGGTGGACGAGTTGATCCATCACCTGAAACGTCAACCGGAACCGGTCTGGGGCGTCGGCCATTCCTTTGGCGGCGTGCTGCACCTGCATGCGGCGCTGCGTTGCCCCGAGTTGTATCGCGGCGTGGTGATGCTCGATTCGCCAGTGCTGACCCGCGCCGATCAATGGGTGATCCTCGCCGCCAAGCGTTTCGGTTTCATTGATCGCCTGACTCCCGCCGGGCGCACCCTGGGCCGGCGCGAAGAGTTTGCCGATCTGGACAGCGCCCGCCGCTATTTCGCCGGCAAAACCCTGTTTCGCGGTTTCGATCCGGAATGCTTCGACGCCTACCTGCAACACGGTTTGCACAAGGTCGGCGACAAGCTGCGCCTGCGTTTCGATCCGGCCACGGAAATCAGCATCTACCGCGGCGTACCGCACACCAGCCCCGGCCGCGCACGGCAACTGAAAGTGCCGCTGGCGGTGGTGCGCGGGAATAATAGCCGCGTGGTCATGCGCCATCACGCCAGCTCCGTCGGGCGCATGCCGTTCGGCGAGTCATTGACCATGCCCGGCGGCCACATGTTTCCCCTTGAGCGTCCCCAAGACACCGCCACGTTGCTGAAGAACCTGTTCAGCCGCTGGGAAGGTCGCCGTCAGCGGGATTGCGCATGAGCAGCGTCGTCGAAGAAGTGCGTCTGAGCCTGCCGCACATCGAGTTGGCGGCGCACCTGTCGGGTCCCGAGGATGGCTTGCCGGTGATCGCCTTGCACGGTTGGCTGGACAACGCCAACAGCTTTGCCCGGTTGGCGCCCAAGCTCAAAGGCCTGCGGATTATTGCCCTGGACATGGCCGGCCACGGTCACTCCGGGCATCGTCCGGCCGGCGCCGGTTACGCGATGTGGGATTACGCCCATGACGTGCTGCAAGTCGCCGAACAGCTTGGACTCAAGAGATTTGCGTTGCTGGGACACTCCATGGGCGCGATTGCTTCCTTGATCGTCGCCGGGTCGATGCCGGAGCGGGTCACCCATCTGGCCCTCATCGACGGTGTCATCCCTCCTACAGACAAAGGCGAAAATGCGGCCGAACGCATGGGCATGGCCCTGCAAGCGCAACTGGATCTGCGGGAGAAGCGCAAACCGGTCTACGCCACCCTTGATCGCGCTGTCGAAGCGCGGATGAAAGGCCTGGTGGCGGTCAGTCGCGAAGCCGCCGAGCTGTTGGCGCAACGGGGCCTGATGCCGGTGCCCGGCGGTTACACCTGGCGTACCGACAGCCGCTTGACGCTGCCTTCGCCGCTGCGTCTGACCCAGGAACAGGCGATGGCCTTCGTCCAGCGCATCACTTGTCCTACGCGGCTGGTGGTGGCGGCTGACGGCATGCTCGCCAAACATCCCGAATTGCTGGAACGTCTACCCTTTAGCCGTGAACAGCTGCCTGGTGGCCATCATTTGCACCTGAATGACGAGCCCGGCGCCGACCTTGTCGCAGACTGTTTCAATCGGTTCTTCGCCGTTCCTTGACTTGCGACGGGCAACTGTCGAGGCTGGGCGGGTTGAAAAGGGAGACAACCATGATCGATCTCTACACCGCTGCGACCCCGAATGGCCTCAGGGTCGCCCAGGCCATGCCGATCCGATGAGCCTGCCTAAGCGTTCACTCAGCCTGTTGGCGTTGTGTTATTTCAGTCCGATGTTATTGGCTGCCGATGTTCCGGGCAGCCAGGACCTGCCGATCGTGCCGCGCCTGGCCGATGCGCAGATTGTCGACTATCGCCCGACCGTGGAGCTTGAGCGGATCTATCCGCTGGGCTCGATCCGCAAGATCAGCGGCCAGTTGCGCTTCGACGGGCAAGTCAGCGCCCGTGGTCAAACCACGTCGGTGACCTACGAGTTGCCACCGGAGCATTCCTCCACCGAAGCGTTTACCGCCGCGCGCGAAGCCTTGCAGAAGCAGGGCGCGGAACTGTTGTTCTGGTGCCAGGCCCGTGATTGCGGGGAAAGCAGCCTGTGGGCCAATGAGGTCTTCGGCAACTCCAAGCTCTATGGCGCGGACGAGCAGCAGGCCTATCTGCTGTTGCGGCTGGCGGCACCGAAGGACAATTCGCTGGTGGCGCTCTACAGCATCACCCGCGGAAATCGCAAAGCCTACCTGCACGTCGAGCAGTTTGAATCCGCCGCGCCGCTGGGGGATTTGCTGCCAACCTCCGCGACCTTGCTGCGCCAGCTAAAAAGCACTGGTGAACTCGATTTCCCGAAACTGAGTGCCGATCCCGACGATACCTGGTTGCGCTTGATTTCCCGGGGATTGAACCTGGACACCACGCTGCGAGTCAGTGTTTCCGGGGCCAAGGCCGAAGCCTGGCGCCAATCGCTGATCGCCCAGGGCGTACGCGCGGCGCGCATGGAAACCGGCAGCGCCGAAGGCTCTGGCCTGCACTTCGAACTGTTGCGATAAGCTGCATCAGGCGAACGTGATCCTCACGTTCGCCTAATCTTCTGCTGTCTGACTATTTTCGAGATTTCGATGATCAATAACGATCGGCTGTTGGTGCAGATACTGCTCCTGGTGCTGTTTGGCGCGAGCTTCTGGGTGATGGCGCCGTTCTGGTCAGCATTGTTCTGGGGCGCGGTGCTGGCGTTTGCCAGTTGGCCGCTGATGCGCCTGCTGACCCGCTGGCTCAACGGCCGTGAATCGCTGGCGGCAGCGTTGCTGACCCTGGGCTGGATGTTGCTGGTGGCGGTGCCGCTGGTGTGGTTGGGGTTCAACCTGGCGGATCACGTGCGCGATGCCACGGTGTTCATCAAGGATGTGCAAGTCGATGGCTTGCCGGAAGCGCCGGTCTGGCTGGGGAGCATTCCCCTGGTCGGCGAACGGCTGGTGGGGATCTGGAACAGCATCGATGAGCAGGGCGCGGCGATGATGGTCGCGATCAAGCCTTATCTCGGGCAGGTCGGCAACTGGTTGCTGGCGCGCAGTGCGCAAATTGGCGGCGGCATTCTTGAGCTGACATTGAGCATTGTCTTCGTGTTCTTTTTCTACCGTGACGGGCCGCGGCTGGCGGCGTTTGTCCATAGCTTGCTGTCCCGCCTGATCGGCGACCGCGCCGGGTATTACATCGAACTCGTCGCCGGCACTGTGCAACGGGTGGTGAACGGGGTGATCGGCACGGCGGCGGCCCAGGCCGTGCTGGCATTGATCGGGTTCCTGATTGCCGGGGTGCCTGGGGCGTTGGTGCTGGGGATCGTGACGTTCATGTTGAGCCTGATCCCGATGGGCCCGCCGCTGATCTGGATTCCGGCCACGGCCTGGCTGGCGTGGAAGGGCGAGTACGGGATGGCGGTGTTCCTCGGGATCTGGGGCACGTTCATCATCAGCGGCGTGGACAACGTGCTCAAGCCGTACCTGATCAGCCGCGGCGGCAATCTGCCGTTGGTGATTGTGTTGCTGGGGGTGTTTGGCGGATTGATTGCGTTCGGGTTTATCGGCTTGTTCATCGGGCCGACGTTGTTGGCGGTGGCTTACAGCTTGTTGACCGACTGGAGCAAAAGCCAGGCACGCGTCGAAGACCGCCGCTGATCTTGCTCTGTAGGAGCAAAGCTTGCTCGCGATAGCGTCCTGACAGGCAATGAAAAACCCACTGAATCCATAGCGGTCAGTGGGTTTTTTGTGTCTGTGATGGCCTCATCGCGGGCAAGCCTTGCTCCTACAGGTCATGCGTCGTTCGGAAAATTCGCGGGCAACACATAATCTGTAGGAGCGAGGCTTGCCCGCGAAGCTTTTGCCTCAGGTCGAGACGTTCAAGTACTTACCCGTGCTGGCCACGTTATCGAGTGAATACTGCTTGCTCAGGTTGGCGATCATTTTGTTGATGGCTTCGCTGACGTTCGAATGGAGGGTGGAGGTGTCGCTGTTTTTTTCACGGCCCGCCTGCAGGGCGTCTTTGAGTTCGTCGCTGCTAACAGTGCCGTCCTCGTTTTTGTCCAAAGCCGAGAAGATTTCCTTGCTATCGGCCGTGCTGCCGGCGGCGCTCAGGCCGTTGCTCAGTTCATCGCTGCTGAGGTTGCCATCGCCGTCCGCGTCCAAAGCACCAAGCAGCGCGTCGGCCAGGTCGGTGTTCGGTGCCTGGTCCTGAGGCGGTGGCGGTGGGGCCATTGCCGCCATTTCTTCGCTGCTCAGGCTGCCGCTGTCATCGCTGTCGAGGTCGGTGAAGTTCTTGCTCAGGTCCGCCAACAGGCGATTATCGGGTTTATCCGACTGGGCGGTTTTCAGCTCGTCCTGACTCACCGAGCCATCGCTATTGCTGTCGAGTTTGGTGAACAGTTCTTTCTGGAGTTGTGCACGGCGGGCGGCGTTGGCCGACGTGCTGCTGGTGCTCGCGCTGGTATAGCTCGTGTAGTTGCTGCTGACGCTACCGATCATTGGGCTCACTCCTTTGGACGGAAAACCGGTGAGTGCACCGGCTTATGCAGCCTCAAGGGGCAAGTTGTCGTGGGTATGTGGCGTTTGTACCGTTCGGTACACACGAAGCCGGTGGGATCAGGTGCGGGGTAGGCGGATGACGGCAGTGAGGCCGCCACCGGGGGTTTCTTCCAGGCTCAATTGCCCGCCCAGGCGTTCCGCCGCCTCCCGGGCGATGGTCATGCCGAGGCCGACGCCACCGGAGTTGCGGTTGCGCGAACCTTCCAGCCGGAAGAACGGTTCGAACACTGCTTCACGCTTGTCCGCGGCAATCCCCGGGCCGTGATCGATTACCCGAATCACCAGATGCCCTCGACTGTCTTCGAGGGTAATCAATGCCTCCCCGGCATAACGCAGGGCATTGTCGATCAGGTTGTTGATGCACGAGCGCAAGGCCATCGGCTGCACTTGCAGCGGCGCGCAATGTCCGCTGGCCTGGACGTCCGACCCCTGGTCCTGGGCGTTTTCGCTCAGGGACTCGACCAGCGCCTGCACGTCCATCCATTGCGGGGCTTCACTGGTGCGATGTTCGTGCAGGTAGGTGAGCGTGGCATCGAGCATGTGGATCATGTCGTCCAGATCCTGGCGCATCTGGCCTTGCAGCTTGTCGTCATCAATCTGTTCCAGGCGCAGCTTGAGCCGCGACAGCGGCGTGCGCAGGTCATGGGACACCGCGCCGAGCATCCGCGAACGCTGCTGTACCTGTTCGATAATCCGCCGCTGCATCTTGTTGAAGGTGTGGGCCGCTTGCCGCGCTTCCCGTGGCCCGGATTCGTCCAGCGGCGGGCTGTCGAGGTTTTCGCTCAAGCGCTCGGCGGCATCGCTCAGGCGCTGGATCGGTCGGCTCAGCAATTTGGCGCCGTACCAGGCGGCGATGATCAGCGAGACGAACTGAAAGGTCAGCGGCACCAACGGCCCGCCGAACCACGGTCGAGGCGGCCGATTGGCGAAACGTGGGTCCAGCGGTGGACGCTGGCCGTCGAAGCTCTCGGAAAACCCGGGCGGTGGCGGAGGGGGCGGCGGGCCGTAATGGTGAAACCAGAAAAACGCCAGCAGGTGCGCCAGGATGATCGCGATCAGCAGCACGCCAAACAGGCGGCCGAACAGCGTATCGAAGCGCGCACGCATCAGCCGATGTCTCGGGCGTCGAACAGGTAACCCTCACCGCGAACGGTCTTGATCAGCTGTGGGTTTTTCGGGTCGTCGCCAAGCTTCTGCCGCAGGCGCGACACCAGCAAGTCGATGCTGCGATCAAAGGCTTCGATCGAGCGACCACGGGCGGCATCGAGCAATTGTTCGCGGCTGAGCACCCGGCGCGGACGCTCGATAAATACCCAGAGCAAGCGGAATTCCGCGTTGGACAGCGGCACCACCAGGCCATCGGCGGCGATCAACTGGCGCAACACGCTGTTCAGGCGCCAGTTGTCGAAGCGAATATTCGCCCGCTGTTCGGTGCGATCGTCGCGCACCCGCCGCAGAATCGTCTGAATCCGCGCCACCAGTTCCCGCGGTTCGAACGGCTTGGCCATGTAGTCGTCGGCGCCCAATTCCAGGCCGATGATCCGGTCGGTGGGTTCGCAGCGCGCGGTGAGCATCAGGATCGGGATGTCCGATTCGGCGCGCAGCCAGCGGCACAGGGACAAACCGTCCTCGCCGGGCAGCATGAGGTCGAGCACCACCACGTCGAAATGTTCCGCCTGCAGCGCCTGGCGCATCGCTGCGCCATCGGTGACGCCGCTGGCGTGGATATTGAACCGGGCCAGGTAGTCGATCATCAATTCGCGGATCGGGACGTCATCGTCGACAATCAGGGCGCGAATGCTCCAGCGTTTGTCGTCAGCGGGCGCTTTTTGATCGTCGTTCACAGGGGCTTGAGTGCTGTGCATGCGTGGGTTCATCTGCCAGGTAGGCTGCCAACCACAAAGATGGGCTGCGAGGTTGTGGCTTCAGCATAGGCGTCCGGCCCGAAGGCGGGAAGTGCTGTAAGGACGTGTTGCGGCTGCCGAGGGTAGCGTCGGCCTTTGTTGGGGGCGTGTCCGGTGTGTATCGGGCTCGACACAATTGGCGCAGGGTCTAGGCTTGCTGGAGGTTGCGGGACGATTTACCGATCATCGGGTCCCGCAGCGGCGCTGGTTCCGCTACAATGCGCGCCGATTTCGTCCTGCCTGAGAGCCCGCACATGTCCGTCTGCCAGACTCCTATCATCGTCGCCCTGGATTTCCCCACCCGTGACGCCGCACTGAAGCTGGCCGACCAGTTGGACCCGCAACTGTGCCGGGTCAAAGTCGGCAAGGAACTGTTCACCAGTTGCGCCGCGGAAATCGTCGGCACCCTGCGTGACAAGGGTTTCGAAGTGTTCCTGGACCTCAAGTTCCACGACATCCCGAACACCACCGCCATGGCCGTGAAAGCGGCGGCGGAAATGGGCGTGTGGATGGTCAACGTGCACTGCTCCGGCGGTCTGCGCATGATGGCGGCATGCCGTGAAGTGCTCGACCAGCGTACCGGCCCCAAGCCGTTGTTGATTGGCGTGACCGTACTGACCAGCATGGAGCGTGAAGATCTGGCGGGTATTGGTCTGGATATCGAGCCCCAGGAGCAAGTGCTGCGCCTGGCCGCGCTGGCGGAAAAAGCCGGGATGGATGGTCTGGTGTGCTCGGCCCTGGAAGCCCAGGCCCTGAAAACGGCCCATCCGTCGCTGCAACTGGTGACCCCGGGGATTCGCCCGGCGGGCAGCGCCCAGGATGATCAGCGCCGCATCCTGACCCCGCGTCAGGCATTGGATGCCGGTTCCGACTATCTGGTGATCGGCCGCCCGATCAGCCAGGCGGCGGATCCGGCCAAGGCGTTGGCAGCGGTTGTAGCCGAAATCGCTTAAAAGATCGCAGGCTGCGCCAGCCCCTACAGGGAAACGCGATCCCCTGTAGGAGCTGGCGAAGGCTGTGATCTTTTGATCTGTCGCTTTAAACCTTCAACACCAACTTCCCGAAATTCTCGCCGCTGAACAATTTCATCAGCGTCTCCGGGAACGTCTCCAGTCCGTCGACGATATCTTCCCGGCTCTGCAACTGCCCCTTGGCCATCCAGCCGGCCATTTCCTGCCCGGCAGCGGCGAATTGCGCGGCGTAGTCCATCACCACAAAGCCTTCCATCCGTGCGCGGTTGACCAGCAGTGACAGGTAGTTGGCCGGGCCTTTGACCGCTTCCTTGTTGTTGTACTGGCTGATCGCGCCACAAATCACCACGCGCGCCTTCAGGGCCAGGCGACTCAACACCGCGTCGAGGATATCGCCGCCGACGTTATCGAAATACACGTCCACGCCTTTCGGGCATTCGCGCTTCAGTCCGGCCGAAACGTCTTCGTTTTTGTAGTCGATGACCCCGTCAAAACCCAGTTCATCCACCAGGAATTTGCACTTGTCCGCACCGCCGGCAATGCCGATCACGCGGCAGCCTTTAATCTTGGCGATCTGCCCGGCAATGCTGCCCACCGCACCGGCCGCGCCCGACAGCACCACGGTGTCGCCAGCCTTCGGCGCGCCAACGTCGAGCAGGGCGAAGTAAGCGGTCATCCCGGTCATGCCCAACGCGGACAAGTAGCGCGGCAGTGGTGCCAGTTTCGGATCGACCTTGTAGAAGCCCCGCGGCTCGCCGAGGTAATAATCCTGCACGCCCAGGGCGCCATTGACGTAGTCGCCGACCGCAAACCCAGGGTTGTTTGACGCCACGACTTTGCCTACGCCCAAGGCGCGCATCACCTCGCCGATGCCGACCGGCGGGATGTAGGACTTGCCCTCGTTCATCCAGCCACGCATGGCCGGGTCCAGGGACAAGTATTCGTTCTTGACCAGGATCTGACCCGCCGCCGGCTCGCCGACCGGTACTTCTTGAAAGGTGAACGTTTCGCGGGTCGCCGCACCCACCGGACGTTTGGCGAGCAGGAATTGGCGATTGGTCTGGGTAGTCATGACAGGCACTCAAGATGAATGAAGCTTTGTTGATAGACCTTCATGGCGGATGCCGCAAGGTTGGCTGATGCGGCGAATGCAGGTCGATCCAGTGCAGTGATAGTTGATCGGGCGCCTCTATCACTGTGACGCATGGGCGCTCAACCGGCCTTTTGATAGTGCTGCCGTGCGCCAGGCGCCGTGGCTAGACTGCAAGCACGCGATCCCCCGCATCTTCTCTTCGAGGACCTAATAATGAGCATGACGTTTTCCGGCCAGGTAGCTGTTGTGACCGGCGCAGCCAATGGCATTGGCCGCGCCACCGCCCAAGCCTTCGCGGCCGAAGGCTTGAAGGTGGTGGTGGCCGATCTGGACACCGCGGGGGGCGAGGGCACGGTGGCGCTGATTCGTACGGCGGGCGGCGAAGCGACCTTCGTGCGCTGCAACGTTACTGTCGAGGCCGAGGTAAAACATCTGATGGACGAGGTGATCAATACCTACGGCCGTCTTGACTATGCCTTCAATAACGCCGGCATCGAAATCGAAAAAGGCAAACTTGCCGACGGCTCGATCGATGAGTTCGACGCGATCATGGGCGTCAACGTCAAAGGCGTCTGGCTGTGCATGAAGTATCAACTGCCGTTGCTGCTGGCCCAGGGCGGCGGTGCGATCGTTAACACCGCGTCGGTAGCTGGCCTCGGCGCGGCGCCGAAAATGAGCATTTATGCGGCTTCCAAGCACGCGGTGATCGGCCTGACCAAGTCGGCCGCGATCGAATACGCGAAGAAAAAGATCCGCGTGAACGCAGTGTGCCCAGCGGTGATCGACACCGACATGTTCCGTCGTGCCTATGAGGCCGACCCGAAGAAGGCCGAGTTCGCCAATGCGATGCACCCGGTCGGGCGCATCGGCAAAGTCGAGGAAATCGCCAGCGCCGTGTTGTACCTGTGCAGTGACGGTGCAGCGTTCACCACCGGGCATTCCCTGGCGGTGGATGGCGGGGTCACCGCCTTCTGAAATCCGGAACGTCCTTGTAGGAAAAGACCCGCAACCTGTGCGGGTTTTTTTATGGTTCCGTGAACACGCCGGGGAATGTGTTTCAAATGGTTAGAACCGGCGGTTTTGGCGGCGTTGTCGCACAGCCTGGCGAGCGCTCCTGTGATTAACTGCTCGCAGCAAAATGGACAGGAGTTTGCTTACTCATGGAATTGAGAATTGACCGACAGGCAATGGTGCCGGTCGTACAGCAAATCGTCGACGCAATGGCGAGTTGGATCCGTCAAGGCGAGGTACCGCCCGCCACACGCTTGCCTTCCGTGCGACACATCGCGCGAATCAATTTGCTCAGTCAGTCCAGTGTCGTTGAAGCCTGTGAGCGCCTGGTCGCCCAGGGGATCCTGGCATCGCGTCCCGGTTCGGGGTTCTTTGTCGCCGCGTCGGCGCCGGTTGTGTCGCCCACGGGTGATCTCCCTCGTTTCGAAGGCGCAGAGGTGCTGCAAACGGGGTTCGCCGAGAACCTGTCGGGTGAACTGATGCTGGGGTGTGGTGGCTTGCCCGAAAGCTGGCGCGAGACGGACGACCTCAGCTATTCGATCCGCCAGGTGGCCCGCACCGACATGGCGGGGCTGTTCAATTACAGCACGCCGCTGGGCTTGCTCGCCTTGCGCCAGCAGATCCTCAAGCGCTTGAAACCACTCAATATCGAGACGCACGAAAGTTGCATCCTGACCACGGCTGGCGCCAGCCAGGGGCTGGACCTGATCGTGCGCACGCTGCTAAAGCCAGGCGATTGCGTGGTGGTGGAAAGCCCCGGTTTTTCTCAACTGTTCGATCTGCTCAGGTTGCGCGGGCTGCGCATGCTCGAGGTGCCACGTACCGCGCAAGGTCCCGACACGCAGGTGCTGGAGCGTTTGCTGATCAAGCACAACCCGCGGGCGATGTTTATCAATAGCTACCACCACAACCCCACGGGAAGCTGTGTGACACCGGCGGTAGCGCAGCAGGTCCTGCAACTGAGCAAGGCTTATGACGTGCTGGTCATCGAAGACGACGTTTATGCCGATATGCACAAAGGTCCCGGCACGCGCCTCGCCGCGCTGGATGACGAGGCCCGGGTGATTTACGTCGGCAGTTTCTCGAAAACCCTCAGCAGCTCATTGCGCGTGGGGTTTGTGGTGGCCAGCGCCGGGCTCATTGCCCGACTGGCCGAGGTCAAGATGATCAGCAGCATGGGCGGATCGCGGTTCTGCGAGTCGGTGCTGGCCAACCTGTTGGCCACCGGCGCCTATCGCAAACTGGTACAGCGCCAGCGCCAGCGCCTGAACGTAGACAGGACTGCGGCATTGCAGGCGCTTGAGGATGCCGAATGGGAGGTGTTCGGCAAGCCCTGCGGAGGCTTGTTTATCTGGGCGCGATCGCCAATGTCCGACTACGCTCAGGTGCGAGCACAGGCCCGACGTTTCGGCGTCCTGCTGTCCTCCCCGACGGCCTTCAGCCCGACCGGTGAGGTCAATGACTGGCAGCGCATCAATGTGGCGTATGCCTGCGATCCGCGGGCCCGGCGGTTTTTCCAGGCCACCGCTTCGGATCGACCTAAAGCGTTCTGAAAACGACGTGGACGTAGCTTTTTGCCATTATTCCGACGCCAGAGACTTGTGCTGGCACAGGCCCGTTGCGAATCTCCATCTACAGACTATGGCAGGGGACTACGAGCAATGATTTCGGCCGTGCAAGGACGTTTTGCCAACCTCGGTATGGCAAAGAAACTGGGCATCGGGTTTGTCCTGGTGCTGTTGTTGACCGCCTTGGTGGCAGCCATTGGCGTATGGTCCCTGCAAACCATCAGTCATCGCTTCGACGGGCTTAAGCAAATGTCGTCGCTCAACAGCGGTTTGCTCAAAGTGCGCTTGCTGGAGCAGGAATACGCCTTGCACGGCAACCCGAAAACCGCCGATGCGCTGCGTCAGGGGGTTGATGGGCTGATAGCCCTGTCGACTCAGTTGAAGGCGCAATCGGCGGCCAACGTGCCGGTCATGAATGATGTCGAGCTGTCGCTTGGCGCCTATCGCAAGGCCTTCGACGAATTTGTCTCGCTGACCCAGGCCAAGGACCTGGCCCTGGAAATGGCCAGTTGGTCGGTGTCCAGCGTGGCCAATAACCTCGATGTGTTGCAGGCGGGCCTCGCCGACGATGGCGCCTACGCCTTGAAGGAGTCCGAAGGCAAGGACGGTGCGCAATTCATCGAACAGGCCAATCAGGTCAGCCAGGTCTCGCGGTTGATGTTGCAGGCCATGAACGAGGCCCGGGTACGCCTCGACCAGAGTCGCAAGGGGGATGACGACAGCGCCGGCAAGGGCAAGATCGAGCAGGCCGACCAGGCGCTGACCCAGGCCGAACAGCTGAAAACCACGGTCAAGGATGAGGGCTATCAGACCGTCCTCAATGAGGTGTCCGGTCATATTGCCAGCTTCAGCGAGAAGCTCACCGAATACACCGGGCTGCTGGCCCAGGAAAAAACTGTCTACGAACAACTGCACCAGCGCGCCGGCCAGGTGGTGGAGCGGGTGGACCAGGCCTATGGGGCCGAAGACGGGGCGATGCAGGTCGAGCTGAAAAAGAATTCGTTGTTGATCATTGGCTCTTCGGCGCTGGCGTTGTTGGTCGGGCTGATCGCCGCGTGGGTGATTACCCGGTTGATCGTCGCACCGTTGCGCAGCGTGATCCGTGTTGCCCAGCAGATTGCCGCCGGTGATTTGAGTGCCACGGTGGAAGTGACCCGTCGCGATGAAATCGGCCAGTTGATGCTGGCGATGCAACAGATGGGCGCCGGGCTGAGCAGTATTGTCAGTGGTTTGCAGGCAGGTATCGAGCAGTTGGCCAGTTCTGCGCAGTCGCTATCGGCGGTGACCGAGCAGACCAATCTGGAGGTCAGCAGTCAGAAGGAAGAAACCGAGCAGGTCGCCACGGCGATGAATCAGATGACCGCCACGGTGCACGACGTGGCGCGTAATGCCGAAGAGGCCGCTACGGCGGCGCAGACGGCGGATGACAAGGTCGAGAGCGGTCAGCAGGTGGTGCGCCAGAGCATGGCGCGTATCGAGCAACTGGCGGATTCGGCGACTTCGGCCAGTTCGAGTATCGAGAGTCTGAGTGCGGAGATCCAGAATATTGGCACGGTGCTCAGTGTGATCAAGAGCGTGGCTGAGCAGACTAATTTGTTGGCGCTTAATGCGGCTATCGAGGCTGCGCGGGCGGGCGAGCAGGGCAGGGGTTTTGCGGTGGTGGCCGATGAAGTGCGGGCGTTGGCCAAGCGTACTCAGCAGTCGACCGAGGAGATTGAGCGGCTGGTCAGTGCCTTGCGCTCGGCGGCGCAGTCGTCGGTGCAGCAGATTCAGAACAGTGGTGAGTTGGTGAAGTTGGCGGTGAGTGATGCGCTGCAGACCGAGAGTGCGTTGGGGAGTATTGCGGCGGCGGTGTCGTTGATTCAGCAGATGAATCAGCAGATTGCGGCGGCGGCTGAGGAGCAGAGTTCGGTGGCTGAGGAGATTAATCGCAGTGTGACGAGTATTCGGGCGAGTGCGGATCAGTCTTCGTTGGCGATGCAGGGGAATGCGGCTTCCAGTATTGAGTTGGCGCAGTTGGGGATTGAGTTGAAGGGGATGGTTGGGCACTTTCGGCTTTGACGCTTTTCCTTGGCGGCCTTTGGGCCGACCAGGTTCTTGTTGGTTGAGTACATATCCGTTGCTGCGGTTACGGCCACTTACGGTTCCGCTCTTACAGCGGGTCACTTTTGGCAAACGCCCCAAAAGTAACCAAAAGGCCTCGCCCCGGCGTCCGGCCCCTCGCTGAGGCTCGGCGTTCCCTCGCTCCGGTCCTGCTCCGTGGGCCCGCCGCCATCGGCCATCCATGGCCGGGGGCGGCTAGCCCGGCATCCATGCCGGGCTGCCCACTACGCAGAACCTCCACTCGGCCTCCCGAAGGGGCGGGTAGATCAAAAGCAGGCGAGCTAACGCTCGGCCTAATGAGTGGTGTACGCCGCTCTGTTGTTGCGGTTGACGGCGTTACCGTTCTTCGCGGGCAAGCCTCGCTCCTACAGGTTTTGTGTCTACCGCATTACCTCGATGCCCCCAAAACTCTGTAGGAGCAAGGCTTGCCCGCGAAGGCGGCCTGACAGCCACCCCATTACCATCGGATGTACCAATCCCCGTAGACGCCGCCGAAGGCTGCGATCTTTTGATCTCCCCCCACCAAATCCAAAGCAAAAAAAAAACCACCTCTCGGTGGCTTCTTCCCTGACTGGTTCAATCAGTCGTAAATCGCTTTCTTTTTCCAGTCGGCATCAGCCTCGACGTCCTTCAACCCTTCGGTCAATTGGTTGACTTCGCCTTCTGCCGGGGCGGTTTGGTCCATGACTTGGGCGTTGGCGCGGGCCAGGAGTTTTTCCAGGTATTCGAGTTGTTCGGCGTAGAGCTGCGGTTCCTGTTGCTTGCGCAGGTATTGCACACCGCGTTCGAATGCCAGGCGGGCCTGGCCGGGCTGGTTTTGTTGCAGGGAGTGCTGGCCGAGGTTGTTGAAGAACTCGATGTGCAGCAGGACCAGGATGTGGCGGACTTCGCGGATCCAGCGCTTGGCTTCGTTGGTCGGCAGGAAGCCGTCCTGGGCGGCGCGGGTGATCTGGCCGTGCAGGGCTTCGAGCAGGAAGCGCACGTCCTTGGCCTTGGCTTCGGTCTGGATCGGTGCCGGCGGGTTGTTGACCGGGATCGATTCGCCCTGGGCGACCAGGGTGTTCAGTTCGGCGATGCGGGCCTTGACCGAAGCGTTGGTTTTTTCCAGGTGCAGCAGGCGCTGGCAGACGTTCAGCTCCAGACGGGTCAACAACAGCTTGAGTGCAGGTGTCATCAACTGACCGGGGAAGGTCTCGGTGATTTCGCCGCAGCGGCGCAGGCGGTCGTTGAGTTCAACCTTGGTACGGGCCTTTTCCAGCTTATTGTTTTCCACCACATGGTTCATGTAGCCAATGGCGATCAATAGTGCGATCCCGGCTACGACTAGCAGGGTGATCATGAGTGGTGTCACCGGTAAGACCTCTTTATAGGGTTCGCGTGCGAGTGTAGTGGCTTGGCAGGAAGGCGCATAGGGCCGCTCGACGAGTTGAATCGGCCACGACTCTTCTTATATCGGCCGTAACCCTGCTTATATAAGTAACAGCGTGCATGGTGCACATTGCCATCATTGTGGCGTGGGTGGACTATAGCGCCTTGGCGGGTGCCGGAATATAGGCGTCAAACACCGGGCGACGGAAAACCCCGATTCGCCGCTCAAAGCAGGGCGAAGTCATTGATTTAAATAAATTTATATCAGGGGGTTGACGACCCCTCAATCCATCCATAGAATGCGCGCCACTTACAGCGTAAAGCACACAGCGAAACGCGGTAGGGAGTGAATGTTGTACGTGTGTCCCCTTCGTCTAGTGGCCTAGGACACCGCCCTTTCACGGCGGTAACAGGGGTTCGAGTCCCCTAGGGGACGCCATATGCGGGAATAGCTCAGTTGGTAGAGCACGACCTTGCCAAGGTCGGGGTCGCGAGTTCGAGTCTCGTTTCCCGCTCCAATTTTAAACAGCGTTGCTTTCGGGCAAGGCTGAGTGAAACCAGAACCGACATCTTCGGATGCGGATTTGGGCACTGAAATACACACCATGTGTTTCAGTTAGCGTGTCCCCTTCGTCTAGTGGCCTAGGACACCGCCCTTTCACGGCGGTAACAGGGGTTCGAGTCCCCTAGGGGACGCCATTTGCGGGAATAGCTCAGTTGGTAGAGCACGACCTTGCCAAGGTCGGGGTCGCGAGTTCGAGTCTCGTTTCCCGCTCCATATTCAACAAAAACGCCGCTCAGTGATGAGCGGCGTTTTTGTTTGTGCGTTTTTTGTTGAAACCTCAAGGATTCGGACCCGCCAGAGCAGCGGGTCCGAACGTGCGATCAGAGTTTTGGCAACTGTCCGACGCGGCCCATCATCTCGGTCACGATCTGCAGGTCCAGCAGGAACTGGTCGACGGTCTTGAACTCGTTGTCGGTGTGGCCGGTGTATTTGACCTCAGGTCTGGCCAGGCCGAATTGCACGCCATTGGGCAGTTCATGGACGGACGTAGCGCCGGCAGACGAGCCGAACTTGTGTTCCATGCCCAGGTTTTCCGTGGACACGGCCAGCAGCGCCTTGACCCATTCACCCTCAGGATTGCGGTACATCGGCTCGGCGATCGAGTAGTCGAAGGTCGCCGCTACCTGGGTTTTCTTGGTCCAGGCGCCGATCTTTTCAGCAATTTTCGCCTTGAGCGCTTCCGGGGACTCGCCCTTCGGCACACGCAGGTTGACCGCAAGCTTGAAGGTTTTGTCATCCATCCCGACAAAGGTCAGGGACGTGGTCAGCGGACCCATGAAGGCATCGGAGAAGCCGACCCCCAATTTGCCACCCAGGTAATCCAGGCCCCAGTTATCGGCGGCATAGCGGGCGGCGTCGGTGATGTGGTTGTGCTTGAGCGCGACTTTGCCATCTAGGCTATTGATGAAAACGAGCATCCTGGCCACCGGGTTTACACCGGACTCGGGCTCGGAGGAGTGAGCGGAAACGCCGGTGACCGTCAGCTTGACGTTCTTGCCGTCGACCTTGGCGTTCACTTCGAAGTGACCGCCGTTGCCGCTGTTGCGCTTGGCATAATCAGCCCCGGCCTTCTGCAGGCTGGCAGCCAGTTCGGCGGGTTTGTCAGTGACCAGGGTAGCGACGGAAGCCGAAGGAATCTGGTTGGTCGCCATGCCGCCGGTCATTGAGATGATTTCGGCGCCTTTGCCTTCGCCCTTGCGTACGGCGAATTTCGCCATGACGGTGCCGTAGCCTTTCTCGGCAATCACCACCGGGTAACCGCCATCCAACGCCAGGTTGTAGTTAGGCGTCGGGTTATGTTCGAAGTAATAGGGAATGGCGTCGCCGGTGGTTTCCTCGGTGGTATCCACCAGCAGCTTGAAATTCCTGGCCAGCGGCAGCTTCTCTTCCTTAATGATCTTCATCGCGTACATCGCGACCACGATGCCGTTCTTGTCATCTTCGGTGCCCCGGCCATACATGCGGTCGCCGATCAGGGTGACTTTGAACGGATCGAGTTTGGTGCCGTCCTTCAGAACCCAGTTCTCCGGCGTCACGGGCACCACGTCGGCATGGGCGTGAATGCCCACGACTTCATCACCGCTGCCTTCGAGGGAGATTTCATAGACGCGGTTGTCGATGTTGCGAAAGTTCAGGTTGAAGGCCTGGGCCAGGCTTTTGATCTTGTCGGCGATCTTGATGAATTCAGGGTTGTCGTGCTGGGCGACTCCTTCGACCTGGAAGGTCGGAATTTCCACCAGTTCGCGCAAGGTCTCGGTGGCCGCGCTGCCATATTTCACCCGCGCATAAATCCCCAGCAGGCGTGTGATCTCGTTCTGCTGTTCGGCAGAAAGGGTTTTGTTGCCGAGGAAGGCGCTGATGGCCGGGCCGAGGTTGGCGGTCTTCGCCAGGTCGCTCTTGGCCACGCCACCCAGGAACTGCCTGAAATCCGTGACTGAGGTTTCACTGAAAGACTTGAGGAGGGTCGCGCTCTGTTGCGGGGTGATGTTGGCATGCGCCAGCGTGGCGAACGACGACAGGCTCGCCAGTATCAGGGTAGTCGCGGCCAGTTGCTTGAGAGAAAAATCCATTGCTGGGGGCATTCCTTCGCAGGTAGTGAGTAGGAGATTTCTGATCGAAGAATCAGAAAGGTTTCCAAACTAACACCACGGGGAAGCAGTAGGGGAGCCCCAGAAGTGGGAACTGTCGCACAGAACCGCAAAAGCGACGCAGAAACGAAAAAGGCCCGCCAGTCTGACTGAGCGGGCCTTTTGTATGGGCGCGGGGCTACATCGACAGAATCAGGCGCCCGGCAAACAGGATCAGAATCACCCCCATGGTGCGTTCGAACCAGTGCCCCATGCGCATGAACAACAGCCGAATCCGGGCGCTGGAAAAGAACAACGCGACGATCACAAACCACAGCGCATTGACGAAGCACATCCACAAGCCATACAGCGCCTGGATCTGCAGCGGTGTCGTGGCGCTGATGATGGTGGTGAAGATCGCCAGGAAAAACAGCGTGGCTTTCGGGTTGGTCGCGTTGGTCAGGAAACCGGTGGTAAACGCCTTCAACAACGTCTGTTCCACCACCGGTTCGTCGGCGGCTTTGTCGCCTTCCAGTGCAGTCTTGGGCTTGCTGCGCAGCAGGCTGACGCCGAGGTACAGAATGTAGGCACCGCCCACGACCTTGGCCACGGTCAATAACCACGGCGTGGTGTGCATTAACGCGCCGACGCCAAGCAGGGTGTAAAGCACATGCACGGAAATCCCCGCACCGATGCCCAGCGCGGTGCAGATGCCCACCAGCCGGCCGAAGCGCACGCACTGGCGAATGGTCACGGCGAAGTCCGGTCCGGGTGCGACTACGGCCAGAAAGTGGATGGTCGCCAGCGCCAGAAACTCGCCCAGGTAATTCGAAAGCATCTCAACTCCAAAAGGTAAGGGGTGAAGCATTGCCGCGATAACCGACAAAGAACGAAAGGCTCAAGCGCGGATCGGCCACGCCTGGGGTCACCGAGTGCATGCAGCGCGAATTGAACATGATGAAATCGCCCGGATCAGGGCGAATCTCCAGGGTCGGAGGGCCAAGCAGGGCCGGATCGATGCCGTAGCTGTCGCCACGCATTTCATCGAAACGGTCGGGGGAAATGTCGTGGTCCCACATCTGCAACGCACCGCCCTCGGTGGGCATGTTCAGGTAAACGTTGCAGGCGAATTGCGCCTCCAGGCTGCGGGCCTGAAAACTGTCCGGGGCATCCTTGGCAAAAATGTCGTGATGGGCGAGAAAGCACACGCCAGGTTTCACAACGCGTGATAGCCCGACATACATCTTGCGCCCGTAGAGGTTCTCCAGATGGGCACCCGCCGGCCAGGACTCGTCGAGCATGCAGCGCAGGGTGTCGACCGGGGACGAGTAGGGCGCACAGCGGTTGCGCAGTTCCTCGATGTTGCGGGTGGCGCGTTCGAAATAGTCTTCGATCAGCAGCGGCTGGTTTTCCGCTTCGTAGAACGCCATGCCGATGCGACCGATGCTCGGTGCATTGATATAGCCTTCGAAGCCCGGCGCAAGAATCTTGTCGCCAATCTGCACCGCCAGCGGTTGAGGCAAAAAGCCTTTGACGCGGATGGCGAGGACTTCTTCGTTGGCCAGTTTTTTTATGCACGTCTCATCGAGACGCTCGACGTCAAGCATCATGGTTTAGGTCCATCTATCGAGTAGTCAACGGAGCCCGCGAATGCACGCTCCCCCGGCGTCAGGCGATGACGGTGCCGACATCGCCAACAAGCTCAGTCCACGTGGTAGTGGACGGACAGCGTGCCCTTTTTCTGTGAAAGGGAGTCGATCGTGACCGTGCCCAAATCCTTCAGGCTCCGTACATGGGTGCCACCACAGCCGTAGGCGGGCAATTCGCCGAAACCGATTTCCCGGGCACCTTCGCGCAGCGAGGTCAGGCGCGGCAGGTCGTCGGCGATCCACTGTGCGATGCCGTCTTGAAGAGTCTGGGCCTCGACCTCTTCGGCCGAATCCGTCGGTTTGAACTGCACGCGACCTTCGCCCGGCCAGTGGTGGGCCTTGATCGGCATCCAGCCCAGTCCCTGGACGAAGTGGCCGATCAGGTGACCGGCCGAATGCATGCGGGTATTGAATTGGCGGCGTTGTTCATCAACCCGGATCTGGGTCATGCCGATTTTTACCGGCCGGTCGACGTAATGGACGATCCGGTCTGGATCCTGGGCCACCCGCAGCACCTGGCTTTCACCGATCCAGCCGGTATCGAAGGGCTGCCCACCGCCTTGGGGGTGAAACAGGGTGGCGCGCAAAACGACCGCGAATTCATTCTCGTGGGGCGTGCAATCCAGGACTTCCACATCGGCCTTGAGGTCATCACTATGGAAAAAGAGGCGAAGCGTCATATTCCATGCCCTTATAAAGATTCTATTTTTATTATATGAAGCGTGGAATTGCGTGATAATCCGTCCAAACATCAAAGGACTGTTGCGCTGTGAGCATAAATCTACCGCTGCCGCTGCTGGGTGAGATGGCGATTTTCGTCAAGGTTGTCGAGACCGGCAGCTTTTCCGAAGCGGCACGTCAGCTGGGCTCATCGCCCTCGGCGGTCAGCCGCAGCATTTCGCGCCTGGAAAAAGCCCTGGCCACCCGGTTGCTGCAGCGCACCACACGCAAGTTGCGCCTGAGCGACGGCGGCGAAGAGGTGTTCAAGCGTTGCCAGGAGATGGTCAGCGCGGCCAAGTCGGTGATGGAAATCAGCGGTCAATTCACCCACGAGGCTGAAGGATTGGTGCGGGTCAGCGTGCCCAAGGCCGTGGGACGATTTGTGATTCACCCGCATATGCCGGAATTTCTGCGGCGTTATCCCAAAGTCGATGTGGAACTGTTGCTCGAAGATCGGCAGGTGGATTTGATCGATGACAACGTTGATCTGGCGATCCGCATTACCGATCGCCCGCCCGCAGGGCTGGTTGGACGACAGTTGCTGACCATCGACCACTTGCTCTGCGCAACGCCGCAATACCTGGCGGAACACGGAACGCCGGCGCATCCCCATGACTTGCTCAATCACAGTTGCATCTACCTGGGCGAAACCCCGAGCGATGCGCGCTGGAAATTCAAGAAAGGCAGCAAGGCCGTGACCGTCGGCGTGCGCGGGCGTTATGCCGCCAATCACACCGGTGTGCGATTGGGCGCGGTGTTGCAGCACATCGGCATTGGCAGCCTGCCGTACTTCACCGCTCGGTATGCATTGGAGCAAGGGTTGATCGTGCAGGTGTTGCCCGACTGGACTTTTCTGGCTTCGTACCATGGCGGCGCATGGTTGCTGCACTCGCCGACGCGTTACCTGCCGCCCAAGCTGCGGGTGTTTATCGATTATCTGGTGGAGTGCCTGGAGAAAGAGCCGACGCTGAGTAAACCGGGTAAGCCGGGCAAGGTCGCGGCGGAGTATGAGTTGCCGGAGAGTGATGGGTTGCTCTGACCGGCCCATTCGCGGGCAAGCCTCGCTGACGCCACAAAAAAAAGGCCCGCATGAATCATCATGCGGGCCTTTTGTATTCCTGATCCGGGATCAGTGCTTGCTGTCGTCCTGCGACATCGCCAGCAATTGTTTTTCCTGGTTCCAGTCGAACGGTTCGTCGTTCTGTTCCGCTTCGAAACGACGCTCTTCCAGGGCCTGATACAAGTCGATTTCATCATCGGGCATGTAGTGCAGGCAGTCGCCGGCGAAGTACCACAACAGGTCGCGCGGTACCAGGTGGGCGATTTGCGGGTAGCGGGTGATGACCTGGCAGAGAATGTCCTGGCCCAGGTATTGGCTTTCGATCGGATCGACCGGCAGCAACGCACGCAATTCGTCGAAGCGCTCCAGGAACAAGGCATGGCTTTCTTCGGGAACCTGTTCGGCCTCACCTACGGCGACCAGGATGCTGCGCAAGTGGTCCAGCAAGACGAGATGATCGGCAACGACATTGGACACGAGATAAGTCCTCAAGAGCAAAACGGGCGCGGGAGTATAAAGCCCCCACGCCTGTTTTTACAGGATCAGCGGACCTTTCCGTCGGCCAGCGCCAGCTCTTCCTTGTCGAAATCATCGACATCGATCACCTTGCGCCGCGCCACTTCGGCGTCGCGCAGGGTCTGCGCCTCACCCGGTTGCAACACTCCAGCTTCCAGTGCGGCATCGATGGCGTGTTCCCCGGCGGCCGGTTTGACCTGGCCGCTTTTGAGCGCCACGTGCAGCTTCTTCTGCAACGGTTGCGCCGCGTTCAGCAGGTTGCAGGCGTGTTGCAGGGCACCAACGGCATCCTCGGCCGATTGCGGACGGTAGCAACCGCCGAGCAACTCTTCGAGGGTCGGATCGCCCTTGGCCCGGCCAATGACTGCGGCCACTTCGGCGCCGAGTTTGTCCGATGGCCCTTTGTGACGACGACCGAACGGGAACACGATCACCCGCAGCAGGCAACCCAGCACCTTGTTCGGGAAGTTGGTCAGCAGTTCATCCAGCGCACGCTCGGACTGACCGAGGCTTTCTTCCATGGCCCAGTTGAACAGCGGTGCCATGTGGTCCGGTGAATCGAGGTCGTGGTAACGCTTGAGCGCAGCGGAGGCGAGGTACATGTTGCTGAGCACATCTCCCAGGCGTGCCGACAGGCGTTCACGACGTTTCAGTTCACCGCCGAGCAGCATCATGCTCAGGTCGGCCAGCATGGCGAACGCCGCAGCCTGACGGTTGAGGGCGCGGAAGTAACCTTGGCTAAGCGAGTTGCCCGGCGCCCGATCGAAATGACCAAAACCCAGATTCAGCACCAACGTGCTGGCGGCGTTGCTCACGGCAAACCCGATGTGCTTGAGCAGCAGGCCATCGAATTCGGTAAGCGCCTGATCCTTGTCTTCACGACCGGCGAGGGCCATTTCCTTGAGCACGAACGGATGGCAGCGAATCGCGCCCTGGCCGAAGATCATCAGGTTGCGCGAAAGAATGTTCGCGCCTTCCACGGTGATGAAGATCGGCGCGCCGTTCCAGCTGCGACCGAGGTAGTTGTTCGGCCCCATGATGATCGCCTTGCCGCCATGCACGTCCATGGCGTGGCTGATGCACTCGCGGCCGCGTTCGGTGAGGTGATACTTGAGAATCGCCGACAGCACCGACGGCTTCTCGCCCAGGTCCACTGCATTGGCGGTGAGCATACGCGCGGCGTCCATCATCCAGGCATTGCCGCCGATACGGGCCATGGCTTCCTGAATGCCTTCGAAGGCAGACAGCGGCACATTGAATTGTTCCCGCACTTGGGCGTACTGGCCGGTGACCAGACTGGTGAACTTCGCCGCGCCGGTACCCACCGCAGGCAAAGAAATCGAACGGCCTACCGACAGGCAGTTCATCAGCATCATCCAGCCCTTGCCGAGCATTTCCTGGCCGCCGATGAGGAAGTCCAGAGGGATGAACACGTCCTTGCCGGAGTTCGGGCCGTTCATGAACGCGGCGCCGAGTGGCAGATGACGACGACCGATTTCAACCCCGGCGGTGTCGGTCGGGATCAGCGCCAGGCTGATGCCCAGGTCTTCCTTGTCGCCCAACAGATGATCCGGGTCATAAGCCTTGAAGGCCAGGCCGAGCAGGGTGGCCACCGGGCCCAGCGTGATGTAGCGCTTTTCCCAGTTCAGGCGCAGGCCAAGGGTTTCCTGGCCTTCCCATTCGCCTTTGCAGATCACCCCGGTGTCGGGCATCGCGCCGGCATCGGAACCGGCCAGTGGACCGGTCAAGGCAAAGCACGGAATGTCATCGCCGCGGGCCAGGCGTGGCAGGTAATGGTTGCGTTGTTCGTCGGTGCCGTAATGCAGCAACAGTTCGGCGGGGCCGAGGGAGTTGGGCACCATCACGGTGGAGGCGAGGTCGCCGCTGCGGGTCGCCAGTTTCATCGCGACCTGGGAGTGAGCATAGGCCGAGAAGCCTTTGCCACCGAACTCCTTGGGAATGATCAGCGCAAAGAAGCCGTTTTCCTTGATGTGCGACCAGGCTTCTGGCGGGAGGTCCATGTCCTGGCCGATCTGCCAGTCGCTGACCATGGCGCACAGCTCTTCGGTCGGGCCGTCGATAAAGGCCTGTTCCTCTTCGCTCAGTTGCGCTTTTGGATAGGACAGCAGTTTGTCCCAGTCCGGACGGCCGCTGAACAGTTCACCGTCCCACCACACCGTGCCGGCATCGATCGCGTCGCGCTCGGTTTGCGACATCGGCGGCAGGGTTTTCTGGAACCAGCTGAACAGCGGCGCGCTGAAGTATTTGCGGCGCAGGTCAGGCAGCAATAGCGGTGCCGCAACGGCGGCAATCAGCACCCAGAGCACCAGCAGCAACCAACCCGGCGCATGGCTGAAGGCGCCCATTGCCACCACATAGACCGCAACGATGGTCAACGCCGGCAGCGGGGCGATGCGGCGGTGGGCCAACCAGGCGATGCCGACGATCAGAACCAGTATCCACAACAACAGCATATTTAATCCTCCGTGAAACCAGGGCAAAACCAACGTTCAGAGCTTAGACGGCATCCGTAATTTCGGGTGGTCAGAGCAATGTGATTGAAATCGTGGGAAACCTTGGATGGGTTTTGTAAGACCTGTTGGCAACCGGCCTCGGAAATCGTTCGCAGGGTAAGCGGCAAAGCGCCCATGTTTGGCCGAATCGTCGTTATCTCTGTGCTGAAGGTGCCGTTAGACTCGAGGCTCCCCCAGGAGATCGTCCTCATGCACGAGTATCTGCGTCCCGGCCGCTTCATCGATAGTGACCACCCTGCGGTGGTGGAGTTCGCGGAAAAACATCGCGGTGTCAGTCGCGATCCGCGCGAGCAGGCGATCAATCTCTATTACGCGGTGCGCGAGGCCGTGCGCTATAACCCTTACACCTTCAGCCGCGACCCAGACACCTTGCGTGGCAGTTACGCATTGGCGACCGGCGAAAGTTATTGCGTGCCCAAGGCCACGTTGCTGGCCGGGTGCGCCCGGCATTGCGGGATCCCGGCACGCATCGGCCTGGCGGACGTTCGCAATCACCTGTCGACCCCGCGCCTGCTCGAACTGCTCAAGAGCGATGTGTTCGCCATGCACGGTTATACCGAGCTGTACCTGAACGAACGCTGGGTCAAAGCCACGCCGGCGTTCAATCAAGGCTTGTGCGAATTGTTCAATGTCGCGCCGCTGGAATTCGATGGCGTCAACGACAGCGTGTTCCATCCCTTCAACCGCGACGGCGAGCAATTGATGGAATACCTGGTGGACCACGGCCAGTTCCCTGATGTGCCCGAAGCGTTCTTTTTCGAACACCTGGAAAAGTGCTACCCGCACCTGTTCGGCGAACAATTGCCGGTGCTGTTGGGGGACATGCAGAGTGATTTGAGTCGCGCCTGATCCGGCGTATGCTGCCTGCGCATTCATCCATAAAGAGGCGGTCATGCTGAAGATCTGGGGTCGGAAAAACTCGTCGAATGTCAGGAAACCACTGTGGGCCGCCGAGGAACTTGGCCTGGCCTATGAAGCCATCGATGCCGGTGGCGCCTTCGGTGTGGTGGACACGCCGGAGTACCGCGCGATGAATCCCAATGGTCGCGTTCCGGTGATCCAGGACGATGGTTTTGTGCTGTGGGAATCCAACGCCATCGTGCGTTACCTGATGGCGCGACATGCCAACGAAACACACTGGTATCCGCAAGATCTTCAGGCGCGGGCATCCGCCGACAAATGGATGGACTGGACCACTTCGAGCTTCGCCGGCCCATTCCGCACTGTGTTCTGGGGCGTGTTGCGCACGCCGAAAGAGCAGCAAGACTGGTCTGCCATCAACGCCGCGATCCAGGAATGCAACGATTTGCTAGCGATGGCCGATCAGGCGCTGGCTGCCAAGCCATATCTGTCCGGCGATGAAATCGGCATGGGCGATATTCCCCTTGGCAGCTTCATTTATGCCTGGTTCGAGATGCCGATCGAGCGCGCGCCGCAGCCGCATTTGGAAGCCTGGTATGCGCGACTGAAGCAGCGCCCGGCGTATCAGAAAGCCGTCATGACCGCGTTGACTTAATACTCACTATCGACACACTTGACTGTACTTGTGTGGCGGTGACAAGCACCATTGCGTCCATGCGCCGTGGTTGTATTGATCACCGCCCGCCCTTATTTATTCCTTTCCTTCCTTCTTGGTGCGTATCCCGATATGAGTTCCGCTCTGTCCATCCGGCAGCTAACCAAAACCTACGGCAACGGTTTCCAGGCCTTGAGTGGTATCGATCTGGACGTCGCCGAAGGTGACTTTTTCGCCTTGCTCGGCCCTAACGGCGCCGGCAAATCCACGACCATCGGCATTCTCTCGACCCTGGTGAACAAGACCACGGGCACGGTGAATATCTTCGGTCACGACCTGGACAAGAATCCTGCGCAGCTCAAGCGCTCCATCGGCGTGGTGCCGCAGGAATTCAACTTCAACCAGTTCGAAAAGACTTTCGACATCGTTGTGACCCAGGCCGGTTACTACGGCATCCCGCCGAAAATCGCCAAGGAACGCGCCGAGCAATACCTGACGCAACTGGGCCTGTGGGACAAACGCGATGTGCCGTCGCGCTCGTTGTCCGGCGGTATGAAGCGGCGCCTGATGATCGCCCGCGCCCTGGTTCACGAACCGCGTCTGCTGATCCTCGACGAACCGACGGCGGGGGTGGACATCGAGTTGCGTCGCTCGATGTGGACCTTCCTCACCGAGCTGAACCAGAAAGGCATCACCATCATCCTCACCACCCATTACCTGGAAGAGGCTGAGCAGTTGTGCCGCAACATCGGGATCATCGACCACGGCACCATCGTCGAAAACACCAGCATGAAGCAGTTGCTCAGCCAACTGCATGTGGAAACCTTCCTGCTCGACATCAAGAACACCCTGGGCGTGGTCCCGCAGTTGCTCGGTTATCCGACGAAGCTGCTCGACAGCCACACCCTGGAAGTACAGGTGGACAAGGCCATGGGCATCACCGCGCTGTTCACCCAGTTGGCGCAGCAGAACATCGAAGTGCTGAGCCTGCGTAACAAAACCAATCGCCTCGAGGAGTTGTTCGTGTCCCTGGTGGAGAAAAATCTGTCGAAGGTGGCGGTATGAGTTCCGAGCTGCAACCTAACCTCGTTGCCCTCAATACCATCGTTTACCGTGAGGTAAGGCGCTTCACTCGGATCTGGCCGCAGACCCTGCTGCCGCCGGCCATCACCATGGTCCTGTACTTCGTGATCTTCGGTAACCTGATCGGCAAGCAGATTGGCGGCATGGGCGGCTTCACTTATATGGAGTACATCGTGCCGGGGCTGATCATGATGTCGGTGATCACCAACTCGTACGGCAACGTGGTGTCGAGTTTCTTCGGCAGCAAGTTCCAGCGTTCCATCGAGGAATTGATGGTGTCGCCGGTGTCGCCGCACACGATCCTGATCGGCTACACCCTGGGCGGCGTGCTGCGCGGGTTGATGGTCGGGATCATCGTGACCATCCTGTCGCTGTTCTTCACCGATTTGCAGGTGCATCACTTGGGCGTGACCATCCTGGTGGTGGTACTGACGGCGACGATCTTCTCGCTGCTGGGCTTCATCAACGCGGTGTTTGCGCGCAACTTCGATGACATCTCGATCATCCCGACCTTCGTGCTGACACCGCTGACGTACCTGGGCGGGGTGTTCTACTCGATCACCTTGCTGCCGCCGTTCTGGCAGACCGTGTCCCTGGCCAACCCGGTGTTGCACATGGTCAACGCGTTCCGCTACGGCATCCTTGGCGTGTCGGACATCAAGATCAGCGTGGCGATCACCTTCATGCTGGTGGCGACCGTGGCCTTGTACATCGGTTGTGCGCGGTTGCTGGTGAGTGGGCGCGGGATGCGGACCTGATCCAGGACCGAGGCGCCAGCCCAGACACCGCATAAAAAAACGGCCTCCCAAGCGGAGGCCGTTTTGCATTCCTACATCCGGTTTTTCCTGCGCCGCTTCCATTGCCGTCCGACCCACCAACGCCAATACATCATGGTCAGGCAATACGCCAGCGCCCCAAGCACCAACCCCGTCACCACCGAACCAAGCAAAAACGGCTGCCACAACGTCGAGAGTTCGCCGCTGATCCACTCCCAGGTCAACTCGTCCGGCAGATGACGAGCGGGCACGTCCATCAACCAGGCCCCGGTCTGATACGTACAGAAGAAAACGGCAGGCATGGTGATCGGGTTGGTCAGCCAGACCAGGCTCACCGCAATCGGCATATTGCCGCGGACCATGATCGCGAGGATGGCGGCAAGGAGCATTTGCAGCGGAATCGGCAGGAACGCCGCGAACAGCCCGACGGCCATCGCCCGAGCCACCGAATGACGATTGAGGTGCCAGAGGTTGGGGTCATGCAGCAGGGTGCCGAGAAAGCGTAAGGATTTGTGTTCCCTGATGCTGGTCGGGTCTGGCATGTAGCGTTTGAATAAGCGCCGGGGCATAAGGCTTCTCGGTCGGTTCAGGCGGCAAGTATGTCTGGATTCTATTAGCCGCCCATTCAGACTTTGTGACAATTGATAACCGCGCCCGTGCGCCGCCTCGACTATGCCTTGGAAGGGGACTCTCAAGGACGGGCTTATGCGCACAGGGATGGTAGCGCTGGCGCTCGGGTTGTTGGCGCTGCGTTTTTTACCGGCATTACCGCCGGTCTGGTTATGGCTGTTGCTGCCGGTGGTGGGTTTGATGCTGCTGCCGTTTCGCACTTATCCGCTGGCGTTTTTCCTGTTCGGCTTCAGTTGGGCCGGCGGGAGTGCGCAGTCGGCACTGGATGATCGGCTATCGGCAGGCCTGGACGGCGAAACCCGCTGGGTGGAAGGCCGGGTCAGCGGTTTGCCGCAAAACAACGAGACAGTGGTGCGTTTCGAATTGACGGATGCGCGTTCGCGACACGGGGCGGTGCCGTCGCTGATGCGCCTGGCCTGGTACGGCGGACCGCCGGTCAACAGCGGCGAGCGCTGGCGCCTGGCGGTGAAGTTGAAGCGCCCGACCGGGCTGATCAATCCCCATGCCTTCGATTACGACGCCTGGCTGCTGGCCCAGGGCATCGGCGCCACCGGCACGGTGAAGGATGGCCGGCGCCTTTCACCCGCCCGCTGGGCCTGGCGCGACGGCATCCGCCAGCGTTTGCTCAGTGTCGATGCCCAAGGGCGAGCCGGGGCATTGGCGGCGTTGGTGCTGGGCGATGGCGCCGGGTTGAGCCGCGACGACTGGCAGGTGTTGCAAGACACCGGCACCGTGCACCTGTTGGTGATTTCCGGGCAGCACATCGGTTTGCTGGCAGGCTCGGTGTACCTGCTGATCGCCGGGCTGGCCCGTTATGGCCTGTGGCCGAGACGTTGGCCCTGGCTGCCGTGGGCATGTGGCCTGGCGTTCGCGGCAGCCCTCGGTTATGGGCTGCTGGCCGGTTTCGAAGTGCCGGTGCGGCGGGCCTGCGTGATGATCGCCCTGGTGCTGTTGTGGCGCCTGCGCTTTCGTCATCTGGGGGCGTGGTGGCCGCTGTTGCTGGCGTTTGATGGCGTGTTGCTGCTGGACCCGCTGGCGAGTCTGCAACCGGGTTTCTGGTTGTCCTTTGCTGCTGTAGCGGTGCTGATTTTCACCTTCGGCGGTCGACTGGGTCCGTGGCGCTGGTGGCAAACCTGGACCCGCGCCCAATGGCTGATCGCTATCGGTCTAGGCCCGCTGCTGCTGATGTTGGGGTTGCCGGTCAGTGTCAGCGGGCCGCTGGTCAATCTGCTGGCGGTACCGTGGATCAGTCTGCTGGTATTGCCTCCAGCCTTGGTCGGGACAGTGCTGTTGCCGGTGCCTTACGTAGGGGAAGGGTTGCTGTGGCTGGCGGGCGGTCTGATCGACTTGCTGTTCAAGGGGCTGGCGCTGATGGCGAATCCGTTCCCCGCGTGGGTGCCGGTGGCGGTGCCATTGTGGGTCGGAGCCATCGGCGTATTGGGCGCCTGTCTATTATTGATGCCGCGAGGCGTGCCGTTGCGCCCATTAGGTTGGCCAATGCTGTTGCTGCTGGTCTTCCCGCCGCGCGACGAAGTGCCCGAAGGCCTGGCCGAGATCTGGCAACTGGACGTCGGCCAGGGCTTGGCGATCCTGGTGCGCACTCGCCAACACACGCTGCTGTATGACGCCGGCCCGCGCTTCGGTGATTTCGATCTTGGCGAGCGAGTGGTCCTGCCGTCATTACGCAAACTGGGCATAAACGGCCTCGACCTGATGCTGATCAGTCACGCCGACGCCGACCATGCTGGCGGGGCTCGTGCAATCAATGAGGGGTTGCCGGTGGCGCGAGTGATCAGCGGCGATCCGCTGGCGCTGCCCGTCGAATTACACGCCGAAGGCTGCGAGAGCGGTCGGCAATGGGGCTGGGATGGCGTGACGTTCCAGCTCTGGCAATGGTCCTCGGCCAGCGAAAGCAATCAAAAGTCCTGTGTCCTGCAGATCGAAGCCAACGGCGAACGCTTGCTGCTGACCGGCGATATCGACATACACGCCGAACGCGCACTGCTGGACAGCCCTTTGGCGCAGCCCACCGATTGGTTGACAGCGCCGCACCACGGCAGCCGCAGTTCCTCATCCATGCTGCTGCTCACCGCGTTGCAACCCAAAGCCGTGCTGATCTCCCGCGGCCACGGCAATTCCTTCGGCCACCCCCATCCCACGGTGATGGCGCGTTATCGCAAGCGTGGCCTGCGCATCTACGACAGCGCCGAGCACGGTGCCGTCCGTCTACTGCTGGGAAGCTTCGAGCCACCGCGGACGATGCGTCAACAACGGCGCTTCTGGCGCGATGCGCCGGCGGCGGACAAATGACCTGCCAGACGGGATGCGACATCCCGGTCTTCGGTGCGCCGACCCCCTATGTTAGAGTGGCGCACTTTTTCGAGGGGACTGTCACTGTGTGGGAATTGGTCAAATCCGGCGGCTGGATGATGCTGCCGATCATTCTGAGTTCCATCGTAGCCATGGCAATCGTTGCCGAACGCCTGTGGACCCTGCGCGCCAGCCGTGTGACCCCGGAGCATTTGCTCGGGCAGGTCTGGGTCTGGATCAAAGACAAACAACTCAATAAAGAAAAGCTCAAGGAACTGCGCGCCGACTCGCCGTTGGGCGAAATCCTCGCCGCCGGCCTGGCCAACTCCAAGCATGGTCGCGAGATCATGAAAGAGTGCATCGAAGAAGCCGCCGCCCGGGTTATCCACGAGCTGGAGCGCTACATCAATGCGCTGGGCACCATCGCCGCCATGGCCCCGTTGCTCGGGTTGCTCGGGACGGTGCTGGGCATGATCGATATCTTCAGCTCGTTCATGGGCACGGGCATGACCACCAACGCCGCAGTGTTGGCCGGCGGTATTTCCAAAGCCTTGATCACCACGGCTTCGGGCCTGATCGTCGGTATCCCGTCGGTATTCTTCCACCGCTTCCTGCAACGCCGGATCGATGAACTGGTGGTGGGGATGGAGCAGGAAGCTATCAAGCTGGTTGAGGTGGTACAGGGCGACCGTGACGTGGACCTGTCCGAGGGCAAAAAAGCGTGAAATTCCGCCGCAAGCAACGGGAAAACATAGACATCAATCTCGTGTCGCTGATCGACGTGGTGTTTGTCCTGCTGCTGTTTTTCGTGGTGACCACCACTTTTACCCGGGAAACCCAGTTGCGCGTCGAACTGCCGGAAGCGGTCAGCGGCTCGCCGGCTGAAGACCAGCAGGTCAAGCAACTGGATGTCGCCATCAGCGCCGAGGGCGTGTTTTCGGTCAACAATCAGTTGTTGCCGAAGAATGACCTGGCCAGCCTGATGGATGCCTTGCAGAAAGAATCCAACGGCGACACCAACTTGCCGCTGTCCATCAGCGCCGACGGCAAGACCCAGCATCAGTCCGTCATCACCGCCATGGACGCGGCCGGCAAGCTCGGTTTCAGCCACCTGCGCATGACCACGGTCGAGGCGGCGCCGCCCGCTCCCTGATGGCCATGTCCGATCGTTTGCTCGCCGCGTGGTACGCCGGTCATCCCGCCCTGAAGCTGTTGCAGCCGCTGGAATGGCTGTATCGGCGCGTGGTCGTTGGCAAGCGCCAGCGTTTCCTGGCGGGCGAGGGTGAGATTTACCAGCCACCAGTGCCGCTGATTGTGGTCGGCAACATCACGGTGGGCGGTACGGGCAAGACGCCGCTGATTCTGTGGATGATCGAGCATTGCCAGCGCCAGGGTTTGCGCGTTGGTGTGGTCAGCCGTGGTTACGGCGCCAAACCGCCGCAATTGCCGTGGCGGGTCGAGGCCGATCAAGGCGCCGACATCGCCGGCGACGAGCCACTGTTGATCGTCCAACGTACCGGCGTGCCGTTGATGATCGACCCGGATCGCAGCAGCGCCGTCAAAGCCTTGTTCGCCAGCGAACCGCTTGACCTGATCCTGTCCGACGACGGCATGCAGCATTATCGGTTGGCCCGCGACCTGGAACTGGTGCTGATCGACGCCGCCCGGGGCCTGGGCAATAAGCGCTGCCTGCCCGCTGGCCCATTGCGCGAACCGATCGAGCGTCTGCAAAGCGTCGACGCCGTCCTCTACAACGGCGCCGCCACCGATCGCGACGACGGTTTTGCCTTCCAGCTGCAACCCACGGCGCTGATCAATCTGAAAACCGGCGAACGCAAGCCACTGGATCACTTCCCACAAGGCCAGGCACTGCACGCCGTGGCCGGGATCGGCAATCCCCAGCGTTTCTTCAACACCCTCGAAACGCTACACTGGCAGCCAATACCCCATGCCTTTGCCGACCACGCCGAGTACAGCGTGCAGGCCTTGAATTTCACACCGTCATTGCCGTTGGTGATGACCGAAAAGGATGCGGTGAAGTGCCGTGCCTTTGCCGCCGCCGATTGGTGGTACCTGGCGGTCGATGCTGCACCATCGCCGGCCTTCGTGGCCTGGTTCGATACGCAGCTGATGCGCCTGTTGCCGGCTCGTCTTTTGCCTTAAAACCGTTTTTATCCAGGGAATGTTCATGGACACCAAATTGCTCGACATCCTCGCTTGCCCGGTCTGCAAAGGCCCGCTCAAGCTCAGCGCCGACAAGACCGAGCTGATCAGCAAGGGCGCCGGCCTGGCGTACCCGATTCGCGATGGCATCCCGGTGATGCTCGAAACCGAAGCCCGCACCCTGACCACCGACGAGCGCCTGGATAAATGACCACAGCCTTTACCGTTGTCATTCCCTCGCGTTACGCCTCCACCCGTTTGCCGGGCAAACCGCTGCTGCTGATCGCCGGCAAGCCGATGATCCAGCACGTCTGGGAACAGGCGAGCAAAAGCAGCGCCGAGCGCGTGGTGGTTGCCACGGACGATGCGCGCATCGTCGAGGCCTGCAAGGGGTTTGGCGCCGAAGTGGTGCTGACCCGCGAAGACCACAACTCTGGCACTGACCGTCTGGCCGAAGTTGCGACGAAACTGGGCCTGGTGCCCGACGCCATCGTGGTCAACGTTCAGGGCGACGAACCGCTGATCCCGCCAAGCGTGATCGATCAGGTCGCCGCCAACCTCGCGGCCCACACCGAAGCGCGCATGGCCACCCTGGCCGAGCCGATCGAAGACGTGGAAAGCCTGTTCAATCCCAACGTGGTCAAAGTCGTCAGCGACCTCAATGGCCTGGCGCTGACCTTCAGTCGTGCCACCTTGCCGTGGGCTCGGGACGCATTGGCCAAGAGCCGCGATCAGTTGCCGGAAGGCGTGCCGTATCGCCGCCACATCGGCATCTATGCCTACCGCGCCGGTTTCCTGCATGACTTCGTCAGTTGGGGCCCGTGCTGGCTGGAAAACACCGAATCACTGGAACAACTGCGCGCCCTGTGGCACGGCGTGCGGATTCACGTCGCCGACGCGCTGATCGCACCGCCCCACGGTGTCGACACCGTCGAAGACCTTGAGCGCGTTCGTCGCCTGCTGGAGGCCTGATGCGGGTTCTGTTCGTCTGCCTGGGCAATATTTGCCGTTCGCCCACGGCCGAAGGCGTGCTGCGGCACAAACTGCGTGAGGCCGGGCTGGCCGGGCAAATCGAAGTGGCTTCCGCCGGCACTGGCGACTGGCACGTCGGCAAGGCCCCGGACAAACGCAGCCAGGCTGCGGCCAAGTTGCGTGGTTATGACCTTTCAGCCCAGCGTGCGCAGCAAGTCAGTCGTGCGGATTTCGCCACTTACGACCTGATCCTGGCGATGGACAACAGCAATCTGCGCAACCTCAAGGCCCTGCAACCGGCCAAGGGCAAGGCTGAGCTGGATCTATTCCTGCGTCGCTATGCCTCTGAAATCGACGAAGTGCCGGACCCGTACTACGACGGCGACCAAGGCTTCGAGCAAGTATTGGATTTGATCGAGCGCGCCAGTGATCTGCTGGTGATCGAGCTGAAGGGACGCTTATGAGTTTGCAGGTCCAACCCCAGGTTTCGCTCAAACCGTTCAACAGTTTTGGCGTGGATGTCCGGGCTCAGCTATTTGCCGAAGCCCACAGCGATGCCGAAGTGCGTGAAGCGCTGGCCTATGCCGTGGCGCATGACGTGCCGTTGTTGGTGATTGGCGGCGGCAGCAACTTGCTGCTGACCGCCGATATCCAGGCCTTGGTGTTGCGCATGGCCACCCGTGGCATTCGCGTACTCAACGATGACGGCAGCCAGGTGGTGATCGAAGCCGAGGCCGGCGAGCCTTGGCATCCGTTTGTGCAACACACCTTGGCCCAGGGCTTGTCGGGGCTGGAAAACCTCAGCCTGATCCCCGGCACTGTCGGCGCGGCACCGATGCAGAACATCGGCGCTTACGGCGTCGAGATCAAGGACGTGTTCGCCGGCCTCACCGCGCTGGATCGTCAGACCGGCGAACTGCGCGACTTCACGCTGGAAGAATGCAACTTCGCCTACCGCGACAGCCTGTTCAAACAGCAGCCGGGACGTTGGTTGATCCTGCGGGTCCGGTTCACCCTGAACCGCACCGCGCATTTGCATCTGGAATACGGTCCGGTGCGTCAGCGCCTGACCGAGCAGGGCATCGATCAGCCGACGCCGACCGATGTCAGCCAGGCAATTTGCAGCATCCGCAGCGAAAAACTCCCGGACCCGGCTGTGCTCGGCAATGCCGGCAGTTTCTTCAAGAATCCGTTGGTGCCAGCGGCGCTGGTGACCCGGCTCAAGCTTGAATACCCGGACCTGGTGGCCTATGCGCAACCGGACGGGCAGATGAAACTGGCGGCGGGCTGGCTGATCGAGAAGGCCGGCTGGAAAGGTTTCCGTGACGCGGATGCTGGTGTGCATAAATTGCAGGCGCTGGTGCTGGTCAACTACGGCGGCGCGACCGGTCTGCAACTGCTGGCGCTGGCGCAACGGATCCAGGCAGACATTTCGCAACGCTTCAGCGTTGAGCTGGAAATGGAGCCCAATCGCTATTGAGGCTACGCTTTCAGGATCGACTTCGAAGCCCTGCACACTTCAAATGTGCAGGGCTTTTTTGTTAATGCTGGGTTAACTTAGCCCCCTAACGATGCAAGCATTTGCTCCACCAAAGGCCCGATGCAGACGCTGTCGTCTGCGTAAGAGAGCCCATTAGCCTGAGCCGATCTGCGTGACCCCCCGCCAACCCCCGGCGGCAGATTGCTCGACCCCATAACCCTGACCTATGCGGGCGTGCCCATGATTACCCTGAAACTTAATGGCCAAGACCATCCACTCGATGTGACCGAGGATATGCCGCTGCTTTGGGCTATCCGCGATGTCGCCGGTTACAACGGCACCAAATTCGGCTGCGGAATGGGCCTGTGCGGTGCCTGCACCATCCATATCGACGGTTTGCCGGCGCGCAGTTGCATCACGCCGATTGGCTCGGTGGTTGGCCAGAACGTCAGCACTATCGACAACCTGCACGCCGATCCGGTCGGGCAAATCGTCCAGCAAGCCTGGCTCGACACGGCCGTGGCCCAGTGCGGTTTCTGCCAGGGCGGGCAGATCATGTCCGCCACGGCATTGCTCAAGACCAATCCCAACCCGAGCGACGAGCAAATCGAAGAAGCGATGGTCGGCAATATTTGCCGCTGCGGCACCTACAACCGGATCAAGACCGCCATCCGTCAGGCGTCCACTCATCTGAAGGAGGCCAAGGCATGAGCCAGCTCCCGAATGATTTCGCCCTGAGCAACCTCAGCCGTCGCGGCTTTCTCAAAGGCGTTGGCGCCACCAGTGCCTTGGTACTCGCCGCCAGTTGGGGCTGGCAGGATGCGTTTGCCGAAGACAAACCGAAGAAATTCGGCGCTGACGGCATGCCCAACGGCTGGATCGATGATCCGAAGGTCTACGTCAGCATCGCCGCCGATGGCACGGTAACCGTGGTCTGCAACCGTTCGGAAATGGGCCAGGGCGTGCGCACCAGCCTGAGCATGGTGGTGGCCGACGAGCTGGACGCCGATTGGGCACTGGTCAAGGTGCAACAGGCGCCGGGTGACGAGGTGCGCTTCGGCAACCAGGACACCGACGGCTCGCGCAGCATGCGCCACTGGTTCGAACCAATGCGTCGCTGCGGTGCTGCCGCGCGGACCATGCTGGAACAGGCCGCCGCCGACCAATGGAAAGTCCCGGTCGGCGAATGCCACGCACAACTGCACAAGGTCATTCACCAACCCACTAAACGCGAACTCGGTTACGGCGAGTTGGCCGCCGCGGCCGGTGCGCTGGCGGTGCCGGCCCGTGACAGCCTGCGACTCAAGCAGCCGTCGGAATTTCGCTACATCGGCAAAGAAGGCGTGCGCGCCATCGACGGTGCCGACATCGTCAACGGTCGCGCCATCTACGGCGCCGATGTGCATTTCGACGGCATGCTCTACGCGACCATCGCCCGTCCTGCGGTGTATGGCGGCAAGGTCAAGTCCGTGGATGACAGTGCGGCGCTGAAGGTCCCCGGTGTGATCAAGGTGTTGCAGATCGAAAGTCGTCCGCTGCCGTCGGAGTTCCAGCCATTGGGCGGCGTGGCCGTGGTGGCGAGCAATACCTGGGCTGCGATCAAGGGTCGCGAAGCGCTGAAGATCGAGTGGGACGACGGCCCCAATGCCAGTTACGACTCGATCGCCTATCGCAAGGAACTGGAAGCCGCTTCGCTCAAACCGGGCAAAGTGGTGCGCAATACCGGCGACATCGACAAGGCCTTGGCCAGCGCAGGCAACAGCACCCTCGAAGCGTCCTACTATTTGCCGCACCTGGCGCAGGCGCCGATGGAACCGATGGTCGCCATCGCCCGTTTCAAGGACGGGGTATGCGAAGCCTGGGCCCCAAGCCAGGCGCCACAAGTCACCCGCGAGCGGATCGGCGAACGCCTCGGCCTGCCGTTCGATAACGTCACCTTTAACGTCACCTTGCTCGGTGGTGGGTTCGGGCGTAAATCCAAACCGGACTTCGTCATTGAAGCAGCGATCCTGGCCAAGGAATTCCCCGGCAAAGCGGTGCGGGTGCAATGGACCCGTGAAGACGACATCCATTGTTCCTATTTCCACACCGTATCCGCCGAATACCTGAAGGCCAGCCTCGATAAGGACGGCATGCCGTCAGGCTGGTTGCACCGCACCGTGGCGCCGAGCATCACCGCGCTGTTCGCGCCGGGCATGAATCACGAGGCGGCGTTCGAGTTGGGCATGGGCTTCACCAACATGGCGTACGCGATTCCCAACGTGCGCCTGGAAAACCCGGAAGCGGCGGTGCACACCCGGGTCGGCTGGTATCGCTCGGTGTCGAACATCCCCCACGGCTTCGCGATTCAAACCTTCGTCGACGAATTGGCCCACAAGGCCAAGCAAGATCCGCTGAAGTACCAGATCAAATTGCTCGGCCCGGACCGTCAGATCGATCCGCGCACCTTGAGTGAAGAGTGGAACTACGGCGAATCCCCCGAGCGTTATCCGATCGACACCGCCCGCATGCGCACGGTGCTGGAAACCGCCGCCAAGGCTGCCGGTTGGGGACGCACGCTGCCCAAGGGCCGAGGCCTGGGGTTGGCGGTGCATTACAGCTTCGTCACCTATGTCGCGGCGGTGATTGAAGTTGAAGTCAAAGACGACGGCACCTTGATCGTGCACAAGGCAGACATCGCCGTGGATTGCGGTCCGCAGATCAACCCCGAGCGGATTCGCTCGCAGTTCGAAGGCGCCTGCGTCATGGGCCTGGGCAACGCGGTACTCGGCGAAATCAGCTTCAAGGACGGCAAGGTCCAGCAGGACAATTTCCACATGTACGAAGTGGCGCGCATGTCCCTGGCGCCGAAGGAAGTCGCCGTGCATCTGGTCACGCCACCGGGCGAAGTGCCGTTGGGCGGGGTCGGTGAACCGGGCGTGCCACCGATTGCGCCGGCGCTGTGCAACGCGATCTTTGCCGCCACCGGCAAACGCATCCGCAACCTGCCGGTTCGTTATCAGCTGCAGGGTTGGCAGAAGGCTGACGCCTGATGGACAGCGTCGATCTGAACGTCCTGCGCAGCGTGCTCGAATGGCGCCGCGCCGGTCAGCGAGTGGTGTTGTACAGCGTGGTCCAGACCTGGGGCACGGCGCCCCGGGCGCCTGGCGCCATGCTCGCTTTGCGTGAAGACGGCGTGGTGATCGGCTCGGTGTCGGGCGGTTGTGTCGAGGATGATCTGATCGCGCGGCTGCATGACGGCCGCATCCCGGCCGACGGGCCGCCCGTGCAGTTGATCACCTATGGCGTCACCCGTGAGGAGGCGGCGCGGTTTGGTTTGCCCTGCGGCGGCACGTTGCGTCTGACCGAGGAACGCGTCGACGATCCGGCATGGGTCGCCGAGTTGCTGGCCCGTTGCGAAGCCCATGAAATTGTCGCGCGGTCGCTGGACCTGGCGACCGGTAAAGTGGTGTTGCAATCGGCAAACAAGACCGATGTGCTGAGTTTTGACGGCAGCACCTTGCGCGCGATTTACGGCCCACGCTGGCGTTTGTTGCTGATCGGCGCCGGGCAACTGTCGCGCTATGTCGCGGAAATGGCCCGGCTACTGGATTTCGAAGTACTGATCTGCGATCCGCGCACCGAGTTCGTCTACGGCTGGGAAGAACAGCACGGCCGCTTCGTACCGGGAATGCCCGACGAAGCCGTGCTGACCATCCAGACCGATGAACGCACCGCGATTGTTGCCCTGACCCACGATCCACGGCTGGACGACATGGCGCTGCTCACAGCGCTAGATTCCAAGGCGTTCTACGTGGGGGCGTTGGGGTCGCGGGTCAACAGCCTGAAACGTCGGGACAACCTGGCTCAGCTAGGCTTGTCAGAACAGGCCATCGAGCGGCTGCACGGCCCGATCGGCCTGCACATCGGCAGCCATACCCCGGCGGAAATCGCCTTGTCGCTGCTGGCCGAAATTGTAGCGATCAAGAACGGCGTCGAACTTAAGCAGAAGAAGCCGTTGCGGGAGGACGTATGAGCGAGCCCATCGGTGTCATCGTGCTGGCAGCGGGGCAGGGCAGTCGGTTTCGACAGGTTGCCGGTGTCGAAAAAGACAAATTGCTGGCCGACTGCACCGGGCGCGACGGTGCCGTGCGTTCGGTGATCGAGCAGACGCTGTTGAATCTGCCTGCCGATCTTGAGAACCGCGTGCTGGTGACCACGGCCGATCGCCCACAAGTGATTCGCATGGCCCAGGCCTATGGCTACGAGATTGTACTGATCGAGTCCACCGGCATGGGCGACAGCATTGCTGCCGGGGTGGCAGCCTGTGCGCAGCTCGGTGGCTGGCTGATTGTGCTGGGGGATATGCCGTTTATCCTGCCGTCGAGTATTGAGCGGGTGGTGGCGGGGATTGCCGACAATTGCATTAGTGTGCCGGTGCACGAGGGTGAGTTCGGGCATCCAGTGGGTTTTGGCCGCAGCTTTGGTCCGAACCTGATGACGTTGGCGGGGGATCGCGGCGCCAAGCCATTATTCGCGCAGGCGCGGATGGTTGAAGTGGCGGTGGATGATCCCGGGGTGTTGTGGGATGTGGATGTGCCTGAGAAGTTGATCTACCCACATTGATCGTTGATCGTTCCCACGCGGAGCTTAGGAACGATCGGCGATCAGCATAAAAAAAGCCCCGCCTGGATCACCAGGCGGGGCTTTTTAGTGGCCGATGGAATCAGACGAGGGGTTTAGGCTCGTGCTCTTTTTCCAGGGCTTGTTCGTGTTGCTGTACCGCGTCCTGAACGGAGCGCGGGGCTTCGTCGATGGCGGATTCAACCGATTCGGCAGCGGCTTCAGCGACCGGGGCAGGAGCTGCCTCAACGACTTCAGCAACAACCGGTGCCGGCTCGGCAACGGCCGGAGCAGCAGCGGCAGCCTGTTCGGCTTCTTTCTGCAGACGCTCGGCTTCACGCTTGCGGCGACGCACTTCACGCGGGTCGTTCGGCGCACGGCCATTTTCGGTCAGGGCGCTGACAGGAGCGGCTTCGACCACCGGTGCAGCCACTTCGGCTACAACAGGGGCTTCGACGACCGGAGCAGGCTCGGCGGCGACAACCACTGGCTCGGAAACCATCGCTTCAGCAACCGGGGCTTCAGCGACTGGCGCTGGCGCTTCGACGACTGGCTCGGCGGCTACCGGCTCGGCAACCCAGTTGAACGCGGTTTGCTCTTCACGCACTTCGCGAACGGCTTCGGTGACCGTTTCGACAACCGGCTCCGCGACAACCACTGGTTCGGCAACGAAAGCAGGCTCGGCGGCAGCCTGGACTTCAGGCTGTGCTTCGCGAACCGGCGCTACTTCAACTTCCGGAGCGGCTGTGGCTTCTACCGGGGTAGTCGCTTCAACGACCGGCGCTTCTACCGGCGCAGATTCCTGCACGGCAGCGGTGGCGCGTTCGGCTTGCTCGTTGGCCTGGGCTTCAGCCGGGGCGCTGATCACGGTGCTGGCAACGGCTGCGGTAACCGCCAGGCCGGCGGCCAGATCGGCAGCGCTTGGTGCTTCGTTGGTTTCGCTGGCTTCGCTACCTTCGGCGGACTCGGATTCTTCCGAACCTTCGATCACGTTGCCGTTGGCATCGCGTTGACGCTCGCGACGGTTGCTGCGACGACGCTGGCCACGGGAACGGCGGCGTGGACGATCGCCTTCGGCGCCTTCCTGACCTTCTTCCTGTTGCTCTTCGTTGGTCAACAGCTCTTCTTCGGCGACAGCAGCAACAGCCTGCTCGGCACGTGGTTGACGCTCTTCACGCGGTGGGCGTGGCGCGCGTTCTTCACGTGGCTGACGGGCCGGACGCTCTTCAGCGGTCGCAGCAACGGCAGCGGCAGCGGCTGGCGCAGCAGGCGCGGCATCCAGTGGTTCACGCAGTTCACGAACCGGACGCTCTTCGCGGTCGCCACGTGGCTTGCGATCTTCACGTGGAGCGCGCGGTGCACGTTCTTCACGAGGGGCGCGTGGTGCGCGTTCTTCGCGAGCAACTACCGGAGCGGTGGTCTCTTCACGGGCTTCGCGTGGCTGACGCTCTTCGCGTGGCTCACGTGGTGCGCGTTCTTCACGCGGTGCACGTTCCTCACGAGGCTTGCGTTCTTCATCGCGGCGACCGTTACGGTTGCGGCTCTGTTGACGACCGTTGCGACGCTCTTCGTTACGGGCCGGACGCTCGGTGGTAGCCGGTTTTTCAACCACAACCGGAGCAGCAGGCTCTTCCTTGGTGGCGAACAGGCTGACCAGCGACTTCACCAGGCCTTTGAACAGGCTTGGCTCTGGCACGGCAACCGGTGCAGCAACAGGCGCGGCAGCGACGACTTCGGTCGGGACCGGAGCGTTGGCGCGGGCCGGCGCAGTCTTGACCGCGGCTTCCTGGCGAACCAGGGTGCGGGTCGCAGCGGCTGGCTGGACTTCTTCCACTTCGGCAGCGGCAGCAGCGATTTCGTAGCTGGACTGGTTGATGTGGGCTTCCGGGCTGTCATCGCGCAGACGCTGAACTTCGAAGTGCGGCGTTTCGAGATGATCGTTCGGCAGAATGACGATGCGGGCACGGGTGCGCAGTTCGATCTTGGTGATCGAGTTGCGTTTTTCGTTGAGCAGGAACGCGGCCACCGGGATCGGCACTTGGGCGCGAACTTCGGCGGTGCGATCTTTCAGGGCTTCTTCTTCGATCAGGCGCAGGATCGCCAGCGACAGCGATTCAACGTCACGGATGATGCCGGTGCCGTTGCAACGCGGGCAAACGATGCCGCTGCTTTCGCCCAGCGATGGACGCAGGCGCTGACGGGACATTTCCAGCAGGCCGAAGCGCGAGATGCGACCGACTTGCACGCGAGCGCGGTCGGCTTCCAGGCATTCGCGGACTTTCTCTTCCACGGCGCGCTGGTTCTTGGCAGGGGTCATGTCGATGAAGTCGATGACGATCAGGCCGCCGATGTCGCGCAAGCGCAACTGACGGGCGATTTCTTCGGCGGCTTCAAGGTTGGTCTGCAGGGCGGTTTCTTCGATGTCGCTGCCTTTGGTGGCGCGCGCCGAGTTGATGTCGATAGACACCAGGGCTTCGGTCGGATCGATGACGATGGAGCCGCCGGAAGGCAGTTCGACGACGCGCTGGAAAGCGGTCTCGATCTGGCTTTCGATCTGGAAACGGTTGAACAGCGGAACGCTGTCTTCGTACAGCTTGATCTTGCTGGCGTACTGCGGCATCACCTGGCGGATGAAGGTCAGGGCTTCGTCCTGGGCTTCAACGCTGTCGATCAGCACTTCGCCGATGTCCTGGCGCAGGTAATCGCGGATGGCGCGGATGATCACGTTGCTTTCCTGATAGATCAGGAATGGCGCGGAGCGATCCAGCGAAGCTTCTTTGATAGCGGTCCACAGTTGCAGCAGGTAGTCGAGGTCCCACTGCATTTCTTCGCTGCTGCGGCCAAGGCCGGCAGTGCGCACTATCAGACCCATGTCAGCCGGGGCAACCAGGCCGTTCAGGGCTTCACGCAGTTCGTTGCGCTCTTCACCTTCGATGCGGCGGGAGATACCGCCGGCACGCGGGTTGTTCGGCATCAGAACGAGGTAGCGACCGGCCAGGCTGATGAAGGTGGTCAGGGCTGCGCCCTTGTTGCCACGTTCTTCTTTTTCGACCTGAACGATGACTTCCTGGCCTTCGGTCAGGACGTCCTTGATGTTGACGCGGCCTTCGGGGGCTTTCTTGAAGTATTCGCGGGAGATTTCTTTGAGGGGCAGGAAGCCGTGGCGCTCGGAGCCGAAATCGACAAAGGCAGCCTCAAGGCTTGGTTCGATGCGAGTAATCCGGCCTTTATAGATGTTGGCCTTCTTCTGCTCGCGTGCACCGGATTCGATGTCCAGGTCGTAGAGGCGTTGGCCATCTACCAGTGCAACACGCAACTCTTCGGGTTGAGTTGCGTTAATCAGCATTCTTTTCATGTAGTACCGTCGGTTTCCGGGCTGCCGGAAACGGCGTTCGGCACACACGACTTCTCACGGTCGGTGTCAGGTGCGTCAGGAGTGTGGTTGGACACTCCAGTGTCTAGCGATGGCGACCAATGTGGGTCGGCGTCGCGACGTACGCGTCCTGCTTGCTGTGGCTACTTAAGCACTCAGTCAGGAGGAGGAATCAACCAGCGGCTGTGGACGAGATGAAGCGTCTTGATAAAGCCTATTGCTACACAGTCCAGCGGTTGTGCATCTCCACCCTACACGTATCCCTGATAATTCGGGTGCTGCCGCGCGCAGAATCCGCAGCGGGTTGGCATTTACCGTGAGCTCCGAAAGGGGAGGTCACGCATCATGGCTAATTTAGGCGTTGTTTCCGAAGCGTTCGCTCGGGGTCATTCGCAGCTGACTGCACTTTGTGAACTGGCCATGAATATTGGCGAGCAAGGCGAGTGAAAACTCTGCTTTGCGGCTTGATTCAGGCCTCATGTCACCTGCGCTCGTTACACCTGCAAACTCCACCGTTACGTAGCGAAAGCCCCGTAGGACGGCCTCGCGTCCTGGTGAATTGCGTTGGTCAGGGCCGGTTTTTGACCGTTAGTCCGCTGTCCAGGCCGCTTTTGGCGGCGTTCGCGACTATAGCAGCAATGATTAAGTGCTTCAATTCCATAAAAAATTGTTATCATCCGCGCCATGACGACTACTGCCCCTTCGACCCCAGCCGTACAACTGCTGGAGGTCTCGCCGGAATATGCCGGCCAACGTATTGATAACTTCCTTCTCGCTCGGCTCAAAGGCGTGCCCAAGACCTTGATTTACCGCATTTTGCGCAAAGGCGAAGTGCGAGTGAACAAAGGCCGGATCAAGCCCGAATACAAGCTGCAGGCGGGCGATATCGTGCGCGTGCCGCCGGTTCGCGTGCCTGAGCGCGACGAGCCGGTACCGCTGGCACAAGGCCTGCTCCAGCGCCTCGAAGCCTCGATTATCTTCGAGGACAAGGCGCTGATCGTGATCAACAAGCCTTGCGGCATCGCGGTTCACGGCGGCAGTGGCTTGACCTACGGCGTGATTGAAGCCTTTCGTCAGTTGCGTCCGGATTGCAAGGAACTGGAGCTGGTTCACCGGCTCGACCGTGACACCTCCGGCCTGCTGATGATCGCCAAGAAGCGCAGCATGTTGCGCCACTTGCACACCGCATTGCGCGGCGATGGCGTTGATAAACGCTATATGGCGTTGGTCCGCGGTAACTGGGCAGCGTCGATCAAGCAAGTTCGTGCATCGCTGGGCAAGAGCAATCTGCGCTCCGGCGAACGCATGGTCGAGGTCGACGAGGAGGAGGGCAAGGAGTCGGTGACCGTGTTCAAGGTCCTGCGTCGTTTCGGCGACTTTGCCACCCTGATCGAAGCCAAACCGATCACCGGCCGGACCCACCAGATTCGCGTCCACACCTTGCACGCCGGGCACTGCATTGCCGGCGACACCAAGTACGGTGATGACGATTTCAGTAAGGAAATTCGCGACCTGGGCGGTAAACGCCTGTTCCTCCACGCCTACATGCTGACCGTGCCGTTGCCGGATGGTGGCGAGCTGAAGTTGCAGGCGCCGGTGGATGAGATGTGGGCCAAGACCGTGGAGCGCCTGAGTGCACCCCTCTGATTACAAACTGCTGATTTTTGATTGGGACGGCACGCTGGCCGATTCCATTGGTCGGATTGTCGAGGCGATGCATGTCGCGTCCGAGCGCTCCGGTTTTCAATTGTGCGACGACTTTGCCGTCAAAGGCATCATCGGCCTGGGCTTGCCCGAGGCGATCCGCACCTTGTACCCGGAAATTGGCGATGACGAACTGATAGCGTTCCGTCAGCACTATGCCGATCACTACATCGCCGCGGAAGCCGTGCCCTCGCCGCTGTTCGAAGGCGTTGTTGAGTCGATGGCGGCGTTTCGCGATGAGGGTTATCACTTGGCGGTCGCTACCGGCAAGGCCCGTCGCGGGCTGGATCGGGTGCTCAAGGCTCACGGTTGGGAAGACTATTTCGACATCACCCGTGCCGCCGATGAAACTGCCAGCAAGCCTCATCCTCTGATGCTGGAAGAGATCCTTGCCCATTGCGGCGTTTCTGCGCAGCAGGCGCTGATGGTCGGGGATTCGTCCTTTGACCTGCAAATGGCGCGCAACGCCGGCATGGATTCGGTCGCGGTGAGTTACGGCGCCCAGTCCATCGAGGCCCTGAAATTATTCGAGCCGCGGCTGTCCATTGATCGTTTTTCCGAATTGCACGCCTGGCTCCGTCAGGTTTAATACGTTTTTGCTGGGGTAGATGGCATGACCGACGAATGGAAAGCGCCTGCCAAGGCAGACGCGGATGGCGGTGACGAGAAGAGCTGGAAGCTGCTGGAAAAGACCTTGCTGGCCAGTGTGCAGGAACAGCGCCGCTCACGCCGCTGGGGGATTTTCTTCAAGTTGCTGACCTTTGTGTACCTGTTTGCGGCGTTGCTGTTGTTTACGCCGCTGATGGACATGGAAAAAAGCGCGACCCGCAGTTCCAACTACACGGCGTTGATCGACGTCAACGGCGTGATTGCCGACAAGGAATCTGCCAGCGCCGACAACATCGTTGGCAGTCTGCGTGCAGCCTTTGAAGACACCAAGGTCAAGGGCGTAATCCTGCGCATCAACAGCCCGGGCGGCAGTCCGGTGCAGTCGGGTTACGTGTACGACGAAATCAAGCGTCTGCGTGGTCTGCATCCTGACACCAAGGTGTATGCGGTGATTTCGGATCTGGGCGCTTCCGGCGCTTATTACATCGCCAGCGCGGCCGATCAGATCTACGCCGACAAGGCGAGCCTGGTGGGTTCCATTGGTGTGACGGCAGCCGGCTACGGTTTTGTCGGGACCATGGAGAAGCTCGGCGTCGAACGTCGCACCTACACCTCTGGCGAGCACAAGTCGTTCCTCGACCCGTTCCAGCCGCAGAAGCCTGAGGAAACTCAGTTCTGGCAGGGCGTGCTCGATACCACGCACCAGCAGTTCATCAACAGTGTGAAGAAAGGGCGTGGTGATCGTCTCAAGGACAAAGAGCATCCGGAATTGTTCTCCGGGCTGGTCTGGTCGGGTGAGCAGGCGCTGCCGCTGGGCTTGATCGATGGCCTGGGCAATGCCAGTTCGGTCGCCCGTGATGTGATCGGCGAGAAAGAGTTGGTGGACTTCACCATTCAGGAATCGACGTTTGATCGTTTCTCGAAGAAGCTCGGTGCCAGCGTCGCCGAGCAATTGGCGATGTGGATGGGGTTTCACGGTCCATCGCTGCGCTGAATTTGCGGCGGTATAAAAAAACCGGCCTTCGTGGCCGGTTTTTTGTGCTCAGGGGATTTGCACGCCCTCGGCCAGCAACATATCAATCAAGCGAATCAGCGGCAGGCCGATCAGGCTGGTGGCGTCAGGACCTTCGGTGCGTTGAAACAGGCTCACCCCCAAACCTTCAGCCTTGAAGCTGCCAGCGCAGTCGTAGGGCTGCTCTGCGCGCAAGTAGCGTTCAATGCGCGCAGGATCGAGCGTGCGCATGTGCACGGTGAAGGGTACGCAGTCGACCTGGCAGTCGCCGGTCTGGCTGTTGAGCAGGGCCAGGCCAGTCAGGAAGGTCACACTGGCGCCGCTGGAGGCCAGCAATTGTTCGCGGGCCTTTTCGAAAGTATGGGGTTTGCCGATAATACGCTCGCCGAGCACCGCAACCTGATCGGAGCCGATGATCAGATGAGCAGGGTGGCTGGCGGCCAGTGCGCGGGCTTTCTCTTCTGCGAGGCGCTTGACCAGATTAATTGCGGACTCGTCCGGACGATGGCTTTCATCGATATCCGGCGAGCTGCAGGTAAACTCAAGCTGCAATCGGGCCAGCAATTCCCGGCGATAAACCGAGCTTGAAGCGAGTAATAAAGGCAGCATGCGCATCTCCAAAAGGCAGGGGCGAATTCTAGCGAGGCTTCCAAGTGACGGACAGGGCTGAATTTCCTTTGACATGGCTGGGTGCATCCCTATAATGCTGCGCCTATGTTGAATGACCCGATTCCACCTCACGTTGACCCGCGCAAATTGGCTGATCGTGGCACCACCCTTCAAGGTGAACTGCTGCTGGCCGATTTGGAGAGACTCTGCGACCCGCTTTCCGACACTGTCGGTACGGTGCAGGCTAAATTCGTTTTTGAACGAGATGAACGTAAGTCTGTGGTAATCCACAGTTTTATCGACACCGAAGTCAAAATGGTTTGCCAGCGTTGTCTTGAGCTGGTCACCCTGCCGATCCATAGCGAATGCAGTTATGCTGTGGTGAAGGAGGGTGCGAATACCCAGTCGTTGCCGAAAGGTTATGACGTGCTGGAACTGGGCGAAGATCCATTGGATCTGCAGTCACTGATCGAGGAGGAGCTTTTGCTCGCCTTGCCCATTGTGCCTGCTCATCATCCGGAAGAATGCCAGCAGCCGGCGGGTCTCGATGAGCCCGAACCGAGCGAGGACGAGGTAACGCGGTCCAACCCGTTCAGTGTATTGGCGCAGTTAAAGCGTGACCCAAACGTTTAGGAGTTAATCAATTATGGCTGTTCAGCAGAACAAAAAATCCCGCTCTGCCCGTGACATGCGTCGTTCCCACGACGCCCTGACGGCAAGCACTCTGTCTGTAGAAAAAACCACCGGTGAAATTCACCTGCGTCACCACGTATCGCCAGAAGGCGTATACCGTGGCCGTAAAGTGATCGACAAGGGCGCTGACGAGTAATCACTTGTCTGCTCAAGTCATCGCGATTGACGCAATGGGCGGGGACTTCGGTCCCCGCAGCATTGTTCAGGCCAGCCTTGCTTGCCTGTCTGCTACACCCTCGCTGCACCTGACCCTCGTCGGTCAACCCTCCCTTTTAGAAGAATTGCTCTCTGGTCAATCGGCCGTGGATCGCGCGCGCCTGTCGATTACGCCGGCGTCCGAAGTCATCGCCATGGACGAAAAGCCTGCCCAGGCCTTGCGCGGCAAGCCTGATTCGTCAATGCGCGTGGCCCTTGAGTTGTTGCGTGATGGCAAGGTCCAGGCCTGTGTCAGCGCCGGCAATACGGGTGCGTTGATGGCGTTGTCGCGGTTTGTGCTCAAGACCTTGCCGGGCATTGATCGGCCGGCGATGATCGCGGCCATTCCGACCCAGAAGGGCTACTGCCAGTTGCTCGACCTCGGTGCCAACGTCGATTGCAGTGCCGAGCACCTGTTGCAGTTCGCGATCATGGGCTCGGTGGCGGCGGAAACCCTCGGCGTGGTTCGCCCGCGGGTGGCGTTGCTGAACATCGGTACCGAAGACATCAAGGGCAACCAGCAGGTCAAGCTGGCGGCGACTTTGTTGCAGGCTGCTCGCGGCATCAACTACATCGGATTTGTCGAAGGTGACGGTTTGTACCGTGGCGAGGCGGACGTGGTGGTGTGTGACGGTTTTGTCGGCAATATCCTGCTCAAGTCCAGTGAAGGCTTGGCGACCATGATCGCCGGGCGCATCGAAGCCTTGTTCAAGAAAAGCGTCGCCTCTCGAATGGTCGGTGCCTTGGCGCTGCCGCTGATGAAGCGCTTGCAGGCGGATCTGGCTCCGGCGCGGCACAACGGTGCGAGCTTTCTCGGCTTGCAGGGGATTGTGGTGAAAAGCCACGGTTCGGCCGGTGTGCAGGGTTTCCAGAGTGCGATCCAGCGTGCCCTGATCGAGATCCAGGAAAATCTCCCGCAGCGGCTGCACGGTCGTCTGGAGGATTTGTTGCCTTAGGCGTTTTCGTCGGACAATGCTTAAATGTGACCGCTCAGTTCAATTGGCCATCCAACTGTCAGTTTCTTGCGTCCCCCAAGCGGGGCGTCAATTCTCCGACGACAAGATCATTAGGGGCTTGTTACATGTCTGCTTCCCTCGCATTCGTCTTTCCAGGACAGGGTTCGCAGTCCCTCGGCATGCTGGCCGAGTTGGGCGCGCAACATCCAGTGGTCCTCGAAACATTCAAAGAAGCTTCCGATGCTCTGGGTTACGACCTGTGGGCACTGACCCAGCAAGGGCCGGAAGAGCAACTCAATCAAACCGATAAAACCCAGCCGGCCATTCTGACCGCCTCGATCGCCCTGTGGCGTCTGTGGCTGGCGGAAGGCGGCGCGCGTCCGGCTTACGTGGCCGGTCACAGCCTGGGTGAGTACAGCGCCTTGGTGGCGGCGGGCAGCCTGAGCCTGGGCGACGCGGTGAAACTGGTCGAGCGTCGTGGCCAGTTGATGCAGGAAGCCGTTCCGGCCGGGCAGGGCGGCATGGCCGCTATCCTCGGTCTGGAAGATGCTGATGTGCTGGCAGCCTGTGCCGAAGCGGCGCAAGGCGAAGTGGTCAGCGCGGTCAACTTCAACTCCCCTGGCCAGGTGGTAATTGCCGGTGCCAAGGCGGCAGTCGAGCGTGCCATCGAAGGCTGCAAGGCCCGTGGTGCCAAGCGCGCCATGCCGTTGCCGGTCAGCGTGCCATCCCACTGCGAGCTGATGCGTCCGGCGGCCGAGCGCTTTGCCGAGTCCATCGCTGCCATTGACTGGCAGGCCCCACAGATCCCGGTGGTGCAAAACGTCAGCGCCCATGTGCCGGCCGATCTGGAGACCCTCAAGCGCGATCTGCTTGAGCAGCTCTACAAACCTGTGCGCTGGGTCGAATCGGTCCAGGCACTGGCGGCCAAGGGCGCGACCCAACTGGTCGAATGTGGCCCGGGCAAGGTGCTTGCCGGCCTGAACAAACGCTGCGCCGAAGGCGTGTCGACATCCAACCTCAATACCCCAGACGCTTTCGCTGCCGCTCGCGCGGCGCTGGTCTGAATCAGGAGAAACTTGCATGAGTCTGCAAGGTAAAGTTGCACTGGTCACCGGCGCGAGCCGCGGTATCGGCCAGGCCATCGCCCTGGAATTGGGTCGTCAGGGCGCCATCGTCATTGGCACCGCGACCTCCGCCTCGGGTGCCGAGCGCATCGCGGCTACCCTGAAAGAAAACGCTATTCAAGGCACTGGCCTGGAACTGAACGTCACCAGCGACGAATCGGTTGCTGCGGTGCTGGCAAGCATCACTGCGCAGTTCGGCGCCCCGGCAATTCTGGTCAACAATGCTGGCATCACCCGCGATAATCTGATGATGCGCATGAAAGACGACGAATGGAACGACGTCATCGATACCAACCTGAACAGTCTGTTCCGCCTGTCCAAGGGGGTTTTGCGCGGCATGACCAAGGCCCGTTGGGGACGAATTATCAGTATTGGTTCGGTTGTGGGTGCCATGGGCAACGCAGGCCAAGTAAACTACGCTGCCGCCAAGGCCGGTCTGGAAGGTTTCAGCCGCGCACTGGCGCGTGAAGTCGGTTCGCGTTCGATTACGGTAAACTCGGTGGCCCCTGGGTTCATCGATACTGATATGACCCGCGAACTGCCTGAAGCGCAGCGTGAATCCTTGGCGACACAGATTCCGCTGGGCCGTCTGGGACAAGCTCAAGAGATCGCGTCTGTGGTCGCTTTTCTTGCATCCGACGGTGCGGCTTACGTTACTGGGGCTACAATCCCGGTGAACGGCGGGATGTACATGAGTTAAATGTGACGGATTGCTTCAAAAAAATGTCATACGAGCTGTCTAAAATCCGTTATAAAGCTGCAATCTATTTATAGGCAGAGGGTCGTCGGGTTTGAGGAGTGAAGCTTTCAGTTGAAAAACTGAAAAGTCTTTCTATACACTTACCCACTGGCCAGCTGCCTGAATTTGTCCATTAGGAGTGAAAACAAGGTATGAGCACCATCGAAGAGCGCGTCAAGAAAATCGTTGCTGAGCAACTGGGCGTTAAAGAAGAAGAAGTGGTCAACACTGCTTCCTTCGTTGAAGACCTGGGTGCCGACTCCCTTGACACCGTTGAGCTGGTGATGGCTCTGGAAGAGGAATTCGAGACCGAAATCCCTGACGAAGAAGCTGAGAAGATCACTACTGTACAAGCTGCAATCGATTACGTTACTAACCATCAGGCTTAATAGCTTGTAATCGCTGCTTGCTGTCATGGAAAAACCGCACTGCCATCACGGCGTGCGGTTTTTTCTTTAGGCCTGATGCAAAGTCGTCATTTGAAAAAGGAGAGTGCTGTGTCGCGTAGACGCGTCGTAGTCACCGGTATGGGTATGTTGTCGCCACTGGGCACGGATGTGCCGAGCAGTTGGCAGGGCATTCTGGCTGGCCGCAGTGGCATTGGTCTGATCGAACACACCGACCTTTCTGCCTATTCCACCCGCTTTGGCGGCTCGGTCAAGGGCTTCAATGTCGAGGAATACCTGTCGGTCAAGGAAGCTCGCAAGCTCGATCTGTTCATCCAGTATGGTCTGGCCGCAGGGTTTCAGGCTGTGCGCAATTCCGGTCTGGAAGTCACTGACGCCAACCGTGAGCGCATCGGCGTGGCCATGGGTTCGGGTATTGGCGGTCTGACCAATATCGAAGAAACCAGCCGCACGCTGCATGATTCCGGCCCTCGTCGAATTTCACCGTTCTTCGTGCCTGGCTCGATCATCAATATGATTTCCGGTTTCCTGTCCATCCACCTCGGTGCACAGGGACCCAACTACGCCATCGCCACTGCGTGTACCACCGGTACCCACTGCATCGGCATGGCGGCACGCAACATCATGTACGACGAAGCCGACGTGATGATTGCCGGCGGCGCCGAGATGGCTGCTTGCGGCTTGGGCATGGGCGGCTTCGGTGCCTCCCGCGCCCTGTCCACCCGCAACGACGAGCCAACCCGCGCCAGCCGTCCATGGGACAAGGGCCGTGACGGCTTCGTCCTGTCCGACGGCGCCGGTGCTTTGGTGCTCGAAGAGCTGGAACACGCCAAGGCCCGCGGCGCGACCATCTACGCCGAGCTGATCGGCTTCGGCACCAGTGGCGATGCCTACCACATGACTTCGCCTCCCGCCGATGGCGCCGGTGCTGCACGTTGCATCACCAACGCCCTGCGCGATGCTAAGATCAATGGCGATCAGGTCCAGTACATCAACGCCCACGGTACGTCGACCTCGGCCGGCGACCTCGCCGAAGCCTGTGCGATCAAGTCGGTGTTTGGCGATCACGCCTACAAACTGGCAGTCAGTTCGACCAAGTCCATGACCGGTCACCTGTTGGGTGCGGCGGGCGCCGTCGAAGCTATCTTCAGTGTGCTGGCGATCAACAGCCAGGTGGCACCGCCAACCATCAACCTCGATGAGCCGGATGAAGGCTGTGACCTCGATTTTGTGCCGCACACCGCGCGCAACATGGATATCGATGTGGTGCTGTCCAACTCCTTCGGGTTTGGCGGGACCAACGGCTCGCTGGTGTTCCGCCGGTTCGCTGACTGATGGACAGCTGGGTCGACGGTCAGCCGGCTGACACTTTGTCGCTGAAGGATCGCGGCCTGGCTTACGGTGATGGTCTGTTCGAGACCATCGCTGTGCGAGGCGGGCAACCGTTGTTGCTGGACCGGCATCTGTCGCGTCTGGCGCAGGGTTGTTCACGCCTGGCGATCACTGCCGATCATGCGCTGGTCCGCAGCGAGCTGCTGGCCTATGCCACTGCCATGGGCGAGGGCGTGCTCAAGCTCATCCTCACCCGTGGCGACGGTTTGCGCGGTTATGCGCCCGACCCCTCGGCCCAGGCCCGACGCATTCTGCAAGGCAATCCTGCGGCGGCTTATCCTGTCGTCCATGGCGAGCAGGGTGTCCGTCTGTTCCCTTGCACCACACGCCTGTCCAACCAACCATTGCTCGCCGGGCTCAAGCATTTGAATCGCCTGGAACAGGTCATCGCCCGTTCCGAATGGCAAGACACCGAGCATGCCGAAGGCCTGATGCTCGATCGGGTCGGTCGCGTCATCGAAGGCGTCTTCAGCAATCTGTTCCTGGTACGCGACGGAGTGCTGATCACCGCCGATCTCAAACGCTGCGGCGTAGCCGGCGTGATGCGCGCCGAATTATTGTTTCAGGCTGAGTCATTGGGCATCCCCACACAAATCACCGACATCAGCCTCGATCAACTGCAATGGGCTGATGAAGTCTTCGTCTGCAACAGCGTGTATGGCGTTTGGCCGGTGCGCGCCTATGCAGCACTGAGCTGGTCGGTTGGCCCGCTCACCCGTAAACTCCAAACCATTGCCCGCGCGCTACTGGATGCTTGATACGTGAGACGTAAATTCTTGCTGCTGCTGGAAACCGGACTGGTTCTGGCGGGGCTGCTAATGGCCGCTTCGGCCTGGAAAATCCATTCGGCGCTGGAACAGCCGCTGAACATCACCCAGGAAGAACTGCTGGAAGTGCCCAAGGGCACGACTCCGACCCGCACCTTCTATCGACTCGAAGCCGACGGCGTCATCAAGGACGCCTTCTGGTTGCGCGTCTATTGGCGCTTCAACCTCGCCGCCACGCCGATTCACAGCGGCGAATACCGCATGCTGCCGGGGATGACCGTCGACGGTCTGATCGACCTGTGGAAGCGCGGCGAAGTGGTGCAGTACAGCGTGACGCTGGTCGAAGGCTGGAATTTCCGCCAGGTCCGTGCGGCCCTGGCCAAGGATGACAAACTCAAGCAAACCCTGAACGGCCTGAGCGACACGCAAGTGATGGACAAGATCGGCCATAACGGGATTTTCCCGGAGGGGCGCTTCTTTCCGGACACTTACAGCTTCGTGCGTGGCATGACCGACGCCGAACTGCTGAAAAAAGCCTATGAGCGTCTCGATGAAGTGCTCGCCAAGGAATGGGACAAGCGTGCCGCTGATGTGCCGTACACCGAACCCTATCAGGCGCTGATCATGGCCTCGCTGGTGGAAAAGGAAACCGGCGTGCCCCAGGAGCGCGGGCAGATTGCTGGCGTGTTCGTGCGGCGGATGGCGATCGGCATGTTGCTGCAGACCGATCCGACCGTGATCTACGGTCTGGGTGATCGCTACACCGGCAAGCTGACCCGCGCCCATCTCAAGGAAGCGACGCCGTATAACACCTATATGATTTCCGGATTGCCGCCGACGCCGATTGCGATGGTCGGCCGCGAAGCGATCCATGCGGCGCTCAACCCGGTGGCTGGCAACAGTTTGTATTTTGTCGCTCGCGGTGATGGCAGCCATGTGTTCTCCGATGACCTGGATGCCCATAACTCGGCGGTGCGCGAGTTCCAGCTCAAGCGCCGCACCGATTACCGCTCCAGCCCGGCACCGGCCAGCGCGCCCGTGACGCCGGAGGCCGAGACGCCGATTCCCGCAGCGTCCCCGGATACCGCACCCGAAGCGGTGCCGCAGATGCCGGCGCAAGAGCCGGCCCCCGCGCCGGAACCGGAGCCGACGACGGCACCTGAAGCCGTACCGCCAACACCGGCGCAAGAACCTGCACTCGCACCCGAGCCGGATGCGCAGTCGCCGCAAAGCCCGCAATGACTCTGATTAAGGACTGCCTGTGACTGGCTTGTTTATTACCCTGGAAGGCCCGGAAGGCGCCGGCAAAAGCACCAATCGCGAATACCTGGCCGAGCGCCTGCGCGCCGCCGGTATCGAAGTGCTGCTGACCCGCGAACCGGGCGGTACGCCGCTGGCCGAGCGCATTCGCGAAGTGCTGCTGGCCCCGGTGGACGAAGTCATGAACCCTGACACCGAGCTGTTGCTGGTGTTCGCCGCGCGAGCCCAGCATCTGGCCGAAGTGATTCGCCCGGCGCTGGCCCGTGGCGCGGTGGTCTTGTGTGATCGCTTCACCGATTCGACCTACGCCTATCAGGGTGGCGGTCGCGGTTTGTCGCTGGAGCGAATTGCGACCCTCGAAGCCTTCGTCCAGGGCGACTTGCGCCCGGACCTGACCCTGATTTTCGATCTGCCAGTAGAAGTCGGCCTGGCCCGTGCGAGCGCGCGCGGTCGGCTGGATCGCTTCGAACTCGAAGGCCGAGCCTTTTTCGATGCGGTGCGCAGTGGCTTTCTCAAGCGCGCTGAAGCGGACCCTGCACGTTATGTGTTGGTGGACGCGGCCCAACCGCTGCCGCAGGTCCAGCAGTCGCTGGATGCGTTGCTCCCGCGTTTGCTGGAGCTGACCCGTGGCTGAGGCCTATCCGTGGCAGGACGAGCTCTGGCAGCAACTGGCGGGGCGTAAACAGCACGCCCACGCCTATTTGCTGCATGGCCCGGCCGGGATCGGCAAGCGTGCGTTGGCCGAGCGGTTGATGGCGCATTTGCTGTGTCAGCGTCCGACTGCCCGGGATGCCTGCGGCGAATGCAAATCCTGCCTGCTGCTCAAGGCCGGCAGCCACCCCGACAACTACATCCTTGAGCCGGAAGAAGCGGACAAGGCGATCAAGGTGGATCAGGTGCGTGACTTGGTCAGCTTTGTGGTGCAGACCTCGCAGATGGGCGGGCGCAAAGTGGTGCTGATCGAGCCCGTCGAGTCGATGAACGTCAACGCCGCCAACGCCTTGCTCAAAAGCCTTGAGGAACCGTCCGGCGATACCGTGTTGCTGTTGGTCAGTCACCAGACCAGCCGCTTGCTGCCGACGATCAAGAGCCGCTGCCAGCAGCAGGCCTGTCCATTGCCCAGCGAGGCCATGAGCCTGGCGTGGCTGGCGACGGCCTTGCCGGATTGCTCGCAGGAAGAACGTATCGAATTGTTGACCCTGGCCGCCGGTTCGCCATTGGCCGCGGTCAAGTTGCAGAACCAGGGTGTACGCGAACAGCGCTTGCTGGTGGTCGAAGGCGTGAAACAGTTGCTCAAGCAACAGAAGTCACCGACCCAATTGGCCGAAGAATGGAAAAGCATTCCGCAGTTACTGTTGTTCGACTGGTTCTGCGACTGGTCGAGCCTGATCCTGCGCTACCAGTTGACCCAGGATGAACAAGGCCTGGGCCTGACGGACATGCGCAAGGTCATCCAATACCTGGCGCAGAAATCCGCCCAAGGCAAAGTGCTGAATATTCAGGACTGGATCCTCGCCCAGCGCCAGAAGGTGATGAGCAAGGCCAACCTCAATCCGGCGCTGTTGCTTGAGGCGCTGCTGGTGCAATGGGTGTCTTTGCCGGGCCAGAAGTGACTAGACTCTGAGCATCAGCCATGGAGGTCAGCATGAATGAACCCGTCAACACCGGGCCGCGTAACGGCATTTTGTCCCTGACCATCAAGGACAAGTCCGTGCTGTACGCGGCTTACATGCCGTTTATCAAGAACGGTGGCCTGTTCATCCCGACCAACAAAAGCTACAAGTTGGGCGATGAGGTGTTCATGTTGCTGAACCTGATGGACGAAGCGGAGAAGATTCCGGTCGCCGGCAAAGTCACCTGGATTACCCCCAAAGGTGCCCAGGGCAACCGGGCCGCCGGGGTAGGCGTGCAGTTCAATGACGGTGACAACACCGCCCGCAGTCGAATCGAAACCCATCTGGCCGGAGCCCTGAAATCCGACCGTCCCACTCATACGATGTAAGTTGCAGCCCTTTTTATGCTCGTAGATTCCCATTGCCACCTTGATCGCCTCGACCTCGCCGCCCATGACGGTTCCCTGGATGCCGCACTCGATGCAGCCCGTCAGCGCGGGGTAGGGCACTTTCTGTGCATCGGCGTCAGCGTCGATAATGCCGCCGATGTCAAAGCCCTGGCCGAGCGCTATGACGATGTCGATTGTTCAGTCGGCGTGCATCCGCTGGACGTGCAACCCGGTGCCGCGCCCGCGCTCGATTGGCTGTTGCAAGAGCTGAATCACCCGCGCGTAGTGGCGATCGGTGAAACCGGTCTGGATTACCATTACGAGCCGGAAGCCGCCGAGCTGCAGCAGGCATCCTTCCGCCTGCACCTGCAAGCGGCCCAACAAACCGGTAAACCAGTGATCATCCACACCCGTGGTGCCCGCGCCGATACGCTGGAGCTATTGCGCGAAGCCGCGTTGCCCCAGGCCGGTGTGCTGCATTGCTTCACCGAAGACTGGGACATGGCCAAGGCCGCGCTGGACATGGGCTATTACATTTCCCTGTCCGGGATTGTCACGTTCCGCAATGCCGATGCGTTGCGCGACGTGGCGAGCAAAGTGCCGGCCGACCGTTTGCTGGTAGAAACCGATTCGCCGTACCTGGCGCCGATTCCTTATCGCGGCAAACCGAACCTGCCGCAATATGTGCGGGAAGTGGCAGAGTTCCTGGCGATGCTGCGGGGTGAGTCCTACGAGCGGTTTGCCGAGCAAACCACGGAAAACTTCAAGCGATTGTTCCCGCTTGCGCATGTGAAAGGTTAAATCGCAGGCAAAAAAAACCCGGGTTCTGGGGGGTGAATCCGGGTTAAGACCATTAGGAGTAAAACAAAGGTACGCGGTCCGTTGGTACCTATATCGACGCGACACTTGGGGGAGATGCCCCGCCGACAGTTCAAGTATTGATCAGTATCGCGCCGAGTCCAGTTTAGCCGCCCCGGTTTTTAAACAATTTTGGAATACGGGCGCTTCGGAAGAGTTCTCATCAACCGGTGGCCTTGCGTGAAATGATCAAGAAACGCAGATATGGTCGGATGATCCGTGCATTTTGGCGCAAGTTAGGCATAATACGCGGCTTCGAATTTTGACCCCTACAGACCTTTTCTTATGCATAAAGAACCTCGTAAGGTCCGTGAGTTTCGTCGCCGCGAGCAAGAAATTCTCGATACCGCGCTCAAGCTGTTCCTCGAACTGGGTGAAGACAGTGTCACCGTCGAGATGATTGCTGATGCCGTCGGTATCGGCAAAGGCACGATCTACAAGCACTTCAAGTCCAAGGCCGAGATCTACCTGCGCCTGATGCTCGATTACGAGCGCGATTTGAACGAGCTGTTGCATTCGGCCGATGTCGACAAGGACAAGGAAGCCCTGTCCCGGGCCTACTTCGAATTCCGCATGCGCGACCCGCAACGCTATCGCTTGTTCGATCGCCTGGAAGAAAAGGTGGTCAAGGGCAACCAGGTGCCGGAGATGGTCGAGGAACTGCACAAGATCCGTGCCTCGAACTTCGAACGCCTGACCTTGCTGATCAAGGGCCGGATCAGCGAAGGCAAGCTCGAAGACGTGCCGCCGTACTTCCACTACTGCGCGTCCTGGGCGCTGGTGCATGGCGCCGTGGCGCTGTATCACTCGCCGTTCTGGAGCAATGTGCTGGAAGACCAGGAAGGTTTCTTCCAGTTCCTGATGGACATCGGCGTGCGCATGGGCAACAAGCGCAAGCGCGACACCGATACCCCGAGCAGCTGAACCATTCAGTTAGCTTATTGCGCCATGATTTAGCTACATGGCGCAGTACCGCAGGAATATACTCAGGCTTAGGACTTGCTAAAACTTGATTTGTGAGTCAAGTTTTAGCGGTCCCGAAACTTCTTCCGCCGGAGTGATCCATGATCGTTGACCGTCAAGGCAGGCGTTTTCGCAATTTGCGGATCAGCCTGACCTCAGCCTGCAATTACGCGTGTACCTATTGCGTGCCTAACGGCAAGCGTCTGGTGGCTGCGCAGGATGAATTGTCGGCCGAGGCCATGGCACGCGGCGTGGCGTATCTGATCGAAGCCGCCGGCATTGAGCGGTTGCGCATCACCGGTGGCGAGCCGCTGGTCAGCCCCAAACTCGAAGCTTTCATGACTGCCGTCGGCCAGATGGGGCTTGAGGACATCAGTCTGACCACCAACGGTCAGTTGCTGGCGAAAAAACTGCCGTTGCTGGTGGATGCCGGCATCCGGCGCATCAACGTTTCCCTCGATACCCTCGACGCCAGCGCGTTTCGCAGCATTGCCCGTGGCGGTGACCTGGCGACTGTGCTCGATGGCATGGAACAGGCCTCGGCCGCCGGCATGAAGATCAAGGTCAACATGGTGCCGTTGCGCGGGCAGAACCTCGATCAGGTGATGCCACTGCTCGATTACTGCCTGGAACGTGGCTACGAGCTGCGTTTTATCGAGCTGATGCGCATGGGTCACCTGGCCAGCGACAACAACGCCTTCCTGCAACAGTTCGTCAGCCTTCAGCAGTTGCTGAGCCTGATTAGCGAGCGCTACGAATACCTGCAAGCCAATGCGCCAGTGGATGCCACGGCAGTACGCTACGAAATTCCGGGGCAGGGCTACTTCGGCGTAATCGCCAACGAAAGCGTGCCGTTCTGCCGGACGTGTTCGCGGTTGCGACTGTCGTCCACCGGTTGGCTGCATGGTTGCCTGTCGTCGAGCAATCGTCACTATGTCGGCGACTTGCTGGATAAACCGCGTCATCAGGCACTGCCTGCCTTGCAGCGGTTGTTGGTGAAAGCCCTGGGGGACAAGCAGGAAGTGGCGTTCTCCGGTGGCGCGACCATCATGAAGATTATCGGCGGCTGACAGGGCCTCTTCGCGGGCAAGCCTCGCTCCTACAGGTTTGTGTCGTACCCAACTGTGCGGACACCTCAAACCTGTAGGAGCAAGGCTTGCCCGCGATTGCATTCTATAAGTCGGTGATAATCCTGAGCTGGCGCGGAAGCTGCATCCAACGCCCATTCGCCGGTTTTCCGTCACCGGCTTCTGGAGGGTAGGATGCGTAGCCTGGTTTTGCTGCTGGCCGTTATGGCGCTTGGTGGCTGCATGAATGTCAGCGACATGGGCGAAGGTGCTCGCTACCACATGAGCGACGCGGGGCTGCTGGATCACAGCAACAGTCAGCGCGTGAACAACTTCCGTATCCAGCCGGACTCCTTCATCTACATCGCCCAAGGGGCTTTCGCGCCGCCGGGCAGTGCCTATCCGCGACCTAACGTCGTCGCCGAAACCGCTTTCGACGGCTTTATCGAATACTTTCCGATGGTCCGCCGCGCCCGTGCGCCGGAAGGCCTCGATGAGGCCATGGGCGAAGCCCGGGCCGCCGGTGCGCATTACTTGCTGTACACGCGGTTTGCCAAGGCTGACGATCGCATTGGCAACTCGGACGAATGGCTCGACCAGGAAGCCGTGGACCGCCTCGGCATCGACAGCGGTGTAATTCAGATCATGTTGATCGAGACCAGCACCCAGTATTTGATCGATACTGCACGGATCAAGAGTCGTGGCGGTTTACTGACGTTCCACGACAAAAAGCCAGAAGACCTGCTGGGCCCGCCGCTGGAGCAATACGCGCGCAGCCTGTTGGGGCTCAGCGAACAGTAATTCCAAGGAGAACGCCATGAGTGGCCCGCAAAAAGCCAACGACCTGCTGGGGCAAATCCCCAAGACCAAAGGCTTGCCCCCGGTCCACTTGTGGAACCCCGACTTCTGTGGCGACATCGACATGCGCATCGCCCGGGACGGCACCTGGTATTACCTGGGCACGCCGATCGGGCGTAAGCCGATGGTCAAGCTGTTCTCCACCATCATCCGCCGCGACGGCGATGATTACTTCCTGATTACCCCGGTCGAGAAAGTCGGGATCAAGGTCGACGACGCGCCGTTCGTGGCGATTGCCGTCGATGTTGAAGGCGAGGGCGAAGCCCAGGTGTTGCGCTTCACCACTAACGTCGATGAGACAGCCGAGGCGGGCGCCGAACACCCGATGCGCGTGGTGATCGATCCCGTGACCCAAGAACCTGCGCCCTACGTGCATGTGCGCACCAACCTTGAAGCGCTGATCCATCGCAACGTGTTCTACCAATTGGTCGAGCTGGCGGTGAGCCGCGAAATCGACGGCCAACGCTGGTTGGGCGTGTGGAGTAGTGGCGAGTTCTTCCCGATCGGGCTTGAGCCTTGACCCGCGATGTTCCCTGGTTCTGAAAAATGGCCCGCTAGTGCAGCGGGCCTTTTTTTGGGCGCTATAAACCTTTGTCCTTGAGCCGCGCGGCGTGTTCAAGATAGAGATGAACCGGGCTGACATTCCAACTCGTAATGCCGGCCATTTGATTGACCGCGTCGAAATGGTCCATCGGGTAATCCGAGCGAATGACTTTGCCCAAGTGCGAGCTGTACTGGCCGACCAGCCCATCGTTGGCGTGTTTCTCTTTGTAGAATAATTTCGACAGCACGATGCAGTTCAAATGGGACGGATCGAGGGGTTGCAGGCTCTGGAAGTTCTGCACGATCCCGCTCCAGGAGTAGTAATACACGCCGTTTTCAACTTCGTTGCCATCCCCGCCCCAGTGTTTCGGCACCCCTTGCGGGTATTTCTTGTTGAAGGCGGCCAACCCTGTGCTGGTCAACGACGCAAAGGCCGCTTGAGCATCCTCAGGATTCTCTGGATGGCCACTGATCAACGAGATAAAGGCACCGACGGCTTCCAGTAGCACCAGCACCACCGCTTCCGGCAACTCTCCGGGCGTCAGTGCCTTATGCAGCTGATCGGCAATTTCCGAACCGTGATTGGGACAACTGACCGAAGTGACTGACGCCACCTTTTCCGGGTGCAGCGCGGCGACATAGCGTGCGGCCAGTGGGCCCTGGCTATGGCCGATCAGATTGACCTTGGCCGCTCCCGTTTCGCGCAAAATGCGATTGACGTGTTCGAGCAGTTTTTCGCCGCGCTCCTCGTTGCCGTTAACGGCGGGGATATTAACGGCGTACACCGTGGCGCCAGCCCGTTCCAGGGCTTCCTTGATCTCGAAGAAGTACGGGTAACCGCCAATGGTGTCGAAACCAAGCAGGCCGTGGACCAATACAATCGGGTATTGCGTAGACGCATCCATGTTCATACTCATACCTGTCGATAGCGGACTTTGGTGGAACACAGGCTTTTGACTGCCTGATCTGTCGCGGGCTAACCGTAGGTGACAAAGTGGGTTGCTTCAAATCCCGCGGATGAAATGCGCTGAGTTTCGAAGACGTATGAAAAAATCAATTTGACACTCAATCGTATGATGATTAGCGTGGCCTGCATCACGAGCGGCTTGTTGCCGTCCCTGCTTCGAGGTTTTCATGTCCAGCAGTTTTCATGCGTCGACGGTCGATTGGCTCGGTTGCTGGATTGCTGCCGGCCAGGTCAAACCCGGCGAGACCATCAAGGTCGAAGCTGATCTCGGCGAACAGCTTGGGGTCAGTCGCACCGTTATCCGCGAAGCCATCAAAACCCTTGTAGCCAAAGGCCTGCTCGAAGTCGGGCCGAAGGTCGGGACGCGGGTGCTGCCGATCAAGCGCTGGAACCTGTTTGATCCGCAAGTCGTCGGCTGGCTGTCCCGTAGCGGCTTGCCGGAAAACTTCGTCGATGACTTGCTCGACCTGCGTCGCACCATCGAACCCATGGCCGTGCGCTGGGCTTGCGAGCGGGCCACCGTCGAACAGGTGCAAGCGATCCTCCAGGCCTGCAACGCGCTGGAGCGAGCGGTCGACAGCGGCATCGATTACAACCGCGCCGATCAGTTCTTCCACGAGTGCATCCTTGCCGCCAGCCACAATCAATTCATCGAACAAATGGTCCCGGCCCTCGGCGCGCTGCTGGCGGTATCGTTTGAAGTGTCCGCCGCCGATCCGGATGAACTGCGCCGCACATTGCCGATCCACAAGGACATGGCCGACGCCATCGCCGCCCGGGATGCCGCGCGAGGTGTGTGGGCGTGCATGACCCTGATCGACAACGCCGACCTGGCAATCAAACGCTTCTACCCGCAAGTCATGGCCGACAAAAAAGCCAGCTGACAACACCAATTCCCATGTAGGAGCGAGGCTTGCCCGCGAAAGCGATTTAACATTCAGCATCTCTGTTGATCATGAAATCGCTTTCGCGGGCAAGCCTCGCTCCTACATTGAAAAAGCAATAAGAAAGGAGGTTTCATGACGTGGACTGCCGTTACCCAACACCGCGCCCAGCTCGGTGAAGGCCCCTTCTGGGACGCACCGACCCAAGCGCTGTACTGGGTCGACATCGCCGGCAAGCAAGCCCTGCGACTGATCGGCGCCAACGTGCAGATCTGGCAGATGCCGGAGCATGTGTCCGCCTTCATCCCCTGCGAAAGTGGCGATGCGCTGGTGACCCTGAGCAGCGGCGTGTATCGGCTGGATCTCGGCTCGCCCGGCTTGGAACCACGGCTGACCTTGCTTTGCGTCGCCGATCCGCAACCCGGAAATCGGCCCAACGAAGCCCGCTGCGATGCCCAAGGCCGTCTCTGGCTCGGCACCATGCAAAACAACATCGGCGAGCACGGCGAAGACCTGCCCATCGAGCGCCGTTCCGGTGGCCTGTTCCGCATCGACCGCGATGCCCGGGTCACGCCGCTGCTCCGGGGCCTGGGCATTCCCAACACGTTGCTGTGGAGCGATGACTCGACTCGGCTCTACTTCGCCGACAGCCTCGACAGCACGCTCTACCAACACTTCATCCGCACCGACGGCGGCCTCGACCCGGCCCAGGTCTGGTTCGGCCCCCATGAGCGCGGCGGCCCGGACGGTTCGGCGATGGATGCCCAAGGCTATCTGTGGAATGCCCGATGGGACGGCAGCTGCCTGCTCCGCTTGAGTCCCGAAGGCCAGGTTGACCGGGTGATCGAGCTGCCCGTCAGTCGTCCCACCAGTTGCGTATTCGGCGGCGAAGACTTGCAAACCTTGTACATCACCAGCGCCGCGAGCCCGCTCAACCATCCATTGGACGGCGCTGTGCTATCGATTCGAGTCGATGTGACCGGAAAAACCTGTACGAGGTTTGCCGGTTAGATCCCAAAATATGGGATGTAAAATTATATATTGAGATTATTTGGCGGTCGGGTTTATAGTCGGCTCCATCAGTTACACGCACTCACACTTAAAAAAACAAAACAGGTGAAGTGATGCAGCGATTTTCCACACAGTTTTTCGGCCGGACATCGACAGATGCCCGGTTTTTGTCGTGCCTGAAAAAGGGAGTCTGGCTTCATGGCTGAACCTCTTTCCTTGCCGCCAGCGCCCGAGCCGCCGAAGGGCGAGCGCCTGAAAAACAAGGTCGTGCTGCTCACTGGCGCGGCCCAAGGCATTGGCGAGGCAATTGTCGCGACCTTCGCCTGCCAGCAAGCGAAGCTGATCATCTGCGACATCCAGGGCGATAAAGTCGAGCAAGTCGCGGCTCACTGGCGGGGCAAAGGGTTTGACGTGCAAGCGATCAAGGCTGACGTCTCCAATCAGCAAGACCTGAACGCCATGGCCAAATTGGCCGTCGAACGCCACGGCCGCATCGACGTGTTGGTCAACTGCGCCGGCGTCAACGTGTTCCGCGATCCGCTGCAAATGACCGAAGAAGACTGGCGCCGCTGCTTCGCCATCGACCTCGACGGCGCCTGGTTCGGCTGCAAAGCGGTGTTGCCGCAGATGATCGAGCAGGGCATCGGCAGCATCATCAACATCGCCTCGACCCATTCCTCCCACATCATTCCCGGCTGCTTCCCGTACCCGGTAGCCAAGCACGGCTTGCTCGGCCTGACCCGCGCCCTCGGCATCGAATACGCGCCGAAGGGCATCCGCGTCAACGCCATCGCGCCCGGCTACATCGAAACCCAGCTGAACGTCGATTACTGGAATGGTTTCGCCGACCCTCACGCCGAGCGTCAGCGCGCCTTTGATCTCCATCCGCCGCGGCGCATCGGGCAGCCGATGGAAGTGGCGATGACTACGGTTTTCCTGGCCAGTGATGAAGCGCCGTTCATCAACGCCTCGTGCATCACCATCGATGGTGGTCGCTCGGTCATGTACCACGACTGAGCACAGTGGGATTCGGGCGCGGAACTCCGTCCGTAATCCAATCATCATACGATATGACTATTCGCTACACGTTTTGACCGCTGTACCGGCTTTCAAATAACGCTCAAAAAAATAACAAGGAGTCAGCTTATGAATCGTCGTCGTGGGATCCGTTCCCTGTGCTGTGCCGCTTTGGCGGTCACGGCGGTCAGCCTGAGCAGTTCGCTGCTGGCGGCCGAGCAAGTGAAAATCGGTTTTCTGGTCAAGCAGGCGGAAGAGCCCTGGTTCCAGACCGAATGGGCCTTCGCCGAAAAGGCCGGCAAGGACAAAGGTTTCACCGTGATCAAGATCGCCGTGCCTGATGGCGAGAAAACCCTCTCGGCCATCGACAGCCTGGCCGCCAACGGCGCCAAGGGATTCGTGATCTGCCCGCCGGACGTCGGCCTCGGCCCGGCCATCGTCGCCAAGGCCAAGGCCAACGGCTTGAAAGTGATCGCGGTCGATGACCGTTTCGTCGATGCCAGCGGCAAGTTCATGGAAGACGTGCCTTACCTCGGCATGGCCGCGTTTGAAGTCGGCGAGAAACAGGGCAATGCCATGGCCACCGAAGCGAAAAAACGCGGTTGGGACTGGAAAGAAACCTACGCGGTGATCAACACCTTCAATGAACTCGACACCGGCAAGAAACGCACCGACGGTTCGGCCAAGGCGCTGACCGATGCGGGCTTCCCGAAAGACCATATCCTCTTCACCGCGCAGAAAACCCTCGACGTCCCGGGCAGCATGGACGCCACCAACTCGGCGCTGGTGAAACTGCCCAGCGGCGCGAAAAACCTGATCATCGGCGGCATGAACGACAACACCGTGCTGGGCGGCGTGCGCGCCACCGAAAGCGCCGGGTTCACCGCGGCTAACGTCATCGGCATCGGCATCAACGGCACCGACGCCATCGGCGAACTGAAAAAGCCCAACAGCGGCTTCTTCGGCTCGATGCTGCCAAGCCCGCACATCGAGGGCTACAACACGGCCGTGATGATGTACGAGTGGGTCACTACCGGCAAAGAACCGCCGAAATATACGGCCATGGATGAAGTGACACTGATCACTCGCGAGAACTTCAAGCAGGAACTGGAAAAGATCGGCCTGTGGAACTGAAGGCCGGTTGATTTCATCGGCGGCCCTGGCGACGGGGCCGTCTGATCTGTGTGATGAGGTGGTTATGCAAGCGCAAACACAAACACAAGAACACCGCGGCGGCAGCTTGCGCTTCAACGGGATTGGCAAGACCTTTCCCGGGGTGAAGGCGCTGGACGGCATCAGCTTCGTCGCGCATCCGGGGCAGGTGCATGCCTTGATGGGCGAGAACGGCGCCGGCAAATCGACGCTGCTGAAAATCCTCGGCGGCGCCTACATTCCGAGCAGCGGCGACCTGCAGATCGGCGAGCAGACGATGGCCTTCAAGTCCACCGCCGACAGCATCGCCAGCCGCGTCGCGGTGATTCACCAGGAGCTGCACCTGGTTCCGGAAATGTCCGTCGCGGAAAACCTGTTCCTCGGGCATCTGCCGGCCAGTTTCGGCCTGATCAATCGCGGTGCGTTGCGCCAGCAAGCGTTGGCCTGCCTCAAGGGCCTGGCCGATGAAATCGATCCGCAAGAAAAGGTCGGGCGCTTGTCACTCGGCCAGCGGCAATTGGTGGAAATCGCCAAGGCCTTGTCCCGTGGTGCGCATGTGATTGCGTTCGATGAACCGACCAGCAGCCTTTCAGCGCGGGAGATCGATCGCTTGATGGCGATCATCGGTCGCCTGCGCGACGAAGGCAAAGTGGTGCTCTACGTCTCCCATCGCATGGAAGAAGTGTTCCGCATCTGCAACGCGGTGACGGTGTTCAAGGACGGCCGCTTCGTGCGCACGTTCGAGAACATGAGTGAACTGACCCATGATCAGTTAGTGACCTGCATGGTCGGTCGCGACATCCAGGACATCTACGATTACCGTCCGCGTCAGCGCGGTGCGGTGGCGCTGAAGGTCGATGGTTTGCTCGGGCCAGGCCTGAGGGAACCGGTGAGTTTCGAGGTGCACAAAGGCGAGATTCTCGGGTTGTTTGGATTGGTTGGGGCAGGGCGCACCGAGCTGTTCCGCATGCTCAGCGGCTTGACGCGCAACACGGCGGGTCGCCTGGAACTGCGTGGCCATGAACTGAAACTGCGTTCCCCTCGCGATGCAATTGCCGCCGGGGTTTTGCTGTGTCCCGAGGACCGCAAGAAGGAGGGCATCATGCCGCTCTCCAGCGTCGCCGAGAACATCAACATCAGTGCGCGCGGCGCCCATTCCACTTTCGGTTGCCTGTTGCACGGCCTATGGGAAAAGGGCAACGCCGAGAAGCAGATCGCGGCGCTGAAAGTGAAGACGCCCAGCGCCTCGCAAAAAATCATGTACCTGTCCGGCGGCAATCAGCAGAAGGCCATTCTTGGTCGCTGGCTGTCGATGCCGATGAAGGTCTTGCTGCTCGACGAACCGACCCGAGGCATCGACATCGGCGCTAAAGCGGAGATCTACCAGATCATCCACAACCTCGCCGCCAGCGGTATCGCGGTGATTGTAGTGTCTAGCGATCTGATGGAAGTGATGGGCATTTCCGACCGCATCCTGGTGCTGTGCGAAGGCGCGATGCGCGGCGAGCTGTCCCGCGACGAGGCCAATGAATCCAACCTGCTGCAACTGGCTTTGCCGCGCCAACGCGCTGACGGCGTGGCGAACTGAGAGGTAATTATGATGACCATCCAAAACAACGCTCTGCCCACCCTGCGCAAACCCCTGGACCTGCGACGTTTTCTCGATGACTGGGTGATGCTGCTGGCGGCCATCGGCATCTTTGTGGCTTGCACTTTGCTGATCGACAACTTCCTCTCGCCGCTGAACATGCGTGGCCTTGGCCTGGCGATTTCTACGACCGGGATTGCCGCGTGCACCATGTTGTATTGCCTGGCGTCCGGGCATTTCGATTTGTCGGTGGGTTCGGTGATTGCCTGCGCCGGCGTGGTTGCAGCGGTGGTGATGCGGGACACCGACAGCGTCTTTCTCGGCGTAGCGGCGGCGCTGTTCATGGGGCTGGTCGTCGGGTTGATCAACGGGATTGTGATCGCCAAGTTGCGGGTCAATGCCTTGATCACGACCTTGGCGACCATGCAAATCGTGCGTGGGCTGGCCTACATTTTTGCCAATGGCAAAGCGGTCGGCGTGTCCCAGGAACAGTTCTTCGTCTTCGGCAACGGCCAGTTGTTTGGCGTGCCGGTGCCGATCCTGATCACCATCGTGTGTTTCCTGTTTTTCGGCTGGCTGCTGAACTACACCACCTACGGGCGCAACACCATGGCCATCGGTGGCAACCAGGAAGCGGCGTTGCTGGCCGGGGTCAACGTTGACCGGACCAAGATCATTATCTTCGCCGTGCATGGTTTGATCGGGGCGTTGGCCGGGGTGATCCTCGCTTCGCGCATGACCTCCGGGCAACCGATGATTGGCCAGGGTTTTGAACTGACGGTGATCTCGGCCTGTGTGTTGGGCGGGGTGTCGCTGAGCGGCGGGATCGGCATGATCCGGCATGTGATTGCCGGGGTGTTGATTCTGGCGATCATCGAGAATGCGATGAACCTGAAGAACATTGATACGTTTTATCAGTATGTGATTCGGGGTTCGATTCTGTTGCTGGCGGTGGTGATTGACCGTCTGAAACAACGCTAACCCCTCTACCCGATCGTTCCCACGCTCCGCGTGGGAATGCCTCAATGGACGCTCCGCGTCCGCTTCTGGGACGCAGAGCGTCCCGGGCTGCATTCCCACGCAGAGCGTGGGAACGATCAGTCCACCCGTCACCTCCTAAAAAATATCCCTTGCCCGCCCGACCCTGTTTCGGTTATCACTTTGTACATGATTAGACAGGTTCGATTTGACAAGAAACAACGGGTGGTCGACGAGCTCATCCGGCGCATCGAAAGCGGCCTCATGGAGGACGGCTTTCTATTGCCGGGCGAGCATCAGTTGGCTGAAGAATTCAAGGTCAGCCGCGGCACGCTGCGTGAAGCCCTGGCCGAACTGAAGCGGCGTAACTACATCGCCACGCAAAGCGGCGTCGGCTCCATCGTCACCTTCGACGGTGTGGTGCTCGATCAGCGCAGCGGCTGGGCCCAGGCGCTGGCGGACAGCGGGGCGCTGATCAACACCGAAGTGTTGCGCCTGGAAGCGGTCAGTCGTCCTGACTTGCTGTCGCGGTTCGGCACCGACCAATTCATCACCCTCGACCGTCGCCGCCGCGCCAACGACGGCACACTGGTGTCCCTGGAACGCTCACTGATTCCCGCCACCGGCACCCTGGAAAGCCTGCCGCGAGTGGGGCTGATCGATAACTCGCTGACCATCACCCTGGCCGCCTATGGCTACATCGGCGAACGCGGTGATCAATGGATCGGCGCCGAACCGTTGAACGCCGAAGACGCCGAGCTGCTCGGTCGTCCGACCGGCACCGTATTCCTCAAGGCCCTGCGCACCACGTACGACCGTCAGGGCCGGTTCATGGAACAGGTCGAAAGCCTGCTCGACCCTGTGCATTTTCGTCTGCACCTGCAATTTGGAGAGTCAAAGTGACCGCGCTCAATCGTGCCTTGGGCGCGTTCTATGGTTTGGCTTTGGGCGACGCCCTGGGCATGCCGACCCAATCCCTGAGCCGCGCCGAGATCAAGGCGCGCTTCGGCGAAATCACCGACCTGGAAGACGCTGGCCCCGATCAACCGATCGCCGCCAACATGCCCAAGGGCTCGATTACCGACGACACCGAACAGGCGATCCTGGTCGGCCAATTACTGATCGAAGGCGAAGGCCGGATCGAACCGGCCGTGCTCGCCCAACGTTTGATCGAATGGGAAGCCGAGATGCAGGCCAAGGGCTCGCAGGATTTGCTCGGCCCTTCGACCAAACGTGCCATCGAGATGATCCTCGCCGGCCATTCGCCGGAAGAGTCGGGGCGCTACGGCACCACCAACGGCGCGGCGATGCGCATCACCCCGGTCGGGATCGCGGCGGATGTTGCTGATCCAGAGCGTTTCATCCGTGCCGTGGTGCAGGCCTGCCAGGTTACCCACAACACCACGTTGGGCATCTCCAGCGCGGCGGCAGTGGCGGCGGTGGTCTCGGCCGGGATCAACGGCATGGACCTGGGCGAAGCGCTGAACCTGGGCATGCAAATCGCCCAGCAAGCGGAAAGCCATGGTCACTGGGTCGCGGGCGGGCGCGTTGCCTCGCGGATCAGCTGGGCACGGACCATCAGCATCGACAGCGACAAGGCCTTGCTGGCGGACTTGCTGTACGACGTGATCGGTACTTCGGTGGCGTCGCAGGAATCGGTGGTGGTGTCGTTCGCCCTGGCCCAGCAGGTGGCGATTGGTGAATTGAATGCCTTCGAAGCCGTGTGCATGGCCGCAAGCCTGGGCGGCGACACCGACACCATTGCGGCGATTCTCGGCGCCATGCTCGGCGCTTGCCTGGGCCTGGAGAGCTGGCCGGTGGCGCTGATCGAGCAGGTCAAAGCCGTGAATGGCCTGGAGCTGGAACCCCTTGTGAAAGGACTCCTCACTCTTCGCTGAGGTGTACGCAATAAACCTGTAGGCGCTGCCGAAGGCTGCGATCTTTTGATCCTGGCGGTCTTGCGGCAGCTGTCAATCAAGATCAAAAGATCGCAGCCTGCGGCAGCGCCTACACGGGGTTGCGCAGGTCACTTAGAAATCCGTCTGCCCACAACCAAAACAATGGCAACAGGAGCATCCATCATGAGTTCATCGAACGCCGGGCCAAGCGCCGGGCAACTGGAAACCCGTGGCATCGAACCGGTCCCGGAAAGCGAGTGCAACGGTCATCCGCTGCAACTGTTCTGGGTCTGGTTCGCCGCCAACATCTCCATCCTCGGCTTGCCCCTGGGTGCCACGCTGGTGGCGTTTCGCGGCCTGGCGATCTGGCAGGCAATCATCGTCGCGATTCTCGGCGCCGCTGGTTCTTTCGCGGTGGTGGGGATCATTTCCATTGCCGGCCGTCGTGGCCGCGCACCAAGCCTGACTTTGTCCCGCGCGATCTTCGGTGTACGCGGCAATATCGGCCCGACCGTGGTTTCGCTGATGTCGCGCCTGGGTTGGGAAACCGTCAACACCACCACCGCCGCCTTCGTGCTGTTGTCGTTGTGCTCGATCCTGTTCGGTTCGCCGGTGGAAGCGAAAAGCGCACCGGTGCTGACGCTGATCTTCATTGCGATCTTCGTGCTGCTGACGCTTTCGGTATCGGGCCTCGGCCACGCCACCTTGCTGGTGATCCAGAAGTGGGCGACCTACGTGTTCGGCGCGTTGAACATTCTGGTCGGCGGTTTCCTCTGCGCCACCATCGACTGGAGCGCGGTGTTCAACGCCACGCCGGCACCGCTGAGCGCGATGATCATCGGCGTCGGCACCATGGCCGCAGGCACCGGGATCGGTTGGGCCAACGCTGGCGCGGACATGTCGCGTTATCAGCACAAAAGCGTCAAAGCCGTGCGCCTGGTGGCCTCGGCCGCATTCGGTGCGGGGATCCCGCTGGTGCTGCTGATCACCCTCGGCGGCTTGCTGTCGGTGGGCAACAACGACCTAGCCCAAGCCACAGACCCGATCATCGCGATCCGCGACATGCTGCCGACCTGGATGGCCGTGCCGTACCTGATTACCGCGTTCGGCGGCTTGCTGCTGTCGAACAACCTGTCGGTGTACTCCGCCGGTTTGACCACGCTGACCCTCGGCCTCAAGGTCCCGCGCGTCTACGCAGTGGTGGTGGACATCGTGGCGATCTTCGCCGGTTCGATCTACTTCATGCTGATCGCCGACAGCTTCTACGGCCCGTTCATCACCTTCATTTCCCTGCTGGCGGTGCCGATCACCGCGTGGGTCGGGATCTTCGTCGTGGACCTGATCCATCGTCATTACTACAGCCCCAAAGACCTGCTGGACGTCAGCCCGAGCAGTGCCTATTGGTATCGCGGCGGTATCGAATGGCGTGCCTTCGGTGCCTGGGCGATTGCGATTGTGCTGGGTTTCAGCTTCACCACCATCGGCACCACGGCCGAAAACATCTGGTTCCGCGGCTTCCTCTCCGATTCGTGGCTGGGCCATAACGGCCTCGGCTGGATCGTGACCTTCCTGGTCGCCGGCGGCATTTATTTCGTACTCGGCGGGGCCAAGGATCGTCGCGCTGCACTGACTGAGAACGCTCATGCCTAAGTTGTTGCACACCGGCCAGGTCATCATCGACCTGGTCATGGCCGTGGATAAACTGCCCCAGGCCGGCGGCGATGTGTTGGCGCAATCCGCCAGTTTCGAAGCCGGCGGTGGCTTCAACGTGATGGCCGCGGCCCAGCGCAATGGTTTGCCGGTGGTTTACCTCGGCCGGCATGGCACCGGACGTTTCGGTGACCTGGCGCGGGAAGCGATGAAGGCGGAAGGCATTCAGATTGGCATCGCCGACAAAGCCGAGCGCGATACCGGGTTATGCGTCGCGGTGACCGACGCCTCGGCCGAACGCAGTTTCATTTCCTACATCGGCGCTGAAGGCGACGTATCCACCGAGGACCTGGCGAGCGTGCCGGCGGAGGCGGGGGACTATGTCTATGTCAGCGGTTACAGCTTGCTGCACGTTGGCAAGGCTCGGGCGTTGGTGGATTGGGTGTTGGGATTACCGAAAGGCATCAACGTGATTTTCGATCCGGGGCCGTTGGTGGAATCGCCGGATGAACCGTTGATGAATGCGTTGCTGCCACGCATCGATGTGTGGACCAGCAACAGCGTCGAGGCGCTGCGGTTTACCGGGGCAGCGGACATTGCTGAGGCGCTGGATCGGTTGGTCGATCATCTGCCGGCCGATGTGTTGATGGTGGTGCGCGATGGGCCGCAAGGGTGCTGGATTCGTCAGCGCGGTGACTGCCAGCACGTGCCTGGGTTCAAGGTCGACGCGGTAGACAGCAACGGCGCCGGGGATGCCCATGCCGGGGTGTTTGTGGCCGGGTTGGCTCGAGGGTTGTCGGCGCTCGAGGCGGCGCGAAGGGCGAATGCGGCGGCGGCTTTGGCGGTGACGCGGTGGGGGCCGGCGACTTCGCCTGGGTCGGCTGAGGTGGATGCGTTGGTCCGCGAGCATTCGGGCGACTGATCGGTCGCCTTTGCGGGCAAGCCCCGTTCCTACAGAGACGGCGGTAGGCTATTTGCTATCCCGTCTCAAAATTTGCACAATGCGCGCCCCAGGAAGGGGAAGTGTCTGACAGCCTGTCAGGCCAGTTTCGTACACTCATGGAGAGAGTCCCCCGTTTGCAAAGCCTCCCCCCGAATCCTCCCGGCAAGCCATGCATGGCCCGCCGCGTTTCTTTATGGAAGAGAAAGAATGAATTTCCGGATGATGATTGCCGCGACACTGGTCGCGACCTCGGCACTGTTGGCCGGTTGTGGCGACAAGCCTGACGCGACGGCCGCTGCGCAGCCAAAGCAAAGCGCCGCAGAACAGCAGCAAATCGAGAAGTACAACCTGTATGTCGATGTGGCCAACAGCCTGACGACGTCGTTCCAGGAAGCCCAGGACAACTACCTGAACCAACAGATGCCGCTGTTAAAGGGTAAAGAAGCGCCCACCTCGATGCGCATCGAGAATGACATCCTGGTTGATCGCTCGGCGACGAAGCTGGATGCCGCCGCTGCCATCGACAGCCCGATTGTTGAAATCGATGCCGCCGCCAAGGACTTTTCCGCAGCGTTGAAGACGTTGTCACCGTTGAGCCACGAGCTGAACAACTACGCCGACTCCAAAGGCTACCTGGCCGACAATGGCGCCAAGGCGCGTGAGTTGAGCAAGGATTACCTGGCGGCGCTGACCCTGGTCGCGCAGAAAGAACAGGCGTTCTACAAAGGGTTGAGTGATCGTGATCAGGCGCTGACCAAGGAAGCGTTCGACAAGGCACCCAAGGACACCGCGGCTTACTATCGCGCGGGGCTGATTTACTACGGCAAGCTGAACAATGCCGATGCCAACGTCTTGTTTGCTGCACCCAATGATCCGGCAGCGCTGGACGCTTTCGAAAAGTCCCTGGCACAAGTGGCGGATGCCGCGACAGGCTGGAACAAGAAAGTCACCGAACAGTCTGCCAAGTCCGGCAAGAGCTGCAACGGCGGCATGTTGGAGATCAACGATTTTCTGGGCCAGTCCCGTTCGATGATCAAAGACGTCAAGGACGGCGTTTTCAAGCGTGAAGAAACCGGTGTCATGGCGCGCATGAGCAGTTCGAACATCGCCAACTCGGCCAAACGCTATAACAGCAAATACTCGAACGTGATCAATCGGTTCAATTACCCGATGTGCTGAGTGCTGACTTTTAAAATATCTGGCGTCTGATCAGACGCCATCGCGGGCAAGCCTCGCGCCTACAGGGGGATGTCGTACACCTGTAGGCGCGAGGCTGGCCCGCGAAGGGGCCATCAAATCCAACTCAAATCCCCAGCGTCAACCGGCCTTACGCAACGCCTCAATCAACTCCTGCTTGCGCATCCCTGACCGCCCCGGAATCTTCTTCGCCCGGGCTTCTTTCATCAAACTGTCGACGGTCTGGGTATCGCGCGAAGCCTTGCTGTTGCGCGCATGACCTTCACGGCTGGCCACCGCCCGCCGGGATGATTCCTTGCGGTCCTCGGACTTGGCGCTCGCCGGTTTCTTGCGCCCCGAGCCAGCGGCCCGTTCGCCGCCACCCGACTGCTTGTTCACCGTCGCCCAGGCCCGGGCTTCGGCTTCGTCTTTGGAAATGCCTTTTTGTTCGTAGCTGTCTTCGATGTGCTCGGCCTTGCGCTTTTGCTCGGCGGTGTATTTGTCTTTGCTTCCACGAGGCATGGGATTTCTCCTGGCTTCAGTGTTGTGAAGATCGCAGCAATTCACAGTGCCGCAGGCGCTGCCAAAGGCTGCGATCTTTGATCTTCAGGCGTTAAACATCCAGCTTGCGCGCCGCCTCGACCCCAGCGGCACTGAGCTTGATCGGCAGGTTCAGCGAGTGCTCGCCCGCCTCGTTACAGGTCACATGACCATGGTGGATCAGTCCGCGTTCCTGCAAGGTGGCGAGGGTGCTGGCCACGACTTTCTCCCCCCGGTAATTGTCCAGGACCTCCTTGCCCAAACCACTTGGATGGGCGTGCAACAGGCGGGTCAGGACTTCTTTTTCCAGGTTTTTATCGACGTTCATGGTTACCTCTTTCATGGATGTGGATAGGGTGTTGCGTCGCTCGCGTCGGCGAACTATTGACCGGTACCTTCGGAGCCCGAACCACCGGTGGTGGTTTTCGAGCCCGTGCCGGGGCCGGCGTTATCGGGTGTCTGGGCGTCCGGCGTGCTCGTCCCGCCCTGACGACCGGTGTCGTTGCCCTTGAGGCGCGGATCGGTGCCCGTGGACGGCGGCAGACTGCTGTCGATCCCCGAGCCATCGGTGTTCATGCCAGGGGCACTCTGGATGGCGGGGGCTTTGGGTTTCTCCACCGGGTCGGTGGGGCCGGTACCGGTGGCAGTGGTGGCGGCGAAGGCCGTAGAGGACAGCAGGGCAGCGAGAGCGAGAGCGGTCAGCCGGGACATGATCATGGTGTCGTCTCCAGATTATTAGAGTCCTTACCTGATGTTGGTCCGCCTTCGGTTGGGTTGGTGCCTGATGAACGACGAACGGTTCAGGCTGACGACAGCGCCAGGGTCAGTTGGAAGACGACCGGCAAACACCGATTTCTTCCTTGAACAACTCCATGAAACCCTTCAAACGCTGATGGCGAATCTGCGCCAGGTGCTGGCCCGTGACGGTCTGGAAGCCGTCCGCCAGGTGCAGCAGCTTGGTCTGGAAATGGTCGAGGCAAAAGCGCTTGTCGTCGTAGTCCCGTGCTTTGGCTTCCGGGTCCTGCGGGTCGTACAACGCACTGCCCATGCGCCCGGCGATGTAGAAGGTTCGCGCCACGCCGAGCATGCCGAGGGAATCGAGCCGGTCAGCGTCTTGCATGATTTTCGCTTCGAGGGTGGTCGGGGTGATGTTGGCGGAAAAGCTGTGAGCCTCGATGGCGTGGGTGGCGGCGGTGATTTTTGCGCCGGGCCAGTCCAGTGTCGTCAGCAGCGTCGCCGCTTTATCCGCTGCCAGCCTTGAGGCCTGGGAGCGCAACGGCGAGTTCTTCTCCACCGCCACGCAATCATGCAACAGCACCGCTGCCAACAACACGTCCAGATCACCGCCTTCTTGTGCGTGAAGCGTGCGCACGTTGTGCCAGACGCGCTGCAAGTGCGACAGGTCGTGGGCGCCGTCCTCCGAGGGTTCCAGCGCGTGGGGCAGGAGTGTCTCGGCGAGGGTTTGCAGGGGGGCGAAAGCGGTGGCGGTCATAAACATCCTTTTATGGGTCAAATCACCATTGTGGCGAGGGAGCTTGCTCCCGCTGGGCTGCGCAGCAGCCCCAATCTCAGGCGCCACGGTATTTCAGTTAGAACGGGGTTGCCAGTTTTACGACTGCTTCGCAGTCGGACGGGAGCAAGCTCCCTCGCCACAGATCGATTGCCGCCTTAGTATGGCGTTTTCCACTTCTGACAAGGCACGTCCATGACGATCGAGATCCGCCCGGCGACCCCCAGCGATGCACCGCAAATCCTCGCGTTCATCACTGAGCTGGCCGACTACGAACGTGCCCGTCACGAAGTCATCGCCAGCGTTGCCGACATCGAGCGCAGCCTGTTCAGCGAAGGCGCCACCGCCCACGGCCTGATCTGCCTGCGCGACGGTCTGGCGATCGGCTTCGCGGTGTTCTTCTTCAGCTATTCCACCTGGCTCGGCAGCAACTGCCTGTACCTCGAAGACCTCTACATCACCCCCGAACAACGCGGCGGCGGCGCCGGCAAAACCTTGCTGCGCCACCTGGCCAAAATCGCCTGCGCCAATGATTGCGGGCGTTTCGAATGGAGCGTGCTGGACTGGAACAAACCCGCCATCGAGTTCTACAAATCCCTCGGCGCGCAGCCACAGGAAGAGTGGGTGCGTTATCGGATGGATGGGGCGGTGTTGCGGGAGTTTGCCGAGGGGCGTTGAGGGCTGATGGCAATCTGCTGCTGAACCGGTTGTCGACATCGCTCTAGTCCGGCACTCTGTGCGCCTTTTGCGCGCTCACGGACGATATATGCCATGCAAACAGGCTTCCGCTGAGTTCCCCCTAAGTTCATGTACATCCCCCACCCGCCGTGTGGGCGGTGATGGGGATAAGTACGCGTTTTTGTTTGATTTGTTTAAAGGGATTTATATGGCAAGGCTTTTAGCCGTTTTGATGTTCTGTGTGTTGTGTTCATCGTGCATGCACTTGGACGTGCCGGCCGCGCGGATCGAATTTACCTCACTTGAATATGATTCAGGTTCTTATTATTTGCGATTCAGGTCCGACCGGGATCTGGTCAACTTGTACGACGCGCACGGCATCAGCGCGCAAGTCGGTACCTGGGTGAACTGTTCCCTGGATGGAGACACTGATTTTTCCATCCTGCATCACATTCAATTGTCGGCGAATGGCCCGGTGGATGAGGTGCGGATCGTTGAGGGTGATCGTCGTTATGAATTCAAGGCCTGGTTTAGATTTGAAGAGGATGAAGACGAGGGAAGTAGTTCTCGTCCCATTCGCAAAGAAGTGCTGTTGTCATTGTTGAAAAAGCAGGAATACATCCCCTGCATGGCGCGCATCACGGCCTTTTTGTATAAGGCGTATTACTCCAAGGTTATGTACATTCCGACTTCGCGGATTATTGCCGAAGTCGAGAAAGAAATAACGGCGCCAGAATATGTCATCTTGCCGCCGGAGGATCGGCAGTTGTCCTGGTTGCTGTTCGAACCGATCTGCATTAATGAAACGCGCTACTACGCGGGCACCATCATCGTTCATGGAGGGGTATGCAGTGGTTTGCCCTACAGCGGACTGTTGAGTTCATTTGCGCCGCTTACAGGTCAGTTCCAGATTGTCGATAGCAAAACCAAACAGCCGAGAGCCAATGTCAGCTACTTCATAAGACGTGCTGACGGGCGGGAGGAGGAAGGGTTGAGCGACGCGCAAGGCAAAACGCACATCTTTGGGGCCAATGAGCATGAATCCTTCAAGCTTTTCGTGTCCGGTGACGATGTCGAAGGTATTGGGATATAGCGTTTGTTGATTCCCATAATATGGGACGATAAATTACATATTGAGATTTTACCGCTAGGAGGTCTATAGTCCAGCTCACTCACTGCCAATAAACAAAACAGGTGAAGCGATGCTGGCGCAATTGATCGCGCTCGATTGGGGGACAACCTCATTACGTGCTTACAAACTCGCCGCGGGTGGCCAGGTGCTGGAACAGCGTTCGCTGTCGTCCGGGATCATGCAGCTGCCGCGCACGCCGCGAATCATCAACGGCCAGGAATGCACCGACGGTTTTGAACTGGCCTTCGATGACGCCTGCGGTGACTGGCTCGACGCGCAACCCGATTTACCGGTGATTGCCTGCGGTATGGTCGGCAGCGCCCAGGGCTGGCGAGAAGCGTCCTACCAGGACACGCCGGCCAACGTCGCCAATCTCGGAAACTCCCTACAAACCGTTCGCAGTCTTCGCGGTGTCGATGTGCACATCGTGCCGGGTGTGATTCAACGTTCGCATCTACCGAACGTGATGCGTGGCGAAGAAACCCAAGTGCTTGGCGTGTTACAGAACCTGCCGAGCGGGGCGAGCGGCGATCTGTTGATCGGCTTGCCGGGCAGTCATTCGAAATGGGTGGAAGTGGCCGACGGCTGCATCGTTCATTTCGACACCTTCATGACCGGCGAAGTCTTCGCCGTGCTCAGCGAACACAGCATTCTCGGGCGCACCCAACAGCAGGGCACATCGTTCGATGGCCAGGCGTTTGATCGCGGTGTGCAAGTGGCGTTGTCGGCGGACGGCGAGATCGGGCCGTTGTCGACCTTGTTTAGCGCTCGCAGCCTCGGGCTGACCGGCGAACTCAGCGCCACCGCGCAACCGGACTATTTGTCCGGCCTGTTGATCGGGCATGAGCTATCGGCTTTGGCCAACGTTCAGCGCCGCCGTCGTAACAGCGTGCATCTGCCCTCGATCATCCTCATCGGTAATACCCAACTCTGCGCCCGCTACAGCCGGGCCCTCGATGCCTGCGGCTTTGCCAAAGTGACCCTGGCCGAACAGGCCACCGAGCGCGGGTTGTGGCAACTGGCGGTTGCCGCCGGACTGATCAAACACCATCCATCCCGTTAAACCTGACTGGAGGTCTGACATGCTCAAGCAAGCCCTGGCGCAAAACGGCCTGATCGCGATCCTGCGCGGCCTGCGTCCAACAGAGGCTGCGGCCATCGGCGAAGTCCTGTACAGCGCCGGATTTCGCGTCATTGAAGTGCCGCTCAATTCCCCCGAGCCGTACGAAAGTATCCGCATCCTGCGCAGTACCTTGCCTGCCGATTGCCTGATCGGCGCGGGCACGGTGCTGACACCGGAACAGGTCGAGCAGGTGAAAGCGGCGGGCGGGCAGGTGATCGTCATGCCCCACAGCGATCCCAAGGTGTTGCGCGCGGCGAAGACGGCGGGGTTGTTCCTGTCGCCGGGCGTGGCGACGCCGACCGAAGCCTTTGCCGCATTGGCCGAAGGCGCAGATGTGCTGAAGATGTTTCCCGCCGAGCAGATGGGCCCAGCCGTAGTGAAAGCCTGGCTCGCGGTGTTGCCGGCCGGGACCATTCTGGCGCCGGTCGGTGGCATCACGCCGGACAACATGCAGGTGTTTATCGACGCGGGCGTCAAAGGTTTCGGCCTGGGTTCCGGGTTGTTCAAACCGGGCATGACGCCCGAGCAAGTGGCGGCCAATGCCAAGGCTTACGTCACTGCCTGGAAAGCCCTGAGCTAAGACTTTTTGGCGCTGTGAGCGCTGCATCTAACAAGAGAGACAACAAGATGAAAATCACCAAACTCACCACCTTCATCGTGCCGCCGCGCTGGTGCTTCCTCAAGATCGAAACCGACGAAGGCGTGACCGGCTGGGGCGAACCCGTGGTCGAAGGCCGCGCCCACACCGTCGCCGCAGCCGTTGAAGAATTGTCCGACTACCTGATCGGCAAAGACCCACGCAACATCGAAGACATCTGGACCGTGCTCTATCGCGGCGGCTTCTACCGGGGCGGCGCGATTCACATGAGCGCACTGGCCGGTATCGATCAGGCGTTGTGGGACATCAAGGGCAAGGCGCTGGGCGTGTCGGTCAGCGATTTGCTCGGTGGCCAGGTGCGGGACAAGATTCGCGTGTATTCGTGGATCGGTGGCGACCGCCCGGCGGACACCGCGCGCGCGGCGAAAGAAGCGGTCGAGCGTGGTTTCACTGCGGTGAAAATGAACGGCACCGAAGAGCTGCAATTCCTCGATTCCTTCGAGAAAGTCGACCTGGCCCTGGCCAACGTCGCTGCCGTGCGTGACGCGGTCGGGCCGAACGTTGGCATCGGTGTCGACTTCCATGGCCGGGTGCACAAACCCATGGCCAAGGTGCTGATGAAGGAACTCGACCCGTACAAACTGATGTTTATCGAAGAACCGGTGCTCAGCGAAAACTACGAAGCGCTGAAGGAACTGGCGCCGCTGACCAGCACGCCGATTGCCCTCGGCGAACGCTTGTTTTCGCGCTGGGATTTCAAGCGCGTGCTCAGCGAAGGCTACGTCGACATCATCCAGCCCGATGCTTCCCACGCTGGCGGCATCACCGAAACCCGCAAGATCGCCAACATGGCCGAAGCCTACGACGTGGCGCTGGCGCTGCACTGCCCGCTGGGCCCGATTGCCCTGGCGGCGTGCCTGCAACTGGACGCGGTTTGCTACAACGCGTTCATCCAGGAACAGAGCCTGGGCATTCACTACAACGAGAGCAACGACCTGCTGGATTACGTCAAGGATCCGCGGGTGTTTGATTACGACAAAGGCTTCGTGAAGATTCCGAATGGCCCGGGCCTGGGCATCGAGATCAACGAGGAATATGTGATCGAACGTGCGGCGGTCGGGCATCGCTGGCGCAACCCGATCTGGCGCCATGCCGATGGCAGTTTCGCCGAGTGGTGATACCCACGCGGTGATCGTTCCCACGCTCCGCGTCGATCGTTCCCACGCTGAGCGTGGGAACGATCACAACTTACGCCCTCAATAAACATAAGAAGAGGCATCCCTCATGCAACCGCAAACCCTCACCGGGCAGGCGTCGTTGGTGACGCCCAGCCGTAAGCGTTTTTTCATCATGGTGCTGCTGTTTATCACCGTGGTGATCAACTACCTCGACCGCAGCAACCTCTCCATCGCCGCCCCGGCGCTGACCAGTGAACTGGGGATCGACCCGATCCACGTCGGCCTGATTTTCTCCGCGTTCGGCTGGACCTACGCGGCCATGCAGATCCCCGGCTGCTGGCTGGTGGATCGTGTCCCGCCGCGAATTCTATACAGCGTCGCATTGCTGTTGTGGTCGATCGCCACGGTGATGCTCGGTTTCGCCGCCAGCTTCATCGCGCTGTTCGTGCTGCGCATGGCGGTCGGTGCGCTGGAAGCCCCGGCGTATCCGATCAACAGCCGCGTGGTCACCACATGGTTCCCCGAGCGTGAGCGCGCCACGGCCATCGGTTTCTACACCTCCGGGCAGTTTGTCGGGCTGGCGTTTCTCACGCCGGTACTGGCCTGGTTGCAGCATGAGTTTGGCTGGCACATGGTGTTCGTCAGCACCGGTGTGGTGGGCATTATCTGGGCGGTGATCTGGTACGCGGTGTATCGCGAGCCGCGAGATTTCAAGGGCGCCAACGAGGCGGAAATCGACTTGATCCGCGAGGGCGGCGGGTTGGTGGATATCCAGGCGGACACCGCCAAGGCCAAGGCGAAATTCAGCTGGACCGACCTCGGCATTGTCCTGAGTAAACGCAAACTGTGGGGCATTTACCTCGGCCAGTTCTGCCTCAATTCTACGCTGTGGTTCTTCCTGACCTGGTTCCCGACTTACCTGGTGAAATATCGCGGCATGGACTTCATCAAGTCCGGCTTGCTTGCATCGTTGCCGTTTCTCGCGGCGTTCGTCGGTGTGTTGTGTTCCGGGTTCTTCTCCGACTTTTTGATTCGTCGCGGCTACACCGTCGGTTTCGCCCGCAAGCTGCCGATCATTGGTGGTCTGCTGATTTCCACTTCGATCATCGGCGCCAACTTCGTCGAATCGACGCCGCTGGTGATTGCCTTCCTCGCGTTGGCGTTCTTCGGTAACGGGCTCGCCTCGATTACCTGGTCGCTGGTTTCAACGCTGGCCCCGGCGCGGTTGCTCGGATTGACCGGCGGGGTGTTCAATTTCATCGGCAACCTGTCGGCGATTACCACACCGATCGTCATCGGTTTCCTCGCCACCGGCGATTCGTTTGCCCCGGCGATTACCTACATCGCGGTGCTCGCGCTGATCGGTGCACTGTCCTACGTGCTGCTGGTGGGCAAGGTCGAGCGTATCGAGTTGTAGTCCCGGCCGTCGGGCGACCATAATGCCGCCCGTTCCCTCGCTCAACGGTAAAGGCTGGATATGCAGGAAGACGCCCCAAAAATCGCCAAGGACGCCGCGCCGACCGGCACCCAGACACTGCTTCGTGGTTTGGGTGTGGTTCAGGCCGTGGCCAGTGGCGCCCGCGATCTCAAGGAAATCGCCCGGCTGATCGGTACGACGCGCAGCACGACGCATCGTCTGGCCAGTTGCCTGGTGGACGAGCGTTACCTGCGTGTGGTGCCGCAAGTCGGCTATTTGCTGGGGCCGAAGCTGATCGAACTGGGTTTCCAGGCGCGGGAAGAGTTGCCGCTGGTGACGTTGGCCGGGCCGTATCTGGATGAGTTGTCGGCGTTGACCGGCGACACCATTCACCTGGCGATTCGTGAGGGCGACGAGGTGCTGTACTTGCACAAGAATCCGGGGCGCAATGGCCCGGAAATGCGTTCGCGGGTCGGCCATCGCATGCCATTGGCGCGCACCGGGATCGGCAAGGCGCTGATGCTCGATGACACCCAGCAAGACTGGAAGCGGCTGTACGAAGTGAGCCTGCCGGCGGGTGGGAAAAATCAGTTCTGGCCGCAGCACCCGGAGCAGTCCTGGGAGCAGTTTCAGCAGCGCATGGTGGAATATGTGGCGGGAGGGTACGCGTTCGATCTGGAGGACAACGAACCGTCGATCCGTTGTGTCGCGGCACCGATTCGGGATGCCAGCAAGCGCATCGTTGCCGGGATCAGCATCGCCAGCACCGTGCCGTACATGCCGCTGGAAAAAATGGCCGAGCTGATTCCCCTGATCAAAGGGGTCACGGCCCGGCTCTCTGCCGAACTCGGCGCTAAGGTCTGATCAGACCTTCAGCGTCGACATGTCGATCACGAAGCGGTACTTCACGTCACCGGCAATCATGCGGGTGAACGCTTCGTTGATCTGATGGATGTTGAGCATTTCGATGTCGCAGGTGATGTTGTGCTCGGCGCAGAAATCCAGCACTTCCTGGGTTTCGGCAACGCCACCGATCAGCGAACCGGCCAGCACGCGGCGGCTCATCACCAGTTTGCCGGCGTGGACCGGTGGATCAACCGGTTCGATCAAACCCACCAGGATATGCACGCCGTCGAAGCGCAGGGTGTCGAGGTAGGGGTTGAGGTCGTGCTGCACCGGAATGGTGTCCAGCAGGAAGTCGAAATGACCGGCGGCGGCCTTCATCTGTTCGGCATCGGTGGACACGATCACGTGGTCCGCGCCCTGGCGTCGGGCTTCTTCAGCCTTGCTCGCCGAGCGGGTGAACAACGTCACTTCGGCGCCCATGGCCTTGGCGAACTTGATGCCCATGTGGCCGAGACCGCCCATGCCGAGGATCCCGACCTTGTCGCCGGCCTTCACGCCGTAGTGCTTGAGCGGCGAGTAGGTGGTGATGCCGGCGCAGAGGATCGGCGCGGCGCTGGCCAGGTCGAGTTTTTCCGGGATGCGCACCACGAAATGTTCGCTGACCACGATGCTGTCGGAGTAACCGCCCATGGTGTTGCTGCCATCGACCCGGTCCGGGGTGGCGTAAGTCATGGTCGGACCTTCGAGGCAATATTGCTCAAGGTTGGCCTGACAGGCTTCGCAGCTGCGGCAGGAGTCGACCATGCAGCCAACACCGACCAGATCGCCGATTTTGTGCTTGGTGACGTTCGTGCCGATGGCGGTGACTTTGCCGACGATCTCGTGGCCGGGCATCAGCGGGTAAACGGCGATGCCCCACTCGTTGCGGGCCTGGTGGATGTCGGAATGGCAGACGCCGCAGTACAAAATGTCGATCGCAACGTCGTCGGCCCGAGGGCTGCGGCGTTCGAATTTCACGGGGGCGAGGGGAGTGGTGGCCGACTGGGCGGCGTATCCGATAGCGGTGTACATAAGGAACCTCGCAAAAGCAGTGACAGGTGAGGTGGGCCATTCTGGGCACTGAACCGGGTGTCGGCCATGGCGATTCCTCCGGGTGTCATGCCTAATCCTCCGGCATGTGCCGTGGATTGGTCGCATTGGCCACCAGACCTGCGATGATGCTTTCATCCCGATTTCCGTGAAGTTTTCCCCATGTTGTTGACTCGTCATTTAGATGCCAATGCCACGCTGGTTTCACTGCTCCAGCCGCTGACCACCCGCGACGGTTTCGCCCCCACGGCGTTGCCGGGTGTGCAGGTGTTGCGCGCCAGTTGCGATGTGGCCCGTGGTCCGCAAATCTACGAGCCGAGCCTGGTGATCATCGTCCAGGGCAGCAAACTGGCGTACCTGGGGCCGCGAACCCTGGAATATGGCGCCGGGCATTATCTGATTCAGGCGTTGCCGGTGCCGTTCGAGTGCGAGACGTTTGCCGCGCCGGAGGGGCCGATGCTGGGGATTTCCATCGCCATCGACCGGATCTTGCTTGGTGAATTGGTGTTGGCCATGGGGCTGGTGTCGGGGCGCAGTATTGCGGCGCAGACGCTGGAGTCCATGACCTCGACAGTGCTCGACGACGGCATGCGCGGTTGCGTGGAGCGGCTGTTGCGCTGCCTGCACGATCCGCTGGAATGCCAGATCATGGGCCAGGCGCGGGTGCGTGAATTATTGTTCGTAGCCTTGCGCGGTCCCCAGGCCGATGTGTTGCGGGCGTTGGTGGAACAGCAAGGGCAGTTCGCGCGGATTGCGGCGTCGCTTAATCATCTGCACGGGCATTTCACCGAGCCTTTGAATGTGGAGACCCTGGCCGGTTGCGCGAACATGAGTGCGTCGACCTTTCATGAGCATTTCAAGCGCAGCACGTTGTTGTCGCCGGTGCAGTATCTGAAGCGTTTGCGATTGCTCAAGGCGCAGCAATTGTTGCTGGGGGAAGGCTTGGGCGTGGCGCAGGTGGCGCATCGGGTGGGGTATCAGAGCACGTCGCAGTTCAGTCGCGAGTACAAGCGCTACTTTGAGCGTAATCCGGGGGATGAGCGGGCGGCGTGAGCGAAGGCGTCCTTGAAAATTACGCCCACTCCAACTTTCACCGGGCAACAAAAAGGCCCCCGTTTCGGGAGCCTTGATGTTCAGGCGTTCGGCTTACATGTTCGGGTAAGTCGGGCCGCCGGAGCCTTCCGGCGCCACCCAGGTGATGTTCTGTGTAGGGTCCTTGATGTCGCAGGTCTTGCAGTGAACACAGTTCTGGGCGTTGATCTGGAAGCGCTTCTCGCCGTCTTCCTTGGTCACCACTTCGTACACGCCCGCCGGGCAGTAGCGCTGGGCAGGCTCATCGTACAAAGGCAGGTTCTTGCTGATCGGGATGCTCGGGTCGGTCAGCTTCAGGTGGCAAGGTTGTTCTTCTTCGTGGTTGGTACCGGAGATGAACACCGAGCTGAGTTTGTCGAAGCTGATTTTGCCGTCGGGTTTCGGGTAGTCGATCTTCTTGCAGTCCGCCGCGAGCTTCAGGCACGCGTAATCCGGCTTGGTGTCGTGCAAGGTGAACGGCAGTTTGCCGCCGAAGATGTTCTGGTCGAGCCAGTTGAAACCACCGCCAACGATCGCACCGAACTTGTGGATCGCCGGGCCGAAGTTGCGGCTGGCGAACAGTTCGTCGTAGAGCCAGCTCTTCTTGAAGGCGTCGACGTAAGTGGTCAGCTCTTCGGTGCCATCCTTCTCGGCGAACAACGCCTCGGCCACTGACTCAGCAGCGAGCATGCCGGACTTCATCGCGGTGTGGCTGCCTTTGATTTTGGCGAAGTTCAGGGTGCCGAGGTCGCAACCGATCAGCGCGCCGCCCTTGAACACCATCTTCGGCAGCGAGTTCAGGCCACCCTTGCAGATCGCGCGGGCGCCATAGCTGATGCGCTTGCCGCCTTCCAGGTACTGCTTGAGCACCGGGTGATGCTTGAGGCGCTGGAACTCGTCGAACGGCGACAGGTAAGTGTTGCTATAGGACAGATCGACGATCAGACCGACGACCACCTGGTTGTTTTCCAGGTGATAAAGGAAGGAGCCACCGGTGTTCTCGGAACCCATGATGTCCAGCGGCCAGCCGGCGGTGTGGACCACCAGGCCTGGCTGATGCTTGGCCGGGTCGATTTCCCAGATTTCTTTCAGGCCGATGCCGTAGTGCTGGGCGTCGGCATCGCTGTCGAGGTTGAAGCGCTTGATCAGTTGCTTACCGATGTGGCCACGGCAACCTTCGGCGAACAGCGTGTACTTGCCACGCAACTCCATGCCGGGGGTGTACAGGCCTTCTTTCGGGTTGCCTTCGCGGTCAACGCCCAGATCACCGGTGATGATCCCGCGCACTACGCCGTTTTCGTCGAACAGCGCTTCCTGAGCGGCGAAGCCCGGGTAGATTTCCACGCCCAGGTTCTCGGCCTGCTGGGCGAGCCAGCGGCACAGGTTGCCCAAGGAGATGATGTAGTTGCCTTCGTTGTGCATGGTCTTGGGCACAAAGAGATCGGGAATCTTCTGCGCGCTTTCAGCGTTCTTGAGAACGAAGATGTCATCGCGGGTGACCGGCGTGTTCAGCGGGGCGCCGAGTTCTTTCCAGTCCGGGAACAATTCGTTCAGGGCGCGTGGTTCGAACACGGCACCAGACAGGATGTGAGCACCGACTTCGGAGCCTTTTTCGACCACGCAGACGCTGATTTCCTTACCGGCTTCGGCGGCCTTCTGCTTCAAGCGGCAGGCGGCGGAAAGACCAGCGGGGCCGGCACCGACGATGACCACGTCGAATTCCATGTATTCGCGTTCCACAGGTTATCTCCTACTCAAGGCTCAACAGTTTTTTTTCTAATATTGGAGGTTTGGTGTCGCATCCATGAATTCCGGCGCAATGCCGGAAGAGGACAATCGATGAACCACCTTTCTCTCTGGGTGGCGCATTATATCTACACCACTCCTAGCGTCCAATACAAACGTTTGTTTGAATTGGCTCTGAGCCAGAGAAATCAAAGTCACGCGGCTTATGACTGGCCATTTTGCCGTATTGACCGGAATAGGTGTTCCGGTCAAGATACGGGCGGTTTTGCGCTCGCCGTAGGCTGACTGTTGGTTTCAAGAGCACCTCTAAAGACAGGGCGATGGCAGTACAAGGTGATGCGCAACGAAGGTTCGGCGCGCAGTTTACACGCCGCGGTAATGAATGACTCATCGGTCACCACTGACGAACGGTCATCAGCAACGCGAGCCGTGTCACCCCGTTCAGATGCCAGCGTTTTTAGAGGTGCCCTTGCGCCCACGAGCATCAACCGCCAGGTTCGCCTAGGCGACTTTCTTTTCACCGGAGAGTAACGAGGAATCCATGAAGGTTCTTGTAGCTGTCAAACGCGTTGTGGATTACAACGTCAAGGTTCGCGTCAAGGCGGACAATTCCGGCGTCGACCTCGCTAACGTGAAGATGTCGATGAACCCGTTCTGCGAAATCGCAGTGGAAGAAGCCGTACGCCTGAAAGAGAAAGGTGTTGCGACTGAAATCGTCGTCGTCTCGATCGGTCCGTCCACCGCTCAAGAGCAACTGCGCACCGCGCTGGCTCTGGGTGCCGACCGCGCCATCCTCGTCGAATCCGCTGAAGATCTGACTTCCCTGGCCGTTGCCAAACTGTTGAAGGCTGTTGTCGACAAGGAACAGCCTCAGCTGGTGATCCTCGGCAAACAAGCCATCGACAGCGACAACAACCAGACTGGCCAGATGCTCGCTGCATTGAGCGGCTACGGTCAGGGCACGTTCGCTTCGAAAGTCGAAGTCACTGGCGACACCGTTGCCGTGACCCGCGAAATCGACGGCGGCGCGCAGACAGTTTCCCTGAAACTGCCGGCCATCGTCACCACCGACCTGCGTTTGAACGAGCCGCGCTACGCGTCCCTGCCAAACATCATGAAAGCCAAGAAGAAGCCTCTCGAAGTGCTGACTCCGGACGCTTTGGGCGTTTCCACCGCCTCCACCAACAAGACCGTGAAAGTCGAAGCGCCGGCTGCACGCAGCGCGGGTATCAAGGTCAAGTCGGTGGCTGAACTGGTCGAGAAACTGAAAAACGAAGCGAAGGTAATCTAAATGACTATCTTGGTTATTGCTGAACACGACAACAAAGTGCTGGCCCCGGCCACGCTGAACACCGTGGCCGCTGCCGTCAAAATCGGCGGTGACATCCACGTTCTGGTTGCCGGTCAAGGCGCTGGCGCCGTGGCTGAAGCCGCTGCGAAAATCGCTGGCGTGGCGAAAGTGCTGGTGGCCGACAACGCCGCCTACGCTCACCAGTTGCCGGAAAACGTTGCGCCGCTGGTTGCAGAGTTGGGCAAGGGCTACAGCCACATCCTGGCTGCCGCCACTTCCAACGGCAAAAACATCCTGCCGCGCGTCGCCGCGTCGCTGGACGTTGACCAGATCTCCGAGATCATCTCGGTTGAAAGCGCTGATACCTTCAAGCGCCCGATCTACGCCGGTAACGCCATCGCGACCGTTCAGTCGAACGCTGCGGTCAAAGTGATCACCGTGCGCGCCACCGGTTTCGACCCGGTTGCCGCTGAAGGTGGTTCGGCGGCTGTTGAAGCGGTTGCGGCGGCCCATGACGCTGGCACTTCGAGCTTCGTTGGCGAAGAACTGGCCAAGTCCGATCGTCCGGAACTGACCGCTGCCAAGATCGTCGTTTCCGGCGGGCGCGGCATGCAGAACGGCGACAACTTCAAACACCTGTACGCCCTGGCTGACAAGCTGGGCGCTGCTGTCGGCGCTTCCCGCGCTGCGGTCGACGCAGGTTTCGTACCCAACGACATGCAGGTCGGTCAGACCGGCAAGATCGTTGCTCCACAGCTGTACATCGCGGTCGGCATCTCCGGCGCGATCCAGCACCTGGCCGGCATGAAAGACTCCAAAGTGATCGTCGCGATCAACAAGGACGAAGAAGCGCCGATCTTCCAGGTGGCCGATTACGGCCTGGTGGCAGACCTGTTCGAAGCAATCCCCGAGTTCGAGAAGCTGGTCTAATCCAGCGACCTGACTTATAAAGAGCCCGACCTTTTGGTCGGGCTTTTTTTTGTTTCGGATTTGAGTGGGAGAGTGTTGCCATGGATTTGCGCCGCGTAAGTGGCTGGTCATTGCTGCTGGGGTTGACGCTGTTGCCGGGGCTCGCGAGCGCCGCCGGCAAATGCGAACGCCTGGTGGTCACCGGCAGCCCGGATGCACCGCCGTACCTGTGGCAAGACCCGCAGAACCCCAAGCACCTGATCGGCGCCAGTGCCGATTTGTTGCAGCACGTGGCGGGGGAGTTGGGCATCAAGGTAGAAATGCTCTACGCCGGTAAACGTTCCCAGGCCCTGGACGAAGTGCGCAGCGGGCGCATGGACATGCTGGCGGACGCGCCGTTGACGCTCAGCGAGCTGGAAACCCTGGATTACATCCATCCGCCGCTGCTGGAAAACGATTACCTGGTCTGGACGCGCATAGGCTCGACGCTGACCTACAGTGAAGCAAAAGACCTGCACGGGCACCCGGGCGCCGTGTCGGAAAAGTCTCGAATGACCCGGGAATTTGGCACTTTCGCCGAGCAGCAATTAACCCTGAGCCGTACACCAAACCTCACCCAGGCCTTTCAGAAATTGCTGTTGGGCGAGGTGGAATATGTACTCGCCGGACGCTACTCGGGCATGGCGGCCGCGCAGGCACTGGGCATGGGCAATGACCTGCAAGCCTTCCCGCAACCCGTCGACAAACCCGGCCTGTTCCTCGCGGTTTCCCATAACTCCGCCTGCAACGATCCGTGGTTGCGCGGACAGCTGGCCAAAAAGATGACAGAATTGCCCGCGTCCGGACTGACGGAAGCCGTGCTGCAACGCAACATCGAGCGTTGGAAAGCCCAGCAGCAACTGCAGCAACACCCCGCCAGTACCCCAAAACAGTAGGGATTTTTAGTGAGTATTCGACCTCTTTTCGCTGCCCTGGCCGTTCTGGCTCTGGCGGGTTGTGCAGCCGATCCGGCGCCGAATGAACAAATACGCCTGACCGAGCAGGCCCTCATACAAGCCAAGGCCGTTGGCGCCACTGCTGACGAAGTGCCAGAGCTGAAGCTGGCCGAAGACAAGTTCTCCCGCGCCCAGGGCGATATGACCGACCAGTCCTACAAGCACGCCCGCATGCGCGCCGAACAGGCTGAACTGGATGCGCGCCTGGCCGAAGCCCGGGTCCTGACCCTCAAGAGCCAGGAGCAGTTGAACGTACTCAATACCCGCATCACTCGCCTGCGCAAGCAACTGGGAGATGCCCAATGAGCCTCAAGACCAAAGCACTCGGCGGTTTGCTCTTCGCAGGCTGCGTCAGCCTGTATGGCTGTGCCGGCCAACACAGTGAGTCCGCGCTGCAAGAAGCCGGCGCCGACTTCCAGAAGGTCAAGGAAGATTCCAACGTGCTGCGTATCGCGCCGAAAGATGTGATCCGCGCCGGTGAGTCCCTGGCCCGCGCCGATCGTCTGTCCAGTTACTGGGGCAGCGGTTCGGACGTGGTGCATTACGCTTACCTGAGCCAGCGCTACAGCGAAATTGCCCGGGAACACACCAACCAGGTGCTCAACGAAGAGCAGGCGGCCAAACTCGAGCTGGAGCGCCAGCGCCTGCAACTGGCCCTGCGTGAGTCCAAGCTGCTCAGCGTGCAGCAACAGGGTAAGTGGCTCGAAGAACAAATCGTTGCACTGGCCACCACCCAGACCGATCGCGGGCTGGTGATGACCTTGGGCGATGTACTGTTCGATACCGGCGAAGCAGAGTTGAAGAACTCGGCGAACCGCGTGGTGCTGAAGATCGTCCAGTTCCTGCAGCTCAACCCGAAACGCGTGGTGCGGATCGAGGGCTACACCGACAGCACCGGCGGCAAGCAGGACAACCTCAAACTGTCCCGCGACCGCGCGCAATCGGTGGCTGACGTGCTGATGGACCTGGGCATCGAAGACAAACGCATCCAGGTCGAAGGCTATGGCGATGAATACCCGGTGGACGTGAACGCTTCCGAGCGCGGTCGCGCTCAGAACCGTCGAGTGGAAATTGTGTTCTCCGACGAAAAAGGCCAGCTCGGCGCTGCTCGGTAGGCGCTGGCGGAGCCTGCGATCTTTTGATCTTGCTCTCGATACTCAAGTGGGCCTGGGAGGATCGCAGCCTCGTTTCACTCGATAGCTCCTACAAACCCGGCCTGCCCGTCAGCGCCGGGTTTTTTTACGTCTGCGAATTGCCTCGCAAAGCAGTACAGATTTTGCTGACACTGCACTGTACGGTCGACTATTGTGGCAACTGTCCCCGTACACTTCTAAACTGTTCCGGTATTGTTTCACACAAGAATAAAATGCCCGTGAAATCGAGTACTGCGTCATGACCAATCTCTTGCTCTACCAACGTATTGCTCAGCAACTGGCCGAAGACATCCGTCGGGGTGTCTATCAACCGGGGGAGCGCGTGCCTTCGGTGCGCAAGATGAGCTCGCAGCTCAATGTCAGCCATGCGACGGTGTTGCAGGCGTACGCCAACCTTGAGGATCAGGGCTTGATTCGCGCCCGGCCACAGTCCGGTTATTACGTGCACCAGACCCCGGCCCTGACCGCGCCGACCCCGGACATCGCCCGGGTTGAACGGCCAGGCCTGGTCACGCGCAGCAGCATCATTCAGCAAGTATTGGTCGAATCCCGCCGTGAAGGTGTGTTCCCGCTGGGTGCGGCGGTGCCGAGCGTCGACTATTTACCGGTGCGGGCACTGCATCAGCAATTGGCCAAGGTCACTCGCTTCCATAGTCCACGGGCCTTCAGCTACATGTTCAGCCCGGGTTTCGAGCCGTTGCGCCGTCAGGTGGCGATCCGCATGCGTGATGCCGGCGTCGTGGTCGACCCGTCCGAAGTAGTGATTACCCACGGTTGCGTCGATGCCTTGCAAATGTCGCTTCGCGTATTGACCCGCCCGGGCGACCTGATCGCCGCCGAGTCGCCGACCTATTACGGATTGCTGCAATTGGCCGACTTGCTCGGTCTCAAAGTCATCGAGATCCCCAGCGACCCCGCCACCGGCATGAGCCTGGAAGCGCTGCAACTGGCCGCCAACCAATGGTCGATCAAAGCGCTGGTGCTGACCACCCGCCTGAGCAATCCACTGGGCGGCACCATGCCCGAAGAACGCCAGAAGCAGTTGCTGCGCCTGGCTTCGGATTTCGATATCCAGATTGTCGAAGACGATATCTACGGCGAGCTGATGTTCGAGCAAGGCCGCACCAAATCGCTCAAGGCTTACGACCGGCTCGACCGGGTGATCTATTGCTCGAGTTTCTCCAAGACCCTGTCGCCGGGCGTGCGGATCGGCTGGATGATCGCCGGTAAATACCAACAGGAGATCCAGCGCTTGCAGACGTTCAGCACCCATTCGGCCTGCAGCGTCACGCAGATGGGCATCGCCGCGTACCTGGAGAACGGCGGCTATGACCGGCATTTGCGTTACATCCGTCAGGAGTACCGCAAAAACCTCAGCGCCTTCCAGTTGGCGGTGCAGCAGTATTTCCCCGAAGGCACGCAGATGAGCCGGCCAACCGGTGGCTTTATTTTGTGGGTCAGTCTGCCGGGGCGGGTCAACACTCAGGAGCTGCACGTGCGAGCCCTGCAGCAGGGGATCAGCATCGCGCCGGGACTGATCTTCAGTAATACCGAGCAGTTCAATCACTGCATTCGACTGAACTGTGGCACGCCCTGGAACCGTGAGGCCGAGCGGGCATTGATGACGCTTGGCATGTTGGCGACCCAGCTTTGCCAGGAGACGGCCGGCGGTTTTTGATCCCACGGGCAGGTCATCTGCTGCCCGTGCTTGTCATGTCGCTCCCAACAAGCGAGCATATGGCCCTCTGCCGTTAGTGCCGTTGGGTCCATGAAAACGATTTTTTCTGCTGCCTGGCTGTCGATCTGCCTGGTGATGACTGCGTTACCGGAAGATGTGATGGCCGCTGCCGTCCAGGAAAAACCGGCTGCCAGCAGTACCCAGCCAACCCCGAAGAAACCGGTTGCGGCCAAAAAAGCGACGCCTGCCAAGACGCCTGCCAAAAAGAAAGCCGCCCCGATCAAAAAACGTCCTCCCATTGCCTCCAAGTCCAAACCGGCCAGCGAAGTGGTGAAAAACACCAAACTGCCACCGGCCACGCTCGACTTGAGCTTGCCCCAGCACATGGTCGAAGAACTCAAGCCCGTCGGTACGGTGCCGTTGCCCAAACACGATGGGGTGTTGCCGCAAATGTTCGGCGACAAGACCAGTGACTTCCAACTCAACGGCCGTCTGCTGAGCAACGAAATGCAGTTGCAACTGCGCAACGAAGAGCGCCGCGAGGTTGAAGGCGCGGCGCTGGAATTCGAGTTCAAGCGCTAAATCATTCCCATCGGTGAGCCGCGGGCCAGACACTTCGTCGGAGACTGGTCAGTCACGTTCGCCTGAGCGCAAAAACTGCGGGCCAGGTAATTTTAAACAGTCGTTTTAGCGGGTACTCTGTGCCACGTCCCTTTTACACATTGCCCGTCGCGAGGTGTTTGTCGTCATGAAATGCCGTGAAGGCTGTGGCGCCTGCTGCATTGCCCCTTCCATCAGTTCACCGATTCCCGGCATGCCGCAAGGCAAACCCGCCGGAGAACGTTGCGTGCAACTGTCGGTCGAAAACCTGTGCAACATTTTCGGCCAGGCCGAGCGTCCGGCTGTCTGTTCGGCTTTCGCAGCCGATGCCGAGGTCTGCGGCAACAGCAGTGAAGAAGCCATTCGGCTGATTGGCTGGTGGGAGCAGATGACGGCGGCGTGATGTGTTCAAGAATGGAACTTCAACAATAAGGAATAAGACTATGGGTTCGCTGCATCGTATGGCTGTGCTGTGTGGTTTGACGGTTGTGCTGGCCACCACGGCCGCTCACGCTGAAGACTGGAAAGTCGCCAAAAACGAAGACGGCATCAAGGTGTCCCTGAGTGAAGTGGCCGGTTCCGATTACAAGGCCTATCAGGGTGTGACTCTGATGAAGACCACCGTCGCCAAATTGCGCGCATTGCAGGAAGACGTGGCGGGCGCCTGTTCCTGGATTCACGAGTGCAAAGCCCAGAAGCTGCTCAAGCACGAAGGCGATCAGAGCTGGACCTACACTCAGTTCAATACCCCATGGCCTGTCACCCCGCGTGATTCGGTGTTGCACATCACCACCGTCGAAGGCGCCGATGGCAGCCTGACCCGTAAACTCGAAGGCGTGCCGAAGTACCTTCCTGAGGAAAAAGGCTTCGTGCGGGTCGCCAAAATCGATGGCTTCTGGAAGTTCGTCCCCAAGGGTGACCAGGTCGAAGTGACCTATCAGGTGCACACCGAGCCGGGCGGCAGCGTGCCGTCGATGGTCGCCAACAAGTTCGTGGTCGACGCACCGTTCAACACCTTGAAGGCCCTGAAAGAACGCGCCGAGAAGTAATCGCGCCGTTCTTTCGATAACGCCCCGACTTGTTCGGGGCGTTTTTCTTTGGGGGGAATGCAGCTGCTTTATTGTGTTTCCTGATATGCGTTGTACGAAATTTTCACAATGTGTCCAAGACAATTCGCCCGCGCCAACATTGCGGACAGTTATCAATGGCAATGCCGCGAGTGATCGTGCAACATTTGCGCACCGCGCAAGCCCCGGGGCCAAGTAGTGGCCAACAGAGGGCAGGGCGCAGCTGTATTTTTTGCAACTTCAACTTCCAATGGGTCCTAAAACGACATGGCAAACCCGGACGCCCTGAATCAGCAGCGAGCTTCTAGTCGCCTGCTGCAACCGACCGTCAAATCGCATCTGGCCTACACGCTGCTGTGTGCCCTGGTCATGATGGTCATGTTCAGCCTGCTGCGCGTTGCGCTGCTGGTTTACAACCGCGCGATGATCCTCGATACACCGGCTTCGACCTTCCTCGAAGCGTTCGCCAACGGCCTGCGTTTCGACTTGCGCCTGGTGGTCTACCTCAGTATTCCGTTGCTGCTGGCACTGTTCAGTGCCCGGGCCATGGCCGCCCGCGGGTTCTTCCGTTTCTGGCTGACCATCGCCTCGAGCATCGCGCTGTTCCTCGGCCTGATGGAAATGGACTTCTACCGTGAATTCCACCAGCGCCTCAACGGTCTGGTCTTCCAGTATGTGAAGGAAGACCCGAAAACCGTGATGAGCATGCTCTGGTACGGTTTCCCGGTGGTTCGCTACCTGCTGGCCTGGGCCGTAGGCACGTTGATCCTGACCCTGGCGTTCAAGGGCGCCGACCGCGCCACCCGTCCCCGTGGTCCGTTCAGCGGTGGCAGCATCGGCACGCGCCAGATCGCCCCGTGGTATGCACGCATCGCGGTGTTCGTGGTGTGCCTGCTGGTTTGCGTGGTTGCCGCCCGTGGCACCCTGCGTCAAGGTCCGCCGCTGCGTTGGGGTGACGTCTACACTACCGATTCCAATTTCGCCAACCAGTTGGGCCTCAACGGCACGCTGTCGCTGATTGCGGCAGGCAAGGCGCGGATGTCCGAAGATCGCGACAACATCTGGAAAGCCACGCTGCCACAGCCTCTGGCCCAGCAAACCGTGCGCGACATGCTGTTGACGCCAAGCGATAAACTGGTCGACGAAGACATCGCTGCGGTACGCCGTAACTACACGCCGGACGCCAGCAAGACCCTGCCGATCAAGAACGTTGTCGTCATCTTGATGGAAAGCTTCGCCGGTCACTCGGTGGGCGCCCTGGGTCGTCCGGGCAACATCACGCCAGCCTTCGACAAGTTGTCGAAAGAAGGCCTGTTGTTCGATCGCTTCTTCTCCAACGGCACCCATACCCACCAGGGCATGTTCGCTACCATGGCCTGCTTCCCGAACCTGCCGGGTTTCGAATACCTGATGCAGACCCCGGAAGGCAGCCACAAGCTGTCCGGCCTGCCGCAGTTGCTCAGTACCCGTGACTATGACGACGTGTACGTCTACAACGGCGACTTCGCCTGGGACAACCAGTCGGGCTTCTTCAGCAACCAGGGAATGACCAACTTCATCGGGCGTAACGACTTCGTCAACCCGGTGTTCTCCGACCCGACCTGGGGCGTGTCCGACCAGGACATGTTCAACCGTGGCCTGGAAGAACTGAAGGCGCGCGACGGCAAGGACAAAAAACCGTTCTATGCCTTGCTGCAGACCCTGTCCAACCACACGCCATACGCCTTGCCGACGCCATTGCCGGTCGAGCGCGTGACCGATCGCGGCAGCCTGAACGAACACTTGACCGCCATGCGCTACTCCGACTGGGCGCTGGGTCAATTCTTCGAGAAGGCGCGTAAAGAGCCTTACTTCAATGAAACCCTGTTCGTGGTCGTTGGCGACCATGGTTTCGGCGACGAGCAACAGATCACCGAAATGGACCTGGGCCGCTTCAACGTGCCGATGCTGATGATCGCCCCGGGTATCCAGGAAAAATTCGGTCAGCGTGACCACACCGTGGGCACTCAGATCGACATCGTGCCGACCATCATGGGCCGCGTCGGTGGCGATGTGATTCATCAATGCTGGGGCCGCGACCTGCTGAACCTGCCGGAAGGCGATAAAGGTTTCGGCGTGATCAAGCCATCGGGCAGCGATCAGACCGTGGCGTTGCTGACCGCGGACCGCGTGCTGGTACTGCCTAAAGAGATGCCGCCAAAACTGTATCAATATGAACTGGGCGCTAACCCTAAAGGTGTGGTGATTCCAGAGTCGGCTGATGAAGCGGCGCTCAAACAGAAACTTGAGTCGTTCCTGCAAACCGCGACCAAGAGCCTGTTGGATAACACTGCCGGTGTGGTTAACGGCAAGCCGGACTAACCGGTGACGCAATAAAAAAGAGGCCCTTCAAGGGCCTCTTTTTTTTGCCGGTTAAATCTTTATATCTTGCCAAGCAAGAGCAGAATCAACAGCACCACCAACACCACGCCGAGGATACCCGATGGACCATAACCCCAACTTCTTGAGTGCGGGAAGACTGGCAAACCACCGATCAGCAACAGGATCAGGATAACGATAAGAATTGTGCCCATGTCTATTTCCTTGTTGGAAGTGTTCTGAATTGACCAGCAGCTTTAACTGTCAGCCGGAATGCGATAAATCCGAGCTGCTTACAAAATCCGACTCTCGCGAATGAAAGAAAATTCAAAGTTTTTTAATGTTTTTTAGAAAGAAGGCTTATTTCTTTTTGCCCCTCAGACTAGTTCGCAAGTTGGACCGCGAAGGCCGCGACTCGGTCTCACGCCATGCGCGGGTTTGCGCGGACCATTCAGCAATCTGATGGAGCGTGGGTCGGGCCATATCCTTCGCTACACTCGGCGCATCTTCCCCAGAACAACAAGGCTGTTTGCTATGCAAAATCGCATGATGATCACTGGCGCAGGCTCCGGCCTGGGTCGCGAAATCGCGCTGCGCTGGGCCCGCGAAGGCTGGCAATTGGCCTTGTCGGATGTCAGCGAACCCGGCCTGCAAGAAACGTTGAAACTGGTTCGCGAAGCCGGCGGCGACGGTTTTATCCAGCGTTGCGATGTGCGTGATTACAGCCAACTGACCGCGTTTGCCCAGGCCTGCGAAGAGCGGCTAGGTGGCATCGATGTCATCGTCAACAATGCCGGGGTCGCCTCGGGTGGATTCTTCAGTGAACTGTCCCTGGAAGACTGGGACTGGCAGATCGCAATCAACCTGATGGGCGTGGTCAAGGGCTGCAAAGCCTTCCTGCCATTGTTGGAAAAGAGCAAAGGCAAGATCATCAACATCGCCTCGATGGCGGCGCTGATGCAAGGGCCGGCGATGAGCAACTACAACGTGGCCAAGGCCGGTGTAGTGGCGTTGTCCGAAAGCCTGTTGATCGAGTTGGCGCAGCAGGAGGTTGGCGTGCATGTGGTTTGCCCGTCGTTCTTCCAGACCAACTTGCTGGATTCTTTCCGCGGCCCGACACCGGCCATGAAAGCCCAGGTCGGCAAGTTGCTGGAAAGCTCCCCGATCACTGCCACCGACATTGCCGACTACATCTACACGCAAGTGGCCGCCGGCGAGTTTATGATCCTGCCCCATGAACAAGGGCGCATGGCCTGGGCGCTCAAGCAGAAAAACCCGCAACTGCTCTACAACGAAATGACCGTCATGGCCGATAAAATGCGCGCCAAGGCCAAACAAACCGCCGGCTGATCTTGCCCGCCGGCAACCGCGTCGTTAGGGTGGCCGCCATCGGCCATCCAAACGAGACGTCTGCATGCTCAATTACCTGTGGTTTTTCCTCGCCGCACTGTTCGAAATCGCCGGTTGCTTCGCGTTCTGGATGTGGCTGCGCCAGGGCAAGAGTGCCTGGTGGGTGATTCCGGCGCTGCTGAGCCTGACCTTGTTCGCGCTGCTGCTGACCCGGGTCGAAGCGACTTACGCGGGTCGCGCTTATGCCGCCTACGGGGGCATCTACATCATCGCGTCGATTGGCTGGCTGGCGGTGGTCGAACGGATTCGTCCGCTGGGCTCGGACTGGATCGGCGTGGCGCTGTGCGTGATCGGCGCGACTGTCATCCTTTTCGGCCCGCGCTTCTCCGCGTCCTGAAGGAACGGTCCTTCATTCAACGGGTTTGTACGAGTTGTCTGTAGGTCGCGACGACCTGCGCTGTAGGGCAGGACTGATTTGCCTGCAGCGCATTGAAGCCCCGTCGCGTGCGGGGCATCTTCAGGGTCCGGTAACCCTGAAGGACGAATGCCATGCTTGTACTCAGTCGCGTTGTAGGCGAATTGATTTCCATCGGTGACAACATTTCCGTGCGCATTCTGGCGGTCAACGGCGGCAGCGTGCGCTTTGGCGTCGAAGCGCCGCAAAACGTCAATGTGCATCGGGCTGAAGTCTACGAACGCATCCAGACCAAACAGGCCAAGAACAAAGGCCGCTGAGCGATTCAGTCGAACAGGTGCTTGGGCACGTCGTGCTTGAGCATCAACTGGCATTGCTCGCTGTCCGGGTCGAAAACGATCAATGCCTGGCCCTTGGTCAGCGCCTGGCGAACCCGCAGCACGCGGGTTTCCAGCGGCGTGTCATCACCATTGTCGGTGCCGTCACGGGTGACGAAATCTTCGATCAGGCGGGTCAGGGTGTCGACTTCGAGTTGGTCGTAAGGGATCAGCATAGGCACCTCGGCTAAAACAATGGCGCGATGCTACGGCGAATGCGGTTTTGCGGCTAGCCCGGTTATAAATGGGTGTCTGATCTGACGCCTTCGCGGGCAAGCCTCGCCCCTGCAAAGGCAACCGTGACCTGTAGGCGCGAGGCTTGCCCGCGAAGGCGATTTTTCAAACACCGCAGGACTTAGCTATCGTTACGCTGCCCGACGAGGCTGTCCACCGAGGGCACCCGCGTATCACTTTCCATCTGCGTGTCATGTTCGATCTGATGACTGAACCGGTCCAGCGAACCCTTGGCCGGTTGTGCATCGCTGGCGAACACCGGCGGGCTGAGGATGTACGCTCCGAGCAGACGACTCAACGCCGCCAGGCTGTCGATGTGCGTGCGTTCATAGCCGTGAGTCGCATCGCAACCAAACGCCAGCAGCGCGGTGCGGATGTCGTGCCCGGCAGTGACCGCCGAATGGGCGTCGCTGAAGTAATAGCGGAACAGATCGCGGCGTACCGGCAATTCATTTTCGCTGGCCAGGCGCAGCAGATGCCGTGACAGATGATAGTCGTAAGGCCCGCCGGAATCCTGCATCGCCACGCTCACCGCGTGTTCGCTGGAGTGCTGCCCCGGCGCGACCGGTGCAATGTCGATGCCGACGAATTCGCTGACATCCCACGGCAATGCCGCCGCCGCGCCACTGCCGGTTTCTTCGGTAATGGTGAACAGCGGATGACAGTCGATCATCAGTTCTTCGCCGCTGTCGACGATGGCTTTCATCGCCGCCAATAGCGCGGCAACCCCGGCCTTGTCGTCGAGGTGACGGGCGCTGATATGGCCGCTTTCGGTGAACTCCGGTAACGGGTCGAACGCGACGAAATCGCCGACGCTGATCCCCAGGGAATCGCAATCGGCGCGGGTCGCACAATAGGCGTCCAGACGCAGCTCGATGTGGTCCCAACTGATCGGCATTTCATCCACGGCGGTGTTGAACGCGTGCCCGGAGGCCATCAACGGCAACACGCTGCCACGGATCACGCCGTTGTCGGTAAACAGGCTGACCCGGCTACCCTCGGCAAAACGGCTGGACCAGCAGCCGACCGGGGCCAGGGTCAGGCGACCGTTGTCCTTCACCGCACGAACCGCCGCGCCGATGGTGTCCAGGTGCGCGGACACCGCTCGGTCGGGGCTGTTTTTCTTGCCCTTGAGCGTGGCGCGGATGGTGCCGCGCCGGGTCATCTCGAACGGAATGCCCATTTCTTCGAGGCGCTCGGCGACGTAACGCACGATGGTGTCGGTAAAACCGGTCGGGCTGGGAATGGCGAGCATTTCCAGCAGGACTTTTTGCAGGTAGTTGAGATCCGGTTCAGGGATTTTGCTGGTCATGGAAACTCCTGTTGAGTTGAGCGCTGATCGTTCCCACGCTCTGCGTGGGAATGCAGCCAGGGACGCTATGCGTCCCAAGACGGACGCGGAGCGTCCGAGGAGTCATTCCCACGCAGACGGTTCGACGCCTCGACGTGGGAACGATCATGAAGGGGGGTTAAACCGCCGGCTGACTATGCGGAAACAACAAATCCACAAACCGCTCCGCCGTCGGCTGCGGTTCATGGTTGGCCAGGCCCGCGCGTTCATTGGCTTCGATAAACACATACTCCGGCTGGTCGGCGGCCGGCACCATCAGGTCGAGCCCGACCATCGGGATATCCAGCGCCCGCGCCGCGCGCACAGCGGCATCCACCAGCGTCGGATGGAGGATCGCGGTGACATCCTCCAGCACGCCACCGGTATGAAGATTCGCTGTGCGCCGTACGAACAGATGCTCGCCGGCCGGCAGAATGCTGTTGTAGTCGTAACCCGCCGCCTGCAAGGTGCGCTGGGTTTCGTGGTCCAGCGGGATCTTGCTTTCGCCACTGGTGGCCGCCTGCCGTCGCCGGCTCTGGGCTTCGATCAGCGCACCGATGGAATGCTGACCATCACCGACCACTTCCGCCGGCCGCCGAATCGCCGCAGCGACCACTTCAAAACCGATCACCACAATTCGCAGATCCAGGCCTTCGTGGAAGCTTTCCAGCAACACTCGCGAGTCGAACTTGCGCGCTGCTTCGATGGCTTGCTGGACCTCTTCAATGGTCTGCAAATCCACCGCCACGCCTTGACCCTGTTCGCCATCCAGCGGCTTGACCACCACCCGTTCGTGCTCGTCGAGAAACGCCAGGTTGTCGTCGCCGTTACCGGCCAATTGTTGCGATGGCAAGTTCAGGCCAGCAGCCTTGAGCACCTTGTGGGTCAGGCTTTTGTCCTGGCACAGGCTCATGCTGATGGCGCTGGTCAGGTCGCTCAGGGATTCACGGCAACGCACCCGGCGCCCGCCATGACTGAGGGTAAACATCCCGGCGTCGGCGTCATCGACCTGCACATCGATGCCACGCCGATGAGCCTCCTCGACGATGATCCGCGCATAAGGATTGAACTCGGCTTCCGGCCCCGGCCCGAGAAACAACGGCTGGTTGATGCCGTTCTTGCGCTTGATGGCGAAGGTCGAGAGGTTACGAAAACCGAGTTTGGCGTAGAGGCTTTTCGCCTGGCGGTTGTCGTGTAAAACCGACAGATCCAGGTAACTCAGCCCACGGCTCATGAAGTGTTCGATCAAATGCCGCACCAGCACTTCACCGACACCCGGCCGCGAGCAATGTGGGTCAACGGCCAGGCACCAGAGACTGCTGCCGTTTTCCGGATCGTTATAAGCCTTGTGATGATTGAGGCCCATGACGCTGCCGATGATCGCGCCGCTGTCTTCATCTTCGGCCAGCCAATACACCGGGCCGCCCTGATGACGCGGGGTCAGCAACGACGGATCGATCGGCAACATGCCGCGGGCCTGATACAGCTGATTGATCGCCTGCCAGTCCGCATCGCTTTGCGCCCGGCGAATGCGGAAGCCACGAAACACTCGGGTCGACTGGCGGTAATCGCTGAACCACAGGCGCAAGGTGTCGGACGGATCAAGGAACAACTGCGCCGGTTCCAGCCCCAGCACTTGCTGGGGCGCGGCGACGTACAAGGCGATGTCGCGCTCACCGGGCTGCTCGTTGAGCAACTCTTGGGCGATGCTCGCGGCATCGGGGAAGGTATGCCCGATCAGCAACCGCCCCCAACCGCAATGCACGGCAATCGGCGCGGTGTGCAGTTCGCTGCCGTCTTCGGCCAGGCGCGCCTGCAAGCGTTCGTAGGAGGGTGACTGACCGCGCAACAAGCGTTGGCTATAAGCCGTGGCGTGGGGTTTCATCGATCAGATTCCTTGTTCACTGAGCCACAGGTTCAGTGCCGCCAATTGCCACAGCTTGGAGCCGCGCAACGGGGTCAACTGGCCTTGCGGATCGGTCAGCAGGCGGTCGAGCATGGCCGGGTTGAACAGGCCGCGATCCTGGCTGGGATCGAGCAGCAGTTCGCGTACCCAGTTCAGCGTATCGCCCTGCAAATGCTTGAGGCCGGGCACCGGGAAGTAGCCCTTTTTGCGGTCGATCACTTCGCTTGGAATGACCAGTCGTGCGGCTTCTTTCAGCACTTGTTTACCGCCATCCGGCAGTTTGAATTTGCCCGGCACCCGGGCCGAGAGTTCTACCAGGCGATAGTCGAGAAACGGCGTGCGCGCTTCCAGGCCCCAGGCCATGGTCATGTTGTCGACGCGTTTGACCGGGTCGTCCACCAGCATGATCGTGCTGTCCAGACGCAGGGCTTTATCGACAGCAGCATCGGCGCCTGGCTGTGCGAAATGTTCCTTCACGAAGTCGCCGGCAGCGTCATTCGCGGTCAGCCATTTCGGCTGCACGGTGGCGGCGTAGTCTTCGTAGCTGCGGTCGAAAAACGCATCGCGATACGCCGCGTACGGATCGGCCGCGCCGTCGACTTGCGGATACCAGTGATAACCGGCGAACAACTCATCCGCGCCTTGGCCGCTCTGCACCACTTTGCAGTGCTTGGCCACTTCACGGGACAACAGATAAAAGGCAATGCAGTCATGGCTGACCATCGGTTCGCTCATGGCGCGAAACGCCGCGGGCAGTTGCTCGATAATCTCGCTTTCCTGAATGCGCAGTTGATGGTGCTGCGTGCCGTAATGCTTGGCGATCAGGTCCGAATACTGGAACTCGTCGCCGCGCTCGCCGCCGGCGTCCTGGAAACCGATGGAAAAGGTTGACAGGTTCTCCACACCGACTTCACGCAACAGCCCGACCAGCATGCTCGAATCGACACCGCCCGAAAGCAGTACACCGACATCGACAGCGGCCCGTTGACGGATGGCGACGGCATCGCGGGTGCTGTCGAGCACGCGGTCGCGCCAGTCTTCCAGGGTCAGGTTCAGCTCATCGGCGTGGGGACCGTAGGGCAGGGTCCACCAGGTTTTCTGCTCGGTGCTGCCATCCGCCTCGATGCGCATCCAGGTCGCGGGCGGCAGTTTTTCGATGCCGGCGATCAAAGTGCGCGGGGCCGGGACCACCGCGTGGAAATTCAGGTAGTGATTGAGCGCCACCGGGTCGAGCATCGGGCTGATGTCGCCGCCCTTGAGCAGTGCCGGCAAGGCCGAGGCAAAGCGCAGGCGCTGACCGGTGCGCGACAGGTACAACGGTTTCACGCCGAGCCGGTCACGGGCGATGAACAGGCGCTTGGCGTCACGTTCCCAAATGGCGAACGCGAACATGCCGTTGAGCTTGGGCAGCAACGCTTCGCCCCAGGCGTGATAGCCCTTGAGCAGCACTTCGGTGTCGCCGCCGGAATAGAAGGCATAACCGAGCGCTTCAAGCTCGGTGCGCAACTCCGGGAAGTTATAGATCGCGCCGTTGAACGCCAGGGACAAGCCCAGTTGGTTGTCGATCATCGGCTGCGCCGAGCCGTCCGACAGGTCCATGATTTTCAGGCGACGATGGCCCAGGGCAATCGGCCCTTGGCTGTGAAAACCCCACGCATCCGGGCCACGAGGGGCCAGGTGATGGGTGATTCGTTCAACGGCCGCGAGGTCCGCAGGTTGATGATCAAAGCGTAACTCGCCAGCTAATCCGCACATAAAGTCCTTACCGGTTTTTCCGTTGGGGAGGGTCAATCGATACCGCGCCAAAACAGCGGGTACTCTGAAACTGACCTGCTGGATTGGCGGGAGTTTTAGATCGATCGGTTATAAGTAGCGGGGCGGGGGTGTTGCCGATGGCATGCACAACGGTCGGTGCGCCGGGTGGTAGATAGATATATGAAGCATGCGAGTTACTGTTTGAACCAGGGCTTGAAGCCACCAGTTTTCCTGTTTTTTTTCCGGGCACGGAGCCGATACGTTAAGGGCTTCTGATCCGCGATAAGGAACATTGCTGATGCTGACCCCGCAAGCGCCGGTGCCGGTGCGCCGGCCATTGAGTCAAACCGAAACCCTCGCCGCACTGCTCCAGGCCACGGGCGACCTGGATACCGCCGAGACCTTGCAGCAGGCTCTTCCCGCCTGGTTGCTCAAAGGTTCGTCCGGGGTGCTTTCGGCACTCGACACCGATGCACGGCAGTTGCTGGCCTATCAGCAAAAAGTCGATGGACTGATGCAAAAGCTGCAGCCCATGGACACCTTTTGTGCGACGCACCTGTCGGCGGCCCTGAGCAAAAAATGGGCGATCGCCTTCGATGTCGAACACGATGCGCTGGTGCTTCCCGGTGTCGATTGTGGTTGCACAGGCACACCTACTGAAACTCCAGGGGTAGAGGCTGTCCCGTCGATCAGGCGCAGTCTGCTCCAGGCAGCCATGCAAAACTTCACCACCGATGAAACGATACCCGCCGGGTTTCCTGTTGGAAGCTTCCTGAGTGTGGCGTCGAGTCCGAAAGGGCTGCCGGGGATGACCCCGCAGGCATTTGCCACGCTTTGCCGTGAACTCGATCTGGGCAAGCGCTATCAGGATCATCTGCGTGATGTATTCAACTTGTCGGCGACCGCGGACGGTCTGACTAATGACTTGAAATGGCTCAAGGTCATGAAGTTGAAGGTAGACGCGCACCTGGCCTTTCTCAAACAGCACATTACTGAAGCCGCCTATAAAACCCTGCTGACGCTCAACACTCATAGCGGCACAGGCAGCGAGACGGGGATCCAGAAGATTGTCCACGGTACGGAGCCGCTGATCGTCCAGGGCATGGAGCTGTTCCAGACCTGCGTGTGGGGAGTCGTGGTGTTTTCCAAGCGTTCGGTCGAGACGTACCCGACCGAGTGGTGCGTGGTGTATATGCCCAACGAGCCTGACCGGCCACTTTATGAATACAACACCTTTGCCGAGTTCAAGCTGTATTTGGGCCTGAACTTGAAGGTGAAAAGCTACAAGGACTATTTCGCTCACGGGATTGACGAGGACAGTAAGCTCGAGTTCTTCAAGTCGGTCGAACAGTCGAGCAACCTGGACACGTTCAAGGCGTTGCCGATCAACCTGCCGCTGTTTCAATTCATGATCCAGAGTTCCCTCGGCAAGCTGCAAATCGATGCCCGAGAGGTTGCGGTGCCCACGGCTGATGTCGATGAAGAGACACGCAAGAAGCGTCTGGAAAACTACTTGGAGCTGGGCCTGACCGTGGCCAATGTCGCGGCGTTTTTTGTGCCGGTGCTGGGGCAGTTGATGATCGGCGTGACGGTCGGGCAGCTCTTGGGCGAGGTGTACGACGGCGTCCAGGACTGGCGGCATGGCGATAGAGAGGAGGCGCTTTCCCACCTGCTCAGCGTCGCGGAAAACATCGCCTTGCTGGGCGCTTTTGCCGTCGGTGGCAAGGTGGCGGGTTCACTGGTCAGGAAAACCGTGCGCGAGCATCCGGAATTCTTCAGCCAGTTCGAGGCCATGATCAGCCACGGCAAACCACGTCTGTGGAAGAGCGACGTGGGGCGATACAAACGGCCCTTGAGCATTCTGGGGCCGCAAACGGCTGTCGATGCCGAAGGGATTTACCGGGTGAACGCCAAGCCGCATATCCGGATTGACGAGGGGCTCTACGAGATTCACTACGACACCGGGATAAAGACTTGGCGGGTCCGCCATCCCGCCCGCGCCGATGGCTATTCCCCGACCCTGGAACACAACGGCCAGGGCGGCTGGCGGTTGTCGTTCGAGCAACCGCAGCAATGGCAGCAGGGCAGCTACGCATTGCGACGTCTCGATCCGCAATTGGCAGCGGTGGACCTCAGACGAGTAGAGAAACTGCGCCAGGTCACCGGCACTTCAATCAGCCAGTTGCATCAGCTCCACGAAACGAATCAGCGGCTGCCGGCGCGGGTGAAAGATAGTGTTGTAGGCTTTGGCCTGGATCAGCGGATCGATGACTGTATCGCCGCCCTGGAAAAGGGCGATCCACGCAGCGCCGTTCATGCACCGGAGCATCTGCAGACCTTGCCCTCGATGCCCGGCTGGCCGGCCGGTCGTTACATCCGGGTCCTGGATGCGGAGAAAAAAGTCACTGCGGTGTACCCGAAAACCGCACTCGTCACCGCCGAGGATCTGGCCGTGGACGTCACGGCCGAGCACTTGCGCCAAGGCGACCTGTTCAAGGCGGTGGTGGAGGGTCTGTACCAACGCGAAGTGGATGCCTTGCTCGGTGGCAGGTCAGTGACCGAGCCTGAGCGCGATGCTTTGGCAAAGAAGCTGGCGACGGCATTGAAGTCGGATCGCAAGCCACTGTTCAACCATTTGTATGAAGCTCACGACACCAGCGCTGGCGGTGATGTGGCGATCATGAGAACGGCGTTTGCCCGGTTGCCGGTCGGCGTAGCCCAGGAATTGCTCGATCAGGCCAGCAGCATCGAACGATTGCGTTTGCGGGCGAACCAACGCGTGCCCATGGGCCTGGCGCAAAAATCCCGTGAGGCCATGGAGGATGTGCGGCTGGACAGGGCCATCAGCGGTCTCTATCTGCCACAGATTGCCGGCGCCGACAGCGAGAAGCTGGCGCTGGCGTTGCTGGCTCGTTTGCCCGGATGGGACAGCACGCTGTTGCTGGAAATGCGTGAAGGTTCGGTGGCAGGCAAGGTGCTGCACAGCGTCGGGCCGAAGGGCAGTGCGGCACGGCGCATCATCGTCAAGTCCGCGGCGGGTTTTGAGGCCTTCGGCAGCGATGGCAAATCCTTGGCCAACGCCAGCCAAGGCCCCGACGGGATCTACCGGGCCATGCTGCACGCGATTCCCGAAACGCAGCGCACCGCCATGGGGTTCGCCAGTGCCTTGCCGGAACAGGCCGGGCGCTTGCGCGATCGATTGCTCGCCGAAGCGATCGTGGAGCGAGCAGTGGCTGCCCGATTACTGACGGACCAGCCTTTGATCGATGCTTCGGCGCAAATGTCGTGCGTGCTGGCGGACCCGCCAGCACCTGCGGTCGCTCATCCAAGAGCGCTGATACGCAAGGTGCAAAAACTTTATCCACTGATGTCGGATGCTCAGGCCAGCACGTTCCTCGATGGCCTGGGTGCGGATCATCTGGCCAGGGCAACCCAGGTCAAGCAGCGTCAGCAGCAATGGCTGACGTTACGCGCATTGCTCAAGACCTGGCGCAGCAATGACGCTGAAATGCGCAAGCTGCCGGGGGATCTGGGGGAATACCAGCAAAGCCGTCGGCAAGTGGCCGATGCCATCGAAAACAGTTGGCGCCGCCTGGTGCTGATGCGCGATGAACAGGGTGTCAGCGTACCGGGCTTGACGCTGGACGGCATGCAGGTCGGCAAGCTTGCGACAATACCGGCCGATATCGACTTCAGCCATGTGCGGCGTTTGTCGTTGAAGAACATGGGACAGGGCAATGAACTGGCTTACTTCCTTAAAAGCTTCAAGGCATTGGAGTCGCTGGAACTGGATGGCAACAAGCTGACCCTGCTCCCGGAAATACTGTCGTTGATGCCCGACCTCAAGCAATTGAGCCTGGCGGACAATCAGCTATGGCTCAGTGAGTACACCTTGGTGAAACTGGCGTCGATGCGCAGGTTGCAGGTATTGAACCTGAGCAAGAACCCCCTCGGGGCGACGCCGGATGTCAGCAAAATGTTTGATCTGCGCCTGTTGTCACTGCGCGATACCCGTGCCACCGAGCTTCCCAAAGGATTGGCCCATTTGCCCAATCTGGACCATGTGGACTTGCGTAACAACGACATCACCACTTTGCCGGAATGGCTGTTCAGCGTCCGCAAGCATTTCAGCGAAACCCTCAATCTGCGACACAATCCCTTGGCCGCGATAAGTCGCGTCAAGCTCAAGGCATACCGCGACAGCGTCGGAGTGGGCATGGGGTACCTGGAAGACGACATCGCCCGGTTGAACGAACAGGAAGCGAAAAAACTCTGGTTGCCGGAAGAAACCAGCGTCACCTCTACCCGTCGCGGCGAGATCTGGACGGCACTCAAGGATGATCCTGGCGCTGATGGCCTGTTCCAGTTGCTCGCCGAACTGGGCAATACCGCCGACTCCGAGCACGTGCGTGAAGACCTGACGCAACGGGTCTGGTCGGTGTTGGAGCAGGCCGAAGGCAACACCACGTTACGTGAGCAGATATTTGACCTGGCGGCGAACCCGATCAATTGCACCGACTCGGCAGCGCTGAACTTCAGCCACCTGGAAGTCGCGGTGGAGATCGACAAGGTAACCCGCCCGTTTGGCTCGGCGCAGTCTGCCGCAGCGCCTTTGTTGAAGCTGGGCAAAGGCCTGTTCCGACTCGATCAGCTGGATCAGATTGCCCAGACCCATATCACCAACAACCCGACAGCAGACCCGCTGGAAGTCAGCCTGGCTTACCGAACCGGGCTGGCCGAAGCCTTTGAGTTACCCGGCCAACCCCGACACATGCGCTATGCCTCCCTCAGTGGGGTGACCGCCAGTGACCTTACAAGGGCGCAGAACGCGGTGACCGCTGCCGAATTGTCGCCGCAGTTGCTCAAGTTCCTGGCGCAGCGACCGTTCTGGAGCGACTACCTGAAGCGCTATTACCCGAGCCAGTTTTCCAAGGTCAATGACCCGCTTCAGGTGCGGATGCAGAAGGTGTTCGATCAGCGCGAAAGCCTGACGGATGCCGATTACCGCCAACAACTCGATGTGATCAAGGATGAGCAAGTGGCGGGCGAGAACACGGTTCTGGAGCGTTTGACCCGGGACGCCTTGAAGCTCGCCGAGCAGGGTGTTTGCGCCGTTCCCGAGATGTGACCGGTTCAGGTCCCGCGGATCAACCGGCGCAAGGCAAAACGGTTGGGGTGGCAGGCTTCTGCCACGCTGCGCGGCAGCGGCAACGGTTCGTTATCCAGCCAGGCGGCCAGCAACTCCCCGGACAGTGGCGCGGTGATCAAGCCCCGTGAGCCGTGGCCGCTGTTGACGTACAAACCTTCGAGCCAAGGGCACGGGGCGTCCGGGACTTGCCGGGCGTCTTTGCTCAGGGCGGCATAGGCCCGGTTGAACGCCTGGCCATCGGCGAGCGGCCCGACGATAGGCAAGTAGTCGGGGCTGGTGCAACGGAACGCCGCGCGGCCTTGCAGGTGTTCGGCGTCCAGTTGGTCGGCGTGCAGGCGAGTGACCAGGTCGCTGGAAATTTCTTCCAGCAATTGCAGGTTGCCCATGTGCTCGGCGGTAGTCGGCGTCAGATCGTCGCTGTTGAAATCGAAGCTGGCGCCCAGGGTGTGTTCGCCCAGGCGTGCCGGTGCAACATAACCTTCGGCACAGACCACCGTGGCCAGGCTCTGGCTTTCGGTGGTCTGCGCCAGGCGGGTGATTTGCCCACGAATACGTTTGAGCGGCAGATCGGCACTTTGCGCGAAACGTTTGATCTCGGCGGCGCCGGCCAGCACGACAACCGGGGCGCTGGCGAGCAAGGTGTCGCCGTCCCAGGCTTGCCACTGGTCATCGACCTTGCGCAGCGCCAGTACATCGCGATGGGTCAGCAATTGAATGTTGGGTTGCGAAGCCTGCCACTGGCACAACGCGGGAGGATGAACCCAGCCACCCTCGGGATAGAACAACCCGCCATGGGCCAGGGCAATGCCGGCCCGCGCCTCGGCTTGCGGTTGATCCAGCACGTGCAGCAAGTCCGCAGGAAACGCTGCCGCCAGTTGCGCTTGACGCTCGGCTTCCTTGGCATTGAACGCCAGTTGCAGCACGCCGCAGCCGTCCCAGTCGACACCGCGATGCAACTGTTCGATCACCCGCCGGGTATGGCCGAAACCGCTGACGATCAGTTGCGATAACGCCGTGCCGTGGGCCGATAGTTTCAGGTACAGCACGCCTTGCGGATTGCCCGAAGCTTCCTGGGCGATGTCGGCATGCCGCTCCAGCAAACTGACCTGCCACCCCCGCGCCGCGAGGCTGGCCGCACTGGCGCAACCGGCCAGGCCAGCGCCGATCACCAGGGCGCGGCGCTCTCCCTTATGTGGCGCAGGGCGAACGAACCAAGGCTTGGCCGGCGTCGGCGCCGCCACCTCGGCTGGCCAGCCAATAAAAGCACCGCGCAGGATTTCCCATTTGTGGCCGATGCCCGGCGTGCGCTTCATCTTGAAGCCCGCGGCGTTGAGCAGCCGACGCACCCAACCGGTGCTGGTAAAGGTGCTGATGGTCGAATCCGGAGCGGCCAGACGCGCCAGTTCGGCGAACAGCTCGGCGGTCCACATGTCGGGGTTTTTCGCCGGGGCGAAACCGTCGAGAAACCACGCATCGATCTGCGCATCAAGTTGCGGCAATTGTTCCAGCGCATCGCCGATCAGCAACGTCAGGGTGACCCGGCCGTTATCCAGCACCAGCCGTTGAAAGCCTTGATGGATCGCCACGTACTGGGCCAGCAATTGATCGGCGAATGGCTTGAGTTCCGGCCACAACGCCAGCGCCCGTTGCAGGTCCTGGGCGGTCAACGGGTACTTTTCCACGCTGACAAAATGCAGTCGCGCACCGGCCACCGCCTGCGCTTCGAACAGTTGCCAGGCACAGAGGAAATTCAACCCGGTGCCGAAACCGGTCTCGCCAATCACCAGTCGACCGTCGGCGGGCAACGCGGCAAAGCGCTCCTTCAGGCGGTTTTGTTCGATGAACACATAGCGGGTTTCCTCCAGCCCGGACAAGTCGGAAAAATACACATCATCGAACACCCGCGAATACGGGCGTCCCTGGTCGTCCCAGTCGAGCTGGGCGTTGGGCAATTCAGGGTTCATGGCAGGCTCGGCAACGGCAAGGCGGGCATTCTATCCGATCAGGGCTCCGTTGCTTGATCCATGGCAATGTCCAGAGCAAGTCGGTCAGGGAAAATCCGCAGCCGGTTTTTTGTGACGAACTTCTGCGCTGACCACTGGCCCAATCCGCTAGTCTTGCTCAATCTTGGAACGGAGCCGCCCATGTTCGAATCTGCCGAAATCGGTCACGCCATCGACAAAGAAACCTATGACGCCGAAGTGCCGGCCCTGCGCGAGGCCCTGCTTGAAGCGCAATTCGAACTTCAGCAGCAGCAACGCTTCCCGGTGATCATTCTGATCAATGGCATCGAAGGCGCCGGCAAGGGCGAGACGGTCAAGTTGCTCAACGAATGGATGGACCCGCGCCTGATCGAGGTGCGCACTTTCGACCAGCAAAGCGATGAAGAATTGGCGCGGCCACCGGCCTGGCGCTACTGGCGGATGCTCCCGGCCAAGGGACGCATGGGGATTTTCTTCGGCAACTGGTACAGCCAGATGCTGCAAGGGCGAGTCCATGGCTTGTTCAAGGACGCGGTGCTGGATCAGGCGATCAACCAGTCCGAGCGTTTCGAAAAAATGCTCTGCGACGAAGGCGCGCTGATCTTCAAGTTCTGGTTCCACCTCTCCAAGAAGCAAATGAAGGCGCGGCTCAAGGCGCTCGCCGACGACCCGTTGCACAGCTGGCGCATCAGCCCGTTGGACTGGCAGCAATCTGAAACCTACGACAAATTTGTGAAGTACGGTGAGCGCGTGTTGCGTCGCACCAGCCGTGACTACGCGCCGTGGCATGTGATCGAAGGCGTGGATCCGCATTACCGTTCATTGGTGGTCGGCCAGATCCTGCTCGAAGGCCTGCAAAACGCGCTCAAGCGTCCCAAGATCCATCCCGACAAGGTCAATGCCGCGCCGCTGCCTATTCATGTCGATCAATTGAACCTGCTCGACAGCCTGGATTTGACCCAACGCCTGGACAAGGACGATTACGAAGAGCAGTTGATCACCGAGCAGGCGCGCTTCTCCGGCCTGATGCGCGACAAACGCATGCGCCAGCACGCCCTGGTGGCGGTGTTCGAAGGCAATGATGCGGCGGGCAAGGGCGGGGCGATTCGCCGGGTCGCGGCGGCGCTCGATCCACGCCAATACAGCATCGTGCCGATTGCCGCACCGACCGAAGAGGAGCGGGCGCAACCGTACCTGTGGCGTTTCTGGCGGCACCTTCCGGCCAAGGGCAAATTCACCGTGTTCGACCGTTCCTGGTACGGCCGGGTACTGGTGGAGCGCATCGAAGGTTTCTGCCCACCGACGGATTGGCTTCGGGCGTACAGCGAGATCAACGATTTCGAAGAACAGATTTCCGAATCGAACGTCATCGTGGTCAAGTTCTGGCTGGCCATCGACAAGCAGACCCAATTGGAACGTTTCCAGTCCCGGGAAGAAATCCCCTTCAAACGTTTCAAGATTACCGAAGATGACTGGCGCAACCGCGACAAGTGGGACGCTTACCGCGCCGCCGTCGGTGACATGGTCGATCGCACCAGCACCGAGATCTCGCCCTGGACCCTGGTGGAAGCCAATGACAAGCGCTGGGCGCGGGTGAAAGTGTTGCGCACGATCAACCGGGCGCTGGAAGAAGCGTTTGAAAAGGCCGACAAGAAGGCCAAGAAGCACAAGAAGTAGAACGATGGTTACGCATACGCGAGGTGAATGATTGTCGCGGTCGGTAATGGGGTGGACTTATGCTCGATCCACTCCCAACCGACAACAACAATGAGGTATGCCATGCGTGAAGTGGTGATCGTCGACAGCGTACGGACCGGCCTGGCCAAATCCTTTCGCGGTAAATTCAATCAGACCCGTCCGGACGACATGGCGGCTCACTGCGTCAATGCGCTGCTCACGCGCAACGACATCGACCCGGCCAGTGTCGAGGATTGCATTGTCGGCGCCGGCTCCAACGAGGGCGCCCAGGGCTACAACATCGGGCGCAACGTCGCGGTGCTCTCTCACCTGGGCATCGGCACCGCCGGCATGACCCTCAACCGTTTTTGCTCCTCGGGCCTGCAAGCCATTGCGATTGCCGCGAACCAGATTGCCTCGGGTTGCAGCGACATCATCGTCGCCGGTGGCGTCGAGTCCATCAGCCTGACCATGAAAAGCGTCAACACCGACAACCTGATCAACCCGTTGCTAAAGGAACAGGTGCCGGGCATCTACTTCCCGATGGGCCAGACCGCCGAAATCGTCGCCCGCCGCTACAACGTCAGTCGGGAAGAACAGGATCTGTACGCATTGCAGAGTCAGCAACGCACGGCCCAGGCCCAGGCCGCCGGCTTGTTTGACGATGAAATCGTGCCGATGGCGGTCAAGTACCGGGTCGAAGACAAGGCCACCGGCCAGATTCAGATCCTCGACGGCGTGGTCGATCACGACGACTGCAACCGCCCGGACACCACTCTGCAAAGCCTCGCCGGCTTGAAACCGGTGTTCGCCGAGGACGGTTCGGTGACGGCCGGTAACTCGTCGCAGTTGTCGGATGGCGCGTCGATGACCCTGGTGATGAGCCTGGAGAAAGCGCTGGAGTTGGGTTTGAAGCCGAAAGCATTCTTCCGTGGGTTCACCGTGGCCGGTTGCGCGCCGGATGAAATGGGCATCGGCCCGGTGTTCTCGGTGCCGAAGTTGCTCAAGGCCAAGGGTTTGCAGATCGCCGATATCGACTTGTGGGAACTCAACGAAGCGTTCGCCTCCCAATGCCTGTACAGCCGTAATCGACTGGAAATTGATAACGCGAAGTACAACGTCAATGGCGGGTCGATTTCCATTGGTCACCCGTTTGGCATGACCGGGTCGCGGCAGGTGGGGCATATCGTGCGTGAGTTGCAGCGGCGCAACTTGCGTTATGGCGTGGTGACCATGTGCGTGGGGGGCGGGATGGGGGCTACGGGGTTGTTTGAGGCGGTGCGTTAAGCCGCGAGATCTGTAGCGACTGTTAAATTGCTTTCGCGGGCAAGCCTCGCTCCTACAGGTTTTTCGGTGTTCCCATCATCGGCGAACGACACACATCCTGTAGGAGCGAGGCTTGCCCGCGAATGGGGCGACGCGTTCTACCGGTTTCGAGTCTGAAGCTGCATCCGCTCGATATACGCCTGAATCTCCCGCGCCGCCGATTCCGGATTATCAAACGGCCCTTCGAGAGTGTTTTCCCGGGTGCTGAAGTACAACTCCCCATTCACACGACACATCCGGTCACTGCGAAAGTGTGTAGCGGGGGCGTTGTCCTGGGCGCGCATGCCGTACATGTCGATCTCCTGAGGGTCGGGGCCTGTTTGCAGATCAAATGAGCTTAGGTCTGAAGTACTTGCAGCGCTTGGCGACCTGATCGGCGGCACTGCGTCAATTTCGCGTTGCGACCTGCACAGTTTCATTCGCGGCCAGCGCGCAACTGTCCCTGTGTGCCGCCGGGTGCTCGGCCTAGAATGGCAATTCTCGCCACTGGGCTTCGGGGTCAGCATGCATATTTCATCGGGTCGCTGGGTGTATGGACTGTTCCTGGCGTTGCTGACGGCGCTGCTGTGGGGAATCTTGCCGATCAAACTCAAGCAAGTGCTGGAGGTGATGGACCCGGTGACGGTGACCTGGTTTCGCCTGCTGGTGTCCGGCGGTTGCCTGTTCCTTTATCTGGCGGCGACCAAGCGCCTGCCGAGCCGCCAAGTGCTCGGCCCCAAGGGCGGCTGGCTGGTGCTGATGGCAGTGCTCGGGCTGGTGGGCAACTACGTGCTGTACCTGATGGGTTTAAACCTGCTTAGCCCCGGCACCGCGCAGCTGGTGGTGCAGATGGGCCCGATCATGTTGCTGATCGCCAGTCTGTTTGTGTTCAAGGAGCGTTTCAGCGTGGGGCAGGGCATTGGCCTGCTGGTGCTGCTGATTGGTTTCGGCCTGTTTTTCAATCAGCGCCTGGGTGAATTACTGACTTCTTTGACCGACTACACCGCTGGGGTGTTGATGGTGTTGGCGGCGTCCACGGTCTGGACCTTCTACGCCCTGGGCCAGAAGCAATTGCTGACGGTGTGGAATTCGTTACAGGTGATGATGGTGATCTACCTGTTCTGCGCGCTGCTGCTGACGCCGTGGGTGCATCCGTTGGAAGCGCTGAGCCTGAGCCCGCGGCAAGGCTGGCTGCTGCTGGCGTGCTGCATGAACACGCTGATCGCCTATGGCGCGTTCGCCGAAGCGCTGGCGCATTGGGAGGCTTCGCGGGTCAGTGCGACGCTGGCGATTACGCCGCTGGTGACGTTTGTCGCGGTGGCCGTGGCGGCGTGGGCGTGGCCGGAATATGTGCACGCCGAGACGATCAACGGTCTGGGCTATGGCGGGGCGGTGTTGGTGGTGCTGGGGTCGGCGCTGGTGGCGTTGGGGCCGTCGTTGATGGCGGGGCTTCGGGCGCGGCGGTTGCGGATGGCGTGACGATGATCGTTCCCACGCTCTGCGTGGGAATGCGGCCCGGGACGCTCCGCGTCCCTTTCGACGCAGACGCAGAGCGTCCGGTGAGGCATTCCCACGCGGAGCATGGGAACGATCAGTTCAGGGGGATCAGCCTTTGGCGCCCGCTTCCAGCATATTCTCCGGCCGCACCCAGGCATCAAACTGTTCATCGGTCAGATAGCCCAATTGCAGCGCCGCCTCGCGCAAGGTCAGCCCCTCGCTGTAAGCCTTCTTGGCAATCTCCGCCGACTTGTCATACCCAATGTGCGGGTTCAACGCGGTCACCAGCATCAAGCCGCGCTCCAGGTGTTCCGCCATTTTCTCGGCATCCGGTTCCAGCCCGGCGATGCAATGCTGCTGGAAGTTGCTGCAACCATCGGCCAGCAGACGGATCGATTGCAGCAGGTTGTGGATGATCACCGGTTTGAACACGTTCAATTGCAGGTGACCCTGGCTCGCGGCAAAACCGATCGCGACGTCGTTGCCCAGCACCTGGCACGCGAGCATCGACAGCGCTTCGCACTGGGTCGGGTTGACCTTGCCCGGCATGATCGAACTGCCCGGCTCGTTGGCCGGCAGCTTCACTTCGGCGAAACCGGCGCGCGGCCCGGAACCGAGCAGACGCAGGTCGTTGGCGATTTTCATCAGGGTCACGGCCAGGGTTTTCAGCGCCCCCGACAGGGTGGTCAGCGGTTCATGACCGGCGAGTGCGGCGAATTTGTTCGGTGCGGTGACGAACGGCAAACCGGACAGCGCCGCCAATTCGGCAGCAATCGCTTCACCAAAGCCGTGGGGTGAGTTCAACCCGGTGCCGACCGCCGTGCCGCCCTGGGCCAGTTCACAAACCTGCGGCAGGGCGCTGCGGATCGCCCGTTCGGCGTAATCCAGCTGCGCGATAAACGCCGACAGTTCCTGGCCGAAGGTGATCGGCGTCGCATCCATCATGTGGGTGCGACCGGTCTTGACCAGCTTCATGTGGCGCGCCGACAGTTCGGCCAAGCCCCCCGACAATTCGCTGATCGCCGGCAGCAAGTTCTGCTGCACCGCCTGGACGGTGGCGATATGCATGGCGGTGGGGAAGCAATCGTTGGAGCTCTGGGAGCGGTTGACGTGGTCGTTGGGGTGCACCGGTGACTTGCCGCCCCGGGCGTTGCCGGCCAGTTCGTTGGCGCGGCCGGCGATCACTTCGTTGACGTTCATGTTGCTCTGGGTGCCACTGCCGGTCTGCCATACCACCAGCGGGAACTGGTCGTCATGGCTGCCGTCGAGCACTTCGTCGGCGGCTTGCTCGATCAGGCGGGCGATGTCGGCAGGCAGGTCGCCATTGCGATCATTGACCCGGGCCGCGGCTTTCTTGATCAGCGCCAGGGCGTGCAGCACCGCCAGGGGCATGCGTTCCTGGCCGATGGCGAAGTTGATCAGCGAACGTTGGGTCTGCGCGCCCCAGTAGGCTTCATCCGGGACGTTCACTTCACCAAGGCTGTCGGTTTCGATACGGCTCATCGCTCACACTCCTGTAGGTCTGATTGCGCAGTTTAGGCCGTGATCGTCGGCCGTGGTTCCATCAGTCTGTTTTTTGACCATTCAACCCCTCTAATTCAGGCCCGACAAGGCTTGGGGTTGAGTGACACACTTTTTTAGGTGCAGAATGGTCGCCCTTGGGGTAACGACCTCGCCTGCTAGAAAAGGAAACTCGATGACTCGTCTTCGTGCCATCTGTACCGCGGTTGCACTGGTTTGCGCCAGCGGCCCTGTTTTTGCCGATACCGCCAGCCACAACGCCAGTGCCGAAGCTTTCCTGACTCTGGCGCACGCTGACAAATTGGGCACTCCGGTGTACATGCAAGTGCAGCAAATGTTCGCTCAGCGCTTTGAACAGACCAAAGCCCCTGAATCGAAAAAAGCCCTGCTGGAAACCTACCAGGCCAAGGCCAACGCCGCTCTGGACCAAGCCATTGGCTGGAACAAGCTGAAGCCGGACATGGTCAAGCTCTACACCACCAACTTCAGCGAATCCGAGCTCAAGGACCTGGTTGCGTTCTACCAGTCGCCACTGGGTAAAAAAGTCCTGGAAAAAATGCCGCAGCTGACTCAGCAATCGGCCCAGATGACCCAGGCCAAGCTCGAAAGCGCGGTACCTGTGGTCAACAAACTGCTGGCTGACATGACTGCCGAGCTGGAGCCTAAAGGCGCCGCTGCTCCTGCCGTCAAGAAAAAGCCTTAAGCGGAGTCGGGTATGACCATGCAACAACGCATCGAATCGACGCTGGGGCTGTTGCAGCCTGAGCACCTGCAAGTGCTGGATGAAAGCCACATGCACAGCCGTGGGTTGCAAACCCACTTCAAGGCCGTGGTGGTCAGCCAGCAGTTTGAGGGGCTCAATCGCGTCAAGCGCCACCAGAAGGTCTACGGCACCCTGGGTGAGCTGATGGGTGAGTTTCATGCGTTGGCGCTGCATACCTACACGCCAGAAGAATGGGCACAGATGGAGGCGGCTCCGGCCTCACCGACCTGTGCGGGCGGCAGCTCGCATTGATGTGAAGGATTGATGGGCTGTTGTGGCGAGGGAGCTTGCTCCCGCTGGACTGCGAAGCAGTCCCAAAGCCTGCAACAGTGCTCTGTCTGAAAGAGTGCAGTTGCTTGCATTACGACTGCTTCGCAGCCGAGCGGGAGCAAGCTCCCTCGCCACAAAGGCAACTCGCAGTCCTAAAACCACACAGTTTTTGCTAGAATCCGCAACGCGCCGCTTACCCGGCGCGTTTTTTTTCGCATCCGGTTCACCCCTTACGAGGGTAGCCACCTGGAGAATCACCCATGACACAACAAATTGTTGTGGCGGCACTGTATAAGTTCGTCACCCTGGAAAACTACGTCGACATGCGCGAGCCATTGCTGCAAGCGATGGTCGACAACGGCATCAAAGGCACCCTGTTGATCGCTGAAGAAGGCATCAATGGCACCGTCTCCGGCAGCCGCGAAGGCATCGACGGGCTGATGGCCTGGCTCAAGAACGACCCGCGCATGGACGACATCGACCACAAAGAGTCGTACTGCGACGATCAGCCGTTCTACCGCACCAAAGTCAAACTCAAGAAAGAAATCGTCACCCTCGGCGTTGAGGGCGTAGACCCGAACAAAGCCGTCGGCACCTACGTCGATCCAGAGAACTGGAACGCGCTGATCAGCGACCCGGAAGTCCTGTTGATCGACACCCGCAACGACTACGAAGTGGCAATTGGCACCTTCGAAGGCGCCATCGATCCGAAAACCACCAGTTTTCGCGAATTCCCCGACTACATCAAAGAACACTTCGACCCGGCCGTGCACAAGAAAGTCGCGATGTTCTGCACCGGTGGCATTCGTTGTGAGAAGGCTTCGAGCTATATGCTCAGCCAGGGTTTCGACGAGGTCTATCACCTCAAGGGCGGGATTCTGAAGTACCTCGAAGAGGTGCCGCAGGAAGAAACCAAGTGGCAGGGCGACTGCTTCGTGTTCGACAACCGTGTGACCGTGCGCCACGACCTCAGCGAAGGCGACTACGATCAATGTCATGCCTGTCGTACACCGGTCAGCGTCGAAGACCGCGCGTCCGAGCACTATGTGGCTGGCATCAGTTGCCCGCATTGCTGGGATAAGCTGAGCGAGAAAACCCGTCGCAGCGCCATCGATCGGCAGAAACAGATCGAATTGGCCAAGGCGCGCAACCTGCCGCACCCGATTGGTTACAACTACAAGCAAACCCCTGCCGAGGCTTGAAATCCATGTCTGCTCGCCTGCTCTATGTGATGGACCCGATGTGTTCCTGGTGCTGGGGCTTCGCGCCAGTGGCTGAAGCGCTGGTCGAGCAGGCACAGGCAGCGGGCGTGGAGTTGCATCTGGTGGTGGGCGGCTTGCGCACCGGCAGTGGCGCGGCATTGGAGCCGACCACCCGGCGCTACATTCTTGAGCACTGGCAGGCGGTCACCGAGGCCACCGGCCAGCCGTTCAGGCGCGAAGGCGCGTTGCCCGACGGTTTTGTCTACGACACCGAGCCCGCGTGCCGGGCCCTGGTCACGGCGCGCAGCCTGGCGCCGGATTGTGCGTGGAAGCTGATGGGGCTGATTCAACACGCGTTCTACGCCGAGGGTCGCGATGTCACCCACGCCAGCGTGCTGGTGGAGTTGGCAGAGCAGGCCGGTTTGCCCCGCATCGAGTTCGCCGCCGCGTTTGACCGCGCCGATCAGCACGCCGCCACCGCGGCCGATTTCACCTGGGTCCAGGACCTGGGCATTGCCGGGTTCCCGACCTTGCTGGCCGAACGCGATGGTCAACTGGCGTTGCTGACCAACGGCTATCAACCCTTGAGTGAACTGTCACCGCTGCTCGGCCGCTGGCTGGAGCGCGCTGCCTGTGCATGATCAGCTCGATGAAGTACCCGTAGCCCCGCGTGTCGATCGACTGAGCTGGGCAGAAATCCGCCGCTTGGCCCTGCATCACAAGAAATCCCTGTGGATCGCCAACGGCGTGGCCGTGCTGGCGACCTTGTGCAGTGTGCCCATTCCTTTGCTTTTGCCATTGCTGGTGGACGAAGTGCTGCTGGGCCACGGCGATTCCGCGCTGAAAATCATGAACCACGCATTGCCGGATGCCTGGCAGAAAGCCGCCGGCTACATCGGCCTGATGCTGCTGGTGACCTTTGTCCTGCGCTGTGGCGCGCTGCTGTTCAACGTGGTGCAGGCCAAGTTGTTCGCGGCGCTGGCCAAGGACATCGTCTATCGCATCCGCGTGCGCCTGATCGAACGGCTCAAGCGCATCTCCCTGGGCGAATACGAAAGCCTGGGCAGCGGCACGGTGACCACGCACCTGGTCACCGACCTCGATACCCTCGACAAATTCGTCGGCGAAACCCTCAGCCGTTTCCTCGTGGCCATGCTGACCCTGGTCGGCACCGCGAGCATCCTGATCTGGATGCACTGGAAGCTGGCGCTGCTGATCATGCTGTTCAACCCGCTGGTGATCTACGCCACGGTGCAGTTGGGCAAACGGGTCAAGCATCTGAAGAAACTGGAGAACGACAGCACCTCGCGCTTCACTCAGGCGTTGACCGAAACCCTGGATTCGATCCAGGAAGTGCGCGCCGGCAATCGCCAGGGCTTCTTCCTCGGCCGTCTCGGCCAACGGGCCCGGGAAGTGCGGGATTACGCGGTCAACTCGCAATGGAAAACCGACGCCTCGAACCGCGCCAGCGGCTTGCTGTTCCAGTTCGGCATCGATATTTTTCGCGCCGCGGCCATGCTTACGGTGCTGTTTTCCGACCTGTCCATTGGCCAGATGCTCGCGGTGTTCAGCTACCTGTGGTTCATGATCGGGCCGGTCGAGCAGTTGCTGAACCTTCAATATGCCTACTATGCCGCCGGTGGCGCGCTGTCGCGGATCAACGAATTGCTGGCCCGCGCCGACGAGCCGCAATACCCCGGCGGCACCGATCCGTTCCAGGGTCGTAACACCGTGGGCATCGACGTGCAGGGCTTGAGTTTCAGCTACGGCGATGATCTGGTGCTGGACCAGATGAACCTGACCATCGCCCCCGGCGAAAAAGTCGCGATTGTCGGTGCCAGCGGTGGCGGCAAAAGCACCCTGGTGCAGTTGCTGCTGGGCTTGTACACGCCGCTGGCCGGGACCATTCGTTTCGGCGGGGCGACGCAACAGGAGATCGGCCTGGAAACGGTTCGGGAAAATGTCGCGGTGGTGCTGCAGCATCCGGCGTTGTTCAACGACACCGTGCGCGCCAACCTGACCATGGGCCGCGAGCGTAGCGACGAAGCGTGCTGGCAGGCCCTGGAGATCGCTCAGCTCGACGGCACCGTTCGCGCCTTGCCCCAGGGCCTGGACAGTGTCGTCGGCCGTTCCGGTGTGCGTTTGTCCGGAGGCCAGCGCCAACGCCTGGCCATCGCCCGGATGGTCCTGGCCCAACCGAAAGTGGTGATCCTCGACGAGGCCACCTCGGCGCTGGACGCCGCCACCGAATACAACCTGCATGAAGCGTTGGCGCGGTTCCTCAGCGAGCGCACCACGCTGATCATTGCCCACCGATTGTCGGCCGTGAAGCAGGCCGACCGGGTGCTGGTGTTCGATGGCGGGCGCATCGCCGAGGATGGCGACCATCAGCAACTGATTGCCGATGGTGGGTTGTATGCCAAGCTTTATGGGCATTTGCAGCAGCTTTAATCAGTTCCACAACACCTGCAAGGCCTCCGCGCCGCCGTCATGCCCGAACTCTTTCATGACCACAGAGCATGACTCGCAGGGACGCATTGTGGTGGCGACCTCGACCGAATGGATTTCCGATAAATCCGGGTATTTTTCACGTATGACGTTGATCAATTTGCTCTCGCTATCCAGCGATGTCGGGCGGGCGGTCATCGCCGGCTGGTAATTGTTCACATCCTTGATCGTCAACGGCACGGCCAGCAACTTTCCGCTGTCCGTCACCTCCAGCGAGGTCTTGGTAAAGGTTTGGCTGTAGTCGATGTTGATGTACGTCGTTTTGCCGATATCGACAGAGTGGGCGCCTAAATGCCGGAATATCGGCAAATGCCTGGTGGAGCCGTGGGCGCCGGAAACGCTGACATAGATTTCCCGCTTGCCTTTTACCGTCGTAACGTCGGCGTAGGCAATGTTCCTGGCATTGAATGGGCGTTCACGTCGTGGCAACAAGTTCTGCAGTTTTTGCATCGAATCGTTGATCCGCAGGGCGGAATTGGCATTCTTCGGCGGGATGGTCGGTGACAGGAACAGCGTGTCGAAGATTTCCGCAGTCCTCAAGCGAAAGGCCTCGGGCGCCTCTGTGCTGCGAGACCAGGTTGTCGCACCTTCCTGCAATTTACTAACGATCATGCGTGTCGAGTGATCGAACAGCAGTGCTTCACCCGGGCTGGTGTCGACTTTCAACCAGTTGAGGGTCTCGGGTGGCCTGGCGTGACTACCGATAGGGATGGCGATTTCTTCCATGGTTTTCAAGGCGCGTTCAACGGCGCCAACGCCATGGATTCGCACCATATTGTTGGCATTCAGGGAACCGGTGTAGACCGTTTTCAGTTCGGCATTCAGCTCCTTGGTCAGTGTTTCGGCTTTTTTGAAGGTCAGGAGCTCATCGGCCTTTTGCCCCTTGAGGCGCTCGGCAACATAAAAGTTGCCGGCATTGAGGCGCATATAAATGTAGTGCCTGGCTTCGTCCATGGATTCGACGAGGATGGCGCCGACTCTCAGGTAATCCATGAGCGGTTGGCCCGGTACGGGCAAGCTGACTTTGACCCGGCCGTAGATCCCTTTCTGGAACTCCAGGGTGGCATCGAGGCTCGCGTGCCTGGCGATGTCAGCGGCGCGCATTGACGCCTGCTTGGTAGCCGGGGTGTAGATAATGTCGCCGAACCAGGGTGCCCATCCCTTGCTTTCATCGTAACTGCCGAGGCTCGGGGTAGGAGCCGGGTCGCGAGTGACGTAGCCGGTCTCGCAGACCTCTGAACCTGGCGCGCGACTCAATCGGCAAGGAATGGCCTTGAACGGGATGTCATCGATCAGGTCGGCGCGCCGCAGCGTATCGCCGTCCAGCCTGTACGGCACCTCGTCGAGAAACATCGTGGTACGGCCATCGACTTCCAGTACTTCGCGCACATGTGTGTGTTCAGGGACCTCAACGAAGGCGTGGTTGTCGATTTCGCCAAGGGAATCGAAGCGCGATCGCCCCGGTGAAAGTTCGCCGGATTTGGTTGCTAGCGTTGGACCAAACAATTTGGACGAAAGCGGATCGATCAGGCGATAGTCGGACTTGCCAGCGGTTGCCAGATTGCGGACCAGTACATCGTCAACGCCGTTTACCCGGGCTAATTCCTCACCGTCCACCAGAGACTTCCAGTGACCGACATCGCCCACTTGGGGGTGGCTGCGCACGAAGTTGTAGCGACCGGCTCGGCCCAGCAGCTCCATCAGCCTGAAGCGGCCGGCCCGGCGTATTTTCACCATGGCAGCGCCCAATCCGGTCAGCAGGGACAGGGGACCATCGGCCGGGTTCAAGGCTCCGGCCATCGACATCACCAGTTCCATCGTCAGTAATTTGAACGACGGCAGCGTGGCGCGCAGGGTCAACCGGCTTGCACGGGTGACCAGTCGCATGGAGCCCGAGGCAAACCTTCCGACCGGCACCGCAAATGAAATGACATCGGTGAACAGGCCGAACGCGCCGTGGATCAAGCGTGTCCTGTCGCCTGATTCCAGGTCTTCGATGCTGGTCCAGAACGGGACCAGGGTCTTCGTCAGGGCGACGACGCTTTCGTACCAGGCGGTGTCGCGATCAAATTGGGTCTGGCCATAGGCAGCGGTGCGAAGTGCTTTCGGATCTACAAACAGCAGCCGGGTCGCGATGGCGTGACTGATTTCTGTAGTGCGCCTTGATGCTAGCGTTTGCACGACGGTGGAAGTTTGCTCCTCCGTGGGAGGGCGAGCGCCGAGGGTGTCGCCCAATGGTTCGATAATGGCCTGGCAACGGGTTTCCTTTTGCGGTGCGCTGCCATTTGAATGAGCGTCCCAATCAAACGGCAGATCCTTATGCCGCAATACCGAGACGGCCACGGTTCCGGCTGCGGAGACACGCCAACGCTCAGTCTTGAGTTCGCCGCCGAACAGTTCCGGCTCGAGTTTTTCGATACGGCGAATGACGCCCGCCCTGGGCAACAGTTCGTAATGGGTGGTCTCGCCCGCATGGGTTGCCCGCAGTATCAAACCATTACGAGCCCTGAGCGGAAAAATGATTTCAGCCGTTTCATTTTGTGCCTCGACGCCGCGCGTTTCCTTTCTCAGGCTATAGAGACTGACCTCGCCGTATTCCAGGGCTCGGCGGTCGGTGTAAGGCAGCGCTGCAATCAGACTGTTGATCAGCGTTTCATAAGCGGTGGTCATGTCCTTCAAATAGAGGTCGAACTCTTTGTCGAACAGTGCTGTTACGTCTGGCATCTTGGCGCGCGGCGACATGACCCAGTACCCGCCATCAGAGAGAACTGAAATCGGCCAGGCGCCCTCGGTTTTTATCGTTCGCTGCTCATTGATCGTGATCCATTGTTTGCTGACGGTGGTGCCATCGGCTTCCGTGACAAACCATGTGTTCTGATCATCAAACTTGCCGGAAGCCAATACGTCGAGGAACGAGTAGTGATCGTAGTCCTTGCCTGGTAGATACGGGACGTCACGAGAAACGGAAATAGGCGGGAAAAGTTTCTTCGCCAGTTTGCGGCCATCCGCGATAAAGGCGTCTTTACCGAAGAGTTTTTCCATTTCCCTTTTAGCAATGGATAGCCGTTCAGGAGGCTCTTCGTTAAGTTGGATGACGGCTTTATTGAGTTGGTCGGTGAACGTGTCCAGTGCCGCCAGCGCTCGCTCAACTTCTATTTGCGTGTACTGGTCGTGCGGTTTTTGCGTAATGACGTCGTAGGTTTGCGCCCAGTCCAATGTTGGCACCAGTCGCGCCAGGCTGATGTATTTCAGGGTTTCAGTCGTGGCTTCTTCGGTCAGCATGATCGGCAGGTTGACCAGTTGCTGGAAGGTCAGCCTCTCCAACGAACGGGGATCGGTGGCCTTGATCAAATTCACGCCAGTGACAAAGTTGATCCAGACGATTGAGCTTCTATAGGCAAGGTCGGCCGCAATGCCCGCGATGCGAAACTCGGTTGGAAATCGCGACAGAAACAACCGGGCGATAACAATCGCCTCTTTTTCCGATGCGGCGCGTTTTGACGTGAGCAAATGGGTTTCAAAATCTGCCCGAATAGCCTGGTAGCTTTTCCCCCAGTTTGAGCGCGCCTGCCAAGCGTAACCGGCAATCTCTTCGGGGTGATCATTGGTCGGCCCGGTCAGCCACAGTTGCAGTGCCTGAGCAATCAACCGGGTTCGAATAGAGTGTGAGGTTTGTTCGCCGATTTCCCCGCCATACCAATCCATGGCTGAAAGCAGGAGAACGCCGAGCTGCTCGGCTTGGGCACTTTGCAGTATTTTCTGAAGATAAACCGTGGGCGTCGCCCGAACTTGCTCAAGGGTGGCGTCAGCCAGAAGGGTATCGGCCAGGTAAGTCAGCGGTGATGTACTTTGATCCGGCAGGAACCGGTTGATGGTGTCGATGATTTCCGCGCGGATGATCCCCGCGTGAATCTTCTGGATGTCGATCTGCGAAGGTTCGGAGGCGTCGCGTCGACGGGCCCGGAAGATGGCGCGATCTTTATCGGTGGGGCGTCTTCTCAGTGCCAGAATGTCAAAGTCGTCCTCCAGTCTCAGATGGTGACTGGCGATTTTTTCTTGCAGGGACTGTATCGCGGCGGGATGTTCCTGCGGGTGTCGTGGCGTCCACGGGGCGAGGCCGTAAAACCCGCACATCCTGCCCAGGCTGACAGTACGGTTAGAGTTGATCTGCCCGCCTAATAACGTGGCGGCCTTTTCGATTTTGGGTTTGAGCGTTTGCCAGCTTGCCTGTTCCGTCAGTTCCAGCGTGACTTTGTAGCCATCGTTACTCCAGCCTCGATAAACATACTGGCCCTCTTCAAGTGTGACGCTCAGGTCGCCCTGCTTGATGCGGTCCTTGGTGCACATGTCTATGTAATCCCGGTCGCGCAACAAGTGCCATAGCGCATTAAGGCCGTCCTCACTCACCCGGTGCAGGGGCGAAAAAGGCCCTATTGGTATTGGATTGAAGAGATGAACCAGATTTGGCGGCTCATTCATGGCCGACAGCATGCGTTCGTAGTCTTCCAGCTGGCCCTTATGTAATTGGGCTTCGGAAGGGTTTGTGGGCGGGAACAGGCCACTGGGCGTGATGGTTTGCATGAGCGTACTTCTCTTGATTGTCGGTCGAGCTGCGCATCGCTTCGGGGCGAGGGCATCGGGCTCGATTACAAGCGATCAAGGGAAAGCTCAGGTGGTACATAGTTATAGCGGTGCAATGACCGTGCTTTTAATCCGATCTGCACTAAAAAACCGTCATTTGTGCAAACTTGTCCACTTGGGAGCCGGTGCCTCCTTGCAGGGACAGGGAACGCCTCCTAGTCTTGCGGGAGTGGTCGGATCTGGATGATGATCAGGCAGTACCTATGCAAGGGACCTCATGAAGCCAAAACGGACTCTCGGAACGCCGCGATTGTTGGGCATCGTCTGGCCGTTTATCGCCGTGGTGCTATTTCAAGCGTTGCTTGGCGGCGTCAGCCTGTACGTGCTGTCGGCCGTTCGCGGCTATGTGGCCGGGGAAAGCCTTTGGTCCAAGGGCCAAAAGGACGCCATCTATTACCTCAACCTCTACGCCGACAGCCGCGACGAGGCGATCTTCCTCAAATACCAGAACGCGATCGCCGTGCCCCAGGGCGGGCATGAATTGCGCCTGGCGCTGGACAAGCAACCGCCGGACCTTGAAGCCGCGCGGGTGGGCATCCTCAAGGGCGGCAACCATCCGGACGATGTGTCCAGCCTGATCTGGCTGTACCTGAACTTCCGGCACTTCAGTTACCTGGAAAAAGCCATTGATCTCTGGACGGTGGGTGACTCTTATCTGGTGCGTCTGGATGACGTCGCCCGAGAGATGCACCAGGGCGTCGTCGACAATCAGGCCAGCTCGGCCGATATCAAACGCTGGAAGGATCAGATCTTTGCAATCAACGACGGTGTAACCCCGGCCGCCAAGGCGTTCAGCGATGCGTTGGGCGAGGGCTCGCGGGTGATTCTGCGCCTGCTGCTGGTGACCAACCTGGCCACCGCGCTGGGGTTGATCGTGCTGGCGTTGATGCGTACCCATAAGCTGCTCAAGCAGCGGCATGCCTTTGCTGAAGCCCTGCAACTGGAGAAGGACCGGGCGCAGATCACTTTGCAGTCGATTGGCGATGGTGTGATTACCACGGACGTCGAAGGGGCGATTGCCTACATGAACCCGGCCGCCGAGGCCATGACCCACTGGAAAGCCGAGCAGGCCACCGGGTTGCCGCTGGCAGCGCTGTTCAATCTGCTGGACGAGAACGCCCAGGCCGACGGCTTTACCTTGATCGAGCACATCTTGAGCGGCCAGCTCAGTGGCGGCAGCGAACACTCCAAGCTGATCCAGCGCCTGGATGGCAGCACGGTGTCGGTGACCCTGGTCGGCGCGCCGATCCGCAACGCCGGCAAAGTCAGCGGCACAGTGCTGGTGCTGCATGACATGACCCAGGAGCGGCAATACATCGCCAACCTCTCCTGGCAGGCTACCCACGATGCCTTGACCGGCCTGGCCAACCGCCGCGAGTTCGAATATCGCCTGGAGCAGGCGTTGCACAACCTGACGCGCCAGCCGGGGCGTCATGCCTTGATGTTCCTCGACCTCGACCAGTTCAAACTGGTCAACGACACCTGTGGCCATGCGGCGGGCGATGAGTTGCTGCGGCATATCTGCGCGTTGCTGCAATCCGGCTTGCGCGAAGGTGACACCCTGGCCCGGCTGGGCGGCGACGAGTTCGGCATCCTGTTGGAGAACTGTGCACCGGAACATGCGGAAAAAATCGCCGAAGTGCTGCGCCAGACCGTGCAGAACCTGCATTTCGTCTGGAAGGGCCGGCCGTTCCTGACCACCGTAAGTATTGGTCTGGTGCATGTCGCGCAAACCCCGACCACCCTCGAAACCTCGCTGCGTGCCGCCGATATGGCCTGCTACATGGCCAAGGAAAAGGGTCGCAACCGGGTGCAGGTCTACCATGCCGACGATTCGGAGTTGTCCCTGCGTTTCGGCGAAATGGCCTGGGTCCAGCGTTTGCACATGGCACTGGAGGAAAACCGCTTCTGCCTGTACTCGCAGGAAATCGCGCCGCTGGGGCATGTCGAACAGGGCGGGCACATCGAAATACTGCTGCGTCTGCACGACGAGGCCGGACGAATGATTTTGCCCGACAGTTTCATCCCGGCCGCAGAGCGTTATGGCTTGATGACGTCGCTGGATCGCTGGGTTGTAGAGAATGTATTCAAGATCATTGCCCAATGTATTGCCGAACAACGCAAAGGTCCGTTGGCCATGTGTGCGATTAATCTTTCAGGCATTACTATCGGAGATGAGGCGTTCCTGGACTTCTTGCGTGAACAGTTTGTTACTTACGCTATTCCTCCTGAAATGATTTGTTTTGAAATTACAGAAACCAGCGCTATTTCCAATTTAGGAAGTGCAATCAGATTTATTAATGAACTCAAAGGTTTAGGTTGCCACTTCTCACTTGATGACTTTTGCGCCGGGATGTCCTCGTTCGCGTACTTGAAACATTTACCTGTAGACTTCTTGAAGATCGACGGGAGTTTCGTAAAGGATATGCTGGACGACCCGATTAACCGCGCGATGGTCGAGGTGATAAACCACATCGGCCACGTCATGGGTAAGCGCACCATTGCCGAGTTTGTCGAGACGCCCCAGATCGAGCAGGCATTGCTCGAAATTGGCGTGGATTACGCTCAAGGGTATGTTATTGAACGCCCGCAATTGTTTACCTGCGACAGTTTGCAAAGTCGTCCCGCCAGACCGCAACCGCTGTTATTCAAGGCGCCTGGCACGTTCCGTTGAAATCTCTTGCTGATCCTTACAATCACAAATCAAAAGGAGCCGAACAGTGATCGACACATTCAACCGAACCGGACCACTCATGGAAGCTGCAAGTTATCCCGCCTGGGCACAACAGTTGATCCAGGATTGCAGCGAGAGCAAACGCCGGGTTGTCGAACACGAACTGTATCAGCGCATGCGAGATAACAAACTCAGCGCCAAGACGATGCGTCAGTACCTCATAGGTGGCTGGCCTGTAGTCGAGCAGTTCGCGTTGTATATGGCACAAAACCTCACCAAGACCCGCTTTGCCCGCCACCCCGGCGAAGACATGGCGCGGCGCTGGCTGATGCGTAACATTCGTGTCGAACTTAACCACGCCGATTACTGGGTGCACTGGAGCCGTGCGCACGGTGTCAGCCTGGAAGATCTGCAAGCACAGCAAGTTGCCCCGGAACTGCACGCCTTGAGTCATTGGTGCTGGCACACAAGTTCAGCAGATTCGTTGATCGTGGCCATTGCCGCCACCAACTACGCCATTGAAGGCGCGACCGGGGAGTGGTCGGCGCTGGTCTGTTCCAGCGGGGTCTACGCGGCCGCGTTCCCCGAGGAAGATCGCAAGCGGGCGATGAAGTGGCTGAAGATGCACGCCCAGTACGATGATGCCCACCCGTGGGAAGCGCTGGAAATCATCTGCACCCTGGCAGGCATGAATCCGAGCAAATCCCTGCAAGTGGAACTGCGCCAGGCCGTGTGCAAGAGCTACGACTACATGTTCCTGTTTCTGGAGCGCTGCATGCAGCAGGAACACGCGGAACGGGTGCCGGTAGCGCGTGAACGGATGGCGTTGGCTGAAAGCTAAAAGTCGTCAACCCCTGTAGGAGCTGCCGCAGGCTGCGATCTTTTGAGCTTTGAAGGTCATGAAACTGCCAAAGATCAAAAGATCGCAGCCTGTGGCAGCTCCTACGCGGGCCTGTTCGAGTATTACCCCGCCATTGCCAGGCGATTACGCCCCTCGCGCTTGGCCACGTACAGCGCACTGTCGGCTCTACGCAACAAGCTCTCGGCAGACTCGCCGGGCAGCAAGGTCGAGCACCCAAGGCTGACCGTCAATTCAATCACCTGCCCATCGGCGTGATAATCCTGGGCCTGTGCCGCAAACCGCAAACGTTCGCCAACCATTGCCGCCGCTTCTCGCGTGGTGTTGGACAGCAGGATCAAAAACTCCTCGCCGCCAAACCGGAACACCATGTCCACGTTGCGCAACTGGCCTTTGATCGAGGCGGCAACCGCCTTGAGCACTTCATCGCCGGCGCTGTGCCCGTGGCTGTCATTGACGCGTTTGAAGTGGTCGATATCCAGCATCAGCAACGACAACGGCTGCAGATGCCGCCGCGACATTTCGATTTCCCGCTGCAGGGTCTGGTCCATGGCGACGCGGTTGCCGGTGTCGGTGAGCGGATCGCGCAGGGCACTTTGGGTCGCCGCACGGTAGAGCAGGGCGTTGCGCATCGGATAGAGCAGCGCCGACAGCAGCGACTCCAGGTTGCCCTGTTCCTGTTCGTTGAAGCGCTGATTGCGCCGGAACACCAGTTCGCCCAGATGTTCACCTTCATGGCTCAGGCTATAGCTGACCGAGTGGTGACCGCGCTGACCGAATTCCAGGCGCAAGTCACTGGCCTTGTGCTCGTAGCTCAAGGCATCCAAAGGGACAAGACGCTGAATTTCACGGAAAAAGAGCCCGAGAATGCGTTGCGGCTCAAGACTGGTTTGCAGCTGTTGACCCAGTTGCTGGCGCAATTGCGCCAGACTTACCGGTCGCTCCAGGAGAGGAGGCTGCTGACCAAAGCCCAGGCGTTGCAATTTGGCGCTATCGAAGTCAATTGCGTTGGTCTGGGAAGGTGATTTCATATGGCGTGAGCCCCTAAGCAGTAAGGCTGTCTTACAGGCTGGGTGAGAGCGGCTTTGGGCTGCGCGTCATACTGGTCCATCAGTCCCGTAGGACATCTGGTACGAGTTTAGTCCGCTTTGTCGAAGATAAGTACCTTGCGACTCAGGCGCGGCTGCCAGCTGCTTTCACACTGCGTGTCTGAACAAAATTAGAGCGAAAGTCGTGCCATTCGGTTCATTCGAATAAAAGCCGTTCTAAATCATTGGATTAGAGCGGTTACGGGAAAATGTCGGCGGAATCGGCGGCATTTGTTTGACTGGAAAGGACAGAAGTTGCAGCGGTTGTGGTGTGCCGCGACGGTTAAATGTCGCGGCACAAATGCGACGTGCGGGCGTTATTGCGCGTTGAACGCCTGGCCGTTGATGCCCGTGCTGTCAGGGCCCATCAGGTACAGGTAGACCGGCATGATCTCCTCGGGCGTCGGGTTGTTCAGCGGGTTTTCACCGGGATAGGCCTGGGCGCGCATGCTGGTGCGGGTCGCGCCGGGGTTGATGCTGTTGGAGCGCACCGGGGCCACGGTGTCGACTTCGTCCGCCAAGGTTTGCATCAGCCCTTCGGTGGCAAACTTGGACACGCCATACGCGCCCCAGTACGCCCGGCCCTTGCGCCCGACGCTGCTGGAGGTGAACACCACCGAGGCATCCTGCGACAGCTTCAGCAACGGCAGCAGGGTGCTGGTGAGCATGAACATGGCGTTGACGTTGACGTGCATGACGCGCATGAAGTTTTCGCCGGACAACTGTTCGATCGGTGTACGCGGACCAATGATCGAGGCGTTGTGCAGTAAACCGTCGAGATGCCCGAATTCAGTCTCGATCATCGCTGCCAACTCATCGTATTGATGGGGCAGGGCGGTTTCCAGATTGAACGGGATCACGGCCGGCTGCGGGTGCCCGGCGGCTTCGATTTCGTCGTAGACCTGAGTCAGGTTGGCTTCGGTCTTGCCCAGCAGCAGCACAGTGGCACCGTGGGCGGCGTAGGTCTTCGCGGCAGCGGCGCCGATGCCACGGCCAGCGCCGGTGACCAGGATGACCCGGTCCTTGAGCAATTCAGGGCGGGCGGAATAATCAAACATAAAAAACCTCAACAAATCAGAAAGCGAACCCTGTAGGAGCATGGCTTGCCCACGATGGCGTCTTCAAAACCGTCATCGCCGGCAAGCCTTGCTCCTACGAAAAGCGGCTTAGCAGCTACACAACGCGCTATCCAACACCTTGCGCAACTCCAGCGGATGATCCACCACCACATCCGCGCCCCAATGCCGCGGGTTATCGTCCGGATGGATATAGCCATAAGTCACGGCGGCGGTCTTGGTGCCGGCATCGCGCCCCGACTCGATATCACGCAGGTCATCGCCGACAAACAACACGCTGGCCGGATCGAGGTCGAGCATCTTGCACGCCAGGATCAACGGCTCAGGGTCCGGCTTGCTGTTTTTCACATGGTCCGGGCAGATCAGCAGCGCCGAGCGCTCGGCCAGCCCCAGTTGTTGCATGATCGGTTCGGCAAAGCGCAGCGGCTTGTTGGTGACCACGCCCCAGATCAGGTTGGCTTTCTCGATGTCGGCCAGCAGTTCGCCCATGCCGTCGAAGAGTTTGCTGTGCACCGCGCAACCGACGAGATAACGCTCCAGGAACTCCAGGCGCAGCGCCTCGAAACCCGGTGACTCCGGGTCCATGGAGAAGGTCACCGCGACCATCGCCTTGGCGCCGCCGGAGATCTCGTCGCGAATGTGCTGGTTATTCATCGGCGGCAAGCCGCGATCGGCACGCATCGCCTGGCAGATGGCGATGAAGTCCGGCGCGGTGTCGAGCAAGGTGCCGTCCATGTCGAAAAGGACTGCTCTGATTCGCATCGGCTTACTCCTCGCGCAGGGTCTGGATCATGTAGTTGACGTCGACGTCGGCCGCCAGTTTGTAGTGCTTGGTCAGCGGGTTGTACGTCAGGCCGATGATGTCCTTGACGGTCAGGCCGGCCATGCGGCTCCAGGCCCCCAGCTCGGACGGGCGAATGAATTTCTTGAAGTCGTGGGTGCCGCGCGGCAGCAGCTTCATGATGTATTCGGCGCCGATGATCGCGAACAGGTACGCCTTCGGGTTGCGGTTGATCGTGGAGAAGAACACCTGGCCGCCGGGCTTGACCATCTGGAAGCAGGCGCGGATCACCGAGGATGGGTCCGGCACGTGCTCGAGCATTTCCAGGCAGGTGACCACGTCGAACTGCTCGGGCATCTCTTCGGCCAGGGCTTCAGCGGTGATCTGGCGATACTCGACCGTCACCCCGGATTCCAGCTGATGCAGTTGCGCGACCGCCAGCGGCGCTTCGCCCATGTCGATGCCCATGACGGTGGCGCCGCGCTGGGCCATGGCTTCGCTGAGGATGCCGCCACCGCAACCGACGTCGAGGACCTTCTTGCCGGCCAGGTTGACCCGTTCGTCAATCCAGTTGACCCGCAGCGGGTTGATGTCGTGCAGCGGTTTGAACTCGCTTTCGCGGTCCCACCAGCGATGGGCCAGGGCTTCGAATTTGGCGATTTCGGCGTAGTCGACGTTGCTCATGGTTTAAGTCCTCTAAAACTTGAAAAATCCTGTTGCCCCGGGTTTGCGCCCGGGGGGCTTACGATTCGGTGTGGCCGCTGATGCGCTGGCCCCAGGCCTTGGCCGTGGCGCACAGTTGTGCTTCATCCAGGCGCGTCAGGCGCTTGTCGTCGAGCAGTTGCTTGCCGGCGACCCACAGGTGTTTCACGCAGTCGCGGCCAGTGGCGTAGATCAGTTGTGACACCGGGTCATAGATCGGTTGCTGCGCCAGGCCGGAAAGGTCAAAGGCAACGATGTCCGCCGCCTTGCCGATTTCAAGCGAACCGACTTCTGCTTCGATCCCGAGGGCGCGCGCACCGTTAAGGGTCGCCATGCGCAATGCGCGATGGGCGTCCAGCGCCGTGGCCGAGCCGGCGACCGCCTTGGCCAGCAACGCGGCGGTGCGGGTTTCGCCGAGCAGGTCCAGGTCATTATTGCTGGCCGCGCCGTCGGTGCCGACCGCGACGTTCACCCCGGCCTGCCACAGGCGCTCCACCGGGCAGAAACCACTGGCCAGCTTAAGGTTCGATTCCGGGCAATGAATCACATTGGTGTTGCTTTCTACCAGCAAGGCAAGGTCTTCATCGCTGATCTGGGTCATGTGAACCGCCTGGAAGCGCGGCCCGAGCAAGCCCAGGCGTCCGAGGCGGGCCAGCGGGCGTTCGCCACGCTGTTCCAGCGATTGCTGCACTTCGAACGCGGTTTCGTGGACGTGCATGTGGATTGCAGCGTCCAGCTCTTCGGCAATCACCCGGATCTTCTCCAGGTTTTCGTCGCCCACGGTGTAAGGCGCGTGGGGGCCGAAGGTGATTTTGATCCGCTCGTGATGTTTCAAATCGCCGAACAGTTCGACGCCCTGACGAATGGCTTCGTCCGCCGTGGCTGCACCTGGGATCGGGAAATCGAGAATTGGAATGGCGATTTGTGCGCGAATCCCGCTGTTATGCACGCGTTCGCTGGCAACCTTGGGGAAGAAATACATGTCAGAGAAGCAGGTGATGCCACCTTTTATCTGCTCGGCGATCGCCAGGTCCGTGCCATCGCGCACGAAATCTTCATCGACCCACTTGGCCTCGGCCGGCCAGATGTGGTTTTCCAGCCAGGTCATCAGCGGCAGGTCATCGGCCAGGCCACGGAACAGCGTCATCGCCGCGTGACCATGGGCGTTGATCAGGCCGGGGGCGAGCAAAACATCCGGCAGCTCGCGGATTTCAGTCGCGTTACACTTCAGCGCTTCGGCGCGCGGGCCGATAAACACGATACGACCGTCGCGGATGCCCAGGCCGTGCTCTTTGAGGACCACGCCAGCGGGTTCGACGGGTACCAGCCAGGTCGGCAGCAATAATAAGTCGAGCGCAACGGCAGGTTTCGGCATCGAGGGTCGGTTCCAGTGCTTTTGTAAAGGATGGCGAAGTATACCCGAGCGTCTTCGCGGGGGGCTCGCTATAATCGGCGGCTTTTGTTCATGAGTGCGGGGTGTGGGATGCGCGATCGACTGTTGGCTGCGGAGAAGGTAAAGGCCATCGATTGGCGTGATGGCGCCCTGTACCTGCTGGATCAGCGGATTTTGCCATTCGAGGAAACCTGGATCGCCTACACCAGCGCCGCGGGTGTGGCCGAGGCCATTCGCTCGATGGTGGTGCGCGGCGCTCCGGCGATTGGCATCAGTGCTGCGTATGCCATGGTGCTATCGGCCCGCGCTCGCATTGCCGAGGGCGGCGACTGGCAGGCGGCGTGGGAAGAGGATTACGCGTTGCTGGCCGATTCCCGTCCCACGGCGGTGAACCTGTTCTGGGCCTTGAGTCGCATGCGTGATCGCCTGGATCGTCTCAAGGGCGATGCGGATCCTCTCGCGGCGCTGGAGGCGGAAGCCATGGCCATTCACGAAAGTGATCGCGAAGCTAACCTGACCATGGCGCAACTGGGTGTGGACCTGATCCGCAAGCACCAGGGCAATGCCCAGGCGATCCTCACTCACTGCAACACCGGCGCCCTGGCGACTGGCGGTTTCGGTACGGCGCTGGGGGTGATCCGCGGCGCGTTCATCGAAGGCATGGTTGAACGCGTCTACGCCGATGAAACCCGCCCGTGGCTGCAAGGTTCGCGGCTGACTGCGTGGGAACTGGCCAACGAAGGCATCCCGGTAACGCTCAACGCTGACTCCGCCGCCGCGCACATCATGAAGACCAAAGGCATCACCTGGGTGATCGTCGGCGCCGACCGGATCACCGCCAATGGCGACGTGGCCAACAAGATCGGCACCTATCAACTGGCGGTCAGCGCCATGCACCACGGCGTGCGGTTCATGGTGGTGGCGCCGAGTTCGACCATCGACATGAGCCTGGCCAGTGGCGACGATATTCCCATCGAAGAGCGCGCCGGCAGCGAACTGCTGGACGTTGGCGGCAAGCGGGTGGGGGCGGATGTCGAGGCGTTCAACCCGGTGTTCGACGTGACCCCGGCGGACCTGATCGATGCGATCGTCACCGAGAAGGGCATCGTCGAGCGGCCGGATACGGCGAAAATGGCGCAGTTGATGTGCCGCAAGCGTCTGCATTGACGGTATTTGTTGTCAGTTAAAACGCCTTCGCGGGCAAGCCTCGCTCCTACAGGTTCCCCGTTTCTGTAGGAGCGAGGCTTGCCCGCGATGAACGATGACTCGGTCTCTCCTCCCTGCTGCCCCATATTCCGCTAGCGAATAGAGGGTTGTGCCGGCTCTAAGCCTCTCTCGTCCCCGTTAAGCCTGTCACCGGTCAACTAACTATGCTCCATGCGCATCAGGGGGATAGGTGCGTGGCGGCTCTTGTGATAACATCCGGCGTTTTCCGAGGCAGTCCCACGGGGTTGTCTTTACTGCGCAGATCCATGGCATAACTCGTTGATTTGTCGTAAGTCGGTGCATGGCACTCAGCCGTCATCGGCGAGCTTCGTTCGTCCCGAATGGATGTGACGAAGTTTCACCAGAAAAAGGAATCAGGCTTCTCATGGGCGAACTGGCCAAAGAAATCCTCCCGGTCAATATCGAAGACGAGCTGAAGCAGTCCTACCTCGACTACGCGATGAGCGTAATTGTCGGGCGGGCACTGCCGGATGCGCGCGATGGCTTGAAGCCCGTGCACCGGCGTGTGCTGTTCGCGATGAGCGAGCTGGGCAACGACTTCAACAAGCCGTACAAGAAATCTGCCCGTGTTGTCGGTGACGTGATCGGTAAGTATCACCCTCACGGTGATACCGCGGTGTACGACACCATCGTTCGGATGGCGCAGCCATTCTCCTTGCGCTACCTGCTGGTAGACGGTCAGGGCAACTTCGGTTCGGTGGACGGCGACAACGCCGCCGCCATGCGATACACCGAAGTGCGCATGACCAAGCTGGCGCACGAGCTGCTGGCTGACCTGCATAAAGAAACCGTGGACTGGGTGCCGAACTACGACGGCACCGAAATGATCCCCGCGGTCATGCCGACCCGTATTCCCAACCTGCTGGTCAACGGCTCCAGCGGTATCGCCGTGGGCATGGCGACCAACATCCCGCCGCACAACCTCGGTGAAGTCATCGACGGTTGCCTGGCCCTCATCGACAACCCTGAGTTGACCATCGATGAGCTGATGCAATACATCCCCGGTCCGGACTTCCCGACCGCCGCGATCATCAACGGTCGCGCCGGCATCATCGAAGCCTACCGTACCGGTCGCGGCCGCATTTACATGCGTGCCCGCTCGATGATTGAAGACATCGACAAGGTCGGTGGTCGTCAGCAGATCGTCATCACCGAACTGCCTTACCAGCTGAACAAGGCCCGTCTGATCGAGAAGATCGCCGAGCTGGTAAAAGAGAAAAAGCTGGAAGGCATCACCGAACTGCGCGACGAGTCCGACAAAGACGGTATGCGCGTCGTGATCGAGCTGCGTCGTGGCGAAGTGCCTGAGGTGATCCTCAACAACCTCTACGCCCAGACCCAGCTGCAAGCAGTGTTTGGTATCAACATCGTTGCGCTGATCGACGGCCGTCCGCGGATCCTGAACCTCAAGGACCTGCTGGAAGCCTTCGTCCGTCACCGTCGCGAAGTGGTGACCCGCCGTACCGTGTTCGAGCTGCGTAAAGCCCGCGAACGTGGTCACATCCTGGAAGGTCAAGCGGTTGCCCTGTCGAACATCGACCCGGTCATCGCCCTGATCAAGGCTTCGCCGACGCCATCGGAAGCCAAAGAAGCGCTGATCAAGACCGCGTGGGAATCTTCCGCCGTGGTCGCAATGGTTGAGCGTGCCGGTGCCGATTCCTGCCGTCCAGAGACGCTGGATCCGCAATACGGCCTGCGTGAAGGCAAGTACTTCCTCTCGCCAGAACAGGCGCAAGCCATTCTGGAACTGCGTCTGCACCGTTTGACCGGTCTGGAACACGAGAAGCTGCTGGCCGAGTACCAAGAGATCCTCAACCAGATCGGCGAGCTGATCCGCATCCTCAGCAGCGCCACGCGCCTGATGGAAGTGATCCGCGAAGAACTGGAAGTGATCCGTGCCGAATACGGCGACGTGCGCCGCACCGAAATTCTCGATGCCCGTCTCGACCTGACCCTGGGTGACATGATCCCGGAAGAAGAGCGCGTCGTGACCATTTCCCACGGTGGCTACGCCAAGACCCAGCCATTGGCTGCGTACCAGGCCCAGCGTCGTGGCGGTAAAGGCAAATCGGCCACCGGCGTCAAGGATGAGGACTACATCGCTCACCTGCTGGTCGCCAACAGCCACACCACGCTGCTGCTGTTCTCCAGCAAAGGCAAGGTGTACTGGCTGAAAACCTACGAAATCCCGGAAGCCTCCCGCGCTGCCCGTGGTCGTCCGTTGGTCAACCTGCTGCCGCTGGACAGTGATGAATACATCACCACCATGCTGCCGGTCGATGAATACACCGAAGGTCACTTCATCTTCATGGCCACTGCCAAAGGCACCGTGAAGAAGACCCCGCTGGAATCCTTCAGCCGTCAGCGCAGCGTAGGCCTGATCGCGCTGGAGCTGGACGAAGGCGACGTGCTGATTTCTGCTTCCATTACTGATGGCAGCCGCGAAGTCATGCTGTTCTCCGACGGCGGCAAGGTGACTCGCTTCAAGGAAACGGACGTTCGCGCCATGGGCCGTACGGCTCGCGGTGTTCGCGGCATGCGTCTGCCGGAAGGCCAGAAGCTGATTTCCATGCTGATCCCGGAAGAAGGCAGCCAGATCCTGACCGCTTCGGCCCGTGGTTATGGCAAGCGCACGGCGATCACCGAGTTCCCTGAGTACAAGCGTGGCGGTCAGGGCGTTATCGCCATGGTCAGCAACGACCGTAACGGCCGACTGGTCGGTGCCGTCCAGGTGCTCGACGGCGAGGAAATCATGCTGATTTCCGACCAGGGCACCCTGGTTCGTACGCGTGTCGACGAAGTCTCCAGCCTGGGTCGCAACACCCAGGGCGTGACCTTGATCAAACTGGCCAGCGATGAAAAGCTGGTCGGTCTGGAACGGGTTCAGGAGCCATCGGAAGTCGAAGGCGCAGAGCTGGAAGGTGAAGAGGGCGAAGAAGGTGCAGTGTTCGACGGTGAAGTCGTGATCGACGACATTGCCGAAGACCAGCAACTCGACGCCGCAGCCGACGAAGAGCCGCAGGAATAAGCGGACAAGCAGGGGGCGGATGAGAATTCGCCCCCTTCTTGTTTCTCCTGTTTGAATATGAAATGTAGGAATGTAGGAACCGTAGGAGCTGTCGAGTGAAACGAGGCTGCGATCTTTTGATCTTGCTTTGTAGGATCCAGGAAAAGATCGCAGCCTCGTTTCACTCGACAGCTCCTACAGGATTTCGGGATTTCAGGATTTCGAATTTTCAGATTTATTGCGTGATACCACCAAATCAGAGCGAGATTGGATGTGAGCAAGAGAGCCTATAACTTCTGTGCCGGTCCTGCGGCGCTGCCTGAAGCTGTCCTGAAGCGCGCTCAGGGTGAACTCCTCGATTGGCACGGCAAGGGCCTGTCGGTCATGGAAATGAGCCATCGCAGCGATGAGTTCGTGTCCATCGCGACCAAGGCCGAGCAGGATCTGCGTGATCTGCTGAATATCCCTTCGAACTATAAAGTGCTGTTCCTGCAAGGCGGCGCCAGCCAGCAATTTGCCCAGATCCCGCTGAACCTGTTGCCTGAAGGCGGCTCGGCCGACTATATCGACACTGGTATCTGGTCGCAGAAAGCCATCGAAGAAGCTTCGCGTTACGGTCACGTCAACGTTGCCGCTACCGCCAAGCCTTACGACTATTTCGCCATTCCCGGCCAGAACGAGTGGAGCCTGTCGAAAGACGCGGCCTACGTTCACTACGCGCCGAACGAAACCATCGGCGGCCTGGAATTCAACTGGATCCCGGAAACCGGCGACGTTCCGCTGGTGGCCGACATGTCTTCGGACATCCTCTCGCGTCCGGTGGATATCTCGCGTTTCGGCATGATCTACGCCGGCGCCCAGAAAAACATCGGCCCGAGCGGCATCCTGGTGAACATCATCCGCGAAGACCTGCTCGGTCACGCCCGCTCCCTGTGCCCGACCATGCTCAATTACAAGGTCGCAGCCGATAACGGCTCGATGTACAACACGCCGCCGACCCTGGCCTGGTACTTGTCGGGCCTGGTATTCGAGTGGCTGAAAGAGCAGGGTGGGGTTGAAGCCATCGGCAAGCTCAATGAAGTCAAACAGCGCACACTGTACGATTTCATCGACGCCAGCGGCCTGTACAGCAACCCGATCAACAAGTCGGACCGCTCGTGGATGAACGTGCCGTTCCGTCTGGCCGACGATCGCCTGGACAAGCCATTCCTGGCCGGTGCCGACGAACGTGGCCTGCTGAACCTCAAGGGTCACCGTTCCGTGGGCGGCATGCGCGCCTCCATCTATAACGCCGTCGATATCGTTGCGGTCAACGCACTGATTTCGTACATGGCAGAGTTCGAGAAGGAACACGGCTAATGTCTGAGCAAGAACTCAAGGCACTGCGCGTTCGCATTGATGCCCTGGACACCAAAGTCCTGGAGCTGATCAGCGAGCGTGCACGCTGCGCCCAGGAAGTTGCGCGAGTAAAGATGGCCTCGCTGGCCGAAGGCGAAGTGCCGGTGTTCTATCGTCCTGAGCGTGAAGCTCAGGTGCTCAAGCGCGTGATGGAACGCAACCAGGGGCCGCTGGGCAACGAAGAGATGGCGCGGCTGTTTCGCGAAATCATGTCCTCGTGCCTGGCCCTCGAGCAGCCGCTGAAAGTGGCTTACCTCGGCCCTGAAGGTACCTTCACCCAGGCCGCAGCCATGAAGCATTTCGGCCACGCTGTAATCAGCAAGCCGATGGCGGCGATCGACGAAGTGTTCCGTGAAGTGGCGGCCGGTGCGGTAAATTTTGGCGTGGTCCCGGTGGAAAACTCCACCGAAGGCGCGGTCAACCACACCCTCGACAGCTTCCTCGAACACGACATGGTGATCTGTGGCGAAGTCGAGTTGCGGATCCACCATCATCTGTTGGTTGGTGAAAACACCAAGACCGACAGCATCAGTCGCATCTATTCCCACGCTCAGTCCCTGGCCCAGTGCCGCAAGTGGCTGGACGCCCATTACCCGAATGTCGAGCGCGTGGCGGTGTCCAGCAACGCCGAAGCGGCCAAGCGGGTCAAGGGTGAGTGGAACTCGGCGGCGATTGCCGGCGACATGGCGGCAGGCTTGTACGGGCTGACCCGTCTGGCCGAGAAAATCGAGGATCGCCCGGACAACTCCACGCGCTTCCTGATGATCGGCAGCCAGGAAGTGCCGCCGACCGGCGACGACAAGACTTCGATCATCGTTTCCATGAGCAACAAACCCGGCGCGTTGCACGAGTTGCTGGTGCCGTTCCACGACAACGGCATCGATCTGACACGGATCGAGACCCGTCCGTCGCGCAGCGGTAAATGGACCTACGTGTTCTTCATCGACTTCGTCGGCCACCACCGCGATCCATTGATCAAAGGTGTACTGGAAAAGATCAGTCAGGAAGCAGTAGCACTCAAAGTGCTGGGTTCCTACCCGAAAGCCGTTCTATAAGGGGTAGCAAATGAGTGGTGACTTCCTCGCTCTGGCACAGCCGGGCGTGCAACAACTTTCGCCGTACGTTCCGGGCAAGCCTGTGGACGAACTGGCGCGCGAGCTGGACATCGATCCGGCCAAAATCGTCAAACTGGCCAGCAATGAAAACCCGCTGGGTGCCAGTCCGAAGGCCTTGGCCGCGATTCGCGAAGAATTGGCCGAGCTGACCCGCTATCCCGACGGCAACGGCTTTGCGCTCAAGACCCTGCTGGCCGAGCAGTGCCGCGTCGAACTCAATCAGGTGACGCTGGGCAACGGCTCCAACGACATTCTGGAACTGGTCGCGCGTGCCTATCTGGCGCCGGGCCTGAATGCGGTGTTCAGCGAGCACGCGTTTGCGGTCTATCCGATCGTCACGCAAGCCGTTGGCGCACAGGCCAAAGTGATTCCTGCCAAAGACTGGGGCCACGATCTGCCGGCCATGCTGGCCGCGATTGATGCCGACACCCGCGTGGTGTTCATCGCCAACCCGAACAACCCGACCGGGACCTGGTTCGGCGCCGAAGCGCTGGACGAATTCCTTCAGGACGTCCCGGCCCATGTGCTGGTGGTGCTGGACGAGGCCTACATCGAATACGCCGAAGGCAGCGATTTGCCGGATGGCCTGGACTTCCTCGCGGCGTATCCGAACCTGCTGGTATCGCGCACCTTCTCCAAGGCCTATGGCCTGGCGGCGCTGCGGGTCGGTTATGGTTTATCGACCGCGGTGGTGGCCGATGTGCTGAACCGTGTGCGCCAGCCGTTCAACGTCAACAGCCTGGCCCTGGCCGCTGCGTGCGCTGCGCTGCAGGACGCCGAATACCTGGCGGAAAGCCGTCGCCTGAACGAAGCCGGCATGCTGCAACTGCAAGCAGGTTTCCGTGAGCTGGGGCTGAGCTGGATTCCGTCGAAAGGCAACTTCATCTGCGTCGACCTGGGGCAGGTCGCTGCGCCGGTCTTCCAGGGCTTGCTGCGCGAAGGCGTGATCGTGCGTCCGGTGGCCAATTACGGCATGCCCAACCACTTGCGTATCACCATCGGTCTGCCGGCTGAGAACAGCCGCTTCCTTGAGGCGCTGACCAAGGTTCTGGCTTGTGGTTGATGTCACTGCACTGCAATCTGCTGAACCTATGATCGGGCGCCTGGTGGTGGTCGGTCTGGGGTTGATCGGTGGTTCGTTTGCCAAGGGGTTGCGCGAAAGCGGCTTGTGCCGCGAAGTGGTCGGGGTCGACCTCGATCCGCAGTCGCGCAAACTGGCGGTTGAGCTGGGCGTGGTGGATCGTTGCGAAGAAGACCTGGCGGTTGCTTGTCAGGGCGCCGACGTGATTCAACTGGCCGTGCCGATTCTCGCCATGGAAAAAATGCTCGGCCAGTTGGCGGGCATGGACCTGGGGCAAGCGATCCTGACCGACGTCGGCAGTGCCAAAGGCAATGTGGTGCGTGCGGCCACTGTAGCGTTCGGCGGCATGCCGGCGCGTTTCGTGCCGGGGCATCCGATTGCCGGTTCCGAGCAGAGTGGGGTGGAAGCCTCCAATGCCGAGTTGTTCCGGCGCCATAAAGTGATTTTGACGCCGCTGGATCAAACCGATCCGGCAGCCCTGGCCGTGGTCGACCGTTTGTGGCGCGAATTGGGCGCCGATGTCGAGCACATGCAGGTCGAGCGCCACGACGAAGTGTTGGCGGCGACCAGCCATTTGCCGCACCTGTTGGCGTTCGGTTTGGTCGATTCACTGGCCAAGCGCAATGAAAATCTTGAGATCTTCCGTTACGCTGCGGGCGGTTTCCGCGATTTCACAAGAATCGCCGGAAGCGACCCGGTCATGTGGCACGACATCTTCCTCGCCAATCGCGAAGCTGTCCTGCGCACACTCGATACATTTCGCAGCGACCTCGACGCCTTGCGCGACGCGGTCGATGCAGGGGATGGGCATCAATTGCTGGGCGTGTTCACGCGCGCCCGGGTTGCCCGCGAACATTTCAGTAAAATCCTGGCCCGCCGGGCTTATGTGGACGCTATGAACTCCAACGACCTGATTTTCCTGGGACAACCTGGTGGCCGCCTGACTGGGCGGATTCGTGTACCGGGCGACAAGTCCATTTCCCACCGTTCGATCATGCTCGGCTCCCTGGCCGAAGGCACCACCGAAGTGGAAGGTTTCCTTGAGGGCGAAGATGCCCTGGCGACCTTGCAAGCCTTCCGCGACATGGGTGTCGTGATCGAAGGTCCGCACCACGGTCGTGTGACCATTCACGGCGTCGGCCTGCATGGCCTGAAGCCTGCGCCAGGTCCGATCTATCTGGGCAACTCTGGCACGTCGATGCGTCTGCTGTCCGGCCTGTTGGCCGCGCAGAGCTTCGACAGCACCCTGACCGGTGATGCCTCGCTGTCCAAGCGTCCGATGAATCGCGTGGCCAATCCGCTGCGTGAAATGGGTGCCGTGATCGAGACCGCTGAAGAAGGTCGTCCACCGATGACCATTCGTGGCGGCAACAAGCTTAAAGGCCTGACCTACACCATGCCGATGGCCAGCGCCCAGGTTAAATCCTGCCTGCTGCTGGCCGGTCTGTACGCTGAAGGCAAGACCACCGTCACCGAGCCGGCACCGACCCGCGACCACACTGAGCGCATGCTGCGTGGCTTCGGCTATCCGGTTACGGTCAACGGCGCTACCGCGTCGGTCGAGTCCGGCCACAAACTGACTGCGACCCAAATCGAAGTGCCGGGCGACATCTCTTCGTCGGCGTTCTTCCTGGTGGCCGCGTCGATCGCCGAAGGTTCGGAGCTGGTGCTGGAACACGTCGGCATCAACCCGACCCGTACCGGCGTGATCGACATCCTGCGTTTGATGGGGGCGGACATCACCCTGGAAAACCAGCGTGAAGTCGGCGGCGAACCTGTGGCTGACTTGCGCGTGCGAGCAGCTAAACTCAAGGGTATCGAGATCCCTGAGGCGCTGGTGCCGCTGGCCATCGACGAGTTCCCGGTGCTGTTCGTGGCCGCGGCCTGCGCCGAAGGGCGCACCATCTTGCGCGGCGCCGAAGAGTTGCGAGTCAAGGAGTCGGACCGGATCCAGGTCATGGCTGATGGCTTGCTGGCGTTGGGCGTCAAGTGCGAGCCGACCCCGGACGGCATCATCATCGACGGCGGCCTGATCGGCGGCGGCGAAGTGCACGGTCACGGCGATCACCGGATCGCGATGGCTTTCAGCGTGGCTTCGTTGCGCGCCACCGCACCGATCCGCATTCATGACTGCGCCAACGTCGCGACTTCGTTCCCGAATTTCCTCGCGCTGTGCGCGCAGGTCGGTATCCGTGTTGCACAAGAGGCTCAGTCGTGATCATCAAGCCACCGGTCATCACCATCGACGGCCCTAGCGGTTCGGGCAAAGGCACGATTGCCGGGATTCTGGCCAAGCGTCTGGGCTGGTGCCTGCTGGATTCCGGCGCGCTGTATCGTTTGCTGGCATTCGCGGCGCGTAATCATGGCGTCGATCTGACCAATGAAGAGTCGTTGAAGCTGTTGGCCGCTCATCTGGACGTGCAGTTCGTCGGCGCGACGGAAGGGCATCCGCAGCGAATCATTCTTGAAGGTGACGATGTCACCGACGATCTGCGCAACGAGCAGGTCGGCGCCTGGGCCTCCCAGGTCGCCGCGCTGCCGGCGGTGCGCGATGCGTTGCTGCAGCGCCAGCGGGCGTTCCAGGAGCCACCTGGCCTGGTAGCCGATGGTCGCGACATGGGTACTGTGGTTTTCCCGGACGCGCCGCTGAAGATATTCCTGACTGCCAGTGCCGAGGAGCGTGCGCGCCGTCGATACTTGCAGTTGAAGGGCAAAGTCGATGGTGTTAGTCTGTCGAGTCTGCTAGATGAGATACGTGTCCGCGATGAGCGTGACACCCAGCGAGCGGTAGCCCCGCTCAAACCGGCGGCTGACGCCATACAGCTGGATTCCACGGAATTATCCATCGATCAGGTGCTGGAACGCATCATGAGTGAAATCGCCATTCGCGATATCGCCGGGTGACCAAGAAGCTTTGCAGGGGACCAGTCATAGTCTTGCGATGCTTCTTCTAATGAACGTAACCCACGTCGTCTGGGATGTGGAGATGGGCGTATCCTTCGCCCTTATTCAACAGGAATTAAAATGAGCGAAAGCTTTGCGGAACTCTTTGAAGAAAGCCTAAAAACCCTGAACCTTCAGGCAGGCTCCATCATCACCGGTGTTATCGTTGATATCGATTACCAAGCTCGCTGGGTAACCGTTCACGCTGGCCTGAAGTCTGAAGCACTCATCCCGCTTGAGCAGTTCTACAACGATGCTGGCGAACTGACTATCAACGTCGGTGACGAAGTTCACGTTGCTCTGGACTCGGTTGAAGACGGCTTTGGTGAAACCAAGCTGTCCCGTGAAAAAGCCAAGCGCGCTGAATGCTGGATTGTTCTGGAAGCAGCCTTCGCAGCCGAAGAAGTGGTCAAGGGCGTTATCAACGGTAAGGTTAAAGGCGGCTTCACTGTCGACGTTAACGGCATCCGTGCGTTCCTGCCAGGTTCTCTGGTTGACGTTCGTCCAGTGCGCGACACCACGCACCTGGAAGGCAAAGAGCTGGAATTCAAGGTCATCAAGCTCGACCAGAAACGCAACAACGTTGTCGTTTCCCGTCGTAGCGTCCTCGAAGCCGAGAACTCCGCCGAGCGTGAAGCTCTGCTGGAATCCCTGCAGGAAGGTCAACAAGTCAAAGGTATCGTCAAGAACCTCACCGATTACGGCGCATTCGTCGATCTGGGTGGCGTCGATGGCCTGCTGCACATTACCGACATGGCTTGGAAGCGTATCAAGCATCCTTCCGAAATCGTCAACGTTGGCGACGAGATTGATGTCAAGGTTCTGAAGTACGATCGCGAACGCAATCGTGTTTCCCTGGGCCTCAAGCAACTGGGCGAAGATCCATGGGTTGCTATCAAAGCCCGTTACCCAGAAAGCACTCGCGTTACCGCTCGTGTAACCAACCTGACCGACTACGGCTGCTTCGCTGAGCTGGAAGAAGGCGTTGAAGGCCTGGTACACGTTTCCGAAATGGACTGGACCAACAAGAACATCCACCCTTCGAAAGTCGTACAAGTCGGCGACGAAGTGGAAGTTATGGTTCTGGACATCGACGAAGAGCGTCGTCGTATTTCCCTCGGCATCAAGCAGTGCAAATCTAACCCATGGGAAGATTTCTCTGGCCAGTTCAACAAGGGCGATAAAATCTCCGGCACCATCAAGTCGATCACCGATTTCGGTATCTTCATTGGTCTGGACGGCGGCATCGACGGTCTGGTTCACCTGTCCGACATCTCCTGGAACGAAGTGGGCGAAGAAGCCGTTCGCCGCTTCAAGAAGGGCGACGAGCTGGACACCGTTATCCTGTCGGTTGACCCAGAGCGCGAGCGCATCTCCCTGGGTATCAAGCAACTGGAAAGCGATCCGTTCTCCGAGTACGTTCAAGAGAACGACAAAGGCGCAATCGTTAAAGGCATCGTGAAAGAAGTTGACGCTAAAGGCGCCATCATCACTCTGGCCGACGATATCGAAGCGACTCTGAAAGCCTCCGAAATCAGCCGTGACCGCGTTGAAGACGCGCGCAACGTTCTGAAAGAAGGCCAGGAAGTAGAAGCCAAGATCATCAGCGTTGACCGCAAGAGCCGCGTAATCCAGCTCTCCATCAAGTCGAAAGACGATGCTGAAGAGAAAGAAGCAATCCAAAGCCTGCGCGACAAGCCAGCGACTTCGGAACCTGCTGCTGGTCCTACCACTCTGGGCGACCTGTTGCGTGCACAAATGGAAAAACAGAACTAAGTTCTGTCAGACCATAGAAAAAGGGCGACTTCGGTCGCCCTTTTTTGTGCCTGCGATTTAGTGAAACTCCCCAAGCGCTGCTCTAAATCCTGCGCCAGTGAAACCAATGCCTTTAACCTGCTGTCTCTTTCTTTAACAGGATCAACCGTTTAATTGCAGCTAGGCTTACACCAGATGCGAGCGACAGTCGGGGCAAGCGTCCGATATAAGGAAGTGAATGAACAAGCTCATTGCCGTAGCGGTGCTACTGATACTGGCAGGTTGTACCACTAACGCCAAGACTCACGTCGTGCGTGGCGTCAGCGGTATCGAGGTCGATTGTTCTGGTCTGGGCTCCGGTTGGGAGAAGTGCCGCAAGCGAGCTGACAGGGAGTGCAAGGGGGGTGGTTACAAGGTGGTCGCCCGATCTGACGATGCCAAAGATGAGGACGAGTTTCCATTCGGCTTCAATCCGGCAGGGTTCGTGACGCGCACCATGTTGGTCATTTGTCGGTGAGCGCGTAACGCCTTTGTCGTGTTGTGGTGCTCCGTAAATGTGCATCACACGCTTGGTAAATATATGTCAAACCCTGGGCTGTTCAAATTCCTCCGGGCATGCTAAAACCTTTGAAGCGCTGATCTAGCTGCTTGAAAAAGAAGGGAAAAATATGACGAAGTCGGAGTTGATCGAACGAATTGTCACCCATCAAGGGCTGCTCTCATCCAAGGATGTGGAGCTGGCCATCAAGACCATGCTTGAGCAAATGTCCCAATGTCTGGCCACCGGCGATCGTATCGAGATCCGTGGGTTCGGCAGCTTCTCCCTGCACTACCGCGCACCGCGCGTAGGGCGTAATCCGAAAACCGGTCAATCTGTCAGCCTCGATGGCAAGTTCGTCCCGCATTTCAAGCCGGGCAAGGAACTGCGTGATCGGGTTAATGAGGAAGAGGAGGAAGGTTTTGACCTCCACAACTAAAGGGGCGGCGCATGCGTAACCTCAAGCGTGTACTCCTTGGCTTGGTTCTCCTGTTGCTGGTTCTGGCGATTCTTGCGTTTGTCCTGGAAAATCAGCAATCGGTTTCGCTGCTGTTTCTTGGTTGGGCGGGTCCACAATTACCGGTATCGGTGGTCATGGTGCTTTCGCTGCTGATCGGCATGCTGATCGGGCCAATTCTGGGTTGGTTTATGGGGCGTTCGTCCAGAGCATCCCGCAAGCGCCTCGTTTGATCGAGGCTGATGTAACGGACGTGTTGAATTTGCGTCACAGCTTGTCTATATCCATTAGTAAAAGCGTCATTAAGCTGTAAAATGCTGCGCTTGTCCGGTAAAGGCATAATCCCATATCGGTCAGACTGACTCTGTCAGAAGCCTTTAGCTTAGATGAAGGCTTTTGCATTCATGGATTAGACAGCGCTCGATCGACGGCCCTGTCAGCAACTCAAAGGGTGTAGTTTCGCGTGAAAATTCTAGTAACCGGTGGCGCCGGGTTTATCGGCTCCGCAGTCATTCGTCATATCATCTCAAACACTACTGACGCTGTCGTTAACGTCGATAAACTGACTTATGCCGGTAACTTGGAGTCGCTGGCCGAAGTCAGTCAGAACCCGCGTTATGCGTTTGAGCGCGTTGACATCTGCGATCGCGATCAAATCGACCGTGTCCTGCGTGAACACCAACCAGATGCCATCATGCACCTGGCCGCAGAGTCCCACGTTGATCGTTCGATCTCCGGTCCGTCCGAGTTCATCCAGACCAACATCATCGGCACCTACACGTTGCTGGAAGCTGCACGCCACTACTGGGCTGCACTGGATGATGCGCGTAAAGCCAACTTCCGTTTTCACCATATCTCCACCGATGAAGTCTACGGCGACCTCGAAGGGCCGGAAGACCTCTTCACCGAAACCACACCTTACCAGCCAAGCTCGCCGTACTCGGCCAGCAAGGCCAGCTCCGATCACCTGGTTCGCGCCTGGACCCGTACCTACGGTCTGCCGACCCTGGTCACCAACTGCTCGAACAACTACGGCCCGTGCCACTTTCCCGAGAAGCTGATCCCACTGATCATCCTCAATGCGCTGGAAGGCAAGCCATTGCCGGTCTATGGCAAGGGCAACCAAGTTCGTGACTGGCTCTACGTCGAAGACCACGCTCGCGCACTGTACAAAGTCGTCACCGAAGGTGTTATCGGTGAGACGTACAACATTGGTGGCCATAACGAAAAGCAAAACATCGAAGTCGTGAACACCTTGTGTGCACTGCTCGACGAGTTGCGCCCGGATTCTGCGCATCGCCCTCACGCCAGTCTGATCACCTATGTTCAAGATCGCCCAGGCCACGATCAGCGTTACGCAATTGATGCCAGCAAAATCCAGCGCGAGCTGGGTTGGACGCCGGAAGAAACATTTGAAACCGGCATTCGCAAAACTGTCGAGTGGTACCTCAATAACACTGAGTGGGTTGCTCACGTGAAGAGTGGCAGCTACCAGCAATGGATTGACCAGAACTACGCGGATCGTTCGGGTAAGGCATGAAAATCCTACTGCTGGGAAAAAATGGCCAGGTAGGGTGGGAGTTGCAACGCTCCTTGGCGCCGCTGGGTGAGCTGATTGCCCTGGATCGCAGCACTGGCGGTGACTTGTCCGATCTCGACGCCTTGCGCACGACGATTCGTCAGCTCAAGCCGGACGTCATCGTCAATGCCGCCGCCTACACCGCCGTAGATAAGGCCGAGTCCGAAACTGAGCTGGCCGACCGCGTTAATGGTCAGGCAAGCCAGGTTATGGCTGAAGAGGCCGTATTACTTGGGGCCTGGCTGATTCACTACTCGACCGACTACGTGTTCAGTGGGCAGGGTTCAAAGGCGTGGCAAGAAACCGATCCAGTCGCCCCGGTGAATCACTACGGCGCCAGTAAGCTGGCCGGTGAGCAGGCGATTATCGCTTCGGGCTGCAAATACCTGATCTTTCGCACCAGTTGGGTCTATGGCGCTCGCGGTAACAATTTCGCCAAGACCATGCTGCGTCTGGCTAAGGATCGCGAAACCCTGAGTGTCATTGCTGACCAGATCGGAGCCCCGACGGGTGCAGACCTGATTGCCGACGTGACTGCATTAGCGATTCAGCAAGTCATGCAGCGCCCCGAACTGACGGGTCTTTATCACCTGGCTGCCAGCGGCGAAGTTTCCTGGCACGGCTATGCTAGTCATGTGATCGAATTTGCCCAGGCCAATGGCGAGCAACTTGCCGTAACGACTGTCAATCCGATCGAAACCAGCGCTTATCCAACACCTGCACGTCGCCCTCTGAACTCACGTTTGAACACTCAGAAGCTACGTGACAATTTTTCTCTACACTTGCCGGATTGGCAAAGTGGTGTAACCCGAATGCTTAGGGAAGTTCTGAACAAATGACCACGACAAATCGTAAAGGCATCATCCTCGCCGGCGGCTCGGGTACGCGCTTGCACCCGTTGACCCTTGGCGTGTCCAAGCAGATGCTGCCGATCTACGACAAGCCGATGATCTTTTATCCGCTGTCGGTACTGATGCTGGCAGGTATGCGTGAGATTCTGATCATCTCCACTCCTGAAGACTTGCCGTGCTTTCGCAAGTTGCTGGGCGACGGCAGCCTTTACGGCATCAAGTTGACCTACGCTGAGCAGCCAAGCCCGGACGGCCTGGCACAAGCGTTCATCATCGGCGAAGAGTTCATCGGCAAGGATCCTTGCTGCTTGATCCTGGGCGACAACATCTTCTACGGTCAGCACTTCTCGGATAACTTGCGTTCGGCGACCAATCAGCAGAGCGGAGCGACAGTATTTGGCTATCACGTCTCCGATCCCGAGCGTTTTGGCGTGGTTGAATTCGACGCTACTGGCCGTGCTCTCAGCATCGAAGAGAAACCGCTGAAACCCAAGTCCAACTACGCGGTAACCGGTCTGTACTTCTACGACAATGACGTTGTCGAGATCGCCAAAAGCATCAAGCCTTCCGAGCGTGGAGAGCTGGAAATTACCGACGTTAACCGTGCCTACCTCGAGCGCAAGACGCTGAGCGTTGAAATGCTCGGCCGTGGCTTCGCCTGGCTGGATACGGGTACCCATGATTCGCTGCTGGAAGCCAGTCACTTTGTGCACACCATCGAACAGCGCCAAGGCCTGAAAGTGGCCTGCCTGGAAGAAATCGCCTACCACAACGGCTGGATCAATGCCGAGCAGTTGGGCGCTCAAGCCGATGCCTTGAAGAAGACTGGTTACGGTCAGTACCTTCAAAAATTGTTGGACTCGCCTTCCCACTGATTCGACCGCTCAATCCTTTCGAGTAGAAGCGTCAACCGGTTCAAGCAGGAATGGCATGCCAGTAAAACATCCCAAGATTGCGGTTTTGCTGGCTGCCTATAATGGCATGCTATGGATCGAGGAGCAGTTAGCCTCGATTCTCGGCCAGATAGCTGTCGACGTAACCGTTTACATCAGTATCGACCCCTCCACTGATGGTACCGAGGCTTGGTGCGCGGCATATGCTGCCCAGCACTCCCAGGTTTTGGTCCTGCCGGCTGCTGGTAGTTTTGGTGGTGCGTCTCGTAACTTCTTCCGGCTCATCCGTGATGTCGATTTCGACGGTTACGACTACATCGCCTTTGCCGACCAGGATGATGTTTGGCACGCGGATAAACTCCAGCGTGCGTTCCTCGCCATTCAATCTCGTCAGGTCGATGCGTATTCAAGCAATGTCACGGCGTTTTGGTCGGACGGTAGAACCCATTTGCTGGACAAGGCACAACCTCAGGTTGCATGGGATTTCCTGTTCGAAGCGGCGGGGCCTGGGTGTACTTACGTCATGAGCAAAAGTCTAGCGGATCCGCTGAAGACTTCGATGCTCGATAATTGGCAGCAACTACAAGATGTCAGCTTGCATGACTGGTATTGCTACGCCTTCGCCCGAAGTCATGGTTTTCGTTGGTATATAGATCCACGGCCCTCCATGGACTATCGCCAGCATGAGCGTAACCAGGTAGGTGCAAACAAAGGCCTGAGTCCGTTGATTGCCCGCTACAAAACCATACATGACGGTTGGTGGTTCCATCAGGTGCAGTTGATTGCGAACCTGGTAGGGCAGGGTAGCAACTCTTTTGTTCTAACCTGGTTGAAGTTGCGTCGCAGGCAACTCATGAAACTTTCCTTTAGTGCCTGGCGTTGCCGACGTCGGGTGCGCGATAAAGTGTTTTTCTTTTGTATTTGCTGGGTAACAGCGCTGATAGGGAATAAGGCTCGATGACTTCCCTGAAGGTATTGGTTACCGGGGCAAGTGGATTTGTTGGCGAAGCGGTGGTTTTCAAGCTGTTGGTGGATAAAAAGTTCAGCCCGATCGCCGCTGCACGAGGCACCACGCGATTGCATGGGCTGTGCACGGTCCGGCCACTCGATCTGTGCGATACAAAGACCTTGCCGATACTTGATGACGTTCAAGTAGTCATTCATGCCGCTGCTCGAGTGCATGTCATGAATGAAGTTGCCGTGGACGCGTTAGCCGAGTTTCGTAAGGTTAATGTGCAAGGCACTCTCAAATTGGCGCAGCGTGCCGCCGAATCGGGGGTAAAACGCTTTATCTTCATTAGCTCGATCAAGGTTAATGGCGAAAATACACTCCCGGGCAACCCCTTCAAGGCTGATGATCCTTCCAAACCAGATGGCCCGTACGGCCTATCCAAATACGAAGCTGAAGAGGCATTGAAGCTGCTAGGCCGCGAAACAGGAATGGAAGTCGTGATCATTCGACCCCCGCTGGTTTATGGACCTGGTGTTAAAGCTAACTTTTTGACTATGTTGAATTGGCTTAACAAGGGCATTCCTTTGCCTCTTGGGGCGATTCGGAATAACCGTAGCCTGGTGGCCATTGGAAACCTGGCGAGCCTCATAGTCATTTGCATTGATCATCCCGCAGCAGCCAATCAGACCTTTCTGGTCAGCGATGGAGTAGACCTGTCTACAACTCAACTGCTGCGGCGCTTATCGAGTGCGTTAGGCAAGCCTGCGCGACTCCTGCCGGTGCCCGAGTGGATGTTGAAGCTCGCAGCCTCAAGCTTGGGCAGGCAGGCTGCGGTGCAGCGCATATGTGGTTCGCTGCAAGTTGATATAAGTAAGAATCGTGAATTGCTGGGGTGGGCGCCACCCATAAACATCGACAAAGCCATGCGTCAGACCGCTGGCCACTATTTGGATAAACAGGCGAAATGAGTGTTTGGTGGTTTCTGGTCGCAGTGTTCGTTGTTTCCTGGGTCTTGACTCTCGTCTTGCGTCGCTACGCTTTGGCGAAAAGCTTGATGGACATACCCAATGAGCGCAGTTCCCATTCGATCCCAACTCCTCGGGGCGGAGGGGTAGCCATTGTGGTGTCCTTTCTACTGGCGCTGCCTCTGCTTGCGAGTTTGGATCTGATAAGCCTCCCGGTCTTGGTTGGGCTGTTTGGCTCGGGTTTACTCGTTGCGGTTATCGGGTTCGCCGATGACCATGGGCATATTGCGGCCAGGTGGAGGTTATTAGGGCATTTCATCGCCGCAGCTTGGGCGTTGTATTGGATGAACGGGCTAGCGCCGATTGAGCTGTTTGGCTATGCGGTTAATTTGGGATGGTTCGGTAACATCCTGGCGCTGCTGTATCTGGTCTGGATGCTCAATCTCTATAATTTTATGGACGGCATTGATGGTTTAGCCAGTGCAGAGGCGATAAGCGTCTGTATGGGCATGTGCCTAGTGTATTGGTTTAGTGGGAATACGGAATTGATATGGTTGCCGTTGGTTTTGGCGGCTGCTGTTGCAGGGTTCCTTTGGTGGAATATTCCTCCGGCGCGGATCTTTATGGGGGATGCGGGGAGTGGTTTTTTAGGGGTTATTCTCGGCGGCTTGACTATTCAAGTGGCTGGGAGTTTTCCTGAGTTCCTCTGGAGTTGGATTATTTTGCTGGGTGTATTCATTGTGGATGCGACATGGACTTTAATTCAGCGTCTTATACGCGGAGACAAGGTATATGAGGCCCATCGCAGTCATGGTTATCAACATGCCGCCGATCGGTTTAAGCGCCACGCGGTGGTAACGTTGGGTATTGTGTTGATAAATATTTTGTTCTTGCTTCCCTTGGCTTTATTGGTAGGGCTGGGTTGGTTGGCAGGTGCTTGGGGTGTCCTGTTCGCTTATTGCCCTCTCATGATTTTGGTGTGGAAATTCAAGGCGGGAATACCAAATAGGTAGTTACATGGCGCTCTTGAGGTGATCGCAAGATTGATTATTCAGATTTGGTTAAAGGCAATCGCTACCACCAGACTAATATTTCCCTTGAGTGTCTGCCGATAGACTCCAGTTTTTTTCATAAGCCGAAATCGAGTGAGTAATCCACTTCGTCTGGCTAGTTCAAAGTCGCGGAGTCGTTGCTCATTTTCAATACTGAGGTGGTGTTTGATTGAGTCCAGAGCTTCCAGGTTTTTTGAAGTCCATACCTTGAGTCTGCCTGTGAGCATTTTGCGGAATCTTGAAATCTGATTTTTTAAGTTGGCATTAGCGCCAATGAGATTCCCGTCATGTTGGCGGTAGTCCAATGTAGGCACCGCATCATAGATGACCTCACCGCCGCAACCGCTCACCAAAAGATAAGCCAGCCAGTCATGAGCGACGATGGTCGCGTGACTGCTTACTTGCTGCATAAGTTTTCTCGCAGCGTTGTTTATCAACATGGTATTTGCGCCGGCTATGCTCTGTACCAATGCATTGCGAAAAGCGGGTGTCTTTAAAAATAGAGGCGAGTAACCTATTGGCCGGCCATTGGTATCAACCAGTCGTGTTCGCGAGCAGTAAAGAGATGGAGTTTCTGTTTCGCAGGGGTTTAAGCTGGCTATACTTCTTTTTAGCTTGTCCTCGTGCCAAATGTCGTCTTGGTCGCTAAAGGCGAAAAAGTCGGCGGCTATGTCAGGATTGTTAACTAAAGATAAAAAGTTTTTACCAAAGCCTTTGCGTGGGCCTCTTAGAATAGATAATCGATCATCACCCAGTTTGCTTTGATATTGCTGCAAAATCTGAAGCGTTTTATCGCTAGATCCATCATCCGAAGCGTAAATAATCCAGTTTTTATGGGTCTGTCTGATAAACGAGTCTAGCTGTTCCTTTAAAAAACGATCTCCGTTATACGTGCACACTAGTATCGCCACTTTTGGCGCTTCGGCAACAGGTATGTGATTCAGGCTCGACGTCGCTTTGGAGGCGGCGGTGTGTTGCATTTCCATGATGTTGATCTCTTGCAAGCCAATACTGAAGCGGGTTTACGCAAAGGAGGGGGCTGCAGGATCAGGCTTTATCGTGCTTCTGAGATGATGATGCAGATCTATGCAGAAGCAGAGATGTTAACAGGGGGCGCTCTCGTTGACGAGCGCGGGGCGCTTGGAGTCTGATGCACAGGGGCAGGGTGAATCTGAAGCGATTCTGGAGTCGTAATCGCCTCGTGAAGGAGGATACAATGCCAAGGGTTAGTCAGTTCAAGGAGTGGAGATTGTGTTCGGGCGATTCGATGGATAAGGTTAGATCGATTTTGTTGGGCTTACCGCGTCGCCAAAAGCGGCTGCTGCAAGTCGCCACTGATATTGTATTGGTGTGGGTCGCCTTGTGGTTGGCGTTCATCGTTCGTCTTGGCATCGATGATATGTACAACCCGCTTAAGGTGCACTTATGGCTTTTTGCCTTCGCTCCTTTGGTTGCGATTCCACTCTTTATCCGCTTTGGAATGTACCGGGCTGTTATGCGCTACTTTGGCAATGACGCCCTCATTGCAATCATCAAGGCCGTTAGCCTCTCGTCGTTGATTCTCGCGGTAATCGTCTATTGGTACAGCAATCACGAGACGGTCGTTCCTCGCTCCATCATTTTCAACTATTGGTGGCTAAGTCTGGTCATTATTGGCGGGCTAAGATTGTTCATGCGTCAATATTTTATGGGTGACTGGTTTAACGCTGCCCAACACGTACCGTTCACCAACCGTGACGATGGTATGACCAAAGTCGCTATCTATGGTGCGGGTGTTGCGGGCAATCAGCTTGTCGCGGCGCTCAGGATGGGCCGGGTGATGCGTCCGGTCGCATTTATTGACGATGACGCCAGCATTGCGGATCGCTCGATTTCTGGTTTGCAGGTTTATAAGCCTAAACACATACAGCAGATGATTGATGTGACGGGAGCTCAGGAAATACTTCTGGCTTTACCCTCCTCTACTCGTGCTCGGCGTAGAGAGATTCTCAATCTGCTTGAAGATTTTCCTTTACATGTGAGGAGCGTTCCTAATTTCACCGATCTGGCAAGCGGTAGGGTGAAGGTTGATGATATTCAGGAAGTCGACATTGCAGATTTGCTAGGGCGGGACGCGGTACCTGCGCAACCTGAGCTGCTCGAGCGTTGTATTAAGGGCAAGACTGTGATGGTGACTGGGGCGGGAGGCTCGATCGGTGCAGAATTGTGCAGGCAAATATTTTCGCTCGGGCCGACCACTCTTTTACTATTTGACCATAGTGAGTTTAATCTTTACAGCATTCTGTCCGAACTTGAGCAGCGAATATGCCGAGAGTCTTTGCCTGTGCGTTTGTTGCCGATATTAGGTTCAATCCGCAATCGAGAAAAACTGTTAGATGTAATGAGCGCCTGGCGTGTAGATACGGTTTACCATGCCGCTGCTTATAAGCACGTGCCCATGGTTGAGCACAATATCGCAGAGGGGGTATTAAATAACGTTATAGGTACGCTGAATGCTGCACAGGCGGCGTTGCAAACAGGTGTGGCAAATTTTGTACTAATTTCTACAGATAAAGCTGTACGTCCTACGAATGTAATGGGTAGCACTAAGCGTTTAGCAGAACTTGTCTTGCAAGCGTTAAGTGGCGAAGTTGCTCCGGTTTTGTTTGGCGATAAGGCCAACGTATCTAGAGTCAATAAAACCCGATTTACTATGGTTCGTTTTGGTAACGTATTGGGCTCGTCGGGCTCGGTCATCCCGTTATTTCATCGGCAGATAAAATCAGGTGGGCCGCTGACTGTCACCCATCCCAAAATGACCCGGTATTTCATGACCATCCCCGAAGCGGCTCAACTGGTGATTCAAGCCGGTTCAATGGGGCGAGGAGGGGAAGTGTTTGTCTTGGATATGGGCGAGCCGGTGCGAATCGTAGAGCTGGCTGAGAAAATGATCCATCTGTCCGGTTTGAGTATTCGCTCGGAAAGAAATTTGCACGGTGACATTTCAATTGAGTTCACGGGGCTTCGTCCAGGGGAGAAGCTCTACGAAGAATTGCTGATTGGTGACAATGTAGCCGCTACTCAGCACTCCATGATTATGAGTGCGAACGAGGATCACCTGCCTTGGGATGTGCTCAAGGCGAGACTTACGGAGCTCCTGGACGCAGTCGACAGAGATGATTATTCCCGAGTTCGCCAGTTGCTCCGTGGAACGGTCAGCGGATACACGCCTGATGGCGATATCGTCGATTGGATCTACCAGCAACGCGGGCTTGAGCCTTGATGAGCGATGAGGTCCGGATTTCTTCGATGTCCAGATTTCTCATCGTGCGATACAACCAATTGCGCCGTATAGGCCATGCCGCAGTCGCCCGCCACGCGGGGCTCGCAGGTATTCTTCCTGCGCATTTTGAGGTATGCTCGGCTCACCTTGTTGACTAGCAACATGGCGTATCGTAAAGCATCAAAGTCATCGTGGATTGATATGAAAAATATTGCATTAAACGCTCTCCTTTACCTTGTTCAAGGTCCGGTGATTTTCATGCGTTGGATGTCTGTTTTTCTCTGTTTCTCAAGTATCGAAAATGACTTGAACAGGAATATCACAACGATTTCGAATAAGGCTGTGTTGTTTAAATTGGATTGCAGTCGAAGAACCAATCAACTTTCTATGGTTTATTGATTTCCGTGATTTTCATTAAAGCTAATCGACTGCCTTCGCAAGTATCGCTTCGAAGATCTACGTCTCAAATAAACCAATGCGAACTAATCCTCAGAGCATTCGATGCGAGCAATCATATTGGTGTTTGTTTGCTTGACGCTCTCTTGAGTGATTCCTTCCCCGCCGTTATTCCATTCGATTGTAAAAAAATCGTAATAAAGCTTGTGGCAGCGCAGCTGTCGAAGACAACTGATCTTCGCCGGGAACCAAAATGTGTTTCGAATTAATAGCTGATAAGTGAGGTCGTCGGCGTTCTGTTAAAGCGCAGGATGATAATCATAATTACGCACTTATTTGAAGGTCAAAAAATGGAAAGATTTAGCTTATCACCCGTAGAAATATATCGCAGCTTGAGAAAGTATCGGCAACTGATTTATCAAATGACGCACCGAGAGATCATTGGTCGCTATAAAGGCTCGGTGTTTGGTCTTTTATGGGCCTTTTTTACTCCGATCTTGATGCTGGCTGTCTATACCTTTGTTTTTAGCGTTGTTTTCAAGGCCCGATGGCACGGGGGCGGGGACGATCAAAACAAAGCTGATTTTGCCATCATGTTATTCACGGGCATGATCGTCTACGGGATTTTTGCCGAATGTATAAACCGAGCTCCTGCACTTATCTTGGGTAACCCCAATTATGTAAAGCGAGTCGTGTTTCCTTTGCATATATTGCCCTGGATAGTTTTAGGTACGGCGATCTTCAATGCATTGATAAGTTTTTTCGTTTTGATTGTCTTTTTTCTGATAACGGGGCACTCACTGACCTCATCTGCATTTTATTTGCCGATTGTATTACTCCCATTGATTTTCCTGTCTATGGGGCTTTCGTGGTTCTTAAGTTCGCTAGGTGTCTACCTAAGGGATGTGGGACAAACGGTTGGAATATTTACGACCGTTCTCATGTTTTTGTCTCCTGTATTTTATCCGCTTTCTTCGTTGCCGGAAAAGTATCAGTTATATTTGAGGTTCAATCCCTTGACCTCGATAATTGAACACACTCGAGACGTCCTTATCCTGGGTGTGGTTCCGAATATGTATCATATGCTGATTAGTGTACTAATTAGCATGTGCATTGCGTGGTTAGGATTTGCTTGGTTTCAAAAAACACGTAGAGGTTTCGCAGATGTCATCTGAGCCAATTTCAATTAGTGTGAATAACCTCGGTAAGTGTTTTACCATCTATAATAGCCCGCACCAACGATTGTTGCAGATGTTTACAGGGTCGAGAAAGAAATACTATCGTGAATTTTGGGCGTTGAAAGATGTTTCGTTTGAGTTAAAAAAAGGCGAAACAATCGGTATTATCGGGAAAAATGGCTCCGGTAAGTCGACCCTGTTACAGATGATATGCGGTACGCTTAATCAAACGGAAGGCGATATATCGGTCAAGGGTAAAGTTGCAGCGCTGCTGGAGCTGGGGGCGGGTTTCAATCCAGAGTTTACAGGAAGAGAAAACGTATTTCTTTCTGCTGCACTTTATGGCTTGAGTAGGGCTGAAGTAGAGCAAAAATTTGAGGCAATTACTCGTTTTGCCGATATTGGAGATTTTGTTGATCAACCGGTAAAAACATATTCGAGTGGTATGTTCGTTCGGTTGGCATTCGCAATTATTGCCAACGTAGACGCGGATATACTCATTATTGATGAAGCCCTTGCAGTAGGGGACGCACTTTTTACCCAAAAATGCATGAGGTTTTTACGGAAGTTTAAAGAAGAGGGAACGCTGCTGTTTGTCAGTCACGATACCAGTTCGGTTATCAATTTGTGTGACCGCGCAATTTGGTTGGACAAGGGGCAAGTCAAAGGCTATGGACCAGCAAAAGCGATTTCAGAGTTATATCTGGCGACGCTATTTGATAACCAACCTTCTGAAGAGCAGATAGTAGACACCAGTCAGTACGATCATCGCAGTGTCGAACCTGTTATCTGGCGAGATCAGAGACAGGATATTATAAACAACAGCGCTCATCGTAATGATGTTGAAATATTTCGTTTTAACCCCCTAAATGAAGAAGAGTTTGGGCATGGTGGGGTAAAGGTGCTCGGAGTGACGCTTAACGATATTGATGATACTGCCTTGCATTGGGTCGTTGGAGGCGAAACCGTGACCTTAACGGTAGTGGCTCTGGCTTTAACTAAATTAAAAAGCCCGATAGTTGGGTTCTACATCAAAGACAGGCTTGGGCAAACGCTATTTGGTGATAATACGTATATTAACTATGCGAAATCTCCAGTGACCACCGAGAAGGGCGAGCAGCTTACGGCAAAATTTAAGTTTCCAATGCCCTGGTTAGCGCAAGGAGACTATTCAATTGCTGTAGCTGTAGCAGAAGGGACACAGTCTGATCATGTGCATCACCAGTGGATACACGATGCTCTACTGTTCAGATCTCATCACGATCCATTATCGACAGGCATAGTAGGTATTCCTATGCTGGATATAAACTTAAAGACAGGCAATTAATATGAGTTCCTCTGAGTATTCGCACTCGTTGAGTCAACTGGCGATCAACCCGCGTTATATATCTTATCCGCTATCCTGGTTAGGGCATATACCGTTCGCAGCGTGGCTTATAGAGGTTGCACGGCCAGGTGTGTTTGTGGAGCTTGGTAGCTATTCAGGGACTTCTTATTTTTCGTTCTGCCAAGCTGTATTGGCCTCTCAGGCTGAAACAAAGTGCTTTGCGATTGATACTTGGGAAGGTGACGACCATACAGGTGGATATGGAGAAAGTGTTTATCAGGGATTTGTTGATTATAACGATGCGAACTTTAAAGAGTTTTCGACCTATTTGCGAATGAGATTTGAGGACGCTAATCCCTCATTTCAAAGTGCTAGCGTTGATCTGCTTCATATTGATGGGTTACATACTTATGATGCGGTGAAACTCGATTTTGAGACTTGGCTTCCAAAAATGTCATCCCGAGGAATTATTCTTTTTCACGATACTACCGTGGAGAAAGAGGGTTTCGGAGTTAATACGTTCTGGGGCGAAGTTAGTAAGAATTTCCCTTCTTTTAATTTTTCACACAGTAATGGTCTGGGCGTATTGCTGGTTGGCGATGACTACCAGCATGAAAGCACGTTGTTAATTCGCATAAAAGATGTGTCCCTCTTGGTAGAAAGATTGGCAGAAAGACTATGGTTACAACAGATAGTGCGCGAAAAAGAAGACATAATTTCTAAGTTTGAAAGTACGTTAATTCCTGAGTATCTTTCAAAAATATCTGACGCGGATATTGAAAAAAGCGTTTTACTTGCCGAGAAAGAAAAGCTTAATAATGAGCTCGAAAGTATAAAGAGTTCCCGGCTTTGGAGATTAGCTACGATGATTGATGGATTTAAGAAGCGGTTTTCTTAATTTAACTTTTTATTTTATTTTTTTGAGTTAAGTAAAATGACTAAAATCGCAGCTTCTTTTGATGCGCTTTCTGGCAGTCAAGATCAAAAAACGACCACATCTGAGATATCGAAAGACAGTAGTAAGTTACTGACTTTCTACTTGCCACAGTACCATAGGACTCCAGAGAACTCTGAGTGGTGGGGCCCAGGCTTCACGGAGTGGACCAACGTCGCGCGTGGTAAACCAAACTTTGACGGGCACTATCAGCCGCACATTCCACGTGAATTGGGGTTTTATGACCTGACACATCCCGACGTCATGTACGAACAGGCTGAATTGGCGAAGCTCTACGGTGTTCACGGCTTTTGTTTCTATCACTATTGGTTTAGTGGTCGGCGCATCCTTGAGCGCCCTGTTGAAAACTTTCTAAAATCAGACATCGATATAAATTTTTGCCTTTGCTGGGCTAACGAAAACTGGACACGTACGTGGTCCGGGGACGAAAAAAGCGTTTTGTTGGGACAAAATTATGCAGAAGGAGATGATGAAGAATTTATTCTGTCTCTCCTGATGTATTTCAAAGATCCGCGCTATATTCTCGTGGACGGTAAACCAATGCTCGTTGTATATCGAGCAAAAGATATTCCTAATCCTGCAGCTTCTTTTGCTAAATGGCGCGCTTTAGCAGTAGAGCATGGCTTCCCGGGGTTACATATCGCAGTTGTTGATTTTTATGATATTACCAGTCCTAATGAAGTGGAAGCTGATGCGCTGGTAGAGTTTCCTCCGCACAAATTTAATGGGCCGCAAAGCATTCCCTCTGTAATGCCGACCTTTACGAATCCGGATTTTTCCGGAGGAATCGTGGATTATGTAAAAGTTATTGCACAAAGCGCGAAGCGTGAATTGCCACCCTTCAAATTATATAGAGGTATTATTCCTAGTTGGGATAACACGGCTAGAAGGCAAAATACGCCAACGACAATAATTAACGCAACCCCAACCTTGTACGGAATTTGGTTAAAGTATCTCCGTGCTTATACCAGGAAAAACCATAAGAGTGAGTCGGATAATTTTATCTTTATTAATGCCTGGAATGAATGGGGTGAGGGTTGCCACTTAGAGCCAGATCACGAATGGGGTCTGAAATATCTTGAGGAGACCTTGGGATCTTCCTTTTATGACGGATCACCTGATGACTTGGATGGAGTCAGAGATGCGTTGTACGACGCGGTGGCCAAGGATGTTCTGAGTCGTTCGAAAAAGGGAGCAAATCAGGACGATATAGATGCGGTAGAAGTTGAGCTAAGAAACTATAAGCCCGTTGGTAACTTTGCACATAAGACGGCAGCTTATTTGCTTAAGTGGCCTTTCTTTTATAAGGTAGCCAGGTTTTTTTACAGAATAGTTCGCCGTTTGAGGGGCTGACATGAGCGAAAATATAGTTGTTGTTGCTCATTTTGATGCGGATGACAAGATCGACGAGAATTTTGCTCAGGTGTTGTTCTGCCTGGAAAAGGTATTTGATGTAGTGTTGCTGATCACGACCAGCGCCATTGCAGAAGAAGACATCGCTAACTTTGTAAAAGTTAAACTAATTAGAAGACCTAACGTAGGGTACGATTTTTACAGTTATAGAGTTGGATATGAGTACGCTATTACGAATTTCGTTGTGGAAAGTATCCTATTTACTAACTCTAGTTATTTTGTCACTGATGATGCTAAGTTCACCAGTCTGCTGGTTGAAATGCAGCGGGCAGGTGGTGAATACGACGTTGTCGGGTTGACTTCATCGGAACAAATCGCATGGCACGTGCAATCGTATCTGTTGCTGATCTCTGGCGCTCTTTCAGCCAAAGGATGGTTTACAAAATTCATGAGAGATGTTCAGCCTCATAATACGAAATTTGAAGTTATATTGAATTATGAGGTCGGACTTTCTCAAAAAATATTGAGTGAGGATATAAGTCCCAAAGTACTTTTTCAGCCTGATGCTGCACTAAAGAAAACTGCATATAAACATTGGTTCAGCAAGATCGTACGAAACGCCTCCGTTTATGACTGGATGAGCTTAAAGGTGTTCAGGGGGGTTAAAGATATAAATTGGACCCACTTTGCCGCGGCAAAAATCGCGCAGCAGTATGGGGTGGTGAAGGCCGAAGTCTTAAGGACAAATCCTCATAGCATCGATAAAGATTTAGTTTTGAAGGGGGGAGTATTAGAGCGTGTTGAATCTATACGAGCTTCTATTAATCGATCCAGTCGTCATTACCAAGTCACTGACGATGGTTTATCTGAACTAGTACATGCTCAGGGAGCATTGCCTAGTTACCGCTCCGTGCGCTTTGGAGTGTCAAAGAAGAAAGGCGTCTCGATTGCCGTAGTGGTGCATTTGTATTACTACGATCTTCTTAAAGAAATTAGGCAGTATCTTGGCGCAATTGTCGAACCTTTCGATTTGTATGTGACGACACCTTTTGAAGGTGATGTTCATAAAATCATAGATGATTGTGCATATCTAGCTGCCAGTGTCACCGTGCATATCAGTGAAAATCGGGGAAGGGATATTGGTCCATTTTTGGCTCTGTACTTAAATGGTGCTCTAGACGGTTATGACGCTGTTCTCAAGCTTCACTCCAAGAAAAGTAAGTACAGCCAATTAGGTGAGGAGTGGCGGAAAAGTATCTATGATGCGTTAATGAAAGACTCTTTCACCGTTAGGAAGATTCTTCAATTAATAAGGCATGATCATGTTGGTTTGGTGGGGCCACACCCATATTATTTAAGCAATGATAATTTCTGGGGGGCTAACCGAGCAACAGTTAATAACCTTCTATTGAAAACGGGGGTCGTTTCTAAAGAGGAGGAGGTGGTATTGGGCTTTTTTGCCGGTTCAATGTTTTGGTTTTCTCCTTTAGCCATCAGCCGTTTAAAATTAATTCCCATAAGTGAACTGTTTTTTGTACCTGAAAATGGAATGCAGGATGGAACGCTGGCTCATGCATTGGAGCGTGTTTTTTGTCCGATAGTGCGGGCTGAAGGATACAGCACTACCTCATTAAAACTGGCAGGCGCTGAGATAGATAATACAGAAACAAAGAATAATAAAGTGCCGGTGCTCTGAGAGTCGTAGGGCTAAAAGTAGCCCTACTCCGTTAATAAGACGTCGTTGCTATTTGAAAGACCAGTACTTGTGCCCGAGGTAACTGGTAAAGACGGGAATTGCCACTCCGATACCATGAGATATTTCGGCGGAAAAGGTCGTTAACCCAAGGCTAGGAAGGATATAGTAATAAAGACCGGTGCTAATCGCTATCGTTTGAACTATTGCGATACCATTAACCACGGTAAACATAACTATAGACGTACTAATTTTCTGCTGACTATTCTTAAATACAAACCTCTTTGCGAGTAAAAACGCAGTAATCATTCCAGTCAAATAGGCCAATATTACAGCGTAAGTGAATCCCAGCCAGAGGCTATATAATATTCTGGAAAAAAAGTTCACTGCTGCCGCCGCTCCTCCCGTAAGAAGAAACAGTAAAAACTGCCTTGATTTAAAGTCATTCATTAATGCGTCGCATCTTTCGCTAGTTTTCTACCGAAGCCAATACTTTCTGAAATACCTCTGTCCTCTGGGTAGTAATGAGATGTATCAGCAACCCATAAGCCTTGTATCGAAGATTTAGCGGGCGGAAGGTTATCCAGATAACCAGGATCGCAAATGGGTTGCGCATACTGATATCGACTGGCTTTAACATCAAGAAAATCTTCATCGACGAGAGATGGGTTTATTTTTTTGAGGTAAGACTTCACTTTGCTGATGAAATTTTGGTTAGGCTCTTGGAACGTCTCATGTTCTCGCGGCATATAAAATGGTACGTAAACTATGTGATTTTTAAGCTTTCGAAGGTTTGTATATTCGACTAGCCCAGGTATATCCATTTCCTGATCATTCGTATTAAGCCAGAAATTTTCCGAAACTTGTTTTTTTAATTTCACTATCACGCAAACCACGGCAATGTTTTTCAGATTTTTATATTGGTCTAGCACAGAACTTGGTAGGTCTGGAATAATTTTTGGTACTAGCGGTAACGGAATCGTGCTTATAATTTTGTCAAATGATTCAGTTTTATTATTGCTCTGTATTCCTTGAACACGGCCCTGCTCGACAACAACCTTGTCCACCGGTGTCGAAAGACGAATTTCACCACCATTTTTTTCGATGAAATCTTTAAGCGCGTTTAACAGCGTATCTGAGCCTCCGTTCAAGTATCCCAATTTCTCCTCAAAGATATTGTAGCGTGAAGTGCCTATGCGCCGAATTCGACTCCATATCCAAGCCGCAGAAAGATTATCTTTATAGTTGTAGAATTTGAAATCAAACAAGCGACGCCACAACACATCGTAAGCCTCTTCTCCGACCCAGCGGCGTATCCATCCGGTTGCTTCGACATGATCAAGCGGGGCCCAGTTCTTTCTCTTGGTGCAGGCGAAGGCATGAAGGCCGTAGCGAAATTTCGCTTGTAAACTTAACCCTTTGAACTTCAACAATGCAAGTGGGTTACCCCATGACTGCAGGCGGTCTTGATACCAATACCCCATCTTCGTTTTGGTCCATTGTAATTGATCAGCAATGCCAAGCTCATTCAATACCAAGATGAAGTCGCGATCAGAAGTACAATGGAAATGATAATATCGCTCTATGCTCTGGCCGGAAAAATCGAAAGTCGCGGTCATTCCACCTACGCGGTCATCCCCTTCGAATACTATTGGAGTATGACCATCTTTTATCAATTGATAAGCAGTGGCCAATCCCATAGGACCGGCGCCGATTACGGCGACGCGATATTTCATATTAAAACTCCAGGACTATTTTTCCGTAAATAGGATGATTGTATGTTTCGTCAATTGCATCTTTAAAGGAAGTAGATTTGACATTGAAAATGGTAGGCCAATCGATGACTTCAAATTCATCTTTAGCACTTAGGGCCGCAAGTTGTTGAGTGGTAAATGGAGGATTTCTATCAAATAGCGACCATGTCCAAAGCAATACGTAGAATAGACTATAAGGAATATTGAGTATGACGGTGCTGAGCTTATTGGTTTTTTTGATTTGTTTGATTATGTCAATGTAATCGATTTTCTCATGACCTGAGATGTTAAATATATTATTGTGATTTGTGTTTTCAATGCAGCTGATGATTACATTGCAGAAATCTCCCACATACAGTGGTTGACGCATGTAACGGCCGTTTCCAGGAATTGGAAAAACCGGAACCTTTTTCATAAAGCGAGATAGCCAACCCAAATGCTTTCGGTCAAACCATCCGAACATTAGGGTAGGTCTTAGAATCGGGCAGGGTATACCACTATCAATCACAAGCTTTTCTTGTGCTTTTTTACTTACTGTATAGAAGTCATTTGATTTTGACTCAACTACTGATGAGCTAATATGGACCAATTGTGGGATATTCAGTTCTTTTATTAACTTTAGTATTGCTGAAGTTGAGTTCACGTTGTTGCGAACGAATTCATCGTAATTAGTCCCACCGATTTGCGCCTGTAGCATAACAACGGTGTCTGCACCGATAAAATGTTTGGCCCATTCACCTTCTATTGCAAGGTCTGCATACTCAACGGTAATGCTAGGTTGGACGCCTTTTAATATTTTTATGTTAGCTACATGTTTGTCGAGCACGATAATATTTGTATAGCCTTTCTCGATCAAGCGGGCAACCAGGTTTTGCCCTACCAATCCTGCCCCACCCGGGAGGACAATTTTTTTATCTTTCATTATTTTTTCCTATCCTTAATTTTGGATCTAGTACAAAAATATCATTTATCTTTCAATTTTATCTCGAACCATGTTGTATCGCTAGGTTCTTGATTGATGAGTTCCAGGTCAAAAATATCAGGTAGGGATGGATTGTCAAAGATAAGCTGTGTCCACTCCATTGACAGGGGGAGAGTGAATGAGTAGCCCTGATCCAGGGGGAGTTTGAAGTTTAATCCAGATGTTAATGCACTAGACCGGTAGTAGATGGATTGACCACGTTTGAGTGTGAGCAGAACGTCTTTCGGGGATTTAACTGTAATGGTCGTGTCTGGGCCGATGATCGTACTGTAGGGTTGCGACCTTTTCAGTTGTGAAAACCCAGCGAGAGTTTCGGGTAAATAGTCCTCCTGAGACACTGTAGAAACGGTGAAGGGAGTCTGAGGGGTAAGAGCAGATAGAATGCAGACTCCATCATCTCCTAAAATGGTCACCGGGAAACCCCTTTGGCTAGATTTTATGTAGCCTTTGAATCCGGACTTTTTTGCATTTGGGGATATTGCATTGGCAACATCATCTCTAGGTTGACCGCTTAACGCAAACCCCACTATTTTGTCGGAAGAGTCAATAAAGGTTAATTTTTTCGGAGAGTGCTGACTGGCTGGATCAAACATCCAGCCTCTTACCCGTACGTAACCCGGTTCTTCAAATGAGGCTGACTCGTCAATGGCACCTATACAAACAGGACTGTTGCTGTGATGGGACGAGCTCCCCAATTGCTCGTACAATCCTTTCATATATGAAAGTCCAAATACCGAGAGTTGTTGCTGCACCGGAATCGCCGAGATAGAGAGTGCCCACTTAGCAGAAGGGAAAATTACGCCTATCTGTAGTTGATCTTCAATTCGAAGATCCAGCGCTAGCGCGGCGACCTCCTGATTAAACTTCTTATCATCGGGTGACTGAAGAGCTTTCATCTGCTGAGGCAGCATTGCTAATATAAAAAGACTGGTTCCTATTAATGCTGTGACTTTAAACCTGTTGGCATATTTTGAGAGCAGAGGATAGGCAAGAAGGAATAGTGCCGCCCAAGCCATCAGAGCCGGGGTGGTGTATCGACTGGAAAAAGCACTTTCCAGGCCAAATAGTAATCTACCTCCGGCCGTACCAAATGCTGTAGCTCCTATGTAAATTATAAAAAAAACCAGTGCGAGTTGTGATGGCACTTTATCTCTTTTTAAGATACTAGAGCAAAAATAATAGAAGGTGCTCAGGATTAAAATGAGACCTGCCAATGTCGCGCCAAGAATGCTCCCGCTTTCAGTGAAATAATGGAATGGGCTACCGACGTATAATAGAATAAAGTGGATTAGCCCTATTGGATTCGTTTTTATGGTTTCCTGTAGAGAGCCATGACCGATGACGGAATGATAGTTTGTAAAGTAAAGTGATAGCGTTGTAATTGAAAGTAGTGCCAGTACCGCAGTTCGTTTTAGGCTGATCTTGGTCGCGATTGCATAAAAAAACATCAGCGGCAATGCGACAATACCATTTGCCATCGTGCCCGCAGAGACAACCCCAAATAGACATGCTATAGCAAATGCGATGTTGGGTTTATCAGATGTGTGTGTTTTATAACACCAAAAAAAAGAACAGAGCGGCAAAAGTTGCGCTAGGAAAAACTGGCTTTGGAATCCCCATGTCAGGTTGTTTTCCTGGCACCAAAAGAAAAGCCAGGCACAAAGAAGAGAACATGCAAGTGTATTAATAGTTTTGTTTGTACCGCCGGAATTAAGGCTCAGCCATCGACAGAATATGTAGGCGCTCATGGAGACTAAAATATAGTTGCACGCAATTAAAAATCCACCTCGGCCACCAAATACACTCAAGTCGAACCAAAATAATAAGTGCGATATAATTACTCTGTGCTCATTGTGTTGAGCCCAGATTGCACTTATATCACCGCTAGTTAGCTTAGTATAAAACTCTAGATAGCCGTTCCACATGTCCCAGAAAGGAACTGGGGAATAATTAGTAAGCGCACCTACAACAGCAAGAACTATTATTGCCGTCGTGAGCCCTAATACGACAAACAGCAGAGCTATTTCGATTTTTTTTTGATCTGTTCCAGTCATAGATTGATTCTTTTGAAGATGGCCGTAGGGATCAACTTAATCACTGTCATAATCAATAACCAAAAATTAGGCGTATAAATTGACGTTGACTTACGTTCAATTGCCTTGATTATCTGTTTAGCCACGTTTTCTGGTTGTGCCACCAAGACTTGAGGTAGATTCAGCCCTGCGGTCATGGGGGTATTGACAAAGCCCGGTTTGACAATGAGGACGTTAACATTAATTTTGAATAGTCGTGCTTGAAGACCTTCAGCGAAAGTTGTAACAGCGGCCTTCGCGCTTCCGTACAGATAGTTTGATGGTCGGCCCCTATCGCCGGCTACGGAAGAGATCACAGCTAATGATCCATGTCGCTGGGCTTCCAATTGGTTGGAGATCGTTGTCATCAACGCAATAGTAGAAAGCCCGTTTATTTCGAATTCTTTAATTGCGACCTGCGCATCTGTTTGACATTCCGTTTGATTAGGCAACGTTCCGTGAGCGATCAGTACGATATCAATCTGCTTGAGAATGTCCATACAGCTATTCAGCATACTTTGATGTTGATCAACGTCAGTGACATCCATTATCAAGGAAGTGGTATTTGTGGCTCCTCGTGCGATTAAATCATTGGAAGTCTGTTCCAGTTGGTTGGCATTACGAGCCACTAGAAAAAACTCGCTTCGTTCCTTCGCCCAGAGACGAGCACATTCTCGGGCAATCGCAGAGGTTGCACCGACAATCAGTATTTTTTTCATGAAGTCACTCGTTTCCAAAAGAGAGAGTTTAGTTTTTTATCTCGATAGTTCTCTATGATTTCCCAGTCTGGATAACCCTGTCTGAAATCAGCGCCGCTCATATGGGCGTCTTTGGCAGGGTAGAGTCGGCCCCCTGCGTCTTTTACGATAAGGTCTAGTACAGGAAATAATTTATCTGCTAAATCCTGATGTTGAGGGAAATCCAATGCAAGGGAAGTTCCTTCCATCGGGAATGACAAAAGCCCGGGAGAGGCTATATTGCCACAACGTTTTAGTACGGCTAAAAACGAACCTCTTCCAAATTGAGCGATTACACGAAGTAGTTCTTTTATCGCAATCTCAGCATTTTTTTCTGGAATAACGCATTGGTATTGTTGGAAACCACGTCGCCCATATGCACGGTTCCAAAAATTTATAGCATCTAAAGGGTAAAAAAATGGTGCATATTCTGAATGGCCAATCGTCCGTTTGGCGGGTTGTTTATGCCAATACGTTTCGTTCATTAAACGCAATGTAAATTTATTAACCAGCGAAGTCGGCGTGGTTACAGGAAACGTAATACTGCGGCGATTGTCCGGTGTTAACTTTCCATATTGAGAATGGTCACCTAGAATTAAAACACCACGTCCTGTATTTTTACCTTTGGCAAGGCAATCAATCCAGGCAACGCTATATTCGTGTTTATGATCCAATTCAAACGACAAATTGAAAAACTCTTCTATTGCATTAAAACGTTCAGTAACAGTATTTATTTGAGTTGATCTTATGGGGAGTAGTTGTATTTCTACCCACTCAATAATTCCCGTTAGCCCTAACCCTCCGATGGTTGCAGAAAAATATTCAGAATTATTGTCTTTTGAGCATAAGAGCGTTTCTCCATCGCTCCTGACAAGACTGAATTGAATGACGTGATTTCCGAAGGTTCCTCTAATATGGTGGTTTTTACCGTGAACATCGTTCGCTACAGCGCCACCAAGCGTTACAAACTTTGTGCCTGGGGTAACGCTCAAGAACCATCCATTAGGGATCGCTAAATCCGCAATCTCAGCGAGCGTTGTACCTGCTTCTGCTATAAGCCTTCCGGTTTTCCAATCGACATGGATAAAGCGGTTGGCGTTTCTCGTGTGAATTAAATGCGAGTTAACGGCGAGGCAACTATCGCCGTAACTTCTGCCGTTACCGAAAGCCAACGTTCCACCATTGCACACGGTGACTGCATTTATCAACTGAGGGATCTCATCGCGCCATGACACGCTATGAAGTTGTTGGGGGTGGTGGGGATAATTCCCCCAAGATAATGTTTTTTTGCTCATGCTGCAATCCAGAAAACAGCGCCGAAAAGAGCCCCAGTAATGATACTAACCTTGTCTCGTGCTGCAAAGAGCACTGGGTCGTCATTCATTTGCCCTCTGTGGGTTAACATCCACATACGGGTAATCCAAAACAGCAGCAAGGGGCAGGCGAGCCAGATTATCTGTGGGTGTGAATACATCGTCGTGGTCGTATTGTCATGGATATATAACGCTAACACCATTACGGAGAGATAACCGGAAGCTGCGCCTAAAGATGACACCATCTCTAGGTCACTTGGATAGTATCCTCGTCCTCGCGTTTTGGATGTTTGACCTTTAGCTCTGGCGTCATTCAACTCCGCGTAACGCTTAACAAGAGCAAGACTTAAAAATATAAACATTGAGAAGGCTAATAACCAGAAAGTAAGATTGAGCTGCAGTGCCGCCGCTCCTGCGATTATTCGCAGTGTGTAAAGTGACGCCAGCGCGATTACATCAATCGTCATATGACGTTTTAACCAAAGTGAATATGTGAGCGTCAAGCCGTAATAGAGAAGGAGCGTTGCGCAGAACTCTGGCGGAAGCAAGAATGCGCTCCCACCCAAGGCTATGATCAAAAGAGTTGGGAATAACAACAACCCGCCGGCTATTGATATTTTACCTGACGCAAATGGCCTATTCTTTTTTGTCCGATGGTGACGATCGTCTGATAAATCTAGAAGGTCGTTAAGAATGTACACACTGGATGCGCATAATCCAAAGAAAACAAAAGCTAAAAGACATTGTGCGAGAAGTGAAACGTCTGTTACCTGGTGTGCGGCAAGCAAGGGAACAAATATTAGCGAGTTCTTCATCCACTGGTGGAGCCGAATGCCTTTAAGCCAGTCCCTCAATGTTGCTTTATTTGAAAATGTTATATTTTCTACATTGCCTAGAGCTTTAGCTTTGGCAACTACACCCCTTTCAGGATTAACAACATAGGCTTTGGCTGCGGCTTCCCACACTTCAACGTCGTCCTGAGAGTTGCCTACGTAATCGTAACCTTTGTGCCCAAAGGTCTCGACCATGAGGTCGCGCTTTCGATGCGAACTCAAATTGCGGTCGGTGGTTGTTGCGAAAACGTGATCGAATAAACCTAAGTGATCTGCAATAAGTTGCGCTAAGGAATGATGAGTGGCAGTGGCAAGGATTATCTTGCGATTTTTTTTCTTCTCAGCACTAATAAAATTTATTACTTCAATATCGTAAGGTAGTACAGATACATCAATTTCAACACTATCAGCCAAGCGCTCTTTGAATTTGGCCTTACCTAGGCGCAACCATGATAGTAGTGTTAATGTCTTAAGCGGTTTCGTTCGGATAAATTGCATTCCACATTCATGCAACATGTCTGACTTGAGCAAAGTGCCATCCAAGTCCACTACCAACGGAATATGTGTTTCGCTATTAGAATTCATTTTTTGACTCGCGGCCTTTGGGTCTAATAATTTCCGTAGAAAGTCAGCGCTTAAAATTAGATTCGAGATTTTAGGTTCTGTACAACTATTACTTTAGATTGGTATTGTATGCCATCTTGATATTGTTTTTCCAGAATTCTATGTGTGTGAATAACAGTTTTTTTTATTTTTCGAGCTTATGCTTCTATTTTCCTTGCTGGTCGCATCGCATTTTCTGATTTTTTTAACGTTTTTTCAGTTGTGAGCTATTCAAATTTTTCTCATATTCTGTTAGGTATAGCTATCTTAAAAGGGTAGGTGTGTTTCTATGGATGTGGATCAGGTCAACAAGGTCGCTTCATTGATTCAAGCGCTAGAGAATATCGATTGGAATGTGATGCGTCCCGATGAGCAGACTTGGGTGCTAAGAGCGCTCGTCAAATCTGCTCAAGATTGGCAGGTTTTTCATGGTTTGGAGCCAACTATAGGCACGACGATAGCCCGGAGCACTGGCTACTGCCATTGCTGCAGATCGCAAGCCGTTTTTTCTTCATCAGACGGCTGGCTTCGAGATCATTACGTCTGCTCGGAATGTGGCTCTGTGCCTCGCGAGAGAAATCTGATGAGGGCATTAGACGAACAGGTTCCAGCATGGACTGAAAAACTTATACATGAGTCTTCGCCTAGTAACATGCGATTGAAAATGCTTGCCAGTAACTATACTTATTCTTTTTATGAGCCGGATGTACTGTCCGGTGCCGCGTTAGCGAATGGCGGGACCAGTGAAAATCTAGAGGATTTGTCTATCGCAACGGAGTCTCTTGATGTTTTTATAGCACAAGATGTACTAGAGCATGTATTTGATCCTGCAGAATCCGTGAGGGAAGTTATGCGGACGCTACGCCCAGGAGGTTGGTATATCTTCACTACTCCCCGACATCATCACTTACCTGAGAGTGTTCAGCGAGCCAAGCTCGAAAATGGAGCAGTCGTTCATTTATTAGATCCGGCCTATCATGGCAGTCCAATTGGCGATGGTCGTGTTCTGGTCACATTTGATTGGGGGCAGGATCTAGAGTCATTGTTAGAAAGTTGGAGTGGATATAAAGTCGTTACGCGAGCCTCCCCAGATCCGTCTCGAGGTATCGATGGTGATAGTTTTGAGGTGTTTGTGATACAAAAGAAATAACCTGATGGCCGTTGCGTTTATGTTTGATTTTGCTTTTTTAAGGTATGGACGGTCTGGGTTGTTTCTCAAAATTGCGATGCTATCCGTTTTGTCCAGCTAGTTGAAATTGATAGAGGCTCTCGCAAACAAGTATGCTTGGTTTGGGGAGGGGTATAGTAAGAAAGTCGCAAAGGGCTTACTTGGTTATATCCCTCCGATTCTCAAATTGCATTTAGGGATTTACTCGGTTGCAAAGTTCAAATATTAAATTTTTGCCGCAGGTCGACCACTTGAGAGCTTTCGCGGCTATTTGGATCGTTTTGTATCATGTGCAACAACTGGTAGGTTCGGTTATGCTCACAGGGCAGTGGTTTGGGGGGGCTTGGCCGGTCGCGTCTTCACCCTTTTCCGCATTTATAATCGAAGGGCATTCTGCAGTTGCATTATTTATGGTGTTGAGTGGTTTTATCTTTGCGTACGGTACATATGGGAAGGAAGTAAATTATTCAAAATTTATACTGAATCGAATATTAAGAATTTATCCGTTGTACCTAATGGTGATTTTCTTCAGCATATCGATTAGTCCTCAGAAGTTTGTTCTTGCTGAATTTGTTTCTACAGTTTTACCGTTAGCTAATGTCGGCTTGATGCAAACAAATGGAGCCGTCGGGATGTCTTGGGCGGTTGCTGTGGAGTTTCAATTTTATCTGATTTTCCCGTTTATCTTGTCGGCGTTAAATAAGGCCCCAGCAAAAACTATAGTAAGTATTCTAGCGGTTGCTTTGGCGTTCAGGTTGCTCGCGATAGGGTTGGGGGCAGATGCGAGGGATATGTCGTATTCGCAGTTGATTGGGCGTATTGATCAATTCGTGTTGGGTATGGGAGCGGCTGTATTACTTAGGGTGTTGCGTGAGTTTAAGTATCTTTTGCTCTCCATGTTTTTGAGCGGCACCGGAGTGGTGATATATATGCTTTTTTGGTTAAATCACCATGGCGGTTGGGTATCTCAAGAGTGGTGGAAGATATTGTGGCCGACGATAGAAGGAGTCGTTTACGCTGTATTCATAGTTGGGTATGTAGGGAGTAAGAATATTTTCCCCGCACTCATCTCAAGTGGTCTATGTAAAGTGGGAGAGTGTAGCTTTTCTATTTATTTATTGCATTTTTCAATTGTCCTATTATTTGCGACTCGAAAAGATCTCGTGTTTCATCCGACGGGCGATCCGAAGTTGGATCTGATGTTTATGACTTTTGCCGTGATTCTCCCCATTGTGTTGGTTTTTTCGATGCTAACTTACAGAGTTATTGAGCGTCCGTTTTTGTCTCTTAGAAAAAGATATGTTAACACTCTGGTGACTTGATCTGATAAAGGTAACAAGATGATGGGTCTTATTACCTGATTTCATTTTTCTGTCGGGGAATCCTCGTCCAGTTCAAGGATATAGCAATAAGGCTCGCTATAAGTACTAATGACCATATTCTGAACTCTTTTAAAATCTCACCGTTTGGTATTTCATTTGATGCTGGGCCAAGGGCCGTACCATTGGGTACGTCCACGCTCCAAAAGAACGTGAAAACTATAGCGTTTATGACAACAAAAATGTTAAGCCAAGAGCCATTGTAGTTAGAGATTGCCGCAGGGAAAATAGCGCACCAAAGCAAAAGTATGGAGTAAGGCGCGGTGAATAACCAGGCGCTAGAATCTGGATAGGTCCCAAATATTAGCATTGTGAAAACCAAACTGGAAATGCCGACATTGATTAATGCAAATTTTCCAAAGTCTGTTTTATGAAATTTCTTTAGAAATAGAAATGGAATTCCAAGTAAAAGGATAAATGGAGCCAGTCCCATTTTTGATACGGTGAACCACCTCAGTGACCCTGTGTTTAGATTGTTTAGAAGGTTGAAATCCGAGTTTGCGGTCACATCAATCGTAGGTTCGCCTATAAACAATCGAATATTGGATACTTTGTTGCTTATTGTTTTTTGCCACCCGATTTTTGCATACTCATCGAGAATGGCGGTCAATGGAGGAAGCGTATCTTGCCTTATTATTATGCCGGCCAATTGCCATTTTAATAGTCTGTCGCCTGGAGGGTCGTAGAGTTTTTGGTATGCTACCCACGGTGAGTAAATTAGTATCGCAGTTACGACGCAGATAAGTGATGTGAAAGGCTTCGGTGTGGTTCTGGTAATAAGTAGATAGATCGAAAAACCCAATAATCCAAACAGTGCTGCACCATGGGATAACATCGAAAGTGCGGCCATTATTCCGGCGGCGGTCAAACTGAGATTAACTTTTCTATATTTTTTTAGAATTACAAATGACATCGCACCTAGTAACATTGCACCGGCTAACATTTTTGGCCAGGCAAAGACTGAGTTTACAAAAACCGCTCCAACACATGCAATGGTTAGAACTATTAAGCTGATATTTTTTTGTGGGATTTTTAGAACGCGAAGTAATGGCCATAAAGCGAAAATCCACAGGCAGTTACTAATAATTCCCAAGCAGAGGTAGGCGAATGTTCTAACCTCTGGTTTAACCAAACCGTATGCACTCAGAATAATACCTGTTTCCAGTGGAGGGCGATCACTGGATTGCCAATCACCTTGAAAGTCTGATAAAAGCTCGGATCTATCTTTAAGCAAGTGGTCTGCAAACAGCTTTGGTATCATATTGTCTGGTGTTAGCCAGTATCTTTTTTGTGTTAACTGCGCCCCTTCATTCACTGCCCCATGATCCACTACTATCGTGGCGTAGGTGGTAGTAACCAGCACAAAAACCAAGAGGGGCCGCCAAAGCCGATTGCTTAATAGGGTTATCGGCCTTGCTAGAAGTGAAAAAATGCATGCAGTTAATATTGTCAGATTAAAAATATATCCAGTGGCAGGGTTGATAAACCACGCCCAGAACTGTATCCAGCCAAGTACTCCAGTTGTTAGTAATATGGTAAGTGGAAGGATGGTGTTTGAGTTTGATTTAGTTAGCCAAGCGGATATTGCAATTCCGGGCGCCAAAGTTATACATATGCAGGACAGTAGGAGACCGATGAACTCCAGCGAGTATCCGTGTTCTGCCTCACCTGCATAGCCATTAGAGGTAATAAGGTGAAGCGTTGCTGTAATAATTAGCAGTGGAGGCAAAAATCGTTTTATCACAGATGTATCCGATTTAATATTTCGGTTTGTATTTTTTTTCGGAATTCGATCTTCATTATTCTGTTTGTTGTAGCTAGTCTGGGGCATATCGGAAGATTGAATGACTTTCTCCTCATAAAAATAGAAATGAGTCTTCGTGCCATTTTAACTAGATTCTGCTGGTTCTTACATCATGTTTTGGTCACGGGGTGCTCACGAGATCGATATGGCCGGAAGCTGTAAACTCACAGCTATAAATAGGGGGAATTCCTCCGATTGCGACGTCTCATGAGGAGAGTAGCCGCTACCCCGACGGCGAGATCGTCGACTGGATTCACCAGCAACGCCGTCTCGAACCCTGATTGTTTCACATTCTGTAACGTACACACTTTTGACAGCTCCACCCCATCGCCTAAGTTTGGAGAGCAGCTTCGGAAAAGCTGCTTTCCCAATCGATGTCATGGAGCTTCATTTATGCGTACAGGTTATTTCTCCTCCCTGGTTTTTGCCCTGCTCACCAGCGCCTCTATCGCTGCCATTGCTGCACCTGCAACCAAGCCTGAAGCGATCAATGCACCGTTGGTGCTGGACGTCGCCGCCAAGGCGCAGGGCGAAAAAATCGATCTGAACGGCGCCGATGCCCCGACGCTGCAGCGTGAACTGGCGGGTGTCGGTGAAGCCAAGGCTAAGGCGATTGTTGCGTATCGTGAGACGAATGGGCCGTTTGCATCGGTGGATGAGTTGCTGGAAGTGAAAGGGATCGGCAAAGCGATTCTGGACAGGAATCGCGACAAGCTCGAAGTGAACTAAGCTTGTAGATCAACGCCAAGAGGCCGGTCATTGACCGGCCTTTTTTACGTTCGGGCCAAGCGTTTGTTGATAGGCCTTCCGTCGGCGCATAAAAAATTACGGCTATCATATTGCGTTAGGATTATGCCTATAATAAAAGACAGGAGCGCTCTGGCGCTCGCTTTCCTTCAAGCATACTCAGGAGCACCGTCATGAATTCCACCCAGTCTCAAGGTACAGCCCTCGTCACCGGTGCTTCTTCCGGTATCGGGGCGGTTTACGCCGAGCGGTTGGCGGCCCGTGGTTTTGATTTGTTGTTGGTTGCTCGCGACGAGCAGCGGCTGGAGGCGGCGGCGAGCGTATTGCGCGCCGAGCATGGCGTTCGAGTTGAAGTGCTCAAGGCTGACCTGACGCAAAAAGAAGAAGTGTTGAAACTTGAGCAGCGTCTGCGCAGCGATTCCAGTATCAGCCTGCTGCTCAACAACGCAGGCGTTGCCGCCGATGGATTGTTGGCCAACGCCGACCTGGACCAGTTGGAGCGCTTGATTCAGCTCAACGTCACCACCGTCACGCGGCTGGCTTCGGCGGCAGCAGCCAGTTTTGCCAAGGCCGGTCGCGGCACGATCATTAACATCGCGTCCGTGGTGGCACTGTTCCCTGAACGGTTCAACGCGACGTACAGCGCCAGCAAGGCGTATGTTCTGAGTCTGACCCAATCGTTGGATGCTGAATTGAACGGCACCGGGGTCCAGGTTCAAGCCGTGTTGCCAGGGGTGACACGCACTGAAATCTGGGAGCGCTCCGGCATCGACGCCAGTGGCATCCCGGCGGAAATGATCATGGATGCAGGGGAGATGGTCGACGCGGCGTTGTCCGGTCTGGACCAGGGTGAACTGGTCACCATTCCTTCGTTGCCGGAAGCGTCCGAGTGGGAAGCCTTTGTTGCGGCCCGTCATGTGATGGCGCCGAACTTGTCTCGAGACAAAGCCGCCGCACGCTATAAGTGAGGCGCCATGAATCGGTTTGAGGTGAAAGCGGTATGAGTGATCGTCGAGTCGTTGTTACGGGTATGGGCCTGGTGTCGCCGTTGGGCAGTGGCGTCGAAGCCGTCTGGGCGCGCCTGCTGGCCGGGCGCTCCGGGTTGCGGGCGTTGCCGGACGAAGTGGTCGCCGATTTGTCGGCGAAGGTCGGTGGCGCCGTGCCGAGCCTGGCTGAAGATGCCGAAGCAGGTTTCGACCCGGACCGAGCCACCCCGCCCAAAGAACAGAAGAAGATGGACCGCTTCATCATGTTTGCCATGGAGGCTGCACGCCAGGCGCTGGAGCAGGCCGGTTGGCAAGCGCAGGACGCCAACGCCCAGGAACGCACCGCCACGATTATCGGTTCCGGCGTAGGTGGTTTCGGTGCGATAGCCGATGCGGTGCGCACCACTGATACCCGCGGGCCGCGACGTTTGTCACCGTTCACCATCCCATCGTTTCTGGTCAACCTCGCGGCTGGCCATGTGTCGATCCAACATGGCTTTAAAGGTCCGTTGGGTGCGCCGGTCACCGCCTGCGCCGCCGGGGTCCAGGCGATTGGTGATGCGGCGCGGTTGATTCGCTGCGGCGAAGCCGATATTGCCGTGTGCGGCGGGGCGGAGGCGGCAATCGATCGCGTCAGCCTGGCCGGGTTTGCGGCTGCCCGTGCCTTGTCCAGCGGTTTCAACGAAACCCCGGAGCGCGCCTCGCGGCCGTTCGACAGTGATCGCGATGGCTTTGTGATGGGCGAGGGTTCCGGTCTGTTGGTAATCGAATCCCTGGAACATGCCTTGGCCCGTGGTGCCCAGCCCATCGCGGAGTTGGTCGGCTACGGCACCAGTGCCGACGCCTATCACCTGACGGCCGGTCCGGAAGATGGCAGCGGTGCCCGACGGGCGATGTCGCTGGCGTTGGCGCAGGCGGGTATTTCAGCGGCGCAGGTCCAGCACCTCAACGCTCACGCCACCTCGACTCCCGTTGGAGATCTGGGGGAGTTGGCGGCGATCAAGTCATTGTTTGGCACGGATAACAAAATTGCCGTGACGTCGACCAAGTCCGCCACCGGGCACCTGCTCGGCGCCGCTGGCGGGATTGAGGCGATCTTCACGTTGTTGGCGATCCGCGATCAGATCGTGCCCGCGACCCTCAACTTCGAAAACCCGGATCCGGCCGCGCAGGGGGTGGATATCGTTCACGGCCAGGCGCGGTCAATGCCGATCGAATACGCATTGTCCAACGGCTTCGGCTTTGGCGGGGTCAATGCCAGTGTGCTGTTCAAGCGCTGGCAGGGCTAGTCTTTGGTTTGCTTGAGGTGATTACGAGTGACGTCGAGAATCCGCTGAGCCAGCTCAGGGTTCTCGACACTGCGGGATAACAGCAGCGCCCCGATCAGCGTCGACATGATGACGATGCTGCGCTCGGCGGCGTTTTCGCCTTCCAGGGTGCCTTGCACTTGTTCAAGTCGAGCATTGAGCACCGCATCGCTGGTAGGGCTCGGTTGCCCGCGCAGCCCAAGTTCCGACGACATGGTCGGCAGTGGGCATCCTTGATGGGGTGACGTCTGGTGCCATTCGGACAAATAGGTGTCGATGAAGGCGTCCAGCGGACGCTCGGAAGCGAACAGCTCGGCGCACAACCCTTCAACTTCTTCGCCCGCGGCCACCAAGGCCTTTTCCACCAGTTCATCCTTGGATTTGAAGTGCGAATAAAAGCCGCCATGGGTCAACCCCAGCGCTTTCATCAGTGGTTGCAAGCCGGTAGCACCGATTCCGTCGCGGCGGAAACGTGCTGACGCTTCCTTGATGATGCGTTGGTGGGTCTGGGCTTTATGGTCTTGCGAGTAACGCATCTCTGATCTCCGCGACAATGCGCCATATTAACCAATGAACGTTGGATGGTGACTGTACTTCTACTTCTAAAAAGCATGCAGATGCGTGCAACTCGGTTGCGGCGTGGCTTGGAATTGGCATGAATAGTGATTACTCATTCGCTAACGATTGTTGAACAATCACGAGGCGATACCCATGAGCAGCGGACTGTCCCTGGCCGATCACATCACCCTGGAGTTGCGCGCCGACATCATCGGTGGTCGTTTGCTGCCGGGCATGGCACTGGTGGAAAACGATCTGGTGTCGGCTTACAACGCCTCGCGCAACACCATTCGCGAAGCGCTGCATCGGCTGGGGCAGGAAGGCCTGACCCGCTATGTGCGCAATAAAGGCGTGATGGTGCGCAGGGTCGGTGTCGACGACGTGCGCGACCTGTTCAAGGTTCGCCGCACCCTGGAATTGCAAGCCATCAGCAGCAGCCAGCCGCTGCGCGAATACCAGTCCGACCGAATGCTCGAAGCCCTGGAAGCCACGGAACTGGCGCGGGATCGCGAAGACTGGCGCGCGGTCGGCACCCATAGCCTGGCGTTTCATCAACATATCGTCGGGTTGATGCGCAGCCCGTTGTTCGATGAATTCTTCACCAACGTTGTCGCGCAACTGCGCCTGGTGTTTTGCAGCGCGCCGGATGAGTCGCGCTTTCAGGCGCCGTGGCTGGCCCGCGACCGGTTGATCCACGACCTGCTCGCCGAGGGCGACAAAGCTGGGGCGCTGGATGCGCTGAGCCTGTATCTCGACGATTCCGAGCAACTGCTGTTGCAGCTGTTGACCCCTGTTCCCCATCACTGATCGAGGATTCGTGCCATGTACAAAGACTATCCGGCGGCCTATCAAGTCAGCAAAGGCTCGGCCTTGCAGGTGGACAAGGCGTTTTATGAACGGGTTCGCGACAGCAGGGACGGGCGCACGCTGATCGAGCAATTCGAAGTGCCAATCCGCACTGGCCGTGCCTGGAACGTCCCGGCCGGGCACGTATTTCGAGTTACCACCCCGGTCGGGCCTCAGGTCGGGGATTTCAACGTCTGGAATGCCCATGACCCGCGCGAACGCCTGTGGGCTGCGCGCACCCGGCAGTTGCAGGGCGCCCATGTCAGCACCCATGACCGTCTGTGGTCGAACCTGCCGTTTCTGCGGCCACTGGTGACCATCACCGATGACAGCCTGGCCGGTTATGGCATCGACGAGCACGGCGGCCGTTTGCACGATCTGCTCGGCACGCGTTGCGATCCATACGTGAACAAAATGCTCACCGGCGAAGACTTCCATCATCACTGCCACTCGAACCTGACCCGCGCCGTGCTGCCCCATGGCTTGACCGAGTTCGACGTGCACGACGTACTGAATATTTTCCAGTGCACCGGCCTGAACCATGACGACATGTACTTCATGAAGGCGTGCCCGGCGCAGAAGGGCGATTACCTGGAATTCTTTGCCGAAATAGATTTGCTGTGTGCGCTGTCGACCTGCCCCGGCGGCGACCTGTCATTGGCCATGTGGGGGCCGGATGCGCAAGATCCGCTGAGCGTGTGCCGCCCGCTGGGGGTGGAGATTTATCGCTTGGAAGATTCATTGCTCGAAGGCTGGAGCCAGCCGGAGCGTGCGGCGTACAAAGGGCTGCATGGCTTGCACATCGCCAAGGCCGATTGGGAGAAATAGAAACGCAAAACCCCATCATTCGAGTTGAATGATGGGGTTTTTTATTTAGCGGTCCTGCGCTTCCTTGGCATCCATTTCCGCATTGCGTTCGGCGACGCGTTTACGTTGCTCTTCGGTCAGATCGACCTTGGTGGCGGTGTCACGCAACATCATCAGACCGCCAACGATCGAGCCGATTGCAACGACCAGAATCAACCAGGCATACCAGGGCATAGGGCTCTCCTTGAGGGCAGGCCGGTTGGCGGATTTCGCCAACCGATCGTGCATACCACTTTGAGCGATTAGTTTTCGCAGTGGTTCCATTCTATGCCTGTTATGACAGCCGCACCTGTGCTGTTTAAAGCCCGGTCAACATCGCATCCGCCGGCGCATCGGCGCGCAATTGCGCGGTGAGCATGAAGTACACGAAACCCACCGCCATGAAGCCGACGAAGATCAGCCCGATCAAGGCGTTGAACCAGGCCATCGCCACCAGGCACACCACCGCCAGCACCAGCGCGATCATCGGCACCAACGGATAGCACGGCGCGCGGAAAGTGCGCTCCAGGTTTGGCTCGGTTTTACGCAGTTTGAACAGGCTGAGCATGCTCATGATGTACATCACGATCGCGCCGAACACCGCCATGGTGATCATCGCCGCGGTCAGCGTCATGCCACCAAGATTAATCAAACCGTCGCTGTAGATCGCTGCGATACCGATCAAGCCACCGGCAATGATCGCCCGATGCGGCGTCTGGAAACGCGACAACTTGGCCAACGATTTCGGCAGGTATCCGGCCCGGGCGAGGGCGAAGAACTGTCGCGAGTAGCCAAGAATGATCCCGTGGAAACTCGCCACCAGGCCGAACAACCCGATCCACACCAGCATGTGCAACCAGCCGGAGCTTTCGCCGACCACGGTTTTCATCGCTTGCGGCAGCGGGTCGTTGATGTTCGACAAAGTGCGCCAGTCGCCGACGCCACCGGCAAAGAACATTACGCCCATGGCCAGCAGCACCAGGGTCAGGATGCCGCTGATATAAGCCTTCGGAATCGTCCGCTTCGGATCCTTGGCTTCTTCGGCCGCCATGGCGGCGCCTTCAATGGCGAGGAAAAACCAGATCGCAAACGGAATCGCCGCAAACATCCCGGCAATTGCCGGTGCGCCGAACACATCGGAACCGGCCCAGCCATTGAGCGCGAAGTTGCTGAAGCTGAATGCCGGAGCGACCACACCCATGAATACCAGCAGTTCGGCCACGGCCAATACGCAGACGATCAACTCGAAGGTTGCGGCGAGTTTCACTCCGAGGATGTTCAGGCCCATGAACACGATGTAGGCGCCGACCGCCGCGTGTTTTGGATCAAGCGCCGGAAATTGCACATTCAGGTACGCACCAATCGCCAGGGCGATGGCGGGCGGGGCGAAGACGAATTCGATCAGCGTCGCCAGCCCGGCAATCAATCCACCTTTCTCGCCAAAGGCGCGGCGGCTGTAGGCAAACGGGCCGCCAGCGTGGGGAATCGCCGTGGTCAGTTCGGTGAAACTGAAGATAAAGCAGGTGTACATGGTCGCGACCATAAAGGACGTCACCAGAAAGCCCAGTGTCCCGGCCACGCCCCAGCCATAACTCCAGCCGAAGTACTCACCGGAAATCACCAGCCCGACCGCGATGCCCCACAGGTGCAGCGTGCCCAGCGTGGGTTTGAGTTGTGTGTTCATGCGTTGCTCCCTGAACGGTTTGGAAAGCTCGGGGGAGGGCGCGTGCAGCGGGCGTGCCATTTTGTATTTGCGCGTCGTAAAGCGCTGAAAGCTGTCGTATCGGGGATGATCGCTGCCGGATGTGCGGTTTTTGTGCGCCAGTTGGGGGCGGTGGCGGCTGTTCTGCCGTCTTCGCGGGCAAGCACAAACCCCACCAACCCACCTGTAACGCCCGCATAAACCCACTCTTTACGCTTTCTTTATGCCCAGCCAACCCCCTCGCTCTCGTTCCTTTACAGCCTCCCTGCCGACAATGACTGCACAAGCGGCAATACGCCGTAACACGGAGAACTTCCATGAGCGTTCTGGACGGGGTGTCACTGCTACTGGCAGTGGGGCTGTTCATTTATCTGTTGGTTGCGCTGTTGCGCGCGGACCGGAACTAGGAGCGGCTATGCACAGTTATGACTATTGGCTGATCCTGGCCTTCTTCGCCCTGGTGCTGATTCCGGCACCGTTCCTGGGGCGTTTTTATTACAAGGTGATGGAAGGCCAGCGCACCTGGCTGTCACCGATCCTCGGTCCGGTCGAGCGTGGCTGTTATCGCGTGGCCGGCGTCAATCCGCAGGATGAACAGAGCTGGCAGAAATACACCCTGGCCTTGCTCGCCTTCAACCTGGCGGGCTTCTTGCTGTTGTTCGCGATCCTGTTGTTCCAGGACCACTTGCCGCTCAACCCGCAAAACCTGCCGGGCCAGGAGTGGACGCTGGCGTTCAACACCGCCATCAGTTTCATGACCAACACCAACTGGCAGGCCTACAGCGGTGAAGCGTCCCTGAGCTACCTGAGTCAGATGGCCGGCCTCACCGTGCAGAACTTCGTCAGCGCCGCCACCGGCCTCGCCGTATTGGTTGCGTTGTGCCGTGGTATCGGGCGCAAGTCGACCAAGACCCTGGGCAACTTCTGGGTCGACATGACCCGCGCCACCCTCTACGGCCTGCTGCCGCTGTGCCTGCTGCTGGCGCTGTACCTGGTCTGGCAGGGCGTGCCGCAAACCTTCGCGCAGTATGTGAATGCGGTAACCCTGCAGGGCGTCGATCAAGTGATTCCGCTCGGCCCGGCCGCCAGCCAGATTGCGATCAAGCAATTGGGCACCAACGGTGGCGGCTTCTTCGGCGTCAACTCGGCGCATCCGTTCGAGAACCCGACCGCGTGGAGCAACCTGTTCGAAGTCGGGTCGATCATCCTGATCCCGGTCGCCCTGGTGTTCACCTTCGGCCACTACGTGAAAGACCTGCGTCAGAGCCGCGCGATCATCGCCTGCATGTTGGCGCTGTTCCTGATCGGCGGCGCGACATCGCTCTGGGCTGAATACCAACCGAACCCGACCCTGGCCAACGCTGCCGTCGAACAGACCGCACCGCTGGAAGGCAAGGAAGCACGCTTCGGCACCACCGCCACCGTGCTGTGGTCGGTGACCACCACCGCGGCGTCCAACGGTTCGGTCAACGGCATGCACGACAGCCTCAACCCGCTGAGCGGCATGGTCGCGCTGGTCAACATGATGGTCGGCGAAGTGATCTTCGGCGGTGTCGGGGCCGGGCTCTACGGCATGTTGCTCAACGTGCTGATCGCGGTGTTCCTCGCCGGGCTGATGATCGGCCGCACTCCGGAATACCTCGGCAAGAAGCTGCAAGCGAAAGAAGTGCAACTGCTGGTGGTGACCTTGCTGGTGATGCCGGTCGGCGTGCTGGTGCTGGGCGCGATTGCTGCCAGCCTGCCTGGCCCTGCCGGGGCGATCAGTAACCCTGGCCCGCACGGTTTCAGTCAGTTGCTTTATGCCTACACCTCGGCCAGTGCGAACAACGGTTCAGCGTTCGGTGGCCTGAGTGCCAACACCTCGTTCCACAACCTGATGCTGGGGCTGGGCATGTTGATCGGTCGCTTCGGTTACATCCTCCCGGTTCTGGCGTTGGCCGGCAGCCTGGCGATGAAGAAAACCGCGCCGATCGGCCAGAACAGTTTCCCGACCCATGGCCCGCTGTTCGTGACTCTGTTGACCGTGACCATTCTGCTCGTGGGCGGTTTGACCTTCTTGCCAACGCTCGCGTTGGGCCCGATTGCTGAACATCTGAGCATGGGCTTCTGAGGATCTGATGATGAATATGCCCGCAACTAAACCGGCTACCGTAAAAGCCCCGGAACAACCGAAAACCGCGATCTCGGCCCTGTGGCGCCCGGCGCTGGTGCAAGCCTTCGTCAAGCTCGACCCACGGCAATTGCAGCGTGCGCCGGTGATGCTGGTGGTCGAACTGACCGCCGTGCTGACCACCGTGCTGTGCTTCATTCCCGACGGCAGCGTGCCGACCTTTGTCGCGGCGCAGATTGCGCTGTGGCTGTGGTTTACCGTGCTGTTCGCCAACTTCGCCGAAGCCCTGGCCGAAGGTCGCGGCAAGGCCCGCGCCGACAGCCTCAAGGCTGGCAGCGAAGGTTTGAGCGCTCGCCGCCGGACCTCCAATGGCACCTTCCAGGTGGTGCCCGCCACCAGCCTGCGCAAGGACGATGTGGTGCGCGTCGAAGCCGGGGAAATGATCCCCGGTGACGGCGAGGTGATCGAAGGCATTGCGGCGGTCAATGAGGCGGCGATTACCGGTGAATCCGCGCCAGTGATCCGCGAATCCGGTGGCGACCGTTCCGCCGTCACCGGCAACACCCGCCTGGTGTCCGACTGGCTGCTGGTGCGCATCACCGCCAACCCGGGCGAGTCGACCCTGGACCGTATGATCGCCCTGGTCGAAGGCGCCAAACGCCAGAAAACCCCGAACGAAGTGGCGCTCGACATCCTGCTGATCGGCCTGACCCTGATCTTCCTGCTGGTGGTCGTGACCCTGCAACCGTTCGCCCACTTCGCCAATGGCAGCCTGCCGCTGGTGTTCCTGGTGGCGCTGTTGGTGACGCTGATTCCGACCACCATTGGCGGCTTGTTGTCGGCCATCGGTATCGCCGGGATGGATCGTCTGGTGCGCTTGAACGTGATTGCCAAATCCGGTCGCGCCGTGGAAGCGGCGGGGGACGTGCACGTCCTGTTGCTGGACAAGACCGGCACCATCACCTTCGGCAACCGTCGTTGCACCGCCGTGTATGCGGCGCCGGGTGTCAGCGCTAAAGAGCTGTCTGAAGGTGCGTTGTTTGCCTCGCTGGCCGATGACACGGCTGAAGGCAAGTCCATCGTCGAATACCTGCGTGGCCTGCATCCGCAACCAGAACCAAGTCCTGAGCTGCTGACCGCCGTGCCGTTCAGCGCCGAGACGCGCCTGTCCGGTGTCGACTATCAGGGCCGCGTGTACCGCAAAGGCGCGGTGGATTCACTGTTGGCCTTCGTCGGCCTGAAGCGCGCCGACCTGGCGCCGTCCCTGTCCCGGGAAATCGACAAGATTGCCCAGAGCGGCGGCACCCCGTTGCTGGTCTGTGCCGACGGTAAATTGCTCGGTGCGATCCACCTCAAGGACGTGGTCAAGCCAGGCATTCGCGAACGTTTTGCCGAGTTGCGCAAACTGGGGATTCGCACGGTCATGGTCACCGGCGACAACCCGCTGACTGCTGCCGCGATTGCTGCTGAAGCGGGCGTCGATGACGTGTTGGCCGAAGCCACCCCGGAGAAAAAACTGGCGCGCATTCGCCACGAGCAGAACGACGGTCGCCTGGTCGCGATGTGCGGCGACGGCGCCAACGACGCCCCGGCGCTGGCCCAGGCGGACGTCGGCATGGCGATGAACGACGGCACGCAAGCGGCACGCGAGGCGGCGAACATGGTCGACCTCGACAGCGACCCGACCAAGCTGCTGGACGTGGTGCAAATTGGTAAAGAGTTGCTGGTAACCCGCGGCGCGCTGACGACCTTTTCCATCGCTAACGACGTGGCCAAATACTTCGCGATCCTGCCGGCGCTGTTCGCCTCGATCTACCCGCAACTCGGCGTGCTGAACGTCATGCACCTGAGCAGCCCACAGAGCGCGATCCTCTCGGCGATTGTGTTCAACGCCTTGATCATCGTCGTGCTGATTCCCCTGGCGCTGCGCGGTGTGCGGGTACAGGCGGCGAGTGCGGCGGCGTTGTTGCGGCGCAATCTGCTGATCTACGGCTTGGGCGGGATTCTGGTGCCGTTCGTGGGCATCAAGGCGATCGACATGGTGTTGACGGCGTTGCATTTGGTTTGACCGTGCTGGGCGGTGTGTCAGATACACCGCCTTCGCGGGCAAGCCTCGCTCCTACAGGTCGCACAAAACCGTAGGAGCAAAGCTTGCTCGCGAAGATTGCACCACGGCTTACCTGACTGAACGCGCTATTTGTTCCCTGAATTCGAGGATTTTGAAATGTCCACAATGATACGTCCGGCCCTGAGCCTGCTGGTCCTGATGACGCTGATCACCGGTGTCGCCTATCCCCTGGTCGTCACCGGCGTCGCGCAAGTCGCGTTCCCGGACCAGGCCAACGGCAGCCTGGTGCGCGACGCCGACGGCAAAGTCCGGGGTTCGTCGCTGATTGCCCAGGATTTCGTCGGCGACGCCTGGTTCCACCCACGGCCCTCGGCCGGTGCGTTTGCCACGGTATCGAGCAGTGCCAGCAACCTGTCGCCGAGCAACCCGGCGCTGGCCACGCGGGTGATCGACGATGCCAATAAACTGCAAGTGCCGGGGCAAGGTCCGGTGCCGTTGGCGATGCTGACCACCTCCGGCAGCGGCCTCGATCCCCACTTGCCTCCGGCGGCGATTGCCTATCAACTGGCGCGTGTTGCGCAGGCACGTAACCTGCCAGTGGCAACGGTTGAACAACTGATGAATGCGCATATCGAGCAGCCGTTGGTGGGGCCGCCGGTGGTGAATGTGTTTGAGTTGAATGTGGCGCTGGAAAAATTGTAAGAGATGGTTCCCACGCGCTGCGTGGGAATGCATCAAATGGACGCTCTGCGTCCGCTGTTGGGACGCAGAGCGTCCCGGGCTGCATTCCCACGCGGAGCGTGGGAACGATCAAGAGAACTTCAAGCATGAGTGACTCCGGCCGCGCCGATGCGCTGTTAGCAGACCTGCCCCGGGACGGCCGTGGCCGGCTCAAGGTGTTCCTCGGTGCCGCGCCCGGTGTCGGCAAGACCTACGCCATGCTGCAAGCGGCCCACACCCAACTGCGCCAAGGCGTGAAAATCATCGCCGGGGTGGTCGAAACCCACGGCCGCGCCGAAACCGAAGCCCTGCTCGGCGGCCTGCCGCAACAGCCGCTGGTGCGCTCGGAATACCGTGGCGTGATGCTCGAAGAAATGGACCTCGACGGCCTGCTCGCCGCCAAGCCGAAACTGGTGCTGGTCGATGAACTGGCCCACAGCAACGCCCCGGGCAGTCGTCACGCCAAGCGCTGGCAAGACATCCAGGAACTGCTCGCCGCCGGCATCGACGTGTACACCACGGTCAACGTCCAGCACCTGGAAAGTCTCAACGATCAGGTGCGCGGCATCACCGGCGTCCAGGTCCGCGAAACGTTGCCGGACTGGGTCCTGCAAGAAGCCTACGAACTGCTGCTGATCGACTTGCCACCGCGTGAATTGCTGGAGCGCCTGCGCGACGGCAAGGTCTACGTGCCGGAGCAGGCGCGGGCGGCGATCGATGCGTTTTTCACCCAGACCAACCTCACCGCCCTGCGGGAAATGGCCATGCAAACCGCTGCGGCCCAGGTCGACGATGACCTGGCCCAGGGTTATCGTCAACTCGGTCAATCCGCCCCGGCGGTCCGCGGTCGCTTGTTGGTGGGCATTGATGGCGATGCCCAGGCCGAGCGCCTGGTGCGTCACGCCAGCCGCGTCGCCCAGCGCCGGCATCTGCCGTGGAGCCTGGTGCATGTGGACAACGGCAGCGTGCGCGACGAGCAATCTCGCCTGCGCCTGCAAAGCGCCCAGCAACTGGCCGAACGCCTCGGTGGCGAAGTGGTGTTGCTGCGCGCCGGCGAGGTGGCGAAAACCCTGATCCAGCACGCCGCCGAACGTCGCGCCAGTCTGGTTTTGGTCGGGCAGTCCCGCCAGCGTTTGCGTCGGCGCTTGTTCGGCGGCGGTCTCGCGTCTCGTTTGTTGCGCGATGCCCGTGGCCTGGAAATCAACGTCCTCGACAGCGACCATGAAGTGCATCAGCCCCGTCAGCGTTCAGCTCATTCACTGGTTTGGTTCGACTACGCGTTGGCGCTGGTGGCAACGGTTTTGGCCAGTGCGTTGGCCTGGGCAGTGGCGAGTGTTTTGCCGCTGCCGAATATCTCCCTGGTGTTCCTCGCCGCCGTGTTGCTGGTGGCGGTGCGCAGCAGCCTCGGCCCGGCGCTGGCCTGTGCAGCGCTGTCGTTCCTGACCTATGACTTTCTGTTCATCCCGCCGAATTTCTCCTTCAGCATCCAGCGCGAAGAAGACGTGCTGACCTTGTTGTTCTTCCTGCTGATGGCGGCGCTCACCGGTAACCTCGCTGCGCGGCAACGCCGGCAATTGCAGGCGTTGCGCGACACCCAGGAAGAAACCACCGAACTGCTCGACCTGTCGCGCAAACTCACCGCCGCCACCGACCGCCAAGCCGTGGTCAGCGCCGCCGCCCAGCACTTGAACGGCTGGAGCGATCTGCAACTGTGCCTGCTCAACCAGGATGGCCAGGGCGGCTGGAAAGTCGAGACCGGTGGCCCGCTGGAATTCTCCGAAGCCGAACGCGCCGCCGCCGACTGGGCCTGGCAACACGATCAACCAGCGGGCGCCGGCACCGGCACTTTGCCGTTCGGGCGTTGGTGGTGGTGGCCGTTGTCGGTCGAGGACGGGCCGCTGGGCTTGCTCGGTGTCTGCGCCAAAGAAGGCCAGACCTTGAGCGGCCAGCGCCGGCGCTTGTTGACCGCCCTGAGCCAACCGCTGGCCCAGGCCCTGGCCCGTGCGCAACTGGCCGAAGACCTCGAAGCAGCGCGGCTGCACGGCGAAACCGAGCAATTGCGCAGTGCCTTGCTGGCCTCGGTGTCCCACGATTTGCGCACGCCGCTGACCTCCATGCGCGGCAGCATCGACAGCCTGCTGGCCCTCGGCGAAGCAATCCCGTTGGAGGATCGCCGCGAGCTGCTCGAAGGCACCCGCGATGAAGCCGAACGCCTCGACCGCTACATTCAAAACCTGCTGGACATGACCCGCCTCGGCCACGGCGCCTTGAAACTGGCGCGAGACTGGGTGTCGCCGGCCGATATCGTCGGCAGTTCGCTCAATCGGCTGCGCGCGGTACTGGCGCCGTTGCAGGTCAGCACCGAAGTGCCGGCCGAGCTGCCGTTGCTGTACGTGCATGCGGCGTTGATCGAACAGGCGCTGGTCAACGTGATCGAAAACGCCGCGCGGTTTTCCCCGGCTCACGGACGATTGCAAGTGCGCGCCGGTGCCGATGACAGCGAGCTGTTTTTCTCGGTGAGCGATGAAGGGCCGGGGATTCCGGAGGACGAGCGGGCGAAGATTTTCGACATGTTCTACACCGCCGCCCGCGGTGATCGCGGCGGGCAGGGCACCGGGCTGGGGCTGGCGATTTGTCAGGGCATGGTCGGCGCCCATGGCGGGCGGATCAGCGTCGGCGATGGCATCGAGGGTCGCGGTACCTGCATCACGCTGCATTTGCCACTGCAGGAACAGCCGGGTTTTGAAAGTGAAGCCTGATCGCGCTTGCGCTACTCTCTTGCCACTTCTTTGTGTTGATGTGAATTCATGAGCCAGACCGCGACCATTTTGGTCATCGACGACGAACCGCAGATCCGCAAGTTCCTGCGCATCAGCCTCGCTTCCCAAGGCTACAAAGTGCTGGAGGCCGGCACCGGCACTGAAGGCCTGGCGCAAGCGGCACTGAATAAACCGGATCTGCTGGTGCTCGACCTCGGCCTGCCGGACATGGACGGCCAGCAAGTGCTGCGCGAGTTTCGTGAATGGTCGACGGTGCCGGTGCTGGTGCTGTCGGTGCGCGCCAGTGAAGGGCAGAAGGTCGAAGCGCTGGATGGCGGCGCCAACGATTACGTGACCAAGCCGTTCGGTATTCAGGAGTTCCTCGCTCGGGTGCGTGCGTTATTGCGCCAGGCGCCGGCCGGTGAAGCCCAGCAAGCAGCGCTCACGTTCGGCCCGTTGACCGTGGACCTGGCCTATCGCCGAGTGTTGCTTGATGGCGCCGAAGTCGCGCTGACCCGCAAGGAATACGCAGTGCTGGCGCAACTGGCGCGGCATCCGGGGCGGGTGATAACCCAGCAGCAATTGCTCAAGGACATCTGGGGGCCGACCCATACCGAGGACAGTCATTATTTGCGGATTGTGGTCGGGCATTTGCGCCAGAAACTGGCGGACGATCCGACCCAGCCGCGGTTTATCGTGACCGAAGCGGGGGTGGGGTATCGGTTGTTGAATGAGGGTGGGCTCTGATCGTCCCCACGCGCTGATCGTTCCCACGCTCTGCGTGGGAATGCCGCCATGGACGCTCCGCGTCCGCTCTTGAGGTCGTGACGCGGAGCGTCACAGGATGCATTCCCACGCGGAGCGTGGGAACGATCAGGTAACGTTCAAATGCTCAATTCTGCTCATTCTCATACCGATCCATCGTATCCCGCGCAATCTCGCGTCCCAGCGCGATCAACTCCGGCGCCTTGTAGAACTCGAAAAACCGGCACACGCGCTTCGGCACGTTGATCAGGACATCCGGCGGATACCCGGCAATCTTGTACTGCGCCAGCGAGGTCTGCATCACCTCGAAACTCTGGTTGATCAAGTCCAGTAAAGACGCCGGCCCGACGTTATCAATGATGAACGAACCGGTGGCCGACTTCGGCGCGCCCTCGCCCAGTGGGGCGGCGGCCGGTTGCTGGGCTTCAGGTTCGGCGGATTCGATCCACGGGTTGATCTCCGCCGCTTCGGCCTTCAGCGCTTCCTGTTCCAGCAACAATAACTGTTCGGCTTGTTTGCGGCGGAACGGCATCTTCGAGCCCAGCGAGTTGATCAGGCTGTTGAACCGCGACTTGAACGCCGCCGGACGCTGGATCACCGGCAATTGGTAATGCCGCTGGTTGGTCGAGTTGAGGTTGACCGCGATGATCAAATCGCAATGGCTCGACACCACCGGCACGATCGGCAACGGGTTCAACAGACCGCCATCGACCAACATGCGATTGCCCTGCATCACTGGCGTGAACAAACTGGGAATCGCCGCCGAGGCGCGAATAGCCTGGTGCAGACAGCCGGCCTGGAACCAGATTTCCTGCTGGTTGGTCAGGTCGGTGGCCACCGCCGTGTAGGGAATGCGCAGGTCTTCGATGTTGATCTCGCCGACAATCTTGCGGATCTGGCCGAAGACTTTCTCGCCGCGAATCGCGCCCAAACGAAAACTGACATCCACCAGACGCAACACATCGAGGTAATCCAGGCTTTCGATCCAGTTGCGATATTCATCGAGTTTGCCGGCGGCATAAATCCCGCCGACCACCGCGCCCATGGAGCAACCGGCGATGCAGGCGATGTCGTAGCCACGCCGTTCGATCTCTTCAATGACACCGATATGGGCATAACCCCGGGCTCCACCCGAGCCCAGCACCAGTGCGACACGCTTTTTCATGAATCGCCCTCGTCTGACAAGGTTCAACAATGCACCCATCGAGGGTGACGCTTCAATCGCTAAGGTCGTTTGCCGAGGCAGGGGCGTCGTTTTTTCGACACTGCATGGCGACAGATGGGTATGCTCGCGAGCGCTATAGTTTGTGCAGGCGGGGCAAGGCACTTTTTGCGCGCCGCACCGTCTTACCTGCACGACTGTTTACCTATCTTTGAGGTGTTATCGATGAAAGCCTGGATCTGTGTGCCTTTGATTGCCCTGGCGTTGGCCGGTTGTGCCGGGAAAACTGCGTACCGTGATAGCTGCGGCACCCAGATCGATGCGGCCTGGCATGAGCTCGACCTGGCCAAGGCCGAAGGTTTTGCCGGCACCGTCAGCTACTCCAAAGCCCTGTCGCTGTTGACCGGCGCCAAGACCCAGCAGCAATTCGAAGCCTACGAAGGCTGCACCAGCAAGGCCGAGAAAGCGCGATTCTATATTCGCGAGTCCCGCGCCGGTCGGTAAGCGCATGATGTAGCGCAAGGACTGCGCGTTTCGATGCGGGCACGATGGCGTCGAGTGGGATCATCCCTATTTGATTCAAGGAGCAAGTGATGTCTGCCTTGGTTGACCGGTTAGTGGCTCAGGTATTGAGCATTGAAGTTCGATTGCTGGCCTGTCAGGCACGCTTGAGTGCCCGCACCGATCCGGAAGCGCTGCACGATTTGCGCACCACGGTTCGCCGTTTGCGCAGTCTGTTGCGGCCGTTGCGGGGGTTGCCTGGAGTCGAGCAACTGGAAGTGGCGGCGTCCGGGGTCGGTGAATTGACCACTCCGCTGCGTGATCGCGAAGTGTTGGCGGCGTACTTGCTCCAGCACGGCCAACCCGAGGCGGCGCAGCGACGCATGGCGCAAATGGACGTGGCCTATCCGACCGTGGCGACCAGCCCGGAAGTCATTCAATTGCTGATGATCCTCGACGCGTTTCCACGCTTCCTGCGGGCCTCCCAGCGTCAGGGGTTGCTCAAGGGCCTGCGTCAGCGCATCGAAAAACGCCTGGCCAAGCAATGGAAGAAACTGGATCAGACCCTGCACGATCCGGCCCATGATCGTCATCTGCTGCGATTGTTGATCAAGCGCGTGCGCTATGGCATCGAGGCTTATCCCGAACTGGACCGTTTGCCCAAATCAGCGATGCCGCGACTCAAATCGGCCCAGGCCGCATTGGGCGATTGGCACGATTGCTGGCAGTGGCTGCTGCGGGCCGAACAGGAAGCGGATTTGCTGCCCTGTGTCGCGGTCTGGAAAACCACCATGGCCAAGGCTGAAGGTCGTGCCGACCGGGTGCTCGACAAACTCAGCGCCGCCTGCTTCAAATCCTGAATTCAGCAGTGATTCCCTGTGATTGATCGTTCCCACGCTCCGCGTGGGAATGCATCCCGTGACGCTCCGCGTCACTTTTGAAGCGGACGCAGAGCGTCCATGGCGGCATTCCCACGCAGAGTGAACGATCAAGATCAAAAGATCGCAGCCTTCGGCAGCTCCGGGAGCAGCGCGTCCTATCTGTCAGTCAATTTGGCCGGAATAAGCGCTGTATCGCCCGCGCAGGCTGGTTAACATCCCTTCATCCTTTTCCTGCATCTTTGAGGTTTCCATGCGCTTTTCCGATCTGCTCGACGCTGTCCGCAGCCAGCCGCAGGATCTGTCCATTCCCGCCGAATGGGGTCAGGGCCGCGCCAGTTTCGGTGGCCTGGTCGCCGCGTTGCAGTACGAAGCCATGCGCGCGAAAGTCCCGGCGGATCGTCCGGTGCGCTCGTTGGCGATCACCTTTGTCGGCCCGGTCGAACCCGGTGTGCCGGTGAGTTTTGAAGTGGATGTGTTGCGCGAAGGCAAGGCCGTCAGCCAGGTGCTGGGCCGGGCGATGCAGAAAGGCCAGGTGGTGACGTTGATCCAGGGCAGTTTCGGTGCCTCGCGACCTTCCGAAGTAGCCGTTGCGGCGCTACCGGCGCCCGAGTTCAAACACTGGGACGACTGCCAGGAACTGCCTTACATCAAAGGCGTGACCCCGGAATTCATGAAGCACCTGGCGATGCGTTGGAGCGTTGGCGGGCTGCCGTTCACCGGCAATAAATCCCGAGATATGGGTGGTTGGGTGCGCTTGCGTGGGGAGGTGAAGGAAGAGGCGCTGAGCGAGGCGCATATCCTGGCGTTGGTCGACGCTTGGCCACCGGCCCTGTTGCCGCACCTGAACAAACCGGCGATGGGCAGTACGCTGACCTGGACCATCGAATTCGTCCAGCCGTTGCTGGCGCTTAGCACTCTCGACTGGTGCAAGTACCTGGTAGAGATCGAACACGCCGCGGACGGCTACGGTCATGCAGCGGCGAAGCTGTGGAGCGCCGACGGTCAGTTGATCGCCATGAGCCGGCAGACCGTGACGATATTCGCCTGACTCAGCGCCGGTGGCGCTTGCGCCAGGCGCGCCACCAGCCGCCGCTGAGGAAGAACCGCGGAAAGGTCAGGAACTGCTCGACCAGCAAGCGCGACATGGCATCCTTGCGATCACTGAACGGCTCGGAGGCTTGTGCCTCTAGGCTGTGACCGTGGCGCTGCAAACCCAGGCCGGCAATCACGCCGATGACGCCAATCACGATGTTCACCAGGCTCAGGCTGAACACCCCGGAGACAATCAGCAGGAAGCCGATGATGAACAGCGGCACGGCAATCAGGTGCAAGGCCAGATTGGTCGGGTGCTGGTGATTGTTCGGGTAGGACTTCCATTGCCAGGCCGGAAGGTTGGGGTGACGTTTGCCCATGATGAAACTCCTCAATCCATGTTGAACACAATGGTTGAAGAATAGGCGTGGCGGGGGCGGGCGGCGAATCGAGGTTGGCTATCGGAACGATAGGGGCAATGGTCAAGATTGATGTTGACCGGGCTTGCCCGCGAAGAGGCCCTCAGAGTTTCAACTGCCCGATCGCCTTGCTCAACTCCCCTGCCAACGTCGCCAATTCATTACTGGTGTTCGCCGAATCCACGGTCTGCTGCACGGTGTTTTCGGTCACGTCGCGAATGCTCACCACCGACCGATTCATTTCCTCCGCCACATGACTCTGCTGTTCGGCGGCGACGGCGATCTGCGTATTGCTTTCCCGCATCTGCGCCACGGCGCTGGTGATTTGCGCTAACGCCGCGCCGGCTTCCTGAGCCTGCTGCACGCAATCGTCAGCCTTGAACGAGCTTTCCTGCATGAAGTCCACCGCGTCCCGGGTCCCGGCCTGCAAGGCCGACACCATCAGGGTGATTTCATCGGTCGAGGCCTGCACACGCTTGGCCAGGTTGCGCACCTCGTCGGCGACCACCGCAAAGCCGCGACCCATTTCCCCGGCTCGCGCCGCTTCGATGGCGGCATTGAGCGCCAGCAGGTTGGTTTGCTCGGCGATGCTGTGAATCACACCGACCACGCCGTTGATCTTCTGACTGTCCTCGGCCAGGCGCTGGATCATCTCGGCGGTCTGCTGCACGCCGCTGGATAATCCGGCAATCGACTTCTGCACCCGACTGACCACTTCCTGGCCACTGCCAGCCAGGGTGTCGGCGCTTTGCGACAGGTCGCGGGTGGCGCCGGCGTGCTGGGCGATGTGATAAACCGTGGCGGTCATTTCATTGATCGCCGTGGCCGCCTGATCGGTTTCGCTTTGCTGGCCGAGCATGCCGTGACGCACCTCATTCATGCTCGCCGCCAAACGTGCCGCGCCGACGTCCAGTTGCCGCGCGGTGTTGGCGACGGTGTTGACCACCCGCTGATAACCGGCCTGCATCGCGTTGAAGGCATTGGCCATCTGCCCGACTTCATCTTTGCACGCCAAAGGCACGCGGGCCGACAGGTCGCCGGTTTTCTCAACGTGCAGCATCACGTCTTTCAAGGTGTTGAGTTGGCTGAGCAGGAAGCGGATCAGCAATTGCGACGCGCCGAGCATCGCCAGCATCAGGATCGCCACCGCCATCGCATAGTTGAGGAAACGTTCGCTGAACACTTGGCTCAGGCTCGGGCCGTAAGCGATCACCGCGACTTGCTGGCCGTCGGCGCGACTGAACACCTCGGCGCCCATCAACGGGTTGTCGCCGAACAGCGGCATGGCGTTGATCTCGACCCAACCGTTGTTGGTGTCTGTCAGCTCCAATATCGGTTGTTCGTTCAACCGTGGCGCCTGGCCGTGACTGAAAGTCAGCACGTTGTCAGCCTTGGGCAGCGGTTGCCCGGCGGGCCAGGCGCTGAGCAAGCGCGCCTGGGCCTGGGCCGACGCCTGGGACGCGTGGCTGCGGGCCTGTTGTTCGAGCTGCACGGCGTACAACACCAACAGCAGGGTGGTGACGAAGGCGACCGCGTTGACCGCCCAGAATTTGTATTTCAGCGAGATGTTGCTAAGCCAGGCACCCATAGGAAGGTCTTCTCTGATAGCGGAAACAGCATTGGCAAGGTGCCAGCATTGTGCCGCTATGCAGGTCAGGCGGTTTTGATATGGGTCAAGTTTGAGTGTGGGTTTGGCGCAAGGACGCCATCAATCCGTAGGAGCAAGGCTTGCCCGCGATAGCGTCGGCACGGTTTCAATCGATTGAAGGCAGCCCAAAGAATGCTCGCGCACACGCCGTGGTATGCGCTGCCAAGTCTTCCTCGCTCTCGCCCCGATGCAACGCCACTTCGCGCAAGACCTCGGTCAGGTACGCCGGCTCATTGCGCCCGTTCTTCGGTTTCGGCCGCAGGCTGCGCGGCAGCAGATAAGGCGCATCGCTTTCCAGCATCAAGCGGCCGCGTTTGATTTCTTTCACTAAAGGATGCAAATGCGTGCCCCGACGCTCGTCGCAGATCCAGCCGGTGATGCCGATGTGCAAATCCAGGTCGAGGTAACTGAACAGCGCTTTCTTTTCCCCGGTGAAGCAATGCACCACGGCGGCCGGCAATTGATCGCGGTAGTCACGGAGGATTTCCAGCAGACGCTGACTGGCGTCGCGCTCATGCAGGAACACCGGCAATTGCAGTTCGACCGCCATGGCCAGATGGTGCTCGAGGACTTTTTCCTGTTGTGGGCGCGGCGAGAAGTCGCGATTGAAATCCAGCCCGCATTCGCCCACGGCCACCATGTTCGGCTCCTGGAGCAAACTGCGCAGGCTACGCTCGCTGTCAGCGTTCCAGTCGCTGGCGGAGTGGGGGTGAATGCCGGCAGTGGCGAACAGCCGTTGCGCGCTTTCATCCAGTCGCCGGCACAGCTCCAGGGCCTGTTCGCTGCCCTCGACACTGGTGCCGGTGAGCACCAATTGGCAGACCCCGGCGGCATAGGCGCGGTCGAGTACAGCCTGGTGTTTATCGTCGAAACTGGGGTTGGTCAGGTTGACGCCGATATCGATGAGTTGCATGGTGCTACCTCGGACCAAAGGCCGGAAAGCATATCAGAGCTGTAGATTTATAAGAAAAGCCAAGAACTACAACGAGTTAAAGCTGTCTCTTGATGCCGCGAGACAGGTCGGGTTGGTGAAAATGCCATCACTGTGCCAGTCTTTCGCACTTTGCCAGCGCTCAAGGCGCTCTGTTTCCGACGTTCGATGTCATGAATTTTCGTGAAATCGACCCGTATTCTTTCCGGAGAGTGGATGACACGTCCCTCGGTTTTGCTACTGCTGTGTTGTTCGTTGCTGCTGCCGATGCCGGCGGTCGCGCGTCTGGCCGGACCGCTGCAAGCCGTGCCGTCGACCAAAGTGCGCGACCTGGCGGACATCCGCAGCAGCCGTGTGCTGAAAGTCCTGGTCAACCAGAGCCGCAACAGCTCCGGCGAAGTCCAGGGCCAGGCCATCGGTGTCGAATACCATCGCCTGCGAGCCTTCGAGCAATACCTCAACGGCCATGCGCGCGACGGCCAGGAAATCACCCTCAAGATCATCCCCAAGGCCAAGGATCAACTGCTCGGCGCCTTGCAGCGCGGCGAGGGCGATCTGGTGGCGCCGGGGGAACTCCTCGATCCGCAATCGGGGCACGCCATCAGTACCAGTGAACCGATTGCCAGCAACGTGCCGCTGATTCTGGTCGGCATCAAGGGCGAACGCCGCTACACCAAACTCGAACAACTCTCCGGCAAAACCCTGGCGCTGCCCACGGGCAGTGCCGCCGGGGATGCGGTCAGCCAGATCAATCAAAAACTCGCCCTGCACAAACTGGCGCCGGTGAAGGTCGAGTGGGTCGACCCGAGCCTGGCGGTCGAAGATGTGTTGGAGATGGTCCAGGGTGGCATCTTCCACCTGACCATCGTCGAGCAACCGATTGCCGAGCGCTGGGGCAAGATCCTGCCCAAGTTGCGAATCGATCGACAAGTGCTGATCAGCGAGCCCGGCGAGGAATATTGGTTCGTGCGCCGCGATGCCTCGATGCTGCGGGCGAGCATCGATCGCTTCCTCACCACCTACAAAAAGCCGTCGGATGAGGACGTGGCGTTCCTGCGCATCTACCGACGCCTGTATCAAGTGCACTATCCACTGGCCAAGGCCGACCGACAGCGTCTGGAAAAACTCCGCCCGGTGTTGCAGAAACACGCGGACGCCCAAGGCATGGACTGGCTGAACCTGGCGGCGCTGGCGTTCAAGGAGTCGGCGCTGCAACCCGGGGCCCGCAGTGGCAGTGGCCCGACTGGTTTGATGCAGATCACGCCGTCCGCAGCCCAGCGGGTCGGGGTCAACAATATTCAGAACCTCGACGCCAATGTGCAGGCCGGGGCCAAGTACCTGGCGATGATCCGCCGCAAATTCTTCTCCAGCCCCAAACTCAATGAGCGCGAGCGCATGGCGTTCGTGCTGGCGGCCTACAACATGGGGCCGGAGCGGGTCCAGGGCATGCGCGCCGAGGCCCGGCGCCGGGGCCTGAATCCGAACCAGTGGTTCTTCCAGGTCGAGCGTATCGCCATGGAGCAGGTGGGAATGGGCGCGGTCAGCTATGTTAATAGCGTGAACAAGTATTACTTGGCGTTCGATCGGGAGCGGGAGTCGTTGGAGCCCCCGGGGCAAAAAGTGGCCTCACGGAAATGATCGACTAAACTGATTGTTATGGCGAAATATTTGCGCTTTTAACATTTGATTTACTGATTAATATAGCGGCCAACCAACACACACACTCAATGGATGACACAGCATGAGCTCACTGATCAACAAGGTCCTGTTTACCCGCGCTGGCTACGGCCTGACTGTTCTGCGGATCGTGGTCGGCATCATTTTCGCGGCCCACGGCTCACAGAAACTCTTCGGCATGTTTGGTGGTTACGGCATCGCCGGCACCGCGCAGTACATGGAAAGCCTTGGCCTGGCGCCGGGTCACCTGATGGCGATCCTGGCCGGTGGCACCGAGTTCTTCGCTGGCCTGGCGTTGATCATCGGCTTGCTGGTTCGTCCGGCCGCTCTGGGGCTAGCCTTCCTCTCGCTGGTGGCGATCTTCACCGTGCACTTGCCTAACGGTCTGTTCATGGCTAACAACGGTTACGAGTTCGCCCTGGCCTTGCTGGGTGGCAGCATTGCCGTGCTGATCGAAGGTGCCGGCAAGCTTTCGGCAGACCGCGCCATCGCCGGCTGACCGCTCTGGCTCAACGAAAAGGCCCGCATTGTGCGGGCCTTTTTTGTTGCGCGTCATTCTTGACACTGTCCGGTCAGGTTCTCTAGGATGCTGCCCATGCGCCGATTTAAACAGCTACTTGCGGGGCGCCAGGTGACTCATTCAGTTGCCGATAGAAGCCTGGAACAGGCTTCGAAATACCGCTAAAGCGCTGGTTCGGTGTTGCCTCTCACCTGCCATGCAGACTTTTGAGGCAGAGACACGACCCAATGAACGCACTAAGCCCCGTTGTACGCCCCGCGCCGATCACGGCACACCTCACCCAGCGCAATCCAAAAATCCTGCTTGGCGGCAAACATCAGCCGACGCTCCTGCGTTATCTCGATGGCTGGCCACGTCGCACCGGCGGTCCCGCCGCGTTCCTGATCCAGTTTGTCGAAGACGGCGAGTCCCTGGCGCGATTTGCCAACGACAGTTTTGACCTGGCGGTGATTCAATCGCCGAACCTCGAAGACGCGCCCGAGGTGATCAGGCAATTGACTCGTGTTGCTCGACAAGGGCTGATTACGCGGCGCTGAGACCGCGTCAGTGCTTGGCTGCTGCCCGGAACTGGTTGGCGTGGAGGCAGTTTTGCACAATGCGACTGCGGGTTGACCAGTCGGTATTGATGATGTGGAAGCGCTGGATGTAGCTGTTGCCATCCTCTGAGTGGAACCACTTATCAATTTTGTCGCTGAAATCGTCCGGGACAAAGATGCCGGTGTATTTAGCGCACTGAATCGAGCGCAGTGAATACGCTCTTTTCGGTTCGAGGGAGACCTCGTCCATAAACTTTTTAAGTTTGTCGGTAGAGATATAGTTCTCGCCACTCCATTGTTGCTGGACGCCATCCCAGTAATCAGAGTTGTTGGTGTATTTGTTGTAAGAGATGACCACAGTTCGACCGGGAATGGTTTTCCAGATGTCGTCAATGGTCGAATACCTGAAACTCGATGGAATGAGGCGCTTGCCGATTTTTTCGTTAATCAACAAGCGCAGTTCATCATGGGCAGCTTCAGTGAAGTTGTCGAACTGATGGAAGTTCAGGATGATCAGTTCTTTTGCTCTGGACGAAGAACCGTCGTAGAAGTTGTTCAATATGTCGAGAATGTCTGTGCTGACAAAGCGGTTCAGGTCATGCCAGTGGTACAGCTGGAAGCGCTTGGGATCGTTGGCCGCCTTGCCGGGCAGGAACCTCACGCGCAGATCCAGGACCCTGAAGCCCGCCTTGATTTGCTCGGAGGCCGGAACATCCTGTGTAATTTCCTGAGGGAAGTTGAGGGTCGATGCTTTTTTGTCTGCGCCGGAGTCGTGGGTCCCTGGCAGAATAAGTTCATCAATACGCAGTTTATACAAGTCGGGGACGTTATCCATCCAACAGTCCAGACCTTGAATGTTATTGGTCATGTTTTATTCATCCGTGAATAGATGTGATTAAAGTTGCGCGCTTGTTGTGGCGCGCTATTAATCTCGCGCAAGACTTTGACGTTGTCAAAGCTTGTGCTGGTTATAACTTTCGCGGAATGTTGCTGGATGAATAGATTGTGCTTTTATTATTGGTAGTGAAGGTTTAGGGGTAGCGGATGTCTACGATATAAACTAGTTGTTCGCCGGTGGGGGTTTGAACGCGAACTTCGGCATCCAGCGCCTTTCCAATCAATGCCCGCGCCAGCGGCGAATCAATGCTGATCAGTCCCAGTTTCAGGTCCAGTTCATCCGGGCCGACAATGCGATAGCGCGACTCTTTGCCGTCCTCGTCTTCAATCGTGACCCAGGCGCCGAAGTACACCTTGTTCGGATCGCTGGGTTTTTCGCTGACGACTTTCAGGGCTTCCAGGCGTTTGGTGAGAAAACGCACGCGGCTGTCGATCTCGCGCAGCATCTTCTTGCCGTAGGTGTACTCGGCGTTTTCCGAACGATCACCCTGGGCCGCCGCTTCGCTGACCGATTGCGTCACCTGCGGTCGGCGCACGTGCCAGAGTTCGTGAAACTCGGCACGCATCCGCGCTTCACCTTCGGGGGTGATCAGCGCGGTACCAGCAGTGCGGGGAGGGCGATAACGGCTCATGGTGACTTCTTGTGGTAGAGAGTGCTTGAGTCTATCAACCCTCGCGCAAGACTGTCAGGGGGCTGGCGTTCAACGCGCGACGCGTGCCGAACACACCGGCACCACCGATCAGCACCGCACCAATCAGCGGCAGCACCAGCAGCCACGGATGCGGATGCCAGGGCAGGTCGAAGGCGTAGCGGTAAAGCACCAGGCTGACCAACTCCGAACCCAGTGCCGCCAGCAAACCGCTGACCGCGCCGAGCAAGCCGAACTCGATGCGCCGGGCCTTGACCAGCAATTGCCGCTCAGCTCCCAAGGCGCGCAACAACGCGCCTTGGCGAATGCGTTCATCCAGGGTGGCCTGCAGACCCGAGAACAGCACCGCCATCCCCGCCGCCAACACGAACAGCAACACGTACTCTACCGCCAGGGTGACCTGGGCGAGGATGCTGCGCAGTTGCTCCAGCAAGGCTTCGACTTGCAGAATGGTCACCGCCGGGAATGCCCGGGACAGATCGACAATCTGCTGATCGTGGCCGGCCGCCAGATAGAAGCTGGTGAGGTAGGTCGCCGGCAGATCCTTCAAAGTGCCGGGCTGGAAGATCATGAAGAAGTTCGGCTGGAAGTTGTCCCAGTTGATCTCCCGCAGGCTGGTGACTTTCGCTTCGCGATTGACCCCGCCGACGGTGAACACCAAGTGATCGCCCAGCTTGAGCTTCAGACTCTCGGCAACCTTGCCTTCGACCGACACGCCGGGAATCTCATCCGGGCTTTGTTCGCTCCACCAGTTGCCCGAGGTGAGCTTGTTACCCGCCGGCAGGTCCGCCGCCCAGGTCAGGCTCAAGTCACGCTGGATCGCCCGGTCGCCGGCAGAATCCTTGCTGACGATGTCTTGCACCGCTTCGCCATTGATACTGATCAAACGACCTGGCACCACCGGATACAGCGGGGCCGATTGCGCCGACAGTTCGATCAGGCGATCGGTGAACGCCTGCTTGTCCGCTGGCAGAATGTTCAGGGCGAAATAATTCGGCGCGTTTTTCGGCAGCTGGTTCTGCCAGGTGTCGAGCAACTCGCCCCGCAGCAATGCGATCAATGCCATGGACAGCAGAATCAAACCGAAGGCCAGGGATTGGCCCGCCGCCGCCAATGGGTGACGTAGTAGTTGACCCAGGCCCAGACGCCACGGCAACGAGGCACGAGCCAACATCCGGCGCAGGCTTTTGAGCAACAACAGCAGCAAACCGCCAAGCACCACGGCGGCAATCACGCCACCACCGAGCAGAGCAAAGGTCAGGACCAGGTCCAGACTCAAGCGCCACATGATCAACCCGAGCGCGCCCAGCGCGGCGCCATAGACCATCCAGGTGCTGGACGGGATCGGCAGCATGTCCCGACGCAATACACGCAATGGCGGTACCCGCCCGAGAGCGGCCAGCGGTGGCAGGGCGAAACCGGCCAGTGCCACCAGACCGGTGCCGATTCCGGCAACGGCTGGCAGCAAGCCACCCGGTGGGACGTCGGTGGGCAACAAGTCATGCAGCAACGCAAATAGCCCAAGCTGCGCCAGCCAGCCGAGCAGGGCGCCGCTGAGGCTGGCGAGCAGGCCGAGCACCGTCAGCTGCAAACTGAACAGCACCATGGTTTCCCGCCGGGACAGACCCAGGCAGCGCAGCAGGGCACTGGCATCGAAGCGGCGCGTGGCAAAGCGTGTCGCCGACAGCGCCACCGCCACGCCAGAGAGCAAAACCGCGACCAGACTGGCCATGTTCAAGTAGCGCTCGGCTTTGCCCAGGGCGCCACCGATCTGTCGGTTGCCATCCCGCGCATCCTGGATGCGCTGGTTGGCGGCCAAACCTGGCTTGATCAACTGGCGATAGGTTTCCAGCGCTTCAGCCTTGCCCCGCCAGAGTTCGCGGTAACTGACGCGGCTGCCGGGCTGCACCACACCGGTCGCCGTGAGGTCGCTGAGATTGATCAGCACCCGCGGGGTCAGGCTGTAGAAATTACCGGCGCGGTCCGGCTCATAGGTCAGCACCCGCGACAGCTTCAAGGTTTTCATGCCAACGTCGATGCTGTCGCCGATCTTCAGGTCCAGCGCGGTCAGCAGGCGCGCTTCGACCCAGGCTTCGCCGGATTTCGGCCCGCCGCCGGATTCTTCCGCAGCGAAGGGCGCCGGGGCGCTTTTCAGTTCGCCGCGCAAGGGATAAACGTCGTCGGCGGCTTTGATGCTCGACAGTTGAATGCCGTTATCCGTGGCGATGACGCTGGAAAATTCCACCACCTGGGCATGTTCCAGGCCCAGCTCGGTGCCGCTTCTGATCTGTTCGGGCCGCGCCGGCGAACTGCCTTCGAGCAACAGGTCGGCGCCAAGAAACTCAGTAGCGCGCAACATCATGGCGCCGTTGAGGCGGGCGCCGAAATAACCGATGGCGGTACTCGCCGCCACAGCCACCAGCAGGGCGAAGAACAGCACCCGCAGCTCACCGGCGCGGGCGTCGCGCAGCAGTTGGCGGATGGCGAGGCTGAACAGGCGCAACAGCGGCAAGCGTGCCATCAAGGCTCCAGAGGGGCGACCAGCAGGCCGGCTTCAAGGCGGATCAGGCGCCGGCAGCGATGTGCCAGGCGTTCGTCGTGGGTCACCAGCACCAGGGTCGTGCCGCGCTCCTTGTTCAATTCGAACAGCAGGTCGCTGATGCGCTCGCCGGTGTGGCTGTCGAGGTTGCCCGTGGGTTCATCGGCGAACAGCACGTCGGGCTCGGCGGCAAACGCCCGGGCAATCGCCACGCGCTGCTGTTCGCCGCCGGAGAGTTGGCGTGGCGAATGGGTCAGGCGTTGGCCCAGGCCCACCCGTTGCAGTAATTCGGTGGCGCGCTCCCGGGCGTCTTTGCGGCCGTCGAGTTCCAGCGGCAGCATGACGTTTTCCAGGGCGTTGAGGCTGTCGAGCAGTTGGAAGGACTGGAAGACAAAACCCACATGCTCGGCGCGGATGCGCGCCCGTTGATCTTCGTCGAGATTGCTCAGGGCTTGCCCGGCGAGGGTGACTTCGCCACTGCTCGGCAGGTCGAGGCCGGCCAGCAAACCGAGGAGGGTGGATTTGCCCGAACCGGAGGCGCCGACGATGGCCAGACTGTCGCCCTTGTTCAGTTCCAGGCTGAGTTCGTGCAGGATAGTCAGTTCACCTTCCGCGCTGGGAACCACTTTGCTGAGGTTCTTCGCGGTGAGAATACTTGCGCCCATGGAGAATCCGATGCGTGTTTGGTTTTTGAGTGCTGGCCTGGCCTTGATGTGCATGGCCCAGAACGCAGCGGCGGGTACAGTCCTGATCGTTGGCGATAGTATCAGCGCCGGTTTCGGACTGGATACCCGCTTGGGGTGGGTGTCGCTGCTTGAGCAACGGCTCAAGCGCGAAGGTTTCGACGATAAAGTGATCAATGCCTCCATCAGCGGCGACACCAGTGCCGGAGGCCAGGCACGCCTGCCGGCGCTGCTTGCAGAGCATAAACCGGAGCTGGTGATCCTCGAATTGGGAGGCAACGACGGCTTGCGCGGAATGCTGCCAACGCAATTGCAACAAAACCTTGCTGCGATGATCGACAGCTCCCGGGCCAGCGGTGCCAAGGTGTTGTTGCTGGGCATGCAACTGCCGCCCAACTACGGTGCCCGTTACACCGAGGCCTTTGCCAAGGTCTATGGCACGCTGGCCGAGGAGAAAAAAATCCCGCTGGTACCGTTTTTCCTCGATGGAATCGGCGGCCACCCCGACCTGATGCAAGCCGATGGCCTGCACCCGGCGGCAGCGGCTCAGGACAAGTTGCTGGAAAATGTCTGGCCGACGCTGAAACCGCTGCTTTGAAATATTTTCTCGGAGGGCTTAGAACGGAGAAAGTTGTTTGCTATACCCGAACTTGACGCCTGATGCGAAAAAGCCCCCGCACTCGCGCTGCTTTTTGCAGGTTTGGCATTCGGGGGCGAACTCATTCTTCCAATCACTGATCGATTTTTTGTAGTAGGGAAGAATATCCGGGTTCACTAGGCACAGCTGATGGTTGTAGACCGAGACATTCATGCCGTACTTGGCGAGAATGCCAACCGATTTGCTGAGCGTATCCTTGTATTCGATGGGGTCAATCCATAGCTCGTCAAGATTAGCTCGGGTGAAGCCCATCATTTCAAGGCCCATCAGTGCTACTTGATCAACAAAAAGAAGATTGCGGGCAATGAACTCACACAACTCAGGAAGCCGTTGCACCGAGAGCTTGTGTATGACCACTCTGATCTCAACCCTCTGGCCCAAACGCTTGAGGTTGAGAATGCCCTGAATGGTTTCGTCGAAAGCACCTTGAGCCTGGACGATGTAATCATGCAGTGTCGGATCGTCTGAGTAGACGGGGATTCCGGTCATCGCGTCGGACAATTCAATTGCGGCGTATTTTTCTGCGAACGTAGGATCTTTGAAGCTTCGACCGTTCGATAGGATGTGGATAGCGGTTCTAGGCAGATAGCTTTTGGTCAGGCTGATGATCTTTAGAAAACGATCTTTGTTGGTCGTTGGCTCACCCCCAGTAAACCCCAGCTCTCTGGTCTCTTTTGGGATCAACGGAATCAAGCTCTCGATTTCATCGAGTATCCATGAATCATCAGCTGATTTAGGTGGTTGAGAACACATCAGGCAGTAGTTATTGCACTGCTCCGTGAGCAGGATGCTGTTGTTCGGTGACGAAGCCCGAAACAATACCCGGATGCTCTGACGATCCGCCGAAAGTCGGATAACGTCATTGTCGCCAATGTAGCTGAAGTCATTCGCCAGGATGGAATAGTCGGAGCCGACGGGCAGTTCCTCCACGAGCGCCTGATGTTGCTCAGTCAGTAAATAGTGGGCGAAGCCTGTGGGGATCTGGTGATCGCAAACCAAAAAAGCCAATTCCCGTCGCAGGATTTCAGGCAGATTCCGATTGGTGGAAACCTTGATCAGGGTGAGATCTTTATAAACATTAACCGCGTGGATACGGATAACCTTTCCACTGAGCTTCAGCATCGATTGGCCCACCCCATAAAAATCCGTTTCGTATGTTCGTCGCGGCTCATCAGTTCAATGAGGTGCTTGAAGATCGCCATGTTGCGCTTGCAGAACGAGGATTCAGGTTTTCTCGCGACCAGATCCCCATGCATGGCGTGATGGTAAACGGGCTCTGCACCACAATAGGGTTCGAACGCACAGTCAGAGCACATGGGTGCGCTTAAGGTGAAGGAGTTTTCCAGTGCATCCAGAAGCTGGTCGGAAAGGATGATCTCCTCATAGGAATGCTCAAGAACATTGCCCAGCCTGAACGTATGATCGCCCATCTCGGCAAGCATCCGGCTCTCATCCGAGGCATAGACGGCCCCATCGTAATTGAACACTATGGCAGCGATGCCAGCGCCAGCAGGGTTCATCAAGTCAACAAATCCCGGGTCGCCAGAGGTCAGCATTTTTGTCAGTACGAGCGAGGAATACTGCTCGACAAATCGTACGCCGGACTTGTTCAGTTCAATGATGTACTCGAGACCTTCCTTGTAAAATTCCAGCCAGCGCTCAGTGTCATATGACATGAATTTCTTGGTTTTGATTGCAAAGCCGTATGGGGAAAGGGTACGGAGAAAGATTCCATCAAAGCCTAGGCGCAAGTATTCATCAATGATGTCTCTTGCTCGCGGCAAGCTCTTGTCCGTCGTTGTCATCAGCGCTGAAACCTGGTCGTAGCCAAGGGCTGTGCGGGCCTTTTTCAGGCCTTCTTCGAAGCGCTGATGGCTGTCTCGTCCGGGTCTTGGACGGTTCGCATTATGGAGATCCATTGGTCCGTCGAGAGAAGACGAAAGCACAATGTTGTGTTGCTTGCAGAAATCGAGCACGTCGTCGGTCAGTAGCGATAGCGTGGTTGCAATGACGAACTGAAGGTCACGGCCCTCCTTGAGGTTGCGTTTTTTTGCCTCAAGAACGACGTACTTCACCATCTCGAAGTTCAGCAGTGGCTCGCCACCCTGAAATTCTATTTTGATGGCGGGATTGGGGGACCTGAAAACGAAGTCCAGCGACTTTTCAGCCATCTCCATCGTCATGTCGAATTCGCCTTTGCTCTCCGATTGCCGAGATACCTGGCAATAGGGGCAGCTATGGTCGCAGCGAAGGGTTACGACAAAGATATGCAGGTTGGTGAATTGGGCCAATCTGGACAATCGCGTGCGAATCTTCAGTGCCAAAAGCTGAAGCGGCGCCTGCTCATCGGTAAATCGGATGAATTGTTTCGACCTGAGTGTAGGGATCAGTTCGGACGAGATCGCAAGCGTCTTGCTGATCAGTGGTTCGAGCATCGGTGTCGGTATGACGTGATACTCGCCCGCCATGTTGGTGATGACGTACTCGTCGTCATTCAGTCGATCAAATTTGAATGGAAGCAACTCGTAGGGACGTTGCTGTACATAAAATCCCTGCTCTTGGAATTTACTCACTGATCAGTCCGGTTTTTGAGAACGCCAGCCCAAGGATCAGATTCCTGATCGGAAGGGTCTCAGCGTTCAGCCGGTGCCGCAGCTGGTAATCGAGTGCATCCTTCTTGAATTCTTGAATGGCTGTCAGAAACGAAGGTTCATCGATGCCAATATTCGAGGACAAGGCGCAGATAAATTTCCCATCAGCGCATGTGATATCGGCTGTCAGTGAGTTCATCGAGCGATAAGCGGCTTTTTGCAGAACCTGTCCGTCATAAAGCCGCTCATCAAAGACGAGCGTTGCCGCGCGCTCCATTTCAGGAGCCCGAGTGATGTGAGCTATGTGAGCTATGCGACGCGTGCGAGCTATGGGAGCTGTGGTAAGCCATGAATTGACCTTGATCGCCACGTTTCAAGACAAACGCAAAGAGATCATTGCCGCCGCGAACTGAAAGGTTCTCGCTCGGAGTAGCCGATTGGAATGAGATAGTGGTGTCTTTGCTGGGCTCCACAACCTTGTGGATGACTAAGGCAGAAGCCTGTTCGGTGGCTACAGCTGCGGCCAGAGTTGCCATTGGTACCAGAAAGGAGCGCTTTTTCATTATTGGATTTCCTTATCATTGGTGTGGGTATTTGTGGAGTCTCACTGGCGGATGGCCATGATGTCAATGTGGAATTAGTTGCGGGGCGCTTTCTATCTCCTAAATCCGACAGACGTACCACTACCATCTGATTTCGAGGCCTACGAACACCAACCCACCGGGAAAAAATCCCGCTGGTACTCGATGGAATCGGCGGCCACCCCGACCTGATGCAAGCCGATGGCCTGCACCCGGCGGCAGCGGCTCAGGACAAGTTGCTGGAAAATGTCTGGCCGACGCTGAAACCGCTGCTTTGACGCTTTTCTAGTGGCGGTGTTTCGGCTAAGGTGGCGCCCCCGATTTGGAGCCCCCGATGCCGCGTCCTGCCTGGTCCCTTTTTGCCTACCAACTGATCGAGCCTGACGAACAGCTGGATCTGTTCGCCTGCCAGGAAGTGCGGGTGCATCTGGTGACCCGTCAGCTGGAGCTCGGCGGCTCGGCGGACCGGACCTTGTGTGGCAGCCTGCTGCCGGCGCAGCCGCGTTGGTCGAGTGTGGACCGCAGGGTGTTCCAGGATCAGCGTTTGTGTTCGTTGTGCCGGGCGATCCTGGAGTCGCAAAAACGCGGCACCTCGCCGATCTGGCCGGAACTGCGTTTCGAGCTTTAAGTCCCCTCGCCATACAGGCTGTACATGAAAAAAACGTCATGTATCGCCTGCAGCGTCTCGATCTCCCCGAATTTACGGGTGTCGGTGTACAATCGCGTTCTTATACCCTTGTCGACCCTGCGAAGGATTTTCCGGATGTTGCCGCGCTTTCCTGCCGTCACCCGCTGCCTGACCCTTGCCGCCCTCTGTGCAGCCGGTCCAGTTTCAGCACTAGAGCTGCCTCTACCGCCACCTGGTGAAGACATCATCGGTCAGGTGCAAGTGATCAAGGCCAAGTACGAAGATACCTTCGCCGACCTTGGCACCACGTACGATCTGGGCTATTCGGAAATGGTCGCGGCCAACCCGGGCGTCGACGCCTGGCTGCCGGGCGCCGGGACTGAAGTCGTGTTGCCGACCCGCTTCATCCTGCCGCCGGGTCCGCGCGAAGGGATCGTCATCAACCTGGCTGAGTACCGCCTCTACTATTTCCCGAAAGGCCGGAACGTGGTGTACACCTTCCCGCTGGGCATCGGTCGTGAGGGTTGGGGTTCGCCGATCGCCCACACCACTATCACCGCGAAAACGCCCAACCCGACCTGGACCCCTCCAGCGTCGATCAAGGCCGAGCATCTTGCCGACGGTGACCCGTTGCCGAATGTGGTGCCGGCCGGCCCGGACAACCCGCTGGGGCCGTTCAAGTTCAACCTGGGCACCCCGGGCTACCTGATTCACGGCTCGAACAAGAAATTCGGCATCGGCATGCGCACCAGCCACGGTTGCTTCCGCATGTTCAACAACAATGTGCTGGAAATGGCGGGCATGGTGCCGGTCGGTACGTCGGTGCGGATTATCAACGACCCGTACAAGTTCGGCGTGAGTGGCGGCAAGGTCTACCTCGAAGCGCACACGCCGCTGGACGACAACGGCAATCCGTCGGTGGTCGACAAGCACACCGCAGTGATCAACGCGATGCTCAAGCGTGAAGACATCACCAACAACCTGCGCATGAACTGGGATGTGGTGCGTGACGTGGTGGCTGCCGAAGATGGCCTGCCGGTGGAAATCGCCGTACCGAATACCTCCGCACCGATGGTGTCGAGCGTGCCGGTCGACCTGCAGCAGTAAGCACTAAAAAGAACCCGCCGACGTTGGCCGTCGGCGGGTTTTTTTATGGCCGGTACTAAACGCCGGTCATAAAAAAAGCCGACCCATGAATGGATCGGCTTGATAACAATCCCGAAGGACTATTACTTGCGGCTAGCTTTGTCCAGCATGCGCAGAGCACGCTCGTTAGCTTCGTCAGCAGTCTGTTGTGCTTTTTGAGCAGCAGCCAGAGCTTCATCAGCTTTACGGTAAGCTTCGTCTGCACGAGCCTGGGAGCGAGCAGCTGCGTCTTCAGTAGCGGTCAGACGTGCTTCGGTTTCTTTCGATACGCTGCTGCAACCGGTAGCCAGAACTGCGGCCAGAGCCAGAGCAGAGAATTTCAGAACGTTGTTCATCGTGTTCCCCTTCAAGGACTTTCTATTAAGTAGCTGTCTCCTCAGAGTGAGGAAATAGCCGGCGTACATACTACCCATTACTTGTCGTAAGTAAACTGACGTAAAGCAAGAAGCAAAAAAAATTGTAGGCGTTGATTCTTTTTCGAGCAACTTTTAACTGCACTGTATAAAAAATACTCAGCTGCAAGGCCCGAGATGAGCGAGCCGCATGCGAAAAGTTCCCTATCCCACCGGCAGTATTTCCGGTCTTTGTTAAAGTCTGTCTACATGGTTTCGTCTACTCTTTTGTTCGGATTTTGCGCAGCGCCTCTCATATCTTTGTGCATGTTGAGGTGACTTTAACAACGGGCGCTCGTCTCAAGTCTCAATATCCGGCAATGTTCAGGCTTCGACCCGGGAAGATCTTTGGTCGAGCCGTCCCTGCGTAACCCGGAGCAGCACCCGCCACCTCAACGTGATGACGAGCGTACCTTGAGCATTTTCGCCAATGGTGCCTACTATTTGATACGTGCCAGGTTACGCGAGATCGGTGTCGCTCTTCTCGGTGTCCATTCAGGCACAGGGTGGCGTAGATGTTCCTTCGCCGGAAAAACATCGGTAAGGTAGGGGTCAGAATCCAAGACCCGCGAGGAGTAGTGATGAGCGAGGCGTTGTCCATCCACCATGACCAGGCTGGTCATCAGTTCGAGACCAATGTGGACGGTCATCGTGCCTACCTGACCTATATGGATCTGGGGAAACAGACCCTGGATATCTATCGCACGTTCGTGCCCAACGCATTGCGCGGCCGTGGCATTGCGGCGGCATTGACCGAGCAGGCGCTGCAGTACGCCGAAGAAATGGGCTACACGGTGATTCCGTCGTGCTCCTACGTGGAGCGCTACATGGAGCGTCATCAGCGGCACGCCGCCAAGCTGAGCCAGTAAACGCAACGCATAAAAAAACGCCGGGTTAACAGCCCGGCGTTTTTTTGTGCCCGATTTTTTTATTTCCGAAGACGGTGAATCAGCTGCGATCGCGTTTCGGCAGCACGTCCTTGAGCTTGGCATGCATGCTGCGCAAGGTGTTTTCGGTGGCGGACCAGTCGATGCAGGCATCGGTGATCGACACGCCGTATTGCAGGTCGGCGAGGTCTTTCGGGATCGCCTGGCAACCCCAATTCAGGTGACTCTCGACCATCAGGCCGATGATCGACTGGTTGCCTTCGAGGATCTGGTTGGCGACGTTCTCCATCACCAGCGGTTGCAGGGCCGGGTCCTTGTTGGAGTTGGCGTGGCTGCAATCGACCATGATGTTCGGCTTGATCTTGGCCTTGTTCAGCGCTTGCTCGCAGAGCGCGACGCTGACCGAATCATAGTTCGGTTTGCCGTTGCCACCGCGCAGCACCACGTGACCGTAGGCGTTGCCTTTGGTGGTGACGATCGACACGCCACCTTCCTGGTTGATGCCCAGGAAACGGTGCGGGCTGGACACCGACTGCAAGGCGTTGATCGCCACGGTCAGGCCGCCATCGGTGCCGTTCTTGAAGCCGACAGCCGAGGACAGGCCGGAGGCCATTTCACGGTGAGTCTGGGATTCGGTGGTGCGCGCGCCGATGGCCGACCAGCTGATCAGGTCCTGCAAGTATTGCGGGGAGATCGGGTCGAGGGCTTCGGTGGCGGTCGGCAGGCCCATCTCGGCCAGGTCCAGCAGCAACTGGCGACCGATGTGCAAACCATCTTGGATCTTGAACGAGTCGTCCAGGTACGGGTCGTTGATCAGACCTTTCCAGCCAACGGTGGTCCGTGGCTTCTCGAAATACACGCGCATCACCAGATACAGGGTATCGGACACTTCGGCGGCCAGGTTCTTCAGGCGCTCGGCGTATTCGTGGGCAGCCTTGATGTCGTGGATCGAGCACGGCCCGATCACCACGAACAGGCGGTGGTCGGTGCCATCAAGAATGTTGCGAATAACTTCGCGGCCTTTGGTCACGGTGCGCAGGGCAGCGTCGCTCAAAGGGATATCACGCTTGAGCTGATCGGGAGTGATCAGGGTTTCGTTGGAAGCGACGTTTAGGTCGTTGATCGGTAAATCAGCCATCGTTTACTCGTCAGGTCACGGGTGCCATCCGCCAGCGAACCCGCGCGGCGGAGCACAGCAAATTAAGCGCGTCGGGGAGCGGAACCTTAGCGCGTTAGGCGCCTGTTCGACAATGGGCACACACGGGTTTAATCCAGCACAGGCTGAGCAAAAGCCTTGCGAACCGTGTCGTGGGAGAACTCGTCGGCATGCTGCTGGACCCATTCGAGGGCAAGGGCCTGAATATCCTGCAGGTCTTCGTGCGCCTCATGCAGGCGGCAATAACGTTCGATCTGGCACACCTGTTCGCCCATCCGCGCACTGAACAGCATCTGCTCGTCGACAAACGCAATGCCCACCAGATAGCCGCGCTTGCGGCGCAGGCACCAGGCCACATAGCCCAAGTAACGCAAGTCGGGGTTCAAGGTCGGCATGCGCACTTCCAGCGCCGTACCGTGACGCCAGGCGCGGTGGTAATTGCAAGCCATGCCGCCGAGGCTGATAGTGTGCAGCCGTTGCCGTGAAATGCACTCATGTTTGAGTAGCGTCAGCTCCACGGGCACATCGTCAGGATGAGGAAGAAAACGTCCCATGAACACGGACTCCCTGTGTCGCCCATTTGACATTGTTTCCCCCAGTATAGTGGTCGAATCGGAACTGACAGATTTCGACGCCGACCAACGGCTGCTGGCGATGAACGGCATTTCCCTGGTGATTTTCACCAGCGTCGGCTGCGCCAGTTGCCGGTTTGCCCGCGAGCAGTTGCCAAGGATCGAGCTGGCGGTCGATCGCCTGTGCTGGATCGACGCCGCCGATAATGGTGGCTTGGTCGAGCGCTATGAGGTCTTTCATTTGCCGGCGCTGTTTGTGGTGCGCGACGGTGAGTTCTTCGGGGCGCTACAGTCGCGTCTGACCGGCACCGAACTCAATGCAGCGGTGGGGCAGGCGCTGAATCGAATTGCTGAGGAGTTGCCATGATGCAAGCAGTTGCCAAGCCGACAATCGGCATTATCGGGACCGGCGCAATCGGAGGTTTCTACGGGGTGATGCTGGCGCGCGCCGGTTTCGATGTGCATTTTCTGCTGCGCAGTGAGTTTTCCGCCGTCGCCGAGCGCGGGTTACAAGTGAACAGTGCGGTGCATGGCGCACTGAGCCTGAACCCGGTCCAGGCTTATTCAGCGGCTGAAGACATGCCCAAGTGCGACTGGCTGCTGGTGGCGGCCAAGAGCACCAGTTCGGGTCTGGCACCGATCATCATTGAAGCCGCCGCGCCTGGCGCCAAAGTGTTGCTGCTGCAAAATGGCCTGGACGTCGAAGACAGCCTGCGTGAGGTGCTGCCCGATTCGCTGCACCTGCTCGGTGGCCTGTGCCTGATTTGCGTCCATCGTGAAGGCCCCGGCGTGATCACCCACCAGGCCCTTGGCGCGGTGAATGTCGGTTACCACAGTGGCCCGGCCAACGACGAGGCGACGCGCATGGCGCTGGTCGAGGAGGGCGCCGGGCTGTTCCGCAAGGCCGGCATCGACTCGCAAGCCATGCCCAACCTGCATCAGGCGCGCTGGCAAAAACTGGTGTGGAATATTCCTTACAACGGTCTGTCGGTACTGCTGGGGGCGAGTACCACGCCATTGATGGCCGATACCGACAGCCGCGCGCTGATCCAGGCGTTGATGGCCGAAGTGGTGCAGGGCGCCCAGGCCTGCGGTCACGCCATACCACCCGGTTACGCCGACTACCTGTTCATGATGACCGAGAAAATGCCCGACTATTGGCCGAGCATGTACCATGATTTGCTGCACAAACGCCCGCTGGAACTGCAGGCGATCTACGCCCGACCCCTGGCGGCGGCGAAAGCGGCGGGCTGTGAATTGCCACGCATCGAGGCCTTGTATCGGGCGCTCGGTTTTATCGATCGACGTAACGTTTGAGTCGATCCACCAGAGGGGAAGGGCATGGCGAAAGACATAGATGACAAGTTGGTGCTGGCGATTTCATCGCGCGCGTTGTTCGACTTGAGCGAGAGCCACAAGGTGTATTTGTCGAGCGGCGTCGAAGCCTATCGGCAGTACCAGATCGAACACGAAGACGAAATCCTCGAGCCCGGTGATGCTTTCCCGCTGGTGGAAAAACTGCTGAAGCTCAATGCCAGTCTCGGCCGCGCGCGGGTCGAAGTGGTGCTGGTGTCGCGCAACAGTGCGGACACCGGCCTGCGGGTCTTCAACTCGATTCACCATTACGGCCTGGCGATTTCCCGCGCCGCGTTTGTCGGTGGGCGCAGTCCGTATCCCTACCTCAAGGCCTTTGGTTGCGACCTGTTTCTCTCAACCCATGCCGAGGATGTGCGCAGCGCATTGGACGCCGGTTTTGCTGCGGCGACCATTCTCTCGGGCGGTGCGAGCCGGGCCGCGAGTGACGAATTGCGCATTGCCTTCGACGGTGACGCGGTGCTGTTTTCCGATGAGTCGGAGCGGGTCTATCAGGCCGGCGGGCTGGAAGCGTTCCAGGCCAGCGAGCGCGAATCCGCCCGCGAGCCATTGCGCGGTGGGCCGTTCAAAGGCTTCCTCGCAGCGCTCAATTTGTTGCAGCGTGAGTTCCCCGACGACGCTTGCCCGATCCGCACGGCGCTGGTCACCGCGCGCTCGGCGCCGGCTCATGAACGCGTGATCCGCACGTTGCGCGAGTGGGACATTCGCCTGGACGAATCGCTGTTCCTCGGCGGCCTGACCAAAGCCGCGTTTCTCGAGGCTTTTGCCGCCGACGTGTTTTTCGACGATCAGGCCGGCCATTGCGAACTGGCGCGCGAAGTCGTCGCCACCGGGCACGTGCCCCACGGCATAAGCAACGAGCAGAAAGTTTAAGCTCCTGCGTCAAGGTGTTACGCGGCACGTCGTACTCGGCAAGGCACTGCTAAGCTGAATCAATCTCCGCCATGTCGGCACGCAAGGAGGTCATATGATTCGTTCCATGCTGTATGCCACCGACCTCGGCCTGTATGCACCTTTGGTGATGCAGCATGCCTTGGCGCTGGCGCGAACGTTCAATGCCGATTTGTATGTGGTGCACGCAGTGGAACCCATGGGCTTGTTTGCCGAATCGGTGCTGCAGAGCTACCTCGACGAGCAGGCGTTGAACGAGTTTCACAGTCAGGGCCTGAACACGGTGATCGCCAATATCGAGCGTCGGGTGCTGGAAAGCTTTCGTGAAGAACTGGGGGATGAGGGGGAACAGGATCTGCAGCGGATTCAGGCGGTGCGCGTGCTGCAGGGCGATCCGTCGCAGGTGATTCTCGACCAGGCGCAGAAACTCTCCGTGGATTTGCTGATCGTAGGTAGTCATAGCCATCGGGCCGGGGCGGAAACGCCGTTGGGCCGCACGGCCGCGCGGGTGTTGCAGTTGGCCAGGGTCCCGGTCTATCTGGTGCCGCTGGTGGAGCGTCGGCGTCAGGGAGATCGCTAGAACACGATTAATGGCGTTTTGACAAAAAAGTTCTAGATTTATTCTTCAAACCATTAATATAGTTATATACCGTCGCTGATGCCCGTGGCGTCTACCTGCTTTGAGGGATTCATATGAAGCTTCAACAACTGCGCTACATCTGGGAAGTGGCGCACCACGACCTCAACGTTTCCGCTACTGCCCAAAGTCTCTACACCTCGCAGCCGGGCATCAGTAAACAGATCCGTTTGCTGGAAGACGAATTGGGCGTCGAGGTCTTCGCCCGCAGCGGCAAGCACCTGACCCGCGTCACCCCGGCCGGCGAGCGCATCATCACCACCGCCGGCGAAATCCTGCGCAAGGTTGAAAGCATCAAGCAGATCGCCCAGGAATTCTCCAACGAGAAGAAAGGCACCCTGTCGATCGCCACCACCCACACCCAGGCGCGTTATGCGTTGCCGCCGGTGATCAGTAATTTCATCAAGCAGTACCCGGACGTTGCCCTGCACATGCACCAGGGTTCGCCAATGCAGATCGCCGAAATGGCTGCTGACGGCACCGTGGATTTCGCCATCGCCACTGAAGCCCTGGAGCTGTTCGGTGACTTGGTGATGATGCCGTGCTACCGCTGGAACCGCTGCGTGGTCGTGCCCCAGGGCCATCCGCTGACCAAGCTGCCGAAGCTGACCCTCGAAGCCCTGGCCGAATACCCGATCGTGACTTACGTGTTCGGTTTCACCGGCCGTTCGAAACTCGACGAAGCGTTCAGCCATCGCGGCCTGACGCCGAAAGTGGTGTTCACCGCCGCCGACGCCGACGTAATCAAGACTTACGTGCGCCTGGGTCTGGGCGTGGGCATCGTCGCCAAAATGGCGGTCGACGCCAAGCTCGACAGCGACCTGGTGATGCTCGATGCCAGCGATCTGTTCGAATCCAGCATCACCAAAATCGGTTTCCGTCGCGGCACCTTCCTGCGCGGTTTCATGTGCGACTTCATCGAGAAGTTTGCCCCGCACCTGACCCGCGAAGTCATGGCCAAGGCCATCCAGTGCCACAACAAGCAGGAACTGGAAGAGCTGTTCGACGGCGTTGAACTGCCTGTCCACTAAACTTCTTTAGACAACCTCGGTGACAGCAAACTGTTGCCGAGCGCCCGCCACCAGAATCTCCACCTCGTCCCCTTCGAACTTGCCCAGCAGGCTTTTGCCCAGCGGCGAGCGGGGGGTGATGACGGTGATCATCTGCCCCACCACATCGACCTTCAAACCCGCCGCATCAGGCGCCAGGAACAGCCATTGTTCCCGACCCTTTTCGTCTTCGAGGCCGAGCAAAGCGCCGACTTCGATGCCGCGCTGATCGTCGTACGGGCGCAACGCCAGGTTCTGGCACAGCGTCAGTGAATGGCGGATTTCCTCGACCCGTTTCGCCTGCCCGGCCGCGAGGTAAGAAGCCTCCAGCCCCAACGTGTCGTACTTGTTTTCGGCGATGTTCTCTTCGTGGGTCGCGGTTTCATAGGCGGTTTGCGCCGCGCGTTCGGCGATGTCGAGATCGATGCGCAGCTTGTCGAGAATCAGTTGGTGGACGATGAGTTTGTTCATGATCAATCGCAGAATTGCAGGACGTTGGCGCGGCTTTTTTCGCTGGGTGCGGTCTGGTCCTGTTGTAGCCAGAACTGGCATTTGGGGTTCGACAGGTTACGGTTATTGGTGCGGGCCTGATCGAGGGTTTGCTGTTGCTCGTTCTTGCGCAGGTTTTCCTTGTACTGCTCGAACATCGGGCTTTCAGGGGCGGGCTGCACCACCACCGGCGGTTTCGCCAGTTGCTGCACAGCCTGGGCCACCGGTGCCAATTGCTCGGGGAACAAAAAGCGCGAGGCGAGCCAGCACGTCAGGGCGATGGCCAGGAACCCCAGCCAAAGCCCCAAGGCAATGCTGCCGGTCAATTGCAGGGCATTGAGGCGGACCGGCAACGGACGGCGCGGGTTGGGACGGTAGGGCATGGCTGCCTCCTGGCGGGTGGTCGCGGGCGGATGGCGATTGTCGCACGAAGATTAATCGTCGTCGGCTCTTCTGCACGGGGTAATTTATGCGGACAATCAGCGCCTTTGCCAACGGGAATCTGGAATGCCTGAACTGAACACCCGCTGGGATCTTTTTTGCACCGTGGTCGACAATTTTGGCGACATCGGCGTGACCTGGCGTCTGGCCCGGCAATTGGTGGTCGAACACTCGGTAGACGTTCGCTTGTGGGTCGACGACCTGCGCGCCTTCGAACGCCTGTGCCCGGAGATCGATATCCACGCGCCCCGGCAATGGCAGCAAGGTGTCGAGGTGTGCCACTGGCCGGCCGAGTGGCAACCCGTTGCTGCCGCCGATGTGGTGATTGCCGCCTTCGCCTGCCAACTGCCCAGCGCTTATATGGAAGCCATGGCCGAGCGCGAGAAACCGCCGCTGTGGATGAACCTCGACTACCTGAGCGCCGAGGACTGGGTCATCGGTTGCCACGGGTTGCCGTCGGTGAAGTACAAAAACGTGCAGAAGTATTTCTTCTTCCCGGGGTTCCAGAAGGGCACTGGCGGCTTGCTGCGTGAACATGAATTGCTGGAGCGGCGTCGGCAGTTTCAACAAAGCCCCGAGGCCCAGCGTGAATTCCTGCAAGGGTTAGGGATCGATCGTGCGCAAGGCGCGCAGTTGATCTCGCTGTTTGCCTATGAAAACGCCGGGCTGGCGAGTTGGCTCGACACCTTGGCCAGCGATTCGACGCTTACGCATCTGCTGGTGCCGGAAGGGCGGATTCTCGGTGACGTTGAACGCTGGCTCGGGGTCAGTGATCTCGCGGCGGGTGCGTTGCATGTGCGCGCTGCCCTGACGGTTCAGGTGCTGCCATTCGTCCGTCAGGACCAATATGACCACTTGCTCTGGTCCTGCGATTTCAATGCTGTACGCGGTGAAGACTCCTTTGTCCGGGCTCAATGGGCGGGGCGGCCGCTGCTGTGGCACATCTACCAGCAGGACGAAGACATCCACCTCGACAAGCTCGAAGCCTTCCTCGCGCTCTATACAAAAGGCCTTTCGGCAGCCGCCAGCGCGGCGATCAGCGGTCTTTGGCGAGCATGGAACGCCGGCGACGACATGGCCGACCAGTGGCTCGCGACCCGCAAACACTGGCCTGAGCTGGAAAAACACGCCGAGACGTGGTGTCTGGAACAAGCCTTGCAGGCCGATCTTGCCGCGGCGCTGGTACAGTTTTATGTAAATTGGATATGATACGCGGCCTAGATTTTTGTAAATCCCATCCAAATTCGGATATTCGCAATGAAAACTGGTAAAGAACTGAAACCCGGTACCGTGATCCGTCTCGAAAACGATCCTTGGCTGGTTCAGAAAGCTGAATTCACCAAGTCCGGTCGTAACAGCGCGATCATGAAGACCAAGCTGAAGAACCTGCTGACCGGTTACAAGACCGAGATCGTTTACAGCGCTGACGACAAACTGGACGACGTAATCCTCGACCGCAAAGAAGCGACCCTGTCCTTCATCAGCGGCGACACCTACACGTTCATGGACACCACCGACTACACCATGTACGAACTGAACGCTGAAGACATCGAAGCCGTTCTGCCTTTCGTTGAAGAAGGCATGACCGATGTTTGCGAAGCGATCTTCTTCGAAGAGCGTCTGGTTTCCGTAGAACTGCCGACCACTATCGTGCGCGTAGTCGACTACACCGAAGGTTCCGCTCGCGGCGACACTTCCGGCAAAGTCATGAAGCCTGCGAAGCTGAGCAACGGCACTGAGCTGCAAGTTGCTGACTTCATCGAAATCGGTGACCGCATCGAAATCGACACCCGCGAAGGCGGTTCCTACAAAGGCCGTGCTAAATAAGCACAGCTTCAGGAATGAAAAAGCCCGACCATTGAGTCGGGCTTTTTTTCGCCTTGGATTTGAAGATCAAAAGATCGCAGCCTGACGTTAAACGGTCACGTGCAAACGCACTTCGACATTGCCACGGGTGGCGTTGGAGTACGGGCACACCTGGTGAGCCGCATCGACCAGTGTTTGCGCATCCGCTTGTTCAAGACCCGGCAGGCTGATGTGCAGGTCGATGTCCAGGCCGAAACCACCGGGAATCTGGCCGATGCCGACATGAGCAGTGATCGACGCATCATTCGGGATGGTGCGTTTGGTCTGGCTCGCAACGAACTTCAGCGCGCCGATAAAGCAGGCGGAGTAGCCAGCTGCGAACAGTTGCTCAGGGTTGGTCGCCGCGCCGCCGGCACCGCCGAGTTCTTTTGGGGTGGCGAGTTTGACGTCGAGGATGTTGTCGCTGGAAACCGCGCGACCATCACGGCCACCGGTGGAAGTTGCGATTGCGGTGTAGAGAGTTTGCATGGTGTGAGCCTCATTCGGGTTTGGGTGTTTTGCGCTAAATGTTTGCGCGCCAAGTAAGTGCGAGATGAATGTATCGCGCTAATATTTAGCGCGCAAGATAAATTTTTGAGAAAGTTTGGTCTGTGAGAGATGTTGCGAATGCGAATTGCAGGAGAGGCTTGCCCGCGAAGAACGATAACGCGGTCTCGCAGATGCCCTAGAGACTGTCCTGCAAATGGCTACGCAGCGCTTGAAGATCATTTTGCAATTTCTTCAACTGCTCGATCGTCTGCCCGCTGGCCCCCAGGATGCACTGCGGAATATCCCGAGCCTTGTCCCGCAACGCGCGACCCTGTTCGGTCAGCTCGACGATCACCACCCGTTCATCTTCACGGCTACGAGTACGACTGAGCAGTCCTTCAACTTCCAGGCGTTTGAGCAGCGGCGTCAACGAGCCAGGATCGGTCAGCAGCCTTGTGCTGATTTCGCCTACGGTCAAACCATCCCGTTCCCACAACACCATCATCGCCAGGTACTGCGGATAGGTCAGGCCCAGCGCTTGCAGCAGCGGTTTATAGACCTTGGTCATCAGCAGCGAAGTGGAATGCAGGGCGAAGCACACCTGATTGTCCAGCAGCAGGTGGTCGCAGGTGTCCGGGGTGTTGCGGTCGGTGGTCATGTCAAAGCCTTGATCAGTAATCGTCATGAATCTAGCGGGCGAATCTTTAATGCGCCAGATAATTATGGCTCAGTAGCCGGTTAGATTGCCTTGCAGGGCCAGATCCCACGGCGCAATCGGGCTGAAGCGAGTTTTTAGGTATTCCAGCAACAGGCGACTGCGGGAACTGGCCTGCTGCTCCAGGCGCAAGGCGTAGATCCCGGCGGTTTCCGGTTTTGGCAGGCCGTTTTCGCAGAACAGCGGCAGCAGTTCGCCGCGCAACAGGTATTCGCTGGCCAGCCAGGTCGGCAAATGCGCGATGCCGAGCCCGGCCAGCGCGCCGCAGACCAACGCCTCGGCGTTGTTGGCGCTCATGCGGATCCGCGCCGGCCGGTGCAATTGCATGCGCCCATCCTGTTCGAAGCGCCAAGCGAAGGGCGGGGCGAGGCCGTCCCAGTCGAGGCCATCGTGTTCGCTCAACTGGGACGGATCGGTCGGCACGCCCCGACGCTTCAAATAGGCGGGGCTGGCGCAAGCGATGCGCACCATGTTCGCCAGCGGCGTGGCCACCAGCCGGGTATCAGCCATTTGCCCGGCACGCAGCACCAGATCGACCTTGCCCAGGTTCAAACCCTGCATATCGACAAAACTGTCGATCAGGTGCAATTGCACATCGAGGCCGGGGTACAGCATCAGAAAATCGGCAATGACCGGCGCCAGATGTCGGCGGCCAAACGCGGCGGGCGCGTCCACCCGGATCAAGCCTTCGGGCGCGCTGCTGAGGGACACCGCCTCCGCCCGGGCCAACCGCAATTCGGCGACGATCCGCCGCGCCCGCTCGGCAAACGCCAGACCGGCTGGCGTCGCCCGCACCGCGTGGGTGCTGCGCAGGAATAACTGGCTTCCGACCGCGCTTTCCAGGCTGTCGATCCGTCGGGCCACGGCCGAAGGCGTTAGCGGATGGCGCCGGGATGCGGCGGAAAAACTTCCGGTTTCCAGCACATCGAGGAACAGCCCGAGTTGGTCGGTCAATTGATTGGGGTTCATGGTTTTACCAGCGCTTGTGCGAAATCGGCACAGCCATTGTGCGTTGCTGTGCGTTTCCCTGCCAGAGCCGACTGCGTAGGATGAAATGCCTGACAAGAGGGAATGGGCCTGTGCTTGAGTTTTTGTTGTATCTGATCTTTGGCGCTGCCTTGGGCACCCTGGGTGGTTTGTTTGGCATCGGCGGTGGCCTGATTGCCATTCCGTTGCTTGGCGTGTTGTGTGGTCTCGATCAACAGATCGCCCAAGGCACGGCGTTGGTGATGGTAGTACCGAACGTGATGCTGGCGCTGTGGCGCTATCACCAGCGTAATCGCATCGAATTGCGCCACGCACTGCCGCTGGCGTCGATGGGATTCTGCTTTGCCTGGATCGGTTCGATCTGGGCCGTGGGCATCGATGCGCAAACCATGCGCGTGGGATTTGTCGCATTCCTGGTGGCGCTCTCGACCTACAACCTCGTGCGAATGTTTACCGCCAACGCCCCGGCATCTTCGCAAATGCATTACTCCTGGCCATGGCTGGGCGTGCTTGGCGCGGCTTCCGGGACCATGGGCGGGTTGTTTGGCGTGGGCGGGGCGGTGGTGGCGACGCCGGTGCTGACCAGCCTGTTCGGTACTTCCCAGGTGGTTGCTCAAGGTTTATCGCTGGCCCTGGCATTACCGAGCACCGGCGTCACCCTGGTGACGTACGCGGTGCATCATCAGGTGAACTGGATGATCGGTTTGCCCTTGGCCATTGGCGGATTGATGAGCATCAGTTGGGGCGTGAAAATCGCCCACGCCATGCCGGAGCGGCTGCTGCGCGGGCTGTTCTGCGGTTTCCTGGTGTTCTGCGCGGTGATGCTCGCTTTTAAAGTTTGAAGCCTTCGACGATGTGCTCGGCCAGGCACTCGGTGATCGGCGACGGGTTGTGCAGGTTGCGCACCAGCATGATGCTGGCCTCGGGCAGCAGCGGCAGGTCTTCGGCGGCGCCGAGGATGCGCATGTCCGGGGTGATCAGGCTTTCCAGTTGCGCGGTCACCGCCAGGCCGGCGCTGACCACGGCCATCAATGCCGACAGGCTCGAGCTGTTGTAGGCAATCCGGTAATCGCGGCCCATCGCATCGAGGGCATTGCATGCCCATAACCGGCAGAAACAATCACTGTTGAACATCGCCAGCGGCAACGGCGTCTGCTCGTGGGCGCTGAAACATTGCGCCTCGGCCCAGACAAAACGCTCCTTGCGCAGCAACTGGCCGATCTCGGTGCCCGGCTCGCGGGTGACGATCGACAGGTCGAGGTCCTGGCGCTGCAACAGCTGCCTGGTCGACTCGCAATGCACTTCGATCTGGATCAGCGGATAGAACTTGGCGAACCGCGACAAAATCCCCGGCAGAAACCGCATCACATAATCATCCGGCGTGCCGATGCGCACGGTACCGACCATGTGCGGTTCGCGCAGGGTATTGAAGACTTCGCTGTGCAGTTTGAGGATGCGCCGCGCATAGCCGAGCAGCACCTGGCCCTCGGCGGTCAACTTGACCTGACGCCCGTCGCGCTCGAACAACTGGCGCTGCAACACGTCTTCTTCCAGGCGCTTCATCTGCATGCTCACCGCCGATTGCGTGCGGTTGACCATTTCGCCGGCGCGGGTGAAACCGCCCAAGTCGGCGATGGCGACAAAAGTGCGCAGTACATCGGTATCGATACTGGGGAACGCCGACATTCATCAATCTCCGAGATGCATACCATCAGAAACATTCGTTGGATTGATCTTAGCTCCGGGGCGAGACTTGAGCCATCCCTAAAGGAGGGCGACATGATGAAAGGTCAACACGAGCATGTAACGGCAGAAAAATTCTCAATCCACGCGGTTTCCGATTTGCTGCACAAGTTTAGTCGCTGGTACGAACTTCACCGCGAACGTGAGCTTTTGGCGAGCCTGAGCGATGAAGCGCTGAAAGATATCGGCGTCAGTCGTGCGGATGTCGAGCACGAATCGGTCCGGCCGTTCTGGGACGATCCGATGCATAAATGATGAGGCCATTGCTACACAAACCCCTCTCTGGTGAGGTAGGTTGCGAGCAGACAAGGAGATGCTCATGCCCGCAACGCTGTCCTTTTCCATCAAACAGGCTCGACGTCTGGCACTGGCTGCCCAAGGATTCAACGGGCGCCAGCCGCCAGCGGCGATCAAAGCGGTCCAGCTCAATCGGTTGATTGAACGGCTGGGCATTTTGCAGATCGATTCGGTCAATGCGTTGGTGCGCTCGCACTACCTCCCCTTGTTTTCCCGTCTTGGTAACTACTCTTCCGACCTTCTCGATCAGGCTGCCTGGAGTCAGGGTCGGCACCGTACGTTGTTTGAATATTGGGGTCATGAAGCGTCGTTATTGCCGCTGTCCATGTACCCGTTGATGCGCTGGCGCATGCTGCGCGCGACTCGCGGCGAAGACATTTATCAACAATTGGCGCGGTTTGGTCGTGAGCAACAGGACACGATTCGCCGGGTCCTGGGTTCGGTTCAGGAGCTGGGCGCGCTGGGCGCCGGGAGTCTGTCGACCCGTCAGGAACGGGCGGGGCCGTGGTGGGACTGGAGCGCCGAAAAGCATGCGCTTGAGTGGTTGTTTGCCGCCGGTGAAGTCACCGTCGCGGGCCGACGCGGGTTTGAACGGCTTTACGATTTGCCAGAGCGGGTTATTCCTTCGGTCGTTCTCCAACAGCCGTTGCTCACGGAAGCCGAAGCCCTGCGCGGGCTGTTGCTGCACGCCGCGAATGCCTTGGGTGTGGCGACGGAAAAAGACCTGCGGGACTATTTTCGCCTGAGCCCCGGGGATGCCCGTCCGCGTTTGGCGGAACTGGTCGAGGCTGGTGAATTGCTGACCTGCGAAGTCGAGGGTTGGCGCCAACCAGCCTATTGCCTGCCCGAGCCCAAGGTCCCGCGCAAGGTCGAGGCCAGCGCCTTGCTGTCGCCCTTCGATTCACTGATTTGGGAACGCAGCCGCACCGAGCGGTTGTTCGATTTCCGTTATCGGCTGGAGATTTATACGCCGCAGGATAAGCGGGTCTATGGCTATTACGTGCTGCCCTTTTTGCACAATGAACGGATTGCCGCGCGGGTGGATTTGCGGGCCGAACGGGCGCTGGGCCGGTTGGCGGTGCATGCGGTGCACGAAGAAGAGCCGGGGCTGGATGGGGCGGGAATGCTGGCGTTGGCGGTGAATTTGCGGCGGATGGCGGATTGGTTGGGGCTGGAGCGGGTTCAGTTGAATTGTCAGCGGGAGAGTGCGGGGCGGTTGCGGGTGGTAATGGCGCAGATTGAGTAAGCGGGCCTTAACCTGATCGTTCCCACGCAGAGCGTGGGAACGATCACTGACTTAGCGGCGGACTTGTTTCAACGTCTCAGCAATCAAAAACGCCAATTCCAGCGACTGATCCGCGTTCATCCGCGGATCGCAATGGGTGTGGTAACGGTCCGACAACCCATCCTCGGTAATCGGCCGCGCGCCACCGATGCACTCGGTCACGTTCTGCCCGGTCATTTCGATGTGGATACCGCCGGCATAGGTGCCTTCCGCTTCGTGCACCTGGAAGAACTGCTTCACTTCGCCAAGAATCTGCGCGAAGTCGCGGGTCTTGTAGCCGCTGCTGGCCTTGATGGTGTTGCCGTGCATTGGGTCGGAGCTCCACAGCACCTTCTTGCCTTCACGCTCGACGGCGCGAATCAACTGCGGCAGGTGATCGCCGACCTTGTTCGCGCCCATCCGCGCGATCAGGTTCAAGCGGCCGGGGTCGTTGTCCGGGTTGAGCACGTCGATCAGACGAATCAAATCTTCCGGATTCATGCTGGGGCCGACTTTGACGCCAATCGGGTTGTTCACCCCGCGCAGGAACTCCACGTGGGCGCCGTCGAGCTGACGGGTGCGGTCGCCGATCCACAGCATGTGCGCCGAGCAGTCGTAGTAATCGTTGGTCAGGCTGTCGCGACGGACGAAGGCTTCTTCATAGTTCAGCAACAGCGCTTCGTGGGCGGTGAAGAAACTGGTTTCGCGTAATTGCGGCGAGCTGTCCATGCCGCAGGCGCGCATAAAGGCCAGGGTTTCATCAATGCGATCGGCAAGGTGGCTGTATTTCTCGGCCAGGGCCGAGTTGGCGATGAAGTCCAGGTTCCACTTGTGCACTTGATGCAGGTCGGCAAATCCGCCCTGGGCGAAAGCGCGCAGCAGGTTCAGGGTCGCGGTGGACTGGTGATAGGACTGCAGCAGGCGTTCCGGGTCCGGGACGCGGCTTTTTTCGTCGAAACCGATGCCGTTGACGATGTCGCCACGGTAGGCGGGCAAGGTCACGCCGTCGATGGTTTCGTCGTTGGCCGAACGGGGTTTGGCGAACTGGCCGGCCATGCGTCCGACTTTGACCACCGGGCAACCGGCGGCAAAGGTCATCACGATGGCCATTTGCAGCAGCACTTTAAAGGTGTCGCGGATTTTCGCGGCGGAGAACTCGGCGAAGCTTTCGGCGCAATCGCCGCCCTGCAACAGAAACGCTCGGCCCTGGGTCACTTCGGCAAACTGACGGCGCAATTCCCGGGCTTCACCGGCAAACACCAGCGGCGGATAGCTGGCCAGGGTTTGCTCGACCTGCGCCAAATGCGCGGCATCGGGGTAGCGGGGTTGTTGCTGGATCGGCAAGGCACGCCAGCTGTCAGGGCTCCAGGGTTGGCTCATCACGGTCTCTAGTGTTTACGCACGGGCGCTTATGTTATCAGCAATTAGTGCGTGACCTGTTCCCGTCGCTTCGCGGACAATCGCGCCTTTGCCGCTTTGTGTTGCGGCTTGTCGCGTTGCTGTTTGGCCAGGTTGCTGGTCCGGCGACGATCAGGAGACGAAATGACTGAGGAGCGCGTCGAGCATTTGCTCGCCGAGGTACAGGATGAGTTCGGCGTGATTCGCGTGCTGGAAGTGGCCGATTACCGTTTTCTCGAATTCGGCGATGCCATCGAGCAAAGCTGCGTGTTCACGGCCGACCCGAGCTGGCTGGAGTACGACTACACCCGCGCCATGCTGATCGGTGCGTTGTGCCATGAGCAGCCGGAAAGCGCGCTGTTCCTCGGCCTCGGCGCTGGCACGTTGACCCAGGCCTGCCTCAAGTTTCTGCCGCTGGAAGATGTCGAAGCCATCGAGTTGCGCCCCGATGTACCGCGTCTGGCCATTGAATACCTGGGGCTGGATGACGATCCACGGCTGTACATCCGCGTCGGCGATGCGCTGGAGTTGCTGGAAACGGCAGAACCGGCGGACCTGATTTTCGTCGACCTCTATACCGATGTCGGGCCGGGCGTCGGGCATCTGGCCTGGAGCTTTCTGGAAAACTGTCAGAAACGACTGAATCCGGGGGGCTGGCTGGTGATCAACCAATGGGCCACCGATGACGGCAAACCGCTGGGCGCGGCATTGTTTCGCGGGCTCTATCACCGGCATTACTGGGAACTGCCGGTGAAGGAGGGCAACGTGATTTTGATCGTGCCGTCGGAACTGGATCAGGAGCTGGACATGGACGGATTGATCGCCCGGGCCGAAGGGCTGGCGCCGCGGTTGGGGTATTCGTTGTTGTCGTTGATCAAGGCGATTCGGCCGGCGACGTAATGCGTTATTTGTAGTGGCCTCATCGCGGGCAAGCCTTGCTCCTACAGGTTTTGTGTCGTTCGCATTTCCGGCAAACGACACAAATCCTGTAGGAGCGAGGCTTGCCCGCGAAGACATTATTCGCCCCACCGCAAACCTCAAACCCCTTTGAAGATGCCGGGCCGCTTTTCGACCATCGACCGCACCCCCTCCTTGGCATCTTCACTGTTCAACAGCTTCTTCACCATCGCCGGCAACGCCTGCGCCGCCGCGGTTTCTCCTTCATAACGCGCCTGCCTGGCCGACATCAACGTCGCCTGAACCCCCAGCGGCGCCTGCCTTGCAATACGTTCCGCCAGTTCAAGCGCCCTCGGCAACAGATCCTCACTGGCCATGACCTCCTGCACCAACCCCAGCCGCAACGCGTCATGAGCGTCGAACTCATCGCCGGTCAGCAGCCAGCGCATGGCGTTGCCCCAGCCGGCCACTTGATGCAGGCGCAGCGTGGCGCCGCCAAACGGGAAGATCCCGCGCTGCACTTCCATCTGGGCGAAACGGGTATTGCTGGCGCAGAGGTTGATGTCGGCGGCCAGCATCAGCTCGATGCCGATGGTCAGGCAATAACCTTGCGCGGCGACGATCACCGGTTTACTCACCCTCGGCCCGGCGAATACGCCCCACGGATCACAACCGCCGGGCGGTGCCTGCCAACCTTCGGCCAGCGCCGCGCTGGCATTGATCAGGTCGAGCCCGGCGGTGAAATGCTCGCCGTGGCCGAACACCACCGCCACTCGCGCCTCGCTGTCGGCCTCGAACTCGCCATAGGCCAGGCTCAGGTCGTTGAGCAGATCGAGGTCGAAGGCGTTGCGCTTGGCGACCCGGTCCAGGCCGAGTAACAAGACATGACCGCGCTGTTCGCGGCTGACACGACTGGAAACAGGCTGATTCATGAGGTATTTCCTCGGGCGGGAAGGGGGTGCCAGACCAAAGGTCCGGGTCACCGGGGTGAACCGTTTTAGCGCTATCGCCAGCAGGGCCGGGCCTTTGAAAAATAGACCGTTGCACGATTATCCGCAAAGCCTGTTACAGAACGGTATATACGTCAGTTTTCCGACAAATAATGCTCCCTTTTTGGGCGAATTCCGGTATAGTGCGCGCCGGCCTTTAACCGGGCCGCGTTTAGGTAGCGCAATTCCCCGAAGTCAGCTTCGGCTGCACGTCCGCACAGCGGACTCTTCCTTGACGAATCTTTTTCATTCATTCGTTTTCGCAAATCCCCGCCGACAAAGCAGCCAGGGCGACTCTTGAGTCTTACACGGCATGCGCAGCTTTGGAGCATGGGTCTTTGCGGATGCACTTAGAGGCAGACCCATGACCCAGGAAACCGGCGGCTTCGCCGCTTTTAATCTTAATCCGAATATTCTTGCAGCCGTCATCGCGACTGGCTACGAAGAGCCTTCGGCTATTCAGCAGCAATCGATCCCGATCATCATGGCCGGCCACGACATGATTGGCCAAGCGCAAACCGGTACCGGTAAAACCGCCGCGTTCGCCCTGCCAATCCTGCATCGCATCGATCCTGCTAAGCGCGAGCCGCAAGCCCTGATCCTGGCGCCAACCCGTGAGTTGGCGCTGCAAGTAGCAACCGCTTTCGAAACCTACGCCAAGCAAATGCCGGGCGTTACCGTTGTGGCCGTTTACGGCGGCGCCCCGATGGGCCCACAACTGAAAGCAATCCGTAATGGCGCACAGATCGTTGTCGCCACTCCGGGTCGTCTGTGCGACCACCTGCGTCGTGACGAAAAAGTCCTGTCGACCGTGAACCACCTGGTTCTCGACGAAGCGGACGAAATGCTCAAACTGGGTTTCATGGACGACCTCGAAGTTATCTTCAAGGCTCTGCCACCGACCCGTCAGACCGTATTGTTCTCGGCGACCCTGCCGCAGTCGATCCGTGCGATCGCCGAGCGTCACCTGCGTGATCCGCAGCACGTGAAGATCCAGACCAAGACTCAGACCGTTACCGCGATCGAACAGGCTCACCTGTTGGTTCACGCTGACCAGAAGACCTCGGCTGTATTGAGCCTGCTGGAAGTCGAAGACTTCGACGCCCTGATCATGTTCGTGCGCACCAAGCAAGCGACCCTGGACCTGGCCAGTGCCCTGGAAGCCAAAGGCTACAAAGCCGCTGCGCTGAACGGTGACATTGCTCAGAACCAACGTGAGCGCGTGATCGAATCCCTCAAGGATGGCCGTCTGGACATCGTTGTGGCGACTGACGTTGCTGCCCGTGGCCTGGACGTTCCGCGCATCACTCACGTGTTCAACGTTGACATGCCGTACGATCCAGAGTCCTACGTTCACCGTATCGGCCGTACTGGCCGTGCCGGTCGCGAAGGTCGTGCACTGCTGCTGGTGACTCCACGTGAGCGCCGCATGCTGCAAGTGATCGAGCGTGTAACCGGTCAAAAGGTTGCCGAAGTTCGCCTGCCGGACGCCCAAGCTGTTCTCGATGCGCGCATCAAGAAGTTGACCAACAGCCTGTCGCCGCTGGTCGCTGATGCCGAATCGACTCACGGTGATCTGCTCGATCGCCTGACCGCCGACATCGGTTGCACCCCGCGTGCCCTGGCCGCTGCGCTGCTGCGCAAGGCCACCAACGCTCAGGCGCTGACCCTGGCTGCGATCGAGAAAGAGCGTCCATTGGTGCCGAACAACGCACCGCGTGGCGATCGTCCAGAGCGTACCGGTGATCGTCCGGACCGTGGTGATCGTGAGCGTCGTGCTCCGGTTGCATTGGCCGAAGGCCGTGCTCGTTGCCGTACCGCGCTGGGTGCGCGTGATGGTATCGCTGCCAAGAACCTGCTGGGCGCTATCCTCAACGAAGGTGGCCTGGCTCGCGAAGCAATCGGTCGCATCCAGGTGCGTGACAGCTTCAGCCTCGTCGAGCTGCCGGAAGATGGTCTGGAAAAACTCCTGACCAAACTGAAGGACACTCGCGTTGCTGGCAAGCAGTTGAAGCTGCGTCGCTATCGCGAAGATTAATCCGCCTCTGGGCTGATTGATCGAACATAAAAAATCCCCGACTGGTTCGGGGATTTTTTTTGCCTGACCGTTCCCACGCTCTGCGTGGGATTGCCTCATCGGTCGCTCTGCGTTCGGCTTTTAAAGGGACGCGGAGCGTCCCGGGCTGCATTCCCACGCGGAGCGTGGGAACGATCAGTTAACCAAAGCGGTAAATATCCATGCCCAAGGCGCCCATGGTGAACCCCTGGTGTGCAACCCCGAATTTCCCCCCAGCCCCGCGAGCAAAGTACAACGGCAGCAAATGCTCATCGCTCGGATGGTTGCGCACCGCGTTCGGAGCCTGCTGGCGATAATCGTGCAGTGCGGCTTCATCGTTGGCGGCAAGTTTTTCAATCATCCAGTCGCGGAAGGCCTTGGCCCACGGCTCGACACTTTCCGGGCCGGCATGCCAGTCCAGTTCTCGCAGGTTGTGGGTGATGCTGCCGGAGCCGATCACCAGCACACCTTGCTCGCGCAGCTTGGCCAGCGCATGGCCGACACGGGTTTGCAGGGCCGGGCCGCCACGGGTCGGCAGTGAGACCTGCACCACCGGGATGTCGGCCTGCGGGTACATCAATGACAACGGCACCCACACCCCGTGATCGAACGGCCGCTTGGCGTCAATGCGCGCTGGCAGGTCATCAGCCTTGAGCAATTCGACAACCTCGGCCGCCAGTTGCGGATCGCCCGGCGCCGGGTATTGCACCTCGAACAAAGCCTTCGGGAAACCACCGAAGTCATGCCAGGTTTCAGGCTGTGGGTTGCCGCTGACCAGAAGCTCGTTGCTTTCCCAGTGCGCCGAGACAATCACGATCGCTTCGGGTTTGGGCATTTCTGCCGCCAGACGCGCCAGGGCGGGACCACTGGCACCCGGTTCCAGTGCCAACATGGGCGAACCATGGGATATGTACAGGCTGGGGAACATGAAAGAGCTCCTGAGGGGTAAGATGGCGTCATCTTCAGTCAGATCATTGATCTAAATCTAATATAAGTTTTAGCGTCTTTTGATCGAATTTTCGGGATTAATTATGCAGCCGGAGTTTTGGCACAAGCGGTGGACGTCGAATCAGATCGGCTTTCACCTGCCGGAAGTGAATCCATATCTGCAACGGTACTGGCCGCAACTCGGCCTGGAAGAGGGCGCGCGGGTACTGGTGCCGTTATGTGGGAAAAGCCTGGACCTGCTGTGGCTGGCCAAATGCGGTCACGAGGTATTGGGCGTCGAGTTGTCGGAAAAAGCCGTGGAGGACTTTTTTCACGAGCATCAATTTGACCCGGACGTCAGCGATCAGGGGCCGTTCACGGTCTATCGCGCCGGTTCGATCGAGATCTGGTGTGGTGATTTCTTCGCCCTGACCGCCGGCGATGTCGCCGATTGCAGCGCGCTGTACGACCGCGCGGCGCTGATCGCCTTGCCACCGAAGATGCGTGAGCAGTACGCCGAGCACCTGAAGCGGATCCTGCCGAAGGATTCCCTGGGGCTGTTGATTACCCTGGATTACGATCAGGCGCAAAAGGATGGGCCACCGTTCGCCGTGCTGGACGATGAAGTGCAGCGGTTGTTCGGGGCAACCTGGGAGTTGAAGATCCTGGAAGACCAGGACGTGCTCGGCGAGAGCTGGAAGTTTGTCGAGAGCGGGGTCACGCGACTTGAAGAGCGGGTTTATCGTTTGATGAGTTGATTCAAAAGCAAAAGACATAAAAAAGGGGCGATCAATTGATCGCCCCTTCGTTTTCTGCGCCGGGCTATCAGCCCCGGCGACGCAACGCTTCAATACGTTCTTCCAGCGGCGGGTGGCTCATGAACATGCGGGCGAAGCCCTGTTTGATGCCACCGTTGATGCCGAACGCGTTCAGGGTGTCCGGCATGTGCACCGGCAGTCCTTGTTCGGCCCGCAGGCGCTGCAAGGCACCGATCATCGCGCTGGTACCGGCCAGGCGTGCACCGGCTTCGTCGGCACGGAATTCGCGTTTGCGCGAGAACCACATGACGATCGAGCTGGCGAGGATGCCCAGCACCAGTTCGGCGACGATGGTCGCCACGTAGTAGGCGATGCCCTGGCCTTCTTCGTTCTTGAAGATCACCTTGTCGACAAAGTTGCCGATGATCCGCGCGAAGAACATCACGAAGGTGTTCACCACGCCTTGGATCAGCGCCAGGGTCACCATGTCGCCATTGGCCACGTGACCGATCTCGTGGGCCAGCACGGCTTTGACTTCATCCGGCGAGAACCGCTCGAGCAAGCCCTGGCTGACCGCGACCAGTGCGTCGTTCTTGTTCCAGCCGGTGGCGAAGGCGTTGGCCTCGTAGGCCGGGAAAATCCCGACTTCGGGCATCTTGATCCCGGCTTCGCGAGACAGTTGCTCGACCGTTTGCAGCAGCCATTGCTCGTGACGGGTGCGCGGCTGGCTGATGATTTGCGTACTGGTGCTCATCTTCGCCATCCATTTGGAGATGAACAGCGAGAACAGTGAACCGGCGAAACCAAAGACCGCACAGAAAACCAGCAGCTGATTGAGGTTCAGATCAACCCCGTTGGCCGCCATGAACCCGTTGAAGCCGAAAAGGCTCAAGGTGATGCTGGCAATCAGCACGACCGCCAGGTTAGTGGCCAAAAACAGCAGGATGCGCATCATGGTTGTAGAAATCTCCTCATGCTAAAGATGTAGCGTACTGCGGGGTATATAAGGTGCTGCACCGTGCTATTCAACCGAGTGACTATTTCAAACTGTGTCCTACAGCAACAGTTTAGCCGCGCGCAGGCAATTTCCGACGCTGATGCAGGAAGGGGTTGTCAGTCGCTGGACTGCGGGGCCCCCGTCTTTGTTAGACGTGAGCACGAAATCGGTCAGCAGGCGGTGGTGACGGCAAGGATGTGCGGCAGGGCGCAGAGATGTGTTGCTGAATCAATCACCGTGCGACCCGGACCAGCGTCGCACGGTACCCGTCAGCTTACTGGCGGTAAGTCTTGAGGAAATTGCCGATCCGGCCGATGGCCTGATCCAGTTCGTCGACGCGGGGCAGGGTGACCACACGGAAGTGATCCGGCCACGGCCAGTTGAACGCCGTGCCTTGCACCACCAGCAGTTTTTCGGACAGCAGCAGGTCGAGCACGAACTTCTCGTCGTTATGAATCGGGCACACTTTCGGGTCGATCCGCGGGAACGCATACAGCGCGCCCATCGGCTTGACGCAACTCACGCCCGGGATGTCGTTGAGCAGTTCCCAAGTGCGATTGCGCTGTTCCAGCAAGCGACCTTGCGGCAACACCAGGTCATTGATGCTCTGATAGCCGCCGAGTGCGGTCTGGATCGCGTGCTGGCTCGGCACGTTGGCACACAGGCGCATGTTCGCCAGCATGTCGATGCCTTCGATATAGCTCTGGGCGTGGTGTTTCGGCCCGGAAATGGCAATCCAGCCGGAACGGAAACCGGCCACGCGATAGGACTTGGACAGACCGTTGAAGGTCAGGCACAGCAGGTCCGGCGCCAGGGAAGCGGTGCAGATGTGCACGGCGTCATCGTAGAGGATTTTGTCGTAGATTTCGTCGGAGAACACCACCAGGTTGTGCGAGCGGGCCAGTTCGAGCATGCCCAGCAACACTTCCTTCGAATACACCGCGCCGGTCGGGTTGTTCGGGTTGATGATCACCAGCGCCTTGGTGTTCGGGGTGATCTTGGCCTTGATGTCGGCCAGGTCCGGGAACCAGTCGGCGCCTTCGTCACACAGGTAATGCACCGGATTGCCGCCGGCCAGGCTGACCGCGGCGGTCCACAGCGGATAGTCGGGGGCCGGCACCAGCACTTCGTCGCCGTTGTTGAGCAGGGCCTGCATCGACATCACGATCAGCTCGGAAACGCCGTTGCCCAGGTAGATGTCTTCGATGCCGACGCCTTCGACCTGTTTCTGCTGGTAGTACTGCATCACGGCTTTACGCGCGCTGAACAGGCCTTTGGAATCGCTATAGCCTTGGGCGGTCGGCAGGTTGCGGATCACGTCCTGGAGGATTTCATCCGGCGCTTCGAAACCAAAGGGCGCCGGGTTGCCGATGTTCAGCTTGAGGATGCGATGGCCTTCCTCTTCCAGGCGTTTGGCGTGCTTGAGCACTGGGCCGCGAATGTCGTAGCAGACGTTGGCGAGCTTGTTCGATTTGCTGACCTGCATGGCGATGTGTTCCCGAAAATGAACGATCCAGGCGGCGTGTGAACTACCGTACTGGGAATCCTGCGTATTCACACAGGCCTGACGCCCGTGATGGCGACACTCATAATCCGTTTGAATGCGCGGTGTCTGGCTGCCAGACTGGCGTTTGACGAGGCGCAATCATACGTGCCGCCCGATCCTTGGAAAAGGTACAGATCGGGCTTTTTCAGCTGCTGAGGTGTGACGATGGAAAAGTTGGATAAAACCCTGGAAGAATGGAAGGCGATGCTCGACCCGGAGCAGTACAACGTTTGCCGCCTCAAGGGCACCGAACGCCCGTTCTCCGGCAAGTACAACGACACCAAGACCGATGGCGTTTACCACTGCATTTGCTGCAACGAGCCGTTGTTCGATTCCAAGACCAAGTTTGATTCCGGCTGCGGCTGGCCGAGCTTTTACGCGCCGATCGGCGACAGTGCGATGGTCGAGATCCGCGACGTCAGCCACGGCATGATCCGCACCGAAGTGGTCTGCGCCAAGTGCGACGCGCACCTGGGCCACGTGTTCCCGGATGGCCCGCCACCGACCGGTTTGCGTTATTGCATCAACTCGGTGTGCCTGGACCTGGTTCCCCGCGGATAACCCGAATCCCCCTGTAAGAGCGAAGCTTGCTCGCGAGGGCGTTTTAACATTCAACAATGATGTTGACTGATCCGACGTCTTCGCGAGCAAGCTTCGCTCCTACAGGGATTGGCGGGCGTTCTATTGATTTATTAAATTGCACGCAATTCAATTGCTCGCTATGTTTGGACCTTCTTCCTATATCTGGAACCCCAATCATGAGCGACAACCTGCTGAGCATCCCGGTGACCACCATCAAGGGTGAACAGAAAACCCTGTCCGACTTCGCCGGCAAAGCCGTGCTGGTGGTCAACACCGCCAGCAAGTGCGGTTTCACCCCGCAATACAAAGGCCTCGAAGCACTGTGGCAGACCTACAAGGATCAAGGCCTGGTGGTGCTCGGCTTCCCCTGCAACCAGTTCGGCAAGCAGGAGCCGGGCAATGAAGGGGCAATCTCAGAGTTCTGCGAGTTGAACTACGGGGTCAGCTTCCCGCTGTTCAAGAAGATCGACGTCAACGGTTCCGACGCCCATCCGCTGTTCGTGCAACTGAAAAAACGCGCGCCGGGCCTGCTGGGTTCCCAAGGCATCAAGTGGAACTTCACCAAATTCCTGATCGGCAAGGACGGCCAGTTGGTCAAGCGCTTCGCCCCGGCCACCAAGCCGCAGGACCTGAGTGCCGAGATTGAAGCCCTGCTGAAATGAACTCCTTGTCCGCCGATTCGTTAAAGCTCGACAGCCAGTTGTGTTTCAAGCTGTATGCCGCTTCCCGGGCGGTAATCCGTGGCTACAAGCCGATGCTCGATCAGCTTGGCCTGACCTACCCGCAATACCTGGCGATGCTGGTGTTGTGGGAATGGCAGGAAGCGGCGCCGGAGCAGCCAACCGTCAAGGCCTTGGGCGAACGCCTGGCGCTGGATTCCGGCACGCTCACGCCGTTGCTCAAGCGGCTTGAGCAGCTGCAATTGGTCCAGCGTCAGCGTTCGGCGCGGGATGAGCGTGAAGTGCACCTGAGCCTGACGCCAGCAGGCCTTGCCTTGCGCGAACAGGTCGGGCCGCTCAAGGCGCGCCTGCTCTGCGACAGCGGCGTTGACCTCAACCGCTTGAACGAACTGCGCGAGGGCCTTGATCAGTTGTTGGGGCAGATCAAAGCACTGGCGTAGTCGGTATCCACATATCGAGCAGGGCGGCCAATTCTTCCCGGCGGAAGGGTTTGGCCAGGTAGTCGCTCATGCCCGCCGCACGGCAGCGCTCGCGTTCTTCGGACATGGCGTTGGCGGTCAGGGCAACAATCGGCAGCTGTGGCCAGCGTCCGCTGCGGCGGATATGCCGACTGGCTTCGTAGCCATCCATCACCGGCATGTTGCAGTCCATCAGCACCAGATCGAACTCACTCAGTTCCAGTTGATCCAGGGCTTCGGCGCCGTGGGCGGCGACGATCACCTCGCAGCCGAGTTTGCCGAGCATGCCTTTGGCCACCAATTGATTGACCGGGTTGTCCTCCACCAGCAGTACCCGGCCGCGGCGTTGGGGGGTGAGGGCGTCGAGGCGCGCGTCGTTGATCGTCGCGGTGTCCGGTTGCAGGATCCGGCGCAACGTCTGGTACAACGCGTTACGGGCCAATGGCCGCGCCTGTTGCTGCAACGGCGCCAGGGCTGCGGCTTCTTCGCTGGGCATGAAACTGCCGTAGGCCGTCACCAGCAGGATCGGTGCGCTGAGCGTGGGACGCAGGCCGAACAGGCATTCCGGGCAGTCGGTGATCAACACATCCGGTTCCAGGCCGAGCAACGAGTCCTCGATGGAGCGCTGCTGATAGTCGAGTCCCCACAACGGCAACAACCCTTTCAACAGTTCCGCCAGGCCGCTGCTGGCCGCCGTAATCGCAATGACCTTGCCCTGCAACGGTTGGGGGACAATGGCGCGGGTGTGGCTCGGCAGCGGCAGGTCAGCGCAGAACTGGCTGCCGAACCCGGCTTCGGAACTGATCGTCAGCCGTCCCTGCATGGCTTCGCAGAGGTTGAACGTCAGCGCCAGGCCCAGCCCGGTGCCGCCGAATTGCCGGGTAATGCCGGCACCGGCCTGGGTGAAGGGCTGGAAGATTTTCACCTGCGCATCCTGGGCAATGCCGATGCCGGTGTCGCAGACCTCGATGCGCACGCCATCTTCAAACGTCGATAGCCGCACATCGACCCGCCCGAAACGGGTGAACTTGAGCGCGTTGGACAGCAAGTTGCTGACAATCTGCCGGACCCGGGTCGGGTCGCCCAGCACCAGCGCCGGAAATTGCGGATCGATCAGGCAGGCGAGTTCGACGCTGGGCGCGGCGTTCTGCGACAGCAGGTTGGCGGTGTCCTCGATCAGCGAGCCGAGGTCGAATGGAATGTGTTCGAGCTCCAGCTGGCCGGCATCGAATTTCGACAGGTCGAGAATATCGTTGAGCAGCTCCACCAGCACCTTGCCCGAATCATGGGCGATGGACAGCTGTTGCTGCTGCTCGGCATTCAGCGGGCCGTCGAGCGAGAGCGCGATCATCCCCAGCAGGCCGTTGAGCGGCGTGCGGATTTCATGGCTCATGTTGGCGAGGAACGCCGAGCGCGCTTCGGCCATGTCCAGAGCGGTCCGGCGGGCGGCTTCCAGTTCTTCATTGGACTGGCTGAGCCGGGTGTTGATCGCCTTGAGTTCGGCGGTGCGCGCCGAGACGATGTTTTCCAGTTGCCCAAGGTAATCGGTCAGGCGGTTTTCGGCGTTGCGCCGTTGCTGGATTTCGGTGGCGATGTTTTCGAACTGCTGATTGGCGACCTTGACCAGCACGCCGATTTCATCGTTTTCATGCCCCGTCGGGTACTCCAGCCACGTCGGCTCGGCGCTGCGCGGATCGCGGCCGCTGAGTTCGCGAATGACCCGCACCAGTGGCTTGGTCAGCATCACGTAAAACAGCGCCAGCAGGATGCCGGTGAGGATCAGGCTGCGGGCGAAGCCGTTGAGCAACGTCACTTCAGCCCGGCGCAGGAAACGGCTGCCGAAGGAATACGTGTCGACCTCCAGCTGCAAGGTGCCGAGGGATTCGTCGGGCAAATGATCGAGGAAGAGGCGGTCTTCGAACTGGCGGTTGGCGCCGAACAGGAAGTCGCTGATCAGTCGGTAACCGCTTTGCAGGCCCTGGCGTTTGACGCTGGCCAGCACGGTATTGTTGTTATCGGTCAGTTGCGCGCTGATGATCGCCGGCGAGCGCAGCAGGCCCATGGTCAGTTCCTGGGCGAGTTCGGCGTCGATGTTGTAGGCGATGCGTGAGGCCGGGTTGTGGCTGATTTCCAGCAAAGACAGTATTTCACGGTTGATGGAGGCGTCTTCGCTGGCATAATCGATGCCTATTTGCACCAGACTGAGCAAGGTGCCCAGTATGAAACCGACCAGCACAGTGAGCCGGGCCTGTTTGTATGAAAGCCGGTGGGTGAACTTGATATCCATAGGGTGTTGAACCACTTCCGTTTCCCTTCGCTGCTCAAGCATAGTCGATCATGCATGGATACCGATGTTCCCGCGCCGCCCCTGTTTGAGGGGGCCGGTTAGTGTAAGTTGCCGTATCACCATCATTACTGTGAAACGTGCCCGAGGAGAAGACGTGGATTCCCGATTGAATGCTTTTCTTGAACGCGCCGATGCCGTTCTGGCCCGTATCGAACCCTTGCTGCCGGCCCCTCGGCAAACCATCGACTGGGTGCATTGCCTGGCCGCACGCTGGCAGCGTGAGGGCCGCAGTGGTTTTCTGTTGCCGCTGCAAGTCAGCCTCGACACCCGTTTGACCGACCTGATCGGTGTTGATCGCCAAGTGGAACAGTTGGGGCGCAATACCCAACAATTCATCGACGGCATGCCGGCCAACCACGCGTTGCTCTGGGGCTCGCGCGGCACTGGTAAATCGTCGCTGGTTCGCGCCTTGCTGGCCGAGCATCACGAAGCCGGTTTGCGCCTGATCGAGATCGAACGCGATCACTTGGCGGACTTGCCGCGTATCGTCGAGCAAATCGCCAAGCTGCCCCAGCGTTTCGTGCTGTTCTGCGATGACCTGTCGTTCGAATCCGGCGAAGGTGATTATCGCGTGCTGAAAAGCGTGCTCGACGGCTCCCTCGAACAGGCGCCGGACAACGTGCTGCTGTACGCCACCTCCAACCGTCGCCACCTGGTGCCGGAAAAGGAAAGCGATAACGAAAACTGGAAACGCGTGGACGGCGAACTGCATCCCAGCGAGGCGGTGGAAGACAAGATCGCATTGTCGGATCGATTCGGGCTGTGGCTGTCGTTTTATCCGTTCACTCAAGAACACTTCCTTAATGTCGTCGAACACTGGATCGGGCAACTGGCCGACAAGGCCGGCCTGGCCTGGCAGCGCGACGAGGAACTCGACATTCTCGCCGTCCGTTGGGCCACAGGCCGGGGCAATCGCAATGGCCGTTGCGCCTATCAATTTGCGCGTTATTGGGTCGGGTTAAAGCTGTTGGAGCACAAGGCATGATCGATTTGAAACAAAGCGGCCAGGGCCTCGAAGGCTACGGGATGCTGTGGGCGCAACTGGAATCCTTGCTGGCGGACGAGCGGGATTTCATCGCCAACGCCGCGCAATTTTCCGCGTTTCTGTTCAACCAGCTCGATGACCTGAACTGGGCCGGTTTCTACCTCAATCGCAACGAAGAACTGGTGCTGGGTCCGTTCCAGGGCCAGATCGCCTGTGTGCGAATTCCGTTCGGCCGCGGGGTGTGCGGGGCGGCAGCCGCCACCTTGCAAACCCAGTTGGTCGAGGATGTGCATGCGTTCCCCGGGCATATCGCCTGCGACAGCGCCTCGAACAGCGAGTTGGTGGTGCCACTGGTCAAGGATGACCGACTGATCGGCGTGCTGGATCTGGACAGCCCGAAACTCGCGCGTTTCACCACCGACGACCAGGCCGGTATCGAACGACTGGCCGCGATTTTCCTGCGCCTGACCGATTGCTGATCACGCCCGCAAGCCTGCCTTGACCAGCAGGCTTGCCGGGTCCACCGCGTCGATCTGTTTCGGGTCGAGGAACTGCTCGGCGTACTGCCGGTAAATCTGTTCGTTGATAAACAGCCCGAACAACTCAGGGTCGATATGGGCGTCACGGCACATCGTCGCCATGATGCCCAGCGCTTCGCTCAAGGACTTGGCTTTCTTGTAGGGGCGATCGGCCGCGGTCAGTGCCTCAAAAATATCGGCAATCGCCATCATCCGCGCCGGCAGGCTCATGTCTTCGCGCTTCAACTGCTTGGGATAACCGGTGCCGTCCATTTTTTCGTGGTGGCCGCCGGCGATTTCCGCGACGTTGTTGAGGTGGCCGGGGAAGGGCAGGTGGCTGAGCATCAGGATCGTCTGCACCATGTGGTGATTGATGATGTAGCGCTCTTCGCGGGTCAGGGTGCCACGGGCAATGCTCAGGTTATAGAGCTCGCCGCGATTGTATTTGTGCTGCGGCACATCGAGTTTGAAGCCCCAGGGATTGTCTTGCGGGATCAGTTCGCCTTCGGCGCGCTCCAGCAAATGTTCGGGTTTGTCCGCCAGCAACGGTTCACTGACCGGCAACGTCGGTGCCGGCGTACGGGCCTGGCGACGGTTCTCTTCCCAGGAAACCCCCAATCGATCATCCAGGGTTCGGGTCCAGGTCCGCTGAGCGATCAGGTTCAGGCGCTGGAGGTCGGCCTCAGCCATCGCCTCGCCGCCCAGATTACAGCGGGCGATAAAGGCGAAGTCATCGTCCAGACCTGCGAGGTTGGCGTTGCGCAATTCGGCCAGGTGATGTTCATCGCCACCCAGGGCGATGGCCTGCCAGTAGTTGATCCAGGCATCGCGTTTGAGCACTTCGAAACGGGTGCGAATTTCGTGGATGCGATCGTTCAGGGTTTCCAGCTTGGTGGCCTTGTCGACCACATATTCGGGCGTGGTGACCTTGCCGCAATCGTGGAGCCAGGCTGCGATGTGCAAGGCTTCCCATTCATCTTCGGTGGGATGGTAGCCGCTGAACGCCGGTGCCTGACTGGCCGCAGCCGCCTGGGCCAGCATCAGGGTCAGCGCCGGTACGCGCTGGCAATGGCCGCCGGTGTAGGGGCTCTTGGCGTCGATCGCGCCGGCCAGCAGTTGAATGAAGGCATCGAGCAGCTGTTTTTGCTTGGCTTGCAGACGCTGGCTTTCGATACTCACCGCCGCCGCGCCGGACACCGCTTGCAGGAAGGCGATGCGATCCGGCCGGAGTTTTTCCAGGTCGCTTTGGTTGCCGCTGTCGGCCAGCAGCAGAATCAGCAGGCCGACGGTTTCGTTATGCCGGTTGCGCAGGCGAATGCCGATCAGGTGCACCCGCGGGCTCTGCATGGCGAGCAAGACTTTCTGCAAATCCCCCGCTTGTTCGTAGCCCAGGTTGGCAACCACGTTGTCGGCATTCGCCAGTTGTAGCAACCACGCCGGGCTCTGCGGGTTCTGCAGTTCGTGGCCTTGAATGGCGAATGACGGCAACGGCTGGGACTCACCGTTGAGGACCAACCCGTGGGGTTCGATGCGCTCGCCGTCACCTTCGCGCAGGTAGATCAGGCCGGCCTGGGCCTGGGCGATTTTCACCGTTTCAAAGAGTACCCGTTGCAGCAACGGCGCGAAGCGGGTTTCGGCGCACAAGCTGTCGGTGATCTGGAAAAAACTGCCGAGGGTGTCCTTCATCCGCGCCATCGACAGGCTCAATTGATCGACTTCCAATACCGGCGAACGGCGGCTGACGGGAAAGTTGAAATCGAAACTGCGAATGGCATCGGCTTCCTTCACCAGCGCATGCAGCGGTTTGACCAGGATCCGCGATGTCAGCCAGCCCATCGGCAGGCACAGCAGCAACGTGGCCAGGGTAATCAACGCTCCTTGCCAGCGCATGCGGTAGGCATCGACGAGCAATTCATCCTCGGGCACCAGCAGTGCCATTTGCAAACCCTGCGGGCCACCTTCCTGCATGTGGCTGCGGGCGACGATCCACTGCCGGCCGGCGACGTCCAGCCGATTGCCTGCCGATGGGCTGGCGAGCAGGGTGCCGAGGGCCGGACTCAGGTCGGCGACTTTGCTCAGGCGGGCGGTTTGGTCGTCGATGATCAGTTTGTCACTGTCCGGGTAGGCAATGGCATTGCCTTCGGCATCGAACAGCACGATCTCGGTGCTCGGGGTCACCACGTGTTTGGCCAGGGTTGCGGACAGCTCGGCCAGGGTCAGGTCGGCGCCCATCACCGCACCGTCGCCGCTGCGTCGGGCCAGGGTGGTGCCGACGTTATGGGTGGAGAAAAAAACGTAGGGCTCGGTGGTGATCTGGTCAGCCTGCGCGCGAGCGTTGGTAAACCAGGCGCGGGTTCGCGGGTCATAGGTTTCGTCGGGCGTGTCCTGGCGGCTGATGAGGTTCAGGGCCTGGTCGTAGAACAAGGATTGCGAGGCGACTGGATTGCCGCTGGCAGGGTGCTCGATGCTCCATACCTGATAGGCCGCCGTGTCGGGGGCTTTGAGCTGCGCCTTCAACGCCTCGGTGCGCAGCGGGCGGACCATGAAAAAGTCGCCATTGGCGTAGCCCAGGTACAACGAGGCCAGGTTGGGGTTGTCCTTGAGCGATTGGCTGAACGGCTTGAGCAGCGCCAGTCGTTGCTCAAGGTTCGGGGCCTGGGTCGCTGGCGTCTCGGCCAGCAGGCTCAGCAGATGGCGAATCGGTTCATAGGTGGCCTGCAGGTCCAGGCGTACATCCTGCTCGATGCGGTTGAAGAGCTTTTCACTGCTCGAAAGTATGATCTGCGTGGTCTGCCTGTAGTTGAAAATGCCCAGCACCACACCGGTCAGCAGTAACAGGAAGGTGAACATGACGCTGATATGCACATGCAGGGGAAACCGGCGCTGATCCGGGCGCAGTGGGCTGGGCATTACGGGGCTCTCCATAGTGGTAAACGCACTGCTCAGCGTCCAAGCATAGTTAAGGTGCCACCCTTTTGCCGTTGTCGTTGCGGTCAATCTGATGCAGGAATGCCTGCTCCAGTTCGAGCATGACCTGGTTCATGGTTTTTATGCAGAGGGCGATGTCATCCGCGGGCGCTGCGTCATGGCAGGCTTGTTCAAGGGCCTGGCAACACTCAATCAATCGGTAAGCCTGGGCGATGCGGGCCGCCCCTTTGATTTTATGCGCGACGTCGATCAATGCCTGGCGGTTCTCAAGCCCGGATAAGCCCAGCAGCTCCTGGCGATCCAGGCGGTTGCTGCTCAGCAGTTCGGCCAGCAGGCGTCGGGCCATTTCCGGATTGCCGCCGGTCAACATGTCCAGCCCTTCCAGATTGAACACCTGCTCGCGGACTGCCGGCCTGATGCCTTCGACCCATTGGCTCAACGCCGTCAGGCTGAGGGGTTTGAACAGACAATCGTTCATCCCGGCTTGCTTGCAGCGCTGGATTTCTTCGGGCTGGGCATTGGCGGTAAAGCCGAGGATGGTGCAGGGGGAGCGTTGTTCCAGCTGTTCCTGCTGGCGGATGGTGCAGGCCAGGTCGTAACCATTCATGATCGGCATGTTGCAATCGACCACCACCAGATCGAATGGCTCGCGCTGCCAGGCTTCCAGTCCCGCACGGCCATCATCGGCACCGGTAAAGCGATGCCCCAGGTATTCCAGCTGTTGGCACATGAGCAGGCGATTGGCGGGATGATCGTCGACCACCAGCACGCTCAAGGACGCGCCGCCGGTGAGGATGACGGGCTCGACCCGGTCCTTTGCCGGCTCCGGTGGCAGCGTCGGCAGGTACAGTGAAATGCTGACCAGGGTGCCCACCCCGGGCTGGCTGCTCAGTTGCAGGCTGCCGCCCATCATTTCGCACAGACTGCGACTGATCACCAGGCCAAGCCCCGCGCCGCCCCTGGCCAATTGTCCGGTGTTTTCGACCTGGGCAAAGGGCTCGAACAGGCGCTGCTGATCCTTTTCGCTGATGCCGACTCCGCTGTCCTGGACTTGCACTTGCAGCCGCGTTCGCTCGGGTTCATCACCTGGCAGCAGGTCGACGGTAATCCGGACTTCACCCTGTTGCGTAAACTTGATGGCATTGCTGAGCAGGTTGGACAGCACCTGCTTGAAGCGCAACGGGTCGAGCAGCACATCGACAGGCGGGTGCGGTGGATTGAAGGCCAATGCCAGGCGAAGATTTTTTTGCCGGGCCAGCCCGTCGAAAATCCGCATGACCGAGGCGACGATTTCTCCCGGATTGACCCGCTCGGGGCTCAGGCTCAGGCGCCCGGATTCGATCCGGGCAATGTCGAGAATGTCGCCGATCAGGGCCAGCAAGTCTTTCGCCGAGCTGTACGCGGTTTCGATCGCGGAGCGATCCTGGCGCCCTTGGTCCATGCGCTTGAGGGTCAGTTCCAGCATGCCGATCACCGCGTTCATCGGCGTGCGGATTTCGTGGCTCATGGTCGCCAGGAAGGTACTCTTGGCCCGGTTGGCTTCATCGGCCTGCTCCTTGGCGGCCCGCAGTTTGTCGAACAGTTGTCGTCGTTCGCTGATATCGACCCAGCCGCCGATGATGCCTTGTACTTCACCGCTCGAATCACGGTAGGGGAGAATCCAGTGATAGATCGTCAGCCGCCGGCCACCGATGTGCAGCGGGCGATCGAGGATCAACGGTGTGCCTTCGTTCACGACCCGTTGATAATCAGCCTGATACTCCCGGGCTTCGAAGGCATTGCTCATCTTGCCCTGCATGACGCTTTTGCCGATCACGTCTTCGCGTTTCGCCTGGAAAACCTCCAGATAACTGTCGTTACAGCTTTGCAGCAGCCCCTGGCGGTCACGCACATAAATCGGGTGAGGCGTGCCGTTGACCAGCGAGCGCATGAACTCGAACTGATCGTTCAGCGCTCGCTCGGCCGCTTTGCGTTGGTTGATCTGGCGCCGCATCCAGGCATTCCAGGCCATGGAAATCAGCAGCAGAAAACTGGCAGCGGCAACGATCTGATAGAACACCCGGTGAAAGTTGTTCCAGGTTTTTTCCGACGCTGCCGAGTAGCCACGCCAGCGGCTGTTGATCACGCCCAGCTCTTCCGGGGCAATGCTCAACAGCGCTTTGTCGATGATCGAACTCAGCTCCGTGGCGCCACGGGCCGTGGCCAGGGAGAACGCCGCTTGCCGGGTGCCGATGGTGGTGCTGATCTGCAGTTTGTGTTCGAAGATGTGCGACGAAATAAAGTAGTTGGCGATGACCAGTGAATTGACGGCGCCTTCTACCTGACCCTCGGCGAGCAGTTCCACGGCGTGAAAGGTGTCCGGCGTTTCAATCAGGTGAACCCGTGGAAATTCGCGGCGCAAGTAGTCCACCAGCGGATTGCCCTGGGCGATGGCCAGGCGCTTGTCTTGCAGTTGCGAAAGGTTGGTCGCGCTGTCGGCGGATTTGCGCGTCAGCAGCACAAAGGAGTTTTCCAGATAGGGCCGACTGAAATTCAACTGGGCCTGGCGTTGGGCGCTGGGGAGCAGCGCGGCAATCAAGTCCGCCTGATTGTCTTTGATTCGCGCGATCATTTGATCATCGCCGCGGCTGCGCTGGACCTCGAAGCGCAAACCGGTACGCAGTCGGATCAGCTCCAGGAGGTCGGCGGTGACGCCGCGAAAATTGCCGTCGCTGTCGAAAAACGTCAGGGGTGCAAACGCTTCGTTGACCACCACGCGCACCACCGGGTGTTGCGCCAGCCAACGCTGCTCGCGGTCAGTCAGTTGCAGTTTGTGATCCGTCAGCAGGATGTCGCTGCCGGCACTCCAGCGTTTGGCGATGTTGTCCCGTTCGCTGGAGGGGATGGCCGTGAGGATGGCGTTGACGATCTGCAGCAGTTGCGGATTGTCTTTGCGCACTGCAAAGCTGAAACCATGAGCTTCGTGTTTACCGAAGTTGGCCATGCGGACGTTGTTCAGGTATCCCTTGTTGATCATGTAGTGGGTTGAAATGGTGTCTCCGAGGAAGACGTCCGCCTGGTCGAAGGCCACCGCATTGATTGCATTCTGGTAGGACGGGTAGTCGATGACGAGCGCATTCGGGTACAGCGCCTTCACTTCCTCCAGCGGCAAGTAGTGATACACCATGCTCAGTCGCATCCCGGCGAGGCCATCGGTCAGCGATCGGGTTTCGCCCTCGCGTGTCACCAGCACCGGCTGATCCACGGCATAAGGCGCAGACAGCAGGATGTCGGGGTTTTGGGCTTCGAAGCCATTGGCGGTACCGAGCAGGTCGATCTCTCCCTGTTGCAGCGCCTTGATGGCGGCCTGGCGTGAAGCGTAGCGCTGGACCTTGACCGGCAATCCCGTGGCCTGCCCGAGAATCCCGGCGTAATCAGCGGTGAAACCCTCATAGTCACGGCCGCTGACTGTCAGGTCGAAAGGGGGATAGTCCGGGGCGGATGTGCCCAGGATCAGTTCGCGCTTGTTCTGTGCCCATTGACGTTGTGGTTTATCCAGTTGGACTTCCAGGTGTCCACCGGTTGAGCGACTGAGCAGGGCGTAGTTCTCGACGGTGGTCGATGCTGCGCTCACTGAGGTGCTCAGACATAAGCCTGCACTTAATGTTATTAGATAGTCCTTTATGCGACTGGGCATCCTGTCTCTCACACTAACGCGTTACGTTTTGCCATCTCGATGAGCGCTACCAGGGATTTGGCCTTGAGTTTTTGCATGAGGCGTTTCTTGTAAGTGCTGACCGTCTTGTTGCTCAGGAACATGCCTTTGGCGATTTCCTTGTTGGTGCGTCCTTGAGCAAATAGTTGCAAGACCATCAGTTCCCTGTCGTTGACGGACTTGAACAGTTCCAGTTCGGCGTAACGCGCATCATCCGGGCGCACGGGGTTCAAGGCCTGGCTCGGGAAGTAGTTGTAACCTGATAGTACGGCCTTGATGGCGCTCATCAATTCACTGAGGTCTTCCTGTTTGCATACATACCCCGAGGCGCCGGATTGCATGCAGCGAATGCCGAACAATGTCGGGCATTGCTCTGTCAGCACCAATGTTTTCAAGGGTGTGCTCATTGCATTGAAACGGGAGAGAACTTCCAGTCCATCCAGCTTTGGAATGCTGATGTCGAGAATGATCAAGTCGGGCATGCATTCACGAACCATCTGCATGGCATCGACTCCATTATCGGTTTCGCCCACGACTTTATAACCCTCATGCTCCAGCAACATCCGCACCGCAAGGCGGATAACGGGGTGATCGTCGACAATAAAAACGGAGTTCATAATCAAGTCCCATACGTGCGCGAATAAAGCGCGCACCTTAGCTCAGTTAATTGAGAGGGCACATGAACGGACGGGGCTGTAGTGGCAATATAGGACTTTTCCTACAAATGAAAAAGAATGGGGCTACGTATCAACTGGGTTTTGCATAAGGAATGTGAAAGTTCTGATTGTGTAATCAGAAAAGGGTGCGGCTTACTGCGTAAGTAATACGTGGTAGTTGATTGCGCATGATAAGTGTCGGGAGTTCGCTCGTTTTTATGTGACGGCCGAGGTCAACAGTTTTCTAAAGTCGGATTGTTTCATCGGCTTGGTCAAGCATCCCGGCAACGGCGATCGATGTTGGCTGGCTTGCCGTTCAAGGTCGTTCAGTTCAGTCGATGTCAGGCTGCTCCGCGCTCCTCGCAGGGGATTGTGCGGGTGTTGAAATGGCGTTGAAGGCCGGACACCTTCAATCAGCCGGTCAGAAGCGTCTGACACGGCTGATTCTGAGGTTGTTATCCGTGGATTGAGCGGCCAGTCATTTCCTGGGCCATCTCACTGGCATAGCTGTCGGTCATGCCAGCGATGAAATCAATCATGCGCAGAAACGAGGTATGCAACGGGCCGTGGGGATCGGGCGCGTTGTTACCCAACAGGTCCAGTACCCGGCGGCTCTTGAAGGACGGCGTGCGCCCGTTGTGCTGTTCCAGCGCCGCGCCGCAGAAGGCGTTGAGGAGGATTTCCAGCGTGGTGTAGGCGCCGATTTCATGCAGCGTCTTGCGCTTGTCCTGGAAGATCTTTTTGCGCGCCATGTCTTTTGCATTCAGCACGCAGCGCTTGGCCGGACCGTGCATGTGTTCCACCAGATCGCCGGGCAACGTGCCGGCCAGCAACGCGTCCTGTTGCTCGACGAAGGCGCGGGCGGCGGCGTTGGTCAGGTGTTCGATGGCCTTGCCGCGCAGGATCGCCAGTTTGCGTCGGCGCGAATCCTGCGGGCCGAGCAGGCGATAGGTCTCCGGAATGTCGTCGCCCACCAGGTCCAGCAGCAGGGACTCGACTTCGGCGTATTCCAGCAGGTCCATCTCCAGGCCGTCTTCAAGATCGATCAACGCGTAGCAGATGTCATCGGCGGCCTCCATCAGGTACACCAACGGGTGGCGCGCCCAACGCTGGTCTTCCAATTGCGGCAAGCCGAGTTTGTGGGCGATCTGTTCCAGCAGCGGCAATTCGCTCTGATAGCAGCCGAACTTGTGCTTCTTGTAGCCCAGGGAGTCGGCGTGCTTGGCGGTCCACGGGTATTTCAGATAAGTGCCGAGGGTGGCGTAAGTCAGCCGCGTACCGCCATCGAACTGGTGATATTCCAGTTGCGTCAATACGCGAAAGCCTTGGGCATTACCTTCGAAGTTGAGGAAGTCGTTGCGTTCGACCTCGCTCATGCCATCCAGCCAGCCACGCCCGGCGGCTTGCAGGAACCAATGCCGGATCGCGTCTTCGCCGGAGTGACCGAACGGCGGATTGCCGATGTCATGGGCCAGGCAGGCTGATTGCACCACCATCCCCAGGTCGCTCGGTTCGCACCAGTCGGGCAGGGCGCTGCGGATGGTTTCGCCGACGCGCATGCCCAGGGAGCGGCCAACACAACTGACTTCCAGCGAGTGGGTCAGGCGCGTGTGGATATGATCGTTACTGGACACCGGATGGACCTGGGTCTTGCGCCCCAGGCGGCGAAACGCACCGGAAAAAATGATGCGGTCGTGGTCTTTGTGAAAAGGGCTGCGGCCGAGTTCTTCCGGGCTGTGCACAGGCTTTCCGAGGCGTTCGCGAGTAAGCAGGGTTTGCCAATCCAAGGCTGGTTCTCTCCGTCAAGGGACTGATGGCCCAGTGTCCAGTCTCGCATCAGTGCCTGCAAGCACAACTAGAGCCCGGCAGCGTCGATATCGATGAGCAGCAGGCGCTCGCCGTTATCGAAAAACTGTCCGGCGGTGAGGCAATACTGGTTGCTGGTGGCATCGCGGTAAGTATTGGAAAGGGTCAGCCGGCGTTCATCCCAACCCTCGGCCAGCAGGTGATAGAAGTACGGCCTCCATGACCAGTTGTGGCCCAGGTAACGGTTGTCGGCCTCCCAGCGGTTGTTGCGCCATTCGAGGTTAGGCGTCAGTTGCGTGCCGTGGCGGTCGCATTGGTAGAAGCGCAACAGCCAGGGAAAAGCGTCCAGATGCGGCAAGGCGCTGAGGGGCGCGCGGGTCTGCGCCCAGTTCTGCAGGATCGCCATCAGTTCGGTGAGTTGCCGGCGCATGACCATCAGTTGCCCGCGTTCAATCAGTTTGCGCTGAACGTAGCGTTGGCGCAGTTGCGCGAACTGCGCGACGAAGGCGTCGGTGGCAAAGAAATCGCTTTGCGCCCGGGCGAACAGAAAACCCTGCACATAGCGCGAACCGCACTCCAGGGCGAAATCCAGCTGTGCTTCTGTTTCCACCCCTTCGGCGATGATCCAGCACCCGGTTTTCTCGGCCATCAGCGCCAGGGCCTTGACCACTTCGCTGCTCGGCCCGCCCAGTGCGGCCGCCTGGAACAGACGCATGTCGAGCTTGAGAATGTCCGGTTGCAAGGCCAGCACGCGATCGAGTTGCGAATACCCGGCGCCGAAGTCATCGATGGCGATCCGGGCGCCGGCCTGGCGATAGCGCGCCACCACATCAGCCAGGCGTTGGCTGTCGCCACCGAGTTCGGTGATCTCGAAGACAATGCGTTGCGGATCGACCCCATGCCTGGCCAATTGCTTGAGGCTCGGCAACGCCTGATCCGGGCGCAAGCGGCTGATCCAGCGCGGCGACATGTTCAGGCTCAGAAACCATTCCGCTGGGGCCTCATGCAAACGGCTCAGAGCGTTATCGCGGATTTGCCGATCAAGGCGACGCAAGGCGATGGCGGGGGTTCGTGGGTCGGCGAACAGTGGTCCCACCGAGGTCAGTTGACCATCGGCCTGGCGCAGTCGACCCAGGGCCTCGACGCCGGCGATACGCCCAGTAGCGGTATCGATGAACGGCTGAAAGCAGGCGAGCGGTTGCCCGTCGATCACGAGGCCTCCTTAGTAAGGTCTTGTTTTTGGATAGACCCGGCGCCAGGTAGGCACGCAGGATTGAACCCCTCGATAAAGAGGTTCATCCCGGTGGTATTGCAAGAATGCAGCCAGATAAGGGGTGATCAGGGTTTACGCGAGGAACCCTGCATCACCAGTTTGATCAGCGGCCCGAGGCTGGTGCCCAGTTGAACCAGGCGGGTCACGCTGCTGACGCCGCCGCTCTTCGCACCCTTGCCGGTCAGAAAACCCAGCAGGGTCACAGCGGCCATGCCCCAGAGCGGAGCGTGCTTGATGCCGAAACCATCTTGCAGGTTTTGCGTCATCCCGCGCACCCGCTGCAAAGGTTGCAGCAGTTGCCGGGATTCCTGGCGGATTTCCTGGCGGTGCATTTCCATGCGCAGGCGGATCAGCGCCTTGCGCATTTCCGTGCGCGAACTGTTGTGAGGCAATTGAGGCAGGCTCATGGCAGCAGGCGCTCCCGGTCGTTGGCCAATTCTTCCAGCGTACCGTGGAAGGGCGAGGACTCATCGAACACGGCCGCTTTGAGCCGCATCCCGCAAAAAATCGCAGCCAGGGTGTAGAACACGCAAAGCCCGATGATCGCGGCCAGGCGATAGGTGTCCCAAAACAGAATCAACACCAGCGTCGACAACCCCACCAGCAACAGCAAGGCAAACACCAGCGCCAGGCCTGCAAACAGCAACAGGCTGACGGTGCGGGCTTTCTGTTCCTGCAATTCAATGCCGAACAGTTCGACATGGCTGTGCAGCAACCCTAGAAATGCCGCACCCAGCCGCCGCGAGGAAGCGCTTGTGCCCGTCGCGGACGGGCCGGATTCGCCGATAGACATATCAGCGCCGCGTGGCCAGCAGGCCAATCAGGAAGCCCACGCCAGCAGCGATCCCGACTGACTGCCATGGGTTGGCCTGCACATAATCTTCGGTGGCGGTGACCGCTGCCTGGCCGCGCTGGCGCAGAGAGTCTTCAGTCAATTTCAAGGTCTCCCGGGCACGCAGCAGGCTGTCGTGGATCTGTTCGCGCAATTCATCGGCCTGATCGCCGGCGATGGACTTGGTGTGTTCCAGCAACCGTTCGGTGTCGCTGACCAGGGTTTGAAAATCGTTCATCAGGATTTCTTGAGCAGTCTTTGCCTTGATGCTGGCCATGGGTGGATCTCCGTAAGTGGCTTCTGATGCGTTCGAGTATGAGCCTTGGGCGAAGGTTCAGTACAAATGACTGGTACAACTTTTGCTATGACATGGTGCGTCAGCCTGCGCCGTTGCGCTGTTGCTGGGCATGATTTGAGCAAAACCATAACTCAAATAATCAAAACCCGCGCAAAGGTCGTGACCTTGTGCGCCAAAGCGGTTCATTGGAATCAATGCGTTGGTTCCCATAGGTCGCAACTTGGTGCATGGATTGCCTGCGCGAACTGCTTTGGTGCTTTTTTAGCCTTCAGGTCTGCCAACCCCATGGAAAATCTGCAAAGCGCTGTGGACAGTCTGGTCCATAGCTCCAATACGTTGTTCATTTTGATCGGTGCAGTCATGGTGCTGGCCATGCACGCCGGGTTCGCGTTTCTGGAAGTCGGTACGGTTCGACAAAAGAATCAGGTCAATGCCTTGTCGAAGATCCTCAGCGACTTCGCCATTTCGACCCTGGCCTATTTCTTTATAGGCTATTGGATTTCCTACGGCGTCACTTTCATGCAACCGGCGGCAGTGATCAATGCCGATCACGGTTACGCGCTGGTGAAGTTTTTCTTTCTGCTGACCTTTGCCGCGGCGATCCCGGCGATCATTTCCGGCGGCATAGCCGAGCGTGCGCGCTTCGTCCCGCAGTTGTGCGCGACCGCATTGATCGTGGCGTTCATCTATCCGTTTTTCGAGGGCATGATCTGGAACGGCAACTTCGGTTTGCAAGCCTGGTTGCTTGAGCATTTCGGCGCCAGTTTCCATGACTTTGCCGGCTCGGTGGTGGTCCACGCCATGGGCGGTTGGCTGGCGCTGGCGGCGGTGCTGTTGCTCGGGCCACGCAACGGACGTTATCGCGACGGTCGACTGGTGGCGTTCGCGCCGTCGAGCATTCCGTTCCTGGCCCTGGGCTCGTGGATTCTGATTGTCGGCTGGTTCGGCTTCAACGTCATGAGCGCGCAGACGTTGCAAGGCGTCAGCGGCCTGGTGGCGGTGAACTCGTTGATGGCCATGGTCGGCGGCACCGTGGCGGCGTTGATCGTCGGGCGCAATGACCCGGGCTTCCTGCATAACGGCCCGCTGGCCGGGCTGGTGGCGATCTGCGCCGGTTCCGATCTGATGCACCCGGTGGGCGCGCTGCTGACCGGTGCAATCGCCGGGGTGTTGTTCGTCTGGTGCTTTACCGCGGCCCAGGGCAAATGGCACATCGATGATGTGCTGGGCGTGTGGCCGTTGCATGGTCTGTGCGGTGTCTGGGGCGGGATCGCTTGCGGCATTTTTGGTCAGACGGCTTTGGGTGGTCTGGGTGGTGTAAGTCTGATCAGCCAGTTGATTGGCACTTCGCTGGGCGTGATCGTGGCGCTGGCCGGTGGCTTTGCGGTGTATGGCACGATCAAGGCATTCCATGGTTTACGCCTGAGCCAGGAAGAAGAGTATTACGGCGCGGATTTGTCGGTGCACAAGATCGGCGCCGTGAGCCAGGACTAGTTCTCCTCATCTTCAGCACCGGGGTAAAACCGGTGCAGCAGGCTATAGCGGTCATGCCGGACTTGGTCCACCCGTTCCTGGACCTGATGCGCGGGCAAACCGAGCATGATCAGCGCATGGGAGGCGAGCATCAGGCTCGACTCCAGCAACTCCGGCACCACTTCATTGGCGCCGGCCGCTTTCAGTTCGGCCCACTGACTGTCGTCCCGGGTGCGCACCAGGATCGGCACGCTCGGGTTGAATCGGCGCGCTTCCTTGAGGATCAGCAGCGCGATATCGGTCTGGTCCACCGCGATCACCAGCAACCGGGCGCGTTCCAGCCCCACCGCGGCCAGCAACTCGCCGCGCCGTGAGTCGCCGTAATGCACGCTGCTTTCGCCGGCCGCAGCCTCCTGGACTCGCACCGGGTCATTGTCCAGGGCGATGTAGGTTTGTTGCGCGTTGTGCAGGAACCGTGCGATGGATTGCCCCACGCGACCGTAACCGCAAATCACCACATGGCCATGCAGGCCGGCGTTGAGTGCGCTGATTTCTTCGAGTTTCGCTTCTTCGTTGGGCTTGCGGTGCAGGCTGGCGGCGATACGCGGCGCGGCGCGCAGCAACAACGGCGTAACCAGCATCGAGCAGAAGGTCGCCGCCAGCAGCAGGCCACCGAGGTCGGCGGGCATCATCTTGTTCTGCTGCATCTGCGCCATCAGGGCAAAGCAGAACTCGCCGCCTTGAGCCAATGCCAGGCCGCTGCGCCAGGCTGTCTCGCCATCACTGCCGCGCCATTTGACCAGCAGGGCCACCACGCTGCCCTTGATCAGCAACAGCCCGAGGGTCAGGCCGAGGATGAGCAAACCGTGTCTGGCAAACAGCTGCAAGTCGATCAGCATGCCGATACTGACGAAAAACAACCCGAGCAGGATGTCGCGGAACGGACGGATATCGGCCTCGATCTGATGCCGGTAATGGCTTTCCCCCAGCAGCATGCCGGCGAGGAAGGCACCGAGAGCAGGGGAGAGGCCGAGCAGATGGGTGAGCCAGGCGGTCAGCAGGACAATCACCAACGCCAGCAGCACGAACAGTTCTGCGGAGCGGGACGCGGCAACTTCGTGGAACAGCCGGGGCAGTAACCAGCGACTGGCCAGCAGCAGGCCGACAAACAGCAGCAGGGTCTTGGCCAGTGTCAGGGGCAGCGCCCAATACCAGGCTTGATCGCTGCTGCCGGCGAACACCGGCACCAGGGTCAGCAGCAACACTGCGACCACGTCCTGGAACAGCAATACGCCGATGGCATTCTGGCCGTGGCTGCTGAAAATCTCCCCCAGGCTGCCCAGCTCCTTGCTGACGATGGCCGTGGACGACAACGCCAGACCGGCCCCGAGCAACAAGGCCGGGGTGACCGACATGCCGAACAGCATCAGCAAGATCCCCAGCAGCATCCCGGAAATCAACACTTGCAGGCTGCCAAGTCCGAACACCACCCGGCGCAGCGCGAGCATTTTCGACAGGGAAAACTCCAGCCCCAGGGAGAACAACAGGAATACCACGCCCAACTCGGCGAGGTCCGGGAGTTCGTCACTTTCGTTCACCCAATCGAGCGCCGTGGGCCCGACCATCAGCCCCACGCAGAGGTAACCCAGCACCGGCGGCAAGCGCAGGCGCCGGAACAGGGCAATGACCACCAGGGAGGAGGCGAGGATGATCAGCAGATTGGCAAACACTAAAAACTCCGGTGACGGGTTCGGGCAACCCAAGCGTAGAGGCAAAAAAGGCCAGAGCATCGCGTAAACGGCATTCAGGGGAAATGATATGCATCAGGAAATTGCCGAAACTTTTTGAAATCGACTGGCGGGGCGTCCCCATGCCTGCGCTCATTGGCCCGACGGCTTTTGTGGGCCTAGAATGAACCCTTACTTTATCGGGTCTGTTTGTCATGCCTCCTGAATGTCAGCTGTTCGGCACCCTGGGTTGCCATCTCTGTGAAGTGGCCGAAGAAGAACTGATGCCCTTGGTCGAGCACGGTCTGTTGGTGGAGTTGGTGGATATTGCGGAAAACGAGGATTGGGTCGAAGACTACGGCCTGCGTATCCCGGTACTGCGACGCATGGATACCGGGGCTGAACTCGATTGGCCCTTCGACGCCGCTCAGGTCGTCAGGTTCTTGGATTTAGAGAATTCCCACTTATCGTAGTGACATGTTCATCCATTGGCGAAAAACAGGTTATTCGGTTACTGTATGTTCATACAGTTATTCGGATTGCCTGCCTTGCATCCTCCTATTCCGGATTTGGCCAGGTGATCCCGCTAGTCAGAGGGATGAACCGTGGTCAATGTCGAACAATTGAAGAACAGCGTGAACCGGATGTCGATCGACGTGGTGCGCGAGGCGGTGATCGAGCTGCGTCTGGATGGCCTGGTCACCGAAGGCAAGACCCCCTTCAACAAGCTGCATTTCAACACCTGCTTCGCCGAAATCGAAGCCTTGTTCCAGCGCGCGGGTTATCACCGGCAACTGGATGTCGTGGGTTATCAGGGCTTGATGTATGCGCTTTACGATCCCGGCCGCTGGGAAGCGGTGGATGTGTTGCGCTGGCTCAAGGAGTTCACCGAGGCGGCTGCGCGGGCACAGTCGATACCGGCGTGAGGATTCTGCGCTAGGTTCGTTCCGGTCACTGCTGGATAATGCCGCCCTGCATTGAGGGTTAGAGTTTTTCGTATGTCCACTTCATCGTTTTCCGCTGCACACAGCCAGGCCAGCACGCTCTACCTGCCGCCTGGCTCGTGGCAGACCGTACTCGATTGCCTGTGCGAACATTTTCGCGCGATCGGTCGTGAGCAATGGCTGGACCGGATCGCCCGTGGTCGGGTCCTTGATGGCCAAGGGCAGCCGATTACCGTTGGCCTGCCGTACAAGGAAGGCCTGCGGATACACTATTTTCGCGAGGTGCCGGACGAAAAACCGATCCCGGTGATCGAGACGATCCTTTACGCCGACGAACACCTGGTGGTCGCCGACAAACCGCACTTTCTGCCGGTGACGCCCGCTGGCGAATACGTGGAGCAAACCCTGCTGCGGCGGCTGATCCGCCGGTTGGATAACCCGCATCTGGTGCCTTTGCATCGCATCGACCGGCATACGGCGGGGCTGGTGCTGTTTTCAGCCAATCCCCAGACGCGTTCGGCGTATCAGTCGCTGTTTCCGACGCGGCAGATCGAGAAGCGCTACGAGGCCATTGCCCGGGCATTGCCTGAGTTGTCCTTTCCGCTTGTGCATAAAAGCCGATTGGTGGATGGCGAACCGTTCTTTCGCATGCAGGAAGGGCCGGGCACCAGCAACACCGAGACAGCGGTCGAAGTCAGGGAGAAAAACGGCGAGCTCTGGCGTTACGGGCTCTACCCGGTGACCGGCAAGAAGCACCAGTTGCGGGTGCACATGACGGCGTTGGGCGCCAGTATCTGCAATGATCCGTTCTATCCGCAGGTGCTCAAGGATGTCGAGGATGACTACGCCAACCCGTTGAAACTGCTGGCCCAGGGGCTGCGTTTTGTTGACCCGGTTACCGGTCAGGAGCGTAGCTTCGAGAGCACCATCACCTTGCAGTGGTGATCGCTCACCGCACTTTTCTCCAGCCATGAAAAAGCCCGCTTGATAGCGGGCTTTTCTGTATCCGGTTATAGCCGCGAGGATTACAGATCCTTAACGGTACGCACCTGATCCTTGTTCACGCGGGTGTGCTTGCCGTCCAGCTGTTCGAACTCGTAGAAACCCGACTCTTCATCGTATTTAGGCTGGTCGACGGCCTGGATTTCACGACCGTCATTCAAGGTGATCACTGTTGGCGATGAGCAACCGGCGAGGGTGGCGAGGCCCAGTGCGAGCATGAAAGTGGCGAGGGTCCGTTGAGTCATGAGTGTGTCTCCGATATGAATTCTTTTGGTTACTGAGCTTGTAGACGTATGCAACGCGTGCAAGTTCCTTCTCGTGTCAGTCTGACACACTGTTGTGTGCACTTAACAGTTCCGGTGTGTTCAGGTTGGCCAATCGAGGGTCATTATCGGGGCATTGCAGGGCGGTGGCGCCCAGTTTCCGCATGATTCGGCCCGGACTGCGTTCACCCTCGTTCCAGGCATTTTCGAACGCCTCCGAAAGAGCCACGGGGATAACGCATAGCAGCGGTTCCCAATGATCGCCGTGGCGCAGCATCAACGGTTTTTCCGGATGCTGTGCGGCGGTCTCGCGCATGCCTTGCAACAGGGCGTCGTCGATGCGCGGCACATCGCAGGGCAGGACCAGCAGATGGGAATGGCGGGCGGCCTTCAGGCCGGCACGGATACCGGCCAGGGGGCCGGGGAAACCGGCGTGATCATCAACCACCAATTGGTCGGCATAAGGCGCGTAGGTTTCCTGGTTTCTGTTGCAGGAGATGATCAGGTCATCGCTCAGCGCGCGGGTCTTGCGATGCAGATGCGCAATCAGCGGTTCGCCATGCCACTCGATCAGTCCCTTGTCCTGGCCGCCCATGCGCTGGCCGCGCCCACCCGCCAGGAGCAGAATTGAACAGGGGGGCAACGATGTATTGGAAGTCATGGCAGCTCTCCATGGGGGCGGCGAAAAAATGAGGCGCTGTGATATAACACCGGGCTGTTTCCCCTACAACTGGACGAGCCTATGAAAGCCAAGGCTGATGTACCTTTCGCTCCGCTCAACATCGCGGTGCTGACTGTCAGTGATACCCGGACCCTGGAAACCGACACCTCCGGCCAGGTCTTTGTCGACCGCCTGGGCGCTGCCGGGCATAACCTGGCGGCGCGGGTGCTGCTTAAAGATGACCTCTACAAAATTCGCGCGCAAGTCGCCACCTGGATTGCCGACGACGTAGTTCAGGTGGTGTTGATCACCGGTGGCACCGGGTTCACCGGCCGCGACAGCACGCCGGAAGCCGTGAGTTGCCTTCTGGATAAGCAGGTCGACGGATTTGGCGAGCTGTTCCGGCAGATTTCCGTGGCCGACATCGGCACCTCGACCGTGCAGTCCCGCGCACTCGCCGGTTTGGCCAACGGCACGCTAGTGTGCTGCTTGCCGGGTTCGACCAACGCTGTGCGTACCGGATGGGATGGCATTCTTGCCGAGCAGCTGGATTCGCGGCACCGTCCGTGCAATTTCGTCCCTCATCTGAAACAGGCGGCACCCTGTGAATCCCGCGGGTAAGCCCGGCAAGACCGGCAGCTTGATGCCTGTCGAGGTGGCGCTGGCACGTTTGCTGGAAATGGCCGAAGCGGCGCCGATTCGTGAACGTGAGCGTTTGCCGTTGGCGCAGGTTCAGGGGCGCGTGCTGGCGGAGGATCTGGTCTCGACACTCGATTTGCCGCCCTGGCCCAACAGTGCCATGGACGGCTATGCCTTGCGCGTGGCCGACTGGACCGGTGAACCGTTGGTGGTCAGCCAGAAGATTTTCGCTGGCCAGGCGCCACAACCCTTGCAGCCGGGAACCTGCGCACGCATCTTCACGGGGGCGCCGGTGCCCGAAGGCGCCGATTGTGTCCAGATGCAGGAGAACGCCGAAGTCCAGGTGGACGAGCGTGTGGTGTTCACCGAAACCATGACCCCCGGCCAGAACATTCGGCCGCAAGGCCAGGAAACCACGGTCGGCGAGTTGGTCCTGACGGCGGGCACGCGCCTGGGGCCCATCGAGCAGGGCCTGGCGGCATCCCTGGGATGTGCCGAGCTGGAGGTTGTGCGCAAGGTGCGTGTAGCGGTGCTATCCACCGGCGATGAACTGATCGAACCCGGGCAGGCCCTGGGGCCTGGGCAGATCTACAACAGTAACCGTGTGTTGCTGTGCAGTTGGTTGCAACGCTTGGGGTGTGAAGTGATCGACGCCGGCATCCTGGTGGATGACCTGGCGGTGACTCGCGCTCGCTTGGGTGAACTGACCGATGTCGACCTGATTCTCTCTACTGGCGGTGTCTCGGTGGGCGAAGCCGACTTCCTTGGCATCGCCTTGCGTGAGGAGGGTGAGCTGACCCTGTGGAAGCTCGCCATCAAGCCCGGCAAGCCGCTGACATTCGGGCATTTCCGGGGCGTGCCGGTGATCGGTTTGCCGGGTAACCCGGCCTCGACGCTGGTGACCTTCGCGTTGCTGGCCCGGCCTTATCTGCTGCGGCGTCAAGGTGTCGAAGACGTCGAGCCGTTGAAATTCCAGGTGCCGGCAGGGTTTGTCTGGCCAAAGGCTGGCAATCGACGCGAGTACCTGCGCGGGCGTCTCGAACAGGGTCGGGCAACCACTTACCGGAATCAGAGTTCTGGCGTACTGCGCAGCGCCGCGTGGGCCGAAGGCCTTGTGGAAGTGCTGGAAGGCCGCACCCTGGTCGAGGGCGATTTCGTCAACTTCATTCCCTTGAGTGAAGTCTTGAGCTGATACCTGTCATCGACTGCCCTGCAAGCCCGGTTGATCGAGCCGGGCCTGCCTCTACCCCTGCCGGTTAATGAGACAGAAGTGTCACGACCTGTTCGAACCGGCTGTTGGCGATCCACCCCAGAAGTCCCAGGATCACGCCGAATGCACCGGCAGAGTAGGCCAGTCGGTGCTTGATGGATTTGACGTCGCCACGCACTTCGTCCATGTCCCGGCGGATGTATTTGAGGTGAGTTTCCAGTTCGACGACGCGAGGTTCCAAATCCACTTCTCCACCGGTTTTTGCACCGTGTTTGAACTCGGCTTGATGAGCCCTTAGGGCGTTTGCATTCATTGCGTGCACATCCTTGTGTGTTTGTAGTTGATGATTGAGACCACAGGCCGCCAAGGTGTACCAATCACTTGGTTCGGTCAATTGAGCCGATTCCTCATGTTTTGTAAGAAAAAGTACCGCTCTGTAGGACGCAAAACGCTGTGACTTTGAATTTATTCAAGTTCACCTGACTTTTTTGCCTGCCTGTGAGGTCAACATCTCTCATACGGATGCCAATTATGGGAGTGATCGCTATGGGTGAGCGCAAGGCGCTGTTGATTCTGCATGGCAAGCAGGCACTCAATGAGGATGTCCGCGCGGCAGTTGAAGGCAAGCGCAAGCAGGGGTGGGAGCTGGCCGTTCGGGTGACCTGGGAGGCCGGTGATGCCCGGCGCCTGGTGGATGAGGCGTTGGCCGCCGGTTACCCGCAAGTGATTGCCGGTGGTGGCGACGGCACGTTGCGCGATATCGCCGAAGCCATGGCGGCGCATCCGAACGAGGCCAGCCTGGTGCTGTTGCCTTTGGGCACTGCCAACGATTTCGCACGTGCCGCCGGTATTTCTCTGGAACCTGCCCAAGCCCTGGAGCTGCTGGACAGCGCACCAGTCCCGATCGATCTGGGCGAGGTCGGCGGACAAGTGTTTCTGAATATGGCCACTGGCGGTTTTGGCAGTAACGTTACGGCCAATACCTCGGAAGACCTGAAAAAGATCCTGGGCGGTGCGGCGTACCTGTTCACCGGTTTATCGCGTTTCAGCGAATTGCATGCCGCCTATGGCGAATTGCAGGGGCCGGACTTTCACTGGCGTGGCGAGCTGCTGGCGTTGGGAATCGGCAATGGCCGACAGGCCGGCGGCGGCCGAGTGTTGTGCCCGGAGGCGCTGGCGGACGATGGACTGCTGGATATCAGCATTCTGCCGGCACCGCAGGAGGTGGTCGGCACGTTGAAAAATCTGCTGACCGAGGGCTTCGGCTTCGACAACATGTTCGTGCGCGCCCGTTTGCCGTGGGTCGAGATCAAGGTGTCGGAAGGCCTGCACATCAACCTCGACGGCGAACCCCTGGAGGGTGACAACCTGCGTTTCGAGGCGCGTCCGGCGGCATTGCGCGTGCACTTGCCAGCGGACTCACCGCTGCTGGGCTCATCCCGGGCCGTCAATCATCCAGACTGATGATTTGTTCACGCACGGCGAATAGCACCAGGCCCGCCACGTCGTAGATCTGCAGGCGTTTCATGATCTGCGAGCGGTGGGTTTCGACGGTCTTGATACTCAGGCCCAGGCCGTTGGCGATTTCCCGGGTGGATTTGCCACGTACGATCAATCGCAGGATTTCCAGCTGGCGAGCGGTCAGGTTGTGGGAGTCCGGGATCGGCGCCTGGTTTTTCTGGGTGCGGGTCAGTGCCTGATTGATCACCGTGTGGGCAATCGCCGGGCTCAGGTAGCGTTCGTTGTTGCGCAGGGCGTCCAGGGCGTGTTCGAGCTCGGTGGCGGTGGTGTCCTTGAGCAAGTAGCCATGGGCGCCGGACTCCAGGGCCTGCATGATCAGCGCCGGGTCGGTGTGCATCGACAGGATCAGGACCTTGCTTTGTGGGCGAACCTTTTTAAGGCGCTGCAAGGCTTCGAGGCCGCCGGTCTCCTTCATGGAAATGTCCAGCAGGACGATGTCCGGGGACAGTTGCTCCACCATCTCCAGCAGTTGCGAGCCGTCATTGGCCTCGCCAACTACCGCGTAGCCGGGAATATCCAGCACCAGAGCGCGTACGCCGGCCCGGATAAGCGAGTGGTCATCCACCAGGAGTAAGTTACAAGTCAACGCATAACCTTATTCGTACTGGCCCGTTCGAGCGCGCGGGGCGCCCAGGGGAAAAGTGCTTCGATTTGAGTGCCTTTGCCCGGCTCGCTGGTCACGGCCAAGGTCCCGCCCAATTGTTCGATCCGTTCCGACATCCCGGCCATGCCGCGTTGCCCCTCGCGCCCCGGGTTGGCGGCGGGCGCAAAGCCCAGGCCGTCGTCGCTGATCAGCAGAGTCAGGCCCTGCGGCAGGCGTTGCACGCGCACCAACAGGTTCCTGGCATCGGCATGGCGCAGAATATTGGTCACCGCTTCCTGGGTAATCCGAAAAGCCGCCACGGCCATTTCTTCCGGAATGCCGGTCAGGCGCTGATGGCATTCCAGGCTCCAGTGCACCGAGGTATTGGCCAGGGTCTTGAGCAAATGTGCCCGCAGGCTGGCTTCCAGCCCGAGACTGGTCAACTGCCGGGGGTTGAGAATGGCCGAGACGTCACGCACCTTGGTCAGGGTTTCTTCCAGGGTTTCACAGAGCACCGAGCATTGGCCCTGTAGCTCTTCGGGCAGACGGCGCTTGAGCCATTCGCTTTGCAGTTTGGCCGCCGTCAGCAATTGGCCGATGTCGTCGTGCAACTCGCGGCTGAGCCGATGGCGTTCGTTTTCCTGTACTTGCAGCAGACGGTCGGCCAACTCTTGCGGTTGAAACTTGATCGACTTGCGCGACAGGCGATGCCCGACCCAGACACAGGTCAGTGCTGCCATATTGAGTATCAGCAGGCTCACCGGCAGGAGAGTGGAGAAGCCATAGACCAGCAGACTGCCAAGCGCCGAGCAGGTGCACAGCAACAGCGTGAACCGGCGCGCGTTTTCTCGGGAAGGGGGCCACGTGGTAATTGACTTGAGGCTGGCGTACATAGCAGATGGAGCCAATGGATGTTCGCTGCGGGCAGACCGGCCATGATGGCTGACGGGTCTCTGTCTGAAAAACTGTTGGGTGAATCACCGACTTCAATGGGGCTGACCAGAAGATGAAATCCAGCCATGAAGTTTAGCGGGCTGCTCTCGTCTTGAATCACAGTGCCATTATTAGAAGCCAACTAATGGCCGGGATAATACCACTTAAGATACCGTTGGTCGCGTTTGGTATATATGTCCACGCAGTCAGGAATTATGGAGTTTGGACGTTGGTTCCATAATGGAAAAAGTTGGGTTGCTTGTCGCTCGAATATAGTGAGGACGCCTGAGGTGTTGTTTTTAAAGTCAGGCGATACCTGAGCCCGGGACAGAGAGTCCGCGCTCGACAAGATCAAATAATGTTTATTGAGCTGTCGTTGACAGGTATGAAATATTCAATTGCGACATGGGCATTCAAGTTACTGAGTCGGGGCCGGGCAATACAAGAACCAGGCGACGCACAGTTACCCGGCAAATTTAAGCTTGCCGTTCCGAGAAGGCGACGAGGGTGAGCGGTTTGGCGTGGGCTGGAGGCTGAAACCGGCTTTGTCCGACCTGAAAGGCAAAGGCTTCGATCAGCGACGCCTGTTCGCTGTCATCCAGGCTCAACTGACCGGTTTTGGGATCGATGAGTTCGAGTTGCCAGGCCATCAGTGTGAAGCAGTCTTTCAGTGCATCGAGGGCCTGTTTGTTCAGGGCCATGTGATGTTGGGCATGGTTCAACAGACCATGGATGTGCAGCGAAAACTCCGAAACCGCTTCCAGCGCCAGGGCATCGGCCTTGTTTGCCAGTTTAAGCAGGCTGCTGAGCATGCAGTCGATGGCATCTGTATCGTTGCTGATCAGTTGCAGATGACTGAGGCATTCCTCGGACTTGGCCAGGAGTGTTTCAGCCTCGACGAGAAACTCGGGAAGGCGCTGAGCCCCCTCTTTATGGTCGTTCGGCATGCTTATCTCCACCACGTCACGTCTGATGAGGGAATGTCGTGTGTGTCGATGATCACGCGTTGTTGCCCGAGCACGCTCCGGCCCGCTTTTGCGCGCGCTGGAGAACTTGAGAGGGTGGGGGGCCACTGACCTGCGATCGCACACAAAAGCCTGACTCCGTTCATGCAATGAGAATGGCGTCACATTAATGGCTATTGGATATTGCGAATATCAGGTTGGGCCTGATTGTTACTAGGGGAATCCCTTACACAGGGGAACCTAACGTGCAAACCGAGGTCGCGCGACAGGGAATGAAGCAGATGAAATCACGAGGCCAGTAAAGCATGATGTTAATGTGACATCAATGCCTGAGCGTGGCATTTTGTCTGGGGGTCAAGCTCTAGCAATAACAGCCGATAACCCTCTTTAGTGAATTCATCAGAACAAGCCCAGGAGTCATTGATGGCCGGCATTCTCGACACGGTAGACCAACGCACGCAACTGGTGGGTGAGAATCGCCTGGAAATTCTCATGTTCCGGCTGGCCGGGCGGCAATTGTTCGCGATCAACGTTTTCAAAGTCCAGGAAGTGCTGCAACTGCCGAAGCTGACCCTGATGCCCCAGCGCCATCCGTTTGTCTGCGGTGTGGTCAACCTGCGTGGCCAGACGCTGCCGGTGATCGACCTGTCCCAGGCCATCGGCATGCGTCCGTTGGTGCCCAGCCCCACCAGCACCATCATCGTTACCGAGTACAACCGCTCGGTGCAGGCGTTCCTGGTCGGTGGCGTGGACCGCATCGTCAACATGAACTGGGAAGCCATTCTGCCGCCGCCGACCAGCGCCGGTCGCCAGCACTACCTGACCGCCATCAGCAAGGTCGATGACCAGTTGGTGGAAATCATCGACGTGGAAAAAGTCCTCGCCGAAATCGTCCCGTACAACGCCAAGGTGTCCAAGGAAAAACTGGATGACCCGGTGCTGGAACGCGCCCGTGGCCGTGAAGTGCTGCTGGTGGACGACTCGAACGTGGCGCTCTCGCAATTGCGCGACACCCTCGGTCAGTTGGGCGTGAAGATGCACATCGCCAGCGACGGCCTGAAGGCCCTGAACATGCTCAAGGCCTGGGCCGATACCGGCGTGGTCATGACCGACAAACTGCTGATGATTTTCACCGACGCCGAAATGCCGGAAATGGACGGCTACCGCCTGACCACCGAGATCCGTAACGACCCGCGTCTGCGAGGTCTCTACGTGGTCCTGCACACCTCGTTGTCCGGCAGTTTCAACGACTCGATGGTGAAGAAGGTCGGCTGCGACAACTTCCTCTCCAAGTTCCAGCCGGACAAACTCGTCGACGTGGTGCGCCAGCGCCTGATGCTCGACGAAGTGCCGGCCTGATCCCGACGCCGAAGGCTGGCATCGCGTCAGCCTTTGATTCAGCGATCAAGCTCGTATAGGGTGGCGTTTTTTGCCCACCAGGGAGCTGGCCATGTTGCGTCTGAGCGCGCTTTACCGTTATCCGTTGAAATCCGGCAAGGGCGAGCCCCTGCAACAGGTCAGCCTCGACAAACTGGGTCTGGACGGGGATCGACGCTGGATGCTGGTGGACGAAGCCAGCGGGCGCTTCCTGACCCAACGCGCGGTGGCGCAGATGAGCCAGCTGTCGGCGCTGTGGAATGCCGACGGAGGCTTGACCCTCAACGCCCCAGGCCATTCACCGATTGATATCGCCTTGCCCGGCAGCGACGCCGAACTGCGCGGCGTGACCATTTGGCGCGACACCTTGCGCGTGCCCGATGCTGGCGACGCGGCGGGGGCGTGGGTCAGTGAGTTCATCGGCAAGCCGACGCGATTGGTGCAAGTGCCGCTGGATCGCGCGCGCACCACCCAGTCAGGCTACGGCAAGGAAGACGATCAGGTGGCCTTCGCCGATGGCTTTCCGCTGTTGTTGATCGGCCAGGCGTCACTGGAAGACCTGTCGCAGAAGGTTGGGCGACCATTGGAAATGCTGCGCTTCCGGCCGAACCTGGTGATTGAGGGCAGCGAAGCCTACGCGGAGGATGGCTGGAAACGCATTCGCATCGGTGATGTCGAGTTCCGCGTGGTCAAGTCGTGTTCGCGATGCATCCTGACCACCATCGATCCGCAGACCGGCGTGCGTAGCGATGATCGTGAGCCCCTGGCCACGCTGCAAAAGTATCGGGCCGAGGCGGACGGTGCGATGTTCGGCCAAAACCTGGTCAACGACAGCAATGGTCGACTGGCAGTCGGCATGCCGGTGACGATCCTCGAATAGCCGTCCCTGAATGAAAAATGCCCGTGTCATTGGACACGGGCATTTTTTTGTCGCTGTGAAACCCGGGGGTTTAGCCGCGGTATTCGCACAGGTAAGCGGTGTCGACGGCCACTTTCAGCTGGAATTTGCTGTTGGCCGGCACGTTGAACTGGCTGCCGGCGGCGAAGGTTTCCCAGTCGCTGCTGTCCGGCAGTTTGACGGTCAGCGCGCCGGTCACCACGTGCATGATTTCACGCTGGCTGGTACCGAATTCGTATTCGCCCGGGGCCATGACGCCGATGGTCGCCGGACCTTCAGCGGTGCCGAAAGCGATCGACTTGACGGTGCCGTCGAAGTACTCGTTGACTTTAAACATGGGCGATTCCTCGAAAAGGGCTGAAAAGGGCCGGCCAGTATGCACAACACCCCTGGCGCCGTCACCTTCCTAGAGGGGCAGCACCAGCGGTAATAGCCGCGCGGTATTGCGCGCATCTTCCAGCGCTCGATGCTGTTGCCCATTGAATTGCATGCCCGCCAGTTGCAGCGCACCGTTGAGCCCCAGCGGGCGCTCCAGCCGTCGCGCCTTGGCGAAACGCTGCTTGAGGTTCATGTGCGGCACCTGGCTCAGGAAGCTGTCGAGTTGCAGGCGTTGCCATTCCTGTAGCAGTTGTTTGCGATCGTAATCGCCCCAACTGGCCCAGCCTTCCAGGCGCGAATGATGCTGGCCGAGCCAGCGTTCGAACGCCGGCCAGACCTCGGTCAAGGGCTGCGCGGTATCGATATTGGCCTGGGTGATGTGGGTCAGCTCCCGACAAAACGGCGTCAGCAGAGGCCGGCGCGTCGGGCGTACGAAGCGCTGGAACTGGTCCAGCTCTCGACCTTTTCGGTCCACCAGGGTGGCGCCGATTTCGATGATTTCCATTTCTGTAACTGGCCAGCCGCCCTCATCGGTGGTGGCTTCCAGATCAATGACCAACCAGTGAGGCATCGCAGGGTTCCTGGTATCCGCGTGCTGATAGGGCTTGAGCGTAGCCAAACCCGGCGGATCCGCCTAGCGCCTTATTCGACCTCCAACAAAATCTGACGATTTTTTACCTGATCGCCGACCCGGACCTGCAACCGTTTAAGCACGCCGTCGATGCCGGCTTTGAGCGGATGCTCCATTTTCATCGCCTCCAGCACCACCAAGAGCTGACCCTTGCTGACCGGGCTGCCCTCACTGACCAGCACATCGACGATCGCCCCGTCCATCGGCGCCTTGAGCGTGCCGGAGCTGACGCTGGCCTGGCTGCTGACCGGCGCCTGAGTGCGATCTTCCAGTCGCAGGCTGCCAGGTCGGGTGAACAACCACAGTTGCCCGGCGTCGAGGCGATAGGCATGACACTGACGAATGCCGTCGATTTCCAGGGTGGCCTGGCTTGTGTCGCAGTGGATGAGCTTCAGTTCGAGCGTCCGTGCGCCCACCTGAAGCCGGTAGGGCTCGCCCGGTATCGCGTTCAGCTCCACTGTCCAGTCCTGATCTTCCATGCCGAGGCGATAGTGCAGCGGCACGCTGGCGTTGTTTCGCCACCCTGCCAGCGGAGCAGGGTGATGTTGCGCTGAGGCCTGATAGAGCAGCGCCGCCGCGATGGCCAGTTCTTCGGCGCTCGGGACGTGGGCTTGCAGGCAAGGATGGTCGACAAAGTGCGTCGGGATAAACCCGGTGCTGAACTCGCCACTGATAAATTGCGGGTGTTGCAGCAGGCTGGCGAGCAGACGTTGATTGCTTTGCACGCCCAACAGCACGCTGTCTTGCACCGCCCGCAACAATTTGCGCCGGGCTTCTTCGCGGGTGGCGCCGTGGGCGATAAGCTTGCCGAGCAGCGGGTCGTAGAAAGGACTGATGTGCTGGCCTTCGATCAGGCCATGGTCGATGCGCACGTCACCGTGCAACGCCGGTTCCCAGGCACTGATCTGCCCGGTCTGCGGCAGGAAACCCTGCGCCGGGTCCTCGGCGTACAGGCGCACTTCCAGGGCATGTCCGTTGAGCTGCACCTCCTCCTGGCGTAGCGGCAGCGGCAGGCCTTCGGCAACATGGAGCTGCCAGGCCACCAGGTCGAGGCCGGTGATCAGTTCGGTCACCGGGTGTTCCACTTGCAGCCGGGTGTTCATCTCCAGAAAGTAAAACTGCCCGCGCGCATCGAGCAGGAACTCCACCGTGCCGGCGCCGACGTAGTTCACCGCGCGGCCCGCCTTGAGCGCCGCTTCGCCCATGGCCTGGCGCAGTTCGGCGGTCATCACCGGGCAGGGCGCTTCCTCGATGATTTTCTGGTGCCGGCGCTGGATCGAACAGTCGCGTTCGCCGAGGTAGATCAGGTTGCCATGCTGGTCGCCGAACACTTGAATTTCGACGTGGCGGGGATCGATCAGCGCCTGTTCGAGGATCAGTTCATCGCTGCCAAACCCGTGCAGGGCTTCAGATCGCGCGGTGCGCAGTTGCGCCAGCAAATCACTGGCGTCGTGTACCAGGCGCATGCCGCGCCCGCCACCCCCGGCACTGGCCTTGATCATCAGCGGATAGCCGATGCGTTCGGCTTCGCGACTCAGGGTGGCGTCGTCCTGTTCAGCGTCCTGATAGCCTTTGATGCAAGGTACACCGGCCGCGAGCATGGCGAGTTTCGACAGGCGCTTGCTGCCCATCAACTCGATGGCGTCGGGGCTGGGGCCGATGAAGGTGATATCGGCCTCTCGGCAGGCGAGGGCGAAGCCGGCGTTTTCCGAGAGAAAACCGTAGCCGGGGTGGATTGCATCAGCGCCGGTGCGGCGGGCGGCATCGATGATGGCCGGGATGTTCAGGTACGACTGCTGCACCGGGGCCGGACCGATGTTGACGGCTTCGTCGGCCATTTGTACGTGCAGGGCATCGGCGTCGGCATCGCTGAAGACGGCGACGGTGCGGTAACCCAGGGCCTGGGCGGTGCGCTGGATGCGGCAGGCGATTTCTCCGCGGTTGGCGATCAGGATTTTGCTCAGTCCGGGCATGTTTTACTCCCTTGTTTTTGCGGTGGATGTGATGGCCTCTTCGCGGGCAAGCCTTGCTCCTACAAAGCCCACCCCGGTTTACGCTTTTGCACGAAGGCCATCGTCCCCTCGACCCCTTCAACCCCGGTCACCGCTTCACTGAACCACTGCGCCGCCTGATCCAGCAACGCATCGGCAGGTTGCCCGGCACTCGCCAGCAACAGTTTTTTCGTCAATGCATTTGCCCCTGGTGCGCAGCACAATACATGGGCCAACACCTCTTCGAGGCGCTCGGCCAAGGCTTGCGGATCGTGTTCGACAAAATGCACCAGACCCAGGCGTTTTGCCTGGGTGCCGTCGAACCGCGCCGCCGTCAGGGCCAGCCGTCGAGCCTGGGTCAGGCCGATGCGCTGGACCACAAAGGGCGCGATCTGCGCCGGCAGCAGGCCGAGGCTGGTTTCTGGCAAACCGAATTGCGCCAGATGATCGGCCAGCGCGACGTCGCTGACGCAAGCGAGGCCGAAACCACCGCCGAGCACTGCGCCTTGCAGCACGGTGATGACCACTTGCGGCGCGTGTTGTACCTCTTGCAGCAGCGCACCAAACGCGCGGTTCAAGTCGCGATAAGCTTCCGGCCCTTGAGCTCGGGCGTTGGCCATGTCCTTGATGTCGCCGCCGGCGCAGAAGTGCCCGCCGGCACCTCCGATCACCAAGGCCCGAACGGCCTGGTCATCGCGTACCGTCGCCAGCACTTCTCGCAATTCGGCGACCATCTGCAGGCTCATGGCATTGCGGCTTTCCGGGCGATTGAGGGTGATGTGCAGCACGCCGTTGTGCAGTTCGAGCAACAGCGTCTGGCAAACCGGCAGGCTATTCATTTCTTTTTCCCCGGCAGGGTGCCCATGAGTTTGCAGATGATCCCCAGCATGATTTCGTCGGCGCCGCCGCCAATCGATACCAGCCGCACATCGCGATAGGCCCGGGCCACCGGGTTGTCCCACATGAAGCCCATGCCGCCCCAATATTGCAGGCAACTGTCGCTGACTTCCCGCCCCAGACGACCGGCCTTCAGTTTGGCCATCGACGCCAGGCGCGTGACGTCCTGGCCTTTGATGTACTGCTCGGTGGCCTGATAGACCAGCGCCCGCAGGCATTCGATTTCGGTTTGCAGCTCGGCCAGACGGAAGTGAATCACTTGGTTGTCGATCAGTGCATTGCCGAAAGTCTTGCGTTCCTTGCAGTACTCGATGGTGCTGTCGATGCAGTACTCCAGGCCCTTGATCATGTTCGCCGCGCCGAACAGGCGTTCCTCCTGGAACTGCAACATCTGCATCATGAACCCCGCGCCTTCATGGCCGATGCGATTGCGCTGGGGCACGCGCACGTTGTCGAAAAACACCTGGGCAGTTTCCGAACTGCGCATGCCGAGCTTGTCCAGGTGCGAACTCAGGCTGATGCCTGGCGTGTTCATCGGCACCATGATCAGCGACTTGTTGACGTGGGGTTTGTCGTCCGAGGTATTGGCCAGCAGGCAGATAAAATCGGCGCTTGGAGAGTTGGTGATCCACATCTTGCTGCCGTTGATCACGTAGTCGTCGCCGTCCTTGCGCGCGGTGGTTTTCAGTCCGGCGACATCGGAGCCTGCGCCGACTTCCGAGACGCCGATGCAACCGACTTGCTCGCCGCTGATCGCCGGGCGCAGGAATTCTTCACGCAGTTCATCGGAGCCGAAGCGGGCGAGGGCCGGGGTACACATGTCGGTCTGCACGCCGATGGACATCGGAATCCCACCACAATGAATGGTGCCGAACTCTTCGGCGGCGACGATCGAATAGCTGTAGTCGAGGCCCATGCCGCCAAACTTCTCTGGTTTGGAGATGCCGAGCAAACCGAGGTCGCCGGCCTTGCGGAAAATCTCATGGATCGGAAAACGTCCGGCCTTTTCCCATTCCTCGACGTGCGGGTTGATCTCGTGATCGACGAATTGGCGAACGGTACGGCGCAGTGCTTCGTGTTCCTGGGTGAAGATCATTTTTATTGTTCTCCTTATATCCATGATCGTTCCCACGCTCAGCGTGGGAACGCCTCTATGGACGCTCTGCGTCCGCTTTGGGACGCGGAGCGTCCCGGGCTGCATTCCCACGCAGAGCGTGGGAACGATCAAAATCTGGCTACACCAAAACTGTTGGCTTGCAGCGACCGCATTTCGGCCTCGTGGCAAATGTCCAGCAAATAGCCGAGTAATGTCCGGGTATCCCGCGGATCGATCAGCCCGTCGTCCCACAAACTGGCGCTGCCGTAGAGCGCGGTGGACTGGCTGTCGAGTTTCTGTGCGGTGACCTGCTCCAGCATGTCGAGCATTTTCGGGTCCGGCACCAAGCCGTCCTTGAGCTGCTTGGCCTCGGTGACGATCCGCAGCACTTTGCCGGCCTGCGCACCGCCCATCACGGCGGTGCGGCTGTTGGGCCAGGCGAAGATGAAGCGTGGATCGAGACCGCGACCGCACATCGCGTAGTTGCCGGCCCCGTAGGAACCGCCGACGACGATGGTCAGTTTCGCCACCCTGGCGTTGGCCACCGCCTGGATCATCTTCGCGCCATGCTTGATCACCCCTTGCTGCTCTGACTCGGTGCCGACCATGAACCCGGTGGTGTTGTGGAAAAACAGCAACGGCGTCTGGCTCTGGTCGCACAGCTGGATAAACTGCGCCGCCTTGCTCGCGCCCTTCGGCGTGATCGGGCCGTTGTTGCCAATGAAGCCGCAGGCGCGACCCTGGATTTTCAGGTGGCCGCAGATCGTCTGCTGATCGAACTCGCCCTTGAATTCAAGGAAGTTCGAAGCGTCGGCAATCCGGGCGATGATTTCGCGCACGTCGTAGGGTTTTTTCGGGTCATCCGGGATCAGCCCCAGCAGCTCATCGATGGGGTAGAGCGGTTCCTTCCACTGCGGTTCGGGTAGCCAGGGCAACTGCTCGTTCCATGACAACAGGCTGACAATCTCCCGCACCAGGCGCACGCCGTCGGCATCGTTTTCAGCCAGGTATTCCGCAGTGCCAGCGGTTTGTGCGTGCATTTCGGCGCCACCCAGTTCTTCATCGGTGGCCACTTCACCCGTGGCGGCTTTCAGCAACGGCGGGCCGGCGAGAAACAGCTTGGCCTTGCCGCGCACCACCACCACGTAATCCGACAACCCCGGCTGATAGGCGCCGCCCGCCGTAGCCGAGCCATGTACCACGGTGATCTGCGGCAAGCCCATGGCCGACATCCGCGCCTGATTGGCAAAGCTGCGCGCACCCTCAATGAAAATCTCGGCGGCGTAATTGAGGTTGGCGCCGCCGCTCTCGGCAAGGGTGATCACCGGCAGTTTGTTTTCCAGGGCGATCTGTTGCAGGCGCAGGGATTTTTTCAAACCGCTGGGGGAAATGGTCCCGCCCTTGATCGCGCTGTTGTTCGCCACCACCAGTACCCGCACGCCGGACACGTAACCGATCCCGGCAATCAGCCCGCCGCCGGCCGAACTGCCGTCCTTGTCGTCGTGCAGCTTGTAGCCGGCCAGGCTCGCCAGTTCGAGGAACGGTGCGCCGGGGTCGAGCAGCAAATTAAGGCGTTCACGGGGCAGCAGTTGGCCGCGCTTGTCGAATTTGGCCTTGGCTTCGGCGGCCTTGTTCAGCAGGTTCTGTTCAAGCTCACGGACCTGCTCGATACCCACCAGCATCGCCGCACGGTTTTGCGCGAACTGTTCGCTGAAAGGGTCGATTTGCGACTGGATCACCGGCATGGCTTATTCCTTGTCTTTCAATACATCGGGCAAGTACGCGCGATGAAAACCATTGAACGACTCACTGTTTTGCGCTTTGTGAATCGGCCACGCCCGACCGCCCAGGCTCGCGGCCCCATCAATGCGCAACGTACTGCCGCTGACAAATGCCGCCGCCGGGCTGAGCAGGAACACAATCGCCGCGCTCACTTCCGATTCGGTGCCGATACGCTTGAGCGGCACGTGTTCGCGCAACGTAGGGATCACCGCTTTGAACGCGCCTTCGTAGGTGTCCATGCCACTGGAGGCAATCCAGCCCGGCGCCACGGCATTGACCCGCACCCCGGCATAACCCCATTCGAACGCGGCGGTCTTGGTCAGGTTGTCCATGCCAGAGCGTGACGCCCCCGAATGGCCCATGCCGGGCATACCGCCCCACATGTCGGCGAGCATGTTGACGATGGCCCCGCCGTGCTTGCTCATGGATTGATTGAACACTTCCCGGGCCATCAGAAAACCGCCGACCAGGTTGGTGCGCATCACGGTTTCGAAACCCTTCTGGTTGATCGAGGCCAACGGCGACGGGAACTGGCCGCCGGCATTGTTGACGAGGCCATGAATCGGTCCGAACAGGCGGATCAACTCGCTGACCAGATGCTTGACCGCTTCTTCCTCACGAATATCGCAGGTCTTCCAGTCAGCCTTGCCGCCGTCCTCGGCGATCTCGGTGGCGACGTTGCGCAGTTTGTCGGCGTTGCGCCCCACCAGCAGCACATGGGCGCCGAGGGCCGCCAGTTCGTGGGCGGTGCAACGGCCGATGCCGCTGCCGCCGCCGGTGACGATGATGGTTTGGCCGGCAAACAGATCGGCTTTGAAAATCGAGTCGTAAGCCATGGCAGCGGTCCTCTAGTTGACCTGGTCGGCGATGCCCTGGGGCACCGGAATCTGGATCTCCAGCAGTTGTTGGGCGAAGGCCTTGCCTTGCGGATCGATCCGCAGGCTGGCCACGCCGCCACCGCCGAGGGCGTTTTCCAGGAGGAAATTCAAGCTGTGGGTGCCGGGCAGGTACCAGCGCTCGACACGGCCGTGGACCGGGTCGAGCACATGGCTCATCCAGTCGACGATCACCTCCGGCGTCAGTGCTTCGGCGATCCATGGCAGGAATTGCGGCTGCCGTGCCATGACCCCGATGTTGCTGTGATTGCCCTTGTCACCGGAGCGCGCCACCGCGAGTTTGATCAGTGCCACGCTGGCGTCGGCCCGCTCGGTGGGTTGGGGTGGTTCAATCGGCACGGGCAGATCAGCGGGATCGAGTGTATCGAGGGCGGGCAGGGTGCAGGGATGGCGCTGGCCGTTCAGGTCAATTTCCAGCGTGCAGGCCGTTTTGTCGATCAGGAACGAGAACAGCCGGATCAACGGATACACGGTCGGTCGTCCACCGACGATCCCGGTCAATCCCGGGGCCATGCCAGTGGCGGCCTGGGCGATTTCCCGGGAGAACACGATCAACGCCTGTTTACTCGGGTGGCGCACGGCAAGTTTGATCACCACTTCGCGGCTGTCCTGGCGTTGGCCGTGGGCACCGTAGGTGGCCTCGCTGCCGAGCAGCTCGATGTTCACTTCGCTGTAGGGCGCCCAGCCGCGCTGGCTGAAAATCTGCGACGTCTTGTTGATGATCGCTTCGCTGACCCGTCGCGCCTTGTCCACCGCGTCAATGCCGGCGATCAGGCAACTGGCGGTGCAGCGGAAACCGTCGGGGTAGGTGGCGCTGACTTTGTATTGATCGGTCGGCGGCAGGCCTTTGGCGCCGTGGACTTGCACTACATTCTTGCCCTGTTGCTGAAGTTTGACCTGACTGAAATCGCAGACCACGTCCGGCAACAGATAGGCCTGCGGATCGCCGATTTCATAGAGCATCTGCTCGCCGACGGTCAGTGGCGTGACCAGCCCACCGGAGCCTTCGGGTTTGCTGACGAGGAACTGGCTGTCGGCACTGACTTCGACGATGGGGAAACCGATGTGCTCGTAGTCGGGCACCTCGCGCCAGTCGGTGAAGTTGCCGCCGGTGCACTGGGCGCCGCATTCGATGATGTGCCCAGCCAATGCAGCCTGGGCCAGTTTGTCGTAGTCGTGCCACGACCAGCCGAACTCATGCACCAGCGCGGCGCTGACCACGGCGCTATCAACCACCCGGCCGGTGATGACGATGTCCGCTCCCAGGCGCAGGGCTTCGACGATGCCCGGCGCACCGAGATAAGCATTTGTGGACACACACAGCGGCGGCAACGGCGCGCCGCTGAACATTTCGCGGATGCCCTGGCTACCGAGTGGTTTGAATTGCGGTTGCAGGTCGTCGCCCAGCAGCACGGCAATCTTCAGTGCCACCCCGGCCTTGTCGCACGCCGTTTGCAGGGCGGCGGCACAAGCCTGCGGGTTGACCCCGCCGGCGTTGCTGATGACGCGAATCTTCTGTTCGGCGAGTTGCGACAACAAAGGACTGAGGACTTCGATGAAGTCGCTGGCGTAGCCGGCCTGGGGATCTTTCATCCGCGCGCCGGCCATGATCGACATCGTAATTTCGGCCAGGTAATCGAACACCAGATAGTCCAGGCGCCCGCCTTGCACCAGTTGCGCGGCGGCGGTGCAGGTGTCGCCCCAGAAGGCGCTGGCGCAACCGATGCGGATTGTTTTTGGCACAGTCAACCCCATGCTCAGCTCCGACAGAAGTGGCTCGAGACTACCAAGCAAGCGCTTGGTTTGTAAACGCCTGAAATATCTTCGCCCCAAGCGCTTGCTTGGTCGCTCTCGCCAGCTTAAATTGCCCGCGCAACCCCGCTGTTTTAGCGGCGAAGGGCGCATTTGACTGAACGACTGTAGGAGAGAACGGGTGGACGAGCAAAAAGCCCTGGGGGTGATGCGCGAATTGGTCGACAACGGCCAATTGACCGACCCGGACAGCGCCCGCGGCAAACTGCTGCAAGTGGCGGCTCACCTGTTCCGCAATAAAGGCTATGAACGCACCACGGTGCGCGACCTGGCCAGTGCGGTGGGCATTCAGTCGGGCAGTATTTTCCACCACTTCAAAAGCAAGGACGAAATCCTGCGCGCGGTGATGGAGGAAACCATTCGCTACAACACCGCGTTGATGCACGCCGCCCTGGCCGAGGCCGACAGCGTGCGCGAACGGGTGCTGGCGCTGATTCGCTGCGAATTGCAGTCGATCATGGGCGGTAGCGGCGAAGCCATGGCGGTGCTGGTCTACGAATGGCGTTCGCTGTCCGAAGACGGGCAGGTGCAGGTGCTGGCGCTGCGAGACATTTATGAAGCGATCTGGCTGCAGGTGCTGGGGGAGGCCAAGAACGCCGGTTTTATCCGGGGTGATGTGTTCATCACCCGGCGGTTCCTGACGGGCGCCTTGTCCTGGACCACCACCTGGTTTCGCGCCGGCGGCAGCATGAGCCTGGAGCAATTGGCCGAAGAGGCGTTGATTCTGGTGCTTGAAGAGAAGCCATGAGCCGTCTATCTCGACGATAAACTGGCTAAGTAGGCGAAACCGCCTAGCTTGAATGCATTGATGCGTATTTTATTTGGGGAGTGGGTTGTTTTGATGTCTTCGCCAATGTGGACGGTGTCGCGGCTTTTGCTGGCGGCATTTGCGGTGCTATGGGTGTTGCCGTCCCAGGCGGCGCAACAGGTACGGGTCGGTGCCGCGCATTTCCCGCCTTACACCGTGCGCCCGGAGTCCGGCGCCGATACTGGCCTGTTGCCGCAACTGGTGGAAGCCCTGAACCAGTTGCAAACCGATTACCAGTTCGTGCTGGTGCCCACCTCGATTCCCCGGCGTTTCGGCGATTTCAAGCAAGGTCGAGTGGACATGGCCATCTTCGAAAACCCGGATTGGGGTTGGAAGGACATTCCTCACACCACCGTTGACATGGGCCTGGAAGACGCCGAGATTTTTGTCGCGCAACGCAAGCCCGAGCGCCGCGAGAGTTATTTTGCCGACCTCGCGGGCAAGCGTCTGGCCTTGTTCAGTGGGTACCACTACGAATTCGCCAACTTCAATGCCGACCCGAAATTCCTCGCGCAGAATTTCAATGCCACGCTGACCTATTCTCATGACAGCAATTTGCTGATGGTCTTGCGGGATCGCGCCGATATCGCCCTGGTTACGCGCTCCTATCTGAGTGATTACCTGCTGCGCAACGAGCAAGTCGCTGATCAGTTGCTGGTGTCCCAGCGCATCGATCAGGTCTATCACCACTACGCGCTGCTCAGCCCGGCCGCGCCGATCAGCGGCCCGGCATTCAGCAAATTGCTGCAAGGCTTGCGCGACAACGGCCAACTGTTGAAGATTTTTGAGCCGTACAAGATCGCGGTGGTGCCGGTGCCAAAGTCCTGAAAACCTGCCGCAGGTCGCGGATTTAACGAGTTCGCTTAAATTTCCCGCCCCGGCTCACGTCACATCGTTGAACTGTCGACGATTACTGTGAGCCCGACCCATGTCCAATCTGAATGACCTGACTGCCCTGGCCTTGCCGTCAGGGCGCAGTCTTGTAGCCGATGAAACCGAAAGCCGCCTGAGCCTCAGCCTCGAAGGCCAGCCGCTGATCCGCTTGCGCCTGAGCCGCGAACCCGAGTTGCACATCGAAGTCGACGAACGCTTCGGCTTGCCCGCCGGTCAAGCCTTCTGGGCGTCTTGCTATTGGTTGTTTGCCCGGGATCCGGCTTGCCAGCGCCTGACCTGGCGCCTGGACGAGGCGCCCACCGAAGCCCTGTTCAGCGGTTTGCTGATCCCGACCGAAACGGCGGGCGAGTACCGCTGCGAACGCACGCTGTTCTGGCAATTGCCACAGCCGTGGCTCGGCGAATCGCTGACCGGCAGCTATCCGCAGCAGATGGTCATCAGCGGCGGCAAGCGTCATCCGTTGCGCCCGGCCAAGCCGCGCGGCGAAGTCTATCGACGTTTCGACGCGCGTCTCGGCGCGTGGGTGTCGTTGCGCACGGTAGAAATCGAACAGGACCTGACGCGTTTCAATCGCTGGCAGAACAGCCCGCGGGTGGCCAGTTTCTGGCAGGAAGAGGGCAGTCTCGAAAAGCATCGCGAATACCTGAGCAAGCTCGACGCCGACCCGCACACCCTGACGCTGATTGGTTGTTTCGATGATCAGCCGTTCGCTTACTTCGAAGCCTACTGGGCCAAGGAAGATCGCATCGCGCCGTTCTACGACGCCGGCGATTACGACCGCGGCATTCACATGCTGGTGGGTGAAGAAGCGCACCGTGGCCCGCACAAGGTGGCGAGCTGGTTATCGGCGCTGGTGCATTACCTGTTTCTGGATGATCCGCGCACCCAGCGCGTGGTGGCCGAGCCGCGCGCTGATAACGCGAAGATGATCGGGCACATGCACAACCAGTGTTTCCACTGCGAGAAAGAATTCGACTTCCCGCACAAGCGCGCGGCGTTGATGGTGTTGGGGCGTGAGCGGTTTTTTGATCGGTGCACGTTGGCGTGAGGTGTAAGGCGCAAGATCCGTTGCGGTCTTGAGCCAGCCTTCGCGGGCAAGCCTCGCTCCTACAGGTGTGCGGTTGGCGCAAAACCTGTAGGAGCGAGGCTTGCCCGCGAACGGGGGCGACGAAAAATTCAACTCTTAACGACGGGCAAATGTATCCGCGCGACTGCCCGACACTTTGCGGCAATGCACCAGCGCATCGCGAATCATGAAGTTCACCAGGGTCGGCGAGACGCCAAGTTCCTTGGCGATGTCCTTTTGCGGCACGCCGTGCAAACGGTACATCTCGAACGCGTAGCGCGTGCGGCTCGGCAGCTCGGTCAGCGCGTCGGCGATGTGCTCCAGGGTCGAGAAATTGATGTGCGAGGTTTCCGGTGAAGCGCCCTGGATCACCACGTTCAGGCCTTCCTCTTCAGGGCCGGAATACTTCAGCTCCAGCGCCTGTTTGCGGTAGTGGTCGATCGCCAGGTTGCGCACGATCTGGAACAGATAGCTGAGCTGAGCCTTGAACGACGACGTGATCTGCGGCGCCGATTGCAGCCGGAAAAACGCATCTTGCACCACGTCCTCAGCCCGCGACCGGCAGCCCGTAATGCGGGCTGCAATTTTGACCAGAATCAGTCGATTGTCGACAAAGGCCTGAAGTAGCGGTGAATCGCACCTGCTTGTGGATACTTGTTCCGTCATGGAAATCACCTTGCTGCAAATAGGGTTGCGGGACGACAAGCGTTTGGGAGCCGTCCTACACATCGAGCGACAAATTATGTTGAATGATAATGATTGTCAATTGAGAAAGAGAATTAATGCGCCACAAAAGTGCAGCGTGTGAACTGCGACACGCTGTCGCGCCCGGCCCTGTTGGGGTTGGAGCTTGCCGACTAATTATTTCAAGACATCAATCGTTCTCATTGGTGAATGGTTCCGGACACGACCCGGCCATAACCGCATTCCCAAGCCTTGCGCGGTCGGCGAAGACCGCGCCCTGCACGCCATTTTTATGAGCGTGACGTAGGAAAACCGATTCCAACTTGTAAGCCGAATTCAGGCAGGAAACCTCATGACCGACGCGTTCGAACTCCCCAGCACACTGGTCCAAGCCCTCCAGCGCCGCGCGGCCCTGACGCCGGACCGAGTGGCTTTGCGTTTTCTCGCCGAGACCGCGGATCAAACGGTGGTGCTCAGTTATCGCGATCTGGATCGGCGCGCGCGGACCATTGCCGGCGCGTTGCAGGCTCAGGCCGCATTCGGCGATCGTGCGGTGCTGCTGTTTCCCAGCGGCCCGGATTACGTCGCGGCGTTTTTCGGTTGCCTGTATGCCGGTGTGATCGCGGTGCCGGCTTACCCGCCGGAATCGACCAAGCGTCATCATCAGGAACGTCTTCTGTCGATCATCAGCGATGCCGAACCGCGTCTGCTGCTGACCAGCGCCGGCCTGCGCGACGCCTTGCAGCAAATCGAAGGCGCGCCGCCGTTGCTCTGCGTCGATACCCTCGACAGCGCGCTGGCGGACAGTTGGGTGTTGCCGGATCTGAAAGACGACCACATCGCCTTCCTGCAATACACCTCCGGCTCCACCGCATTGCCCAAAGGCGTGCAAGTCAGCCACGGCAACCTGGTGGCCAATGAGTTGCTCATCCGTCACGGCTTCGGCATTGATCTGAACCCGGACGACGTGATCGTCAGCTGGTTGCCGCTGTACCACGACATGGGTTTGATCGGCGGCCTGTTGCAACCGATTTTCAGCGGTGTGCCGTGCGTGTTGATGTCGCCGGCTTACTTCCTCGGCCGGCCGTTACGCTGGCTCGAAGCGATCAGCGAATACGGCGGCACCATCAGCGGCGGGCCGGACTTCGCTTATCGCTTGTGCAGCGAGCGGGTCAGTGATTCGGCGCTGGAACGCCTCGATCTGAGCGGTTGGCGCGTGGCCTATTCCGGCTCGGAGCCGATTCGCCTCGACACCCTCGAGCGCTTCACCGACAAGTTCGCCCCGTGCGGTTTTACCGCGGACAGTTTCATGGCGTCTTACGGTCTGGCGGAAGCCACGCTGTTTGTCGCTGGCACGCCTCGTGGCCAGGGGATCGGCAACCTGCGGGTCGACGATCAGGCCTTGGCACAAAACCGTGCCGAAGCGGGCGAGGGCGCGGCGATCATGAGCTGCGGCATCAGCCAGCCGGATCATGCGGTGCTGATTGTCGAGCCAAATGCACTCACGGAACTGGCCGACAACCTCGTCGGCGAAGTCTGGGCTACCGGGCCGAGCATCGCCCACGGCTACTGGCGCAACCCCGAGGCCAGCGCCAAGACCTTCGTCCAGCACGACGGGCGCACCTGGCTGCGTACCGGTGACCTGGGCTTCAAACGTGACGGTGAATTCTTCATCACCGGGCGCCTGAAAGACATGCTGATCGTGCGCGGCCACAACCTTTACCCGCAAGACATCGAGCAAACCGTCGAGCGCGAAGTGGAAGTGGTGCGCAAAGGTCGCGTCGCGGCGTTCGCGGTCAATATCGACGGTCAGGAAGGCATCGGCATCGCGGCGGAAATCAGCCGCAGCGTGCAGAAAATCCTGCCGCCTGACGCCCTGATCAAAGCCATCCGCCAAGCGGTGGCCGAGGCGTATCAGGAAGCGCCGAGCGTTGTTGTATTGCTCAATCCCGGTGCGTTGCCGAAGACTTCCAGCGGCAAACTGCAACGCTCGGCGTGCCGCAATCGCCTGGCGGACGGCAGCCTCGACAGCTATGCGCTGTTCCCGTCGGCAGACGTGGAAACTGAAACCACCGCGCAATCCGCTTCCGAGCTGCAAACCCTGATCGCCACGATCTGGCGCGAGCAACTCAACGTCAAACAGGTCAACACCGACGATCACTTCTTCCTGCTCGGCGGCAACTCCATCGCCGCCACGCAAGTGGTCGCGCGGTTGCGTGAAGAGCTGGGCCTGGAGCTGAACCTGCGCCTGCTGTTCGAAGCGCCGACCCTTGGTGCCTTCGCCGCAGCAGTCGCGCAACAGCAACAAGATGGCGGCCTGGCCCAAGGCGCGATCATCGCGTTGTCGCGCACTGAAGCGATCCCGCAATCCCTGGCCCAAAACCGTTTGTGGATCACCTGGCAACTCGACCCGCAGAGCAGCGCCTACAACATTCCCGGCGCCTTGCGTTTGCGCGGCGAACTGGACGAAGACGCATTGCGCGCCAGTTTTCAACAGTTGATCGAACGCCACGAATCCCTGCGCACGCGCTTCTTCGAACGTGACGGTGTAGCTCTGCAGCAGGTCGATGCGGCCGGTGATTTCAACCTGCAACTGATCGACATCAGTGACTTGCCCGTCGACAAGCGTGAAGTCCGTGCGCAACAAATCCGTGAGGACGAAGCCCGCACCCAGTTCGATCTGGAAAAAGGCCCGCTGCTGTGGGTGACCCTGGTGCGCCTCGACGACGAGGACCATCAACTGCTGGTGACGATGCACCACATCATCGCCGACGGCTGGTCGCTGAATGTGTTGATCGACGAGTTCTCGCGCCTGTACGCCGCTGCTTCCCAAGGCCAGAAAGCCACGTTGGCGGCATTGCCGACCCAGTACGCCGATTACGGCAGCTGGCAGCGCCAATGGCTGGCGCAAGGCGAGGGCGAGCGGCAACTGGCCTATTGGAAAAACCAGCTGGGCGATGAGCATCCGGTGTTGAGCCTGGCCACCGATCACCCACGCGCCGCGCAACAGATCCACAGCGCGGCCCGCCACACCGTGCGGTTGGGCGTGAGCTTGAGCGAAGCGATCCGCCAGACGGCCCAAACCCATGAAGCGACGCCGTTCATGCTGTTGCTCGCGGCATTCCAAAGCCTGCTGCACCGCTACAGCGGCCAGCGCGACATTCGCATTGGCGTGCCGAACGCCAACCGTCCGCGCCTGGAAACCCAGGGGCTGATCGGCTTCTTCATCAACACCCAAGTGCTGCGCGCCGACGTCGATTCGCGTCTGCCATTTGTGCAGCTGTTGGCCCAAACCCGGCAAGCCGCACTGGGCGCGCAAGCCCATCAGGACCTGCCGTTCGAGCAACTGCTGGAAGCCTTCCCGCAAGCCCGCGAGTCGGGTTTGTTCCAGGTCATGTTCAACCACCAGCAACGGGACTTGAGCGCGCTGCGCCGCTTGCCCGGGCTGCTCGCCGAAGAGCTGCCATGGCACAGCCGCGAAGCCAAGTTCGACCTGCAATTGCACAGTGAGGAAGACCGAAATGGTCGCCTGAGCCTGTCCTTCGACTACGCCGACGAGTTGTTTGAAAAAGCGACGATCGAGCGTCTGGCCGAGCACTACATCAACCTGCTGCGCGACGTCTGCGAGCGTCCACAACAGGCTATCGGCGACCTGCAACTGCTGACTTCGGGCGAGCACGATCAACAAGCGTCGTGGAGCATTGCTCCGTGTACACCCGCCAGCCAATGGCTGCCAGAACGGCTCAATGAACAACTGCGCCAGACCCCGGAACGCACCGCACTGATCTGGGACGGCGGCCAACTGGACTTCGCCGAGCTGCATGCCCAAGCCAACCGCCTGGCCCATTACCTGCGCGACAAAGGCGTCGGCCCGGACGTGTGCGTGGCCATCGCCACCGAGCGTTCGCCGCAACTGCTGATCGGCCTGCTGGCGATCATCAAGGCCGGCGGCGCCTACGTGCCGCTGGACCCGGATTACCCAGCCGAACGCCTGGCCTACATGCTCAGCGACAGCGGCGTCGAATTGCTCCTGACCCAGACCGAACTGCTCGACCGCTTGCCGGCCACCGACGGCGTCAGCGTGATCGCCATGGACGCCTTGCACCTGGAAAACTGGCCGAGCCAGGCACCGGGTCTGCACCTGCACGGCGACAACCTGGCCTACGTGATTTACACCTCCGGCTCTACCGGTCAGCCGAAGGGCGTCGGCAACACCCACGCCGCCCTCGCTGAGCGGCTGCAATGGATGCAGAACACTTATCACCTCGACGAAACCGACGTGCTGATGCAAAAAGCGCCGATCAGTTTCGACGTGTCGGTGTGGGAATGCTTCTGGCCGCTGATCACCGGCGCACGCTTGCTGATTGCCGGCCCCGGCGAGCACCGCGATCCCCATCGCATTGCGCAACTGGTCCAGCAATACGGCGTGACCACGCTGCACTTCGTGCCGCCGCTGTTGGCGCTGTTTATCGAAGAACCGCTGACCGCCGAATGCACCAGCCTGCGCCGGGTGTTCTCCGGCGGCGAAGCCTTGCCTGCCGAGTTGCGCAATCGCGTGCTGGAGCAACTGCCAGCCGTGCAACTGCACAACCGCTACGGCCCGACCGAAACCGCGATCAACGTCACCCATTGGCATTGCACCACGGCTGATGGCGAGCGTTCGCCGATTGGCCGGCCGTTGGGCAACGTGGTCTGCCGCGTGCTCGACAGCGATCTCAATCCAGTGCCGGCCGGTGTGCCGGGGGAACTGTGCATCAGCGGCATCGGTCTGGCCCGCGGCTACCTCGGTCGCCCGAGCCTGACCGCCGAACGCTTTGTCGTCGATCCACTGGGCGGGCAGGGCACGCGGCTGTATCGCACCGGCGACCGTGCGCGCTGGAGCGCTGATGGCGTGATCGAATACCTCGGTCGCCTCGATCAGCAAGTCAAGCTGCGTGGCTTCCGCGTCGAACCGGAAGAAATCGAAGCGCGGCTGCTGGCCCAGGACGGCGTGGCCCAAGCCGTGGTGCTGGTGCGTGAAACGGCCGCTGGCGGCCAGTTGATCGGTTACTACACCGCCACTGACTCCACCGAAACTGAAGACGCGCAAACCACGCGCCTGAAAACCGCATTGGCTGCCGAGCTGCCGGACTACATGGTCCCGGCGCAGTTGATGCGCCTGGATGCGATGCCCCTGAGCCCGAGCGGCAAACTCGACCGTCGCGCCTTGCCGGAACCGCAATGGCAGGTTCGCGAACACGTCGAACCGGTCACCGCGCTGGAGCAACAAATCGCCGCTATCTGGCGCGAAGTGCTGGGCCAGAAGCAAATCGGTCTGCGCGACGATTTCTTCGCCCTCGGCGGTCATTCGCTGCTGGCCACGCAAATCATCTCCCGCACCCGCCAGGCCTGCGACGTCGAGTTGCCGTTGCGCGCGTTGTTCGAAAACAGTGAGCTCGGTGCCTTCGCCGAACAGGTTCGCCTGATCCAGGCCAGCGGCAAGACCAACCAGCAGCCGCCGATCGAAAAAGTCGATCGCAACCAAGCGGTGCCGCTGTCCTATTCCCAACAGCGCATGTGGTTTCTCTGGCAAATGGAGCCGGACAGCCCGGCCTATAACGTCGGCGGTATGGCGCGATTGCGCGGGGTGCTGGATGTCGGGCGTTTCGAAGCAGCGTTGCAAGCGCTGATCATCCGCCACGAAACCCTGCGCACCACGTTCCCGAGCGTCGATGGCGTGGCCCGGCAACAGGTGCACGCCGACAACGGCCTGCGCATGGATTGGAAGGATTTCACCGCGCTGGACGCCGACGGCCGCGAGTGGCAGGTCCAGCAACTGGCCGACGATGAGGCGCACAAACCGTTCGATCTGGAAACCGGTCCGCTGCTGCGCGCTTGCCTGGTCAAGACCGCCGAGCAGGAACACTACCTGGTGCTGACCCTGCACCACATCGTCACCGAAGGCTGGGCGATGGACATCTTCGCCCGGGAACTGAGTGCGCTCTACGAAGCCTTCGTCGATGATCGCGAGTCGCCGCTGCAACCGCTGCCGGTGCAATACCTGGATTACAGCGTCTGGCAGCGCCAGTGGCTGGAATCCGGTGAGCGTCAACGCCAGCTCGACTACTGGACCGCGCAACTGGGCCGCGAACATCCGCTGCTGGAATTGCCGGCCGACCGTCCGCGTCCACCGGTGCAAAGCCATCAGGGTGAACTGTTCCGTTTCGACCTCAGCGATGACCTCGCCGCCCGGGTCCGTGCCTTCAATGCGCAAAACGGTCTGACCCTGTTCATGACCATGACTGCCGCCCTGGCCGTGCTGCTTTACCGCTACAGCGGCCAGACCGATCTGCGTATCGGTGCGCCAGTGGCCAACCGCATTCGTCCGGAAAGCGAAGGGCTGATTGGCGCCTTCCTCAACACCCAGGTATTGCGTTGCCAACTCGACGGGCAGATGTCCGTGGGCGAGTTGTTCGAGCAGGTTCGTCACACGGTGATCGAAGGCCAGTCCCATCAGGACCTGCCGTTCGATCATCTGGTGGAAGCCTTGCAGCCACCGCGCAGCGCCGCGTACAACCCGTTGTTCCAGGTGATGTGCAACGTCCAGCGCTGGGAATTCCAGCAGAGCCGCACCTTGGCCGGCATGACCGTCGAATACCTGGCCAACGATGCCCGCGCCACCAAGTTCGACCTCAACCTGGAAGTCACCGACCTCGACCATCGCCTGGGTTGCTGCCTGACGTACAGCACCGACCTGTTCGACGAACCGCGCATTGCGCGCATGGCCGGGCATTGGCGCAATCTGCTGGAAGCGCTGCTGGCTGGTCCGCAACAGCGCCTCAGCGAGTTGCCGTTGCTCGAAACCACGGAGCAGCAAAACCTGCTCGACAGCCTCGGCATCGAGCCGGGTGAACATCGTCTGGACCAGTGCATCCATCACCTGTTCAGCGAGCAAGCGCTGGCGCGCAAAGACGCGCCGGCCCTGACCTTCGCCGGGCAAACCCTGAGCTACGCCGAACTCGACAGCCGCGCCAATCGCCTGGCCTGGGTGCTGCGCGAGCGGGGTGTCGGCCCGCAGGTCCGCGTGGGCCTGGCGCTGGAACGGTCGCTGGAAATGGTCGTCGGCCTGCTGGCGATTCTCAAGGCCGGCGGCGCCTACGTGCCGCTGGACCCGGAATACCCGCTCGATCGCCTGCACTATATGATCGAAGACAGCGGCATTGGTCTGCTGCTCAGTGACAAAGCCATGTTCAACGCCCTCGGTGAAATGCCCTCGACCGTAGCCCGCTGGTGCCTGGAGGATGACGCCGCCGAGCTGGCCAATTACCCGGCCACGGAGCTGCCGTTTATCAGCCTGCCGCAGCATCAGGCGTACCTGATTTACACCTCCGGCTCCACCGGCAAACCGAAAGGCGTGGTGGTGTCCCACGGTGAAATCGCCATGCACTGCCAAGCGGTAATCGAGCGCTTCGGCATGCGTGCGGACGATTGCGAACTGCACTTCTATTCGATCAACTTCGACGCCGCCACCGAACGTCTGCTGGTGCCGTTGTTGAGCGGTGCCCAGGTGGTGTTGCGCGCTCAAGGTCAGTGGGACGCTGAAGAAATCTGCAGCCTGATTCGCCAGCACCAGATCAACATTCTCGGTTTCACCCCCAGCTACGGCAGCCAGTTGGCGCAATGGCTGGCGACCCAGGGCGAAATCCTGCCGGTGCGCATGATCATCACCGGCGGCGAAGCCTTGACTGGCGAACACCTGTCGCGGATTCGCGCGGCGTTCACACCGAGCCTGTTCTTTAACGCTTACGGGCCGACCGAAACGGTGGTTATGCCGCTGGCCAGTCTGGCGCCGGAGGTGTTGGAAGAAGGCCTGGGCAGTGTGCCGATCGGCAGCGTGATCGGTGCGCGCGTGGCATACATCCTCGACGCCGATTTGGCACTGGTGCCGCAAGGCGCGACCGGCGAGTTGTACGTCGGTGGTGCCGGCCTGGCCCAGGGTTATCACGAACGGGCAGGGATGACGGCGGAGCGTTTTGTCGCGGACCCGTTTGCCGACCATGGCGGGCGTATCTACCGCACGGGCGATCTGGTGCGTCAGCGCGCTGATGGCCTGGTGGAATACCTCGGGCGTATCGACCATCAAGTGAAAATCCGTGGTTTCCGCATTGAACTGGGCGAGATTGAAACCCGTCTGCTGGAGCATGAATCGATCCGCGAAGCCGTTGTCCTGGCGCTGGACGCTCCGAGCGGCAAACAACTGGTTGGCTATCTGGTGACCGAAGTCGCGGAACAGGACGAAGCCCAACAAGCCGCCCTGCGCGAAGCGCTGAAATCGCACCTCAAATCACAACTGCCGGACTACATGGTGCCGACGCACCTGATCCTGCTGGCCAGCATGCCGCTGACCGCCAACGGCAAACTCGACCGCCGCGCACTGCCAGCGCCGGACCCGGAGCTGAACCGTCAGCACTACGTGGTGCCGAGCAATGAACTGGAGCTGACCCTGGCCGGCATCTGGTGCGACGTGCTGAACGTCGCGCAGGTCGGCCTCAACGACAACTTCTTCGAACTGGGCGGCGACTCGATCCTGTCCATCCAAGTGGTCAGCCGCGCACGGCAGCAGGGCATTCACTTCAGCCCTCGCGACTTGTTCCAGCACCAGACCGTGCAAACCCTCGCCGCCGTGGCGACCCGCACCGAGCAGGTCGCCGCCGAGCAAGGTTTGCTCACCGGCACATCGGTGTTGACACCGATCCAGCACTGGTTCTTCGACACTGACATCCCCGAGCGTCAGCACTGGAACCAGGCGTTGCTGCTGGAGCCGACCGAGGCCCTGGAACCCCATCGTCTGGAGCAAGCGCTGCTGGCGGTGATCGAGCAACACGATGCCTTGCGCCTGCGCTTCACTGAAGTGGACGCGAAATGGCACGCTGAGCACCAAGCGATTAATGACACCCCGGTGTTGTGGCAGGTACGCGTCTCGTCCATGGAAAAATGCGCGGCGCTGTTCGCCGATGCCCAGCGCAGTCTCGACCTTGAACAAGGGCCGCTGCTGCGGGTGCTGTTGGTCGATGGTCCTGAAGGTCAACAACGCCTGTTCATCGCCATTCACCACTTGGTGGTCGACGGTGTTTCCTGGCGGGTGCTGCTGGACGATCTGCAAACGGTCTACCGTCAACTGGACGCTCAACAAGGCGTCAAACTGCCGGCCAAAACCAGCGCCTTCAAGGACTGGACGGCACGCTTGCAGGCCTATGCCGGCAGCGAATCCCTGCGCGAAGAATTGAGCTGGTGGCAAACGCAACTGGCCGGTCCAAGTGCCGAGCTGCCGTGCGCTCGTCCGCAAGGTGGCCAGCAAAATCGTCATGCACAAACCGTCAGCGTACGCCTGGATGCCGAGCGCACCCGGCAATTGCTGCAACAGGCGCCGAGCGCCTATCGCACCCAGGTCAACGACCTGTTGCTGACCGCATTGGCCCGTGTGATGTGCCGCTGGAGCGGCCACGAATCGGCGTTGATTCAACTCGAAGGCCACGGCCGCGAAACCCTGTTCGACGAGATCGACCTGACCCGCACCGTGGGTTGGTTCACCAGCGCTTATCCGCTGCGTTTGATCCCAACGGTTGAGCGGGGCGCCTCGATCAAAGCGATCAAGGAACAACTGCGCGCCGTGCCGCATAAAGGTCTGGGTTATGGCGTGCTGCGTTACCTCGCCGATGACCTGTGCCGCCAGACCATGGTCGCGTTGCCAGTGGCGCCGATCACCTTCAACTACCTCGGCCAGTTCGACCAGAGCTTCGGCGCGGACGCGTTGTTCCGTCCCCTCGATGAGCCGGTCGGTGCCGCCCATGATCCTCATGCGCCGCTGCCGAATGAGTTGAGCATCGACAGCCAGGTCTACGGCGGCGAACTGGTGCTGCGCTGGACCTTCAGCGCCGAACGCCACGACCCGCAGACCATCAGTGATCTGGCGGATGCTTACCTGGGCGAGCTGCAAAGCCTGATCGAACATTGCCTGCACGACGAGGCTGGTGGCCTGACGCCGTCAGACTTCCCGCTGGCCCGACTGACCCAACCGCAACTCGATGCGCTGCCGATTCCGGCCGCCGTCATTGAAGATGTCTACCCGCTGACGCCGATGCAGGAAGGCATGCTGTTGCACACCTTGCTGGAACCGGGCACCGGCCTGTACTTCATGCAGGATCGCTACCGCATCAACAGCGAACTCGACCCCGAGCGTTTCGCCCAGGCCTGGCAAGCGGTGATCGCCCGTCATGAAGCCCTGCGCGCGTCGTTCTGCTGGAACGTCGGCGAAGACATGCTGCAAGTGATCCACAAACCGGGCAGCACGCCGATCGAGTACCTCGACTGGACCGCGATTGCTGACGCCGAGCAAGAACCGAAGCTGCAAACGCTGCTGAAAACCGAGCGCGAAGCCGGGTTCGATCTGCTCAACCAGGCGCCGTTCCACCTGCGCCTGATCAAGGTCGGCGCGGCGCGCTACTGGTTCATGATGAGCAACCATCACATCCTGATCGATGCCTGGTGCCGCTCGCTGCTGATGAACGATTTCTTCGAAATCTACATGGCCCTCGGCGAAGGCCGGGACGCGCAATTGGCCGTGCCGCCACGTTATCGCGACTACATCGGCTGGCTGCAACGCCAGAGCCTGGCCGAGGCGCGGCAGTGGTGGAGAACCAACCTGCAAGGCTTCGAGCGGACCACGCCGATTCCAAGCGACCGTCCGTTCCTGCGTGAACATGCGGGCGACAGCGGCGGCATGGTCGTCGGCGACCGCTACACCCGGCTCGATGCCCGTGATGGTGCGCAATTGCGTGAACTGGCCCAGGCTCATCAGCTGACCATCAACACCTTCGCCCAGGCGGCGTGGGCCCTGGTCCTGCGGCGCTTGAGCGGTGATCGCGACGTACTGTTCGGCGTCACCGTCGCCGGACGTCCGGTGGACATGCCGGAGATGCAACGCACCGTCGGGCTGTTTATCAACAGCATCGCGCTGCGGGTGAAAATGCCCGAAGACGACCAGCGTGTCAGCGTGCGCCAGTGGCTCAGCGGTTTGCTCGACAGCAACATGCAACTGCGCGAGTACGAATACCTGCCGCTGGTGACCATTCAGGAAAACAGCGAACTGCCCAAAGGCCAGCCGCTGTTCGACAGCCTGTTCGTGTTCGAAAACGCCCCAGTGGAAGTCTCGGTGCTGGACCGGGCGCAAAGCCTCAACGCCACCTCGGATTCGGGCCGCACCCACACCAACTTCCCGTTGACGGCGGTGTGCTATCCGGGCGATGACCTGGGTTTGCACCTGTCCTACGACCAGCGCTATTTCGACGAATCCACGGTCGAGCGCATGCTCGGTGAGTTCAAGCGTTTGCTGCTGGCCTTGGTCGAAGGGTTCCATGGCGACATGGCCGACCTGCCGCTGCTGGGCGCCGAGGAGCAGGACTTCCTGGTGCATGGCTGCAACCAGAGCGAACACGAGTATCCGCTGGAAAAAAGCTACGTCGAGTTGTTCGAAGCCCAGGTCGCGCAGCATCCGCAGCGGATCGCCGCCAGTTGCCTCGACCGGCTGCACAGTTATGTCGAGCTGAACCAGCGCAGTAACCGTCTCGGTCATGCGTTAATCGCAGCGGGCGTCGGGCTCGATCAACCGGTGGCGTTGCTGGCGGAACGGAATCTCGATCTGCTGGGCATGATCATTGGCAGCTTCAAGGCGGGCGCCGGTTACCTGCCGTTGGACCCGGGTCTGCCGAGTCAGCGCCTGAGCCGCATCATCGACATGAGCCGTACGCCATTGCTGGTCTGCACTCAGGCCTGTCGTGAGCAAGCGGTCACATTGCTGGAAGAGTTCGGTTGCGCTCATCGACCGAAGTTGCTGGTCTGGGAAGAGGTGCAAGCGAGCGAGGCCTCGGTGCAAAACCCGGGCATCTACAGCGCCCCGGATAACCTGGCCTACGTGATCTACACCTCGGGCTCCACCGGGTTGCCGAAAGGCGTGATGGTTGAACAGCGCGGCATGTTGAATAACCAATTGAGCAAGGTGCCGTACCTGAACCTGAGCGCCGCCGATGTGATCGCGCAAACTGCTTCGCAAAGCTTCGATATTTCGGTCTGGCAGTTCCTCGCCGCGCCGCTGTTCGGCGCGCGGGTGGACATCGTGCCGAACACCATCGCCCACGATCCACAGGGTTTGCTGGCTCACGTGCAGAGCCAGGGCATCACCGTGCTGGAAAGCGTGCCGTCGCTCATCCAGGGCATGCTCGCCCAGGAGCGCATGAGCCTCGACGGCCTGCGCTGGATGCTGCCGACCGGTGAAGCGATGCCGCCGGAACTGGCGCACCAATGGCTGCTGCGCTACCCGGAGATCGGGCTGGTCAATGCTTATGGCCCGGCGGAATGCTCGGATGATGTGGCGTTCTTCCGCGTCGACGTGGCGTCGACCCGCGGCAGCTATTTGCCAATTGGTACGCCCACCGACAACAACCGTTTGTACCTGCTCGATGGCGCGCTGGAACTGGTGCCGCTGGGTGCGGTGGGTGAGTTGTGTGTCGCCGGCACCGGTGTTGGACGCGGTTATGTCAGCGATCCGCTGCGCACCGCCCAGGTGTTTGTACCGAACCCGTTTGGCGAACCGGGGGATCGTCTGTATCGCACTGGCGATCTGGCTCGTCGGCGCAGCGATGGCGTGCTGGAATACGTCGGCCGGATCGACCATCAGGTAAAGATTCGCGGTTACCGCATCGAGTTGGGGGAAATCGAAGCACGTCTGCACGAACAACCGGAAGTCCGCGATGCGGCGGTGGGTGTGCAGGAAGGCGTCAACGGCAAGCATCTGGTCGGCTATCTGGTGGCGGCGGATTCGGCGCTTAACCCGAGCGAACGCCTGGAACGCATCAAGCAACGCCTGCGCGCCGAGCTGCCGGAATACATGGTGCCGCTGCACTGGTTGTGGCTGGACAAAATGCCGCTCAATGCCAACGGCAAACTTGATCGCAAGGCCCTGCCGGCGCTGGAAATCGGTCAGTTGCAGAGCCAGGATTACCTGGCGCCGCGCAATGAACTGGAGCAGACCCTGGCGGATATCTGGGCTGAGGTGCTGAAGGTGGAGCAGGTCGGTGTTCGCGACAACTTCTTCGAACTGGGCGGCCATTCGCTGCTGGCGACACAGATTGCTTCGCGGGTGCAAAAAGCCCTGCAACGCAATGTGCCGCTGCGGGCGATGTTCGAGTGCAGTTCGGTGGAGGAGTTGGCGGAGTACATCGAAGGGTTGGCGGCGAGTGATATCACCGAGGAGAAGGTCGATCGGTTGAATGACCTGATGGCGGAGTTGGAAGGGCTTTGATTCTCTAGCGTCCGTTATGGCCTCTTCGCGGGCAAGCCTCGCTCCTACGGAATTTATGTCGGTCTCGATATCGGGGCCGACTCCGACCTGTAGGAGCGAGGCTTGCCCGCGAAGGCGTCAGCTCAGGCACTGCAAGGTTGACTGCCAAGCCACACCAGCCCAGTCTTCCTGCTCCATTTTGGTGAGGAGACAGCTGATGCCCTTCGCAACAATAGACGGACAACCCCTGCATTACACCGACCAAGGCACCGGCCCCGCCGTGCTGCTGGCCGGCAGCTATCTGTGGGACCAGGCCATGTGGGCGCCGCAGATTGCCGCGTTGTCGCAGCAGTACCGGGTGATCGCCCTGGACCTCTGGGGCCACGGTCAATCCGGAAAACTCCCCGAAGGCACGACCTCGCTGGATGACATCGCACGCCAGGCCTTGGCACTGCTCGATCATCTGGACATCGATCGCGTCACCCTGGTCGGGTTGTCGGTGGGTGGCATGTGGGGCGTGCGTCTGGCGCTGTCGGCACCGCAGCGGCTCAACGGCCTGGTGCTGATGGACACTTACGTCGGTGTCGAGCCCGAGCCGACTCGCCAGTACTATTTCTCGCTGTTCAAACAGATTGAAGACAGCGGCCTGATCGCGCCGCAGTTGCTGGACATCGTGGTGCCGATCTTCTTCCGTCCGGGCATCGATCCGCAGTCGGCGCTGTATCAGGACTTCCGCGCATCTTTGGCCGCGTTGCCGGCAGAGCGTCTGCGCGAGAGCATTGTGCCGATGGGGAGGATTACGTTCGGGCGGGATGATCTGTTGCCGCGTTTAGCAGAATTGAATCCTGAAACCACCCTGGTGATGTGCGGCGATCAGGACAAGCCGCGACCGCCAACCGAAGCGCGGGAGATGGCTGAATTGATCGGTTGCCCGTGTGTGCTGGTGCCGGAGGCGGGGCATATTTCCAATCTGGAGAATCCGGGGTTTGTGACGCAGGCGTTGTTGGCGTTTTTGTCCGAGCAGAATCTCGCGTAGTGTTTGAAAAAATATCGCAGCCTTCGGCATCTCCTACGTTGGAATGCGTACCGTAGCTGCCGAAGGCTGCGATCTTTTGATCTTGTTTAGCTTGGACACTAAGGGACTACCGTGGAGCAATTCTTCTGGCGCGATCTTGAAGATCAACAGGGACAGTGGGCCGGCCTGAGCATCGAGGTCAACCGCCCGAGGCAAGGCAAACCGCCGCTGCACCTGCTCAGTGGCAACAACTGCCGGCTGAAGTTGATGCTCAACGACACCCCGTTGCTCTGGGCCACCATTGCCACCTCGTATTACGGTGCGTGGCTGGTGCGCAACCCTCAGCCGGTGCAACTGGACTTGCTGCCGGTGCCTGCCATCAGCTCCGCGGACGTCGAGCACCACGCCCACTTGCCGCCCGAGCAGCGCATCAAGGCCTGGAGCCGGTACTTCATCACTCAGTTGATGGCGCATCAGGCGGACTTCCTCTATCCCGGCCATTGGGTAGCGCGGCCAATGTTGCCCATTGCGCGCGGCCACCGGGGCGAGCGCCTGAGCGGCTGGTATTTCTCGACGCAGGAGGAAGTGTCGTGCCATTTGCCACAGTGGTCGGCGCGCGGCGCTGGCATTCTCGATAATGTGCAGCCCTCACCGGCGAAGTGGCTCGATTGGGACTTGGGGCCGGTGATCGGTTTGCACACGGTGGATCTGCTCGCCGGGCGTCTGAAATGGTGGCGCAAGAAGGCGCGAGAAGGCAGCTTGCCGCCAATCCTGCTGTGGTACGTCGGCGGTATGTGCTCCTACGTGATCATCGATGGGCACTATCGCTTGCAGGCAGCGCTCGCCGAGAACGTCCAGCCAGCGTTTATTGTGTTGAGTTCTACCGAGACCAAACCGGTCAAACTGTCCGTCGATGCGCAACAGCGGGTGCTGAGTTCGTTGATGCTGCAAAGCGAGAAGAACCCGGGTTTTGACGTGCGGACATTGAATCAGGCGTTGATCAACACCTTCGATGACCGGCCGGGCCACTGGCCGGGAACCCACACTTGGGCCGGCATTGCGTCAGACCAGGAGTGGCGCGATGAGGTCACACGGTTCTTGGAGGATCAGGGGGCGACGGATGATCTGGAGGACATCCTCGGGCGATGCCAACGCTGGGAAGAGTGATTGCTCCCGCGCGCTGGCGTGGGAGCTGCAAGCCTGCGGTTACTTCGGCCCGAGAATCTTCAACAATTTGTCCGGCGATGGTGCGCCTTGCTGTTGCTGCAACTCGCCCTTGTCGTCCATGTAGAAAATCGCCGGGGTCGCCTGCAATTCCAGGTCTTCCATCAACTGCATGTTCGCCGCCAGTTTCGCCTGGATCGCCGGTGGCACGTCTTTCATGGCTTTGAGTGCGCTTTCCTTGCCGGCCTTTTCGTGTTCTGCCAGGGCTTTGCTCGGGTCCTTGGCGGCCAGCAGCGCGGCGGATTTGCCCGGGCTGTCTTCGCGGATGATGCCGACCATGATGTGCCGCAGCTGCACCTTGCCCGACTTGACCCATGGCCGCGCCTGTTCCCAGAACATATTGCAGTAAGGGCAGTTCGGGTCGCTGAACAGATAGACGACGCGCGGTGCGTCCTTGTTGCCGTCACCGATCCAGTTGCTCGCTTCCATCTTGCCCCAGACTTCCTTGGACATCGGCGCGTACACCAGTTTCTGCAATGGCGCGCTGCTCAGGTCGTTGCCGTCGGCGTCGTACAGATTGCCGAGCAATACGTGCTTGCCATCGGGCGTCAGGTACAGCGCCATGCCACGGTTCTGGTATTGCGCCGCATAACCGCGCAAACCGTCCGGTGCATCGAACTGGCCGACGATTTTCGCGCCCTTGGCTTCGATCTTCTTGATCGCTTCGGGCAATTCTTCAGCAGCCTGCGCCGACGGCAAGTGCAGCAGGGCTGCGCCCAGGGTCAGGGTCAGCAGGTGGCGGAGGCGGGGCATGGCAGTTTCCTTGTGGCGGGATTGGGGGCGTCGAAGTTTTCCAGGGCGCGGGCCAGGCTGGCTTCCGACAATTCGCCCAGATGGCTGCCCAGCAGGCGACCGTCGTTGCTATAGAACAGCGTAGTCGGCAAGGCCATGGAACCGACGGCCTGGCCCAGGCGGCCACTGCCGTCGAACAGCACGTTGGACAGGCTCAGGCCCTGGGTTTCCAGGAAGGTGGCGACGCTCTGCATGCTTTCGGCCTGGTTGACGAACAGGAAGGTCAGGTCCGGGCGCTGTTGCTGGGCGTTTTCCAGCACGGGCATCTCCCGGCGACACGGCGGGCACCAGGTGGCCCAGAGGTTGATGACCAGCGGGCCACCCTGGTAGTCGGCCAGTTGCACGGTTTCGCCGGCGGCATTGCGCAACGTGATGTCCGGCAGGCGTGTGCCTTGTTCGTAGATCGTCAGGGAGAAGGTCGCCAGCAACCAGAACAGCAGGCCAGTGCCCACCCCGAAACCCAGTGGCCGGCGCAAACCCGGTCGACGCCAGCCGCGATACAGCGCTGCGAGGATCAGCACGATCACTCCCGGCCAGGCCAGAAAACCGCCATCGCGCAGGTCGATGATCTGCCACGGGTCGTTGCGATATTGCGCCCAGTAGGCGATCACGAAACTGATCCGCGCCGCCAACATGCCCAGCAGGAACAGGCTGAACAACACCGACTCGGGATTCTCCCCACCGCGCTTGGCCACCCGCCAGCCGACGAAGGTGGCCAGTGCCAGGGCACTGATCAGCAGCAGGTGGTTAAGCGCGATGGCAAAGGTGCCGAGGGTAAAGGTCAGCATTAACGGGCTTCTCGGGTAGTGTTCCAGCGTTGCAGGAAGGTCTCGGCATCCACCTCACCGGTGATGCGCTGGCTGCGGCGCTCGCTGCCGTCGGCACCGATCCACAGCAAACTGGGCGGCCCCGGCACTTTGTAGCGGCCAAGCAGTTCGCGACTGGCGGCATTGTCGGCGGTCACGTCCAGCCGTAGCAAGCGCACGTCTTTTAATGCGTCCAATACCTGCGGTTTGGCGAAGACCTGTTTTTCCATGACTTTGCACGACACGCACCAGTCGGCGTAGTAGTCCAGCAGCACCCACTGGCCCTGGGCCTGCGCCGCATCGAGTTCCCGTTGCAGGGCGGCGGGGTCCTTGATCGTGGTGAAGGCTTCATGGCCGACAGGGTTAGCAGCATTGCTGGCGTTTGAAGCGGCATAAACCTGCAACGGCTTGAACAGATCATCGCTGCCACCCGCTGCGCCGATCAGCAGCAGGCTGCCCCAGACGCCGAGCAACAGCGAGCTGGCGCCGAACACATGGGCGATGCGAGCGAAACCTTCCGACTGCTTCCAGGCGCTGTAGGCAGCGATCAACAGCAGGGCGCCGCACAAGCCGATCCACAAGGACTGATCCAGCACCGGACGCAGCATCAGCAGCGCAGTGGCGAGGAACAGGAAACCGAACACACCCTTGAGCAAATTCATCCACGCGCCGGGCTTGGGCAGGAAACGGTTGCCGACGGTCACCAGCAACAACAGCGGAATACCCATGCCAATACCCATGGCGAACAGGATCAACCCGCCGTGCACGGCATTGCCGCTCTGGGCGATATAAAGCAGGGCACCGGCCAGTGGCGCGGTCATGCACGGGCCGACCAACAGACCGGACAAGGCCCCCAGCACACCGGCACCGATCAGGCTGCCGCCGCGTTGATTGCGCGAAACGTTTTCCAGGCGATCACGCACCGCCACCGGCAATTGCAATTCGAAGAAGCCGAACATCGGCAAGGCGAGCAACACGAACACCGCTGCGAAACTGCCCAACAGCCAGGGATTTTGCAGCAGCGCTTGCAGGTTGGCGCCCAGCAGCGACGCCAACACGCCCATCGCCGCATACACCAGCGCCATGCAAATCACATAGCTGGTGGCCAGGGCGAAACCGCGTTTGGGCGAAGCGCCGCTACCGACGATCAAACCGGCGAGGATCGGCAGCATTGGCAACGTGCAAGGGGTGAAAGCCAGCAACAGACCCAATCCAAAGAACACCAGCAAACTCCAGCCCAGCGCCCGCTGTTGCAGGTTGCTGGCCAGGGCCTGGTCCGGTGCTTCGTTGGCAGCGGGTATCGCGGCAGCGCCGCCCAGATCGACGACCTGGGTTTGCGGTGGATAGCACAAACCTGCGTCGGCACAACCCTGGAACCCAACCTTGACCTTCCCGGTAGCCCCGGCCGGGATCTTCAGTTCCAGGCCTTGGCGATAGACCGGCTGTTCGCCGAAGAACTCATCGCTGTGCGACTCGCCTTCAGGTAATGCTGGTGTGTGCTCCGGGGCCAGGCCATCGAATTTCAGGCGTTTCTGATACAGGTAATAACCGTCGGCGATTTGCCAGAACAGCTGGGTTTCACCGGATTCAAGGCGTTCGGAGGTAAAGACAAATGCCTGTTCGACGGGGAGAAAATCGGGCTTGGTCTCGAACGGATTGGTCCCGGCCTGGGCCAGACCCGAGATCAAGAGAGCAAAGAGGAACAACAGTTGACGCATGGGTAGGCCTTATCCCTGTGCAAGTGAGGTGCACAATGGTGGGCGGCGATTAACCGATGATTAACCGTCACGGCCTTGTGGCGCCGGCAATCGGGGCATAATGTCCGCTTAATCGACCACCGGCCTAATCAGCTTTTTTCTAGGGGCTTTCCATGCACGTACTGGTTTGCGAAGACGATGAGCTGATCGCCAGCGGCATCGTCGCCGGCCTCACCGCCCAGGGCCTGACCGTGGAGCACGTGGCCACGGCGTCATCGGCCCGGGCGATACTCAAGGTCGCCGAATTCGACGTCATGGTGCTCGACCTCGGTCTGCCCGACGAAGACGGCCTCAAGCTGTTGCAGCAGTTGCGCCACAACGGCCTGGAGATTCCGGTGCTGATTCTCACCGCCCGGGATGCGGTCACTGACCGGGTCGATGGCCTGCAAGCCGGTGCTGACGATTACCTGCTCAAACCCTTCGACCTGCGTGAACTCGCGGCGCGCCTGCACACTTTGTTGCGGCGGGTGGCCGGACGTAGCGTCAACCTGATCGAACACGGCGCGCTGACTTACGATCCGAGCAGTCGCGAAACCATGCTCGCCGGCCAACCGGTAGACCTGTCGCGCCGCGAGCAATCGCTGTTGCAGGCCTTGTTGCACAACCGTGGCCGGGTGCTGTCCACCGAGCAGTTGAAGGACAGCGTCTATGGCTTCAACGATGAGCTGGAAAGTAATGCGCTCAACGTTCATATCCATCACCTGCGGCGTAAACTCGGGAATGGCATCGTCGAGACGGTGCGCGGCCTGGGCTATCGCCTGGGGCCGGCGGACGGCGGAGATCAATCGAAGTGATGAGCCTGCGTTTGCGCCTGAGCCTGACCCTCGGCGCCGCGTTTGCGCTGATCTGGGCGCTGGCGGCAGCCTGGATGCTCAGCGACCTGCGTAACCAGATGATGTTTTCCCTTGACCAGCGACTGGTGGCGTCGGCGCGCATGGTCGCCGGCCTGATGGAGCAATTGCCGGCCCTGCCGACCAAAGGCGAGGGCACCCATTTCAGCGCTGAACAATTGAATGTCCCCGGTGGCATGGCCTGTCAGGTCAGTTCGTTGCGCGGCGAAATCCTTGCCCGCAGTCATACCGACCCGCAACAAACCCTCGAAGCCGAGAAAATGGGCTTCCACGACCAGATGATCGACGGCGCGCCATGGCGCAGTTTCACCCTGGCGCGGGGTGATCTGCGGATCACCACGGCAGATCGGCAGATCGAACGCGAAGCCCTGAACATGTCGATCCTGCTGGCCGCCTCGGTGCCGGTAGGCGTGGCGTTGCTCGGTTGCCTGTGCCTGCTCTGGCTGGGCATCGGCCAGGGGTTGGCGCCGCTCAATCGCATGCGCGATGCCTTGATGCGCCGCAGTGCCGATTCCCTCGAACCGTTGCAGATCCAGCCGCTGCCCAGCGAACTGCAACCGTTGCTGGACACCCAGAATCAGTTGTTCCAGCGCATCGGCCGGACCATCGAACGCGAACGGCGCCTGACCGGTGACGCCGCCCACGAATTGCGCAGCCCGCTGACCGCGATCAAGACCCACCTGCAAGTGGCGCGCATGACCGACGGCGCGGCCCGGGATCAATCCCTGGCCCGGGCTGAAGAGGGCGCCGACCGCCTGCACCGCACCCTTGAACAATTGCTGTTGCTGGCGCGGGTCGAGGGCAGCCTGTCGTTCGATGACGGCGTGCAATGCAGCGCCGAGCAGGTGGCGAAACTGGCGATTCAGGATGCCGCCAGCGGTGATCGCCAGCGCATCAAGTTCCAACCGCCGACGAAGTGCTCGGCCGCCCCGGTGCAAATGCCCGCGGTGCTGTCGATTGCCGCGCTGCGTAACCTGCTGGATAACGCCTTGCGCCATACCCCGAGCGACGGCGCCGTGGAGTTGAGCCTGGAAACCACCGGTAATCGCGTGCGCTTCGTGGTCCGCGACCATGGGCCAGGGATTGCCGAAGATGACCTGCAGCACCTGACTCAACGCTTCTGGCGTAATGGCCAGAGCACCGGTTGCGGGCTGGGGTTGGCGATTGTTCAGGCGATTGTTCAGCGGTGTGCTTGTACCCTTCATTTCGACAGTCGGCCGGACGGGTTGCGGGTCGAGCTGACCATGCCGTTGCAAACCATCTGACACTACCCCCTGTAGGAGCGAAGCTTGCTCGCGAAAGCGGTACGTCATTCAACATCGTCGTCGCCTGACACACTGCTTTCGCGAGCAAGCTTCGCTCCTACAAGGAATCGGTGTTGCACATCAAATGTAACTTCTCTCCATTAGCCATCCAGGCGCCGACAGGGCTATCTTCCCCCGCAGCTTTGACTCAATGGATTGAGGTAACAGCGCCATGGATGCACCCCTGCACATCTGCAACGCAACGCCTGCCGACGCCAGCATAATCAGCCGGATCGTCGATCGTTCGATCCGGATCGGTTGCGCACTCGACCACCGCAACGACGCGAAAATCGTCGCCGCCTGGACCCACAACAAATCCATCGAACACGTACACACCTGGCTGACCGACCAGCGGTTGTACCTGAACATCGCCCTGCTTCAGGACAAACCAATCGGCGTCGCCATGGCGGCGAACAGTGGCCAGGTTGCCTTCTGTTACGTGCAACCAGAATGGTTTCGTCGCGGCGCCGGACAGGCCTTGATCCATGACCTGGAAGCCTGGATGCTCGACCGGGGCTTGCGCCAGGCACGCCTCAACAGCACCCGTACCAGCGAAGCCTTTTATCAACGCCTGGGTTACCGCATCAGTGCTGAAACCTTCAGCGTGGCGGGGCTTCACGCCATTCCAATGCACAAGGCACTGACGCCACCTTCATAGAAAGCTGTTCGCGGGTCTAAATCCCCAAGCCCCTGATGCGTTTCCAGAACAGGAAAACCTGCAAGTGCGCCCCGTGAACGGAATGCGCACCTGCCCGGTGTGCAGTTTTGGTCACTATCCACAGCGTATTGAGGGGTCGAGAGATGTCAGTCGCTACCAGCCTTATCGAAGATCAGCCGGCCCGGGTTGCCCCAGTGCCTGCCGAGACGCTTTACCAGTTCAACGAATCGCCGTTGCTGGCCCGTCAGAACCAGCAGGAATCCAATGCCCGCAGTTATCCGCGACGCATTCCCCTGGCGCTCAAGCGGGCCAAGGGCATTTATGTCGAAGACGTCGAGGGCCGCAGTTTTATCGATTGCCTGGCCGGCGCCGGCACCCTGGCGCTGGGGCACAACCACCCGGTGGTGATCGAAGCGATCCAGCAAGTGCTGACCGATGAACTGCCACTGCACACCCTCGACCTGACGACTCCGGTCAAGGATCAATTCGTTCAGGACCTGTTTGGCCTGCTGCCGCCAGCCCTGGCCGCGGAAGCGAAAATCCAGTTCTGCGGCCCCACCGGCACCGATGCCGTGGAAGCCGCGCTGAAACTGGTGCGCACCGCCACCGGACGCAGCACCGTGTTGTCGTTCCAGGGCGGTTACCACGGCATGAGCCAGGGCGCGCTGAGCCTGATGGGCAGCCTGGGGCCGAAAAAGCCCTTGGGCGCCTTGCTCAGCAGCGGCGTGCAGTTCATGCCGTACCCTTACGATTACCGCTGCCCGTTCGGGCTCGGCGGCGCGCAAGGGGTGCAGGTTAACCTCAACTACCTGGAAAACCTGCTCAACGACCCCGAGGCTGGCGTGCAATTGCCGGCGGCGGTAATCGTCGAAGTGGTGCAGGGCGAGGGCGGGGTGATTCCGGCGGATCTCGACTGGTTGCGCGGCTTGCGACGTATCACCGAGCAGGCCGGCGTGGCGCTGATCGTCGATGAAATCCAGAGCGGTTTTGCCCGCACCGGCAAGATGTTCGCTTTCGAACACGCCGGGATCATTCCGGACGTAGTCGTCCTGTCTAAAGCCATCGGCGGCAGCCTGCCGTTGGCGGTGGTGGTCTATCGCGACTGGCTCGACACCTGGCTGCCGGGGGCTCATGCCGGGACGTTCCGTGGCAATCAGATGGCCATGGCCGCTGGTTCGGCGGTGATGCGCTACCTCAAAGACAACAACGTCTGCGCCCACGCTGCCGCCATGGGCGAACGTCTGAGCGAACACCTGCGCATTCTGCAACGGGACTTCCCGCAGCTCGGTGATATTCGCGGTCGCGGCCTGATGCTGGGCGTCGAACTGGTCGACCCGAACGGCACCCCGGACGTGCAAGGCCATCCACCGGCGTTCGGTCGCCTGGCGCCGCTGGTGCAACGCGAATGCCTCAAGCGCGGCTTGATCCTGGAACTGGGCGGCCGCCACGGTGCGGTGGTGCGCTTCCTGCCGCCGCTGGTGATCACCGCCGCAGAAATCGACCGCGTCGCGGAGATTTTTGGCCGGGCGTTGGCGGCGGCTACTGCCACGCTCTAAATTTCCGAGCAACTCGAACGTTCCTTCTACATACCGGCTGCACACGCCGTGCAGCCCACCCCTACAGCGATGGAGACACACCATGACGTCAGTATTCGACCGCGAGGACATCCTCTTTCAGGTCGTGGTCAACCACGAAGAGCAATACTCGATCTGGCCCGACTACAAAGCCGTGCCACAAGGCTGGCGTACCGTGGGCAAGAGTGGCCTGAAGAAAGAATGCCTGGCCTACATCGAAGAAACCTGGACGGATATGCGTCCGCTGAGCTTGCGGCAGAAGATGGACGAGCAGGCGGCTGTGGCTCACTGAGCTATTGAGTGAGACGCGGAGCGTCTCTGGCTGCATTCCCACGCAGAGCGTGGGAACGAGAAGCCCGCTGAACCGATAAGGTCAGCGGGCTTTTTCATGTTCTGGAATTGATCGTTCCCACGCTCTGCGTGGGAATGCCTCAACGGACGCTCTGCGTCCGCTTTGGAACGCGGAGCGTCCCGGGCTTCATTCCCACGCGGAGCGTGGGAACGATCTTAGGCCGAAGGCCCGTCGCTCAGCCCCTTGATCACCAAATCCACATTCCCCTCCAACTCCGCCACCGGGTCCGCCGCGTCCGTGCTTAATACCACCAACCGACTCCCGGCCGCGCTGATCACCGCTTTCAACGCGTCCGACGGCTGGCGATGATGCAGCACCACCGCCACGTCATTTTCCTTGAGCGTCGCGCCCAATTGCTTGAGCGCTTCGGGCGTCCACTCGGCATCTGGCCGCGCATCGAGGCCGACCAGTTCCAGGTTGAGCCCGCCGATCAGGTAGCCGAAGTGATCACTCAGGCTCATTACCGTGAGGTTGTCGGCACTGGCCAGGCGCGCTTCGCTGTCGGCGCTGAACTTGAGCAAACGCTGCTTGAGCGCGGCCAGGTTGGCTTCGATTTTCGGCTTGGCCGTGGGCGCCAGGCGCACCAGGTCAGCGGCCATCACGTCCGCCATGCGCCCCATGTTGTTGCTGGAAAACCATGGCTGACTGTTCAAGCCATCGACCTTGTTCCCCGGTTGCACGGCGATGCCGGGCAGGGCGCCGTCCACTGGGCGCGCGGCATCGACTTCGACAATGCGGATATTGCTGCGCCGGGCGATGGGGTAGAGCGGGTCATCCGCCCACAGCGAGCGCAGGCCGATCACCGCATCGGCGTCGGTCGCCAGTTTGGCCAGCGCCGGGGCGCCCCGCCCGGTGAAGTAAGCGGTCTGGCGGCTGCCGGGCAGATTGTCCGGTGCCGCCCGTTCGAGGCTGACGTCGGTGCCTTTGAGCAAGACCTCGCCCAGACCGTAAGTAATCGGCAAGGACGCCAGCACACGCAGTGGCTTGGCATTTTCAGCCGCAAAAGATGTCGCGACCGCCCCACACAGGGCCATGGTCAGGGTCAGTTGACGCAGAGAAAAAGACATTTATCCGAGATTCCCTTTAAGGCTGGGGACGACACCGCGCGCAATGGCGGACAGGGCGAAGGCGATACCGGCCACCAGAATGATCGCGGCACCGGACGGGATCGGCAGGTCGAACACGATCGGCGCCAGAATGCCGCACAGCGTGCTGACCGTGGCGATCAACACCGAGCACCAGAAAAACCCTTTCAGCGACTGGCTGAGCAACCGCGCGGCCGCCGCCGGAATCACCAGCAAGGCACCCACCAGAATGGCGCCGATGACTTTCACTGCGGCGACGGTAATCAGGGTCACCAGAATCACGAACAGGTAATCCAGGGTCTTCACCGCCACGCCGCGCACCGCCGCCAGTTGCGGGTTGAAACTGGCCAGCATGATGCGGTTGTACAGCGGCAAGGCCAGGGCCATCACCAGCGAACCGACGATGGCCAACACCAGCAAGTCGTTGCCATTAACCGTCAACACCGAACCGAACAACACGTTTTCCAGAATGTGCACGTTGATCTTGCCCGCCAGAATCAACAGCAGGCTCGCTCCCAGTGCCAGCGACACGGAGAGGAACACGCCGATCAGCGTGTCCGGCGCCAGGCCGGTGCGATTGCGCAGGTAATTGAGCAGGATGCCGAACAACAGGCAATAACCGAACAGGCTGCCATACGGCCCCGTATAAGGTTCGCCGAGTAGAATGCCGATGGCCACGCCGGTCAGCGCCGCGTGACCCACCGCCTCAGAGAAAAACGCGAAGCGCTTGACCACCACCAGCGTGCCCAACCCACCCAGCACCGGGCCGATCAACAGCCCGGCGAGCAGCGCGTTGACCACGAATCCGTAGGCCAGTGCTTCCGGCAGATAACCGGCAGAGGCCCAGCCCTGGACCATCAAGCGAAAGGCTTCATAACTCATCAGGCAGCGCTCCGTGGATGGGTCGAAAACAGGGTCAGCAAGCGCTCCGGGGTCAGTGCCTGTTTCGGCGTGGCGTCGAACAGCACCCGGCGATTGAGCCCGGTGACCCGATCCGCCAGGCGCCCGACGGCTTCCAGATCATGCTCGATCCACAGCACGGTGATGCCGCTCTGGCGCCAGTCGCCCAGCAACCGTTCGAACACCCGGATGCCGGCTTCATCGAGGGCCGACATCGGTTCGTCGAGCACCAGCAATTGCGGCGCCGGGATCAGCCCCTGGGCCAGCAACACCCGCTGGCGTTCACCACCGGACAGCGCGCCCATGCGCCGCTTGCGTTTGTCCTGCATGCCGACTCGTTCCAGGGCTTCGCCAATCGCCGCCGCGTAATGCTTGCTCAAACCCAGGAACGCCGGACGTCGCTGACACATCGCGGCCATGAAATCGTCGACGGTCATCGGCAAGCCCCGGTCGAACTCCAGCGCTTGCGGCACGTAGCCGATGGTGCCGGGCTCGCCGGGCCATTGCAGGCTCAAGCGACCCTGATGCGGCATTTGCCCGAGCAAGGTCTTGATCAACGAACTCTTGCCGCCACCGTTGGGGCCGACCAGCGCATGCACGCTGCCGGGCTGGACCTGGAAAGTCACCTTGTCGAGAATCGTAGTGCGCCCGAGGGTCAGGCTGACATCGGCGAAATCCAGGGTCGGGCCGGCGCTTTGGACGGCCAGGTTTTCTTGAGCGGTCATGCGCCCGACTCCTGAATCGCCCGCACCACGGTGTTGAGGTTGCCGGTCATTTCCTTTTCATATTTGTCGGCGGTGTATTCGCCATAGGAAATGTGCGACAGCGGATACAACTTCACCCCGGATTCACGCTGGATGGTGTCGACGTAGGAGGAGGGGAAATCCATCTCGGAGAAGATCACTTTCACGTCGAGTTCGCGCAGTTGATCGATGGTCTTCTTCAACTGGCTCGGGCTCGGCTCGATGCCGTGGGCCGGTTCGACCACCGCGGTCACTTCCAGGCCGAACTCGCGCAGCAGGTAGTCGTAGGCCGCGTGGACCGTGGCCACCCGCAGTTCGGCGTTCGGCGCCTGGGTCAGTTTGGCCAGGGCGTCGGCACGCATCTGCCGCAGGCGTTTGCCGTAGGCGCGGGCGTTCTGGGTGTAAGTCTTGGCGTTGTCCGGGTCGAGCTTGCCCAGTTCCCGGGCGATGTTGTTGACCTGGGCGATCGAGGCGCTGATCGACAGGAAAGTGTGGGGGTTGACCACTTTGCCGGCGCCACGGGCGGCGGTGCCGGTCGCGGCCAGCAACGGCACGTTTTCGTTGGCTTCGATCACCGGGACGTTCGGGGTTTCGCTGGCGGCGATCATGCGGTCGGCGAAGTCGTCATGGCCGACGCCGTTGAGCACGACCACGTCCAGCCCACTGATGCGCTTGATGTCTTCGGCGCGCGGCTCATAGGCGTGGGGATTGAAACCGGCCGGAATCAGCGGCACCACTTCGGCCTTGTCGCCGACGATGTTGGCCACATAGCTGTAATAAGGGTGCAGGGTGATGCCGATGCGCAGGCGCTTGGCCTGATCGGCGCTGGCCAGTGGTGTCAGCAGGCAAGCCAGCACGCCAACCACTATCAGGCGCGAGAAAGAACGTAGCGATGAAATAGGCATGGGAAAGCGGTCTTCTCTCGGGTGAAGGCGAGGGTTCAGTGCCGGTGCTGGCGGGTCACGCCGGCATCGAATTGCGCGACGATCTGCTGCCAGCCGGCGCTTTCGAGCGCGGCGTCGGCAAGATCGGTCGGGGCGGCGAGCGCCTTGCTGCGGTTGAGCCAGACGTCCGGTGCATCATCGTCAGCGGTCAAGCGCATCAAAAACGAGCCGGCCACGTTCGGTGCCTGGCTTTGGCCGAAGTAGGCCTTGGCCGCCAGCAACTGCCAGGCATGGCCGCCGCGACTGACCGAGCTGGCATCCTGGGCAAACGGTGCAAAGCCTTCATCGGCCAGGGCTTCGGGAGTCGGCAGCGTGGTTTGCTCCTGGCGCAGCAAGTGAATCTCGTCCAGGGTCACCCGCAGATCGGCGTAGATGCCTTGTTCGGAGGCGCTCAAGTCGCGGCGGGCATCCAGTTGATGGCTACTGACGCTGCTCGTTTCCTGGGACTCGTGGCGCCAGGCAACGACAGACCCGGCAACCGCAAGGATCATCAGGCACAACAGCAACACATAGAGGGTTTCATGACCGGCGCCGGCCGGGCGCACGACGTGGGTGGTGGGCGTACTCATGTTCAAGGTGCCTCAATGTCGGCTTGGTCGATCTCGACCACGTGGCCGGGACCGGCGTCAAACAGCACGTAGAACTCCGCGCCGGGCTTCTTGAAGGTCAGGGTCGAATCGGTGCCAAGCTTGCCCGGCACAAGAATGGTTTCGTCGTAGCCGATCACATCCAGGGTCACCCCCGGTGCGCCGCTGCCGTCGGAGAAACCGCCGGTGCATTTGATCTGCTCGGCGTCGATGGCCTTGCACTCGCACATCGGGTTGTGGGCGAGGGCGCTGGCGCTGAAACCGGCGCACAGCACCAGTAACGCGGCGCTGAGCGGGCGAAAAGCGTTGATCATGGTTTGCCTCCTTGTTTGTTCAGCCAGGCGATGGTGGCCGGGGATGCCTGGCTCAGCGGGATCGAGGCCTGGTGCATGCTGCCGTCCCAGCCTTCCATGGTGATCCACAGCTCGGCGTCGGCTTTGGTTTTTTCCGGCACTGGCAACGAAGCGCCCATGCGATACGGCGTGCCGAAGAAAATCACCCCGGCGGCGCGCAGGCTGCGAGGTTTGCCGATGCGCAAGTAAGTGGCCTTGACCTGTTCGACGCAGGTGTTGCACAGGGCGCCATTGAAGCCTTTGAGGTAACCGGCCGGGCCGTCCGGGCGCGGTGCTTCATTGCGCAACTCGGCCAGGCGCAGGCTCCAGGGGCCGACCTGGATTTCGCCGATTTCCCGTTCGCCGAGGCCGACATCGCCACGAAACAACGCGGCGTCACTGAAGTATTTGGGCATGAAACCCAGCGGGATCAGCAGCAACAGGATGTTCAAGTGGAAACGCCATTTGTGCCACAGCACGCTCAGGCGCGAGGGGGTTGGGGCGACAGTGATTTTGCTCACAGGCTGGCCTCCGAAGTTTCGCGGTTGACAGGCGCCGTGGCGCTGCGCTGTTTCTTGTGGCTGCGCTTGAGCGCATTGGCGGTGGCGAGGGCGGTGCGCTTGGTCCAGATCAGCAGGCCGCTGAGCACCATCATGCTCAGCACCAGACCGAAGAAGAACCAGATCAACTTGATCCATAGGCCACCGAAATCCCCGGTGTGCAGCGGACGCATGGATTCGGTGACGAACTCCAGTGCGTTGCGGTCTGACAGCAGGCGCGAGGCAGCGATTTCACCGTTGTACGGATTGATGGTCGCCGTCTGGTACATCAGCGGATACCAACCCCGTCCGCCAATATCCAAATGGCTGTAGCCATTGCCCGGCAGGCTGACGAAGCTCGCTTCCAGCCCCGGGATTTTCTGCATGGCGATTTCAATCGCCCGGTCCAGGTCGATTCGTGGCGGCGGGGTGCCGTCCGGTGACAGCGGCACGGCTTCACGGGCCATGGCCGGAATGATCGGGGCGCTGGAGATGGAAATCTGGTTGTCGGACAGCAAGGCTTCAATCAGGAACCAGATGCCGGTGATGGAAATGACCGCGATAAACCAGATCGACCAGATCCCGCTGAGACGGTGAAAGTCGCCCCAGAAAATCCGCGCACCATGACGGACGCGCAGGGTCGGCTTGAGGAAGCCTTTCCAGAATTTCTTGTAGACCACCAGCCCGGTAATCAGTGAAACCAGCAGCGGAATACCGAGGAACGACACCAGGTACCAGCCCCAGCTGAAGCCATTGGTGAACGGCACCAGCCACCAACCATGCAAGGCGCGGGTGAAAGCCTTGAAGTTGAAGTCCGGCGCCACGCCCTGGATCACCCCGGTGTACGGGTTGACGTAGACCGTCACCGAACGGCCGTCGGGATAGGCAACGTCAACGTCGAGGGCGAAATGCGATTCGTCGGGACGGCTGATGGCCTGGACTACGGTCTGCGGCTCGGCTTTTTTCATGGCCGCGAGGATCTGGTCGTAGCTGAGCAGCGGCGCGTCGTCCGAAGGTTGGCTGGCGCGCATTTGCGGGTTGGCCAGCCAGACGATTTCCTGGCTGACGACGGCCAGGGTGCCAGTCACGCAGACGATCAACACAAAAAACCAGATCGGCAGCGCCAGCCAGCTATGGACCAGAAACCAGAGTTTGGAACGGGATTTCTTCGACATGATTAAAGGTCTTGTTTCGATGAGAGGGCCTCTGCCACGGGCTTCGTCGCACGGTGACCCCTGAAAGGCCGGGCCTTGGCTTTTGCCTACGCGGCCTGACTGCATCTAGATAAGACGGATGAGCAACGGAAATCCCGAAAGCGGATATGAAAGTAAATGTTTCGTATTGCTGTCCGGGAATGTGACGGACTTGGAAAAAGATCGCAGCCTTTGCCCCTGATCCAACACGATCCATGTTCCAAGCCATCACTCTCCGGCCATTGATGCCCACCCCCCGCTCCTTAAGATGGAACCCAGACGCCTGCGGCGTACCGTCCCCCGAGCGAGCACCTCCATGACCCGAGCCAGAACCCTCTACGACAAACACATCGATGCCCACACGGTGTGTCGCCTCGATGACCAGGGCCATGTCCTGTTGTACATCGATCGCCAGGTCATCAACGAATACACCAGCCCCCAGGCTTTCAGCGGTTTGCGCGAAGCCAAACGCGATGTCTGGCGCCCGGAAACCGCGTTGGCCGTGGTCGATCACGTCAACCCCACGGCCCCGGTGCGCATCGCCACCATGCCGGATGCCGGCGGGGCGCGGCAGGTGTCGTACCTGGCGGAAAACTGCCGGGATTTCGGCATTGAGTTGCTGGACATCCTCGACAAGCGCCAGGGCATCGAACACGTGATCGCGCCGGAGCAGGGCTTCATCCTGCCGGGCATGGTCATCGCCGCCGGCGACAGCCACACCACCACTTATGGCGCTCTCGGGGCCTTCGGTTTCGGCATCGGCACCTCGGAAATCGAACACCTGCTGGCGTCGCAGACCCTGGTCTACAAACGCCTGAAAAGCATGCGTGTGACCGTCGACGGCGAACTGGCCACCGGGCTGACTTCCAAGGACGTGATCATGGCGCTGATCGGGCAGATCGGCGCGTCAGGCGCCACCGGTTACGCCATCGAGTTTCGCGGCTCGACCATCGATGCCTTGAGCGTCGAAGCGCGCATGACTATCTGCAACATGGCGGTGGAGGCGGGCGCCCGAGGCGCATTTATGGCGCCGGACGAAAAAGTCTTCGCTTACCTCAAGGACAAACCCCGCGCACCCAAAGGTGAGGTGTGGGACCGCGCCGTCGAGAAGTGGCGCAGCCTGCACAGCGACCCGGACGCGCAGTTCGACCGTGAGGTTTCCGTCGATGCCAGTACGTTGGAGCCGATGGTCACCTGGGGCACCAGCCCCGACCAGGCCTCACCCATCGGCGCTCGGGTCCCGGATCCGCAAGCCGTCAGCGACCTGATCCTGCGCCAGGACATGCGCCGCGCCTTGAACTACATGGGCCTGGAGGCGGGCATGCCGCTGAGCGAAATCACCATCAGCCACGCCTTTATCGGTTCCTGCACCAACGCACGCATCGAAGACCTGCGCGACGCCGCCAGCGTGGTGCGCGGCAAACACGTCGCCGAGCATGTGCGGGCGATGATCGTGCCCGGTTCCACCGAAGTGCGCGATCAGGCCGAAGCCGAAGGCCTGGCAGCGATCTTTATCGAGGCCGGGTTCGAATGGCGCCAGTCCGGCTGCTCGATGTGCCTGGCGATGAACGACGACGTACTCGCGCCCGGCGACCGCTGCGCCTCCAGCACCAACCGCAATTTCGAAGGCCGCCAGGGCGCCGGAGCGCGCACGCATTTGATGAGCCCGGCGATGGTCGCGGCAGCGGCGATCACCGGTCGCCTGACCGATATCCGTCACTTTGGAGACCGCGCATGAGCCAGCAACCTTTTACCCACGTCAGCGGCAAAGCCGCGCCGATGCTCGCGGCCAACATCGACACCGACGTGATCATGCCCAAGCAATTCCTCAAGGGCATCGACCGCGCGGGGCTGGATCGTGGGTTGTTCTTCGATTTGCGGTTTTTGCCGGACGGTTCGCTCAATCCTGAGTTCGTGCTCAATCAACCGGCGTGGCAGGGAGCGAGTTTTATGGTGGTCGGGCCGAATTTCGGCTGCGGATCGAGCCGCGAGCACGCGGTCTGGGGCTTGAAACAGATGGGGATTCGGGCGCTGATCGGCTCAAGTTTTGCCGGGATCTTTTATGACAACTGCCAGCGCAACGGGGTGTTGTTGATCACGCTGGAAGAAGCGCTGTTGCAGCGGCTCGGGCAGGTTGTCAGCCAGCCGGACAGCGCTGGAATCAGCGTCGATCTGGAGGCGCAGCAGATTCGTTTGAACGATGGCCAGGTCATCCCGTTTGAGATCGACACCTTGCGCAAGACCGCGTTGTTGCTGGGGCTTGATGCCATCGGCAGCACGCTTCAGCGCCGCGAACAGATCAAGGCCTTTGAGCGTGAGCATCTGGCCGCGAATCCCTGGTTGGGCTGAAATCGCTTTCGCGGGCAAGCCTCGCTCCTACAGGATCGCGCAGTATTCGCGAACAACACTGTACCGGTAGGAGCGAGGCTTGCCCGCGAAGAGGCCCGACCATTCACCCCACTTCAAACCGACAACCCTTTGAAATGCTCCTGCAAAAACTCCACACACGCCCGTAACTTCCCGGAATACGCCAACCGCGTCGGGTACACCGCCCACACATTCGCACTCTGGGTGTAATCCGCCAGCACCTGCACCAACCGTCCTTGCTCCAGCAACGGCTTCACATCCCACAGTGAACGCAACAACACCCCGCGCCCATCCAGTGCCCACTGCAAAACGATCTCGCCGTTGTTGGACGACAACGGCCCACTGACCCGCACGCTTTCCTGAACCCCGTCGCGTTCCAGGTTCCAGATGCCGAACGCGTTGTCGCGCTCCTTGATCACCAGGCAATGATGCTGCTCCAGATCCGCCAACGTCTTCGGCGTGCCATGGCGTTGCAGGTAAACGGGAGCCGCGCACAACACCCGCCGATTGCTCACCAGCCGCCGGCCGATGTGTTGACCGGGAATGTCATCGCCGACGCGGATCTCCAAGTCAAAACCTTCACTGACGATGTCCACCACCCGATCAAACAGATCCAGGCGAATCTCCAGTTCCGGATATCGCTCGGCCAGCAGCGACACGGCCGGCGCCACATGGTTACGACCGAAACCGAAACTGCTGCACAGATGCAAACGCCCACGAGGACTGTCGTGGGCGTCGGAGAGTTCGTCGTGCAGTTGCTGGAAGTCATCGAGAATGCGCAAGGCCCAGCGCTGCACTCGCTCGCCATCCTCGGTCAGCGCGATGCGCCGACTGGTGCGATGTAGCAATCGTGTACCGAGGGTGGTTTCGAGAATCTGGATACGCTTGCTGACATAAGCAGGGGACAGCCCCAGTTCATCGGCGGCCGCGGCGAAACCGCTTTTGCGGATGACGGTGAGCAGGACTCGCAAGTCTTCGGGTAGGGGCACGGTGTCTTTCTTGAGGGTCATGACAGAACGGGCACTGGCGACATGAGCCGCCAGCATAGCATCGCCGCTTTCAGAGTTTATTCAGCGCTGACCTTGGCTGCGGCCCGGGCATGCCGCCCACGCTTGAGGGCAATCGGCGCCATTTTGCTGCGGTCCAGTTCGCCTTCCCACGCGGCCACCACCAACGCAGCCACGGCGTTGCCGATGATGTTGGTCAGGGATCGGCATTCCGCCATGAAGCGGTCAACGCCGAGGATCAGCACCATCGCCGCCACCGGCACAGTCGGCACCACCGCCAGGCTTGCCGCCAGTGCAACGAATCCCGCGCCAACCACCGCGCCGGCACCTTTGGACGTGAGCATCGCCACCGCCAGCAAGGTCAGTTGCTGCTCCAGCGTCAGGTCGATATTGGTCGCTTGAGCGAGGAACAACACGGCCAGGGTCATATAGATGTTGGTGCCGTCGAGGTTAAAGGTGTAGCCGGTCGGCACCACGATCCCCACCACACCTTTCGACGCGCCGAGGCTTTCCAGTTTCTGGATCAACTGCGGCAGCGCCGATTCCGAAGAGCTGGTGCCGAGCACGATCAACAGCTCAGCCTTGATGTACGCCAACAGTTTGAAAATGCTGAACCCGGCATAGCGAGCGATGCTGCCCAGCACGCAGGCAACGAAAATAAACGCGGTCAGATAGAAGGTGCCGATCAACTTCAGCAGCGGCAACAACGAGCCGAGGCCGTACTTGCCGATCGTGAAGGCAATCGCGCCGAAGGCGCCAATCGGCGCGACGCGGCTAATGATGCCGACGATGCGGAAAAACACCTCGCTGGCCTGATTGATGATGCCCACCAGCGGCCGACCCTTTTCACCGACCATGACCAGCGCAATCCCGAACAGCACCGAAACGAACAGTACCGGCAGGATTTCGCCCTGGGAGAACGCCTCGAAAAAAGTGGTCGGAATCACATGCAACAGAAACCCGGTCACGCCTTCGCCGTGTTGCGCCTGACCGACGAAACCGGCGATGGCTGTCGAATCGAGGGTCTTCACATCAATGTTGAAACCCGCGCCCGGATGCAGCGCATGGGCGGCGAGCAAGCCGATCAACAGCGCGACGCTGGACACCACTTCGAAATACAACAGCGCCTTGCCGCCGACCCGACCCACCTGTTTCACGTCGTGCATGCTGGTGATCCCGGAGACCACGGTGCAGAAGATGATCGGGCCGATGATCATCTTGATCAGCTTGATAAAACCGTCGCCCAACGGCTTGAGATCGATGCCGACCTGCGGCCAGTAATGCCCGATCACAATGCCCATCGCGATGGCGATAAGCACCTGCACATAGAGGGTTCCCAGCAGTTTTCTGATTGTCATTTTTATTATCTCGAGACGGTTTTTGGACATGACGATCCCGCGCAGGCCAGTGACGGCCCGCGGTGGGAGGTGGATTCAGGTCAGGTTGTTGCGGGTGTCAGCGCAGGGCTGTCAGTGCAGGAAAGGCAGGACCTCGGCGAGCAGCAGTTCGGGGGCTTCTTCGGCGATGTAATGGCCGGCTGGCAGGGCTTTGCCGCGCACGTCGGTGGCGACGAGTTGCCATTCCTTCAGTGGCTCGAAACAGCGGCCGACCGTGCCTTCGGCGCCCCATAGCACCAGCAGCGGCAAGTTCAGATGACGGCCGGCGTCGAGATCGGCGCGGTCGTGATCGAGGTCGATGCTCGCGCTGGCGCGGTAGTCCTCGCAGATGCCCCCGGCGGTGCCGGGCAGTTTCAAACAGCGCAGGTATTCGCTGAAGGCTTCGGCGGTGAACGGCTTGAGCCCGGCGCTACGGCTGCCCATCACGCTGCGCAGATACGCTTCGGGATCGGCTTCGATCAGGGTTTCCGGCAACGGCGCCGGGCGGATCAGGAAGAACCAGTGCCAATAGGCGCGGGCGAACGCTTCGTTGGTTTGCGCGTACATCGACAGGGTCGGCGCGATATCCAGCAGCACCATGCGCTGCACGGTCGCGGGATGGTCCAGCGCCAGGCGATGGGCGACCCGGGCGCCACGGTCGTGGGCCAGCACCGAGAATTGCTCGAAGCCCAGCGACTTCATCAGCTCGAAGCCGTCCTTGGCCATTTCCCGTTTCGAGTAGTGGGTGTGGTGATCGTTGGCCGGCGGTTTGGCGCTGTCGCCGTAGCCGCGCAGGTCGGCGGCGACCACGGTGAAGTGCTCGGCCAGTTGCTCGGCGATCTTGTGCCAGATGACGTGGGTTTGCGGGTGACCGTGCAACAGCAACAGGCCGGGGCCGGTGCCGCCGATGCGGTAGGCGATGTCCACGCCGTTGACGTGGCGCTGGTCTTTCAGGAATCCGGCGAACATGGGGAATGACTCCTTGTTGTAGTTGCCTGCATCCTGAAATTGTTCGGCGGTGACGGCAAGGCGCAAAGCGTGGGGCGGTTGTTCATGAAGTGTGTTGAGCCAGATCGTTCCCACGCTCCGCGATTAATCGTTCCCACGCTCTGCGTGGGAATGCAGCCCGGGACGCTCCGCGTCCCTCCAAAGCCGAACGCGGAGCGTCCGTGGAGGCATTCCCACGCAGAGCGTGGGAACGATCAGGGGGCTCAACCCTGTTGAAACATCTCCTTCGCCCGCTGCTCAATCTGCTCCTGGGTCAGATCCTCCTTGCGTGTCGCCAAAAACCACAAATGCCCATACGGATCCTTCAAGGTCCCCGAGCGGTCGCCATAAAACTGATCCTTGACCTCGGACACCACCGTGCCACCGGCATCAATCGCCTGTTTATAGGACTTGTCGACATCGGTCACATACAGGTGCAGCCCCACGGACGGTGACGTGTCCGGATTGCTCAATGGCCCTTGATCGCACGGCGTACCGAGCATGATCGGGCAATCGCCGATACGCAGTTCGGCATGGCCGATACCGCCGTCGGGCATGCTCAGGCGCATCACCTCGATAGCGTTGAAGGCTTTTTTGTAGAAGTCGATGGCTTCGGCGGCTTTCTGGATGCCGAGATACGGGGTGATGCTGTGATAGCCCTCTGGAATGGGTTTGACGCTCATAACGGTTCTCCCTTGTTGTTGTGAGTTGAAGGTGTTCCTTCGCCGGTTTCCGGTCGGATAACTATAGGTCAGCGCTACCGCCGATACCGAGTGCCCGACGAGCAGCAGCGCCACTGTTCAGTTATCAACAGCGAAGCAGCAGATTGCTCGGGTTTGCCACCTTTAACACCGTTTAACCCCCCGGAACGGCAGTTCATTCTGACCCGCTATAAAGGGCAGATTGCGCCGGGGTTCTAAATGATCGTTCCCACGCTCTGCGTGGGAACGCCTCAAGGGACGCTCCGCGTTCCAATGGGACGCGGAGCGTCCCGGGCTGCATTCCCACGCGGAGCGTGGGAACGATCATTACTCGAGGAGCTGCGCCCCCGTCCCACGCTCCCCCAACACATCGCCAAAATTACGCAACGGACACGCCTCCATCGACAAACACCCACAGCCGATGCAGCCATTGAGCCGATCCCGCAACGCCGTCAGCTGATGAATCCGCTGATCCAGATCCTTGCTCCACTGCGCCGACAACACCTGCCAGTCCGCCGCCGTCGGTGCGCGGTTGTCCGGCAAGGCTTGCAGCGCCTCGGCAATCTCTGCCAGCGGAATCCCCAGCCGCTGCGCGACCTTGATCAACGCTACCCGCCGCAACACTTCCCGCGGATAGCGGCGCTGGTTGCCCTGATTGCGATGGCTTTTGATCAAGCCTTTGGTTTCATAGAAGTGCAGGGCGGTCACGGCCACGCCGCTACGGGCGGCGACCTGGCCGACGGTGAGTTCCTTGTGCAGGTTTTCCGAGGTGACCATTTAGAAAAAGCCTCTTGACCTCTAGTTAACTAGAGGTTTTACCCTGCAGGCCTTCGGATCGCAAGATCCGGTTTTCAGGTGAGTGGGGACTATTCATGCAAACGTCAGCGAAAAACCGCAGTTTCACCCAACTGATCGAATTCGAGATCGAGCCTCATCAACAACCGGCGCTGGTGTCGGCGCTGTCGGCACAGACCGAGCGCCTGGCCCAGGATTTCAGTGGGTTCCTCAGCGCGAGCATCCAGGCCAGCGACGATGGCCGGCGAGTGCTGAATTACCTGCAATGGCAATCCCGCGAGGCCGGGGAAGCCGCGTTCCAGCGCTTTGAAAGCGGCGAGCAGGATTTCTGGCACCTGATCCGCGCCCATCAGGCGAAGACCGTGACCTTCGGTTCATTTCAGGTGCTGCACAGCCTGGAGCGCAGTCACGATGACGCGCTGCACTGCAATCTGGTGAGCTAACTAAATCGACAACTGCATCAAGCGCTCACCCTGCACGTTTTCCGTTGGCCGGCGCTTGTTCACCGCCAGTTCGCCGATCTTGATCAGGCGCGTGCGAGTCACGTTGCGGCTCAACCCCAGCAATGCGGCGGTGTGCACCTGGTTGTAATGACTGAAGCGATACGCCGCGCGCAACAAAGCGTCTTCGACCTTTTCGTGCAGCGCCCCGGCCTGTTCCTCAAAGAGCTTTTGAAAGGCCCGATCAAGCAACGCTTCCGGTGAATCGTCGACCGTGCCGTGGTGATCGTCCTGCCGCTCGATGCGCATGTTCGACAGGCGCAGGTCGTCCCGTTCGATCACGCCGTTACGGCAAATCAGCAAGGTGTGGTGAATGACGTTTTCCAGCTCGCGGATATTGCCCGGCCAACTGTAGCTGCGCAGTTTCAGCTCGGCTTCTTTGCTGATGGTGACCGTGCCATAGCCGAGGCGCTGGCTGTAGGCTTCGACGAAATGGCGGGTCAGCGGCAGGATGTCGCCGGGGCGGTCGCGCAGCGGACTCAATTCCAGACTGACCACGTCGAGTCGGTAATACAGATCCTCGCGGAAATGCCCGGCGTTGATGGCTTTTTCCAGTTGCACGTTGGTCGCCGCCAGCACCCGCACGTCGATGGGAATGCTCTTGCGCGAACCCAGTCGCACCACTTCGCGCTCCTGCAACACCCGCAGCAACTTGACCTGGATCGCCATCGGCAAATCGCCGATTTCATCGAGGAACAAAGTGCCGCCATCGGCCTCCTCGAACCACCCGGCCTTGGCACTCAACGCCCCAGTGAACGCGCCTTTTTCGTGGCCGAACAATTCGGCTTCCACCAGGGATTCGGAGAACGCGCCGCAGTTCACCGCCACGAACGGCCGGTTGCGCCGGGCGCTGAGGTTGTGGATATGCCGCGCTACCAGCTCTTTGCCGGTGCCGGTTTCACCGATGATCAGCACGCTGGCTTCACTCGGCGCGACCTGTTGCAAATGCGCGAGCAAGGCCTGGGATTTCGGGTCTTCGAACACCTGCGCGGTGGCACGGATCGACGTGGCCAGGGCGGGCGAGGGCGGTAGGGTCAGCAGTTGCATGGCAGGCTCCATGAAGAGAAGGTCAGGAATAGAAAGTCGGAATCGGCAGGGACTGGTTCAACGCCCAATCACCCAGTTCATGGAGTTTGTAATCCACCGGGTCGTGCAGGGTTTGCGTGCGCAGGTTGCGCCAGTGCCGATCCAGGCGCAGCGAGGCATGGGTCGAGCGCGCGCCGGTCACTTCGAACAAACGGCTACACAGCTCCAGGCCATTGCGCGTGGCGGCGACCTTGGCCGTGGCGATGGCCGTTGCCAGATGCCCGCGTTCTTCGGCGCTGAGATTCGGGCCCTTGGCCCACGCCTTGTCGAGCAGGTCGGCGGCGCGTTCCACCAGCAAGCGGACGCCTTCGAGGGCGACCCAGAATTCGCCGTAATGGCTGAGCACATACGGGTCTTCGCGCACATCCTGGGCGCTGGATTTATGCCAGGGCCGGGTTTCGGTGAGGGTGTATTGCCGCGCTTCTTCAAAGGCACCTTCGGCGATACCGAGAAACATATGGGTGAAGGTCAACTGCGCAATCAATGGCCGCAGGCAGGCGAATGGTGTGCTCAACGGACCGGGATCGAGCAGCAGTTCCGACTCCTCGACCCGCACCCGTTCGAAGGTGGCGCTGCCGCTGTCGGTCTGGCGCTGGCCCATGTTGTTCCAGTCGTTGTGCAGGGTGATGCCGCTGCGACCGCTGGGGATCGCGGCGATCAACAGCTTGCCGCCGGCGTTTTCGTCGACCGCCGAGGCGATCAGCATTTGCGAATCGCTGGCGCCGGAGCAGAAACTTTTCTTGCCGGAAAACTCGCGCCAGCCGCCGAGGTTTTTCACCACGGTGCGGGTGTCCAGCGGGTTGAGGGCGTTGCCCCAGAACCAGTTCTTGCGCGCGGTTTGTTCGAACCACGGCTGCCATTGCTCGGGTTTGGCGAACAGGCGCACGGTGGCGAGCATCAGGTGATGGAAGCCGAAGACATGGGCAATCGAACTGTCGACCTTGGCGAACTCGCGCACGATGTTCAGGGTTTCACTCCAGCTGGCGCCGAGGCCGCCGTACTGGGTGGGAATGCTTAAGGCGAGCAATCCGCTGTGGCGCAGGGCATCGCGCTCGGCCTTGGGCGTACCGCCGCGTTCATCGCGCTCGACGGCAGTCAGGGCAAACTCGGCCGCCAATTGGCGGGCAGTGTGCAAGGGGGAGAGCAGGGCGCTTTGTGGTTTGGCCGTCACGCGGGGGTTCCTTCTTTCTGGTGACTGATCGTTAATGCCTCTAGGGACGCTCCGCGTCCAGTGATGCGGAGCGTCACGGGCTGCATTCCCACGCAGAGCGTGGGAACGATCAGGCGGTACGGATCAGGCCGTGGCTTTGGTGGGCAGCACGTCATTGGCAATCATTTCGCCAAACGGCCCGGTGAGGTTGGTCACGCCACGTCCGGCCAGGCTGGCGTACGGTTCCGGCAACAGCGGGAACACCAGTTCGGCAAAGCGATACGCTTCTTCAAGGTGCGGATAGCCCGAGAAGATAAAGCTCTCGATCCCCAGGTCCGCGTACTCCTTGATCCGCGCCGCCACTTGCTGCGGATCGCCCACCAGTGCGGTCCCGGCACCGCCGCGTACCAGGCCGACACCGGCCCAGAGGTTGGGGGCGATTTCCAGATTGTCGCGACGCCCGTCGTGCAGCGCAGCCATGCGCCGCTGGCCTTCGGAATCAAACCGCGAGAACGACTTCTGCGCAGCCGCGATGGTCTCGTCGCTGATGTGCTCGATCAGTTTGTCCGCGGCTTTCCACGCCTCTTCGGCCGTCTCGCGAACAATCACATGCAGGCGAATCCCGAACTTCACCGTGCGCCCGTTACGCGCGGCACGCTCTCGCACGTCGGCGAGTTTTTCCGCCACGGCAGCCGGTGGCTCGCCCCAGGTCAGGTACACGTCCACTTGCTCGGCGGCGAGTTCATGGGCCGCTTCGGAAGACCCACCGAAGTACAGCGGCGGATAGGGCTTCTGCACTGGCGGATACAACGCCTTGGCGTTCTGCACTTGCAAATGTTTGCCTTCGAAATCGACGGACTCGCCTTGCAGCACCCGGCGCCAGATTCGCAGGAATTCATCGGTCACTTCATAGCGTTCACTGTGATCGAGGAAGATCCCGTCACCCCGGTTTTCATCCGGGTCGCCGCCGGTCACTACGTTGATCAGCAAGCGGCCATTGGACAGACGATCCAGCGTCGCAGCCATGCGCGCCGAAACGGTCGGCGAGATGATCCCCGGACGAATCGCCACCAGGTATTTCAGGCGTTCGGTCAACGGCACCAGCGCCGAGGCGATCACCCACGAATCTTCGCAGGAGCGTCCGGTGGGAATCAGTACGCCGTGGTAGCCGAGGCTGTCCGCGGCCTGGGCCACTTGTTTCAGGTAGTTGAGCGTCACCGGACGGGCGCCCTGGGTGGTGCCCAGGTAATGGCCGTCGCCATGGGTCGGCAGAAACCAGAAAACATCCATGAAGAGATCCTTAAGCGATTTTCAGCAGATTTTTGGGGTGCACGCCGAACAACGGCGCCGCGCGTTCTGCAGCAAGACGAATGCGGGCCTTCAAGGGCTCACTGGTTATTTGGTAATTCGAGAAATCGGCTTCGGTGGCGTAGACGCCAATCGGCAAGGTCAGGGCCTGGAAGAAACTGAACAGCGGCCGCAGTTGGTGATCGAGCACCAGCGCATGACGTTCGCTGCCACCGGTGGCGGCGAGTAGCACGGGGGTGTTGATCAGCGCATTGAGATCGATCAGGTCGAACAGATGCTTGAGCAGGCCAGGGTAGGAACCGCGATAAACCGGCGCGGCGACGATCAACAGGTCGGCGCTTTCGATGGCCTGCAGCTCGGCTTCGACTTCGGCGCTCAATTCCTGGCGGGCGAGAGCGGCGCCTAATGGTCGGGCGATGTCGCCCAGTTCGATCAGCTTGCTCTCGATCGGCAACTGTTCACCGAGTTCAGCCAACAGCGCTTGGGTCAGCACCAAGGTGCGGGACGGACGCCAGGTACCGCCGGAGAGGGCAACGACTTTCAATGGACGCGACATGATCAGTTCCTTTTTAAACAGTTGCTCAGGGAGCAGTGAAGAGTCACTGGGCTTGAGCAAGACCTGTACCAATCCGTCGAAGCCCCGTTTTCCGGGCCTTGCAGCGCCGTGATTGACGCAAACTGTGCGATTGGCGGGGCTGTTTGTTGAATGACTGTTGTCTGGCAAACAGTTGCGTGGGCAACAGCGGTTGAAGCGATGCCGTTGTTATAAAGGCTTGCTGTTATTCCGTAAAAGATCATTAAAAGATATTTATAGATCTTTAATGAATATGCGAGCAGTGATGTTTTGATCCTGATACCCACTATCGAGAGCGTTGATTTCTGCCAGACCCAGGCCGGGCGTAGCCTTCACCCATCGCCAAACAAGATAGTCAGGACACTCCCCATGAAACGTTTACTCGCTGTTTCCCTGCTGCTCGCCGTCTCCGTCCTCGCCGGATGTGCCAGCCATGTTTCACCGGAACTGCGGCCCTACACCGCTGAAGAAACCAAAGAGCTGGCGCTCGAAACCCTGAATCGTCGCGGCTTGTCCTTCGATGAATACCAGGCGAAAAAAGCCGAGTTGCTCGGCCAGCCTCAGAAAGTTTTCGGTTACGACAACCAAGGTGAAATGAGCGCCGAACGTGCCGTACACCTGCACGGTCGTCCAAGCTAAGCTGCGACTGTACTGCTCGAACTTTTCCGCAACTGTCCGTGGGTTTCCCGGTAGGCGTGCGATAGGGTCAATACCTGACTGACCCTGACGGACTGCCACCGATGACGCTCTCGTTCGATCTGCTGCTGGGCTTCGCCCTGTTTGCCCTTGTGACCTCCATCACCCCCGGCCCGAACAACACCATGTTGCTGGCATCGGGCGTGAACTTCGGCTTTAACCGCACCATCCCCCATATGCTTGGCATCACCTGCGGCTTCTTTGTCCTGGTGGTCGCGGTGGGTTTTGGCCTGGGCGCGGTGTTTAAAACCTATCCGTTGCTCTACACCGTCCTGCGTTACGTCGGCGCGGCTTATTTGCTGTACCTGGCGTGGAAAATCGCCCACTCCGGGCCGGTCTCCGAGAGCGAAAAGGGCGAGAGCAAACCGATCAGCTACCTCAGTGCCGCAGCATTTCAGTGGGTCAATCCCAAGGCCTGGATCATGGCCATCGGTGCCATCAGTACCTACACGCCGATGCAGGGTTATTTCACCAACGTGATTGTGATTGCTGCGGTTTTTGCCTTGATCAACTTGCCGAGCGTCGGTGTCTGGGCCGGTTGCGGCACTTTGTTGCGCAATGTGTTGAAGGATCGCCGCTGGTTGCGGATCTTCAACTGGGGCATGGCCTTGCTGCTGGTGGCTTCGCTGTATCCGTTGTTGATCGAAAGCTTTAGCTGACGCATTGCTTCAACCGGTTGCCCGATGCCTGTTAAGCTCGACTTCAGGAGCGTTCCTACGCACTTTGAAATGAAGTCGTATTTCTTTAACAGCATCCGATCAGGTATTGCTGGTGTCCTCACCCGGCGCACCTGATCCCGGAACACGCTCTGCGAGCCTTTTTATGAATAAACGTCCGTTGTATTTCGACTACGCCGCCACCACGCCGGTGGATGAGCGGGTCATCAAGGTCATGGTCGAGTGTCTGGGTTTCAACGGTAATTTCGGCAATCCGGCGTCCAGCTCCCATGCGTTTGGCCAACAGGCCCGGCAATCGGTCGAGCAGGCGCGCCAGCAAGTCGCCGAACTGGTGGGTGCCCAGGCGGATCAGATCGTCTGGACCTCCGGCGCTACCGAATCGAATAACCTGGCTTTAAAGGGCGTCGCCCAGGCCCGAGGCGTGTCCGGCGGCCACATCATCACCAGCCAGATCGAACACAAGGCCGTTCTCGACACCGCGAAACAATTGCAGGACGCCGGTGTGGCGGTGACCTATCTGGTGCCGGATGCCGAAGGCCTGATTACCCCGCAAGCAGTCAGCGAAGCCATGCGCGAGGACACCTTTCTGGTGTCGCTGATGCTGGTCAATAACGAATTGGGTACGGTCAACGACATCCCGGCGATCGGCCAGGTGGTGCGTAATCGTGACGCGTTGTTTCACGTCGACGCCGCTCAGGGCGCGGGCAAAGTCATGATCGATCTGGCCGAATGGCCGGTGGATCTGATGTCGTTTTCCGCGCACAAGATCTACGGGCCCAAAGGCATCGGCGCGCTGTATGTCGGCCCGCGGGCGCAACAGCGTTTGCAGGCGCAGATCCACGGGGGCGGTCACGAGGGCGGGTTACGCTCCGGCACCCTGGCTACTCACCAGATCGTGGCCATGGGCGAAGCGTTTGCGTTGGCGGCGACCTTGTTCGATGACGAGAAAGCCACCATCGTTCATCTGCGCGAGCGCTTGCTCGAACAGCTATTGAGCATTCCCGGCGTGCGCCTCAACGGCAGCACAGCCCAACGCATCCCTCACACTCTGAGCCTGACCTTCGGCGAAGGCGAGTTCAATGCCGCGACATTGGGCCAGTCGATCGCGTTTTCCGCGACGTCGGCCTGCAATTCCGCCAGCAATGCGCCTTCCCATGTGCTGCTAGCCTTGGGGCACGACGCCCGCTCGGCCGGCCGCACCATTCGCTTGAGCCTTGGTCGGTTCACCACCGAGCAGGATATCGACCAGGCGGTTCAGCTGATCAAAGCAGCCTGTGCCAGCGCCCCGGCGTTCTGGCAATAAGCCGTTAAAGCGCCGACTCAGATCGGCACTCAACAATAATGATGAAGTGGTTAGCAGGAGACATGATGAGTACGCAGCCTTTGACCAATGGATTGGTATCCCAGCGCTTGGCGCAAACCCGTGAGCTGATGAGCCGGGAGGGCATTCATGCCCTGTTGGTGCCGTCGGCCGACCCGCACCTGTCCGAATACCTGCCGGGTTACTGGCAAGGGCGGCAATGGCTGTCGGGCTTTCACGGCTCCGTCGGAACCCTGATCGTTACGCCGGATTTTGCCGGGGTCTGGGCTGACAGTCGTTACTGGGAACAAGCGAGCAAGGAGCTCAAAGGCAGCGGCATCGAATTGGTCAAGCTGCAACCGGGTCAACCGAGCCCGCTGGACTGGCTGGCCGAACAAACCCCTGAAGGTGGCGTCGTCGCTGTCGATGGTGCAGTGATGGCCGTGGCCTCGGCGCGCACGCTGGGGGGCAAGCTCGAAGAGCGCGGCGCTCGTCTGCGTACTGACATCGATCTGCTCAGCGAAGTCTGGAGCGATCGCCCAAGTTTGCCGAACGAACCGATCTATCAACACTTGCCGCCGCAAGCGACCGTGAGCCGCGGCGAGAAACTCGCCAAGTTGCGTGAGGTATTGCAAGAGCGCGGTGCCGACTGGCATTTCATCGCCACCCTTGATGACATCGCCTGGCTGTTCAACCTGCGCGGCGGCGATGTGTCGTTCAACCCGGTGTTTGTCTCCTTCGCCTTGATCAGCCAGCAGCAGGCGACTCTGTTTGTGGCGCTGAGCAAAGTCAGCGCCGAACTGCGCGCGATCCTCGAGCAGGACGGCGTGACCCTGCGCGATTACAGCGAAGTGGCCGATGCCTTGCGCGCCGTGCCGAGCGGCGCGAGCCTGCAGGTCGATCCGGCCCGCGTCACCGCCGGGTTGCTGGAAAACCTGAACAGCGGCGTGAAACTGCTGGAAGGCCTGAACCCGACCACCTTGGCCAAATCCCAGAAAAGCCTGGCCGACGCCGAACACATCCGCCAGGCCATGGAGCAGGACGGCGCGGCGCTGTGCGAATTCTTCGCCTGGCTGGAGTCGGCCTGGGGCCGCGAGCGCATCACCGAACTGACCATCGACGAACACCTGACCGCAGCGCGCATGCGACGCCCGGATTATGTGTCGCTGAGTTTCAACACCATTGCCGCGTTTAACGCCAATGGCGCGATGCCGCACTATCACGCCACCGAAGAAGAACACGCGGTGATCGAGGGTGATGGCCTATTGCTAATCGACTCGGGTGGCCAATATCTGGGCGGCACCACCGACATTACGCGGATGGTGCCGGTCGGTACGCCAACCGACGAGCAAAAACGCGATTGCACGCGAGTGCTCAAGGGCGTGATCGCTTTGTCCCGGGCGCAGTTTCCAAAAGGGATTTTGTCGCCGTTGCTGGACGCCATCGCTCGTGCGCCGATCTGGGCTGAAAACGTTGATTACGGTCACGGCACCGGGCATGGCGTCGGCTACTTCCTCAATGTTCACGAAGGCCCGCAAGTGATTGCCTATCAAGCCGCGGCCGCGCCACAAACCGCGATGCAGCCGGGGATGATCACCTCTATCGAGCCGGGGACTTATCGTCCGGGTCGTTGGGGTGTGCGGATCGAAAATTTGGTATTGAACCGCGAGGCGGGGACAAGCGAGTTCGGTGAATTCCTCAGATTCGAAACCCTGACCCTGTGCCCGATCGACACGCGTTGCCTGGAGCCGTCGCTGCTGACTGATGATGAGAAACAGTGGTTCAACGGTTATCACGCTGAAGTACGTCAGCGCTTGAGCCCGTTGCTCGACGGTGCTGCGCTGGAGTGGTTGAACACGCGGACTGCGGCTATCTGAACGGATTGAGTTCAGGCGCTCCAACGAGCGCCTGGCTCATGCGATTCAGCTCAGGGCTTCAACGACGAAGTCCAACCGGTCCTGGCCGAAGAACAGTTGATTATCGATAAACATGCTCGGCGCACCGAACACGCCGCGCTTCACCGCCTTCTCGGTATTGTCCTTGAGGGCGGCTTTGACTTCCTCGTCGGCAGTCAGAGCCAGCACCTCGTTCGGATCAAAACCATTCTGCATCAGTACGGCCGCGACGGTCGCTGGGTCATCGAGGCTGCGACCTTCGACCCACAGCGCCGTGAACAGACAATCAATAAATGCCTGGAAACGCTGCGGATGACGCAGTTGTATGCCCATGACGGCGCGCATCAGCATCAGCGTGTTGATCGGGAAATGTGGGTTGAATTTCAGCGGAACGCCATAGCGTTTGGCGTAACGGTCCAGATCCTGAAACATGTAGCGACCCTTGGCCGGGATGGTCGCGGGTGAGGCGTTGCCGGTGGCTTTGAAAACGCCGCCCAGCAGCATGGGAATGTAGATCAGCTGACTGTCGGTCTGTGCGCAGATCTTCGGCAGTTGGGTGTAGGCCAGGTAGGTGGCGGGGCTACCCAGGTCGAAATAGAACTCCACGGTTTTGCTCATGGTCGATGCGCTCTGCTTATTGTTGTTGTGGGGAAGGGCTTACCAGCGTTCGTTCCAGGGGCGCAGGTCGAGTTCGAACGTCCAGGCGTCCCTCGGCTGGCTGTGCAAATACCAGTAGTTTTCGGCGATGTGCTCGGGGTTGAGAATACCGTCCTGATCCTTGGTCGCGTACTTTTCCGGAAAGCTGTTGCGGATGAAGTCGGTGTCGATGGCGCCGTCGACCACGACATGGGCGACGTGGATGTTCATCGGTCCCAGTTCCCGGGCCATGCTTTGGGCCAGGGCGCGTATGCCGTGCTTGGCGCCAGCGAATGCGGCAAACCCCGCTGCGCCGCGCAGACCAGCGGTAGCGCCGGTGAAAAGGATCGTCCCTTGTTGGCGTTTCGCCATACGCTTGGCCACTTCCCGAGCGTTGAGGAATCCGGAGAAACAAGCCATTTCCCAGATCTTGAAATACTTGCGGGCGGTTTCTTCGAGAATGCTGCACGGCACATTGGCGCCGATATTGAAGACAAACGCTTCGATGGGGCCGATCTGGGTTTCGATCTGCTCGACCAGTGCAATCACATCCTCTTCCTTGCGCGCATCACAGGCGAAACCGTGAGCCTCGCCGCCGCTGGCCTTGATCGCATCCACCAGCGGCTGGAGTTTGTCGGCGCTGCGACGGGTGACGCAAGCAATGAAGCCTTCCTGGGCAAAACGTTTAGCGATAGCGCCGCCGGTAGCATCCCCGGCACCGACGACCAGTACGACCTTCTTGTTATTCATAGGTAGATTCCTTTGGTAAACGATCGTTAACTGAACGAACGTTATGCTACGATCCGGCTAACGTCAAGGCGATCAATCCTGAGGACAAGGCAATGCGCTACTCGCCCAATCACAAGCTGGAAACCAAAGAAAAACTGCTGGAAAGCAGTGCGGTGTCAGCCAAGAAGTCCGGATTTTCAACGGTCGGCGTCGACGGTTTGATGAAGGCGATCGGCTTGAGCGGCGGGGCGTTCTACAGTCATTTTTCGTCGAAGGATGAGCTGTTCGCCGCGATCGTCGAGCGAGAACTGTGCCAAAGCCTGGCCCGATTGGGCGGCAATGGTGAGCAGGATCACGCCAGGCTTGAACGCTGTCTCAAGCATTACCTGAGCATGGCCCATGTCGAACAGGCTGAGTCGGGGTGTGCATTGCCCGCGTTAGGGGCAGAGATTGCCCGTTCAGACTTGGTGGTCCGCCAGCAGGCAGAGCTCTGGATTTGTCGGCTTCAGGAAAGTTGGGCGCGGATTCTGGACAGCGACAGCCTGGCGTGGGCGATTCTGTCGCAATGCATCGGCGCGCTGGTCGTGGCGCGCATGTTGGCCACGGCGGATATCCAGCGAACTGTGCTGCAGTCCAGTCAAGACGAGATTGGCCGCCAGATTGCCGGGCGCCAGCAAGCTATTTGCAAATGACGATCATGCTGCGACTGGTGTAGCCGGCGGGGTTGAGGCCGAACGGATAATCACCGGGCTCTTCCACTGCATCCCCGGATTTGGCAATGACCTTGTAACCTTTTGGCGCACACGAATTGGCGGCGCTGGTGTAGCACTTGTCCCAAGAGGACGAGAGCCCTGAGCAGTTGATATGCAGCCCTTTCTTGCCGTGTTTGACCTGGGTTTTCGAAGTCGCCGCGCAGCCTGCAACTGCAAGAACGGCGATCAGTATCAAAATTCGTTTCATTACTGTCCTTAAGCGCCCGGATCTTGTGCCCGGGTCTGGCTGCGTTCGCTTTTACTTCCGCTTGACGCGCTCCGATGTCCCTATCTGAAAAGTCCATGTGTGGCACTGAATTGCGGGCCTAAACATGGCCTAATTGAGCGGCAAATACCAGAGCTTCGTCAAATCCGCTATCAATCTGCCGCGACCGCAGGTTTGGCGGCACTGCCCATGGTCATGGTTGCGCCGACGGAAGCCAGGATGATGCACAGGATGGCCATCCACTGTGACAAGGAAAGGTACTCATGGAGGAATAGCAGCCCCGAGAGCGCGCCGATCGCCGGTTCAATGCTCATCAGCGTGCCGAAGGTGCGCGCTGGCATCCGGGTCAGTGCGACCATCTCCAGGGTGTAGGGCAGGGCGGTGGAAAGAATGGCAACGCCAAGGGCTACGGGGATCAGTGATGGAGTCAGCAGGGCTGCGCCTGCGTGAACGATACCGATAGGCGCGACAAACAGCGCGGCGATCATGACGCCCAAGGCGGCGGTCGTTACACCATTGTCGGCACCAGCCTTCTGGCCAAACAGAATGTATAGCGCCCAGCAGACGCCGGCGCCGAGTGCATAGCCAGCGCCGACAAGATCGATTCCGGCCGATGTAGCGCCCGTCGGTATCAATAGCAGCAAACCCACCGCTGCGAGCGCGATCCATAGAAAGTCGATGGCGCGGCGTGAGGCGTAGATAGCGACGGCTAGTGGGCCGGTGAACTCAAGGGCTACGGCGATGCCGAGCGGGACGGTGCGCAACGACATATAGAAGAGGAAGTTCATGCCGCCCAGTGCCATGCCGTAAATGATGACGGTGCGCAGGGATTTTGCGGTGAGCTTGGCGCGCCATGGGCGCAGGATCAGTAGCATGATCACGCTGGCAAAGATCAGTCGCAGAGTGGTGGTCCCCTGAGCGCCAACAATGGGGAACATACTTTTGGCCAGGGAGGCACCGGACTGGATCGATGCCATGGCTATTAATAGCAGGCCCACCGAGAAGAGGGTCGAAGCAAGGCTGCGGGGCTGGTCATTCATTGCGAGGCATCGTCCAAGGTAGGAACAAAAGTATTGTTTTATGTGTTGGGCAATATACTGCGCATTCGTTGCGGTCGCGTCTATATATAGCAGTGATTTTCAACTGGCTGATAGAAAAGCTAAATCAGTGCTTGACGGCAGATTCTGGAAGTCTATAATTCGCCCCACTTCCGGCGCAGTCGAAACGGAAAACTCCTTGGTAAACAAAGAGTTACGCGGTTTTCGACAGCGAGTTGCTTCAGGTCATCGAAGCCCAGAAGGAGTTGGTTGAGCGGCGTTGTTTGGCTTGATTGACGGTTCGATCTTCTCGGTCGAAAGCGGAACAAAAGAGGTGTTGACAGCAGCGAGTAACGCTGTAGAATTCGCCTCCCGCTAACGAGAGATCGGAAGCGCAAGTGGTTGAAGTTGCAAAGGAAACTTTGAAAACTTCTGAAAATAACCGCTTGACAGTAACTGGCGCTGCTGTAGAATGCGCGCCTCGGTTGAGACGAAAGATCTTAACCCACCGCTCTTTAACAACTGAATCAAGCAATTCGTGTGGGTGCTTGTGGCGTCAGACTGATAGTCAACAAGATTATCAGCGTCACAAGTTACTCCGCGAGAAATCAAAGATGTAACCAACGATTGCTGAGCCAAGTTTAGGGTTTCTTAAAAACCCAAAGATGTTTGAACTGAAGAGTTTGATCATGGCTCAGATTGAACGCTGGCGGCAGGCCTAACACATGCAAGTCGAGCGGCAGCACGGGTACTTGTACTTGGTGGCGAGCGGCGGACGGGTGAGTAATGCCTAGGAATCTGCCTGGTAGTGGGGGATAACGCTCGGAAACGGACGCTAATACCGCATACGTCCTACGGGAGAAAGCAGGGGACCTTCGGGCCTTGCGCTATCAGATGAGCCTAGGTCGGATTAGCTAGTTGGTGAGGTAATGGCTCACCAAGGCGACGATCCGTAACTGGTCTGAGAGGATGATCAGTCACACTGGAACTGAGACACGGTCCAGACTCCTACGGGAGGCAGCAGTGGGGAATATTGGACAATGGGCGAAAGCCTGATCCAGCCATGCCGCGTGTGTGAAGAAGGTCTTCGGATTGTAAAGCACTTTAAGTTGGGAGGAAGGGCATTTACCTAATACGTAAGTGTTTTGACGTTACCGACAGAATAAGCACCGGCTAACTCTGTGCCAGCAGCCGCGGTAATACAGAGGGTGCAAGCGTTAATCGGAATTACTGGGCGTAAAGCGCGCGTAGGTGGTTCGTTAAGTTGGATGTGAAATCCCCGGGCTCAACCTGGGAACTGCATTCAAAACTGTCGAGCTAGAGTATGGTAGAGGGTGGTGGAATTTCCTGTGTAGCGGTGAAATGCGTAGATATAGGAAGGAACACCAGTGGCGAAGGCGACCACCTGGACTGATACTGACACTGAGGTGCGAAAGCGTGGGGAGCAAACAGGATTAGATACCCTGGTAGTCCACGCCGTAAACGATGTCAACTAGCCGTTGGGAGCCTTGAGCTCTTAGTGGCGCAGCTAACGCATTAAGTTGACCGCCTGGGGAGTACGGCCGCAAGGTTAAAACTCAAATGAATTGACGGGGGCCCGCACAAGCGGTGGAGCATGTGGTTTAATTCGAAGCAACGCGAAGAACCTTACCAGGCCTTGACATCCAATGAACTTTCCAGAGATGGATTGGTGCCTTCGGGAACATTGAGACAGGTGCTGCATGGCTGTCGTCAGCTCGTGTCGTGAGATGTTGGGTTAAGTCCCGTAACGAGCGCAACCCTTGTCCTTAGTTACCAGCACGTTATGGTGGGCACTCTAAGGAGACTGCCGGTGACAAACCGGAGGAAGGTGGGGATGACGTCAAGTCATCATGGCCCTTACGGCCTGGGCTACACACGTGCTACAATGGTCGGTACAGAGGGTTGCCAAGCCGCGAGGTGGAGCTAATCCCAGAAAACCGATCGTAGTCCGGATCGCAGTCTGCAACTCGACTGCGTGAAGTCGGAATCGCTAGTAATCGCGAATCAGAATGTCGCGGTGAATACGTTCCCGGGCCTTGTACACACCGCCCGTCACACCATGGGAGTGGGTTGCACCAGAAGTAGCTAGTCTAACCTTCGGGAGGACGGTTACCACGGTGTGATTCATGACTGGGGTGAAGTCGTAACAAGGTAGCCGTAGGGGAACCTGCGGCTGGATCACCTCCTTAATCGACGACATCAGCTGCTCCATAAGTTCCCACACGAATTGCTTGATTCATTGAAGAAGACGATAAAGAAGCAGCCTGTATCAGGTTGTAGCTTGGTTGGTTAGAGCGCACCCCGTGCTTTGTGGTAAAGAGCAGGGTGAGGTCGGCCTGAATAGCTCGAAATTGGGTCTGTAGCTCAGTTGGTTAGAGCGCACCCCTGATAAGGGTGAGGTCGGCAGTTCGAATCTGCCCAGACCCACCAATTTTGCTTGTGTGGGAAACGCCTGTAGAAATACGGGGCCATAGCTCAGCTGGGAGAGCGCCTGCCTTGCACGCAGGAGGTCAACGGTTCGATCCCGTTTGGCTCCACCACTACTGCTTCTGTTTGTTGAAAGCTTAGAAATGAGCATTCCACCAAGACGGTGATGAATGTTGATTTCTAGTCTTTGATTAGATCGTTCTTTAAAAATTTGGGTATGTGATAGAAAGATAGACTGAACGTTACTTTCACTGGTAACGGATCAGGCTAAGGTAAAATTTGTGAGTAATTGCGAATTTTCGGCGAATGTCGTCTTCACAGTATAACCAGATTGCTTGGGGTTATATGGTCAAGTGAAGAAGCGCATACGGTGGATGCCTTGGCAGTCAGAGGCGATGAAAGACGTGGTAGCCTGCGAAAAGCTTCGGGGAGTCGGCAAACAGACTTTGATCCGGAGATGTCTGAATGGGGGAACCCACCTAACATAAGTTAGGTATCTTAAGCTGAATACATAGGCTTAAGAAGCGAACCAGGGGAACTGAAACATCTAAGTACCCTGAGGAAAAGAAATCAACCGAGATTCCCTTAGTAGTGGCGAGCGAACGGGGACTAGCCCTTAAGTGGCTTTGAGATTAGCGGAACGCTCTGGAAAGTGCGGCCATAGTGGGTGATAGCCCTGTACGCGAAAATCTCTTAGTCATGAAATCGAGTAGGACGGAGCACGAGAAACTTTGTCTGAATATGGGGGGACCATCCTCCAAGGCTAAATACTACTGACTGACCGATAGTGAACTAGTACCGTGAGGGAAAGGCGAAAAGAACCCCGGAGAGGGGAGTGAAATAGATCCTGAAACCGTATGCGTACAAGCAGTGGGAGCCCACTTTGTTGGGTGACTGCGTACCTTTTGTATAATGGGTCAGCGACTTATTTTCAGTGGCGAGCTTAACCGAATAGGGAGGCGTAGCGAAAGCGAGTCTTAATAGGGCGTCTAGTCGCTGGGAATAGACCCGAAACCGGGCGATCTATCCATGGGCAGGTTGAAGGTTGGGTAACACTAACTGGAGGACCGAACCGACTACCGTTGAAAAGTTAGCGGATGACCTGTGGATCGGAGTGAAAGGCTAATCAAGCTCGGAGATAGCTGGTTCTCCTCGAAAGCTATTTAGGTAGCGCCTCATGTATCACTGTAGGGGTAGAGCACTGTTTCGGCTAGGGGGTCATCCCGACTTACCAAACCGATGCAAACTCCGAATACCTACAAGTGCCGAGCATGGGAGACACACGGCGGGTGCTAACGTCCGTCGTGAAAAGGGAAACAACCCAGACCGTCAGCTAAGGTCCCAAAGTTATGGTTAAGTGGGAAACGATGTGGGAAGGCTTAGACAGCTAGGAGGTTGGCTTAGAAGCAGCCACCCTTTAAAGAAAGCGTAATAGCTCACTAGTCGAGTCGGCCTGCGCGGAAGATGTAACGGGGCTCAAACCATACACCGAAGCTACGGGTATCACTTAGGTGATGCGGTAGAGGAGCGTTCTGTAAGCCTGTGAAGGTGAGTTGAGAAGCTTGCTGGAGGTATCAGAAGTGCGAATGCTGACATGAGTAACGACAATGGGTGTGAAAAACACCCACGCCGAAAGACCAAGGTTTCCTGCGCAACGTTAATCGACGCAGGGTTAGTCGGTCCCTAAGGCGAGGCTGAAAAGCGTAGTCGATGGAAAACAGGTTAATATTCCTGTACTTCTGGTTATTGCGATGGAGGGACGGAGAAGGCTAGGCCAGCTTGGCGTTGGTTGTCCAAGTTTAAGGTGGTAGGCTGGAATCTTAGGTAAATCCGGGATTCTAAGGCCGAGAGCTGATGACGAGTGTTCTTTTAGAACACGAAGTGGTTGATGCCATGCTTCCAAGAAAAGCTTCTAAGCTTCAGGTAACCAGGAACCGTACCCCAAACCGACACAGGTGGTTGGGTAGAGAATACCAAGGCGCTTGAGAGAACTCGGGTGAAGGAACTAGGCAAAATGGCACCGTAACTTCGGGAGAAGGTGCGCCGGTGAGGGTGAAGCATTTACTGCGTAAGCCCATGCCGGTCGAAGATACCAGGCCGCTGCGACTGTTTATTAAAAACACAGCACTCTGCAAACACGAAAGTGGACGTATAGGGTGTGACGCCTGCCCGGTGCCGGAAGGTTAATTGATGGGGTTAGCTAACGCGAAGCTCTTGATCGAAGCCCCGGTAAACGGCGGCCGTAACTATAACGGTCCTAAGGTAGCGAAATTCCTTGTCGGGTAAGTTCCGACCTGCACGAATGGCGTAACGATGGCGGCGCTGTCTCCACCCGAGACTCAGTGAAATTGAAATCGCTGTGAAGATGCAGTGTATCCGCGGCTAGACGGAAAGACCCCGTGAACCTTTACTATAGCTTTGCACTGGACTTTGAATTTGCTTGTGTAGGATAGGTGGGAGGCTTTGAAGCGTGGACGCCAGTTCGCGTGGAGCCAACCTTGAAATACCACCCTGGCAACTTTGAGGTTCTAACTCAGGTCCGTTATCCGGATCGAGGACAGTGTATGGTGGGTAGTTTGACTGGGGCGGTCTCCTCCTAAAGAGTAACGGAGGAGTACGAAGGTGCGCTCAGACCGGTCGGAAATCGGTCGTAGAGTATAAAGGCAAAAGCGCGCTTGACTGCGAGACAGACACGTCGAGCAGGTACGAAAGTAGGTCTTAGTGATCCGGTGGTTCTGTATGGAAGGGCCATCGCTCAACGGATAAAAGGTACTCCGGGGATAACAGGCTGATACCGCCCAAGAGTTCATATCGACGGCGGTGTTTGGCACCTCGATGTCGGCTCATCACATCCTGGGGCTGAAGCCGGTCCCAAGGGTATGGCTGTTCGCCATTTAAAGTGGTACGCGAGCTGGGTTTAGAACGTCGTGAGACAGTTCGGTCCCTATCTGCCGTGGACGTTTGAGATTTGAGAGGGGCTGCTCCTAGTACGAGAGGACCGGAGTGGACGAACCTCTGGTGTTCCGGTTGTCACGCCAGTGGCATTGCCGGGTAGCTATGTTCGGAATAGATAACCGCTGAAAGCATCTAAGCGGGAAACTAGCCTCAAGATGAGATCTCACTGGGACCTTGAGTCCCCTGAAGGGCCGTCGAAGACTACGACGTTGATAGGTTGGGTGTGTAAGCGCTGTGAGGCGTTGAGCTAACCAATACTAATTGCCCGTGAGGCTTGACCATATAACACCCAAGCAATTTGTGAACTCGAGAGAGACCAGATTGCGGTGTGTGAAGACGAAACGAACCGAAAGTTCGCAGCAAAAAAACACACAAATCTATCGCATACCCATTCGCTGGAGCGTGAACCTGAAAAGGCAAACGAGCTGGCTACCGAATTTCTTGACGACCATAGAGCATTGGAACCACCTGATCCCATCCCGAACTCAGCAGTGAAACGATGCATCGCCGATGGTAGTGTGGGGTTTCCCCATGTGAGAGTAGGTCATCGTCAAGATTAAATTCCGAAACCCCTATCTGCGTATGCAGGTAGGGGTTTTGTTTTGTCCGAAGGAAAGTGGCGCAAAGAAAAGGGACAGCTCAATGGCTATCCCTGAATACAACCAACCGCACCCTTAGTGAAACATTGGCAGTACGTGTTCAGCGATCTCCTCAATGACCTCTGCCACCGGGCGTTCGCTACGACGCATATGCAGGCCCACATGCTGCACACCTGCATCACGCAACGCCTGAAGCTCATCAATCAACGCCAGCCGCCCACAACTGCCACCAAAGCGCACTCGCCGCATCGGCGCATACGGATTGGCCTCCAGATCCAGATGAACAAAGCTGATGTAAGGTTTATCGCCACCGACCTCACGCCACAGCCCCACGCGACGACGATGCTCATCCGGCGTGCCAGGGTAGGCGAGCCATCCGTCCATGTGCTGACCAATCCAGGCCGGAGACTGCTGGCCCAGCCCCGCCACCAACAACGGCACCGACTGATCGCGCTCCGGCAACAGGCGAGCGCCCTCAGGCAAGCGACCTTCGCCCTGGCTGCGCAACAACTCAACCGTATCGCGAAAGATTTCGCCTCGCTGGGCATAGTCGACACCAAACAACGGATACTCCATCGGCCGATCACCGCTGGCCACGCCAAGCAGCAGGCGACCATCACTCAACTCATCGACACTGTTGGCAGCCTTGAGTGTCAGCCACGGCTGACGCAACGGCAGCACAACCGCGGCGGTGCCCAACATGATGTTGTCGGTGATCCCAGCCAGATAGCCAAGGTACGAAAACGTTTCAAATACCTGCGCGGCATCGCCGAAATTGGGGTCATAAACCGGTACGTCGCGAACCCAAAGGGCGCGAAACCCGGATTTATCAGCCAGGCGCGCCATAGCCGCGTGCTGCTTCAGATCGGGAACACCAAAAGGCCTGTCCTCGGCCATTCGCAGCCGTTGCCCATCACTGGACCAATCATTATCCAGCGGCAGTTCCAGGCCAATGGAAAACCCATTCGGGCCCAATAATCGTTGAAAACGTGAGTGCATGAAAAACTCCAGAAAGGGAATGACATGCACCCAGTATCTACAGGCTCATCTGCAAGAAAAATGCATGAATGGGAATATCAATCTTGCGTAAAACGCACGAGTTCAACTCAGCTACCAGCACGTCCGACCATCGTTTTGGCCCTCAAGGACAATCGTTCGAGGAAATCGCGCTAAAGTGCCGGCGTCATTTTTGGTATGGTGCACCTCGTTTTTTAATGGACTGATGACAACGCTGAGGATCGGCACCCCCTTCATAGTCAAAGAGCTGCTGCAGAAATGCCCGAACCGATACCGATCAAGGATCACGAAAAAGAGACGCGCCTGGTCAATAAAAGACTGATGGCCTGCGCCTTGTTTGTGGTCGCCATTACCTGCGCGCTGGTGGTGCGCATGTACGTGCTGCAGGTGGTCGAATTCGATTACCACTCGACGATTTCCGAAAACAACCGCGTCCACGTTTTGCCGATCACCCCGACGCGAGGGCTGATCTATGACCGCAACGGCGTGGTCCTGGCGGACAACCGGCCCAGCTTCAACCTGACCATCACCCGCGAACGTGCTGCGGATGTCAAAGAAGAGCTGGATGAGGTAATCAACCTCCTGCACCTGCCGTCAGAAGACCGCACGTTGTTCGACAAGGCGATGAAGCAGGCGCGGCATCCATTCGTCCCAGTGACCTTGTTCTACGAACTCACCGAGGAGCAGATCGCCGTCCTTGCGGTCAACGAATTCCGTCTGCCGGGGCTGGATGTCGAGCCGCAATTCGTCCGTCACTACCCGATGGGCGCGCACTTCGCGCACTCGATCGGTTACGTCGGTCGCATCAACGAGAAAGAATCCAAAGTACTGGATGGTGTGGAATACCGCGGTACCCAATCCATTGGTAAAACCGGCATCGAAAAATTCTACGAGTCCGAGTTGCACGGTCACGTCGGTTACGAAGAAGTGGAAACCAACGCCCAGGGCCGCGTGCTGCGCGTGCTCAAGCACACCGATCCAACCCCCGGCAAAAACATCGTTCTGAGCCTCGACGTCCACCTTCAGGAAGCCGCGGAGGATGCCCTGGGTGATCGCCGCGGCTCGGTGGTTGCCCTGGATCCGTCGACCGGCGAGGTGCTGGCCATGGTCAGCAAGCCAAGCTTCGACCCGAACATGTTCGTGACCGGCATCAGCTTCAAGGAATACGCGGCGCTGCACGATTCCATCGACCGGCCGCTGTTCAATCGCGTCCTGCGCGGCCTCTATGCGCCGGGCTCGACCATCAAGCCGGAAATGGCGATTGCCGGCCTCGATGCCGGCGTGGTCACCCCGCAAACCCGGGTCTTCGACCCTGGCTATTACCAGTTGCCGGACTTCGACCACAAATACCGCAACTGGAACCACAGCGGCGACGGCTGGGTGGACATGGACGCGGCGATCATGCGTTCCAACGACACCTACTTCTACGACTTGGCGCACAAGCTCGGCATCGATCGGCTGCACGATTACATGGCGATGTTCGGGCTCGGCGAGAAAGTCTCCCTGGACATGTTCGAAGAATCGGCCGGTCTGATGCCGTCCCAAGCCTGGAAACGCGCGACCCGCCGTCAGCCATGGTTCCCCGGCGAAACCGTGATCCTCGGCATCGGCCAAGGCTACATGCAAGTCACACCACTGCAACTGGCCCAGGCCACCGCGTTGATTGCCAATAAAGGCGTGTGGAATCGGCCGCACCTGGCCAAAACCGTCGATGGCGTGGCGCCGGTGGACGAGAACCCGATGCCGAACATCCTGCTCAAGGATCCGCGTGATTGGGAGCAGGTCAACCACGGCATGCAAATGGTCATGCACGATGCGCGCGGCATTGCCCGGGCGGCAGCGGTGGGTGCCCAATACCGTATCGCCGGCAAGAGTGGTACCGCGCAGGTGGTGGCGATCAAGCAGGGTGAGCGTTACAACCGGGCGAAAACCCTGGAACGTAACCGTGACAACGCCTTGTTTGTCGGTTTTGCTCCGGCCGAGCATCCGAAGATTGTGATCTCGGTGATGATCGAAAACGGCGAGGCCGGCGGTCGTGTTGCCGGTCCCGTGGTGCGGCAGATCATGGACGCCTGGTTACTCGATCAGGACGGCCATCTCAAACCGCAGTACGCCACGCCCGCCAAAGCGCCGGGCGATCCTCACGTCTAAGTGCCCAAAGCTTCGCGGTTAAGGGCGAATCCACGGTTCGCCCCGATCCCCGCAGGAGCAAGGCTTGCCCGCGAAGAACGATAATGGGCTCCTCCTGATACACCGCGAGCGCTGTAAGGCTCTTGCCATCGCCCTGACGTTAACGTAAAGATTGACGCCAGGGCGCTGATCTCAAAAAGCGCCAGGCGGACCGCTGCGGAGCGCTTGATGACGCTAATAAAAACAACACACCCCAAACCGCATCAGGAAGCCCGGCTGGCCCGGGAAAAACTGCACCTGGAAGGCGAAGTGCCCAACGGCGTCTTGCGTGCGGAAATCGATGCCTCGTGGCGGCGCAGCCTCAGCCATGGCGTGCCTTTCAACGGCAAGCACGAGCTGACCCTGGAATCGAGCGCCAGCCTTGAAGTGTTGCTGGCCAGCAATCGATTGCTGATCGACGCCGCCATGCCGGCCATCGATTACCTGGCCGAACGCCAAGGTAAAGAAGGGCTGATCATCCTCGCCAATTCCGACGCGACCATCCTCGCCGTCGAAGGCCGCGCCGACCGCCTCAAGGGTTCCGGCCTGCAAGACATCACCCTCGGCGCCTGCTGGAGCGAAGCCGCTCGCGGCACTAACGCCCTCGGCACCGCACTGGTCGAAGCCCGGCCGACCCTGATCGATTGCGGCGAACATTACCTGGATCGCCTGAGCGATTTCTCCTGCACTTCGGTGCCGATTCACTGCCCCCAAGGCGATATCCTCGGCGTCCTCGACCTGACCCGCGAAGGCCCGCTCGGCCGCGTCCACGACAGCACCGCATTATTGGCCATGGCCGTCAGCCAGATCGAAAGCCGGGTGTTCAATGCGAGCTATCCGGACCAGATCGTCCTGGCGTTCCACAGCCGTCGGCAGTATCTCGAATCCCCATGGCAGGGCCTGTTGGCGGTGAGCCTCGGCGGACAGATTCTCGCGGTCAGCGCTCAGGCCTGCCAGTTGTTGCGCGCCGAGCGCTCGGCGCTGGTTGGGCATCGCTGCGAAGAGTTTCTCGGCGTCGATGGCCTGCAACTGCTGGCCCGGTTGCAACAGGGCGGCGTCGGCAGCCTGCAAACCGCCAAGGGCGAATTCTTCTACAAAACCCTGCGCGCGCCCCAGCGTTCGATCAACGTCGGCACCACGCCGCGCCCGGTGGCCAAACCCGCCAAACCCCAACCCGATCTGGAATCCCTGGCCGGCAGCAATGTCCGTTACGCGCGCGCCTTGCGCATGGCCCGCCAAGGCCTGGCCAATGAACTGCCGGTGTTGCTGCTCGGCGAAACCGGCACCGGCAAGGAAGTCATCGCCCGTGCCTTGCACATGGCCGGCAGCCGTTGCGACAAACCCTTCGTCGCGGTGAACTGCGCGGCGATCCCCGAAGGCCTGATCGAGTCGGAACTGTTCGGCTACCGCGAAGGCGCGTTCACCGGTTCGCGCCGTGGCGGCATGGTCGGACGCCTGCAACAGGCCCATGGCGGTACCTTGTTCCTCGATGAAATCGGCGACATGCCGCTGGCGCTGCAAGCACGTCTGTTGCGGGTGTTGCAGGACCGAAAAGTCGCCCCGTTGGGCGCCGGCGAAGAGCAGGACATCGACGTCGCCCTGATCTGCGCCACCCACCGCGACCTCAAACGCCTGGTGGAAGACAAACACTTTCGCGAAGACCTGTTTTACCGGGTCAACGGCATCAGCGTGATGCTCCCGGCCCTGCGCGAACGCGAAGATTTCAGCAACCTCGTCGGTCGTCTGCTGGCCAAACTCGATGCGCCAGCGGTCACCCTGCATGACGACCTGAGCAAGTTGCTCGGCGGCTATCACTGGCCGGGCAACATCCGCCAATTGGAGATGGTGCTGCGCACCGCGCTGGCGATGCGCGAAACGGGCGACACCGTGCTCACCCTCGACCACTTGCCCGACAGCATGCTCGACGACCTCACCGCCACCGAACGCCCCCACGCCGGCAGCATTCGTGAAAACGAACTGGAGCTGATTCGCCAATCCCTGGACGCACACCAGGGCAACGTCTCGGCCGCCGCCGACGCCCTCGGCATCAGCCGCGCGACCCTGTACCGCAAACTCAAACAGTTGCGCCTGTGATGCAACGCCTGATCGTGCGGCTGATCGACAGCCAGAATCCGCAAGCCCTGGAAGCGGCGCTGCGCTGGCTCTACAGCTTCGTGCGGCCCCATCGGCTAGCGATTGCGGGATTGCTCGGGTTGTCGGTCTGCGCTTCGCTGCTGGTGTTGGTGCAACCGTGGCTCACCAAACTGCTGATCGACGATGGCCTGCTGGGGCGCAATTTCCCGGTGCTGGTGCTGATCGCCGGTTTGATGATCGTCGCCGGTTTGCTCGGCACCGCGTTGTCGGGGATCAACCGTTATCTGCACACGCGGTTGTCCGGGCGGATTCTGTTTGCCTTGCGCGATGATCTTTATCGGCACTTGCAGACGTTGTCGCCGAGCTTCTACGGCCAGCGACGCATCGGCGATTTGATGTCGCGCCTGGATGGCGATGTTGCGGAGATTCAGCGTTTTGCCGTGGACTCGCTGTTCTCGGCGGTATCCAGCGTGATTGGCCTGTTCTTCTCCGTAGCGATGCTGTTGACCTTGTCGTGGAAACTCTCGCTGCTGGCGCTGGTGCTGATTCCCCTAGACGTGCTCTGGCTGCGCTGGATGCGGCGCAAGGTCGAGCGTGATGTGCGGCAGTTGCGCGAGCGCTCGGCGGACATGTCCTCGTTCATGGTCGAGACATTGCCGGTGATGAAATTCATCCAGTCCGCCGGCCAACAACAGCGCGAAGCGCGGCGGCTGGAGAGTTTGGGGCAGGGCTACATGAGCCAGTTGCTACGCCTGCAAGTCACCGAGTTTTTCACCCAGGCGGTGCCGGGTACATTGACCTCGTTGTCCCGGGCCTGTGCGTTCTTGATCGGCGGTTATTGGGTGGTGCAGGGCACTTGGCAACTCGGCGCGTTGATCGCGTTTTCCACGTACCTCGGGATGGCGGTGGGCCCGGTGCAAAGTTTGCTCGGGCTGTATGTCGCGATCCAGCGGATGACTGTCAGCCTCGGGCGGGTGATGGAGTTGCGCGGCGAAGAACCGACCGTGCTCACACCCGTTACACCACAACCAATGCCAAGCTCTGGCGAGCTGCGTTTCGACAATGTGCATTTCAGCCATCCGGGGCGCCCGAGCACGTTGAGCGGGATCGACGCGCGCATTCCCTACGGCTTGAAAGTCGCCCTGAGCGGCGGTTCCGGGGTGGGAAAATCGACCCTGATCGACCTGTTGCAACGGCACCACGATCCACAGTCTGGCCGGGTGTTGCTGGGGGAGGTCGATCTGCGGGAGCTGGACCTGTTCGAGTTGCGTCGACGGATTGCGATCGTCAGTCAGGACATCGTGCTGTTTCGCGGCAGCCTCGCGGACAACCTGGCGTATGCGATGCCAGACGCCAGTCGTGAAGCCATCGCCGAAGTCGCGCGGCTGGCGCAACTCGACAGCCTGATCGCGTCCCTGCCCGAAGGTCTCGACAGCCCATTGGGCGAGCGCGGCCAGCAGTTGTCCGGCGGGCAGAAACAGCGGATCGCCATCGCTCGGGCACTGTTGCAGGATCCATTGATTCTGGTGCTCGACGAAGCCACTTCGGCGGTGGATGAAGCCACCGAGCGCGAAGTGATCGAAGCCATCGACCGCTTGTTTGCCGGACGTACGCGCATCCTCATTAGCCATCGGCCTTCGACGTTGGCCGATGCCGACCTGCGCTTTGAGTTGCTCGATGGCGTGCTCACGTCGAAAACGGTGCTGCATGAAGCCTGAACTGCGGATTGGTGTGGTGGACAGCGGTCACTCGGCGGCGCAACGGGTGCAGGTTGTCGTGGGACGGCGCTTTTCGTTGTTGGAGGATGGGCTGGCGGAAAGTGATCTGCGTGACGATCCGCTGGGCCACGGCAGCGCGGTGATCGAGGCCATTGGGCGGCGGGCGCCGGCAGCAGTGTTCTGTGTGGGGCAGGTGTTTGACCAGCGCGGCGTCACCAGCGCCTTGCAGATTGCCACGGCGATTGACTGGTTGGTGGCGCAGGACGTGCGGTTGATCAATTTGAGCCTCGGTTTGCGCCAGGATCGCAGTCTGTTGCGCGAGGCTTGTGCGGCGGCGGTGGCACGAGGTGTTTTGCTGTGTGCATCGAGTCCGGCCCAGGGCGAGGGCGTGTTTCCGGCGAATTACCCACAGGTGCTGCGGGTCACCGGCGATGCGCGATGCGCCGAGAACGAATGGTCGTGGCTCAACAGTGCCCAGGCGGATTTTGCGGCGTGTGTACACGGGACGTACCCGGGGCAATCGGGGGCCAGTCTGGGCTGTGCGGCGTTGAGCGGGCACATTGCCGGTTTCCTCGTCGCCCATCCCGATGCGAGCAATCAACATGTCATCGAATGGCTGCGGGATCACGCCCGTTATCGCGGCCCTGAACGGCGTTTCGGCCCATGATTCTGATTCTTGGCGCCGGGCCGGCGGGCGCAGCGGTGGCACTGGGTTTGCGCCGGCTCGGTTACCCGGTGACGCTGGTCAGCGAATGGCGGCGCTTTGCTGCGCTTGAGGGCGTTTCCGTGCGGGTGCTGGAGGCGTTGCGTGGCGCGGGGTTGAACCTCGCGTTGGCGGACGCGGCGCTGCCTTCCCAGCGGCAAGTGTCGTGGAACGGCCAGCAGCATGCGCAGAACATCGAATTTTTATTGGATCGCCCGAGCTTTGATCGAGGTCTGCGCGAGGATTTGCGTGTGGCCGGTGTCGAGCTGATCGAAGGACGGGTACTGACGGTGCAGTCCTCGGCGGCGGGGCATCGAGTCGAGGTTGAAGGGCGTGAAACGTTGAGCGCGGACTTTCTGGTGGAGGCGCGCGGACGTTCAGCACCAGCCCTCGGCAAAGGCTTGCGCGGGCCGGAGACGGTCAGCCTGCTCAATCGCTGGCAGGCCACGCCAGGCTACACCGCCAGCGCCGTGGAAAGCCTTGAGGACGGCTGGGCCTGGATGGCGCGGCGGGCTGACGGGCAGTGTTACTGGCAATGGACGGTGGACGTGGCCAGCGCTGAGTTGCCGGGCAAGGCGCAGTTGCTCGATTACTGCCGTCAGCGGCGCCACGGTTCGGCAGTGGCTCGGGCGTTTTTCGGTGATCAGCCGGATAGCGATCTGCAACTGCACGCGCGCAGCAGCACGGCGATTCTGTGCCCACAGGTCTGTGGCGATAACTGGATTCGGGTAGGTGACGCGGCGATGGCGGTGGATCCGTTGTCGGGTAACGGGATTTTTCAGTCGCTGTCGTCGGCATTGCAGGCGCCGACGGTGATCAACACCTTATTGCGTAAACCGGAGCGGGCAGCGTTGGCCCAGCGCTTTCATCAGCAGCGGGTGGCGCGGTTGTTTTTGCGCTTTGCCCGGATCGGGCGGGATTTTTATGCGGATGAACAGCGGTGGCCGGATCAGCCATTCTGGCAGGCGCGGCGGCAGTGGCCGGATGCTGAGTTGGCCCATGCCGAGGCGGATTTTGCCTCGTTGCGAATTGAGCGGGCGCCGGTTTTGCGCGACGGGTTTGTCGATGAGGCCGAGGTGGTGATCACGGCGGATCAGCCGCTGGGGATCTGGCATGTGCAGGGGGTTGAGCTGGCGCCGCTGGTGCGGCGGTTGTGGGTTGAATCTGCCGAGCAGGCGTTGGCGGGGTTGACCTCGGAGCAGGGGCGGGTGGTTCGGGGGTGGTTATTAGCTCAGGGGTTCAAACCCTGACTGATCGTTCCCACGCGGAGCGTGGGAACGATCAGTGTCAGAGCTTGATCAACACCGACTTCAACTCGGTGTAATGCTCAATCGCCGCATACCCCATCTCCCGACCGACCCCCGACATCTTGTACCCGCCAAACGGCAGCGCCGGATCGAGCGCGCTGTGGCAATTGACCCACACCGACCCCGACTTGATCCGCGGAATCATCCGGTGCACCGCCGCCAGATCATTCGACCAAATACTCGCGCCCAAACCATAAGGGCTGTCGTTGGCCATGCGCAACGCATCGGCCTCGTCATCAAACGGAATCGCCACCAGCACCGGCCCGAAAATCTCGTCCTGCACCAGCGAGTGCTTCTGATCGACATCGACAATCACCGTCGGCTTGACGAAGAACCCCGGCCCGAACTGCTCACCACCGCAGGCGATGGTTGCGCCGCTTTCCCGGCCTTTTTCGATATAGCCGTAAACCCGCTCTTGCTGCCGCGCTGAAATCAACGGCCCCATGTCCACGGTTGGGTCCATGCCGTTGCCAAGCTTCATGGCGTTGGCGATGTCGGCGATGTCTGCCACCACATTGTCGAAATGCTTGCGCTGCACATACAGCCTGGAACCGGCGCAGCAGACCTGGCCCTGGTTGAAGAAAATCGCACTGGCTGCACCCGTAGCGGCAGTCTTCAGATCGGCGTCGGCCATGACGATGGTCGGCGATTTGCCGCCCAGTTCCAGGGTTACCCGGGTCATGGAATCCATGGCGATCTTGCCGATCTGCTTACCGACGGCGGTGGAGCCGGTGAAGGTCAGCTTGTCCACCAACGGGTTGTGAGTCAGCGCCGAGCCGGCGGTGATGCCGGTGCCGGTGACCACGTTGAACACCCCCTCGGGGTAGCCGGCTTCCAGCACCAATTCGGCGAGTTTCAGCGCGCTCAGTGGTGTTTCATCGGCAGGTTTGAGCACCACGGTGCAACCGGTGGCCAGGGCCGGGCCGAGTTTCCAGCAGGCCAGCAGCAATGGGAAGTTCCAGGCGACGATGGCGCCGACCACCCCCACCGCTTCGCGACGAATGAAGCTGTGGAATTGATCGTTGGGCATCAGTGGTAACGAGACTTCAACGCTGGAACCTTCGATCTTGGTCGCCCAACCGGCCATGTAGCGCAGGAAGTCGATGGACAATTGAACGTCCATGACTTGGGCGACTGCGGCGCTTTTGCCGTTGTTCAGGCATTCCAGTTGCGCCAGCAGCTCGGCGTCGCGTTCCATCAGGTCGGCGAGTTTCCACAACAGGTTTTGCCGTTCCCGGGGACGGGTGCGGGTCCAGGTTGAATCATCGAACGCCTGGCGGGCAGCGAGCACTGCGCGGTCCACATCTTCCGGCGTGGCCCGAGGCACCACACATAAAATTTCACCGGTGGCCGGGTTGTGCAGGGGCATGGTCTGGCCGTCGGCGGCCTCGACCCAATCGCCGCCGATCAGCATGCGCGGGGCGCGCTGGATGAATGCCGACGTGGCGGGAAGCAAATAAGGGAGGGACATGGCGCGATCTCTTTTTATTCGTGAGATCAGGGCTTTCGCAATGGCTGTGCCAAGTGGCGGGAAGCGCTGGATAGCCCCTGATTGGCCGGGTTTCGCAGGATGCAGGGGATGGCGATGCAGGCGATTTTTTCGCAAATTGCGACAGCGGCTGAGACGACGAGCAACCGGGTCATGCCCTTGAGGCACTCACTGTAGAGGACTAGAATTTTCGGGCTCGACGGGCGAATTGAGGGAGTCTTCGCCCGGCCACACACCTGGCGTAAGGGAGGTAACGATGTTCCTTTCAACCCTGGAAATTCAAAACATCATTGAACGCAGCTTTCTGCCATCGGTTTGCACGTGCAACATGGAGGCCGATCAGTCCCTGACCATTCGGGTCTGTGACTGCATGACCGGCAAAGTCGACATGGTGGCGACCCATGTCCCGCTCTGGACCCTGGACAGTCCCCATGCGATCGCCTCGCTGGTGGCTGATATGCGGCAGGAAATCGAGGTTCACAAAGGCGTTCACCCGACCTTTTATATCTGAAGCGACGGCATGCCGCCCTAGCGCACAGGGCGGCATGGCGCCGAAGGCACAGGCCGCTGTTTTCCGCACGACCCCAGCAACTACGCTTGTCTCACACTGCAACAGCTGTCGCGATATTAGACGCGGAGCCTCTTGTCCAGACCGCGCCGCCAGCCTTTTTTTTCACGTAACTAATTGATTTAAAACGCTATCGTCAAGCTGGCACGCTCCGTGTATTGCTCATCGCAGACGTTTCTCTTGCCTCCGTCAGCGGTGCGCCGCCGGCGGCAGAAACCATAAAAACGATAAGCCACAACAATAAGAAAGCACCGTGCGAGGTTCGACGTTGATGAAGAGAAGACTCCGATCAGGCATGAGCGCCGGCCTGCTGGCCGTGGCCGCTTGTGTGGCGCTGCATTCGCCTGACAGCCTGGCAGCCCGCGACGCCCAGACCATCCTCAAGGAAACCTGCCAGGGCTGTCACACCCCCGAAGCCGATAACACCCTGAGCCGCATCAGCCACCAGCGCAAAACCCCCGAAGGCTGGCTGATGAGCATCGCCCGGATGCAGACCATGCACGGTTTGCAGATCAGCGATGACGACCGCCGCACCCTGGTCAAATACCTGGCCGACACCCAGGGCCTGGCGCCGAGCGAAACCGACGGCGTGCGCTATGCGCTGGAACGGCGACTCAACACCGTCGAAAAATTCGACGACCAGACCAGCCAGATGTGCGGCCGCTGCCACTCCGGTGCGCGGGTCGCCCTGCAACGGCGCCCCGCCCAGGAATGGGAACGCCTGGTCAACTTCCACCTCGGCCAATGGCCGTCCCTGGAGTACCAGGCGTTGGCCCGGGATCGCGACTGGTTCGACATTGCCCGCAAGGACATGGTGCCGCTGTTGGCCAAGCGATATCCACTGGACAACCCGGCCTGGAAAAAGTGGCTGAGCACCGCGCCGAAAAGCGATGCGCTGGTGGGCGACTGGAGCTTCAGCGGTCACTTGCCAGGCAAGGGTGAATTGGCCGGCGTGATGAGCGTCAGCGCCGATGCCGGCGACACTTTCAAGGTCAGCGTCAAAGGCCAATACGCCGATGGCAGCCCGTTCAACGGCGACGGCAGCGCGATTCTCTACAGCGGCTACGAATGGCGCGGCAACGTGACCGTCGATGGCGTGACCATGCGCCAGGTATTCGCCGCCCAGGGCAACGCGATGCAGGGCCGGATGTTCGAGGCCGAGCACGATGAGCGGGGGCTGGATTTTGTCGCGGCGAAGCAGGGCAGCAGTCGTTTGCTGGCGGTGCAACCGGGTTATCTGAAGGCTGGCGCTGAAACTGAAGTGACTTTGGTCGGCAGCGGACTCAGCGGCAAACCGAACTTCGGCAAAGGCGTGGAAGTGGTATCTGTCATCGAGCAAAGTCCTGAGCGGATGCGCGTCAAACTCAAGGCTGCGGCCAATGCCCAACCGGGACTGCGCAACGTCACGGTCGGCAAGCTGAAAGGCCCGACCCTGTCGGTCTACAGCAAAATCGCTACCGTCAAAGTCGTGCCGGAATTCTCCGTGGCGCGGATCGGCGAGGGCGGCGGTTCGACGCCGAAAGTCCAAGGTCGTTTTGACGCCGAAGCCTGGGGCAAGGGCGCCGATGGCAAGCCGTATCGCATCGGCGTATTCCCGGCGCAGTGGAAGGTCGAGGCCTTCGACGACCGCGCCAAGGAAGACGAAGACGTCAAGTTCGCCGGCACCATGCAGGCCGACAGCGGCGTGTTCACCCCGGGCGATGCCGGGCCGAACCCACAACGCAAAATGTCCACCAACAATGCCGGCAACCTCAAGGTGATCGCCGCCGTCGACGACGCAGGGAAATCCCTGACCGGCGAAGGCCACATGATCGTCACGGTGCAACGCTGGAACAATCCACCCATTCCATGAGTTGGCCTGAAACCAACGGCTTCAGACACTTTTTTGGAATGACCGCAGGCCTCGCCAACCGGGGTTTGCACAGGAGGTTGCAATGGGCGCTATTTTGAATCTGGTTGAACGGAACCTGCACGAAGTGCACGTCGATGCCGACCGCATGCTGTTTCACATTCCCAGCAGTTCGCTGTTCGCCAGCGATGAACTGACGGGCACCATCATCGACACCTTGCGCGGTCCCGGCTGTTCATCCGAGGACTTGATCCAACGTTTGGCGTCACGCTTCAACGGCGAGGAAATCACCGAGACCCTGCGCGAGTTGATGTCCCTGGAACTGGTCAGCGACGGCTCGCCGCTGACCCCCGACATAGGCACTAAACGGGTCGAGCGTACGGCGATCAACACCGTGGTGCTCAACGTCAATACCGGCTGCAATCTGAGCTGCACCTACTGCTACAAGGAAGACCTGGACAAGCCGTCGGCCGGCAAGAAAATGGACGTCGAAACAGCGGTCGCCTCGGTGGAAATGCTGCTGCGTGAATCGCCGGACGAAGAGCGTTTCACCGTGGTGTTTTTCGGCGGTGAACCGCTGAGCAACCGTAAGCTGATCGAATACATGGTCGACTATTGCGAAAAGCGTTTCCGCGAGGCGGGCAAGTTCGTCGAGTTCGTCATGACCACCAACGCGACGCTGCTCACCGAAGAGACCGTGGACTACCTCAACGCCCACCGCTTCGGCCTGTCAGTCAGTATCGACGGACCGAAAACCGTGCACGACCGCAACCGCATCACCGTGGGCGGGCAGGGCACCTACGACGTGGTGCGGCGCAAGGCCGAAATGCTGCTGTCGCGCTACAACAGCCGCCCGGTCGGCGCGCGGGTGACGTTGACCACTGGGGTTACCGACGTCGAAACCATCTGGGATCACCTGTTCAACGAGCTGGGGTTTGCCGAAGTTGGTTTCGCCCCGGTGACGTCCGGCGACATCAGCACCTTCAACCTGTCCAGCGACGAGTTGATCGAAGTCTTCGCCAACATGAAGAAGCTCGGTCGGCGCTATCTGGAAGCGGCGCTGGAGCACCGTAATATCGGTTTCTCCAATTTGCACCAGCTGATCACCGACATCCACGAAGGCCACAAAAAAGCCCTGCCATGCGGCGCCGGTTTGAAGATGCTGGCGGTGGATCACAAGGGCGAACTGAATCTGTGTCACCGCTTTACCGGTTCATCGTTGCCGACCTTCGGCAACGTCCACAGCGGCGTCAAACAAGTCGAATTGAACGACTTCCTGTCCCAACGCCTGGACCGCACCAACACCGGTTGCGAGGACTGTCAGATCCGCAACCTGTGCTCCGGCGGCTGCTATCACGAAAGCTATGCCCGTTACGGCGACCCGACCCACCCGACCTATCACTACTGCGAACTGATGCGTGACTGGGTCGACTTCGGCATCGAGGTCTACACCCGGATCATGGCCCACAACCCTGCGTTTATCAGCAGCTACATCACTCCGCGCAAGGCTCACTGATATGAAACATCTCAAGGCAATCAATAACAAAGCGTTGAAGCTGGATCAGGCCGCGGCGGAGAACCGCATTGAAGAAGTGGTGGCGATGAGTTCCGTCGCCGGTTGCGCCTCGACCACTGACCCGGGTTGGGAAATCGATGCGTTTGGTGGTGTGTCGTCGTTGTGCCAGCCAATGGAAGCGGACCTTTACGGCTGCTCTGACCCGTGCTGGTGGCCGGCCCAGGTGCCCGACATGATGAGCACCTACCCGGACTGGAACAAGGATGCCCAGGCGTCCAACGACAACTGGCGCAACCTCGGGACTGTCTTTCCAAAAGACAAGTGATCGGTCAGATAAAAGGATTCCAGCATGCCTAGCATCAAAGCCTGCGGCCTGGCCGCGTTCGCCGTCCTGAGCGTCTGTTCGCTCAACGTTCTGGCCGATGAAAACACTGCACTGCAAGACGGTCACGAGTACATGGTGACCACCAATTACCCGAACAACCTGCACGTGCTCGACTTGGCCACGGATACGTTGTTGAAGACCTGCAAGCTGCCGGACGCCTTCGGGCCAGGCACCGTGCAGCTGTCGCCGGATCGCAAGACCGCTTACGTGTTGAACAATCACTACGCGGACATTTACGGCGTCGAACTCGACAGCTGCAAACAGGTGTTCCACGCCAACATCACCCAGAAACCGGGTGAGAAAGCCAAGTCGATGTTCGCTTTCACCCTCAGCCATGACGGCAAGGAGCTGTTCGCCATCGCCAACCCGACGTTGATGCTCAACGACCGCTACGAAGTGCAACAGCCTCGGCTGGATGTCTACGCCACGGACGCCGGTATGAACGCCAAACCCGTGCGCAGTTTCCCGGCGCCACGGCAGTTGACCATCATGCAAAGTGGCGACGACGGCACGCTGTATGTGGCGGGGGCGGATGTCTACAAGGTCGATGTGAAGACCGGTAAGTTCGATGTGCTGATCCCCAGTCGTCACTGGAAACGCGAGAACTACAGCGCGCCGGACGTGCTCTACGTGTGGAACCAGCAGACCTATCGCCATGACTTCTCGTTGCTCTACACCACGGCAAAATTCAAGGACAAGAAGCAGGACCCATTGACCGCCGAGTACCTCTACGGGCTGTTCAGCATCGACCTGAAAACCGGCAAGACCGAAACCACCGACTTCGGTCCACTGACGGAAATCTACTTCAGCGGCATGCGCTCGCCCAAGGACCCCAACCTGATGTTCGGCGTGCTCAATCGCTTGGCCAAGTACGACATCAAACAGAAGAAAATGCTCCAGGCGGCGACGCTGGACCATTCCTACTACTGCATTTCCTTCAACAAGGATGGCAGCAAGATTTACCTGGCCGGGACGTTTAATGACGTGGCGATTTTTGATGCCGAGAGTTTGAAGCAGGTGGGGAGCATCAAGTTGCCGGGTGGGGATATGGCGATTACCACGGCGCAGATATTTGTTCGGTAACGGCGGTGCCTGAGCGGACGCCTTCGCGGGCAAGCCTCGCTCCTACAGGTGATTTGTGATCGACGCAAAACCTTGTAGGAGCGAGGCTTGCCCGCGAAGAGGTCCTCACTGACGCCGAAGCATCAAGCCCCGGGCACCGGACAGCTCAAATCACCTTCCTCACACTTCAAGTAATTCTTGAACGCCTCGACCCGTGCCTTGGTCAGGCTGGTCGTGCAGTTGCTGTAAATCAACGGATACACACTGCCCCCATCAACCCCGGAAGCCGAGAACTTGCACTCCGCATCCCGAAACGCCACCCAACTCCGTTGCGCGCCGACCAATAGCTTCTTGGCATCGGGACTGTCCTTCAACCGTTTGGTGATCTGCTGGTAAAGCGTATTCAACTCTTTGTCCGCAGCCTTGTACTGCTGCGCAGCGCACTGATTCATGTCGCCCTGGGTAGTGGCATTGTCACAGTCCACGGCCTGCGCCACGGTGGTGAACAGCAGCGGCATCAGTGCCAGGAGAAAGCGTGGAGGCATGGGGGATTCTCGCGGTGATGTTGGAAAGTTGAGGTGCAGTGTAGCGAAGCGCAGGGTGAATCTACGCCTGCCACTGCGGACATTTTTCATTCGATTCATAGTCAAGCCACGGCACGTCATGAGAGGTCCAGATATGCGCCTGGGGGATCATCCCCGGATCATCATCCAGCGTCGCCACCCGTACGATCACATGCGGCTGAGCCAAGCGCTCGGCCATCAACTGTGAGCCACAGACCGAACAGAAATGCCGAAACTTGCCCGGCGACGATTCGTAGCTGCCCAGCCGTTCCTGGCCCCTGGTCCAGCGAAAGTGCTCACGCAGGACTCCGGCGGTCGAGGCGAAGGCGGCGGCGTGAGCCTTGCGGCAAGTCTGGCAATGGCAATGAACGATCGGCATGTAGAGGCCGTCGAGCTGGTATTCGATGGTTTTGCACAGGCAGCTGCCGCGCAGTCCACTCATGACGCTTCTCCGGTGGCGTTCGCTGCCGCTTGAAACAGGGCCTGAGCCGTGGTTTCGATGTCATGGCGTTGGTGCAACTTTGCCAGCCAACTCGGGGGAATGGCCTGGACACCGTAGTAGGCTCCGGCCAACTGACCGACGATGGCAGCCGTGGTGTCGGCGTCATCGCCCAGGTTCGCGGCTTCGAGGATGGCGCCTTCAAAACTGTCGGTCTGGTGAAAACACCACAGGGCCGCTTCCAGCGAGGCCACGCAGTAACCGCTGCCACGGATCTGGTTTTTCGATTTGCCCAGATAGTCGCCTCGGGCGATGGCCCCGACCTTTGGTTCCACGAATGTCGTTTCGCTCAGGCTGCGTAAATCCGCTTTGTCCGCGCCGTGCAGCGCTTTGCCAATCAACTCGGCGAACAACTGGCAGCACTCGATCGCTTCCGGCGCCGCATGGGTGGTCCGGGAGCTGTTCGCGGCAAAAGTTGCGATCCGCTCCCGGTCGGGGAAGTAATACAGCACGACCGGCACCAATCTCATCAGCGATCCGTTGCCGGCACTGTAGGGGGCGGTAGATCCAGCAAACGGCTCGCCGGTTTCCTGATAACGGGTCAGGGCCTCACGCACTGTCATGCCGATGTCGAAGCACTCGCCGGTTGAGCTCAAGTAGCCCCAATGCCACCAGTTGAGGTAACGGCCCATTTGATCGACGGCGTCGAAACCATTTTTGGTCAACAGGCTTTCCGCCAGGCAAAGCGCCATTGAGGTGTCGTCGGTCCATTGTCCCGGTTTCAAGTTGAAGGGGCCGCCGCCAACCATGTCGGTCATGGGCGGGAACGAGCCGCGCGGCTGGAATTCGACGCTGGTGCCAACGGCATCACCGCACGCCAGCCCCAGCAGGGCCCCGCGATAACGTTCCGAGAGTGAAGGCTGCATGATTCGTCCTTGTCTGGTTCAATTTCGCTGCAAACGTTAGCAGTTTCGGCTGGCTGACTCTTCTCCTTAATCCAGCACTGATGGTCTGAAATACGGCCTGATATTTCAGACTATGTTGATAGTCGCACTGGCTTGATACAACTTTAGGGTTGGTCTTGTGGTCTTACAGGCCTACTGTTCAGTACAGGAGGTGACTTATGAATCCAGCATCAGATCGCATCGAAAGGAAGATTTTGCTCAAGGCGCCGCGTTCGCATGTGTGGCGCGTGGTGGCCAATGCCGAGGCGTTCGGCCAGTGGTTTGGCGTGTCGCTCGAGGGCAAACGCTTTGTCGCCGGTGAATGGACCCAGGGGCAGATTACCTATCCTGGCTATGAGCACCTGCTGTGGAATGTCCTGGTGGAGCGGGTCGAGCCGGAGCGGGTGTTTTCGTTTCGCTGGCACCCGTATGCCGTGGAGCCGCACATCGACTACTCCCAGGAGCCCACCACCCTGGTGCTGTTCGAACTTGAAGACATGGACGACGGCACCTTGCTGAAGGTGACCGAATCCGGTTTCGATCACATCCCCCAAGAGCGCAGGCTCAAGGCCTTCCGCATGGACAGTCGAGGCTGGGATGAGCAGATGAGCAATATCGAAGAGTTTCTGAAAACCGGCGCCAACGCCCGCGAACATCAGGGAGAGTGAATGTTTGAACCCTGGTTGAAGCGTTGGGCGTTGATGCAGGACGGTGAGTCGATCATCACCCCTGGCAGTCGCTTGCTGCCGGTACGGATGGGCGATGTACCGGCGATGTTGAAGGTTGCCGTGGATACCGAGGAAAAATTCGGCAATCTGTTGATGACCTGGTGGAACGGAGAGGGCGCGGCCCAGGTGTTCGCCCAGCATGGTGACGGGTTCTTGATGGAACGCGCCATGGGCGAGCGCTCGCTGATGCACATGGCGCTCAACGGGCAGGACGACGAGGCCAGCCAGATCATCTGTGCGGCGGTGGCGCGGTTGCATGCGCCGCGTCCGTCGCCTTTGCCGCCGCTGGTGCCGTTGGTGCAATGGTTTGAATCGTTACGCCTGGCCGCCGGGCAACACGGTGGCCTCTATGGCCTCAGCCTGACCACAGCCGAAGCCTTGCTGGCTGAACCGCAAGACGTGGTCGTGCTGCACGGCGATATCCATCACGACAACATTCTCGATTTCGGCCCGCGCGGCTGGCTGGCCATCGATCCCAAGCGGGTGATCGGTGAGCGTGGCTACGACTACGCCAACCTGATTTGCAATCCTGAACTACCGACGGCGGCGGATCCTCTGCGTTTTGAACGGCAGATCCAGGTGGTGAGCGAGGCGGCGGGGCTTGAGCCTCGGCGCTTGCTGCAATGGGTGCTGGCCTTTGCCGGTTTGTCGGCGGCCTGGTTTTTTGAAGATGGTGACACCCTGGCGGCCGAAGGTCAGCTGCAGGTCGCTGAACTCGCGGCTTGCAGGCTGGATGCCTGATGTATCTAAGGGTTTCCGGAAGGGGCGCTATGGCGAATGTCTTACACGCCGTAGTAGCTATGTCGTCTATTGCACATTGGATCCCAAGCGTAATCTAGCCTCATCAACTGAAGCACAGGGAGTGCTCAGGATCATGGATGATCGACCATAAGCAAGGACACGCTGCCGACAGGGAGTCGTAATGGTCTTGGGAAAAACCCGCTTCGGCGGGTTTTTTTTCGTCTGGCGAAAATCATCCGTCGTTCCTCGATATTGCTTTTGTAGGAGCAAGGCTTGCCCGCGATGAAGTTGACGCCGCGCTCCAGACACACCGCGTCACCGTTCATCGCGGGCAAGCCTTGCTCCTACGGGAGGAGAGCAGGGATTTTGGCCATCAATGGTCAATGGCTTACACGCTGTCGCGGGCATGTCGTCTGTTTAAGCTTCTGTGATGCGCCTATTCTTGATCCATCAACTGAAGCACAGGAAGTGCTCAGGATCACGGATGATCGACCATTAGCCAGGATGGCTGCCGACAGGATGTCGCAATGGTCTTGAGAAACCCGCTTCGGCGGGTTTTTTTTCGTCTGTAGAAAAGCATCCGTCACACCACGCTTTTGCGCCTACGGTACAGGACGGATCAAAGACCGAGCCTGGACGCCGCCCGCTCGGTGATCAGCTTGCGTTGCACGAACGAGGGCGCCGCTCGCCGTTGCGCCTCTTCGACAATGCGCTGCGGCGCGGTTTCCGGGCTGCCGGACTGGAACGGTGGCGCTGGCGCGTATTCCAGTTGCAGCTGTATTACTTGCGCGGTGTCCTTATCGAACAGCTCGGCGGCCAGGGTCAGGGCAAAGTCGATGCCCGCCGTGATCCCGCCGCCGGTCAGCAGGTTGCCGTCGCGTACCACCCGATCCTTCACCGGGATCGCGCCCAAGGTCGCGAGCAAATCGTGATAAGCCCAGTGAGTGGTGGCGCGCTTGCCCTGCAGCAAACCCGCGGCACCGAGCACCAGCGAGCCGGTGCACACCGAGGTCACGTACCGGGCATTGACCGCTTGAGCCTTGATGAACGCCAGGGTGACTTCATCTTCCATCAACGGCCCGACACCACTGCCACCGGGGATACAAATCACATCCAGCGCCGGGCAATCGTCGAATGTGGTGGTCGGTTTCAGCACCAGGCCGGTACTGGCGGTGACCGGCACCAGATCCTTCCAGATCAAATGCACCTTCACGTCCGGCAGCGAGGCCAGCACGTCATAAGCGCCGGTCAGGTCCAGTTGTTGAACCTGTGGAAACAACAGAAAACCGATCTGCAACGTCATGGCGTTTTTCTCCGGGTTGGGATGGACGGCTTCACTGTAGGCTCGTAGGATCTGGCGTATCCGCCAATAACCCCACGAATTACGCCAATCATGCCCAAAGCCATTCATGTGCTCGCGTTTACCAACGTGCAACTGCTGGACGTCACCGGGCCGTTGCAGGTGTTCGCCTCGGCCAACGACATTGCCCGTCAACAGGGTTTGCCGCCGCCCTATGCGCCGTCGGTGATTGCCAGTGGTGGCGGGGCGGTGATGTCGTCGGCGGGGTTGGCGCTGTTGGCCGAACCGCTGCCATCGGGCGACAGTGATACCTTGATCATCGCGGGCGGCTGGGGCGTGTACTCGGCTTCGGAGGATGACGCGCTGGTGACGTGGGTCCGTGAACACGCGACGGGTTGTCGGCGTATTTCTTCCGTGTGCACCGGCGCGTTTCTGCTGGCGGCCAGTGGCTGGCTCGACGGCCGGCGAGTGGTGACCCACTGGACCCGTTGCGAAGAGCTGGCGCAAAAGCACCCGAGCCTGCACGTTGAACCCAACCCGATCTTTATCAACGACGGCCCGGTCTGGACCTCGGCCGGGGTCACCGCCGGCATCGACCTGGCGCTGGCCATGGTCGAAGAAGACCTCGGCCGCGCCATGGCCCTGGACGTCGCCCGACAACTGGTGGTCTTTCTCAAGCGCCCGGGCGGTCAGTCGCAGTTCAGCGTGACCCTGTCCTTGCAACAGGAAGGTAACCGCTTCGACGAACTTCATGCCTGGATCAGCGAAAATCTGACCAAAGAACTCGGCGTCCCGACCCTGGCCGTGCAGGCCTGCATGAGCGAACGCAGCTTTATCCGCCACTACCGCGCCGACACCGGCCAGACCCCGGCCCGGGCCATCGAGCTGATTCGGGTCGAAACCGCGCGACGGCTGCTCAGCGACACTGGCGTACCGATCAAACGGGTGGCGGTGCAATGCGGCTTCGGCAGCGAAGAGACGTTGCGCCGCAGCTTCCTGCGGGCCATGGGCGTGACGCCCCAGGCCTATCGCGAGCGCTTCAGTGTCAGCGGCAGCCTTTCAGTAGATCCAGTAATGCCTTGAGCGTCGCTTCGGGCGCTTCCTCGGGAATGTTATGCCCGACGCCCGCCAGCACGCGGCGCTCGTAGCGACCGGTGAAGTGCTCGACGTCTTCGTCGACCTCCGTCGCAGGTCCCACGCCATCGTCGGCGCCGCACAGGGAAATCGTCGGTACGCTGATCGACGGTTGCTGGGCCAGCGCCTCTTCCATCCACTCCAGCGCCGGATCGCCGGGGGCGTACATGAAGCGATGCCGGTACGAGTGAATCACCACCTCGACGAAATCCGGATTGTCGAAGGCCGGCGCGCTTAACGGATAACGCTCGGCGTTTCTGGCCCAGGTCGGCGACCACAGCCGCCAGAGCCATTCGCAGAAGGCTCGACGGTTTTGGGTCAAGCCTTCCACGCCGCGCGGGGTATGGAAGTAGTACTGATACCACAGGCGATGCTCGGTCTCGGGGTCCAGAGGTTGGACGGAACCGGGAATATTCTGCAAGTTGTAGCCATCGCCGGTGACCAGGCAGCGAACCCGCTCCGGCCACAACGCCGCGACAATGCACGCCGCCCGACCGCCCCAGTCGTAGCCGCAGAGCGCGGCTTGCGGGATGCCGAGGGCGTCCATCAAGTCCAGCAAATCCTGGGCAAGCGCGGCTTGCTGGCCGGAGCGCAGGGTGTCGGCGTTGTTGAAACGGGTCGGGCCATAGCCGCGCAGGTACGGGACGATGACGCGGTAGCCTTGTGCGGCGAGGGCCGGGGCGATTTCGTCGTAACCGCGGGGCGAGTAGGGGAAACCGTGGAGCAGGATGATCGGCTCGCCGGTGGTGGGGCCGTGGTGTTCGTAGGCGATTTTCAGGCTTGGGGTTTCAACGTACTGAATGGCTTGGGGCTTGGTCACGAGGGCGCTCCTGAGCGTAAGCATCCGAGAACATTAGCTGATGAAGCCGGGCTTGAGCCGCGCCCTCGCCACAGTAAGTGCGGGGGTCTCAGGTTTCTGTCTCCGCCACCTGATTAAAGTACTTCGACCGATCCGGCGTAAACGTCACCACCATCTTCGTCCGCGAACAAGTCAGCGCCCGTTCCACAGCTAAATCAATATCCAGATCCTCCCCGCGCAAACCCTGCCATTGCGCCAGGTATTTGAGTGATCCGTACTTTTCGAGTTTTTTCAGGCTGCGGCTCACGCCACCTTTCCAGCCCAGCACTGGCAGTTCGCCGGCGAGGCACTGTTGGGCGACGTCGGGGAATCGGGTGGCGCGCTGGCGGCCGATTTCCCAGCATTTGATCAGGCCCTTGTCGTGGGCCTCCCACAGTTCATCCCGGTTCAGCCCGGAACGCAGTGGAGTGTCGATGGTGCGATGGATGCGCTGGGTCATTCTGGTTCCTTGAATTCGGGTTTTGTTGGACAGCTCCGCTGTACCCGTTGACGGTGGATGTTAGGGGTGGATGTAACAGCTGGCAACAAGGTATTTGTGGGGTAGGACGGACTGGGCAGGCTATGGATTTGGGATGGTCGTTTAAATATTGTAGGGGCGACCGACATACCCTCGCCACGGGGAGTGTGTTAAGCCTCATATACTGCGTTTTTTGTTTATCGCGGGCGGGCCTTGCTCCTACAGGATAGGGTCGGAAAAGTGATATTTCCGACAAGACCTGGCGGATATGGATGACATTCACGGCTGCCAGTAATTCTTCTCCCCACTCAATTTCCGATCGAGAAAACTCGCCGCACTGATTAACGCCAGATGCGTTAGCGCCTGCGGTGTATTCCCCAGATGTCGCGCATGACTGTCGAATTCCTCAGCGTACAACCCCAACGGATTGGCATAACGCAGCAACTGTTCAAACTCCAGATGCGCCTTTTCAACCTGACCGGCCCGGGCGAGGCATTCGACGTACCAGAACGAACACGCGGCGAAGGCGCCTTCGGTGCCGGGCAGGCCGTCGATCTGGCTGTCGTCGTTGCGGTAGCGGTAGACCATGCCGTCGCGCACCAGGGTTTTCTGTATTGCTTCCAGGGTCGAAAGCCAGCGCGGGTCCTTGGCGCTGACGAAGCGCACCAGTGGCATCAGCAGCATCGAACCATCCAGTGCGGTGCCGCCGATGTGCTGCACGAAGTGCCCGCGTTCTTCGTTCCAGAAGTTCTCCCAGATGTCGGCGTAAATCGCCTGTCGGGTCTGGTCCCAGCGGGCGAAGGGGGCGGGCAGGGAGCGTTTGGAGGCCAGGCGGATCGCCCGGTCCAGCGCCACCCAGCACATCAGGCGCGAGTGCAGGAAGTGATGCTGCTCGCCGCGCATTTCCCAGATGCCGACGTCTTTGCTCTGCCAGGTTTCGCAGACTTGATCGACCACTTCCACGACGTGCTTCCAGCCTTCGTGGGAAATCGCTTCACCGTATTTGTTGACCAGGTACACCGCGTCCATCAGCTCGCCGAAGATGTCGAGCTGGATCTGGTCGTAAGCCTGGTTGCCGATGCGCACCGGTGTTGCGCCGCCTTGGCCACTCAGGTGCGTGAGTTCGGTTTCCGGCAGTTCCTGGCGGCCGTCGATGGCGTAGAGGATGTTGATTTTCATCGACTGGCCGTGGCAGTCGCTGACCCGGTGGCGCATCCATTTCATGTAGGCGTTGGCTTCATCGACAAAACCCAGGCGCATAAAGGCATACACGGTGAACGAGGCGTCGCGGATCCAGGTGTAGCGGTAATCCCAGTTGCGTTCGCCGCCCGGGGTTTCCGGCAGGCCGAAGGTCGCGGCGGCGAGAATGGCGCCGTGTTTGCGCGAAGTCAGCAGCTTCAAGGCCAGGGCCGATCGGTTGACCATTTCCCGCCAGCGCCCGCGGTAGTTGGACTGGCCGATCCAGTCGCGCCAGAACTTCAGGGTGCGTTCCATGCACAGTTCGGCGGCGCCTTCCTTGAAGCGTGGGTCGTCGCTGGCGCCCAACAGAAACGCCGCGCTTTCACCTTGTTTGAGGGTGAATTCGGCGATGGCGGCATTGCCGTCGAGGCTCAACGGCTGATCCGACGTCAGGCGCAGGGACGGCTGATCTGCCGCTTCAAACAGCACATCCTTTTTATCCATGTGCCCGCGAGTTTTCGCCCGAGCGTAGTCATGCCGTACCGCGCATCGCATGCGCATCGTCGCGGTACCGCTGACCACCCGCACCCGGCGCATCAGCATCGGCAGGTCGTCTTCGCTGTCGCCGATGGGCAGCAGGTCGGTGACTTCGACCACCGCGCGTTCGCTCAGCCAGCGGCTTTGCAGTACGTTGGTGTCCGGCAGGTAGATTTGCTCGCGGCGAGCGTCGGGCAGGTCCGGGGCCAACTGGAAAATCCCCGCTTCGGGGGTGTCCAGCAACGAGCAGAAGATCGACGGGCTGTCGAACTCCGGCCAGCAGAAGAAATCCACGCTGCCCTTGTCGTTGACCAATGCTGCACTGCGCATGTCGCCAATGATGCCGTGGGCGTCGATGGCGCTTTGTCGTTCGGGATGATGATCAGCCATTGCCACGGAACTCCGGATAGAGGCTCATGCCGCCGTCGATAAACAGGGTGGTGCCGACGATGTAGTCGGAGGCATCGGAGGCGAGAAACACCACGGCGCTGGCGATATCGTCGACATCACCGATGCGGCCGTAAGGGATGAGTTCAAGCAGCTTTTGCGCGGCGTCGCCCTCGGTTTCGGCGCGGTTGATCGCCGTGCGAATTGCCCCCGGCGCGATGCCGTTGATGCGGATTTTCTGCTGGCTGACTTCCTGGGCCAGGGTCTGCATCAGCATGTCGACGCCGCCCTTGGACGCGGCGTAATTGACATGCCCGGCCCAGGGAATGCGCTGGTGCACCGAGCTCATGTGAATGATCTTGCCGGCGGCCCGGGACACGCCTTGGCGGATGCCTTGCTGGTTGAAAATCCGCAGGGCGGCGCGGGCGCAGAGGAACTGGCCGGTGAGGTTGACGCCGATCACCTGGTTCCAGTCGGCGAGGCTCATGTCCACGGCTTTCGCATCTTTTTGCATCCCGGAATTGGCCACCAGAATGTCGAGGAAGCCGAAGGCCTCAATGGTCTGTGCGAACAGGCGTTCGACGTCTTCTTCCTTGGAGACATCGGCGCCAATGGCGATGGCGCGACCGCCGCCGTCATTGATCTGCCGCGCCAGTGCTTCGGCGGGTTCAGCCTGGGAGTTGTAGTTGATCACGACCGCAGCACCGGCGGCGGCCAGGGCCTTGGCAGCGCCGGCACCGATGCCGGAACTGGCGCCGGTGACCAGCGCGACTTGTTGCTCGAGGGAAATCTGCATGCAGGTTAGCGCCTTGCGGTGAGGGCCTAAGTAGCTGACTGGTTTGGGAGGGCGAGAGTTCATTTGCGGGATGACTGTGAAGAACTCTTCATGAGCGGGCGCCTTCACATTCCCCCAACAATTCCCCGCTTTCCCCTCGACCAACCTTTATGGCAACTTGCAGGCCCGAATCGAGGCCCGCAATCCATGGCAAATCCCTACCGCGAACTGTTCAAAGCCCCTGGCGCCGGCGCCTTCGTGCTGGCCGGGATGATCGCGCGCATGCCGATTTCCATGACCGGCATCGGCCTGATCACCATGCTTTCGCAGTTGCAGGGCGGCTACGGCCTGGCCGGCGCGGTGGCGGCGACCTTCGCCCTGGCCACGGCGTTTTGTGCGCCGCAGGTCTCGCGTCTGGTGGATCGTTACGGCCAGGGCCGGATCCTGCCGGTGTCGGCGTTGCTGGGCGGTGGTTCGCTGTTGCTGCTGTTGCTTTGCACCCGCTTGCAGGCGCCGAACTGGACGCTGTTCGTGTTCGCCGCGCTGGCCGGGTGCATGCCGAGCATGTCGGCCATGGTCCGGGCCCGTTGGACCGAGCTCTACCGTGGCCAGCCGCAATTGCAAACCGCCTATGCCCTGGAATCGGTGCTGGACGAGGTCTGCTTTATTGTCGGACCGCCGCTGTCGGTGGGGTTGAGTGTGGTGGCGTTCCCCGAGGCCGGTCCCTTGGTGGCGCTGCTGGCGCTGGCCATTGGGGTTCCGGCATTCGTGTTACAGCGCGCCACCGAACCGCCCGTGCATCCCCACGAAGTTCACCATCAGCGCTCGATCATCCGTTCCGGGGAAATCCAACTGCTGATGCTGTTGATGACCGCCATGGGCGTGATCGTCGGTGTGGTGGACGTGGTCAGCGTCGCGTTCGCCGAACAGCAGGGCCAGCCGGCGGCGGCGAGTATCGTGCTGTCGGTGTACGCCATCGGTTCGTGCCTGGCCGGGTTGGCGTTCGGCGCGTTGCGCTCGAAAGCGCCGTTGCCGCGATTGTTCCTGTATGGCGGTGTGATGACCGCCGTGACCACCTTGCCGCTGTTACTGGCGACGAACATTCTCGGCTTGGCCCTGGCGATGTTCGTCGCGGGGCTGTTTTTTGCGCCGACGCTGATTGTGGCGATGGCGTTGGTGGAACGTATCGTCACCCCGGCCAAACTGACCGAAGGCCTGACGTGGCTGATCACCGGGTTGAGCATCGGCGTGGCGATTGGTGCGGCGAGTTCGGGTTGGCTGGTGGATGCATTTGGCGCGCGCAGTGGTTTCTGGGTCGCGATCGCCGCTGGCGCCGTGGTCCTCGGTTCTGCGATTCAGAGCTATCGCCATCTGAAATGATCGACGCCGACCGGCGCACTAATTAGCGCGTACCTTCATTCGTTCTCTTGAATAGACAACTTTTTTGAGGGACGCCCGGTGACCCAGCTGACATTGCTGTGCCTGCCCTATTCAGGGGCGAGTGCCATGGTTTATAGCCGTTGGCGGCGCAAACTGCCGGAGTGGCTGAAGCTGCAACCGGTTGAACTGCCGGGGCGCGGCGCACGATTTGGTGAAGCGCTGCAAACCGATATACGCGCGTTGGCCCGCCAATTGGCAGCGGAGCTGCAAACATCCTTGCGCGCGCCATATGCCTTGTTCGGCCACAGCCTGGGGGCATTGCTGGCCTGTGAACTGGCGCATGCATTGCGCGCACTGGGCTGTCCGGAACCGGTGGCCCTGTTCGCCTCCGGCACGGCCGCACCAACGATGCGCAGTGATTACGACCGGGGCTTTAGCGAGCCCAGGAGCGACGCCGAACTGATCGAACAGTTGCGCACGCTCAATGGCACCAGTGAAGAGATCCTGGCCAACGAAGAGCTGATGAGCCTGACGTTGCCGGTCCTGCGCGCCGACTTTCTGTTGTGCGGACGTTTTGAACCGTTGCCGCGTCCGTTGCTTAAATGTCCCGTGCACGTGCTTGGCGGCACCACCGACCGCGCCACCACCGAGCAGTTGATCGGCTGGAGCAAGGAAACCCAGGGCAGCTTTTCCGTGGACATGCTGGCGGGCGGGCATTTCTTCATCCATGAGCATGAAGCCAAGGTGTTGCGCGTGATCAAGGATCAACTGGATGTGCACCATCGGCGGCACGCGATGGCCATCGCCTGACCCCGAACCCTCCCCAAGGAGCTGCCGAAGGCTGCGATCTTTTGCTCTTGAATTTCGAAGATCAAGAGCAAAAGATCGCGGCCTTCGGCAGCTCCTACAGTCATTGCGTTCCCGCCCTTCAAACTCCCTTCTGATACTTGTTCTCATTCGCTAATTTTTCCGGTCTGCATTCGTTTTATAGGGACGACGTGCCTTTGTGCTTCCTGCCAACGATCCGGATGCTAAGAAATGAATGCTGAAGACTCCTTGAAACTTGCTCGCCGGTTTATCGGGTTGCCCCTGGAAAAGCGCCAGATGTTCCTTGCGGCCTTGAACAAGGAAGGCGTGGATTTTTCCCAGTTTCCGATCCCGGCAGGGGTTGAGGCCGAGGATCGCCAGGCGCTGTCCTATGCCCAGCAACGCATGTGGTTTCTTTGGCACCTGGATCCGCAAAGCGGCGCCTATAACCTGCCGGCAGCGGTGCGCCTGACCGGGCGTTTGAATCAGGCTGCGTTGGAGCAAGCGTTCGCCAGCCTGATCGAACGTCACGAAACCCTGCGCACGGTGTTTCAGCAACAACCCGATGACAGCCTGTTGCAGGTCTCGGTGCGGCAACCGCTGGACATCGAGCGCCTCGACCTCAGCGCGTTTGCCCCGGCAGAACGGGAATCCCGGGTCGCCGAAGCCGCCGAGCAGCAATCGCTGATTCCTTTCGATCTGGCCCGGGGCCCGCTGCTGCGGGTGCGCCTGTTGCAGCTCGACGAGCAGGAACACGTATTGTTGCTGACTTTGCACCACATCGTGTCCGATGGCTGGTCGATGAACGTGTTGATCGACGAATTCTGCCGTTTCTACGACGCCCACGATCAAGGCCAGACCCTGGATTTCGCGCCGCTGCCGATCCAATACAGCGACTACGCTCTGTGGCAGCGCCGTTGGCTGGAAGCCGGGGAGCAGCAAAAACAACTCGACTACTGGCTGACGCAATTGGGTGACGAACACCCGGTGATGGAGCTGCCGCTGGATCACCCGCGCCCGGTATTGCCGAGCTATCGCGGGCGGCGCCATGAGCATGTGGTCGACGCAGTCCTGGCCGAACAACTGCGCGGGGTTGCCCGCCAGCACGGCGTCACGCTGTTTATGCTGTTGCTCGGCACATTCAATATTCTGCTGCACCGTTACACCGGCCAGAATGACCTGCGCATCGGCGTGCCAATTGCTAACCGCAATCGGCGGGAAATCGAAGGGTTGATCGGCTTCTTCGTCAACACCCAGGTGCTGCGCGTGCAACTGGACGGCCAGACCCGTCTCGGCGATCTGCTGCGCGACCTCAAGGAAACCGCCCTCGGCGCCCAGGCCCATCAGGATCTACCTTTCGAACGCCTGGTCGAAGCGCTGAAACTGGAGCGCAGCCTGAGCTACAACCCGTTGTTCCAGGTGATGTACAACCATCAGCCGGAAGTAGCGGATGTCACCACCCTCAAGGTCGGCACCGGCCTGGAACTGGGCGTCATCGAGTGGGAAAGCCGCAGCACCCAATTCGACCTGAGCCTGGATACCTATGAAAAGGCCGGGCAACTGCACGCGGCGTTCACCTACGCCAGCGACCTGTTCGAAGCGGACACCATCGAACGCCTGGCTCGGCACTGGACCCATTTGCTGCGCAGCATCGTCAATGACCCGCAACAACGGGTCGGCGAAATCCCGTTGCTGGCGACTGACGAATACCAGCAACTGGTCGGTGACTGGGGCCGTAACGACACCGTGTGGCCGAGCGAACGCCCGGTGCACGAGCTGTTCGAAACTGCTGCCGAGAATACCCCTGACGCCACCGCGCTGATCTTCGACGGCCAGCGGCTGGTCTATGGCCAGCTCAACGCCCGGGCCAACCGTCTGGCGCGCACGCTGGTGGCGCAAGGCGTGGGGCCGGACGTGCTGGTAGGGATCGCGGTGGATCGCGGTCTGGACCTGATCGTCGCCATTCTCGCGGTGCTCAAGGCCGGCGGCGCCTATTTGCCGCTGGACCCGCAATACCCCCGCGACCGCTTGCTGTGCATGATCGAAGACAGTGGCAGCCAGTTGATCCTTAGCCAAAGCCATTTGCTGGAACGCCTTCCGGTGCCGGTCGGTGTGGCATGCCTGTGCCTGGATCAGGCCGATGCCTGGATGTTCCCGGACGAAAGCAATCTGGCACGCCCGGTGTGGGCGGAAAACCTCGCCTACGTGATGTTCACCTCGGGCTCTACCGGGCGCCCGAAAGGCGTCGGTATCAGCCACGGCGCGTTGAGCAAACATGCCTTTGCTTCGCAGCACTATTACAACCTCAGCGCCGCCGATTGCGCGCTGCAATTCGCCACGTTCAACTTCGATGCCTTTGGCGAGCAACTCTTCGGCCCGCTGACCTGCGGTGCCTCGGTGGTGCTGCGCGGCAACGACATCTGGGACAGCGAAACCCTGTACCGGCAGATCGTCGAGCAGGGCATCACCGTGATGGACCTGACCACGGCCTACTGGAACATGGTCGCCAAGGAGTTCGCCGCCATCGGCCCTCGCGACTATGCGGCGCTGCGCCAGGTGCACAGCGGCGGTGAAGCTATGCCGCCGGAAGGTGTGCTGGCCTGGCGTCAGGCCGGTCTGGAGCACGTCAAGTTGCTCAACACCTACGGTCCAACCGAAGCCACCGTCACCGCCACAACCCTGGATTGCAGCGACTATATCTTCGGTCGCCAACCGTTGCCGTTGACCTTGCCGATCGGCAAGCCATTGCCCGGCCGTCACACGTATTTGCTCGATGAAAACGGTCAACCTGCCCCGGTGGGTGTGATCGGCGAACTGGTGATTGGCGGCGACCTGTTGGCGCGTGGTTACTTCCAGCGTCCAGATCTGAGCGCCGAACGCTTTATCCCCGATCCGTTTTCCGGCTCGGGTGCACGCTTGTATCGCACGGGCGACCTGGCCCGTTTCAACGCCCAGGGGGGCATCGAGTACGTCGGCCGGGTTGACCATCAGGTGAAGATTCGCGGTTTCCGCATCGAGCTGGGTGAAGTCGAGGCGCGATTATTGGAATTGGAATCGGTTGGCGATGCAGTGGTGCTGGCAGTGCAAGGCGGTAGCAGCCTGCAACTGGTCGGCTATGTCGTGCCTTCAGACACTTCATTAGTCACGGCCAGCGCCGAAGCGCAAAACGTCACCCGCGAAGCGATCAAGACGCAACTCAAGGACAACCTGCCGGATTACATGGTGCCGACGCACCTGCTGTTCCTCCCGGCCTTGCCCCTGAGCCCGAACGGCAAGCTTGACCGCAAGGCCTTGCCGGCCCCGGACGCCAGCCAGATGCAGCCCACCTACGTGGCGCCGCGCAGCGAATTGGAACAGAAAATCGCCGGGATCTGGCAAGACGTGCTCAAGCTGGAGCAGGTCGGCCTGACCGATAACTTCTTTGAGCTGGGTGGCGACTCGATCATCTCGATTCAAGTGGTCAGCCGCTCGCGCCAGGCCGGGATTCATTTCAGCCCGCGTGACCTGTTCCAGCATCAGACCGTGCAAGGTCTGGCGGGTGTGGCGCAGCAAGGTGTGGCTGCGTTGACCATCGATCAAGGCCCGGTGACCGGCGAGATGCCGTTGCTGCCGATCCAGCAAACCTTCTTCGAAGAACAGATTCCACAGCGTCATCACTGGAATCAGGCTGTTTTGCTGCGTGCCCACCAAGACTTGCAAGTGGCTCCACTGGCGCAAGCGCTGAATGGGCTGCTGGCCCACCACGACGTGTTGCGTTCGCGCTTCAACGAAGGCCGTGCCGAAGTGGCGGGCATCGCCGCCGACGACGAATTGTTGTGGACCGCCGACAATATCAGTGCCACCGAACTGGACGCTCTCTACGTCAAGGCCCAACGCAGTCTCGACCTGCAAAACGGCCCGCTGCTGCGCGGTGTGCTGGCGACCTTGACCGATGGCAGCCAGCGCCTATTGCTGGCGATCCATCACCTGGCGGTGGACGGCGTGTCCTGGCGCATCCTGCTGGAAGACTTGCAGCAGGCGTATCAACAAGCGCTGCACGGGGCGAGCCTCAGGCTCCCGGCGAAAACCAGTTCTTACAAGGTCTGGGGCGAACATCTGCATGCCTACGCCAGCAGCGAAGCGGTGCAAGTGGAGTTGCCGTTCTGGCATCAGCAATTGCAGGGCGCCGCCGTGGACCTGCCGTGCGACAACCCCCAAGGCAGCCAGCAAAGCCGTTATGCCCACGTGGTGCACAGCCGACTGGACAAAACCTTCACCCAACAATTGCTGCAAGAGGCGCCCGCCGCCTATCGCACCCAGGTCAACGATTTGCTGCTGACCGCCCTGGCCCGAGTGATCTGCCGCTGGACCGGCCACGCCGACACCCTGATCCAGCTCGAAGGCCACGGTCGCGAAGACCTGTTCGACGATATCGACCTGTCCCGTACCGTGGGCTGGTTCACCAGCCTGTTCCCGGTGCGCCTGACGCCAGCCGACTCCATGGCCGCGGCACTGAAACAGATCAAGGAGCAACTGCGCGCCATCCCGAACAAAGGCCTGGGTTTTGGCGTACTGAAATACCTCGGCGATGAGGCCACGAAGTCCAGCCTCAAGGCTTTGCCGACGCCGCGCATCACCTTCAACTACCTCGGCCAGTTCGACGGCAGCTTCGATGCCGAGGAAGGTGCGTTGTTCAGCCCGGCCGGTGAAAGTGCCGGGGGCGAGCAAAGCGTCGAGGCGCCGCTGGACAACTGGCTAGGCGTTGAAGGCCAAGTGTTCGAAGGCGAACTGGACCTGCGCTGGACCTTCAGCCGCGAGGTGTTCAACGAAGCGACCATCGCCCGTCTGGCCGATGAATACACTCGCGAACTCGAAGCGTTGATCAAGCATTGCTGCCTGCCGGAGTCGATGGGCGTGACGCCCTCAGACTTCCCGCTGGCGCGCATCGATCAAGCGCAACTGGACGCGATCCCGGTGCCCGCCGCCGGCATCGAGGACATCTACCCGCTGTCACCGATGCAGCAAGGCATGTTGTTCCACACCCTGTACGAACAGGGCACCGGCACCTACATCAACCAGTTGTGCGTCGATGTCGATGGCCTCGACGCCGAGCGTTTCCGTGACGCCTGGCAGGCGACCATGGATGCCCACGACATTCTGCGCAGTGGCTTCATCTGGCAGGGCGAGTTGCAGGAACAACTGCAGATCATTCATCGTCATTTGCCGCTGCCTTACGTGCTGTTCGACTGGCGCGAACGCACGGACATCGCCCAGGCCCTCAGCGATTTCACCGCCGCCGACCTGGCCCAAGGCTTCGATCTGACCCAGGCCGGGCTGCTGCGCCTGACCCTGATCCAGACCGGCGACACCCGTCATCACCTGATCTTCACCAACCACCACATCCTGATGGATGGCTGGAGCAGCGCGCAGATGCTCGGCGAGGTGTTGCAGCGTTACAGCGGCCAGCAACCGCCGCGTCCCGTGGGGCGTTATCGCGATTACATCCAGTGGTTGCAGCGCCAGGACGGCGCGGTCAGCGAAGCGTTCTGGCTGGCGCAACTGGCGGATTTCCAGGAGCCGACTGTGCTGGCTCAAGCGGCGGCGAGCGGTGGCGAGGTGTTGGCTGAAACTGGTCATACGCTGCGGCATTTCGAGGCAGACGCTGTGCGTACCCGGCGCCTGAACGACTTTGCCCGCCAGCAAAAAGTGACCGTCAACACCCTGGTCCAGGCCGCGTGGCTGCTGCTGTTGCAGCGCTACACCGGCAGCGAGTGCGTGGCGTTCGGCACCACCGTCGCCGGGCGCCCGGCGGACCTGGTGGGTATCGAGCAACAAGTCGGCCTGTTCATCAATACCTTGCCGGTGATCGCCGGTTCGCGTCCGGACCAGAGCGTCGGTGCCTGGCTCGCCGCCGTGCAGGCGCAGAACCTCAGCCTGCGCGAGTTCGAACACACGCCGCTGGCCAATATCCAGCGCTGGGCCGGGCAGGGCGGTGAGTCGTTGTTCGACACCTTGCTGGTGTTCGAAAACTTCCCGATCTCCGAAGCCCTGCAACACGGCACCGCCCAAGGCGTGGTGTTCGGCGAAGTCGCCAACCAGGATCAGACCCACTATCCACTGACCCTGGGCGTGACCCTCGGCGACACCCTGGCGCTGCACCTGAGTTTTGATCAGGGAAAATTCAGCGTCGCGACGGTCGAGCGTCTCAGTGCGCAGCTGCTGCACCTGCTCGACCGCTTTGCCGAATCCGCCGAGCGACGCCTGGGTGAAATCGCCCTGGTCACGGTGCAAGAACAAACCCTGCAACAAGCGAACAACCAGCCGCAACCGTACCCGGTGAATGTCGCGGTGCATCAGCGTTTCGCGGCGTTGGCAGCCGAGCGTCCCGAGCGCCCGGCGGTGATCTTCGATGGCCAACGTTTCAGCTATGGCGAACTCGACCTGCGGGCCAATCGTCTCGCCCATGAACTGGTCGCGCAAGGCGTCGGCCCGGAAGTGCGCGTCGGCGTGGCCCTGCCGCGCGGTGAAGGCCTGATCGTGGCGTTGCTGGCGGTGCTCAAGGCCGGTGGTGCCTACGTGCCGCTGGACACCAGTTATCCCCGGGAACGCCTGGCCTACCTGATGCAGGATTCGGGGCTGGCGCTGCTGCTGACGGATTCGCGGATTGCCGCGCAACTGCCGATTGAAGCCGCCATGAACGTGCTGGAACTGGATCGTCTCGACCTGAGCGCGCGCCCGGTCACAGCCCCGGTGGTCAACCTCGATCCTGACAACCTCGCCTACGTGATCTACACCTCCGGCTCCACCGGCAACCCGAAAGGCGTCAGCGTGACCCACGGTCCGCTGGCGATGCATTGCCTGGCCATTGGTGAACGTTATGAGATGCGCGACAGCGACTGCGAATTCCACTTCATGTCGTTCGCCTTCGACGGCGCCCATGAACGCTGGTTGACCAGCCTGACCCATGGCGCTTCGCTGCTGATCCGCGACGACAGCCTGTGGACCCCGGAGCAGACCTACAACGCGATGATCGAACACGGCGTCACCGTGGTCGCGTTCCCGCCCGTCTATCTGCAACAACTGGCCGAACACGCCGAGCGCGAGGGCAATCCGCCCAAGGTGAGGATCTACTGCTTCGGCGGCGATGCGGTGCCTAACGCCAGTTTCGAACGGGTCAAGCGTGCGCTGAACCCGGAATACATCATCAATGGCTACGGCCCGACCGAAACCGTGGTCACGCCGCTGATCTGGAAGGCCGGACGCGACGTGCAGTGCGGTGCCGCCTACGCGCCAATCGGCAGTCGCATTGGTGACCGCAGTGCTTATGTGCTCGACGCTGACCTCAACTTGTTGCCCCAAGGCATGGCCGGCGAGCTGTACCTCGGCGGCACCGGGCTGGCCCGGGGTTACCTCAATCGTCCGGGGCTGACGGCGGAGCGCTTTGTGGCGGATCCGTTCAGCGCCACGGGCGGTTTGCTCTACCGCACCGGTGACCGGGTGCGCCTACGCGCCGACGGCACCTTCGACTACCTGGAGCGGATCGACAACCAGGTGAAGATCCGTGGTTTCCGCATCGAACTGGGGGAAATCGAAGCGCGCTTGCAGACCTTCGACGGTGTGCGTGAAGCGGTGGTCGTGGCTCAGGAAAGTGCTGGCAGCAAACGCCTGGTGGCTTATGTGGTCGGCGATGCTCAAGGCAAGGATTTTGCCGAATCACTGCGCGAACAACTCAAGGCCGCTTTGCCGGCACACATGGTCCCGGCCTACGTCTTGCTGCTCGAACGCATGCCGCTGACTCCCAACGGCAAGCTCGACCGCAAGAACCTGCCACGTCCTGACGTCAGCCAATTGCAGCAAGCCTATGTGGCGCCGCAGTCCGCGCTGGAGCAGCAACTGGCCACAATCTGGCAAGACGTGCTGAAGCTGGAACGGGTCGGTTTGAGCGACAACTTCTTCGAACTGGGCGGCGATTCGATCATCTCCATTCAAGTGGTCAGCCGCGCCCGTCAGGCCGGTTTGCGCTTCACCCCGAAAGACTTGTTCCAACACCAGACCATTCAGGCGCTGGTGGCGGTGGTGCAGACCGGTGAACCGTTGCAACTGATCGATCAAGGGCCCGTGACCGGAGAAATGGCCCTGTTGCCGGTGCATCAAGTGTTCTTCGCCCAGGCGATTCCGGATCGTCATCACTGGAACCAGTCGGTGATGCTCAAGCCGACTCAAACGCTGGATCCTGAAGCGCTGGAGCGAGCCTTGGCCGCACTGATGGTTCATCACGACAGCCTGCGTTTGAATTTCGAACAGGGCGAAGGCTGGTCCGTGCAGTACCGCGATAACAAGGCCGGGCCAATCCTGTGGCAAGCCGACGTGGCCGATCTGGCCGCCCTCGAAACCTTGGGCAACGAGGCCCAGCGCAGTTTGCAGTTGAGCGGCGGTTCGCTGATCCGCGCCGTGCTGGCCAACCTCGCCGACGGCACGCAACGCTTGCTGTTGATCGTCCATCACCTGGTGGTGGATGGCGTGTCGTGGCGCATCCTTTTCGAAGACTTGCAGACCGCCTATCGCCAAGGCCAATTGCCGGCCAAGACCAGTGCCGTCAAAGCCTGGGCCGAAGCGCTGCAAGGTTATGCCGCCAGCGCGCCGTTGCAGGCTGAGCTCAATTATTGGCAGCAAGCGTTGCAAGGCGCGCCGGTTGCATTGCCGTGCGACAACCCGCAGGGCGGTCAGCAACATCAACAAGCCCTGGCCATCCGCAGCCGCCTCGACAAAACCCTGACCCAGCAGCTGTTGCAAGAAGCCCCGGCGGCGTATCGCACCCAGGTCAACGACCTGCTGCTGACCGCGCTGGCGCGGGTGATGGTGCGCTGGACCGGTGACGACAGCGTGCTGGTGCAACTCGAAGGCCACGGTCGTGAAGACCTGTTCGACAGCGTGGACCTGACCCGCACCGTCGGTTGGTTCACCAGCCTGTTCCCGGCGAAATTGACCCCGGTCGCAGAGCTCGGTGCCTCGCTGAAACAGATCAAGGAACAACTGCGCGCCATCCCGAACAAAGGCATCGGCTTCGGTGCCCTCGCGCACCTGGGCGATGACCATGCGCGGCACACTCTGCAAGCGCTGCCCAAACCGCGCCTGAACTTCAACTACCTCGGCCAGTTCGACGGCAGCTTCGATGCTGCCGACGATGCCTTGTTCGTGCCGACCAGCGAATCCGGTGGCCAGGAAGTCAACATGCAAGGCCCGCTCGGCAATCAGTTGGCCCTCGACGGCCAGGTGTTTGGCGGTGAACTGGACCTGAGCTGGACCTTCAGCGCCGAGATGTTCAACGAAGCGACCATCCAGCGTTTGGCCGACGATTACCTGGAAGAACTCACTGCGCTGATCGCCCATTGCTGCAACAGTGCCAACCGTGGCGTAACGCCGTCGGACTTCCCGCTGGCGCGGCTGTCGCAAACGCAACTGGATACGTTGGTCGTGCAACCCCAAGCCATCGACGACATCTATCCGCTGTCACCGATGCAGCAAGGCATGCTGTTCCACACCTTGCTGGAACACGGCACTGGCGACTACATCAACCAGATGCGCCTGGACGTCGAGGGCGTCGATCCGCAACGTTTTCGCGATGCCTGGCAAGCGGTGCTCGATGCCCACGATATCCTGCGCACCGCGTTCCATTGGCAGGGTGATCTTGAGCAGCCGGTGCAGGTTGTTCATCGCCAGATTGACGTGCCGTTCCGTGTACTGGACTGGCGTGAGCACGTCGACTTCGACGCTTCGTTGAAAGCCTTGGCGGATGAAGAGCGGGCTCAGGGCCTCGATTTGACCCAGGCGCCGCTGTTGCGACTGGTGCTGGTGCAAACCGCCGCCGACCGTCATCACCTGATCTACACCAACCACCACATTCTGATGGACGGCTGGAGCAGCGCGCAGTTGCTCGGCGAGGTGTTGCAGCACTACAGCGGTCAGGGCGTGGCGCGCCAGCCGGGGCGTTATCGCGACTACATCGCCTGGCTGCAACGTCAGGACGCGGCAGTCAGCGAAGCGTTCTGGCTGTCGGCGCTCAGCACCCTGGAAGAGCCGACGCGACTGGCCCACGCCATCGCCCGACCTAAAGACCTCAGCGTCGGTCATGGCGATCATTACCAAGTGCTGGACGCTGACCAGACCCAACGTCTGGCCGAGTTTGCCCGTGCTTCGAAAGTCACCCTCAACACCTTGGTCCAGGCTGCGTGGTTACTGCTGTTGCAGCGTTACACCGGTAAAGACAGTGTGGCGTTTGGCGCGACGGTGGCCGGGCGTCCGGCGGACTTGCCGGGTGCCGAGCAGCAGATCGGTCTGTTTATTAACACCTTGCCGGTGATCGCCGTGCCGCGTGCCGAGCAGAGCCTGGCCAGTTGGCTGCAAAGCGTGCAGGCGCAGAACCTGGCGTTGCGCGAGTTCGAGCACACGCCGCTGGCGGATATCCAGCGCTGGGCCGGACAGGGTGGCGAGGCGTTGTTCGATACCTTGATGGTGTTCGAGAACTACCCGATCTCCGAGGCCCTGGAGCAGGGCGCGCCGCAAGGTTTGCGCTTCGGACCGGTGACCAACCATGAACAGACCAATTACCCGATGACGCTGCTGGTGAGCCTCGGCAATCAGCTGTCGGTGCACTTCAGCTACCAGAACGACAGTTTTGCCTCGGCCACCGTGGCGCAGTTGGGCACGCATTTGCAGCACCTGTTGGCGCAGATGGCCGAAACTGGGGAACGCTCGCTCAGCGAGTTGACCTTGCAGGATTCCATCGTCACGACCGCCGAAGCGAACTTCGCCACTGAGCTGTGCATTCACCAGCGCATCGCCAGCCAGGTCGCGACCACGCCGGATGCCTTGGCCGTCACCTTCGGCACCGAGCAACTGACCTACGCCGAACTCGACCGCCAGGCCAATCGTCTGGCGCGCAAGTTGATCGAATTGGGCGTCGGTCCGGAAGTACGGGTCGGCGTGGCGATGCAACGCTCTGAGCAACTGCTGATCGCATTGCTGGCAGTGCTTAAGGCCGGCGGCGCCTACGTACCTCTTGACCCGGATTACCCGGCCGAGCGCGTGGCCTACATGCTCGAAGACAGCCGCGCCCTGGTGCTGCTGACCGAGCAGGCCGTGGCGGCGACCCTGCAAATCGGTGCCGGTACGCAAGTGGTGCTGATGGATAAGGTCCCGCTCGGCCATTATCCGGTCAGTGCTCCGCAGACCTCGGTCACCCCGGACAACCTCGCCTACGTGATCTACACCTCCGGTTCCACCGGCAAACCGAAAGGCGTGGCCATCGCCCATCGCAACGTCATGGCGCTGATCGACTGGTCGCAATCGGTGTACAGCCGCGACGACATTCAAGGTGTGCTGGCCTCCACTTCAGTGTGTTTCGACCTGTCGGTGTGGGAGCTGTTCGTCACCCTGGCCAACGGTGGCTCGCTGATCATCGCGCGCAATGCCCTGGAACTGCCGCAACTGCCGGCCCGGGATCAGGTGCGCCTGATCAACACCGTGCCGTCGGCGATTGCCGCGTTGCAACGCGCCGGGCAAATTCCTGCCAGCGTGCGCATCATCAACCTGGCCGGTGAACCGCTGAAACAGGTGCTGGTGGACACCTTGTATGAGCAGGCCAACATCGAGCACGTCTACGACCTCTACGGCCCGTCGGAGGACACCACTTATTCCACCTGGACCCGCCGCGAGGCCGGCGGCACCGCGAGCATCGGCCATGCGCTGAAGCACACCAGCAGCCATTTGCTGGACGCCGATTTGCAACCGGTGCCCCAAGGCATTTCGGCTGAGTTGTACCTGGCCGGCGCCGGCATCACGCGCGGTTACCTGGCCCGTCCGGGGATGACCGCCGAGAAGTTTGTGCCCAATCCGTTCTCCACCAACGGCGAACGTCTGTACCGCACCGGCGACCTGACCCGTTATCGCGAGGACGGCGAACTGGAGTACATGGGCCGTATCGACCATCAAGTGAAAATCCGTGGTTTCCGCATCGAGCTGGGGGAAATCGAAGCGCGGCTGCTGGCCCAATCCGCCGTCACCGAAGCGGCGGTGCTGGCGCTGGACGCCGAGGGTGGCGCGCAATTGGTGGCGTATGCGGTCGCCCCGCAACTGGCGCTGGACGACAGCGAAGCACAACGACAACTGCGTGAGGGACTAAAGACTGCGCTCAAGTCTTCGTTACCTGACTACATGATTCCAGCGCATCTGCTGTTCCTCGGGCAATTGCCCCTGACCCCCAACGGCAAACTCGACCGCAAGGCCCTGCCAGCGGTGGACGCGAGCCAGATGCAGGCCAGTTATGTCGAGCCGGTCAGCGAACTTGAACAACAGGTCGCGGCGATCTGGCAGCAAGTCCTTACCGTTGAGCGCATCGGCTTGCACGACCACTTCTTTGAACTGGGCGGGCATTCGCTGCTGGCGGTCAACGTGGTGTCGCGCATCGCCCTGGAATTGGGGCTGACGCTGACGCCGCAAGTGTTATTCCAGCACCCCGTCCTGAGCGATTTCGTGGCTCACCTCGATACCGAAGACGGGGCCATCGATGAACAGAAACTGAACAAGCTGGAAGCCCTGCTTGACGAAATGGAGGAAGTCTAATGGACAAGAGTGTTGCTTTGAGGATTGCCAAGCGCTTTATCACTCTGCCGCTGGACAAACGTAAGCTGTACCTGGCCAAGATGCTGGAAGAGGGCGTGTCCCCGGCGAACCTGCCGATCCCCGAAACCCGCTCCGGGTTCGAGGCGATCCCGCTGTCCTACGCCCAGGAACGTCAGTTGTTCCTCTGGCAGATGGACCCGCACAGCACCGCGTATCACATTCCCAGCGCCCTGCGCCTCAAGGGCCAGTTGGATGTGCCGGCGCTGGAGCGCAGCTTCAATGCCCTGGTCACGCGCCACGAAAGTTTGCGCACCACCTTCGTCGAGCAGGATGAGCAAACCTGCCAGGTGATTCATCCGCAGATGCCGCTCCGCATCGCGTTGCAACCGTTGCCGCAAGGGCTGGATGCGGACGGCGTCGAAGCACAGATCAAGGCCTTCGTCGAACACGAAACCGCACGCCCGTTCAATCTGCAACAGGGGCCGCTGCTGCGGGTTTCGCTGCTGAAAATCGCTGAAGACGACCATGTGCTGGCGCTGATCCAGCACCACATCATTTCCGATGGCTGGTCGATGCAGGTGCTGGTCGGCGAGCTGATCAAACACTACGCCGCCGACACCAGCGGCCAATCGCTGACCCTGCCGGAACTTGAGGTGCAATACGCCGATTACGCGATCTGGCAGCGGCACTGGCTGGAAGCCGGCGAGCGCGAGCGTCAGTTGGCTTATTGGCTGGAAACACTGGGCGGCGAGCAACCGGTGCTGGAGTTGCCGATTGATCATCCACGCCCGGCGGTGCAAAGTTTTCGCGGTGCACGCCTGGACCTGAACCTGCCGGCGGCGCTCGGCGAATCCCTCAAGCAACTGGCCCAACGTGAAGGCGCGAGCCTGTTCATGGTGTTGCTGGCCTCGTTCCAGGCGTTGTTGCACCGTTACAGTGGCCAGGCGAACATCCGCGTTGGCGTGCCGGTGGCCAACCGCAACCGGGTCGAGACGGAAGGGCTGATCGGTTTCTTCGTCAACACTCAAGTACTCAGCGCCGACGTGAACGGGCAACTGCCGTTCAAGCAGTTGCTGGCCCAGGTCAAGCAGTCGGCCATGGCTGCCCAGGCGCACCAGGATTTGCCCTTCGAGCAACTGATCGAAGCCCTGCAACCGGAGCGCAGCCTGAGCCACAGCCCGGTGTTCCAGGTGATGTACAACCACCAGGCGGTCAACGACCAGACCCAGCGTCAGAGCCAGGTGCAACTGCCGCAGTTGAGCGTCGAAGACATCGTCTGGGAAGGGCGCACCGCGCAATTCGATTTGACCCTCGGCACTTACGAGTCCAGCGAAGGTGTCGCCGCCGAACTGACCTACGCCACGGATTTGTTCGAACCGTCGACCATCGAACGCCTGGCGCGGCATTGGCAGAACCTGCTGCAAGGCATCGTCGACGAGCCGACCCAACGCATTGGCGAACTGCCGTTGCTCGACAGCACCGAGCAAACCGCGCTGCTGCAGGACTGGCACCGTGTGGTCGAACACAGTGCGCAGGCACCGTGTGTGCAACAGCGCATTGCCGTTCAGGCCGGACAGACGCCGCACGCCATGGCCTTGATCGTCGGCGACGAGGCGCTGACGTACGCTCAGCTCGACACCCGCGCCAACCAGCTCGCGCACAAACTGATCGCAGCAGGCGTCGGCCCGGATCGCCTGGTAGGCATTGCCGTCGAACGCAGCGTGGAAATGATCGTCGGCCTGCTGGCGATCCTCAAGGCCGGCGGCGCTTATGTGCCGCTGGACCCGGCGTATCCCGAGGATCGCCTGGCCTACATGATCGAAGACAGCGGCCTCGAACTGCTGCTGACCCAATCCCACCTGCAAGCACAACTGCCGATCCCGTCGGGGCTCAACACTTTACTGCTCGATCAGCCGCACGACTGGCTGGCCGCTTATCCACAGACGTGCCCAACGGTGGCGCTGAACGGCGAACACCTGGCCTACGTGATCTACACCTCGGGCTCCACCGGTAAGCCGAAAGGCGTGATGGTGCGCCACGCCGCGCTGTGCAATTTCGTCGCGAGCATGGTCAAGCAACCGGGGCTGAATGCCCAGGACCGCATGTTGTCGCTGACCACCTTCTCGTTCGATATTTTCGGCCTGGAGATCTATGGCCCGCTGCTGGCCGGTGCCAGTGTGGTGTTGACCGGCAAGGACGTGCATCAAGACCCGCAAGCGGTGCTCGAACTGATCGAGCGTCACGGCGTTACGGTGTTACAAGCCACGCCTTCGACCTGGCGCATGCTGCTCGACAACGAACAGGCCTCGATTCTGGCCGGTCGCATGTTCCTCTGTGGCGGTGAAGCGCTGCCCCAGGAACTGGCCCAGCGCATGCTCGCGCTGTCGGCAAACGTCTGGAACCTCTACGGCCCGACCGAAACCACCATCTGGTCGGCGCTGCACCCGTTGTCCGTCGAAAACCCGCGCCCGTTCCTTGGCAAACCGATCGACAACACCGCGCTGTACATCCTCGGCAGCGACCTGGAACTGAACCCGGTCGGCGCACCGGGCGAACTGCTGATCGGCGGTGAAGGCCTGGCCCGTGGTTATTTCGAGCGTCCATCGTTGACCGCCGAGCGCTTCGTGCCAGACCCGTTTTCGTTCAGCGGCGGACGCTTGTACCGCACTGGCGACTTGACCCGTTATCGCGCCGAGGGCGTGATCGAGTACATCGGGCGGATCGACCATCAGGTGAAAATCCGTGGTTTCCGTATCGAACTCGGCGAGATCGAAGCGCGACTGCTGGTCCTGGATAGCGTGCGCGAAACCGTGGTGGTGGCCCAGAACGGTCCAACCGGTCCGCAGCTGGTGGCTTACGTGGTCGCTGCGGCGACCGTTGAAGATGAAGCCGTATTGCGCGGCGAACTCAAGGCCAGCCTCAAGGCCGAGCTGCCGGAATACATGGTGCCGGCGCACTTGTTGTTCCTCGCGCAACTGCCGCTGACCCCCAATGGCAAGGTAGATCGCAAGGCATTGCCGGCGCCTGATGCCAGTCAGTTGCAATCGACTTACATCGCCCCGCAAACCGTCACCCAGCACACCGTCGCTGAAATCTGGCAAGCGGTGCTCAAGCTGGAACAGGTCGGTTTGAGCGACAACTTCTTTGAACTCGGCGGTCACTCGCTGCTGGTGACCCAGGTGGTGTCGCGGGTGCGACAGGCGCTGAACGTGCAAGTGCCGCTGCGCACGTTGTTCGAACACAGCACCTTGCAGGATTTCGTTGCCGCCCTCGGCGTTGAGCAGGCGCAGCAAGAGCCGCCGATGGTGGCGTTGCCGCGCCTGCAACCGATGGCGTTGTCCTATGCCCAGGAACGTCAGTGGTTCCTCTGGCAACTGGAACCGACCAGCACCGCGTATCACGTGCCAGCAGCGCTACGACTGCGCGGCGAGCTGGACTTGTCGGCGTTGCAACGCAGCTTCGACAGCCTGATTGCCCGTCACGAATCCTTGCGCACTTGCTTCGTTGAAGAGCAGGGCCAGACCTTGCAATTGATCCAGGCCCACGCTGCGCTGGATTTGCAAGTCGTGGCGCTCGACAGCGACCTCGACGACGCCGCACTTCAGGCGTTGGTGGCTGAAGAAACCCTGCATTTGTTCAATCTGCAACAAGGCCCGCTGCTGCGGGTCAAGCTGTTGCGCCTGGCCGCCGATGACCACGCGCTGATCATTACCCTGCACCACATCGTGTCCGATGGCTGGTCGATGGGCATCATGGTCGATGAACTGATCGCGCTGTATGCCGGCTTCAGTCAGGGTCAAGCGCCGCAATTGCCGGCGCTGCCCGTGCAATACGCCGACTACGCCGTGTGGCAACGGCAGTGGATGGAGGCCGGTGAGCGTGAGCGCCAACTGGCGTACTGGACCGCGCAACTGGGCAACGATCAACCGCTGCTGGAGCTGCCAACCGACCGTCCACGTCCAGCCGAACAAAGCTATCGCGGTGCCCGCCAGGATATTGCGCTGAGCGCGGAACTGGCCGCTGGCCTCAAGCACGTAGCGCAGCAGGAAAACGTCACGCTGTTCGCGCTGTTGCTGGCCTCATTCCAGACCTTGCTCCATCGCTACAGCGGTCAGGCCGATATTCGCGTGGGTGTGCCGGTGGCTAACCGCAACCGTCTCGAAACCGAAGGCTTGATCGGCTTCTTCGTCAACACCCAGGTGTTGAAGGCCGAGATCGACAGCCAGCAGACCTTCCGCAGTCTGTTGGCCCAAGTCAAAAACACCGTGCTCGGCGCCCAGGCTCATCAGGACCTGCCGTTTGAACAACTGGTGGATGCGCTGCAACCGGAACGCAGCCTCAGTCACAGCCCGTTGTTCCAGGTGATGCACAACCACCAGAGCCAGGCCCGGGAAGGGCGCGGCGCGGCGCGTTTGCCGCAGTTGGCGATCGAAGGTTTGAACTGGGTTTCGCACACCGCGCAATTCGACCTGACCCTCGACACCTTCGAATCCAACGACAACGTCTGGGCCGAGCTGACTTACGCCACTGACTTGTTCGACGCCGCGACTATGCAACGCCTGGCCCATCACTGGAGCCATCTGCTGAACGCCATCGTCGCCGATTGCGGCCAGCGCATCGCCGAGTTGCCGCTGCAAGACACCGCCGAACGCGCGGCCACGCTGTTGCAGTGGAACCCGACGGTGGTGGATTTCCCGAGCCAGGGTTGCCTGCATGCGCTGATCGAAGCTCAAGCGTTGCGCGCGCCGCAAGCAATTGCCGTCAGCTACAACGAACAAACCCTGAGCTACGGTGAACTAAACGCCCGCGCTAACCAATTGGCGCACAAGCTGATCGACAGCGGCGTCGGCCCGGACGTGCGCGTGGGTCTGGCGGTCGAGCGCAGCCTGGAGATGCTGGTCGGCCTGGTGGCGATCCTCAAGGCCGGCGGCGCCTACGTGCCGCTGGACCCGACTTATCCCGAAGAACGCCTGGCCTACATGATCGGCGACAGCGGCATTGGCCTGCTGTTGACCCAAAGCCATCTGCTCGCTCGCCTGCCGGTGCCGGACGCGGTGCGCAGCCTGATGCTGGATCAGGAGGGCGATGGTCTCGAAGGCTACAGCGACGCCAACCCGCAGGTGGTCATGAGCCCGGACAACCTGGCTTACGTGATCTATACCTCCGGTTCCACCGGTCAGCCGAAAGGTACGTTGCTGGCCCATCACAACGTGCTGCGTTTGTTCGAAGCAACCAACGACTGGTTCAGTTTCGGCCCGCAGGATGTGTGGAGCCTGTTCCACTCCTACGCGTTCGACTTCTCGGTCTGGGAAATTTTCGGCGCGCTGCTGTACGGCGGCAAACTGGTGGTGGTGCCGTACGAGGTCAGCCGTTCGCCGGAAGACTTCTACGCCTTGCTCTGCCGCGAGGGCGTCAGCGTGCTCAACCAGACGCCGTCGGCCTTCAAGCAGTTGATGCAAGTGGCGTGCGCCCCGGAACACACCGTGCTGCAACCGTCCCTGCGTTACGTGGTGTTCGGCGGCGAGGCGCTGGAGGTCAAGAGCCTGCGGCCCTGGTTCGAGCGTTTCGGCGACCAGGCCCCGCAACTGATCAACATGTATGGCATCACCGAAACCACGGTCCACGTGACTTACCGGCCATTGACCCTGGCCGACTTGCAGCGTGACGCGAGCAGCCCGATTGGCGAGCCGATCCCGGACTTGTCGTGGTACTTGCTCGACGGCGATCTGAACCCGGTGGCCAAAGGTTGCATCGGCGAGTTGTACGTCGGTCGCGCCGGTCTGGCCCGGGGTTATCTGAACCGCGCCGACCTGACGTGTCTGCGCTTTATCCCGGACCCGTTCGCCGCTGATGGCGGCCGCCTGTACCGCACTGGCGACCTGGCGCGGTATCGCGCTGACGGCGTGATCGAGTACATCGGGCGCATCGACCATCAGGTGAAGATTCGCGGCTTCCGCATCGAACTTGGGGAAATCGAAGCGCAATTGCTGGAACAGGACGTCATCCGTCAGGCGGTGGTTCTGGCGCAGCCGGGCCTCAGTGGTCAGCAATTGGTCGCGTACCTGGTGCCAAGCGATGCCGCGTTGCTGGAGGCCAACCCGACCGGACAAGGCGAATGGCGCGACAACGTACGCGCCGTGCTCAAGGAAAACCTGCCGGATCACATGATCCCGGCGCACCTGTTATTGCTGGCGCAACTGCCGCTGACCGCCAACGGCAAACTCAACCGCAACGCCTTGCCATCACCTGACGCGAGCCAGGCGCAGCAGGCGTATCAGGCCCCGCAAAGCGAGCTGGAGCAGCGTATCGCCGCCATTTGGCAAGACGTGCTGAAACTGCCGCAAGTGGGCCTCAACGACAACTTCTTCGAACTCGGCGGCGACTCGATCATTTCGATTCAGGTGGTCAGCCGCGCCCGGCAACTGGGGATTCGCCTGAGTCCCAAAGACCTGTTCCAGCACCAGACCGTGCAACGTCTGGCACTGGTGGCGCAGGTCGGTGAAACCGAAACCGGCATTGATCAACAAGCCGTCAGCGGCGCAGCGTTGCTGTTGCCGATCCAGCAGCAGTTCTTCGACGATGAAATCCCTGAGCGGCATCACTGGAACCAGTCAGTGCTGCTCAAGCCACGAGTGGCGCTGGATGCGGAAAAAGTCGAGCAAGTATTGCGTGCCCTGGTGGCGCATCACGATGCCTTGCGCCTGAGCTTCACCCAGCACAACGATGGCTGGGTGGCGGAGCATCAGTCGATTGAACAGCAGCAGCCATTGCTGTGGCAGGAATCGGTGGCCGATGCCGCGGCACTCGAAGCCCTGGGCAACCGCGCCCAGCGCAGCCTCGATCTGCAACAGGGCCAACTGCTGCGCGCCGTGTTGGCGACGTTGGCCGATGGCAGCCAGCGTCTGTTACTGGTGATCCATCACCTGGCGGTGGACGGCGTGTCGTGGCGGATCCTGCTGGAAGATTTGCAAAACGCTTATCAGCAAGTAATCGACGGTCAGGCCCTGAGCCTGCCGGCCAAGACCAGTGCCTTCAAGGACTGGAGCGAACACTTGCAGCGCTACGTCAACAGCCCGGCTTTGCAGCAGGAACTGGCCTACTGGCAAGCCTGCTTGAGCGATGTCAGCACCGAGCTGCCGTGCAAGCGCCTCGACGCCGGCCAGCAGAATCGCCTGGTGGTGAACGTGCAGACGCGCCTGAATCAGGACCTGACCCGGCAACTGCTGCAAGAAGCCCCGGCGGCGTATCGCACCCAGGTCAACGACCTGCTGCTGACCGCGTTGGCGCGGGTGATCGGGCGCTGGACCGGCCAGGCATCGACGTTGATCCAGCTCGAAGGCCATGGCCGCGAAGAGCTGTTCGACGGTGTTGACCTGACCCGTACCGTGGGTTGGTTTACCAGCCTGTTCCCGGTGCGCTTGACCCCGTCCGACACGGCGGGCGATTCGATCAAACAGATCAAGGAACAACTGCGTTCGATCCCGCACAAGGGCATCGGCTTCGGCGCCTTGCGTCACCTCGGTGATGCCCAGGCGCAGCAAAGCTTGCGCGCCTTGCCGAGTCCACGGATCACCTTCAACTACCTCGGCCAGTTCGACGGCAGTTTCGAAGGCGATGACGGCGCACTGTTCACCCCGGCACCCGAAAACGCCGGGCTGGAGCAGAGCCTCGACGCACCGATGGGCAACTGGCTGACCCTCAATGGTCAGGTGTATGGCGGCGAGCTGAGTGTGGGCTGGAGCTTCAGCAGCGAACGTTTCGACACGGCAACCATTGAACGCCTGGCCGAAGACTACGCCGCAGAACTGGCGGCGCTGATCGCCCACTGTGTGACCCCAGGTGTGCAAGGCCTGACACCTTCGGACTTCCCGCTGGCCGGCCTGACTCAATCGCAACTCGACAGCTTGCCGGTACCCGCGCAGCAGATCGCCGATGTCTATCCGCTGTCGGCGATGCAGCAAGGCATGTTGTTCCACAGCCTCTACGAGCATGCCACCGGCGACTACATCAACCAGGTCCGCCTCGATGTCGAAGGCCTCGACCCGCAACGCTTCCAGCACGCCTGGCAAGCGGCGGTGGACAGCCACGACATCCTGCGCACCAGTTTTGTCTGGCAAGGCCAGGTGGCGCGCCCGGTGCAAGTGGTGCACAAGCAACTGGACATGCCGTTCAGCGTGCTTGATTGGCGTGACCGCGCCGATGTGCAAACGGCCCTGGATGCACTGGCCGCCGCTGAACAGGCGCAAGGTTTCGACCTGGCCCAAGGGCCGCTGCTGCGCATGGTCGTGGTGCGTCTCGATGACCAGCGCTGCCATTTGATCTACACCAACCACCACATCCTGATGGACGGCTGGAGTAACTCGCAGTTGCTCGGCGAAGTGCTGCAACGCTACAGCGGCGAGCCGATGCCGGCCCTTGCCGGGCGTTATCGCGACTACATCGACTGGCTGCAACGCCAGGACGTGGCGGTCAGCGAACACTACTGGAACGGCCAGTTGGCCAATCTGCAGGAGCCCACGCGTCTGGCCCAGGCGATTCAGCGCCAGCCCATCGAGGAACAACTCGACGGCCATGGCGAGCGATATTGCTTCCTGAGCGCCGAGCAGACCCGGGAACTGGGCGAGTTCGCCCGCCAGCAGAAAGTCACGCTCAACACCTTGATCCAGGCCGCGTGGCTGTTGCTGTTGCAACGCCTCACCGGCCAGGAAAGCGTGGCGTTCGGCGCGACGGTGTCCGGTCGCCCGAGCGAGCTCAAAGGTGTCGAGCAGCAAATCGGCCTGTTCATCAACACCCTGCCGGTGATCGCCAGCCCTCGCTCGGAACTCACCGTGGGCCAGTGGTTGCAGAGCGTGCAGGCGCAGAACATCACCTTGCGCGAACATGAACACACGCCGTTGTTCGACATCCAGCGCTGGGCCGGCAAGAGCGGCGAAGCGCTGTTCGACAACATCCTGGTGTTCGAGAACTACCCGGTGTCCGAAGCGCTGGAGCAAGGCGCCCCGTCGGAACTGCGTTTTGGTAACGTCAACAATCACGAACAGACCAACTACCCGCTGACCCTGGCGGTGAATGTCAGCGACGAACTGTCGCTGCATTACAGCTACCAGCGCGGGCAGTTCGCCGATTCAGTGATCGTGCAATTGAGCCAACACCTCGACACCCTGTTGCAGCAAATGGTCCAGTCCGGCGAAGCGAGCCTCGGTTCGCTGAATCTGCTGAGCAGTGCCGAGCAGCAACTGATGGTCGAGCGGTGGAATGCCACCGGTGTGGCTTATCCGCTGGAGCAGGGCGTGCATACCCTGATCGAAGCCCAGGCCCGACGTATGCCGGACGCTCCGGCGCTGGCGTTTGGCGCCGAGTCGTTGAGCTACGCTGAGCTAAACGCCCGGGCCAACCAGTTGGCCCATGCCTTGATCCAACGCAAGGTCGGCCCGGATGTACTGGTCGGGATCGCGGTTGAACGCAGCGTGGAAATGGTCATTGGCCTGTTGGCGATCCTCAAGGCTGGCGGCGCCTATGTGCCGCTGGACCCGGAATACCCGCGTGATCGTTTGAGCTACATGATTGCCGACAGCGGCATCGACCAGTTACTGACCCAGCCGCATCTGCTGGCCAGCCTGCCCATTCCCGATGGCGTGCAGAGCCTGTGCCTGGAAGCCTCAGGAACCGATTTTGCCGGGTTCCCGAGCAGCGATCCGCAGGTCAGTTACGAGGCGAGCAACCTCGCTTACGTGATCTACACCTCCGGCTCGACCGGTATGCCGAAGGGTGCGGGTAACTCGCACAAAGCGCTGACCAACCGTTTGATGTGGATGCAGCAGGCTTATGGTTTGGGCGCTGGCGACACCGTGTTGCAGAAGACGCCATTCAGCTTCGACGTCTCGGTCTGGGAGTTCTTCTGGCCGCTGATGACCGGCGCGCGTCTGGTGGTGGCCGCCCCGGGCGATCACCGCGATCCGGCGAAACTGATCGCCCTGATCAACCAGCAACAGGTCAGCACGCTGCACTTCGTGCCGTCGATGCTGCAAGCGTTCCTGCAAGATGCCAATGTCGGCAGTTGCACCAGCCTGACGCGGATCGTGTGCAGCGGTGAAGCGCTGCCGGTGGACGCGCAAACCCAGGTGTTCGGCAAACTGCCGGGTGCCGGGTTGTACAACCTGTACGGCCCGACCGAAGCGGCCATCGACGTGACCCACTGGACTTGCCGTGACGAAGGCCGCGACGGTGTGCCGATCGGGCAACCGATTGCCAACCTGACCACCTACATTCTTGATAGCGGCCTCAATCCGCTGCCAATCGGCGTCGCTGGCGAGCTGTACCTCGGCGGCGTCGGATTGGCCCGTGGTTACCATCGTCGTGCCGGGCTGAGCGCCGAGCGTTTCGTCGCCAGCCCGTTCGGTGACGGTCAGCGCCTGTACCGCACCGGCGACCTGGCACGTTACCGCGTTGATGGCGTGATCGAGTACGTCGGGCGCATCGACCATCAGGTCAAGCTGCGTGGCCTGCGGATCGAACTGGGGGAAATCGAAGCGCGGCTGATGGAACATGTCGCCGTGCGTGAAGCGGTGGTCGTGGCTCAGGATGTGTTGGGCAGCAAACAACTGGTGGCGTACCTGGTGCCGGTGGATCCGGCGACGTTGGACACCGCCGAAGCGCTGCACGACGACCTGACCAGCTGGCTGGGCGAAAGCCTGCCGGACTACATGGTCCCGGCGCACCGCGTGTGGCTGGCGCAGATGCCACTCAGCCCCAACGGCAAACTCGACCGCAAGCGTCTGCCGGCACTGGAATTCGCCGCTTCGCAACAACACGTCGAGCCGGCCAACGCCACCGAACAAACTCTGGTGGACATCTGGCAAGCGGTGCTCGGCTTGGAGCGCATCAGTACCACGGACAACTTCTTTGCCCTGGGCGGCGATTCGATCATCTCGATTCAGGTGGTCAGCCGCGCGCGTCAGCAAGGGATCGAGCTGAACCCCAAAGACCTGTTCCAGCAGCCGACCATCCAGCAACTGGCCCTGCGTGCGAAAGCCGCCGAAGACACGCTGCAACCACCGGCGGCGCTGATCGACATGCCGCTGCACGGTTTGAATGACGCGCAACTGGCCGCGTTGCCGTGGCCCGAAGGTCAGCTCGACGGCTTGTACCGCTTGTCCCCGATGCAGCAGGGCATGCTGTTCCTCGGTTTGAACTCGCCGGACGCCGATCTGTACATCAACCAGTTGTGCATTCCGGTGCAAGGCCTGGAACGGCTGCGGTTCAAGGCAGCGTGGGAAGCGGTGAGCCGGCGTCATGACATCCTGCGCACCGGTTTCCTCTGGCAGGACATGGCCGAGCCGCTGCAATTCGTGCTCGCCGATCCGCAGTTGCCCATCAGCCTGCTCGACTGGCGCGACCAGGACCATTCGGCCGAAGCCTTGCAGCAACTGGCCGACAGCGAACGGGCCAAGGGTTTCGACCTGGATCGTCCGCCGCTGCAACGCTTGACCCTGGTGCAAGTGGGCGAGGACAGCTATCAGCTGATCTGGACCTATCACCACATCCTCATCGACGGTTGGAGTTCCTCGCAACTGATCGGCGAAGTGCTCAGCCAGTATTCCGGCCAGGCCTTGCCCGAAGCGGTGCCGTACCGTCGTTACATCAATTGGCTGCAACAACAGGATGCCAACGCCAGCGAAGGTTTCTGGCGCGAACAATTGGCGCAGCTGGATGAGCCGACCTATCTGGCCGATGCCGTGCCGCGTAGGGGGCAGGGCCACGGTCACGAAGCGCTTTACAGTCGCCTGGGTGAAACCCGCACCGAGCAACTCAAGGCCTTCGCGCAATCCCAGCAAATCACCCTCAATACCTTGGTCCAGGGCGCCTGGCTGGTCTTGCTCAGCCGTTACAGCGGTCAGCGTTGCGTGGCGTTCGGCGCCACGGTGGCGGGGCGTCCGGCGAGTCTGCCGGCGTCGGAATCGATCCTCGGCCTGTTCATCAACACCTTGCCGGTGATCAAGGACGTGCGCGCCGAGCAAGCGGTCGGTGACTGGCTGCGTGACTTGCAGGACTTCAACCTGGAAATGCGCGAGCGCGAATACACGCCGCTCAGTGATGTGCAGCGTTGGGCCGGACGTACCGGGCAATCGCTGTTCGACAGCATCATCGTGTTCGAGAATCACCCGATCGACCAGGCCCTGCGCGAGTGGCGCGACGACTCGCTGAAGTTCGGCGAGACCAACAGCGCCGGCCTGACCAACTTCCCGATGGACTTGATGGTCACCCTCGAAGAAGGCCTGGTGATCGAGTACATGTTCCTGCGCGAGCATTTCGACCTGGTGACCGTGGAAGGCATCCGCAGCAACATGGAAGGCTTGCTTGCGGCGCTGGCTGAGGATGCGGCGCAGCCACTGGGCCGTATCGGTCTGGTGACGGGGCAGGCGTTGCCGACGGCAGCAGTCGAGACGCCAACCGTTGCGGCGCCGGTTCATCAGCGCATCGCGCAATGGGCAGCGCCGCTGGGCGACAAAACTGCCGTGATCTTCAACGAGCAATCGTTCAGCTACGGCCAGATCGAGGCCCGGGCCAATCGCCTGGCCCATGCGCTGATCGCCGAAGGCGTCGGCCCGGAAGTGCGGGTTGGCGTGGCGTTGCCGCGTAGCGAAAACATGATTGTCGCGCTGCTGGCGGTGCTCAAGGCTGGTGGTGCTTACGTGCCGCTGGACGCGACCTATCCGCGAGAGCGTTTGAGCTACCTGATGCGCGACTCCGGGATCGCTTTGCTGCTTAGCGATTCGAGCTTGCGCAATGTGCTACCGAGCCAGGACAACCTGCACGTCATGGCCCTGGATCAACTGGACCTCGACGTGCAGCCAAGCCACGCGCCGCAGATCGACGTACAACCGGGCAACCTCGCGTACGTGATCTACACCTCCGGCTCCACCGGGCAACCGAAGGGTGTCGGCGTGGCCCACGGACCGCTGGCGATGCATTGCCAGGCCATCGGTCAGCGTTATGAAATGAGCGAAGCCGACTGCGAATTGCACTTTATGTCGTTCGCCTTCGACGGTGCCCATGAGCGTTGGTTGACTACCCTGACCCACGGCGGACGCTTGCTGATCCGTGACGACAGCCTATGGACCGCCGAACAGACCTATACCGCGCTGCACGAACATGGCGTGACCGTGGCGGCATTCCCGCCGGTGTACTTGCAGCAATTGGCCGAACACGCCGAGCAGCAGGGCAATCCACCGGCGGTGCGCATCTACTGCTTCGGCGGCGACGCGGTGCCGGCGGCGAGTTTCGAACTGGCCAAGCGTGCGCTCAAACCACAACACATCATCAACGGCTACGGCCCGACCGAAACCGTGGTCACGCCACTGATCTGGAAGGCTGGCGTCGAGGATGAATGCGGCGCGGCGTACGCACCGATTGGCAGTGTGGTGGGTGAGCGCAGCGGTTATGTGCTGGACAGCGACCTCAACCCGTTGCCGGCCGGTATCGCCGGGGAACTGTACCTGGGCGGCGCGTTGGCCCGGGGTTATCTGGGCCGTTCGGGCGGCACCGCCGAACGCTTCGTCGCCAACCCGTTCAGCGCCGATGGCAGTCGTCTGTACCGCACCGGCGACCTGGTTCGCCAGCGCGAGGACGGCACCATCGACTACCTGGGGCGCATCGACCATCAGGTGAAGATTCGCGGTTTCCGCATCGAGCTGGGTGAAATCGAAGCGCGGCTCAAGCAGCAACCGGGAGTGCGCGACGCCGCCGTGGTGGCTCGCGAAGGGGTCAGCGGCAAGCAACTGATCGGTTATGTGCTGGCCAATGCCGACGCTCCGGCGAGTGGTTTGTGCGAAGGATTGCGCGAACAGCTCAAGGCGAGCCTGCCGGACTACATGGTGCCGACGCACCTGGTGCTGTTGGAGCGCATGCCGCTGACGCCGAACGGCAAACTCGACCGCAAGGCCTTGCCAAGTCCTGAGGCGGATCAGCGTCAGGAACACGTGGCGCCGGGCACCGAGCTGGAAAAAGCCTTGGCGAAGATCTGGCAGGACGTGCTGAAAATCGAGCGCGTGGGCCTGACCGATAATTTCTTCGAACTGGGCGGCGATTCGATTCTCAGCCTGCAAGTGATCGCCCGCAGCCGACCGCTGAAGGCCCAGGGCCTGAGCTTGAAACTGCGTGACCTGATGCAGAAACCGACCATCGCCGAACTGGTGGCCAGCACCCAGGGCAGCGCCGAGAAAACCTCCGGGTTGTTGGCGATGAACGCGGAAGTCAAAGGTGTCGCGCCGCTGTTCTGCATCCACGCCGGTTTCGGCACGGTGTTCGACTACGAACCGTTGGCCCGGCGCTTGAGCGGACAGCGCCAGGTGTTGGCGCTTCAGTGCCGGATGCTGCTCGATCCGGCCTGGAACGATGTTTCGTTGCAAAGCATGGCCAGCGCTTACGTGGCGCAGATCCGCGAGAAACAACCGCAGGGGCCGTATCACCTGCTGGGCTGGTCGTTGGGTGGCACATTGGCGTTGCTGATGGCGGCGCAACTGGAGGGTGAAGGCCAGCGTGTGGAAGTCGTCGGGCTGGTGGACAGCTTCGTGCCGTCGGCGGCGATCAATGCCGGCGCGGTCGATGACTGGCAAGCCGATCTGCGCGACTTCCTGCGGGTGACCTTGGGCGATGCTGCGCAAGGTTTGGCGATCGAGGGTGAAGAGACGGCGCAAAACATACGGGCGGTGCTGATTACGGCGATGGCTGCAGCGGCTTCGACTTACGCGGCTCTGGGCACCGATGAGTTGGCCCATGTGTTCAGCGTCGCGCGGCGCCTGAAGCTGTTGTCCCTGAAGCTGGATCGCTGCACCGCGCTGAACGTCGAGCCGACCTGCTGGTGGACCCTGGGGCGTGAAGACGAAGCCGTCGAACTGGCCGGGCAACTCGCACAGCCTACGCTGGCCAGCGAGTGGATCGATTGCGGGCACTTCCAGATTCCGCGCGATGAAACGTTCCTCGCCGAGGCTGAAGAAATGCTCGGCGCAATCGTTGAGTCAGTAGCCCTGTAATAAACCTGAAAACCGGTCGGGTGCGCTGCCCGGCCGGTTTGGAGAATTGGTAATGTCGTTGAACCCTGATATCGCCGCATTTTTGGAACTGGTCGGCAACGGCCGGGCCAGCGGCAAACGCGTGGGCATGCATGAGATGAGCCCCGAGCAGGCTCGCGAACAGTTCGATCAGTCGTCGCTGTTGATGGACGCCGGCGGTGAAGAACTGGACGTGGTCGATGAACTGCGACTGCCGGTGCGTGACGGCACGCGCCTGAATGCACGGATCTACAGCAACCACTCATTGGAAAAGGGCGCCAAGCGTCCGGCGCTGTTGTATTTCCATGGCGGCGGTTATGTGGTCGGCAGCCTCGATTCCCATGATTCGCTGTGCCGCGCATTGGCGGTCATGGCCGATTGCGTGGTGTTGTCGGTGGCCTATCGGCTGGCGCCGGAGTTTCGTTTTCCGACGGCGGCCGATGATGCGCTGGATGCGTGGAACTGGTTGGTGGCCAGCGCCGACGATTTGGGCATCGATGCCCAGCGTCTGGCGGTGGGCGGCGACAGTGTTGGCGGCAGTCTGGCCACGGTGTTGGCCGCGCAACCGTCGGTGCAGCCGTTGTTGCAAGTGCTGATCTACCCGGTCACCGATGCCAGCCAAAGTACCGCGTCCATTGAGCGTTATGGCGTGGGGCATCTGCTGGAGAAAGATTCCCTGAGCTGGTTCTACGAGCATTATCAGCGTGACCTCAGCGATCGTCTCGATCCGCGCTTCTCGCCGTTGCTGGCCGAGGTCTCGGCGAACATGGCGCCGGTACTGCTGATCCTCGCCGAATGCGACCCGCTGCACGACGAAGGCGTGGCGTATGCCCGTCATTTGCAGGCGGCGGGGGTGGACGTGGAGCTGAAAATCTTTGAGGGCATGACCCACGACTTCATGCGCATGGGCGCGATCATCGACGAAGCCGAAGAAGCGCAGCAGCACATTGCCGAGCGATTGGTGCGGGTGTTTGCGGTGGTTTGATTGCTTCATCAGGCACAACAAAACGCCGGCGATTGCCGGCGTTTTTTATAGCGTTGTAGCCTGTTACCAGTTGTAGGTCACATCGGCTGTCACGGTACGGCCTTCGCCGTAGTAGCAGTCCAAAGTGCTGTTGCAGCTGGCGACGTATTTCTTGTTGTCGAGGTTTTCCAGGTTCAGCTTCAGCTTCGTGCCTTTAATGTGCAGCGGCGATTTTTGCAGGTCGTAGGAGACCATCGCGTCATACACGGTGTAGGACGGAATCTGGAAGGAGTCTTCCTCGTAGTCCGAACCGTAGCTGCTGCGCACGTAACGCAAACCAATACCGGCGCCCAGACCGGCGAGCACGGTGGTGTTGTCGAAGTCGTAGTTGACCCAAGTCGAGGCGGTCAGTGGCGGGCTCATGGCCAGGGTGCGACCCTCGCGACCATCGTTGACGCTGCGCCATTTGTTCTGGTTACGCGACACGGCGGCCAGCACACGCAGGTTCTGCGTGACGTTGACCTTGCCTTCCAGTTCCACACCGCGCGAACGCACCGAACCGCTCTGGCTGCTGAAACCCGGGTTTTGCAGGTCGTTGGTCAGCATGTTGTCCTGGTCGATCTGGTACGCAGACAACTGAATGAAGCCGTCGATGAACTTCGGTTCATACTTGACGCCCACTTCGTACTGCTTGCCAGTGGTTGGCTTGAACGGCTGGGAGTTCATGTCGACGCCGGTCTGCGGCAGGAACGATTCGGAATAGCTGACGTAAGGCGTCAGGCCGTTTTCGAACTCATAGCCCAGGCCTGCACGACCAGTGAATTTCTCATCCTTGATGTTGGAGTGAGTGCCGGCCAGCGGCTCTTTGTTATCGGTCTCGGCGAAGTCATAACGACCGCCCAGGGTCAGGAACCATTGGTTCCAGCGCAGCTGATCCTGCGCGTACAGGCCGGTTTGCTTGATGGTGTTGTCCCAGCGATACGGTTGGGTGAAGTTGAACTCACTGCCGTAGACCGGGTGGTACAGGTCGATGCCCGGACCCTGGCGGTCATACAGACCGAGGAACTTGGTGTTGAAGTGGTAGTAGTCCACGCCCAGCAGCACGGTGTGGTCCAGCTCGCCGGTCTTGAACTTGGCCTGCGCGGTGCTATCGATGCCGTAGACCTTGTTGGTCTGCGACCAGTCCACCCCGAAGCGGCTCTGGTAGCTGTTGTCATCGCGGCCGGTGACCGGGTTGGTCGGGAACGAGTAGCCGTGCAATGGCGCGACATACTGGTCATCAATGTAGGCGTAGCTGCCGCGCTGCTTGAGGGTCCAGACGTCATTGAGCTCGTAGGACACATCATAGCCGGTCACGAACTGCTCGCGATCGTACTTGTTCAGGCCGGGCTCGCCGATGAACAGCTTGCGACTGATCTTGCCGTTCGGGCTGTTGAACACGGTGCCTTCGGCCGGCAGACCCTGGGCTTCCGGGGTATCGCGATCCTTCTGGTACTGGGCGAACACGGTGACGCTGGTGCGATCGTTCGGCAGCCAGGTCAGGCTTGGCGCCAGCAGCATGCGGTTCTGGTCGGCGTAGTCGATTTCCGAGTTGCTGTCGTTGACCAGGCCGGTCAGGCGATAGAGGAACTCACCCTGATCGTCGATCGGGCCGCCGATATCGAAGGCGCCGTACTTGCGATCGTAGCTGCCGCCGCCCAACACGATTTCGTGCAGCGGGGTCGCGGTCGGACGCTTGCCGACCATGTTGACGATACCGCCAGGCTGGTTCTGGCCGTACAGCACCGACGCCGGGCCTTTGAGCACTTCGATGCGCTCCAGGGTGTACGGGTCGATCTGCAGCGAACCGCCGGTGCTGCCGCCGCCGTAAGGCAGGTGCAGGCCGTCGAGGTACAGCGGGGTAGGGGAGAAGCCCCGGGAAGTCGGTTCGTCGAACATCTTCACCCGGTCGGAGAAGCCGCCACCGGTCATGCCGGCGGTGTAGCGCAGGGCTTCGGTGACCGATTGCGCGCCGCGCATCTTCACTTCATCGGCGGTGATGACGTTGATGGTCTGCGGGATTTCATTGAGTGGTGTATCGGTTTTGGTGCCGGTGCCACTACGCTTGGCCACGATCCCGTCTACCGGACCATAAGCCGATTCCTGGGTCGCGGAAATGCTGGTCGGCGCCAGGTCCAGGGTGTTGCCGGCGCTGCTGCGCGCACGCAGGGCAACACTGTTGCCGTCCACCGAGTACGCGATGCCGGTGCCCTGGAGCATCTGGGCCATGGCGGCGGCCGGCTCCAGGTTGCCGTTGACGGCGGTGCTGCGCAGGCCGCTGACTTCATCCGGGCTGTAGAGCACTTGCAGGTTGGTCTGGCGACCGAATTCCTGCAGGGCGCTGCCCAGCGATTGTGCTGGAATATTGATCGCGGCGGTCTGGGCCTGAGCCTGGCCGATCATCGGCAGCGTCAGTGCCAGGGCGCAAAGGGCCGGCAGCGTCGGGCGCAGTGAATGGCGAATCAGCAGAGCCTTGGCGAGCGGGTTGAGTCCGTGCGGTGCGGGCATTATTCTTCTACTCTTCAAAGTGTTGACTGAGAACTATTTCTATTAACTGTTAGTGAGACGTTGAGCCTTCCGGAAACCGGAAAGACCCCACGTCTTTTTTTACGAAATTTTCACAATCAGGCAGTTTGAAGTTCGGTGACCACTTTGCCGGCGTCCATGCGCACCAGTTGATCGGCCACATCGAAGTAACGATCGTCGTGGGAAATGACGATGATGGTCTTGCCCAGGCGCTTCAGATCCGGCAGCAACTCGGTGTAGAAGATGCGGCGGAAGGTCGGGTCCTGGTCGGCGGCCCACTCATCGAACACCAGCACCGGACGCTCCTCCAGCCACGCATTGACCAGCGCCAGACGCTTGCGTTGGCCGGTGGACAGGTCGGTGGTGGTGAACGAACCGTCACGCACGCTGACCTTGTGCGCGATCTCCAGGCGTTGCAGGTATTTGTTCGCGTCTTCGGGGATGTGCGTGTCGCCCTGCACCACATCGTCGAACAGGTAATAGTCGGCGAAGATCGTGGTGAACAGTTGACGGTAATCGTCGCGGGTCACGGCGCTGACTACTTGGTCGTTGAGACGAATCTCACCGTGCTGCGGCGCGTACAGGCCAAGCAACAGCTTGATCAGCGTGGTCTTGCCACAGCCGTTTTCGCCAACGATGAAAATGATGTCGCCCTGATCGATCTTCAGGTTCACCGGCCCCAGGCGGAACGGTGCGCTGCCTTCGGTGGTCGGGAAGCTATACGACACTTCATTCAGTTCCAGGCTGTGCACCACGGTGCTTTTGTGGACCTGATCGCTGAGCAGCAGGTGCGGCTCAGGCGAAGAAAACTGTTCGGACAAATCGGCGATGCGGCGGAACGCGATCTGTGCGCGGCTGACAATCGGCAACGTGCCGATCAAGTGTTCCAGTGGGCCTTTCATGTACAGCAACACCAGGACGAAGCCGCTCATCACCGCTTTGTCCGCGCTCGGCCACAGCGATTGCAAGGCCAGGGCGAGGCCGATCACCACGAAGAACAGCATCGAGCCGAGGGTCTTGGCCACCACGAAAATGTTCACCGAGCGCACTTGGGTGTCGCAGATCTTGTCCGCTGTGGCCTCGATACCCGAGACGAACATGCGGTGCCGGCGCGGGCGATGAATGCGCAGCTCCTTGGCGCCTTCGGCCACGGCGTTGTAGTGCTTTTGCAGCTCGTCTTCGTAATCCCGGGCCTTCATGAAGCCCATCATGCCGCGCCCGCGGGCGATGTACTGGATGACCGTGCCAATCACGATAGCGACCACCATCATCAGGAACATCGGCCACGACAGCATCGCCAGGTAACCCATGCAACCGAGGGTCACGGTCAGGGAAATCGCCAGCGGCGCGAAGGCGAAGGCGAAGTCGCTGATGGTGTCGACGTCATGGGTCAGCACCGGGATCAGGCGATGGCTGCGGTAGCGTTCGATCTGCTCGATGGGCGCCGACAGCACTTTTTCGCCCAGCTCTTTGCGCAGCTTGGCGATGATGTGTTGGCCGACATAGTTGGTGCCGATGTCGGAGAAAATCGAACTGATCAACGCCAGCAGGCAAAGCCCGGCAAAAGCGGCGACCACGGTGTTGGTCAGGCCGCCCTCGGAGTGCAGAACATTATTGATGGTCGCCAGCAACGCGGTGACGCTCAGACCACCGACCATGCCAAGCAGGATGGAGCCGGCGACGATCAGCCGAAAGGGTTTGAGCAGGGTGAACAATTCATTGATCACCCCGCGTGTTGGTTTGCTCATGGAGGTTCCCTGCTTGAAAAGAGTGGCGACGGCCGGGCATCGCTGAAGGACATGGAGGGCGGTGGCGCGCCGCACGGACGCGCACACCTATAGAACGAGTGGCGGGATGGCTAATTTAGCGGGGCTTACAGGTCGCGGGCGACGCGCAAGCCAATCCAGTCGCCGCGATCACCGGGCACCAGGGCGTTACGGTTGCCGGAGCGGGAGAACACCGGCGCTTCGCCCCAGTCATTGCCGCGAATGCGCTTGAATTCGCACTTGCCGGTTAGCCAGGCACTGCCATCGCTCGGCGCGCCGACGTAGTTTTCGTTGTAGCAATCGGCGGTCCATTCGTAGACGTTGCCGTGCATGTCGTACACGCCAAAGGCGTTGGCCGGGAAGCTGCCGGCCGGGGCGGTGAAGTTGTAGCCGTCGGCCGCGCCGTAGGTGTTGGCGTGCTTGGCGATGCTGTATTCCTTGCCCTCATCGAACGGGAAGGGGAATGGTCCGGTGGTGCCGCCGCGCGCCGCGTATTCGCGCAGGGATTCGCTGACCAGTCGATACTGCTGGCCGGTTTTCTTCGACAGCCACGCCACGTAGGCGTTGACCTCGGCGAAGTCCATGCACACGGCCGGGTGTTTGTTGGTGTATTCGTAGCGCGGGATGCCGGCCTTGCATTCGCGGCCCGGACGGTCGTCGCCGTCGGGCATGACGTAGCCGGTGTCGCGGAGGTAGGCGTCCCATTCGCCTTTCAATACCTGGAAGCGGCTGATTGCCAGTGGCTTGGCGAAAGTCACCGGGTGCATCGGGCCTTCATCGGGCTCGCGGCCGACTTCATCGTCCGGGGTGCCCATGGTGAAGGTGCCGGTGGGCAGCACGACCATTTCCGGGCAGTCCTTGCAGTCCTTGAACACCTTGCCCGGTTTCGCCGGTTCGCTGGCCTGGGCGATGCCCGGCGCGAGGCTGACGGCCAGGGCGGCCAGCACCAGGGTCGGGAGCGCCTTGAAGGAAAAGCGTCGCAGGTCACTGTTCATCATTGATCTCGATAAAAAAGTAAGAGGGATCATCAAAGGGCCTTGTCGAGCAACACCAGCATCTGGTCGATCTGCGCTTCGCTGTTCAGCAGGCCCGGCGCGGTCCGGATCACCGGCCCGACGTCGCGCTCGACGGCATCGGCGACCACGCGGTTTTTCATCAGGTAGGCGGCGATCTTGTCGCTGTCCTTGCCCTTGACCCGGAAGAAGGTGAAGCCGGCCGACAGCTCAGGGCTCAGGGGCGTGACCAGTTCGACCTGTGGGCGTTGTTGCAGGCGTTTTTTCAGGTAGCTGTTCAGCTCGTGGATACGCGCCTGAACCTCGGCCTTGCCCAGTCGCAGGTGCAACTTGAAGGCTTCGTCCAGCGCCCAGCGGTGCTCGAACGAGTGATAACCGCCCGGCGTCATGGTGGTGGAGAAGTCCTCGGCCTCGGAGAAGGTCGGGATGATCGGCGTGACGTACTTCACCTCGGTGCTGCGGCTGCAGACGACGCCGGTGCCGCGCGGGCCGAACATCCATTTGTGGGTGCCGGCAATAAAGAAGTCGCAGTTCATGGCCGGGAAGCTCAGGTCATCGACGCCAAACCCGTGCACGCCATCGACCAGGTAAATGATCCGGTCCGCGTCGCTGCGATTGCGGTTGTGCTTGTCCACCAGGGCGCCGATCTCGCTGATCGGGGTTTTCACGCCGCTGCTGGAGTGCACCCACGTCATGCCGAGTACCCGGGTTTCGGGTTTGATGTTGCGGTCGATGGCGGCCAGGATTTCTTCTTTGGTGACCGTCTGCGGGTCCTTGAACAGCCTGATCTTGCGCACCTTGGTGCCATCCCGTTGCGTGCGCAATTCGAGGATGGTGTGGGTCGCGTAGTGTTCGTGCTCGGTGGTGAGGATTTCCTGGTCCGGGCGCACGTGCACGCCGCCGTAGATCATTGCCAGGCCTTCAGTGGTGCTACCGGTCAGGGCGATCTGCTTCGGGTCGGCTTGCAGGTATTTGCCCGCCCACACCCGCACGTTTGCTTCGCGTTGTTCGATCACGCCCAGGTCCCAATCCATCGCCAGCCCCGGGTTCTTGTCCAGCGCGGCGCGGTGCATTTCGATGGCGTCACGCACGGGTTTGGGGTGGGAGGTGATCAGGAAGTTGGAGAAATGCAGGTAATCCGGGTCCTGGTTGAACAACTGCTGCAACTGCGCCCATTTGCCCTTTGGCTGCGGCGCAGTCGTGGCGGCGCCGGCGACATTGTTCAGCCCCGAGCCCAAGGGCAGGGCGGCCGCGAGAATCCCGGCCTGCTTGAGAAAGTCACGACGATTGCTCATGGCTTGGCGGCTTCCCGGGCAGAAATCAGCGACGGTTTCGACAATTTTTCCACCTGGTCCCAGACCCGCAGAAAGTTGCCGCCCCACAGCTTGGCAATGTCCGCCTCGGAGTAACCGCGCGACAGCAATTCGGCGGTGACGTTGCGGATTTCGCCGACGTTCTCCCAGCCTTTGACGCCGCCGCCCTCGTTGAAGTCGGAGCTGATGCCGACGTGGTCGATGCCGATCTTGCGCACCGTGTAATCGATGGCGTCGCCCAGGTCCTTGAGGCCGGCCTTGGGTTCTTCCTCGAGGATGGCGTAGAGCTGACTGGCGTACTCGCCGAACTTCTGCTCGGACCACGCGGCGATGATCGGGTCACCCGGCATCAAGGCGTAGGCGAGGTTCGGCAGCGGTGGCAGGTCGAAGCGGGCACGCAGGGCGTTGAGTTTGTCCTGGGTGCCTTGGGTCAGTGGGCGCAGGTATTGGGAGAAGCCGACGATTTGCACCACGCCGCCGCTGTTCTTGATCAGCTGCAATTCCTTGTCGCTGAGGTTGCGCGGGATATCCACCATGGCGCGCGGTGCCGAGTGCGAGGCCACCAACGGTGCGCGGCTCAATTGCGCGACTTGCTCCAGGGCCTTGGTCGACATCTGCGACACGTCGATGATCACACCCAGGTCGTTCAACCGCTGTACGGCTTGCTTGCCGATGTCCGACAAACCGTCGAGGGCGTCCGGTGAATCATTGAAAAACGGCAACGGGCGCGAGGAATCCGCCCAGTCGTTATTGCCCACGTAGCTGAAGCCGAACATGCGCATGCCACGGGCGGCCCACAGATCCAACAGGTTCAGGTCATGGCCCAGGGGATAGGCGTTGAGCATGCTCATGAAAATCGCGAACTTGCCTTCACCGTGCAGGCGCCGGAAGTCGGCGGGGGTGTAGGCGATGGCGACCTGATTGGGGAAGTCGCGGACCATGCCGGAGATGATCTTGTAGCGGATCTCCTGCTGGTTACGCGCTTCGGCGACAAAACCGGCGGTGGGTTTGTGCGGCGCGTTGGGGCCGTTCCACAATTCCGGCCAGCCGAAAATCGTCAGCGCCGCGCCAGACAGGCGTCCGCGATTGGCTTTGACCAGGTCGAACTGGCCAGTGCCGTCTTTGTCGATCTCGTTGCCGACGGTGCCAAAATCCTGGGGCACGGTGATGTGGCTGTCGAAAGAGAGCATGCGTTCGTGCAGCTCATCGGCCTGTTGCAGCACTTTGAGCGGATAACCGGGATTGTCCTTGAACCAGTGATCCCAAACCGCAAAACCTGTACCGGCGCTGATCGCCAGGGCCAGCGGCAGGCCGATGTAAAGAGCCTTTTTCGAACGAGGTTTTGTCATTGCCATCTCAGTCAGGTTCGCCGCCCCGGTGCGGGCGCAGGGGCCTTTGCTATCTGGAAAGAACGAGTGACCCACGTGAGAATTTAGGTGAATGTGATGGCCCCTTCGCGGGCAAGCCTCGCTCCTACAGGTGATGTGTCGTGCGCCAAACCCGTAGGAGCGAGGCTTGCCCGCGAAGCTCTTAAATTTGTGACGGGGACGAACGTTCTAGCTTGGATAAAGCCTGCTTCATGGCTGACACAGGTAGGGCAATGACGATTTCTCGACGATGGTTCATGGCGGGCCTGGCGCTGACTGGCGCCGCCGTGCCTGCGGTTTTTTATGGGCATCGCGAATGGACGAAACCGGACCCGACGATCACCCCCGGTGAAGCGTCGTTCGATGTCGCGGACGTCACCGGCCAGCGATTGGCGGATGCCTTGCGCGGGGTCTGGACGATTCGCTTCGAAGGCAACGACGCCGGCCTCGACGGCGTGCCCCGGGACGGGCTCGAAGTGTTTCTCGACATTGGCCACAAGGGGCGCGGGGTCAGTGGTTTTCTCGACACTGCCGAGCATCTGCGCGGTGCCGATGCCCCGCGTTACCGGATCTTCGGCGACCTGGCCGAGGCCAATGCCGCGCAACTGAGCTGGCGACTGGTCGGCCCCGGTGGCAAGACCGATTACGAATTCAACATGCGCCTGGACGAGGTCTGGGCCGCGTTTGGCAATGCCGGCAGCGGCAGCCTCAGTGGCCGGGTGTCGCGCCTCGATCGTCCGTTGGTTCTGCCCGCCCAGGACAATCGTTTTATCGCCGTCAAACATTTATTCCCCGAGGCCCGGGAACGCACCGCACTGAACCCGCCGCTGCTGGCCTGGCTGGTGTCGCCCGAGCATCGGTTGTTCCACCAGCTCTGGCATGCCTCCCGGGACAAATGGCACACCTTGTCCGAGGACAAGCGCGATGCCCTGCGCGGCATTGGCTGGCAGCCGGGGCCGCGTGACCAGGAGCGTGATGCCCGGGGCAAGCACAAGGATCGCAACGGCTCCGGGATCGATTTCTTTTTCATGCACCGGCACATGCTCGGCACGGCGCGCTCGATGCAGGACTTGCCGTCCTGGCAGTACTTCCCGCTGCCGCAGCCGGAGCTGGTGCGTGACCGCGCCGGTTTCGCCCGTTATTTCGACAACCACGACGGCACCGCGCTGCCGCCGACCTGGCTGGCCGAGGGCGATGACGAGTACACCCAGTGGGTGGCCGATCTGAAAACGGCCGAGACTTACCAGACCAATTTCCAGGTCTGGGAATCGCAGTACCGCGATCCGCAATACTTGTCGAAGCTGACCCTGGGGCAGTTCGGTTCCGAGGTGGAGCTGGGCCTGCACGACTGGCTGCACATGCGTTGGGCTTCGGTGCCGCGCGACCCTTCGAACGGCGCACCGGTGCCACTGGCGCGGGACCTGGACGACTTTGCCGCGCGCTGGTTTGCCCCGGAAAACGACTTTCTCGGCGATCCGTTTTCGTCCCATGTGAACCCGGTGTTCTGGCACTTCCACGGCTGGATCGATGACCGGGTCGAAGACTGGTTTCGCGCCCATGAGCGTTTTCATCCGGGTGAAGTCAGCCGTTTGGAAGTCAACGGCGTGCACTGGTTTGCGCCGGGGCGCTGGGTTGAGGTCGATGACCCGTGGCTTGGCCCGACTACCCACGGCTGCAGCACCACGCCGGGATTGCAGGCTGGCAAGTCAGTGGAAATGGACCCGGAAACCATGAAACTCGCCTTGCGCATCACCTTTGGCGAAGACGAAAAGAAACTCGCCGACCTGTTCCGTCGGGTGCCGAAACGGCCGTGGTATGCGCGTAATTTGAAGGCCAAGCAGAGTCAGGCTTGAACCCCACTGTGGCGAGGGAGCTTGCTCCCGCTGGGGCGCGAAGCGGCCCGCTCTCTACCTGAAAAGAAGGGGACTGCTGCGCAGTCCAGCGGGAGCAAGCTCCCTCGCCACAGGTTACTTGCCTGGCATCACTGCCATTACAACGCCTGCCACCCCCCACCCAACGCCTTGTACAACGCCACACTGGCCTGCACCCGCGCCAGCCGCAATTGCACATTCAAATCCTGCGCCGCATACAGCGTTCGCTGGGTCTCCAGCACCGTCAGCAAATCCTCGGCCCCAGCCTGATAACGACTTTGCGCGATGTTGAACGCCGTCTGCGCCTGATTCAGCTCTTCACTCTGCCACTGCCGTTGTTCGTCCAATCCGCGAATGCTATTGAGGGCTTTTTCAACGTCGGCGAAGCCGTTGATGATTGCGCCGCGATAGATTTCCAGCAGCTCTTCCTGGCGCGCGGTGGCCTTGTCGCGCTCGGCACCGAGGCGGCCGTTGTTGAAGATCGGCGCGACCAGCCCGGCGGTGAGGTTGTAGAAGGGGCTGCGCATGATGTCGGAGAAACTGTTGGCCCCTGAACCGATGTTGGCGCTCAAGGTCACCGTCGGCAGCATGGCCGCGCGGGCGACGGTGACGTCAGCCTGGGCCGCCGCCAATTGCGCTTCGGCCCGGGCGATGTCCGGGCGGCGGCTCAGCAGCTCACTGGGCAGGCCGGCGCCGATGGTCGGCCATTGCAGTCGATCAAAGGGTTCCTGGCTCAGGTCCAGTTCCTGAACCGGACGGCCGAGCAGGGCGGCGAGGCTGATCAGTGCGTCCTGAGCCTGTTGCTGCACCAGCGGCAATTGCCGTTGCTGGGCGGCCACCAGGCTTTTCTGCTGGGCCAGTTCCAGTGCGGTGGCCGAGCCTGAATCAAAACGGGTCTGTACCAGCTTCAAGACGTTTTGCGCATTGGCCAGGTTCAACTCGGCGATACGGCTTTGCTCTCGCAGCGACAAGGTTTGCGCATAACTGTTGGCCACCCCGCTGAGCAAGGTCAGCTCCACCGTGGCTTGATCAAACTCGCTGGCCTTCAAGCCCCATTGCGCACTGTCGCGAGACGCACGTTTGCCGCCCCAGAAATCGATTTCATAACTGGCGCTGAGGTTGGCATCGAAATAGTCCACCGCCTGATTGCTGCTGTCGGCATCGAGCTGACTGTAGCCTTTGCCCCGTAGCAGTTTTTGCCGATTGGCATTCCCCGCAGCCTTGACCTCCGGCAGCAACGAACCGCCGGCAATCACCGTCCCGGCCTGGGCCTGACGTACTCTGGCGACCGCTGCCGCCAAGTCAAAACTGCCGATCCTGGCCTGTTCGATCAGGCGATCCAGTTGCGGGCTGCCAAATTGCGTCCACCATTGCCGGTTATCCAGCGTGGCGCTGTGGGGCGATTGCCAAGTGGCGGGCGGTGCGAGGCCGCTGTCCGGGCGCGGGGCAGGGCTGCCGCACGCGCTGAGCAGCAGGCAAAGGGTCAATAGACTGAGTGGCGGCTTCATAGATCGATCATTCACTGGTAAGGGCCGTGACCGGGTCAAGCCGGGCAGCTTTGCGGGCCGGCATGAAGCCGAAGACAACACCGGTAACGAGGGCGCAGCCGAAGGCGCCGAGCACCGCCATCAAGGAAAACGCCACGGCGACTTCGCTGAGCACCAGCACGCCGCCGACGATCAGCGCCAGGGCAATCCCGGCCAGGCCGCCGACCACCGAGAGCATCACCGCTTCGGTGAGGAACTGGCGCAGTATGTCGCGCTGACGGGCGCCGGTGGCCATGCGGATGCCGATCTCGCGGGTCCGTTCGCGCACGGTCATGAGCATGATGTTCATCACGCCGATCCCGCCCACCAGCAACGAAATCGCGGCAATCGAGCCGAGCATCAGTGACAGGGTATTTTGCGTGCGCGCTTCGGCCTGGATCATCGCGGCATTGTTAGTCAGTTCGAAATCCTTCTTGCCGTTGTGCAGGCGCAGCATCAATTGCTCGATGGCTTTTTCGGCTTCCTTGACCTTGCGGGCGTCCGCTGCGGCGATGGCCACGTATTCAGGATTGTGCGTGCCGAACAAGCGGACACTGGCTGCCGAATAGGGGATGGCGATGCGGTTATCGCTGTCGGAGTCGCCGGAACTGGCGCCTTTTTCAGCGAGGACGCCAACCACTTGGAATGGCACGTTTTCAATCAGGATGTACTGGCCGATGGGGTTGGCAACATCCTTGAGCAATTTGCTGCGCACCTTGTGGCCGATCACCGCGACCGCCGCGGCGTTGCGTTCGTCGGCCTCGGTGAAATAGCTGCCCTGGACCACTGGCCAGTTGAAGATCGCCGGGAAATTGGTGTCGTTGCCGCCGACGTAACTCATGTGGTCGACGTTGCCAAAGCGTACCCCGGCCTCGGCGCCATTGACCGGCATGATCCGCCGCACTTGCGGCAGGCTGGCGAGGGCGGCGACGTCGTCCAGGGTCACCACGCCCGGCGGTGTACGCGGGTTTGGCGCCGAGCCGCTGAGGTAAATAATGTTCGAGCCGAACGCACCCATCTGCGCCATCACCTGGCGCTTGCTGCCTTCACCGACCGCCAGCATGACCACCACCGACGCCACGCCGATGATGATCCCCAGCAACGTCAGGGCGGTGCGGAACTTGTTGATCCACATCACCCGCCACGCCGCTTGCACAGCGTCCACCAGTTCGCCTTTCCAGGCACCAGTGGCCTCGGCGCCTTCACTGAGACGCTTGCGCAAGTCCACCGCCTGCAAGGCGCCGGGGTTGGCCGAGGTTTGTGCGGTGGGATCGTCGTGGGCGCTGTCACTGATGATCAGGCCGTCTCGGATTTCGATGATGCGCTTGGCCCGCGCCGCGACTTCGCGGTCGTGGGTAATGAGGATCACCACGTGGCCCTGGCTCGCCAGCTCGTCGAGCAAGGTCATGACCTCAGCGCCGCTGTGGCTGTCGAGGGCGCCGGTGGGTTCGTCGGCGAGGATAATGTGGCCGCCGTTCATCAAGGCGCGGGCAATCGATACCCGTTGCTGCTGGCCGCCGGAGAGCTGGTGCGGGCGATTGCCGGTGCGCGTGGCCAGGCCGAGGCGGTCGAGCAGGGCGGCGGCGCGGGCGTGGCGTTCGGCCGCCGGGGTGCCGGCGTAGATCGCCGGCATCTCGACGTTTTCCTGGGCCGAACCGGACGGGATCAGGTGATAACCCTGGAACACAAAGCCAAACGCCTCGCGGCGCAACCAGGCCAGTTCATCGCTGTCCAGGGCGGCGACGTTTTCCCCGGCGAAGCGGTACTCGCCCGAGGTCGGTCGGTCGAGGCAGCCGAGGATGTTCATCAGTGTCGATTTGCCGGAGCCGGACGCGCCGACGATCGCCACGAATTCACCGGCATGGATCGCCAGGTCGATGCCGCGCAACACGTGAACTTGCGGGGCGTCGCCGCCACCGTAGGCTTTTCGGATGTCCTGCAGGTCGATCAGGGGCGTCTGCATTCAGCCGCCACTCCCGTCGGCCGGGCCGATCAACAGGTGATCGCCTTCTTCGAGGCCGTCGAGGATCTGCACTTTCAGCCGGTCACTGATGCCGGTGCGCACCTCACGTTGCTGGATGGCGCCGTTTTTCGCGACCACTTGCGCGGTCTGGCTGTCGGCCTGGGGGCCATCTTGCAGCGCGGCAATCGGCGCGGTGAGGACGTTTTTTGCTTGATCGGAGACGAAGAACACCTGAGTGGTCATCTCCGCCATCAAGGCGTTATCGGCGTTGTCGACGTCGAGCAAAACCGTATAGAGCACCACGCGGCCGGTGCCGCTTTTGCTCGAACTGGCGGGGCTGCCGCCGCCCTGGCTGGTCTGGTCCAGCGGCTTGGGCGGGATCGGCAGAATCTGCCGCACCGTGCTGTTCCAGCGGCGCTTGCCCCCGCTGAGCGTGGTGAACCAGGCGGTCATGCCGGGTTTGACGTGGCCGATATCGGCTTCCGAGACCTCGGCCCAGACCGTCATCGGCGACAGTTTGGCGATGCGCAGAATCAATGGCGTCTGTTGTTGAGCGTTGAGGGTCTGGCCTTCCCGGGCATCGAGGGCGACCACGGTTCCGTTCATCGGTGCATAAATGCGCGTGTAACCGAGTTCGGCCTGGTCGCTGCGCAGGCTGGCCTGGGCCTGGCGAATCTGCGCCTGGAACATCTCGACCCGAGCCTGGGTCGCGCGCAATTCAGCCTGGGCGGTTTGCACGTCTTCGGCACGGGTCGCGCCGCCGGCAGCGAGGTTCTGCTGGCGCTGGAATTTCTGCCGGGCCAGTTCGTGCAGGGCCTTTTGTTCCTGCAACTGGGCCTTGAGGTTGTCGATGGAAAAACGCCCGGCGTCGAGTTTGGCCTGTTGCGTGGACGGATCGATTTCCACCAGCAGATCGCCTTCCTTGACCACGTCGCCGACTTCCACATGAATCTTGTGGATCTGCCCTGAAGCCTGGGCACCGACGTCGACATAACGTCGCGGTTGCAGGGTGCCGAGAGCCGTGACGCTGCTTTCGATGTCGCCGCGGCTGACTTGCACCGTGGCAAACTGATCGCGGCCGGGCGGGAGGATCTGCCAGGCGGCGACGGCGATAACGGGGATCAGACACAGTGCTGCAAGCAAGGCGCGTCGTGCGGTGCGGGGACGTTTCATGCAGGGTTCCGGCCAATGGAAATCGGCCCGTCACTCAGGTTGCGCGCACATTCAGGCGACAGCTGAGGGCTGTCGCGGGGCGACAGAGACGGGGAGCTGTCCTGTAAACGAGGCGGGAAGGGTGGAATTTAAGCGCGGAAACACAGAGTTACAGGTATAGCGCGGCACTATTTGTCGGGCAAACCGAAACAGCACTTTAAATCTATATGAGAATTACTATAAATTACGCGACTCAAATTGCCATCATCCGCTACTGCCCATTTGGCGGTCGTGGATCTGGCGCAAGGACAGAAACCGCACCCTGTGCGGCCGGGAGTCATGTTGGAAAACTACTATCGCGAGCTGGTGTGTTTCCTGAACGCCAAGCTGGGCAACCGTCAGGTGGCCGAAGATGTGGTGCATGACGCTTATCTGCGCGTACTGGAGCGTTCCAGCGACACGCCGATCGAGCAGCCCCGGGCCTTCCTTTATCGCACCGCGCTCAATCTGGTGATCGACGACCATCGACGCAATGCCCTGCGCCAAGTCGAATCCCTGGAAGTGCTCGATACCGAAGAGCGCTACTTCACGCCGTCACCGCATACAAGCCTCGATCACGGCCAACGCCTGGCCATGCTCCAGCGTGCCCTGGCGGAATTGCCCAAGTTGTGCCGCGAGAGTTTTCTGCTGCGCAAGATCGATGGCCTGTCGCACCCCGAGATCGCCGAACACCTGGGGATTTCCCGGGCGCTGGTGGAAAAACACATCGTCAATGCCATGAAGCATTGCCGGGTGCGCATCAAGCAATGGGACGCCCATTGATCCCCTCCCATTAAATTTTTTTTCATTGTCCTCGTTCCTACTCAACAGACGATCTGCTGTCCTGCTCCGGGCCGGCCAGGTCACTTAGGCTTCCTCCCCTTGTTGAGGGGTTCATCCAGAGGACACTGGAAATGACACAGGCAATTGCATCGCCCATCGTTCACGACCTGATCGGCGTCGGTTTCGGCCCTTCGAACCTGGCGCTGGCTATCGCCCTGCAAGAGCGCGGGCCGAGCCAGGGTGAGCTGGATGTACTGTTTCTCGACAAGCAGGCCACCTACAGCTGGCACGGCAACACCCTGTCGACCCAGAGCGAGTTGCAGATTTCCTTCCTCAAGGACCTGGTGACCCTGCGCAACCCGACCAGCCCGTACTCGTTCGTCAATTACCTCAAGCACCACGGGCGCCTGGTGGACTTCATCAACCTGGGCACCTTCTATCCGTGCCGCATGGAGTACAACGACTACCTGCGCTGGGTGGCCGGGCAGTTCACTGAACAAAGTCGCTATGGCGAAGAAGTGCTGACCATCGAGCCGGTGCTGCACAACCAGCAGGTCGAAGCGTTGCGCGTGATCTCCCGCGACACCCAGGGTCAGCAGCACGTGCGCACCACCCGTTCTATCGTGGTCAGCGCGGGCGGCACGCCGCGTATTCCCGAAGCGTTCAAAGCGATGAAAGATGACGGCCGCGTGTTCCACCATTCGCAGTACCTGGCGCAAATGGCCAAGCAGCCGTGCGTGAACAACAAGCCGATGAGTATCGCGATCATCGGTGGCGGGCAGAGCGCGGCGGAAGCCTTCATCGATTTGAACGACAGCTTCCCGTCGGTGCAGGTGGACATGATCCTGCGTGGTTCGGCGCTGAAGCCAGCGGACGACAGCCCGTTCGTCAACGAAGTGTTCTCGCCGGAGTTCACCGACCTGGTGTTCCAGCAGGAAAGCAGCGAGCGTGAGCGCCTGGTCAACGAGTACCACAACACCAATTACTCGGTGGTGGACATCGACCTGATCGAACGCATCTACGGCATCTTCTATCGTCAGAAGGTTTCCGGGATTGCCCGTCATGTGTTCCGCACCCTGACCACCATCGAAAAAGCCACCGCCACCGAGCACGGCATCGAACTGGCGGTGCGCAACAATGCCACCGGCGAAGTCACGGTTCGTCATTACGACGCCGTCGTGCTGGCCACCGGTTACGAGCGCCAGATGCACCGCAAACTGCTGGCGCCGCTGGAAGCGTACCTGGGCGATTTCGAAGTTGATCGCAACTACAAACTGATCACCGACGAGCGCTGCAAGGCCGGCATCTACATGCAGGGCTTCTGCCAGGCCAGCCATGGCTTGAGCGACACCTTGCTGTCGATCCTGCCGATTCGCGCGGATGAGATCGCAGGCTCGCTGTATGACCATGGCAAGTCCCGCGGGCATGGTCGTTCGGTGATGGATTTGTTACTCGCCACTGCCAGCTAATCCCCACCCTGATCGTTCCCACGCTCCGCGTGGGAATGCAGCCCGGGACGCTCCGCGTCCCATTGGAACGCAGAGCGTCCCTGGAGGCATTCCCACGCGGAGCGTGGGAACGATCAAGCCCCCTCGCCACAGTTTTTTGATCATCCTGAACCCTTCCTGAAGAACCCGCCGATTCCCCCGGCACGGCCCCCGGCATCGTTTACTCTCCAGAAATCGGGGCGTAAGCTTCGCGCGTTTTCATCAATAGCGGAGACCCACAGTGGGTACTTGTTCGAGTGACAGTCGTCGGCCGGTTTCAGTAACCGGCACCTTCTCGGCAAGCTGACGCGCAGCTTTTTTTGTGCCGTTGACTTGCTGAAAAGCGAGTAGCGGCATCCCGATCGCGGCCTGTGGCGGCGCGATTCCCGACGTCCCTCTCATCGACGCTGAACCGTGCGTGATGCTCGACTTTTATGTCGTCATCGCGGCGACTCGACGCGCCTGCTCGACGGTTTCCCCGGCTGACCCTGGGGGGTAACTGCCATGAACCTGACCTTGCTCAAGGAATTCTTTGTCGGATTCCTGCGCACCCGCCACATCGCCCGGCACTTCCGTCGCCTGGCCTTGCTGGAAAGCATCAACGACACCACGGTCAGCCGTGAAGTACCGCCGACGTTGGCGCAGACCCTGGTGTCCGCGGCCAACAGCGACACCGGCCTGTTGCTGGATAACCTCGGCAGTCACAGCGATGGCTTGAGCGAGCTCGAAGCCGACACCCTGCGCGAGCAATTCGGCCTCAACGAAGTCGAGCATGAGCAGCCGCTGCCGTGGTGGGTGCACCTGTGGCACTGCTATAAAAATCCGTTCAACCTGCTGTTGACCTTGTTGGCGGCGGTGTCGTGGTTCACGGAAGACCTCAAGGCCGCCGTGGTGATTTTCTCCATGGTGGTGCTGTCGACCTTGCTGCGGTTCTGGCAGGAAGCCAAGTCGAACCAGGCCGCCGATGCACTCAAGGCCATGGTGAGTAACACCGCGACCGTGCTGCGCCAGGGTGCGCAACGCATCGAATTGCCGATCAAGCAGCTGGTGCCCGGGGACCTGATCGTGCTTTCGGCTGGCGACATGATCCCCGCCGATTGCCGGGTGCTCAGCGCCAAGGACCTGTTCGTCAGCCAGGCGGCCATGACCGGCGAATCGATGCCGGTGGAAAAATTTCCCCGTCAGCAGGACAGCGACACAGCCAACCCGCTGGACCTCGACAACATTCTGTTCATGGGCACCAACGTGGTGTCGGGTTCAGCCATTGCGGTGATCCTGACCACCGGCAACAGCACCTATTTCGGCGCCTTGGCCCAACGGGTCAGCGCCACCGACCGCGCGCCGACTTCGTTCCAGAACGGCGTGAACAAAGTCAGTTGGCTGCTGATCCGCTTCATGTTCGTGATGGCGCCGCTGGTGTTGTTCATCAACGGTTTCACCAAGGGTGACTGGATGCAGGCGCTGCTGTTCGCGCTGTCCATCGCCGTGGGCCTGACCCCGGAAATGCTGCCGATGATCGTCACCTCGACTCTGGCCAAGGGCGCGGTGTTCTTGTCGCGCAAAAAGGTCATCGTCAAACGTCTGGACGCGATCCAGAACTTCGGCGCCATGGACGTGCTGTGCACCGACAAGACCGGGACCCTGACCCAGGACAAGATCTTCCTCGCCCGCCATGTCGACGTCTGGGGTGAAGAGTCCGATGACGTGCTGGAAATGGCTTACCTCAACAGCTACTACCAGACCGGCCTGAAAAACCTGCTGGACGTGGCGGTGTTGCAACACGTCGAAGTGCACCGCGAACTGGAAGTGGCCACGGCGTTTGCCAAGGTCGATGAAGTGCCGTTCGACTTCACCCGGCGGCGCATGTCGGTGGTGGTCGCCGAGCACGATCAGCCGCATCACTTGCTGGTGTGCAAAGGTGCGGTGGAAGAAATCCTCGCCGGCTGCACCCGGGTTCGCCACGGTGACCACGACGAGCCGCTGAGCGATGAACTGTTGGCGCGGATTCGTGAAGTCACCGCGTCGTTCAATGAAGAAGGCTTGCGCGTAGTGGCCGTGGCGGCGCGGCATACGCCGAAAGACCAAGCGATTTACAGCATCGCCGACGAGCAACAGATGACCCTGATCGGCTACGTGGCGTTCCTCGATCCGCCCAAGGAAAGCACCGCGCCGGCCCTGCGTGCGTTGGCCGAGCATGGCATCGCCGTGAAAGTGCTGACCGGCGATAACGAACGGGTGACCGCCAAGGTCTGCCGCGAAGTCGGCCTGGAGCAACAAGGCCTGCTGATGGGCAGCGACGTCGAACGCATGAGCGACGCCGAACTGGCGCTGGCCGTGGAAACCACCAACGTCTTTGCCAAACTGACGCCATCGCACAAGGAACGCATCGTCCGTTTGCTCAAGGGCAACGGCCATGTCGTCGGCTTCATGGGCGACGGCATCAACGACGCCCCGGCGCTGCGCGCGGCCGACATCGGCATTTCAGTGGACAGCGCGGTGGACATCGCCAAGGAAGCGGCCGACATCATCCTCCTGGAAAAAAGCCTGATGGTGCTGGAGGAGGGCGTGCTCGAAGGGCGGCGGACCTTCGCCAACATGCTCAAGTACATCAAGATGACCGCCAGTTCGAACTTCGGCAACGTGTTCTCGGTGCTGGTGGCCAGTGCGTTTATCCCATTCCTGCCGATGCTGCCGATGCACCTGCTGGTGCAAAACCTGCTGTATGACATTTCGCAGATCGCCATCCCGTTCGATAACGTCGATGAAGACATGCTGAAAAAACCACAGCGCTGGCAACCGGCGGATGTCGGCCGTTTCATGCTGTTCTTCGGCCCGATCAGTTCGATCTTCGACATCAGCACCTTTGCCTTGATGTGGTACGTGTTCGACGCCAACACCCCGGACCACCAGACCCTGTTCCAGTCCGGCTGGTTCGTGGTGGGGTTGCTGACCCAGACCCTGATCGTGCACATGATCCGCACGCCGAAGATCCCGTTCCTGCAAAGCCGCGCGGCCATGCCGCTGATGATCATGACTGGGGTCATCATGGCCATCGGCATCTTCCTGCCGATGGGGCCGTTCGCGCACTACTTCAAACTGCAGGCGCTGCCGTCGCTGTACTTTGTGTTTTTGCCAGTGATTCTGCTGGCGTACATGGGCCTGACCCAGGCGGTGAAAGGCTTCTACATTCGCCGGTTTGGCTGGCAATAAATCGCTGTTGTGGCGAGGGAGCTTGCTCCCGTTCGGCGGCGAAGCCGTCGTCGAAGGGGGCCGCTTCGCAGCCCAGCGGGAGCAAGCTCCCTCGCCACAGGTGTTGCGCCAACGCCACATCGGTGTGGGACCTGCTGAAGACACATTTCAGAACCGTCCTACATCGGTATCAAGGTGTTTCGTCTAGCGTGAGGGAAACCCCAGCCAGTCGAAACCCATGTCGCTTCAACCCCTGCACATCCTGATCGCCGAACCCCAGCCACTTCTACAACAACGCATGGCCAGACACCTCAACGAACTGGGCTATCGACGCATCACCCAGGCGACCTCCCTGCGTGAACTTCTGGACTTGACCCACTATTCCTACGAGCCCTTCGAGGCATTCGACCTGCTGATTATCAACGGCGAGTTACTGAGCAGTGCCGGTGCCGATCCTCACCGGTTTTTCATGCGCAATGCGCAGGTCCGCCACGGTTTGATCCATGACGCACGTCGCGGCCAGGAAAAGCCCGAGTTGCTGTTTACTTCGTGCCGACGACAACTGAGCCTCATTGGTACGCCGGACCGGCAAGCGCTCCAGGCTTTTATGCAAAGCCTTGGGTGGTGATCCAGTTCTACCGGCACTAGAAGGTTTATGGGACGTTTCCTACAGAGTTTCAGACGTTTCCTAATTAGCTTGCCCCGTGGTTCCTGGACAATCGTCGCACCCCAACCGACGAGTCGACGCCTTCCATGCCCAACCTGCCACTGCGTGTCCTGGTGCTCGAAGATCACACCTTTCAGCGTTCCGTCGCCGTGAACATGTTGGGCGCGCTGGGTTGCCACGAGGTATTCGAAGCCAGCGACGGCGCCGAAGCGCTGGAGGTCCTGGATGCGGTCGGCGCAGTGGATATCGCCCTGTGCGACTTGCAGATGGAAGGCATGGACGGCCTGGCCTTTTTGCAGCGGGTCGGCGCTTCGGGGCAGGTGAAGTCGATCATCATCAGCAGTGTGTTGTCGGCGGATTTGCGTCGGGCCGTGCATCAGATGGTGTCGCTGTCGGGCCTGGCGCTGCTCGGCGATGTCGGCAAACCGCTGCATGGTGAGGTGCTGGCGCAATTGTTGAACAAATACCTCAACAGCCCGGTTGCCAAGCCTTGGTCGATGCAAATCCCGGAGCTGGCCACCGAGCAGGAAGTGCGTGGGGCGCTGGCCGCCCGGCAATTGCAGGCCTGGTATCAACCCAAGTTCAACCTGCAAACCGGTGACGTGTGTGGGGTCGAGGTGCTATGTCGCTGGTTGCATCCGATCGAGGGTGTGTTGTCGCCTGCGGTGTTCATGCCGGTGCTGGAGCGGTGCGGGTTGATGGATGAGTTGCTGTTTGCCCAACTGGATCAGGCGTTGAGCCTGCAACAACAGGCCAGGCAACATGGCTTCACCCTGAACATGGCGTTCAACCTGCAAACCGCGCAACTGGCCAATACCGAGCTGACGTTCACCATCAAGGACATCCTGGCCCGGCACGCCACGGTGGGCGCGAGCCTGACGTTTGAACTCACCGAAAGCGGTCTGCTGGAGGCCCCGGCCACCAGCCTCGAAAGCCTGGTGCGTTTGCGGATGATGGGCTGCCAGTTGTCCATCGACGATTTCGGCGCCGGGTTTTCCTCGCTGCAACGCCTGTGTCAGTTGCCGTTCAACGAGATCAAGCTCGATGCCGAATTTGTCCGAACCCTGGAACACGAACCTCGTTGCCGCGCCGTGATCAGCAGCACCCTGGCGTTGGGTGAGGCGCTGGGGATGTCGGTGGTCATCGAAGGCATCGAAACCGAGGCGCAACGCCAGCAATTGTTGGCGCTGGGTTGCACGCAAGGGCAGGGCTACTGGTACGCGCGACCCATGAGCGGTGAGGATTTGCTGCAATGGCTGCCTTTGCGTGGGGCGGTGAGAAGTGATTTTTAGGAAAGGTCCTACAGAAAATTCAACAGGTGTTCCGTAGCCTTGCGCGACATGAATCACTCACTCTCCCGGGGCAATGATGCCGAATAAAGCCTTACGAATCCTGATCGCCGATGAGCAGCATTTCCATCGGATGAAAATCGAGCGGCTGTTCAATCAACTCGATTACTTCCGGGTTGCACCCGCGCAAAGTCTCGAAGAACTGCTGACCCTGGTGGAGTACGGTTGCGAGCCGTTCGATCTGGTGGTGGTCAACGCGGCCATAGCGAACGGGGCGCTGGACTGGTTGGGGTTCTTTCTGAACAACCCGCAAGTTCATTACGCCTTGATCTATGACGGTGAGCAGGCCCAATTGCCGCCGATTCCGGGATGTGCGCAACAAAAGGTTCAGGTCAGCCATGGCGTGCTGCCCGATCTGGGCACTCTGGTGCAGTTGATGACGGTGGTCGATCCGCCGATGCCGGCTGAAGAGCAACCCTGGTTGACCCGGTTGTACAAGCAACAGCAGGGTTGACCGTTCGTCGGAACTGTCAGATCTGACAGGTGGTTTTGCCTGTTCTCCCATGCAAAAGTCATTGCGCAGCCGTTGCGTCTACCCGAGCCAATCCCGGTGGTATTCGGTGTGCAGTCGTCATGTCTTTGCACAAGGAGTTGCCATGAAGTCAGCGTTGATTGTGGACGATCATCCGGTGGTACGGGCCGCAGTCAAAATTGTCCTTGAGCAGAAGAGCTTCAGACGCATTTTTGAGGCGTCGAACGGTAGCGAGGTGATGTCGCTGTTGCGCGAGCATTCGCCGGAGCTGTTGGTGCTCGATCTGGTCATGCCGTCCCTCGACGGGCTTGATGTGCTGGAGCGAATCAAGGCCAGTGATCAGTCGTGCCGGGTACTGGTTTTCTCGTCCCTGGACCCGCAGCATTTTCAAGACCGTTGCATGCGTGCCGGGGCCCTGGCCTATGTCTCCAAAACCAACGACTTGAGGCATTTGCACGAAGCGGTGCACGCGCTCATGGCCGGCTACACCTATTTCACCCAGTTGCCAGCGGTATCGCGGGACAGTCTGCAAAGCACTGAAAAACAACTGATCGACCTGCTCTCCAATCGCGAACTGACCATCTGCCAGCACCTGGCTCGCGGCATGAGCAACAAGGCCATCGCCGAGCTCATGCACCTGAGCCACAAGACCGTCAGCACCTACAAGACGCGCCTGACTGAAAAACTCAGGGTGCCTTCGTCGGTGTACTTGCGTGAATTCGCCAAACGCAACCATCTGATTTGAACGAGCCAGACTATGCGTGCGTGTCTTTTCCTGTTGCTGCTGTTCTCCGTAGTGCTTGCTGCGGCCGAGTCGCTCAACGGGGCGAAGACGCAGCGTTTGCTCGGACGCTCGACTGTGGACGGCTACGAAGTCCGCCTCGACGACAAAGACTGGCAATGGCTGCGCAACAAGCGGGTCTTGCGTCTAGGCGTCACCGGCCCGGACTACCCGCCGTTCGAGTTGACGCGCAACCACGATGAACTGGAAGGCATCACCGCCGACTACGCTGATTTGCTGGCCCAGTTGCTGCACGTCAGGATCGAGGTGCTGCGTTACGCCACGCGCGAGGCCGCCATGCAGGCGCTCAAAGCCGATGAGCTGGATTTGCTCGGAACCTCGAACAACTTCGAAGCGGCCGATCCCGAACTGACGAGTTCGCGCGCCTACGCCGAAGATCAACCCATGCTGGTCACCCGACTGGACGAGCGGATGCCCGAGGATCTCGCCGGCAAGCGCATCGCCATGGTCGATGACTATCTGCCCGCCTCAAGCATCACGGCGTTCTATCCCGAGGCGAGCCTGCACCTTTACCCCTCGACACTTGAAGCGCTCGGTGCCGTAGCGTTTGGGCAGGATGACGTCTACCTGGGCGACTTCATCAGTGCCAATTACCTGATCAACAATAACTACCTCAACAACGTCCACCTGGCGGGGCCTTCCGGCCTGGATGCCAATCCGTTCGGCTTTGCCCTGGCCCGCAGCAATACGCGTCTGTCGAGGATTGTCGATCAGGCACTGGCGGCGATTCCCATGGAGCAACGTATTGCCATCGAGCAACGCTGGAGTGCTGGCAGGGCCAACATTTCAGGTCAGCAAAGTGTGCAATTGAGTCCCAGCGAACAACGCTGGCGGGCTCGGTATCCGACGTTGACCGTGGGCGTTGTCGAAGACTTTGCGCCACTGACGTTTTTCGATGCCCAGGGTCGCTTCAGTGGATTGACCGCGCAATTACTGACCTTGATCAGCCAGCGCAGTGGCTTGACCTTCAAGGTGCAACGCAGCCGTTCACTGGACCAGCAGGTCCAGCAACTCAAGGCCGGTGAGATTGACCTGTTGCCGGCGATCATTCCCAGCCGCGAACGCGAGGGCGAGTTGCGCTTCACCCGCGCTTACTTGAGCAACCCGTTCGTCCTGGTCAGCACCGCGTCCCCGGGCAGCCCGAAAACCCTGGACGATCTGGCCGGAAAACGTCTGGCGATCAACCACAGTCATCCGTTGCGCGAATATGTTCAGGCGCGCGCCCCGGGCATTCGCCTGGTTGAAGTGCAAAGCCCGGCCCAAGGCCTGGAATCGGTCATGAAAGGGCAGGCTGATGCGGCACTCAGTTCATTAATCCTGACCCGTTACCTGATTGCCCGGCAATACCGCGAGCGCCTGCAAATCAACAGCACGGTGGGCGACGAACCGGCGCGTATCACCCTGGCCACCGATCGCGGTGCGCTTGAGCTGCACTCGATTCTGAACAAGGCCTTGCTGAGCATCTCGCCCGAGGAGATGGACGAGCTGGTGGCGCGCTGGAGCAACGACGTGGCGGTGGATGACAGTTATTGGCTGCGCCATCGCCAAGGGATTTTGCAGGCCTTCGCCGCTGGCGGGTTGCTGCTGTTGCTGGCGTTGGGCTGGATCGTCTGGCAACGCCGGCAGATTCGCCAGCGCCAGCAATGGTTGCAGCAATTGCAGGACGCCAAGGACGCCGCCGACGACGCCAACCGCGCCAAAACCACGTTTCTGGCGACCATGAGCCATGAAATCCGCACGCCGATGAATGCCCTGATCGGCATGCTCGAACTGGCCCTCAAACGCTCCGAAGAAGGCATCACCGACCGTTTCGCCATTGAGGTGGCGTCCAGTTCCGCGCAGCAGCTGCTGGCGTTGATCGGCGACATTCTGGACATCGCGCGCATCGAATCCGGGCATTTATCGTTGACACCGGAACGGGCCAACCTGCGCCAATTGACAGAATCAACAGGCCGGGTTTTCGAAGGGCTGGCGCGGCAGAAGGCACTGGAGTGGCGGGTCGAACTGGACGAGCAGAGCAACCGCGATGTGTTGATCGACCCCCTGCGTTTCAAGCAGATACTGTCGAACCTGTTGAGCAACGCCATCAAGTTCACCGAAGACGGCGAGGTCAGCCTGGCCCTGCACGTGAAGCCTGGCTTGCCCGGCCAGCTGACGGTGAACGTGACGATTGAAGACAGCGGCATCGGCATCAGCGCCGCCGATCAGCAACGACTGTTCAGCCCGTTTATCCAGGCTGGCAACAGTCCGGCGACCGGGCGCAGCGGTTCAGGATTGGGCTTGGTGATCAGCCGCTCCTTGTGCGAAATGATGGGCGGTCGATTGCAGCTTCACAGCCACCTTGGTCGGGGGACCCGGGTCGAGCTCAGCCTGGAGGTGCCAGCCCTGCAACCGTTGGCAAGCGACGCTGTGCCGTCGAGCGATTGGCCACTGCCGACCCGGCCGTTGACGATTCTGGTGGTCGATGATTACCCCGGCAATCGCCTGTTGCTGTCGCGGCAACTGAGTTATCTGGGGCACCGGGTGCTGGAGGCCGAGGACGGCGAACAAGGGCTGGAACAATGGCGCAAACAGCCGCTCGATGTGCTCATCACCGACTGCAACATGCCGGTGCTCAGTGGCTATGAACTGGCGATGGCGATCCGTGATGAAGAACGCGCGCAAGGCTTGCCCGCCACGCTGATCCTGGGCTTTACCGCCAATGCCCAGCCCGAGGAAAAGCGGCGTTGCCTCGAAGCCGGCATGGATGAGTGCCTGTTCAAGCCGATTCGCCTGGGGGACCTGAGTGCGTGGTTGGCGGCGCGGTTTCCAGGCGAATCGACCGTGAAAATTCAGGAGCCGCCGGCGTCAGAGATCGACTTGAGCGGTCTTGAGCAATACGTCGGCAGCGACCGCACGTTGATCAATCGCCTGGTGCACGATCTGGCGATGACCAACCGCGAAGATCGCCAACACCTGCTTCAGGCGCACGCGGCGGATGATCGCCAGCATCTCAAGGACCTGGCGCACCGCATCAAGGGCAGTGCGCGCATGGTCCGGGCGATCCGCCTGATCGAGTGTTGCGAGCAACTGGAACTGGCCTGCGCCGAAGGTCGTGCGGCGCTGATCGACGAGGCCGTCGAGCGTTTGCAGCAGACCATGGCGGGCCTCGACAAGAGTCTTGGCTAGCGCAAGATCAATCCCAGTGTGGGGCGATGCCTTTGGGGCTGGTCAAGCGCTGGCCGCGATCCAGGCCGGCGATCAGCGCCATGTCGGCGTCGCTCAAGGTCAGGGTGCACGCCTGCAGGTTACTTTCCAGGTTGGCGCGTTTGGTGGACGACGGGATCACCGCGTAACCCAGTTGCATGGCCCAGGCCAGGGTGACCTGTGCCGGTGTCGCTTGCAGGCGCTCGGCAATCTGCTGGATCACTGGGTCCTTCAACACTTCGCCATAGGCCAGGGTCATGTAGGAGGTGATCTGAATGCCTTGGCTCTGGGCGAATTCGACGACCTTGCGGTTTTGCAGGTACGGGTGCAGCTCGATCTGGTTGGTGGCGATGTTCTCGGCACCGACCGCGACGATGGCCTGTTGCATCAGGTCCACGGTGAAGTTGGAGACGCCGATCTGGCGCGTCAGGCCCAGTTTCTTGGCTTCGAGCAGGGCGCCCATGAATTCTTCCACCGGCACCTGGTCTTCCGGGGATGGCCAGTGGATCAGCGTGAGGTCGAGGTAGTCGGTTTGCAACTTGCTCAGGCTCTCTTTGAGGCTGTCGATCAGGCGATCCTTGGCGAAGTTGGCAACCCAGATCTTGCTGGTGATGAACAGCTCTTCGCGGGGAATGCCGCTGGCGGCGATGGCCTGGCCGACGTCGGCTTCGTTCTCGTAGATTTGCGCGGTGTCGACGACCCGGTAGCCCAGGTCAAGGCCGGTGCTCACCGAATCGATGACCACCTGGCCTTGCAGGCGGAACGTACCAAGACCGAATGCGGGAATAGACATCAATGACTCCAGGGTTGCAGTGGGAATGGGCACGAGTATCCGCGCCGATGCCCTTGAGAAAAACCGCAGGTGGGTCAAGTCAATGTTGACTGAAAGTCATGAATCGAGAAATTGTGGGTGACTGTTCTGGCCTCATCGCGGGCCGTGGTTCCGGAACCTTACCCCCGCGCCTCAAGAATCATGCAAGTCGTCGACCCGGTCGCATACAACCGCCCATCCACGTCATAAATCCGCCCCTCGGCCAACGCCGTCGAACGCCCCAGATGCACAATCTTGCCTTCGGCCCGCACCGGTCCGCTGGCACCGGTCAACGCGCGCACATAGCTGATGCGCAAATCCAGCGTCGTGTAGCCCTGGCCTTTCTTCAATTGCGTGTGAATCGCACAGCCCATGCACGAATCCAGCAAGGTCGCCGCATAGCCGCCGTGCACGCTGCCCAATGGGTTGTAGTGCCGGGAATCCGGGGTGCCCTGGAAGATGAACAGCCCGGCTGACCATTCGATCGGGATGAAATCCATCAGCGTGCCAATCGGTGGTGAGGGCAGTTCACCGTTGCCGATGCCCTCGAAAAACTCCGTTGGCGAAAGGGCGCTGACTTCGGCCATGGACAAACTGCCAGGGCCGGCGAGACGGGCGCGCATGGTCTGTTCCTGGGCGATCCATTGGGCGAGGGTGGCGTCGCGGGTGGGGCTTTGCATGGTCATGTCCTTGGTTGGATATTACGGCTGTAATCTGCGTCGATATTATGTCCGAAATAAAAACCTTGCCAGCCCTCGATTGCTTGAATCAATCCGTGCATTGTTCTACTGGTGGAACGCTGAGGCCGGTTGTTGCCGTCTAGTGCAGAATTGCTATCAGATTTAAGCTGGGTTCATGGCTTCACCCACCTTTTTCGGAGGCACGATGAAAAACATCATCGGTATCTACACCAGTCCACGGGCCCATTGGGTCGGCGACGGTTTTCCGGTTCGCACGCTGTTTTCCTATGACACCCTGGGCAAACACATCAGCCCGTTTTTGCTGCTGGATCACGCCGGTCCCGCCGAATTCACCCCGACCACCGAACGGCGTGGCGTCGGCCAGCATCCGCACCGTGGTTTCGAAACCGTGACCATCGTCTACGACGGTGAAGTGCAACACCGGGATTCCACTGGCAGTGGCGGCATCATCGGCCCTGGCGACGTGCAATGGATGACGGCAGCCTCGGGGATCCTCCACGAGGAGTTCCATTCCGAAGATTTCGCCAGACGCGGCGGCAAGTTGGAAATGGTGCAACTGTGGGTCAACCTGCCGGCCAAGGACAAAATGGCCGACGCCGGTTACCAGACGATTCTCGACCGCGACATCCCGAACATTGCGCTCAAGGACAACGCGGGCAGCCTGCGCCTGATCGCCGGTGAGTTCGACGGCCATACCGGGCCGTCGCGCACCTTCACGCCAATTGATGTCTGGGATATTCGCTTGAACGCCGGCAAGTTGCTGACCCTGGATTTGCACGAAGGTCGCAACACCGCGCTGGTGGTGCTGCGCGGCACGGTGCAGGTCAATGGCCTGGAACTGGCGCGGGAAGGGAAGTTGGCGCTGTTCGAACGCGACGGTGCTCAACTCACCCTCGAAGCCAATGGCGATGCAGTGGTGTTGCTGCTCAGCGGCGAGCCGATCGACGAACCCATCGTCGGTCACGGTCCGTTCGTGATGAACACCGAGCAGGAAATCCACCAGGCGTTTGCCGACTTCCAGTCAGGGCGGTTTGGGCGGATGAAAGGTTAACCACCCGCAGGCTTCGCCAGCTCCTACAATGTGTGAGATCTTCGCGCCATTGGCCCTCGCTGGAGTTGCTTGATGCTGTCACTGCTCACCAATCACCCGCTGCTCGCCGCCCTGGCCCTGATCCTCATTGATCTGGGGCTGTGGCGCTTGATCAGCACCAATGGCAGCAACTGGAAACTGGTCGTGCGGCTGGTGATTTTCGGGTTGTTCAGCGTCCTGCTGTTCAACGAAGGCCTGAACCCGATGGAGCCGGCACCGTGGGTCGACAACGTACCGCTGCACCTGGCCGCCACCGGTTTGCAGATCGGCTGGTGGCTGTTCGGCGCGCGCACCCTGACGGTGCTGATCGGCGCGGTGATGATGCAACGGGTCGGGCACACCGGGCGTTTGCTCCAGGATTTGCTCGGCGCGGTAATTTTCCTGATCGCGATCATCGCGGCCATGGCCTACGTGCTCGACCTGCCGGTCAAAGGCGTGCTCGCCACTTCCGGCGCGGTGGCAATCATCGTCGGCCTGGCGCTGCAAAGTACCCTCAGCGACGTGTTCTCCGGCATCGTTCTGAACACCACCAAGCCTTATCAAATCGATGACTGGATTTCCATCGACGGCACCGAAGGCCGGGTCACCGACATCGACTGGCGCGCCACGCGCATGCAAACCGCCCAGGGCAGCCTGGCGGTGATTCCCAACTCCCTGGCGGCCAAGGCCAAGATCATCAATTTCAGCCGGCCCAGCGACATGTTCGGCGTGTCCATCAGCCTGCAATTGAGCCCCCACGCGCGACCCAACACCGTGGTCGAAGCCCTCGAACGTGCGATGCAGGGTTGCCGTCTTCTGCTTGATCACCCGGCACCGAGTGTCGCCTTGAAAAGCTCCAGCAGCACGGGCGTGGAATACGAAATCAGCGGGTTTGTCGCCTCGATGGACCAGAAACGCACGGTGCGCAACCTGCTGTTCGACCTGGCGTACCGGCACTTGCAGGCCTCCGGCATCAATCTGCTGTCGAGCGTGGAACCCCTCGCGCCGAGCAGTTTTTCCCGGCCACGGGCGCTGCTGGAAAGTTCGACGATTTTCTCGACCCTGCGCCAGGAAGAAAAAGAAACCTTCAGCCAGAACATGACCCTGCAAACCTTCCGCGCCGGCGAGACGATACTGGCGGCGGGGGAGGTCAGCGATCACTTGTTCATCATTGAGTCCGGGGTGATTTCGGTGACCCTGACACGTCACGGCACACCGTTCGAGTCCGGGCGCATGGGGCCGGGCGAGGTGATTGGCGAGGCTGGCATCCTGTCCGATACCTCGGTGCCCGCTGCATTTACCGCCAAGACCTTCTGCGCCCTGTACCGCATCGAAAAGGCCTACCTCAAACCGTGCCTGGATGCCCGTCACGACATCAACGATGCCATGAAAGCCTTGCTCGATTTCCGCTTGCACAAGGCGCGGACGTTGACCCAGGACGAACCGGTGGTGGTGCCGAAGAAGGGGTTTTTGCAGTGGCTCAGAAGTCGCGCCTGAATGGCCTCCTCGTCTTCTCGAATATTGGCTATTTGTCGAAACCACGGGCGGGATTAACTTAGCGCCACACCCACTTGTGACGGAGCCCCACCATGAAACCCCGTATCGATTTCTACACCGCTTCCCCGGACGCCCTCAAAGCGATGATCGCCCTGGAAACCGCGGTGTCGAAACTGCCGCTGGAAAAGAACCTGATCGAACTGGTCAAGCTGCGCTCCTCGCAAATCAACGGCTGCGCCTTCTGCCTCGACATGCACAGCGCCGATGCCCGCAAGGGCGGCGAAGACGAGCGTCGCCTGGCCACCTTGTCGGCCTGGCGCGAAACGCCGTTCTTCACCCCCCGTGAACGTGCGGCCCTGGCCTGGACCGAATCCCTGACCCTGATCAGCCAGACCCACGCCCCGGACGAAGACTATGACCTGGCGGTCTCCGAATTCAGCTCCAAGGAAATGGTCGACCTGACCGTAGCCATTACCACCATCAACGCCTGGAACCGCCTGGCGATTGGTTTCCGCAAAATGCCTCAAGCCTGATCAATGAGCATCTGCTGACGGCGCGGCCGGTGGTTGCACCTTGCGCATCAAGGGCACCATCGCCGTGGCGATAATGAAGCAGACCATGATCATCAGAAACGCGTCGCCATAGGTTTGTGTCTGGGCTTCGCGATACGTCAGCAACCACAGCTGATGCAGGCTGGCGGTGACCCCGGCGTCACCGCTTTGGCCGAGGGCGGCGAAGTTATTGCCGACCTGGGACAGCCACTGGTTGAGTGCTTCGTTGGTGCTGTTCAAATGCTCGGCCAGCCGCGTGAAGTGCAGGTTGGTGCGGTCATTAAGGATGGTTGCACAGGCCGCAATGCCAATCGCGCCACCCAGATTACGCATCAGGTTGAATAACCCCGAAGCATGTTTAAGCCGCGACGGCGCCAGGCCGCCCAAGGTCAAGGTCACCGCTGGCGGCACCGCCAGTTGCTGGGCAATCCCGCGCAGGGCTTGCGGCAGCATCAATTCTTTGCCCCCCCAGTCATGGGTAATCGGGCTGAAATCCCACATCGATAACGCGAACAGCCCCAGGCCGGTCATCATGATCCAGCGCAGATCGATGCGGTTGGCCATAAAGGCGTAGAGCGGAATCGCCATGATCTGGAACACCCCGGTGGAGAAAACCGCCAGGCCAATGTCCAGCGCACCGTAGCCACGCACCCGACCGAGAAACAGCGGCGTCAGGTAAATCGTGGCGAACAGTCCGATCCCGGTGACGAACGAAAAGAAGCAGCCGAGGGCAAAGTTGCGGTCTTTCAGGGCGCGCAAATCGACGATTGGATTGGCCACGTGCAGCGTCCGGCCAATAAAGGCCAGGCCGGCGAGGCCGCTGATCCACGCCGTGGTCAAAATCGTGCTGTCGCTGAACCAGTTCCAGCGCGGTCCTTCTTCGAGGGTGTATTCCAGGCAGCCGAGAAACAGCGCCATGAACACCATGCTGATGTAGTCGGCGCCCTTGAGCAGCGACAATTCCGGCTGGTCGATCTTCACTAGCATCGGCACGGCCACGGCGACGAAAATCCCCGGCACCAGGTTGATGTAGAACAACCAGTGCCACGAAGAAATGTCAGTGATCCAACCACCAATCACTGGGCCCAATGTCGGTGCCAGCGAAGCCACCGCGCCAATGGTCGCAGCGGCAATCACCCGTTGTTTACCGGTGAAGAAAAAGAACGCGGTGGTGAACACCAGCGGGATCATCGAACCGCCGAGAAAACCTTGCAGGGCGCGAAAGGCGATCATGCTCTGAATATTCCAGGCCGCGCCGCAGAGCAGGCTCGCCAGGGTAAAACCCACCGCCGAAGCGCAGAACAGCCAACGGGTGGAGAACACCCGGGACAGCCAGCCCGACAGCGGAATCACGATGATTTCAGCGATCAGGTAACTGGTCTGCACCCACGCGGTTTCGTCGGTGCCAGCCGAGAGTCCGCCGCCGATGTCGCGCAACGAAGCGGAAACAATCTGGATGTCCAGCAGCGCAATGAACATGCCGATGCACATGCTGGCGAAGGCGAAGACTTTGGTCGCCGTCGCCATGTTCGCGGGGTTGAATGGCTGCGCGGGGGCGGCGACGGTGCTCATGGTGCGCTGGCCACGGCTGGGGTTTTGTCCTCGGCGCGGGTGTCGACTTCAGCGGTCACCGACAGGCCGGGACGCAGGTGACCGAGCACGCCATCAGCCGGATCAAGGACGATCCGCACCGGCACCCGCTGCACGATTTTGGTGAAGTTGCCGGTGGCGTTTTCCGGTGGTAACACGCTGAACTGCGCGCCGCTGGCCGGGGCGAGGCTGTCGAGATGACCGTGGAATACCTGGCCGGAAAGCACATCGGCACGAATGATCACCCGTTGGCCCGAGGTCATCCGCGCCAGTTGGTCTTCCTTGAAATTGGCATCGACCCACAGTCCACTCGATGGCACCACCGACAGCAATTGCGAACCGGCCTGGGCATACGCGCCCACCCGCGCCCGACGATTGCCGACCACGCCATCCACCGGCGCTTTGAGTTCGGTGTAGCCGACGTTCAACTGCGCCAGATCCCGCTCAGCCTTGGCTTGCATCAGTGCGGCGCGGGCTTGTTGTTTCTGGGTTTCGATCACGTCCAGTTGACGCTGCGAAGCCAGCAATTCCGCCTGAGCCCGGGCACTGATCGCCTGAGCGGTCTTGAAGGTCGCGTTGGCGCGTTGCGCGCTTTCCACCGAGACCGCATTACTGCTCACCAGTTTTTTGTAGCGCGCATCGTCATCCCGCGAACGGGCGGTTTCGGCACCAGCGGCATCGATCCCGGCGCGCGCCTGACCGATCACCGCATGTTGCAATTGTTCGGTGGCGTCGAGGTTGGCCAGCAGCGCTTCCTCAGCCGCCACCGCGCCTTCGGCCTTGGCCAGGTTGGCGCGGTAGTCGCGTGAATCCAGGCGCACCAACACATCGCCGGCCTTGACCTTCTGGTTGTCGGTGACCAGCACTTCTTCGATATACCCCGCGACTTTCGGCCCGATCACCGTGACGTCGCCGCCAATGTAGGCATCGTCGGTTTCTTCAAGGAAACGCCCGGCGCTCCACCAGTGCGCGCCGTACAGCCCGACACCGACCAGCACCGCAACGGCCACCGTCATCAGCAGCAAACGCTTGAGCACGGGCGGCTTTGTGGTCACCGGGACAGCCAGGTCGGGTTCAACGGTGGGCATGCTGGTCATGGGAAATACCTGTGGGAAGCGGGTCTTTATTACGGATGTAATATGACGCAGGTAATATATTGTGGCAATTTATTTTTGCTGCCAGTCGTCAGGTAGAGGACGGCGGCAAAAAGCTGATCAATTGTTTAAGAAATGTAAGCGTTGTAGGACGCGTCTTGCATTTGCGTGGGATGGATCTGACTATCACGCAAATTGATGGAGTGGCATTAAGCCATTTGATGATCGCAAGGATGTTGAGTGCCGTATTCGTTTTGCGCTATTCCTCGTCGTAGTCGCACGCTGTTATCGGCGCTGCTGTTGAGCCTGGTTGTTTCGTCGCTGTACGCCGCGGAACCCTCCAGCCCCGGCCAGGAAGTGTTGCGCCAGCAGCAGCAACAACAGCGCGATCTGCAACAACTGCAACTGGAGCAACGCCGCCGGCAATTGGAACGCGGCAGCTTCAGTGCGCCGCCAGTCACGCCAGCGCTGTCCGCCCAAGTGACCCCGGATGAACGCTGCTGGCCCTTGAGCGGTACGCGCATCGGCGGCGTCACTTTGATCAGCAGCAAAAAACTCAACGAACAGATCAAGCCGCAACTCTCGGCGTGCATGGGCGTCGGCCAGATCAATCATCTGCTGGCGACCATCACCGCGCTGTACGTGGACGCCGGTTACATCGCCAGCCGTCCGTATCTCAGCAGCGCACCAGCGGCGGGGCAGTCGCTGGATATCGTGGTCGATGAAGGTTACGTCGAGTCCGTCGAGCTGGCCGACCAGAGCCTGCCGGTGTCCCTCGGCGGCGCCTTCCCCGGCATGCTCGGCAAGCCGCTGAACCTGCGCGATCTGGAGCAGGGCCTGGATCAGTTGAACCGCCTGCGCTCGATAGACCTGACCGCCGACATCGCCCCCGGCAGCCAGCCCGGCGCCTCGCGGATCATCCTGCGTTCGCGCACCAGCGGCCAGTCGCGTTGGGCCTTGGGCCTGGGTGCGGACAACCTCGGCAGCGCCAGCACCGGACGTGATCGCGACACCCTGAGCCTGAGCCTCGACAGCCCGTTGCAGCTCAACGACTCACTCAACCTCAGCGCCAGCGACACCCTCAACCAGGGTGATCGCTACAGCCGCAACGCCAGCCTCTATTACGCGATCCCTTACGGCTACTGGACGTTCAGTGCCTTCGCCAGCCACGCCGAATACCGCGCGCCGTTCAAACTCCCCAGCGTGACGTTCCACAGCACCGGCATCACCGACCAGCTCAGCCTGCGCGCCGACCGGGTGCTTTGGCGCGATCAAAGTCATCAGCTCAGCGCCAACCTGCAACTGGCGCACAAAGACGTCGACAGTTATCTGGAGAGCGTGCGCCTCGGCATCCAGAGCCCGACCCTGACCGTGGCCGAAGCCGGGTTGAACCTGTTCTGGCTCAACAGCGCGGTATGGAACCTCGACGTCAATGTCGCCCAGGGCCTGCGCTGGTTCGGTGCCGATGACGATGCCAACCGCCAGGTCAACAACCAGCCCAAGGCGCAATTTCGCAAGTACCGCGCTGGCCTGAGCCAATGGCGCAACGGCCAGTTCGGCCAGCAAGCCTGGCAATGGCAGAGCCAATTCAACGTGCAATACAGCCCCGATCCGCTACCGGCCATCGAACAACTGCTGGGCACCGACGATTCGGCGGTGCGCGGTTACCGGGTCAACAGTACCTCGGGCGCCAGCGGCGCGATCTGGCGCAACACCTTGCGCCTGCCTCTACGCAGCGGTTTACCACCGCAGATCACCCCGCGCCTGGGCCTCGACAACGGCTGGATCAAAGCTGACCACGGCGCCCAGGGCCAACGCCTGAGCGGGGCCAGCGCCGGGGTCAACCTGAGCTGGAAAAACCTGCAAGTGGACGTCGATTACCAACGCAACCTCAACACCCCCAGCGGTTTGCAGCATGAGCCTGAGACCTGGCTGATGCGCGTAGGGCTGGCGTTATGAATTCAGAAAAACAGCCGTCGGACCTGAGCGCCACAACCACGGCCAACAACTCGGCGCGCCACGTGATGCCGCACTTTTATCGAGAGGTTTTTATGCCTGCACAGACATTTGCGTTTCATCTTTCCCCCCGGGGAAAACTGCGTTGGGCGATTGCCAGCCTGTTCCTGATTGCCCACTTGCCCAATGCCCTTGCGGGTGGCGTGGTGGTCGCGCCAGGTCCCGGTGGCACCGCGCAACTGCAAACCCAGGGTGGCGTGCCCATCGTCAATATTGTTGCGCCCAATGGTTCCGGCCTGTCGCACAACCAGTTTCTTGATTACAACGTCGACCGCCAGGGCCTGGTGTTGAACAACGCCTTGCAGGCCGGGCGATCCCAGCTCGCCGGGCAACTGGCAGCCAACCCGCAACTCCAGGGCCAGGCCGCGAGCGTGATCCTCAACGAAGTGATCAGTCGCAACGCCTCGACCCTCAACGGCGCCCAGGAAATCTTCGGCAAATCCGCCGATTACGTGTTGGCCAACCCCAACGGTATTTCGGTGAATGGCGGCAGCTTCATCAACACGCCGAACGCGAATCTGGTGGTCGGTCGTCCCGAATTGAACGACGGCAAGTTGCAAGCCCTGAGCACCCGCGACGCCTCGGGCAATTTGCAGATTCAAGGCGCGGGCCTGCAAAACCGCGAAGGCTCGATCAACCTGATCGCGCCACGCATCGACAGCCAAGGCAGTCTTGCGGCCCGTGATCAACTGAACCTTACGGTCGGGCGCAATCAGGTGGATTACGCCAGCGGCCAGGTGAAAACCGTGGACCCGGCCGGTAACACCGCAGACCAACGCATCGACGCCAGCCTGTTCGGCGCCATGCAGGCCGGACGCATCAACATTGTCAGCACCGCTGAAGGCGCGGGTGTGCGGGTCGGCCCGGTGCAAGTGGCGGGCCGCGATGGCGTGCAGATTCGTTCCGCCGGTGACTTGAGCATCAGCGGCCAAGCGGTTCCGGACAGCCTCGATGTGGTGCGTGCCGGCGTGCGCAGCAGCCAGGGCGATGTTGCTCTGCACAGCGGCAAGGACCTGACCCTGGCCGCCACCGACGTCAGTGGCCGCGACGTCAAACTCGACGCCAAACGCAACCTGACCTTGAGCACCGTCGAAAGCCGCAAGCTGCAGCAAACCCGCGAAAACTGGAACAACAGCACCATCGGCATCACCTGGGAAACCTACGACCGGATCCAGACCGATAGCGATTCGCGCCAGCACGGCAGCCAGATTCTCGCCAGTCGTGATGCTGCGTTGTCGTCCGGTGGCGACACCGAACTCAAGGCGGCCAAGATCGACGCGGCGAACAAACTGAGCGTCCAGAGCGGCGGCGATCTGCGCCTGAACGCCGCCACTGAAAGCCACACCACAACCGACCAGGGCAACCACCGCAAACACCTGTGGAAAGCCGACTGGGACAGCAGCAGCGAAGAACAACGCAGCATCACCAGCCAGTTGAAGGGCGGTAATATTGCCCTGGCTTCGGCGGCGTTGCTGCGTTCCGAAGGCGCTGAGTTGACCAGCAAGGGCGACATCAACCTTGCCGGCAAACAGGTCGACATCACCAGCGCCAGCCGCACCCAGCGCAAGAGTGACAACCGTTATTCCGGCGATCTGGTGGGCGGCGGTTTCTTCGGCAAGACCGGCGATGCCGATCAGGGCAAGACCCAGAACCAGGGCAGCAAGGTCAACGCCGCCGGCAAACTGATCGTCAAGGCCGATGACGTGCGCATCAGCGGCAGCCAGGTGCGCGGCGGTACCGAAGCCAGTGTGATCAGCGACAAGGGTTCGTTGATCATCGATGGCGTGCAGGACACCTCCCACGCCAACAGCCACGACAAGGACAGCAAGTTCTTCGGCATCACCAAGGATGAATCCCGGCAGAACGCCAAGGACAGCACCACGCTGCGCAGCGAGCTGACATCGGACAGCAACCTCAAGCTCAAGAGCGCCAAGGACATCGAAGTGGCCGGCGCCACGGTCAAGGCTGACGGCACCCTGAGCGCGGAAGCGGCGGGGGATGTGAAGGTGCATTCCACCCAGAACACCCGCGAAACCAGCAAGACCACCGAGACCCGCGGCTTCGACGCCTACGCCAAGGAGAATGGCCCGGACGCCGGCCAATACCGCGCCGGGGTGCATTACGAAGACAAACAGCAAACCGTGAGCAGCAACGATGTGAAGCAGCAAGGCTCCAGCCTCAGCGGCGCCACTGTGCAACTGGCGGCGGACGGCGACCTGACGCTCAAAGGCGCCGAGGTCAAAGCCACTAATGGTGACGCGACCCTGACTGGCCAAAACGTCTCGCTGCTGGCCGAGCAGGACAGCCACACCACCTCGACCGATAAAACCAGCACCGGCGGCGGCTTCTACTACACCGGCGGCCTTGATCGTGCGGGCAGTGGCGTCGATTTCGCCCACACCACTTCGCAAGACACCACCGGCAAAACCACGGCGCAAACCACCGGTGTACAGAGCAGCGGCAACCTCAACATCAACACCGGCAAACTCACCACCGAGGGCGCGCGTGTTGATGCCGGCAAAGGGCTGAATGTCGCGGCGGTCGAGGTCGACAACCGGGCCGCGAGCAACACCGACAGCAGCACTCATCAAGAGAGCAACTGGTCCGCTGACATTGGCGCGAACGTCGAGTACAAGGACATCGCCCGGCCCATCGCCGGAGCGGTCAAAGACGTGTGGAACGGCAAGGTGCCGGACAAGGACTCACTGGCCAATCTCGGGCAGCCAAATCTCGGCATCGACCTCGCCATCGGGCATCAGGAGGCGAGCCACACCGAGCAGAACACCAACGCCGTGGTCAGTCAGTACAAGGGCGGCACCGTAGACGTGAAGGTCGACGGCACGTTGCAGGACCAGGGCACGCAGTACCAGGCGAGCGCGGGCAAGGTCAACATCGGCGCCGACTCCCTGGTGGCAAACGCCGCAAGCAACACCCACAGCAGCCGCGATCAGGCACTGGACGCCAAGGCTGATGTGCGGGTCTACACCAAGACCGGTGAGGACGTGAACGTCGCCGCCAGCGGCGCGGGCGGCAGCAGCCAGACCCGCAAGGACAACGCCACCGCCGTGGTCGGCCGCTACGCCGGCAGCGAAGGGGTGAACATCAACCTGCGTGGGAACGGTCAGTTCGAAGGCAGCCATTTCGATGGCGGGCAGGGCGGTGTTTCGATCAAGACTGGCGGTGAGCTGGCGTTGAACCAGGCCAACGACCGGCAGAACAGCGACACCTCAAGCCTGCGTGGTAACGGCTCGCTGAATGTCGGTACGGCACCGGGTACCAACGGCACCAATGTCGATCTGGGGGCGGGTTTCCAGCTTGATCACACTGGCAATCAGACGCGGGACAGTCAGGCTCAGGTAGCGAGCATTCAGGGCAAGGGCCCGGTGCTGTTGAGCAGTGGCGGCGATCAGATCCTACAAGGGACGAAGGTCGACACCATTGGCGGCATCGACCTGAAGGCCGGCGGCAAACTCGACCTGCAAGCGGCGACCGACACGCACACCGCTACCGGCAGCAACCTCGGCGGTGGCCTGAACGTGGGTGGCAGCAAAACCACTACCGAGAAAAGTGCTGATCAGGGTGGCAACCTGAGTGCCAATTTCAATATCGGTCGGGTCAACGAAAACACCCAGACCTTGACCGGTGGCCAGCTCAACAGCCAGGACAAGATTGCCCTCAGCGGCGATGCGATCCATCTGCAAGGCACCCAGGTCAGCGCCCCGAGCGTGAGCCTTGATGCGCAGAAGGGCGGGATCACTCAGGAGCCGGCGCAGTCCACGCAGAACCGCACAAACTGGAATGTCGCGCTCAATGCCGGCGGTAACCTGAGCAACAGCACGCCGACGGTCGTGGATGAAAAGAACGTCGCCACGAGTGATCACGGCTTCAATGCCGGAGCCAAGGTTGGTGTTGATTACTTGCGAGGCACCACTCAGCACAATAGTCAGATCAAGGCTGACAGCGTGGTGTTGAACAGCACGGGGGATGTGCAGTTGAGCGGCGCGCGGATTGATGCGGCGACGGTCAGCGGCACGGTTGGCGGTGACTTGAGCGTGGAAAGTCGTCAGGACAGCCAGACCAGTGCCAAGGTTAATATCGACCTGGGCCTTACCGGCAAGAAAGCCGCGCCTCCCGAGAAGGAAAACGTCGCCAAGGGCGGGACTGACTACAAGCCAACACTGAAGATCGATGGCGGTTACGAGCATAAAGACAGTGTCAGTCAGGCTTCCGGTATCAGTGGCACGCAAGGCGTTAACCTGAACGTCGGCGGCGCCACGCAGCTGACCGGCGCACGGATTGCTTCGACCGAAGGCCGGGTCGATCTGGGCGGCTCGAAAGTCCGTTCCACCGACCTGAGCAACCGCGACTACGGCGTAACGGCCGGTCTCGATCTGCCTGAAAAACCGAAAGCCGAGGGCAGCACACCCGAGGTTTCGCTTGTGGGTGAACACAACGTCAAACTCGGTCCCGTGACAATCGGCGGTCATTACGACAGCCAGTCGCTGCAGGCCGGGATTGATGAGAAAAACATCTAGGCACCCATATCACCCTTGATCGTTCCCACGCTCTGCGTGGGAATGCCTCAATGGACGCTCCGCGTCCGCTTCTGGGACGCGGAGCGTCCCGGGCTGCATTCCCACGCAGAGCGTGGGGACGATCATCCAACAGCGTTATTGAGCAGCCAATCGGGTCTTGCCCGCGTTCAAGGTTTCCAGGCTCGCGAGGTAATCGGCGTCCTACTCGATCAATCCGGCGATCCGTTGCATCAGTTGCGGGCGCTCGGTGACGGCCATTATCGGTCACGGCCCCTCATCAAATGCCTGGCGCGCGGCCTACCCGGCGCGTCTCCTCATCGGCATCGGGGTACAGATCACGTAGGGACGGTGCCGCCGGGGCGAGGTTGAAGCAGATGAATCCGCCCAGTTGTTTGGTGCGTACCTGGGGAATGTCAGGGCGCGGGGCAGGGAGGGGATTGATGGATTGCGACCAGTTGCGCGGGGAAATGATCAAGGATGAGGCCGCGGTTCGCCGCTAAGAAGTCTCTTCTAGTAAAGGCTTTGTCAATCTGATTTTTGAATATTGACTTATCCAGAAGCAAATGCGAAACAGTGGCACTTCTGGGATTTACCCTTGATTCAGATCTGATTTATCCAACAAGGCCATATGGAAGTGAAAATAACATTCATCGCTTTACTGGGAGTTTTATTACCAGTTCAAACATCACTGTCCTTTGCAGATAATCTCAATGGGAAGAACCTCTATTTACAGCGATGTTCCGTGTGCCATGGCGCAGATATCAAGGGAACAGGGCCATTGGCTAATAAGAGCAATCCTCCAACACCTGACCTTACAACCGCCATTTTCAAGCAACGCCTCAATGAATATCCGGGCGTTATCGTGTCGTCGATCATACTGCGCCCCAATGGGGACTTGATTCCAAAAACATTGCGAGAGAATGGTGTAAAGATTCCGCCGCATGCTTGGAGTGTTAATGATTTTCGCGATTTACATGAATACATGAGTGGTGTGATTTCGAAACAACGATGATCTGAGATGAGACGCGAGCACAGGCATCGACCCCCTGAGGAATGATTTGCCGGGCTTAATAGGAAGCATTACTATTCACGCCTTCCTCTCACAGCACACCGCAATGACCCCCAAGCTGCCCCGCACCCACGGCTTTTTCGAGCATTACGAAGAGTTGATCGGCACCTGGACCCGTCGCCTGAGAAATCGTCAGCAGGCCGAGGACCTGGCCCACGACACCTTTGTGCGGGTGCTTGAGTCGGATTCGGCGGCGGTGGAGCAGCCTCGGGCATATTTGCACCAGACCGCGCGCAACATTGCGGTGGATGGTTATCGGCGTGAGGATCGGCGGGGCGCCATGGAGTCCGAGGCGATTGATCACAGTGTGTCGTCGTCCGGCGACCCGGAGCATTTCATGCATGCGATCCAGTTGGCCGATTCCATTGAACGGGCGCTCACCGAGTTGCCGATCAACTGCCGCAAAGTGTTTGTCTGGCAGAAGATCGAAGGCCTGACCCAGGCGGAAATCGCCGAGCGGTTGGGGCTGTCCAAGAACATGGTGGAAAAGTATATGATCCGCACCCTGCGGCACTTGCGTGATCGCCTCGACGGATTGCAGCCATGAGCGGCCGCGCCTTTTCATCAGCGGCCCAACAGGAATTTCCATGATGGATACTCGTGATTGCGCGTGCGGGCAAACAGCGGTTCGCGACGAGGCGGCACGCTGGTTTGTGCGCTTGCAGGAGCCGGCGGTAGACGTCGTGGAACATCGACGCTTCGAGTCCTGGCTGCATGAACATCCTCAGCACCAAGATGAATTTCAATTGCTCCAGGGCTTGTGGACGGCGGCCGACCTGTTGCCGGCCAAGCGTCTGCAAGCCTTGTGCGAAGCGCCACCGGAACGACGCAAACGTCGGCCGCTAGTGCGTTACGCGGTGGCTGCCAGTGTGTTGGCGGTGGCGCTCGGGTTGGGCCTGTTCAGCGGCTTGAATCATCCGACGACCTACACCGCGGAATTTTCCACGGCGTTGGGCGAGCGCCGGCATGTGGCGTTGCCGGACGGTTCGATCATCGACCTCAACAGCCGCAGCCGGGTGCAGGTGCGCTTTGAAAAGAATCGGCGCGGCATCGAGCTGAGTGAAGGCGAGGCGATGTTCAGCGTCGAGCACGACACCCGCCGGCCGTTCGTGGTTGAAACGGGCAACGGCCAGGTCACGGTCACCGGCACCCGCTTCGATGTGCGCCGGGACCTGAGCCAAACCAAGGTCGCGGTGGAGCAGGGCACAGTCAAAGTTCAGGGCTACGGCGCCGATTTCATCAGCCTTACCGCAGGCCTCGGTACGCATATCGATGCCCAGGGCAAAGTGGCTACGGCGTACGCGGTCAACCCGCAGGAACTGACCGCCTGGCGCAGCGGCAAACTGGTGTTCAACAACGCCAGCCTGGCCGAAGTCGCCGCCGAAGTGTCGCGCTATCGCGAGAAGCCGCTGACGGTCAGCAGCGACAAAGTGGGCAATCTGCGCCTGACCAGCGTGTTCAAATCCGACAACACCGACGCGCTGCTCAAGGCCTTGCCGAGCATTCTGCCGGTGGCCGTGCGCACCCTTGCCGACGGCAGTCAGGAAATAATTGCGCGATAGATTCAGGTTTTTTTCGAGTTCTTCGTCTTCTTGTCCAACTGCAACTGGTTTGCATTAACAGCCGCGTATTCTTGCGATCCACAGGACAACGTTCGACGTGAAAAAAACCATCGCTAAAAACAACAAATCACCTTGGCTGCCGCTCGCGCTGGCATTGGCTGTCAGCGCCGCGCTGCCTCAGGCGTTCGCCGCCGATGCCATTCATATCCAGGCCCAGCCGTTGGGCCAGGCCCTGAGTCAGCTCGGCCAGCAAACCTCGCTACAGGTTTTTTTCAGCCCGGAACTGGTCGCCGGCAAACAGGCCCCGGCGGTGGACGGTAATCTTTCGCCGGAACAGGCGCTGCGCCAATTGCTGCAGGGCAGTGGCCTGGAATACCAGATCAATGAAGGCTCGGTGACCCTGACACCCGCGCCGACGGCCGCGTCCAACGGCCCGCTGGAACTGGGCGTGACCGACATCAAGGTGGTTGGTGACTGGCTCGGTGACGCCGACGCCGCCGTGGTGCAAAACCACCCCGGCGCCCGCACCGTGATCCGCCGCGAAGCGATGATCGAGCAGGGCGCAATGAACGTCGGCGACGTGCTGCGCCGTGTCCCTGGCGTGCAAGTGCAGGACGCCAACGGCACCGGCGGCAGCGATATCGCCCTGAACGTCGGCGTACGCGGCCTGACCTCGCGCCTGTCGCCGCGCTCCACGGTGTTGATCGACGGCGTACCGGCCGCGTTTGCCCCGTATGGCCAGCCGCAACTGTCGATGGCACCGATCTCCTCGGGCAACCTCGACAGCATCGACGTGGTGCGCGGCGCCGGTTCCGTGCGTTATGGGCCGCAGAACGTCGGCGGCGTGATCAACTTCGTCACCCGCGCCATCCCGGAGAAAGCCACCGGTGAAATCGGCACCACCCTGGAAACTTCCCAGCACGGCGGCTGGAAACACATCGACACCGCGTTTATCGGCGGCACCGCAGACAACGGCATGGGCGTGGCGCTGTTGTATACCGGGGTCAATGGCAACGGTTACCGCGAAAGCAACAACGGCAACGACATCGACGACGTGATCCTCAAGACCCACTGGGCGCCGACCGACGTTGACGATTTCAGCCTGAATTTCCACTACTACGACGCCAACGCCGACATGCCCGGCGGCCTGACGCAGAAGCAGTACGACGCCAGCCCGTTCCAGTCCGACCGCGACTACGACAACTTCACTGGCCGTCGCAAGGACGTGTCTTTCAAATGGGCGCGGCAGATCGACGACCGCACCCAGGCCGAAGTGCTGACGTATTACACCGACAGTTTCCGTGGCAGCACCATCGCCGCTCGCGACCAGAGAACCCTCAGTTCCTATCCGCGTTCCTACTACACCCTGGGCGTCGAGCCGCGGGTGTCCCATGTATTCGATGTCGGCCCGACCACCCAGGAAGTCAGCGTCGGTTATCGCTACCTCAAAGAAGCGATGCACGAACAATCAAGCCGCGTGGCGCTGGTGAACAACCAACCGGTGATCACCCCGACGTCTGACGGCCATGTGTTCCAGGACCGTACTGGCGGCACCGAAGCCAACTCGGTGTACCTCGACAACAAAATCGACGTCGGCAACTGGACCATCACCCCGGGCATTCGCTTCGAACACATCAGCACCGACTGGCACGACCGCGCCGTCCTCGACACTGCTGGCAAGCGCGTTCCGGAAAAAAACCGCAGCATCGAAAGCAACGAACCGCTGCCGGCCCTGAGTGTGATGTATCACTTGTCCGATGCCTGGAAGCTGTTTGCCAACTACGAAACCTCGTTCGGCAGCCTGCAATATTTCCAGCTTGGCCAGGGCGGTTCGGGTGACAGCACCGCCAACGGCTTGAGCCCGGAAAAGGCCAAGACCTACGAGATCGGTACGCGCTACAACGATGACGTGTGGGGCGGCGAAGTGACGTTGTTTTACATCGATTTCGATGACGAACTGCAATACATCAGCAACGACGTGGGCTGGACCAACCTCGGCGCGACCAAGCACCAGGGTCTGGAAGCGTCGGTGCATTACGACATGTCCGCACTCGACCCACGGCTCGACGGCCTGACCGCCAACGCCGGTTTCACCTACACCCGCGCCACCTATGAAGGCGAGATTCCGGGCTTCAAGGGCCGTGACCTGCCGTTCTATTCGCGCCAGGTGGCCACCGTCGGTTTGCGTTACGACATCGATCGCTGGACCTACAACATCGATGGTTTCGCCCAGTCCAAGCAGCACTCGCCGGGCACTGGGGTGAACGCCGATGGCAGCTTCAACGGCAACTACATCACTGACGGCAGCGCCGATGGGCAGTTCGGCAACATGCCGGGCTATGTGACCTGGAACGTACGTGGCGGCTATGACTTCGGTGCGCAACTGTCGAACCTGAAACTCGGCGCCGGGGTGAAGAACGTGTTTGATCACCAGTACTTCACCCGTTCCAGCGACAACAACTCGGGCATTTACGTGGGTGCGCCGCGCACGTTCTTTGTGCAGGCCAGCGTCGGGTTCTGATAGACCGAGGTGGCTTCATCGCGGGCAAGCCATGCTCCTACAGACAATCAATCCTGTAGGAGCAAGGCTTGCCCGCGATGCTTTTCAAACCTTCAACACCTTCCCGCCAATAGCCACCGCCACCAGCAACACCGCCATCAACCCAAACGCAAAACTCAAACTGCTGCCATGGGCGATAAATCCGATCAGCGCAGGCCCGGCGAGAATCCCTGCGTAGCCGAGGGTGGTAATGGCCGGCACGGCGATGCTTTCCGGCATGACCGTCTGTTTGCCCACTGCGGTGTACAGCACCGGCACGATGTTCGAACACCCCGCGCCGACCAGTGCATAACCCACCAGCGCCGCTTCCCAGGTCGGAGCAAACGTCGCCAGCGCCAGGCCCACAGCGGCCGTCAGCCCACCAAACACCATCACCTTCGTAGCGCCCAGGCGCCGCACAATCGCATCCCCGGTCAAACGCCCGGCGGTCATGGTCAGCGCAAATGCCGCATAACCGAGCCCGGCATACGCCGTGTCGATCCCGCGCTCGGAGGCCAGGAACACCGCGCTCCAGTCGAGTACCGCGCCTTCGGTGAGGAACACGATGAAACACATCATGCCGATAAACAGCACGATGCCATGGGGCACGGCGAACGCCGGACCGGAGCTTTCACTGCCGTAAGGCAAGAGATGCGGCGCCGCTTTCAGCAAGGCCACGATCAGCATCACGATCACCACCAGCGTCGCGCCGAGCGGCGAAACCCCCAGGCCGAGCAAAGCGCTGACACCCGCAGCCCCAACGATCCCGCCCAGGCTGAACAAGCCGTGGAAGCCCGACATCATGGTCTTGCCGCTGGCCCGTTCGACGATCACCGCTTGCAGGTTCACCGTCGAATCCACCGTGCCCAGGCCCGCGCCAAACATGAACAGCGCCGCGATCAACGCCGGAATCGACGACACCGTCGCCAGCAACGGCAGCGCCGCGCAAATCAGCAACACCCCGGCGCTGACCACGCGACGACAGCCAAACCGCGTGGCCAGAATCCCCGCCACCGGCATCGCAATAATCGAGCCCACCCCCAGGCACAACAGCAGCAAGCCGAGGGTCCCTTCGTCCAGCCCGGCCCGCGCCTTGGCATACGGCACCAGTGGCGCCCACGCGGCGATGCCGAAACCGGCGATGAAAAAGGCGATGCGGGTGGACATCTGTTCCAGGCGTCCGGGAACAAAGGCGGCTTGCGTGTTGAGGTTGGTCATATCGATCCTTGGCAAAAAACGTCGCGTACCCAAGGGACAGTGACTTACCGGTCAGGTTCGATCAGCGTCCGCAGCGGTTCGCGGTCAGGCAGGGTGACATCCTTGCACAGCCTGACCCTCCATCGCGAGCGCGGGTGTCACTGTCCTGCGCACAATCGACGAAGCTGTTCGTCTCGCACTTGCAGAATCTCGAACAAACCCAACGCCCGCAGCGCCGGCAAAGCCGAGACAATGTCCTGCTCGGCCTGGCGCCGCAGTTCATCGCTGGCATGCGGATCGGCGAGTACTCGTGCATTGATCAGGAAAGCCCCGACCGTGCCTTTGCGCACGGTGGTGCCGTTGAATTCGCCTTGGTCGAGATGGTCGGGAAGCAGGTCTTCGGCGCGCATAACGGTGACTCCTGTTGAAAGAGTGCTCAGCCTAAAGGGTTGGTTGTGGCTAAACTGCGTCATCCAGGTCATTCGATAACGTAAAACTGCCAATGGTTATGCCGCTGATATCCACCGAACTGGTGCAGTCCTCGACCGCTGCGCCGGTGATTGCCGTCACGCTGGACAGCTCGGTCGAACGCCAAAGCGCGTTGCACCAGCATGCTCGTGGACAATTACTGGGCGCGCGGCGCGGGTTATTGTCGGTGGACGCGGCGGATCACCATTGGGTGGTGCCGGCCACTCATGCGGTGTGGATTCCACCGGACTGCCCGCACGGCTTGCGCTCCCATGGTCCGTTCCATGGCTGGAGCGTCTACGTGGCGGCGCCGGCATGTGCCACGCTACCGCGAGAGCCATGCATCATCGCGACCTCGGGCCTACTGCGCGAAGCCGTAGATCGCGCCGCGACCTGGGACGAGGGCGCGCGGGATCAACGCCGGGAACGGATCGCCCAACTCATCCTCGACGAAATTGCCGCATCGCCCGCCGAGCCGTTCGGTTTGCCGCTGCCCCACGATCCACGATTGCGCCGCATCAGCCAGGCGCAGGTCGATGACCTGGCCGACAACCGCTCGCTGGAGCAATGGGCGCAGTGGGGTGGATTATCGGCGCGAACCCTGGCCCGACGCTTTGTCAGCGAAACCGGCTTCACCTTCAGCCAATGGCGCCAGCGCGCGCGGTTGTTGCGGGCGCTGGAACTGCTGGCGACAGGTGAGCCGGTGACCACCGTTGCGCTGGAGTTGGGGTATGACAATGTCAGCGCGTTTATTGCGATGTTCCGGCGCACGTTTGGGGTGACGCCGGGGCGGTATTTCACTGGGCCTTAAATAGCGTCACTTTGCTGACCTGTTCGCCCTCCACCCACAGATAAAGCAACCCGGACGGCGTCGAATGCTCATGGTCGAAACATTCGACGATCACCGTTTGCGCTGCCGTCGCCTGAACGCCGAAACGTTCCGATTGCTTTAACAGTCGCTTGATGCCCGTGCTGACGGGAATCGGCGGTTTGCCTTGGCGAACCTTTTCGCAAAATACCAGCACAACGGTCCGTGGCGACGGAGCCGGCGGCGACTCCAAGCCCGCGTCATCGAACAGCCGATTGAGTTGATCCGCCGAAGCCACCGCCCTGGGAAACCCGGTGAATGCCGACGCCTGTAACAGCACCTCGACCACCTCGCCGGGGGCGAGCCCCGAGGCCAGTCCGGTCTTGAAATGCACACTCAGCGGCGGTCCGACCATGCCCGCCGCGATAATCGCGGCAAACGACACCGCCTCACGCAGGCGCGGGTCCAGGGCTGGGCGGCTGTGCAAGTGGCCATAAACCACCCCCACCGCCAATTCGCCCAAGGCCGGAACGGTGTGAAACAGCGCATCCAGGCGAGCGCCGCCGTCCGGGACCAGATCAATAAAGGTTTCCCGGCCCTCGTGATACAGCGTGGCCATGGGGGAAGCAGGGTGTTTGTTGCTCATTGTCGCGTCCTCTGCAAAGAGGATGGCGTCTGTTCAACTACGCGCGAACTACGGCATCACAGGGCGTCCATCTCGGTGATTTGTGGGCATCGACGGCATGCGTACGTCGATGATTTCACCTTAGCCAGTCTTTTGCGCCAGGTGAGATTTTTCTCGGCAGCCCCTACAGTACGGACTCTTTTGCGGCTGACTTAAGGACCGATCCATGACGCCGTTTTACGATGCCCGAGGCAATATCTACGCGGTCGTGACGCCTGATGCCGTGCGGCACTGCGGTGTCGAGGTGCCCGCACAGGCAGACCATGCCGCGCAAACCCGCGAGCATTGGGCGTTATTGGCCATCGAGGCATTTTGCGGCTGGGCTCCGGGCACCCGACCGCCCGGCAGCAAGGAGCATCGCTGCGACGGCCTGCTGGTCGGCCCGTTCCAGGCAGCGCCGCCCTTTGACCTGCTGATCGTCAACACCGACGGTACCTTGGCCGAGCGCAGTGGCAATGGCTTGACGATTTTCTCTCAGGCACTCAGTGAGCAAGGGTTGCTGCCGCGCGAGGAAACTTGCGTGCTGCGGGTTCATCACGACAAAAGCGATGCGGTTTCGCCGGTGGAGACCTCAGTGAAACCGGCCGAGGTCGATGGCGTTCGCGGGTTCTGGCTGGACTTGGGCCAACCCTCGTTCGGGCCGCAAGCGGTGGGCGCGCTGGGGGTTGAAAACATGACGCTGAATGGCCGAGATATCAGCCATGTGCAACCGTTGTCGGCGCTCGATCCAGCCTGGGCGCGGAGTCAGTTTGTGCGCATCGGCAATCCCCATTGCGTGACGCTGCTCACCGACGCCGCCACTCTGCCGAGCAATGAGCAGATGCGCGAACCGGCGTTATCCGAAGGGCTGACACGCATCGCTTATGCCACGCCGACCGGCGCCGGGCAGCCCTGTGCGGCGGGGGTGAATCTGCAATGGGCGATGCTCGAATCCGAAGGACGAATCGTGGCCCGAGTGTTCGAACGCGGGGAAGGTCCGACCGCATCCTCAGGTACCAGCGCCAGTGCGGTGGCGTGCGCGGCGTGGCGGGTGGGCTGGGTGAAGGCGGGCGAGGTGAAGGTGGTCATGCCGGGCGGCACGGCGCCGATTTTGTTGGAAGAGCAGGGCGGTGAATTGAGTCGGGTGAGGTTATTCGGTTCGGCGCGGTTGATGGGGTGAATTCAGGATCGCCATCGCGGGCAAGCCTTGCTCCTACAGGTTACGCATCCTGCAGGAGCGAGGCTTGCCCGCGAAGAGGCCCGCCCAGTCAGCGAACATTCACACCTGTTGCGGCCACTCCACCACCGGCATCTGCCGCTTCATCAACACCTCACCCCCGCGAATCGAATACAGCGGCAGGCCCTGGCTGCGAATCACTTCGTAATCGCTGTCCGCCGACAGGATCAGCAAGTTCGCCGGCCGCCCACGCTCAAGTCCGTAGCGATCACCCAGGGCCATGGCTTTGGCGCTGTTGTCGGTCACCAAATCCAGCGCGCTTTGCAGGTTGCGGTAGCCGAGCATATGGCAGATGTGCAAGCCGGCTTCGAGGACGCGCAGGATGTTGCCGTTGCCCAGCGGATACCACGGATCGACGATCGAATCCTGGCCGAAACACACGTTCATCCCCGCTTCGAGCAACTCGTTGACGCGGGTGACGCCGCGGCGTTTCGGGAAGTTATCGAAGCGGCCTTGCAGGTGAATGCTTTCGGTGGGGCAGGAGACGAAGCTGATACCGGAATGCCCGAGCAGGCGGAACAGCTTGGCGCAGTACGCGTTGTCGTAAGAGCCCATCGCCGTGGTGTGGCTGGCCGTGACGCGCGAACCCATGTCGCGGCTGCGGGCTTCTTCGGCGAGCACTTCGAGGAAGCGGGAATGCGGGTCGTCGGTTTCGTCGCAATGCACATCCACCAGGCAACCGGTGCGTTCGGCCAGGTCCATCAGGAATTTCACCGAGCTGACGCCTTGATCCCGCGTGTATTCGAAATGCGGAATGCCGCCAACCACATCGGCGCCCATGCGAATGGCTTCTTCCATCAGCTCGCGACCGTTGCGGTAGGACTCGATGCCTTCCTGGGGGAACGCGACGATTTGCAGGTCGATCAGGTGCCGACTTTCCTCGCGCACTTCGAGCATCGCCTTGAGCGCGGTCAAGGTCGGGTCGGTGACATCGACGTGGGTGCGCACATGCTGGATGCCGTGGGCTGCCAGGGTCTGGATGGTTTTTTTGGCGCGGGTCTTGGTGTCTTCCAGGGTGATGGTGGCCTTGCGCTCGCCCCAGCATTCGATGCCTTCGAACAGCGTGCCGCTCATGTTCCAGCGTGGCTCACCGGCCGTCAGCGTTGCGTCGAGGTGAATGTGCGGCTCGACGAAGGGCGGCACCACCAGGTTGCCGCCGGCGTCGAGGTCGTCGGGCCCCAGGGTCGGGGCTTCGGTCTGGCGGGCGATGTTGCCGATCAGGCCGTTTTCCAGGTGCAACTCATGCAGGCCTTCTTGGTTGCGCAGGCGGGCGTTGATGATGTGCATCAGGCGAATCCTTTTAGAGATCTTGTAGTGGTGCATCGGCAGTGCGGACACCCAGCACGCCGGTCAATATCACATACGTTAGCGCGGCAGCGGCGATGCCTACCAGCGGCGCGACCCACGGCGAGCTGAACGCGGCGATCGTGCCGACCGCATAAGCACTCAGGCCGGGCCAGTTGAACGCCGGCAGCCGGGCATCGGCCAGACGAGGATATTGACCGCGATAACGAAAGAAAAAGTCCGCCATGATCACACCGCCAATCGGCGGAATCACCGTGCCGAGCAAAATCAGGTAGGGCACCAGCAGGTCGTACATGCCCAGCAGCGCGAGCAGCGTGCCGATCACGGCGCCGGCCAGGGTCACGGTTTTGCGCCGGCCGGTGCGCAGCAGGTTGCAACCGGCGACGGCGAAATTGTAGATGGTGTTGTCCTGGGTGCTCCAGATATTGAGCAGCAACATCGCCATTGCCGCCATGGCGAAACCTTGCAACAGCAGCACTTCGACCACGTCCGGCTGCTGATAGACGATCGCCCCGTAGGCGCCGATCAATACCATCAAGCCGTTGCCGATGAAGAAGCCGATCAGGCTCGCCAACACCGCCACCCGCGCCGAGCGCGAGAAGCGCGTCCAGTTAGTCGCCTGGGTCGCACCGCTGACGAAGGTGCCGAACACCAGGGTAATCGCGGTCGACCAATCCAGCGTGCCGCTCGGCAGCACCGCGAGCAAGCCGTCGAGCCCGCCGACCTTCACCGTTGCGACCCACATCGACAGCATCAGCAGCAACATCATCGCTGGCACCGCGATGTACGACAGAATCTCCAGCCCGCGATAACCGACATACGCCGTCGCGCAAAACACCAGGCCGAACAGCACCATCAGCCCCAGCACCGAGCCTTGCTCCAGTTCGAAATACTTGCCCAGCACCACGGCGGCCGTGGCCGTGCCCCAGGCGTACCAGCCGATCTGGGTGAAGCCGAGGATCAAGTCACTGAGCTTGCTGCCCACTTCGCCGAAGCAGAAGCGGCCCATCAATACCGAGTTGAGGCCACTCTTGAAGGCGATGTAGCCGAGGCCGGCGGCGTAAATCCCCAGCAGCAGATTGCCAACGATAATCACCGCCATCATCTCGCCAAAACTGAACGCTACGCCGAGCTTGCCGCCGGCAAACATGGTCGCGGTGAAGAAGGTGAAACCCAGCAGTACCATGGCCGTGGAGGCCAGGCCTTTGCGGGCGTGCATCGGGACTTCGCTGAGGGGGTAATCGTTACCCGGGTCGTTCTGCGTCATGGGGCGTTCCTTGCTGGATGAGAGACGCGAAGGGGGTTGCAGTGGTCGTGCCAGGCGTGGGGTGCTGGGGTTATTTATAGACGAGGCGGGGAACCAGAGCGCGAAAACGGTGCAACGGATGGACCTCAAGACTCATGTAGGAGCGATGATGGCGTGATGATCGTTCCCACGCTCTGCGTGGGAATGCCTCAATGGACGCGCAGCAATCGCTTCTGGAGGGGACGCGGAGCGTCCCGGGCTGCATTCCCACGCGGAGCGTGGGAACGATCATCAACTGATCGAGGGCAAAAACCGCAGCAGCGCCGCGACGATGGCCTCGGGCGCATCTTCCTGCAGCAAATGCCCGGCATTCGGAATCGCCTGAAACCGCGATCCTGGAATCATTCCATGCAACGCCCGCCCGCGTTCAATGGGAATCCACTGATCATCCTCCCCCCACAGGATCTGCACCGGGCACCGAATCGTCGGGTACAGCCCTTCGGCCTCACGGGTATAGCGCTGGTCCATCTGCGCGATCTGTCGGTAGAACGCCGCTTGCCCCGGCTCCCCCAGCCATGGCTGCACATACGGCGCCAGCTCATGGTCGGGGATTTCACGCTGGATCGCGCCGCGAATATAGGCCGGCACAATCGCCCGCTGAATGTAATCGGGCAATCCACTGAACGCCGCCTCATGCTGGCGCACATGCTGCACGAACGGCGATCCCCAGGGCGTCAGCGCCACCGGGTCGATCAGCGTCAGGCTGCGGTAGTGCTTGCCGTTGAGCAGATGCGCGCGCAGGGCGGTGGCGCCGCCGAAATCGTGGGCCACCACGTCCGGGCTATCCAGGCCCCAATGCTCGAGCAATTGCGTCAGCAGTTCGTTTTGCACACCGAGGGACACGTCGCTGTCGGGTTGTGCGGACTGTCCATAACCCAGCAGATCAAAGTAATGCACGCGATGGGTGGTGATGAAGTGCGGCGCAATCCGGTGCCACACGTAAGAAGAAAATGGCGTGCCATGCACGAACACCAACGGCGGGCCGTCGCCCCGTACGGCAAAGCGCACGGAATGCCCATTGAAGCGATAGGTCTGGGGCAGCGGCCAGTCAGTCATCGGGGGTGTCCTCTTGGCAAATGTGAGCCAAAAAGCATAGGCATAAAAAAACCACCGCTGAAGATGGCTTTTGGACTAACTGACGAAACGCATGGCGCGGTGTGGGAGCCTTAGCCCAGCGCCTTGCGCATGTGCACACGGCGCAAACCGTTCTCTTCGACTCGATGGGTTTCGACGTAACCGCGGCGCAGATACAGCGCAATGTTCTCGCTCATCGCTTCGTTGGTGTACAGCCGAATGGACGGGTAACCGGCGTCGAGCGCGTGGCGTTCGGCGAAGTCCAGCAACTGCCGGCCATAACCTTGGCCCTTGACTGCCGGGCTGACCGCGATGTTGTCCAGCAGCAAGTATTCTTCGGTGTCGATCAACACCACGAAGCCGTTGAGTGCCTGTTCATCGGCGAGCACATGGACGCGCCGGGCCAGCACCTGGCTGGCGTAGTCGTCCAGCATCGGCGCGGGTTTTCGGCCGATGCGCTCGATGTACGGCGAGTAAGCCGCCTCGACGATGGCCTCGATCTGCGCGATATCCTCAAGCGTAGCGGGGCGAATAAGCGGTGACATGGGACGGGTTCCTTTGGGCCAAGGATGGGGCCCGACTGTACTCGGCGTGAGAGCGAAACGACAGGCATAAAAAAACCACCGTCGCCGGTGGTTCTTCTCGATCAGGTGGTTTTACTCACCGTGATAGATGCAGCCGCTGGTGCAGGTTTCATGGATACGAATCGCGCTGAGTTCCGGCAGCAGGGGCTTCAGCTCGGTCCAGATCCATTTGGCCAGCACTTCACTGGTCGGGTTTTCCAGGCCAGGAATGTCGTTCAAATAGTTGTGATCGAGGCGCTCGTAGAGCGGCTTGAAGATCGCCTTGATTTCCGAGAAGTCGCGGATCCAGCCCGTGTGCGGATCGAGGTCGCCACTGAGATGGATCGCCACTTTGAACGAGTGACCGTGCAAGCGACCGCACTTGTGGCCTTCCGGTACGTGGGGCAGGCGGTGGGCAGATTCGAACGTAAACTCTTTGAAGATTTCCACAGTGATTTTCAGCTCTGTCAGGTGGCGATCGCCGCGGCGATGTGGGCAGGCGGCGAGTTTACCAGTTTGTCCTGACTAAAGGGTCAGCAGGCGTTCGCCGAGGCGACCGTTGGCGGCCAGCTCCAGAAATTCGTCGCCCATGCGGCGGCTTTCATCCATCGCCGCGCGCCAGTATTTCTGCCGGTTCGGGGCATCGCCCATGAAGCGCTTGAAGTCGTTACGGTCCGGCAACTTGCCGTAGGGCAGGCGCGACAGGTAATCCTTGGACGGCGCCAGCAGCAGGACATCCTGCAAGCGGCTCGAACAGGCACGGCGCCACGGCAGGGTCTTGTCGAACCAACCGGGAATCACCCGATCAGTGAAGTGCGGATAGAGCACGATGTCATTGCCGCTGTAAGGCAGGTCGAGGTGATAGTCCAGCAGACCGCCGTCGCGGAACGTCCCGGCGCCCGCACCCGGCAGGTCGCGCACGCCTTCCATGACCATCGGGATCGAACCCGACGCGAGCAAGGCCTGACGCAGGTTGCCGGCATTCAGGGCGACGAAGCGCGACGGGAAATCGGTCAGCGCATTGACCGGCGGCGCCAGGCGCGGGTCGTGGATGATCAGCCGCTCGAAATGCTTCGATAGCCGCGCGCGGCCTCGCAGGTTGTCGGCGATCACCGACGACAGGCCCAACCCCAGGCGGCCGCGATGGTCGTGGGCGAGCAGGCCGTGGCTCTTGACCACCATGATGTTCAGTCGGTAATGGGCGTTGTCGAGAATCAAGGCATCGCGACCGTCCAGCAACTCATCGAGCATGCGCCGTGAGCTCTGGCTGATCTGCGCCATGGTCACGCCCTTGTCGAAGTTCTGCTCGGTGTACAGATGACCGAGGCGGCGGATACCTTCGGCGGCATCCGGCAGGCACGCGCTGGCGAACCGCCAGGAACCCACCGAGGCGCCAATCAACGAACGCTCCCGTGGCGCCGCGGGCAGCCATTCGCCGAACAGCGCCAGGTCCAGACCTTGAATCCCCAACGCCTTGGGGCCACCGGCCGCTCCCGGCAGCGTGCCGACATCGGCAGCGTCCAGGCCGTTTTCACGAATTCGCGCAAAGGCCCGAGGGCCGGCCTTGAGGGTCAAGGAAGGGAACTTGATGTGGATAGCGGTCATACCGGTCTCGATGTCGGGCAGGCGGGGATTATAGACATGTGTCTTGTCCACCGTAGGAGCCAGGCTTGCCGGCGAAGGCAATTTCATGGACGCCTTCGCCGGCAAACCTGGCTCCTACAGGGTTTTGTGCAGGTCTGTAATGTTGTGTTGTCATGACCAATGATGGCAATTCAGTTTCAGTTAAGTTCGCCCCGTTAAGGTGCACTCCGTAGGCAACACACAAAAAAATACGGAGACACCCCATGAAAACCCTGACTGCCCTGTTCACCGCATCCATCATCGGCCTGACCGCCAACCTCGCCCACGCCCGTGACCTCGGTCCCGATGAAGCCCTGAGACTGCGCGACGCTGGTACCATTGTGTCTTTCGAGAAGCTCAACGCCACTGCACTGGCCAAACACCCCGGTTCCACCATCACCGAAACCGAGCTGGAAGAAGAGTACGGCAAGTACATCTATCAGGTGGAAATGCGCGACCCGCAGGGCATTGAGTGGGACCTGGAATTGGACGCTGTCAGCGGGCAGGTTCTCAAGGATCATCAGGATACGTAATGAAGGTGCTTTCATTTTCACGCACGGCGTTGGTGTTGCTGACGTTTTGCTCGGTGGTCGTGGCGCGCGACCTGGATCAGGACGAGGCGCTGCGCTTGCGGCAGCAGGGCGTGATCCTGCCGCTGGAGCAGCTGTTGCAGCAGGCGCTCGATCGCTATCCCGGCTCCAAATTGCTGGAAGCCGAGCTGGAAGAAAAACACGACGTCTACATTTATGAAGTCGAGTTGCTGACCACCGAAGGCGTGGTCCGCGAATTGGACATCGAGGCCGCAACCGGCCGTTTATTGAAAGACAAGGAAGATTGACCGATGCGATTGCTGCTGGTGGAAGACCACGTGCCCCTGGCCGACGAATTGATGGCCGGCCTCAACCGCCAGGGCTACGCCGTGGACTGGCTGGCCGACGGGCGCGACGCGGTCTATCAGGGCAGCAGCGAGCCTTATGACCTGATCATCCTCGACCTCGGCTTGCCGGGTTTGCCGGGGCTTGAGGTGCTGACCCAATGGCGTGCCGGTGGCTTGTCGACGCCGGTGCTGATCCTCACCGCTCGCGACTCCTGGGCCGAGCGCATCGAAGGCCTCAAGGCCGGCGCCGATGATTACCTGACCAAACCCTTTCACCCGGAAGAACTGCACCTGCGGGTCCAGGCGTTGCTGCGCCGGTCCCACGGCCAGGCCAACCAGCCGACGCTCAAGGCCAACGGCTTGCACCTGGATGAAGGCCGTCAGTGCGTGACCCGCGACGGTGCCGACATTCAACTCACCGCCGCTGAATTCCGCCTGCTGCGCTATTTCATGCTGCACCCGGAACAGATCCTCTCCAAAAGCCACCTCGCCGAACACCTCTACGATGGCGAAACCGAACGCGATTCCAACGTGCTCGAAGTCCACGTCAACCACTTGCGGCGCAAGCTTGGCCGCAGCGTGATTGAAACCCGTCGCGGCCAGGGTTACCTGTTCGGTGGGCAAGCGCAGTGAGGTCGATCCAGCGCCGCTTGAGCCTGGGGCTGATCAGCGTGATGGTGATCGTCGGCCTGGTGCTGGCGCAAACCAGTTTGTGGCTGTTCGAAATGGGCTTGCAGCGCTACCTCGAAGCCGGGTTGCGCAACGACAGCGAGAACCTGCTGTCGGCCCTGGTGCGCGGGCCTCAGGGCTTGCAACTGGATGAGCGACACTTGGCGCCGGCCTACCAGCGGCCGTTTTCCGGGCATTACTTTCGCATCGATTTTGCCGACAGCCACTGGCGCTCCCGTTCGTTGTGGGACCAGGAACTGCCAAAACTGGATCACGCCGGGTTGCACAGCAACCTGCAACTGGGGCCGGAAGGCCAGCAACTGTTGATCTTGCGCTCGGACTACCGACGGCTCGGCCAGTCGATTTCCATCAGCGTGGCCCAGGATTACACGCCGGTGCGCGAGAGTTTCATGCGCATGCAACAGGTCGGGCTGGGCCTCGGTCTGGCGGGGTTGCTGCTGATTCTGCTGCTGCAACGCATTACCGTGCAGCGTGCCTTGCGTCCGCTGGAAAAAGCCCGCGAGCAGATCGCTCAATTGCAGCAGGGCCAACGCTCGCAACTCGACGATCAGGTGCCGGTAGAACTGGAGCCACTGGTGGCGCAGATCAACCATTTGCTGGCCCACACCGAAGACAGCCTCAAGCGTTCGCGCAATGCCCTGGGCAACCTCGGCCACGCCTTGAAAACCCCTCTGGCGGTGTTGCTCAGCCTGGCGTCCAGCGAAAAACTCGACGCCCATCCGGAGTTGCGCAAGGTCATCCAGCAACAGCTGGAACAGGTGCAGCAACGGCTCAATCGCGAACTCAACCGCGCGCGCTTGTCCGGCGACGCGTTGCCGGGGGTGCTGTTTGATTGCGATGCGGAGCTGCCAGGGTTACTCGCCACGTTGAACATGATCCACGGTGAGCACCTGGATTTGAGCTACCGCGCCCCGGCCGGTTTGCTGCTGCCCTGGGACCGCGAGGACTTGCTGGAACTGCTCGGCAACCTGCTGGACAACGCCTGCAAATGGGCGGACGCCGAGGTTCGCTTGAGCGTGGTCGACATGCCTGAAAAGTTTGAGCTGAGCGTGGAAGACGATGGTCCGGGGATTCCCGAAAACCAGCGCGACCAGGTGTTCAGTCGCGGCACACGGCTGGATGAACAGACCGATGGGCATGGCCTGGGCCTGGGCATCGTGCGCGACATCGTCGACACCTGGGGCGGTGGATTGCTGTTGCAGGAAAGCGAGTGGGGCGGGTTGAAGGTCGTGATCGAATTGCCCAAGCGCTGATCCAGAACCACCTCCTGTAGGAGCAAAGCTTGCTCCTACAGGGGTGGTACGAAACGTCGTCTACGTGTGATGAATCTCCCGATCCTTGGTTTCCGGCATGAAGAAAATCCCCAGCACCGCCGTCATCACCGCAATCACTATCGGGTACCACAACCCGTAATAGATATCCCCCGTGGCCGCGACCATCGCAAACGCCACCGTCGGCAGGAACCCGCCAAACCAGCCATTGCCGATGTGATAGGGCAGCGACATCGAGGTATAGCGGATGCGCGCCGGGAACAGTTCCACCAGCCACGCCGCAATTGGGCCGTAGACCATGGTCACGTAGATCACCAGGATGGTCAGCAGCAACAGCACCATCGGGTAGTTGGTCTTGGCCGGATCAGCCTTTTCAGGGTAACCGGCGTCCTTGAGCGCCGTGCCGAGGGTCGCGGTGAACGCGTCGTTGCGGGTCTTGAAGTCCGCGGCCGGCAGGCTGGTGCCTTCGAAGCTCGGGATCACCTTGTCGCCGATGCGCACCTGGGCGACGGTGCCCGGCTCAGCCTTTACGTTGGTGTAGGGAATCGCGCGCTTCGCCAGCAGAGTTTTGGCCAGGTCGCAGGAACTGGTGAATTTGGCCTTGCCCACCGGGTCGAACTGGAACGAGCACTGGTCAGGATCGGCGATCACCGTCACCGGATTTTTCTCCTGGGCGATGAACACGTCGGGGTTACCGTACTGGGTCAGTGCATGGAAAATCGGGAAATAGGTCACCGCCGCGAGAATGCAGCCGGCCATGATGATGCCCTTGCGCCCGATGCGGTCGGACAGGCTGCCGAAGATGACGAAGAACGGCGTGCCGATCAGCAGCGAACCGGCGATCAACAGGTTGGCGGTCTGCGGGTCGATCTTCAGGGTTTGCAGCAGGAAGAACAGCGCATAGAACTGCCCGGTGTACCACACGACAGCCTGGCCGGCGGTGCCGCCGAGCAGGGCCATGATCACGATTTTCAGGTTGTCCCAGCGGGCGAAGGATTCGGTCAGCGGCGCCTTGGAGGACTTGCCTTCGGCCTTCATCTTCAGGAACACCGGCGACTCGCTGAGTTGCAGGCGGATGTACACCGAGACGATCAACAGCAGGATCGACAGCAGGAACGGAATCCGCCAGCCCCAGGCCTCGAACGCTTCGGTGCCGAGGGCGGTGCGGCAGGCGAGGATCACCAGCAGCGACAGGAACAGGCCGAGGGTCGCGGTGGTTTGAATCCACGAGGTGAAGTAGCCGCGTTTGCCTTTCGGCGCATGCTCGGCGACGTAGGTTGCCGCGCCACCGTACTCGCCGCCCAACGCCAGGCCTTGTAACAGGCGCAGGGTAATCAGGATGACCGGCGCCGCGACGCCAATGGTCGCGTAACCGGGCAGGAAACCGACCACGGCCGTGGAGACACCCATGATGACAATGGTGATCAGGAAGGTGTGCTTGCGCCCGATCATGTCGCCCAACCGGCCGAACACAATCGCGCCGAAGGGCCGCACGGCAAAGCCTGCGGCAAAGGCGAGCAGGGCGAAGATGAAGGCGGTGGTCTCGTTGACGCCCGCGAAGAAGTGCTTGGCGATGATCGCGGCGAGGGAGCCGTAGAGGTAAAAGTCGTACCACTCGAACACAGTGCCCAGGGACGAGGCAAAGATGACCTTGCGCTCCTCCTTGGTGATGCCGTGGTGGGGCGCGCTGCCTGTGCCCGTGGTTGTGCTGTCGATTACGGCCATGGGTTTTCTCCGTCTTGCTCTTGTTGTAGGCCGGAGCACCTCAAAATACCCGTGTTGCCGCACCCAGGCCCTGGGGCTGATGTTGTCGGATTGCCCTTAGAAGCATAATCAGCTTCGCGCAAATATCCACTCGCCGGCCCGCAAACCCTAACGCCAGTCAGTCGATCGTTCCCACGCTCTGCGTGGGAATGCCTCAATGGACGCTCTGCGTCCGCGTTTGAATGGGACGCGGAGCGTCCCGGGCTGCATTCCCACGGGCCGCGTGGGAACGATCAGTTACCTCAGGTCAAACCCGGAACTGGTCCATCAAACTCTGCTGCTGATTGGCCAGGCTGTTAAGCGACTGACTCACTCTGGCCGATTCATTTGCCTGCCCGGACAACGATTCGGTCACATCGCGAATGGTCGCCACGTTGTTGTTGATCTCCTCGGCCACCGCGCTCTGTTCTTCCGCAGCGCTGGCGATTTGCAGGTTCATGTCGGTAATCACCGTCACCGCCTCACCAATCTGGCGCAGGGCGGTCACGGCCTGGCTGACTTGCTCGACGCTGCTCTGGGCCTGGCGATGGCTGTTGTTCATAGAACCGACCACCTCCTGAGTGCCGCTTTGCAATTGCTCGATCACCTGACGGGTTTCCTCGACCGACTCCTGGGTACGCCGCGCCAGGTTGCGCACTTCATCGGCGACCACGGCAAAACCACGGCCGGCTTCACCGGCACGGGCCGCCTCGATCGCAGCGTTGAGGGCCAGCAAATTGGTCTGCTCGGCAATGGCGCGAATCACTTCCAGCACCGAACCGATCTTCTCGCTGTTCGCCGCCAGCCCTTCGACTTGCACCATCGCTGCGCTCATGTCGGCGGCGAGGTTATCGATGCTGGTGGTGGTGCGGTCAATCACGGTCAAGCCCTGACGGGTCGCCTGGTCGGCATCGCGCGCGGCGTGAGCGGCTTGGGCTGCGCTGCGGGCGACGTCCTGGGCGGTGGCGCTCATTTCGTGGGACGCGGTGGCCACCTGATCGACCTGGCGATATTGCTGCTCCATGCCGGCGCTGGTCTGGGTGGCGATGGCGGAGGATTGGTCGGCGGTGCTGCGCGCGTCCTGCACCGAGCGCTTCACTTCGGCGATGATCGGTTGCAGCTTGTCGAGGAAACGGTTGAACCAACCGGCCAACTGGCCCAGTTCGTCCTGCTTGTCGTAGGCCAGGCGCCGGGTCAAATCACCTTCGCCGCTGGCGATGTCTTCCAGCATGTGGGCCACGCCGAGAATCGGCTTGGTCACGCTGCGCGCCATCAACCACACCAGCAACAGGCCGATCAACGCGGCGAGTACGCCGAGGCCGAGTTCGACCAGACTGCCGGCACGGTTGCTGTCATCGAGCTGTTTTTTCAGCGCTTCGGCCGGGCCGACCAGGACTTTCTCCGGCACGTCGAGCAACACGCCCCAGGACTTGCCGCCTGGAATCGGCTGGAACGGCGACAGCACTTTCAACTGCTCGTTGCTGTGCAGGCTGGTGGTTTTGCTGCTGGTGCCGAGCAGGCGAATCAGCTCGGCGCCGTTGATCTTGTCCACGGCATCCAGGCGCTGGCTGAGCTTGCTGGCGTCCGGGCTGTAACCGGCGAGCAGGCCGACCGGGCTGAGGATGCTGACGCTGGTCTGGCCGTCATAGAGCTTTTTGCTCGCGCCCTGGCTGACCGCTTGCAGGCTGTTGAGGTTGATGTCCACCGACAACGAGGCGATGACTTTGCCGTTGACCATCAGCGGGAACACGATGCTGGTCATCAGCACGTTCTGGCCGTCGATCACATAGAAGTAGGGTTCGATCACGCACGGTTTGAGCGTGGTGCGCGGGCAGGTGAACCAGGCATTGGCCGCTTCGCCGCTGGGGCCGGTGCTGGTGTCGGCCATGTCGCTTTCGGGCAGCGACATCGAGGTCAGTTTGCCCGCTGTCGGCTGCGACCAGTACAGGGCAAAGCGACCCTTGTCGTTGCTGCCGAGCTCGGCCTGACCGGCGAACAGTTCGTCCTTGCCGTCCAGCGCATTGGCTTCGAACACCAGGGACAAGCCAAGCAGTTCCGGGTTGGCTTGCAGCGCCGACTTGACCTGGCGGGTCAGGTCTTCGCGCAGGTCGAAGGCATCGAGAAAGCGCTTCTCCGCCTGCTCGCGCAGGAACAGCACCTGCCGCGAAAAGCCGTGGCCATATTGATAGGCGTCCATGAACTGCTGGCGAATCCCCAGCGCCTGGTTTTCACCCTGGGACTCGATCCGCGCCTGGGCGGATTCGGTGAGCATCTCCATGCTCGACGCTTTCACCAGCGCGGAGCTGTGCTCCATGCGATACAGCGAAAGACCCACCAGCAGCGTCACGATCCCCGCCAGGCAGAGCCCGGCCAGCAGGGTGATTTTCCATTGGATGGAGAGTTGTCTGAGCGACATGGAGAGACGTCCTTATTCGATATTTATCTGAGACTTTGCACTGTAACGGCTGCGAATCGGCTTTCTTTATCTGTTCAACTAAATAAGAAGTCACACAAAACCCTGTAGCAACTGGCGAAGCCTGCGTTCGGCTGCGCAGCAGTCGTGTTCCAGCTGACGCGGTGTGTCAGGAGGAGCGTGCACACAGGTTTTACGACCGCTTCGCGGGCGAACGCAGCCTTCGGCAGCTGCTACAAGGGGCGGCGTTCGCGTTGAAAAAGGAGCGGCGTTGGCTTTGACAAGGTGGCGACCGTGCGGCACAGTGCGCGCCCTCTAATAAAACCCATTCCTTATTTCGCTGGCGGCGCTTCGCAGACTGCCGGCGGAGCTCATTCCGCTTGCCCTGAGGTAACGATGATTAATGCTGTAATTGCCGCGGTTGGCGTCATGCTGATACTCAGCCTGTCCCGCGTGCATGTGGTGATCGCGCTGATCGTCGGCGCGCTGGTGGGTGGCCTGACTGGTGGCCTGGGCATCGACGCGACACTGAAAGCTTTCAACAGTGGCCTCGGCGGCGGGGCGACGGTGGCGTTGTCCTATGCCTTGCTCGGTGCCTTTGCGGTGGCGATTGCCAAGTCCGGCCTGGCCCATGCCCTGGCGGACAAAGCCTTGGCGATGGTTGATCGTCAACACGCCAGCGGCGGCGGTTCGGTCAAGTGGCTGCTGATCGGCTTGCTGTGGGTGGTGGCCATCGCTTCCCAAAACATTCTGCCGATACATATCGCCTTTATTCCGTTGCTGGTGCCGCCGCTTTTATATGTGCTGACCAAACTGCAACTGGATCGGCGCTTGATCGCTTGCGTCATGACCTTTGGCCTGATCACGCCGTATATGTTCCTGCCGGTGGGCTTCGGCAACATCTTCCTGAATGAAATCCTGCTGGCCAACGTCGCCCGCAGCGGCGTCGACATCAGTGGCATCAACGTCACCCATGCCATGGGCATTCCGGCGTTGGGCATGGTGGTGGGCCTGGCCGTCGCGTTCATCAGCTACCGCAAGAAACGCGTCTACGACCTGGAAAAAATCGAGAAAGTCGAGCAGGTCGCGGTGGAGTACAACCCGCTGAGCCTGATGGTCGCCGGCGTGGCCATCGCGGCGGCGTTCATCATTCAGTTGCTGTTGGATTCGATGATCATCGGTGCGTTGGCGGGTTTCCTGATCTTCTCGGTGTCGGGCATCGTGAAGTGGCGCGACACCGACGACCTGTTCACCGAAGGCATGAAGATGATGGCGATGATCGGCTTCATCATGATCGCCGCCTCGGGGTTTGCCGAAGTGATGAAAGCCACCGGTGACGTGCAGTCGCTGGTGCAGGCTTCGGCGTCGTGGATTGGTCACAGCAAAGGCGTCGGCGCGTTGTTGATGTTGCTGGTCGGCCTGCTGGTTACCATGGGCATCGGCTCGTCGTTTTCCACCGTGCCGATCCTCGCGGCGATCTTCGTGCCTTTGTGCGTGCAATTGGGTTTCAGCCCGATGGCGATCGTCTGCATCGTCGGCACGGCCGGCGCCCTGGGTGACGCCGGTTCCCCTGCCTCGGACTCGACCCTCGGCCCGACCTCGGGCTTGAACATCGACGGCCAGCATCACCACATCTGGGACACGGTGGTCCCGACCTTCCTGCATTACAACCTGCCGCTGCTGGCGTTTGGCTGGGTAGCGGCGATGGTCCTCTGATCGCGCCCCCTGTAGGAGCGAGGCTTGCCCGCTCCTACAAGGGACTTGTAGTCGATGATTCAACTTTTGATCTGGCCTGCCGTTACAGCCTTTAACCACGCCAATAAAATCAAAAGAGTGAACCGTCATGCGCATGAGCCTGAAGGCTAAAGTCCTGTCCCTTGCCGTTCTCCCGGTGTTGCTCTTTGCCCTCGTCATTAGCCTGACCACGCTGTTCATTCTTCAGGAACAGGCGCGCAAGGAGGTCGAAGACACCCGCCAGAGCCTGCTCAAGGACGCCAAGGCCACCCTGCAAAGTTACGTCGCCGTGGCCATGACCGCGATCAAACCCCTTTACGACGCCGCCGCCCCTGGCGATGACGCCGCGCGGGCGCAAGTGGTCAAGTTGCTGTCTAGCATCAGCTACGGCAAGGACGGCTACTTCTTCGGCTACGACTCCAACACTGTGCGCCTGTTCAAGGCCAACAGCCCCGAAGGCGTGGGCCAGAGCTTCAAGGACAACCGCGACCCGAACGGCGTCTACGTCAACCGCGACCTGGTGAAAGTCGCGAAGGACGGCACCCACTATTTGCAATACAGCTCGCCGCTGCCCGGCAACAGCCAGGTGCTGGTGCCCAAGCTCGGCTACACCGAATACCTGCCGAAGTGGGACATGGCGGTCGGCACTTCGGTCAATCTCGATGGCATCGAAGCCCAGGTGGCGCTGGTCCAGGCCAAGGTCACCGAACGGATGGAAGGCGTGGTGCTGAGCATCGTCGGGATTGCGGTCATCGTGTTGCTGGTGATCGCTGCTGCGGGGATGCTGCTGGCCAACGCGATTCTGCGGCCACTGAACCTGATGAAAGCCAACCTCGATGACATCGCAGCGGGCGAGGGCGACCTGACTCGGCGCCTGACCATCACCAGCGAGGACGAACTCGGGCAACTGGCCGGCTCGTTCAACCGCTTCGTCGACAAGATCCACGGCCTGGTGCGGCAGATCACCGAAATGACTTCGCAACTGACCGGGCTGGTGAATCAGGTGTCGGATCAAGCCCAGCGCTCGGATCAGGCGATGGAGCGTCAGCGTCACGAGACTGACCAGGTCGCCACGGCGATCAACGAGATGTCCGCCGCCGCCCAGGAAGTGGCCAAGAGCGCGCAAAACGCTGCGGTCGCCGCCCAGCAGACCGATGCTGAAGGCCAGGCTGCCAAGCGTGTGGTGGCCGGCAGCATCGTCAAGATTCATGCGTTGGTGGATGACATTCGCACCAGCGGCGTGTCCCTCGACAGTCTGCAAAAAGACGTGTCGTCGATTGTCAGCGTGCTCGGGGTGATCCGCTCGATTGCCGAGCAGACCAACCTGCTGGCCCTGAACGCGGCCATCGAAGCCGCCCGCGCCGGTGAGGCCGGTCGTGGTTTTGCGGTGGTGGCGGACGAAGTACGAGCGTTGGCCAGTCGCACGCAAATCAGTACCCAGGAAATCCAGGGCATGATCGACCGCTTGCAGGCCGGCACCCAGTCGGCGGTGGAAGCGATGCGCCGTTCCAGTGAGGCCGGCGACGGTACCTCGGCCCAGGCCAACGAAGCGGGGGCTTCGCTGGACACCATGGCGCAGTTGATCGGCACCATCAATTCGATGAACGCGCAGATCGCCAGCGCGGCGGAAGAGCAGACGGCCGTGGCGGAAGAGATCAACCGCAGCGTGCATCAGATCGCGGTGGCGGTGGACAGCGTGGCGGATGAAACCCAGTTGGGGGCGCAGACGTCCCGCAGCTTGGCGGACCTCGGTCAGCGTCTCGGTAAGCTGGTCGGCCAGTTCCGCATCTAGACCGCGACGCACTCCCTGTAGCAGCTGGCGCAGCCTGCGTTCGGCTGCGAAGCAGGCGTAAACCCTATGCTCGCGGTTTACCTGACCCACCGCGCTGTCTGATTTCGCGACTGCTTCGCAGCCGAACGCAGGCTACGCCAGCTGCTACAAAGGCACCTATGGCCTGTCCCAATACGGCACGGTCCCAAAACACTCCATATAAAAATCAATCACCGTGCGCACCTTCACCGACAACCGTCGGCTCCCCGGCCACAGCACGGCAATCTGCTGCGGCTCAAGGCTATTGGACACCTGATAGTCCTTTAGCACCGGCACCAGCGTCCCCGCGCGCACCGCTTCGCCGATCAGCCACGACGGAAACATCACCAGCCCCAGCCCCTGTTCGGCGGCTTGGGTGAGGGTGTCGGCGTGGTTGCCGGTGATCGGTCCTTTCACCGTGTAGGGTGTCCAGTCCTGCTGACCTTGACGAAAAAACCAGCGCTGCTGCCCGGTCACGCCTTTGTAAGCCAGGCATTGATGGGCGGCGAGGTCGTCGGGGTGGTGCGGGATGCCATGGCGCTCTAAATACGCGGGGCTGGCGGCCACTTGGAAGCGATGGGGCGCGAGGATCCGCGCCTGCATGCTCGAATCGTGCAGCGGGCCGATGCGAAACAGCAGGTCGGCGCCTTCCTGCAGCGGGTCGACATAGCTGTCGGTCTGCTGAATATCCAGTTGCAACTTCGGATAACGCTCACAGAGTTGCCCCAGCCACGGCGTCAAATGCCGTTGGCCAAACACCACCGGCGCATTGATCCGCACCAGGCCGCTGGGTTCGCTTTGCTGTTCCTGCAAGGCTTGTTCGGCTTCCTCCAGTTGCACCAACACCAGTCGCGCGTGATGCCCGAGCATGCGTCCGGCTTCGGTCGGCGTGACCGCGCGCGTGTGGCGATAGAGCAACTGCTGATTCAGCGCTTGTTCCATCAACTGGATCTGCCGGGAAATCGAAGAGGGCGCCAGGCCCTCGCGGCGGGCGACTTCGGAAAAACTGCCGTGGTCGAGCACCGCGACAAACAGCCGAAGTGCCTTGAATCCCAGCTCGTTGAGGCCGTGCATGTGTATACCTGCTGTGCGAGTTGCGCAAAAGTGTTGTCCGGATGCTCCCATTTATCGCAAAGCACCGCCAGCCGATAATGCGCGCCATTGTTTCCTTGAATGGGTTTTCCTTATGCAGTCTTCTTCAATCGACGACGTTGCAGTTGTCGCAACGCCCGCCACCAAACCTGGGTTGCGGCTGTTGCTGCTGCCCCTGGTCATCCTGGCCGGCATGGGCCTGTCCGTGGAGGCCGGTTTGCTCGGGCCGCTCGGGGTTCAGGTCGGGCACTTGTGGGCGACCCTGAGTATCTTCGGCGTCGGCTCGGCGATTCTGTTTCTGCTGTTGCTGTTCAGTGGCCCGCAGCAAGGGCCGGCGCTCAGTGAGTTGCCGCGCTGGCAGTTGATCGGCGGTTTTCTCGGCCCGATCTACGTGGTGGTGCTGACCCTGGCCACGCCGCACATCGGCGTCGCCATGACCATGATCGCGATCCTGTCGGGGCAGGTCGGCAAGAGTGTGCTGATCGACCACTTTGGCTGGTTCGGCGCCACTCGCAAAAAGGTCAACGGTGAACGTTGGCTGGCGTTGCTGCTGATTGTCGCGGCACTTGTTCTGATCGCTCGGGGTTGATGATGAATCTGATTATTTTGTTGGCGGTGGTCGTGGCGGCTGGCGCGGTGTTGAGTGTCCAGGCAGCGATCAATGGGCGATTGGGTGAAACCGTCGGTGTGCTGCGCAGCAGTTTGCTGACCTTTGTCGTCGGCGCGGTGGTCAGCGGCTTGCTGATCCTGTTTTTCGAACCGGCCCACGCCGTGAGCCTGCTGGACGTGCCGAAATGGCAACTCAGCGGCGCGCTGTTCGGCGTGGTGTACATGATGGTCATGGTCGGCGCGGTGCCCCGAGTCGGCACGGCGGTGGCGACCGTGGCGGTGATCATCGGGCAACTGGGCATGGGCATGTTGATCGACAACTTCGGCTGGCTCGGCAACCCGGCGATTGAATTGTCGGGGAGCCGGATCCTGGCGATGGTGTGCCTGGCGTTGGCGTTGGTGTTCATGTATCGCAGCAGTACCCGAACTTCCGCTTGATACCGATCCCGTAGCAACTGCCGAGCCTGCGAGGCTGCGTTCGAGGACGCAGGCTTCGCCAATCCTGTGTACGCGGTTTTCCTGACCCACCATGGTGCTTGATTCTACGACCGCTTCGCGGCCGAACGCAGCCTCGCAGGCTCGGCAGCTGCTACAGACCTTCATTTGGCGTTCAAGCTCCTACACTGGTTAATACGGTGCGCATCCGTCGCACCGGACGACCATAACAGTGGAGTCCGCCCCCATGATCGACAGTGAAAGTATCTGCGACTGCCCAAAATGTTCCTGCAAGCTGGGCCAACATCCCATCGCGCGCCACGGCAAGCACTATTGCTGCGAAGCCTGCGCCAAGCACCATGCAGGCGGTGAAGAATGTACCGGCAAGGGTTGCAAATGTGCCCACGGATGACCGTTCGCCGCAAAAAAAGTGGAGCCACTGGGGCTCCATTTTTTGTTTTAGACGTTCCTTGTCCTCCTTATGAAAATTAGCTCGCCGGTCGCCATTTGACGTTCTCGACGCCGAATTTCTCCGCCAGCGGTTTGCTGGTCTTTTGCACCTTTTCACGGCCGAATCGGGGTATTCGCCCGACCCCGGCGTCGCAACTTGCCCAATGCCAAGCCTCCGCGTTGTCCATCTTGTCCTGGCGGATAATGAAAGACTTGGGGACGCCATGAAGGGTGTATTCAATGACGAAGAGTTTTGCGTTGTTCATAAAGCCCGTATTCCTCCCTGTGGTAATAGAGGGATCGCGGGCGGCGCTGAAAATTCACTCGGATTGTCAGACGGCGGTGTCACTGGCGGCGCGCCAGACGCCTCGTTACCATGGCGACTTCCGCCAACGTCAATGAACGCTGCCCATGGCCCTCGCCGCACCGCCCGACCTGACTGACACCGATGTGCCCGTGCAACCGCTGGCGCGGACTTACCCGCGTGGCTTGTTTATCGAGCCTCATGAGCACGTCTGGGGCCAATTGTTGTATGCCATGAGCGGGGTGATGTGGGTCGAAACGCCGCACGAAGCCCTGGTGGTTCCGCCGCAACGGGCGGTGTGGTTGCCGCCCGGCGTGCCCCATGGGATTCGCGTGGTGTCGGACTTGCAGATGCGCAACATCTACTTGCGACCGGCGCTGGCGGCGACCCTGGATGACAGCGTGCAGGTGATCGAGGTCGGCGGGCTGCTGCGTGAATTGATCGTCGGCCTGGTGGAGCAGGGCGACGACGGTGCGCCGGAGTATTACGAGGCGCTGGTTGGCCTGGCCTTGCTGGAGCTCAAGCGGGCCAAACGCTCGATGCTGAAAATCCCGCTGCCGGACGATTCTGATCGACGTTTGTTGAACCTGTGCCAGGCGGTCATGGCCGCGCCGTCCCTGGACATCGCGTTTGAACAACACGCCGAAAACGCCGGGGCCAGCGTGCGCACCCTGGCGCGGTTGTTCAAGGATGGATTGGGCATGGGCTTCGCCGAGTGGCGACGCCAGGTGCAACTGGCGACGGCGGTGGCGGAGTTGATCCAGGGCGTGCCGGTCAGCGCGATCGCCCGGGAGCTGGGTTACTCGCCGAGCAGCTTCAGCGATATGTTCCGCCGGGAACTCGGTGTCGCGCCTTCGCAATTCAACGCGAATCGGTAAGGCGAACACTAACCCTGTAGGGAATTGTGGTGTTGGTGAGTGTTTGGCCGAAATTCAGAAGCCCTTGGCCGATTGGTTTTGTCGCCTTTCCCTAGACTCTGCGCATACCCCCTGTGCCACGGAGTCTGTCATGAACTACCTCATTTCGCTGGCCATCGGCCTCGGCGTCGGTCTGCTTTACGGCGCGCTGGATTTTCGTTCCCCGGCACCTCCAGCCATCGCGCTGGTGGGGTTGTTGGGCATGCTCGCCGGTGAGCAGTTGTGGCCCATGGGCCGGCAGTTGATTGCCGGCTGGTTCGCCTGAAACCCTTCATCCCTTCAATGGACGCTTCCCCCATGAAAGCTTTGCAATTCGACAAGACCGGCGATCTCTCGGCCCTGCGCTACGTCGAGGTCCCCACCCCTGTGGCCGGCGATGGTGAAGTGCTGGTGCAGATCAAGGCTGCCGGCCTCAACCCCAGCGATGTGAAGAACGTGCTCGGGCGTTTTCCCTACACCACCTTGCCACGGATTCCCGGTCGGGATTTCGCCGGGGTGGTGGTGGAAGGGCCGCAAGCGTTGATCGGTCAGGAGGTCTGGGGCACCGGCCGTGAACTGGGCTTTTTCGCCGACGGCTCCCATGCGCAATTCGTCAAGTTGCCGGCCAACGGCGTGGCGCTGAAACCGACGCACCTGAGTTTCGCCCAGGCCGCCAGCCTCGGCGTGCCCTACACCACGGCTTGGGATGCGTTGGAACGTAGCCTGGTGACGGCGGGCACACGCTTGCTGGTGATCGGTGGCGGGGCGGTGGGCAGTGCGGCGCTGGCGCTGGCCAAGGTGCGTGGCGCTCAGGTGCTGGCGGCGGCGCGGCGGGTGGAGCAGGTCGAGGAATTGCAGGCCCAGGGTTATCAGACCCTGCAACTGGACAAGCCCGAAGACCTCGGCTCCCAAGTGAATGCCGTGTATGCCGGTGGCGCGGACGTGATCTTCGACACTACGGGGTTCTGGCTGCCGGCTTCGGTTGCGGCGCTGGCGCCGTTCGGCCGCATTGCGATCATTGCCGCACCGGTGGACGGCCATGTGCAATTGCCGGCGCTGGCGTTGTATCGCAAGGGTGGGTCGGTGGTGGGGATCAATTCGCTGCTCTACGGCGTTCAAGCCTGTGCTGCGATGCTGGATCAGTTTGGCCAGTTCTTCGATCAGGATTTGTTGCCGTTGCCGCAGGGGTTGGTGGAATCGTCGTTGGCGCAAGGCGTGGAGCGTTATGCCGAGGTGAATCAGGGCAGTGGTGACAAGGTGATTTTGTTGCCGTAACCGATAGAGGTGTTGAATGGTCGGGCCCCTTCGCGGGCAAGCCTCGCTACCTGTAGGAGCGAGGCTTGCCCGCGAAGGCGTCCTCCGGCCGAACTCAGGCCTCAGGCACCCCTTTCTCCCAAGCCGACCAGTGCTGCAAAATCTCCTGCACCAACGGATTCCCGGTGCGATAGAGGTTCTCCAGCGCCGGCACAAACCCGCCCTGGTCCGCGTATTTGAGCAAGTTATCCACTTCACTCTGACCCGGTGCCGGCCGGTCAAAGTCGGAACCGGCGCGCACCACCGCCAGGCGCTGCACATCCACCAAGCCCTCACGACTGGCCCGCAACAGTGCTTCGTACGTGGAGTTGTCTTCCTGCTGGGTCGTGCAGTACTCGCCTTTGTTGTCCGTCAGCAATTTGGTCCAGACCTCGGCGCGCTCGCTCAGACGCGTGCCGGAGAACCAGGTGTTGCCCGCCAACGTGTCGCACTTCGTTACTACCGGCGCCAGATTGGCCGGGGCCGACGGGTACTTCAGACGCCACGCCGCCGATTCCTTGCTCTCACTCAATTCAACTTTGTGCGACAGGGCAAACGCCTTGGCCTGCAATTTCGGATTGAGCTCGAAGACTTCAGTCTTGTAGTCCAGCGGTGGTTTTTGGTTCGGGCCTTGGGTGTTGATGCCGATGTAGCCGGTCGGCCAGTCTTTCGGAGCGTCTCGGGAATCGATCTCCCACTGCGTGCCGAACTCCACCAGGTAATGCGCCCACGCGGCGGTGCCGATGGTCCCGTGTTTGGGGCTGATGCCGGCGATCCCGGCGATCAGGAAATAACTTTTGCGCAGGTCGAATTTCGGCGACAGCGCCAAGGCCAGGGTCGATGCCGCGGCATTGGTCTGGCCCATGCCGGTGACCATCAGGCACACCTGCTGCGCGTTACAACGAATCGTCGGGTACTCGGCGGACAGGCCCGGTACGCGGACTTCCTGTTTGAGTTCCAGGCGCTCGATCCAATTCTGCGCCTCGGGAGCGAACATGGTGATCAGCATCACTTTTGGCTGGATCGGTGCTTCACGAGCCCACGCGGTGGAAGCGAGCAGGGTGCCGCAGGCCACGGCGACGGACAGGGACAAACGCGTCATTGCTTTCATAAGATCTCCTTAGAATTGATAACCGATGCCGGCGTAGTAACCCCAGCCGTTGGAGCGGGCGCGGAAATCACCGTCGCCGAAATTCAACTCGCTGCCGTCGTCCCAGTTGCCGCCGTTGTGGAAGTAACGGCCGACCAGGGTGAAACGCAGATGAGTAAACGAGTACAGCAACACGTTGGTGGCCACGGTGGCGTTGGCGGTGCGGGCCGGGTTGTCCTTGTGCAGGTCCGAGCCGAAGTCGAAGTTGGTGAAGCCGATGTAGGTCAGCGACGCACCATTGCTGAAGCTGCTGATGGGCACGATGTATTTCAACTGGGCGCGGTAGCCGTCCCAGGAATATTCGTTGCTCGCCCCATAGTTTTCCCACTGGTAGCGACCATAGAAGTTCGCCGACAGGTTGACCCGCGAGTGGGTGTCGATGTCGGTGCCCAAACCGCTGTACAGCGTGTTGGCGCGGTTGCGGGTGTTGCTGCCGTGGTCGTAGATCCAGTCGAACGCCACATACCATTCCTTGAACGGCCCGACGGCCAGGCTGCGGCCGGCCAGGTAGTCGATGGAGATCCGCGGTTCGTGCTCCATGAACAGCGGCGAGCCGTGGTCCCACGCGCCTTTGTCATGGCTGTTGCCGATGTCGAAGATTTTCGGGATATCGACGTAGCCATACAACTCGAACGGCCCCTTGCGCCCGAAGTACTCGTATTCCAGGTACACATCGTCAGAGGGTTGCGGGCCGAAGCTGATGTCCTTGCTGCCGATGACCGTCAGGTCCTGGTTGAACCAGTCCGACAGGTACGCGCCTTGTTTCGGCGGGTTGGCTTCCGGGCTAAGGGCTTCGCCCTGGGCTGACTCCTCGGGGAGGACGGGTTGCGCCAAAACGGTGCTGCTGAGTAGTCCTGTAACGCTGGCCAGTAGCAAGGAAACAGCAAACGAGCGCGAGCAAGTCACGCGGCTGGACGTGCGATGCATTAAAAGTCCCTTTTCGTGCGGATCGAAGGCCCGGTTTTTCGGGCTTGCGCGGTTAGGTAGCGAAAATGCCGTTATCGGCGACTCGCAAACGTTTGCACATCTCATACCAATTGTTTCAATTCCATGAAAACTCGAAGAAATCGAGGTTTTTTCTGTCCTCTCGATCAGCTAACGATTTACCCCGGGTATCCGCGATCCCCGTAGGCGCGCGCGCCGGACGAGACCGCCGCAAATCCGCAGGGCAGACCGCTCGCGCACCAAAGTATTAATGCTAATTGAGCCATGAGGATTTCTGCCCCATCACCGGGCATCAACTAACGTGTGTCGAGAATGTAACTGTTTCGTACAGCGTCGTACTTTGATTTGCGTGTCGTTGGATTCACGGCCAGGGTGGCCCTGTAGCACGCCTTTCAAGGAAGAATGGTTAACCACGTAAAGGAACTGCCCGTGGACTTGAGATCCGTCATCGCCCCGATTTTCCGCGTTTCCCCTCTTTTTCTCGCTGTTCGTCTCGGTATGGTTGGCGTGTTTGTCGGCATCATCAGCCCTCAAGCCATGGCCGCCTGTACGCCCGGCAGCCCGGCGGCGGGCGGTACGGTGACCTGTAGCGGCGTGCCCTCGCTGCCGCTGTTTCTCAATACCTTTTCCAGCGCGGTGAATGACCTGACGGTCAACGTCGGCTCCGCCGCACAACTGAACGCCACCCTCGGCGGGCAGGTGCTGAACCTCACGGGCAACAACATTACGCTGAACAACTCGGGGTTGATTGACCCTGCGTTATTGGGCGCGGTGACAGCACTGAGCGCGGGCGCGGTGATCGGCAACGCCGGCGCCTCGGTGATGAACATCACCAACGCCGCCACCGGCATTATCCGCGGCACCGGCGACTTGCTCGGCGTCAATCTGGTCAGCCTCAACGGCATGGCGTTGAACCTCAATAACAGCGCCGGCGGCAGCACCAACATCGTCAACAACGGCACGATCGGTTCGACGAACTTGTTGAACCTGACGCTGTTCTCCGCCGACACCCCGGTCGTCGCGGCGCGCGGCGGCGCCCAGGTCAACGTGATCAACGCCGGCACCATCAACGGCCGGATGGCCTTCGAGACTTCGGGCAGCGGCAACACCTTCGTCAACTCCGGCACCATCAGCGGTGGCGTGTCGATGGGCGACGGCAGCACCAACACCTTCACTGCGATCACCGGTTCGACCATCTCTGCCGGCGGCGGCATCGGCCTGGCGCTGGGCGGGTTGATCGGCGTCAACCTGACCTTCGCCCCGACCGGCCAGATCGACGGCGGCGCTGGCGGTATCAACTCGCTGATCCTGCAAAACCCGATCGGCATCGGCGGCGGCACCTCCGGGGTCGGCACTGTTTCGAGCGCCAACTACGTCAACTTCAACAACCTGACGATCAACAGCGGCACCTGGACGCTGCAAGGACCGCTGGTCAGCGGCAGCACCACGCTCAATGGCGGTATCGCCCAGTTCAACAACAGCGCGACCTTCGGCAGCGGCGTCCTGACCGTCAATGGCGGCGGCTTGCAGGCCAGCACTGGCGGCTTGACGTTGAGCAACTTGATCAACGTGGGCGCTGCTGGCTTGCTGCTGCAGGGCACCAATGCCATCACCGTCGGCAACGTGATCAGCGGCAGCGGCGGCATCACCAAGAACGGCACCGGCCAATTGATTCTCAACGGTGCCAACACCTATTTGGGCGCCACCACCCTCAACGGCGGCTCGGTGCAACTGGGCAATAACCAGGCGTTCAGCACCGGCACGGTGACGTTCGGCGGTTCCACCGTCTTGCAGGCGCCGGGCACCATTACCCTGAACAACAACATTGTGCTCAACAGCGCCATCGGCACTTCCGGTGTCGGCAGTCTGACCCTGGCCGGGCTGATCAGTGGCGCGGGCGGTATTTCGAAAAACGGCAGCGGCACCCTGGCGCTGACCGGCAACAACGCTGGTTACACCGGCAGCACCGACCTCAACGCCGGGACCCTGAGCCTGGCCAACAACAATGCGCTCGGCAGCGGCTCGCTGAACGTCAACGCGGCGGCGAGCCTCAACACCACCACCGGTGTGACCCTGAATAATTCGGTGGCGCTGAACGGCAACCTGACCGTCGTCGGCAGCAACAACCTGACCCTCAATGGCCTGGTTTCCGGCACCAGCGGCTTGATCAAAAATGGCTTGTCGACCCTGACCCTGACCGGCAACAACACCTACCAGGGCCCGACCTCGCTGAACGCCGGGGCACTGGTTTTGGCCTCGAACACCGGGCTGGGCACCGGCGCGTTGAACGCGGCGGCCGGTACTTCCCTGGACACCAACCTTGCAGTGACGCTGGCCAACGCGGTCAACCTCGGCGGCGACCTGACCCTCGGTGGCACCCAGGCGCTGGGCCTGACCGGCGCCATCAATGGCGCGGGCGGATTGATCAAGAACGGCAGCGCCGCCCTGAACCTCAGCGGCAACAACGGTTACGCCGGCAACACCACACTGAACGCAGGCACCCTGATTCTCGGCTCCAACACGGCGCTGGGCCTGGGCACCTTGAACACGGCGGCGGGCACCACGCTGGATGCCAGCTCCACCGTCGCAGTGGCCAACGCGGTGAACACCACCGGTGACCTGACCCTCGGCGGCACCGCCAACCTGACCCTCGGCGGCGTGGTCGGCGGCACGGGTGGGCTGATCAAGAACGGCGCGGCCAACCTGACCCTCAACGGCGCCAACACTTTCCTCGGCAACACCACCTTGAACGCGGGCACCCTGACCGTGGGCAACGCCAATGCCTTGAGCGGCGGTGTGCTGACAGTGGCCGGTTCTTCGACGCTGGACAGTAGCGCCGGTGTCGCCATCGCCAACAACATCGCGCTGAACGCCGACCTGAGTGTCGGCGGCACTAACCAACTGACCCTCGACGGCGTGGTCAGCGGCACCAACCAGTTGATCAAGAACGGCGCGGCGAACCTGGCGCTGAACGGCGTCAACACCTTCCAGGGTGGCACCACGCTGAATGCTGGCAGCATCACCGTCGGTAATGTCGATGCACTGAGCACCGGTGCCCTGACCGTAGGCGGCGCGAGCACGCTCACCGGCAGCTCGGCCCTGGCCCTGAACAACGCGATCAACCTCAACGCCAACCTGACCACCGGCGGTGCCAATGCCCTGACCCTCGGCGGCGTCATCGGCGGTCTGGGCGGGCTGATCAAAACCGGCGCGTCCAGCCTGACCCTGAACGGCGCCAACACCTATTCCGGCACCACGGCGCTAAACGCCGGCACCCTGATCGTCGGTTCGAATACCGCAATCGGTAGTGGCGCGTTGAACGCGTCGGGCGGCACCACCCTCGACACCAGCACCGCCACCACCCTGGCCAACGCAGTCAACCTGGGCGGCAACCTGACCCTCGGCGGCACCAACGCGCTGATCCTCAACGGTGCCGTCAGCGGTATCGGCGGCTTGATCAAAAACGGCGCGGCCGACCTGACCCTCAATCACGCCAACAACTACCTCGGCTCCACGGCGCTGAACAACGGCACGCTGATCGTCGGTGCCAGCGGCGCCTTGGGCGCCGGTGCTTTGAACGCGGCGGCCAACACCACGCTGGACAGCAACACCGCCGTGAGCCTGAGCAACCAGGTGAACCTGGCCGGTGCCTTTAACGTCGGCGGCACGGCCGACCTGACCCTGACCGGGCTGGTCAACGGCGCGGGCAGCCTGGTGAAAAACGGTACCGGCAATCTGGTGCTCAGCGGTGCCAACGGCTTCCTCGGCGGCACCACGTTGAACGCCGGCACCCTGACCGTCGGCAACGGCTCGGCACTCGGCCTTGGTGGTTTGATCGTTGCCGGCGCGGCGACTCTGGACAGCAACGCCCCGGCCAGCCTGGGCAACAACGTAGCGCTGAATGCCGACCTGACCGTCGGCGGCACCTCGAACCTGACATTGGGCGGCGTCGTCAGCGGCACCAACCAGTTGATCAAGAACGGCGCGTCCAACCTGACCCTCAATGGCGTCAACACCTACCAGGGCAACACCACCCTGAATGCCGGCAGCCTGACCTTGGGCAGCGGCGCGGCGCTAGGCACTGGCGCGCTGATCGTCGGCGGCACTTCGACCCTGGACAACAGCGCAGCCTTCACCGTGGCCAACGCCGTGACCCTGAATGCCGACCTGAACGTGGCCGGCAACAACAACCTGAACCTCGGTGGCGTCATCGATGGCGCCGGTGCGCTGAATAAAAACGGCCTGTCTGACCTGACCTTGAGTGGCAACAACAGCTTCACCGGGGCGTTGAACATTCTGTCCGGCAGCGTCACCGCCGCCAGCACCGGCGCATTGGGCAACACCTCTGGCGCCAACATCAGTGCCGGCGCCAGCCTCAACCTCGGCACCGATGCCAGCCTTGCCGGCCTCAACGGCAGCGGCGATGTGCTGATCGGTTCGGGCAACACGTTGTCAGTGGGTGGCGTCAATACCACCAGCACTTTTGACGGTGGCCTGGCCGGTCCTGGTAGCTTGACTAAAGTCGGCACCGGCACCCTCAACCTCACCGGTATCAACGGTCTTACCGGCGACACCGCAGTCAACGGCGGCACCCTGGACCTCAGCGGTTCCCTGGGCAGTGCCAACGTCAACGTCAACAGTGGCGCGACCCTGACCGGCACCGGTTCGGTGCTGGGCACGTTGAACGTGAACAACGGCGGTCACCTGGGCTTGAGCAGCGGCAACACCTTGTCGGTCGGTTCGCTGGCCCTGAACAGCACCTCCAACATGGACGTCGCCCTCGGCACACCGTCCACCAATTCGCTGCTGAACATCGGCGGCAACCTGACCCTGGACGGCCTGCTCAACGTCAGCGACGCCGGTGGTTTCGGTGTTGGCGTGTATCGCCTGATCAACTACACCGGCAGCCTGCTGAACCTGGGCATGAACGTCGGTGCGACCCCGATTGGCTACAGCCTGGCGGACCTGGCGCTGCAAACATCGGTCGGTAACCAGATCAACCTGCTGGTGACCGCGCCTAACGCGAACCTGCGTTTCTGGGACGGCAGCCAGACCATTCCAAACGGTTCGGTGGACGGCGGCAACGGCACCTGGAGTGCCGGCAGCACCAACTGGACCTCGGTCGATGGCTTGACCAATCAGACCTGGGCCAGCGACTTTGCAATCTTCCAAGGCACGGCGGGTAACGTGACAGTGCTCGGTCCGCAGGCCTTCACCGGCATGCAGTTCGTCACTGACGGCTATAACGTGCTGACCGGCGCGGCGGGGAAACTGACCGCCGTGAATGGCACCAGCGGCAACACGGCGATCCGGGTTGATCCGGGCTCCACGGCGACCATCAGCGTCGCCATCGACGGCGCTGGCACCCTGGCCAAACTCGACAGCGGCACCCTGGTGCTCAACGGTGCCAACAGTTACACCGGCGGCACTTTGCTTAATGGCGGCACACTCGTCGTGGGCAACAACACGGCGCTGGGCAGCGGTGTGCTGACCACCGCTTCGGGCACCACTCTGGACAGCAACGCCGCCGTCACCCTGGGCAATGCCGTCGATCTGGCGAGTAACCTGAATATCGGTGGCAGCAATGCCCTGACCCTCAACGGCGCGATCAGTGGCGTCGGGGGGCTGGTCAAGGCGGGCGGGGCCAACCTGACCCTCGGCGGCAATAACAGCTTCCTCGGCCCGGTGAGCCTGCTTTCCGGTGGCGTGGTGCTGGCCTCCGACGCGGCACTCGGTGCCGGTGCGCTGAACGCCGCCAACGCCACCACCCTGGACGCCGCGACAGCGGTGACCGTCGGCAACGTGATCAACCTGGCAGGCAACCTCACCGTCGCCGGCACCGCTGACCTGACCCTCGCCGGTGCCGTCAACGGTGCCGGTAGCCTGAGCAAAACCGGCGCGGCCAACCTGGTGCTCAATGGCACCAACGGCTTCCTCGGCGGTGTCGACCTGAACGCCGGGACCCTGACAGTCGGCAATGCCTCGGGCCTGGGCCTGGGCAACCTGACCGTGAGTGGCGCTTCGACGCTGGATAACAACACGGTGCTGAGCCTGGCCAACAACGTTGGCCTGAATGCCAGCGTGGCGGTGGGCGGCAGCAATGACCTGACCCTCGGCGGTGTGATCAGTGGTGCCGGCGGCCTGAGCAAGAATGGCGCGGCCAACCTGACCCTTAACGGCGTCAACGTCTATCAGGGCGATACGACCCTCAACGCCGGCACCCTGACCCTCGGCAACGCCACGGCGCTGGGCACTGGCGCATTGACCGTCGCCGGCGCTTCGACACTGGATAACAGCTCGGCGCTCAGCGTCGCCAACAACGTCAACGTCAACGCCGCGCTGAACGTAGCCGGTGTCAATAACCTGACCCTGTCCGGCATCGTCGCCGGTGCCGGAAGCCTGAGCAAAAACGGCGCGGCGGACCTGACCCTCAGCGGCAACAACACCTTCAGCGGCACCTTCAACGTCCTCGGCGGCAGCTTGAGCACTACCAGCGCCACGGCCCTGGGCAACAACGCCGGAGTCAATCTGGGGGCGGGCACCAGCCTCAACCTCGGTGCTTCCGGCAGCCTCGCCAGCCTGACCGGCAGCGGCACGGCGCAGGTCGGCGCAGGCAACACGCTAAGCCTCGGCGGCGGCAATGTCAGCAGCACCTTTGACGGTGTGCTCGATGGCAGCGGTTTGCTCGACAAACTCGGCAGCGGCACGTTCACCCTCACTGGCATCAACAGCCTGACGGGCGACACCAGCGTCAACGGCGGCACCCTGAATGTCAGCGGTTCCCTGGCCAGCGCCAATGTCGCGGTCAACGGCGGCGGCACATTGGCCGGCAGCGGTAGCCTCCTTGGCGCAGTGAACGTCGCCGATGGCGGTCACGTCGCACTGGCCACCGGCAGCACTTTATCGGTGGGTTCGCTGGCCTTGAGCGGCAACTCCAACCTTGACGTCGGGCTCGGTGTGCCGGTGTCCGGTGGCGGTAATGCGCTGATCAATGTCGGCGGCAACCTGACCCTCGACGGCAACTTGAACGTGAGCGATATCGGCGGCTTCGGCAGCGGTGTGTATCGCATCATCAACTACACCGGCGCCTTGACCGATAACGGTCTGCTGGTTGGCAGCGTGCCGGGCAGCGTAGCGCCGGGTGATCTGCAAGTGCAGACCGCCGTAGGCAATCAGGTCAACCTGCTGGTCACCGCACCCAACACCACCGTACAGTTCTGGGATGGCACGCAAGCGGTAGGCAACGGTGCAATCGATGGCGGCAGCGGCACCTGGGGCAGTGGCAACACCAACTGGACCAATGTCGATGGCACCGTCAATCTGGGCTGGGCCAACAGCTTTGCGGTATTCCAAGGCACGGCGGGCACGGTCACGGTCAACGGCACGCAAAGCATCACTGGCATGCAGTTCGTCACCGACGGCTACAGCCTGGTTAACGGCACGGCGGGCGCACTGAACCTGGTCAACGGTGGCTTGGGCAACGCGACCTTACGCGTCGATCCGAACAACACCGCGACCCTCGGCGTGGCAATCAACGGCGCCGGCACTCTGGGCAAATACGACACCGGCACCCTGGTGCTCAACGGCGTCAACGGTTACACCGGCGGCACTGCGCTGAACGGCGGCACCCTGGTGGCGGGCAATAACGCGGCACTGGGCAGTGGCGTACTGACTGCCGCCAACGGCACCACGCTGGACAGCAACGCTGCCGTCAGCCTCGCGAACGCAGTGGTATTGAACGGTGGCATGAGCGTCGCCGGCTCCAACGCGTTGACCCTCGGGGGTGTCGTCAGCGGCACCGGCAGCCTGATCAAGAACGGCGCTTCCAGCCTGACCCTCAATGGCAGTAACACCTACGCCGGTGGCACGCAGTTGAACGCCGGATCCCTGGTCCTCGGCAATAACAGCGCCATCGGCACCGGCGCACTCAGCGTCGGTGGCAGCGCGCAACTGGACAGCGCCGCGGCCCTGCAACTGGCTAACGCGATCAACCTCGGCGGGCAGTTGACCCTGGCCGGCACCCAGGACACCACCCTCAGTGGCGTCATTATTGGCACCGGCAGCCTGGTGAAAAACGGCAACGGCGCGTTGTTGCTCAACGGCACCAATACTTACAGCGGCGGCACCACCCTGAACGGCGGCAGCACCAGCGGCAACACTGCCAGCCTGCAAGGCGCGATCCTTAACAACGCGGCACTGACCTTCGAGCAAACCAGCAACGGCAGCTACACCGGTAACCTCACAGGCAGCGGCACGCTGACCAAAAACGGCAGCGGCGATTTGCTGCTCACCGGCACCAACGGCCTCACGGGCGACACCAACGTCCAGGCTGGCTCGTTGCTGGTCAACGGCACGCTCAACAGCGCGAATGTGAACGTAGCGAGCGGGGCAAAAATCGGTGGCACTGGCCAACTCACTGGTGCGGTACAACTGGCCAGCGGCGCGACCCTGGTTGGCGGTGGCAGCGTTACGCCGTTGTCGTTCGGCGCCCTTACCTTGTCTTCGGGCACAAACCTGGACTTCAGTCTCGGCTCAGCGACCAGTTCCACCAATGTGGTCAACGTCGCCGGCAACCTGACCCTCGACGGCACACTGAACGTCAGCGATGCCGGCGGCTTCGGCACCGGCGTCTATCAACTGTTCCGCTACGGCGGCGACCTGACTGACAATGGCCTGGCCTACGGCACGCTGCCCGGTGGTGTATTGCCGGCCAGCCTGACCCTGCAAACCGCGCTGGCCAATCAGGTTAATCTGCTGGTGCAAGGCAGCGCCGGTGAAGCGCAGTTCTGGAACGGTGGCAAGACCAACGCTGACGGGACGATCAGCGGCGGTGATGGTATCTGGGGCTCGGGCACCAACTGGACGAATGCCGGTGGTACGGAAAGCCAGGGTTCGGCTCGTCGGTTCGCGATATTTGGCGGGCAGGGCGGCACGGTGACGGTGGTCGGTAACCAGGGCTTCACCGGGTTGCAGGTCCTCGACAGCGGGTATCGCCTGGTTGCCGGGACGGACGGCAGTCTGTCTCCGACCAACGCAGCCGATGGCAGCCTGGCCGCCGTTCGGATCAACGGCGGCGTGACCAGCGAAATCTCGGCACCCCTGGTGGGCACGGGCGGGATCGAGAAACTCGATTCCGGCATCCTGGTACTCAGTGGCGCCAACACCTACAGCGGCGGCACCACCGTCAGCGGCGGTACGCTGGTCGGTAACACCACCAGCTTGCAGGGTCGCATCCTCAACAATGCGCGGGTGATGTTTGCCCAGGCCAACAACGGGTTCTTCAACGGCGTACTCAGCGGTACCGGTGATGTGGTCAAGCAAGGCGCCGGATCGCTGCTGTTAGAGGGTGATCATCCGTTCAGTGGCACCGTTGAAGTCGAGCAGGGCCTGTTGATCGTCGGTGATCCACCGGCGACGCTGGCCGGGCAGGTCACCGTGTTCAATGGCGCCGCCCTGACCGGTAACGGCAGCGTTGGTGGGGTGATCAACCATGGGGTGTTCTCGTCCGGTGCGAACGGCGAGATCCTGAGAGTGACGGGCAACCTGGCCAACGCCCCGGACGGTCTGCTGGCGCTGACGCTCACCTCGCCGACCATCACTCCGTTGGTGGTGGGTGGCACCGCGACCCTCGATGGCGGCCTGGTGGTGAACAACCTGGTGCCGTTCACCGGCAACACCACTTATGCGCTGATTACGGCGGACGGCGGTGTCAACGGAACGTTCAGCGCTGCCGATCTGCCGGATACCGCGTTCCTCGATACCGCGCTGATCTACCGCGCCAACGAAGTCGATCTGGCCGTCAGTCGCAACCAGACCTCCTTCGCCGACGTAGCGGCAACCGGCAATCAGCGCGGCGTGGCTTCGGCATTGAGCCGCAATGGCCTGGCCGGTGCGGCATTGCAGAACGAAATCATCAACCTGAGCACGGGCGGCGCCCGCGCGGCATTCGACAGCTTGTCCGGGGAGATTCACGCCAGCACCGCCAGCGCGATCCTCGAGGACTCGCGCTACATCCGCGACGCCGTCAACGACCGTATGCGCCAACCGTCCTGCAGTGGGCCAGACGATCCGCGCCGTGCCTTGGCACCTAGCGAAAATCGCCTGACCAGTGGCGGCTGCCACGGCGAAATGGTCGGCTGGATGCGCGCACTCGGTGCCTGGGGCGAGATGGATGGCAACAGCAACACCGCCAAGCTGGATCGCAACCTCAGCGGCTTCATGCTCGGCACCGACAAACAGATCGACGATCAATGGCGTGCCGGGATGGCCGCCGGTTACACCCGCAGCGACCTGGACGCCCATGACCGTCGTTCTGACGCCACAGTCGACAGCTACCACCTGGCCGCGTACCTCAACTCGCAGTTCGACGCCTTGGCCGTACGCCTGGGCGCCGCTTACAGCTGGCACGACATTGAAACCAAGCGCGACGTCAGCGTCGGCGGCTACAACGACCGGTTGGAAGGTGACTACGACGCCCGCAGTGCCCAGGTATTCGGTGAAGTGGGCTACACCGTCGAAGCGGCCGGCCTGGCGCTGGAACCGTTCGCCGGCCTGGCTTACGTCAACTACGACAGCGACACCGTGCATGAAAAAGGCGGAGTAGGGCGCCTGAAGGCTGATTCCAGCCAGGACATCACCTTCTCCACCCTGGGCCTGCGTGCCGGCAAAGTCATCACCCTGGCCAACGGCGGGCAATTCACCCCGCGTGCGGCCATCGGCTGGCGCCATGCCTTCGGCGACACCAAACCGGATGCTGACCTGAGCTTCATTGATGGCGGTGCCTCGTTCAGCACTCAAGGGGTACCGATTGCCAAGGACAGCGCGATGCTGGAAGCCGGCGTGGACTTCCAGGTCAGCAAGACCGGCAAACTCGGTCTTGGCTATTCGGGGCAGCTCGCGAGCAAAAACGAGGATCACGCGATGACCGTCAGCTTCACCCTCGGTTTCTGATCGCGGTAGAAGTGTATTAGCCGTCCGCAAGGGCGGTGATCGTTCCCACGCTCTGCGTGGGAATGCCTCAACGGACGCTCCGCGTTCGGGTCTTGAATTAAGCGAGGATCATGGTCGAAGTGTATTAGCCGTCCGCAAGGGCGGTGATCGTTCCCACGCTCTGCGTGGGAATGCCTCAACGGACGCTCCGCGTTCGGGTCTTGAATTAGGCGAGGATCATGGTCGAAGTGTATTAGCCGTCCGCAAGGGCGGTTTTTTTTGCCTGCGGTATTGATAGGGCGCAGAGCGTCCCGGGCTGCATTTCCACGCAGAGCATGGGAACGATCGTCTGCTAGAATCGCCCGCATTGATTCTACGAGGTGCACACCATGAGCGAGCCGATTCGCCTGACCCAATACAGCCACGGCGCAGGATGCGGTTGCAAAATTTCGCCCCAGGTCCTGGAAGTGATTCTGGCCGGCAGCGGCGCGCAGAACCTCGATCCCAAGCTCTGGGTCGGTAACGCCTCGCGTGATGACGCGGCGGTGTATGCCATCGACGATGAGCGCGGCGTGGTCTCGACCACCGACTTCTTCATGCCGATTGTCGACGATCCGTTCGACTTCGGCCGCATCGCCGCCACCAATGCGATCAGCGACATCTACGCCATGGGCGGCGATCCGTTGATGGCGATTGCGATCCTCGGCTGGCCGGTCAATGTGCTGGCCCCGGAAGTCGCCCGGGAAGTGATACGCGGCGGCCGTTCGATCTGCGACGAGGCGGGCATCCCCCTGGCCGGCGGGCATTCCATCGACGCCCCGGAGCCGATCTTCGGCCTGGCCGTCACCGGTCTGGTGCAAAAACGCCATATGAAACGCAACGACACCGCCACCGCCGGTTGCCTGTTGTACCTGACCAAACCCTTGGGCATCGGCATCCTCACCACCGCCGAGAAGAAGGGCAAGTTGCGCCACGCCGACATCGGCCTGGCCCGGGACTGGATGTGCACCCTGAACAAGCCCGGCAGCCGATTCGGCAAACTCGACGGCGTCACCGCGATGACCGACGTCACCGGTTTCGGCTTGCTGGGGCACCTGGTGGAAATGGCCGATGGCAGCAACGTGACCGCGCGCATCGAATACGACCGCGTGCCGCGTCTGGCGGGCGTCGAGTATTACCTCGAACAGGGCTGTGTGCCTGGTGGCACCTTGCGCAACTTCGACAGCTACGCCAGCAAACTCGGGCGCCTGCAAGAGCTGCACAAACGCGTGCTGTGCGATCCGCAAACCAGCGGTGGCCTGTTGATTGCGGTCACGCCCGAGGGTAACGAACAGTTCCTCGCGGTCGCCGCCGAGCTGGGCCTGAGCCTTGAGCCAATCGGCGAACTGGTTGAGCGACAGACCAACGCGGTCGAGGTGTTTTGATGTCTATCGACTGCACCGATTACCGCGACCTCTTTCTCAACGACCGGCCGATGATGGATGCCCGCGCGCCGGTCGAGTTCCTAAAAGGCTCGTTCCCCGGTGTGATCAACCTGCCGCTGATGAATGACCACGAGCGGCAACGAATCGGCACGTGCTACAAGCAACACGGCCAACAAGCGGCCATCACCCTGGGGCATCAATTGGTATCCGGCGAGATCAAGGCCGAACGCATTCAGGCCTGGGCAGATTTTGCCCGGGCTCATCCAGACGGATATTTGTATTGTTTTCGCGGCGGCTTGCGTTCGCAGATCGTCCAGCAGTGGCTCAAGGACGAGGCGGGCATCGACTATCCGCGGGTCGGCGGTGGCTACAAGGCCATGCGCACCTTTTTGCTGGACACCGTGGATAACGCCGTGGCCGAGTGCGATTTCGTCTTGCTCGGCGGCATGACTGGCACCGGTAAAACCGAAGTGCTGACGCAGTTGAACAATGGGCTGGACCTGGAAGGCTACGCCAATCACCGGGGTTCCAGCTTCGGCAAACGCGCCACCGGCCAACCTTCCAACATCGACTTTGAAAACCGTCTGGCGGTGGATGTGCTGAAAAAGCGCGCCCGTGGCATCGAACAATTCGTGCTGGAAGACGAGAGCCGCGCGGTCGGCAGTTGTGCCTTGCCGCTGCCGTTGTATCAGGGCATGCAGCAATTTCCGATGGTCTGGCTGGAAGACAGCCTGGAAGGGCGCGTCGAGCGGATCCTGCGTGATTACGTGGTGGACCTGTGTGCCGAGTTCATCGGCGTGCATGGCGAGGAAGGCTTTGCGCTGTTTTCCGAGCGCTTGCTGGAGAGTCTGAACAATGTGCAGAAGCGCCTGGGCGGGGAACGTCATCGGCGGATGTTGCTGTTGATGGAAGATGCCTTGGCTGAGCAGGCGCGCAGTGGCGCGGTGGACTTGCACCGGGGCTGGATCGAAGGGTTGCTTAGCGAGTATTACGACCCGATGTATGCGTTTCAGCGCGAGAAGAAGGGCGCGCGGATCGAGTTTGCCGGGGAGCGGGAGGCGGTGTTTGACTATCTGCGGGAGCGGGTTACCCGACGGGAGTGATGCGGTGGATTTGCGGGCCCTTTCGCGGGCAAGCCTCGCTCCTACAGGATATTTCCACATCCTGTAGGAGCGAGGCTTGCCCGCGAAGGCGTCCTCACAGACGCCAAATCTCTATAGCAACGCAGCCCCGATCAACCCGCTGACCACCCCGATCCCCATGGTCATCAGCGCCACGCTCACCAGTACCCGCGTATCGAAATCCTTGCGCAGCATCAGCAGCGACGGCAGGCTGATGCTCGGCAGGGTCATCAGTAGCGCAACGGCCGGGGCGGTGCCCATGCCCAGGGTCATCATGGTTTGCACGATGGGGATTTCGGCGGCGGTCGGAATCACGAACAGCGTACCGATGATCGCCAGCGGCACCAGCCACAACAGGCTGTTGGCCATGGCGCCATCGATGTGCGGAAACACCCAGACCCGCACCGCACCCAGCACCAGCACGGCCAGCATGTAGATCGGGATGGTGCTCCAGAACAGTTGCCAGATCGTCCGGCCCCAGCGGGTCAGGAACGGTTGCGTGTTGGTTTCGCTGGCATCGACCACGGCCTCGACGGCGGCTTCAGGCAAGGTCTCCGGGCCGGCGATCCGCTGGGCCACCAGCGACACACCGAATACCAGCACGATGCCCGCCACCAGGCGCAACGCCGTGAACCCCCAGCCGAGCACGAAGCCCATGAACACCAGGGTGGCCGGGTTGAGCACCGGGTTGCCGATCCAGAAGGCCAGCGCCGCACCCACCGACACATTCTGCCGACGCATGCCAGCGGCTACCGGGGCGGCGCAGCACGAGCACATCATGCCGGGCAGGGCGAACAATCCACCGCGCAGGGTAGAGGCAAAACCGGCGCGGCCGAACAGGCGCAGCAGCCAGTCGCGCGGAATCAGCACTTGCAGCAGGGAACCGAGGATCACCGCCAGCACCGCGGCTTTCCAGATCGCCAGGAAATACACCTTGGCATACGCCAGGGCGGCGCTCAGGGGATCGGACAGTTGGTCATTGATGATTGAGGCGCCGATGCTGTGGTTGTCAGCAGCGACGAAGGCCTTGAGGTAGTAGGGCGACCACTTGACGTAGTAAAGCCCGACGCAGGCGATCAGCAGGAACAGGGCGGGTTTCCACCAGAACGACCAGCCCCGGGAAGGGACTGCTGCGGATGAGAGCGACATGGCGAGGTTCCGGACAAAGAAGAGATGGGCTCATGATAGCCCAGCCTCTGCGTCAACGTGGCCCCGACAGTGCGTGGGACGCAGCCGACCTCTTATGTAGGACAGTTCTGTGAGCCGTTATCCAGCCCTTGTTTATAAGAGTGGCTCACCAGGCTGGCCTTGCCGTTGTGCCAGGTCAGGGTCAGCACGTACAGCGAATCGTAGTCGCTGGACTCCCAGTCTTCGGTGATGTTCTGTTTCTTGCCGAGCGCGTCGCCAGCGACCTTGTTGATCAGCTCCGGCAGATAGCCGTGGGACCAGGCGGTGTAGATGGTTGAGTTGTGATACTTGTCGTGGAGTAATTCATCCGCCAGATCGCTGGTGTCGTTGGCCGAGTATTCGATGTTCACCGGCAGGCCGAGCTTGATCGCGCTGGGGCTGATGGTCATCAGGGGGCGGATGTAGCTGTAGGAATTGTCCAGTTCGCCTTCCTCGACATTGCGCGTCGGGTTGGCGGCAAACACGTAATCGGCCTTGCCGAATTTTTCCGGAAGCAAGGTGGACAGGTTGATCGCCCGGTTCAAGCCCTGGCAATTGAGCTGGCCGAGGCCGCCGTCGGGTTTTTCGGCGTGGCGCAGGAAGACCAGCGTCTGGGTGCCGTCTGCCGGTTGGGCGCGGCTTTCGCTGGACTCAAGCGACAGGAACAGCGCGCTGGCTGCCAATAACGAGGGCAGAACGATATACGCGCGATGTTTGAAGCGTTGGACGAATTTCGAAAGGTTCATCATTGAATAAAGGGATCTTCAGCGCATTCGATTAAGGCTGACAAACCTTTACACCGCGCGCTCCCAGCAGCGGGTGTTTTCCATGTCGTTGAGCCGATCTGTTTCCATAAAGGGCAATGCTCAGAGTCCTCTGAAGCCCATTGGTTCGATAACGGCGGGTTCGCAGCACTTTAGCCGCAACCTTCAATGGGTTGGCCGAAGGTTATCGACAGGATGTTGCGGATTTATGGACGTCGGCACGATTGCGTATGCCGGATCGGCCGGTCCTCCATTATGATCAGCGCTCCAATGTCTGCGCGGATCACCCCATGACCGATCTCTCTGCGTTCCCGATCCACCAAAAATGGCCGGCCCAGTACCCCGAGTGGATCCAGCTCTACTCCTTGCCGACCCCCAATGGCGTCAAGGTCTCGATCATGCTTGAAGAGATCGGCCTGCCGTACGAGCCGCACCGCGTGGGCTTCGAGACCAACGATCAATTGTCGCCAGAGTTCATGTCGCTGAACCCCAACAACAAGATCCCGGCGATCATCGACCCTCACGGGCCAGGGGATCAGCCACTGCCGTTGTTCGAGTCCGGGGCGATCCTGATCTACCTCGCCGACAAAAGTGGCCAACTGCTGGCCCAGGAATCGGCGGCGCGCTACGAGACGATCCAGTGGCTCATGTTTCAGATGGGCGGTATCGGGCCGATCTTCGGCCAGGTCGGTTTCTTCAACAAATTCGGCGGCAAGGACTACGAGGACAAACGGCCTCTTGAACGCTATGTCGAGGAAAGCAAGCGCCTGCTCAACGTGCTCGATAAACGCCTGGAAGGACGCGACTGGATCATGGGCGAGCGCTACACCATCGCCGACATCGCGACGTTTCCATGGATACGCAACCTGATCGGCTTCTATGAGGCCGGTGATCTGGTGGGTATCAAGAACTTCCCGAACATTACGCGGGTACTGGAGCGCTTCCTGGCGCGGCCGGCGGTGATGCGCGGGCTGGAAATTCCCAAGTAAGCTCTTCAAAACCAAGGAAGGTCATGCGTTCATTCCCCTTCAAGCAAGTCGATGTCTTCAGCCGCACGCCGCTCAAAGGCAACCCGCTGGCCGTGGTGTTCGGCGCTGACGAACTCAGCGATGAGCGCCTGGCGGCGTTCGCGAGCTGGACCAATCTCAGCGAAACCACGTTCGTGCTCGAACCCCGGGACCCGCGGGCCGACTACCGGGTGCGGATTTTCACCACCCTGAAAGAGCTTCCCTTCGCCGGTCACCCGACCCTGGGCACCTGTCACGCCTGGCTTGAGGCCGGTGGCGTGCCCAAGGGTGAGGAGATCATTCAGGAGTGCGGCGTCGGGCTGGTGCGGGTGCGCCGGCAAGGCGCGGAATTGGCGTTTTTGGCGCCACCGCTGCTCAGGACCGGGCCGGTAGAGGCCGATGTGATGGAGCGAGTCCGGCTCGGACTGGAGTTGGCGGCGGGGGCCATCGTTCGGGCGCAATGGGTTGATAACGGTGCCGGGTGGCTGGCGGTGATGGTCGAGGATCGACAGCAGGTGCTCGATGTGCAGCCGGATCATTCGCAAATGCTCGGCCTGGCCGTCGGGGTGATCGCACCGTGGCACCCCGAGCGTGATGGCGATGATGCGCAGTTCGAAGTGCGCGCGTTCATCTCCGGCGACGGCATGCCGGAAGACCCGGCCACCGGCAGCCTCAACGCAGGGATCGCCCAATGGCTGCTCAGCGAAGGGCTGGCGCCGGCGTCTTATGTGGTTAGCCAGGGCTTGACCATGGGCCGCGCCGGGCGGATTCAGGTGGATCAGGTCGGTGACGAGATCTGGATCGGCGGTGCCGTGGTGACGTGCATCGACGGAACCCTGACGCTGTAGGAGCAAAACGCGGATTATTGCCAACCCGGTAAAGGTTTGTTCCTCACCTGACGTTTGTGTCCTGCGCCGCACAGGGCATAAGCTTCGCCCCCTACGACTTTTGTCTCAGGAAAACCCATGTCCAGCCAGTTCCCCGAAGCACGTCCACGCCGTCTGCGCCGCAATGCGAGCCTGCGCAGCCTGTTCCAGGAAACCGAGTTCAGCCTCAACGACCTGGTGCTGCCGATTTTCGTCGAGGAAGAAATCGACGATTTCGTGCCAATCAAAAGCATGCCCGGCGTGATGCGCATTCCCGAGTCGAAACTGGCCGGCGAGATCGAGCGTTACGCCCGTGCCGGGATCAAGTCGGTGATGACCTTCGGCGTATCCCATCACCTGGACAGCAGCGGCAGCGACACCTGGAGCGACAATGGCCTGGTCTCGCGGATGTCGCGGATCGCCAAGGACGCGGTGCCCGAGATGATTGTGATGTCCGACACCTGCTTCTGCGAGTACACCGACCACGGCCACTGTGGCGTGGTGCATAACCACGAAGTCGACAACGACCAGACCCTGATCAACCTCGGCAAACAAGCCGTGGCGGCGGCCCGTGCCGGCGCCGACGTGATCGCCCCGTCGGCGGCGATGGACGGCCAGGTCCAGGCGATTCGCCGGGCGCTGGACGAAGCCGGTTTCACCCAGACCGCGATCATGGCCTACTCGACCAAATTCGCCTCGGCGCTCTACGGCCCGTTCCGTGAAGCCGGAGGCAGTGCCTTGAAAGGCGACCGTAAAAGCTACCAGATGAACCCGATGAACCGCCGCGAAGCCGTGCGCGAATCGCTGCTTGACGAACAGGAAGGCGCCGACGCGCTGATGGTCAAACCGGCCGGCGCCTACCTGGACATCATCCGCGATATCCGCGAGGTTTCGCGGTTGCCGTTGTCGGCCTATCAGGTCAGTGGCGAGTACGCGATGATCAAGTTTGCCGCCCAGGCGGGGGCGATTGATGAAGATCGGGTGGTGCGTGAGAGTCTGGGGGCGATCAAGCGGGCCGGTGCGGACCTGATCTTTACCTACTTCGCGATGGACCTGGCCCTGGCCGGGATCTGATCAAGATCAAAAGATCGCAGCCTTCGGCAGCTCCTTCATTGGGAGGGTGTACACCCTGCAGGCGCTGCGATCTTTTGACGGTTCAACCAAAAAACAGCCGAATCCCGTGATCCCGAAAATACCGCTCGATCACCTTCGGGTCCGCGCTGTTATCGGCAATCGCCACATAAGTGTCCGGCCGCAACAGATAAAACCCGTTACGCGCCAACCCCGCGGCATCAAACGCCGGCCGCCAGTCGAATACGTGCAAGGGCAAATGATGTTCGATGCACCACGCGATCATTTCGTCGCTGGTGTCGCCGTACACATGCACCTGCCACGTCAGGTTTTTCAGGGATTCGTAGTTATCACCTTCGCCATCGTGGGCCCAGGGCAGGCGGTCGCCGCCGTGGACGTGCCCGGTCACGCCTTCGCTCAGGGGCATGCCGCGATAGTTGAGGGTGATTTGCGAGACCGTGCGAAACAGGAACTCCGGTCCGAACGTGGCCAGTTTGGGGATCAGGAACGGCGCCAGCCGCGTGCGCAGCAGATCCGCGACTTTGCCCTCGGCGGTCACGAAGCTGAACACCCGGTCGGTGGTGGACACCAGGCGCCGGGCGAAGGCCATGCGTTCGGTTTCGTAGCTGTCGAGCAATTTGGCAGTGGCGGCGCCGGTCAGCACGGCGGCCAGTTTCCAGGCCAGGTTGATCGCGTCGCCAATCCCGGTGTTCATGCCCTGGCCGCCCGCCGGGCTGTGGACATGGGCCGCGTCGCCGAGCAAAAACGCACGACCGCTGCGAAAGAACTCCGCCACCCGGTGATGCACGCGGTAGGTCGAGAACCAGTTGACCTGTTCGACCTGCACTTTCAAATGCTCGATAGCCCGACTGCTGACGTCTTCGAATTTGAGGGTTTCGGCGTGTTCGGCACGTTCATCACGCACAGTGCCGATCAGCCGCGCGTGACCTTCGCTGGCCAGTGGAAATACGGCGAGGAAGTCCGCTTCATCGAGGTCCACATGCAGTTCGCCATTGAACGCCGGGCCACTGGCCTGCACGTCGGCGACGTAGAAAATCTGCTGGTAGGTACCGCCGGGAAAACCGCTGTCCAGGGTTTTGCGCACAATCGAACGCGCGCCGTCGCAACCAGCGATGTAACAGGCTTGGCAGGTTTCCTGCTGGCCATCGGGCAGGCGTAATTGCGCGGTAATGCCGTCGCCGGTTTCGCTGAAACTCTCCAGTTCGGTCTTGCGTTCCACGCGGACGCCGAAGGTTTCGAGGCGTTCGATCAGCAGTTGTTCGTGTTCGTCCTGGGGAAAGATTTCGAGGAACGCGTAGGGCGTCAGGCCCTCGCCGATCCGGGTCAACGGCAGGTGCGCCACGGGTTCGCCCTTGACCCAAAAATTCGCCGCCGCCACTCGGTGGCCGTTTTGCACGATGGCATCGGCGAGGTCGAGCTGGCGATACAACTCCAGGGTTCGCGCCTGCACCGCCAGGGCCCGCGAGGTGGTGCCGGGGGCCAGGGTTTTGTCGATGATGCGCACGTGGATGCCGAGTTTGCTCAGCCACAGCGCCAGCACCAGGCCGGTGGGGCCGGCGCCGATGATCAACACGTCGCTACGGTTCATGGGCCTGTTCTCCATGATGTATGGAAACAGTATGGCAAATAAAAAAGGCCCCGCAGCGGCAAAGCTGCGGGGCCTTTTCGTTGAGCGGCGGTGCTTAGAAGTCGATGGTGCCGGACAACTTCGCCACCCGTGGCTCGCCCTGGGTCAAGTAGCCGGCCTGGGCCGATTCCCAGTACTTCTCGTTGGCCAGGTTTTCGATGTTCAGACGCAGGGTGATGTCTTTCTGGTCGACTTTGAAACCATAGCGGGCGCCGGCATCGAAACGGTTCCAGGTCGGCAGGCTGAGGTTGTTCGCCGCGTCGGCGTATTGGCCGCCGGTGCGCAGCATCCGCGCGTTCAGCGCGACGCCTTGCAGGCCCGGCACGTCCCAATCCACGCCAGCGTTGAACTGGAAGGTCGGTACGCCGATGGCACGGTTGCCGTCGGTAGCGCCGTTCTGGGTGTTCTTCAGTTCGGTGTCCATCAGGGTCAGACCACTGATCAGGCGCAGGCCTTCGATCGGTTCGCCGAAGACGTTGAGTTCGACGCCTTTGTTGATCTGTTCACCCTGGCGCACAAACTCCGCCGTGGTCGCGCTGGTGATCACCGAGTAACCATCGCTCGGTTGTTCGATGCGATACACGCCCAGACTGGCGCCGTAGGTGCCCATGTCGACCTTGACGCCGGCTTCGATTTGCTTGGAACGGGCCGGGGCGAACGCCTCGTTGCCATTGGTGACGACGCGGCTGCCGGAGGTGAGCGGCGAGATCGGGCCTTTCGCCAGGCCTTCGATGCGGTTGGCGTAGAACGACACATGCTCCCACGGCTTGAAGACGAGGCCGTAGACCGGTGTGGTGATCGATTCGTCATAGGAAGAGGTGCGGCTGCCGGAACCGTAAGGCGCGTAGCCGTAGCCTTGCATCACCAATTGCTGGCGACGCAGGCCGACGGTCAGCAACAGCCGGTCATCGAAGAAGCCAAGGGTGTCCGACACGGCGGCGCTGCGGGTGAAGGTCTTGCCGACGATGCCCGGGTCGCTCAGGTCGCCGCCCGAGAAGTTGCCGACCGGCGAGGGCGTTTCCACCGGATGGTAGATGTTGTTGGCGTATTTGGTCAGGTCGAAATCGTAGGCGCTGCGCTGCTCGGTCCAGATCCCGGCCAGGCCGAAATTGAGTTTATGGGTGACCGGGCCGGTGGCGAATCGGCCGTTGAGGCCGGCCATGACGCTGGTGTTGTCTTCGTCGTGGGGGATGAACGAGCCGGTGGTGGTCGAGGCGCCGCTGTTGCCCACCAGCGTGGTCGAGTTGTAGCGCCCGACTTCGCGGGTGTGCTTGGCGCCGCCCGCGGCGTAGGCCGTCCAGTTGTCGTTCAGGTCGTACTCGGCGCGCAACATGCCGAAGGTGTCTTCGATGTCGGTGTAACCCCACTTCGGCGCGTAGTTGGTGTCCGCCGATGGCGCATCCGGAATGTGCGTGGCCGTGCCAAGGTTCACGGTGTTGCGGCCACCGTTGACGCGTTCTTTCTGGTAGGCGAAATCACCGGAAATACGCAGGGCGTCACCGCGATAATCGAGGCCGATGGAGAACAGTTTCGAACGCTGGTTTTCGTGGTCGATGCCGGTGTCGCCTTCGCGCTGGGCCAGGTTGACCCGGGCGCCGAAACGGTTGTCTTCACCAAAGCGTTGGCCGAGGTCCAGGTGCTGACCGACGCGGCCTTCGTCATTGATGTCGGTGGTGAAGCGGCGTGTTGGCACGTCACCGGCGCGCTTGGGTTGCAGGTTGACGCCGCCGCCGATGCCGGAGCCGGTCGGGGTCACGCCGTTGATAAAGGCGTTCGGGCCTTTGAACACTTCCACGCGCTCCAGGGCGTCGGTGGAAATGATCTGCCGTGGCAGCACGCCGTACAGGCCGTTGTAGGAAATATCGTCGCCGGTCAGTGGCAAGCCGCGGATCATGAAGATCTGCGCCTGGTTGGAAAAACCGGAAGCCTGGCGCACCGAGGAATCGTTGAGCAATACGTCGGCGACGTCTTCGGCCTGTTGGTCCTGGATCAGTTGTTCGGTGTAGGCGGCCATGGTGAACGGCACGTCCATCATGTCCTGGTTGCCCAGTACACCCAATTGGCCGCCGCGCGCCACCTGACCGCCGGCGAACACCGGGGGCAGGGCGCTCGCCGCTGTCGGGGCCTGGGCGTTGACGTTCACATCGTCCAGCACCAATGCCTTACTGTCATTTTCAGAGGTGGCGGCATGGGCGGTGGCGGACAGGGCGCAAAACAAGGCAAGAAGAGCCGGGCGAAAGGGAGGAGTGAGCATGTTCGATCCTGACGGCGCGCCGCCGATGAGAGAAAGAGATAACGGCGCGCGGAACTCCTTGCGCAAATACGACTCCAGGCGCAAATGATATGTTTTCTCAGTAACGCCCTGCAATAAGTTTGTTATCAGCGACCAGCACAAGGCGCTCTGTAGCAGCTGTCGAGCACCGCGAGGCAGCGTCCGGCGGCGAAGCCGTCGCAAACCCTGCGCACGCGGTTTACCTGACACACCGTGTTGGCTGATTTTACGACGGCTGCGCCGCCGGACGCTGCCTCGCGGTGCTCGACAGCTGCTACTACGGAACAGTGTGGAAGGGTGAGAGTCATAGCCTGCGCCCCACCATTGATCGTATGGTTAACCCGGCTTAAACGGATTTCATGGAGCAACATGCACGCCCACCGATTGATCATCAGCCTCGCAGCCTTACTGGTCCTGGCCGGTTGCGGCACCCGGCAATCCCAGGAAGCACCGCCCCGCAAGCCTGCCGAGGTCAAGGCGCAGATCGTGCGCCTGTTGCCGGCCAAGACTGTCGACCGCGAGGGCTGGGCAACGGACATTTACGCCGCGTTTGCCGCCCAGGACATTTCGCCGACCACGCAAAACCTCTGCGCAGTCCTGGCCGTGACCGAGCAGGAATCGACCTTCCGGGTCGACCCGCCGGTGCCGGGCCTGGGCAAGATCGCCAGGGACGAGATCGACCGCCGCGCCGCCAAGGTGCATATCCCCAGCCTGTTGGTCAGCGGTGCGTTACAGGTCCGTTCGTCCAACGGCAAAAGTTACAGCGACCGCCTCAACGCCGCCCGCAGCGAAAAAGAACTCAGCGCGATTTTCGACGATTTCATCAGCATGGTGCCGATGGGCCGCACCCTGTTCGGCGGTTTCAATCCGGTGCACACCGCCGGGCCGATGCAGGTCAGCATCGAATTCGCCGAGCAACAAGCGCGCGACTATCCGTACCCGGTGCAAGGCACAATTCGACATGAAGTGTTCAGCCGTCGCGGCGGTATGTACTTCGGCATTGCCCATTTGCTCGGTTATCCGGTGAGCTACACCCAGCCGCTGTATCGCTTTGCTGATTTCAATGCCGGGTGGTACGCCAGCCGCAATGCCGCGTTTCAAAATGCCCTGAGCCGTGCGTCGGGCATTCCATTGGCGCTGGACGGTGATTTGATCCGCTACGACTCGATCATGCCCGGCACCACGGAACTGGCGGTGCGCACCCTCGGCAAGCGCTTGGGCATGCGCAATCCGACCATCCGCGATCAACTGGAGAAAGGTAAAACCCTGGAATTCGAGGAGACGCGGCTCTATCAGGAGGTCTTCGCCCTTGCGGACAAGGCCGAAGGCCGGACGTTACCGCGTGCTGTGTTGCCGGGGATTGTGCTGGAAAGCCCGAAGATCACCCGCAAACTCACCACTGCGTGGTTTGCCAAGCGGGTTGATGAGCGGTATCAGCGGTGTATGGCGAAGGGGAAATAAGATCAAAAGATCGCAGGCATAAAAAAACCCGGCGGATAAGGCCGGGTTTTTCGTTGAGTACCGCTGTAACGCCATTCATTCAGGCAACGCGGTTCTGGATCAGGCGATCGGAACCACCTTCAGCGACGCGATTCTGTTGCAGACGATCCGAGCCACCTTCGGCAACACGATTCTGGATCAAACGATCGGAACCACCTTCAGCAACACGATTCTGGATCAAACGATCGGAACCACCTTCGGCAACACGATTCTGGATCAAACGATCCGAGCCACCTTCGGCAACACGATTCTGTTGCAGACGATCCGACCCCCCCTCAGCCACACGGCTTTCAATCAATCGATCCGAGCCGCCTTCAGCGACAGCCTGGTGAGCAGAGGAAGCGGCAAAAGCGTTAACTGCAAAAACCGAGAAAGCGATGCTGAGAAGGATTTGGCGTTTCATGATCGTGTGCTCCGGGGTGTTTATTGGTTGGTATGGAGCGGATGTTACGCCGGGGATTTTTTATGAGAACTTCATTGATGTGATGGTGAACATCGACAGTAATGATGGTTGGCAAGCAGTACCCCTTGCGGTGTGATGGGACGGTCGTCGGCAGGCCCGGGCGGCGCGCAAGGCCGGCATCCAGGTTTTTTACGTGCCGCACCACCGCGCCGAGCCCAATGAACTGGCGTGCTGGAAACACCCCAGCCCCTATCAGCAAGGCGCCAGCCACGCCCAGGTCTTTGCCGTCGGCACTTGGGGCGGGGAGTGGCACCCGGATTTCCAGCCCGAGGCCGGTGACGTGATCGTCAAGGAGCACTGGGGCGGCAGCGGTTTTGCCAACACCGACCTGGAGTACCTGCTCAAACAACACGGGATCGACAGGGTGGTGATCGTGGGGATGCTCGCCAACACCTGCATCGAACCACTGGAAAATTCGCTTCCGAGCTGGGTTACCACGTCACCCTGGTGCGAGACACCACCGCGGCGTTCAGCGCCGAAGCGATGCACGCCGCCCATGAGATCAACGGGCCGACGTATGCCCATTCGATTGTCACGACAGCAGAGTGGGTCGCAGTGCTGGGGTGAGCTGCTCAGATGACTTTCACCGCGCGCCCGATGAACTGAATCGGCCCGGTGGGCTTGCCGATCGGTGAGCCGTTCGCTCCTTCAAGCGTCAGCTCGAAGAGTTGGTTGGGTTGCAGGGGCGGCAGTTTATCCAGCGGCACCGACAGGGTTTGCCCCGGTTTCACCAGCCCCAGCGACACCGGGCCTTGCCAGCCGTCAGCCTTGGTCCAGAACTCCAACGCCTTGTCGGCCGGGACCTCGATGACGCTCAGGGGGATCAGCTGGATTTCCCTCGGGTTGCTGGCCTGGATCACCCAGCCCGGCGCCTTGTCCTGCGGAGCGACAAGCACCACCAAATACGTCGGTTTGACCGTGGCCTGGGTCAGCAGCAATGCGCCAAGCACCAGACTGGCGGCTAAACCGGCCCCGGCGAGCCCGCGCCACAGCGGCAGCAGGTTCCACCAGAAAGCCGTCGCCGCCGCTGGCCGGCTCAAGTCATTGACGCTGCGCTCGATGCGCCGCCACAGGTGCGGGGAGGGTGCGTGCGGCTCGACCAGATCGGTCAGGCCCAGCAATCGACGCTCCCAGGCGTCCACGGCTGCTTGCAACTGAGGTTCATCGCCCAGGCGTTGTTGAACCTCATTGCGCCGCTCCGCCGACAGCGTGCCCAACACATATTCGCTGGCCAGTTCGTCCCGTTCTTCCGGGGTTTCATTCACAGGTCGGGCGGTCATCCCATGCACTCCCGCAAGGCCGTCAGGCTGCGTTTGATCCAGGCTTTCACGGTGCCCAGCGGGGAGCCGAGCCTTTGTGAGATTTGCGCGTGGGTATAGCCGTCGACGTAAGCGTGCAGGATGCAGCTGCGTCGCTCGGGTTCCAGTTGTTCCAGGCAGCGATGAATGCGCCCAGCGTGGTCCAGCGATTCAAAAGGGTTGTGGAGGGCGAGCTCGTTGTCCTCGGTCATGGGTGTCTCGCGGCGATGGTCACGAATGACATTGAGCGCCAGGTGCCGGGTGATGCTGAACATCCAGCCCCGCGCCGAACCCCGCGCCGGATCGAAACCCTTGGCGGCGGACCAGATCTTGATAAACGCATCGTGGACGATGTCCTCGGCCAACGCCGTATCGCCCACCAGACGTTTGGCCACGCCTAAAAGACGTGGGCTTTCCTGCACATATAAATCCTGCAGGGCCTGACGCTCGCCACGCCCGCAGGCGGCCAGATGGGCTTCGTAATCGAAAGAGGGTTCGGGCAAGGACACTGTGCTCAGCCGTCGGTGAGAGCGTGGGGCACGCTGGATTCAATCTAGCAAACAATCCCGAGATGCGCCGGCGCCAGTCGAAACCGGCGCCGACCCAATAGGGCCTTAACTGGCTGCCCAGAAAATATAGTCCGCCTGATATTTCACCACTTCTTGCTTGCCCTTGTTCGCCGCGGTGCATTCGGCACTCGGCGCCACGCCGCCCTTGAGGGCCACGCGCTGGATGTAACTCACGCCGCTCATGGCGCCTTTGCCTTCGGCCGGGTTGGCCTTGACCAGTTGATAGGGCAGGTTACCCGGGCTCGACGGCGCGACCGCCAATTGCGTGCCAGTCACCTTGGACCCGTCCTTGGCTTGCCAGGTGGCGGGCGGGCCGAAATAGGTGCCGACCTGCTTGCCGCTGCGATCGTTGAGCACCGCTTTGGGGCCGACAAAAATCCATTCGGTCTGGCCCACCGCATTGGCCTTGTCCCGACACTCATAGGTAATCTCGCCGACCCCGGTGGTTTCCATCGCGACCTTATGCCCGGCCGGGACTTTGACACTGTCCGGCAACTCGGCTTGGGCGAAGGCAACAGGGATGGCGGCGAACACACCGGCAAGGCACAGCAGCTGTTTGGCGTTCATGAACATCTCTCCATAAATGAGTAAACCGCTCGGCAGCTCAAGGGGCTGCTACAGGTACTACCCACCACGCAGAGATTTGGATGCAGCGTCGCGAAAATAAAATCGGCGCCTAGGCCAAAGCCAATGGTTCATGTGTCTTGGCCAGCCCCGATGCAGCGAGCAACTCCTGGGTATACGGATGCTGCGGTGCCGAAAAAATCTCCCGCGACGAGCCTTGCTCCACCACTTTGCCGTCCTTGACCACGATCAAGTCATGGGCCAGGGCATGCACCACCGCCAGGTCATGGCTGATGAACAAATACGTCAGCCCATGCCGAATCTGCAATTCACGCAGCAATGCCACCACTTGCTTTTGCACCGTGCGATCCAGTGCCGAGGTCGGTTCATCCAGCAGGATCAGCGCCGGTTCCAGCACCAGTGCCCGGGCGATGGAAATACGCTGGCGCTGGCCACCGGAAAACTCATGCGGATAGCGATGACGGCTTTGCGGATCGAGGCCGACTTCCTTCAACACCCGGATCACCGCTGCTTCACGGTCCGCCGCTGTGCCGATGCCATGGGTCAGTAACCCTTCGGCGATGATTTGCTCCACCGACATACGCGGGCTCAGGCTGCCGAACGGGTCCTGAAACACCACTTGCATCTGCCGGCGCAACGGCCGCATCAGCCGTTGATTGAGGATGCTCAACTCCTTGTTGCCGAAGCGGATGCCACCCTCGGACTCCACCAGGCGCAATATCGCTTGGCCGAGGGTGGATTTTCCCGACCCCGACTCACCGACGATGCCCAGCGTCTTGCCGCGATGCAGGCTCAAGCTGACACCGTCCACCGCTTTGATGTACTCCTGCGTGCGGCTGAACAAGGCTTTGGGCAGGGGAAACCAGACCTTGAGGTTGTCCACTTCCAGCAGGTTATGGTTGTACTCGCTGGGCACCGGCGCCCCGGTCGGCTCGGCTTCGATCAACAAGCGGCTGTAGGGATGTTGCGGCGCCCGAAACAGCGTTTCGCAATCCGCCTGCTCGACGATTTCACCCTCGCGCATCACGCACACTCGCTGGGCAATCCGCCGCACCAGATTCAGGTCATGGCTGATCAGCAACAACGACATGCCCAGGCGTTGCTGCAACTCGATCAGCAGCTCCAGAATCTTCTGCTGCACCGTCACATCCAGCGCGGTGGTTGGTTCATCGGCGATCAGCAGTTCCGGCTCGTTGGCCAACGCCATGGCAATCATGACCCGCTGGCGCTGGCCGCCGGACAACTGATGCGGGTAGGCCTTGAGCCGTTTGTGCGGCTCGCGAATGCCCACCAGTTCCAGCAACTCCAGCGTCCGTGCCCGAGCGGCGCGGCCCTTCAAGCCCTTGTGGATTTCCAGCACTTCGTTGACTTGTTTTTCCACGGTGTGCAATGGGTTCAGCGAGGTCATCGGCTCCTGGAAAATCATTGCGATGCGGTTACCGCGCAAGCCACGCAATTGCGCTTCGCTGGCGTGCACCAGATCCACGCCGTTGTAGCGAATGCTGCCCGAGGTGGCGACGGATTTACCTGGCAGCAGCCGCAGGATCGAGTGCGCCGTCACCGACTTGCCCGAGCCCGATTCACCCACCAGCGCCAGGCATTCGCCGCGACGGATATCCAGGTCCAGCCCATGCACCACTTCACGGTCGCCGAAGGCGATGCGCAGGTTGCGGATTTCGATCAGGTTGTCGTTCATCTCAGTTCCTTGGATCAAACGCATCGCGGCAGGCCTCACCGATAAACACCAGCAATGAAAGAATCAGCGCCAAGGCAAAAAACGCCGTCAGCCCCAGCCACGGCGCTTGCAAATTGCGCTTGGCCTGGCCGATCAACTCGCCCAGGGACGCGGTGCCGGCCGGCATGCCGAAGCCGAGAAAATCCAGCGCGGTAAGGGTGGCGATGGCACCGGTCAAAATGAACGGCAGATAGGTCAGGGTCGAGGTCATGGCGTTGGGCAGGATGTGCCGGCGCATCAGTTCGCTGTCGGTCAGGCCCAGGGCCCGCGCAGCTTTCACGTATTCCAGGCTGCGGCCGCGCAAGAACTCGGCGCGCACCACGTCCACCAGCGCCAGCCAGGAAAACAACGCCATGATCCCCAGCAACCACCAGAAGCTCGGCGAGACGAAACCCGACAAGATGATCAGCAGGTACAGCACTGGCAACCCCGACCAAATCTCCAACAATCGCTGGCCGATCAGATCGACCCACCCGCCGTAATAACCCTGCAACGCCCCGGCGCCGATGCCGACCACCGCACTGATGGCGGTCAATACCAAGGCAAACAGAATCGAAATCCGTGTGCCGAAAATCACCCGCGCCAACACGTCCCGGGCCTGGTCATCAGTGCCCAGCCAGTTGCTGGCGGACGGCGGACTGGGGGCCGGTTCGGTCAGGTCATAGTTGACCGTGTCGTAGCTGAACGGAATCGGTGGAAACAGCATCCAGCCACCCTGGCCTTCGATCAGCTTGTGCACGTAGGCACTGGCGTAATCCGGCTGGAACGGCAGCTCGCCGCCGAAGGTGATTTCGTCGTAGTCCTCGATGATCGGGAAGTACCAGGCGCCGTGGTAATGCACGATCAATGGCTTGTCGTTGGCAATCAACTCGCCGCCCAGGCACACCAGGCACAGACCGATAAACAGCCACAACGACCAGCGCCCACGGCGGTTGGCCTTGAAGTGCGCGATACGCCGTTTGCCCAAAGGAGACAATTTGAACATCAGGCAGTCCTCGCGGAGAAGTCGATGCGCGGGTCGAGCAGGGTGTAGCAGAGGTCGCCGATCAGCTTGATCAGCAGCCCGAACAGGGTGAACAGAAACAGCGCGCCGAACACCACCGGGTAGTCCCGGGACACGGCGGCTTCGTAGCTCATGCGCCCGAGGCCATCGAGGTTGAAGATGGTTTCAATCAACAACGAACCGGCGAAAAAAACCTCGATCAACGCCTGAGGGATCCCGGCCACCACCAGCAGCATCGCGTTGCGAAACACATGGCCGTACAACACGCGGCGCTCGGTCAATCCCTTGGCTCGCGCCGTAATCACGTATTGGCGGCTGATCTCGTTGAGGAAACTGTTTTTAGTCAGGATCGTCAGTGTGGCGAAGCCGCCGATCACCAACGCCGTCACCGGCAACACCAGGTGCCACAGGTAATCGCCGACCTTGCCCAAGGGGCTGAGGCTGTCGAAGTTGTCCGAGACCAGTCCTTGCACCGGGAACCAGTTGACGTAGCTGCCGCCGGCAAACACCACGATCAGCAGAATCGCAAACAGAAACGCGGGCATCGCGTAGCCGATGATGATCGCGGTGCTGGTCCAGACGTCGAACGCGCTGCCATTCCTGATCGCTTTGCGCACCCCCAGGGGAATCGAAATCAGGTAGGTGATCAGGGTTGCCCAGAGCCCGAGGGAGATCGATGTCGGCAGTTTTTGCAGGATCAGGTCGGTGACCTTGGCCCCGCGAAAGAAGCTGTTGCCCAGGTCCAGTTGCGCGTAGTTCTTGAGCATCAGCCACAGGCGTTCGTGTATCGGTTTGTCAAAACCGTAGTGGTGCTTGATCTCCTCGATCAGTGCCGGGTCGAGGCCACGGCTGCTGCGCCCGGCACCACCGACGGCGGACAGCTCGCCGCCGCTGCCACCCATGACATTGCCGCCAAAGCCTTGCAAGCGGGCGATGGCCTGTTCCACCGGACCGCCAGGCGCGGCCTGCACGATCAAAAAGTTGACCACCAGAATGCACAGCAATGTCGGGATGATCAGCAGCAAGCGACGACTCATATAGCGCCACATGTCACTGCACCCCTGCGAGTTGGCGCAGGGCGCTCATCTGTTGGTTATCCAAAGGTTTGGCGGCCACTTCCCACCACGTATTCAGGCCTTCGTCGAACGCCGGTTGAGTCGCAGGCATGCCGAAACGGTTTTGATACACCGTCGGCGTGCCTTTGGAGTAGTAGTTGGGAATCATGTAGTAACCCCATTGCAGCACTCGGTCGAGGGCGCGGGCGTAATGCACCATGTCGTCCCGGGAGTTGGACTGGACCAGGCCATCGATCAGCCGATCCACCGCCGGGTTGGCCAGCACCATGGAATTTGAACTGCCGACCTGGGTCGCACTTTGCGAGGCGTAGAGGCTGTAGAGCTCGCGACCGGGGGAGACGATGGGGTCGCCGCTGCGTGGAAAACTGGTGACGATCATGTCGTAGTCCCGGGCGTTGAGGCGGTTGACGTACTGCGCCGAATCGATGCGTCGCAGGTTCAGGGTGATGCCGATCTGCGCCAGGGTTCGCTTGAACGGCAGCAACATGCGGTCGAAACCGCCCTGGCCGTCGAGGAAGGTGAATTCCAACGGCACGCCGGCGGCGTTCACCAGATGATTGTTTTTTGGTGTCCATCCGGCCTCGGCCAACAGCTGAAGGGCCTGCAATTGCTTGTCACGGATGTAGCCGCTGCCATCGGTTTTCGGCGCCTGATAAACCTGGGTGAACACTTCGTCCGGGACCTGTCCGCGCAAGGGTTCGAGAATCGCCAGTTCCCGGGCATCGGGCAGTTCGGTGGCGGCCATTTCACTTTTCGGCCAATAGCTGTTCTGACGCACGTAGAAGCCGCGCATCATCTGCTTGTTGGTCCACTCGAAATCCCACAGCAGGGTCAGGGCCTGGCGCACGCGGCGGTCCTGGAAGATCGGGTTTTGCAGGTTGAACACAAAGCCTTGGGCGGCGGTGGGTTTGGCCGGGGCGAGGATCGACTGCTGCAAACGACCGTCGCGTAGGGCCGGGCTGTCGTAACCGACCACATAACCGGACGACGAGAACTCGCGGTTGTAATCGAATGCGCCGGCCTGCAACAGCTGGCGGGCGACATCGGTGTCGCCGTAAAAATTCACCGTCAGGCTGTCGAAGTTGTACAGCCCGCGGCTGACCGGCAGGTCCTTGCCCCACCAGTTTGGGTCGCGGGCAAAACTGATGCTGCGCCCGGCGTCAACCTTGCTGACCGTGTACGGGCCGCTGCCCAGCGGTGGCTCGAAACCGCCGCCGTTGGCGAAGTCTCGGGTTTTCCACCAATGCTCGGGCACCACGCGCATCGTCGCCAGATCCAGCGCGAGTGTGCGGTTGAGGTTGTTCTTGAAGTTGAAGCGAACCGTTTCCGGGCCTTCGATCACCACGTCCTGGACGTCGGCGTATTGCTGGCGATAACTCAGGCTGCCCTTGGTCATCAGCAACTCGAAGGTGTAGCGCACGTCCTCGGCAGTGATCGGCGTGTTGTCGGCGAAACGGGCCTTTGGGTTGAGGATGAAACGCACCCACAGGCCGTCAGGGTCGCGTTCCATTTGCTGGGCTACAAGGCCGTAGACCGTGTAGGGCTCGTCCAGTGAGCGAAAGGCCAGGGGCGCGTACACCCAATCGTTGACCTGCACCACCGAAATGCCCTGGTCGGCGTACGGCGTGATGTAGTTGTACTGGCCGATCTCCATGGACGCGCGGCTGAGCGATCCACCCTTGGGTGCTTTGGGATCGACGAAATCGAAATGCTGGAAATTGGCCGGGTACTTCGGCTGCTCGCCGTACACCGTCATCGCGTAGCTGCCGGCGGCCAGCGCGGACGCCGCGTTGCAGAGCAGGGCGGCACCGAGCAGCAGACCCGCCACGTTGCGCGTGAATGTCATGAAATCTTTCCTCAAAGCCTGAAAAACCCACGGCGGCCGGCGGGACCACCGTGGGGCGCGAATTCGCAATGAGGTCGGGGAAGGCCGGAGTATTGCGCTCCCCCGACCCTGACTCAGAAGTGGTACGTCATGCGTGCGAACAGCGTGCGGCCCATCGGGTCGGCGTAACGCGGGTCATAACCGCTCTGGAAGGTGTAGGCCTGGTTGGTGAACGGCGGATCGCGGTCGAACACGTTCTTCACCCCGGCGTCGAGGTCCAGCACCTTGTTGAAGGTGTAACCGGCCGACAGGTCCCACAGCGAATACGAAGCGACGCGGTCATAGGTGGTGCGGTCATAGTCGTTGTAGCCGGTGGTGAAGCGGTTGACCAACGAGGCACGTGCCGCGCCCAGGGTCCAGGTGCCGCTCAAGGCATGCTTCCAGCGCGCAATCACGCCATCGCCTTGGAAGTCGCCGACCTTGTCGGTGTACGGGCCTTTGATGGTGCTCTGGAAGTCATAGCGGTCGACATAGGTGCCTTGCAGCCCCAGACCGAACTGACCATAGGGTGTGTTCGGGAAGCGATAGTCGAGGGACACGTCGACACCGCTGGTCTTGACGATGCCCAGGTTGGCATTGCCGGTCACGATGTAGTCCAGTGAACCGTCGGCGTTGCGCACGAAGCGGTCGGTGTAGGCGCCGGATTGATCAAACACGGTGGATTCAGGGAATGGCTGGATCTGGTTGGAGATGTGAATCCACCAGAAGTCGAGGCCCACCGACAGGTCACGGACCGGTTGATAGACAAAGCCCAACGTCACGTTACGCGCCTTTTCCGGGGCCAGGCTCTGGTTGCCGCCGCCCTTGGCGAGGAACTGCTGGCCACAGTCGCGACCGGCGTTGCCGCCCGCTTGCAACACACCGCCGGTACACAGGACCGGGTCGTTGTAGTTGGCCTGGGTGAAGGAGAGGCTTTGCGGGGCGTACAACTCGTACAACGACGGTGCGCGGAAGCCTTCGCTGTAGGCGCCACGGACCACCAGTTCCTTGAGTGGCTGATAACGGAACGAGTATTTCGGGTTGGTGGTGCTGCCAAAATCGCTGTATTTGTCGTGACGCACGGCGGCGGACAGTTCAAGGCTGTCGAGCACCGGCACGTTGATTTCGGCATATGCCGCTTTCACGCTGCGATCGCCGGAAACGCTGGCGGCCGAGTCGGCACCGAGGCTGGAAATATCGTCGACGAATTGTTCGTAGTCCTGGTGGAATTTTTCCTTGCGGTATTCACCACCGAGCGCCAGGCCGGAAGGCCCCGCGCCAAACCAGTCACCGATTTCGCGGCTGACCCGACCGTCGAAGCCGACCACCCGACCGACCGCCGAGGTATACGGTCCGTGGTACATCGCTTGGTCGATGTATTCCTGCCCGGCGCTGCTTTGCGGGCCGAACGGGTTGAGCAGGCCGCTGGCCAGGCCGGCGGTCATCGCCGAGTCGCTGACATAACCGCTGGTGACGCTGGAGATGACTTTGTTCTGGTTGTACGAGGCGCCCGCGTTGTAATCCCAGCCGCCGACCAGGCCGTCGAAGCTCAGGATGAAGCGCTGGGCGGTGTTCTGATCCTTGGATTCCCGAGCCCCTGCGGCCGTTTCGCGCCAGTTCACGTCGACCGGTTGCGTCGGGTCGAGGGTGAAGTCGGTTGGCCCGGGGGTGATGCCGTTGCCCGGGTAGTAGGGCGACGATGAGTCGAGCGTCTGGCCGGTCAATGGCGCCGGCGCGACGGCGGTCGCGTTGTTGTTGCGGGCCCAGAAATATTCGAGGTTGACGTTGTGATCGTCCGCCAGTTTGCCGGTGGCCTTGCCGAAGAACGAGGTCTTCTCGGTTTGCGGAATCAGGTCGATGTAGGAAGACGTCGCGAAGCGGCACACGCCTTGGCGCGACACCAGATTGGGGCCGTTGCAGTTGCTGTTGGCCAACGGGTTGGTGGCGTTGTCACCCTGGCTGTAGTTACCGGGGAATGCGGTGCCGGACGTTTGATCCAGGCCACGTTCAGGCCGGTAAGAGGTGGCGAAGCTGCGGTCCTTGGCTTGCAGGTTTTCCTGCTTGTTGTAGTTGAACACCCCGAGCACATTGAAGCGATCCTGCTCCAGATCGCCGAAGCCCCAACTGGCGCTCATGTCCTTGCTGTTGCCGCCGCCGTCGTGGGTCGGGGTTTCGCCGCCGAAGGTCAACTGGCCGTCGGTCATGGCTTTTTTGGTGATGAAGTTGATCACGCCGCCGATGGCGTCCGTGCCGTAAAGGGCCGAGGCGCCGTCGCGCAGGACCTCCACCCGGTCGATGGCCGCGAAGGGGATCAGGTTCAGATCGACCCCGGCGCCATTGGAGGTGTTGGTGCCGGACAGGGCGTTGTTCGCCAGGCGTCGGCCGTTGAGCAGGATCAGCGTCTTGTTCGCACCGATGCCGCGCATGTCGGCATAGGACGCGCCGCCACTGCCCGAACCGACCGAGCTGGAACTATTGATTACCGACTGACTGCCCGTGACCCGTTGCAGCAACTCGGCAGTGGTGCTCACGCCTTGTTTGCGCAAGTCATCGGCGCGTAGCACGGTAATCGGCACCGCCGTTTCCGCATCGACCCGGCGAATCGCCGAGCCCGTCACTTCCACCCGTTGCAGCTGCGTGGTGGCCGGTGCCACGGCGGCCGGGACGACTTTACTGCTGTCGTCCTCGGTGCCGGCCTCTGCGGCATGCAACGACCCGGCGCTCATCCCCATGGCCACCAGGTACAACGGAACAAAACGGTGACGTTGAATCATCGCCACCAACGGCTTGAGCGTGAAACGCGGAGTGTTCATCAGCATGGTTATTTCCGACTTTATTAGACGTTTATCGAAATGGCCTTGTGAGCCCTCATTGCTCCGGCATCGGTGGTACCGCGCGCGGAAAACCACTTTCTTCAAGCAAGCCGATCCCCTCCGAAGACGCGGTGCGTTTTTTCGGTCGGCTGATTGCGACGGGAATCAACGAACGGTGCCGGGCGACACCCTCACTGCACGCCCGGCACCGGACTCAGCGGGTGGTCATCACCGATATCTTGGTAATGCCCGAGCGCTCGATCGAGGCCATGGCTTTGGCCACCTGGCCGTAATTGACCGCGGAGTCGGCCTGCAACTGCACGCGGACCTCGCTGTCCTTGGCCTTGACCTCCTTGAGGCTGGCCTCCAGGGACTCGGGCGCGACCTCGGTCTTGGCCAGGTAAAACTTGCCGTCCTGATCGACGCTGACCACCACCGGGTCTTTCTTTTCGGCGGGGGCCACGGCATCGGTTTTCGGCAAGTTGACCTTGATCGCGTTGGTCATCAGCGGCGCGGTGACGATGAACACCACCAGCAGCACGAGCATCACGTCCACCAGCGGCGTGACGTTCATTTCGCTGAGCACTTCATCGCTGTCTTGAGTGGAAAAGGACATTAGCTGGCCTCCCGCACGGCGGCTGTGGTTTTGCTGGCGATGGCCTGGCGAGTGATGGAAAACGCGCTGCGCGAGGCGAGGGCGTCGAAGTCGTGGGCGAAGTCATCCATGTCCGCCGAGGCGAGTTTCAAGCGGCGCAGGAAGAAGTTGTAAATCAGCACCGCCGGCACCGCGACGGCGATGCCGACGCCGGTGGCGATCAGCGCGTGACCGATGGGCCCGGCCACGGTTTCCAGGCTGGCGGAACCGCTGGCACCGATGCTTTGCAGGGCTTCCATAATCCCCCATACGGTGCCGAACAAACCAATGAACGGCGCGGTGCTGCCAATACTGGCGAGAATCGCCTGGCCGTTTTCCAGGGAGCGGCGTTCCTTCTGGATCTGCTGGCGCAGGTTGCGTTCCAGACGGTCAGAGCGGTTGATGGTGTGGGCCAGTTGCTGGGTGGTACGCGGCGATTCGTCGACCAGCAAGGCTTCAAAACCGCTGCTGGCGATCCGCGCCAAAGAGCCCGGGTATTGGCTGGCGTGCTCGGCGGCGGTGAGCAGATCCGGCGCGCCCCAGAAGGCTTTGCTGAACTGTTTGTTCTGGGATTTCTGCCGCAGGTATTGCGCGGACTTGACCAGCAAAATCGCCCAGCTGACCACGGAAAACAGCACCAGGCCCCAGAGCACGCCGGGGACAATCATCGAAGAGAGTGAATCGTTCATGGCTACACCTCGCTTGCATTAATCGGTTATGAGTTCAGTTCGTTGCGCCGTTACTGGGGCAATTTGAAGTCGATGGTTTGGGTAGCGAAGCCGTCGATGGGCGTGTCGCCGCGTTTGGCCGGGATAAACTTCCAGGCTTTCACCGCCGCGACCGCTGCCTCGTCCAGTTGGGGCTTGCCGCTGGATTTGGTCACCGTCACCGCGCCGGCACGTCCGTTGGCCAGCACCTGAATACGCAGTACAACGGTGCCTTCCCAGCTCCGGCGCAACGCCAGGGACGGGTATTGCGGCGGCGGGTTACCGAGGCTGGCGAGGCCGGAAACGGCGGCCGACTCTTTCACCGGGCCGGGGGCGGCGGCGGGTGCCGGTGGCGCGCTCGGCGTCGAAGGAGCGGCGGGTGCTGCCGGTTGAGCGGGGGCGGGTGGGGCTTTCGGCGGCTCGACTTTTTTCACCGGTTTGGGCTTTTCCACCGGTTTCGGTTTTTCGATGGGCTTGGGTTTCTCCACCGGTTTGGGCGGCGGCTTGAGCGCATCCTCATCCTCCACCGGCTGCTCGGGTTCAGGCGGCGGAGGCGGCGGTTCCGGGGTCGGCGGCGCGGGAGGCGTCGGGCTGGTGAGCTCGACGGTCATCTCTGGAATTTCGGGAGGCGTGGGCAGCGGTTCGGCCTTGGCCTGCTGGAAAAACCACCAGGCACCGCCATGTATCAGCGCTGATACCGCCACCAGCAACAGCACCTGTTGCTTGCTCAACCCACCGGGTTTCGAGGTGTTGCTTTTATAGGGAAGACTGCCCGATGCCGGCAAGATCGGATCATCCCGTAACGGCCCCGGCAGGGTTCTGTGCTTTACCGCATCGTTCATTAAAGCTCCCTCGGGTAGATGAAGGGCAATAAGGTGCCGTGCGAACATTGGTGCAATGTTCGAGTGTTTTATTTCAACCTTTTCAAGGGTGTGCGCAAGCCGATAGTTGGACTATCTATTGAAACGGTTTGCGCAGATTACTGGCTCAGCGCCATCGACTTCGTCTGTTCATTATCATTTCCCTGATTGATCTCTTATTGGGTGAGGCGGCTAATGTATCGACGCTGTCTCATGTTCGTTACATAGCAACCGCTGTGCCAAATATTGCTGTCCGGTTGGACGATTATTTCAGCAACGTTACCCATGTCGCATTTATATAAGTTTTACGAGGTGACTCGCTTATTGCTGACAAAGCCTGGCCGTTCACCTCTAAAAGCTGTGCTTTTTCAGGGGCGAGTGTTGCCGGTCGCCATGTTCCGTTAATCAGCGGAACAGAGCGGCTGCGGGCCTGTGCGTCAATGCACGCAATGGTGCGCGACGGTTTGATTTGGTGCGTGTCAGTGTTTTAGCGGGTCACCGGGCTATTCCTCGTTTTTGTCCAAATGAAATCGGTAGCTGCCAGCAACATGAGTTAAACGCGCAGGGACACTTTTGGTGCGTTTATTAAAACTAACTTTTAAGCGCGACGGCGGTATGTAAATGGTTCGGGCAAGTTATTGTCGGACAATATCCAGCGATCGATCATTAACTTGCCAGGTATGTAATATTTAAAAAATAATTAGCACTGCCCTGTCGGCGAGTGCAATCGCCAAACAAGGAGCGCGGTGACGCAATTCAGGTAATAAAGTAATCGCGAAGAGTACTGAGAGGGAAACGCGGCATAACGCTGGAGCGGTTGGCCAGGACAGGCCTTGATGACGTTTGAAGATTCACGCTGTGATTTCCTTATTGCCAGCCTGGACGCACGAACTTCTGGTTCGGCATCGCACCTTATAAGAACGCGGATAGCGTCCAATGATTGCTCTTGGTGCGGGGTGAGCACCGCAAGCGCTGTTTTGCGAGGTTAGGTATTCGCAAGCAGCGGGTGCATGGAAAAGACGTGCCAACGCTGATACACAGGTAAGAAATTTTCTACAAGGGTGCCCAACGCCCTGTGCCCGTAGCAGCTGCCTCGCGGTGCTCGACAGCTGCTACCTACACAAAGAGCGTCAGAAATCGCTTTGGTTGGGATGATTCTGTTCGATCACCGCCAAATACTGTTCAAGCGTGCCGCCATTCAACGGTTTGAACAGGATGTCCGCGGTATGGATCAGCCAGCCCACCTGTACGCCTTCGTTCGTTCGAACGTGCTTGAAACCCTGTTCACGCCAAAAGTGCCCGTCTCGGGGGTTGTTATGCACTTCACACACGCGCAACCAGTCGGCGCCCTGTGAGCGGGCCCAGGTTTCAAAGTCGTGATAGAGCGCCTGCGCGATGCCGGAGTCGTGCAGATCTGTGGCCACGAGTAACCTGCCGATGTGCCACAACTTCGGCGCCACCAAGTCCGTTACGAATTGCAGCACTGCCACCAACGGCGCGCCGGCGGGTTGATAGCCCAGCATCCAGTTTTCGCTGTAGTTCCAGCCTGGCGGCAGCTCGCCGAGCAATTCCTCTTCCGCCTGTTCGAGGGTGGCCGGTCCACCTTCCACGAGCATAAAGTAGTCTGGGTTAGCCTCGAAAAATGCGTACAGAAGCGGGGCATCTTCCAGGGTCAGTTTGCGGACGCCGAGACCGGCCACCGAACAGGTTGGAGTTGATAATTCGGACATTTTCGACTCCCGGCTCACACGCGACGACGCACAAATTTGCGCCACAGCCACACCCACAGCATCACCAGCGGGAAGGCGAGGATCAGGAACGGCAAGGCATAACTGCCTTTCTCCAATGCATCGACGGCGCCATCGGCCAGGTTATCCAGCACGTTGCTGAACGCCTCGCTCAGGTGCGACGAGCGGCTGCTGGCGCCAGTCGGCTGGAACGATAGCGTGACTCGGTTGGTGTCGAGTCGGCGCTGATGCCCGGCGGCAACCTGGGCCAGGGCTTGCAGGTCGTTCTCGATGCCGGCCTGTTCCTTGCTCAGGGCGATCAGGTCGGTGACGCTGATGTCTTTGCGGCTGGCCAGTTGGTCCAGGCGCTGTTGCTGGGCCTTGAGCCGTTCCTGACGGCGGCGGGTGTCGTCCACGGCATCGGCCAGGTCTTCGGCGCTGGTGATCCGCTGGCCCATTTCGCCGCCCTCGGCAGCCATGGCGACCAACGGCTCGACGCCGGCAGGGGCGATGCGCAAGGTGATCTCGGCGCGGCCGGCGCCTTGCTCGATGCGCAACACGTTACAGGCACCGAAACGAGCGGTTTCGCAGGCCTCGCGGGTGGCTTGCAGGCGCGGCACGATTTGCGCTTGTGGCAGCATGAATTGCACATCATGCTCATAGGCGAGCATCGCGCCGCCGCGTCCCTGTTCACCGGCTAGACTGGCCGATGACGACCGTTCGCTCGGCGAGCAGCCGCTCAGGGCCAGGCAGGCCAGTACAAACCAATAGACGCGAGGCATTGAGGCAGGTTTGCCATCCGGTTGGCGCATGTTCTTTCCCTTGAAGTGTGCAGCGGGACGTCAACAGTGCGTCCCGGGGTGCGCATCTTACCTGCTTCAATGGGTCAAATGGCAGGGAACATGCGCCCGTGGCCAGCCGTCTACCGACTGACTGTTTGTTCGCCGGGAGGGCGCGACATGTATCAGCTTTACGGACATCAGAATTCCGGCGCGGCGGCCATCGAAGCGGCCCTCGAACTCTGCGCGATCCCTTATCGCTTCATCGACGTGGCCGCCGCGGCCGAGGCCACTCATGCGCTGGAAAAACTCAACCCGCTCAAGCAAATTCCGACCCTGGAGCTGCCCGATGGCAGCATCCTCACCGAGAGCGCGGCGATCCTGATTCACCTGGGGCTGACGTTTCCCTCGTCGGGCCTGCTGCCGGATGACCCGGCAGAACGGGATCAGGCGATTCGCGGCCTGGTGTACATCGTCAGCAATTGTTATGCGGCCATCGGCATCATCGATTACCCCGAGCGCTGGCTGGCCGGGGCCGACGAGTCGTCGAGGGAAAACCTCATGGCCGGCGCCCGCGCCCGGCTGCACTGGAGTTGGGAAGTGTTTGCCGATCAGTTTTCCGGTGAGCTGTACCTGAACGATGAGACGCCCGGCGCGCTGGATGTGCTGGCGGCGGTAGTGACGCGCTGGGCCGGGACTCGGGAACATTTGCGCCATGCACGGCCGGGTTTTTTCGCCTGGTTGATGCGTATTGATCGGCATCCGACGCTGGCGCCAGTCTTCGCCCGGCATTGGCCTACCTGAATCTACCGCAACCCCCGTAGGAGCAAGCTTTGCTCCTACGGGGGGAACATTATTCCCCGCGAATGTACTGCTCCAACTGGCGAATCAATTCCGCCTGTTCGGCAATCGCTTCCTTGACCAGGTCGCCGATCGACAGCAAACCGATCAACTGGCCGTTTTCCACCACCGGCAAGTGGCGCAGGCGTTTGTCGGACATGATGCCCATGCAGGTTTCGACGGTTTGGTGAGTGTCCACGGTGATCACTGGCGAGACCATGATGTCTTCGACCGGCGTGCCGACCGAGGAGCGGCCCTTGAGCACCAGTTTGCGCGCATAGTCACGTTCGCTGATGATGCCGACGACCTCGCCATTCCTCAGCACCGGCAACGCGCCGACGTTCTTCGCGGCCATGACCATCAGCGCTTCGAGCACCATTTGATGCGGCGCAATGGTGTGGACTTCCTGATTTTGCTGGGCCTTTAACTTGAGCAGTTGGGCGACGGTTTTCATGGCAGCTTCTCTAGGTGTTGTCGTTGTTCTTGAAGAATCGTAGACGCAGACGCGCAGGGCAAGGCAGAAAGCGGCAGATAACACGCAAAAAGCGCCATTTGCTGGTTTTTCTTCGGTAATCCTCGTGTCACCGCACGAAAACTGACTAGTGGCGAGGGGGCTATCGGTCGTCAATCACGCGTAGAATCCCCCTCTGAATCAGTTTCGAGGTTGCAGTGGTGGATTTACAGCAGGGCTTCGTCCTGACCCGGCATTGGCGCGACACCCCGGCCGGCACGGAAGTCGAGTTCTGGCTGGCGACCGATGCCGGTCCCCGGCGCATCCGCCTGCCTCATCAGCCGTCGGTAGCCTTCATCCCGGCCGAGCAGCGCGAGCAGGCCGAAACCGTGCTGCGTGGAGAAAAGAACGTCGAACTGCGGCCCCTGGCCCTGCTCGACTTCGAACATCGCCCGGTGCTCGGCCTCTACTGTCAGCAACACGGTCAGTTGATGCGCCTGGAAACCGCGCTGCGCAAGGCCGGCGTCGAGATGTTCGAAGGCGACGTGCGCCCGCCCGAGCGCTACATGATGGAACGCTTCATCACCGCCCCCGTGCAATTCGGCGGCACGCCCAGCGCCGACGGTTTGCTGCTCGACGCGCAAATGAAACCGGCTCCCGGCTACCGGCCGAATTTGCGCCTGGTCTCCCTCGACATCGAAACCACCGCCCAGGGCGAACTGTATTCCATCGCCCTGGAAGGCTGCGGCGAGCGTCAGGTGTACATGCTCGGCCCGCCCAACGGTGACGCTAGCGCGGTGGATTTCCAGCTCGAATACTGCGACAGCCGAACCCTGCTGCTGAAAAAACTCAACGACTGGTTCGCCCGCCACGACCCCGACGCGATCATTGGCTGGAACGTTGTGCAGTTCGACCTGCGAGTGCTGCACGAACACGCCCGGCGCCTCGCGGTGCCGCTGAAGCTGGGGCGTGGCGGCGAAGAAATGCAGTGGCGCGAACACGGCAGCCGTAACCATTACTTCGCCGCGGCCGCCGGGCGCTTGATCATCGACGGCATCGAATCCCTGCGTTCGGCGACCTGGAGTTTCCCTTCGTTCAGCCTGGAAAACGTCGCGCAAACCCTGCTCGGCGAAGGCAAGGCGATCAGCACGCCGTACCAGCGCATGGACGAAATCAACCGCATGTTCGCCGAGGACAAACCGGCGCTGGCCACCTACAACCTCAAGGACTGCGAACTGGTCACGCGGATCTTCGCCAAGACCGAGTTGCTGACCTTCCTGCTGGAACGGGCCAGCGTCACCGGGTTGCCGGCGGACCGCAGCGGCGGCTCGGTGGCGGCGTTCACCCATTTGTATATGCCGCTGATGCACCGCCAGGGCTTCGTCGCGCCGAACCTCGGCGGCAAGCCACCCGAGGCCAGCCCCGGCGGATTCGTGATGGACTCGCAACCGGGTTTGTACGAGTCAGTGCTGGTGCTCGACTACAAGAGTCTTTATCCATCGATCATCCGCACCTTCCTCATTGACCCGGTGGGCTTGATCGAAGGCCTCAAACATCCGGATGACAGCGAATCAGTGCCAGGTTTTCGCGGCGCCCGGTTTTCCCGCACAAGGCATTGCCTGCCGGCCATCGTCGCCCGGGTCGCCGAAGGGCGCGAAACCGCCAAGCGTGAACACAACGCGCCGCTGTCCCAAGCCCTGAAAATCATCATGAACGCCTTCTACGGCGTGCTCGGTTCCAGTGGTTGCCGGTTCTTCGATACGCGGCTGGCCTCGTCGATTACCTTGCGTGGCCACGAGATCATGCTGCGCACCCGGCAGTTGATCGAAGCCCAGGGCCACGCGGTGATTTACGGTGACACCGACTCGACCTTCGTCTGGCTGCGCCGCGCCCACGGCCAGCAAGAAGCGGCGCAAATCGGCCGCGCCTTGGTGGATCACGTCAATCAGTGGTGGCGCGAGCATGTAAAGCAAGAATACGGCCTGGAAAGTGCGCTGGAGTTGCAGTTCGAAACCCACTACAAACGCTTCCTGATGCCGACCATTCGTGGGGCAGAGGAGGGCAGCAAGAAGCGCTACGCCGGGCTGGTCACCCGCGCCGACGGCACCGACGAAATGATCTACAAAGGCCTGGAGACCGTGCGCACCGACTGGTCGTTGCTGGCCCGGCAATTTCAGCAGGAGTTGTATACGCGGATCTTCCATCGCCAGCCGTATCAGGACTATGTCCGCGATTACGTGCGCAAGACCCTGGCCGGTGAGTTCGACGAGCGCCTGGTCTACCGCAAGCGCCTGCGTCGCACCCTCGACGACTATGAGCGCAACGTGCCGCCGCATGTGCGGGCGGCGCGGATGGCCGACGCCTATAACGATGAGCAGGGGCGTCCGCGGCAATACCAGAATGGCGGCTGGATCAGTTACGTGATCACCGTCGCCGGGCCCGAACCGCTGGAGATCCGCAGTGCGCCCATCGACTACGACCACTATGTGACACGGCAACTGCAACCGGTGGCCGACGCGATCCTGCCCTTTGTCGATGACGACTTCTCAACCCTGATCGGTGGGCAGCTTGGCTTGTTTTAAGTCCAGCAGCGACAGCGTCCAGTCATCCTGTATGCCGTGGAAATAGCGCTCCAGCGCTTGATGGAACAGGCTGCCCTCGGGGGCGATCTGGGCAAACAGGGTCATGGAAGAGTGAAACTTGAGGTCATCGGGGTGGCCGAAGATTTCGGCGATCGAGCGGTTTTCCAGGTTCAACACCAACTGGGTGCAGGCGCGCAGGCGTGGACCCAGCAGAGGGTGATTGAGGTACGCCGCCGCTTCTTCGGCGGAACGAATGGCGAAGTAACGCGACATCTCGCTGCCACCCAGCCCGCCAATCTGCGGAAAAATGAACCACATCCAGTGCCGGCGCTTCTTGCCGGCGCGCAGTTCCTCTTGAACTCTTTCGAACACCGGGTCCTGTGCCTGGACAAAGCGGGGCAGATTGAACGCGTCGAGCGGATCGGTGCTTCTCATTCCGAAGCCCTCTGACAGGGCGCGATGGCTCAGACCATGGCCAATCGCTGCTTACGTTGTGGCGCACGAAACGCTTGGTCCAGCGCCTCCAGATCCGTAGCTTCCAGCTGCAACTGCGCGGCTTGCGCATTGAGCGTCACGTGCTCGGGTCGGACCGCTTTGGGAATGGCAATGACACTGTGCTGACGCAGTATCCATGCCAGTGCTACCTGAGCCGGTGTCGCCTCGTGACGGGCGGCCACCTGCTTGAGCGTCGAGTTGACCAGCATATGCCCACCTTGACCGATGGGACAGTAGGCCATGACCGGCATTTGCTGTTGTTCGCACCAAGGCAGCAGGTCGAATTCGATGCCGCGCTCCTCCAGGTTGTACAACACCTGATTGGTCGCGCAGGCTGGGGCGGCGAGTTCCTGCAGGTCGTCGACGTCGAAATTGGACACACCCCAGCGCCCGATCTTGCCCTCTTCGCGCAGGCGTTCGAAGGCTTCGACGGTTTCTTCCAGAGGGTATTGGCCGCGCCAGTGCAGCAGGTACAAATCGATGTAATCGGTGTTCAAGCGCCGCAGGCTGCGCTCGCAAGCCTGGGGGATGCCTTTGCGGCTGGCGTTGTGCGGGTAAACCTTGCTCACCAGGAAGACCTGGTCGCGCAGCCCGGCGATGGCTTCACCCACCACCTCTTCGGCGCCGCCCTCGGCGTACATTTCGGCGGTGTCGATCAGGGTCATGCCCAGCTCGATGCCCTGGCGCAGGGCCGCGACTTCATTGCGATGCGCCGAGCGATCCTCGCCCATGCGCCAGGTGCCCTGGCCGATGATCGGTACCTGAACGCCGGCCAGTTCAAGGGTTCGCATGAAAAACCTCCTGTGTGAAATGCGATCTGTGTTCCTTTTGGGCAGCAGGATAGCGTGCGGGGTTCAAATGATGGCCAAAATCAGAAGATCGCAGCTTGTAGCAGCTGCCGAGGCACGAGGCTGCGTTCGCTTGTAGCAGCTGCCGAGGCACGAGGCTGCGTTCGGCTGCGAAGCAGTCGTAAAACCTGAGTACGCGGTCTTCCTGAAACACCGCGCCGCCTGATTTCACGACTGCATCGCAGCCGAACGCAGCCTCGTGCCTCGGCAGCTGCTACAGGGGAAGTGTTTTATTTGGTGGAGAACTTGAACACGGTGTGCTGGGTGTAGGTCTTGCCCGGATCCAGCCGCGTGCTCGGGAAGTTCGCCTGGTTCGGCGAGTCGGGATAGTGCTGGGTTTCCAGGGTGAACGCGCCCCAATGCGAGTAAACCTTGCCAGCCTTGCCCTTGACGGTGCCGTCGAGGAAGTTGCTGGTGTAGAACTGCACGCCCGGCTCGCTGGTGTAGAGCTGCAAGCGCCGGCCGGACTGCGGATCGCTGACATCGGCAGCGGTTTTGCTCACGTCACCCTTGGCATCCAGCGCCCAGTTGAAGTCGAAGCCACCCTGTTTCGGCTCGGCGAATTTCAACTGAGGGTGATCGGCCTTGATGTTTTGCCCGATGGCGGTCGGTTGGGTGAAGTCCATCGGCGTACCGGCCACCGGTGCCAGTTCACCGGTGGGGATCAACGTGCCATCGATTGGCGTGTAATGACTGGCGTGCAGGGTGGCGAGCTGTTGCAGCACGTCGCCATTGCCGGCGCCGGCGAGGTTGAAATAGCTGTGGTTGGTCAGATTCAGCACCGTGGGTTTGTCGGTGCTGGCCTTGTATTCGATGCGCAGTTCATTGTTCTCGGTGAGGCTGTAGGTGACCTCGGTTTTCATGTTGCCAGGGAAACCCATTTCACCGTCCTTCGACAGGTACGTCAGGGTTACGCCCACCGAATCCTTGCCTTTGCTCGGCTGCGCTTTCCACACATGCTTGTCGAAGCCCTGGGTGCCACCGTGCAGGGAATTGGGGCCGTCGTTCTTCGGCACCTGGTAGCTTTTGCCATCCAGTTTGAACGCGCCACCGGCCAGGCGATTGCCGTAGCGGCCAATGGTCGCGCCGAAGTACGCGGTGCCAGCCTGATAGCCCTGGACGTCATCGAAACCGAGGACGATGTCTTCAGCCTTGCCGTTCTTGTCCGGCACCTTCAGCGACTGCAAGGTAGCGCCGTAGGTAATGACCGTGGCTTGCAGGCCATGGCTGTTGCGCAGGATGTATTGCTCGACGGGCGTGCCGTCATTGGTTTTGCCGAAGGCTTTGTGTTCGCTGGACAGGCCGGCAGCGTGGGCGGGAAGGGTGGCGATCATCAGGGACAGTCCGAGGCCGGAGAGCAGGTAGCGGGATTGAAGCATGGTTGATCTTCCTTTTTTTGTTGTTTTGGTAAGTAGTCATACTAAATATAGATCGGAAGAAGATTTATAGTCTATTAGTCGATTTATTCCAGAATAAAGTCGGACTAAATGAAGGAGGTCCCGGTGCCGGTGATCGGTCGAGCACCGTCAGCACTGCACTTTTTCGGATTAACCGGCTCTATCCATGGCCAGGCTGCGGCGACTCCCGCCGCACAGGAATGTGTCAGCCCAAGAACCCATGGCTCGAGTGTCATCCCCGTTTCAAACCCGAATTCGCCTGCTGGCGTGCCTGACGTTGCTGTTCGCCAGCGGTTGCAGCCAGCAGCAGGGCAGCGACATCGTCAGCCAGTTCCGCGAAGGCAAACCCCAGGAATTCCTCCAGACCAGCGTCGACCGCATGGCCACGTTGGCGATGCACGACAACCTGGAAAGTCTGTACCTGCTGATGAGCAAGCTGTACCTGCGCAATCCCCAGGAGCTGAAAAAATCCGGCTTCCTCGATGCCCGCACCGCCGAAAAGCAAGTGCGCGAGGCCATCGAAATGCAGCAACCGCTGCCCACCCTGGGCGGCAAGAAAGACCTGGCGGCGCTGAGCTACGCCATGAGCCCGGAGTTTCTCGGGGATCGGGTCGGCGCCTTCATCTATGCCATCGGCAGCATGCTGGTCACCGCCCATGGCAATCGGCTGGAGTTCTACATGACCGATGCGATCAACCCGGTGTTCGTCAGCAACGCCGCGCGCAACATCGAGAAAGCCACGTGGATTCTCAGCCAACGGCAAAACAAGAATGGCGAGCCCTTGCTGTTCTCCAATGAGATTTCGGAGGAGGGCAGCAACCTGAGTTTCGCCGTGGAGTTCGGCAAGATTGTGGCGAGGCTGGATTTGCTGACGCAGATGCTGGATGAGCGCTATCGGCGCATTGGGTTGAATTACGCGCAGAGCCTGCTGTTCCTCAATTTCCTCCCCGTCCAGTAAACCCCCGGATCTCCCCTGTGGGAGCGAAGCTTGCTCGCGAAGACGGTGTGTCAGGCAACAGAGATGTTGGACGTGCCGGCCTCTTCGCGAGCAAGCTTCGCTCCTACAGGAATGCGGTGTCTTGGGCATAACGATAGACCGTATCGATATAAGTGGTTATAAGAAAAATCGCTATGCTGCGGGCCAGATTTTTCATGCGGTTTTTGTGGGCGTGTTAATGGATTTCGGTAATTTCGGGTTAGTCGTTGCTGGGTTGGTGGTGGGCTTTATCGTCGGGATGACCGGCGTGGGCGGCGGTTCGCTGATGACGCCGATCCTGTTGTGGTTTGGCGTCAACCCGGCGACGGCGGTGGGCACGGACTTACTGTACGCGGCCATCACCAAATCCAGCGGCGTGCTGGTGCACCGCAAGAACAAGAACATCGATTGGGCGATTACCGGTTGGCTGACCCTCGGTAGCGTGCCGGCGGTAGCCATGACGCTGTGGTTCCTCAGCAGTTTGCACACTGCGCCTGAGGCGATGAACGCGATCATCAAGCAGGCCCTGGGCTTCGTGCTGTTCGCCACGGCCCTGGCGATTTTCTTCAAGAAGCGCCTGCTCGACTTCGCCCACAAACGCGCCGGTGGCAACTACAACCCCAGCGGCACGCGCCTCAACGTGCTGACCGTCATCACCGGCCTGATCCTCGGCACCATGGTCGCCCTGACGTCCATCGGCGCCGGCGCCCTGGGCACGGTGGCGTTGTTTATCCTCTATCCACTGCTGCCGACCCGCCGTCTGGTCGGCACCGAAATCGCCCACGCCGTGCCCCTGACCCTGGTCGCTGGCCTGGGCCATGCGAGCATGGGCAACATGGACTGGCATGTGCTGGGTTTCCTGCTGATCGGTTCGCTGCCGGGGATCTGGCTGGGCAGCCACCTGACCGGGCGCATTTCTGATGAGCTGCTGCGTCCGTGTCTGGCGACGATGCTGGTATTGATCGGCTACAAACTCGCATTCTAGACACGGATTCTTCGTAGCAGCTGTCGAGCACCGCGAGGCAGCGTCCGGCGGCGAAGCCGTCGCAAACCCTGTGCACGCGGTTTGCCTGATACACCGCAGTGCATGGTTTGACGACGGCTGCGCCGCCGGACGCTGCCTCGCGGTGCTCGACAGCTGCTACGAGGGCTGCGAGGGCTGCGGGTGTTACGGGGCAGCAGTCCCACGCTTCATCACCGTCACGTCCAACCCTTGGTAAACCCGTTGCTCCAGCACTTCCCAGCCTTGCCGCGCATACAGCGTCTGTGACGTGTCGGTGTACAAATAGAGTTCCGGCACGCCCAGCGTGGCGGCTTCCTGGACGATGCGCGCCACCAGTTGCGAGGCGATCCCCCGGCCTCGGTGTTCTTCCTTGACGTAGACCCCCGCCAGCCATGGCGTCAGTTCCGCGCGCGCGGCCATGTCGCGGGTCAGCAGCATGGCGCCGCCGAGCAGTTGTGAACCCTCGATCGCCACCATCACCGTGGGCACCGAGCCCTTGCCGGCGTTGGCCTGCAAATGTTCGATCCGCCCCTCGACGGTGTCGTCGGCCCGGAAGTGGCCCCATTCCTTGAAATTCAGTTCGGCCAATTCGTTGATCAGCTCGGGATGGTCACAGAGGTAGACGATTTCCATGGTGGATTGAAGCTCCTTTTTTGCGGCCCCTGGCAATTCGCTCGCGGACATCACGCCCCACCCTAAACGATCATAAAAGCGAATCAAACCGCGCTCACAATCCTTCACAGTTTGTTGCGCAATGTCGGCCCTGACCTAAGCTTGGGGCTAAGCGAAACACATTTGCGGATCGTCATCCGGAACGATCGCGGCAATGCGCAATCATTAGAGCGTGGATATCAAAAGGAGATGCGCATGCTCATCAGGTCTTTGACCCTGACAACCTTGCTGGCGCTTGCCGGCCCCTTGCTCGCCGCTGATGGCGATTCCCCTCTGGATGTCGATAAGGGCAGGGCCCGACCGTTGATCGTGATCACATCCAGTACCATCGACCCGGTCTGGCTGGGGCTGAAAAAGTCGCTTGAGGATCCGGCCAACAAACAAGGGGTCGCCGAGCGCAACATCAAGGTGTACAGCGTGCTGAACATGTCCGGTCAGCTCGACGGCAAGGACATGGGCCAGCAGGACACCATGGCCCTGATCCGCTCGCTGAAACTCGGTGCCGGGGCCTTGCCAAAAGTCATCCTGTTGGGCAAGGACGGCGAGAAGAAACTGGAAAGTTCGGGGGATGAATCGAAGTCGGTCGACCTGAAGAAAGTCTTCGCCACCATTGATGCCCTGCCGGCCGAGGAGAAGGAAGCGGCTGCACCGACCCCGCCACCGGTGGCGGCCGAACCGGCCACGACCAAAGGGGCCAAGGGCGCCAAACCAGGCAAACCGGCCAAGCCAGCCAAACCGCCTGAGCAACCGGATGATTGATGACAAAAACCTGGTGTGACACGCAATCCGGGGACTGAGAATACCTGTGGCGAGGGGGCTTGCTGTGGCGAGGGGGCTTGCCCCCTCAGACAACCCCTACACCACAGGTATTGTGTGGGGCCGGTCAGGCGATGGTGTCGACGACGCCGCCATCCACCCGCAACGCCGCGCCGGTGGTGGCCGATGCCTGCGGCGACGCCACATAAACCACCAGGTTAGCCACTTCCTCCATGCTCGCCGCCCGTTGAATAATCGAGGTCGGACGGTTGGCCATGACAAAGTCGGCGGCTACTTTTTCCATAGGCTCGCCGGACTTCTTTTGTTCATCCTTGAGCATCTCCTGCAAGCCCTCGGACAACGTCGGCCCCGGCAGAATCGCGTTCACCGTCACCCCGGTGCCGGCCATGCGCTTGGCCAGGCCTCGGGAAATCGACAGGTTGGACGTCTTGGTGAACCCGTAATGGATCATGTCCGCCGGGATGTTCAACGCCGACTCCGAAGAAATGAACACCACCCGACCCCAGCCGTTCTTCGCCATGTCTTGCAGATACGCACGGGACAGCCTCACGCCGGACATCACATTCACTTCAAAGAATTTTTCCCAGACGTCATCCTCGGTCTCGAAGAAATCCTGCGGGCCGTAGATCCCGACGTTATTCACCAGGATATCGACCCGGGGCAGGGCCGCGACCATCGCCTTGCAACCCTCGGCGCTGCCGACATCGGCCGCGACACCCCGCACCTTGGCGGAGGGTAGCAAGTGCTTGAGTTCAGTGACAGCAGCGTCCACGGCGTCCTGCTTGCGCCCGTTGATCACCACCTCGGCACCCGACTGGGCCAGGCCCTTGGCGATGGAGAAACCGATGCCTTGGGTGGAACCGGTAACGAGGGCTGTTTTGTTGGATAGATCGATGTTCATGGGGATCGCGCTCTTGAAGGGGAGGTAAGAGGGAGGACTGCGAGCCTCTTAGCCTAGTTCAAGAGAAAAATCCCTGATGTGTGCCCTGCACCCACCCTGTGGGGCTGTTTTCTTGTAAAAAAGTTTGTCAGCAGCAACGCTTCACGCCAGTCTGAGGGGCTGCTGATTTCTACCAAGGCCTTTTGCCCCATGTCCGAAAAAACCGCCGACAAACACTCAGCCCGAGCCGCATCCGTATTGGCCCTGTGTCTACCCGGCGACGTCTTGTTGTACCTGCTGTTGCCGATGCAGCCGCAGGCATTTGGCATCAGCCTGGCCGAAGCGGGCATTTTGCTGGCGGCCAATCGCTTGGTGCGGATTTTCGGTTATCGCTACGTCATGGAGTTTTATACCCGTCAGGGCGATCGCCCGGCGTTGTTGCTGGCCACCGGGACTGCCGCATTGTGCGCGTTGGGTTATGCGACCTTGTCGGGATTCTGGTGGCTGTTGCTGTTGCGCCTGGGCTGGGGCTTGTCCTATGCCGCGCTGAATTTGTCCACCCAAGTCATGGCCACCGCCGAGCCCTTGGGCGCTGCGCGTCGCACCGGGCGTTCGCGGGCAGTGATTGCAGCGGGGCCGATGTTGGCGTTGCCGTTGGGGGCGTTGCTCAGTGTGGAATACGGGCCGCGGGTGATTTTTTTCCTGATGTTTGCGACGTCGTTGATCGCGATGTGGCTGGCATTGGGGTTGCCGTCGACGCCGCATCCGATGTCGGCGTCGACCCGCCGTTTCAAGCGCCCCGACAGTGTCGCGATGTGGTCGTTTATCGAAGGGCTGACCCTCGACGGGCTGTTCATCATCGGCCTCTCGTTACTGGCGCAACACCTGCTGGAAGGCAACGCCGTGGTGGTCGCCGGGACATTGCTGGCGTTGCGGTATGTCTCGGAATTGTTGCTCAGCCCCTTGGGCGGGATGGCGGCCCAGCGCTGGGGGGCGACGCGGATGCTGATCGTCTTCTCGTTGCTGACGTCGATGGCGCTTATCGGCTTTGGCTTTCACTGGCTGGTGGTCGGCGGGGCGTTGGTGCTGGTATTGCGCGCGTTGCAACTGCCGTTGGTGGTGACCGTCATCGCCCAACGTCATCCCGACAGCGGACGGGTGCGAGCGCTGGCGGGGAATGCGGTGTGGCGGGATATCGGGGCGGGCGTGGGGCCGTTATTGGCCGGGTTTGTCTTGCCGGTGGCGCCATCGGAGTGGGTGTATACGGCGGCCGCGTTGTGTCTGGCGGCCAGTGCGCTGGCTTGCCTGGAGCGCAAAAAGGGCGCGGTGCAAAGACCCTGAAAAAAATGGGCGACCTTAAGAGGTCGCCCATTTTTTATGCCGGTTGTTCACCTGTAGCCAGGCGCGATTACTCGCTCAGCGCGCTCAGAATCTGGTGAGCCGCCTTGACCCGCTCCGGAATCGGAAAGTTTTTGTTGGCCATGATCACGATGCCGATGTCTTTGGCCGGCACAAACGCCACGTAAGTACCGAAGCCACCGGTCGAACCGGTTTTGTTGAGCAGCACGCTGTTCGGCTCGGGTTGCGGCGGGTTCAGCCATTGCACTTTATGCGCTTGCATCGCCATCGGCGTCGAGTTGCCCTCGAGCAATTTGTCGAGGCTGATCGGGTAGGTGTAGCGCTCCCAACCCAGGCCCTGGGTCATGTCGCCAACGGTGTAATAACCGGTGTGCGTCGTGGCGATGGCTTGCTGCAACGGTTTTTCCAGCGACGCCGGTTTCAGGTTCGCCTGAACAAAGCGAATCATGTCCACGGCGCTGGTTTTCACGCCATAGGCCTCGGAATCCAGCGCCCCCGGACCGACCCGCACGGCTTTGTCATTCTTGTCGTAGCCTTGGGCGTAAACGCTCATCTGATCCTGCGGCACCCGCAGGAAGGTGTGCGTCAAACCCAGTTTGGGCAGCAAGGTTCTCTCCATCGCTTCATCAAACGACAGGCCCAGCTGATGAGCGGCCAAGTAACCGAACAAGCCGATGCTGGGGTTCGAATATTGCCGATGCGTGCCCGCCGCATACACCGGTTTCCACTGCTTGAAATAGCCGAGCATCTTGTCTGCGTGATCCGCTGCGTCAGGAAACTGCAACGGCAAACCACCGGCGGTGTAGGTGCCCAGTTGCAGCACGCTGACGTTGTCGAACGCACTGCCGCGCAACTCCGGCAGGACCTTGCTGGCCTTGTCCGACAGGGACAGTTTGCCCGTGGCGTGGGCGTAGCCGCCGAGGGTGGCGGTGAAGGTTTTGCTCACCGAGCCGATCTCGAACAGGGTGTTTTCCGTAACCGCCTTGGCGTTTTCTTTGTCGGCGACGCCGTAGTTAAAGTAATGTGCCTTGCCGTTGACGGTGACAGCCACGGCCATGCCGGCAACGCCTTGGGCTTGCATCACGGGCTTAATGGCGGCATCGACAACGCTTTGGACCTGCTGATCGGTCTGACCCTGCGCCAGGCACGGGCCGGCGCTGAGCAAGGCGACGCAAGCCCCGAAAACAGTCAGTCTGGTGGTGTTGATTAGGTTTGTCATTGCTTCTGATCCCTGCGAATTGAGGCGCTGACCGGTAGACTTCCCGGTCAACGGCGTGGCAAATCTAGGCAACCTGCCGCTGATCGACAACCGATGATAATTCGCACGAGCCATTAGAAAAATTAGGGAATAGGCATGATCCGGCCTCAGTTACCGTTGAACGCACTGCGCGCCTTCGAAGCCTCGGCCCGCCATTTGAGTTTCACCCGGGCTGCGGTGGAGCTGTGCGTCACCCAGGCGGCGGTGAGTCATCAGGTCAAGAGCCTTGAGGCGCAGCTTAACGTCACCCTGTTCAAACGCTTGCCCCGTGGCCTGATGCTGACCAGCGAGGGCGAAACGCTGTTGCCGGTGCTGCGCGAATCCTTCGACCGGATTGCCGAAACCCTCGAACGTCTGGAAGGCGGGCATTACCGGGACGTGTTGACGGTGGGCGCGGTGGGGACGTTTGCGGTGGGGTGGTTGTTGCCGCGCCTGGCGGACTTCCAGGCGAAACATCCGTTCATAGATTTGCGCCTGTCGACCAATAACAACCGGGTGGACGTGGCGGCTGAAGGGCTGGATTACGCGATCCGTTTCGGCGCGGGGGCGTGGCATGGGATTGAAGCGGTGCGGCTGATCGAGGCGCCGCTGTCGGTGTTGTGTGTGCCCGAGATTGCCCGGCAATTGCGCGAGCCGGCCGATGTGTCAGGGCAAACCCTGCTGCGTTCTTATCGCACCGACGAATGGCCGGACTGGTTCGCCGCGTCCGGCCTCTCGACCCTCGCTGCGGCGCCCCGGAGCATCGTCTTCGACTCGTCGTTGGCGATGATGGAGGCAGCGTTGCAAGGAGCCGGGGTGGCGTTGGCACCGCCGCTGATGTTCGCCCGGCAACTGGCTGCGGGTGCCATCGAGCAACCGTTCGCCATTCACATCACCACGGGCAGCTACTGGTTGACCCGCTTGCAGTCGCGGCCGGAAACCTCGGCGATGGCGGCGTTCAGGCAATGGCTTCTACACGCCGCGAACTTGTAGGAGCAGAGCTTGCTCGCGATGACGGCGGCACATTCAACATCAATGTGCCTGACAGACCGCAATCGCGAGCAAGCTTTGTTCCTACAGGGCTCGGTGGATGTCAGCGCATCAGGCACGGCCGCTTGTTATCGAATTTCCAGCCTGGGATCAGATACTGCATCGCCACGCTGTCATCCCGCGCACCCAGGCCCATGCCTTTATACAATTCATGGGCCTTGGCCAACTGATCCAGATCCAGTTCCACACCCAGCCCGGGCTTCTTCGGCACTTGCACGCAGCCGCCGACGATTTGCAGCGGGGCCTTGGTCAACCGCTGGCCGTCCTGCCAGATCCAGTGGGTGTCGATAGCCGTAATCTCACCCGGCGCGGCCGCCGCGACGTGGGTGAACATGGCCAGGGAAATGTCGAAATGGTTGTTGGAGTGCGAGCCCCAGGTCAGGCCCCATTCATGGCACATCTGCGCCACGCGCACCGAGCCCTGCATGGTCCAGAAGTGCGGGTCGGCCAGGGGAATGTCCACCGATTGCAGCTGGATCGCGTGACCCATTTCCCGCCAGTCGGTGGCGATCATGTTGGTCGCGGTTTTCAGCCCGGTGGCGCGGCGGAATTCAGCCATGACCTCACGACCGGAGTAACCGTTTTCCGCGCCGCACGGGTCTTCGGCGTAGGCCAGTACATGATGTTGATCGCGGCACAGGCGGATCGCTTCTTTCAGTGACCAGGCGCCATTCGGATCGAGGGTAATCCGCGCATCGGGGAAGCGTTCGGCCAGGGCGGTGACCGCTTCGATTTCGTCATCGCCACTGAGCACACCGCCCTTGACCTTGAAGTCCTTGAAACCATAACGCGCGTGCGCGGCCTCGGCCAGGCGGACCACGGCGTCGGCAGTCATGGCTTTTTCGTGACGCACACGGAACCAGTCGTTGTCGGCATCCGCTTCGCTGCGGTAGGCGAGGTCGGTCTGGTTGCGGTCACCGACATAAAACAGATAGCCGAGCATTTTCACTTCATCGCGTTGCTGGCCCTCGCCGAGCAGGGCGGCGACCGGTACGTCCAGATGCTGGCCGAGCAAATCGAGCAGGGCGGCTTCGAGGCCCGTGACGGCGTGAATGGTGATGCGCAGGTCGAAGGTTTGCAGGCCCCGGCCGCCGGCATCGCGGTCGGCGAAGGTCTGGCGCACCTGATTGAGGATCTTCTGGTAAGTGCCAATCGGGCTGCCGACCACCAGCGAACGCGCGTCTTCCAGGGTCTGGCGAATACGCTCGCCGCCCGGTACTTCGCCGACGCCGGTGTGCCCGGCGTTGTCGGTGAGGATCACGATGTTGCGGGTGAAAAATGGCCCGTGGGCGCCGCTTAGGTTGAGCAGCATGCCGTCGTGACCGGCCACCGGAACCACCTGCATGTTGGTGATGATCGGTGCTTTTGCAGTGTCGTGTGCGTTCATTTTTATTGTCCTTAACAACGGAGATTCAGGCGTGGCTGGAAGTGGCTTGGCCGACGACGGCGGGTGCTGGTTTGGGCGTGTTGCGCGCAGCGAAAACGATGATCGCGGCGATGATCGAGGTTGCCGCCAGACCGTAGAGCCCGCCCTGGATCGAACCGGTGTGCTCTTCCAGCAGGCCGAAGGTGGTCGGTGCAACGAAACCGCCAAGGTTGCCCACCGAGTTGATCAGCGCGATCACCCCGGCAGCGATCCGCGCGTCCAGGTACGCCTGGGGAATTGGCCAGAACAACGACGACGCCGATTTGAAACCCAGTGCCGCGAAGCAGATCGCGACGAAGGCAAAGATCGGTCCGCCAGTGGTGGACATGAACATCCCGGCAGCCGCAATCAACAGCGCAGCAGCGACCCAGGCTTGCTGGTGTTTCCATTTGGCGGAAAACGCGGCGAAGGCGTACATGCCGACAATCGACAGCAACCACGGGATCGAGTTGAACAACCCGACCTGAATGTCGCTGAGATCGCCCATCTTCTTGATGATGCTCGGCAGCCAGAAGGTTGCGGCGTAAATGGTCAGCTGGATAAAGAAGTAGATCAGGCAGAACAGAATGATCTGGCGGTCCTTGAGCAGTTTGCCCAGGGACGGTTTGATCGGCGTGGCGGCTTCGCGAGCCAGTTGTTCATCGTCGATGGCCTTGACCAGCGCGTCCTGTTCTTCGCGGCTCAGCCATTTGGCGTCGTGGGGCTTGGAGTCGAGCCAGAACCAGACGAATACGCACAGGCCCACCGAGAACATGCCTTCAATGAAGTACATCCATTGCCAGCCATGCAGGCCCAGACCGTTGATTTGCAGGAGCAGCCCGGACAGCGGCCCCGAGATCAGCGAGGCAACCGCCGAACCGCTGAGGAAAATCGCAATCGCTTTGCCACGTTCAACTCCGGGCAACCAGCGAGTGAAGTAGTAGATCACCCCCGGGAAAAACCCGGCTTCGGCCACGCCCAACAGAAAGCGCAGGATGTAGAAGTGGGTTTCGTTCTGGATGAAGGCCATGCCCGCGGCGACCAGGCCCCAGGTCAGCATGATCCGGGTGAGCCAGATACGCGCGCCGACTTTTTGCAGGAGCATGTTGGAGGGGACTTCGAACAGGGCGTAACCGATGAAGAACAGGCCGGCCCCGAGGCCGTAGGCGGCAGCGCCGATGCCCAGGTCCTGTTCCATGTGGGCGCGGACGAAACCGATGTTCACCCGGTCGATGTAATTGACGATGAACATGATCACGAACAGCGGCAGGACATGACGTTTGACTTTGGCGACGGCGGACTTGAGGACCGAATCGGTGCTGTCGTTCGTCCCGGATATGGCTGTATTCACTTGCGTTTCTCCCACTGATTATTTTTATGCGGGGTGCGGCTGGGTGCTGCGATGTTGATAGACATCATACAACTGCATTTTTTCGTCGTGCAAGGGCTGTTGTCCAACAAAATGGCGCTTATTTGCCGATTCGTTATTCTTTATTTGATTGGAGTAGGCGATTTTAAAAGCGCTGGAAGCGTTTTTGTTGAGTGTTGTCATACAAGTTAGGCGCTGTTTTCTTCAGGGGCGAGTGCTACGATCTCGACTGCCCTGCTTTTCGGAAGATCGCCATGCAAGAAGACCTCGACGCACCTGCCCGCAAGCGCAGCCACAACCTCGCCCATGACCTGGTGGCCAAGCTGACCCAGACCATCCTGCTCGGGCAGATGCTGCCGGGGGACAAGCTGCCGTCCGAGAACACGATTGTTCAGGAGCACGGCGTCAGCCGCACGGTGGTCCGCGAGGCGATCTCCAAGCTGCAGGCTTCAGGGCTGGTGGAAACCCGTCACGGCATCGGCACTTTTGTCATCGAGCGCGCGGCGGAGCAGGGGTTGCGGTTGAACGTCGACACCGCGCTGGGCGTGCGCAGCATTCTGGAGTTGCGCATGGGCCTGGAAACCCAGGCCGCCGCGCTGGCCGCAACCCGTCGCACCGAGCAGCAACTGGCGCAGATGCGCGAGGCACTGGATGACTATCAACGCCTGCTGGCCAACAACGACAGCTGCGTGGAAGCCGACAAGCGCTTCCACCTGTTAATCGCCGAGGCCACCGGCAATGTGTGCTTCACCGAGATCATGCAGCACCTGGGCAGTGCGATGATCCCCCGCACCCGCGTGAATGCCGCCGAACGTGGCGCCACGGATTTGAGCAAGCTCGGACAACTGGCCAATCAGGAACACGAGGCAATCCTCAACGCCATCAAGCGCCAGGACCCGGACGCGGCGCGCGCGGCGATGTGGCTGCACCTGACCAACAGTCGCGACCGCTTTCTGGCCCAGGGCTGACAACCGTTGGTCTAGTCGATAGCACGCTGTTCCTGCCGTCGCTTCCAACTGATATGGCCCGGATTAACCGGGCCACATCAGTGAGGTGCATCATGGCTAACGATTCGATGTTCCAGGGCGCAACCCCCAATACCGACCCGACCAGACCCATGCCCGGCACGGACGAGCCAACGCTGGACTCAGATGCACCGGCAGGGATGGACCCTTCACGGGACCCGGCCTTGAGTGACGAGGATCGTCCTGAAGACTGGAAGGACCCGGCCGCCGATGAAGATGTACCGGCGGCGGATGAAGAGACGCCGCTGTCTGATGACCTGCGGTAAACAGAACCCGGCCATGGCGCCGGGTTTCTTTAAACCCCTACCGTGCGAACCACCGCCGGCCGGCGCTCAAGATTCAACGCCAGCACGCTGATCAACACCACCACCGCCCCGACAATCACCATCATCGCCGGCCGTTCTCCCAACGCCACTGATGCAATGGCCATCGCCGTCGGCGGCACCAGGTACAGCGTCATCGCCGCACGACTCAGATCGACATGGGCCAGCACAAACGCCCAAGCCAGGTACGCCAAGGCACTCGGAAAAATGCCCAGGCCAATCACTGCCATTTGCACATCAACCGGTGCCTTCGCCACCTGATCCGCCAACCCCGGCAGATACACCAGCAACAGCACGGTGCCGGACCACACCGAATAACAGGTCAGGGTCAATCCGTCATAGCGCCCGGTGTGATGTTTTTGCAGGGCGAAGTAAACACTCCACGACACCGCCGCCAGCAAAATCAGCAAGCCGTGGGCGTCAATGCTGCCCAGCCCTTTATCGCCGGCCACCACGATCACCACGCCGATCAGCCCCAACAACACACAGCCCCAACGCCAGACGCTGACCCGATCCTTGAACACAAATCGCGCCAGCAATGTGCTGAACAACGGCGTCGATTGCGCCAACACGCTGGAGGCTCCGGCACTGACGCCTTGCTGACCGAAATTCAGCAACACATGGTGCAGGCTCACGGCAAAGAAACCGAGGGCAATCAGGAAGGGCAGGTCACGGATTTTCGGCAAGCTGATGCCGCGCCAGACCGCGACAATCGCCATGAACACTGACGCCAGCAGAAACCGCAGCAGCGCCAGATGACCGGGGTCGTAAGCCTGCAAGCCGATGTGGATGCCAGTGGGTGAATACCCCCAGCACGCGACGACAAACGTCATGGCCAGAATGATTTTCAGAGTGGGTGAGAGTCGCGGCATGGTCGTGCACCTGTGGGCTGATGCACTCAGTATCAGAATTCGGATCATTCGCCACAACTGACTTATACTGCGCCAACTCTTCACTTTTGGTGATGTATGGAATTGGCTCAGATTCGCATGTTCAAGACCGTCGCCGACGTCGGCAGCATTGCCCGGGCGGCGCAGCTGTTGCACTGCGTGCCGTCGAATATCACGGCGCGGATCAAGGCGCTGGAAGCCGAGTTGGGGGTGGCGCTGTTCCTGCGCGAGGGCAGGGGGTTGCGGATCAGTCCGTCGGGGCAAACGTTCCTGGCCTATGCCTCGAAGATCCTCGCGCTGACCGCTGAAGCCAAGCGCGCACTGGACCCGTGCGCCGAGCCGTCCGGGCCGCTGCGCATCGGCGCCATCGAATCCTCGGCCACCGGGCGCTTACCGCGCTTGTTGGCCAAATTCCACAAACGCTATCCCGGCGTCGCGCTGGAGCTGACCACCGGCACCTGGAGTCAACTGCTCGACGACACCGCCAATCACCGCCTCGACGGTGCCATCGTCGCGGTGGATGTCGAGCGCTCACAACTCAAGCGCACGCCGATGTACCGCGAAGAGCTGCTGCTGATTGCCTCGACGTCCCTGGGGCCGGTGCGCGACATCACCGATTTGCAGGACAAAACCGTGTTCATGTGGCCCCAGGGCTGTCCCTATCGCGCGGCGCTGGAGCATTGGTTGCTGCGCCAGGGGCAGGCGTTGCCGATTGTCAGCCTGGCCAGTTACGGCGCGATTGTCGGTTGCGTCAGTGCCGGTGCCGGCGTGGCGCTGGTGCCCAAAGGGGTGTTCGATCAGTTCGCCAAAGGCGCAGGTTGCGCGGGGTACGAGTTCCCGGAGCTGACGGCGGTGGAGAATTTATTCTACTGGCATGAAAACGCCGGCGTTCACCCGGCGCGGGAGGCGTTTGTGGGGATGTTGCGCGAGGAGTTCGCGTGACTCTTTGTAACGTTGGCAATGACCACTGTGGCGAGGGAGCTTGCTCCCTCGCCACAGGTCTTGCGCTGGGAGGCGAGTGGCGTTTGTGGGAAATTTCTCGCCTTCATGCAAGAAAAGCCCTACATAAAATTCACATTGCTGGAGACCAAACTACCGAACTCTCACGGTTTTCAGGGGTTGGTGGTGGAAAAAGCACTCAATAGGTTTGTTCTTCGATTACCTGAGGGTTTGCGCCTCACGTTAAAACGTATTGCGAAAGAGAACAGGCGAAGCCTGAACGCTGAAATCGTCATTCGAATGGAGCAATCGTTCGCGGCCCTGGACAGGGGCAAACCGGGTCATGATGAAATCAGACTGGCTTTGATTCGTGAGGTGCTCGGAGCTAATCAGACACTGGAGAAGATCGAAGCCACTGCTGATTCGGACTAACCGGAAGCGGCCTCGCACCCGGTTACCCCTTCATGTCGTGCCATGAATTCCGCGCCGCCTGAGCTCCCGATACCAATCAAATGAGTCATATCACGACCTTTGTAGCAGCTGGCGAAGCCTGCGTTCGGCTGCGAAGCAGTCGTAAAACCTGGGCACAAGGTCTTACTGATGCACTGCGTTGCCTGAACTCACGACTGCTGCGCAGCCGAACGCAGGCTTCGCCAGCTGCTACAGAACCGTGCTTGGCTGATATTGCGCCTAGGAAATTTCCTACAGATCAGGGAGATAAATCCTTCGCTCGCTGTGTCATGAAATAGCCACAATTTTGCTTCCATGTATTGCAGGGTAAGCAGCGAGATGGATTCCCCTAGCGTTCTCGTATTAGAAAATCACTCGTTTCGGCGTGGTGTGTTGGTCACGGCGCTGCAGCATCTGGGCGTCATCGATATTTTGCAGGCCGATAACAACGAAGGGGCGATGGCGCAGATCCGCCGCGCGGGGGGCGTGGATATTGTGCTCTGTGACCTGGGGAATACGGCCCTCAATTGTCAGGACTTTCTGCATTCTGTCGGGCAGAACGGAATGGTTCGCGCGGTTGCCCTGTGCAGTGAGTTCCGGCCGGAGCTGCGTCGCGCCGTCGAACAGATGACCAACTTTGCCGGATTGCAGTTGCTGGGCGTCCTGAGCAAACCCACGCAGTTGTATTCGTTGCAGCAAATCTTGCAGCGTTATGGCCACCGGCGCCTGCTACCGGACGTCGATCCCGCACCGCCATACAAGCTGCCCAGCGAAGAGGATGTTCGCCGGGGCCTGGCGTTGGGGGAGTTCAAAGCCTGGTTCCAACCCAAGTTCGAGATGAACGGCACGGTATTGGCCGGGGCTGAAGCATTGGCGCGTTGGGAGCACCCGGTCAGGGGGCTGCTATTGCCCAAGGACTTTCTGGCCGCGGTGCTGGCCTATGACCTGATCGATGAAATGCTCAAGCAAATGCTGGAGCAAGGGATGAGTCTGCTGCACGCCTTGCGCCAGTCCGGCCTGGGCGTGGAATTGGCCTTCAACCTTCACGCCTCGCAACTGGCCCGCGATGACCTGACTGACCACATTCACCAGGTCTTGAAGTCCAACGACTTCCCGGGGTCGACGTTGTTGTTCGAAGTGGCCGAAAACGGCTTGCTCGACATCCCCAGGGCGACCCGGGAAAACCTGCTGCGCCTGCGCATGATGGGGTGCAGCCTGTCGATCGACGATTTCGGCATGGGTTTTTCCTCGCTGACACTGCTCTGCCACCTGCCATTCAACCAACTCAAACTTGACGGACAACTCGTGCGTTCCATTGCCGATCCGCGCACCAGGGCAATGGTCACCAGCACCGTGGCGTTGGCCCGGGTGCTGAACATGAGCCTGGTGATCGAGGGAGTCGGCAGCCAGTTGATCCGGGATGGGCTGGTGGAGATGGGCTGTTCATTCGGCCAGGGTTACCACCTGGCGCGGCCCATGGATGCCCAGCGGTTCGTGCAATGGTTGCGGAACCCGAAATTACCCGCTTGAAAATGTCGGCGCAACGTCGGAAAGATTTCGATAGGGCTGCCGATTACGTAGTGAGGTGAGCTACATAGGCCGGTGAATTGTTCCATACTCTTTTGATGCATGGCTCTTCCCGTCACTGGTATCTCCTGTGCGTATTACCGTGAGGTTCAAATGCATAAAGCATTGGTTGTAGACGATCATCCGTTCATTCGGGCAACTGTAAAAGTGTTGCTGGAACGCGAGCAATTCGAAGTCGTCGCCGAGGCTGATAATGGCGTGGATGCGGTGCAACTGGCTCGCAAGCACGACCCGGAACTGATCCTGCTGGATATCGCCATGCCGAGCCTGGATGGATTGGAAGTCATCAACCGGATCAGCGCGCTGAAACTGTCGAGCAAGATCCTGGTATTGACCTCCCAGTCCGCCGCCTTTTATGCCATGCGCTGCATGAAAGCAGGCGCTGCCGGTTATATCTCGAAAACCGATGAATTGAGTGAATTGAGCAAAGCGATCAAGGCGCTTATGGCGGGCTATACCTTCTTTCCCAACCTGGCGGGCAATTCCGTACGCCGAAGCGATATCGATTCCACTGAGCTGGAGATGATCCGCGGCTTGTCCGATCGTGAACTGGTGATTTTGCAGCAACTGGCCCGGGGCCTGAGCAACAAGGAAATTGGCGATGCCATGTTGCTGAGCAACAAGACCGTCAGTACCTATAAAACCCGTTTGATCGAAAAACTCAACGTGAAGTCGGTGGTGTATCTGGCCGACTTCGCCAAGCGTAATAATCTGATCTAAATGAAAATTCATCTGCGCAACTATTTGCTTGCCGTCTGTCTGCTGGGACCGTTAGGAAGTGCCTCGACAGCACAAGCCGAGGCGCAATCCCTGAACCTCTTCGGCCGTTCAAATGGCGCGAACGCTGCTGTCGTTCTGGAGGAGGCGGATTGGCGATGGTTACGCAACAAAAGCTCGCTGCGCCTGGGCGTGTCGGCGTCGGATTATGCGCCCTTCGATATGGTTACCAACGGCCAGGATTACGAGGGTATCACCGCCGATTATGCCGAGCTGTTGGCCACCATGCTGCACATCAAGGTCGAGGTTCGGCGTTATGACTCACGAGCCGAGGTGATCCAGGCACTCAAACTCGGTGAGCTGGATCTGGTGGGCACTGCCAACAGTTTCGATGGGGCCGATCCAGAGCTGGCGCTGAGCAGTGCCTATGCCGACGCGCCGTCGGCACTGGTGACCCACAGTGGCGCGGATCAGGTATTGGCGCCTGACCTGGCCGACAGTCGCCTGGCCATGCTTGACCACTATCAGCCGACAGACGCAGTCCGTGCCGCCTACCCCAAGGCGCAACTGCAGTTTTACCCTTCGGCCCAGGGCGCGATCGGTGCCGTGGCGTTCGGACACGCGGATGCTTACGTGGGTGATGCCATCAGCACCCATTATCTGGTCAACAAACACTTCCTCAATGACGTCCACCTGACGGCATTGTCCGGGGTGTACACCACGCATTTTTCCTTTGCCACGCCCCAGGACAATCGGCGTCTGCTGCACATCGTCAATGCCGCGCTGGCGGTGATCCCCATCACTGAGCGCATGACGATTCTGCGCCGTTGGAGTGCCGGTGACATGAGCCTTTCCGGGCTTCATCCATTGCAGTTCAGTGCGGCCGAAGAGCGCTGGCTGAAAAAACATCCTCGCCTGACCGTGGCGGTCAATGACAGCCTGGCCCCCATGTCCTTCTTCGATGATCAGGGTGAGTTCCGCGGCATCAGTGCCGAGGTGCTGGCCAAGATCAGCCAGCGCACCGGTTTGAAATTCGATGTGCTGCGCGGCAACTCGATGGACAAGTTGATCGAGCAGATCCGGGTCGGCAATGCTGATCTGATCGCGGCGTTCACGCCCACTACCGAACGCGAAGGCGAGCTGCGGTTCACCCGTCCTTATTTGACTAACCCGTTTGTCCTGATCACGCGGGACGAGTCGGGCAGTGCGCAAACACTGGACGGCATGGTCGGTAAAAAACTGGCACTGCGGCGCGGCAATGCGCTGTACGACTTCATTAGAGATAAATTCCCCGGCATTGAGTTGATCCAGACCAAGACTGCAGCCGATGCCATGGTGTTGGTGGCCAAGGGGGAGGCGGATGGCGCCATCAACTCGCTGATCAATGGGCGTTACTTGATTTTGCGCCAGTTCCGCGACCTCCTGCACATTGCCAATGTCGTCGGTTTGCAGTCGGCCCAGGCGAGTTTCGCCACCGACCGTGGGGCGCTGGAGTTGTACTCGATCCTGGACAAAGCCCTGCAAAGCATTCCCCCGGAAGAACTGGATGAGCTGACCGGCCGTTGGCGCCACGATGTGGTGATCGATAACGACAACTGGCTGCACCATCGCTCGGCGGTCATCCAGGGTTTTGTCCTGTTTGCGCTATTGTTGTTGATGGCCGTGGTTTGGATCATTTACCTGCGCCGGTTGGTGTCCACTCGCGAAAAGGCCGAGTTGGCGCTCAACGACCAGATGGAGTTCATGCGCGTCTTGATCGACGGCACGCCGCACCCGATTTATGTCCGTGACCGTCAGGGGCGGTTGGTGAGTTGTAACTCGGCTTACCTCGATGTGCTGGGTGTCCCGCGCGAGGCGGTGATGGGCCAGAAGATTACCGATAGCATATTGATCGGCAACTCCGATGCGCAGACCTTTCAGGCCGAGTACATCAAGGTGATGGAGGACGGGACGCGCTGGATCCAGGATCGGACGTACACCCACAAGGACGGCGTGGTGCATACGGTATACCACTGGATGCTGCCGTATCACACCAGTGATGGCGTGGTGGCCGGGATCATCGCCGGCTGGATCGATATCAGCGACCGCCAGCGCCTGTTGGATCAATTGCAGAGTGCCAAGAAAAGCGCCGATGACGCCAACCGGGCGAAAACCACGTTCCTGGCCACCATGAGCCATGAAATCCGCACCCCGATGAATGCCGTGATCGGCATGCTCGAACTGGCGATGAAGAAAGCCGATCAAGGCGTCATGGACCGCTTCGCCATCGAAGTGGCTTCTGGCGCGGCGCGGGGCCTTTTGGACCTGATCGGTGACATTCTCGATATCGCCCGCATTGAATCCGGTCGCCTGTCCCTGACCCCGGAACGGGCCAGTTTGCGCGAGTTGGTCGAGTCGGTGGTGCGCATGTTCGAAGGGGTGGCCCGGCAAAAAGGCCTGCGGTTGTTGCTGGATTTTGATCTCAAGGCCAGTCGCGATGTGCTGATCGATCCGCTGCGTTTCAAACAGATTCTGTCCAACCTGCTGAGCAACGCGATCAAGTTTACCGACGAAGGCGAGGTGCGCTTGAGCGTGCAGGCGGCGCCTGGCGTGTGCGGCGAGCGATTGGCGCTTCATGTGCAAGTCAAGGATTCCGGCATTGGCATTTCCACCTCGGATCAGGAGCGGCTGTTCAACCCTTTCGGCCAGGCCAGCAATAATAATCAGTCGGCGCGGGGTGGTTCGGGGCTGGGCCTGGTCATCAGCCGGACCCTGTGTGAAATGATGCACGGCCAATTGCACCTGAGCAGCGTGCCGGGCAAGGGCACGCAGATTGATATCCGTCTCGATCTGCTGATCTTGCAACCTGTGCCCGCTGCCGAATTGCCGGCGGTCGAGCTGGCGTCTCAGGCGTGGGTGCTCAATATCCTGGTGATTGACGACTACCCGGCCAACCGCTTGCTGCTTTCCCAGCAATTGTCCTATCTCGGTCACGGCGTCTGCGACGCCGAGGATGGCGCCCATGGCCTGCGCGCCTGGCGCAACGGCAACTTCGATGTGGTCATTACCGACTGCAACATGCCCGTGATGAACGGTTACGAGCTGACGCGGGCCATTCGTGATGAAGAAAAGGCTTCGGGCGCCGAGCCGTGCCTGATCCTGGGATTCACCGCCAACGCCCAGCCAGAGGAAAAAGAACGCTGCCTGGCCGAGGGAATGGACGATTGCCTGTTCAAACCCATCAGCCTCCTGGAGTTGAGCGCCAGACTGGCCTCAGTACAACCCGGTACCAAGTCATTACCCCTTGGCGCGCCGATGCCAGAGATTGATGGCGACATCAATTTGAGCAGCTTGCAGCAACTGACCCGTGGAGATCGCAACGCGATCAAAAACCTGCTCGGTGATCTGGCGTCCAGTAATGAAGAAGACATGTTGCGGCTGATCAAACTGTTCGGCGAGCATGACTTGTCAGGTCTTTCCGATCTGGCCCATCGAGTCAAGGGCGGCGCCCGCATCATCAAGGCGCAGAGCCTGATCCTGTGCTGCGAGCAATTAGAGGTCATCTGTATGGGGTCGGACTCGATCCTGTTGACCGAGGCGGTGGATGCGTTGCAGCAAGCGATGGAGCGATTGGCGCAAACGCTGGAGCAGCGCATGGCTGATCCGGTGTTGTAGACCCCGGTGTCGGGCTAAAACTCCCGACCCTGACTTGAGTTCACTTTAGTGCACAAGATCAGTCCTCTAGTTTGCGGCCCCTGCGCTTGTTCAACTGCTGCAACAGTCTTTCCATTTGCACTGTCAGGTTCTGCAGGGTCGCGGCGCCTCTATCGCGATCTTCGCCGCGCCACGATTCACTATGTGCAGTCAGCAACTTCAGGTTGTCTTCGTGGCGCCTGATTAATACCCGTAGTTGATTTCGCTCTTTAGTCATCTCGGACTCTGTCTTGGGAAAGTTGGCTAATAACTGCATACAACGAGCGCTAAACATTAGTGATGGATACAACGTTGTGTATGTAGGAAATTTCTCAAAGAACCAGCATTCCGCTGACGATATGCCGCATTACCGGGAGGGGCGTGACGCTCGGAAATTTCCTACATTCAGGGAGAAATTTCCTAACGATACCCACCGGCCTACGCCGGACAATTGGCTCATTCCTTTCATTGTGAGCCGCGTCCATGCCCATGCTCCCGTTGCGCATCCTGGTTCTTGGCGACAACGCCTTCCATCGCTCGATGGCGGTGAACATGCTGTGGCAATCCGGATGCCAGGAAGTCTTCGTAGCCAGCGATGCCGCACAAGCCCTGGCGATCCTGGGGCAGGTCGGTGCGGTGGATATCACCCTGTGTGACCTGCGCATGGACGGTGTCGACAGCCTTGAGCTTCTGCAGAGCGTGGGGCGATCGCGTCTGGCGGGGGCGATCATCATCAGCAGTTCGCTGTCGGCCGATGTGCGTCGGGCGGTGGGGCAACTGGTTTCGATGTTGGGGATGGTGTTGCTGGGCGATGTCAGCAAGCCTTTGCAGTTCGGAGCGCTGCAACGATTGCTGGCAAAACACATGCACGAACCCATTGGCGAACGGGTCGTCCCGGCAGTGACGGTGCAGGCCTCGGAAGAGGAGGTGCGCCGGGCACTGGCTGATCAGCAGTTGCAGACGTACTTCCAGCCAAAATTCGACCTGATGACCGGCGAAGTCAGCAGCGTCGAAGCCTTGGCCCGTTGGCACCATCCCTCCAAAGGTGTGCTGCCGCCCTCGGTGTTCATGCCGATTATCGAGCGTTGCGGGTTGATGGATGACTTGCTGATCCTGCAAATGGAACAAGGCTTGAGGCTACAGCGGCAGGTACTCAGGCAGGGATTGGCGCTGAATATCGCCTTCAATCTGCACGCTGTGCAATTGGTGAATGCCGAACTCACGTGCCGGATCAAGGCGATGCTGATCGCGCATGATCTGCCCGGTTCAGGGCTGACGTTCGAGTTGACGGAAACGGGTCTGCTCGAAGCCCCTGCGGCCAGTCTGGAAAGCCTGGTGCGCTTGCGAATGATGGGTTGCAACCTGTCGATCGATGATTTCGGCGCGGGGTTTTCGTCGTTGCAGCGCCTGTGTCAGTTGCCGTTCAACGAAATCAAACTCGACGCCGAGTTCGTTCGCGGGCTCAAACAAGAGCCGCGCTGCCGCGCCGTTATAAAAAGCACCCTGGCGCTGGGCGAAGCATTGGGCATGACGGTCGTCGTCGAAGGGATCGAAACCGAAGAGCAACGTCAGGTATTGCTGGAACTTGGCTGTACGCAAGGGCAGGGCTACTTGTGTTCCCGACCGATGACGGCGGCGGGTTTATTGAACTGGTTGGATCTTCAGCGGATGGCGGCGGTTAGTTGCTCGGGAAATTTCCTACAAACAGCAGGAAATTTCCTAACTTAATCATGTTGGCAAGTCGAGACAATACGATCTCTTAATTCCTTGGTAGTTGCTGTTACTTGCATAAAACGAAGATTGAACACTTGTCGTTTCAGAGGCGGAGTGTCGTTTGTGAGCAGGGTTTTTATATCAAGTATTGATTGAAAAAGCGGACGTCATCACGCCATGGATGACACGTGATTCGGAGGTTGGCTCGACGCCAATTCATAGATGAATAAAATATTTTCGGTTGTCTGGAATACATCGCTGGGTTGCTGGGTAGTTGCTTCGGAACTGGCCTGTAAAAAGACCAAGAGCGGGCCGGCGGGGCAGCGTAAGCGGGTTTTGAAAACGTCTGGTGCGTGTGCTGCTGCGATGGCCGTTTTATCTTTGGGAGCAATGAGCCCGGTGCTGGCTGCAACTTCCCTGCAAAACACTACCGATACTTCATCAATTCCAGCGGTGGCGACTGATAGTTCCATTGCTATCGCCGGTGGTGCAGGAGCCACTGCTAAAAACATCAGTATCGCGATAGGCGACTTTGCTACCGCAACGGGAGCTAACTCTATTGGCCTGGGTCGCCAGATAAACGTGACTGGTGAGAATGCGACCGGCGTAGGTTGGGCCGTCAGTGCGTCGAGCAAGAACGCAACGGCGGTAGGTGAAAAGACTGCGGTTTCCGGCGAAAACGCCACGGCGTTAGGTTCGTTCGCCAGCGCCGCTGGATTAAATGCGATCGCTCTGGGCGGCGGCTCAACTGCAGCATTGGCTGCTACGGCTGCTGGAGATAACAGTGTTGCCTTGGGGACGGATACATCGGTGACATCCAGTTCCGGTGTTGCGATTGGTGCATCGGCATCCGTGACCTCTGCCAACAGCGTGGCGCTGGGCTCGAACTCATTAGCCGACGGTACCAAGCTGACTACCGCGGCTTATGGTGTCGGCGGCACAGCAACGGCGGGCGGTGAAGTGAACATCGCCAACGGCGTCAACGGCCGCCGTATTACCGGTCTTGCCGCCGGTGCCAGTGCGACGGACGCCGTCAACGTCAGTCAACTCAATCAATTAGGCCAGAGTACGGCGACAGCCCTGGGCGGCGGCGCGGCACTTAATGCGACCACCGGGGCATGGACCGCTCCCAGTTACTCCACCAACAGCATCAACGCTGTCGGCACCAGCACCGGCCCGTTAATCAGCAACAATGTCGGCGCGGCACTGACCAACCTCAACACCAGCCTGACCAACACGGCCGCCGTCGCGGTGAAATACGACAACGCCGCTACCAAAACCCAGGTGACCTTCAACCCGGCGGGTACGGCGGTCAAGCTGACCAATATCGCGGTCGGTGTCTTGAACGCCACCAGTACCGATGCTGTGAATGGCAGCCAATTGTTTACAGACAGTCAAAACACGGCGACTGCGCTGGGTGGCGGTGCGGCAGTCAATGCCGCCACCGGGGCGTGGACGGCGCCGAGCTACTCCACCAACAGCATCAACGCTGTCGGGACCAATACCGGTCCGCTAGTCAGCACTAACGTCGGCGCGGCGCTGATCAACCTCAATACCAGCCTGACCAACACTGCCGCCGTGGCGGTGAAATACGACGACGCCACTACCAAGACTCAGGTGACCTTCAACCCGGCAGGGACTTCGGTCAAGTTGACCAATGTCGCGGCCGGTGCCTTGAGCGGCACCAGCACCGAAGCGGTGAACGGCTCGCAATTGTTCGCAACCAACCAAACCCTTAACAGCATCAACAATGGCGCGGGCATCAAGTATTTCCATGCCAATTCGACGCAGGCCGACAGCACCGCGACCGGCCTGGACAGCGTGGCCATCGGCCCGCTCGCGAGTGCGACCGTGGCAAACGGCGTCGCGCTCGGTGCTAACTCATCCGCCACTGGCACTACGCTGGCTAACGCGGCTTATGGCGTTGGCGGCACGGCGACGGCAGGCGGCGAAGTGAACATCGGCAACGGTGCCGACGGCCGTCGCCTTACCGGTCTTGCTGCTGGCAGTCAGGCCACTGATGCGGTCAATGTCAGCCAACTGAATAAAGTGGGGCAGGACACGGCGACAGCCCTGGGCGGCGGCGCGGCACTGAATGGGACTGCGGGGACATGGACGGCGCCTAGTTATTCCACCAACAGCATCAGCGTGAACGGCACCAACACCGGTCCGTTAGTCAGCAACAACGTCGGCGCGGCATTGACCAACCTCAATACCAGCGTGACCAACACCGCTGCCGTGGCGGTGAAATACGACGACGCCACCACCAAGACTCAAGTGACCTTCAACCCGGCAGGTACGGCGGTCAAGTTGACCAACGTCGCCGCCGGCACGTTGAACGGCACCAGCACCGATGCCGTGAACGGCGCGCAATTGTTCGCGACCAACCAAACCGTCAATAGCCTCAGCAACGGCGGCGGGATCAAGTATTTCCACACCAATTCAACGCTGGCCGACAGCAGCGCGACCGGTCAGGACAGCGTGGCTGTCGGTCCGGCGGCCAGTTCCACCGCGACGAACGCGGTGGCTATCGGCAATGGCGCGGTGGCGGGCGACGCCAATTCCGTCGCCCTGGGCAACGGCGCCACCACGGCTGCCGCTGTCGCCACCGCCTCCAGCGTGATCAACGGCACAACCTACAACTATGCGGGGACGGCACCGATCGGCGTACTGAGCGTCGGCAGCGCCGGCAATGAACGGCAGATCACCAACGTGGCAGCAGGGCAGGTGTCTGCGGCCAGCACCGATGCGGTCAACGGTAGCCAGTTGTTCTCCACCAACACTGCGGTCAACGGCTTGGGGACTCAGGTAAACAACCTCCTCAACAATGGCACCGGAATCAAGTATTTCCACAGCAACTCGACGCTCGCCGACAGCACCGCAACCGGTGTGGACAGCGTGGCCGTCGGCCCCGCTTCGAGTTCGACTGCAGCGAATGCGGTCGCGATCGGCAACGGCGCCATCGCTAGCACCGCCAACTCCATCGCCTTGGGCAACGGCGCCACCACGGCTGCCGCTGTCGCTACCGCCTCGGGTGTGATCAACGGCACCACCTTCAATTACGCCGGTGCTGCACCGACTGGCGTACTGAGCGTCGGCAGCGCTGGCAATGAACGGCAGATCACCAACGTGGCAGCCGGGCAGGTGTCTGCGGCCAGTACCGATGCGGTCAACGGCAGCCAATTGTTCTCCACCAACACCGCGGTCAACGGCTTGGGGACTCAGGTAAACAACCTCCTCAACAATGGCACCGGCATCAAGTATTTCCACAGCAACTCGACGCTCGCCGACAGCACCGCAACCGGTGTGGACAGCGTGGCCGTCGGCCCCGCTTCGAGTTCGACTGCAGCGAATGCGGTCGCGATCGGCAACGGCGCCATCGCTAGCACCGCCAACTCCATCGCCTTGGGCAACGGCGCCACCACGGCTGCCGCGGTCGCTACCGCCTCGGGTGTGATCAACGGCGCCAACTTCAATTACGCCGGTGCTGCACCGACTGGCGTACTGAGCGTGGGCAGCGCCGGCAATGAACGGCAGATCACCAACGTGGCAGCAGGGCAGGTGTCTGCGGCCAGCACCGATGCGGTCAACGGTAGCCAGTTGTTCTCCACCAACACTGCGGTCAACGGCTTGGGGACTCAGGTAAACAACCTCCTCAACAATGGCACCGGCATCAAGTATTTCCACAGCAACTCGACGCTCGCCGACAGCACCGCAACCGGTGTGGACAGCGTGGCCGTCGGCCCCGCTTCGAGTTCGACTGCAGCGAATGCGGTCGCGATCGGCAACGGCGCCATCGCTAGCACCGCCAACTCCATCGCCTTGGGCAACGGCGCCACCACGGCTGCCGCGGTCGCTACCGCCTCGGGTGTGATCAACGGCGCCAACTTCAATTACGCCGGTGCTGCACCGACTGGCGTACTGAGCGTCGGCAGCGCTGGCAATGAACGGCAGATCACCAACGTGGCAGCCGGGCAGGTGTCTGCGGCCAGTACCGATGCGGTCAACGGCAGCCAATTGTTCTCCACCAACACCGCGGTCAATGGCTTGGGGACTCAGGTCGACAGCCTTCTCAACAACGGCACCGGTATCAAGTATTTCCACAGCAACTCGACGCTCGCCGACAGCACTGCGACCGGTCTGGACAGCGTGTCTGTCGGTCCGACGGCCAATGCATCTGCAACTAACGCGGTGGCCATCGGCAATGGTGCCGTGGCGGGCACCGCCAATTCGGTCGCCCTGGGCAACGGCGCCACCACGGCCGCTGCTGTCGCTACCGCCTCGGGTGTGATCAATGGCACCACCTACAATTACGCCGGCGCTGCACCGACCGGCGTATTGAGCGTCGGCAGCGCTGGCAACGAACGACAAATCACCAACGTGGCCGCCGGTCAGGTCTCTGCGACTAGCACGGACGCGGTCAACGGCAGTCAGTTGTTCTCCACCAACACCGCGGTCAATGGGTTGGGGACTCAGGTCGACAGCCTTCTCAACAACGGCACCGGTATCAAGTATTTCCACAGCAACTCGACGCTCGCCGACAGCACCGCAACCGGCGTGGACAGCGTGGCAATCGGGCCGGTGTCCATCGCCGCAGGCGCCAATTCGTTTGCCGCCGGCTCGGGTTCCAACGCCACCGCTGATGGTGGTCTGGCGCTTGGGCATCTGAGTCAGGTTCAGGTCTTGGGCGGTATCGCTCTGGGTGAAGGTTCGGTCGCCGACCGTGCCCTGGCACCCGCCACCGGCACTATCCCGGTCGGTAGTGGCGCGATCGTTTATGACACCTCGGACGCTACCTTGCTCGGCTCGGTTTCGGTGGGCAAGGCCGGCAGCTACCGGCAGATCACCAACGTGGCGGACGCCACCCAGGATCACGACGCCGTGACCCTGCGTCAATTGACCGGGGCGATGGGCTCCTTGAGTTCGACCGGCACCCGTTATTTTCACACCAATTCGACGAACCCTGCGGACTCACTGTCCACCGGTGCAGAGTCGGTTGCGGTCGGTCCGGCCACCGTGGTCAACGGCGACAACGGCATTGGTATCGGCAACCAAGCCACTGTCGGTCTGGCCGGTGCTGGTGGCATTGCCATCGGCCGCAATACCCAGGTGTTGCTCGCCTCCGGTATCGCCATGGGCAGCGCGGCCCAAGCAGGTGCAGAGCAATCAGTGGCGTTGGGCGCCGGGGCCAATGCGAGTCAGGCCATGAGCGTGGCGTTGGGCTCAAGTTCGGTGAACACGGTTGGGGCCGAGACGAATTACAGCGCCTATCGCTTGGCGACTCCGCAGACATCGGTCGGCGAGATCGGCGTCGGTACGGCGCTGGGCAATCGCAAGTTGACCGGGCTGGCGGCAGGCACCCAGGACAATGACGGGGTCAACGTGGCGCAACTGAAATCGGTGGGTGATCAGGTGGATCAAAACACCACGAGCATTACCAACCTGGACGGTCGGGTCGGCGGCCTCGAGAGTCTTGTTGGCTCCGGTGGTGGCATCAAGTATTTGCACGTCAACTCGACCGGCGTCGACTCGGCGGCCACCGGTATCGACTCGATGGCCTTGGGCCCCAATGCTCAGGCGTCGGGTAATGCCTCGGAGGCGATAGGCAGCGGCGCCAGCGCTTCCGCTACAGGCAGCGTTGCCTTGGGCGCAGGGGCCAATGCGAGCCAGGCCATGAGCGTGGCGTTGGGATCGGATTCGCTGACCTCAGTCGGCGCCGAATCGGGTTACAGCGCCTATCACTTGGCGGCTCCGCAGACATCGGTCGGTGAAATCGGCATCGGTACTGCGGCGGGCAATCGCAAGCTGACCGGGCTGTCGGCGGGTACGCAGGACAACGACGCGGTCAATGTGGCGCAACTGAAATCGGTCGGCGATCAAGTGGATCAAAACACCACGAACATCACCAACCTCGATGGTCGGGTCGGCGGCCTTGAGAGCGTCATTGGCTCGGGCGGCGGGATCAAGTATCTGCACGTCAATTCCAGCAGCGCCGACTCGGCGGCCAGCGGCTCCAACTCGATGGCCTTGGGCCCCAACGCGCAAGCATCGGGTAGCCACTCGGTGGCGATAGGCAACGGTGCCAAGGCTTCCGCTGACGGCAGCGTTGCACTGGGCAGCGATTCCAGCGATGGGGGGCGAGGGGCGGAGACTTACACCGGCCAGTATTCCGGGGTGAACAACGTGAGCTCGGGCACGGTGTCGGTGGGCGATGCGGCGACCGGCACAACTCGCACTGTCAGCAACGTTGCCGACGGCAAGGACGCCACCGATGCGGTCAACGTGCGGCAGCTCGATGGTGCGGTCGCCGAATCGAAGCAGTACACGGATGACTCGATCGCCAATCTCAATGGCGCTGCGGTTCAGCAGGGCGCCCGCATCAGCACTGTCGAGGGCGATGTCTCCAACATCAAGAACGGCACCGACGGCATGTTCCAGGTGAGCAACGGCAGCGCGGCCGCCAAGCCGAAAGCCACCGGTGTCGATTCGATAGCCGGTGGTGCGGGGGCGATGGCGTCGGGCAAAAACAGTGCGGCGGTGGGCACCCAGTCGCAGGCCAGCGGGGAAAACTCGGTCGCCCTGGGCAACGGTGCCAAGGCGAGCGCCAAAAACGCCACGGCACTGGGCGCCAATGCGGTGGCTGATCGCGAGAACAGCGTATCGGTCGGCAGCGTGGGCAACGAGCGGCAGCTTACCAACATCGCGGCAGGTACCAGCGGCACGGACGCGGTGAACGTCGACCAGTTGACCAAGAGCGTGGCGGGCATCACCGACAACGCGAATGCCTACACCGACCAGCGTTATTCGGAGCTGAAAAATGACATCAAGAAGCAGGATGAAACGCTCAGCGCGGGGATTGCCGGTGCCATGGCGATGGCCAGCTTGCCGCAGTCTTACTCGCCGGGCGCCAGCATGACGACGGCGGCCGCCAGTACCTATCGCGGTCAAGCGGCGTTGGCTTTCGGTGTTTCACATTTGTCCGGCAATGGCCGGTGGCTGACCAAGGTGCAGGGCAGTACCGACACTCAACGCAATGTCGGCGTAGCCGTGGGCGTTGGTTACCAGTGGTGATGGCTGTTTTTGATACTTCTCTATCCGACTTTTTCTCAGGCAAAAACTATGAACATGAAATCGATTTTCGTCACCACGCTGATCACCCTGCTGGCGTTGGCCGGTTACGACAAGTTCCTGGCCAACAAGCCGACGGATGTCCCTGGCAACTGGATCGACGTTCCCGCGTTGCCGGTGATTCATGATGCGATATTCGAGCTGTCACCGAAGTTCAACGGTCAGCGTAATACGCCGGTGATGGAGCAGCTTTGCGCGCTGGCCCGGGGCGAGGTGAAACAGGAGCAGGTCAACGCCTTCCTCAAGCAACAAGGGGTCGATGCACAAACGTTGCCCACCCACGGCAGCCAGTTCTCGCTGTTGGTCAACGGTGATCAGGCGGGGCAGACCACGGCGTGTGCGGCGTATCTGGCGACCACCGTGTTGTCGACGGTCGATGCGGCGGAGTTCATGCGCCCGGTCACGACACCGGCGGCCAATGGGCAGCCGGAGAAATCTTCGCTGCAGGTCGATAACGCGCTGTTGGCCGCGGCGCTGTCGATCAAGCTGGCGGAGGCGCGGGCCAATGCCGATGTGTTTGCAGTGATCGCCGCCGAGTTGCAACGCAGTCCCGGTTTAACCGTTCCCCAATATCGTGAGCGCGCCAGGCAGTTGTTTGATCGGCTGGCACCGACTTACCTGCAACGGATCAAGGATCAACTGCCGCCTGCGGGCACGCAGTACAAGCTGGTGGAAATGGATGACAGCCGCTTCGTGTTCAGCAGTTCCCTGGGCAGCGTATTCGAGTTTGGCAGCAACGGTCTGATCCTCAACCAGAGCGGTATCACCTGGTATGGCGAAGGCAAATTGCTGGGGCGCGATTATCCCCTTCAAGTGGCGTACTTTTCGCCGCTGATCAAAGGGCTGCTGACACCGCCCCAATCGTAATCCTCGTGCCTGATTACTCCATCACCCTGCGAGCCACCCAAGATGCCCATGCTCCCGCTACGCGTTCTGGTCCTTGAGGATCATTCCTTCCAGCGTTCGGCTGCGCTCGACATGCTTCGGCAATTGGGCTGCCGGGAAGTTTTTGTCGCCGCCGACGGTGCGCAAGCGCTGGCCATTCTCGAGCGAGTGGGGCCGGTCGATATCGCGTTGTGCGACCTGCGAATGCAAGGCATGGGCGGCCTGGAATTCTTGCGTAGCGCAGGTCTGTCCGGGCTGGTGGGGTCGATCATAATCAGCAGCGCGCTGTCGGCGGATTTGCGTCGTAGCGTGCGGAAGATCATTGCGTTGTCGGGACTGGTGATGCTCGGCGACATCGGCAAACCCTTGCGGCTTGATGCGTTGCAGGAGTTGTTGGCAAGGCACGCGCGACCTTTTCCTTCGGTGACGACGCTGGCCAGTCAGGAGGCTATGCGTCGGGCGCTTGACGATCAGCAACTGCACGCTTATTTCCAGCCGAAATTCGATCTGCTGACCGACGGGGTTCAAGGTGTCGAGGTTCTGGCGCGATGGCATCACCCCGTCAAAGGCGTGCTGCCGCCCTCGGTATTCATGCCCGTGATGGAGCAGGGCGGGTTGATGGATGAACTGTTGTTCCTGCTGTTGCATCAAGGACTGAACCTGCAACAACACGCTCGGGAGCGAGGCCATCACCTCAACGTCGCGTTCAATTTGCAGCCCGCACAACTGACCAGTCCTGGGCTTGTTTCAAGCATCAAAACGATTCTGGACGCCCACGGTGCATCGGGTTGCGACCTGACGTTCGAGCTGACCGAAACGGGTTTGCTGGAAGAGCCGGCAACGGCCATGGAAAGCCTGGTGCGCTTGCGGATGATGGGCTGCCAGCTCTCCATCGATGACTTCGGCGCAGGATTTTCGTCGTTGCAACGCCTGTGTCAGTTGCCTTTCAACGAGATAAAACTCGATGGCGAATTTGTCCGCAGCCTCAAACACAGACCACGTTGTCGAGCCGTCATCAGCAGCACGCTGGCCCTGGGTGAAGCCCTGGGCATGTCGGTGGTCATCGAAGGCATTGAGACCGAAGAACAGCGTCAGGAGCTGTTGGCGCTCGGGTGTACCCAAGGGCAAGGCTATCTGTGCGCACGGCCCATGGGTCGCGAGGATTTATTGAGTTGGCTGGATGCACGGCGTATCGCCCGCTGAGGGGACGCCCGACAGCTATTGATGCGGCGTCATCCGGTCATTTCCATGAACAATATCGAAAGAAAGAGAGACCCCATGCCATTACCGAAGAAGTTCTATCAAGCTCTCAGCCTGGTCGTTATGGGACTGGTCTTGCTGGGATGCTCAGTTGAAGCCAATACGCCCGAGGCCACTGTAAAAAAACTGGCGGACTGGTATCTCAAGAACGGCTTCAAGGAGGGCTATAGCGCTTTGTTGAAGGTCGAGGATGCCAAGCCACTGTTTGACCCGGCCGTTATTCGTCTGTTGGCTGAAGCGAAAGTCGAACGCGACAGGCAAATCAAGGCGCATCCCGGAGACAAGCCTGCTTTTGTCGACAACACGCTCATCACCGGTTTCCAGGATCGGGTTGATCAATATCGGATTTTAGAAACCCGTCAGTGGGGGGAGATCGCCCATTCAGAACTGGCCTGGGCCGCGCTGGGCGACAAGACCTTCTATGACACCAAAGTGCTGTTGCGCAAGACGCCGGAAGGCTGGCGCATCACCGATATCATCTACGATGAAAATTACCCGGCCAACCGGCTGACCGAGGCGTTGAGGATCGATCACTGACAGGACGTCGTGCGGGGGGCTGCACCCATATGAGTTTGTATAGAGTGTTAGCATTCGTGGCCTCTGACTTTGTCCCAATGAAGGCCACTGATGTCAAAACTCATCCAATCCGACCTCATCGCCGCCGATGCGGTCTCTGCCCTGGAGCCTGCCAGCGGCAGCGATCCTTACCTTTGGCTTGAAGACGTCGAGGGCACCCGGTCGCTTGAATGGGTGCACATTCAGAACGCCAGGACCCAGGCCCGGCTCGCCCAGTCCGACAGCTTCAAGCAGATGGAAGCCGAGCTGCTGGCGGTGCTCGACTCGGATACGCGGATTCCCGGCGTACAGAAAATCGGTCCCTGCTATTACAACTTCTGGACGGACGCGGCCCACCCTCGGGGGCTCTGGCGTCGCACCACGCTGGAGGAATACCGCACGCCGCAGCCGGAGTGGGAGACGGTACTCGACATCGACGCACTGAACGAGGCCGAAGGCGAGAACTGGGTTTGGCAAGGCGCCGACTGCTTGCATCCAGACTACCAACGCTGCCTGATCGCGCTGTCACGCGGTGGTGCCGATGCCAGCGTCACCCGTGAATTCGACTTGAGCACCAAGTGCTGGGTCGACAACGGCTTCCAGCTGCCCGAGGCCAAGGGTGGCCTGGGCTGGATCGACCTGGACACTGTTTATGTCTACACCGATTTCGGTGACGGCACGTTGACCAGTTCCGGTTATCCGCGAGTGGTCAAACAGTGGGCGCGCGGTACCCCGCTCAGCGCCGCCAGCGTGGTCTACGAAGGCCAGCCGGACGACCTGTACATCTCGGCCATGCACGATGATACGCCGGGCTTCGAGCGCGATTTTGTCTGCCGCACGCTGGCGTTCTACAACGACGAGATGTACCTGCGTAGCAAGGACAACACGCTGACGAAGATCGATGCGCCGAACTCGGCGAGCAAGTGGGTGCACCGGGACTGGCTGCTGCTGGAATTGCGCGATGACTGGGAAATGGGCGAGGGATACGCGTCCGGTTCGCTGTTGGCGATCAGGTTTGACGATTTCATGGCTGGCCAGCGCAACGTTGACGTGCTGTTCGCACCCACCCCTTCCAGTTCCCTGGCTGGGGTCATCTGCACCCGAAATCATCTGGTCCTGAACGAACTCAATGACGTCAAGAATCGCCTGAGTGTGCTGACACCCGGCGAGAACGGCTGGCAGCGCAGTGAGTTCACGGGAGCGCCGAACTTCGGCACCGTGGACGCCCGCGCCGTGGACAGCGACGACAGCGACGCGGTTTGGCTGACCTCGGCCGACTACCTGACGCCGACTACCTTGTTTCTGGCCGAGATCGGCCAGGCGCCGGAAGCGCTGAAGACCATGCCGGCGTTTTTTGATTCCAGCCATCAGGTGGTCGAACAGCACTTCGCCGTGTCCAGGGATGGCACCCGCGTGCCGTACTTCCTGGTGCGCCCGAAAGACCTGAAACTGGACGGCACCGCGCCGACGCTCTTGTACGGCTACGGCGGTTTTGAGGTCTCGTTGACGCCTGATTATTCCGGAGGCCTGGGACGCGCCTGGCTGTCGAAGGGCGGCGTCTATGTGGTCGCCAACATCCGCGGTGGTGGCGAGTATGGCCCGCGCTGGCATCAGGCGGCGCTGAAGGAAAATCGTCCGCGCGCCTATGAGGATTTCTCGGCCGTGGCCCAAGACCTGATCACTCGCAGGATCACCTCGGCGCAACACCTGGGCGTGCAGGGCGGGAGTAACGGCGGCCTGCTGACGGGCAATATGCTGACGCAGTACCCGGAACTGTTCGGTGCGGTGGTGGTGCAGGTGCCGCTGCTCGATATGCAGCGTTACAACCAGCTATTGGCCGGGGCTTCGTGGATGGCTGAGTACGGCAATCCGGACGTGCCGCAAGAGTGGGCCTACATCCAGACTTTCTCGCCCTACCACCTGTTCGATTCGGCCAGGTCCTACCCGCCGGTGTTGTTCCTGACATCGACCCGCGATGACCGCGTGCATCCGGGCCATGCACGCAAGATGGCCGCGAAGATGATCGAGGCCGGCAAGAACGTGACGTACTACGAGAACATCGAAGGCGGCCACGGCGGTGCTGCCAGTAATGCGCAGTCGGCGCACATGGACGCGCTGACCTATGGCTTCTTGTGGGAACAGTTGAGCAAGACATAAAACTTCAGCGTGATCACCGTAGCCGTCGGCATAAAAGTCGACGGCTACCGGCATAAATACCTTAGATATATCCAGGAGCGGAACAAGTTTGCGGCTTCAATAAAGGTGTCAAATCGCCGCGGATGATGGTTTGGGAAATTTCCTACATACACTACCGAAAGGTTCAATGAACATCGAAGCCATCAGCCGTCACGGACAGTGCGAATATGAGTTCCTCTGAGTGGGTACGAAAGGTGAAAGTCGAGTCCGCATTTAATCGAGAGGTCGAACTAAAGCGATCTGCCGCACAAGCAATGGAGAGGGCACAGGCAATATTATTTGAAGAACTGCAAGCGTCTGAGGCACTTTTGGCAAGTGTTGCAGATCAGTTCGGCTACAGCAGATTTCAAGTGAGCGATGACTGACAGTGCACGTGGTTGAAGTTGTGTCGCCAGCAAACAAAGGAGCGCTATGAATCGGTCAACGTTATTTTTTGGACTCTTCAGTGTCGCCTTCGGTGCGACAGCCGCTGTTCCCCCGCCCAAGGAAGCATTCGATGCGGTCGGATGGCCGGCCTCTCTGAAGGAAGCGCCTTCAGAAAACCTAATGCTTGGGACGTTCGTTATTCAATTCGAGAAAACAACGCTGGCGCAGGTGATGAGCGAAGCGTCCATTGGCACCATCGCGCATCGAGGCGATGCAGGTGGTAGTGAGTACTGGTTGTGCTACAGCCAACCCAGTGCCGGAGTGCGGATCTGGATCATCTCGAACGGTGAGATGGGGGGTGATGAACACGCTGTGACGGGTGTTGTTGCCGAGCAACTCAAGACTGTACGGTCGAGCAAAGATTGTCCTGCGTTACCGGTACAGCTGCAGCCGCCGTCACTCGCCAATCAGCTATGGCTGGGCACCATGGACCTGGAAATTCAAAGCGTGCTTGGGATGCCTTCACATCAGGCTGGCGCATGGCGGACTTTCGACTTCCAAGGCACAAAGAAAGGTAAGTGCGAAGGCGGCTATGACGTCTATAACTGGCTGTGGACCCGGTCGGACAAAGGGCGTGTCAACAGGATTGAAACGGGCCAAATAACCAGCTGCTAGCCCAACTTCTGGTCACCTTCAGCCTGATCACCGTGGGTTTATCGAACTGGATCTATGCTTGTTGAACAAACGGATGGCACTCGCGCGAACCGTGGCGGACTAAGCATCAGACGCGCACCTGCGTCCTTTGCACTGACATGGATCGGACATGAAAGAAACCGCGCTACAAAACAGATCGCTGCTCGTCTTGCTGCTGGTGGTCACCCTGGCGTTTATCGGGATCCTGCTGCCGTTTTACGGCGCGGTGTTCTGGGCCGTCATCCTCGGCATCGTGTTCGCGCCGTTGCAACGGCGCCTGCAATTGAAATTCGGCTGGCAGCGCAACCTGACGTCGCTGTGCACGTTGGGTATATGCCTGGTGATCGCGATTCTGCCGGTGATCATCATCAGCGTTTTGCTGGTTCAGGAGGGGGCGTCGCTGTACAGCCGCATTGAAAGCGGAGAGCTGGACATTGCCGCCTATGTGTCGCAGTTCAAGCATGGCTTGCCGCCGTATTTCCAGCATTTGCTCGATCGGTTCGGTGTCGGTGAGTTGAAAGGCTTGCAGGACAAAGTCGTCAAGGGCGCGATGCAGGGCAGTCAGTTTGTGGCCGCGCAGGTGGTCACGTTTGGCCAAGGCACGTTCGAGTTCATCGTCAGCTTTTTCATCATGCTGTACCTGTTGTTCTTCTTTCTGCGGGACGGCGCCGAACTGGCGCGTAAAGTCCGTACCGCCGTACCGTTGCAAGAACACCAGAAACGCCGTTTGCAGCTCAAGTTCAATCGCGTGGTGCGGGCCACCGTCAAAGGCAACCTGCTGGTGGCGATCACACAGGGCGCGTTGGGTGGTTTGATTTTCTGGTTCCTGGACATTTCCAGTGCGTTGCTCTGGGCGGTATTGATGGCGTTTCTGTCGCTGTTGCCAGCGGTGGGGGCGGGGATTGTCTGGGCGCCGGTGGCGTTGTACTTCCTGCTCAGCGGCGCGATCTGGCAGGGCGTGGTGCTGGGGCTGTTCGGGGTGTTCGTGATTGGCCTGGTGGATAACGTGCTACGGCCGATCCTGGTGGGCAAGGACACGAAGATGCCCGACTACATGATCCTGATCTCGACCCTGGGCGGCATGGCCGTGTTCGGTCTGAACGGGTTTGTCATCGGGCCGCTGATCGCCGCGCTCTTCATGTCGAGCTGGGCGATCTTCATCGAAACCAAACCGCGGGTGCAGTTGCCTTAGGCAATGAGCTGAACCGTGCCGATGCGTTGCGACAGGGCTTGGGCGGCGGGAAGCGAGGTGAGCGGGCCGCTGATCGGTTCGCCGTCGCGCATCACATACCAACAGGCGAGCAATCCCAGCTCTCTGAGTGATGCGGGAACGGCGCTGCCGATAACGGACATGATCTGAACCTGAGACATAAGTACCTCCATCAATCTATGGGGCTACCTTACGGTCCAGGCGGTTCAACGGATAATCAACGTTCTCGATAGTGGTCATTGATGCCAGCGAGTGTGGCGGTCAATCCACGACCAGATCGAGCATATGCACCACTTCCTGCTCATTGAGCAGGCCTTTGCGCACCAGGTTTTCGGCCAGCAGCGAAAGAAACTTGGCGCTGCGATGGCCTTCCAGGTGCTTGAGTTCGGTCAGTGCGTTGTACACCTTGCTGGAAGTGCACAAGCCGACATTGCGATGCGGGTTTTGCGTGGGCATGAGGTCGTCCTTGTTTTTATCAACCTGTTGTTTACGGACAGCTCCAACTGTGCGGACCTGTCATGACATAAATATGACCGTTTTTCCTAAAGCAAGGGAAGGGCGGTCGAGTCAATCTTGCCTACTTTACCTGCCGACACTGTCCCGACAGCGACCTTGACGAGATTTATTCAGACCTCGCCCGACTGGCGGGCATAAAAAAGGCCCCGCTTTTAAGGCGGGGCCTGATAAGTCAGTTAGTAGCGTGGGCCACCATAGTAACCGTGGGGGCGGCCGTAATAGCCGCGGGGCGGGCCGTAATAAACCGGCGCCGGGCGGTAGTACACCGGCTGCTGCACATAAACCGGGGCCGGCTGGTAATAAACCGGTGGTGGCGGTTGTTGTACGTAAACCGGTTGTGGCTGAACGTAAACCGGCGCCTGCTCTACATAGACTGGCCGATTGGCGTTAATAAGGGCCGAGCCGACGATGGCCGAGCCAACGATCGCACCAAACACCGCTGGACCTTGCCAGCCGCCACCGCCATGGGCTTCTGCCTGCCCTGCGACAGCCAGTACACCGATCAACAAGGCTACTGTGGGGATTTTACGGATCATGATAATTCCTCGGTTCTTCGACCCGGCGCTTGAATCTGCAATAGACCCAAGGATTGTCGCGGGGATACTTCTAAGACAGCGCTTTTTTGAAAAACTGCACAGCCGTTTGGTAAATTTTGTGTAAGGTCTGTACCGGCTTCCTTACGGTCCTGCAAAGCCCCGTGCAGACAGGCCTTATGATCGAACAGAACAGGATGGAATGGCTAATCCCGTCTATCCGAAAGTGCATTGAAAGGAGAAGTTTCATGCAGATGAACCCCAACAAAGACACCCAGCTGTGCATGTCGCTCTCAGGGCGCCCCGGGAACTTTGGCCTGCGATTTCACAATCATCTGTACGAACAGTTGGGGCTGAATTTTTACTACAAGGCCTTCAGCAGCAAAGACCTGACCGGCGCGGTCGGTGGCATTCGCGCCCTGGGCATTCGCGGGTGCGGCGTGTCGATGCCATTCAAGGAAGCCTGCATCGCGCTGGTCGATGAACTGGACGCCTCAGCGGCCGCCATTCAGTCGATCAACACCATCGTCAACACCGACGGCCATCTAAAGGCCTACAACACCGATTACATCGCCATCGCCCAGTTGCTTGAAACTCACCAGGTGCCCAAGGACTCGACCTTTGCCTTGCGCGGCAGCGGTGGCATGGCGAAAGCGGTGGCCAGTGCCTTGCGCGATGGCGGTTACGCCAACGGCCTGATCGTGGCCCGCAATGAGCGCGCCGGGCAGGCTTTAGCCGAGTCGCTGGGCTATGAATGGCAAGCGGAACTCGGAGCCAAGCGCCCGCAGATGCTGATCAACGTCACGCCCATCGGCATGACCGGCGGGCCAGAGGCTGATCAACTGGCGTTCGACGCTGAAGTGATCAAGTCTGCAGAGACCGTGTTCGATGTGGTAGCGATCCCCTCGGAAACACCGCTGATTGTGCGTGGTCGAGCCGAAGGCAAGCGGGTGATCACCGGGCTGGAAGTGATCGCGATCCAGGCGTTGGAGCAGTTTGTGCTTTATACCGGTGTCCGGCCGACGGATGAGCAGTTCCAGGCTGCGGTGGCGTTTGCCCGGAGCTGATTTCAGTTAATGGCTTGGCTTTGCTGGCCCCTTCGCGGGCAAGCCTCGCTCCTACGGGTTATCACCGGCCCCTGTGGGAGCGAGGCGTGCCCGCGAACGGCCGCGCCTCGGTCCCGCAGACAAACCCACACCCCAGCCTATACTGCTCGCCAGCAAGCCAAGACTTGCCTCCAACACTAAAAAACCGTGATCGAGGTCTCCATGCATCCCGCCATTCTCAATCTGGATCAGGCCGAACTGTTGCCGCTGCCTGAAGCGGTGGCCCCGACCGGCGACACCGCCGACCGTTATCAACAGCGCATGGCCCGCATCGGCCAGCAACTGGGCGCGCAGAAGCTCGGTTATCGCTTGTATGCGCTGGAACCGGGGATGCGCGGCAGTCCGTTTCATAGCCATCGGGTCAACGAGGAGATGTTTTACGTCGTGGCCGGGGAAGGCGAGGTGCGCCTCGGCGCCGAGCGCTTTCCGATCCGCGCCGGCGACGTGATCGCTTGCCCGCCGGGTGGTCCGGAAGCGGCGCATCAGATCATCAACAGCAGCAATGCCGAATTGCGTTATCTGGTGGTCAGTACTCAGCAATCGCCGGAGATTTGCGAGTACCCGGATTCCGGCAAGTACGTGGTCATGGATGATTTCAAAGTGGACGCCGAAGGCAACACTTCAGGTTTCGTCGCCGTAGCCAGGCAGGCCGACGGCATCGACTACTGGGACGGCGAATAACATTCCCGGATTAATCCGATTTGTGTAGTAGCTGCCGAGCCTGCGAGGCTGCGTCCGACTGCGAAGCAGTCGTAAAACGGGCTCCACGGTCATTTCAGCTAAACCGCGAGCGCAGGATTTGCGAGGACTTCGTCCTCGAACGCAGCCTCGCAGGCTCGGCAGCTGCTACGGACAGCCTCATTATTCGAGACGCGCCAGGCGCTCTTCCAGCGCCGCAATCCGCGCCTCCAGCTCTTCGATCCGCTCCACCGACACGCCGCCGCCAGCGCCACGTTCCGTCGGGTTCTGCCGTGCCGCCAGAATCACTTCGATGTCCGCCGGATCGCCCAGTGCATGCATATAGCGGTCTTCACGCTGCCCCGCCTGACGCGGAATCAACAGCGCCAGACCGCGAGCGATCAAGCGCTCCAGCTGATGCACCACTTGCTCGGCATCTTCAAACTCATGCATGCGGCCGCTGCGGGTCAGCAGTTCATTCACGGTTTGCGGGCCGCGCAGAAACAACAGCCCGGTCAGGATCACCTGGGCCGGCACCAGCTCCAGCGCCTTGTCCACCTTGTGTTCCCAGCGGTCGGCACGGCTGCCCATCACCAGTCGGGTAAACCCGCGACCTTCGAGGGCGCGCAGGCTCTGGCCGACCTGGCCCTGGGTCAGGTTCATCACCGGTTCGCGGCTGGTTTTCTGGTTACAGGCAATCACCAGCGCATTGAGGGTCAGCGGATAGGTTTCCGGGCTGGTGGCCTGTTTCTCGATCAAGGCGCCCAGAATGCGGATTTCCGTGCTGTTGAGGCGCGGCTCGTCGAAGGTCGTCTCTTGCTCAGTGCTCATTCGCGCTTTTCCCTTTGCTGTCGAAGCATGCAGTCGAAGCCGCCTAGCCTAATCCTTGCCGAACAAAAGGCAAGCCGCCCGGTCATCAAGCATGGCTATAATCGCTCCACGTTTTCACACCCGCCACAACACGAGACTGCCATGACCATTTCCCTGTACGCCGCTTCCGTCCCGGTTTTCAAACAAATGCTCACCGCCCTGAGCGACGTTCTGAACAAGGCTGAAGCCCACGCCACCGCGAAAAACATCGACCCGAACGCGTTCCTGCAAGCCCGCCTGTACCCGGACATGTTCCCGCTGGTGCGTCAGGTGCAGATCGCCGTTGATTTCGCCAAGGGCGTTTCTTCGCGTCTGGCCGAAGTCGAAGTGCCGAAGTACGAAGACACCGAAACCACCTTCGCCGAGCTGCAAGCACTGATCAGCAAGGTGCTGGCCTACATCGGCGAGATCAAGCCCGAGCAGATCGATGGCAAGGAAGGCATCGAGATCATCACCCGTCCAGGCACGCCGAAAGAGAAGCGCTTCAGCGGCCAGGCTTACCTGTTGAGCTACGGCCTGCCGCAGTTCTTCTTCCACGTCACCACTGCCTACGCCTTGCTGCGTCACAACGGTGTGGAAGTGGGCAAGCGCGATTACATGGGCGCGTTCTAAACCACCCGGCTACAAAAAAGCCCGCCAAGGTTTGCGCCTTGGCGGGCTTTTTCGTTTTCCTTTGCCTTTGTAGGAGCCAGGCTTGCCGGCGAAGGCGTACTCAAGATCGCCTTCGCCGGCAAGCCTGGCTCCTACAGAGGTGGGGTATCAGGCCAGACGTTGGGCTTTTTCGTCTTCACCCAAACACGCTGCGGCTGTGAACAACACATCGGTAGACGAATTCAACGCCGTCTCCGCCGAATCCTGCAACACACCAATGATGAAACCCACCGCCACCACCTGCATGGCAATCTCACTCGGAATGCCAAACAGACTGCACGCCAGTGGAATCAGCAACAACGAACCACCCGCCACACCCGAAGCACCACAGGCACAAATCGCCGCGACAACGCTGAGCAAAATCGCCGTTGGAATGTCCACGGCAATCCCCAGGGTATGCACGGCCGCCAGGGTCAGCACGGTAATCGTGATCGCCGCGCCAGCCATGTTGATGGTCGCACCGAGCGGGATCGACACCGAGTAGGTGTCTTCATGCAATCCCAGGCGCTTGCTCAATTCCAGATTCACCGGAATGTTCGCCGCCGAACTGCGGGTGAAGAATGCGGTAATGCCGCTTTCCCGCAGGCATATCAGCACCAGCGGATACGGGTTGCGTCGCAGCTTCCAGAACACGATGGCCGGGTTCATCACCAGCGCCACGAACAGCATGCAGCCGAGCAACACGGCCAGCAGGTGCACGTAGCCGATCAACGCACCGAAGCCTGAGGTGGCCAGGGTCGAAGCCACCAGGCCGAAAATCCCCAGCGGCGCAAAACGGATCACCAGGCGCACGATCAAGGTCACGCCGTTGGACAGGTCACCGAGCACTTCGCGGGTGGTGTCACCGGCATGGCGAATCGCAACGCCCATGCCGATCGCCCACGCCAGAATGCCGATGAAGTTGGCGTTCATCAGCGCGCTGACCGGGTTGTCGACCACACTCAGCAACAGACTTTGCAGCACTTCACCGATACCGCCCGGGGCCGTCACCGCGACATCGTGCGTGGCTAACACCAGGCTCGACGGGAACAGCGTGCTGGCCACCACGGCGACAACCGCGGCGGCAAACGTGCCCAATAGATAAAGAAACAAAATCGGCCGGATGTGGGTTTCCTGGCCGTGTTTATGGTTGGCAATCGAGGCCATGACCAGCACGAATACCAGAATCGGCGCGACGGCTTTCAGCGCCGCGACAAACACTTTGCCGATGAACGCGGTGGACTTCGCCAGTTCCGGCGCGAACAGGGCCAGGGCGATGCCGGCGATCAGGCCGATGATGATTTGCGTGACCAGGCTGGTGCGTTTCAAACGGTGCAATAGGGAAGGGGATGAAGCGCTCATAACGGTATCTCTGATTTTTTTGGGTGCAGGGTTCCGCAGGTCACGCAGCAATAAGCGGGGCAGGCCACATGGAGGAACCGAGGGAGTATCGCGCCATCAATGCCAGCAACTGGCCGATGAACAGGGTGTACGAATCGCAGGGCGCGGACTTTATCACAGGGTCGTCCCGATCCTTCAGACCTGTGACGATCTGCCACTCGGGTTTCAACGCAATCGGCAGGTTCGTGCAACCCGGCCGGGAAACACTCTGTTAAGATTCGCCCTCCTCATTTTCAAGTTCTGCCAGCGGGCCTTCGGGCTATCGCTGCTGTCGTCGTTTTCTGGAGTTCCACATGCTGCTGCCCATTCTTCTGTTGTCGGCCGCCGGTTTCACGGTGCTGACCACGGAATTCATCATCGTTGGCCTGTTGCCGGCGATTGCCCGAGACCTGGAAGTCAGCATTCCCCAGGCCGGTCTGCTGGTGACGCTGTTCGCCTTTACCGTGGCCGCGTTTGGTCCGTTCCTGACCGCATACTTCGCCCGCTTCGAGCGTCGTAAGCTGTTTATCTCGATATTGATCATGTTCGGCGTGGCCAACACGGTTGCGGCGTTCGCGCCGAATATCTGGGTGATGGCCTTTGCCCGGTTGATTCCGGCGCTGGGCCTGCCGGTGTTCTGGGCCCTGGCCAGTGAGACCGCAGTGGACATCGTCGGGCCGGATCACGCGGGGCGGGCCATTTCCAAAATCGGCTTTGGCATTGTTTGCGCCATGGTGTTCGGCATTCCGGTCGGCACGCTGATTTCCGATGCATTCGGCTGGCGCAGCGCCTTTGGCATCCTGGCGGTGATCGCGATTGCCAAGGCTTTGCTGCTGTATATCTACTTGCCGCGCACCCTCCTGCATCAGAACCAGGTGAGCTTTCGTTCACAGTTCAAAATCCTGCGCAGCCCGTTGATGATCGGCCATGTGCTGCTGTCGATCCTGGTGTTTACCGGCATGTTCACCGCTTATACCTACCTGGCGGACATTCTCGAACGCCTGGCCGGTTTCAACGGCACGCTGGTCGGCTGGTGCCTGATGGGCTTCGGTGCGGTCGGGCTGATCGGCAACTGGTGGGGCGGCCGCGCGGTGGACCGTCATCCGCTGATCGCGTCGATGATGTTCTGCGCGTTCCTGATTGCCGGCCTGATTGCATTGGTGCCGAACATTCAGTCGCCGCTCGGTCTGGCGGCGGCGATGGGCATTTGGGGGATCACTCAGGCAGCCCTGTTTTTGGTCAGCCATGTGCGTTTGATGAAAGCCGCTCCCGAGGCACCGGCCTTTGCCGCGTCGCTGAACATCGCCGGGGCCAACCTCGGAATTGGCCTGGGCGCGATGGTTGGCGGTCGGGTGATCAATGCCTTTGGCCTGGGTGGCCTGGGTTTCGCGGCGGCTGCTTTCATCCTCGCTTCGATCCTGCTGGCCATGGCGCTGATGACCATGGCGCCCCGTGAGCCGCTCATAGCTCAGTAAACAACTCGCGTCGGGCACCTTCGGTAATGGCGACAATGCCGGGGTGCTTGACCTTGCGTTCCACCGAGATGGCATAGAACGACTCGGTCACCGCGTCGGTCTGGCCGATCAACTCCACGCCATATTGGCGTCTCACCTCGTCGGCAATCACGCTCGGGCCGATGAAAATCCCGCTGCCGGATTGACCGAACGCCTGCATCAACGCGCTGTCATCAAACTCACCGACGATGCGCGGCTGGATCTGCTGCTCGGCAAACCAGCGCTGCAAACGACTGCGCACCACGGTTTCCGGCCCGGGAATCAACAGCGGTGCGCCGTGCAGGCTGCGCGGGAAGTCCTGTCCGTACTGCGCCGCCAGTTCTTGTGTCGCAAAGAAACTGATCCCGCATTCCCCGAGCTTCTGGCTGTAGCCCTTGATGTCCAGGTGCGACGGCATCGGGCTGTCGGAAATCACCAGGTCCAGGCGCTGGATCGCCAGGTCGGCGAGCAAGCGTTCCAGTTTGTCCTCGCGACAGGTGATGCGCAGCGGTTCGCTCAATTCCATGGTCGGTGCGATCAGTCGATAGACGATGGATTTGGGCACCACATCCGCCACGCCGACCCGAAACAGAATCTGCTGCTCGTTGGGCTGGGCGCGCAGCATCAGTTCCAGTTCGCCACCGAGCTGGAACATCTGCTCGGCGTAGGGCAACGTCTGGCGCCCGGCTTCGGTGAGTTCCAGATTGCGCCCGACCCGGCGAAACAACTCGATGCCGTAGGTTTGTTCGAACAGGGAAATCTGCCCGCTGATGGTTTGCGGCGTCAGGTTCAACTGCTCGCAGGCGCGCACGATGCTGCCGGTCTTGGCCACCACCCAGAAGTAATGCAGCTGTCGATAATTCAGCATGGCGACCTACACTTCGTTAAACCCGAAGTATAACCGTTAAAAATACGAATTTTCCTGAAGTGTTTGCCTCCATAGAATGCCTCGCTATCGACGGGGCGGCTTTTCGCGCCTGTCCGTTCTAACGAGGAGATCCCATGAAACTTACCGCTACGGCGCTGCTGATCACGTCTTTACTGGTATTGGCCGGTTGTGACCAGGCCGAAAAGAGTGCGCAACAACTGATGGGCAAGGCCACCGAGAGCGCCAAACAGGCGATCGACGACACCCATAAAGCCGCCGAACAGGCGCTCAGTGATGCCACTGGCGGCCTGATCAGCAAGAAAGAACAACCGGCCGAAGAGAAAGAGAAAACCGAATCTTCGTCCCAGGAAATCTAAATCGTCTTAAGCGAGTCAGGACTGACCCATGGAATATCTTGTAGAACTAGCCGCCAGCCCCACCGCCTGGGTCGCCCTGGCCACGTTGATCGTCATGGAAATCGTGCTCGGCATCGATAACCTGATCTTCATTTCGATCCTGACCAATAAACTGCCCGAGCAACACCGGCAGAAAGCCCGCCGCATCGGTATCGGCATGGCGCTGATCCTGCGCCTGGCGCTGTTGAGCACCATCGCCTTCATCGTGCAGTTGACCGAGCCGGTGATCGATATCCTCGGCCAGACGTTCTCCTGGAAGGACATGATCCTGATCGCCGGTGGCCTGTTCCTGTTGTGGAAGGCGACAACCGAGATCCATCACAGCATGGATCCGGCGCCGGACGATCCGAAGTCGGCCACCTCCGGCGTCAGCCTCGGCTTTGCTGCGGCGATCGGGCAGATCCTGATGCTCGACATGGTGTTCTCCATCGACAGCATCATTACCGCCGTCGGCATGACCGAGCATTTGCCGATCATGATCATCGCGGTGGTGGTGTCGGTACTGGTGATGTTGCTGGCCGCTGACCCGCTGGCCAGGTTCATCAACGACAACCCGACCGTGGTGATGCTGGCCCTGGGCTTCCTGATCATGATCGGCATGACGCTGATCGCCGAAGGCTTTGGCGCTCACGTACCGAAAGGCTACGTTTATGCGGCGATGGCGTTCTCGGCCACGATCGAGGGGTTGAACATGATGTCCCGGCGGGCCAAGCAGAAGCGCTTGTCTGCCGAAGCGTAAAAGTCGGCGTTAAACAGAACGGCCGCCTGCACTCGCAAGAGTCCAGGCGGCCGTTTTTGTTTGGCGGGCTGAAAGGTGTCGGTCAGTGCGCAGTGGCGGGGCGTGCCGCCGGTTGATCGGGTTTGGCGGGGACCGATTGCACCGGATGATGATGGTGCCGGCGGGTGATGCGCAGGACTCCCCATAACATGGCGGCGGCCACGGCCAGCCAGCCGGAAATCAGCATTACGATTGTCATTGTCAGGCTCATCGTGCCTCCTCTTTGCCCTGCTTCGGGCATACACACGCTATGCAAGTGACAGTCTAGTCGCTGCTGTGTTTCAGGCTATTGACCAAAGGTCGCCTGTCACCAACCACTTCGCTCTATCGAATGCAAACAACTGCCGGTTAAGGCTATACCGCTGTCCCGTGGCGACCTATGATCAATGGCCAAGCCGGGGGCGCGATTGCCTGGCGTCTGAACAAGAGAGTAATGATGGTGCGGGTATTTTCTCGGATTCGTTCTGCGGTGCTGGTGATGGGTTGCGTCGGCGTGTTGGCGGGCTGCGCCGGTAGCGTGGCTCCGGAGGTCAAGCGGCTGCCGGAGCGTGTTGAACTCAGCGGTACGTTCTACCGTGGCGAGGCCAATCAAAGCGGGCCACAAGTCCTTGCCAGCATGTTGTCCCAGCAGGGCGTGGTGATTACGCCGGGGCTGCTGGAAAAACCCCTGCATTTGCCGGGCGCCGAAGCGCAGTTGCAGCAGAACATGCAGAATCTGGCCCGCGAGTACGGCATGGTGGTGTATCCCCTCGACAGTAATTTGCCGGCGTTGTTGACCCAGGTTGCCGCCGGTTATCCGGTGATGGTGCGTTTCACCGAAGGCTCGGCGTTCTGGGCCGAACCGCGCTACGCCATCCTCGCCGGCTACAACCGGCAGAAGCAGACGGTGCTGTTGCGCTCCGGAATGAACCGTCGCTTGTTGATGGGTTTCAATTCGTTTGAGTCCTCTTTCAAGGATGCGGGCGGCTGGGCCGTGCTGATCCAGAAGCCGAACCAGATTCCGGCCAGGGTCGATGAGCAACGCTGGCTCAAGGCCGCGAGCGACCTGGGGCAGGCGGGGCAGGAACAGGCCGCCGCACGGGCGACCAAGGCGTTGCAGGCTCAATAGCAGCTCCGTTCGTCATCTCCAGGGCACCGTCGCGTGGCCTCGGCCTCTTATGAGTAGAGCCCGGATTTCTCCGGGCCAGACTCAAGGAGGCGTCCATGGCACATTCAACTACCCCAGACGGTCCGCATTCTTCCGAGCATTCGTCTGGCCATGAGCTGGATTTCGATCCCGATTCACCGGACCTTGCTGACCCTCAGGTCGATCCCGTCGGCCCTGCCAAGGCGCCCAGGGATATCAAACCGGGCGAGGACGACAAGAAGCCGGCCAAGCCTTACGACCCGCTGGCTGATCTCAAACCCTGACGTGCAGTGAGGTGTTTATGTCTACCGATTCGAGTTTCGACGACAAACGTCCGGACAGCGTCCCGACCACCCCCGAAGATGACATCGACCCTGTGCTGGATCCGGACAGCCCAATGAGGGATCCGTTGGCGCGCCCCATGGTGGTGCCGACGGAGCATCCGCTGGGCCACAAAGACCCGAGTGCCGGGGATGGCATTCCGGATGACGACCAGATGCCGTTGCCCAATGACTAGCCTTTGGATAAAAAAAGCCCCGATCAATCGGGGCTTTTTGTTGAGGTCACGGATCTACTTGGAGGCCTCAACCACGCCACTCTGACGATGCTTCAGATTCTTCGCCGCTTTGTACTGCAAGGCCACGGAGGGGGCTTCGGTGCTGCGGCCGGTTTCGACCCAACTGCGGATCCGGCTGGCGTCGGCAAAGTGCGTGTACTTGCCGAATGCATCGAGAATCACCAGTGCCACAGGCCGATTGCCCATGCTCGTTACCAGCACCAGGCAGTGACCGGCCTCGTTGGTAAAACCGGTCTTGGTGATTTTGATGTCCCAATTGGGCTTGTTCACCAAATGGTCGGTGTTGCGAAAGCCCAGGGTGTAATTAGGTTTGCGGAACGCAACCGTGGTTTCTTTGGTGGTAGTCAGTTCGGTCAGCAGCGGGTACTTATGCGCCGCGATCAGTAATTTGCTCAGGTCGCGAGCCGTCGAGACGTTGCGCGGCGAAAGCCCGGTAGGTTCGACGAAGTGGGTGCTGGACATACCCAGCGCCTTGGCTTTGGCGTTCATTGCGGCAATGAACGCGACATAACCGCCTGGGTAATGGTGGGCGAGGGTGGCGGCCGCGCGGTTTTCCGAGGACATCAGTGCAATCAGCAACATCTTCTTGCGTGGCAACTCGCTATTGAGCTTGACCCGGGAGAACACACCTTTCATTTCCGGCGTGCGGCTGATGTCGACGTTGATGTACTCGTCCATGTTCTGGTGGGCTTCAACCACCACCAGGCCCGTCATCAGTTTGCTGACCGAGGCGATGGGCACCACCACGTCAGGGTTGTTGGCATAAATGATTTTGTTGGTCTGCAGATCCATCAGCAGAGCGCTGCCAGAAGCAATCTTGAGTTGCGAGGCGTCGCGTGGTGCTGCGGTGGTTTCCGCAGCGTGGGTCATTGGCGTGATAACAGTCCCTGTCAACGCAAAAAATAGGCTCAGGATGGAAAGAGGGATTTTCACGCGGGCGAACTCATAAGGGTGGATATGCCGTTTTGTTACGGGCTGTTTCTTAAAAACGACGCATTCTAGGAGTATGAGCTACGAAAGTGCTAGGCGCCTGTCCGACGAGCGCTTTATATGAAGAAAATTTAATGTTTTTTGGCGCCTGCCCGTGGTGAGCAGGCGTCGGATTCACTCAGTTTTGATCGTGGTGCCGCGAGCCCGGTTTACGTTTGGTCAGGGGGACGAGCATGGCAACGTTCTGTTGATAGCGTTGGTATCGCTCACCAAACAGATTCACTAGATCTTTCTCTTCAAAATGCGCACCGATCAGGATGTAGAACGTGCTGAGCAGTGCAAACAGAAGATGTCCGGCCGTCATCTCGGGCGTCGCCCAGAACACCATCACAAACCCCAGGTACAAAGGGTGGCGGACCAGCTTGTAGAGCAAAGGCGTTTTGAACGTGAGTGGCGCGGGCCCGGTAGAGCGCCAGGCGTTGATCGCCTGCTTGATGCCGAACAGTTCGAAATGGCTGATCAGGAACGTCGCGAACACCGCCACGAAACAGCCCAGCCAGAACAACGCCATGAGCAATGCGTGGCCCCATGCAGAGGTTACGCGCCAGATGGGCGTTTCCATGGGTTGCCACAACCAGAACAGCAGCACGAGCACCAGGCAGGTCGACAACACGTAGGTCGCGCGCTCGATGGGCGCCGGGACGAAGTGCGTCCACCAGCGCTTGAAACCCTGTCGTGCCATGCCGCTGTGCTGTACGGCAAACAGCGTAATCAGCAAGCTGTCGACCAGGGCTGCCAGGGGACCGCTGAGGCTGGCGCCAGCGTTGATGTCTTTGGGGACTCCGATGCCTGATAGAAAACCGATCAGGTAAAGCGTGGTGAGCAGGAAGCACAGGTAGCAGAAGAGGCTGTAAAGCAGGCCGGCGAGTTTTCCAGAGAAAACGAAAAAGCGATGGTGAGTCGGGTTACGAGGATTCATAAAGTGACGCCTTTTAAGCTATGCGCGTACTTCCTGATTCGCGTCTACGGTTTAGGGGATGTTTCGATAAGAAGTCTAGGACGGTTTGAGGTTTTCGAGCGTTGGCCGTCCGGCTGTCGTTCGGAGGCAGGCCTGAAAACAGAAAACCCCGCCAATGGCGGGGTTTCGTGTTTGTTCGGTGTAGCGACTGGAATCAGCCGTGCAGTGTTTCTGCTGCGTACAACGTATTTTCCAGCAGGCAGGCGCGGGTCATCGGGCCGACACCGCCAGGCACTGGCGTAATCCAGCCAGCGCGAGGCAGGGCAGTTTCGTAGATCACGTCGCCGACCAGCTTGCCGTCTTCCTGACGGTTGATGCCGACGTCGATCACGATTGCACCTTCCTTGATCCACTCACCCTTGACCAGGCCCGGCTTGCCGGCGGCGACCACCACCAGATCGGCGCGGCCGACGTGGCCGGCCAGATCCTTGGTGAAGCGGTGAGTAACGGTAACGGTGCAACCGGCCAACAGCAATTCCATCGCCATCGGGCGGCCAACAATGTTGGATGCCCCGACAATCACGGCGTCCATCCCGTACAGATCCGCCCCGGTGCTTTCCAGCAGGGTCATGATGCCTTTGGGTGTGCACGGGCGCAGCAGCGGAATGCGCTGGGCCAGACGGCCGACGTTATACGGGTGGAAACCGTCGACATCCTTGTCCGGACGAATGCGCTCCAGCAATTTGGAGGCGTCCAGGTGGGCAGGTAGAGGAAGCTGAAGCAGAACGCCGTCGATTGCCGGGTCGTCGTTCAGGCGATCGATCAGCTCGGTCAGCGCTTCTTGAGTGGTTTCAGAAGGCAGGTCGTAGGCCTGGGACAGGAAGCCGACCTCTTCACAGTCTTTACGCTTGTGCGAGACATAAACCTGAGAGGCAGGATCGCTGCCGACCAGGATCACCGCGAGGCCGGGCGTGCGCAGGCCTTGCTGGCGACGCTCGGCAACTCGTTTGGCGATCTGCTGGCGCAGGCTGGCGGCGATTGACTTGCCGTCGATAAGTTGTGCAGTCATTGCGCGTGATTAACCATCGAGAGGGGAAAAAAAGAGGGCGCATTCTCGCATGTCAGGCGGCAAGGGCAAAGGCGCTTGGTCTGCAAATTCCTCTAAGCCCTTTAATTAAATGAATTTTTTTTAAAAAGGATTTGACGGCCTTTGGGGCGCTCTATACTATTCGTCGCACTTGTCGGGCACAGCCTAGCACTGGATGAGAAGGTCGAGCGGGATTACGGTTCTGCGAGACTGGAAGCACTTAGTTTGTAGTCCTCCAAGAGTACAGATTAATAAGGCGCCCGTAGCTCAGCTGGATAGAGCATCCGCCTTCTAAGCGGATGGTCGCAGGTTCGAGTCCTGCCGGGTGCGCCATTAGGCAGCTTTGGCACAAGTAGCGCAATATGGTGGGCGTAGCTCAGTTGGTAGAGCACGGGATTGTGACTCCCGTTGTCGAGGGTTCGATCCCCTTCGTCCACCCCATATTTCGAAAGGCGCCAGATTAACAGTCTGGCGCCTTTGCTTTAACAGCTTCAAGCCGCGGATGTGGTGGAATTGGTAGACACACTGGATTTAGGTTCCAGCGCCGCGAGGCGTAAGAGTTCGAGTCTCTTCATCCGCACCAAATAAAGCTTCGCCCAGGCCGTTTGGCCTGGCTGGGGCAAAGCAAGGAAGTAGTTTGGTTTCTTTGCAATGCAATATGGTGGGCGTAGCTCAGTTGGTAGAGCACGGGATTGTGACTCCCGTTGTCGAGGGTTCGATCCCCTTCGTCCACCCCATATTTCGAGAGGCGCCAGATTTTACAGTCTGGCGCCTTTTTTGTTTTAGCGGTTCGAGTTTTCAGCGACTGCATGTCCTGAGTCGCAGGGGTGGGGTGTTTCGTCGTATTTTTGTTTCTCGATGATGCCGCGCCGCGCGCCGGCCTTGCTCGCAAGGTCGGCTGTCAGGGAGATGCCTGCTACTTCTTCTATATATAGAAGAGGTGGTGCAGAGCCCTGGCTTGACTGGCTGTATTTGCTAACAGGGCGAGGCACAACCGTTTGTCCCTCGCCTATAAATTGCCTGCTGTTTTTTTACCCGTTTTCAGTAGGGTGACTTCTTGAGTTTGACCCACTAGAATGCATGCCCTTGATTCTGGGGTCGGAAACGGCCGGCTAACGTCTGTGCAACGAGGAATATCCATGCAAGTTTCTGTTGAAAATACTTCTGCTCTTGAGCGCCGCATGAGCATCACCGTGCCGGCTGAGCGCATCGAGACTCAGGTCAACAAGCGTCTGCAGCAGACCGCCCAAAAGGCCAAGATTGCTGGCTTCCGTCCAGGCAAAGTGCCAATGAGTGAAATCAAGCGCCGTTTCGGTGCTGATGCGCGCCAGGAAGCTGTAGGCGATGTGATCCAGTCCTCCTTCTACGAAGCTGTCGTTGAGCAGAAGCTGAACCCGGCTGGCGCTCCTTCGATCGAGCCTAAATCGATCGAAGCTGGCAAAGATCTGGAATACGTCGCGATTTTCGAAGTGTTCCCAGAGTTCACTGTAGCCGGTTTCGACGGTATCACCGTTGAGCGCCTGAGCGCTGACGTGGCTGACGCTGACCTGGACAAGATGCTCGACATCCTGCGCAAGCAGAACACCCGTTTCGAAGTGGCCGAACGTGCTGCCCAGAACGAAGACCAACTGAACATCGATTTCGTTGGCAAGGTTGACGGTGAAGTGTTCGCTGGCGGTTCCGCCAAAGGTACTCAGCTGGTGCTGGGTTCCGGCCGCATGATCCCTGGTTTCGAAGACGGTCTGGTTGGCGCTAAAGCTGGCGAAGAGCGCGTTCTGAACCTGACCTTCCCAGAGGACTACCAGAACCTCGACCTGGCAGGTAAGACTGCTGAGTTCACCGTGACCGTGAACACTGTTTCCGAGCCAAAACTGCCAGAGCTGACCGAAGAATTCTTCGCTCAATTCGGCATCAAGGAAACCGGTCTGGAAGGCTTCCGCACCGAAGTTCGCAAGAACATGGAGCGCGAGCTGCGTCAGGCGATCAAATCCAAGGTCAAGAATCAGGTCATGGACGGTCTGCTGACCACCAACCCGATCGAAGTGCCAAAGGCTCTGCTGTCCAACGAAGTTGACCGTCTGCGCGTGCAGGCTGTTCAGCAGTTCGGCGGCAACATCAAGCCTGATCAACTGCCGGCCGAGCTGTTCGAAGAACAAGCCAAGCGCCGCGTTGTGCTGGGTCTGATCGTGGCTGAAGTGGTCAAGCAATTCGACCTCAAGCCAGACGAAGCCCGCGTTCGCGAAATGATTCAGGAAATGGCTTCGGCCTACCAAGAGCCTGAGCAGGTTGTGTCCTGGTACTACAAGAACGACCAGCAACTGAACGAAGTCCGTTCGGTTGTGCTGGAAGAACAAGTTGTGGATACTGTTCTGCAGAAGGCTAACGTGACCGACAAAGCGGTCTCTTACGAAGAAGCAGTCAAGCCGGTAGAAGCTCCACAAGCCGACTGATCGTTTCTGCGCTAAGAAGTAATCACCATAAGCCAGCCTTCGCGCTGGCTTATGCGTATTCAAGACATAACTATTTGGGAGTGACTGCAGAGCATGTTCCGTAATTCGTATATTCAGCAGAACTCTGATATCCAGGCCGCAGGCGGCCTGGTCCCGATGGTTGTCGAGCAGTCTGCTCGTGGCGAGCGCGCTTACGACATTTACTCGCGTCTGCTCAAGGAGCGAGTAATCTTTCTGGTTGGTCCGGTAGAGGACTACATGGCCAACCTGATCTGTGCGCAACTGCTGTTCCTTGAAGCGGAAAACCCGGACAAGGACATCCATCTCTATATCAACTCCCCGGGCGGTTCGGTGACAGCAGGCATGTCGATCTACGACACCATGCAGTTCATCAAACCCAACGTGTCCACCACTTGTATTGGCCAGGCCTGCAGCATGGGCGCGTTCCTGTTGACGGCCGGTGCCGCTGGCAAGCGTTTCTGCCTGCCGAACTCGCGTGTGATGATTCACCAGCCATTGGGCGGTTTCCAGGGTCAGGCATCGGATATCGAAATCCATGCCAAGGAAATCCTCTTCATTCGTGAGCGTCTCAACACGCTGATGGCCAAGCACAGCGGGCACACGCTGGAAGAAATCGAGCGCGACACCAACCGCGATAATTTCATGAGCGCAGAAGCCGCGCGTGAGTACGGGTTGATCGATGAAGTGATCAGCCAGCGCCCCGCTTAAATAAGCAGCTCAAAATAGGCTTGGTCGGCCGCTCCGATCACTAGCGGGCTTGAAAAAGCCCGCAATAGCCTTCATCTTGTGTTGCAAGCCTATCGGATTTGGATCGAACGAATGACTGACACCCGCAACGGCGAGGACAACGGCAAGCTGCTCTATTGCTCCTTCTGTGGCAAAAGCCAGCATGAAGTGCGCAAATTGATTGCCGGCCCCTCGGTCTTTATCTGCGACGAGTGCGTCGACCTGTGCAATGACATCATCCGTGAGGAGGTGCAGGAAGCCCAGGCCGAGAGCAGCGCGCATAAATTGCCTTCGCCTAAAGAAATCAGCGGCATCCTTGATCAGTATGTGATTGGTCAGGAGCGTGCGAAAAAGGTTCTGGCCGTAGCGGTGTACAACCACTACAAGCGTCTGAACCAGCGTGACAAAAAGAATGACGACGTCGAACTCGGCAAGAGCAACATCTTGCTGATCGGCCCGACAGGCTCGGGTAAAACCCTGCTTGCCGAAACACTGGCCCGTTTGCTGAACGTTCCGTTCACCATCGCCGACGCAACCACCCTCACCGAGGCCGGTTACGTAGGTGAAGATGTCGAGAACATCATTCAGAAGCTGCTGCAGAAGTGCGATTACGATGTGGAAAAAGCCCAGATGGGCATTGTCTACATCGATGAAATCGACAAGATTTCGCGCAAGTCTGACAACCCGTCGATCACCCGGGACGTTTCCGGTGAAGGCGTACAGCAGGCCTTGCTCAAGTTGATCGAAGGCACGGTCGCTTCCGTTCCGCCGCAAGGTGGTCGCAAGCATCCGCAGCAGGAATTCCTTCAGGTCGATACCCGTAACATCCTGTTCATCTGCGGTGGTGCGTTCTCCGGTCTGGAGAAGGTTATTCAACAGCGCTCCACCCGTGGCGGCATCGGCTTCAACGCCGAGGTGCGCAGCAAGGAAGAAGGCAAGAAAGTCGGTGAGTCCCTGCGTGAAGTCGAGCCTGACGATCTGGTCAAGTTCGGTCTGATCCCGGAATTCGTCGGTCGTCTGCCGGTCCTCGCCACGCTGGACGAGCTTGATGAGGCTGCGTTGATGCAGATCCTTACCGAGCCGAAAAATGCTCTGACCAAGCAGTATGCCAAGCTGTTCGAGATGGAAGGCGTGGACCTGGAATTCCGGGCCGACGCACTGAAATCGGTCGCCAAACGTGCCCTGGAACGCAAGACCGGTGCCCGTGGCCTGCGTTCGATTCTCGAAGGTGTATTGCTCGACACTATGTATGAAATCCCCTCGCAGTCCGAGGTGAGCAAAGTAGTGATCGATGAAAGCGTTATCGAAGGCAAATCCAAGCCACTGTATATCTACGAAAACAGTGAGCCGACTGCCAAGGCCGCGCCAGACGCTTAAGCGTCACGCAGCTGGAATAAAGAAGGGGCCTTCGGGCCCCTTTTCTTTTAAAGCGTTTTAACACCCTCTTTGCGCTTGTTTTTTTTGAAAGCAGCCCCCATCTTGGTTTCAAGCTTACATCCATCTGTTTACGGCCTAATGGCCGCCGTAGAGGCGAAATCATGAAGACAACCATCGAATTGCCTCTCTTGCCATTGCGTGATGTCGTGGTTTATCCGCACATGGTTATCCCGCTGTTCGTGGGGCGCGAGAAATCCATCGAAGCCCTCGAGGCTGCGATGACGGGCGACAAGCAGATCCTTCTGCTGGCTCAGCGGAACCCTGCTGACGACGATCCCGGTGAAGAAGCACTTTATCGCGTAGGTACCATCGCCACTGTTCTGCAACTGCTCAAGCTGCCTGACGGCACCGTCAAGGTTCTGGTCGAAGGCGAGCAGCGGGGCGCCGTGGAGCGCTTCAGCGAAGTCGACGGCCACTGCCGCGCCGAAGTCTCGCTGATCGACGAAGTCGACGCGCCTGAGCGCGAGTCGGAAGTGTTTGTCCGTAGCCTGCTGGCTCAGTTCGAACAATATGTACAGTTGGGCAAGAAAGTCCCGGCTGAAGTCCTGTCGTCGCTCAACAGCATCGACGAGCCAGGCCGCCTGGTCGACACCATGGCCGCGCACATGGCCCTGAAGATCGAGCAGAAGCAGGAAATTCTCGAAATCATCGATTTGTCGGCCCGGGTCGAGCACGTCCTGGCGTTGCTGGATGCCGAGATCGACCTGCTGCAAGTCGAAAAACGCATTCGCGGTCGCGTCAAAAAACAAATGGAGCGCAGTCAGCGCGAGTACTACCTGAATGAGCAGATGAAGGCCATTCAGAAGGAGCTCGGCGACAGCGAGGAAGGCCACAACGAAATCGAAGAGCTGAAAAAGCGCATCGATGCCGCCGGCCTGCCGAAAGATGCCTTGGCCAAGGCCCAGGGCGAACTGAACAAGCTCAAGCAAATGTCGCCAATGTCCGCGGAAGCGACCGTGGTGCGTTCGTATATCGACTGGCTGGTTCAGGTGCCGTGGAAGGCTCAGAGCAAGGTGCGTCTGGACCTGGCTCGTGCCGAAGACATTCTCGATGCAGACCACTACGGTCTGGACGAAGTCAAAGAACGCATCCTCGAATACCTCGCCGTGCAAAAGCGCGTGAAGAAAATTCGTGGACCGGTGTTGTGCCTCGTCGGTCCTCCAGGGGTGGGTAAAACCTCTCTGGCGGAGTCGATTGCACACGCCACCAACCGCAAATTCGTCCGTATGGCCCTCGGTGGCGTACGCGATGAAGCGGAAATTCGTGGTCATCGCCGGACTTATATCGGTTCGATGCCCGGAAGATTGATTCAAAAGATGACAAAGGTCGGGGTTCGCAACCCGCTGTTCCTGCTCGATGAAATCGACAAAATGGGCAGCGATATGCGTGGTGACCCAGCGTCGGCGTTGCTGGAAGTGCTCGATCCGGAGCAGAACCACAACTTCAACGATCACTATCTGGAAGTCGACTACGACCTGTCCGATGTGATGTTCCTTTGCACCTCCAACTCCATGAACATTCCACCGGCGCTGCTGGACCGGATGGAAGTGATTCGTCTGCCGGGCTACACCGAAGACGAGAAGATCAACATCGCCGTCAAATACCTTTCGCCCAAGCAGATTCAGGCCAACGGCTTGAAGAAAGGCGAGCTGGAATTCGACGCCGAAGCGATCCGCGACATCATCCGCTACTACACCCGCGAAGCCGGTGTGCGGGGGCTGGAGCGCCAGATTGCCAAGGTTTGCCGCAAGACGGTCAAAGAGCACGCACTGGAAAAACGCTTCTCGGTGAAGGTCACTGCCGAGATGCTGGAACACTTCCTGGGCGTGCGCAAATTCCGCTACGGTCTGGCTGAATCCCAGGACCAGATCGGTCAAGTGACCGGCCTGGCGTGGACTCAAGTGGGTGGCGAATTACTGACCATCGAAGCCGCTGTCGTACCGGGCAAGGGCCAGTTGATCAAGACCGGTTCCCTGGGTGATGTGATGGTCGAATCGATCACCGCCGCACTGACCGTTGTTCGCAGCCGTGCCAAGAGCCTGGGGATCCCCCTGGACTTCCACGAGAAGCGCGACACGCACATCCACATGCCAGAAGGGGCGACCCCGAAGGACGGCCCTAGCGCCGGTGTAGGCATGTGCACGGCCCTGGTGTCGGCATTGACTGGCATTCCTGTGCGCGCGGACGTCGCCATGACAGGCGAAATTACCCTGCGTGGCCAGGTGCTGGCGATCGGCGGTTTGAAGGAAAAACTGCTGGCGGCACACCGCGGCGGGATCAAGACGGTGATCATTCCTGAAGAGAACGTACGCGATTTGAAGGAAATTCCTGACAATATTAAGCAAGATCTGCAGATTAAACCGGTTAAATGGATTGACGAGGTCCTGCAAATTGCGCTGCAATACGCGCCGGAGCCCTTGCCGGATGTGGCTCCGGAGATAGTTGCAAAGGATGAAAAACGCGAGTCTGACTCTAAGGAAAGAATTAGCACGCATTAGTACGCATTTGCCTGGGGGGCTTCCTTGACAGCTTTTTAGAGCCCTTGTTATAAAGCGGCTCTTAAGTGTCTGTAGGCCATTCAGCACTCGTTTTTGCTTTCACCAAAAAACTTAGAATCATACTCAAATAGATATAAGGGGACTTAGAGTGAACAAGTCGGAACTGATTGATGCTATCGCTGCATCCGCTGATATCCCGAAAGCTGCTGCTGGCCGTGCGCTGGACGCTGTAATCGAATCCGTCACTGGCGCTCTCAAGGCTGGCGACTCCGTTGTTCTGGTTGGTTTCGGTACGTTCTCCGTCACCGATCGTCCTGCTCGCATCGGTCGTAACCCACAGACCGGTAAGACGCTGGAAATCGCTGCAGCCAAAAAACCAGGTTTCAAAGCCGGTAAAGCACTGAAAGAAGCTGTCAACTAAGTTCGATTCAGGTTTTTGCCTATCCGGGTCGGGGTCATGCCTGACCTGGCAGCGGAGCGGTAGTCCAGCCAACAAGTCGTTGATCTGAGACACCGAGGGTCGCAAGTTCGAACCCTCGGTCCGTTCCGCCAGTTACGAGAAGGCGCATCCCCGGATGCGCCTTTCTTCTATCCGGATTCTACCCACGCTCCACGGTTGCCTAATTTTGAAGTTCAACCGTTTCTGGGGGACGCATGCTGCAGAATATCAGGGACAATTCACAAGGCTGGATTGCCAAGACCATTATCGGGGTCATCGTTGCACTGATGGCTTTGACCGGTTTCGACGCCATTTTCCAGGCCACGACGCACAGCAATGATGCGGCCAAGGTCAACGGCGAAGAAATCAGCCAAAACGAGCTGAGCCAGGCCGTCGATATGCAACGCCGTCAGCTGATGCAACAGCTGGGCAAGGATTTCGATGCGTCGTTGCTCGACGAAAAAATGCTGCGCGAATCGGCCCTCAAGGGCTTGATCGATCGCAAACTGCTGCTGCAAGGCGCAGAAAAGTCGAAGTTCGCTTTCTCCGAAGCCGCTTTGGACCAGGTGATCCTGCAGACGCCTGAATTCCAGGCCGACGGCAAGTTCAGCCCTGAGCGTTTCGACCAGGTGATCCGTCAGCTGGGTTACAGCCGTATGCAATTCCGCCAGATGCTGGCTCAGGAAATGCTGATCGGTCAGCTGCGCGCAGGCTTGGCCGGCAGTGGTTTCGTCACTGATGCACAGGTGCTGGCGTTCGCCCGTCTGGAAAAACAGACCCGCGATTTCGCTTCCCTGCCCATCAAGGTTGATCCGTCAGCGGTCAAGCTGACCGACGACGAAGTCAAGGCGTACTACGACGAACACGCCAAGGAATTCATGACGCCGGATCAGGTGGTCATCGATTACCTGGAATTGAAGAAGGCTTCCTTCTTTGATGAGGTCAGCGTCAAGGACGAAGACCTGCAAGCGGCGTATCAGAAAGAAACCGCCAACCTGGCCGAACAACGCCGGGCTGCGCACATTCTGATCGAAGTGAACGACAAAGTGACCGAGGCGCAAGCCAAGGCCAAGATCGAGGAAGTGCAGGCGCGCTTGGCCAAAGGCGAGAAATTCGAGGCGTTGGCCAAGGAATTCTCCCAGGATCCGGGTTCGGCGAACAACGGCGGTGACCTCGGTTACGCCGGTCCTGGCGTCTACGATCCAGCGTTCGAAAAAGCGCTGTACTCGTTGAACAAGGACCAGGTGTCCGAGCCAATCCGTACTGACTTCGGTTTCCACCTGATCAAGCTGCTGGGCGTTGAAGCGCCGGAAGTTCCGACGTTTGCCAGTCTCAAAGGCAAGCTGACCCGTGAGCTGAAAACCCAGCAGGTCGAGCAGCGTTTCGTCGAGGCGACCAAGCAACTGGAAGATTCGTCGTTCGAAGCCTCTGACCTGGCCCAGCCGGCGCAAGACTTGAAGCTGACCGTCCACACCTCCGCGCCGTTCGGCCGTGAAGGTGGCGAAGGTGTTGCGGCCAACCGTGCCGTGGTCACTGCAGCGTTCAGCCCTGAAGTGCTGGATGAGGGTGCCAACAGCACCGCCATCGAACTCGATCCGGAAACCGTGATCGTGCTGCGCGCCAAGGAACACCTGAAGCCTGCACAGTTGCCGCTCGAAAGCGTGGCCGCGAGCATCCGTACGCAATTGGCCAAGGAGCACGCCAGTGCTGCCGCCAAGACCCAGGCTGATCAGTTGATCGCCAGCCTGCGTGACGGCAAGACCCCACTGGACAAGGCCATCGACGGCCAGAACTGGAAGGTCACCGCAGCCGCTACTCGCGCACAGGAAGGGGTTGACCCAACTGTGCTGCAAGCGCTGTTCCGCATGCCCAAGCCTGCCGCCAAGGACAAGCCGACCTTCAGCAGCGTGACCCTGGCCGATGGTAGCCTGGTGATCGTGCGCTTGAACGGCGTGAACGAAGCCGCAGCGCCGACCGATGAAGAGAAGGCTCAATACCGTCGCTTCCTCGCTTCGCGCATCGGCCAGCAAGACTTTGCGGCCTACCGCAAGCAACTGGAAAGCGAAGCGGACATCAAGCGTTTTTGATGACTGACTGAGTTTTGCGCGATACAAGAACCCCGGCCGAAAGGCCGGGGTTTTTTATGGGTGGAGCAAAAGATCGCTCTGCCCATCGGGAATCCATCACCGTATGCGACTTTTCCCCCATATAACGGTCAACACACCTGTAACCGTTTTAAGACACTAATCGATGCGACGCTATGCATCGTTCTGTTGCACAATACGCCCCGGACCGTTTTCTCTCAGGATGTTCAATGTTTAGATCAATTCCCATGCGTATCGTCGGGCTGGCACTGGTGCTGGCCGTTGCTGCCGGTTGTTCGTCGAAGAAAGCCGCCATCTATGAGCATGAGAACTTCGACGATTCCGGAACGTTTTCACGCAGCTATCCGGTGACCGATGCGCAGACCTGCGAAGCTGCTCGTCGCGCCTTGCTCAGCCAGGGCTACATCATCACCAGCAGCGACCCGAAACTGGTCAGCGGCCACAAGAGCTTCCAGCAGACCGGCGAGACCCACATGGAGATCAGCTTCAGTGTGGTGTGTGCCGATGATGGCTCTGAAGGCCACCACGCGACCATGTTCGCCAACGCCCTGCAGGACCGCTATGCCCTGAAGAAAACCAACAACTCCGCCAGCCTCGGCGTCGGTGTGTTGGGCTCGGTGTCGATGCCGATCGGTTCGTCCGATGATTCGATGGTCAAGGTGGCCAGCGAAACCGTATCCTCGGCCAAGTTCTACGAGCGTTTCTTTACCCTGGTGGAATTGTTCCTGCCGCCGGAAGCGAAGAAAGCCGCGCACATTGTCGAAAAACCGAAAACCGACCTGGGCGTACCTGAAGCCAAGGCTGCACCAGCACCACTGGTGCCCACGCCAGCGCCCGCACCTGCCGCAGAGCCTGTAGCGGCGCCAGCACCTGTCGAGGCGGCCCCTGCGGCCTCAGAACCGGTCACTCCGCCAGCAGAATCGGCCCCGATCACTCCCGTTGAATCGTCCGAGCCCGCGCCGGCCGAGACCATCACGCCACCGTCGCATCCGGACAACATGCCGCCCCCAAGCGAACCTATTCCGGCCCAGTAAGCGATCCAGGCGTTACGGGAGCGTGTCGAACGACACGCTCCCGTAATGGCCATCAAGCTTGACCCACGTCAAACCAGGCCGTTGTCCTACGGCCTGTATCGAAAAAATCCTGTGATAAATTCCTGACCACCTGCTACGTTTTATTCAGTAGCGGCAGAGTGTCGTGTGAACGTCATTTTTCTTTCACGCGGGCACTTTATGCTCAAGGCGCTGGTTAGTTGATCAGGCCATTTTTAATGAGCGATGGGGGACACCACATTGGACGATTATCAAGAAGAGTTGCTCGAGTACTCGGCGTTTGAACTGGATCCACTGGAACCGGCCGAAGACGCCACCGAGCTGTAAGGCTTTACGCGGATTGGCGATGACTGCGGCGAAACTCGCCGGGTGTCTGGCCGTTCCAGCGTTTGAAGGCCCGTTGAAAGGCTTCGGCTGAGGCAAAGCCGAGCAGATAGGCGATTTCCCCGAATGCCAGTTCGGTATCGCGGATGTAGGTCATGGCCAGGTCGCGGCGAGTGTCGTTGAGAATTGCGCGAAATTGCGTGCCTTCCTCGGCGAGTTTGCGACGCAAGGTCCAGGTCGGCAGCTTCAGGCGTGCCGCCACTTCTTCCAGGTCGGGTTCCCGGCCACCATTGAGTAACGGCCCCAGCAACTGAGTGATGCGTTCACGCAGGCTGCGGGTGCGTGTCAACTGTTCCAGTTCCCTTTCACACAATTGCAGCAGGTGCCGCCAGGTGCTCGGGCAGTGTTGCGGGTTGCGCTGGGCGAGGGCGTTCAGGCTCAGGCGCAGTTGGTTGTGCTCGGCGCCGAACTGGATCGGGCAATCAAACACGCTGTAGGCTTCTCGATACAGCGGTTCTTCGAATTCGATCTCGATGCGCTCGGCACGCAGCGGGGCAGGGCTCACGCTGGACAACTGCTGCAACCAGCCGGCGATGATCGAGTCCACCACGAAGCGGTTGTAGGCGTTGTAGGGGCTGATGGAATAGAAGCGCAGCCAGGCGCCCCGAACGTCTTCGTGAAAGCTCGACTGGCCGCGATAGTTGGAACCGTACAAGGCTTCGAAACGAATCAGGCAACGCGCCGCTTCTCGCACGGTCGGCGCCTGGGCGGCGGTGACGCCAGCCAGGCCGGCCTGACTCAAGCGACTGAGCTGGCCCATGCGCAAGCCCAGCGCCGGGTCGCCGGTCAGTTGAATCGCCCCGTGGCCCAGGCGCATGTAGCGCGGGATCGACAGTCGCGCACCGGCTTCGCCCAGGCGCGCCGCGTCGAGGCCGTACTGTTCGAGCAAGGGCTGTGGGTCGGCGCCGTGGCTGTGCACGGCATCGGCCAGGCTATGAACGAAGCCCACCGACAGATCCCCGAGGCGCATCGGCAGCGGCTTCATGGTTTACAACCAGAGGTTCAGCATGCGCGCGCCACGCTCATTGCCGTCGGCGGAGTGTTGACCATTGTTGCTGAGGAAGCTCTGACCGGCGCTGCCCTTGTCCCAGAACTGCCCGCGCAGGAATACGCTCATGCCGGCGATGGCCTGGCTGCTGGGTGGCTGGGCGATCAGGGTCAGGCGATGCCAGGCCTGGCCTTCGCTGAGTTCACCGGCCTTGAGGCTGACCGAGCCGGGTGTCGACAGGCCTTTGTAACCGCGCCACGGTTTGTCCCAGGTGCCGCGCCCGACGACGAACGCCGGGACCGCCACCAGTTGCGCGCCTTGGTCGTCGAGTTTGCGGTAGTTGTCCGGGTACCAGCTGTCGCTGCCGATCAAGATGCCCAAGCGTCCGGCCGGGGTGTCAATTACGTTGACCGTGTGATCGGTGTTGGCGGCGAGGGTGTCCTGTTCCGCGAAGATCGGGTGCATCTGCCGTTGCGGTTGTCCGATCGGCACACCGTCTCGACCGAACACCACGGTGCTGTTGAACAGCGCGCCGTGACCGATTTTCAGGCTGCCATCACGCACACTTGGCTCCGGCAGCACGATGGAGCCGGCCACCAGGGTCACGTGGAATTCTTTCGCCAGGCCACCGAACAGCGCCTGGTAATCCTTGGCCATGCTTTTGGCCTTCATGCGCAGATGAGCGTCGTCGAGGCGACTGGCGCCCTTGGCGCTGATCAGCGCGCGGACGAATTGCAACGGATTGCTCGCCGCCAGCCAGTTCATGGCTTCCTTCAGGGTGCTGGCCTGGTACAGCTCATCTTTCTCGCCGCTGACCATCAGCCAGGTGCCGACATGTTCCGGCAGCACCACGATGGTTTTGTCGTTCAGCAGGCCCTGGTCCTGGGCTTTTTGCAGATAAGCCGCGAGTTTGCGGTGCAAGCGCTCGGGGCTTTGGTAGTCGGTGGGGAACAGCTCGGGCTGGATGCCCAGCAGATTGCCGCGATCGGCCGGGGTGCCTTGATCGACCGCCAGATTGATCCGCAGGTCTGACAGGTAATGACCCACCGGACGGTCCGCGGCCCACATGGCGTAGGTCGTGAGGGCGGCGATCAACGCCATGGAAAAGGTCAGGTACAGAAGTTTGCGCATGGGAAAGCAGTCAACGGCCGTGTGCAGGATTCGTCGACTAGGGTAGGGCCACGGTCGGCGCTTGCCAAGGGGCGCTGCGCATTTGGATCAATAAGTTGTGAGTTTGGGTCATTGAGTGACAACGATGCGACTCTTAGTCTGTGCCACATGACTGACAGGGGCCGAAGAGCTCCTGCACTTTTTCCGTGATCGCTCGATGTGGAGTTACCGATGGCCGCCGCTCATTACCCGCACCTGTTGGCCCCGCTGGACCTGGGTTTTACCACGCTGCGCAACCGCACCCTGATGGGCTCGATGCACACTGGCCTGGAAGAAAAGCCCGGCGGTTTCGAACGCATGGCGGCGTATTTTGCCGAACGTGCCCGGGGTGGTGTTGGCCTGATGGTCACTGGCGGTATCGGCCCGAACGATGAGGGCGGGGTGTATTCCGGCGCGGCCAAGTTGACCACCGAGGAAGAAGCGCTCAAGCACCAGATCGTCACCCGCGCGGTGCACGAGGCGGGCGGCAAGATCTGTATGCAGATCCTCCACGCCGGGCGTTATGCCTACAGCCCGAAACAGGTTGCGCCGAGCGCAATCCAGGCGCCGATCAACCCGTTCAAGCCTAAAGAGCTGGACGAGGAAGGCATCGAGAAGCAGATCAGCGATTTCGTCACCTGTTCGAAACTGGCGCAAGTCGCCGAGTACGACGGCGTCGAAATCATGGGTTCCGAAGGTTATTTCATTAACCAGTTCCTCGCGGCCCACACCAACCACCGCACCGACCGTTGGGGCGGCAGCTACGAAAACCGCATGCGCCTGCCGGTGGAAATCGTCCGCCGCGTGCGTGAAGCGGTCGGTCCGAATTTCATCATTATCTTTCGCCTGTCGATGCTCGACCTGGTGGAAGGCGGCAGCAGTTGGGAAGAAATCGTCACCCTGGCCAAGGCCATCGAGCAGGCGGGCGCCACGATCATCAACACCGGCATCGGCTGGCACGAAGCGCGGATTCCGACCATCGCCACCAAAGTGCCGCGCGGTGCGTTCAGCAAGGTCACGGCCAAACTGCGCGGTTCGGTGAGTATTCCGCTGATCACTACCAACCGTATCAACACCCCGGAAGTCGCCGAGCAGATCCTGGCGGAAGGCGATGCCGACATGGTCTCGATGGCCCGGCCGTTCCTCGCCGACGCCGATTTCGTCAACAAGGCTGCTGCTGGCCGCGCGGATGAAATCAACACCTGCATCGGTTGCAACCAGGCGTGCCTCGACCACACCTTCGGTGGCAAATTGACCAGTTGCCTGGTCAATCCGCGTGCCTGTCATGAGACCGAGCTCAATTATTTGCCAGTGCAGCAGATCAAGAAAATCGCCGTGGTCGGTGCCGGTCCTGCCGGTCTTTCCGCCGCCACCGTGGCCGCCGAGCGTGGCCATCAGGTGACGCTGTTCGATTCGGCCAGCGAAATCGGTGGCCAGTTCAACATCGCCAAGCGCGTGCCGGGCAAGGAAGAATTCTTCGAAACCCTGCGCTATTTCAACCGCAAATTGCAGACCACCAACGTCGAGGTGTGCTTGAACACCCGCGTCGATGTGGCGCAATTGGTGGCGGGCGGTTACGACGAGATCATTCTTGCCACCGGCATCGCGCCGCGTACCCCGGCGATTCCGGGCGTTGAGAACGCCAAGGTCTTGAGTTACCTGGACGTGATCCTCGAGCGCAAACCGGTGGGTAAGCGTGTGGCGGTGATCGGTGCCGGTGGTATCGGTTTCGACGTTTCGGAGTTCCTGGTGCACGAAGGTGTGGCCACCAGCCTCGACCGCGCCGCGTTCTGGAAAGAGTGGGGCATCGATACGCACCTCGAAGCGCGCGGCGGCGTGGCCGGGATCAAGGCCCAGCCCCATGCCCCGGCCCGTGAGGTGTTCCTGCTGCAACGCAAGACCTCCAAGGTCGGCGACGGCCTGGGCAAGACCACCGGCTGGATTCACCGCACCGGGTTGAAGAACAAGCAGGTGCAGATGCTCAACAGCGTCGAATACCTGAAGATTGACGACGAAGGCCTGCACATCCGCATCGGCGAAACCGGCGAGCCGCAAGTGCTGGCGGTGGACAACATCGTGATCTGCGCCGGGCAGGATCCGCTGCGTGAATTGCAGGACGGTCTGGTCGCGGCCGGGCAGAACGTGCATCTGATCGGCGGTGCGGACGTCGCGGCCGAGCTGGATGCGAAGCGGGCGATCAACCAAGGATCGCGCCTCGCTGCCGAGCTCTAATCCGTAGCCGCAATCGAGCGTAGCAGCTGTCGAGCGTAGCAGCTGTCGAGCCCCAGCGAGGCTGCGTTCGGCTGCGAAGCAGTCGTAAAAACAACCACCGCGGTGTTACAGATAAACCACGGTGAATGGATTGACGACTGCTTCGCAGCCGAACGCAGCCTCGCCGGGGCTCGACAGCTGCTACAGCTCGACAGCTGTTACAGGGGAGGGCTCACTGTAGACTGCTGTCTTTTGACCCAATGCGTAACGCCAATGCTTTCTCCTCCCAACTTCTGGCTACCCCAAGCCCCGCTCAGCCCCCTGCACCTCGACTGGCTCACCGCAGCCGGCATCGAAGTCGCCATCCTGCGCCTGGACCAAATCGACCCGCTGATCAGCGGCAACAAGTGGTTCAAACTCATCGAACACCTTCACGCCGCTGACCAGGCCGGTGCCGACGGCATCATCAGCCTTGGTGGCGCTCACTCCAATCATCTGCATGCCTTGGCCGCAGCAGGAAAACGCTTCGGTTTCAACACCGTGGGATTACTGCGCGGTCATCCACACGACACGCCGACCGTAAAGGACCTACAGGACTTCGGCATGCAGCTGCACTGGTTGGGTTACGGCGGTTATCGCGCGCGGCACGAGGCGGGTTTCTGGCTGCCGTGGCAGGCGCAATACCCGACTCTGCACCCGGTGCCGGAAGGGGGCGGCGGTTTGCGTGGGGCGCAGGGCTGCATGCAGCTCAGGGATCAAGTGCGAGAGCAATTGAACGGTCTGGGCTGGGACGACTACGACGGCTGGTGGCTGGCCTGCGGAACCGGCACCACCCTGGCCGGCCTGGTGCTGGCCGAGGCGGGCGAGCATCTTGTCTATGGCGCGTTGGCGGTGCCCGACGATCATGGCGTGGCGCAGCAGGTTGAGGCGATTGTGGGAGGGGCGGAGCCGGCTTATGCGCTGTTCGAGGCCAGTCGCGGTGGGTTTGCCAAAGTGGACTCGCTGTTGACGGAATTCATCGAACAGACGGAACAGGTCAGTGGCATTCCCCTGGAGCCGCTGTACACCGGCAAAGCACTGCTGGCACTCAAACAACACGTTGAAGCGGGAAGATTCGCCCACGGCACGCGGCTGATCTTCATCCATACCGGTGGCTTGCAAGGGCGACGGGGTTTCAATATCCCGTAGGAGTTGTGCCAGTTTTGCGAATCACCCCCGCTTGGGCATCATCCGCAACAACGTGTTATCCCCCACCACATAGTGGTGATACAGCCCGGCCACGGCGTGCAGGCCGATCAGCCAGTAGCCGATAGTCCCGCCCAGTTCATGCCAACCCTGAATCCGCTTGGCCAGCGCTTTGTCTTCGGAGACCAGCAACGGCAGGTCAAACCCGTAGAACATCACCTGATGGCCCTTGGCGCTCGTGACCAGCCAGCCGAGGATCGGCATGGCGATCATGAACAGGTACAACGCCCAATGCATCAATTTGGCCAACGTGGTTTGCCAGCGCGGCGACGCGGGGAAGATCTGCGGCGCCGGGCCCAGGCTGCGGGCGAACAGCCGCAACCACACCAGCACAAACACCGTCAGGCCGAGCATGAAGTGCGATTCGGTGATCAGCGTCCGGCCACCACTGCCTTTGGGAAAGACCCCGCGAAATTCGATGCAGGCGTAAACCAGTGCCAGCAGCACCAGCATCAGCCAGTGCAACGTGATCGACACCGTGCTGTAACGTGAATCGGAGTTCTTCCAGGGCATACGGGGCTCTCCACAGGTCAATGCTCAAAGTGCCGTTCTTGTGCGGCGCTGTGCTTTAACTGTAAGCCTGTTTTGCCGTATTTGCCTGAGGCGATTTGCCTTCGTAGTGCTCTGGATCAGGTATTAACCCTGTGTAGGAGCGAGGCTTGCCCGCGAAGGCGTCGTATCAGCCAACATCTTTGTCGACTGACACGCCGCCTTCGCGGGCAAGCCTCGCTCCTACAGGGTTCCCGGGGGATCAGCTGCTTTGCGGCATCTCACCGTTGGCCAGGCGCTTGTTGATATCGGCGATCACCTGCGGCAGATCGGTGATGGTGTCGATCATGTAGTGCGGCCGCGAACCTTCGAACATCCCGTGAATGCGCTTGCGCTCGCTGGCCAGTTCTTCGCTGCCGAGGGCCTGATAACCCGCGTAATCCAGACCCAGCGCATTGCCGGAGCAGATCAGCGCCACGGTCCACATGCCGGCGCGGCGACCTTCCAGAATGCCCGGCACCGTGTCGTCGATCTTCACGCAGGCCGCGACATCGTCGATGCCCAGGGCGATAACGTTGGCTAGCGCCTGAGCCGGCCATGGGCGGCCGTTGGGCACTTCGTCAGTGGCGACCACATGGTCAGCGACGTAACCGTTGGTGGCGGCCAGTTCCACCACTTTGTCCATCACCTGTTTCGGGTAGCCGGAGCAGGAGCCGATCTTGATCCCTTGCTGACGCAGGTTGGCGATGGTTTCCAAAGCGCCGGGGATCAGCGCCGAGTGCTCGGCGATTTTCTCGATTTGCAGCGGCATGAAGCGTTTGTAGATGGCGGTGACGTCATCGTCGGTTGGCGTACGGCCGAACGCCTTGCGATAACGCTCGGCAACCTGCGGCTGATCGCACAGGGTACGGATGTGGTCCCACTTGCCCATGCCCATCGGCCCGCGGGCTTCTTCGATGGAGACCTGGACGTCGAACTCGGCGAAGGCTTCGACAAAAATCTGCGTCGGCGCGAACGAGCCGAAATCGACCACGGTGCCGGCCCAGTCGAGGATGGCGGCTTGGAGTTTGCTTGGGTTTGCGTAGTTCATGTCGTTGATCCCTTGTAAGCGAGGCTTGCCCGCGAAGAACGATAACTCGGTGTGCATGGAGGACCGCGTCGCCTGTGTTCGCGGGCAAGCCTCGCTCCTACAGGTTCGGCGGCGTCTGCTGATTCAGATTTCGATTACTTCCATCTCGCGCAACACCTCGGCAATCGCCGCCACCGCCGCGTGCATTTCGGGCGGGTTGACGTGGCCGATGCAGCCGACGCGGAAGGTTTCGACCTGGGTCAATTTGCCGGGGTAGAGGATGAAACCCTTGGCCTTGACCCGTTCGTAGAACTCCTTGAACTGGTAACGCGGGTCTTTCGGTGCGTGGAAGGTGACGATGATCGGCGCCTGGATCGCGGCGGGCAGGAAGCTGCGCAAGCCGAGTTGGGCCATGTCATCGAGCAACACCTGGCAGTTGTTGGCGTAGCGCTGATGCCGCGCCGGCAAACCGCCTTCTTCGTTGTATTGCAGCAGGGCTTCGTGCAGGGCCGCGACCACATGGGTCGGCGGGGTGAAGCGCCATTGACCGGTCTTGGCCATGTAGGTGTGCTGGTCGAACAAGTCCATCGCCAGCGAATGCGAGTTGCCGCCGGCATTCGCCAGCGATTCCTTGCGAGCGAAGACGAAGCCCATTCCCGGCACACCTTCCAGGCACTTGCCCGAGGCGGCGATCAGTGCGTCGAACGGCACTTGTTGCGCATCGATTGGCAGCGCGCCGAAAGAACTCATGGCGTCGATGATCAGGCGTTTGCCGTGTTGGGCGATGACCTGGGCGATCTCCGGCAACGGGTTGAGAATGCCGGTGCTGGTTTCGCAGTGAATCAGCGCGATGTGGGTAATGCTCGGGTCAGCCCGCAGCAGGCGATCCACATCGGCAGCGGTGGTCGGTTCATCTTCGGCGGTTTCGAAGGTGCTGAACGGACGGCCGAGCACTTCGCAAATCTTCGCCAGGCGTTTGCCGTAGGCGCCGTTGATCAGCACCAGGACTTTGCCGTCACGGGGCACCAACGTGCCGATCGCGGCTTCGACGGCGAAGGTGCCGCTGCCTTGCAACGGCACACAGTGGTGAGTGTCGGTGCCGTTAATGATGGTCAGCAGCTGTTCGCAAAGGCTCGCGGTCAGTTGATTGAAGCGGTCATCCCATGAACCCCAGTCGACCATCATCGCCTGGCGGGTGCGGGCCGATGTGGTCAATGGGCCGGGGGTGAGCAGGATGGGTTCGGCAGTACTCATTCTCATGTCCTCGCAATCGATGGGATGACGCTACGGGGCTTAAATTGCAATTTGCCGTCGCATCAATCAAATTGTTTGTTGTTATGCCAACCATCAGTGAGGGTTATTCATGAACCTGTTCCAGCTCCGCGCGTTCGATGCCGTGGCCCGGGAAGGCAGCTTCACCCGGGCTGCCGCGCGGCTGTTTATCAGCCAACCGGCGGTCACCGGGCACATCAAGGCGCTGGAGGAGCACTACCAGATCACCCTGTTGCGCCGCACCGCACGACGGGTGGAACTGACGGAGGAGGGCACCAAACTGGCGGCGATCACCCGGGCCATGTTCGGCCTGGCGGAAGAGGCGCAAGTGATGCTGGAAGCCAATCGACAATTGCTCACCGGACGCCTGGAAGTGGCCGCGGACGGGCCACACATGGTCATGCCGATGCTCGCCAGTTTGCGTGCGCGTTATCCGGGGATCACGGTGAACCTGCGCTTGGGCAATGCCCAGGAAACCCTGGCGGCGTTGTTGTCCGAGCATGCTGACGTGGCGGTGCTGACAGAAGTCGAGCCGCGCAAGGGCCTGCATCTGCAAGCGTTGAGCGAATCACGGATTTGCGCATTGGTACCGGCCGGGCATCCGTGGGCGCAACGCGCGAAGGGTGTGCCGCTCAAGGAACTGGATCAGGTGATCATGGTACTGCGCGAGCCGAGCTCAATTACCCGGCGTACGTTTGATGACGCGTGCAGCCAGGCGAAGATTAATCCGCGGGTGCTGCTGGAGCTGGACAGTCGTGAGGCGGTGACTGAGGCCGTGGCTGCGGAGTTGGGGGTTGGCGTGGTGTCGTCAGTCGAAGTGAGCCATGACCCAAGGGTGGTGGCGGTGCCGATTATTGGCGAAGGGCTGATCAATCGACACATGATCGGCTGCATGGAGCGGCGGCGGGAGTTGCGTTTGATTCAGGCGTTTTTCGATTTAGCGCCTTCTACCTGACCTGATCGTTCCCACGCGGAGCGTGGGAATGCCTCAATGGACGCTCCGCGTCCGCTTTGGGACGCGGAGCGTCCCGGGCTGCATTCCCACGCGGAGCGTGGGAACGATCATTTGAGCAGGCTCTCGCGCACCATCTCCAGAAACGTCGCCACCACCCGCCGCGAACTCTGCTCGCGCAGGCACACCAGCGTCTCCGTCAACCGCCGCTTGCAGTCGGTAATCGGCAACGCGCAAACCCGCGAATCGGCACCAAACTCGGCGGCCGAAACCACGCCCACGCCAATCCCCACCACCACCGCCTCTCGCGCCGCCTCCCGGCCTTCGACCTGAATCGCCGGGCGAATGCGAAACCCGGCGCCGGCCATTTCTTCTTCCAGTGTTTGCCGCGTGACCGAGCCGATTTCCCGCAGCACCAATGGCGTGTCATCCAGGTCCGCCAGGCAAATCGACTCGCGATCCGCCCACGGATGATTGCGCGACACGAACGCCACCATCGGGTCATTGCGCAACGGCAACGAAATCAAACGTTCATCGCTGACGTCCCGACCGAGCAACGCCAAATCCGCCTGATAGTTGAACAACCGAAACAGCGATTCATCGGTGTTGCCGGTTTCGATCTTCACGCTGATGCCGGGGTAGCGCTCGCAGAACCGGGCGATCTGCGGCAACACATGGACGGGCGCATCGACCGCGAGGATCAGGCTCCCGGTTTGCAACGCCTGGGAATCCTGCAACAGCTCCTGGGCTTCGGCCTCGATGACGAACAGGCGCTGGGTGATGCTCAGCAAGCGCTCGCCCAGATCCGTCAGGCGTACCGAGCGTTTGTTGCGGTGAAACAGCAACACACCGAAACGCTCTTCCAGTTTGCGCACTTGGTCGGAAATCGCCGGTTGCGTGAGGAAAAGCCGCTCGGCGGCCTTGGTGAAGCTTCCGTGAACCGCCACGGCGTGGAAGGCTTTGAGTTGGGCGTGGGAAACCGACATCGAAACCTCCAGTAACAAGCTGAGCTTATATTGGAAATACGATAAATCGATTTCACTTATTAATCAGTAATTGTTTTTATCGGCCTCAGCCCCGGTGACTGGTCAGTCGAACAGCGTCGGTGGCCATGAGCCTGCGGGTGCAACAGCAGGACTCATCTGACCGATATCGCTTCAGGGACGCCGCGATATCGAAGTGCTCAACAATAAAAAAACAGGCGTTATTTCTCAATTTCTGCCGGCACACTCACACCCTGAGGTCAGAACCACCATGAACAAGCACATCGGCACCATCAAGCGTTGGCGCGTGCAGATCTTCGCCATCACCTGGCTCGCTTACGCCGCTTTCTATTTCACCCGCAAAGCCTTTTCGGTGGCCAAACTGGGGATCGCCGAAGACCCCACCTTCATGCTCGACAAAATGGCCATGGCCAACCTCGACGCAATCTACCTGACGGCCTACGCCATCGGCCAATTCACCTGGGGCATCCTTGCCGACCGTTTCGGCCCACGGGTGGTGGTGCTCGGCGGCTTGCTGATTTCCGCGGCAGCGGCGCTGGTGATGGGCAGTTTCGCCACGTTGCCGATCTTCGCCACCTGCATGCTGATCCAGGGCCTGGCCCAGTCCACCGGCTGGTCGGGGCTGTGCAAGAACCTCGGCAGTTTCTTTCCCTCCGAGCAGCGCGGACGGGTGCTGGGGTTATGGAGTTCCTGTTACGCCTTCGGTGGATTGGTGGCGTCACCGTTCGCCGGTTGGTGGGCCTACACGCTGATGGGCACTTGGCACGCCGCGTTCATTTCCAGTGCGGCGGTGGTTGGGCTGGTCGCCGTGCTGTTTTTTATTTTCCAACGCAATAAACCCGAAGACGTCGGCTTGCCCGCTGTGGAGCCGGAACCGGAGTTGAGCGCCGAAGAGGCTTACGCACAAAGCAAGATCAGCGTTCTGGAACCCCTGAAGGAGATCCTGCGCAACCGCACGGTGCTGGTGCTCGGGCTCTCGTACTTCCTGCTGAAGCCAGCGCGCTACGCGATCCTGTTATGGGGCCCGGTGATCGTCTTCGAACAGATGCCTTCGGTGGGCAAGGTCGGCGCGGCGATCATTCCGACTTCGTTCGAACTGGCCGGGCTGCTCGGGCCGATCATGATTGGCCTGGCCTCGGACAAACTGTTCGGCGCCCGGCGGATGCCGGCCTGTGTGATCAGCCTGCTGGCGCTCACCGTTTCCCTGGCGCTGTTCATGGGTGCCTTGCACACCGGCAGCGTGATGCTGGTGGTGGCGTTGTTGTTCGTCATGGGCCTGACCCTTTACGGACCGGACTCGATGATCAGCGGCGCGGCGGCGATTGATTTCGGCACCGCCAAGGCCGGCGCCACGGCGGCGGGTTTTGTGAATGGTTGCGGCTCGGTAGGGGCGATTCTCGGCGGCTTGCTGCCGGGGTATTTCGACTCGGTCACGGTGTTCATCATCTTCGCCGGTTGCGCGATGTTCTCGGCCTTCGTCCTGATCCCGCACTGGAACAGCCGCCCGGCCGGCCTGAGTCTCGACTGCGCGTTCGTGCCCAACCAACCCATGACCATCAAACCCCTGCGTACCTGAGGAAACCCCCATGAGACCTTTCTGGCTGGACCAAGCGCTGGCGGCGGAGCCCTGCGCGCCGTGCGAGCCACTGGCGGGCGACACCCGCGCCGACGTGTGCATCGTCGGTGGCGGCTACACCGGGTTGTGGACCGCGATCATGCTCAAGGAGCAAAACCCCGAGCTCGATGTGTTGCTGATCGAGGCCGACATCTGCGGCGCCGGCGCCAGTGGCCGCAACGGCGGTTGTGCACTGTCGTGGTCGGCCAAGTATTTCACCCTGGAACGCTTGTTCGGCGTTGAAGAAGCGGTGCGACTGGTCAAGGAATCGGAGCGCAGCATTTATGCGATCGGCACCTTCTGCGAGCAGTACGGGGTCGACGCCGATTACCGCCTCGACGGCACGCTCTACACCGCGACCAACCGCGCGCAATGCGGCTCGACCGACGCAGTGATCGCGGCGCTGGAGCGCAACGGGATCAACTCCTTTACCCAGCGACCGGTGGCGGATGTGCAGCGCATGGCCGGTTCCAGCAAGCACCTGGAAGGCTGGTTTTCCCCGGCGGCGGCGAGTGTGCAGCCGGGCAAACTGGTGCGCGGTTTGCGCCGGGTGGCGTTGCAACTGGGCGTGCGGATTCATGAAAACACCGCCATGACCGGACTGGAGGAGGGCAAGCCTGCGGGGATTCAAACGCCGAACGGCACGGTCCGCGCGGATCGGGTGGTGCTGGCGATGAATGCGTGGATGGCCCGGGCGTTCCCACAGTTCGAACGCAGCGTGGCGATTGTCTCCAGCGACATGCTGATTACCGAACCACGCCCGGATTTGCTCAATGACATCGGCTTGACCAGCGGCGTGACGGTGCTCGATTCGCGGATTTTCGTGCACTACTACCACAACACTCCGGACGGCCGGATCATGCTCGGCAAGGGCGGCAACACCTTCGCCTATGGCGGGCGGATGTTGCCGGTGTTCGATCAGCCGTCGCCTTATGCCGGGCTGTTGCGCAGCAGTCTGGCGGATTTCTTCCCGGCGTTTGCCGAGGTCAAGGTCGAGGCGACCTGGAACGGTCCTTCGGATCGCTCGGTCACCGGGTTGCCGTTCTTTGGCCAGATGAGCGCCAGCGGCAATGTGTTTTATGGCTTCGGCTACTCCGGCAGCGGCGTCGGGCCGTGTCACATGGGCGGGCAGATTCTGGCCTCGATGGTGCAAGGCCTGGACAACCCGTGGACCCGCTCGCCGCTGGTTAACGGGCCGTTGGGTTACTTCCCGCCGGAGCCGATTCGGTACCTGGGTTCGTTGATGGTGCGCAATGCGATCCGTCGCAAGGAGCGTGCTGAGGATCACGGACACCGGCCGCGGCATCTGGATGTGCGGCTGGCGAAGTTCGCGGCGGCGGCGGGGAAGGCTGACAAGGGTTAAATGCAACACAAGCCCCCTCGCCACAGTTGTTTTTTGTTCGCTCAATCGGGTCAGGGCGTATCGGGGCGATTGACCAGCCAATCAAGCAACAACCGCGTATCGCCGCGCGCTGGCGGGGTGTTGGGGGGGCGTGGATTCTGAGCGTTTGCCCCGGCGCAAATAACCGGCCGATCCGGATCGCTGTCGAGAAAGCAGATGAACACGTCACTGCCGGCAACGGGCAGCCCGGACACGCCCACGGCCACTGGCAGCCAAAGCCCCACCGGGTCCCGGGCGGCAGGCTCAGGCCACAGACTGACTTGAACCCGGCCCTGTTCATCGAGCGCCGCAGGTGCTCCGGATACACCTGACACGCGCGCGGGCTGAAAGCCGGGAATGCTTGGCCTGGGTTGTTTAAGCGCCGGCCGGAACACCGTTGACCAGGGAATGGCGCTGAATCGGTTGCAGTAACCGGCAGACCCGGACGGGCCATCCGCGAGGATCGAAGGTTGTTGCCCCTGATGCCGGATTTCGGTGAGCAACCATTGGTCGTTGAAACTCGACACTGGGTGTTGTTCCACCTGCACGATCCGTCCGCTGAGCAAACCGGTCTGGTCGCTTTGACCGTGTACCTGTCGGTGCTGGCAGCGCAGCCGTTCCAACGACCGACGGCTGCGCTGATCGCGGTGCAGTTGCGCGGAAGCGGGGCGCTGATTGATCGCCGCAGTGCCGATCAATGGATGATTGGCCGCGCCAAAACTGACGGCAGCGGTGCTTCTGTCGCGGGCTTGCGGTTGCGGCTGGATCAGCGGCGAATCGTGGCGCTGGAACATTTCGCGGATCGCCGCGAAGTCCGGTTCGTCGAAAGGATCACCATGAAAAGGCGTGATGACCGGCTCCTGGGGGAAGCTCAAACTGTCGTCGGCCAGCACCAGCACATGCCCGTCGCGGCGGTGTTCGAAGTGATAGTGGATGCCTTCTTCTTCGCAAAGCCGTTGCAGCAAGTCCAGGTCACTTTCTTCGTATTGAATGCAAAAGGGCCGCACCGGGTAGTGCCCGGTGCCCAGTTCAAAACGGTAACTGTGCTCGGGCAGGTCATGCTCCTCCAATAATTGGCGCAGGATGGCCGGGACGCTGAGTCGATGAAAGACCCGGCGGCGGCGCTGTTGTTCGAGACTTTGCAGGTGCGGTACCAGCACCAGTCGATAGCCGATCCGGTGCGTGCCACGATGCTCGCGACTGGCGCTGCGCAGTACGCCGTGAAAGCCCTGGCCGTCACCCAGGCTCAGAAAGGCCGGTTGTTGCAACAGTCGGTCGAGGTTCATCGCCGGCGCCAGGCCTATCACTTCGATGTCGAACCGATAGGGCTGGTTGAGGCCTTCACAGCCGTTGAACTGCAACACCTGCAAACTCAGATCAGCCTCGACGAGGGTCAGGGTGAAGGGACTTTCCTTGTCATTGTGCATCGCGTGAGCTTCTGCCATGAAATACGGGGCGCAGAGGGTACGAAACCACGGGCCTGAATAGTCATTGCAAATCGACTTTTCAGATTTGCCCTACAACGGCTGTTGAAGATGTCGACGGCATGTCGGTAAACAGGATGGAATTTTTGGTCGATTGCCGACTTTAGGCCGTATAAACTTGCGGCCATGCGTCGGCCAACAGATGTCTCGACGCCACAGATCAAGAGAGTGAGTAATGGGCGCACAGTGGAAGGTTAAACACAAAGAAGCGGCATCCAACGCCAAGGGCAAGATCTTCGGCAAACTGGTGAAGGAAATCACCATTGCTGCGCGCAACGGCGCCGATACTGCCACCAACGCACACTTGCGTCTGGTGGTCGAGCAGGCCAAGAAAGCCTCGATGCCCAAGGAAACCCTGGATCGCGCGATCAAGAAAGGCGCGGGCCTGTTGGGTGAAACCGTGCAATACCATCGCGTGACCTACGAAGGCTTCGCCCCGCATCAGGTGCCGCTGATCGTTGAATGCGTGACCGACAACATCAACCGTACCGTGGCTGAAATCCGCGTCGCGTTTCGCAAGGGCCAGTTGGGCGCTTCCGGTTCGGTAGCCTGGGACTTCAACCACGTCGGCATGATCGAGGCGTCCCCGGACAGCCCCGACGCTGACCCGGAAATGGCCGCCATCGAAGCCGGCGCCCAGGATTTCGAGCCGGGCGAAGAAGAGGGCACGACCCTGTTCCTGACCGAGCCTGCGGACCTGGATTCGGTACAAAAGGCCCTGCCTGAGCAAGGTTTTACGGTGTTGGCGGCCAAGTTGGGCTACCAGCCGAAGAACCCGGTCACGGGTTTGAGCGATGAGCAGATGGCTGAAGTCGAAGCCTTCCTCGAAGGCCTTGATAACCACGATGACGTGCAGGATATGTTTGTCGGGTTGGCGGGTTAAGTTCTTTCAGTAAAAGCAAAAGATCGCAGCCTCCGGCAGTTCCTACGCGCCTGTGGGCGCCGCCGAAGGCTGCAGTCTTTTTCTTCAACTCGCCGCAAAAATTCCCTGCAATACACCAACAACCTCGCCAAACCCCGGTCGCGCCAGCACATCCGCCTGGCAGCAGCGCCGCTGCAAATCTTCCAGCACCTGCCGATCGGCATCGCCCAGACCTGAGTCGATCCGCTCCAGCAATTCCTCCAACAGCACCCCGAACGCCCGCACTTCGATCCGTTGCAGCGCGCGGGTTTCCAGGTTATCCGTGGTCGCGTGAAACGACGCACCGCCGAAGTCGCCCAGCAGGCAATCACCGTGCTCGTTCCACAAAATGTTGTGGGCGTAGAGGTCGCCGTGGGTGATGCCCTGTTGGTGCAAATGTTCCGCCGCCGAGGCGATGCCACGGGCAATGCGCAACGCCACCGCCGCGGTGAAGCGGGTGTCATCGGCGTAGACATCGCGCGAACAGGACGCCAGGCTCGGCAACCCGGCCAGGTTGCGATAACTCGGGTCGATCAGTTGCATGACCAGCCCGGCCTGGGCTTGTGGATGCTCGACGATGCGCCCTTCGACGCGGATCAGGTTGGGGTGCAGGCCGGCGGTGATGCAGGCGTTCATTTCATGCAGCGGCGAGCCATCGCTGGTCATTTCGCCTTTATAGAGTTTTACCGCAACCTCGGCGGCCGGTTGCTGCGCACGTTCCCACGTGGCGCGATGGATCACGCCGGACGCGCCTTCACCGAGTTTTTGCTCCAGGTGCAGCGCTGACCAAGGGATGCTCGGTGTGGCGTCGAGGGCGGTGGCGTCGGCTTCGGTTTCCAGCGGGTTACCGGCGTAGGCCAGCCAGGTCAGGGCCGGCAGGGTCAGCAGCCACTCGGGCAGTTCGGTAAAACGGTTGGCCGAAAGACGCAGCAATTCCAAGCGATGGAGTTGCACCAGGCTCTGGGGCAGTTGCTGCAAGCGGTTGCCGGACAACATCAGTTTTTGCATGAGCGCACGTTCACCCAGCTCGCTGGGCAGTTCGCTGATGCAGTTGTCGGTCAGGATCAGCCAGCGCAACAGCGGCGGCAGGGCCGCGGCCGGTACACGCTCGATGCGGTTGGCCCGGAAGCCGATCATGCTCAGCGCAGCGCACTGACCCAGGCAGGCCGGCAGTTCGGTGAACTGGTTGTCGGAGCAAAACACAATCCGCAGACGGGTCAGGCGATGCAGGTCCTCCGGCAGGCTGCTCAAGGCGTTGCCGCTGAGGTTGAGCACCTCCAGCGAATCCGCCAGGTCGAAGATTTCCCGGGGAAACTCGGTGAGGCCGCAGGAAAGATCCAGACGAGTGATGCCGGCCAGCTCGCCGGCCCGCAGTTGTGCGAGGGTATTCATGAACGGATTCGCTATTAAGGGTGAAGAAGAACGCGGGCGACATGATAACGATAGAAGGCTGTATCGGCGCTGAAAAGATCGCGGGCTACGACTCTCGAACTTCAACTAACTGCCCCAGCCGACTCCGCGTGCGCGCCAGGTCAATGGCATCGCCGCCCAGGCTTTCGCGCAACGAATGCCGGCCCAGCAACACCAGATGCTTGTCCTGATCGTACAAAACGTCGATCAGGTTGATAAACCGCTGCTGCGCCGCCATCGAACAATCGCCCAGGGTGGGCAGTTCATCGATGATCCAGTGATCGAAACGCCGACACAGTTCCAGATAATCCATGACCGCCGTCGGGTGGTCGCACAGATCACTGAAAGTAAAACCGACGGTTCGCCCGTCGCAGTGCCGCGCGGGCAGATGCCGTGTGCCGACGGGTAACGCCAGCGGGGCAATGCTTTGCGGCAGGTTCAGTGCCTGGCGCTGGGCCCGCGTCGCTGGCCAGACGTAGTGGCCCTGGGTAAACACTTGCTGGGCGTGGGTTCGGGCCTGGCTTCTGTAGTCATGCGGGCCGCCGACTTCCATGACTTGCATGCGCGTGTTGATCAGGTCGATCACCGGTTTGAAACGCGCGTGGTAGAGCGGGTTGGGCAGCAAGCCTTCCGGCGGGTAGTTGGAGGTGACCAGCAGCAAGATGCCCCGGCGGAACAACGCCTTGAACAGCCGGGAGATGAGCATCGCGTCGCTGATGTCGTAGACGTGAAACTCATCGAAACACAACACCCGGCAATCCTGCAGCAGCTCATCCAGTGTGGTCGCCAAGGCATCGGGTTGTTCGCGATGGCTGAACATGCCCTGATGCAGTTGCGCGAAAAACTCATGAAAGTGCAGGCGCTGTTTTTGCGCGAGGGGGATGGCCTGGAAAAAACCGTCCAGCAACCAGCTTTTGCCACGCCCGACCGCGCCGTGCAGGTACAGGCCGGGCAGGGTTTTCGCCGACGCACCGAGCAGGGTCGTCGCGTGTTGCGCCATGCAGTCGATTACCCGCTGCTGGCTGTGGCTGAGGGTATAACCCTGGGCGAGGGCCTTGTGCTGGAAGTAATCGTGGATGACCCGGTGGCTGGCCGTTGGCGCAGCAGCCTTGCCGAACAAGCGGCGCAGTGCGGGCCAGCGTGGTGTGCTTCGCGAGCGGATTGGCGGTCGAACGGCCACGATAGTCACCCCCGGGTTCTTCAGGCCGGCTCACCGAGCTGCGGCGGCGTAGTTTAACCAGATGGGGAATTGTCCTGCCACTTGTGTCGATACAGTTGGGGCATGCCCCCCGCGCAACAGAAAACGGCATATACCTGTAGGAGCTGGCGAAGCCTGCGATCTTTTGATCTTGATCTTCAGTGCGACGAGGCTTGTAGAAGATCAAAGTCAAAAGATCGCAGCCTTCGGCAGCTCCTACAGGGACGGTGTGAAACCATGGATTTTCGGCTGTTACCGACTACCGCTCAATACTCCGATTCCACCGCGCATTCCACGCCGGGCGCTGTTCGTTCACCTGATCCCAATCCACCGCAATCGCCGTTTGCAGATACTGTTTCATCGCCTCAACCTGGCCACGGGTCTTGTCGGTGGTCGGGGTGTTGGGATTGGACGGGATCTGGTCGCCATCTTCCAGCGCAGCGGCTTGCGCGTCCGGTGTCAGCAGGAATGCCGCGAGTTTTTGCGCCAGTTCCGGTTGGGTGTTGTTGGCGATCGCACATTCGGCGACGTTGAGCACCACGGCGCCTTCTTTCGGCTGCGCGTATTCCACCGGCATGCCCTTGAGCTTCAGCGCGGTGACTTGGGTTGGCGTCAGCGGAAACAGCGCGGCTTCGTCGGTTTGCAGCATTTCCGAGATCTTCGCCGAGCTCGGGATGTACTCCAGCACGTTGCGCCCCACGGTGTTCGGCCAGGCCTTGAAGCCCGGTTCAACATCGGTTTCGCTGCCGCCCTGAATCCGGTTGAACATCAGGAAACCATGCAGGCCGAAGGTCGAGGAGGCCATGGACTGGAACACCACTTTGTCCTTGAAACGCGGGTCGGCCAGGTCCATCCACGAGGTCGGCGCAGCCCAGCCTTTTTCCTTGAACAGCCGCGTGTTGTAGGCCAGCCCGGTGACGCCGAGGCTGACCGCCACGGCTTCATCCTTGATCCGGCCCTTGGCCGGAATCTGCGCCAGGGTCGGACTGTCCTGGAGTTTGTCGCACAAGCCCATGGAGATGGCGCGGTACATGATGCCGTCGTCAAGGAACATCACGTGCAGTTGCGGGTTGCCCTTGCTGGCCTGGACCTTGGCCAGGATGTCGGCGGACGTCCCCGGCACGATCACCACTTTGACGTTGTTGGCTTTCTCGAACACCGGCAGCACCTTGTCGGCGTAGAGCCGCTCCATGGTCCCACCGTTCATGCCCAGGTAAAGCGTCGGTTCGGCCTGGGCCTGAGTGACCGTGAGCAGGGCGCCCATGCAGGACAACCCGAGCAGTGCAGTGCGTTTGACGTTATTCATTGGCGCGACCTTCCTCTATCAAGCAACTGGGATGGAGTGAAACCGGGTGATGGAAAACGCATCCAGCGACGTTTTTGAAGCGCCGCTGCAAATGATCTCGGTGAGCGCCTGGCCCACCGCCGGGCCGATCTGGAAACCGGCGCCGGCAAAGCCAAACCCGTGCAACAGGCCGGGCTGGGTGCCGCTGTGCCCGATCACCGGTTGGCGGTCGGGCAAGTAACCTTCGGTGCCGCTCCAGGTGCGAATCGCCTGGGCGCCTTCGAGAAACGGGTAGAGCTCGACCGCTTGCCGCAGGATCTCAAGCACGGCGTTCTGGCCGGGACGGGCGCGGGCGTCGTCGAGGGCAAAACCCTGGCCGCCGCCCAACACACAGTTGCCGCGCGCGACCTGGCGGGCATAGATGCCACCGCCCTCGACTCCGGTGCTGGCGTTCATCACCAGCGGCAACGGTTCGGTGACCAGCATCGCCGGGTGCCCGGCGTGCATCGGCACCGCTTCGCCAAACTGTTCGGCGAGTTTGCCGGCCCAGGCTCCGGCGCAATTCATCAGCCACGGTGCGCGGAATTCGAGGCCGCTCGCGGTGTTGACGTGAAAGCGCTGGCCGTCGTGTTCGACGCGAGTCACCGCGCATTGTTCATGGACTTGCGCACCATGGCGCCGCGCCGTTTGGGCAAACGCCGGGGACACCAATCGCGGGTTGGCGTGGCCATCGTCCGGGCAAAACGACGCGCCGGCCGCGACATCGCCAACCCACGGAAACCGCGCGCGCAACTCATTGCGTTCGAGGATTTGCAAGTCGAGGCCGAACCCCTGGCTGCTGGCGGCGTAGTCCTGCAACGCGCGCAGATCGTTGAGGCTGCGCGCCAGTTTCAAGTGACCGCTGCGCTGGTATTCGCCGTCGATGCCGATCAACTGCGGCAGTTGCGCCCAGAGTTCGTGAGCCTGTTGCGACAGCGGCAGTTGCGACAGCGGGCGACCCTGACGGCGCACGCCACCGTAGTTCACACCGCTGGAGTGGGAGCCGCAAAAGTCCCGTTCCAAAAGCGCCACGCGGCGCCCGGCCTTGCTCAGAAACAGTGCGGCCGAGGCGCCGACGATACCGCCGCCAATGATGATGGCATCGACTTCAATCATGGCTCGACCTCCAGGCCAAACGGCAACGGTTTGACCGGCGACTGCGCGCGCAACCGGCCAATCTCCGACACCTTGCGCTGACTTTCGCAGGCAATGATTTCTGCCGCCGCCGCGCCGCACATTCGGCCCTGGCAGCGACCCATGCCGACCCGGCAATGGGCCTTGACCCGATTGATCTCCCAGTGGCCTTCGCGCACCACCTGGCGGATCTCGCCGGCGCGGACTTCTTCGCAGCGGCAGACAATCAGGTGGTCGGCGGTGTGGGCGGCCCAGTCTTCGGGGAAGACGAAGGCTTGCTCCAGTCCTTGGCGAAAATCGCCGATGCGTTTGAGGGAGTGTTCCAATTGATGGCTGCGTTGCGGCGGGATCAGGTAACCGCTGTCTTCAAGCAACGCCAACGCCGCACGCTCGCCGGCCATTTCCGCCGCGTCGGCGCCCATGATCCCGGCGCCATCACCGGCCAGGTACACCTCGGCGACACTGCTGCGTCCGGCGCTGTCGCGCTCTGGTAGCCAAGCGCGGTTGAGCGGGTTCCAGGCGAATTCACAGCCAAGCAGGTCGGCGAGCTGGGTTTCGCTGCGCAGGCCATGGGCGAAGGCGACGGCGTCGCAGTCGATTTGCTGGGAGCCCTTTGCGTTGCGCCAGTTCAGCGATTGCACCCGTTGTTCGCCGTTGACCTGAACCAGGCTGGCCCCCTGATGCACCGGGATGCCATGGGCGGTCAGCCAACTGCGGTAATAAATGCCTTTGGCCAGGGTTGCCGGTTGTGCCAGCAGGCCGGGCAGGGCGCGGGCCTGTTGGCTGAAGGGCGAACTGTCGAGCACCGCGACGACCTTCGCCCCGGCCTTGGCGTACTGATACGCCACCAGGTACAGCAACGGTCCGCTGCCAGCGAACACCACCCGTTCACCGATGGCGCAGCCCTGAAACTTCAGCGCAATCTGCGCCGCGCCGAGGCTGTAGACCCCCGGCAAGGTCCAGCCCGGCACCGGCAGAATCCGGTCAGTGGCGCCGGTGGCGACGATCACCCGGGAGAACGCCAGGCGTGTGGCGCGGCCATCCTGCAACGTGTCGAGCGCACCGGCCTCGGCGTTCCACACCAGGGTTTCGGGGCGGTAGTCGAGTTGCTCGCGCAGGGCGTCGAGGGTTTGATGGATCGCATTGGCTTTGTGCGCTTCGAAGCCATACAGCTTGACCGCCGAACGCTTGAAGTTCGCCGGTTGCCGCCGATAAATCTGCCCGCCGCCGCGCGCGGCTTCGTCCAGCAGGATCGGGCGCACGCCATGAGCGACCAGGGTTTGTGCGGCACGGATACCTGCGGGGCCGGCGCCGATGATGATCACGGGATTCATATCAAGCGCCCCGGTTCACGGTTGATCTGGTGCCCGGCCTCAAGCAATGTCGAGCAGGCGCGCACCCGGCGGCCATCACCCAAACGCACCCAGCAGTCCTGGCACGCGCCCATCAGACAGAACCCGGCGCGAGGCTCGGCGCTGAAGTCGCTGCCGCGCAGGTGGTCGCTGCAGGTCAGCACCGCCGTCAGCACGGTGTCGCCGAGCAGGGCGGTGGCCGGTTGGCCGTCGAGGACAAAGTCCAGGGCCGGGCGGTCGCCTTCGGCCAGTCGTTTCAGCAGAGCCATGGCGCCCTCATTGTTTGCCCACCAAAACCCGATCCAGGCCATAGACCCGGTCGAGCAGAATCATCGTCAATGCGGTCAGGCCGATCACCAGAGCCGACACCGCCGCCATCATCGGATCGATGGATTCGGTGGCGTACACGTACATCCGCACCGGCAAGGTTTGCGTGGCCGGCGAGGTGACGAAAATCGACAACGTCACCTCGTCGAAGCTGTTGATAAACGCCAACAGCCAGCCACCGGCGACACCGGGCAAGATCATCGGCAAGGTGATTTGCTTGAACAGCGTGAAGCGCCCGGCGCCCAAGGATTGCGCGGCGTGTTCGGCGCTGCGGTCCAGGCCAATCGCCGACGCCAATACCAGTCGCAGCACATACGGCGTGATCACCAGCACATGGGCGAAGATCAGCCAGCCGAAGCTGCCATTCACGCCCATCAGCGCAAACAGGCGCAGCAGTGCGACGCCTAAAACCAAGTGCGGAATGATGATCGGCGACAGGAACAGGCCATTGAAAAAGCCGCGTCCGGGAAACTCATAGCGGGTGATGGCCAGCGCCGCCGGCACCGCAATCAGCGTCGCCAAGGTCGCGGCGCAGAACGCCAGGATCAGGCTGTTGTAGAACGCATCGACAAAATCGGCGCGTTCAAAAACCGCACGAAACCAACGCAACGAGAAGTTCGTCGTCGGCAGGCTCAGGGTGTTTTCCGGAGTGAAAGCCACCAGGCACACCACCACCAGCGGCGCCAGCATGAACAGCACCACCAGGGCATGAAACAGCAGGGCGAAAGGACCGTTCTTGGACATGTCGAGTTATCCCAATGACTTCTTGTAGCGGCCTTCGATCATCCGGTTCCACGACAGCATGATCAGCAGGTTGAGCAACAGCAGGGCCACGGCAATCGCCGCGCCCATCGGCCAGTTCAGCTCCGACAGGTACTGGTCGTAGATCAGCGTCGCGACCATTTTCAAGCGTCGTCCGCCGAGCAAACCGGGAATGGCGAAGGAGCTGGCAGCGAGGCCGAACACGATCAAGGTGCCGGACAACACGCCGGGCATGATTTGCGGCAGCACCACTTTGCGCATCACCGTGAGGTGGCTGGCACCGAGGGACAACGCGGCTTGTTCAGCGGCCGGGTCGAGTTTCTGCAGCGAGGTCCAGACCGGAATAATCATGAACGGCAGCATCACGTGGACCAGCGCAATCACCACCGCAAACGGCGTGTACAGCAGCTTCATCGGCGAACCGCCGAAGGCTTGCAGGGTCTGGTTGACCAGGCCATCGGCACCGAGCAACAGGCTCCAGCCGAAAGCGCGCACCACCACCGAAATCAGCAGCGGGGTGAGGATCAGAATCAGGAAAATCGAGCGCCACGGCGCGCCCATACGGCTGAGGATGTAAGCCTCAGGCACGCCGATCACCACACATAGCAGCGTGGTCAAACCGCTGATCCAGAACGTACGCAGGAAGATTTCGTAGAAGTACGGATCGCCCAGCAGGCTGCTGTAGTGATCGAGGGTGTAGGCGTTGCTGTTGATCCCCGAGCTGTAGTCGAAGACGTTGAACGACAGCACCAGCGTCAGCGCTAAAGGAATGACCAGCAGGCACACATACAACGCCAGCGCCGGTGCCGACAATAGATAGCCTTGGCGTCCCTGACGGAGGTTGGCGAGCAGACTCATGCCGACACCTCGTCGACACTCAGTACCCGCAGCAGCGCCGCGTCCCAGTCCAGGCCGACCGCCGTGCCTTCGGCCAGTGGCGCCGAGCCGTCGTTGCGACGCACCACGCTGAGTTCGCCCAGGGTCGTGGAGACGCCGTACAACCATTGGCTGCCGAGGAAGAAGCGGCTGACGATATTGCCTTGCAGCCGACCGTGATCTTTATCCCGCAGATCGATTTTTTCCGGGCGCAGGCTGAGGGTCAGATCGCCGCCACTGCTGACTTGCACAACACCCGCGTCATCGCGTTTGCCGGGCAACAGATTAGCCTTGCCGACAAACCCGGAAATGAACTCGGTACGCGGGTGTTCATAAAGGGTGTACGGCGCGTCGATCTGGGTGATGCGCCCGGCCTGCATTACCACCACGCGGTCGCTGATCGACAACGCTTCGGATTGGTCGTGGGTGACCATCAGCGTGGTAATGCCGACTTCGCGCTGGATGCGGCGGATCTCGAATTGCATCTCTTCGCGCAGGTTGGCGTCGAGGTTGGACAGCGGCTCATCGAGCAGCAGCACTGGCGGCTCGATCACCAAGGCCCGGGCCAGTGCAACGCGTTGGCGCTGGCCACCGGACAATTCCCGTGGATAGCGCTCGGCGTGTTGATTGAGGCGCACCAGTTTCAGCACCCGAGCCACCCGTTGCTGCAACTCGGCGTTGGGCACTTTGCGCATCCGCAGGCCGAAGGCGACGTTGTCCTGCACACTCATGTGCGGAAACAACGCATAGCTCTGGAACACCACGCCCAGGCCACGGCTGGCGGGTTTGGCGTGGGTGATGTCGCGACCGTCGAGCACGATGCGGCCGCTGCTGACGTCGACGAAGCCGGCGATCATTTGCAACGTGGTGGTTTTGCCGCAGCCGGAAGGGCCGAGCAGGGACACGAATTCGCCTTTTTCCACCGAGAGGTTGGTGGCGACGACTGCGTCGATTGCGCCGTAGCGTTTACCGAGGTTTTCAAGTTGCACGAAGGCCATAGCTGCGCTCCACCTGAGATTGTTATGCGCGGCCTTGGGGTCGCGCTTTTTTTTGTATGGGCAGATACGAAAGGATGATGCGGGGTGCGTTGGCGCTCGACTTGGGTCGGCTGCCGCTGTTGTTCGAATCGCCCCTGTATGGACGCAGAGTAGGACGAAGAATAGGATGCGCTCAATGGCCTATTTCACTGAAGCGATGACTATTTTCAGTTTCATTCGGTGAGTAAATTTATTGTCGAGAAAACCCATGCCTGATTCCACTGAGCGGAATGAAATCAAAAATGAAGTCGGTGTCGGCGCCGTCTCCCGACTGTTTGCGGTGCTGCGCAGCCTCGGCGATACGGTCGAGGGTGGCGAGCGTGTGACGCAATTGGCCCAGCGCATCGGGTTGTCGCAACCGACTACGCACCGCTTGCTGCGCAGCCTGATGGACGAGGGCATGGTCGAGCAGGATGCGCGCAGTAAACGCTATCGCCTGAGCCTGGATTTCTTCGCCCTGGCCGCCCGTGCGGGCAACACCGGCAACCTGCGCGAACTGGCGCGCCCGGCGTTGCTGCGGTTGTCGGCATCGCTGGGGGATTCGTTGTTTTTGCTGGCGCGCAGTGGTTTTGATGCGATCTGTCTGGATCGCAGTGAAGGGCCGTTTCCGATTCGCACTTTTACCGGCGACATCGGCGGGCGCGTGGCGCTGGGGGTTGGGCAGGGAAGTCTGGCGATCCTGGCGTTTCTGCCTGAAGAAGAGCGGGACACGGTGATTCATTACAACTTGCCGCGACTCAAGGACTTTCACCTGTATGACGAGGTGTTCCTGCGTTCGGAAGTGGAGAGCGTGCGCGCGTTGGGGTATGCCGGGCGTAACACTGGCGTGTTGCAAGGCATGGCCGGGGTCGCGGTGCCGATTCTGGATCGTGATGGGCGGGCGGTGGCGGCGTTGAGTGTGGCCACGGTCAGTGATCGGTTGGGGCCGGATCGGTTGCCGACGGTGGTGGAGATGTTGAAGCGTGAGGCGGCGCTGATCGGGCCGCGGATTAATCCGTTTGATCCGTTGTTGCGCAGGCCCTCGCAAGTGTTTGGGCAGGCCTGATGATCGTTCCCACGCTCCGCGTGGGAATGCCTCAAGGGACGCTCCGCGTTCCAGCGCCGGGAAGGGACGCGGAGCGTCCCGGGCTGCATTCCCACGCGGAGCGTGGGAACGATCAGGGTCAGAAGTTCACGGTTTGCTTGAGCATCCGCGCCGCCGCCGTATCGCTCGGGCTGACCATCGCGTAGTTGTACCCGGCCCCCGACCAATACTCGGCCTGCAACTCGCCATCGCTGCGACTGCCCCGTGGCAGCAGGTAATTTTTCGGCCCCGGCGGGCGGACGTAGAAGCTGATCTTGTGCCCGCCCGCATCTTCATAAACCACCATCGCCGCCGGCCCTTGCTCGGTGCTGAGCAAGCGTCCGCTGACCGGTTTGAACCCGGCACCCGCCAGGTCCGGCAAGCGGTTGGCCTGGGTGAAATAGCGGTCGAGCCAGCGCTGCATGTCGCCGTCATCACTGACCTTGTAATCCGCCGGCAACATGCCTTGCTGGGCAAACAAACGGTAGGCCTGCATGGCATCGGCCATCGGCGCCTGGGTGCTGAGCAGGGTCATTTCCCGCGCCTGCCAGCCACTGATGCCACCGACGCTGACCGCGATCAACAACACCGCGGCGCTGGCCAGATGGCGCCGGGACTGACGCTTGAGGCGCTGGCGAATCACCACGGGATCGAGGTCCGGATTGGCCGCTTGCTGCAACGCACCACTTAACGCCGCGCGCAATTGCTGGGCATCCTGCTGCCAGGCCCGCACTTGTTCGGAAACTTCCGCATTGCTGGCCAGAAAAGTCTCCACCAGACGTCGGTCGGCATCGTTGAGTTGGTGATCGATGTAGGCGTGCAGGTCACGCTCGCTTGGGGGCATGCTGATCATTTGAGTCTCCGCAGGGAAGGGCGGCTGATTTCGCCATCGCTGAGTTCGCGCAAGGCCTGGCGGGCGCGGGACAGGCGGGACATCACGGTGCCAGTCGGGACGCCGAGAATCTCGGCGACCTCTTTATACGTCAGGCCTTCCACCGACACCCACAGCAGCAAGGCGCGCTGTTCGGTGTTGAGCTGGTCGAAGGCTTGCAGGGTGGTTTGGGCGATCACGGTGCGCTCGGCCGAGGGTTGCGCATCGTCGCGTCCGGTAAAGAACTCGAGCATCCGCGCATAACGTCGAGAGCGCCGGTGCGCGTCGAGAAACTGCCGATAGAGGATCGAAAACAACCAGGCCCGCAAATCGCCCTCGGGGCGTTTGTCGCTCCAGCTCGACAGCGCCCGCTCGAGGCTGGCCTGGACCAGATCGTCGGCGCTGCTGGGGTTGCGCGTCAACGACACGGCAAACCGGCGCAATCTGGGAATGATTTCTCTGAGCTGTTCGTCGATATCGTTCATGAGTTTCTGACTAGTCACTACGCTTTGGACTAGGAAGACGCCCGGTACTGAAGGTTATTCCACGCCCGAAAAAATAAATACCGGCCGATGGAATAAACCTGCACGGGGTGCGTCTGCTTGGTTCTTCTCACTTGTGGCCGATGGCCCTGGAGTCTTTCATGGTAGATCGCTCAACACCGCCCAATCGGCCGCCGCTGAGTACCGCCAGTCTGGTCGCACGTCTGGCCGGCATCGGCGTTGTCGTCGCGGCCATCGCCGGGGCTTTTGCCTACGTCAACGGCACCTTCGACCCACAACGCCTGACGCCGAAAAAGCTGATCAATGTGCTGGAAACCAACAACGGTGTGCACCCGGGGTTCCGGCGTAACCACTCCAAAGGCGTGTGCGTGATCGGGCACTTCGAGAGCAGTGGCGAAGCGCGCAGCTATTCCAGTGCGCAAGTGTTCAATGACGCGCGGACTCCGGTGGTCGGACGATTCGCCTTGCCGGCCGGTAACCCGTATGCGCCGGACAGTGCTGTGCCGATTCGCAGCCTGGCGCTGCGTTTCACCCAGGCCAACGGCCAACAGTGGCGCACCGGGATGAACAGCATGCCGGTGTTCCCGGTGGGCACGCCCGAGGCGTTCTATCAGTTGCAACAGGCGCAATCACCGGATCCGGCCACCGGTAAACCTGATCCGGCGGCGGTGCCGGCGTTCTTTGGTTCGCACCCGGAAGCAGGGCCATTCCTGGCCTGGATCAAAACCGCCAAGCCGTCCGCCAGTTACGTGACGGAAACCTACAACAGCATCAATGCGTTTTACCTGGTGAATGCGTCCGGGCAGAAGCAGGCGGTGCGTTGGAGCATGATCCCGGTGGCGCAGGACGCGGCGGGTGCCACGGCGCCTGAAGGCGCGGATTTCCTGGAGAAAGACCTGGTGCAGAAAATTGCCGCAGGACCACTGCGCTTTAAGTTGAACATCACCCTGGCCAACCCTGGTGATCCGGTGAATGACGCCAGCAAGACCTGGCCCGAGGGCCGCAAAGTGATTAACGCCGGGACCCTGGTGCTCGATGCGACCCAGCCGCAACTCAATGGCGAGTGCCGTGACATCAACTACGACCCGCTGGTGCTGCCGGCCGGGATCGAAGGCTCCGACGACCCGCTGCTCGCCGCGCGTTCCGCCGGTTACGCCAGTTCCTACCTGCGTCGCACCAGCGAAGTGAATCAGTTGCCCGCCGCCAAACAGGAGGCTCAACAATGAGCGCCCAACCCAAGCATTTCGTCCCGCTGGCGCGCCTGCTGCACTGGCTGATGGCGTTGATGGTCATTGCGATGCTGTTTATCGGCGCGGGCATGGTGGCCTCGGTGTCCGAGCGTCATGAGTGGCTGATTCACCTGCACAAACCCTTGGGCATTGCGATTCTGCTGCTGGTGATTGTGCGTTTGGTCGTGCGCTTTTCCACTGAACAGCCACCGCTGCCGGCGGACCTGCCGGGCTGGCAGGCGCTGGCGGCCAAGGCATCGCATGTGTTGCTTTACGCCTTGATGCTGATTTTGCCGCTGCTGGGTTGGGCGATGATTTCCGCTGCCGGCGACCCGGTGATGCTCAGCAATTCCCTGCAGTTGCCGTCGATTGTGCCGGCGAATGCGCAGGTGTTTGCCGTGTTGCGCAAGGCCCATGGGTATCTGGCGTATCTGCTGTTCCTGACAGTGCTGCTGCATCTGGCGGCGGCGTTGTTTCATGGCTGGGTGCGGCGTGATGATGTGCTCGATAGCATGTTGCGCGGTAAGGATCGCGGTTGATCCTCCTCCGATGACTCCCTGTAGCAGCTGCCGAGCACCGCGAGGCAGCGTTCGGCGGCGAAGCCGTCGCAAATCAGCCACTGCGGTTTTTCAGGTGTACCACGGTGGCAGGATTGACGACGGCTTCGCCGCCGAACGCAGCCTCGCGCAGCTCGGCAGCTGCTACACAGGTTGTGTGAGGCGTTGGGTCTTGGTGGCCAGGGTCCGCCACCAATAAATCAACGCCACGGCGTTGATCCCGGCCCCCAATACGCACACACCCATCCACCCACCCCACGCAAACATCGCCGTCGAGCCAATCGAGCCCAACGCACTGCCAATCGAATAAAACAGCATGTATCCGGCGGTCAGTCGACTTTGCGCTTCGGGCCGCACGCTGTAGATCATGCTCTGGCTGGTGACGTGCACCGCTTGTAACCCCAAGTCCAGCGTGATGACCCCAAGCAACAACGCCCACAACGAGGACTGGGTGAAGGCGATGGGCAGCCACGAACCCAGCATCAACAACAGCGACAGACCGCTGGTCCATTGCCCCAGACCCCGATCAGCCAGATGCCCGGCGCGTGCCGCCGCGAGTGCGCCTGCCGCACCGGCCAGTCCGAATAATCCGATTTGCGTGTGGGACAACGACAGCGGCGGGGCGCTCAGCGGCAAGACCATGGGCGTCCACAACACCATGGCGCTGGCAAAGGTCAGCAGGGCGAGGATCGCCCGTTGACGCAGCACCGGTTCTTCCTTGAACAAGGTGAAGACCGAGCCGATCAGTGCTGAGTAAGTGTGGGAAGGTTGCGGAGCTTCCTGTTTGGGCAGCACGCGAAACAACAGCAGCGCCATCACCAGGGTCAACCCCGCCGAAAGCAGATAAATCGAACGCCAACCGGCCAAATCGGCCATGCCACCCGCCACGGTGCGCGCAAGCAAAATGCCGACAACGATGCCGCTGGTGACCACGCCCACCACACGTCCGCGCTGGGCTGGAATCGCCAGGGTCGCCGCGTACGCCACCAGTACCTGCGTCACCACCGCCAACAACCCGGTCAACGCCATGCCGATCAGCAGCCAAATGCTGTTCTGCGCGAACGCGATCATCAACAACGCCAGCGCCGACAACAGCGTTTGCGTGACGATCAAGCGCCGCCGGTTGAGCAGGTCGCCGAGCGGCACCAGCAACAACAACCCCACGCCATAACCGACCTGAGTCAGGGTGACGACGATGCCGATGGTCGCCGGGTTCATGGCAAAGGCCTCGGCCATGGCATCGAGCAGCGGTTGGGCGTAATACACGTTGCCGACGGCCAGGCCGCAAGCGACAGCGAACAGCAGCACCACGCCGCTGTTCAAGGGTTGATTGGGCTTCATGCCAGACTCCTGATGTGGTTTCAAAATAAAACCACTTGTACGGTAGAGAGGCTGGTTTTATATTGCAACCACATTTGTTGTCAGCGAGCGCGATCATGGTCAAACGAACAAGCATGCAAGGCGCCGAATGCCCGGTCGCCCGTTCACTGGATGCCATTGGCGATTGGTGGTCGTTGCTGATCGTGCGCGATGCGTTTGATGGCATTCGCCGGTTTGGCGAGTTTCAGCGCAATTTGGGCATGGCCAAGAACATCCTCTCGGCGCGATTGCGCACGTTGGTGGCCCACGGGATTTTCGATCTGGTGCCGGCGTCGGATGGCAGTGCGTATCAGGAATACGTGCTGACGGAGAAGGGCCAAGGCCTGTTCCCGTTGATCATCGGCTTGCGGCAGTGGGGCGAGGCGTTTTTCTTTGAGGCGGGGGAAGCGCATTCACGGGTGGTTGATCGTGAACAGGGGCGGCCGGTGCGAGCGTTGGAATTGCGTGCCGAGGATGGGCGGTTGTTGGGGCCGGAGGATTGTGTGCGGGTGGCAGCCGAATAAAGATCGCGCCTTCGCAGGAACTGCCGAAGGCTGCGATCTTTTGATCTTAGCGCAACGTACCCACCATCTCAGCAATGGTGGTCAGCACGTCTTTACCCAACTGCTTGGAACGCTTGCCCGACCAACCCGTCAGCGCATTCGGCGCATCGTTGTTGTCCTTGAACGGCATCTCCAGGGTCAGCGACAGGCAATCAAACTTCTCGCCAACGCTGTTACAGGCCAACGTCATGTTGGCTTTGCCCGGCAAATCGCGGGTGTAACCATGCTTGGTCTGGAAGTCCTTGGTCAGGTGCTTCAAATGATCGCGGAAGTGCGTTTCGAGCTTCTCGAGCCGCGGCGTGTAACCAGGGTTGCCTTCGCAACCGGCGGTGAACACGTAGGGGATTTCCTCATCGCCATGGATGTCGAGGAACAGATCGACGCCGTACTTTTCCATCTGCTGCTGTACGAAAAACACTTCCGGGCTGACGTCCTGACTGGCGCTCTGCCAGGCACGATTGAGGTCCTGGCCCATGGCGTTGGTGCGCAGGTGACCGTGGAAGGCGCCGTCCGGGTTCATGTTCGGCACCAGATACAGGTCGGCACTGGCCAGGAGTTTGTTCAGTACCGGGTCGTCGTGTTTTTCCAGGCGTTCGATCACGCCTTCCATGAACCACTCGGCCATGTGCTCGCCGGGATGCTGTTGCGCGATGATCCAGACCTTGCGCTGGCCTTCGGCGCCCGTGCCTTTGCGCAACAACTGAATGTCGCGACCTTCGGCGCTTTTGCCGGTGGCCAGCAACTCGGTGCCAGCCTTGGTCAGCGCCTGCTCGATCAGCCAGTCATGGCGACCGCGGCTATAAGGTTCGAAGTAGGCAAACCAGGCGTGGGTGGCCGTGGCTTCGAGGCTGAAACGCAGGCAGTCGCCTTCGAAGATGGTCGGTACCCGGAACCAGTTGACGTGGTCGTAGGACGCCACGGCCTGATAACCGTCCCAGGCTTTGTGGTACGAGGATTTGCTGGCGTTGTTCAGGCGAAACCAATGCTCTTGACCGACATGCAGGCCGCTGGCCTTGAAGTGGAACCACTGGAAATGCTGGCTGCGGGTGTCCGGCTTGATCGCCAGCAGGGCTTGCAGTGGATTACTGATGTCCAGCACTTCGATGTTGCCGCTGTCGAAGTTGGCGCTGATGTCGAAAGAGGATTTAGCCACGGTCATAGTCGGTTCCTGATTATGATTTTATGGCTGCTACTTTACACGCAAGCGCGTGTTACCCCGTGCACCTTTTTGCGCCAGACCAGGCGCCTGCTGAGTCATTTCAACTCGTTCCCCGCGCCTGCCAAACAGTTGCCCTGCGACTCGGTTTTCCCAATAAAGCATTCCAATCAATGACATGAACGCCGAGGACGCGATCTGGCACGCAATGTGCTTTTTTGGCTTTATGGATAATTGGATACAAAAATACAAAAGGTGCACGCGATGAAATTTGCTCCTGTCTATACCGAGCGTCAGCCGATCACCGCCGAAGAGGAGGCCTACAACTTTCTGCTTGAGGCGATTTGCAAGGGACGCTATCGCACTGGTGAACGGCTGATTGCCGAGGACATTGCCGGTGAAATCGGCATGAGCCGGATGCCGGTTCGCGAAGCGTTTCGCCGGCTCGATGCCGACGGCCTGGTCATCCTGCGGCCCAACCGCGGTGCCATCGTGCGTGGCTTGAATATCGATGAAATGCGCGAAGTCTTCGAAATGCGCAGCGCTCTGGAAGGCCTCGCGATTCGCGTCGCGGTGGCGAACATCACCGAACGCCATTTCAGTCATCTGGAGCGTCTGCTCGATGAAATGGACGACTACCGCGAAGACGGCGCCGAGTGGGTCAGCCGTCATCGTGCCTTCCACGAATACCTGTGCAGCTTGAGCGAACGCCCGCGCCTGATGCGGCAGATTTCGGCGTTGTATTCAGTGATCGAGCCGCACATGCGCCTGTGGTTGCAACACGCCGACAAACCCCGCAGCGCCCGGGACGAGCACGCCTCGATCGTGGCCGCGTTGCGCTCCGGCGATCCGGACAAGGCGGCGGCGGTGGTGTGCGAGCACATAGAAGGCACCATCCCGCGATTGATCCAGTTTCTTGAAGCCCACCAAAAATAATCCACCCATAAAAAGAAAGCCCCTGACACCTGGAGCCTTGCCATGCACAAGCGTTGCGCGTTTGTAGCCGTTGTCACGTTGAGTCTGTGTTCCCAGTGGGCGTTGGCCGCCCCCGCCTTGCCGGAGCGATTGAGCAAGAGCGACAAGATCGTCTATTGCTCGGGCATGGATTCGCCGCCGCTGGTGTCTTTTGATGTGAAGCAGAAGCCGGTCGGCCTGCAGGTGGACATGGGCGAAGCGATTGCCCAGCGCCTGGGGAACAAGAAAGTCGAATGGCGGATCTCGCCGTTTGCCGGCCTGATCCCGGCGTTGCTGGCGCAGCAGTGCGACATGATTGTCGATCAGCTGTTCGACAAGCCCGAGCGCCGTGAAGTGATCGACATCGTCAACTTCATGTATTCCAGCCAGTCGATCGTGGTGCCCAAGGGCAACCCGAAATCGGTGCAGACCCTTGAAGACCTGTCCGGGCTCAAGGTCGCGGTCAGCAACGGTTCGACGATCCGTGTTCTGCTTGGGGCTGAGAACGACAAGTTGGTGGCCGCCGGCAAGGCCCCGATGAAACTGGTGATCTACAACGTCGACGCCGATGCCTTCCAGGCGTTGCGCATCAATCAGGTGGACGCCTTCGGCACCACCGTTGAATCCGCCGGGCACTACCAGCAACTCGCCCCGGACCTGTTCCAGTCTGCCGTGCCCGCGTTCAACCGGATTCTCACCGGGTTCGGCGTGCGCAAGGGTGACCCGCAGTTGAGCGCTGCCCTGACCGAAGTCCTGCAAGGCATGCGCGCCGACGGCAGCTATGCCGCGCTGCTCGGTAAATGGCATGTCGACGGTGACAAACTGGACTGAGGGCGCCACTGATGAACTTCAATTGGGATGTGTTTTGGCAGTACCTGTTGCAGCCCAGCGACGTCTACCTGACGGGGCTCTGGCTGACGTGCCTGATCAGCGTCTCGGCGATGTTGCTGGGGTGTGTGCTGGGGCTGGTGGCGGCGCTGATGAAACTGTCGCGCAATCCGCTGTTGCAGTACCCGGTGCGCTTTTATGTGTGGCTGATGCGCGGAACGCCGCTGTTGGTGCAGATCGTGTTCCTCTACACGGCGCTGGCGGCCGGGGGGATTTTCCGCTTCGAAGACCTGGACCTGGGCTGGTTCATTGTGCCGGGCAATATCCAGGCGGCGATCATTGCCCTGGGCCTCAACGAAGGCGCGTACATGGCCGAAATCATCCGCGCCGGCATCGGTGCCGTGGACAAGGGCCAGTACGAAGCCGGGCGTTCCCTGGGCATGACCTTTGCCAAACTGATGCGGCGCATCGTCCTGCCCCAGGCTTTCCGGGTGATCGTGCCGCCGCTGGGCAACGAGTTCAACGTGATGCTGAAAAACACCACGCTGGTTAGTGTCATCGGCGTGCAGGAACTGCTGCTCAGCACGCAAATGGTCACCTCGGCGACCTTCCGGGTGTTCGAGTTGTACCTGGTGGTCGCCATTTATTTCCTGTTCCTGACCACGCTGTGGGGCTTTTTCCAGCGCTGGCTCGAAACGCGGTTCGGGCAGTCTGACCGGCCGGCACCGGCGGCCAGTCGCATGTTCGGTCGCAGCACCCTGAAACTGCTGAGAGGGCGTTGAACATGGCGCACATGAGTGAAGAGTTGGTCATCGAAGCGCTGGATATTCACAAGTCCTTCGGCGACCTGGAGATTCTCAAGGGCATTTCCCTGCAAGTCCGCCGTGGCGAAGTGGTGGTGCTGATCGGCGCGTCCGGTTCTGGCAAGACCACGTTTATTCGCTGCATCAATTTGCTCGAAGACATTCAGTCGGGGCAGATCCGCGTCAGCGGCCAGCCCATGGGTTACCGCACTCGGGCCGACGGCAGTCTGGTGAAGGACTCGGAGCGCAATATCGCGCGGCAACGCCGGGACATCGGCATGGTGTTCCAGCGTTTCAATCTGTTCCCGCACATGACCGCGCTGGAAAACATCATCGAAGCGCCGGTCCACGTATTGGGCGTGACGCGCAAAGCCGCAGTGGAACAGGCACAGGCGCTGCTCAAGCGAGTTGGGCTGGCGGAAAAGGCCGATCACTACCCGTCGATGTTGTCCGGTGGCCAGCAGCAGCGGGTGGCGATCGCCCGGGCGCTGGCGATGAAGCCCCAGGCCATGCTCTTCGACGAACCCACCAGTGCCCTGGACCCGGAAACTGTCGGCGAAGTGTTGCAAGTGATGAAGGAGTTGGCCGAGGAGGGCATGACCATGGTCGTGGTCACCCATGAAATGGGTTTTGCTCGCGAAGTGGCCGACCGGGTGGTGGTGCTCGATCAAGGCGAATTGATCGAACAAGGGCCGCCCGAACAGATCTTCAGCCAGCCCAGTCATGCGCGCACCCGCGCCTTCCTCAGTCGGGTCCTGTGAGCCCGCAAACCTTCTTTGTGTGAGTCCTGCCATGTTCGAATTTTCTGCCCATGAGTACCCTTACGCGTCCCAGCGTCAGAGCGTGTTTGCCAAACGCGGCATGGTCGCCGCGTCCCAACCGTTGGCCGCTGAAGCGGGGATTGAGATCCTGCGCCGGGGCGGCAATGCGATTGATGCAGCAATTGCCACGGCGGCGGCGCTGACGGTGGTCGAGCCCACCGGTTGCGGTATCGGCGGCGATGCTTTTGCACTGGTCTGGACGCAAAACAAGCTGCACGGTTTGAACGCCAACGGCGGCGCCCCTCAGGCTTTGAGCGTCGAGGCGGTGAAAGCGGCCGGTCATGAACAGATGCCGTTGCATGGCTGGACGCCGGTGACGGTGCCGGGTTGCCCGTCGGCGTGGGCGGAACTGTCCCGGCGTTTCGGACGCTTGCCCTTTGTCGATTTGCTGCAACCGGCCATCAGCCTGGCGCGGGACGGCTTTCCGGTATCGCCCGTGGTTGCCCTGCAATGGCAAGCCGCGCTGGAAGACTTCACCCCGAGCCGCGACGAAGTGCTCGATGCCTGGTTCAAGACGTTCCTGATTGACGGCCGGGCGCCGCGCGCCGGTGAGTTGTTTCGCAACCCGGCGCAAGCACGAACGTTAACGGAATTGGCCGCCACCGAATGCGAGAGCTTCTATCGCGGCGCATTGGCGCAGCGGCTGGACGCCCATTCCCGGGCCACGGGCGGCTACCTGCGCGCCAGTGATTTGCAGGATTACCGCGCGCAATGGGTCGACCCGATCACGGTCAATTATCGCGGCGTCGATGTCTGGGAGATTCCGCCCAGCGGCCAAGGATTGGTCGCGTTGATGGCGTTGAAGATTCTCGAAGGTTTCGAGTTTGACCACCGCGACAGTCAGCAGACCTGGCACCGTCAACTTGAAGCCATGAAGCTGGCCTACAGTGATGGCCTGCATTACATCACCGACCCGGAACATATGCGGGTCGCGGTCGCGGATTTGTTGAGTGAGTCTTACGCCGCCCGCCGTCGGGAGCAGATCGGCGAGCAGGCCGTGGCGCCGCAACCGGGCGAGCCTCACGCCAGTGGCACGGTGTACCTGGCCACTGCCGATGCCGATGGCAACATGGTTTCGTTTATCCAGAGCAACTATCACGGTTTCGGCTCGGGCGTGGTGCTGCCCGACAGCGGCATCGCCCTGCAGAATCGTGGCGAAGAGTTCAGCCTCGATCCGACGCATGCCAACTGCCTGGCACCCGGCAAGAAGACTTTTCACACCATCATCCCGGGATTTCTCAGCAAGGACGGTGTGGCAATGGGGCCGTTCGGCGTGATGGGGGGCTACATGCAACCCCAGGGGCATGTGCAAATGGTCATGAACCTGGTGGATTTCGGACTCAATCCGCAAGCGGCGCTGGATGCTCCGCGCTGGCAATGGCTGGGCGGGCTGAAGGTCGGCATCGAGCAAGACGCTTCGCGAGACATGGCTGCCGCCCTCGCGCGTCGCGGGCATGAGGTACAAGTGGTGTGCGATTTGACCAGTTATGGACGTGGGCAGATCATCTTGCGCGATCCGGAAACCGGGGTGTTATGCGGCGGGACCGAGCCGCGTACGGACTCACATATTGCGGTGTGGTGAAGACCGGAAAGAAGGGGGTTTCAGGCTAAAGAAGGGGGGCGTCCTCCTTGACGCCGAAGCAGCTTAGAGACTGTATGATTGATTCTCAAGTGCTAATTTGGATTAGTTTGGCCCAATGCTGGCGGGGTTCTCTTGCCAACAGACATTCTTTTGATATCATGCCGGCCAATCGAATTCGCAGCACCTACAGTCTTCATTAGCCTGAAGCCAAAGCCAGAATAACTGGCAAAAAAAGACCCGGCAAAAAGCCGGGTCAAAAACCGTGATTAGCCTGATGAGGAGATAGTCCAGGAGACCGACCTAAGGTCCTCTGGTCCATCGACTGATCTCGCGACCAGCTGCATGCAATAATAATCATTCTCGTTTGCAAGTCAAATGATTTTATCTGTGCGATGGGGAAAATCTTTCCTGTCCTCCTTGAAAACCAATCCGTCTCAGTCGTTCTGATCGCCATCCAAGGATCGGTCGACCATCGCCTGCGCCATATCAATCATGTGCACCACCGAAAACGCCAGTGCCCGGTTTGCGCCTTGCAGGTTGTCGGCCGATTCCTGTGCGGTCGCGGCGGCGCAGCGCAGCAGATCGGACGCATGAACCAGCGCCTCTTCACTGCTGACGTTGCGGTTGACGTCGAAAAAACGTGCCGGGACTGCCACTTCTGAAACAGCTGGTTTCAAGTAATAGTCCAGTGCCCGTTGGGCGGCGGCAGTGCCTTTTGGCGAGGTGAAGGTGGTGTCGAACTGCATGTCGGGCGTGTCGTGGCTGGGCATGGTCATGATGAAGGTGAACTCCGTGATAGATTCAGATCCGTGAATCCATCCTAGTACGTACTGTATTTGTGACGAGAATTTAAATACTACAATTTGTGTTTTGAGGGTCGGAGTCCCCCACGTATCGTGCCGCACATGGATAAATGGATTGAATTGGTCAAGGCCAAAATGAGTGAACTCAAAGTCACTCAAGACGAACTCGCAGATCGCCTCGGGATGTCCCAGGGCGGCGTCGGCCACTGGCTGAACAAACGCCGCGACCCCGGCGTCGTCAACATGAACCGTGTGTTGAAGGCGCTGGGCATGGACTTTCTCGAAGTGGCGCTGGTGATCCGCGAACCACTCATTCTCGAAGAGGAGGAGATGCCTCTGGCGTTGAAGTACAACCCGTACTTCCGCTACCCGGTCAGTGACTGGAAGGAGCCGGCGCAGGTGCGCGATGGTGAGCTGACGGTGTATCGCAAGGAGGAACGCTTCGAGCTGACCGACTACCACGCCCAGGGCCCGGCTTTCTGGCTGAGTGTGGTGGGCGATGCGATGACCGCGCCGACTGGCATCAGCATTGCCGAGGGCATGATGATCCTGGTGGACCCGGCCATTGTGCCGGAGCCCGGAAAACTGGTGATCGCCCAATGGCCGGACAGCGCCGAGGCGACCTTTCGCAAACTGATCGAAGAGGGCGGGCAGCGTTACCTGGTCCCGCTCAATCCGACCTATCCGAAGGCTCTGTTCACCGACGAGTGCCGAATTATCGGCGTAGTGGTGCAGGCAACCGCCAAATTCTAATCAGATCGGTCCTCGCAATGCGTAGGACCGATCGTCATTTCACGCTTCTTCCAACTCCACCAACGCACTGCCTTCGCTGACCATTTCGCCTTCCTGGCAATACAGCGCCTTGATCACCCCTGCATGGGGCGCACGAATGCTGTGCTCCATCTTCATCGCTTCCAGCACCACCAGTTGCGCCCCGGCTTCGACCGTTTGCCCGGCCTCCACCAGCACCCGCACGATGCTGCCATTCATGGGCGCGGTCAGGCCGCCCTGATGGCTGTGACTGGATTCGACGGCTGTAATCGGGTCGTAAGTCTCTACCCGGCGCAATTCACCTTCCCATTGCAGGTACAGGCTGTCGCCACGGCGGATAGCCCGATGCTGACGACGCAAGCCATTGTGCTCGGTCAGCAACTGTTCGCCCTTGAGTTGCGCGGTGGTCACTTCGCCCAAGGTCAATGCGCGATCCTGGCCTTCGCAACTTAAATGCAGGGTGATTTCTTTCGGCAATCCGGCGCGGAAACCACTGTTAATAGCCCACGGCGAACTGGGATCATCCGCACGCGACTGCGACGGTTGACCCTGCGCAAACGCCTGTGCCGCCGCTTGCCAGAACTCATCACTGAGCTCGGCAGGCGCTGGCAGCAACTGCTCCTGATAACGAGGAATGAACCCGGTATCCAGCTCCGCCGCGGCAAAAGCCGGATGACCGACGATCCGCCGCAGGAAGTTGATATTGGTCTTGAGCCCGCCGATGGCAAATTCATCGAGCATGCTCAACAACCGCAAACGCGCCTGTTCACGATCCTCGCCCCAGGCAATCAGCTTACCGAGCATCGGGTCATAGAACGGCGAAATCTCATCACCTTCCTCGACGCCGCTGTCCACCCGGCGCCCCGGCCCTTCCGCCGATTCGCGATACAACTCCAGCCGCCCTGTAGCCGGCAGGAAATCATTGCCCGGGTCTTCGGCGTACAAGCGCACTTCGATGGCGTGACCCATCAGCGGCACCTGTTCCTGTGTCATCGGCAGCACTTCACCCCGCGCCACACGAATCTGCCAGGCCACCAGGTCCAGGCCAGTAATGGCTTCGGTGACTGGGTGCTCAACTTGCAGGCGCGTATTCATCTCCATAAAGAAGAACTCGCCGCGCGAATCCAGCAGAAACTCCACCGTGCCGGCACCGACGTAACCAATGGCCTGTGCCGAACGCACCGCCGCTTCGCCCATGGCCCGCCGCAGTTCTGCGCTCAAACCTGGAGCTGGCGCTTCTTCGACGACTTTCTGGTGTCGGCGCTGGATCGAACAATCCCGTTCATTCAGGTACAGGCAGTTGCCGTGTTGATCGGCGAACACCTGGATTTCCACATGGCGCGGCTTGAGCAGGTATTTTTCCACCAGCATCCGCGAATCGCCGAACGAGGATTGCGCCTCCCGCTGGGCTGAGGCCAGGGCTTCGGCCAGTTGGCTGACGTCCTCGACCACTTTCATGCCTTTACCGCCGCCACCGGCCGTGGCCTTGAGCAGCACCGGATACCCGATGCGTTCGCAGGCGTCGCGGAAGGTGTCGAGGTCCTGGGCTTCGCCGTGATAGCCCGGCACCAGCGGCACGCCAGCGGTTTCCATCAAAGCCTTGGCCGCAGATTTACTGCCCATGGCGTCGATGGCCGAGGCGGGCGGGCCTAGGAAGATCAGGCCGGCGGCTTCAATCGCGCGGGCGAACCCGGCGTTCTCCGAGAGAAAACCGTAACCCGGATGGATCGCCTGGGCGCCACTGGCTTGGGCGGCAGCGATCAGTTTGTCGATTTGCAGGTAACTGTCGGCGGCTTTGCTGCCACCGAGGTCCACGCGGATATCCGCTTCACGGCTATGCCGGGCGTCACGGTCGGTGGCGCTGTGCACGGCGACGGTGGTCAGGCCCAAGGCTTTGGCGGTGCGCATCACGCGACAGGCAATCTCGCCGCGGTTGGCCACCAGCAGGGTGGTGAGAACAGGTGCGCTCATCAACGCGGCTCCTTGGTGGTTTCGGCTTGCCAGTTCGGCGGACGTTTTTGCAGGAAAGCGCGCAGGCCTTCCTGGCCTTCAGGGCTGACCCGAATGCGCGCGATAGCGTTTTCGGTGTAGCGCCGCAACGCCGGGGTCAGTGCACCGTGGCCGACTTCACGCAGCAAGTCCTTGCTGGCGCGCATCGCGGCCGGGCTGTTGAGCAGCAGGTTGTCGATCCACTGCTCGACCTTCTGCTCCAGTTCCGCAATCGGATAACTCTCCGACAACAAACCGATTTCCCGCGCCCGTTGTCCGCCAAATCGCTCAGCGGTCAGCGCATAGCGCCGTGCCGCACGCTCGCCGATGGCTTGCACCACGAACGGGCTGATCACCGCTGGCGCCAGGCCGATGCGCACTTCCGACATACAGAACTGCGCGTCATCGGCGCCAATCGCCATGTCGCAGCAACTGATCAGGCCCAACGCGCCGCCATACGCCGCGCCTTGCACCACGGCCAGGGTCGGGATTTTCAGCTTGGCGAGGTTGTACATCAGCTCCGCCAGTTCCCGGGCGTCGTCGAGGTTGGTGTGGTAATCGAGCTCGGCCGATTGCTGCATCCAGGCCAGGTCGGCGCCGGCGCTGAAATGCTTGCCGCGTCCGCGCACCAACAGGAATCTCAGGCTGGCGTCGCCCGAGACTTTGTCCAGAGCGAGGATCAGTTCGCGGATCATTTCGGCGTTGAACGCATTGTTCTTCGCTTCACGGCTGAGCCACAGGGTCGCGAAACCCCGCGGGTCGGTCAGCAGTTCGAGGGTGTTGAAGTCACTCATCATTTTCTCCCGATCACATCCGGAACACGCCGAAGCGGCTCGGTTCGATTGGTGCGTTCAGCGACGCGGACAAAGCCAGGGCCAGGACATCCCGGGTCTGCGCCGGGTCGATGACGCCGTCGTCCCACAGTCGCGCGCTGGAGTAGTAGGGGTGACCCTGCTCTTCGTATTGATCGAGGATCGGCTGCTTGATCTCGGCTTCCTGTTCGGCGCTGAAGGCCTGGCCACTGCGTTCAGCCTGTTCGCGCTTGACCTGCACCAGTACGCCGGCGGCCTGTTCGGCGCCCATCACGCCGATGCGCGCATTCGGCCACATCCACAGGAAACGCGGATCGTAGGCCCGCCCGCACATCCCATAGTTACCGGCACCGAAGCTGCCACCGATGATTACGGTGAATTTTGGCACCTTGGCGCACGCCACGGCGGTTACCAGTTTGGCGCCGTGCTTGGCGATGCCGCCGGCCTCGTATTTCTGGCCGACCATGAAGCCGGTGATGTTCTGCAGGAACAGCAACGGGATGCCGCGCTGGCAGGCTAGTTCGATAAAGTGCGCGCCTTTCTGCGCGGCTTCGGCGAACAGGATGCCGTTGTTGGCAAGGATCGCGATCGGGTAACCGTGCAGGTGGGCAAAGCCGCAGACCAGCGTGGTCCCGAATAACGCTTTGAATTCGTCGAACACCGAACCGTCGACCAATCGCGCAATCACTTCGCGCACATCAAACGGCTGCTTGGCGTCGGCCGAAACCACGCCATATAACTCGTCGCTGCCGTACAGCGGCGCAATCGGCGCACGTTGTTGCAGTTCGCCGAGCTTGCGCCAGTTGAGGTTGGCGATGCTGCGTCGGGCAATGGCCAGGGCGTGTTCATCGCTCTCGGCGTAATGGTCGGCGACTCCGGAAATCTTGCAGTGCACATCGGCCCCGCCAAGGTCTTCGGCGCTGACCACTTCACCGGTGGCGGCTTTCACCAGCGGTGGGCCGGCGAGGAAAATCGTCGCTTGATTGCGCACCATAATCGCTTCATCGGCCATCGCCGGTACGTAAGCGCCGCCAGCGGTGCACGAGCCCATGACCACGGCAATCTGCGGAATGCCCATGGCGCTCATGTTGGCCTGGTTGAAGAAGATCCGCCCGAAGTGCTCGCGGTCCGGGAACACTTCATCCTGACGCGGCAAGTTGGCGCCGCCGGAGTCCACCAGGTAGATGCAGGGCAAGCGGTTCTGCTGGGCGATAGTTTGGGCGCGCAGGTGTTTTTTCACGGTCAGCGGGTAGTACGAGCCACCTTTCACTGTGGCATCGTTGGCGACGATCATGCATTCGACGCCTTCCACGCGGCCGATCCCGGCAATCACGCCCGCCGCAGGCACGTCTTCGCCGTACACCGCGTAAGCCGCGAGTTGGCTGATTTCCAGGAATGGCGAGCCCGGATCGAGCAAACGATTGATCCGCTCGCGAGGCAACAGTTTGCCCCGCGACGTGTGGCGTTCTTGCGCCTTCGGACCGCCACCTTGCTGCACTTGGGCGAGCAAGGTGTGCAGGGCGTCGACCTGGGTGAGCATCGCCGCGCTGTTGGCGGCGAACTCCGCCGAACGGGGGTTGAGCTGGGTATGCAGGATAGCCATGGACAGCTCCGTTTAGCGGGTTTCGTTGAACAGTTCGCGACCGATCAACATGCGACGAATCTCACTGGTGCCAGCGCCGATTTCGTACAGCTTGGCGTCACGCAGCAGACGACCGGCCGGGAATTCGTTGATGTAGCCGTTGCCGCCGAGAATCTGGATCGCGTCGAGGGCCATTTGCGTGGCGCGTTCGGCGCTGTAGAGGATCACGCCCGCCGCATCCTTGCGCGTGGTTTCGCCGCGCTCGCAGGCCTGGGCCACCGCGTAGAGATAGGCGCGACTGGCGTTGAGCTGGGTGTACATGTCAGCGACTTTGCCCTGGATCAGCTGGAATTCGCCGATGCTTTGGCCGAACTGTTTGCGGTCGTGGATGTACGGCACGATCAGGTCCATGCACGACTGCATGATCCCGGTAGGGCCGCCCGAGAGCACGACACGCTCGTAATCGAGGCCGCTCATCAGCACTTTCACGCCGCCGTTGAGCACGCCGAGGATGTTTTCTTCCGGCACTTCGACGTCATCGAAGAACAGCTCGCAAGTGTTGGAACCGCGCATGCCGAGCTTGTCGAACTTGTTGCTGCGGCTGAAGCCTTTGGAGTCGCGTTCGACGATAAATGCGGTGATGCCGTGGGGGCCTTTTTCCAGGTCGGTCTTGGCGTAGATCACGTAGGTGTTGGCGTCGGGGCCGTTGGTGATCCAGGTTTTGCTGCCGTTAAGAACGTAGTGATCGCCGCGCTTGTCGGCGCGCAATTTCATCGAGACCACGTCGGAACCGGCATTCGGCTCGCTCATGGCCAAGGCGCCGATGTGCTCGCCGCTGATCAGTTTCGGCAGGTATTTGCTTTTCTGTTCGTGATTGCCGTTGCGGTTGATCTGGTTGACGCAAAGGTTGGAATGCGCGCCGTAGGACAACGCCACCGAGGCCGAGCCACGGCTGATTTCTTCCATGATCACTACGTGCGCCAGGTAACCCAGGCCAGCGCCGCCGTACTCTTCCGGCACGGTGACGCCAAGCAGGCCCATGTCACCGAATTTGCGCCACAGGTCCGCGGGGAACAGGTTGTCGATGTCGATCTGGGCCGCGCGCGGGGCGATCTCCTTGGCGACGAAGGACTGAACCTGATCGCGTAGCATGTCGATGGTTTCACCGAGGGCGAAGTTCAGGGATGGGTAGCTCATGGGTCACCTTTTGGCTTTTTTGTAGGGTAGGGAGGGCAGTGATTCGGCTCTCACCTTTACGTTAACGTAAGCCTGTGACGAATGGCTGTCAATCACCCTTTACGTTAACGTCAACTTGAGCGAGAGTAGGGCCACATTTTCTGTATCAACCCACTAATAAAGACAATAGGGGTCGTCATGGATCAACCCAGTGCAAACCCGCAGCGCAGCTATACCCGCGGTTCCCAGGACAAAGCCTTACTGGCGATGACCATCGGCGAGAAGTTCGATCAGACGGTCGCGCAATACCCGGACGGAGAAGCGCTGGTCGTGCGCCATCAACAGCTGCGCTACACCTGGCAGCAACTGGCCGACGCCGTGGACCTGCACGCCCGGGCATTGCTGGCGCTGGGCTTGCAGGCCGGCGACCGCCTCGGCATCTGGGCACCGAACTGCGCGCAGTGGTGCATCAGCCAGTTCGCCAGCGCGAAGATCGGCGTGATCCTGGTCAACATCAACCCGGCCTATCGCAGCTCCGAACTCGAATACGTACTGAAGCAGTCCGGCTGCCAATGGCTGGTCTGCGCCGGGGCCTTCAAAACCTCCGATTACCACGGAATGCTGCAAGGCCTGGCGCCTGAATTGGCCGAACAATCCATCGGCCAACTGCAAAGCGAACGCCTGCCGGACCTGCGTGGCGTCATCAGCCTCGACGCACAGCCGCCATCGGGTTTCCTGCCGTGGTCGCAACTGGCCGATCTGGCGGCCAGCGTCTCGGTCGAACAGCTGGACGAACGCCAGCACAGCCTGCATTTCGACCAGCCGGTAAACATCCAGTACACCTCCGGCACCACCGGTTTCCCCAAGGGCGCGACCCTCAGTCACTACAACATTCTCAACAACGGTTACATGGTCGGCGGAAGCCTGGGCCTGGGCGCCGATGATCGGCTGGTGATCCCGGTGCCGCTGTACCACTGCTTCGGCATGGTCATGGGCAACCTCGGCTGCATCACCCACGGCAGCACCATGATTTACCCCAACGATGCCTTCGATCCGCTGCTGACCCTGACCACCGTCGCCGAAGAAAAAGCCACCGCGCTCTACGGCGTGCCGACCATGTTTATCGCCATGCTCGATCAGCCGCAACGCGCGCAGTTCGATCTGTCGACCCTGCGCACCGGGATCATGGCGGGCGCGACCTGCCCGATCGAGGTGATGCGCCGGGTGATCAATGAAATGCACATGAGCGAAGTGCAGATTGCCTACGGCATGACGGAAACCAGTCCGGTGTCTTTGCAGACCGGTCCGTCAGACGAACTGGAATTGCGCGTGACCACCGTCGGCCGCACCCAGCCGCAACTGGAAAGCAAAATAATCGACGAGGCCGGCAACCTGGTGCCGCGCGGCACGATTGGCGAACTGTGTACTCGGGGCTACAGCGTGATGCTCGGCTACTGGAACAACCCGCAAGGCACGGCCGAGGCGATCGATCAGGCCGGATGGATGCACACCGGCGACCTGGCGAGCATGGATGAAGAGGGTTACGTGTGCATCGCCGGGCGCAACAAGGACATGATCATCCGCGGCGGCGAGAACGTTTACCCGCGGGAGCTGGAAGAGTTCTTCTTTACCCACCCGGCGGTGGCGGATGTGCAGGTGATCGGCATTCCGTGCTCGCGCTACGGCGAAGAGATCGTCGCCTGGATCAAATTCCACCCCGGCCACAGCGCCACCGAAGACGAGCTGAAAACCTGGTGCAAGTCGCGTATCGCGCACTTCAAGACACCGCGGTATTTCAAGTTCGTCGAAGAGTTTCCGATGACGGTGACGGGCAAGATTCAGAAGTTTCGGATGCGCGAGATCAGTATCGAGGAGCTCAAAGCGATACCGTAGGAGCGAGGCTTGGCCCGCAAAGAACGATGACGCGGTTTTCCTGTTAGATCGGGGCGTTCCCTTCGCGGGCAAGCTTCGCTCTGACAGGAGCCGGTTTTGCTGAATGCCAGAAAGCACAAAGGGGAGCCGAAGCTCCCCTTTAATTTTCGTTGCGCGTGCTCTTTTTTTATTATTGAGGGGCGGTCTATTGTTGTTTTTGGCAACCGTGGCCCTTTACCGCTGTTTTTGTCGATCCCCATCCGGGATCAAGAGCAAACGTATTTTTTTGAGCGCTGATCTACTTTTTCGCCAAGCGATCCAACCAGTTCGGGAGCTACCTGAAGGTAGTTTTATTGTTCTCTGCCCGGTTGCGGGTTACTCCGAAAAGCACCCTGAAAAGCACACCTTCTCCAAAAAAATCTGTTAGCTGCGTCTCTGCCGTGTTGTTCTTGTTATGTCAGAGTCGTTACGTCTTATTTTTATTGGTTTGCTGCTTTTTATTCTTGTTATGCCATAGAGATAGCAGGAGCCGTGCCAACTTTAAAAACACCTTTAAAATCAATGATTTGAGATTTTGCAGTATTTTTCCCTCAGCTCAAACTCGACAATTTGTTTCCGTGTTACTCGTTTTGTACCCGCACTCCAGACACAGCGGTAACACCCGGACACATCGACGCTGTTACTGGGCGCTGCGCGCCTTGGCCACGCGCGAACCGGTCGGGCGCCCCAGTACCGTGCAAATCTGTTGGCCCGCGAGAATCAAGGCGTCCAGGTCGATTCCGGTCTGGATACCCAGGCCATTGAGCAGGTACACCACGTCTTCGGTGGCAACGTTACCGCTGGCGCCCTTGGCGTATGGGCAGCCGCCGAGGCCGGCGATAGAGCTGTCGAACACCGCGATGCCTTCCAGCAGGCTGGCGTAGATATTGGCCATGGCCTGGCCGTAGGTGTCGTGGAAATGCCCGGCCAGTTTGTCTCGCGGCACCTCTTTTGAAACCACTTCAAACATCGTGCGGGTCGCGCCAGCAGTGCCGGTGCCGATGGTGTCGCCCAGGGACACCTCGTAGCAGCCCATCGCATACAACTCTCGGGCGACCAGGGCGACTTGCTCCGGCGCGACGTGACCTTCGTAAGGGCAACCCAACACGCACGACACGTAACCGCGCACGCTCACGCCATGTTGCTTGGCCGCGTCCATGATCGGCACGAACCGCGCCAGGCTTTCGCTGATCGAGCAGTTGATGTTGCGCTGGGAAAACGCTTCGGAGGCGGCGGCGAACACCGCGACTTCCTTGACCCCGGCGGCGATCGCGTCCTCGAACCCACGCAGGTTCGGCGCCAGGGCGCCGTAAGTCACGCCGGGCTTGCGCTGGATCTGCGCGAAGACCTCGGCGGAACCCGCCATTTGCGGCACCCACTTGGGCGAGACGAAACTGCCGACTTCTATATAGCCCAGGCCGGCGGCGCTCAAGGCATCGACCAGCCGCACCTTGTCCGCGACGCTGATGGGCTGGGCTTCGTTTTGCAGACCGTCGCGGGGGCCGACTTCGATCAAGCGTACGTGGGTGGGGAGGGACATAACAATTCACCTGTCTGTTAGAGATCGTTCCCACGCTCTGCGTGGGAATGCCTCAATGGACGCTCTGCGTCCGCTTCGGTAGGGACGCGGAGCGTCCCGGGCTGCATTCCCACGCGGAGCGTGGGAACGATCAATTGCGTGAGGCTTTATTGAACCGGTTGCTGGCTTTTGATCGTCTGTTCCAGCGCCTGGGTGCAGCGCTCTTGCGCGGTGTCCAGTTCCAGCTTCATCTGTTCGATGTCGAGCATCTGCTGCTCCAACTGATCACGACGTTCGGCGATTTTGGTCAGCATGGTTTGCAGCTGTTTTTGATTACCGCCGGTGGGGTCGTAGAGTTCGATCAGCTCGCGGCATTCGGCCAGGGAAAAACCGATGCGCTTGCCCCGCAGGATCAGTTTCAGGCTGACCTTGTCCCGGGGCGAATAGATGCGTTCCTGGCCTCGGCGCTCGGGGCTGAGCAGGCCTTGCTCTTCATAAAAGCGGATGGCCCGGGTGGTGATGTCGAGCTCGCGGGCGAGGTCGGAAATGCTGTAGGTCTGGCTGCTCATGGGCGCGCTCGAAAAAGGTCATGGCGCTAAGCTAATGGCAGGTTGACGTTTACGTCAAGGGGCAGGGGTTTTTGGTGTGGCTGATGGCCTATTCGCGGGCAAGCCTCGCTCCTACAGGTCTGGTGTCGTACCCGGAATTTCGGCGCAACCCACATCCTGTAGGAGCGAGGCTTGCCCGCGAAGAACGATAACGCGGTCTTCCGGGTACACCGCGTCCATTCCATCGCGAGCGCGCCTACGCTTTATCGAGCTTCTTCTCATGCGCCGTTACCTGCTGGCACAACTCGATCATCTGCTCGCGCATCCAGCGGTTGGCCGGGTCCTGGTCGGTGCTTTCGTGCCAGTAGAGGTGGGTTTCCACCGGCGGCACGTCGTTGACCGGCAGGTTGAACGCGTGCAGGTCATGCCGACGGGCAAAACGCTCCGGCACGGTCATGACCATGTCGGTCTGCTGCAACACCTGGGACGCCATCAAGTAATGCTGGGAACGCAGGGCGATCTTGCGCTGAATCCCCATTTTCCCCAACGCGAGGTCAACATGCCCCAGGCCACTGCGGCGGCTGGAAATATGGATATGGGTCAGGGACAGGTAATCATCGAGGCTGAATTTCTCCTTGCCCGCCAGCGGATGGCCCTTGCGCATGGCGCACACGTAACGGTCTTCCATCAACTTGACGTGGCGCACTTGCGGGTCGGTGTTGAGCGGCGCATCCACGGCAAAATCCAGGCGCCCGGCCGCCAGTTCCTTGGTGGTTTCGCGGCGCTTGGACAGGAAACTTTCGATAATCACCGCCGGCGCGAGGCGGCGCAGGCGCTGGAACAGCGGCGGCAGGATCACCGCCTCGGTGAGGTCGGTCATGCTGATGCGGTAGGTCTTGACCGCTTGCAACGGGTTGAAGATGCGGCTTTCCTGCACCGACACCCGCAGCAAGGAAAGAGCGTTGCGCACCGGGCCGATGATGTTCTGGGCCATCGGCGTCGGCACCATGCCCTGGGCGGTGCGTACGAACAAAGGGTCGTTGAAGGTCTCGCGCAGGCGGGCCAGAGCGTTCGAGACCGCAGGCTGGGTAATGCCGACAATCTGCCCGGCGCGGGTCAGGTTGGCTTCGGTGTAGATCGCGTCGAAGACGATGAAAAGGTTGAGGTCGACCTTGCTCAGATTCATTACGCGGCTCTCTTGTTGTAGGGGCGTTTTTGGCCTTGATGATCAGCCGATCATATATCGGTGATGAATGTTAATACACGCTGAGAATAGGCTAGGTAAATTTTCGTAGCTGTTCTAGCATCGATCGCATGACCTAAACAACCTCTGCCCAAGAAGGTAATTGCTCATGGATTTCGCTTATTCGCCCAAGGTTCAGGAACTGCGTGAGCGCGTGACCGCGTTCATGGACAGCTACGTTTATCCCGCTGAAGCCGTGTTCGAGCGTCAGGTCGCCGAAGGCGATCGCTGGCAGCCGACGGCGATCATGGAAGAGCTCAAACTCAAGGCCAAGGCCGAAGGTTTGTGGAACCTGTTTCTGCCCGAGTCCGAACTCGGCGCCGGCCTGACCAACCTCGAATACGCACCCCTGGCCGAAATCATGGGCCGCTCGCTGCTCGGTCCCGAGCCGTTCAACTGCTCGGCGCCGGACACCGGCAACATGGAAGTGCTGGTGCGTTACGCCAACGAAGAACAGAAGCAGCGTTACCTCGAACCGCTGTTGCGCGGCGAGATTCGCTCGGCGTTCGCCATGACCGAGCCGGATGTGGCTTCGTCCGACGCCACCAACATGGCCGCCCGCGCCGTGCGTGATGGCAACGAGTGGGTGATCAACGGCAAGAAATGGTGGACCTCAGGCGCTTGCGACCCACGCTGCAAGATCCTGATCTTTATGGGCCTGAGCGATCCCGATGCACCGCGCCACGCCCAGCACTCGATGATTCTGGTGCCGGTGGATACCCCCGGCGTGAAAATCGTCCGTCCGCTGCCGGTGTTCGGTTATGACGATGCACCCCACGGTCACGCCGAAGTGTTGTTTGAAAATGTCCGGGTGCCGTACGAAAACGTTCTGTTGGGCGAAGGACGCGGCTTCGAAATCGCTCAAGGTCGCCTTGGCCCAGGCCGGATTCACCACTGCATGCGCTCGATCGGCATGGCCGAGCGTGCGCTGGAATTGATGTGCAAGCGTGCAGTCAGCCGAACCGCATTCGGCAAACCGTTGGCGCGACTCGGCGGCAATATCGACAAGATTGCCGACTCGCGGATGGAAATCGACATGGCGCGGCTGCTGACGTTGAAAGCGGCGTACATGATGGACACCGTGGGCAACAAGATTGCGAAAAGCGAAATCGCGCAGATCAAAGTCGTCGCACCGAACGTGGCCTTGCGCGTGATTGATCGGGCGATCCAGATCCATGGCGGGGCCGGGGTATCCAATGATTTCCCGTTGGCCTACATGTACGCCATGCAACGCACCCTGCGCCTGGCCGACGGCCCGGACGAAGTGCACCGCGCGGCGATTGGCAAGTTTGAGATTGGTAAATATGTGCCGAAAGAGATGATGCGTAGCGGGCATTAAGCGTGCAAAGGCTGTGATTTCTACACGTTCAATGTAGTCATCACAGCCCATTTGCCGGTGACCCAGGAAGGTTGTTTCAGAACCTTAGCGTTGCACACCGCATAGCACTGCATTCCCCGAATTGTTCCTGTTACCAACAATGATGATTCGATTAGCTTGAAGAGTCAGGTCATATGGAATACCGGCTAGCAATCCTTTGATCCAGCCATTATTACCGAACCCGGAATCAAGAGAGCCATCGGCATTCAGTCGTCCCCAAGCCATTTGGGAAGGGAAGCCTGGGGTCCAGCCAGCGGCAACTATCTTTCCGTCATCCGGCTGCACCGTCACTGTTCTCCAAGAGCCATTTGCATGGCCGAGATCAATCAATACCTCGCTCCCATTGTTGAAAGTCAGATCGGGTGCGCCGTCAATATCGAACCTCATTATTAACGCTTTCCCATTGCTGAAGCCTGCACATACCAATTTGCCGTCGGGCTGGACAATCATTTGTTCAAGCCAATAGCGACCTGGTTGCGAATCAAAATACACATAACCGTCAGTACCAAAACTTGTATCGAGAGACCCAGTCGTTTCATAGCGTGAAAGCACAATTCGTTCAATGTCTAACCAATAGCTACCGCCGACGACTATCTTCCCATTTGGCTGAACGGCCACGCTGTGCATATTGCTGTAGCCTTCGCCGTAGCTGATTTTGATGTGCCCTTGCTCTCCAAAGTCTTTATCTATAGCACCTGCCGTCGTTAATCGCGTCAATTGACCGTTGCGCGCTGACATCCCTGCATCTTCCGTGCGCTGGCTGAGAATCAGTATTTTTCGATCCAGTTGAATGCACCCATCGGAAGGATAGGCGTTGTTCGAAAACGCTGGCAGGGGTAATGAGACACGCCCGAAAGCAAGGTTGGGTGTGCCGTTTTCATTCAGTAGCGTTACAGCGGGAATTCCCTCATCGGCAAAGGTAATGTCGCCGATAACCAGAATATTGTTACCGCTCAGTATCAGTCTGCGGGGAATGGAATTCCTTCCCTCCTGAAACTGCCATCTAAAAACGCCGCCTTCTCCAAAGGAGGTGTCCGGTGAGCCGTCTGGGTGAACACGATAAATTTCAAAGTGGCTGTCATTGTGAATGGCGTAAATCAGCATGCCATTTGCGGTCGAGACGACGGAGTGGGTGACCGCATTTTCAGGTCCTTCGACGAAACCGCGAAAACCGAAGTTTCTGTCAATATCGCCTGCTATCAGGGGAATGTGGCTGCTCATGGTGGTTTTCCTACGCTAGTGGCCGCGTCACCGAATTCACCTGCTTTAGGCCGGAGTTGACAGGTCAGTATTGAAACTGAGTATCGGGTCGCAGCGAGGAAAGCAGCATCTGTAAAAATTGACAGTTTTAAATTCTTTGTGGGCCATTTTTGTGACTTTGAGAGCCAGGGGCGCAGATGTGCGTCCGAGCCTGGTTAATACACCCAAACCTCAACCCGCCGATTTTTGATCCGCCCCTCATCCGCACTATTCGCCGCCACCGGCATCTCGGCGCCAAAGCCGCGAATCTCGCGAAACACCACGCCGCTTTTCACCAATTCCCGCCGCACCGCCATCGCCCGCAGTTTCGACAGCAGGTCGGCCCGCGCCGGATCGCTCTTGGCATCGCCAAATCCCACCAGCGTTACCTCGCGGTTGCTCTTGTCGTGCTGCTTTATATAGTCGAGCACCCGCGAGAGATCCTGCCGGGCCTTGTTATCCAGGCTTGCGCTGCCTTCTTCGAAGCGAAAATTCACGGTCAAGCGCTGGGCATGCCGGCTCAGGGCCTGATAACCCTCGGGCATCAGCGCATTCGGCGTGACGGCCATCGCCTGTACGGTCTGTGCGATAAAGCCGTTGGCCGCGACAATCGCCTGGCCCTTGTTGCTTTGGGCGAATGCCACCAACGCCTCGGCCCAGGGATTTTTGCTGTTGGGCGGCAGGTAAAAGAACAGTCGTCGGGACAGCGGATAGTCTTCGGTGGCAATCAAACTGTTGAGCGGCAACATCGCCTGGGATTGCCCGTCGACGATGGCCACAGCTTTGGCCTGGCGCACGTAGGGCAGGCCGATAAAACCGATACCTTGCGGATCGAGGCTGACCGCATCGGACAATTGCTCGCTGGATTCGAAACGTTTTGCCGCGCTGCTCAGACTTTTCCCACGCCGGCTGAGGACCAATTCCTTAAACGTATCGTAAGTGCCCGACTGATCGTCCCGCGCATACAGATGAATCGTCCCACCGACCCCGCCGAGTTCTTCCCACGTGCTGGCCTCGCCGCTGAAGATCCGCGCCAGTTGTTCGGTATTGAGCTGGTTCAGCGGATTTTGCGGATGGAGGATGATTGCCAGGCCATCGATGGCGATGACTTGCTCGGCAGTGGGGCTTTTCAGGTCACCCAGGGATTTGAGGTCCGCCAGTTCGCTGTCCTTGATCGGCCGCGAAGAGGCGGCCAAGTCAGCGGAAGCGTTTTTCAGTGCGGTAAAACCAGTGCTGGAACCGTGGGCCGCGACTTCGATCACCACCCGCCGACCCTCGGCTGTTTGCCCGACGATCCTTTGTTCGTTGGCTTTGTCCGGGGTTTCGCTGTGGACCTTGAGCAGGCCTTGTTCGCGCATCAACCCTTCGACCAGCGCCGGGCCGAGATCCGCGCCAATGGTGTTGGAGCCCTGGATGCGCAGCACCGTCCCGTGGTCGGGTGTCGGCAAATCGACGGCCAACGCCGTGAATGGCAACACTGCGCAGAGCATCGACAGGAACAACACGCGCAGGGTCATGCCGGCACCTTATGAGGACATGGAAAGTGCCGGGAGAATAAGTCAGTAAGGTTTCAGAAAGATGACGCCGATCGTTCCCACGCTCCGCGTGGGAATGCATCCCGTGACGCTCTGCGTCACATCCAACAGCGGAACGCGGAGCGTCCCTGGCGGCATTCCCACGCAGAGCATGGGAACGATCAGTCGAACCGGATCAGCTCAATTCAAGCCAGATCGGCGCATGATCCGACGGTTTTTCCATCGCACGCAAATCGTAATCCACCCCGGCGTCCTTCACCCGTGGCATCAAGCCGTGGGAGGCCATGATCACGTCAATCCGCAGCCCGCGTTTTGGCTCGTCTTCAAACCCGCGACTGCGGTAGTCGAACCAGCTGAAACGATCGGCCACGTCCGGGTTCAAGTGACGGAAACTGTCCACCAGGCCCCAGTTCTTCAGGCGCGCCATCCACTCGCGTTCTTCCGGCAGGAAGCTGCACTTGCCGGTTTTCAGCCAGCGTTTCATGTTGTCCGGGCCGATGCCGATGTCGCAGTCTTCCGGGGAAATGTTCACGTCGCCCATCACCACCAGCGGCTGCTCGTTGGTGAACTGGCTTTCCAGCAGCTGCTGTAAATCGTTGTAGAAACGCTGCTTGGCCGGGAATTTAGTCGGGTGATCGCGGCTTTCGCCCTGGGGGAAATAGCCGTTCATGATCGTCACCGGCACGCCATTGGCGTCGGCGAACGTGCCCCAGATGAAGCGCCGTTGAGCGTCTTCTTCATCGGTGGCAAAGCCTTTATGCAGGGCAATCGGTTCCTGGCGCGAGAGCAGGGCAACGCCGTAATGACCCTTTTGCCCGTGAAAATACACGTGGTAGCCCAGGGCCTGGACCTCGGCCAGCGGGAACTGGTCGTCGTGGACCTTGGTTTCCTGCAGGCCGATGACGTCCGGTTGATGCTTTTCAATCAGCGCCGCCAGCTGATGCGGGCGAGCGCGCAGCCCGTTGATGTTGAAGGAGACGATCTTCATGGTCGGCAGTCCTGGCAAAAGGGCGATGCTAGCTGACATGTAGGAATGGGGCCAGTGTTGGGGTGAGGGGATTCGTGTTTGGCGGTCGGTTATGGTCTATACCTGTGTGGGATCGGTCTGCTCCACGCCGCAACACTGATTCGGATCAGAAAGGAACTGTGCCAGCGCTATAGGCTCGTAACCAGAAGAGTGCCGTCATTTGAACGGTGCCCCGGGGAGAATTACCGATATGCCTGAAACCTCGACCGCCATCGCCGATATCCACATGCTCGACAGCGGCTACTCCCGCGAAGCGCGCTCCTTGCTGTATCAGGCTTACCGCCACGAGCCGACCTTCGGCTACCTGTTCGAAGCCGAGCGCCCCGGATACGAACAACGGGTGCGCGCCACCGTGCGCGAACTGGTCAAACAACATTTTCTCCAGGATTTGCCGGCCATTGGCCTGCTGGTCAACGACCGCTTGATCGGCATCGCCCTGATCGCGCCGCCGCAACGCCGTTTGGGCATCACCGAAAGCTGGGCCTGGCGCCTGCGCATGGTGCTCAGCACCGGTTTTCGCTGCACCCGGCGCTACCTCGAATACCACGAAGCCGTCAGCGCCTGCGCGCCTTCCGATGCGGTGCACGTACTGCCATTGCTGGGGATTCACCCGCAATTCCAGGGCAAACACTTCGGCGAACAACTGCTGCAAGCCGTCCACAACTGGTGCGCCGTGGATGAAAACTCTCAAGGCGTGATCCTCGACACCGGGAATCCTCGTTATCTGGAGTTCTATAAGCGTCAGGGCTATGAGGAAATCGGCGAAGTGGCGGTAGGACCGATCCGCGAGCATGTGTTTTTTCACGCCAATCCGCAGGTGTTACAAACCGCAACGGCATAAAGGTAGAACTTTCACCGCACGCCAGGCTCTATCACGCTCCCAAGCTCGTGATAGCATCCGCGCCTATGAAGTTTCCAGGAAGATTTACCAGTGGCGTGCTCATGCTGTTATCCAGCTGCACGGCACTGGCGCAAAGTGAATTGGCTGTGCGGATCAAACCGTCCAACGATGAACTGAAAGCCAATATAGAGGGCTATATCGGCAGCCTCGGCGATCGTGACGAAGAAGCTTTGCTGCGCTTCAGTCGCGGCGCCGAAGAACAGGCGCGCAAGGCCGCCCAGGCCTTGGGTTATTACCAGCCGCAGATCGACAGCGAAGTGAAGGGCGGCAAGACCCCGCGCCTGACCCTGAACATCGACCCCGGCGAACCGATCCATTTGCGCAACGTCACCGTGCGCATCGACGGGCCCGCCGCCTCACTCAAATCCTTTCGCAAGCCGCCGCCGGAATTGCTCAAGCCGGGCGCGGTGCTCAATCACGGTCACTACGAAGACGCCAAGCGCCTGATCCAGAACCAGGCCTCGCGCTTCGGCTTTTTCAGCGGACGCTTCACCAGCCAGAAACTATTGGTGGACCCGCGTGCCGGCGTCGCCGACGTCGAACTGAGCTACGACAGCGGCCCGCGCTACGCCCTGGGCAAAGTCACGTTCGAAGGCGACACGCCGTTCGACGAAGACCTGCTGCAACGCATGGTCCCATTCAAGGCTGGCGCGCCATACGACTCGGAACTGATCGCCGAACTCAATCAGGCGCTGCAATCGAGCGGCTATTTCGAAGGCGTGCGCGTGGACGCGGCACCGACCGCGTCCAAGGACGACGTGATTCCGGTCGCGGTCAAACTCGACACCCGCAAGCCGCGCACCATGGGCCTCGGTCTGGGCTATTCCACCGACGTCGGCCCGCGCATCAAGGCCAACTGGACCCGGCACTGGGTCAACCCGCAAGGCGACAGCTATGGCTGGGAAGCCGAACTGTCGGCGCCACGGCAGAACGTCGGGGTGTTCTACGACATTCCTCTGGACCCGCCGCTCACCGACAAACTGCGCTGGGCCGCCGGCTATCAATATGAAGAAATCGCCGACACCGACAGCCTGAGCAAGCTGCTGACCCTCGGCCCCGAGTGGCACAGCAAGTTGCCCAGCGGCTGGCAACGGGTGGTGTCGCTGAAATGGCAACGCGAGGAATACACCCTCGGCGATGACTCGGGCCTGAGCACGTTGCTGATGCCGGGCGTCAGTTATTCCTATCTGAAAAGCGACAACCGCATCGACCCGCACAACGGCTATCGCCTGACTTTCGAAACCAAAGTCGCCAAGGAAGGACTGGGGTCGGACACCAACCTGCTTTACGGCACCGCGCTGGTCAAAGGCCTGACCACGGTGTTCGATAAACACCGTTTCCTCGGGCGGGTGCAGGTCGGCGGCAGCGCCACCAACGGCTACAAATCGGTGCCGCCGTCCCTGCGCTTCTTCGCTGGCGGCGATCAGAGCGTGCGCGGTTACGACTACCAGAGCCTGTCCCCGGAAAACTCCGAGGGCGACCGCATCGGCGGCCGCTACATGATTGCCGGCAGCGTCGAATATCAATATTCCATCGCCGAAAAATGGCGAGTCGCGACGTTCATCGACCAGGGCAACTCCTTCAACACACTCGAACTGCCGAACCTCAAGACCGGCGTCGGTATCGGCGTGCGCTGGGTCTCGCCGGTGGGGCCGATCCGCCTCGACCTGGCCCATGCGATGGATGACGACGGCGGCATTCGACTGCACTTTTCCATGGGGCCTGAGCTGTGAAGCGTGGTTTGAAAATATCGCTGTTGGCGATTTTGTCGTTGCTGATGCTGATCGTATTGGCAGTGGCCACGGTGCTGGGCACGGCGACCGGCAGTCGCTGGGCGCTGGGGTTTGTACCGGGTCTGACGGTGGATAATTTCCAGGGTCGCTTGGGCGGGCAGTGGAGCGCCGATCATCTGTTGTGGCAGCAGGACAGCAGCCGGGTTGAGCTGAACAAGGTGATTTTCGCCTGGTCGCCGCTGTGCCTGATGCGCATGACCCTGTGCATCGAGCAATTGCAGGCCGATCAGGTCAGCCTGCAATTCCCGCCGGGTGCCGAGGAGGAAGGCAGCGGCCCGATTAAACTTCCGGACCTGAAACTGCCGCTGGCGATCGAGCTGGGCGACGTCAAGGTCGGCAGCCTGCTGTTCAACGGCAGCGAAGAACTCAAGGGCCTGCAACTGGCGGCGCACTGGAGCGAAAAGGGGATGCAGATTGATTCGGTGCAATTGCAGCGTGACGACCTGAGCCTGAACCTCTCCGGCTCGCTGCAACCCGGCGGTAACTGGCCGTTGAGTGCCGAAGGCAAACTGACCCTGGCCACCCCCGCGCCGTGGACCCTGGCCTTGAAAATCGATGGCGACCTGCTGAAAACCCTGAACCTCAAGGCCGACAGCAGCGGTTACCTCGACGGGCAGCTGACTGGCGAGCTGCAACCGCTGGCGGAAAACCTGCCGGCCAAGGTGCGGATCACCGCTGACGGCTTCAAGCCTGCCGCCGATCTGCCGGACACCCTGCAACTCAATCAGCTTGAACTCACCGGCGAAGGCGACCTGAAAAACGGTTATCAATTGCTGGGTAAAGCCACGTTGCCTGCCGAACAAGGCCCGGTCGCGCTGTTGCTGCAAGGCAAGGTCGACGCCAAGGGCGCGCAGATCGCCGGCCTCGACCTGACCGCCAACGACAAGCAAAGCCTCAAGCTCACCGGCAACCTCGACTGGAGCCAAGGCCTCAGCGCCCAAGCGAAGATCGACTGGCTGGACTTCCCGTGGCACCGCCTCTATCCGCTGATCGACGAGCCGCAAGTGGCGTTGCGCAGCTTCAACGGCGAAGTCTCCTACACCGACGGCAAATACCTCGGCAACTTTAAAGCAGCACTCGACGGCCCGGCTGGCGCGTTCAGCCTGAGCAGCCCGTTCGCCGGCGACCTGACGAAAATCTACCTGCAACAACTCCAGCTCGAAGCCGGGCAGGGCAAGGCCGAAGGTCACCTGAACCTGCAATTCGCCGATGGCATTGCCTGGGACACCGCGCTGGACCTGTCGGCGCTCAACCCGGCGTACTGGATGGCGGAATTGCCGGGCACGTTGGCCGGGCCGTTGCGCAGCAAAGGCGAAATGAAAAACGACCAGCTCAGCCTGAGCGCCGACCTCGATTTGAAAGGCAAACTGCGCGGCCAACCGGCGGTGATCCAGGCCAAGGCCGAGGGTGCCGGCGAGCAATGGAACCTCAACGCCTTGCAGATCCGCCTCGGCGACAACAGCATCAACGGCAAGGGCAGCCTGCAACAGAAACTCGCCGGGCAGATCGACATCAAAATGCCGCGCCTGGCCCAGCTCTGGCCGCAACTGCGCGGTCAGCTCAATGGTCGGGTCGATGTCGCCGGCACGCTTAAAGCGCCGCAAGGCAAGCTCGGGTTGCAAGGTTCGCAACTGGCCTTCGAAGACAATCGCCTGCAAAGCCTGAACCTCGACGCCACCCTCGACAGTGCCCAACGGGCGAAGATCGACCTCAAAGGCAGCGGCATTCAGGCCGGTGAAACCGCGCTGGGCACGTTGACCGCCAGCGGCCAGGGCGATATCAAGAACCAGAAACTCAGCCTCGACCTGCAAGGCCCGCAGCTGAAACTGGCGCTGGGCCTCGACGGTGCATTGGACAAGGGCAACTGGCGCGGACGTTTGGCCAGCGGCGATATTCAGGCCGGTGGTCAGGACTGGAAGCTGCAAGGCCCGGCCAAGCTTGAGCGATTGGCCGACGGCAAGATCAATTTCGGCGCCCATTGCTGGATGTCCGGCCCAGCCAGTTTGTGCGGCGAAGACCAGCGCCTGATGCCTGAACCGAAGCTGCGTTATCACCTCAAGCAATTCCCGATCGACAGCCTCGCCCAGTGGTTACCCAAGGACTTTGCCTGGAAGGGCAAGCTCAACGCCGACCTGCAACTCGATCTGCCGGCCAGCGGCCCCAACGGCCAGATCAGCATCGATGCCAGCGGCGGCACCTTGCGCATGAAAGACAAAGATCAGTGGCTGGACTTCCCGTACCAGACCCTGAAACTCACCAGCAAACTCACGCCCAAGCGCATCGACACCGACCTCAACTTCGTCGGTGGCAAGCTCGGCGAGTTGATGGTGCAGGCGCAGATCAACCCGCTGGCGAAGAACAAACCACTGACTGGCTCATTTCGCCTCAATGGCCTGGACCTGTCGGTGGCGCGGCCGTTTGTGCCGATGGTCGAGAAGCTTACCGGTCGCTTGAATGGCAGCGGCACCTTGTCCGGCGGGCTGCTGGCGCCGCTGGTCAACGGCAACCTGGTGCTCAGCGATGGCGAAGTGTCCGGGGCTGAATTGCCGATGGAGCTGCAAGCCTTGCAGCTGCAAGCAGTGATTGCCGGTGAATCCGTGCAATTGAACGGCGGCTGGAAAAGCGGCAAGAGCGGGCAGGGCAGTTTGAACGGCAACATCGCCTGGGGTCAGGCGCTGGTCGTCGATCTGGCGCTCAAAGGCACGCAATTACCGGTCACCGTCGAGCCCTACGCCAAGCTCGAAGTGGCGCCGGATCTGAAAATCTCGATGAAGGGCGACGAACTGGCCATCGCCGGCAAAGTGCTGGTGCCCAAGGGTGAAATCACCGTGCGTGAATTGCCGCCATCGACGGTCAAGGTTTCCGACGACACGATCATCGTCGGCGCGCAGACCGAACAAGGCAAACCGCCCATCGCCATGAAGATGGACATCGATGTGGTGGTCGGTGAGGACAAACTCAGCTTTGCCGGGTTTGGCCTGACGGCGAACCTGCAAGGTCATGTGCACATCGGCGACAACATGGACACCCGCGGCGAACTGTGGCTCAACGATGGTCGTTATCGCGCCTACGGTCAGCGCCTGACGGTGCGACGTGCGCGTTTGCTTTTTGCCGGGCCGCTGGATCAGCCGTACCTGGACATCGAAGCGATTCGTCAGACTGACGACGTGATCGCCGGCATTCGCTTGAGCGGCAGCGCCGAGCAGCCAACCACGCAAATCTTCTCCGAACCAGCCATGAGCCAGGAGCAGGCGCTGTCCTATCTGGTGCTCGGGCGTCCGTTGAGCACCACCGGCGAAGACAACAACATGCTCGCTCAAGCGGCGCTTGGGTTGGGCTTGATGGGCAGTTCCGGGGTGACCAGCGGTTTGGCCAAGGATTTGGGCATTCAAGACTTCCAGCTCGACACCCAGGGCAGCGGCGACGCTACCAGCGTGGTGGCCAGCGGCAACATCTCCGAGAAACTCAGTTTGCGTTATGGCGTTGGCGTGTTCGAGCCGGCGAGTACCATTGCGTTGCGCTACAAGCTGAGCAAAAAGGTTTACGTGGAAGTGGCCAGCGGCGTGGCTAGTTCACTGGACATCTTCTACAAACGGGATTTCTAACCCTCACGCCTGATCGTTCCCACGCTCCGCGTGGGAATGCCTCCCGGGACGCTCCGCGTTCCGCTCCTGGATCGTGACGCAGAGCGTCACTGGCTGCATTCCCACGCAGAGCGTGGGAACGATCAGTCACGCCGCCATTTATCAGCTAAATACAAAGCATCCTAACTATTACGTTGACATTCGCTGCCTAGGCAGTAACATCTCGACATACATTCTCTGCCTAGGCAGCTAATTGGTGGTCAGATGAAGCATTTCACCCCGGAACAATTCAAGCATTGCCATCTCGGCCTTTTGCTCGGCCGCGCCGCGCTGCTCAAGGACCGGATCATCGACACGCACATGGAACCCCACGGCATCACCGCCGCGCAGTTCAAAGTGCTGATCATCATGGCCCAGTTCGGTGTCGATACCCCGGCCGAACTCTGCCGCCACCTGTCCCTGGACAGCGGTTCGATGACGCGCATGCTCGATCGTCTGGAGCAGAAAGGTTTCCTCGCCCGCCAACGCTCCGAAGCCGACCGCCGACAAGTGCAACTGGTGCTGACCGAACTGGGCCAGCAACTGGCTGATCGCCTGCCGGACATCGGCGCCGATGCCATGAACGAACTGGCCGGCGCCATCACCCCGGACGAGTTGCAAACCCTGGAACAGATCCTGAAGAAAATCTTGGTGGCAGCCGGTGACTCGATCACCTTGCTGCGGGTAGGTGACAAATGAGCAGTAAAACCTTGCGTAGCGGCCTGAGCCTGGTGCTGGTGTCGATGATTTTGGCCGGCTGCGCCAGCTACAGCGGCCTGACCACCGAAGGCAAAAGCGTCGATGCGAAAACCCTCAAGGCCGGGCAATCCCTGAGCGGTGTGACCCTGTCGCCCGCTGCCTGGCCGAAAAGCGATTGGTGGAAAAGCCTCGGCGACCCACAACTCGACGGCCTGATCCGCGAAGCCCTGCACGACAGCCCGGACATGCAAATCGCCGAAGCCCGCGCCCATCAGGCCAGCGCCGCTGCGTATGCTGCCGACGCCGCGCGGATGCCGACCCTCGATGCCAGCGCCGGCATCAGCCGTTCGCGCCTGGCCAAGGATCAGGATCCACGCGGGCAGGGCGATGCCTACGCCACCGTGCGTAATATCAGCGCCAGTTTCAATTACAACTTCGATCTCTGGGGCGGTCAGCGTGACGCCTGGGAAGCCGCGTTGGGCCAGGCCCGCGCCGCCGAAGTCGATCAGCAAGCCGCGCAACTGACCTTGTCCGCCGACGTCGCTCGCGCCTACAGCGATCTGGGCCAGGCGCACATTGTTTATGACCTGGCCAACGAAGACCTCAAGCGCACCAAGCAAATGCTCGATCTGAGCCAGCGTCGCTTGAGTTCAGGGATCGACAGCCAGTACCAGTTCCAGCAAACCGAAAGCCTGGAAGCCAGTTCCGAAGCCAGCCTGATCGATGCCGAAAAACGCCTGAACAGCGCGAAAATCGCTCTGGCTGTGTTGCTCGGTAAAGGCCCGGATCGCGGCAACGAAATCGCCCGGCCGAACATTCTCCAGCCTGGCGCCGTGGCGTTGCCGTCGGTGCTGCCGGCCGAATTGCTCGGTCGTCGCCCGGACCTGGTGGCCGCGCGCTGGCGGGTCGAGGCCGCGAGCAAGGACATCGCCGCGAGCAAGACCCAGTTCTATCCCAACCTGAACCTTACCGCCGCGGCCGGTGCCGAATCCTTGTTGGGTGACGCGATGTTCGGTTCGGCCAGTCGCTTCTTCAATATCGCGCCGACCATCTCGGTGCCGATCTTCGACGGTGGCCGTTTGCGCGCCAACCTCGATGCCCGCGACGCCGACTATGACCTGGCGGTGGCGCAGTACAACAAGAGCCTGGTCAAGGCCCTGGGGGATGTCAGCGACACCATCAACCAGTTGCGCGATATCGGTCGGCAGATCGGTGCCCAGCAGCACGCCACCGAGATTGCCCAGGACTCTTACAACACCGTGGTCCAGCGCTACGGTTCCGGCATCGGCAATTACCTGGACGTGCTCAGCATCGAACAGCAATTGCTCCAGGCCCAGCGTCAACTGGCGGACCTGAATGCCGAGCAGATCGACCTGTCGATCCAACTGATGCAGGCGCTGGGTGGCGGCTTTCAAGCCGAAACCATCGCCTCGGCCAATCCAGCCCCAGCCAAGCTGAACAACTAATTCAAGGTACTTGTCATGGCCACTGCCGAAACTGCAAAAGCTCCTGAAAACGCTCAAGACACGAGCAACCCGCGTAAACGCAAAGTCATGCTGACCGTGCTGGCAATTCTGGTAATCCTCGCCAGCCTCGGCGTCTGGGCCTATCACGAACTCTACGGGCGCTGGAACGAAAGCACCGACGATGCCTACGTGAACGGCAACGTGGTGGAAATCACCCCGCTGGTCACCGGCACCGTGGTCAGCATCGGCGCTGACGATGGCGACCTGGTCCATGAAGGCCAGGTGCTGGTCAACTTCGACCCGAACGACGCCGAAGTCGGGCTGCAAAGTGCTCAGGCCAATCTGGCCCGCACCGTGCGCCAGGTCCGTGGCTTGTACAGCAACGTCGACGGCATGCGCGCCCAGGTCAATGCCCAGCAGGCCAACGTGCAAAAAGCCCAGGACAACTTCAACCGCCGGAAAAACCTCGCCGCCGGCGGCGCGATTTCCCAGGAAGAACTGTCCCACGCTCGCGACGACCTGACCTCGGCACAAAACGCCCTGGCCAATGCGCAACAACAGCTGAAAACCACCAGCGCGTTGGTCGATGACACGGTTGTGTCGTCGCACCCGGACGTGATGTCTGCCGCCGCGAACTTGCGTCAGGCTTATCTGAACAATTCCCGCAGCACCTTGATTGCGCCGGTCACCGGTTACGTCGCCAAACGTTCCGTGCAACTGGGCCAACGGGTTCAGCCAGGCACCGCGCTGATGGCGGTAATTCCGCTGGATCAACTGTGGATCGACGCCAACTTCAAGGAAACCCAGCTGCGCGACATGCGCATTGGCCAGCCAGTGGACATCGAAGCCGACCTGTACGGCAGCGACGTGAAGTTCAGCGGCACCATCGACAGCCTCGGCGCCGGTACCGGTAGCGCGTTTGCCCTGTTGCCGGCGCAGAACGCCACCGGTAACTGGATCAAGATCGTGCAGCGTGTGCCGGTGCGGATTCACGTCAACGCCGAAGAACTGGCCAAGCACCCATTGCGGGTTGGCCTGTCGACTCAGGTGGACGTGAACCTGCAAGACCAGAGCGGCCCGGTGCTGGCGCAACAGCCACCACAAAAGGCGTCGTTCAGCACCAACGTCTATGACCGTCAGTTGGCCGAGGCCGACGCGATGATCACGCAGTTGATCCATGACAACAGCGCTGCGGTCAGCAAGACCGCGCAACGCTGATTCGCCATCACACCAACCCTGTGGGAGCAAGCCTTTGTGGCGAGGGAGCTTGCTCCCGCTGGGTCGCGAAGCGGCCCCAAAAGCTTTACGACTGCTTCGCAGTCGGGCGGGAGCAAGCTCCCTCGCCACAAAGGCCCGCTCCCACAAGGTCAGCTGCGTCTGTAACAGGCGGCGCGCCAGCCAAGTTTCAAAGGATTAGCGATGAGCAATAACGCGTCTTTCACGCCGCCCAGCCTGGTGCTCAGCACCATCGGCCTGTCGCTGGCGACCTTCATGCAAGTGCTCGACACCACCATCGCCAACGTGGCCTTGCCGACGATTTCCGGCAACCTGGGCGTGAGTTCAGAGCAGGGCACTTGGGTGATCACTTCGTTCGCCGTGAGTAACGCCATCGCGTTGCCGCTGACCGGTTGGCTGAGTCGGCGTTTCGGTGAAGTGAAGCTGTTTCTCTGGGCGACGATTCTGTTTGTGCTGGCCTCGTTTCTCTGCGGCATCTCCACATCGATGCCGGAACTGATCGGCTTCCGTGTGCTGCAAGGCCTGGTGGCCGGGCCGTTGTACCCGATGACCCAGACGCTGCTGATCGCGGTCTATCCGCCCGCCAGGCGCGGCATGGCCCTGGCGTTGCTGGCGATGGTCACGGTGGTGGCGCCGATTGCCGGACCGATCCTCGGTGGCTGGATTACCGACAGCTATAGCTGGCCGTGGATCTTCTTTATCAACGTGCCCATCGGGATTTTCGCGGTGATGGTGGTGCGCTCGCAGCTCAAGGCGCGTCCGGTGGAAACCAGCCGCCAGCCGATGGATTACGTCGGTTTGATCACGCTGATCATTGGCGTGGGGGCGTTGCAGGTGATCCTCGATAAAGGCAACGACCTGGATTGGTTCGAGTCGAATTTCATCATCATTGGCGCAGCGATTTCGGTGATTGCCCTGGCGGTGTTCATCATCTGGGAGATGACAGACAAGCACCCGGTGGTGAACCTGCGACTGTTCGCTTACCGCAACTTCCGCATCGGCACCATCGTGTTAGTGCTGGGTTATGCCGGGTTCTTTGGCATCAACCTGATCCTGCCGCAATGGCTGCAAACCCAGATGGGCTACACCGCCACCTGGGCCGGGCTGGCGGTGGCGCCGATCGGGATTCTGCCGGTGCTGATGTCGCCGTTTGTCGGCAAGTACGCGCACAAGTTCGACCTGCGTCTGCTGGCCGGCCTGGCGTTCCTGGCGATTGGCTTGAGCTGCTTTATGCGCGCCGGGTTCACCAACGAGGTGGACTTCCAGCACATCGCCCTGGTGCAGCTGTTCATGGGGATTGGCGTGGCGCTGTTCTTTATGCCGACCTTGAGCATCCTGATGTCGGACCTGCCGCCGAGCCAGATCGCCGATGGCGCGGGCCTGGCGACGTTCCTGCGGACCTTGGGCGGTAGTTTTGCGGCGTCGCTGACCACTTGGATCTGGATTCGCCGGGCCGATCAGCATCACGCGTACTTGAGCGAAAGCATCACCACCTACGACCAACCGACCCGGGATGCGTTGAACACCCTGGGCGGCGCGAGTACCCCGGCGTATGCACAGCTCGATCAGGTGCTGACCAGCCAGGCGTACATGCTCTCCACCGTGGATTACTTCACGTTGCTCGGGTGGGGGTTCCTGGGGTTGATGCTGATTGTGTGGCTGGCGAAACCGCCGTTTGCGGCGAAGGCCGGGCCTGCGGCCTCCGGCCACTAGAGGGCTGATCGTTCCCACGCTCTGCGTGGGAATGCCTCAACGGACGCTCCGTGTTCGGCTTTGGAGGGAACGCGGAGCGTCCCGGGCTGCATTCCCACGCGGAGCGTGGGAATGATCAGGCCACGATCAGGCAGAAGGGGCGGCCAATTGCGGTGGCGGAGCGAAGTTGAACGGGGCGAGGGCAAACCCTTGCTCATCCACCTGCAACGCCCACCCCTGACGATCCCAATCCCCCAACACAATGCGCTTGGCCGCCTGCTCGCCAATCTGCAACTTGTGGATTGCGGGGCGATGGGTATGCCCATGGATCAGCGTCTTCACGCCATATTCCTGCATGATCCGCGGCACTTCCTCGGGCGTGACATCGACAATGTCATTGGCCTTCATCCGCGTCTGCGCCCGGCTTTCACTGCGCAGTTTGCGCGCCAGTTTGTGCCGGGTGCTCAATGGCAGGTGTCGCAGGATGAACAGGGTGACGGGATTACGCAGGTAGCGACGCAGCTTCATATAGCCGACATCGCGGGTGCAGAGGCTGTCGCCGTGCATCAAGAGCACCGGCTCGCCCGCGAGCTGCACGACACTCGGGTCCTTCAATAATGTGCAGCCGGCCTGTTTGCAAAAGGCCTTGCCGAGCATGAAGTCACGATTGCCGTGCATCAGAAAAATGGCCGTGCCGCTGTCGCTGAGATCGCGCAGGGCCTGGCAGATGGAACGCTGGAAGGGTGTCATGGCATCGTCGCCAATCCACGCCTCGAAAAAGTCGCCCAGGATGTACAGCGCACTCGCCGAGCGGGCGCGTCCGGCGAGTAAATCCAGAAACGCCCGGGTAATGTCCGGGCGCTCCTCTTCCAGATGCAAGTCTGAAATCAGCAGTATCACGCTTCGATGATCTCGGCTTTCTCGATGATCACGTCTTCTGCTGGTACGTCCTGGTGGCCGGACTTCATGGTGGTGGAAACACCTTTGATCTTGTCCACGACTTCAGTGCCGGAAACCACTTTGGCGAAGACAGCGTAGCCCCAGCCCTGGGTGGTTTTGGCGCTGTGGTTCAGGAAGCTGTTGTCAGCCACGTTGATGAAGAACTGCGCGGAAGCCGAATGCGGCTCCATGGTGCGAGCCATGGCCACGGTGTACTTCTCGTTCGGCAGGCCGTTGTCGGCTTCGTTCTGGATGCTTGGGCGCTTGTCTTTCTTTTCTTTCATGCCTGGCTCGAAACCGCCGCCCTGGATCATGAAGTTACCGATCACGCGGTGGAAAACGGTGTTTTCGTAGTGGCCGGCCTTGACGTATTCGATGAAGTTGGCAACGGTCACCGGTGCCTTTTCAGCGTTCAGTTCCAGGACGATGTCGCCATGGTTGGTGGTCAATTTGACTTGGGTCATGATCGTACTCTTTCTATGAATTCGTGGGTTTCGGGGCATCAGAGCCCGCAACCGGTCTGGTCTGTCTCAACCAAGGTGCGCAGTTTAGCGCGACAGGCGCGAATTTCGAGGCTGTTTTTCATTTGCAGCCGATTAAATGCAGCCGTTTTCAGGCCTGCCGCTGTCAGCGGCTTGACAGCATCGGCTATGATAGCGGCTTTGTTTTGTCAGGCCTTTAGTTCCGGCCGCGCACTCGTACGTTCAAGGATCCTATGAGCAAGCCCACTGTCGACCCTACCTCGAATTCCAAGACCGGCCCTGCTGTGCCGGTCAATTTCCTGCGCCCGATCATCCAGGCGGACCTGGACTCGGGTAAGCACACGCAGATCGTCACCCGTTTCCCGCCTGAGCCCAACGGCTACCTGCACATCGGTCACGCCAAGTCGATTTGCGTGAACTTCGGCCTGGCCCAGGAATTTGGCGGCGTCACGCACCTGCGTTTCGACGACACCAACCCGGCCAAGGAAGACCAGGAATACATCGACGCGATCGAAAGCGACATCAAATGGCTGGGCTTCGAATGGTCCGGTGAAGTGCGCTACGCCTCGCAGTATTTCGACCAGTTGCACGACTGGGCCGTCGAGCTGATCAAGGCCGGCAAGGCCTACGTCGATGACCTGAGCCCGGAGCAAGCCAAGGAATACCGCGGCACCCTGACCGAGCCGGGCAAGAACAGCCCGTTCCGTGACCGTTCCGTGGAAGAAAACCTCGACTGGTTCGCCCGCATGAAGGCCGGCGAATTCCAGGACGGCGCACGTGTGCTGCGGGCCAAGATCGACATGGCCTCGCCGAACATGAACCTGCGCGACCCGATCATGTATCGCATCCGCCACGCCCATCACCACCAGACCGGTGACAAGTGGTGCATCTACCCGAACTACGACTTCACCCACGGTCAGTCGGACGCCATCGAAGGCATCACCCACTCGATCTGCACCCTCGAGTTCGAAAGCCACCGTCCGCTGTACGACTGGTTCCTGGACGCTTTGCCAGTGCCGGCGCACCCGCGTCAGTACGAATTCAGCCGCCTGAACCTGAACTACACCATCACCAGCAAGCGCAAGCTCAAGCAACTGGTCGATGAAAAGCACGTGTTCGGCTGGGACGATCCGCGCATGTCCACGCTGTCGGGCTTCCGCCGCCGTGGCTACACCCCTGCGTCGATCCGCAATTTCTGCGACATGGTCGGCACCAACCGTTCCGACGGCGTGGTCGATTTCGGCATGCTCGAGTTCAGCATCCGTCAGGATCTGGACCAGAACGCTCCGCGCGCCATGTGCGTGCTGCGTCCGTTGAAAGTGGTGATCACCAACTACCCGGAAGATCAGGTCGAGAACCTCGAACTGCCGCGTCATCCGCAGAAAGAAGAACTGGGCGTGCGCCAACTGCCGTTCGCCCGTGAAATCTACATCGACCACGATGACTTCATGGAAGAGCCGCCAAAAGGCTACAAGCGCCTGGAGCCGAACGGCGAAGTGCGCCTGCGTGGCAGCTACGTGATCCGCGCCGACGAAGCAATCAAGGACGCCGATGGCAACATCGTCGAACTGCGTTGCTCCTACGATCCGGAAACCTTGGGCAAGAACCCTGAAGGCCGCAAGGTCAAAGGCGTGGTGCATTGGGTGCCGGCAGCGGCCAGCGTCGAGTGCGAAGTGCGTTTGTACGATCGCCTGTTCCGCTCGCCGAACCCTGAAAAGGCGGAAGACAGCGCCAGTTTCCTGGACAACATCAACCCTCAATCGCTGCAAGTTCTCACGGGTTGTCGTGCGGAGCCTTCGCTGGGCAATGCACAGCCGGAAGACCGTTTCCAGTTCGAGCGCGAAGGTTACTTCTGCGCGGATATCAAGGACTCGAAACCGGGCGCTCCGGTCTTCAACCGTACCGTGACCTTGCGTGATTCGTGGGGCCAGTGATTCAAGGAAACAACTAAAGTGCTAACGATCTACAACACGCTCACCAAGAGCAAAGAAGTGTTCAAGCCGCTGGATGGCAACAATGTGCGCATGTACGTCTGCGGGATGACCGTGTACGACTACTGCCACATTGGCCACGGCCGCAGCATGGTCGCGTTTGACCTGATCACCCGTTGGTTGCGTTTCAGCGGTTATAACCTGACCTATGTGCGCAACATCACCGACATTGAAGACAAGATCATCAATCGGGCCAAGGAGAACGGCGAGCCGTTCGACGTGCTGACCGAGCGCATGATCACCGCGATGCACGAGGACGAGGCGCGCCTCAACATTCTCAAGCCGGATATGGAACCGCGGGCCACCGACCACATCGCTGGCATGCAGACCATGATCCAGACCCTGATCGACAAGGGTTACGCCTACGCCCCGGGCAATGGCGACGTGTACTACCGCGTAGCCAAGTTCATGGGCTACGGCAAGTTGTCGCGCAAGAAGATCGAAGACCTGCGCATCGGCGCGCGGATCGAAGTCGACGAGTCGAAACAGGACCCGCTGGACTTCGTGCTGTGGAAAGGCGCCAAGCCGGGCGAGCCGAGCTGGCCATCGCCGTGGGGCGACGGTCGTCCGGGCTGGCACATCGAATGCTCGGTGATGTCGACTTGCTGCCTGGGCGAGACCTTCGACATTCATGGCGGCGGCAGCGACCTTGAGTTCCCGCACCATGAAAACGAAATCGCCCAGAGCGAAGCGGCCACCGGCAAGACCTACGCCAACGCGTGGATGCATTGCGGCATGATTCGCATCAATGGCGAGAAGATGTCCAAGTCCTTGAACAACTTCTTCACCATTCGCGACGTGCTGGAAAAGTACCACCCGGAAGTCGTGCGTTACCTGCTGGTGTCGAGCCACTACCGCAGCGCGATCAACTACTCGGAAGACAACCTCAAGGACGCCAAGGGCGCACTCGAGCGTTTCTACCACGCGTTGAAAGGCCTGCCGAACGTCGCGCCTGCTGGCGGTGATGCCTTTGTCGAGCGCTTCACCCAGGTGATGAACGACGACTTCGGCACGCCGGAAGCGTGCGCGGTGCTGTTCGAGATGGTTCGCGAGATCAACCGTCTGCGTGAGAGCGATCTCAATGCGGCGGCGGGTCTGGCGGCTCGCTTGAAAGAACTGGCCAGCGTTTTGGGTGTGTTGCAGCTTGAGGCGGATGACTTCCTGCAGGCCGGCGCTGAAGGGCGGGTTGATGCGGCGCAAGTCGATGCGCTGATTGCTGCGCGTCTGGCGGCTCGTGCCGGCAAAGACTGGGCCGAATCCGACCGCATCCGCGACCAGCTCACCGCCATGGGCGTGGTGCTGGAAGACGGCAAGGGCGGCACGACCTGGCGTTTGGCTGACTGATCGCTGCGCTTGCCTCACTGATCGTTCCCACGCTCTGCGTGGGAATGCCTCCACGGACGCTCCGCGTTCGGCTTTGGAAGGGACGCGGAGCGTCCCGGGCTGCATTCCCACGCGGAGCGTGGGAACGATCACTGCCGCAGACGTTTGTACAAAGTGTTTCGGCTAACGCCTAACCTACGGGCCAAATGCGAGATATTCCCCCCGGCCGCCTGCAACAACCGATTTAAATCTTCGGCATCATTCAAATCCACCGCCAATGGCTCCGGCGTCTCCACCGGCTCCATCTCCAGATCGACAAAAAAATCATCCGGCAAATGCTCGGGCCGCACCGGTTGCTCCTCGGCCATGGCCAACGCGACCTGCATCACGCTGCTGACCTGCCTCAGATTCCCCGGCCATGGATGACGGCCGAACAATTCCATGACTTCACGGCTCAACCCGGCCCATTGCGACGGCTCGCGGTGTTGCTCCCACAACCGTTTGAACAGTGCCTGTTTGTCGCTGCGTTCCCGTAATGGCGGCAGCTCTAGCGTTAAACCGCCGATCCGGTAATACAGATCTTCCCTGAACCGTCCGAGCTGCACCTGTTCGCGCAACGAACGGTTGGTCGCCGAAATAATGCGAATGTCGACCGGGAACAACTCGCTGCTGCCCACCGGCTGCACGCAACGTTCCTGCAAAACCCTTAACAACCGCGCCTGAGTCGGCAGCGGCATGTCGCCGATTTCATCGAGGAACAGGGTGCCTTTATCAGCCTTGCGAATCAGGCCGATGCTGCCTTTCTGGTTCGCGCCGGTGAATGCGCCTTTCTCGTAGCCAAACAGCTCCGACTCGACCAGTTCGGCGGGGATCGCTGCACAGTTGACGGCGATGAAGGGTTGTTTGTTGCGGGAGCTGGCCTGGTGCAGGGCTTTGACGAAGACTTCCTTGCCGACTCCGGTTTCGCCGTGGATCAGCAGCGGAATGTCTTTCTCCAGCAAGCGCTCGGCCTGGCGTACGGCTTTTTCCACGCGACTGTCGCCGAAGTGCAGGGTGTTCAGGCTGATCGCTGTTGGCGTTGCAACGCGGGGTTCTGCAAACACCCGCGCCTGAATCGGCGCCTGCTTCGGCCGCTTCAACAAACACTGGAAACGGTTACGCCCGGAGGCTTGCAGGGCAAATGGCAAGCCATCGGGTTGGTTCAGCAACTCCAGCAGCGACACCTTGAACAAGCTCTCGACACTGACCCGGGACAGACTGATCCCCAGCAAATTATCAGCCCGGCGATTGGCCGACAGCACTTGCCCGGTCTCATCGAAAATCAGCAACCCGGCCCATTGGCTGTCGAGGTTGTTCAGCCCGGTGTTGAAGGTCAGTTGAAAATGCTGGCCATGGAACAGGTTGAGGATCAGCCGGTTTTCCACGGTCTGGCTCATCATCTTGACCATGCCGAGCGTGTGGGACGGCGGCAGGTAGCTGTCGCTGGACACATCGAGCACGGCGATGACCTTGCGCTCGGCATCGAAAATCGGCGCGGCAGACCCCGTCATAAAGCGGTTGGCTTTCAGAAAGTGTTCATCGTGCTCGATATGCACCGCCTGCTCGCAGGCCAGGGCGGTGCCGATGGCATTGGTGCCGCTGCAACGCTCCATCCAACTGGCGCCGGCGCTGAAGCCACGGGTCAGGCTCGGTTCGATAAAGCGCTGGGTGCCCCAGGAGGTGAGCACCTGGCCCTGGTTGTCGGCGAGCATGATCAGGCAATTGGAGTTGCTCAGGATGTTCTCGTAATACGGCAGAACTTCCTGATGGGTGGTCTGCACCAGGGAATGCTGGCTCTCCAGCAATTGTGCGATGCCGTCGGCCGGCAGCTGGTCGAAGGTCGGCACGCTGTGATGGTTGAGACCGAACGCGCGGCAACGGGACCAGGAGTCCTGGATGATGGCGTCGTGGGAGAGCGGCGAGGCAGGTACGGCCATGGCAGTCGATCTCTGAGCAAAGCTTTTATTGTTTTTGTTATGGGTAAACGCATTGTGCTTTTTTACAGGTTGCTACGGCTTGAGGCGATCCTGTAGCAGCTGGCGAAGCCTGCGTTCGGCGACGAAGTCGTCGTAAAACCTGTATTCGCGGTCATCCTGACACACAGTGGCGCCTGACTTTACGACGACTGCGTCGCCGAACGCAGCCTTCGGCAGCTGCTACAAGGACGTGCGCAATTCGGGATTTCTCGCAGTAAAAGCATCCGTAGATTGTTGTTCACTATTGTTCATTGTCAACCGTCGAACTGTTCAATTGTTCAGTCGCGATTGTTCATTTCTGTTCAGCAACGAACGCGGTTTTCCGCGCTTTCGCAGGTTTTTCAAGCCCGATCAAAGACTTGTGTTTTCTGGCACGAATGTCGCTCTATCGCTACGGTCGCTTGACTCCAAATAATAAAAAAGGCCGAGCCATGTCACTCACCCTGGAGCACGTCAGCCGTACCGTCGAGGGCCAGACCTGGATCGACGATGCGTGCCTTGTTTTCGAACCCGGATCCTTCAACGTTTTGCTCGGCCGCACCCTGTCCGGCAAAACCAGCCTGATGCGCCTGATGGCCGGCCTGGACAAGCCCGACAGCGGGCGCATCCTGATGAACGGCGTCGACGTCACCCAGCGCCCGGTGCGGCTGCGCAACGTATCGATGGTTTATCAGCAGTTCATCAACTACCCGACCATGACGGTGTTCGAGAACATCGCCTCGCCGTTGCGTCAGGGCGGGGTTTCCAACGAACTGATCCAGAGCAAAGTGCTGGAAACCGCGAAGATGCTGCGCATCGAGAAGTTTCTCCAGCGCCATCCGCTGGAACTGTCCGGCGGCCAGCAACAACGTACGGCCATGGCCCGGGCGCTGGTCAAGGATGCCGAGCTGATCCTGTTCGACGAACCGCTGGTCAACCTCGACTACAAACTGCGCGAAGAACTGCGCCAGGAAATGCGCGAGCTGTTCAAGGCGCGGCACACCATCGCCATCTACGCCACCACCGAACCCAACGAAGCCCTGGCGCTGGGCGGCACCACCACCATTCTCCACGAAGGCCGGGTGATCCAGAGCGGCAAGTCCTCCGAGGTCTATCACCAGCCGCAAACGGTGCTGGCGGCGGAGTTGTTTTCCGAGCCGCCGATCAACCTGATGCCGGGGTGTATTGCCGGCAACGAAGTCAGTTTCGCCAATTTCGTGCACTTCCCGTTGAACGTCGATCTGCGCCCGGTGGGCGAGGGCGAGTTCCGGTTTGGCGTGCGCCCGAGCCATATCTCGCTGGTGCCGAGTAACGACGACGACCTGGAACTGGCGGTGACCGTCGAGGTGGCCGAGATCAGCGGTTCGGAAACTTTCCTGCATGTGCGCAACGAGCATTTCCTGTTGGTGCTGCACTTGCCGGGCGTCCACGAATACGACGTCGATGCGCCGATTCGCATCTATATCCCGACCCATAAACTGTTTGTGTTCGATATGCAGGGGCGGCTGGTCCAGGCGCCCGGTCGCCGTATCGCGAGGGTTGCCTGATGGCCGAAATCCGTTTGCAGAACCTCGCCCACAGCTACACCCGCACGCCAAGCGGCCCCGAGGATTACGCGATTCGCGAGATGGACCACGTCTGGGAACAGGGTGGGGCCTACGCCTTGCTCGGACCGTCGGGCTGCGGCAAGTCGACCTTGCTTAACATCATTTCCGGGTTGCTCAGCCCGTCCCAGGGCCAGGTGCTGTTTGACGGCAAAGTCGTGAACGACCTGACCCCGGAGAAGCGCAACATCGCCCAGGTGTTCCAGTTTCCGGTGGTCTACGACACCATGACCGTGTTCGATAACCTGGCGTTTCCGCTGCGAAACCAGGGCATGAACGAGGCGAAAATTCACAGCAAGGTGCAGGAAATTGCCGAGGTCCTCGACCTCCAGGCGCTGCTGAGCAAAAAGGCCCGTAACCTCACCGCCGACGAAAAACAGAAAGTCTCCATGGGCCGTGGCCTGGTGCGCGATGACGTGTCGGCGATCCTGTTCGATGAGCCGCTGACGGTGATCGACCCGCACCTGAAGTGGAAGCTGCGACGCAAGCTCAAGCAGATCCACGAGCAGTTCAACATCACCATGGTCTACGTCACCCACGATCAGCTCGAAGCCTCGACCTTTGCCGACAAGATCGCGGTGATGTACGGCGGGCAGATCGTGCAGTTCGGCACGCCACGGGAACTGTTCGAACGGCCGAGCCACACCTTTGTCGGCTATTTCATCGGCAGCCCGGGGATGAACCTGATCGATGTGCAGCCGCAGCCCGGCGGTGTCGGGTTCGCTTCGACGCACTTGCCGCTTTCCGACGCGATGCAGCAACAAATCGCCGACAAACCGTGGAAAACCCTGAAGGTCGGCATCCGCCCGGAGTTCGTCCACGTGTGGGACGAGCCATTTGATGACGCGATGCAGGCACAGGTCGTACACATCGAAGACCTCGGCACCTACAAGATCATGACCCTCAACCTCGACGGTGCACCGCTGAAAGTGCGCCTGGCCGAAGACAAACCGGTGCCCGAAGGCACGGCGTATATCAGTTTTCCGGCGCAGTGGTTGATGGTCTATGCCGACGATTACCTACTGGAGGTGCAGCCATGAACAAGGTGCAGAACAACAAGGCCTGGTGGCTGGTGTTGCCGGTGTTCCTGCTGGTGGCATTCAGTGCGGTGATCCCGATGATGACCGTGGTCAATTACTCGGTGCAGGACATCTTCGACCAGTCCAGCCGCTACTTCGTCGGCGCCGACTGGTACAAACAGGTGCTGCTCGATCCACGGCTGCACGACTCGCTGCTGCGGCAGTTCATCTATTCCGGCTGCGTGCTGCTGATCGAAATCCCCCTGGGCATCGGCATCGCCCTGACCATGCCGACCAAGGGCCGCTGGTCGTCGCTGGTACTGATCATCCTGGCGATTCCGCTGCTGATCCCGTGGAACGTGGTCGGCACCATTTGGCAGATCTTCGGCCGCGCGGACATCGGTTTGCTCGGTTCCAGCCTCAATGCGATGGGCATGAACTACAACTATGCGTCCAACACCATGGACGCCTGGGTCACCGTGTTGGTGATGGACGTCTGGCACTGGACCTCGCTGGTGGCGCTGCTGTGCTTCTCCGGTCTGCGGGCGATTCCGGACGTGTACTACCAGGCGGCGCGGATTGATCGGGCGTCGGCCTGGGCGGTGTTCCGCCATATCCAGTTGCCCAAACTCAAGAGCGTGCTGCTGATCGCCGTGATGTTGCGCTTCATGGACAGCTTCATGATCTACACCGAGCCATTCGTGCTCACCGGCGGTGGTCCGGGGAATGCCACGACCTTCTTGAGTCAGACCTTGACCCAGATGGCTGTAGGGCAATTCGACCTCGGCCCGGCGGCGGCTTTCTCGCTGGTGTACTTCCTGATCATCCTGTTGGTGTCCTGGCTGTTCTACACGGCCATGACTCACTCTGACGCCAACCGCTGAGGTCTGCCATGAGTAAAAGAAAGCTCATTCCGCTGCTGATCTACATCCTGTTCCTGCTGGTGCCGATCTACTGGCTGCTGAACATGTCCTTCAAGAGCAACACCGAAATCCTCGGCGGGCTGACGCTGTTTCCGCAGGATTTCACCCTGGCCAACTACAAGGTGATCTTCACCGACCCGGCCTGGTACACCGGTTACCTCAACTCGCTGTATTACGTGAGTCTGAACACGGTGATTTCGCTGAGTGTGGCGTTGCCAGCGGCGTACGCGTTCTCGCGGTATCGCTTTCTCGGCGACAAGCACTTGTTCTTCTGGCTGCTGACCAACCGCATGGCGCCGCCGGCGGTGTTCCTGCTGCCGTTCTTCCAGCTGTATTCCTCGATCGGCCTGTTCGATACCCACATCGCCGTGGCTTTGGCCCATTGCCTGTTTAACGTGCCGCTGGCGGTGTGGATTCTGGAAGGCTTCATGTCCGGGGTTCCCAAGGAAATCGACGAAACCGCCTACATTGATGGCTACAGCTTTCCGAAGTTCTTCGTGAAGATTTTCGTGCCGTTGATTGGCTCGGGCATCGGTGTGACGGCGTTCTTCTGCTTCATGTTTTCCTGGGTCGAACTGCTGCTGGCGCGCACGCTGACCTCGGTCAACGCCAAACCGATCGCGGCGGTAATGACCCGCACGGTCTCTGCGTCCGGTATCGACTGGGGCGTGCTGGCGGCGGCGGGGGTGTTGACCATCCTGCCGGGCATGCTGGTGATCTGGTTTGTTCGCAACCACGTGGCCAAGGGCTTTGCCCTGGGCCGGGTCTGAGGAGCTGATGATGGAATGGATGAGCTGGACGGTCCCGACAGCGGTGTTTTTCATCGTCATAGGCCTGATTCTGGTGGGCATGACGACTTGGGAATTGCGTTCGCCGAGCATCCTGCGGCGGGGTTTGTTGCCGATTGCCACCACCCGTGGCGATCGCTTATTTATCGGTCTTCTCGGCAGCGCCTACCTGCATCTGCTGGTAATCGGCGTCACCGACTGGAGCATCTGGGTCGCGTCCGCGTTGTCCCTGGTGTGGCTGTTGGCTGTGATGCGTTGGGGCTAGTCGAATCGCTCGGCAAAGTTGCTCCGAAACTTAAACAGGAGGTCTCTATGTTCGACAAAAACAATAAGCTGCGACATAGCATTTCATTGGCAGCCCTGCTGGCACTCAGCGGTTTGAGCGCGACGGCCTGGGCCGATGCTTACGAAGACGCGGCGAAAAAGTGGATCGGCAGCGAATTCAAGCCGTCCACCCTGACGGCCGATCAACAGCTCGCGGAATTGAAATGGTTCATCAAGGCGGCTGAGCCGTTTCGCGGGATGAACATCAAGGTCGTCTCGGAAACCCTGACCACTCACGAATACGAGTCCAAGGTGCTGGCCAAGGCCTTCACTGAAATCACCGGGATCAAGCTGACCCACGACCTGCTGCAAGAAGGCGACGTGGTGGAAAAGCTGCAGACCGTGATGCAGTCGGACAAGAGCATCTACGACGGCTGGGTCAACGACTCGGACCTGATCGGTACGCACTTTCGTTATGGCAAGACCGAGTCGATCACCGACCTGATGGCCAATGAAGGCAAGGATTTCACCTCGCCGACCCTGGACATCAAGGACTTCATCGGCATTTCCTTCACCACCGCGCCCGACGGCAAGATCTATCAACTGCCCGACCAGCAGTTCGCCAACCTCTACTGGTTCCGCGCCGACTGGTTCGAACGGCCGGAGCTCAAAGCCAAGTTCAAGGAAAAATACGGCTACGAATTGGGCGTACCGGTGAACTGGTCGGCTTATGAAGACATCGCCAAGTTCTTCAGCGAAGACGTCAAGGAAATCGACGGCAAGCGCATCTACGGGCACATGGACTACGGCAAGAAAGACCCGTCCCTGGGTTGGCGTTTCACCGATGCCTGGTTCTCCATGGCCGGTGGCGGCGACAAGGGCATTCCCAATGGCTTGCCGGTGGACGAGTGGGGGATTCGCGTGGAGGACTGTCACCCGGTCGGTTCCAGCGTGACTCGCGGCGGCGACACCAACGGCCCGGCGGCGGTCTTCGCCACGCAGAAATACGTCGACTGGCTCAAGGCCTACGCGCCGCCGGAAGCGGCAGGCATGACCTTCTCCGAATCCGGCCCGGTGCCATCCCAAGGCAACATCGCCCAGCAGATCTTCTGGTACACCGCGTTTACCGCCGACATGACCAAGCCTGGCCTGCCGGTGATGAACACCGACGGCACGCCGAAATGGCGCATGGCGCCATCGCCGCGTGGCCCGTATTGGGAAGAGGGCATGAAGCTGGGCTATCAGGACGTGGGTTCCTGGACCTTCCTCAAATCCACGCCTGAAAAACAAAAACTCGCGGCCTGGCTGTACGCGCAGTTCGTGACCTCGAAAACCGTGTCCCTGAAGAAAACCATTGTCGGCCTGACACCGATTCGCGAGTCGGACATCAACTCCCAAGCCATGACCGACCTGGCGCCGAAACTGGGTGGCCTGGTCGAGTTCTACCGCAGCCCGGCCCGCGTGCAATGGACCCCGACCGGGACCAACGTGCCGGACTATCCACGTCTGGCACAACTGTGGTGGAGCCACATCGCCGAAGCCGCCAGCGGCGAGAAAACCCCACAACAGGCGCTCGATGGCCTGGCCAAGGACCAGGACGCGATCATGACGCGGCTCGAACGCTCCAAGGTGCAACCGGTGTGCGGACCGAAAATGAACCCGGAACGGGATGCGCAGTATTGGTTTGATCAACCGGGGGCGCCGAAACCTAAATTGGCGAATGAGAAGCCTAAAGGTGAAACGGTTAGCTACACCGAACTGTTGAAATCGTGGGCGGATGCGCGTAAGTAAGCTTCTGTACTGAGAAAGGCGAACGGCACCGAAAGGTGCCGTTTTTATTTGTGGCTGATGGACCGCCTTCGCGAGCAAGCCCGCTCCCACAGGGATCCGTGGCAAACACATTATTTGTGAGCAACCCCGAACCACTGTTGGAGCGGGCTTGCTCGCGAAGGCTGCGGCACAGGCAACAGACTTCTCCTGCTCGAACCCTATCCTCAAAAACACTGATCACCTGTTGTTGCCGATTCTTTGCAAGAAACTCCAAACCGTCCATGAGTTCGGCAAAAATATCACGCTTCATTGTTTGATCTCTGTCGATATCCAATCAACGAAGTTAATGGCAAATGCCTTGAGTCGGATGTCAGCCGATGCCTACTGCCACGCAGGCATTTTCCGAAAGAGGGGAAAGCAATAAGATCAAAAGATCGCAGCCTGCGGCAGCTCCTACATAGGGACGGCGTGCGTTCTGTAGGAGCTGCCAAAGGCTGCGATCTTTTGATCTTGAAACCCTAAAACGCAAAAACGGCACCCGAAGGTGCCGTTTCTGTTTTCTACCGCGTATCGCTTAAGCGATCAACCCGCCAACCCGGCCTGTTGAACCAGGACCAGCAACGGCTGCGGATACAGCCCAAGGAAGAACGCCAGTGCGGCGATGGCCAGCAGCATCACGCCGCCTGCCTTTTGTTCCCAGTGCAGTTGCGCATCGTGGCGACGCAGGTTCGGCTCGATCAGGTACAGGGTGACCATCACGCGCAGGTAGTAGAAGACGCCGATGGCGCTGCCCAGTACCAGGGAACCGACCAGCCACCATTGATGCGACTCGACGCCGGTAGCGATGATGTAGAACTTGCCGATGAAGCCCGCGGTCAGCGGGATACCGGCCAGGGACAGCATCATCACGGTCAGTACGGCGGTCAGGTACGGACGGCGCCAGAACAGGCCGCGGTATTCGTACAGGGCGTCGGCGTCCCGGCCTTTGTACGGCGAGGACATCAGGGTGATCACGCCGAACGCGCCGAGGCTGGTGATCACGTAGGTGACCAGGTACACGCCGATGGCTTCCACGGCCAGACCCTTGCTCGCCACCAGGGCGATCAGCAGGTAACCGAAGTGGGCGATGGACGAGTAACCCAGCAGACGCTTGAGGTTGCTCTGGGTCAGTGCCAGCAGGTTACCGAACAGGATCGACGCGATGGCGATGATGGTCAGCACGTCGCTCAGAACACCGCTGCTGGCAGCAGGGGAGATCTGGAACAGACGCACCATCACCGCAAACACGGCGACTTTCGAAGCCGTGGCGAGGAACGCGGCAACCGGCGCAGGAGCCCCTTCGTAAACGTCCGGGGTCCAGAGGTGGAACGGTACCAGCGACAGCTTGAACGCCAGGCCGATCAGCATCATGCCCAGGCCCATTTGCGCCAGGGAACTTGGCAGGCCAGTAGCGGCCAATGCTTGACCGATACCGACGAAGCTCAGGCTGCCGGAGTCGGCATACAGCAGCGCCATACCGAACAACAGGAACGCCGAACCGGCGGCCGACAGCACCATGTACTTGATACCGGCTTCCAGCGAACGCTTGTTGAAGAAGGCATAAGCCACCAGACCGTAGACCGGCACCGACAACAGTTCCAGACCGATGAACAACCCGGCCAGGTGTTGCGCGCTGACCAGAACCAGGCCACCGGCGGCGGCCATCAGGATCAGCAGGTACAGTTCTTCGCGGTTGCCCGGGTAACCCGTGCCGCCATCGCCGAGGTAGGCGTGGGCGAGGGTCACACAAGCGAGGGTGGCGACCAGGATCAGCGCCATATACAAGCAAGCGAAGTTATCGATCTGCAGCAGCGGTGTCACGGCCAGGGGCGCGACTTTCAAGGCTGGCAGGATCGACAGCAACGCCAGGTTCAAACCCGCCACGGAAATCAGGAAGGTCTGCGAGTGGTTGCGGCGCCAGGCGATGGCCAGCATCACCACGATGATCGTGGCGGTGGTGATCAACAACGGCGCGAGCGCGATAAAGTGTTGAGTCGTGAATTCCATAGCGCTCTTACCGGGCCGAAGCGAGTTGAGTGAAGGCGGTACCGAGCCACTGCTGCACGCCATGCATCGTCGCGGCAGAAGTGTCGAGGAACGGTTGCGGGTACACGCCGATATAAATCAGCAGTACCGCCAGACCGACCACCATGATCAGTTCGCGACCATCCATGCCATGCAGCACCGCGTCCGACTTGGACGGGCCGAAGTAGGCACGATGGATCATGATCAGCGAGTAGACCGAACCGAACACCAGGCCCGACGTCGCGATCGCAGTGATCCACGGCGCAGCGGCGAAGGTGCCGATCAGGATCAGGAACTCACCGACGAAGTTACCGGTACCCGGCAAGCCCAGGGAAGCAGCGGCGAAGAACAGGCTGATGGCCGGCAGGTAAGCGATCTTCGACCACAGGCCACCCATTTCACGCATGTCGCGGGTGTGGGTGCGTTCGTACAACTGACCACTCAGGATAAAGAGTGCAGCGGCCGACACACCGTGCGCCAGCATCTGCATCACTGCGCCCTGCAGCGCCAGTTGGCTGCCGGAGTAGATGCCGATCAACACGAAACCCATGTGGGAAACGGAGGAGTAGGCGATCAGACGCTTGATGTCGGTTTGGGCGAAGGCCAGGAACGCACCGTAGAAGATCCCGACCAGACCGAGGGTCATGGCGATCGGCGCGAACTCGGCCGAGGCATTCGGGAACAGCGGCAGGGCGAAACGCAGCAGACCGTAAGCCGCCGTCTTCAACAGGATACCGGCCAGGTCGACCGAACCTGCGGTTGGCGCCTGGGCGTGAGCATCAGGCAACCAGGAGTGGAACGGCACGACCGGCAGCTTCACCGCGAAGGCGATGAAGAAGCCGAGCATCAGGATGTACTCGGTGGTGAGCGACATCTTGGTTTTCAGCAGGTCGGCGTAGTTGAACGTGATCACGCCGGTGCTGTTGAAGTTGACCAGCACCAGACCCAGGATCGCCACCAACATGATCAGGCCGGAAGCCTGGGTGAAGATGAAGAACTTGGTCGCCGCGTAGATCCGGGTTTTCTTGCCGTCCGAAGAACTGTGACCCCAGAGCGCGATGAGGAAGTACATCGGCACCAGCATCATTTCCCAGAAGAAGAAGAACATGAACAGGTCGAGGGCGAGGAACACGCCGACGACACCGCCCAGGATCCACATCAGGTTCAAGTGGAAGAAACCGACGTGACGCTGGATCTCTTTCCACGAGCAGAGTACCGAGAGGATACCCAGCAAACCGGTCAGCAGGATCATCAGCAGCGACAGGCCGTCGAGGGCCAGGTGCACGCTGATGCCGAAGCGCTGGATCCAGATGTGCTTGAACTCAAGCGCCCAGACCGGATCGGCGCCAGGCGCCGGAGCAAATGAATAGTTACCGTGGGCCCACAGCCAGAGGCCGAGAGCGAGTTCCAGGGTCATGGTCAACAGCGCAATCCAGCGGGGGAGGGTAGCGCCGAAGCGCTCACCCATCCAGCACAGCAGGCCGCCGATGAAGGGGATCAGGATTAGCCAAGGCAGAATCATGACGGGCTCAATTCCTTTCGCAAGTTCGCAAGGTTCATATTCAGACCGCTACCAGCACGATGGCGCCGATGACCAGCACGGAGCCGGCTGCCATCGAGGCCGCGTACCAACGCAGTTGACCGGTTTCGGTACGGCTCAGGGCGGTGTGGCCGCCTTTGGCCATACGCGGGATCAAACCGATGGTCTGATCGAGCGGGTCTTTGCGCAGTGCGTGGCTGATCGCAAGGTATGGCTTGACGAACAGTTTGTCGTAGATCCAGTCGAAGCCCCAGGCAGCGAACCACCAGGCCGAAAGGAAGCGGCCGATGCCGCTGTTGGCGATTGCAGTGACGAAACGACGCTTGCCGAGGAACAGCAGCGCGGCCAGCAGGATACCGGCCAGGGCAATGGCGCCCGAAGCGATTTCCAGACTGTGCTTGGCTTCGCCGCCGGCATGGCCGACGCTCTCTGGCAACACGCCGTGCAGCGGTGGCACGATCATCGCGCCGACGAAAGTCGACAACACGATCAGCACCGACAGTGGCAGCCAGTGAGCGATGCCGTGACCGGCGTGGGCTTCGGTCTTCGCTTCACCGTGGAACGCGATGAAGATCAGGCGGAAGGTGTACAGCGAAGTCATGAACGCGCCGACCAGACCTGCGTACAACAGACCGTGGTTGCCGCTGGCGAACGCTTCCCAGAGGATTTCGTCCTTGGAGTAGAAGCCTGCGGTCACCAGTGGCAGGGCCGACAGTGCCGCGCCGCCGACGATGAAGCTGGTGTAGGCCAGCGGCAGTTTCTTCCACAGGCCGCCCATCTTGAAGATGTTCTGCTCGTGGTGGCAGGCAACGATCACCGCACCGGAGGCAAGGAACAGCAGCGCCTTGAAGAAGGCGTGGGTCATCAGGTGGAAAATCGCGCCATCCCATGCACCAACGCCCAGGGCCAGGAACATGTAGCCGATCTGGCTCATGGTCGAGTAGGCGAGGATACGTTTGATGTCGGTTTGTACCAGTGCCGCGAAACCCGCCAGAACCAGCGTCACACCGCCGACGACGCCGACCAGGTGCAGGATATCCGGCGCCAGGGCGAACAAGCCGTGAGTACGAGCGATCAGGTAAACACCTGCGGTCACCATGGTCGCGGCGTGGATCAGTGCCGAAACCGGGGTAGGACCGGCCATCGCATCCGCCAGCCAGGTTTGCAGCGGCAGTTGCGCGGATTTACCGACAGCGCCGCCCAGCAGCATCAGGGTCGCCAGGACGATCCAGAAGTCGCCGACCTGGAACTTCTGCGGTGCCAGCACCAACAGTTCCTGGACGTTCAGCGTGCCCAACTGTTGGAACAGGATGAACAGGCCGATGGCCATGAACACGTCGCCGATCCGGGTCACGATAAAGGCTTTGAGTGCCGCGTTACCGTTGTTGCGGTTGCTGTAGTAGAAACCGATCAACAGGTACGAGCACAGGCCCACGCCTTCCCAGCCGAAGTACAGGAACAACAGGTTATCGCCCAGGATCAGGAACAGCATGCTGGCGATAAACAGGTTGGTGTAGGCGAAGAAGCGCGAGTAACCGTCTTCACCGCGCATGTACCAGGACGCGAACAAGTGGATCAGGAAGCCGACGCCGACCACCACACCGAGCATGGTGACCGACAGGCCATCCAGGTACAGGGCGAAGTTAGGCGTGAAGCCTTCAACGGCCATCCACTGCCACAACACTTGCGTGTAGTGACCGCCTTCCGGCGGGGCGACGTTGAATTGCCAGATCACATAAGCGGCGACGATCGCCGACAGGCCGATGGAACCGACGCCAATCAGCGCCGACAGGTTTTCCGAGAAGCGGCCGCGTGAGAACGACAGCAGCAGGAAACCTATGAGAGGGAATACGAAAGTCAGATAGAGAAGATTCATCCGCGCATCTCGCTGGCAGCGTCGATATCGAGAGTGTGGAAGCGGCGATACAGCTGCAACAGAATCGCCAGGCCAATACTGGCCTCGGCGGCTGCCAGGCTGATCACCAGGATGAACATGATCTGTCCATCCGGCTGGCCCCAGCGGCTACCGGCGACGATGAACGCCAACGCGGAGGCATTCATCATGACCTCCAGGCTCATCAGCACGAAGAGAATGTTGCGGCGGACCATCAGGCCGACCAGACCGAGGCAGAACAGGATGCCGGCAACCGCCAGGCCATGTTCCATTGGGATAGCAGGCATGACTTACTCCTTCGCCTCGTTACGGCCGAGATGGAACGCCGTGACGGCTGCGGCGAGCAGCAACATCGAGGCGAGTTCGACCACCAGCAGATACGGACCGAACAGGCTGATGCCCACGGCTTTTGCATCTACGGTGGTGTGGCCGACGGCCTGGCCGCTGGAATGGCTGAACAGGACGTACAGCAGTTCAGCCAGCAGCAGGGCGCCGAGAACCACCGGGCCGAGCCAGATGCCGGGCTTGAGCCAGACGCGCTCTTGCTGAACCGAGGCCGGGCCAAGGTTGAGCATCATCACCACGAACACGAACAGCACCATGATGGCGCCAGCATAGGCGATCACTTCCAGCACACCGGCGAACGGTGCGCCGAGGGCGAAAAAGGTCATCGCCACGGCAATCAGCGAAATGATCAGGTAGAGCAGGGCGTGCACAGGGTTGGTGTTGGTGATCACGCGAAGCGTGGCCACAACCGCGATACCCGATGCGAAATAGAAAGCGAATTCCATCTTTCTTCCTTAAGGCAGCAAGCTCTTCACGTTGATCGGTTCGGCTTCATTCTGCGCGGCGCCTTTCGGCTTCCCGGCAATCGCCATACCTGCAACACGATAGAAGTTGTAATCAGGGTTTTTGCCGGGGCCGGAGATCAGCAGATCTTCTTTCTCGTAAACCAGGTCCTGACGTTTGAACTCGGCCATCTCGAAATCCGGTGTCAGCTGGATCGCGGTGGTCGGGCAGGCTTCCTCGCAGAGGCCGCAAAAGATGCAGCGCGAGAAGTTGATGCGGAAGAAGTCCGGGTACCAGCGACCGTCTTCGGTTTCGGCTTTCTGCAGCGAGATGCAACCGACTGGGCATGCCACGGCGCACAGGTTGCAGGCTACACAACGCTCTTCGCCATCAGGGTCGCGGGTCAGGACGATACGGCCACGGTAGCGCGGCGGCAGGTACACGGCTTCTTCCGGGTACTGCAGCGTGTCGCGCTTGCGGAAGGCATGGCCGAAGATCATCACCAGGCTGCGAAGCTGGGTGAAGAAGCCATGCACGATGTCAAATATGTACTTCATGATTCTCTATCCTCACTGAGCCGCGACGGCGGGCGTGTTGAGCAACACGATCGCAGCGGTCACCAGCATGTTGACGAGGGTCAGCGGCAGGCAGAACTTCCAGCTGAAATCCATCACTTGGTCATACCGTGGGCGCGGAATCGAGGCGCGCAACAGGATGAAGATCATGATGAAGAACGCGGTTTTCAGCGCGAACCAGATGAACGGGATCTGCGGCAGAATGCCGAACGGACCGTGCCAGCCACCGAAGAACAGGGTCACCAGCAGCGCCGAAATCAACACGATGCCGATGTACTCACCGACGAAGAACATGCCCCATTTCATGCCGGCGTATTCAATGTGGTAACCGTCGGCCAGTTCCTGTTCCGCTTCCGGCTGGTCGAACGGGTGACGGTGAGTCACGGCGACGCCAGCGATGAAGAAGGTCAGGAAACCGAAGATCTGCGGAATGATGAACCACAGGTTCTGCGCTTGATATTCAACGATGTCGCGCATGTTGAACGAGCCGACCTGGATCACGATGCCCATCAGTGACAGGCCCATGAACACTTCGTACGACACGGTTTGTGCCGAGGCCCGCAAGCTGCCCAGCAGGGCGAACTTGTTGTTACTCGACCAGCCGGCGAACAACACCGCGTAGACCGACAGACCGGCCATGGCGAAGAAGAACAGAATGCCGATGTTGATGTCCGCCACGCCCCACGTTGGGGTGATCGGGATGATCGCGAAGGCAATCAGCAGGGCGCTCATGGCGACTACTGGTGCCAGGGTGAAGATCATCTTGTCGGCGAACGGCGGGGTCCAGTCTTCCTTGAAGAACATCTTGATCATGTCGGCCGCGATCTGGAACGCACCGAACGGGCCGACGCGGTTCGGACCGTAACGGTCCTGCCAGAGGGCGAGCAGACGACGCTCGACCCAGCTCAGCAGCGCGCCGCACACCACTACGGCGAGCAGAATCACGATGGCCTTGAGGACCGCGATGATCACGTCAATCACTTCAGGAGTGAACCAGGTCATTGAGCTGCCTCCTGCAGTCCGTCAACGGTTTTGCCAAAGATCGCCGCTGGAATGCCGGCGATACCCGCAGGCAATGCCACCAGGCCAGCGCCCAGCTCTTCATTGATACGCAGCGGCAGACGCAGGGTCTGGCCATCCACGTTCACGCTGAGCAGGGCACCGTCGTTGACGCCAAGACGATCGGCTTCGGATTTGGCCAGAGCGACGTAGGCGGCCGGGATGCGTTCCTGAACCGGTGCGGCTTTCGAAGAGTTTTCTTCGCTGCCGAGCAGGTGGAAGAACGGCACGACTTGCCAGGTGCCTGGAGCCGGGTTGAACGCGCGCGGAACACTGGCGAACCAGTTCAGCGAGTCACCGGTGCTTTCGATCAGGCGGGTGCCTGGGTCGCCAGCGCGGATGTGACCACCGACTTCGTCCTGAAACTTGTTCCAGGCTTGCGGCGAGTTCCAGCCCGGGGACCAGGCGAATGGCACTTGCTGACGCGGTTCGACCGAGCCCGAGTAACCTTCCATCGAGAAGTTGAACGCGGTGTCGTTGTCTTGCGGGGTACGCGGTTCATGGACGCTGATGTCAGCGCGCATGGCGGTACGACCGGAGTAACGCAGCGGTTCGCGGGCCAGCTTCATGCCCTTGATGCGGAACGCGGCGGACGGTGCGGCATCAACGATGCGCGCCAGTTGCGGCGTGCTCGAAGCGACGGCAGCGGTGACGTGGTCCAGTTGGGTCCAGTCGATTGGCTGGTTCAACAAGGTTGCGCGCAGGGCATGCAGCCAGCGCCAGCCTTCGTGAACCAGGATGCTCGCGTCCATGTATTTCGGGTCGAACACCTGGAAGAAGCGCTGGGCGCGGCCTTCCTGGCTGACCAGCGTACCGTCGCCTTCCGCGAAGCTGGCGGCTGGCAGAACCAGGTGCGCGCGATCGCTGGTAGCAGTCTTCTGATGGTCCGCCACGATCACCACTTTCGCGGCGTTCAGGGCAGCATCGACCTTGGCTTTGTCGGTGCGGGTGTACAGATCGTTTTCCAGCACGACGATGGCGTCGGCCTTACCGTCGATTACCGCTTGCAGCGCGTCGTCGACCGAGTTGCCACCGAGCATGGCCAGGCCAAGGCTGTTGGCCTCTGGCACGATCAGGCTGATGGAACCGTTCTTCTCGCGCAGCTTCAGGGCCTTGGCGATGTTCGCCGCGGCTTCGATCAAGGCTTTGGAGCCCAGGGAAGTACCGGCGATGATCAGCGGACGCTTGGCAGCGAGCAGGGCGTCGGCAATGCGCTTGGCCAGGTCGAGGGCTTCAGTATCGAGGCCTTCAACCGCTGGAGCGCTGGCGTCGAGGGCGTGAGCCACGGCGAAACCGATGCGGGCCAGGTCGTCTGGAGCGGCGTGTACGCATTCTTCAGCGATGTCGTCGAGCTTGGTTTCAGCCAGGCTGGCGATGAACAGCGGGTTCAGTTCTTTCTGACCGATGTTCTTCACGGCGGCGTCGAGCCACGGCTGAACGCGCATGGCGTCGGCCATGTCTTCGGCTTTGCCTTTGACCGATTGACGCAGGGACAGGGCCATGCGCGCAGCGGTCTGGGTCAGGTCTTCACCGAGGACGAAGATCGCGTCGTGGTTTTCGATGTCGCGCATGTTCGGGATCGGCAGCGGGCTGTCTTTCAGAACTTGCATGACCAGACGAATGCGCTCCAGCTCGGCGGCTTCGATACCGGAGTAGAAGTGCTCGGCACCGACCAGTTCGCGCAACGCGAAGTTGCTTTCGAGACTGGCGCGGGGCGAACCGATACCGACGATGTTGCGACCGCGCAGCAGGTCGGCGGCTTTATCCAGCGCTTCGTCGAGGGTCAGCTTGGCACCATTGGCCAGCAATGGCTGACGCGGGCGGTCTTCGCGGTTGACGTAGCCGTAGCCGAAACGGCCGCGGTCGCACAGGAAGTACTGGTTGACCGAACCGTTGAAGCGGTTTTCGATCCGACGCAGTTCACCGTAGCGTTCGCCCGGGGAGATGTTGCAGCCGCTGGAGCAGCCATGGCAGATGCTCGGCGAGAACTGCATGTCCCACTTGCGGTTGTAGCGCTCGGAGTGAGTCTTGTCGGTGAACACACCGGTCGGGCAGACCTCGGTGAGGTTGCCGGAGAACTCGCTTTCCAGGGTGCCGTCTTCAACGCGACCGAAGTACACGTTGTCGTGGGCGCCGAACACACCGAGGTCGGTGCCGCCGGCGTAGTCCTTATAGAAGCGCACGCAGCGGTAGCAGGCGATGCAGCGGTTCATCTCGTGACCGATGAACGGGCCGAGATCCTGGTTCTGGTGAGTACGCTTGGTGAAGCGGTAACGGCGCTCGTTGTGGCCGGTCATTACCGTCATGTCTTGCAGGTGGCAATGACCGCCTTCTTCACAGACCGGGCAGTCGTGAGGGTGGTTGGTCATCAGCCATTCGACGACGCTGGCGCGAAACACTTTCGCCTCTTCGTCTTCGATGGAGATCCAGCTGCCGTCGGTGGCGGGGGTCATGCAGGACATGACGATCCGACCACGGGTGTCGTTGGCGTCGGTGTACTGCTTGACCGCGCACTGGCGGCAAGCGCCAACGCTGCCAAGGGCGGGGTGCCAGCAGAAATAAGGGATATCGAGGCCTAGCGACAGACATGCCTGTAACAGGTTGTCTGCCCCATCGACTTCGAGCTCTTTGCCGTCTACGTGGATAGTGGCCATGGTTCAAAGTTCTTCGTTGGCCCGGTGTCAGCGGGCGTGGCTAATGGAATCTTGTTATTCGCGTGAATCAACACAGCCGATGAAGGCGTCATCACACGAGAAGGCGAAGGGCACGGACCCTTCGCCTTTTTAAGCGTTTACGCGCCGACTACGATCGGCCTTGCCAGAGGCGGGACGGCGGCGCTGACAGGCGCTATGCCGGCTTCGAACTCTGGACGGAAGTATTTGATTGCGCTGCCCAATGGCTCCACGGCGCCCGGTGCGTGAGCACAGAAGGTCTTGCCAGGGCCGAGGAAACCGACCAGACCCAGCAGGGTCTCGATATCGCCGGCTTGCCCTTCACCGTTCTCGATTGCACGCAGTAGCTTGACGCTCCACGGCAAACCGTCACGGCACGGGGTGCAGAAGCCGCACGACTCGCGGGAGAAGAACTCTTCCATGTTGCGCAGCAGGGACACCATGTTGACGCTGTCGTCCACCGCCATGGCCAGGCCGGTACCCATCCGGGTTCCCACCTTGGCGATGCCGCCGGCGTACATTTGTGCATCCAGGTGTTCCGGCAACAGGAAACCGGTACCGGCGCCGCCTGGCTGCCAGGCCTTGAGCGTGAAGCCGTCGCGCATGCCGCCGGCGTAGTCTTCGAACAACTCGCGACCGGTGATGCCGAACGGCAATTCCCACAGGCCCGGGTTCTTGACCTTGCCGGAGAAGCCCATGAGCTTGGTGCCCATGTCTTCACTGCCTTCGCGAGCCAACGATTTGTACCAGTCCACGCCGTCGGCAATGATCGCCGGCACGTTGCACAGGGTTTCAACGTTGTTCACGCAAGTCGGCTTGCCCCACACGCCAACGGCGGCAGGGAAGGGCGGCTTGGAGCGCGGGTTGGCGCGGCGGCCTTCGAGGGAGTTGATCAGTGCGGTTTCTTCACCGCAGATGTAACGCCCGGCGCCGGTGTGGACGAACAGCTCGAAATCGAAGCCGCTGCCCAGAATATTCTTGCCCAGCAGGCCGGCTGCCTTGGCTTCTTCCACGGCACGGTTCAGGTGCTTGGCGGCGGTGGTGTATTCGCCACGCAGGAAGATGTAGCCACGGTAGGTTTTCAGCGCGCGGGCACTGATCAGCATGCCTTCGATCAGCAGATGGGGCAGTTGCTCCATCAGCATGCGGTCTTTCCAGGTGTTCGGTTCCATCTCGTCCGCGTTGCACAGCAGGTAGCGGATGTTGATGGATTCGTCTTTCGGCATCAGGCCCCACTTCACGCCAGTGGGGAAGCCTGCACCGCCGCGACCTTTCAGGCCGGCGTCTTTCACGGTCTGGACGATGTCGTCCTGGGCCATGTCGGCGAAGGCTTTGCGCGCCGCCGCGTAACCGTTCTTGGCCTGGTACTCGTCGAGCCACACGGCCTCGCCGTCGTCACGCAGGCGCCAGGTCAGCGGGTGAGTCTCGGCCGAACGCTTGATGCGGTTGGCAGGACCGAAGGAAGTCAGGGTCATACGTAGCCCTCGAGCAAGTTGGCGACGCCAGCAGGCTGCACATCACCGAAAGTGTCGTCGTCGATCATCAACGCCGGCGCCTTGTCGCAGTTGCCGAGGCAGCAGACCGGCAGCAGGGTGAAACGACCGTCGGCGGTGGTTTGACCCAGGCCGATGCCGAGCTTGCTCTGGATTTCGCTGACCACCGACTCGTGGCCGCCGATGTAGCAGACCATGCTGTCGCAGACGCGAATGATGTGGCGGCCGACCGGCTGACGGAAGATCTGGCTATAGAACGTCGCCACCCCTTCAACGTCGCTGGCCGGGATGCCGAGGATCTCGCCGATGGCGTAGAGCGCGCCGTCAGGCACCCAGCCACGTTCCTTCTGAACGATCTTCAGGGCTTCGATCGACGCCGCGCGCGGGTCTTCGTAGTGATGCAGCTCGTGCTCGATGGCCGAGCGCTCGGTTTCACTCAAGGTGAAACGGTCTGTCTGGATAAGCGTGCTGTTCATGCTTAGCGGTCCACGTCGGCCATAACGAAATCGATACTACCCAGGTACGCGATCAAGTCCGCGACCATGCTGCCTTTGATCACCGAAGGGATCTGCTGCAAGTGCGGGAAGCTTGGGGTACGAATCCGGGTGCGGTAGCTCATGGTGCCGCCATCGCTCGTCAGGTAATAACTGTTGATGCCCTTGGTCGCTTCGATCATCTGGAAGGATTCGTTGGCCGGCATGACCGGGCCCCACGAAACTTGCAGGAAGTGCGTGATCAAGGTCTCGATGTGCTGCAGCGTGCGTTCTTTCGGCGGCGGCGTGGTCAGCGGGTGATCCGCCTTGTACGGGCCTTCCGGCATGTTGCGCATGCACTGCTCGATGATCTTCAGGCTCTGGCGCATTTCTTCGACGCGCACGATGCAACGGTCGTAGGCATCGCCATTGGCCGCCAGCGGCACTTCGAATTCGAAGTTCTCGTAGCCGGAGTACGGACGCGCTTTACGCAGGTCGAAGTCGCAACCGGTCGAACGCAGGCCGGCACCGGTGACGCCCCATTCCAGGGCCTCTTTGGTGTTGTAGGCGGCAACGCCGATGGTCCGGCCCTTGAGGATGCTGTTGTCCAGCGCGGCTTTCTGGTATTCGTCCAGACGCTTTGGCATCCACTCGACGAAGTCTTTAACCAGTTTTTCCCAGCCGCGCGGCAGGTCGTGGGCGACGCCACCGATGCGGTACCAGGCCGGGTGCAGACGGAAACCGGTGATGGCTTCGATCACCGTGTACGCCTTCTGGCGGTCGGTGAAGGTGAAGAACACCGGAGTCATCGCGCCGACGTCCTGGATGTACGTCCCCAGGAACAGCAGGTGGCTGGTGATCCGGAAGAATTCGGCCATCATGATGCGGATGACGTCGACCTTCTCGGGCACCTTGATGCCGGCCAGTTTCTCGACCGAGAGCACGTACGGCAGGTTGTTCATCACGCCGCCGAGGTAGTCGATACGGTCGGTGTACGGGATGAAGCTGTGCCAGGACTGACGCTCGGCCATCTTCTCGGCACCACGGTGGTGGTAGCCAACGTCCGGCACGCAATCGACGATCTCTTCACCGTCCAGCTGCAGGATGATGCGGAACGCGCCGTGCGCGGAAGGGTGGTTCGGGCCGAGGTTGAGGAACATGTAGTCCTCGTTCGCCCCGGAACGCTTCATGCCCCAGTCTTCAGGCTTGAAGCGCGCGGCTTCTTCCTCAAGCTGTTGCTTGGCCAGGTTCAGGGTGAACGGGTCGAACTCGGTGGCCCGGGCCGGGAAGTCCTTGCGCAGCGGGTGACCTTCCCAGGTCGGCGGCATCATGATGCGGGTCAGGTGCGGGTGACCTTTGAAGTCGATGCCGTACATGTCCCAGACTTCCCGCTCGTACCAGTTGGCGTTCGGCCAGATGCTGGTGACGGTCGGCAGGCTGAGGTCGCTCTCGGACAAGGCGACCTTGATCATTACGTCACTATTACGTTCGATCGACATCAAGTGATAGAACACAGTGAAGTCGGCGCCGCTTGGCAGCCCTTGACGCTTGGTGCGCAGTCGCTCGTCCACGCCGTGCAGGTCATAGAGCATGACGTACGGCTTGGGCAGGTTGCGCAGGAAGGTCAGGACTTCGACGAGTTTGGCGCGGGCAACCCAAAGCACCGGCATGCCGGTGCGGGTAGGCTGAGCGGTGAACGCCTCGGGGCCAAAACGGTTGTTCAGTTCGACGACCACATCCTGGTCGTCTGCCTTATAAGGCGGGATGTACAGAGCACTGCCTGTAGTCATGGTTATTTATCGCTTTCGGTCAACGTAAAGAATGAAGCCAGTGTCTCGTTCTATAAAAGAAGCAGAGCTGGATCAGACTTCGTCGGGGCTGCGCAGGTTGGTGACTGCGATTCGCTGTTCGCGGCGCTGTTCCTTTTGCGAAGGCATCTCGGCGCGATAAACGCCTTGATCGCCGACGACCCAGGAAAGCGGACGACGCTCCTGTCCAATCGACTCTTGCAAGAGCATCAAGCCTTGCAGGAAAGCTTCAGGACGGGGCGGGCAGCCAGGCACGTAGACGTCCACGGGCAGGAACTTGTCCACCCCTTGAACGACGGAGTAGATGTCGTACATGCCACCGGAGTTGGCGCACGAACCCATGGAGATAACCCATTTCGGTTCGAGCATTTGCTCGTAGAGACGCTGAATGATCGGCGCCATCTTGATGAAGCAGGTACCGGCGATAACCATGAAGTCCGCCTGACGCGGCGATGCCCGGATAACCTCGGCGCCAAAGCGCGCGATGTCGTGGGGCGCCGTGAAGGCGGTGGTCATTTCCACGTAGCAGCACGAAAGACCGAAGTTATACGGCCACAGGGAGTTCTTGCGCCCCCAGTTGATCGTGCCGTTAAGCACGTCTTCGAGCTTGCCCATGAAGATGTTTTTGTGGACTTGATCTTCTAACGGATCGGAAACGGTTTCCCGCTCGCCAATCGGATACTGCTCGTTAGGAGCATCGGGGTCGATCCTGGTGAGATTGTATTGCATTGCCAAAGCCTCATTGTTTCAGCTTCGCCTGCCGCTTGCGACGAGCTTCTGGAGCCCAGTCAAGGGCGCCCACTCGGAACAGGTAGACAAGACCTGCCAACAGAATTGCTATGAAAACGAGAGCTTCGACGAATCCGGTCCAGCCGCTTTCGCGGACGGACACAGACCAGGCAAAGAGAAAGAGGGCTTCGATATCGAAGATCACGAAGAGCATCGCGACCAGATAGAATTTGGCTGAGAGCCGCAAGCGGGCGCCACCTGTAGGTAGCATGCCGGACTCGAACGGTTCGTTTTTGCTGCGGCCCCAGGCTTTTGACCCGAGGAGGCTGGAGACGCCGAGCATGAAGGCGCAAAGGCCGACAACGCCCAGAAGGAAAATGGCAAAGCCCCAGTTGTGGGCCATGAGTCCTGTCGCTTCGGGCATGCTGGTAATCCTTAACAGAGAGCAAAGGTCTCTGAGCTTGAAAAGAAACAAAGCAGTGACGATATGTCGCAGCAATCAATCGCGGTGATTTTATGGCACAACACCGTGCAAGTAAAATTCCTATAGCGAAATTATTTACAGGAATAAGGACATAGCGTACCTCCAAAGCCCTGCAGGCCATGCGGGTCGGGCATTAGCCGCCATTTCACCAATTATGTTTTGTAAGGAATGTAACGAACATAGTTGCGGCTAAATGATAATCAATATTGTTTGGGTTGGTTTTTAAACTGTTTAACGGGTGAGTGAGTGGGAAGTTGTCTTATATGCGCGTTACTGCAAGTAGCGAGCGGGGTCGTTTTACCGTGTTTTCCAGATCAGGAAACTGCTTTGAATCAATGATTTTGAGCGCAGAACCTGACAAGCGCGCGATCCCTGTAGCAGCTGCCGAAGGCTGCGTTCGAGGACGAAGTCCTCGCCAATCCCGCGAGTACAATCCACCCGAAAGACATCACCGCATGATTCACGACTGCTGCGTCCGAACGCGGCCCGAACCGAACGCAGCCTTCGGCAGCTGCTACAGGGGGACGTGGTGTTCAAGAAATCGCAGGCAAAAAAAACGCCCCGAACCAGTCGGGGCGTCAGATGTGCGACGTTGCGGTTAGCTTTCTATTCGGTCCGCAACGGCCGTTTGCTCAGGTGAAGCAGATCAGTGGAACTGTTCTTCTTCAGTCGAACCGGTCAGTGCGGTCACCGAAGACGAGCCACCCTGGATCACGGTGGTCATGTCGTCGAAGTAGCCGGTGCCCACTTCCTGCTGGTGAGCCACGAAGGTGTAACCCTTGGCAGCGTCAGCGAACTCTTGCTCTTGCAGCTTCACGTAGGCAGTCATGTCGTTGCGGGCGTAGTCGTGCGCCAGGTTGAACATGCTGTGCCACATGTTGTGAATGCCGGCCAGGGTGATGAACTGGTGCTTGTAGCCCATGGCGGACAGTTCGCGCTGGAACTTGGCGATGGTCGCGTCGTCCAGGTTTTTCTTCCAGTTGAAGGAAGGCGAGCAGTTGTACGACAGCAGTTGGTCCGGGTATTCCTTTTTGATCGCTTCGGCGAAGCGACGAGCTTCGTCCAGATCCGGCTTGGCGGTTTCGCACCAGATCAGGTCGGCGTACGGCGCGTAGGCCAGGCCGCGAGCGATGGCCTGGTCGAGACCGGCGCGCACTTTGTAGAAGCCTTCCTGAGTACGTTCGCCAGTCACGAATGGCTGGTCGTACGGGTCGCAATCGGACGTCAGCAGGTCAGCAGCGTTAGCGTCGGTACGGGCCAGGATGATGGTCGGAGTACCGGCAACGTCAGCAGCCAGGCGAGCAGCGGTCAGCTTCTGCACGGCTTCCTGGGTTGGAACCAGTACCTTGCCGCCCATGTGGCCGCATTTTTTCACGGAAGCCAGCTGGTCTTCGAAGTGAACGCCGGCGGCGCCTGCTTCGATCATGCTTTTCATCAGCTCGTAAGCGTTCAGTACGCCGCCGAAACCGGCTTCGGCGTCAGCCACGATCGGCGCGAAGTAGTCGATGTAGCCTTCGTCGCCCGGACCTTTACCGGCTTTCCACTGGATCTGGTCAGCACGACGGAACGAGTTGTTGATGCGCTTGACCACGGTTGGAACCGAGTCCACCGGGTACAGCGATTGGTCCGGGTACATCGATTCGGCGGAGTTGTTGTCCGCAGCCACTTGCCAGCCCGACAGGTAAATCGCCTGGATACCGGCTTTGACTTGTTGCACAGCCTGGCCGCCGGTCAGGGCGCCCATGCAGTTGACGAAATCTTTCTCAGGGCGGAAGGACGGCTTGGCGCCCTGGGTAACCAGGTTCCACAGCTTCTCGGCGCCCAGTTTTGCAAAGGTGTGCTCAGGTTGAACCGAGCCGCGCAGGCGGACGACGTCAGCAGCGGAGTAAGCGCGTGTCACGCCTTTCCAGCGTGGGTTTTCAGCCCAATCTTTTTCGAGGGCTGCAATTTGCTGTTCGCGTGTCAGTGCCATGGAGATAAACCTCGTCGCATAGGTCTGGGGTGGAAAATTCCTGCTCCTGCCAGATACGTCCAAAGAGGCGTAAAAGGCTGCTCGCTGACCAGAAGCTTAGGCGGTCAAGTCGGTTTCGGCGGGGATGGCGACGGGATGAACGATGGGCTCGAGGGGAAGTGAGCAGGTAAGGGCGGACTGGCGGGCGCATTCGGGCATCGTGGGCCTTGGTGCGAACATCAGAGTGGTGCCGGGTTACCTAATTACGCTTCCGTCCCTCGGGACAACTTCGTTCCAGTCGGCAACCTCGTCAAACACACCTTGTGGGCGGTACAGACACGAAGCGTCTCGCGGGATAGATGCGAGCGGCGCCTCGAAGGCCCTTGCCAGGGCCCCTGATTAGCGGGAGCGAGGCCATCATGCCCTTGCTTTTTTGCCTCGTCAAACGTTTTGTAGTGCTTTTTTTCAAGCACTACATCTTTAGTCTAATACGACTCATCAGTCAGTTTTTGGTGCTTTAGTCCAGCGTATCGACTTTCACCCGCAAGGTCATGTCATCCCGGCCCTGAGTAGAGTAGCTGCGGGTTACGCCTTGTTTATCGGCCTGAGTCTGGCGATTCACGCCGGCCAGGGTGATCCATTCGCCCAAGCGCCCCGTGACAGTTGTGTCGGTACTTTGCACATTCACTACATCGGGACGTTCCTGGCTCATGCGGTCACGATTGGTACTGATCGCCAGGTGAACGATGTCGCCGGTGACGCTGGCGGTGACGTAGAACCCCTGGGTGACGTTGCGATACTCGGTCTGGCTTTGCAGTCGGCCGTAAGTGTCGGTCTGCGTGCTGGTCAGCGGCACGCTCTGGCCGACCTGGATCAGCGCCGGTGCGCCTTCGCTTGCCTGCACTTGCTGGATGCCGCCGTCACGGCTGTCGGTGCTGCGATTGATGATGCGGGTCTGGCTCGGCTTGGCACCGTTTACCGAGTAACCCTGGTCGCCCTGGAAGTTGTTTTCGTTGGTGTCGACAGTGATCAACAGGCGCTTGGGTGCGGTGTCGAGTTGGGCAAGAAATGTCTTAAGTTCGTCGATCTTGTCGGGTTCTGCATTGACGATCAGCTGATTGCCATAGGCGCTGACCTGGCCATCCTTGCCGATGAAATTCTGCGCCACCGGCAGCATGTCAGCGCCGGTGCGGTAATTCAGGGGCACGATCTCGGTGGCCGCCATGACCGAAAAACTGCAGGTCAGCAGCAGCGTGGTGAGCAGGGTGCGTAGGGACATGTCCGTTATCTCCGCTTTCTAAAGGCTTGATATTGCCAGTTTGTCGGCCCGGGGTGGGGCAAGTTGAATCGTAGACAGCAAAACGCCCCGGCATCCGAAGAGGGCGGGGCGTCCCGAGAGGTATTCCCACGCGGAGCGTGGGAATGATCAGTGCAGTGTCTCAGGCGGAGTGCCGCACCATGTCCACATGCGGAATCCCGGCTTCCAGGAACTCCTCACTGACCAGGCTGAAACCCAAGCGCTCATAGAACGCCGTGGCCTGCACCTGCGCGCTCAGCTTCTGCTGCTTCAGCCCGCGCTTCTCGGCTTCACCGATCACCGCTTGCATCAGCGCATCGCCAACTTTCAAGCCACGCCAGTCCTTGAGCACTGACACCCGGCCGATGTGCCCATCAGGCAGCAGGCGGGCGGTGCCAATCGGAAAGTCGCCTTCGAAAGCAAGGAAATGCACGGCGGTCGCGTCATCAGCATCCCATTCCAGTTCAGGTGGAACGCATTGCTCGGCAATGAACACCGTCTCACGAATGCGCCGGATCTCGGCGATGTCCTTCTGCCAGTCTGCGACACGAACGTGGATTTTATTCATCAGCAAACCCCAGGCTGCCTTGCTTGACCAGCTCGCACAGCAGACCGCGGCCGTCTTCGTCGTTCAGCCAGTCACCGAGGTTATCGGTGTGCAGGGCGTCGGCGGCGCAGATCAATTTCAGCAGTTCGCGCAGTTTGCCCGGCAGGTAACGGCTCTGGCCGCTGGCGAACAGCAGCAGGTCGTCATCGACTTCGGACCAGGCCATGCGCGCGCTCGGGTTGCGGATCAGTACTGCGCCTTGTTCCAGGCTGGCGAGGAAGTCTTCTTCTTCGACTTCTTCCGGGCCGACCACCAGTTCCGGGTAGCGCGGCTCGGTCATGTACTGGCCGAACCAGGTCAGTAGCAGGCGCTCGTCGCTCATGTGCTCGGCCAGCAAGGCTTTCAGGCGATCAAGGGCGTCGTGCTGAATCTGGTGCGGATCGACGGCCGGCAGGGCATCGGCATCGGTGTAGCGCTCTTCATCGGTCAGGAACTGGCTGAGGAAGTCAGTGAAGTGAGTCAGCACTTCAGAGGCGCTTGGCGCGCGGAAGCCGACCGAGTAGGTCATGCAGTCATCCACCGCAACGCCGCAGTGGGCCAGGCGTGGCGGCAGGTAGAGCATGTCGCCCGGCTCCAGGACCCACTCGTCGGTGGCTTCGAAGTCGGCGAGGATGCGCAGGTCCGCGTGCGGCAGCAGCTTGCTCTCGGAGTCGCACATCTGGCCGATCTTCCAGTTGCGCTTACCGTGGCCTTGCAGCAGGAACACATCGTAGTTATCGAAATGCGGACCAACGCTGCCACCCGGGGCGGCGAAGCTGATCATCACGTCGTCGACGCGCCAGCTCGGCAGGAAACGGAAGTTCTCCAGCAGTTCGCTGACTTCTGGCACGAACTGGTCAACCGCTTGCACCAGCAGGGTCCACTCGGTTTCCGGCAGCTTGCTGAATTCGTCTTCGGCGAACGGGCCACGGCGCATTTCCCAAGGACGCTCGCCATGTTCGATCACCAGGCGCGATTCAACTTCTTCTTCCAGCGCCAGGCCGGCCAGTTCGTCTGGATCGATCGGGCTTTCGAAATCAGGGATCGCCTGGCGGATCAGCAGCGGTTTTTTCTGCCAGTAGTCACGCAGGAATTCGCGCGCCGTGATGCCACCCAGAAGTTGAAGAGGAATATCAGGATTCATGTGTAACCTATTGAAAAAATGCACTTTTCAGACGGGAATAAAAACGCCCGGCGCTGCCGGGCGTCTCAAAAGGGTCAAGCGATCGATCAGATGCGTTTGGCTTGCTCTACAGCGTTGCCGATGTAGTTCGCCGGGGTGAGCAATTTCAGCTCGGCCTTGGCCGCGGCTGGCATGTCCAGGCCGTCGATGAAAGTTTGCAGTGCTTCAGGGCTGATGCCCTTGCCACGGGTCAACTCTTTCAGCTTTTCGTACGGGTTTTCGATGTTGTAGCGGCGCATCACGGTCTGGATTGGCTCGGCCAACACTTCCCAGCACGCGTCGAGGTCAGCAGCGATCTTCTGCGCGTTGAGCTCAAGCTTGCTGATGCCTTTGAGGCTGGCTTCGTACGCGATCACGCTGTGGGCAAAGCCGACACCGAGGTTACGCAGAACGGTGGAGTCGGTCAGGTCGCGCTGCCAGCGGGAGATCGGCAGTTTGCTCGCCAGGTGCTGGAACAATGCGTTGGCGATGCCCAGGTTGCCTTCGGAGTTTTCGAAGTCGATCGGGTTGACCTTGTGCGGCATGGTCGACGAGCCGATTTCGCCAGCGATGGTGCGCTGCTTGAAATAACCCAGGGAGATGTAGCCCCAGATGTCACGGTCGAAGTCGATCAGGATGGTGTTGAAACGCGCGATCGCGTCGAACAGCTCGGCAATGTAGTCGTGCGGTTCGATCTGCGTGGTGTACGGGTTGAAGCCCAGGCCCAGTTCGTCTTCGATGAAGGCGCGGGCGTTTTCTTCCCAGTCGATTTCCGGGTAGGCAGAGATGTGCGCGTTGTAGTTGCCGACGGCACCGTTGATCTTGCCCAGCAGCGGCACGGCAGCGACCTGGGCGATTTGACGCTCCAGACGGTAAACCACGTTCGCCAGCTCTTTGCCTAGGGTGGTCGGGGAGGCCGGTTGACCGTGGGTGCGCGACAGCATTGGCACGTCAGCGAAACGGATCGCCAGTTCACGAATAGCTTCGGCAGTCTGGCGCATCAGCGGCAGCATCACATCATCACGGCCTTCACGCAGCATCAGGGCGTGGGACAGGTTGTTGATGTCCTCGCTGGTGCAGGCAAAGTGGATGAACTCGCTGACCTTGGCCAGCTCCGGCAGCTTGGCCGCCTGCTCTTTGAGCAGGTACTCAATGGCTTTGACGTCGTGGTTGGTGGTGCGCTCGATCTCTTTGACACGCTCGGCGTGCTCCAGAGCGAAGTTGTCCGCCAGGGTGTTGAGCACCGCGTTGGCTTCGGCGGAGAACGCCGGCACTTCGCTGATGCCTGGGTGAGCGGCCAGGCGCTGGAGCCAGCGCACTTCAACCAGAACGCGAGCACGGATAAGGCCGTATTCGCTGAAAATTGGGCGCAGGGCCTGGGTTTTGCCGGCGTAGCGGCCGTCAACAGGGGAAACCGCAGTGAGCGAAGAAAGCTGCATGGGGTGTTCTCGGACAGTCGGGCAACGAAATGGGGCGCGTATCATACATGAAAAAATCCGCCGGTCCGTTGCCAACTGACCGGCGTATTACGCGTTACAGATCTAAAACAGTGTTGCGGGCGCGGTTCAGCTGCTGCGCATCAGCGGGTAAAGCTCTTTCAGCAATTTGCGACGACTGATCACCAACTGCCAGCGATGACCGCCCAACTGCCGCCACAGCCGCGCCGAACGAATCCCGGCCAGCAGCAGCGCGCGGATCTTCGAAGCGTTGCTCGGTTGCTGCAGGTTGCGCATGTCGCCGTGGACCTGAATCCGTTGGCGCAGGGTGCTCAGGGTGTCCTGATATAGCGCACCGCAAGCGGCGATCACGTTTTCGTGGGCCGGGCCAAAGTGCTCGACCTGGGACTGAATCTGCGGCAGGCGCTTGCCGATCACGTCGAGCATGTCGTCGCGCTTGGCCAGTTGCCGTTCCAGACCCAGCATCGCCAGGGCATAACGCAACGGTTCGCGCTGCAAAGTGCTCGGATCGCGTTCCAGGGCGCCGATCAATGCGCGATAGCCTTCGCGCAGGTTGATGTCGTCGCCGCCGTAGACTTCCAGGGTGTCCTTGGGATCGCGGATCAGCAGGCTGCCGAGCATGCAGGTCAGGCCGGCTTCGCTGGTCTGGCCGCTCTTGGCAATCTTGTCCACCAGCACCGCGGCGAGAAACACGCCGCCCAGTGCCGTCAGTTGCTCCTGAGTCGGGCTCATTGTGGCTCGCCTTGAGCAGTGCCTTTGCTGGTCCATGGCTCGGCGATTTCGATCACGCCGCCGCCGAGGCAGATTTCACCGTCATAAAACACCACGGATTGGCCTGGGGTGACCGCGCGTTGCGGGTCATCGAAGGTAGCGCGGTAGCCGGTGGCGGTTTTCTCCAGCGTGCACGGCTGGTCGCCTTGGCGATAACGGACCTTGGCGGTCAAGCGGCGCGGCTGGCTCAGGTCAATCGGGTTGACCCAATAGATGTCCGAAGCGAGCAGGGCGCGGGAGAACAGGTAAGGGTGGTCATTGCCCTGGCCAACGATCAGCTCGTTGTTGACCAGATCCTTGATCAGCACGTACCACGGCTCGTCACTGGCGTCTTTCAAACCGCCGATGCCCAGGCCCTGGCGCTGGCCGATGGTGTGGTACATCAAGCCGTGGTGACGGCCAATGACTTCGCCTTCGGTGGTCTTGATCTCGCCCGGTTGCGCTGGCAGGTATTGCTTGAGGAAGTCGCTGAAGCGGCGCTCGCCGATAAAGCAGATCCCGGTGGAATCCTTTTTCTTCGCGGTCGCCAGTTCGTGTTTCTCGGCAATCGCGCGCACTTCGGGCTTTTCCAGCTCGCCGACCGGGAACAGGGTCTTGGCGATCTGTTCACCGCCGACGGCGTGCAGGAAGTAGCTCTGGTCCTTGTTCGGGTCCAGGCCCTTGAGCAGTTCGGTACGACCATCGACGTCGCGACGACGCACGTAGTGGCCGGTGGCGATCAGGTCGGCACCGAGCATCATCGCGTAGTCGAGGAAGGCCTTGAACTTGATCTCGCGGTTGCACAGGATGTCCGGGTTCGGCGTGCGACCGGCCTTGTATTCGGCCAGGAAGTGCTCGAACACGTTGTCCCAGTACTCGGCGGCGAAGTTGGCGGTGTGCAACTTGATGCCAATTTTGTCGCACACGGCCTGCGCATCCGCCAAGTCATCCATGGCGGTGCAATATTCCGTTCCATCGTCTTCTTCCCAGTTCTTCATGAACAGGCCTTCCACCTCATAACCCTGCTCGATCAGCAGGAGAGCGGAAACGGAAGAGTCCACGCCGCCGGACATGCCGACAATGACGCGCTTCTTTTGTATGTCAGAAGGGGCTGGATCACGCATAGGGATTCAATGTGTGTCTTGAAAAAGGACGCGATTCTAACAGGCCGAAGCCCGCAAGGCTAAAGAGAAGGGCGGATCAGTTCGAGACCGAAGTGTTTACCGTCCAGATAATCATCGATGCAGCGGATGATCAGCTCACTGCGCCAGTTTGCGCGCTGTTCCATGAGTTCGCCACGGGTCAGCCATTTGGCGCCGAGGATGCCGTCGTCCAGTTGATAGCCGGGGTGGTGTTTGATTGCCTTGGCGATGAAGCAGACCCGTTGATAGGTCACGCCGTTGCTCGGGGCGGTGTAGAGGTAAATCCCCACCACGCCGGTCGGCTCGACGTCCCAGCCGGTCTCCTCGAGGGTTTCGCGCACGGCGGCTTCGATCAGGGTTTCATCCGGGTCGAGATGACCGGCGGGCTGATTGAGCACCGCTCGTCCGCCCTTGGATTCTTCGACCATCAGGAAGCGGCCATTGTCTTCGACGATGGTGGCGACGGTGATGTGGGGTAGCCAGGTCATGAAAATACCTCGTGTGGTCTGTAGCAGCTGCCGAACCTGCGAGGCTGCGTTCGGCTGCGAAGCAGTCGTAAACCCTATGCTCGCGGTCAGTCTGAAACACCGCAGGGCCTGATTCTACGACGGCTTCGCCGCCGAACGCAGCCTCGCAGGCTCGGCAGCTGCTACGAGAGTGCGCATGGCACAAACAGAAACCCCGGCGCAAGGCCGGGGCTTCTTTGCATCCTTACAACCTTAAACCAACGCAGCAATCGCCGCGTTGAAGGTGTTGCTCGGGCGCATGGCCTTGCTGATCAGCTCGGCATTGGCGTGGTAGTAACCGCCGATGTCCACTGGCTTGCCCTGAACGGCGTTGAGCTCGGCAACGATGGTTGCTTCGTTCTCGGTCAGGGTTTTTGCCAACTGGCCAAACTGCGCTTGCAGTGCAGTATCTTCGCTCTGGGCGGCCAGGGCTTGAGCCCAGTACAGCGCCAGGTAGAAGTGGCTGCCGCGGTTGTCGATGTTGCCGACTTTACGCGATGGCGATTTGTTGTTGTCCAGGAACTGGCCGGTGGCCTGGTCCAGGGTCTTGGCCAGAACCAGCGCTTTAGGGTTGTTGTAAGTAACACCCAGATGCTCAAGGGAGGCGGCCAGGGCCAGGAATTCGCCCAGGGAATCCCAGCGCAGGAAGTTTTCTTCCAGCAACTGCTGAACGTGCTTCGGTGCCGAACCGCCGGCGCCGGTTTCGAACAGACCACCGCCATTCATCAGCGGCACGATCGACAGCATCTTGGCGCTGGTACCCAGTTCCATGATCGGGAACAGGTCGGTCAGGTAGTCGCGCAGTACGTTGCCGGTCACCGAGATGGTGTCCTTGCCTTCGCGAGTGCGGTCCAGGGTGAACTTCATCGCGTCGACAGGCGACATGATGCGGATATCCAGGCCGGACGTGTCGTGATCCTTCAGGTAAGCCTGAACTTTCTCGATCACTACGCCGTCGTGGGCGCGCATCGGGTCCAGCCAGAAGATCGCTGGCGTGGCGCTTGCGCGAGCACGGTTGACGGCCAGTTTGACCCAGTCCTGGATCGGCGCGTCTTTGGTCTGGCACATGCGGAAGATGTCGCCGGCTTCAACGTTCTGTTCCAGCAGGGTGCGACCTGCGCCATCGGAAACCCGAACCACGCCGTTGCTCTTGATCTGGAAGGTCTTGTCGTGGGAGCCGTACTCTTCGGCTTTCTTCGCCATCAGGCCAACGTTTGGCACGCTGCCCATGGTGGTTGGATCGAAAGCGCCGTTGACCTTGCAGTCTTCGATGACCGCTTGGTAGATGGTGGCGTAGCAGCGATCCGGGATCACAGCCTTGGTGTCGTGCAACTGACCGTCAGTGCCCCACATCTTGCCGGAGTCACGGATCATCGCCGGCATCGAGGCGTCGACGATAACGTCGCTCGGCACGTGCAGGTTGGTGATGCCTTTGTCGGAGTTGACCATGGCCAACGACGGACGAACGGCGTAGACCGCCTGGATGTCCGCTTCGATCTGCGCTTGTTGCTCGGCCGGCAAAGCCTTGATGCGAGCGTACAGGTCGCCGATGCCGTTGTTCAGGTTGAAGCCGATCTGCGCCAGCACGTCAGCGTGCTTGGCCAGTGCGTCTTTATAGAACTCGGCAACGATCTGGCCGAACATGATCGGGTCGGAGACCTTCATCATGGTGGCTTTCAAGTGAACCGACAGCAGCACGCCTTTGGCTTTGGCGTCTTCGATCTCGGCAGCGATGAAGCTGCGCAGGGCGTTTTTGCTCAGTACCGCGCAATCGAGGATCTCACCGGCTTGCACGGTGGTCTTTGCTTTCAGGACGGTGGTGGTGCCGTCTTGGGCGATCAGTTCGATTTTAACGGCGTCAGCGGCGTCGATCAGGGCAGCTTTTTCGCTGCCGTAGAAATCGCCGGTGCTCATGTGCGCGACGTGGGACTTGGAGTCCGCAGCCCAGGCGCCCATTTTGTGCGGGTGCTTGCGTGCGTAGTTCTTGACCGACAGCGGGGCGCGGCGATCGGAGTTGCCTTCGCGCAGGACCGGGTTCACGGCGCTGCCCTTGATCTTGTCGTAACGCGACTTGGCTTCTTTGTCGGCGTCAGTGGTCACGGTTTCCGGGTAGTCCGGCAGCGCGAAGCCCTGGGCTTGCAGCTCTTTGATGGCTGCTTGCAACTGAGGAACCGAGGCGCTGATGTTCGGCAGCTTGATGATGTTGGCTTCAGGCGTAACGGCCAGGTCGCCCAGTTCGGCGAGGTGGTCGGCTACGGCTTTGTCACCCAATTGCTCGGGGAAGCTGGCCAGGATGCGCCCTGCAAGAGAGATATCGCGGGTTTCCACGGCGATATCAGCGGAGGCGGTGAAGGCCTCTACGATAGGCAACAGTGAATAGGTGGCGAGGGCTGGGGCTTCGTCGGTGAAGGTATAGATGATCTTCGAGCGGGTGGGCATATTCGGATTAACTCTCTTCTTTGCTAAAGCGTGCGCAGAAAACTCGAGGGGCGCCGGGTAAGCGCGTTCGTTCAAAGTCATCCATGAGCCGAATGTCGAGGTTTCTTCGCGGTGATGTTGGGTGCATCAGTCGAGCGTCAAGCGGGTGGGCTGCGGTAACAGCCCGGCTTCAATCTGGCTGAAAGTCTCGTAATAGAGAGCTTGGCCTTTGTGACCCTTCGGTCAGCGGCGGCATTATACATAGGTAGCTGGCAATCTGCCGATGGTTCATATGCAACGATTCTCGTCCATTGGTCTAAAGGTCGCAGGGCAGTGGGCGGCGTAGAGTCTTGCACCGTGCTTGAGTTTGGCGCTTTTCCCTTTGCTTTCAGGCTTGTAGATCGCGAACTGCACAGCTTTGCGGCAGATGGGTGGAACATAGGGTTTGCGCGCCGATTTAACTGGGGTACGCTCGAACGAAGCCAGATGTTCAATCCAAACAATGGAGTTCAGCATGGGATACAAGAAGATTCAGGTTCCAGCAGTCGGCGACAAAATCACCGTCAACGCGGACCATTCTCTCAATGTTCCTAACAACCCGATCATCCCCTTCATCGAAGGCGATGGTATTGGCGTTGATATCAGCCCGGTCATGATCAAGGTTGTCGATGCTGCTGTTAAGAAGGCTTACGGCGGCGAGCGCAAAATTTCCTGGATGGAAGTCTACGCCGGGGAAAAAGCGACTCAGGTTTACGACCAGGACACCTGGCTACCTCAGGAAACCCTGGACGCAGTCAAGGATTACGTGGTTTCCATCAAGGGCCCTCTGACCACCCCGGTCGGCGGCGGCATCCGTTCGCTGAACGTGGCCCTGCGTCAACAACTCGATCTTTACGTCTGCCTGCGCCCGGTGCGCTGGTTCGAAGGCGTGCCGAGCCCGGTCAAGAAGCCAGGCGACGTCGACATGACGATCTTCCGTGAGAACTCGGAAGACATCTACGCCGGCATCGAGTGGAAGGCCGGTTCGCCGGAAGCGACCAAGGTCATCAAGTTCCTTAAAGATGAAATGGGCGTTACCAAGATCCGTTTCGACGAAAACTGCGGTATCGGCATCAAGCCGGTTTCGCTGCAAGGCACCAAGCGTCTGGCACGCAAGGCTCTGCAGTATGTGGTCGACAACGATCGCGATTCGCTGACCATCGTGCACAAAGGCAACATCATGAAGTTCACCGAAGGTGCCTTCAAGGAATGGGCCTACGAAGTGGCGGCTGAAGAGTTCGGCGCGACCCTGCTCGACGGCGGTCCGTGGATGCAGTTCAAGAACCCGAAAACCGGCAAGAACGTCATCGTCAAGGATGCCATCGCCGACGCCATGCTCCAGCAGATCCTGCTGCGTCCGGCCGAGTACGATGTGATCGCGACCCTTAACCTGAACGGCGACTACCTCTCCGACGCCCTGGCGGCCGAAGTGGGCGGTATCGGTATCGCGCCGGGTGCCAACCTGTCCGACACCATCGCCATGTTTGAAGCGACCCACGGGACTGCGCCGAAATACGCCGGCAAGGACCAGGTCAATCCGGGTTCCTTGATTCTGTCCGCCGAGATGATGCTGCGTCACATGGGCTGGACCGAAGCGGCTGACCTGATCATCAAGGGCACCAACGGCGCGATTTCCGCCAAGACCGTCACCTATGACTTCCACCGCTTGATGGAAGGCGCGAAACTGCTGTCTTCTTCGGCGTTTGGTGATGCGCTGATCTCGCATATGTAAGAAGCGAGCCAGCATTAAAAAAACCGCCTTCGGGCGGTTTTTTAATAACTGGATGACCGGTTTCGTCAGCTCGAAACCGTTTCTGATTGAGCAGTGGGCGTGGCCGGTGCGGTCTCAACAGCTGCAGACGTAATCTTCACCGCGTGCAGGCCTTTGGGGCCCTGGACGATATCGAAGTTGACGGCTTGCCCGGCCTTGAGGGTCTTGTATCCGTCCATTTCGATGGCCGAATAGTGGGCAAAAAAGTCGATAAATTTGCCGTCCTCGTCCTTGCCTTCACGGGCGTCGGTGTTGATGAAGCCGAACCCCTTGGCATTGTTGAACCACTTGACCTTGCCGACTGCCATGCTCATATCCCTCTGCAACAGACTCCATCACTGGAGTATCATCCAGTACATCCGCAGTCGGATCTCACAAATAAGATTGACTCCGCGGACCTTTTTTACCCACTGTGGGCTCTATTGGTTGTAACACCGTTTTCCCGATAGTCAAGGTGACCGGGCAGTCGGAGTTGAAATCGTTGATAGCCGCCCCCACCACTGTATTTGCACAACTGACGAACCTTTCTTTCCATGCATGCAATCAGCCAGATTCGACTAACATTCAATCAGGATCGCCCGACTCTCCAAAAGGATCGCCCGGAGGAACACGACGACGATTCCGCAGGCATTGCTGTTCAGGAGGCCAAGCCTGCTTTACAGGCGCCGCCGATGTACAAGGTGGTTTTGTTTAATGATGACTACACACCGATGGATTTCGTCGTCGAAGTGCTCGAGGTGTTTTTTAACCTGAATCGCGAGCTGGCGACCAAGGTCATGCTGGCCGTCCACACAGAAGGACGGGCAGTATGTGGAGTGTTTACCCGCGACATCGCCGAGACGAAGGCCATGCAGGTCAACCAGTACGCCAGGGAAAGCCAGCATCCGCTACTCTGTGAAATCGAGAAGGACGGTTAATCGCCGACCACTTGGGTATGAGGTGAAGCTATGTTAAACCGCGAGCTCGAAGTCACCCTCAATTTAGCCTTCAAGGAGGCTCGTTCGAAACGTCATGAATTCATGACCGTCGAACATCTCCTGTTGGCCCTATTGGACAATGAGGCTGCCGCCACCGTTTTGCGTGCCTGCGGCGCAAACCTCGACAAACTCAAGCATGACCTGCAGGAGTTCATCGACTCCACCACGCCGCTGATCCCCGTGCATGACGAGGATCGCGAGACCCAACCCACCCTGGGCTTCCAGCGTGTTCTGCAGCGTGCTGTCTTTCACGTACAGAGCTCGGGCAAACGCGAAGTGACTGGCGCTAACGTGCTGGTCGCCATCTTCAGTGAGCAAGAAAGCCAGGCAGTGTTCCTGCTGAAACAGCAGAGCGTTGCACGCATTGATGTCGTCAACTACATCGCCCATGGCATTTCCAAAGTACCGGGGCACGGCGATCACTCTGAAGGTGAGCAAGATATGCAGGACGACGAGGGCGGTGAGTCTTCTTCTTCAGGCAATCCTCTGGATGCTTATGCCAGCAACCTCAACGAACTCGCGCGCCAGGGTCGCATCGATCCGCTGGTAGGCCGTGAGATGGAAGTCGAGCGTGTCGCGCAGATCCTGGCGCGTCGTCGCAAAAACAATCCGCTGCTGGTGGGCGAGGCGGGCGTGGGTAAAACCGCGATTGCCGAAGGCCTGGCCAAGCGCATTGTCGACAACCAGGTGCCGGACCTGTTGGCCAATAGTGTCGTTTACTCCCTTGACCTCGGCGCCTTGCTGGCCGGGACCAAATACCGTGGTGATTTCGAGAAGCGCTTCAAGGCGTTGCTCAATGAACTGAAAAAACGTCCGCAGGCGATCCTGTTCATCGACGAAATCCACACCATCATTGGTGCGGGTGCCGCGTCCGGTGGCGTCATGGATGCCTCGAACCTGCTCAAGCCATTGCTGTCGTCCGGCGATATCCGCTGCATCGGCTCGACCACGTTCCAGGAGTTCCGCGGAATCTTCGAGAAGGATCGTGCCCTGGCACGGCGCTTCCAGAAGGTCGATGTGTCCGAGCCTTCGGTCGAAGACACCATCAGCATCCTGCGCGGCCTGAAAGGGCGTTTCGAGACCCACCACGGCATCGAGTACAGCGATGAAGCGTTGCGTGCGGCGGCTGAGCTGGCCTCACGCTACATCAATGACCGGCACATGCCGGACAAGGCCATCGACGTTATCGACGAGGCGGGTGCCTACCAGCGCCTGCAACCGATCGAGAAACGCGTGAAACGCATCGAAGTGCCTCAGGTCGAGGACATCGTGGCGAAAATCGCGCGGATTCCGCCTAAGCACGTCACCAGTTCCGACAAGGAGCTGCTGCGTAACCTTGAGCGCGACCTGAAGCTGACGGTATTTGGCCAGGATGCCGCAATCGACTCGTTGTCGACTGCGATCAAACTGTCCCGTGCCGGCCTCAAGTCGCCTGACAAGCCTGTCGGTTCGTTCCTGTTCGCCGGTCCTACCGGTGTCGGTAAAACCGAAGCGGCGCGTCAGTTGGCGAAGGCGTTGGGCATCGAGCTGGTTCGTTTCGACATGTCCGAGTACATGGAGCGCCACACCGTATCGCGTCTGATCGGTGCGCCTCCAGGCTACGTCGGGTTCGATCAGGGCGGTCTGCTGACCGAAGCCATCACCAAGCAGCCTCACTGCGTGCTGTTGCTCGATGAAATCGAGAAGGCGCATCCGGAAGTCTTCAACCTGCTGCTGCAGGTCATGGACCACGGTACGCTGACCGATAACAACGGGCGCAAGGCGGACTTCCGTAACGTGATCGTCATCATGACGACCAACGCCGGTGCCGAAACCGCAGCCCGCGCTTCGATCGGTTTCACCCATCAGGACCACTCGTCCGATGCGATGGAAGTGATCAAGAAGAGCTTCACGCCCGAGTTCCGCAACCGTCTGGACACCATTATCCAGTTTGGTCGCCTCAGTCATGAGGTCATCAAAAGCGTGGTGGACAAGTTCCTTACCGAGCTTCAGGCGCAGCTGGAAGACAAGCGCGTGCAGCTGGAAGTGACCGACGCCGCGCGCAGCTGGCTGGCGGCGGGTGGCTACGACTCGGCCATGGGCGCTCGACCAATGGCGCGTTTGATCCAGGACAAGATCAAGCGTCCACTGGCCGAAGAGATCCTCTTTGGCGAACTGGCCGACCATGGTGGTGTGGTTCACATCGACCTGAAGGACGGCGAGCTGACCTTCGAGTTCGAGACCACGGCAGAAATGGCCTGACGTTAATCGTAACAAAGCAAAAGGCGCCGAAAGGCGCCTTTTTGCTGTCTGGTGTGATCGTTCCCACGCAGAGCGTGGGAACGATCAATCGCGGCGGATGGTAAATCCCGCGCACACAAAAACGCCCGGCATAACCGGGCGTTTTGTATTGACTTGATTAACGAGCGCGGTAAGTGATGCGCCCTTTGCTCAAGTCATAGGGCGTCAGCTCGACGCGCACTTTGTCGCCGGTAAGAATACGAATGTAGTTCTTGCGCATCTTGCCGGAAATATGCGCGGTTACGACGTGCCCATTTTCCAACTCCACACGAAACATGGTGTTGGGCAGGGTGTCGACGACAGTGCCTTCCATTTCGAAGCTGTCTTCTTTCGACATGCAGTAAAGCCCTCGGTATCCAATGAATGGCCCGGTGCAACTGCGCCAGGCAAAAGCGGCGTGCATTGTGCCCGAAAAATGGGGTTTACGCCAAGCGGTTTACGGATTGCCTTAGTTCAAGACAACCCAGCGCTGATTAATCAGCAGTTCGATGGGGCGATACTGGGTCTTGTAGTTCATCTTTTTGCAGTTTTTTATCCAGTAGCCGAGGTAAACCGCTTCCAGTCCCAACCGCTGGGCCTCGGCGATTTGCCAGAGGATGGCGTAGCGCCCGAGGCTGCGATGGTCCTCGGCGGGCTCGTAGAAGGTGTAGACCGCCGACAGGCCGTTGGGCAGCAAGTCGGTTACCGCCACGGCCACCAGCCGGCCGTCGAGACGAAATTCGTAGAATCGGGAAAACGGCAGGTCACGCACCAGGAACGTCGAAAACTGATCGCGACTCGGCGGGTACATGTCGCCATCGGCATGACGCTGTTCGATGTAGCGCTGATAGAGATCGAAATACTCTTCGCTGAATTTCGGCCGGGCCGGGCGCACCTGCACATCGGCGTTACGCTTGAAAATACGCTTTTGCTGACGGTTGGGCGAAAACTGCGCCACGGGAATGCGCGCCGGTACGCACGCATTGCAATTCTGGCAATGGGGCCGGTAGAGATGATCGCCGCTGCGACGAAAACCCATTTCCGACAGGTCTGCGTAGACATGCACATCCATGGGCTGGCTAGGATCGAGAAACAGGGTGGTGGCCTGCTCCTCGGGCAGATAACTGCAAGAGTGGGGCTGAGTGGCATAAAACTTCAAGCGCGCCAACTCGGTCATGATCAACCCTCGGGATAAGCGTTTGCATTAAGTGTAAGCCACGCGCGCAAAAGTCGCTCAGCAAACCCAGGTGCCATGGCTGGGTTGATCCAAATGTCGCGCCAGGTAACCGGCGAACTCTCTGCGAGGGATCGCCCGAGCGCCAAGGCTATGCAAATGGTCAGTCGGCATCTGGCAATCGATCAGCACAAAACCCGAGTCTTTCAGATGTCGCACCAATGTGGCAAAGCCATATTTGGAAGCGTTGTCGGCGCGGCTGAACATTGATTCGCCGAAGAACAGCTGCCCCATGGCCAGGCCGTACAGGCCGCCGACCAGCTCGCCCTGGTCCCAGACCTCGACCGAATGCGCATAGCCACGCCGGTGCAGCTCCAGATAGGCGTCCTGCATGGCTTCGGTGATCCAGGTGCCGTCAGCGTATTCCCGTGGTGCGGCGCAGGCGCCGATGACTGCGGCAAAATCCTGATCGAAGGTCACTTGATAACGCTGTTGGCGCAGCAGTTTGCTCAGGCTGCGGGACACGTGCAGTTCGTCGGGAAACAAAACCGTACGCGGATCCGGCGACCACCAGAGAATCGGCTGGCCTTCGGAGAACCAGGGAAAGCAACCGTGGCGATAGGCCTGGATCAGTCGGTCGGCGGACAGGTCACCGCCTGCTGCCAACAACCCGTTGGGATCGCGCATGGCTTTTTCCAGGGGCGGAAAAGTCAGGGTGTTGCGTTGTAACCAAGTCAGCATGGCATCCGGGCTTGCAGAAGGGGAGGGCAGTGGCGGGTTTGTCGGTCCGCCGTGAATTGGAACGTCAAACGGTTGGAATATCGTCGAGATATTTCTCGGCGTCCAGCGCAGCCATGCAACCAGCACCGGCGGAGGTGACGGCCTGGCGGTAAACGTGATCGGCCACGTCACCGGCCGCGAACACACCTGGTATCTCAGTGGCGGTGGCATCGCCTTCGTTGCCGCCCTTGACCAGCAGATAGCCGTCACGCATGGCCAGTTGGCCCTGGAACAGATCGGTGTTGGGCTTGTGACCGATGGCGATGAACACGCCGGCCAGCGGTAATTCGCTCGTCTCGCCGGAATGGCTGTCGCGCAGGCGGGCGCCGGTCACGCCGCTGGCATCGCCCAGCACTTCATCGAGGTTCTGGTTCCAGTGCAGGCGAATATTGCCGTTGGTAGCTTTCTCGAACAGCTTGTCCTGGAGGATTTTCTCCGAGCGCAGCTTGTCGCGCCGATGCACCAGATGGACTTCCTTGGCGATGTTCGACAGGTACAGCGCTTCTTCAACCGCGGTGTTGCCGCCGCCGACCACGGCGACCACCTGATTGCGATAGAAGAAACCGTCGCACGTCGCGCAGGCCGAAACCCCTTTGCCGGCAAAGGCTTCTTCCGAGGGCAGGCCCAGGTACTGCGCCGAGGCGCCGGTGGCGATAATCAGGGCGTCGCAGGTGTACATGCCGCTGTCGCCGATGAGTTCGAAAGGGCGCTGCTGCAACTTGGCGGTGTGGATGTGGTCGTAAACGATCTCTGTGTCAAAGCGCTCGGCGTGTTTTTGCATGCGTTCCATCAGCGCCGGGCCGGTGAGGCCTTCGACGTCGCCGGGCCAGTTGTCGACTTCGACGGTGGTGGTGAGCTGGCCACCTGCCTGTATCCCGGTAATGACCACGGGTTTGAGGTTGGCGCGAGCGGCATAAACGGCGGCGCTGTAACCCGCAGGGCCGGAACCCAGAATGATCAGGCGTGAATGCTTGGCTTCGCTCATAAAAACACCTCATAAGCCTTTGTCACAAAAGAGAATGCGTGCTCAAATTGAACCGTGTGTCATGTGCTTTTGGCTATGCTACACCCAAGGGCCGCAAGCATGGCATCGGGCGAACAAACCCGTACAATGCCTGCTTGTAACAGCGCTTGTATTAAAAAAGCAGTGCCTGCCCTGTTTTGAAACACCGGGGTGCAGTGTTAAAAGTAGTCCCAGTTGCACCAGTTAACTTTTTTACCTGCCTGGATTGGGCAGTTTTTATAGTCATTCAACAGATGGACGCGCCATAGGCGCAGGAAAAGTAGCGTTTTGAAGAAATCCACCGCAGCACCCAAACCAGCCGTCGTTCCGCTCTGGCGCCAGCATCTGCACTACCGACTCAAGGAAGGTGCGTTGATCGCCATCGGCGCCTTGTGCCTGTTCCTGATGATGGCCTTGCTGACCTATGGCAAGGACGATCCGGGCTGGAGCCACAACAGCAAGATCGACGATGTGCAGAACTTCGGCGGGCCGGCCGGCTCCTACAGCGCCGATATCCTGTTCATGGTGCTGGGTTACTTCGCCTACATCTTCCCGTTATTGCTGGCGATCAAGGCCTATCAGATCTTCCGCCAACGCCACGAACCATGGCAGTGGAGCGGCTGGCTGTTCTCCTGGCGCCTGATCGGCCTGGTGTTCCTGGTGCTGTCGGGCGCGGCCCTGGCCCATATCCATTTCCATGCGGCGACCGGTCTGCCGGCCGGCGCTGGCGGCGCGTTGGGCGAAAGCCTCGGCGACCTGGCCCGCAATGCCCTGAACATTCAGGGCAGCACGCTGCTGTTTATCGCCTTGTTCCTGTTCGGCCTGACGGTGTTCACCGACCTGTCGTGGTTCAAGGTGATGGACGTCACCGGCAAAATTACCCTCGACCTGCTCGAACTGATCCAGGGCGCCGCCAATCGCTGGTGGGCAGCACGGGTCGAGCGCAAACAGCTGGTCGCGCAGTTGCGTGAAGTCGATGATCGCGTGCATGACGTGGTCGCCCCGACGGTCACCGACAAGCGCGAGCAGGCCAAGGTCAAGGAACGCCTGATCGAGCGCGAGCAGGCCCTGAGCAAGCACATGTCGGACCGCGAGAAGCAGGTGCCGCCAGTGATTGCGCCAGCGCCGCCGAAACCGGCAGCGCCGAGCAAGCGCGTGGAAAAAGAGAAGCAGGCGCCGTTGTTCGTCGACAGCGCCGTCGAAGGCACCTTGCCGCCGATCTCGATCCTCGACCCGGCCGAAAAGAAACAACTCAATTATTCCCCGGAGTCGCTGGCAGCCGTCGGCCACTTGCTGGAAATCAAGCTCAAGGAATTCGGCGTCGAAGTCTCGGTGGATTCGATTCACCCCGGCCCGGTCATTACCCGTTACGAAATCCAGCCGGCCGCAGGCGTCAAGGTCAGCCGAATTTCCAACCTGGCGAAAGACCTGGCACGTTCCCTGGCCGTGACCAGCGTGCGGGTGGTGGAAGTGATTCCGGGCAAGACCACCGTCGGTATCGAGATTCCTAACGAAGACCGCCAGATCGTGCGCTTCTCCGAAGTGCTGTCGACCCCGGAATACGATAACTTCAAGTCCCCGGTGACCCTGGCCCTGGGCCACGACATCGGTGGCAAGCCGGTCATCACCGACCTGGCGAAAATGCCGCACTTGCTGGTGGCCGGTACAACCGGTTCCGGTAAGTCGGTGGGTGTGAACGCGATGATCCTGTCGATCCTGTTCAAGTCTGGCCCGGAAGACGCCAAGCTGATCATGATCGACCCGAAGATGCTTGAACTGTCGATCTACGAAGGCATTCCGCATCTGCTCTGCCCAGTGGTCACCGACATGAAGGACGCGGCCAATGCTCTGCGCTGGAGCGTGGCGGAGATGGAGCGTCGCTACAAACTGATGGCGAAGATGGGCGTGCGTAACCTGTCGGGCTTCAACGCCAAGGTCAAGGAAGCCCAGGACGCCGGTACGCCGTTGACCGATCCTTTGTACAAGCGCGAAAGCATTCACGATGAAGCACCGTTGCTGACCAAGCTGCCGACCATCGTCGTGGTCGTCGACGAATTCGCCGACATGATGATGATCGTCGGCAAGAAGGTTGAAGAACTGATTGCCCGTATCGCCCAGAAGGCCCGTGCCGCCGGTATCCACTTGATCCTCGCGACCCAGCGTCCTTCGGTTGACGTGATCACCGGCCTGATCAAGGCCAACATTCCGACCCGCATGGCGTTCCAGGTGTCGAGCAAGATCGATTCCCGGACCATCATCGACCAGGGCGGCGCCGAGCAACTGCTGGGCCACGGTGACATGCTCTACATGCCGCCGGGCACCAGCCTGCCTATTCGGGTTCACGGCGCGTTCGTGTCCGATGACGAGGTGCACCGGGTGGTTGAAGCCTGGAAGCTGCGTGGCGCACCGGAATACAACGATGACATCCTCGCCGGTGTTGAAGAGGCCGGTAGCGGTTTCGACGGCGGCAGTGGTGGTGGCGATGAAGACAGCGAATCCGACGCGCTCTACGACGAAGCCGTGCAGTTCGTGCTGGAAAGCCGTCGTGCGTCCATCTCGGCGGTCCAGCGCAAGCTGAAAATCGGCTACAACCGCGCCGCGCGCATGATCGAAGCCATGGAAATGGCTGGGGTCGTGACGTCCATGAACACCAACGGTTCGCGTGAAGTTCTGGCCCCAGGCCCGGTACGCGACTGAGTTGAAGTAAAAAGGGTGGTGCAGTGACGCGCCACCCGAACCCCACGAATATTCAAGAGGACTCCCATGCGTCTTATCCGCATGCTGTTGCTGCCGGTACTGGCTTTGACCACACTTTCCGCCCACGCCGACGACAAGGACGTGGCGCGCCTGACCCAATTGCTGGAAACATCCAAGACCCTGACCGCGCGGTTCTCGCAGCTGACCCTCGATGGTGGCGGCACCCAGTTGCAGGAAACTGCGGGTGAAATGTCGCTGCAGCGTCCAGGCCTGTTCTACTGGCACACCGATGCGCCGGCGGAGCAAGTCGTGATCTCTGATGGCAAGAAAGTAACCCTGTGGGACCCGGACTTGCAGCAGGCCACCATCAAGACCCTCGACCTGCGCCTGAGCCAGACCCCGGCCCTGTTGCTGTCCGGTGACGTGTCCAAGATCAAAGAGAGCTTCGACATCAGCGCCAAGGAAGCTGGCGGCGTGATCGACTTCACCCTGAAGCCGAAAAGCAAGGACACCCTGTTCGACAGCCTGCGCCTGTCGTTCCGCAACGGCCTGGTCAATGACATGCAAATGATCGACAGCGTCGGCCAGCGCACCAACCTCTTGTTCACCGGCGTGAAGGCCAATGAGCCGATCCCGGCGTCCAAGTTCAAGTTCGACATCCCGAAGGGTGCCGATGTGATCCAGGAATAAGAGGTTTCAACCGTACGTGATGGACCTGTTTCGCAGTGCCCCGATTGCTCAACCCTTGGCCGCCCGCTTGCGTGCGGCCAATCTGGATGAGTACGTCGGTCAGGAACACCTGCTCGCTCGCGGCAAGCCTTTGCGCGAAGCCCTGGAGCAGGGTGCCCTGCATTCGATGATCTTCTGGGGCCCGCCGGGGGTGGGTAAAACCACCTTGGCGCGGCTGTTGGCGGAAGTCTCGGATGCGCATTTCGAAACGGTGTCGGCGGTACTGGCTGGGGTGAAGGAAATCCGTCAGGCGGTGGAAATCGCCAAGCAGCAGGCCGGGCAGTACGGTCGACGGACCATTCTGTTCGTCGATGAAGTGCACCGCTTCAACAAATCCCAGCAGGATGCCTTCCTGCCGTACGTTGAAGACGGCACGCTGATTTTCATCGGCGCGACCACCGAAAACCCATCCTTCGAACTCAACAACGCCTTGCTCTCCCGGGCGCGCGTCTACGTGCTCAAAAGCCTCGATGAAGCGGCCCTGCGCAAACTGGTGCATCGCGCGCTGACTGAAGAGCGGGGCCTGGGCAAGCGGCAACTGACCCTCAGCGATGAAGGCTTCCAGATGCTGCTGTCCGCCGCCGATGGTGATGGCCGACGTTTGCTCAACCTGTTGGAAAACGCCTCGGACCTGGCCGAAGACGACAGCGAGATCGGCATCGATCTGCTGCAAAGTTTGCTCGGCGACACCCGTCGGCGTTTCGACAAGGGCGGCGAAGCGTTCTACGACCAGATTTCCGCACTGCATAAATCGGTGCGCGGTTCCAACCCCGACGGCGCGCTGTACTGGTTTGCGCGCATGATCGATGGCGGTTGCGATCCGCTGTACCTGGCCCGGCGCGTGGTGCGCATGGCCAGCGAAGACATCGGCAACGCCGACCCCCGCGCCCTCAGCTTGTGCCTCGCAGCGTGGGAAGTGCAGGAACGGCTCGGCAGCCCCGAAGGCGAATTGGCGGTGGCCCAGGCCATCACCTACCTGGCCTGCGCGCCGAAAAGCAACGCGGTGTACATGGGCTTCAAAGCCGCGATGCGCAGCGCCACCGAACACGGTTCGCTCGAAGTACCGCTGCACCTGCGTAACGCACCGACCAAGCTGATGAAGCAATTGGGTTATGGCGATGAATACCGTTATGCCCATGATGAGCCGGATGCTTACGCTGCTGGCGAAGACTACTTCCCGGAAGAGCTCGAGCCACAACCGTTCTATCAGCCGGTGCCGCGAGGCCTGGAGTTGAAAATCGGCGAGAAGCTCAACCACCTCGCCCAACTTGATCGTCTGAGCCCCCGGCAGCGGAGAAAATAGTGCTTCCCTTGATCGTTGCAGTTTCCATCGGCGGGATCGCCGGCACGCTGTTGCGCTTTGCTACCGGTAACTGGATCAACGCTAATTGGCCGCGGCACTTCTATACCGCGACGCTGGCCGTTAATATCGTCGGCTGTTTGCTGATCGGCGTTTTATACGGTCTGTTTTTGATACGCCCGGAGGTGCCGATCGAGGTGCGCGCCGGGTTGATGGTCGGCTTCCTCGGGGGGCTGACGACTTTTTCATCCTTTTCACTGGATACGGTGCGCCTGCTCGAAAGCGGGCAAGTGCCGCTGGCCCTGGGCTATGCTGCGATCAGCGTATTCGGCGGGCTGCTCGCCACCTGGGCTGGCCTGTCCTTGACCAAACTTTGATAACGAGAGACCGACATGCTCGATTCCAAACTGTTACGTAGCAACCTTCAGGACGTAGCGGACCGCCTGGCATCCCGTGGCTTTGTACTGGATGTTGCGCGCATCGAAGCGCTGGAAGAACAGCGCAAGACCGTCCAGACCCGCACCGAAGCACTGCAGGCTGAACGTAATGCGCGTTCCAAATCCATCGGCCAGGCCAAGCAGCGCGGCGAAGACATCGCGCCGTTGATGGCTGACGTCGAGCGCATGGCGAACGAATTGAGCGCCGGCAAGGTTGAACTGGACCAGATCCAGACCGACCTGGATTCGATCCTGCTTGGCATCCCGAACCTGCCCCACGAATCCGTACCGATTGGCGCCGATGAAGACGGCAACGTCGAAGTGCGCCGCTGGGGCACCCCGACTGCGTTCGATTTCCCGATTCAGGACCACGTGGCCCTGGGCGAGAAGTTCGGCTGGTTGGACTTTGAAACCGCCGCCAAGCTGTCCGGCGCGCGTTTCGCTCTGCTGCGCGGCCCGATTGCGCGTCTGCACCGTGCCCTGGCGCAGTTCATGATCAACCTGCACACCAGCGAACACGGTTACGAAGAGGCTTACACGCCTTACTTGGTACAAGCTCCGGCCCTGCAAGGCACCGGTCAATTGCCGAAGTTCGAAGAAGACCTGTTCAAGATCACCCGCGAAGGCGAAGCCGATCTGTACCTGATCCCGACCGCCGAAGTGTCGCTGACCAACATCGTTGCCGGTGAAATCGTCGATTCGAAACTGCTGCCAATCAAGTTCGTCGCCCACACCCCGTGCTTCCGCAGCGAAGCCGGCGCGTCGGGCCGTGACACTCGCGGCATGATTCGCCAGCACCAGTTCGACAAAGTTGAAATGGTCCAGATCGTTGAGCCATCGACCTCGATGGAGGCGCTGGAAGGCCTGACCGCCAACGCCGAGAAAGTCCTGCAATTGCTGGAGCTGCCTTACCGCACCCTGGCGCTGTGCACCGGCGACATGGGCTTCAGCGCCGTGAAGACTTACGACCTGGAAGTGTGGATCCCGAGCCAGGACAAGTACCGCGAGATTTCGTCGTGCTCCAACTGCGGCGATTTCCAGGCCCGTCGGATGCAAGCACGTTTCCGCAACCCGGAAACCGGCAAGCCTGAACTGGTGCACACCCTGAACGGTTCCGGCCTGGCGGTCGGTCGTACTCTGGTGGCCGTGCTGGAAAACTACCAGCAGGCCGACGGTTCGATCCGTGTGCCTGAGGTATTGAAGCCGTACATGGGTGGCCTCGAGGTCATCGGCTAAATGGATTATCTGCCGCTGTTTCATAACATGCGCGGCAGTCGTGTGTTGGTCGTCGGCGGCGGGGAAATTGCCTTGCGCAAATCCCGCCTGCTGGCCGAAGCCGGTGCGCTGCTGCGGGTGGTCGCACCTGAAATCGAAGCGCAACTGCGTGAATTGGTGGTCGGTAGCGGTGGCGAGTGCCTGTCGCGTGGCTACGTCGAAGCGGACCTGGACGGTTGCGGGCTGATCATTGCCGCCACCGACGATCAACCGCTGAACGCGCAAGTGTCCGCCGATGCCCATCGGCGCTGCGTGCCGGTCAACGTGGTGGATGCGCCGGCCCTGTGCAGCGTGATCTTTCCGGCGATTGTCGACCGTTCGCCGCTGATCGTTGCCATCTCCAGCGGCGGCGATGCGCCGGTGCTGGCGCGGCTGATCCGGGCCAAAATCGAAACCTGGATTCCTTCCACCTACGGTCAACTGGCCGGTCTGGCGGCGCGTTTTCGCACGCAGGTCAAAAACCTGCTTCCGGATGTGCAGCAGCGTCGGTCGTTCTGGGAGGATGTGTTCCAGGGCCCGATTGCTGACCGGCAACTGGCCGGGCAGGGCGCTGAAGCCGAGCGCTTGCTGCTGGCGAAAATCGCGGGTGAGCCGCCGACAAAAACCGGCGAGGTGTATTTGGTCGGCGCAGGCCCCGGTGATCCGGACCTGCTGACTTTCCGCGCCTTGCGCCTGATGCAGCAAGCCGATGTGGTGTTGTACGACCGCTTGGTGGCGCCGGCGATCCTGGATCTGTGCCGTCGTGATGCCGAGCGTGTTTATGTCGGTAAACGTCGTGCCGATCACGCCGTACCGCAGGATCAGATCAATAAGCAGTTGGTGGATCTGGCCAAGGCTGGCAAACGTGTGGTGCGGTTGAAGGGCGGCGATCCGTTCATCTTCGGCCGTGGCGGTGAAGAGATCGAAGAACTGGCGGCCCATGGCATTCCGTTCCAGGTCGTGCCGGGTATTACCGCAGCCAGTGGTTGCGCGGCGTATGCCGGGATTCCGCTGACTCACCGCGATTACGCGCAGTCGGTGCGGTTCGTCACCGGGCACCTGAAGGACGGTTCCACCGATTTGCCGTGGGCCGACCTGGTCGCCCCGGCGCAAACCCTGGTGTTTTACATGGGCCTGGTGGGCTTGCCGATCATCTGCGAGCAATTGATCAAGCACGGTCGCGGCGCAGATACCCCGGCGGCGTTGATCCAGCAGGGCACCACGGTCAATCAGCGGGTGTTTACCGGTACGTTGGCCGATCTTCCACGCCTGGTGGCGGAGCATGAAGTGCATGCGCCGACGCTGGTGATCGTTGGGGAAGTGGTGCAACTGCGCGAGAAACTGGCGTGGTTTGAAGGGGCTCAGGCGCAGGTCTGAACACCCGGTAACTGACCGTTCCCACGCTCCGCGTGGGAATACCGCCAGGGACGCTCCGCGTTCCGCTTTGGATGTGACGCAGAGCGTCACGGGATGCATTCCCACGCGGAGCATGGGAACGATCATCTGTCAGGCGTTACGCCAAACCCCTTTCCCACTCAACCGCGCCCGATCATGGGGCGCGTTGAAATCCTGTTTCGGTCCTTTCGGCACAATCCCCGTTGGATTAATGGTCTTGTGGCTGCCGTAGTAGTGGTGCTTGATGTGCTCAAAACTCACCGTCTCGGCAATCCCCGGCCACTGATACATCTCCCGCAGCCAGTTCGACAGATTCGGATAATCGGCAATCCGCCGCAGGTTGCACTTGAAGTGCCCGTAGTACACCGCATCAAAGCGAATCAGCGTGGTGAACAGCCGAATGTCCGCTTCCGTCAGGTATTCACCGACCAAATAACGGTTCTCGCCTAACAGCAACTCCAGTCGATCCAGTTCGGCAAACACCTCATCGAACGCCTCTTCATAGGCCTTCTGCGACGTGGCAAACCCGGCGCGGTACACGCCGTTGTTAACGGCTGGATAAATCCGTTCGTTCAGCGCATCGATTTCCCCGCGCAGTGGCGCCGGGTAGAAATCCAGGTCATTGCCCGTCAGGTCATCAAACGCGCTGTTGAACATGCGGATTATCTCCGCCGATTCATTGTTGACGATGCGCTGCTGCTGTTTGTCCCACAACACCGGCACGGTGACGCGGCCGGTGTAGTCGGCGGTATCGGCGGTATAGCGCTGGTGCATGAATTTGAAGTGATCGAGTTTGTCGCCGGTCGAGCCCAGGCTCTGATCGAAGGTCCAGCCGTTTTCCAGCATCAACCAACTGACCACCGAGACGTCGATCAGCTTTTCCAAGCCTTTGAGTTTGCGCAGGATCAGTGTGCGGTGAGCCCACGGGCAGGCGAGCGACACATAGAGGTGATAGCGCCCGGCCTCGGCGGCAAAGCCACCGACACCGGTTGGGCCCGGTTGGCCATCAGCGGTCAGCCAATTGCGGCGCTGCGCCTGTTCGCGCTGGAACGCGCCGTCCTTGCTGCTTTCGTACCACTGGTCGTGCCACTGGCCTTCAACTAACAAACCCATATTCAAGACTCCTCAACCGATAAGCGTTGGAGCCGAGTCTATGCGCATGAGTTCGAACAAAAAGCGCAAAGGTTGCGCCTTTATGATCGGTTAAATCGATCTATTCCGGGCATCCCAATAGTGCTGGGCGGTTTCGAACGCTTGCTCGCGGGTCTGACCGAGGCCGCGCAAGGCCAGGGCCATGGTCGAAATCAGCGCCATTTGCGGGTAGCTGTCGACCACCTCACCGCGCCACACGGCTTTCAAGTGTTCAGGGTCGAGGGTCGCCGGTTTAACGTGGCGCTGCGCCGACAACTGCGGCCATTCCTCATCCCAGCTTTCACCGCCAGCAGTGCCGTACAGGTGACTGTCGGCGTCCGGGTTGATCTCGATTTCGCCGCCGTCACCTTTGACCACAATCGCGGTGTCGCCGAGCAAGCCGCTGGCGTCGCGATGCACAGCCTGGTAACCCGGATGGAAAATGCTTTGCAAGCCACAGCGCGCGCCCAGCGGATTGAGGATCCGCGTGAGGGAATGGATCGGCGAACGCAGGCCCAGGGTGTTGCGCAGGTCGATCATCCGTTGCAGTTGCGGTGCCCAATCCACCAAAGGCATGAACGCCAAGCCGCCGTTATCCAGCGCATCGCCAACCTGCTGCCAGTTGCGGCACAGCGGGATGTTCAACTCATTCAGCAATTGCTCGCTGTACAGCCGACCGGCCGTGTGCGCGCCGCCGCCATGCATGAAAATCCGCACACCGTTCTGCGCCAGGCACTTGGCTGCCAGCAGGAACCAGGGCAGGTGACGTTTCTTGCCGGCGTAGGTCGGCCAGTCGAGATCGACCTTTAAGGCCGGCGCCTTCAGGCGTTCACGCAAGGCTTCGGTGAAACCGGCCATCTCCTCGGCGCTTTCTTCCTTGTGCCGCAAGAGCATCAGGAACGCACCGAGCTGGGTGTCCTCGACTTTGTCGTCCAGCACGAAGCCCATGGCTTCCCGAGCTTCTTCACGGGTCAGATCGCGGGCACCGCGTTTGCCTTTGCCAAGGATTCGCACGAACTGGGCGAACGGGTGCTCGGCAGGCGTTTCAAGGGTCAGTGCTGGATAGTCGGTCATAAGCAATTCGTCGGTTTGGGCAGGCCCGCCAGTTTTGCGGCGAGTTTGGCAGGGGTGCCTTTGAACAGTCGGTTCAGGTGCAGGCTGTTGCCTTTTTCCGGGCCGAGCTTCAACGCGGTGTACTTGATCAGCGGGCGGGTCGCCGGGGACAACTGGAATTCGGCGTAGAACCGCCGCAGCAGTTCGAGGATTTCCCAGTGCTCGGGGCTCAACTCGATGTCTTCGGCAGCGGCGAGGGCGCTGGCCACGTCGGTGGACCAGTCGCTCAGTTCGACCAGGAAACCGTCCTTGTCCAGCTCGATGACGCGGGCGCCGACGGTCAGGGAATTCATAGCCAACTGTTGACCTTGTCGTAGTGAATCGACAGTTCGACGAAGGCCGGGTAATCGATGGCTTCGGCCCAGTCCGGAACATTCAGTGCGCGGGCCTGGGCGTCTTCGGCCAGCACGAACAGCTTGAGGCCGCGAGTGTTCAGCGCGTTGAACGGCACGGTGCCGGGCTGCAAGGCGTACGCCGCGTCGCCAGACAGCAACAGCGCATCATCGGCGCCGATCACGCGCAGGCAGCTGCTCAGGCGGTCGTCGCCGAACGGGGAATGAGACAACACATGCAAAGTCGACATCAGAGGGTGATCACCTGGTCATAACGGTCGATAAGGGCGGTGATTTCGGCGGCGGACAACACCTGAGCTTCTTCCAGCGCCAGACCGGCCGGGTCCAGGCCGCGTTCGGCGGCGCTGTCGGCGCAGACAAACAGGTCTTCGACACCGAACATCGGCAAGGCTTGCAGGTTGGCACTCAGGTCTTTTTGTTGCAGGGCCTTGGCGTCCTGACTCGCGGCGAGTTGCAATACACCGTCATCGAGAAACAGCAGGCCGATCGGCAGGTCGAACGCGCCGCCGGCCAGCACGATGTCCAGCGCTTCCCGCGCACTCGGCCCGGACCACGGTGCCTGGCGGCTGATCACCAATAAGGATTTAGCCATCTCAAGCGCCTCCGAAACAGATCAGGCGGTCGGCATCCTGCACCGCGTCATGCAACTGGCCCAGGCCCGACAATTCCCACGGTGCGCCGACGGCGACCGCTTCGCGCTGGTAACGCTTGGCCTCTTCGTCGTTCAACACGCCACGGCGCAAGGCCGCCGCGATGCACACCACGCCGTCCAGTTGATGCTCGGCAACAAACGCCCGCCATTGCTTGGGCAGGTCTTGTTCGTCCTGGGGCGTAACCACGCTGCCGGACGCGTTGTAGACGCCGTCCTGATAGAAAAACAGCCGGACAATCTCATGCCCGCCGGCCAGCGCGGCCTGGGCGAACAGCAAGGCACGGCGCGAGGAGGGCGCATGGGCGGCGGAAAACAGCGCGATGGCGAACTTCATGACGGACTCGATCAGCAAAACTGCGGCCATGATAAAGCTTTATCGCCGGAGCGGCGAAGGGCGATTTCCCTCTCGCTGATCGTTCCCACGCTCCGCGTGGGAATGCCTCAAGGGACGCTCCGCGTTCCAATGGGACGCAGAGCGTCCCGGGCTGCATTCCCACGCGGAGCGTGGGAACGATCATTGTGTCAGCGCGGCATGTAGCCCAATTGCCAGCGCCGCGGGATTTTCAACGACAGCAACCCGATCAATCCCGCCAGCAAACCGCTGACAAACAGCGCTTTGAGCCCCAAGTGATGTTCCAGCACCGCACCGAGTACCGCGCCGGCGAACATGCCGGTCCAGGGAATCAGCTGGACTCGCCAGCCGTTGCGCCGCTCGCCCAGCAGCCAGCGCCCCAGGCCACGGCCGAAACGCGAGAGGGCGCCGGTGACGTAGGTCAGGCCGACCGGCAGTCCGTTCACTTCTTCCACAGCGGCATTGAGCATGCCCATGGCGATGATCGCTGCCAGCAGCGCCGGCAGTTGGTCGTCATAGGGCCAGGCAGCCGCGCCGCAAAGCAGGGTGGCGATGCACAGCAGCAACGGCAATGCCCGGCGCCCACCGAGTCGGCTGACGACAATGCCCAGCGCATTACCGATGATGAATGTCGCCACCAGGATCAACAGGCGCAATGTCAGCCCCAGGTCGCCATCGCTGATCGCGACAGCGAGCCGGGTGGTGTTGCCGCTCATGAACGAGACAAAGTCGCCGCTGGCCATGAAGCCGATGGCGTCGGTCATGCCGGCGAGCACCGACAGTGCGGCCACCAGCGACATGCCGATGCGCCCGCGCCATTTCTGGACATGCAGATGACCGGGGCTGGCCCGGTGGGAGGAGGCGGATGGCAGCATCGGGGCAGGTCGTCCTCAGGCAGCGACCGTAATGGTCACTTGCTCAATCCATATAACTCGCAATAGTCCAGCCAGTCCATGCCGGCCATTTCCGCCACTTCCTTATGCACTTCCATGCGCTGGGCCTGATAGTCCTCGGCGGTGGCGGCGGTCAGTTGCAGGGTCAGTTCCCAGGCGAACAAATCCAGGCGCTCGGCCTCGGCTTCGAAGGCTTCGTGCAAGCGCTCGTCGCGGTATTGGGCCGGGGTTTCACCCTTGGCCTGGGCGAGCAGCGGGTTGAGGTTGTCGAGTTCGTGACGCAGCTCGGGGCGCTCATCGAGAAACTTCTTCAGCGCCTGCTCGTGTTGCTGTTCGGTGGCTGCCATGGTCGCTCCTTGAAGGCCGGGTTACGAAGACTGCTTCTTGGCCTTGGCCGCGGCGGCCAGGCACTCGAGGGCGAATTGCTCGGGGTAGGTCATCTGGATCGGCGTGGTTTCGCCCTTGACGGTTCTTTCGCCGTCGAGGATGTAGCGAATCCGCTTGTCGGTGACGCCGATGCGCTTGGCGATCCAGGACGGGGTCTGACCGATCTGGCTGATCAGCTTGTCAGCGTATTCGGCGGTCGGTTTGTAGTATTCGGCGTTGGGTGTCATGTGGATTTCCAGAAAAAGATGTCATGTGCGCTGTTTAATGCGCGACAGGGTGCGCGAATCGTCACGTGGTGTCGCGCTATAAATGAAGTAAAGCAGAACGATACGCCGCGCCACGGTGATACAGTCCGCTTTTTATTGATGAGCGAACACAATGCGAATTCTGATGGTGGCGCTGGCCGCCACCCTGCTGGCGGGATGCGCCGGCTCGGCGATGGATGACTCCCGCACCAAGGCCCCGACCAAAGTCTTGAACTCGGACAAACCGGAAAAAGTCGTTGCCCAGTGCGTGCAATTCGCCTGGCAGGACGAAGCGGTGTTCGGAGTGGATGCCGGGGCTTATCTGCAACCGGGCAAGAAGGGCGGTTCGACGGTTTATACGCGTTCGGCGGAGTCCTTCGTGGACTTGAGCAGCGATGCTTCCGGAACCGAGTTGAATTACTACGCGCAGCACGATGATTTCGTGGCCAAGCGCCGGTTGGCGGCGTTGGCGACCTGTTTGTAGCAGTGGATTTTCTGTAGGAGCGAAGCTTGCTCGCGAAGAACGATAACGCGGTATGTATGTTCTGCCGCCTTCGCGGGCAAGTCGGATCGTCGCACCGCTCGCTCCTACAGAAGCTTGTGCATTACGCCGGCGTCAGGCGCTTCTGTAAGAAGTGGCGCTGGTGCCCCGGCGGATAATCAGCGATGTGGCCGAATTCGCGATAGCCCAGTTTTTTGTAGAAATCCGGTGCCTGGAAATCGAAGGTGTCGAGCCAGATCCCCACGCATTCCTTCTCCCGCGCCAGCTCTTCGGCCATGTGCATCAGTGTCGAGCCCAAGCCCTGTCCCCGAGCCTGTTCCGGCACGGACAGCAACTCGATAAACAGCCACTGATAAAACACCCGGCCATAAAGCCCGCCAAGAATCTCGCCCTTGTCGTCACGCACCAGCAACGCAATCGGTTGCGGACTGGCTGGCCCCGCTTGCGCGGCGTTATAGAGACGCAACGGTGCGAGGATTGCCTCGCGTTCTTCGTTGGTCGGGTCCTGCGAGCGTTCGATACGCAATGTCATGGCTATGTCCTTATGGCGGTGAACCCGGAGATTATCCGGCGCCTCGTCATTGTTCCATCCCCGAACACCGGTGGAACCGCCGCTCGCGCGCAGGTGTCTAGCCTCAAGAGCGTCATTTCCTGAACGCGGCCATGAGGACAGCCCATGAATATTTTCGAAGCCTTGCGCGAAAGCCACGACCGCCAGCGCGGTTACGCCGATGCACTGATCCAGACCAGCGGCGACACCCCGGAGCGGGTCGAGGCCTACAAACAGCTCAAGGCCGAGCTCCAGGCCCACGAAACCGCCGAGGAGCGGCATTTCTACATCCCGCTGATGGAGTTCGACAACGGTGTCGACCTGAGCCGTCACGCCATTTCCGAACACCATGAAATGGACGAAATGATGGAGTTCCTGGATGAGACCGAGATGTCCAGCCCGGCGTGGCTGGCTACCGCGAAGAAACTGTCGGAGAAGGTCCATCACCACTTGAAGGAAGAAGAACAGAAGTTCTTCCAGATGGCCGGCAAGTTGCTTGACGAGCAGCAGAAAGAAGCCCTCGCCGGCCAATATGAAAAGGAATACAAGGCACAGCTTTCTTGAAGCGCGAAGCGCCGGATCACAAGCTTGCGGTGTAGGCCTTCTGCTACAGGGGGCGTAGGATTTGGCTTGGAATACTGGATATGCATCCAGTATTTGCGAGCACTGACCCGCCAGGCATCACCCTGAGCGTCAAATGCGTCGGTGGACAAAAAAAGCAGCTCCGTTAGGTTGAAGGCCTCTCCGCAGGAAGGAGAGTTCTTAAATCAACGGAGTGAAAAACATGAACAAACCACTGACTCAACCCGAACTGCGACACGGTCGTGTCACCTCCCCATCCAGCCGCGGCGCGGTGGCCGTCGAGCTGGGACTGCTGGGCACCTGGCAAGTCAACGAAATGGAAGGTGGCAAGAACTTCCCGTCGCTGGTCGCCGGCCCGTTCCCGGCGCCGTATCAAACCGACAGCGCCAGTGACGTGCCACCGGCCGACGGCCATATCCTCAGCGGCGGCAAGGTCGACGCCCGTGATTGCATCAACTTCACCAACGAGGAACTGAGCAAAAAGCTCAACCGTCCGTTCGCCTGGCCGCTGCTGAACGTCGACCCGGGCCAGACCTTCAAAGTCACCTGGGAATACACCGCGCCTCACGTCACCCGTGGCTACAGCTGGTTCATCACCAAGGATGGCTGGGACCCGAAACAGCGCATCAGCCGTGCGCAACTGGAGCCGAAATCGTTCTTCGACGACTTCTATACCCAAGTTCCGTACTACAGCCATTCCGCCGAGATGAAGGCCAAGGTCAACCACGAAGTGAAATTGCCCGGTAACAAAAAGGGCCATCACGTCCTCGTGCTGGTGTGGATCGTGGCCAATACCGGCAACGCCTTCTACCAAGCGTTCGACGTGGACTTCAAGTAACTCGCAGCGTTAATCCCCCCTACGTTCTGAAGGAATAGAACATGTCAAAATTCGACTTCACGTTATTGAAATCCGTTGTCAGCGACGCCGCTTCGTTGATGCCGAGCATTGCCGGCAAAAAGATCCTCATGGGTTTCTGGCACAACTGGCCTGCCGGTCCGAGTGACGGTTACCAGCGTGGCCAGTTCGCCAACATCGCCCTGCAAGATGTGCCCAAGGATTACAACGTGGTGGCCGTGGCCTTCATGAAGGGCAACGGCATCCCGACCTTCAAGCCGTACAACTTGTCCGACACCGAGTTCCGCCGCCAAGTTGGCGTGCTCAACAGTCAGGGCCGGGCGGTGCTGATTTCCCTCGGTGGCGCCGACGCGCACATCGAGCTGCACAAAGGCAACGAACAGCCGCTGGCCAACGAAATCATCCGTCTGGTGGAAACCTACGGTTTTGATGGGCTGGACATCGATCTTGAACAGAGCGCGATTGATTTTGCCGACAACAAGACCGTCCTGCCCGCCGCGCTAAAACTGGTCAAGGACCACTACGCCGGAGAAGGCAAGCACTTCATCATCAGCATGGCCCCGGAGTTTCCCTACCTGACCACCGCCGGCAAATACGTCGGTTACATTCAGGCGCTGGAAGGCTATTACGACTTCATCGCCCCGCAGTACTACAACCAGGGCGGCGACGGGATCTGGGTACAGGAAGCCAATAATGGCAACGGCGCCTGGATTGCGCAGAACAATGACGCGATGAAAGAGGACTTCCTGTTTTACCTGACCGAAAGTCTGGTGAGCGGTACTCGCGGCTTTACCAAAATCCCGGCGGACAAATTCGTCATCGGCCTGCCCGCCAACGTCGACGCGGCAGCCACCGGTTACGTGATCAATCCGGCGGCAGTGGTGAACGCCTTCAAGCGTCTCGACGCCAAAGGGCTGTCGATCAAGGGCCTGATGACCTGGTCGGTGAACTGGGACAATGGTGTCAACAAGGACCACGTCCCGTACAACTGGGAGTTCAGCCGTCGCTATGGGCCGTTGATCAACGGCAAGCGACTCGCCTCCCACGAGGATGAGCTCGCGGCGCCTGAAGCCGCCAACCAGCGGTAAAAAGAAGCCCGGCAGAGATGCCGGGCTTTTTGGTTTTCGTCTACCATGCGCCTCCACTCACGAAAAAATGGATGCGTTGTGATGGCGAATACAGCCGAACGGGTCAACATCATCGAATCTCAGGTGCTGTCGGACAACTGGTATCTGCTCAAGAAAATCACCTTCGACTATCAGCGCAATAACGGCGAATGGCAGCGTCAGAATCGCGAGGTCTATGACCGTGGCAATGGCGCGGCGATCCTGTTGTTCAACCGCGAAAAGAGAACCGTGGTGCTGACGCGTCAGTTTCGGTTGCCGGTGTTCGTCAACGGTCACGATGGCTTGCTGATCGAAGTGGCGGCGGGGCTGCTTGAAGGCGCCGACCCCGAAGAACGCATCCGCGCGGAAGCCGAAGAAGAAACCGGCTATCGCGTGCACCATGTGCAAAAAGTCTTCGAGTCGTACATGAGCCCCGGCTCGGTCACCGAAAAACTGCACTTCTTCATCGCCGAATATGACGCGGCGTCGAAAGTCAGCGATGGCGGCGGGCTGGAGGAAGAAACCGAAGAGCTCGAAGTGCTGGAGTGGAAGTTTGATGAGTCACTTGAGGCGTTTTATCGTGGGGAAATCTGCGACGCGAAAACCATCATGCTGCTGCAGTATGCGGCGATGAAAAACATTTTCGCCCCGGTTTGAACGACGGCCAACCCGTGTAGCAGCTGTCGAGCACCGCGAGGCAGCTGCTACACGGCTACCGTTTTAGTGCTGTCAGAACAGCTCACCCGTGCGGCTGGCCCCGGACCACTCGCAACCTTCCAGCGTCAGCAACCGCTCCTTCGCCTCAAGTCCCCCGGCAAACCCCGTCAATTTCCCCGAAGCGCCAATCACCCGATGGCACGGCGCCACAATCGAAATCGGGTTCTTGCCATTCGCCGCACCCACCGCGCGAACCGCACTGGGATTGCCGATCTGCTGGGCGATCTCGCTGTAGCTGCGGGTTTCGCCAAACGGAATGGTCAGCAGCGCCTGCCAGACTTTTTTCTGAAACTGCGTGCCGGCGAAATCCAGCTCAAGATCGAACTGATTGCGCGTGCCGGCAAAGTATTCCTGCAATTGTTCAACAGTGCGCAACAGGATCGGATTGTCCGCCGCCTCAGTCATCGGCCCGAGGCGCACGCGGTTCGGTTTGTCATTTTCCCAGAGGATGGCCGCCAGTCTTGAACCGTTCGCGACCAGCTTCAACTCGCCGACCGGGGAGGCCATGGTGGTGAAGGTATAACTCATGCCGGCGAACTCCGAAAACAGCTGAACAGAGGGCCAGCATACTGCCTGATCAGGGAGGCGCAATACGCAATCCCAGCCATACTGGCTACTGCTCTTGAAGCGTTCCCTCTGTTATTGCAGAGCCTAAAAACAACAAAGAGACCGAATCATGAAGTTCGAACCTTTTGCCAGAACCCTGATGGCGACCTCATTGGCGCTCAGCTGCCTCAGTGCTTACGCCGCCTCCGTGGCGCCGGTTGCTGCCGAAAACGGCATGGTAGTCACGGCCCAGCACTTGGCCACGCATGTGGGCGTGGATGAATTGAAGAACGGCGGTAACGCCGTGGATGCCGCGGTCGCGGTGGCCTATGCACTGGCGGTGGTTTATCCCGCGGCGGGCAACCTGGGCGGCGGTGGTTTCATGACCATTCAACTGGCGGACGGGCGCAAGACCTTCCTTGATTTCCGCGAAAAAGCGCCATTGGCCGCAACGGCGAACATGTACCTGGACAAGGACGGTAACGTCGTCCCGGACCTGAGCACCCGTGGTCACCTGGCCGTCGGCGTGCCGGGCACGGTGTCCGGCATGGAACTGGCCCTGAGCAAATACGGCACCAAGCCGCGCAAGGAAGTGATCGCCCCGGCGATCAAGTTCGCCGAAGAAGGCTTCGTCCTGGAGCAGGGCGACGTCGATCTGCTGGAAACCGCCACCGACGTGTTCAAGAAGGACATGCGCGACTCCGGCTCGATTTTCCTGAGCAATGGCGAGCCAATGCAGGTCGGGCAGAAACTGATACAAAAGGACCTGGGCAAAACCCTGCGGGAAATTTCCGAGAAGGGCGCCGATGGGTTCTATAAAGGTTGGGTAGCCGACGCCATCGTCACTTCCAGCCAGGCCAACAAAGGCATCATCACCCAGGCCGACCTCGACAAGTACAAGACCCGCGAACTGGCCCCGGTGGAGTGCGATTATCGCGGCTACCACGTGGTCTCGGCGCCACCGCCAAGCTCTGGCGGGGTGGTGATCTGCGAGATCATGAACATCCTCGACGGCTATCCGATGAAGGACTTGGGTTATCACTCGGCCCAGGGCATGCATTACCAGATTGAAGCGATGCGTCACGCCTATGTGGACCGCAACAGCTACCTCGGCGACCCGGATTTCGTGAAGAATCCGATCGCTCACCTGCTGGACAAGAACTACGCCACCAAACTGCGCGCCGCGATCCAGCCGCAGAAGGCCGGTGTGTCTCGGGAAATCAAACCCGGCGTAGCGCCGCATGAGGGCAGCAACACCACGCATTTCTCCATCGTCGATAAATGGGGCAACGCGGTGTCGATGACCTACACCCTCAACGACTGGTTCGGCGCCGGCGTCATGGCGAGCAAGACCGGGGTGATCCTCAACGACGAAATGGACGACTTCACCTCGAAAATCGGCGTGCCAAACATGTACGGCCTGGTGCAAGGGGAAGCCAACGCCATCGCACCCGGCAAGGCACCACTGTCGTCCATGAGCCCGACCATCGTCACCAAGGACGGCAAAGTGGTGATGGTGGTCGGGACGCCGGGCGGTAGCCGCATCATTACCGCCACGTTGCTGACCATCCTCAACGTGATCGACTATGGCATGAACATCCAGGAAGCCGTGGACGCGCCGCGTTTCCACCAGCAATGGTTGCCGGAAGAGACCAACCTGGAGACCTTCACCACCAGCCCGGACACGGTGAAGCTGCTCGAAAGCTGGGGGCATAAATTTGCCGGGCCGCAGGACGCCAACCATGTGGCGGCAATCCTGGTCGGCGCGCCTTCGCTGGGCGGCAAACCGGTGGGCAAAAACCGCTACTACGGCGCGAACGATCCACGCCGCAATACCGGTTTGTCGCTGGGCTACTAAGTCGCAAACGCCACCCTCAATCTGAGGGTGGCGCTTGTAGCAGCTGTCGAGCAACGCGAGGCAGCGTTCGGCGGCGAAGCCGTCGTAAATCCTGCGCACGCGGTTTTCCTGATACACCGCAGTGCATGGTTTGACGACGGCTTCGCGGCCGAACGCAGCCTCGCGTTGCTCGGCAGCTGCTACAACGGTGCAATGACGGTTAGAGGGTTACTCATCGGGTTTGGTGACGATGTTGTCCGCTTCATCCACCTGATAAGGCACATGTGCCTCGACGCCATCCTTGCCGGTACGCGCCACGACATTCTTGTAGCGCTTGCCGTTCCAGCAGCGAAAAATCAGCGTCGCGTTCTCGCCGCCGGTCAGGGTTGAACCCAGGCTGCCAATCAGTTTGCTGCGCGCACCGCCCACCAGAATGCTGTTCTTGCCCGCCGTCAACACGCTCTTATCGCCGCCCATCAACGTGCAGTCATCCCCCGCCGTCAACTTGCTGCGATCACCCGCCGTGAGGTGGCTGTTGCTGCCCGCCAATAGCTTGCTGCGGTCGCCGGCGATTTGCGTGCTGTCCTTGCCGGCGATCAATTTGCTGCGATCGCCTGCGGTCTGGATGCTCCCGGCACCGGCAATGAGCGTGCTGCGATAACCGGCGGTTTGTGAGCTGTCCTTGCCGGCGATCAACATGCTTTTGTGTCCGGCGATTTGCGTGCTGCCGGGACCGGCGATCAGGGAGCTTTGATGACTGGCGATCTGGTTGCTGCCGTATCCGGCGGTCAACGTGCTTTCGTAACCGGCGGTTTGCGAGCTGCCATAACCAGCCGTCAATACACTGCGCAAGCCGCTGATCAACGTGCTGCCGTATCCCGCCGTGAGAAAGCTGCGGATGCCGGAGGTCAAGCTGCTGCCGTAGCCGGCGATCAACGAACTGTCCTGGCCCGCGGTTTCGGTGCTGCCATAACCGGCAGTGAGGGTGCTGTTGTGCTGAGCGGTGAGGGTACTGCCGTAACCCGCTGTCAACGTGCTGTCGTACCCGGCGGTTTGCGTGCTGCCGTAGCCGGCGATCAGCGAACTTTCATAGCCGGCGGTTTCGGTGCTGCCATAGCCGGCGGTAAGGGAGCTGTTGTCCTGGGCCGTGAGGGTGCTGCCGTAACCGGCCGTCAGGGTGCTTTCGTAGCCAGCCGTTTGCGTGCTGCCATAACCGGCGATCAGCGAGCTGTCGCTGCCGGCGGTTTCGGTACTGCCGTAACCGGCGGTGAGCGCGCTGCTTTCCCGGGCGGTCAGCGTGCTGCCGTAACCTGCGGTCAGGGTGCTTTTGAAACCGGCGGTTTCGGTGCTGCCGTAGCCGGCGGTGAGCGAGCTGTGTTCCTGGGCGGTGAGGGTGCTGCCGTAGCCCGCCGTCAGTGTGCTGTCGTGACCGGCGGTTTGCGTGCTGCCGTAGCCGGCGATCAGCGAACTTTCATGCCCGGCAGTTTCCGTGGTGCCATAACCCGCCGTGAGGGAGCTGCCGTCCTGAGCAGTGAGAGTGCTGCCGTAACCCGCAGTCAACGTACTGTCGTACCCGGCGGTTTGCGTGCTGCCATAACCGGCGATCAATGAACTGTCGCCGCCGGCGGTTTCGGTGCTGCCGTAGCCGGCGGTGAGTGAACTGCTTTCCTGGGCGGTGAGGGTGCTGCCATAACCGGCGGTCAGGCTGCTTTCGTAGCCGGCGGTCTGGGTCGTGCCGTAACCGGCGATCAACGAGCTACCGTACCCGGCGGTGCCGGTGCTGCCATAGCCCGCCGTGAGTGAGCTGCTTTCCTGCGCGGTCTGGGTGCTGCCGTAGCCCGCGGTCAACGTGCTTTCGTAACCAGCGGTTTGCGTGCTGCCATAACCGGCGATCAATGAACTGTCGTGACCCGCGGTGGCGGTGCTGCCATAGCCGGCGGTGAGTGAACTGCTTTCCTGAGCGGTTTGCGTGCTGCCATAACCCGCCGTCAGCGTGCTGTCGTGCCCGGCGGTCTGGGTACTGCCGTAACCGGCGATCAGCGAGCTTTCCGACCCAGCCGTGGCGGTGCTGCCGTAGCCAGCCGTCAGCGTGCTGTCCTGGCCCGCTGTTTGCGTGCTGCCATAACCGGCGATCAAGGAGCTTTCCGCTCCGGCGGTTTCCGTGCTGCCATAACCAGCCGTCAATACACTGCGCAAGCCGCTGATCAGCGTGCTGCCGTATCCCGCCGTGAGAAAGCTGCGGATGCCGGAGGTCAAGCTGCTGCCGTAGCCGGCGATCAACGAACTGTCCTGGCCCGCGGTTTCGGTGCTGCCATAACCGGCAGTGAGGGTGCTGTTGTGCTGAGCGGTGAGGGTACTGCCGTAACCCGCTGTCAACGTGCTGTCGTACCCGGCGGTTTGCGTGCTGCCGTAACCGGCGATCAGCGAACTTTCGTAGCCGGCGGTTTCGGTGCTGCCATAGCCGGCGGTAAGGGAGCTGTTGTCCTGGGCCGTGAGGGTGCTGCCGTAACCGGCCGTCAGGGTGCTTTCGTAGCCAGCCGTTTGCGTGCTGCCATAACCGGCGATCAGCGAGCTGTCGCTGCCGGCGGTTTCGGTACTGCCGTAACCGGCGGTGAGCGCGCTGCTTTCCCGGGCGGTCAGCGTGCTGCCGTAACCTGCGGTCAGGGTGCTTTTGAAACCGGCGGTTTCGGTGCTGCCATAGCCGGCGGTGAGCGAGCTGTGTTCCCGGGCGGTGAGGGTGCTGCCGTAGCCCGCCGTCAGTGTGCTGTCGTGACCGGCGGTTTGCGTGCTGCCGTAGCCGGCGATCAGCGAACTTTCATGCCCGGCAGTTTCCGTGGTGCCATAACCCGCCGTGAGGGAACTGCCGTCCTGAGCAGTGAGGGTGCTGCCGTAACCCGCAGTCAATGTACTGTCGTACCCGGCGGTTTGCGTGCTGCCATAACCGGCGATCAGCGAACTGTCGCCGCCGGCGGTTTCGGTGCTGCCGTAGCCGGCGGTGAGTGAACTGCTTTCCTGGGCGGTGAGGGTGCTGCCATAGCCGGCGGTCAGGCTGCTTTCGTAGCCGGCGGTCTGGGTCGTGCCGTAACCGGCGATCAACGAGCTACCGTACCCGGCGGTGCCGGTGCTGCCATAGCCCGCCGTAAGAGAGCTGCTTTCCTGCGCGGTCTGGGTGCTGCCGTAGCCCGCGGTCAACGTGCTTTCGTAACCAGCGGTTTGCGTGCTGCCATAACCGGCGATCAATGAACTGTCGTGACCCGCGGTGGCGGTGCTGCCATAGCCGGCGGTGAGTGAACTGCTTTCCTGAGCGGTCTGCGTGGTGCCATAACCCGCCGTCAGCGTGCTGTCGTGCCCGGCGGTCTGGGTACTGCCGTAACCGGCGATCAGCGAGCTTTCCGACCCAGCCGTGGCGGTGCTGCCGTAGCCAGCCGTCAGCGTGCTGTCCTGGCCCGCTGTTTGCGTGCTGCCATAACCGGCGATCAAGGAGCTTTCCGCGCCGGCGGTTTCAGTGCTGCCATAGCCCGCCGTGAGCGCGCTGCCATCCTTGGCGGTCTGCGTACTGCCGTAACCTGCGGTCAGTGAGCTGTCGCGTCCTGCCGTTGCCGTGCTGCCATAACCGGCGGTGAGGGTGCTGTCGTCCTGGGCGGTTTGCGTGCTGCCGTAATCGGCGGTCAGGGTGCTTTTCTGGCCGGCGATCTGGGTACTGCCATACCCGGCGATCAGCGCGCTGTCGTTGCCGGCCATTTCCGTGCTGCCATAGCCTGCGGTCAACGAACTGCTGTCGGCGGCGGTCAAGGTGCTGCCGTAGCCGGCAATCAACGAACTCTGGCCGCCCGCCGTTTCAGTGCTGCCATAACCGGCCAGCAGATAACTTTGATGGCCACCGGTCAGCGTGCTGCCGTAAACAGCCGTTTCGAACTTTTGCGAAGCGTCGACTTTAGCGCCGATACCGGAAGGGCTGTATCCCTGCGCTCGGCGACTTTCGAATTCGCGGTTTAATGGTTTATTGGATGATTCCAGTATTATTTCAGTTGCAGTGGTGTTGGCAGTTTCATAGTTGTCGATGTTTTTTAAGAGATAATCGATTGCACTTTCCTGAGTGCCGGTGTGAACAACTTCCGCTTCCGGGAACTTGATCATGCCGTCTTCTTCAAGTTTGATGATGTGCGCCGCGTCAACTTCGCACACAATCCATCTGGCATCGGCTCGCAGACTTAGCTGAGTAGAAGAACCCTCGCCCCACAACAGCCCAACCAGGCCGTTCTCGAGCTTTTTGCTGGGCTGCCAGTGCTTGCACACCACGGGCCCGGCTTCAGGCCAGACCTGGCCAGCGTGGTCCGACATGTCATTGGCACACGTGCGCAAGACCAGGACTTTGTTGTCATTCATATCAAGTGTACTCAATGGATATAACAGCATCAGCGGGAATCAGGAGTGTAAGTGTCCATCCCGTTCAATAAAGAACGATCAGTTGATTACTCACAGTCACTGGCTGAAATCCATTGATAGCCAGCGGCAAAGCCGCAGCCCTGTTATTAAACAGGTCACAGTCCTGGCGAAACTTCTCGATATCGATGATTCACCCTAAAGCAAACTATCCATATTGCCTACTCTTATTGTGGTGTTATTGAAATGATATTGCTCGTTACAATGGAATAACAAATTACTGTCATGTTTAATGTGGTTTAATGCTTTTTTAATTCAGATTAGCGGCGGTGGGGAAGCGCTCCCGCGCGTAGAAAAACGTTGGTACGAAGCAGTTCTATCAAGCAGCGATTTGCGGCATTATCGACTGCGCGCGATCCTCATTCGGCCCTCAGGGACCCGGTTGCGTCCCCCTTAATCTGATGGATTACTTTAAGGCTCCCTGCCATGACCACCGCACTGCTGATCATCGACGTCCAACACGCCCTGTGCACCGGCGAGTACGAATGCTTCGACATCAAACGCGTCATCGAGAACATCAATAGCCTGAGTACCAAGGCCAGGGAAGCCAACCTCCCGGTGGTCCTTATCCAGCACGAAGAAAAGGGCGACCTGCTGCAACACGGCTCCAAGGGTTGGCAGTTGGCCGCCAGCCTGGAGACTGCCCCGCAAGACCTGCGCGTGCGCAAAACCACCCGGGATTCGTTTTACCAGACCCACCTGCAAGCCTTGCTGCAAGACCAGGGCACTGATCGGTTGATCATCTGCGGCCTGCAAACCGACTATTGCGTCAACGCCACCGTGCGCCAGGCCCTGAAGCTGGGCTATGACGTGGTACTCGCCAGCGACGCGCATTCCACCGTCGACAACGGCAACCTCGCCGCCGAAGACATCATCGCCGAGCACAACGCCGACCTCGCGCACTTGACCGGCCCCGTGGCGCGGATCGACGTTTTGCCGACCGCCGAAATCCGTCTCTGAAACCACCCAAACCGGTGGTCGGGGGGCTTGCCTGTGGCGAGGAGGCTTGCCCCCGTCGGGCTGCGCAGCAGCTCCACCCAATTCCCGCCAATCCACAAAAAGCTTGATCCACAGGCCCCGCGCCTACCGACACCCGCCTGAAGAACGGAATCTACCCATGCCTCGTTTCACCACCCTTGGCGCCGCGCTACTGGCACCTCTCGCGTTCTCCACCGTCACCCATGCCAGCAGTTTCGATTGCGCCAACGCAACCAGCCCCAGCGAAAAAACCATTTGCGCCGACGCTTACACCTCCAACCTGGATAAAAAACTGGGCGAACTGTGGAGCGTCACGCTTGCGAAAGTCGCTGATCCCAAAGCGCTGAAGACCGACCAGCGCCAGTGGCTGAAGCAGCGCAATCAGTGCGCCGATAACCTTTCTTGCCTGCGGCACAAGTATCGAATGCGCATCACCGAACTTGGCCACATGGCCACGCCGTTTTCGTGGGACGCCACTTGGCAGATGATTCCGTGGGGCGTAGAGACCGGTGGCGAGTTGAAGACCCGGCGTAAAGATTCGACCCACGTCACGTTCGAAGTCTTGGCTGCAAACGGCGCCAACATGGGCAACCTGGATGGCATCGCCACCCTCAAAGGCACGACCGCGCATTACGCCGAGGGCGATTGTGCGCTGACCTTCATCGCCATGAACGGCGTGCTGGATGTCAGTCAGGAGGGCAGTGACTCGGATTGCGGCGCCGGGATGGGCGTGTTTTATGCCGGACGATACGTGGCATCGGAACAGTCTTTGGCGCTGGAAAACGATTTGCTCAGCGTCGGACTAGTGCGCACTCAACAGGAAGACGACGCGCTGCGCACATTGCTCAAGGACGACTACCAACGGTTGGTCGAGAGCAGCAGTTCGCGGACCCTGGGCGAGGCGTCCAGCGATGTTCCGGGCGCCGAAGTCGATGAAATGTGGGTACGCGGGCTCGGCGGTATCAACGCTTCAATTTTCATGCACACCACAGACTCGCGCTTCTGGCTGGTGTTGATAGTGAGCGATTCGAAGGGCAATCTTCGCGCCCGTTACTACACCAACGTGGCAGGCTGGAAAGGGCGCCTGCCCGAAACACTCAAGCGTTGGTATGACAAACGAGCGGCGGCCGGGTCCTTGCCGCTGGACCAGATGCCCTAGCGAGGGGCGTACTGCTGGATAGCTGCCAGACCCTGTAGGAGCAAAGCTTGCTCGCGAAAGCGGCGTGTCAGTCGACATCATCGTCATTGACACACCGCCTTCGCGGGCAAGCCTCGCTCCTACATTTGTATTGCGTCGTCCACAAAATTGGCAGCCAACACCAATTCCTGTAGGAGCAAAGCTTGCTCGCGAAGGCGGCGTGTCAGTCGACATCTTCGCTATTGACACACCGCCTTCGCGGGCAAGTCTCGCTCCTACGGTTAAGGCGTGGTGTCTGACACACCGCGTTATCGTTCTTCGCGGGCAAGCCTCGCGCCTGCATTGCGCAGCCGCCCCCCCAAATCACGTCGCAAACATCAACCCCCCAATCGCCCCAATCCGCTCCGGCACCACGCCCCCCAACACCAACCGGGTAATCGTCGCCGCCGCATTCCGATAATCCCCATCCTCCGGCACCTGGCGCCCGGTGATATGCGCCATCTGCCAGCCCAGGTTGGTATAGGTGCGCGTCGCCGACCAGATAAACAGCATCAAATGCTCCGGATCCACCGGCGCCAACAGTCCGCGCTCAATCCAGCTGCGCAGGCATTCGACATTGCGCTGTGCCTCGGCATACAACAAATCCCGACACTCCTCGGGTAACTGCCGTCCGCCGAGCAACAACTCGCCACTGAACACCTTGGCAATGTGCGGATGCTCCCGCGCAATGCGTATCCGCGCCGCGATGTAGGCCTGCAAACCCTCCACCGGATCATCGCTCTCGCGCAACACCGCCGAGGCCTCCAGCAGCGGCTCGACAAACCCGAGCAGCACTTTGGCGTAGAGGTTTTCCTTGGTCTGGAAGTAGTAATACAGATTCGCCTTCGGCACCCCCGCGCGCGCGGCGATGTCCCGGGTCTGGGTAGCGTCGAAACCCCTGGCGGCAAACTCTTCGCTGGCGGCGGCCAGGATCAGGTGCTGATTGCGTTGGCGAATGCTGGTCATCGGGAGTGAACGAGGGAGAAGGGCATGGAGGACGTCTTGGGAAGTCGGTTTCGTAATATATAAAACTATACAGCGAATGAGCCAGAGGCGATTCGTCCGATTACACGGCAAGGAGATGCCGAGCCACAGGGCATTCCGCGATCCGTGTCCTAAACTGAATCTGGCTTCGGCCCTGGCTTGATAGTCGCTGATCACCCGCCGACAGCTGCACCCTGCGGTGCACCGTACAACCTGGAGGCATTCCCATGAAAATTGTCGTCATTGGCGGAACGGGCCTGATAGGCACCCAGCTCTGCAATAACCTGCGCCAGCGCGGGCACGACGTACTGGCCGGCTCACCCAGCACCGGCCTCAATGCCCTGACCGGCGAAGGCCTCGAAGCGGCGCTGACCGGTGCCGACGTGGTGGTCGACGTCGCCAACTCGCCGTCATTTGAAGACGCCGCCGTGCTGGAGTTCTTCGAGACTTCCGGGCGCAACCTGTTCGCCGCCGAGAAAGCCGCCGGGGTCAAACACCATGTCGCCTTGTCCGTCGTCGGCACGGAAATGATGCTCGACAGCGGCTACTTCCGCGCCAAAATGGCCCAGGAAAAACTGATCAAGGCCTCGGGCGTTCCCTACTCGATCCTGCGGGCCACGCAATTCTTCGAATTCATCGGCGCCATCGCCCAATCCGGCAACGAAGGCAACACCACCCGATTGCCCGCCGCCGACCTGCAACCGATCGCCTCGGCCGACGTCGCGGCGACCCTGGCCAACATCGCCGAACAACCGCCCACCCGCCAGACAGAGGAAGTGGCCGGCCCTGAACGGCTGCCAATCGCCTCATTCGTCAAAACCTGGTTGAAACACAACGACGACCCACGCGAGGTGATCGCGGACGCCGAGGCCACCTATTTTGGTGCGGTCATCGACGACGAGTCACTGACCCCCGGCGTCGATCCGATCATTGGCGCGACACGCTTCGATGCCTGGCTGAAAAACACCTAGCGGGAAAGGCGGGTGGCGATTCCTTGCAACGGATCGCCCCCACGCTTTAGCCAACTCCGATGAGGAACGCCCCATGAACCTGCATCCTCTCTTCGCCTTACTGCCGCTGTTGTGCACCGGACTGGCAATGGCCGCTCCCGCGTCACCGGTGGTCCAACCCGTGATGGAACAGGCGCTTGCCGACTACCCCGGAAAAGAAGTGCTGATGATCACCGTGGAATACCCGCCAGGCGGCGCCGATCCGGTGCATCGGCACGACGCGCATGGCTTCATCTATGTGCTCGAAGGCTCCATCGTCATGGGCGTGAAGGGTGGCAAAGAGGTGACGCTGATGCCGGGGCAGAGTTTTCATGAAGGGCCTGAAGACGTGCATACGGTGGGGCGCAATGCGAGTCAGGACAAGCCGGCGAAGTTTTTGGTGTTTTTGTTGAAGGAGAAGGGGAAGCCAGCGGTGATTCCGGTTGATTGAACAGCGCAGCTAAAGCGCCTGTAAAAATCGATCCGTCAGTGTTCCCGAGAAACTCGTCTCTACCGGTCCAATGAGAAAAACAGCCCCCACGCCATCCCATTGAACCGTAACGGTCCCGCCATCACATTCAACCTCGACGCAGTTGTCCAGCAAGCCCCGGCGAATGCCGTTGACCGCCGCGCCACACGAGCAGGAGCCCGAGCCGAGCGGGATGCCACCGCCGCGCTCCCAGATGCGCAGCCGAATGTGCGTGCGGTCGATGACCTGGACGAAATGTACATTCGTTTTCAGTGGAAATAGAGCGTCGGTTTCAATGGTCGGTCCGATGGCCGCTATATCAACGGCTGTCAGGTCGTCCACAAAATAAGTGCAGTGCGGATTTCCCATGCTGCACGCTGCCGGGTCGCCAGCCAGTGGCAACACAGCCGTGTCCACTTCCTGCGCCAGTGGAATAGCCGACCAGCCGAAAAGCGGTTCTCCCATGGCGACAGAAATGGCACCCGTTGAGGTGCGTTCGCACGTGAGCAGTCCACGGTTGGTTCGCAATACTATCGAGGTCGTATTTGATTCGCGCATCAGCCTATCCGCCGCCCCTCGTGTTGCGCTGCCACAGGCATCCAGCGTGGAGCCATCGGCATTCCAGAACATCAAGCGCGCGGCGGCATCATCGCAATCGAGTATGACCGCGAGTTGATTGAACCCCACTCCACGGTGCCGATCGCCCATTCGCCGTGCCAGGGCACTGGTTATTGAGAGGGGCGAATTTCGCGAGTCGACAATCACGAAGTCATCACCATTGGCGTGCATTTTGTGGAAGCTCAGTGGCATGAAGAGTCCTTGGCGACGAGACAGAGGGTGAATTGACGACTAACGGCGATCTAGCCCCATTGGCATGACTTTTTCAATCGGTACTTCTCCTGCGCCCAAATACAGGCAATGACGATTTGATGGGCAAGTTCAGTCGCCGCTGGCGGTTAATCGGATGACCCCGCGTAGTACTTGTCCCAGAGTTTGTTGCGGAATCGATTGCCCGGATCGAAGTGCGCCTTGAGCGCAAACAGGCGTGGTGCATGGGGATAGGCCCGTGAGAATTGCGCTCGCGTTGCATGCAACTGGTAGGGCAAATAGTAGGTTCCCCCAAACGAGAGTGCGGCGTCGATAAGCTCGCGTGTCCACACGCCGACTGCCTCGCGGTCGGCTGTGCGAACGTGTTGCCAGTAATAGAGTACGAGCGAAAACACTTCTTCACGCGCCCAGGACAAACACGAATCGGGGGCGGCCGGCGCATGCCGGATGGAGATGTTGACGGCGTCAACGTGGTGCGCCTGCAGGATGGCTGCCATTTGCTTGATGAACCCGTTGAGTTGGGCGACCGGTACGAAATACTCCTGCAAGGCGTAGGTGCTGTTGCGGGTTGCGAGCGGCCCGAGGGAGGCGACGTCTGCGCTGGCTTCGTAGTTACGCCGTACAACCGGGTGGCTGCGGTAGCGCAACGGATCGATGACATCCTTGCGAATCACCGGTCCGCCAGGCAGCTTGGCCACGCTCCACATGACCGTCTGGTCAAATTTGTAGGATTGCCCTGGCGCGACCAGCCTGTCCGCGACGGTCAGCGTTTTGTCCGTGGTGCACCAGGTAACGGCGGTGGCCCGGTCGAAATAGGGCGGGGCCAAGTCGGCGTTGTGCAGGATGGCCTGCTCGTTGCCGCGGATCTGGTGATTGAAAAAATCCGGGTAATCGGCCACCGGCAGGTGCTGCACCTGACGTTCCATCGTGACGTTGGACACCAGGTCCAGCTCGACCTCGGTAATGATCCCCAGCGCGCCATAGCCACCGATGGCCGCGTGGAACACGTCGGCATTTTCAGTGCGGGACGCTTCGACTAACGAACCGTCGGCGAGCACCAGTTGCAGGGCACGTACCGAGTTGATCACCGGGCCGGCACCGACATAGCGCCCATGAGCATTGACCGACAGCGCACCGCCCACGGTGAAGTTGGCGTAGCTCTGCATGATTTTTACCGAGAGGTCGTGCGGGTCGATCACCGACTGCAGGTCGCGCCACCGTATCCCGGACTGCACGCGTATGACCCTGCTCTCAGGCGAGTAACGGATGACCTGATTGAACTGACGCATATCCAGGTGCAGGCTGTCTTCGGTGGCGATCTGTCCGCCCATGCTGTAGCGGCCACCGCCGATACTGACCGGGCCTGTCCACAGGGCGAGCGACTGCCGGATTTCGTCTGTGGTACGCGGGGCGAACAGGCGGTTGACCCAAATCGGGTTGAGTCCTGTCACGTCGTTGACCAGGACACCAGAAGGCGCCGCCCATAACGATCCGGGTGACAGCACACCGACCGCAATCCCGGCCATGCCCGCCTGCAGCAGTTTGCGCCGAGTGATAGGACAAGGGGAGTGCGCTCGTGTGTTGTCGATCATGCTGCGCTGGCGCCGTGTGAATCGTAAACGACACGTACCTTCGGACTTTGCAACAGGCTCGCGGGTGTGACGGTCCGCCGTTGCCATGGAATCCGGCCGAAATACCAGAGTCGCCAGAAGGCCAGATTCGGATCGGCGTTATGGCGCAGCAGCGTTTCGAAGGTTTCCACTTCACCGAGCTGAATGTTCGTTGCTTCGTCGATGACTTCACGGACGAAGCGGGAACAGAACTGGCGTCGCGAGCTCATGTTGAAACCGGTGTCGTAGAACGTGCCCATCCGGCGACTGGCAGCAGCCACCAGCATCGCGCGCTGTTGATCGTCGAGAGGGAGGGGCAGCCTCGCGACGGCGCAGCGCCCGTTGTCGGATCGTGCCAGGAAGCGTGTCAGTGACGTCGTTCGCGCCAATGGAAACGTGCTCTCGGCAATCAATGGATCATCGCCGCCGTCGTCGACCACCACGCCGACGTGGTTAGTCCACGAATTCGTGGCGTTGGCCACTTCCAGGAAAGGTCGCGCGGTGACACGGATGAACACCAGGTCTCCGACAAGCAAATTACCTTCCGGTGGCCTGCCTGGCGTCGTACCTGCGTCCGCCGCCAATATCCCTTTTCTGATGCTCATGCTGCTCTCCAGGTTCTTCCGAGCGCTCAGCATGGGAGGGTGGTTGCATATTTCGCAACGTGTTCGTTTGTATTTCGCTAATCTGACACCTTTGGTGTCGGATTCCAGTACTTTCATGACGCAGATCACCCAACTCATCGTGACGATCAAGCAGCGCCTCAAGTCCGCCGGGATGACCTATCGCGACGTCGCTCAAGCGCTTGAGTTGTCGGAGCCCAGCGTGAAGCGCCTGCTGGCGAGCGGGCGTCTGACGGTCGAGCGCCTTGCCCAGCTCTGTGATTTGCTCGACCTGACGATGGCAGAGTTGCTCCAGGAGGCCGAGTCGTCGGCGCCGCGCCTGAAAATGCTCAAGCGAGAACAGGAAGCGCAACTCGTCTCCAACGAGAAGTTGTTGCTGGTGGCCGTCTGTGCCCTGAATCATTGGTCGCTGGAAGAAATGGTTTCTGCCTACCATCTGTCGAAAGCCGAGTGCATCAAGAATCTGCTGGTACTGGAGCGGATGGGCTTGGCCAATCTCAAACCGGGCAACCGGATCAGGCTGCTCGTCGCGCGAGATTTTGACTGGTTGCCGGGCGGTCCGATCCGACAATTCTTTCTGCAGCAGGGATTGCCTGATTTCATGGGCAGCCGGTTCGATATACCTGACGAGACCCTGGACTTCGCCCATGGCATGCTGACGAAGTCTGCCTACGCCCAATTGCAGGTTGAAATGCACAAGTTGCGCAGCAAACTGGCCGTGCTTCACAACGAATCGCTGACCGCCCCTTTGTCCGAGAAGCGCGGAACTGCACTCTTACTGGCCATGCGTGTATGGGAACCCCAGGCTTTCAGAAAACTTAAGCGGATCTAGCTGATGACTTCGATGACCACACTCAACGCCTTCAACCGCTGCATCCTCCACCTCGGCCGCCTGGCCCGGGATTGCGGCGACTCGCAATTCATTGAAGACGGCCTGCACGCCTTCAGCGAACTGGTGCCGTTCGCGTCCTCCTGGTGGGGCGAGATGTCGGGGTCGGACGCCGATGCGCCACCCCAAAGCTGGATGCACGGGCGTATCAATCTGCCGGAATCGTTCGCGGCCGAATGGCACACCTGTGCGGACATCGACAGGTTTTCCAACGACACCCTGAGCCAACTCGGCGCGGTGGTGCGTGAAAGCGGCTATACCGACCCGAGTGAAGAGGTGAACGACTTCGCCCGACGTCACGACCTCTATCACCCGATGTGCATCACCTTCGAATTGCCCGAGAGCGGCTTGCTGTTTTTCGTCTGCGTGTACCGTGGCGCTGATGCGCTGGGGTTCAGCGACGATGAGGCCGAGTTGTTTTCTGCGTTTTGCGATCACCTGTTGCAACTGTGGCGATTCCAGGTGCAGGACATGATTCGCTTCGACACCGGCAGCGGCGCGACCGACTTTGGCATCGCCCGACTCGATGGCAGCCTGCTGTATGTCGGCGCCAGCCTGTGCGCCGCCATTCAGCGTGAGTTGCCGGGGTGGAGCGGCTCAACGCTGCCCTTTGAAGTGATCGCGCAACTGGCCAAAGCGCCGTGCGTGATCCGTTTCGGTCGTTGCACGCTGACGCTGAGCCCTAACGCCGAGCATGTGATTCTGTCCCTCGAAACACAATCGCGCGGGGCGGTGCTGGCGCCTCGCGAGCGCACGGCCGCGATGCTGTTTGCCGCCGGCCATTCCTATAAAGAGATCGCCAAAACCCTGGGGCTAAGCCCGGCCACTGTGCGCACGTATCTGCGCAACTGCTACTTGCAGCTCGGCGTGAAGAGCAAGGTGGAGCTGGGTTCGGTCCTGCGTTCGCCGTCCCACGACACCCGTCGTACCTCCCACTAATTGCCTGACCCCTCCTCATTTGCGGAGGTCCGGATTTCGACGGCGCGCTATAGGGTAGGCCCTGCCTGCCACGGGCTGGCGCGCCAGTCTGTCCGGGCACTTCAAAAACTATAAGAACAGAGGTGGGTCAGTGAAATTTTCCGGGCTATTTATCGCGGTGGCCGCGACCACGGCATTGGCGGGTGTGGGATTGGTGGGGTGTCAGACCCAGGGTTCGAGCGGCGCCGACATGGTGCTGCGCAACGGCTATGTCTACACCGTCGATGGCAAGAATTCGGTGCAGCAGGCGATTGCTGTCACGGGCGGCAAGATTGTGTATGTCGGCAGCGATGAAGGTGTTACTTCCTACATCGGTCAGCAGACACAGCTGATTGATCTGGCCGGGCGCATGCTGATGCCGGGCTTCATCGACGCGCACATGCATCCGGGGGACGGCGGCCGCGCCATGACCTTGTGCGATTTGAAATACCAAACCATGACGCGCAAGGTGTTCCAGGAAACCATCCAGGCATGCCTGGATGCCGACAAGGACAAGGGCCCGGATGTGTGGCTCGAAGTCGGCAGTTGGGATCGCATGGGCATGGACGGCCTCGACGGCGATCCGGACAAATCGACCCTGGACGCACTGAAGACCAAACGTCCGATTCAGGTCCGCTCGACAGACTTCCACACCGTGCTGACCAACTCCCGCGGCCTGGAAGTCGCCGGCATCACCAGGCAAACCCCCAACCCCAGCGACGGCAAATACGTGCGCGACAGCGCCGGCAACCCGAACGGCATCTGCGAGGACGGCGCCGCCGACACCATGGCCGCCGTGGTCCCGCCCGCCACCGATGCCGAGAAACTGACCCAGACCCGCGCCGCGCTCGACGCCATGCGCCAGCAAGGCATCACCAGTTTCTTCGACGCCATGTCGGGGCCCGAGATGGGTAAAGCGTTCACGACCTTGCAGCAGTCGGGTGAACTGACCGCCCGGGCCTTGCTGGCGATCAAGCTCGACCCGGCCGCCGCGGCCGCAGACCCGGCGAAAACCATCGCCGACGCGAAAATCCTGGCCAACACCTACGACCAGGGCGAAACCAACGTCGCGCCGGGCGTGAGCATGCGCCACGTCAAAGTATTCATGGACGGCATCATCAACGCGCCGGCCGACACGGGCGCGATGTTGACGCCGTATTTACATAACACAGGCACCGAGAAGGCGCCCAAATGGACGCCGGGCAAGAATCTCGGCGAACTGTATTTCCCACCGCAAGTGCTCAATCCGTTGCTGCTCAAGGCCGTTGAGGCTGGCCTCGATCCGCACCTTCACGCCACTGGCGACCGCGCGGTGCGCGATTCGCTGAACGGCATCGAATACGTACGCCATCAACTGCCGGGCAACGCGTTTCGCCCGACCATTACCCACAACGAAGAAGTGGACCCGGCGGACTATCCGCGTTTCAAGGCGCTCGACGTGACGGCCAACATGTCGTTCCAGTGGGCCCAACAAGCGCCGTCCACGATTGATGGCACCAGCGATCACCTCGGCGCCGCGCGGTTCGCCCGCATGGAACCGTCGGGCAGCATTGCCCGGGCGGGCGGTCGTGTGGCCTATGGCAGCGACTGGCCGGTTGATCCGCTCGACGAGTTTCTCGCGCTGAAAGTCGGTGTCACCCGCTCGGGCGATCCGCAGAACCCGCACAGTTACGGCCCCAAGTACGCGGGCAGGTTGAATGATGATCCGGCGCTGTCCCGCGAGGAAGTGCTGCGCACCATCACCCTGAACGCCGCCGAGCAGTTGAAGCTGGACGCGGTGGTCGGCTCGGTCGAGGTCGGCAAGTTTGCGGACCTGATCGTGCTGGACAAAAACTTCATGCAAGTGTCCGAGGCTGAGCTGGCGCGCAATAACGTGCTGTTGACGATGGTTGGCGGCAAGGTTGTGTGGGCCAAGGCGCCGTTTGTTGGCGTTGATCGGCAGCCGATTTCCGTCACCGCTTTGAGCGCTGGACAACAACAATAAAAACACCACCCGCCATTAATACCGATCAATGAAGCGTCATGCGAACCGTGGCAGCAGCCGAACGCATCGCGCTATGTAGCGGACGAACGCATCGCTCTATGTAGCAGCTGGCGAAGCCTGCGTTCGACTGCGAAGCAGTCGTAAAACCAGAGCGCGCGGTACATCAGACAAACCGCGTTAACTGAACTGACGACTGCTTCGCAGCCGAACGCAGGCTACGCCAGCTGCTACATCGGACGCGGCTTCGCTTGCTCGGTATTGGCGTCTACTTTTCTGAAGAGCACACCGCAATGACTCAACAACGAAGTCCGTTTATCGAGACCCGTTCGATCGATTTCATCCCCGAGGCCGAGCGTCATGGCAGCCTCTACAGCCAGTTCACGTTGTGGCTCGGCGCAAACCTGCAAATCACCGCCATCGTCACCGGCGCGCTGGCGGTGGTGCTGGGCGGTGATGTGTTCTGGTCGCTCATCGGCTTGCTGATCGGCCAGTTGCTCGGCGGCGCCGTCGTCGCCCTGCATGCCGCCCAAGGCCCGAAGCTGGGGTTGCCGCAAATGATCTCCAGCCGGGTGCAATTCGGCGTCTATGGGGCGGCGATTCCGATTGTGCTGGTGTGCCTGATGTACCTCGGGTTCAGCGCCACGGGGGCGGTGCTGTCGGGGCAGGCGATTGCGCAGTTGGTCCATGTCAGCGACAGCGCCGGCATCCTGATTTTCGCCGCGTGCATCGCGTTTCTGACGATCTTCGGCTATCGGGTGATTCACTGGGTGGGCCGGGTGGCGAGCGTGTTGGGCATCATCGCCTTCGTCTACCTGTTTACCCGGTTGATGACCCTCAACGACATTGGTCTGTTGCTGGAAAACCGTCACTTCGGCTGGAGCACTTTTCTGCTGGCGGTGTCGCTCTCGGCGTCCTGGCAGATTGCGTTCGGGCCTTATGTGGCTGACTACTCGCGCTATCTACCGAGCAAGACCTCATCGTGGAAAACCTTCGCCGCTGTCGGCCTCGGCACGGTCTTGGGCGCGCAGGCTTCCATGGTATTGGGGGTGTTTGCGGCGGCGTTGGCGGGTGCGAACTTCCGGGGGCATGAAGTGGCGACCATCGTCGGTTTTGGCAGTACCGGGCTGATAGCGTCGCTGCTGTACCTGAGCGTGGTGTTCGGCAAGGTCACGGTGTCGACGCTCAACGCCTATGGCAGTTTCATGTGCGTCGCGACGATTATCAGTGGTTTCCGCAGCCGCCTCGAGATCACCGCCCGCCAGCGCATGGTGTTTGTGCTGCTGATCGTCGCGGCCTCCACCACCTTGGCGCTGTTGGGGCAGTACTCGTTCTTGAATTCGTTCAAATACTTCATCCTGTTCCTGCTGACGTTCTTCACACCGTGGAGCGCGATCAACCTGGTGGATTACTACTTCATCAACAAGGAGCGTTATGACATCCCGGCGCTGTCCGATCCGGCGGGGCGTTATGGGCGCTGGAACGGGCGGGGGATTAGCGTGTATGTCGTGGGTGTGTTGATCCAGTTGCCGTTTGTGGACACGCACTTCTACTCCGGGCCGATGGTTGCGCAGCTCGGTGGCGTGGATATTTCGTGGATTGTCGGGTTGGTGGTGCCGGGGGTGCTTTATTACGGGTTGGCGAGGACGTCGGCGTTGGTGGTGAACTCGGAGCAGCGATCGAAGGCTTGATGGAAGCGAATCTGGAGTAAGCGCTTACACTCGTAGCTGGATGTTTGCGCTTTCTCGGAATCAAGCCAAACACACTCCCTGTTGTAGCAGCTGGCGAAGCCTGCGTTCGGCTGCGAAGCAGTCGTCATACCTGGACGCGAGGTCTTCCTGATGCACCGCGCTGACCGATATTACGACTGCTGCGCAGCCGAACGCAGGCTTCGCCAGCTGCTACAGATCGCGTTATGGCTTAACTTCGCGTTTGATGTTTTTTCAACCCGTACGGAGACGATCACCCCATGGCCATCCACGCCCAACGCGCCGACGCCAGCCACCTCGACCCAGTTGCCCGACTCTTCGACGCCTATCGCAGTTTCTACGGCCAGCCTTCGAACCTGCAACAGTCCCGAGACTTCATCGCCGAGCGCATCGCCCTGGATGAATCCGCGATCTTTCTCGCCTTGGACGATGATGGCGCTGCTCTGGGTTTCGTCCAGCTCTATCCGACGTTTTCCTCCATCGACGCTCACCGAACCTGGCTGCTCAGCGATCTCTTCACCGCACCGGCTGCTCGCGGCCGTGGGGTCGGGAGGTTGCTGATGAACACCGCCCGCACTTTTGCGCTGTCGACAGGCGCAAAGGGGTTGGTGCTGGAAACGGCCACGGATAACTTCGGCGCGCAGCGGTTGTATGAGTCGTTGGGATATGTGCGGGACACGGGGTATTACACTTATATGCTGGATTTGAAGCAGGGTTGATAGCGTAAGCCTGTCAGTTTTAGTGAGCCAGGCAAACTTCCCGTTAACGCGTAGCCCTCGGGAGAATCCTTAGGCAGAATGCGAGCCCTACTATCACCTCGAAAAAATGGATTTTATGAGACGAGCATTTTTGCTGCTGCCCCTTTTTCTGTCACTTTCGGGCTGTGAAAAAATCGCCAATGCTCCAGGCGAAAACCCGGGAAATACCACCTCATCGCCAGCGACTCCGACCGTACAAGCGCCAGTCCCGGCTGAGAAGTTTGTCTATAAGTTTGAAATCAACACAGGCTCACCCGAACAAGCGCTCAATACATGGTGGCGCTATCTTGGTGCCATGGCCGCTGTCGCGGACGCTAACTGCGAAAAAATCATCAAAGAACGCTCAGACGAATTTGATGTGAGCAGAGTTGCGACGGGAGAAGTGGTGCAGTCCTTCAAAAGTCGTGGGCGACTGTGCACGAAGACCGTTTATAAACGAGAGATAATCGAGATAAGGCAGGAGACTGAGACACGGGCTATCGCGACTGTCAAAGTCACCAACGTGACGCCATCGTCTGTGAGCCACACTGAAGAGGATGAGGAAGTCCGAAATAAGGGTGTACAACTCAGATACCTCGTCGAAAAGACTCTCAATGACTGGAAGGTATCGCAGGTCTACCAGTATGGCGTTTCCAATACGCTGATCGGTAAGGACGAATGGGCAGCCCAGTACGGCCCCTACCCTGAAAGCTATCCAATCTACGTTTTGGACGATCAGTAAGTCTTGACCGGCGCAGGTTGGTCGGATTTAACGGAATTCGTCGGGCTTGTTAGACAATCGCGTCGAGGTTGAATGTGATGGCGGAACCGTAACGGCTCGGTGGGATAGAGCGGGACCTGTCTTTCTCATCGGACAGGTAGAGGTCGTTTTTTCAGGAGCAATCACGGACAACTGATTGCAGGTTTCATCGCAGCCATGTCCGTGACAACCGGTACTGCGGGCTCAAGCAATCCAGCAAGAGACCTTCGTCGGGTCTATCGGTCACCTTCAACCACTGGCCCAACCCCCCTCATTTCCGTAACATCCCCACCCCTCATTCCCCGCAACTCCCGCGGCCAACCCCACCGGCCCGCATTTTCAGGTAAGCCATGAAACCACAACGCCTACGCGCCGATGCCCTGGCCGGGCTCACGACATCCTTCGCGTTGCTGCCCGAGTGCATCGCCTTCGCACTGGTCGCGCATCTCAATCCACTGATGGGCCTCTACGGCGCGTTCATCATTTGCACATTGACCGCGCTGTTCGGCGGGAGGCCGGGCATGGTGTCCGGTGCTGCCGGGTCGATGGCGGTGGTGATCGTGGCGTTGGTGGTGCAGCACGGCGTGCAGTATTTGCTGGCGACGGTGCTGTTGGGTGGGTTGATCATGATGGCGTTCGGGCTGTTGCGGCTGGGCAAACTGGTGCGCATGGTGCCGCACCCGGTGATGCTCGGTTTCGTGAATGGTCTGGCGATCATCATTGCGTTAGCGCAACTGGAGCATTTCAAGAGCGGCGACACCTGGCTCAGCGGCACGCCGCTTTACGTGATGAGCGGGCTGGTGGCGCTGACCATGGCCATCGTCTACCTGCTGCCGCGCCTGACCCGCGCCGTGCCGCCCGCCTTGGTGGCGATCCTCGGCGTTGGGTTGGCGGTGTACTTGCTCGGCCTGCCGACCCGCACACTGGGCGACATGGCGCACATCGCCGGCGGCTTGCCGACGTTGGCGTTGCCGGACATTCCGTGGAACCTGGACACTCTGCGCATCGTCGCGCCCTACGCGATTTTGATGGCGCTGGTCGGCCTGCTGGAAACCCTGCTGACCCTGAACCTCACCGATGAAATCACCGAAAGCCGCGGCTACCCGGATCGCGAGTGCGTGGCGCTGGGCGCGGCGAATATGGTGTCGGGTGCGTTCGGTGGCATGGGCGGCTGCGCGATGATCGGCCAGACCGTGATCAACCTCAGCTCCGGCGGGCGTGGTCGGCTCTCTGGGGGGATCGCCGGGGTGATGATTCTGCTGTTCGTGCTGTTTCTGTCGCCGCTGATCGAGCGTATTCCGCTGGCCGCGCTGGTGGGGGTGATGTTCGTGGTGTCGCAGCAGACCTTCGCCTGGGCCTCGCTGCGGGTGATCAACAAAGTGCCGCTCAACGATGTGCTGGTGATCATTGCCGTGACCACCATCACCGTGTTCACCGACCTCGCCACCGCGGTGCTCTGCGGCATCATCATTGCCGCGCTCAACTTCGCCTGGCAGCAGGCCCGCGAGCTGTACGCCGATACCTACCTGGAAACCGACGGCAGCAAACTCTACCGCCTGCACGGCACCTTGTTTTTCGCCTCAACCGCGCCGTTTCTCAATCAGTTTGATCCCGCTAACGATCCCGCCCTAGTGACGCTTGATTGCCGCCACCTGAGCTTCGTCGACTACTCGGCCATCGCTGCGCTGAAGACCCTGCGCGAACGCTACGACAAGGCCGGCAAGCATCTGCGGGTGTTTCACTTGTCGGAGCGCTGCAAGCAAATGCTCAAGCGGGCGGGCGGGGATTACTGATCACCGAGACGATCGAGCACAGCGGGTTCATCGATCCCGCTGCAGCAGTTCCTCGACCACGCCCATAAAGGCCTCGACGAGCAGGCTGCGGCCCTGGGTTCGCGTGAGTATCAGCAGTTCCGCGCGGGCTGCGGGGTCGGCCAGTGGCCGGTAAGTCACGCCTTTTTTGGCCAGGGTCCTGGCGCACTCGGGAACCAGGGCGACGCCCTGGCCGGCGGCCACTAAGGCGATGATCGAGGTGATTTGCCGCCCCGACGGACCCGGACGGATGGGCAGGTCGTTGCTGCGGTACAGGTGCTCGATGGATTCATTGAGCCCGGAGCCATAATCGGCCGGAAACAGAATCAAGGGGTGCGCGCTGAGTTGGGCCAGGGTGACTTCGTCCTGGCTGGCCAGCGGGTTGTCGCTGGAGAGGGCCGCCACCAGCGGTTCGCCGCCCAGCGACAGGGCCTGAACCTCGGTTTGCCCGCGCTCAGGCAGCAGGCGGCTCAGGCCGATATCGATGCGGCCATCGACCACTTGCGAATACAGACTGCCGGACGCACTTTCCACCAGGGTCAGTTGCACGTCCGGGAAGCGCTGGGCAAAGGCTTGCAGGGTGTGGCTGAACAGGTCCGACAGCGCAATCGAACTGGCGTAACCCAGGGCCAACTGACCGGCCGAACCGGCGGCCAGTTTGCCAGCAATGACTTCGGTCAGGCTGGCCTGATCGAGGACGGCCTGGGCGTAAGGCAGGAAATGCCGGCCCTGGGCCGTGAGCGTAACCGTGCGGCTGGTGCGATCGAACAGGCGAAAGCCCAGCTCGGTTTCCAGCGCCGAAATCTGGCGGGTCAGGGGTGGCTGGGCGAGGTGCAGGCGCAACGCCGCGCGGCCAAAGTGCAGCTCTTCGGCGACCGTCAAAAAGTAACGTAACTTGCGTAGGTCAAGCATCCTGATCCCTAGGTATTGATCGGTCCGAATTCGGTATTGGTGTTCAGCCGGCTGCGTATTCTATAAAGACCTCCGGTATTAAAACGAGAGGTCTCATGAATTTGCGCCTGCACAGTGCTCGCGTCGCCCTGTTTCTGTGTGGCTGTGCGGCTTTTCTCAACCTCTATTCAACCCAGAGCATTCTCCAGGAGTTTGCCCTGAGTTTTCAGGTGAGCGCTCGCCAGGCCGGTTGGAGTATCACTGTCACCACCCTGGCAGTCGCTATCACGGCCCCGTTTATCAGCCGCTTGACCGGTCGCTTCGAGCAACGCTCGGTGATCGTGGTCGCGGCGTTGCTACTGGCGGTGCCGGCGTTGCTGGCCGCGCGTGCCGACAGCTTTGCCGAGTTGCTGGTCTGGCGCTTTATCGAAGGCATGCTCATCCCGGTGGTCTTCGCCACCAGCGTAGCGTACATCGGCGACCGCTGGCGCGGCGGCACCGTCACTGAAATCACCAGCCTGTATGTGGCGGGGACGGTGCTGGGCGGTTTTGCCGGGCGTTTCGTGGCGGGGATCATGACGCAATACGTGGGCTGGCGTGAGGCCTTTGAACTGTTGGCGATCATCAGCTTGCTGGTCGGCATCGCCATCCACGTCTTGTTGCCGGCCAATCCGGTGCTGGCGGCCAAGGCATCGCCTGTTCGTCGGCACACCTTTCGCGACCTGTGCCACAAGCCTTTGCTGGCGGCGTATGGCGTCGGTTTTTGTGTGCTGTTTTCCCAAGTGGCGACCTTTACCTACGCCGGGCTGTACCTCAGCCAGGCGCCGTTCAACCTGGGCGCGGCGGCGCTGGGGACGATTTATGCGGTGTTCCTGCTGGCGCTGGTGGTCATCCCGATTGCCGGCCGCTTGAGCAAATTGCGACCGCAATCCGAATTGCTCACGGGCGCCGTATTGCTCGGGGTCTGCGGCTCGATCCTGACCCTGATGCCTTCGCTGTGGCTGATCGTCCTGGGTCTGGCCCTGAGTTCGACCGGGGTGTTTCTCGCCCAGGCGTCGGCGAATGCTTTCATCACGGCCACCGCCCGGCACAACAAGGCCGGGGCTGTCGGCCTGTACCTGACCGGTTATTACCTGGGCGGCAGTTTCGGCGCCATCGTCCCGGCAATGATCTGGAGTCGCTGGGGCTGGCAAGGCTGCGTGGCGCTGATCATCGGCTTCCAGCTGTTGTCGCTGCTGATCGCCCTGACTGGCTGGAAACCCCTCAAACCCGAAACACCCGATACACCGGTCGCACGCGGCCACAACGGTTCCGGCCGAACCGGTGAACCTGCCTGATTCATCATCCAATAAGGGAATAGAAGAGGTGACCATGAGTAACGTAATGACCCGCCACAGCCAGTTGTTGAAGATCGTCGAGCCGGTGCTGAACGACATGCCTGCCAGTGTGTTGAAGCATGCGCTGTTCGAGGCCTTCTGGAGTGAAGAAGAGGCGTTGGTGGACATTGAACATGCGTTCGAGCAACTCACCTCGCGTCGTCATTCACCGGTCGCCTTGCGCAAGTTTTTCGCCAGTTGGTCCAAGACCAACAACTCGGCCACCAGTGTGTCCGGCCTGGCCAACCGCATTACCTTGCTGGCGCGCTCCGAGCAAGGTTCCGAGTGCGCCGAGCAGCTGTACCGGGCCTGCGGCAGTCTGCAACGGATCACCGATGAAGACCTGGGTGCGCTGGGTAACATCGTGCACTCGGACCTGTTCTACAACATGGCCACGCCGTTGTGCGGCGATGACCAGTGGCTGCTGAAGGAAAACTGCCTGCCTTCGGCCCAGGCCTTCAAGGACTGGACCGACACCCGCCGCCTGCGCGATCGCGATTTGTTGCAGGGTTTGCTGACAACCTTGATCCACGAGGTGTACACCCACGGTGAAGTGGAATTTATCCACCCGTTGTACAAGCAGTGGTTCGTGCGCGACATGGGCGTGCCGGAATCCAAGGCCCGCGCCACCGTCGCCTGGGTCACCGTGCACACCGGCGGCACCGAGAGTAACCATTTCGCCCATGCCGTGGCGGCGGTCAGTGAGTTTGTCGAGGCCATGCAAATCGCCGTTGACCACCAGACCGCACGGGAGATTTTCGCCGAGTACCTGCGCCGCAAAGCCACGGTGATGAAGGATTGCGCACAGCTGTTGCAGTGACGGTGGCTCAGCCTGCTTGACTATCAATATCCACTTTCCAGCCGCACAAGACGATGAACGATCTGACACACGAAGTAGTTTCCCCGCGCGCCGCGCCACCGGCCGATGCTTCTGTGCGTCGCCGCTCACTGGTGGCGGGTTGTGGCGCGCATGCGGTGCATGACGGGTTGACCGACGTTATTTATGTGCTGTTGCCGATCTGGCAGGCGCAGTTCGGCCTGAGTTTTGCCCAGATCGGCCTGCTGCGCGGGGCCTATGCCGGGATGATGGCCGGGTTCCAGCTGTTGGCCAGCCGCGCCGCCAAACGCTGGGGGCGCGAGCGCCTGCTGGTCGGCGGAACGGCACTCGCCGGCCTGGCCTATTTGCTGGCCGGGCAGGCGGGCGGGTTGACGGTGCTGTTGCTGGCGCTGCTGTTGGGCGGATTGGGCGCCAGTACGCAACATCCACTGGCCTCGTCGTTGATCACCGACAGTTACGAGGCGGGTGGTGGGGTCAAGCAAGCGTTGTCGCAGTACAACTTCTCCGGCGATATCGGCAAAACGTTGATCCCGGGGTTGATCGGTCTGTTGCTCACGGTCATCAGCTGGCGCGCCAGTGTCACGCTGCTGGGGCTGCTTGGGCTGGCCGCCGCGGCTTTGCTGTGGTGGTTGATCCCGGCGCGTACTGGGTCGGTGTCGGCAAAAAGCAAAGCGTCGAAGGCGATACATGGGCAGGGTTCCGCCAGCGGCCTGCGCGCCCTGATCCTGACCGGCACCCTGGACAGCGCAGTGCGCATGGGCTTTCTCACCTTCTTGCCCTTTCTCCTGAAAGACAAGGGCGCCGGCACCGCGGGCATCGGTCTGGCCTTGACGATGCTGTTTGTGGGCGGCGCGTTCGGCAAGTTGCTGTGCGGCTACCTGGGCGCGCGCATCGGCATGGTCAAGACCGTGTGGCTGACCGAGTTCACCACGGCGGTGCTGATCGTCATGGCGGTGTACCTGCCGTTTTTCGGCCTGATGGTGATGTTGCCGCTGTTGGGGCTGGCGTTGAACGGCACCTCGTCGGTGTTGTACGGCGCCGTGCCCGATCTGGCCGGGCCGGGTAAGCGCGAGCAGGCGTTTGCGGTGTTTTACACCGGCACCATCGGCGCTGGCGCACTGGCGCCGGTGTTGTTCGGCAGCCTCGGTGACATCACCAGTGTGCCCGTCGCGGTGATGCTGTTGGCCGCCACCCTGTTGCTGACGCTGCCGTTGTCCTGGTGTGTACAACGCGGTCTGGACGCGGATGCACGGTTGTATCAGAGCGAATAGTTGACGGGCCACCGCCCGTGACCAGGTCGCTTGGTTTTCAAGTCGTTTTCGCAGGTAGAAGAATGAATAACAGTGAGCCCTCTGCACGCCGATTGTCGTTATCCCATCGCGCCCTGATTCTCAAGGCGCCCGGCACCTCCAGCATGCGCAGCAAAGCCAATGCCTTGAAAGAAAGCGGCATCAAGGTCATCAACTTTGCAGCGGGTGAATTATCGTTCGATGCCTGCGAGGACATGAAGGCGGGCGCCATCGACGCCATCAACGGCGGGCGCAATCGTTATACGCCACCCATTGGCTTGCCCCAGCTTCGGGAACGCCTGGCGCAACAGGTCAGCCAGCGTTGCGGCGTCCCGTACGCGGCCAATGAAGTGGCCGTGACCGCTGGCGCCAAACAGGCGCTCTACAACGCGGCGATGGTGCTGCTCAATCCCGGCGACGAGGTCATTGTTCCGACGCCGTACTGGGAAACCTCGCCCACACAGATCCTGTTGGCCGGCGCCACTCCGGTGTTTGTCGATACCAAGGAAGACGACTATCGCCTGACCTGCAAAGCCGTCGAAAGAGCCTTGTCGCCCCGCACCAAAATGATCGTGATCAACACCCCGAACAACCCCACGGGCACGGTGTATCAACGGGAGGAGTTGCGCAAGATTGCTCAGCTCGCCTTCGATCATCAGCTCTGGGTGGTGTTCGATGAGTGCTACCGCAAACTGGTACGTCACCCCCATGAACATCAGAACATCGTGTCGCTGTTTCCAGCCCTGAAAAACCAGACGGTGTTGGTCGATTCGTTCTCCAAGAGCCAGGCCGTCACGGGCTGGCGCGTGGGTTACGCCTGTGCCCCGGCCGAGGTCATTGCGGCCATGCACAACTTGCAGGGCCACACCACGTCCAACCCCAGCAGCCTTGCCCAATATGCCGCGCTGAACACCTTGATCGCCGACTCACCGGACTTTGCCCGCCAGGTCAATACCTTCCTCGACGGCCAACTGCAGGCGGCGTGTACCTGTCTCGGTTATGTCGATGCCATTACCTGCGCGCCACCGGAAGGGGCGTTTTACCTCTATATCGACGTCTCCCGAAAGTTGGGTTGCCGTTACCTCGGCACGAAAATCCGCGACGTCGATCATCTCGCCGATCTGTTATTGACCGAGGCCCATATTGCCGTGGTCCCCGGCTCAGGCTGTGGCGACCCCAACAGCATCCGGATTTCCTACGCCGTCGAGCGTGACGAGTTGATCGAGGGCATGACGCGCTTCGGTCAGTTCATGGCAGAAGTCGTCGCGGATTGACGGCGGGTATTCATCTTGTCGTAGAGCAATGAACCACCTAATAAGGAGATAAGCCGTGGAACAGTTGAGCTGGAATTTTATCGGGTACGTCAAACAGGCACTGGTTGATGTCGAGGACAGAAATCTTGTTGAAGCGCTGCTGAGTGGTTTTCACCGCCACCCCGACAAGCTGGATAAGTATTGCGAGACCTATGTCGACATGACGTCCAGCAACTGGACCGAGTCGTCGCTGTGTACGTTCTTTTGTGGCTGGCGCAGCCCGGATGGCGCGGCCCATGCGGTCTCCAGCATTATTGTGCGGATCCTGCAGGAGTCCGAGTCGTTAACCGACGAGGCCAAGTTGAAGATGCTGGAAGCGGCGCGGCACTGCGGGGAAATCATCATTGAAGACGTGGGGCTCGGCGAAATGCACGGGCATCCGCACCATTCGAAGTTGTATTACCGCATGGCGTCGGCCATTTGCGGCTCCGATGACTGGCGCCTCCAGGACCGCTTCCTGGACCCGGTCACCAAAGAGTTTTCCAGTTGGGTCGGGGAAAAAAGACCGCTGGCACCGGACCTGATCGAAGCGCTGGAAATGATGGCCATGACCGAGTTGTTCAACACCGGCGAATACAACTTGATGACCCCGATGTGGAAAAAGTGGCTGCGCGAAGTGCGGGGTTATCCGTCGGGTGAGGCCAATCGCGTCGCCGCGTTCCTCAGCGTCCATTGCGGCAGCGTCGAGGCCCGTCATTTCAAGCATGCGGCACAGGCGCTGGAACTCTACGCCAGCGCCACCGGGCAGCCGATCAACTACCTGCGCATCGAGCGTCTGTCCAAGGACTACGTGGCCAAGGCCTGTGAGCACCTGGGCAAGATGGCGTCCGTGTTGCGCAGCGAAGTGCCTGCCTGGGATTGACGTCCATACCGGTCATTTACCGATCCCGCCGTCAGCGGCTTTCCACAGGGAATTCATCATGCGTGTCGAATCCGATTCAATGGGTACCATCGAGGTGCCTTCCGACAAATATTGGGGCGCTCAAACCGAACGTTCCATCGTCAATTTCCCGATTGGTCGCGCCCGTTTTCAATGGGGCACGCCGATGATCAAGGCGATGGGGATTTTGAAAAAATCCGCGGCGCTGGCCAATCTGAAACTGGGTGAATTGCCCGAGTCCATCGCGTTGCCGATTGTCGCGGCCGCGGAGGAAGTGATTGCCGGGCAACTGGACCAACACTTCCCTCTGGTGGTGTTCCAGACCGGCTCCGGCACCCAGTCCAACATGAATGCCAACGAGGTCATTTCCAACCGCGCCATCGAGATGCTGGACGGGGTGATGGGCAGCAAGTCGCCCGTGCACCCCAACGACCATGTCAATCGCGGGCAATCGTCAAACGACACCTTTCCGACCGCGATGTACATGGCGGTGGTCAGCGAGGTCTTCGAAACGCTGCTGCCGGACGTCTCCCGTTTGCGCGACACCCTGGCCGAAAAATCGCTGCAGTTTTGCGAAGTGGTGAAAGTCGGGCGCACCCACTTGCAGGACGCGACGCCGATCACCCTGGGGCAGGAGATTGGTGGCTGGGTCGAGCAGATCGATTATGCGTTGGCGTCGATCAAGCACAACCTGACCGGCCTGTACGACCTGGCCATTGGCGGCACGGCAGTCGGCACCGGCCTGAACGCCCATCCGGCGTTTGGTGACGAGTGCGCGCAGGCCATTGCCGAGTTGACCGGTTACCCGTTCAAGTCCTGCGCCAACAAGTTCTTTGCTCTGTCGGCCCACGATGCATTGGTGAACACCTCTGCTGCGATCCGCACGCTGGCCATGGCCTTGCTCAAGATCGCCAACGATGTGCGCTGGTTGGCCAGCGGGCCTCGATGCGGTATTGGCGAAATCGATATTCCGGAGAACGAACCGGGTTCGTCGATCATGCCGGGCAAGGTCAACCCGACCCAGTGCGAGGCCCTGACCATGGTCTGTACTCAAGTCTTCGGCAACGATGCGACGGTGGCCTTTGCCGGCAGCCAGGGCAACTTCCAGCTCAATGTCTATAAGCCGGTGATGGTGCACAACGTGTTGGAGAGCATCACCTTGTTGGCGGACGCGTGCCGGGCCTTCAACGATAACTGCGCCGTCGGTATCGAGCCGAACCTTCAAAAGATCAACGACAACCTCGAGAAAAACCTGATGTTGGTCACCGCGCTCAACCGGCACATCGGCTACGACAAAGCGGCGGTCATCGCCAAGACTGCCCATCACCAGGGCAAGTCGTTGCGCGAGGTGGCCGAACAGCTGGGCCTGGTGTCCACGGCGGATTTCGACCGCTACGTTGTGCCCCTGGACATGACCCACCCGTAACCGCTGCGCAGTCGCTCGCCTGACAATAAAAAAAGGAGCTGGATTTTCATGAAGGATACTGAAACCCGCCGAAGTCACCTGGCAGCGCTGTTCGAGAGCAAGCGTTGCCTGCGCGTACTTGAAGCCCATAGCCCGATCTCCGCCTTACTGGCACAGCGCGCCAAACTTGAAGTGAGCCCAGGGCAAAGCGTGACCTACGACGCCATTTGGTCGAGTTCGCTGACGGACTCGACCCAGCGCGGTTTGCCGGATATCGAGATTCTGTCTCCCAGTAACCGCTTGCACGGCATTCGCGAGATTTTTGATGTGTGCTCGATGCCGTTGATATTCGATGCCGATACCGGCGGCAAATCCGAGCACTTTGCGATTCATATCAAAATGCTCGAACGGGCAGGCGTCTCGGCGGTGGTCATCGAAGACAAATGCGGGCTGAAGAAGAACTCGTTGTTTGGCAATGCCGTCAGCCAGGAGCAAGAGTCCATCGACGAGTTCTGCGAGAAGATTCGTACCGGCTGTGCCAGTCGCGACAGTCAGGGGCTGATGATTATTGCGCGCTGCGAAAGCCTGATTCTCGACCGCGGCATGGACGACGCCATCACCCGTTGCATGGCCTACGTCGAGGCCGGCGCCGACGGCATCATGATCCACAGCCGCAAAAAGGACGGCCTGGAAATCCTCGAATTTGCCCGGCTGTTTCGCCGCCAATGTGCGCACGTGCCGCTGATTTGTGTGCCCACCAGTTACGCGCATCTGCGGTTTGAGGTGTTGGAGAAAGCCGGGTTTAACGCGGTGATCTACGCCAATCACATGTTGCGCAGCGCGTACCTGGCGATGCGCGATATGGCGGACGGCATATTGGCCAACGGTCGCACCCTGGAGATGGAAAACCATTGCTTGGGGATCGAAGAAATACTCGATCTGGTGCCTGGCACCCGGTAGTTCTGTGGCGAGGGGGCCTGCGGATCACCGCTCCGGAAGCCCCCAACGCTCACGCAACTGCGCATATTCCGCCTCCGGCAATTGCACTAGCAGCGGCATCTGGCGCGGGTCCAGCCAGGCGAACAGCCGCGCAATGTCCGCCGGATCCATGGCTGTACATCCCAGCGTCGGCGCAGTCGGGCCACGCCAGATATGAAAGAAAATGCACGAACCTGAACCGGCCGCCGCCGGGGTGTTGTGCTCGATAAAAATACCTCGGCGGTACATGTCATCGTCGCGGCGCATGGTTTCGGAGCTGTTCCAGTCCTTGGCCAGCGTCGCGCCGTCAACCAGTTGGTTGTAGCGTGTGGACTGGCTGTCATCCACGCATTCGACGGTCGGGGTCAGCGGCAGGTAAGGCAGTCGGGTATCGGCGCTGTTGTCGTAGCCGAAAGCCGAGCCCAGTTTGAAGATCCCGGCCGGGGCCTTGCCGTCGCCCTCGTGCTTGATCGGCCCGTTGCGTTGCTCAACGACGGTCAATCCTTTGCCCCACGCCAATCCGCTTTTACCGACCACCACCGCAAACGGCGCGCCGGATTTTTCAAAGGTCTGCCCGTGGCGCTCATAGCGCTGGGCGGTGCCCTGGATGTCGGTCCAGTTTTTGGTGGTGACGATGATTAACTGATGACTGCTGCTGAGTTCCAGCGGGGTAATCGGAAAATCCATCACCTGGTTCAACGCTGGATTGCCGTTCCAGGTGAAGTGCCACCACTCCTTCGAATAACCGACAAACCCTTCTTTGGCCATGGCGCTGGTCAGTCGCTGGCGATTGGCGTTGGCGGTCGCATTGATCGCGCTGCTGTCGGTGTGCGCCGGTTCGTCGAAACAGTCGAAACCGGTGCCCATGTCCAGCGCGCCGTCGTGCCAGCGCTGACCATAAGGGGCGGTGCAATCGACTTGTTTGGCCGCGGGCGTCCAGGTGTCGGCGGGTAGGGCACTGGGGCCGGTCAGGGTCAGGTCCACCGTGCTGCCCTTGGAATGCCCAGAGACCCGCGCCACATAACCCAAACGCCAGAAGTCCTGCTTGTTCACGCGCGGATAGAACTCGGCTTTGGTCGGATCGCCCGGGACCTTGGCGAAATTGCCCATGTCGGCCACCGCACGAGCAGGGCGATAACAATCGAAGACCTTCAACCCGTAGCCTTGCGCATGCAGCGCGGTTTGCACCCGGGCGAGGGCTTTGGCCGCGTCCGCTGACAACAGGCACTCGGGCGCCTCGTAACCGTCGAGCGGGTGGCCGGTGAAGTTGTGGGCCGTGGCGTAGCGGATGTCTTGCTCGATGCTCGGGGCGATCGAACGCAGGTAAACCATGTGCTCGGGCCGAGACTCGGCGCTGGCCATGCTCGGCACGATAAGGCACAGGCTTGCCAGAATTTTGCTTGGAACGTTCATGCGATGCCTCCAGAGAGTGTCCATATTCACCGGGGCGCGCCTCGGGTATCCGCCAGGATCCGCGCCGCGTCCCGCGCCGGTGGCAAACCGAATACGCGAGCATAGTCGCGACTGAACTGGGTGGCGCTTTCATAACCGACGTCGAACGCGGCGCTGGTGACGCTGTGGGCGCTGGCCACCAGCAGCGTGCGGGCATGCAGCAGGCGAACGCGTTTTTGATACTGCAAGGGGCTGAAGTTGGTCACGGCTTTAAAGTGGCGGTGGAAGGCCGACACGCTCATCGCCGCTTTCTGCGCCAAGGCGTCCACTCGCAATGGCTCGGCGAAGTCGCGGCGGATCCACTGGATAGCCAGGCTCACGCGGGTCATCGCCGAATCCGGCGCGGCGATTTCCCGCAGCATTCCACCGTGGGGACCTTGCAACACCCGATAGAGAATCTCCCGCTCGTAGACCGGGCTCAACGCCGCGATATCCGCAGGCCGGTCCATCAAGCGCAGCATCCGCACCCACGCATCCATCAGCTCCGGCGTGACCGCCGCAATTGAAAAACCCTGTTCGTGACGGTCGACTGCCGGGGGCAGATCGGCCAGCAGGTTCGCCACCACGGTAGGGTCGAGGGTCAGGCTGACGGCCAGGTACGGCTCGCCGGTCGCCGCTGGATGCACCTGGCCCACCGCCGGCAGCTCGATGGACATGACGAAGTACGTCGCCGGGTCATAGCGCAACGTTTGGTCGCCGACGGTCATCGACTTACTGCCCGTCAGGATCAGGTTGATCATCGGGTCGTAGACCGCAGCCAGCAGGTGTTCCGGGATCGCACCCTGGACCATCGCCACCCGTGGAATACCGGTCTCGGTGCGGCGGTTTTCAGCCCTGGCGGCGAGGGATCTAAGTTCATTCAGCTGATTGTTCATGGGGGACATCTGATCCCATGACTACTCACGGCGCAAGCAAAAAGCAGAAACAGGCAGGTTTCGAGTAGAAACGGCTGCGCCCATCCGCAGGTCAATCGCTACCGTGGTGACTCACTTCATTCACAGCGGAGCAGCACATGAACGTTATCCTGATCACCGGCGGCAGCCGCGGCATTGGCGCCGCCACCGCCCGCCTATGTGCCCGGCGCGGCATGGGCGTCATCCTGACCTACCAGAGCAAACGACAGGCGGCCGAGTCAGTCGTGGAAAGTATCCATGCTGACGGCGGCAAGGCAGCGGCGCTTGAACTGGACGTGGGCAATGTCGGTTCCTTCGGCGGGTTTGTCGAATCGGTGCAGCAGGCGCTGCAATCGACCTGGCAAACGACGACCCTGAAAGGCTTGGTCAATAACGCCGGACACGGTCTGTTCAACCCGATCGCGACCGTCACCGAGGCGCAATTCGACAGCCTGCTGGGCGTCCACCTCAAAGGCCCGTTCTTCCTGACCCAGGCCCTGTTGCCGTTGATGGAGGAGGGCGCGAGCATCGTCAACCTGACCAGCGCGACCACCCGCGTGGCCACCGCTGGCGTCGCACCGTATGCCGCGTTCAAGGGCGGCCTGGACGTGCTGACCCGCTACATGGCCAAGGAGTTCGGCGAGCGGCGCATCCGCGCCAATGCCGTCTCGCCCGGCGCGATCCGCACGGAGTTGGGCGGCGGCCTGAACGACGAATTCGAAGCCCTGCTCGCCGGGCCACCCGGACCTCAAGGGCTTCGGCGCGCAGGGACGGGTGTTTTTCTGGTTGCGCGAAGGGGGGGTGGAGGGCCGAGCCGCGCATGTCGGGTTCGTCGCCAACAGCACCGCTGAAGTCGACGCCGCCTATGCTGCGGCAATGGCGGCCGGCGCTACCGACAATGGCGCGCCCAGCGTACGGCTGTATTACGACCCACGCTACTACGCCGCCAATGTGTTCGACCCAGATGGGTACAGTCTCGAGTTTGTCTACAAGAGCTGGCAGCACTCGCCGTCAACGTGAACATCATTTTTTCGGCACCTTGCCGCTGCTGGGAATATGCAGGTAAGCCATCACGCTTTCCGTCAGCTCAGTCGCCAGTTTCACCGCTTCCTTGTTCCGCGCCATCACCCCCGCGACCAGACCTTCGATCAACGCGAGGACGGCGATGTTGGAGCTGGTCAGCACTGGATGATCGGCCGGGGCAAACAATGTGTGTTCGGCGATGCTGGTCAGCGGCGAAGCGGGGGAGTCGGTGATCGCCAGCACCGTGGCGCCACGTTCGCTGGCGAAGCGCGCCAGTTGCAGGGTGTCGAGGGAATAGCGCGGCAGAGAGATCGCCAGCAACACGTCCTGATCGGTGATCGCGGCCAAACGGTACGCGGCGTTTTCGTTGCCGCCTTCCATGCTGATTGCCGTGGCGTCGGCGCAGAACGGCATCAGGGTCGAGGCGGCGAGGCCGGCGAAGTAGACGCTGTTGCCAAAGCCGAGGATGTAGATCTTGCGCGCATTGATCAGGCAGGTGACGAAGGCCTCGAAGGTGTCAGCGTGGTTGTTGGTCGCTGCTGTGGCGAGGTTGCTGCTGGCGCTGTGGATTTGCTCGTGCAGGCCAAATGCGCCGCCAGTGCGATGGGCCAGTTCGTTGCGCAGCTTGTCCACCGGCGACACCATCTGCTGCAAGGTCGCGACCAGCTCGGCCTTCATCCCGGTGTAGCCACCGAGGTCCATGGCTTTGGCCAAGCGGTTGACCGCAGCGGGCGAAGTGGACGTTTCGTGGGCCATCTCCTCGATGGTCAACGTCGCGGCGCGCAAGGGGTGGCGCAGGATAAAGTCCGCGACCTTGCGCAGCGACGGCGGCAACTCGGCGACGATTTCCGCCAGTTTGCGCATGACCGGCGCGGCATAGACCGTGGTGTTTTTCGAAGAGGTCGGCATGTGCGGCTCAACAGTTCCTGAGGGCATAAGGTTGGCTGGAGTGTATCCGAAGCCAACCGTGGGTGCGCAGCGCCTGCGGGATTACTTCAAGCTCCCCGACAGAAACTGCTGCAGGCGTTCGGACTGCGGATTGACCAACACTTCGCGCGGGTCGCCACGCTCCTCGACCTGGCCCTTGTGCAGGAACACCAATTGGTTCGAGACCTCGCGGGCGAAGCCCATTTCGTGGGTGACGACCACCATGGTCCGGCCTTCCAGCGCCAGGTCCTGCATGACTTTGAGCACTTCGCCGACCAGTTCCGGGTCGAGGGCCGAGGTCGGTTCGTCGAACAGCATCACTTCCGGTTCCATGGCCAGTGCGCGGGCAATCGCCACGCGTTGCTGCTCGCCGCCGGACATGTGCGCCGGCCACGCGTCCTTGCGATGGGCGACGCCGACTTTATTCAAGTAATGCTCAGCCTTTTCCCGCGCTTCTTTCTTGCCCATGCCGAGCACGTGCACCGGGGCTTCCATGACATTTTCCAGGGCGCTCATGTGCGACCACAGGTTGAAGTGCTGGAACACCATCGACAACCGCGAACGCATGCGTTGCAACTGTTTCGGCTCGGCAGCCTTGAGCCCGCCGAGCTTGTTGGTCACCAGTTTCAAAGGTTCGCCGTTGAGTACGATGTTGCCGGCGTTCGGCTGCTCCAGCAGGTTGATGCAGCGCAAAAAGGTGCTTTTGCCGGAGCCGCTGGAGCCGATGATGCTGATCACGTCACCGGCCTTCGCTTCCAGGGAAACGCCCTTGAGCACTTGGTGGGCGCCGTAGCTTTTGTGCAGGTTCTGGATTTCAAGTTTGTACATGCTGTTCACTCTTCTGGCGTCAGTCGCTGAGCAAGCGACCCTGGCGAATAAGGCGGGTACCGGCGACTTTGGCCAGCCACAAACCGGGTTGGGCAAAGCGCAGGCGCTCGCGGGCATAGAGGATGCCGTCGGTGCTGGCGCGCACGATGCTGTGGCGATCGGTCAGCGGATCCAGCACTTCGAACAGCGGATCGCCAACCCGGACTCGCGCGCCCAACGGTTGCAGGAAACTCACCACGCCGGGGTGCGGCGCATAGGCGTATTGCGCGCCGGCAAATGGCGTGGCGTCACAGCAGAATAACGGCGCTTCGGGCCAATCGCCGCTGATCAGGCCTTGTTCGGCGAGGTAACCGAGAATGGCTTCGGCGCTGTCGACGCACTGCTCGCGCTCGGTGTCGGCCATGCCGCGCAATTCGATGGTGGTGGCCGCGCAGGCCAATGGAATAGCGGCTTCGGGAAACAGCTCGGCCAAGCGCAACCAGGGAAACGCGCAGGCTTCGTCGAAGGCACTGCCGCCGGCATCTTCGGCCAGCAGCGCGGCGCCGGCCCCGAGGCGAGCGGCCAATGAACGCAGGCGCGGCCAGTTTTGCGGCATGGCGTAAAGCAGCATGATCGACTCGAAGTCGCAGTGCAGGTCTAGCACCACGTCGGCGTTACACGCGTGTTCCAGCAACAGGCGACGCAGGCCATCGAGTTCCGAGGTCGCGGGCGGCATATCGGCGAGGACATCGCTCATGGCGCGACGGATCAGCGCGGTGTTGATGTTGGCGTCGTCGCCCAATTGACCTTGCATCAACGCTGCTACGGCTTCGGTCAGCTCCGGGAAGTCGCGGTTGAAATTCTTGCCGCTGTTGAACTCGAAACGCCCCTGATGCGTAGCCTGGAACATCTGGCCGATGCCGATCGGATTAGCCATCGGTACCAGTTCGATCACGCCGTTCAGCCGACCTTGTTCTTCCAGCAGCCGCAAGCGGCGCTTGAGCTCGACCGCCACGCGCATCCCCGGCAGCTCATCGGCATGCAGGGACGCTTGGATGTACGCCTTGCGCGGTCCACTGCCAAAGCGAAACAGCGACAGGCGCCGTTCCGTGCCCGAAGCACTCCACGGCAACAGATATTCAATGTGTTCCATACACGCTCCTTAGTGCTTGCGCGGTGCCAGGTACGCCAGCCAGCGGCGCTCGGCCAGCTTGAACAGACGCACCAGAATGAAGGTCAGGGCCAGGTAGATCAGGCCGGCGGTGATGAACGCCTCGAACGGCAGGTAAAACCGCGAACTGACGGTTCGTGCGGCGCCGGTAATGTCGACCAGCGTGACAATCGACGCCAGGCTGGTGGTTTGCAGCATCATCAAGACTTCGTTGCTGTACTGCGGCAGCGCCCGGCGCAAGGCCGAGGGCAGGAGGATTCGCCGGTACAAGGTGAAGCGCGACATGCCCATGGCCTTGGCGGCTTCGATCTCGCCGTGGGCCGTGGACTTCAGGCTGCCGGCCAGCAGTTCGGCGCTGTAGGCGCTGGTATTGATCGCGAAGGCCAGGCAAGCGCAGAAAGTCGCGCTGGACAGGTACGGCCACAGCGCGCTTTCCCGCACCGCGGCGAACTGCGCCAGGCCGTAATAGATCAAGAACAATTGCACCAGCATCGGCGTGCCGCGAATCACATAGGTGTAGAGCCACGCCGGAAAGCTGATCAGCGGCGAGCGGGACACGCGCATCAGGGCCAGCGGGATCGCCAGCACCAGGCCGAACGCCAAGGAAATCAGCAGCACTTTGAGGGTTAACAGGGCGCCGTTGAAGTACAGCGGCAGGTTGTCCCAGATCAGGTTGTAGTCGAGCATTGAGGGCAACTCCCGATCACAATTCGGCGGCTTTGATGCCGACCGAATAGTGTTTTTCCAGATAGCGCAGCACCAGCAACGACACGCTGGTGAGCATCAGGTACAGCGCCGCCACTGCGAGAAAAAAGGTGAACGGCTCGTGGGTTGCATCCGCCGCGTTCTTGGCTTTGAACATCATGTCCTGCAGGCCAATCACCGAAATCAGCGCAGTGGATTTGGTCAGCACCAGCCAGTTGTTGGTAAACCCCGGGATGGCGAAGCGGATCATCTGCGGCACCAGGATTCGCCAGAACACTTGCGCGCCCGTCATGCCATACGCCGCGCCGGCCTCGGCCTGGCCTTTGGGGATCGCCATGAACGCGCCGCGAAAGGTTTCCGAGAGGTAGGCACCAAAAATGAAGCCCATGGTGCAGACGCCGGCGATGAAGGGATTGATGTCGATGTAGTGGGTGTAACCGAGCGCGAGGGCGATGCGGTTCACCAGGTCCTGGCCGCCGTAGAAGATCAGCAGGATCAGCACCAGGTCCGGAATCCCGCGAATCAGCGTGGTGTAGCTTTCGCCGAGCATGGCCAGCCATTTCAGGGGCGACAGGCGAAAGGCTGCACCGATCAGGCCGAGGGCAATCGCCATGGCCATGGAGGTCAGGGCCAGGTTAATGGTCAGCCAGGCGCCATCGAGAATGCTCGATCCGTAGCCGTGAAGCATGATGAAGTCCTCAAAAAAACCGCGAGACAAACCGCTGCGCCGCCTGCCGGAGACGGGCGCCCGGGTGACAGGTAAGGGGTTACTCGCCGTAGATATCGAACGCGAAGTACTTGGCCATGACTTGCTGGTACTTGCCGTTGGCGCGGATCGCGTCAATCGCGGTGTTGAGGCGTGCGGTGTTCACGCTGTCACCCTTGCGCACCGCGATCCCGGCGCCGCGACCGAAGTATCTCGGGTCGTTGATGTCCGGTCCGACGAGGGCGAAACCGTTGCCCGCCGGGGTCTTGATAAAGCTCTCATCGGTGTTGACGATGTCGGCGAGGGTGGCGTCGAGGCGACCCGAGGCGAGGTCGAGGAACGCTTCATTCTGCGACCCGTAGCGCACGACGCTGACCCCGGCTTTTTCCAGTTGATCGGTGGCGAAGCGGTCATAGGTCGAGGACCGTTGCACCCCGACTTTCTTGCCCTTGAGATCCACCAGCGGATCGTTGATCACGTTGCCACCCTTCATCGCGAACTTGCCCGGCGTGTGGTAGTACTTTTTGCTGAAGTCGACCGACTTCATCCGGTCTTCAGTGATCGACATCGACGACAGCACCGCATCGATCTTGCGCACTTTCAGCGACGGGATCATGCCGTCGAATTCCTGGATCACCCACTCACACTTGACCTTCATTTCCTCGCACAGCGCGTTGCCGATGTCGTAGTCGAAACCACTGACATTGCCTTGCGGGGTCTTGTAGGAGAAGGGCGGGTAAGCGGCTTCGATCCCGATGCGCAGGCTGTCTTCATCGGCGTGGGCCAGGAAGCTCGCGGCGCAGAGGGTCAGGGCGCCTAGAAGTGCTGTCTTGTTCATATTGTTGACTCCTTGGTGGGACGGTTGGGGGTATTGCTGCTGCCACACGATCTGTACCAGCTGCCGAAGCCTGCGTTCGGCCTGTAGCAGCTGCCGAGGTACGAGGCTGCGTTCGGCTGCGCAGCAGTCGTAAACCTGAGAACGCGGTCTTCCTGAAACACCGCGCCGTCTGATTTCGCGACTGCTTCGCAGCCGAACGCAGCCTCGTACCTCGGCAGCTGCTACAAGCGAACGGGGCTGGCGGTGGTGTTGGTGTGGCTATAAATGACACGTAATATTTCATTAATCAATACATTGAAAATAAACATATCAAAACGAAACGCAAAAAATCCCGGTTTCACCCAGGGTTTGAATGTTTGGAGGCTTGTCGCAGAAGGGTTTCGGTGGGACGGGGAGGTGGCGAATACCGTCAGTCGGATCACCTGCTAACGAGCTTTTTTATCGCTCCCAAGCATATTTTTAATAATTTTCCTCTGTAGAGGGATGACGCACTATCGAGCCACACCCCGCGTGGTTCGGCGTTCCCGGATGGAAGCCGTTACTCAGAACGATGTAGGTCCCATGAGGCCAGCACGATGGAACTGTTATTGGTCTCTGGCCAGCACTGCCCGGCTTTACCCTAATTTTAAAAAACAGCTGTGGGAGCGTTCCATGTCTTTAACCTTACGTACGTGCATCCCTTTTTCCCTGGCCCTGTTGTGCACCGGCGTGTTCGCCGCACCGCAGGATTTGACCGTCATTTCCTTTGGCGGCGTCACCAAGCAGGCCCAGAACAAAGCCTACTTCCAACCCTTCAACGCCAGCGGCGCCGGGCGCATCGTCGCCGGCGAATACAACGGCGAGCTGTCGAAGATCAAGGCCATGGTCGATGTCGGCCACACCAGTTGGGACGTGGTCGAGGTCGAGAGCCCGGAACTGTTGCGCGGCTGCGATGCCGGTTTGTTCGAGAAACTGGACGCGTCCAGTTTTGGCGACCAGAGCCAATACGTACCGGGGACCTTCACCGAGTGCGGCGTCGCCACCTACGTGTGGTCGATGGTCATGGCCTACGACCAGAACAAACTGACCAAGGCCCCGACCTCCTGGGCGGATTTCTGGAACGTCAACGACTTCCCGGGCAAGCGCGGACTGCGCAAAGGCGCCAAGTACACCCTGGAAATCGCGCTGCTGGCCGATGGCGTTGCGCCGGACCAACTCTACAAAGTCCTGAACACCCCCGAAGGCGTGAGCCGCGCCTTTGCCAAGCTCGACAAGATCAAGTCGAACATCCAGTGGTGGGAGGCCGGCGCGCAACCGGCGCAATGGTTGATTGCCGGTGACGTGGTCATGAGCGCCGCCTACAACGGCCGCATCGCCTCGGCCCAGAAAGAAGGCATGAACCTGAGCATTGTCTGGCCGCAAAGCCTCTACGACCCGGAATACTGGGCCGTGGTCAAAGGCACGCCTAACAAAGCGTTGGCCGAACGTTTCATCGCGTTTGCCAGCCAGCCGCAAACCCAGAAAGTATTCTCGGAAAACATCCCCTACGGCCCGGTCCACCGCCAGGCCCTGGCCCTGCTACCGCCGCAAGTGCAACAGCAACTGCCCACCGCCGACGCCAACATGGCCAAGGCCCGGGCAGTGGATGCGGAGTTCTGGGTGGACCATGGCGAGGAGCTGGAAGAGCGGTTTAATGCGTGGGCTGCGCGCTAAGTCCGTTCAAAAACAGAACAAACGATGAATAACCTGTGGCGAGGGAGCTTGCTCCCGCTGGACTGCGCAGCAGTCCCTCTTTGGGGGTCGCTTCGCAACCCAGCGGGAGCAAGCTCCCTCGCCACAGGTTTGGTGTCATGCCCTTGAGTCTCTCGCTCAGCGCGCTACCAACCGCAACCCGCTCGCCACACTCCCCACCGCCGCAAACCCAGCCCCGATACTCAACGCCAGCACCGGCCCATGAGTCCCCGAAATCCCGAAACTCAACGCCACCAACGCCGCGCCGGTCGCCTGGCCGATCAGCCGGGCCATGGCGATGGTGCCGCTGGCGCCGCTGGCGCGTTCCCGGGGGGCGCTGGTCATCAGGGCTTTTTGGTTGGGGGCCTGGAAGAAGCCGAAACCGATGCCGCAGATGATCATGCGAATCACGATTCCGGTGGCGCTGGGGTCGCTCGGCAGCAAGGCGAAGGAGACCATGCCGGCGCTGAGGATGGCCAGGCCGATGCCGCCGAGCAGGCCCGGCGGGTAGGTGTCGGACAGGCGTCCGGCCATCGGTGCGATAAGGGCCACGACGATGGACCACGGCGTCATTAGAAAACCGGTCTGGATCGGATCGCGCCCCAGGGTGGTTTCGAAGAAGAAGGGCAGCGAGACGAACGCCAAGCCTTGGGTGGCGAATGAACAGAACGCGGTCAGTGCCGATAAGGCAAACATCGGGCGCTTGAGCAGGTCCAGCGGGAACATCGGCGTCGGGTGTCCAGCCTCGCGGCGCAACATCAACGCCCCGGCGATCAGGAACACCGCCAGGGCGATCACCACGCTGCTCATCGAGCCCAACTGCGCCGCCTGGCTCAGAGAGAAGATCAGCGCACCGAACGCAATGACGTTGAGCACAGCGGTCAGGCGGTCAAACACCACGGCTCTAGGCTTGCTGGTCGGCAAGGAACTCCAGGCGAAGGCGAGGGCAAATAAACCGAGGGGCAGGTTGATCGCAAACAGCCACGGCCAATTAGCCACCGACAGCACCAGTGAGGCGATGGTCGGGCCGGCGGCGAAGCAGGTGCCGACTACCAGCGCGTTCAACCCCAGGCCGCGACCGAGGCGTTCCGGAGGGAAGATCAAGCCGATCAGCGCGGCGTTGACGCTCATGATCGCACTGGCCCCGACGCCTTGGAGAACGCGGGCCACAGTCAGCGTCGGCAACGACCATGCGAGCGCACACAACGCCGAAGCCACCACAAACAGAATGATCCCGCCGAGGAACACTTTGCGATGACCGATGATCCCGCCCAGCGCGGCAAACGGCAGCAACGTGGCCACGGCCGCCAGTTGATAGGCGTTGATGATCCACACCGACGCGGCGGGCGAGGCCTGCAAATCCGCGGCAATGCTCGGCAACGCGGTGTTGGCGATGGCGGTGTCGAGCACCGCCAGGGCAATCGACACCAGAATCGCCAACAGCCCACGGCGTTCACGGGGGGTGAGTCGGCCAGGGGCGGTGGCGGGCAGATTCGCGGCGGGCTGAGTCATCGGCTGCGACTGGCCAGGACTGAAAGACTGATCATTGAAAACCCCCGTGTGCAGGCGTTGCGCAAGGCCCTCACTCTACCTAAATCCATTGCGGTTCTGTAGACGCTTCGCCACTCACTTCGCCCCGAACAGCATCGTCCAATACACACCTTCATCGCTGCGCGCATCCGTAGCAAAAGCAGCGCCGACCTGGGTAAACATCGGGTTCATCAGGTTGGCGCAATGCCCGGGACTGGCCAGCCAACCGGCCATCGCCTTGCTCGGCGAACCCTGGCCGGCAGCGATGTTTTCGCCAATCTGCCGGCCACGGTAACCGGCGGCCCTGGCGCGGTCCGACGGCGTTTCGCCGTCGGCGTCCTGGTGCGCGAGATAATTACCGTAGGCCATGGCCTTGCTGTGACCTTGCGCGGCGGCGCCCAACGCCGCGTTCCAGCTCAGTGGCCGGGCGGCGGCGAAGCGCTGGCGACCACACATTCGCGGTTTGGCCCGGGCGGCGTTGACCTCGGCCAGCAAGGTCTTGCTCGCCGCCCGACTATCGCCCATCCGACTGTCGAGCAACGGCCGCGCCAGCACCACTTGCCATTCGCTGCGGGCGCGGCTGATGCCGATGTCGGCGTACTGCGCATCGAGCAGCGCCCCGCAATAATTGCTCTGCAGCATATCGAAAGCATCTTCGGCATCTTGCGCACCGACCAGGCGGATGGTGCGCACGGTCACCGCTTGATAGCCGTTCTGCTTCAACCCCTCGCGCAACGCGCCGCCATAACCGATCGGCAAGGCCAGGTTCGACTTCAGCGCCAACGGCGTCAACGCCTGGGTCGGACGCACCGAGCAGCGGCGGGGGTGGGCACGGTAGTCGTTGATGTCCGACACCAGTTGCCGTTCTTCACTGGCGTGGGCGGGCGTGGCGAACAAGGAGAACAAAGGAAAAAGACAGAGCGAAACAACGCGAAAGGACACGACGGTTTGGCGCATGGGGCGAGCGGCTCGGATAAAAGACGACCAGGGGCTGAGGCTGCGTTTTGCCGTGTGAGTGGGCGAGCGCATGTCAGGGCAGGTCTAAGACTGCGGGTTTTAAATCTGGTTCATGATGGCCATGGCGTGTTTTACGCTGCGCGTAGTCGGTGACCCTGTATGCGTTTAGGATTGCACGACCCCATAAGACACCCGCCGGAACTGACGCGATGAAGCGTGCGATCAGCGAAGAACGTCTCAGACGAACACGCACTTTGTAGCCGCTGGCGAAGCCTGCGTCCGGCTGCGAAGCAGTCGTCATACCTGAGCGCGCGATCTTTCTGATGCAACGCGTTGCCTGATTTCACGACGGCTTCGCCGCCGAACGCAGGCTTCGCCAGCTGCTACAAGGTGAAAACAGTCACTGGCGCGGTAAGTATTGAGTGAACAAATCAACCAGGCCCTGCGGCGCAGTCTCGTTGAAAAACAACTTCAGGTTCTTGTCCGTTTCCGCCGCCGTCTCTGCACTGCGAGGGAACAGTTCCTGTTCATAGGCCAGCAGCGCGGCGTCGACGTTTCCAGGATGGGCGACTATCGCTTCTGCGAGCAATGCGCCGTCGTACAGGGCAAGAGCGGCTAACCTTTGCTTCGGCGACCTAGCAATACCAATAAGCCAATCAACTGGATCGCGCCCACGCCCATCGCCACTTTCTGCGCCACCGGCCCCAAGTTGCTCAGCCATTGGATCAAAAACACCAAACCCACCGCGCAGAAGGGGATCATGCACAGGATGAAAAGAATGTTGATCAGTTTCCGATGGCGTTGGGTCCATGTGGATTGGCCTTCCTTTGGCGCTGAGGTATCCATGAGGGATAACGCGTTCAGGAGGGCTGCGAGAAATTCAGGCATGACTTCCCTTTGATGCGATGTTTTGAGCCGCGTGAGCGGGGTGGGGTGAATATAGCAGGTGGTGGGATGTGGGCTGTTTGGGGTGGAAACGTTGGTTGAGAGGGGGGTTATTGATTCAAGTATGGATCATGTCGACTGCGGGTAAACGCGCCCCCGCACTTTGCAAATTACCAACGTTCGTGCAGCATACATTGACTTTCAGGCAGGGGCTGAGCACCGGTTCAGTCACTCGCGAAGCTAACCCAACACATGGACGCGAGACGGGAAATGAAGCTAATCGCTGCGCAAATCCTCGCTGTACCGGGCGAAGTTGAAAAAAACATCGCCAGACACATTGATGTCATCCACTTGGCTGCAAGCCAAGGTGCCAATCTGCTGCTCTTTCCCGAACTTTCCCTTACCGGTTACGAACCCGGGCTGGCCGACGTCTTGGCAGTGCATCCAAGTGATAGCCGTTTTGACGAGTTCCAGGCGTTAAGCGACCGATATGGCATGCTCATCGCGGTGGGTGCGCCAACGAAGGGCACCAAAGGCACCGAGATCAGTATGATTACCTTCCAGCCAGGGCTGGAGCGCACAACCTATTCAAAGCAGCTTTTACACGCCGACGAATTACCTTTTTTCACCCCGGGCACCCAAAAGCTTGTGATCAGTCAGGCGAATTTTGTCCTGGCACCCGCCATCTGCTACGAGTCATTGCAATCCAGCCATGCCGAACAAGCCGCAGAGTCAGGCGCTCAGGTTTATCTGGCAAGCGTGGCCAAGTCTGAGAGAGGAGTTGCATCGGCTTACAGTCATTATCCGATGATTGCTAAAAAGCATTCCATGACAGTGATGATGGCCAACTGTATAGGCGCCGCCGACAACTATGTAGCAGCGGGTCGGTCTGCCATCTGGAACAGTGACGGTGAAATTGTTTGCGGCGCTGACGCCTTTCAAGAGGCATTGGTTGCGTACGACCTACAGACTGGAGAAGCGGGTATTTTCAGTTTGGCTTGAACGTCTGCTTATGATCGCCGTTCTTCCAAAACTGTCGGTTGCTTCGGGTCATTTGCGGCCCGTCGTGACAGGCAGAAAACGGCCAAAAGCGGACGCTTAGCCATTCCCAAATATCTATCTAAATTAACGCACCGCGCCTTGTGCGATGGTTTTCATGTCATCGGTCCAAGAGAGAAAAGCGAACTCTTGACTCAGAGGATCTCTCCAAGTCATCACATCTGTCGGATGGACTACTGCCGATGCGATGTAAAAAGGTGCCAGGGTCTTTAAGTCAGCTTTGGTTTGATGATTTCGATGGGCACAGGCATTCCTAACTTGCTGGCAATGCTTTGGGCCAGTTAAACCACCTGCCAAATAACCTTTCAAAGTGCCACCATTACCTGGGCTCAGCGCATTTACAATATCTGATATTTTGCTGCTATCACCCCAGGTGGGTTCTTTTATCAAAAGTGAATTGAGATCTGTTGGCTTAATGGCAGCACCATTTGCTGCCCTCAGAGCTATGTACGATGCGCGCTGCCATATAGCAGGTGCTACTGATGCTGCATGTGTTACACCATTTGCCGTTTTGCACCCTAGAGATGAATAGATGGTGACTTGCCTTACAAAGGAGCAATATGCTTGCCACGCACTGGAAAGTATCCCCTCTAGAAGGTAATGTCTATTCGATTTATCGTTGTTATCGTTTGCTATCAGCGTCTCCTTAAAATGTTTCTCGGAACGATGTATCTGTAGCTCAAATCGGAAGTAAATGCTATTCAAGTCCATTTTTCAACGTCCGACAATTAAAGCTCGTCTCTGAGCGCCTTGCACATAGAAAGGGTTCTTTCCATCCGTTGTTTTTCTCGGTTTGTACCGCTACTCATTGCCTCAACGTATGCAGGGAAACGAGACATGTCTTTACTTTCGTGGGCAGCGGCCAATTCTAGAAGGTTTCCGATCGCTCGGTCGGGCGGGCAGGTTATAGCTCGACCAACTGGGGAGAGTCCTGTGGCCTGCTCAAATCCGGGTAGACCAAACATGTTGTGGTAGATGGCGCAGAATAACGCGTGGATAGCGTGAGGTTTTGTGAGATACGACCCTCTAATTCCCGACAGATCTTGGGCAATGACTTCAAAAATTCGGCTGATGTCCTCCTCTATCTGTTCACTCCCTGGAAAAGCTTGGTCGTATTTTTTATATAATGCATGAAGCTTTGCATCGCTAGTGCTGGTAATGCCCTCTTGTATGGCTAGTACGAGGTCTGCGATAAACGCAGCGTCATTCATTCTGACAATTTGACGAGTCGTAAAAATCCCCCATTCATACAGCAGCTGGGTATCGTCTAAAGCTCTAGTTATCAGATCCTTGAATTCACCAAAGAACTCAGAGTGACGCTTTTCCGCTGCATTAAGCGGAAGCGTATAGGCGTTCATTCTCCGGAACATCTGAAGTATTTCCGAGTACCCCGCGTCTCGAATCACATCAGTGGATACCGTATAGAAGATGAACTTGTCTTGAGTATCTTCGTCAAGATCGGAGAACCTGGCTCCGTTGTAGTTGTTGGAGTTTTTGCCAAGAGCGAATTTATCATTTAGGAAATCATAAATAGTGGTAATTCTTTGCTGTCCATCGACAATTTCAGTTCTTACCTTCTTCGTTTTCCTGTCTAGATACTCGTGGAAATAAATTTTAGGGAAGGGATATCCTTCTAAAATAGTATCGATAAAATAGCTTCGGGACGCGTTTGGCCAAAGACCGGGTGAGCGTTGATATCCGTGGTTTGCTACAAGATCTCCGCGAGTCAGCATGTCCCTTAGATTTGCAATTGATAGCTTGCTTTCGTCAACCTTCATTCGTAGCTGTCCTTGATAGTCGGTTCTGTGGTGGCATTGGTACTACCAGATTGCGAAATTCGCAACCTTTGCCTAAAACTGCATTTGGTACGAGCGCTGGATGTATTGAGGGCGTCGATCCTGCATTGAGGCTGGCGCACCCCATGGGTGCGCGGGGATCACGAGGTATATCGGCCTCCTATGGACAGTATTTCACACTAATAGCCAGGCAGGTCGAGGGCTATTGAGGGGAAGGTTCCATCACCGAATTTTCCTGTTGATCCTTGATTGCTTTCAATTCAGCGCGCCGCTGAGCCTGATTCATCTATGTAGATCAGCCCGAATTTGAGGTTGGTATGTAGTCGTATAACGGCACACTGATGCTTGGTAGGGAGCAACCTCCCAACCCTCACATGGAGTGACGGATTTGGAAAGGTTCCGATTTCTGCCCCTAGGATTGATGGGAAGTATTTCACTGACCGCTTTTGGCCGATTTCTGCCACTCACGAGGGGCTGAAATCGACCCCTAGGAGACGTTCATACTAGAGATGACAGATCCGTCTCCGCTGGGGGATTGCTTGTGAATCTAAGCGTCAGATTCTTTTTTTGCCAGCCTGATGGCTGTAGTCATATGCGGTACGGCGTAGGCCTTGTACCAATGATTCATTCCTGCAATAGCTTTCTGAGCGGGTGCCGTGTCGGCTGCTCCGACCAATTCCGCACAAGCCTGCGCCATTGAGACAAGAATGCGGGCTGCTTCTGGAACGTAGGGAAGGTCATTTCCAGCCTCATGACGCTCACGAATGATCTGGTAACGAATGTTTTCCGGGAGCGTCCAGGCACTGATTAAAAACTCCTGAACGGAGTAATCGACGCCTTTGATTTCCACGGTCGCGGAGCGATGTTCTTCATTGAATCCAGCCATTTCGATCTGCTCACAGCTATCAATGACAGTGTTCATCATTTCTCGAATTTGTTGCCAATCAGTTTTCATTCGAACTCCTTTTCAATGTTCCCTTTTCAGCAGGATACGTTGAGTGTATTTCTGTGCACAGGTGAATGGCAGCTTCTGGCCCAGAGTGTGTAAAAACGCTTTCGTATCTTGAGTGCGTAAACCAGGCGTTCCTGGGCGATGCGATTGCCCAAGCGTTTTCCGTGATGGGCATTACTGACGTTCCAAAGCGGTTATGTAGCGGTTTAGCGCCTTCTGGGGCAGAGAAAACCGAGACTTTACGCCGCCATCGCCTTCAGCAAACTTGCTGTACCGATGATGTTCATAACCCGCTTCATGTTGTAGGCGAGTACATTCAGACTCATCTCCGCGCTTACCCCGACCAGTTTGCGCGTCAGGAAATGCGTTGAGCCCATCCATTGTTTGAGCGTCCCGAAGGGATGCTCAACTGTCCTTTTTCGGATTCGCATCATGTCCGGTGCATCGTTCAACCGACGCTGCATTTCCTCCAGCACCGCTTCATTTTCCCAGCGCCTTACTCGACGATTTTTGCTCGGCGTGCACTGCGTTTTCAGCCCGCAGCCTTGGCATTTCGAACTCCAATAACAGTGCATATTCATGCCTTTCTCAATACTGGAGAAGCGCCAGGGCAGCGCCTCTCCAGCCGGACAGATGTATTCGTTTTTCGTCGCGTCATAAACGAAAGCATCTTTGTTGAATCGACCATCCGCCTTGGCGCTTGAAGTCATCGGCTTTGGCACGTAGGCAGTGATGTCCGCGTCGTGACAGGCAAGGATTTCCTCACTCTTGAAGTAACCTCGATCAGCTACCACCGCCAGCGTTTCTGACGCCATGGCATCGCGAGCCTGCTTCGCCATCGAGCTGAGTTGATCGCGGTCGGAACCGAAGTTGGTGACCTCATGAGCAACGATCAAATGGTTCTGGGTATCGACCGCTGTTTGCACGTTGTAGCCGACGATTCCCGTGCCGCGCGTCATCATGGAGCGGGCGTCCGGATCGGTCAGTGAGACCTGTTTATCCGGCGATTCGTTGAGCTGGATTTCGATCGCTTGAAGCTCTTTCATTTGAGTTTTGAGCTTGGCGATTTTCTCTTCCAGCCGCACGGCGCTGGGCTCGGAGGCTGTGGGTTCTTGCCGATCAACAGCATCGAGTGCCGTCAGATAACGGTTGATGCTCGATTCAATTTCTTCCATTCGCCGTTTCAGTTTGGCGCTGGTGAAGTTGCGGTCGCGGTTGTTGACTGCTTTGAATTTACTGCCATCGATGGCGACCAAATTTTCTCCGAAAAGTCCCAACTGCTGACAGAGCACAACGAACTGGCGACAGACGCCTCGAATGGCCTTGCTGTTGTCTTTTCGGAAGTTGGCGATGGTTTTGAAATCTGGCATCAAACGCCCGGTCAGCCACATCAGCTCGACATTGCGTTGAGCTTCTCGCTCCAAACGTCGGCTCGACTGGATGCGGTTGAGATAGCCGTAGATGTAGATCTTCAACAAGATCGCGGGGTGGTAAGCAGGCCGGCCAGTATCGGCTGGAATGGCACCTTCAAAACCCAGATTGACTAAGTCCAGTTCGTCGACGAAGACGTCGACTACACGCACCGGATTGGTATCGCTGACGTAGTCGTCGAGGCTCTCGGGAAATAAGGTGCCTTGGCCTCGATGTTCACCTTGGATGAAGCGCTTCATGGGAATCCCTGCGATGAAATCCTCAGAAATCATAGCAAGGGTTCGCGGAGGTGTTTTTACACACTCTGGGCCGATTGCTGCCGTTCACGAACGACTGATTTCCGCCAAAAGTACTATCGCCATAAAGCCCACGGTCGAAAATCATCCCCCTACGATTTTCGTCCTCTGCTGCCTCTCGCATTGACATATCGATAAATCTCGATATCCTCGGGCGCATGGAATTACTCGAAATATTCAAAGCCCTCTCAAATCCTACACGCCTTGAAATCCTGAAAGGCTTGAAGGACCCCGCAAAGAACTTCCCTCCGCAGGATGAGGGTGACGTTCTCACGGTGGGGGTCTGCGTCAGTAGTATCCAGGAAGGTATCGGGCTGTCGCAGTCGACGGTGTCTGGTTATCTTGCAACGCTGCAGCGAGTGGGCCTGGTCGAAGTCAGGCGCATCGGGCAGTGGACTTACTACAAACGCAATGAAGCAACCATCAGTGCGCTTGCCGAGATCATAGGCAAAGATCTGTAATTTTTTTGCTGCACGATATCGAGATATCTCGATATCCCTTTTTATCGATACGAGGATTTTCAATGAAAGCGATGATGCTTAAATCATTTGGCGGCCCGGAATCGTTCGAACTCTGCGATGTGCCCAAGCCCGTGCCGCGTGCGGGACAAGTCCTGGTCCGGGTTCACGCAACCTCCATCAACCCCTTGGATTATCAGGTTCGACGTGGCGATTATCCCGACTTGGTGCCACTGCCGGCCATTACCGGGCACGACGTATCGGGCGTTGTCGAAGCAGTCGGGGAGGGTGTGACGGCCTTCGCCCCGGGCGACGAAGTCTGGTACACCCCGCAAATATTTGACGGGCCAGGCAGTTATGCCGATTACCACGTCGCGGCCGAAAGCATTATCGGGAAGAAGCCTTCCTCGCTAAGCCATCTTGAGGCGGCAAGTCTGACCCTGGTTGGCGGGACGGCGTGGGAAGCACTGGTCGTGCGTGCAGCGCTCAGAGTGGGGGAGAGCATCCTCATACACGGCGGCGCGGGAGGCGTCGGTCATGTCGCGATCCAACTGGCAAAAGCCATCGGCGCCAAGGTATTCACGACCGTGCGCGAGGCAAACTCTGAGTTCGCACGAAGCTTGGGTGCCGATGTGGTCATCGACTACGAAAAGGAGGATTACGTCGACGCCATCCTCCGGGAAACGGCTGGCCGCGGAGTCGATGTCGTGTTCGACACCATCGGCGGCAACACATTGTCGCGTAGCCCCGATGTGCTCGCACAACTTGGCCGCGTGGTCACGATCGTGGACATTGCACAGCCACAAAACGTCGTTCAGGCCTGGGGCAAGAACGCGAGTTATCACTTCGTTTTCACCAGACAGAACCGCGGCAAGCTTGATGAGCTGAGCGCATTGGTGGAGCGCGGTCAGCTGCGGCCACACGTTGGCGCTGTCTATTCGCTTGCCGACCTTGCGCTCGCCCATGCCCGGTTGGAGAGTCCAAATAACGGCATTCAAGGAAAAATCGTGATTGCAGTCGAGCCATCGCTCATTTCGTAAGTGCGTACTTTTAACCGCTTAAGTCATATCAGAGGAACGCCATGATTTACGAGATCGCTTTGCTCCCCGTCCACAAAGAACGCATCGAAATGTTCAGACGTGCATTTGCCGAGGTCGCTCCTTTGCTCACCCGCGCAAAGGGTTACGGCGGCCACTTGCTCGCGCAAGGGATCGAATCCCCCCATGTATTCAACCTGATCGTGCGCTGGGCTTCACTCGAGGATCACACACCGGGCTTCGAAGAGAGTGAAGACCATCGGCTGTTCATGATGGGTTTGGAGGACTATTTTTCGGAAGAACCGAGGGTCTACCATGTTGAGGGGGCAGCTTCAGAGTTGCCATCCTTCGCAACAGCCAAAACCTGACAACCGGTAGATCTATATCCCGCGCGGATCTAGAATTTATTGGCCTTCCTCGCCGCCGAACCCGGTACCGTCCCATGACTGAACACGCCAGTTACCATCACGTTGCCGAAGTGCCTGGCTTGGTGCTGGGCTCAGCGCGCCTGACGGATGCCGGTTTCGATCGCCATTACCACCTCGACTTTCACGTTGGCTTCGTGACCGAAGGCATCCAGCGTCATCGATCCAAAGGCGAGTCGTTTCTGTTGGGGCCGGGCAATATTGCGCTGATGCCGCCGGGCGAAATCCATGATGGCGTGGCCGAGGGCGGCGGCGCCTACACGCTCAAGACATTCCGTCTGTCCCAGGCGCTGGTCGCGAGCCTCACCGAGGACATCAGCGGTCGGCCCCAGGACCTGGAACTGGCCGGCATGTTGCTCGAGAACACCGGGCTCGCTGGCAACCTGCGCGGCTTGCACGCGGTCATGCAACAGGCCATTGGACCCGGCGGTCTGGCGGTGCAGACGCAATGGATCACCCTCGTTGAATGCTTGTTGCGTCAGTCTCGGATGATCATGCCCGAGGCGATTTCGGGCGCGCTCTCGCCCCTGCAATGGTCACGCCTCAGGGACTATTGTTTCAGTCACATCGATCAACGAATTACCCTCGATGACCTCGCCGGGCTTTGCGCGCTGGGGCGGTTTTCGTTCCTCAAGCAGTTCAAACGGACCATCGGCATGACGCCGCATGCCTGGCTGCTGCGCCTGCGTCTTGAACAGGCCTGTGGCCTGCTGTCGCGCAGCGAACTGCCGATCATCGATGTCGCCCAAGCGGTCGGGTTTTACGATCAAAGCCATTTCAACCGTGCTTTTCGACACGCATTCGGCGTTGCGCCTTCGCGCTACAGGAATTGAGTGTCGGCCTTTCGCTGGCCGTCAATTTTTTACAAGCCAGGGCATCATCCCTCTCCCTAGGATGCGCAAAACCGGGCGGATTTTCTTCGCTCGTGCAGCCGAGGACAGAAAAGATGAACGGTGAATCAAGCAGACCGCCCGCATTGGGTTTTGCCAGCGACAACATCGCGGGGGCTTCGCCAGAAGTGGCGCAAGCCATGATCAGGCACAGTACCGGGCAGGCGAGTCCTTACGGCACGGACGAACTCTCCCGGCAGGTCACGCTCAAACTCAGCGAGATATTCGAGCGTGAGGTGGACGTCTTTCTCGTCCCCACCGGCACCGCCGCCAACAGCCTGTGCCTGAGTGCAATGACACCGCCTTGGGGCAACATCTATTGCCATCCGGCCAGCCATATCAACAACGATGAGTGCGGCGCGCCCGAATTCTTTTCCAACGGCGCAAAGCTGATGACCGTCGACGGCCCATCGGCCAAGCTGGATATCGCCCGCTTGCGCGAACGCACAAGGGAAAAGGTCGGCGACGTGCACACCACCCAACCGGCGTGCGTCAGCATTACCCAAGCCACTGAAGTCGGCAGCCTCTACAACCTGGATGAAATCGGCGCCATCGGTGAGGTGTGCAAAGCAAGCGCCTTGGGGTTTCACATGGACGGTTCCCGATTCGCCAACGCGCTGGTTTCCCTGGGGTGCTCGCCAGCGCAGATGACGTGGAAAGCCGGGGTGGATGCGTTGTCGTTCGGGGCGACCAAGAATGGTGCGCTGGCCGCCGAAGCGATCGTTCTGTTCAATCCCAAGCTGGCCACCGAGATGAGCTATCGCCGCAAGCGCTCCGGCCATCTCCTGTCCAAGATGCGTTTTCTTTCGGCGCAGATCGATGCGTACCTGACCGACGACCTGTGGCTGCGCAACGCACGCCAGGCCAACGACGCCGCCCAGCGTCTGGCACGTGGGCTTGCGGGTCTGAGGGGCGTGGAAGTATCGGGCGACACCGAGGCCAACATCCTGTTCTGCAAGCTGGATTCGGTAATCATCGACGCCCTGCTAAAGGCCGGGTTCGGGTTCTACCATGATCGCTGGGGGCCGAACATCGTGCGCTTTGTCACCTCATTCGCGACCACCGCCGAGGATGTCGATCATCTGTTGAGTCAGGTCAGGGGAGTGGTCGATACGCTGCGCGTATAACCGTTGTAATGGGCAATGGTCGGGTATCGGTGATTGTCACGCAAAAAAATATCGCAGCTTTCGGCAGTTCCTGCAGAAGAACGACGTACATCCCGTAGGAGCCGCCGAAGGCTGCGATCTTTGATCTTGATCCTGTGGCGAGGGAGCTTGCTCCCCCTCGGCCACAAAACAGCGCTAAACGCTACTCCGACGGCATCGGTGGTTCGGACGTTTGGCCCGCCACATTGGAGCACCGCTATCTGGGCAGTGAGTGGCATATCTTCTGTGCGTCTCCCGCCTATTTGAGTAAGCACGGCACGCCCGTGACCGATCGCGATCTGGAACATCATCAGTGCATCGCTTACGGCTGGGCGGATGGAACGGTTAGCCCTTGGAGTTTTTCAGGAAAGCACCCGGGCGAAATTGAACGCAGGGCGATAGCCGCAAAGTTTGTTGTGGGAGATGGCGAAGGTCTGGTGATCGCGGTATCGGCGGGATGCGGGATCGCGCAGTTACCGTCATGGTTGATCAAACGTCAGCTTGAAGAGGGGCATTGGTTGAAGTGCAAACACTGACACTGTCCCGCGCGCTGCTGCTGTCAGATGCGTGCACATTTTGATCATCCGGAGCCGGCTGGGTTTATGGATACATTGAGGGCTGGCATGGCAAGCCGGACTGAATTCAATAGCTTTACTTTCAATCCAGCTGAAGATCAACGTCGCGTTTTTCATGGGTGATCAGGATTGCCGGAAGCGAACATTGGCAAACGCTGCAACATCCAGTTCAGCAGTTCTTGAGCGGGTGCCGCCAGCGGGCGTCCGGACTTCACCAGCAGTTTCGCCTCGACCCCTTGGAACAGCGGATGGTCGACGGCCACGGCCGCGAGGCTGCCCTGTGCGATTTCCCGATAGGCTGCCACCTCACCCAGCAGCGAAGCAAACTCGCCGGATGCAACAAGGCGCTTGAGGGCGGCCAACGAGTTGCTCACCAGGGCCGGACGGATCTCGATCTTCTCGGCGTACTCGAGCATTTTCAGCGCATGACCGATACCGAAGGTAGTCGGCGTCAGCACCAGTTGACAGTCGAGCAAATCGGCGACGGTTGCCATTGCCCCTTTCAAGGCCAATGGATGGTCCGGGTGAACCAATAGCATCACGGGTTGCCGGGATGTCGCTCGATAATCGATGTGAGGGTGGGGAGGAGGGTTGTAGGCCAGGCCGATATGCGCGCGATTTTCCGCGATATCGTTGAGGACGTCGTCAACGGGCAGTATGTCCAGCCTGATATCGAGCTTGGGATACTGTTTGCAGAACGGTGCAAGCACGTGGTCGACCAATGTATCGACGTAGCCCTCGCTGATGACGACCCGCACGTGTCCCAACTGTAGACCCTTGATCGCCTGGAGTTGGTCTTCAAGCTTTTCCTGATGCGATCGATAGCCCCGCCAGAATTCCAGCAGGTGCGCTGCAGCCTCGGTGGGCTGAACGCCACGGGCCTGGCGTTCAAACAGCCGGGTGCCCAGTTCTTCTTCCAGCAGTTTGATCTGACGCGTGATCACTGACGGGGAAGTGTTGATGCTGTCCGCCGCGCCACGGATCGATCCGTGGGTCAGCACCTCATGAAAATACCGCAAGCGTTGCTGGTTGATTTCGCGCATAGGGCGTGTCCTTAAGAACAGCGTTGCTCGTAGGGCAACGGTACACGAACATAGTTGCTCTTGCTGCTGTTTAAGCGGTCGGCGCAACATCTTTCGACACGTCAGGCCAACAAGAAAATTGGAGACTCGCATGTCGACCATCGTGACGCCCGCAAACAGCGCCGCCATTTTCCCGACAGGACACGGCATTCATGCAACGCCTTCGGAAATTGCCGTAACCCAGTGGGCCTATCCGCACGCCATCAAGTCGGCTGACTACTCGCCACAGATCGCCAATTGGGGGCCTATTCGAGAGGCTGTCGATTTCCGCGCCCGTCATCCGGATGGCCGCATGGGATCGGACCCGGCGCAAGCGTCACCGGAAAAAGGCCGGCAATTGGTGATGATGGCAGCACAAGGCCTGGTGCAGGAGGTGCAAGCCTTCAGCCGTGAGCCGATCCCGGGCTGAATTACGGAGCGTTATCGGACCCGGCCAACGCCTGGACATACCCGGGCGTTAATGCTTATCGCGGGGAAAACCGCAATCGATCAGGTACACCACGATGTGGAAGATCAATCACAGTTACATTGATGGAACATTCGTTCCCGTTCAGGGAAATGAAACAGTGCAATGCATCAACCCGGCGACCGAGGCGGTCATCGGTACGGTCACCTTGGCTGATCGTGAAGATGCCAGGCGCGCCATCGCGGCGGCTTCGCGTGCTCAAGTCGCGATGGGCCACACCTCCAAGGCCGAGCGTATCGAGATGCTCGAGCAGTTGCAGGCTGCCGTGCTGGCGAGCACGAATGAAATTCGCGATACCGCCATCGAGGAGTACGGCGCGCCGTTTGCCCGTGCCCAATGGGTCAGTCGTTACGCTTCGCAGTCATTTGCCAATGCGGCGCAGGTGTTGAAAAACTACGACCTGGTTCGTTCGGTCGGCGACGCTACCGTGGTGATGGAACCGGTCGGTGTGGCGGCGCTGATTGCTCCCTGGAACAGTACCGCCGGGACGATATGCAGCAAACTGGCATCGGCCATTGCGGCCGGATGTGCCTCGGTCATCAAGCCGAGCGAGTTGAGTCCCTTGCAGACCGATGTGCTCGCCCAGGCGTTGCATCGCGCAGATTTGCCCAAAGGGGTTTTCAACATTCTGTTGGGGCGCGGCAGTGATGTCGGTGATGAAATCAGCACCAGCCCACACGTCGCGAAAATTTCATTTACGGGGTCCACCGCCACCGGGAAGCTCATTGCTCGCGCCGGTATAGAGACCATGAAGCGAGTGAGCCTGTCGCTAACGGGGAAGTCGGCCTCCATCGTGCTTGATGACGCCGATCTCGACTCCGCCATTCCCCTGGCACTGAATGCTGCGTTCATGAATAACGGTCAGGCGTGTGTCGCCGGCACGCGTCTGCTGGTGCCGCGCAAGCACGCCGAGGACATCATCGACCGTGTGAAAAACCTGGTCGGAGCGATGGTCGTCGGCAATCCGCAGGATCCGGCCACCGTTATCGGGCCTCTGGTCAGTCGGGCCCAATTCGAACGCGTACAAGGTTACATCCGCCGAGGGCAGGCGCAGGGCGCAACGCTGATCACCGGTGGCGAGGGCAGACCGATTGGCCTGGACAAGGGCTATTTCGTCAGGCCCACGGTCTTTACCGACGTCACCGGTGACATGGACATCGCGCAAGAGGAGATTTTCGGCCCGGTGCTATCAGTCATTGCGTATGACTCGCCAGAACAGGCGATCGATATCGCCAACGCCAGCATCTACGGCTTGCAGGCCTATGTTTTTTCCCGGCAACCGGAACGTGCCCGAAGCCTGGCGGCCCGGCTGCAGGCTGGCTCGGTGTTGATCAACAGAATCGCGCCAGAGCTGCTTGCGCCGTTTGGCGGGGTCAAGCAGTCCGGTATCGGCCGCGAATTCGGAGTTTTTGGGCTGGAAGCATTTCTTGAGGCGAAAAGTATCGTGTCGGATTAGCCCGGGTTTTCCGGGTGGCGCGACAAATCAGGCAAGGGTGATGCTCACATGGATGTTGGCGCGCGTGGCTTTGGAGTAAGGGGCTGCGTTCATCTGTTCAACGGGTCAACGTCATTTTTGTCATGTCTTATCGAGCACAGATCAGCATGGGATCAACGAAGGCCTTCGATGTGTGGGCCGTGCGCTAATCAACAGATTTGTTTATCAAAGCGCTCACGCGCGAGCTGAGTTCGTTCAAGCTAAAGGGCTTGGTCAGAACCCCGGTAATAGCATCGGCCGTGACCAATCCCGCACCGCCAGCGAAGCCGGTGATGAAAAGCACCTTGAGGTTTGGATATCTGTTCCTGAGTTCGGCCGATAAGCTGATTCCGTTCATAGACCCAGGGAGGCCTATATCGGTCAACAGCAAATCCAGATGCTCGATTTTCTCCGCCTGCTTCATCGCAGACACGCTATCTACTGCTTCAAAAACGCGATAGCCGATTTCGGACAAAAGTTCCGATGTGGTCTGCCGAACGACCGATTCGTCGTCCACCAGCAAAACAGTTTCATTGCTGCCGAAGGGTTCTGGCTGATCAGTCTTGCCAGAGTCGACCGGGGAGTCATCAGGCGGAGAATTATCGACCGGGAAATACATGATCACCGTTGTTCCGACACCCACACTGCTGTGAACTTTCACTTGTCCACCTGATTGCTGGGTAAAGCCGTAAATCATCGAAAGGCCTAATCCTGTGCCTTCACCAATCTTCTTGGTCGTAAAAAACGGGTCGAATATGCGGGACAAGATGTCAGGATTGATTCCAGTACCTGAGTCCGTGACGGATAGGCTCACATAGGTTCCAGGTGGCAACATTTTGTCGGAGGCGGCCGCTTCGTCTATGACGCAGCGGTCGACCAGCAGATCAAGCGCGCCTCCTTCCGGCATTGCGTCTCTGGCGTTGATCGCAAGATTAAGCAGCGCATTTTCCAGCTGGTTGAGGTCGCACCTGATGTGATCGTTTGCACGGAATGAGCACTCGACAGTAATGCTTGGCCCGACAGTGCGACGAATCAGGTCTTCAAGCCCGGCCACCACTTGGCGAGGATCCAACCGTTCGGGTTCGAGTGATTGCTGACGAGAAAACGTCAAAAGGCGTTGCGTTAATGCAGCCGCTCGAGAAGCGGAGGTCATTGCCAAGGAGTTATAACGCGCCAGGTCGGTGTGACGGCCCGCGTCTATGCGTCGCTGCATCAACTCCAGACTACCCATGACTCCAGCCAACAGATTATTGAAGTCATGGGCTATTCCCCCGGTCAGTTGGCCGACGGCCTCCATTTTTTGACTCTGCCGCAGCTTGGATTCCATCATGGCGCGCTCATGCTGTTCGTCCTCGAGTTGCTGAGTACGTTGAGCGATACGATCTTCGAGCAAGTCATTCCATTCACGCAGTGCGTTTTCCAGCTGTATCCGATCGTCGATGTCCTCGAAGGTGCCGTACCATTGCTCGCATTGTCCGCAAGCGTCGAGACTGCAGAGGGCCCGGACTCTGAACCAACGATAATCGCCCGTGTGTTTTCGCAAGCGGATTTGTAAATCAAAAGGCTGCAAAGTGCCTAGTGACTGATCCCACAGTGCGGCGATTGACACCTGATCCGCCGGGTAAACGGCATTGGCCCACTGACGTTCCAATGTCAGCGCGGGTGCCAATCCGGTGTATTCATACCAGCGCGGATCGATGGAGATAAGATTGCCGTGCTTGTCAGCCGTCCAGGGCCATAGCGGATTGAGCTCAGCCGCGATACGGTAATGCCGCTCGCTTTCACGCAGTCGGTTCTCTGTAAGCCGCATGGCTTCCTGGGTTTTGGAACGCTTCAACACTGCGCCAAGCAAGTTGCTGTAGCCCCGGAGGAAGTCGATATCGCTGTCTGTGAACTGGCGGGGGCTGCGACTATCAACCTCGAAGATGCCAAAGGGCCGCTCGCCATTGGCGCCGTGGACTAAAACGTTGACGAAGGCTTTTACCCCGTTTTTCTTCTGAAAGTCGTGATAACGGAATCGGGTTTCCGTCCCAATGTCTGTCGAGACGACGGGCGCATGGGTATTGAGGGAGTACAACTCCGGGCTGCCTTCAACTGCTGTTACCCGAACCTTCCCAACGACGTCGGGCGCCCAGCCCACGCCATTTCTCACGAAGAACGTGACGCCGTCTCCTTCGAGCAACATAAATTTGGCCAGATTGGTTTCCAGCGCTTCTCCGACTAATCGACACGCCTCATCAAGGATGTGCTCCAGGTCATCTGACGCCAAGGCAAGCTCGCCAAATTTGGCAAGCACTTTGCGTTGGCGCAGTAACGTATCCTCGATAGTCATAGGTTCACCAATGAGGGGTTTTAATATCCGAGGCCTGTCCGCAGTCCAGGTTCAATTTCCTTGATCGATGCACCCTCCGCTAAAAACACGCTTATTTAGTTGCCGCTGATTTTCCAGTGTTTGACATCTTCAGCGAACACCATCTGCTTCATCTCATGAGCAATCCCGTAGGCCAAGGATTCGTGCGCGGCAATGACTTTTTCTTCCGCCGACAAGCAATGAAAAATGTCGAGCTTGGTCGCCGCCTCGGCGGTTTCGAGCATGAATATCTGGACGTAGCGCGCCAAGTCGTTGTCGAGACTCGACAGGTATTCGCGCAGGCGCTGATGGTCGACTGATTTTTGGCTGAAGTACCAATTCATCGGGTGAATCAGGAAGCGTGAGTGGGGCGATGTGATACGGCGACCTGCTGCCAAAAACATAATGATGCCCATTGATTCGATGTTGCCCGCGTTGATCGCGCACAGCGGCACCGGCAATGACTTCAGGAACGTGTAGAGGGTGAAGCCAAAGTTGGTACTGCCGCCGCTTGTAGAAAGATTGAGGAGCAACGAGGTGGCGCCTTGATCGATGGCTTCCAGGCAGGAGTCCCGAAAGCGTTCAGTCGTTCCCTGATCGATCTGGCAATGAAAATGCACGATGTGTTCTGTCATCACTTGACCTCCTGTTTGTGATGCGGGGGAGGGGGCTTCTACGAGTTATTAAGTCTAGTAAATATCGAACATTTGGCATGCAAACGGGTGTAAGGCCCCGTCGATGAACGGTGACGTGCCGTCAGTCGAATACGCTTGTTTCCAATGGAACCATCTGCGCGAATCCACTCGTCGCGAGCTCCCGGTTTTTATTCAAACTTTCTGTTTTGTGCGTCCTCCGAATTAGACGAGCCCTTGCTCGTGCCAACGATGTAGAGGTGAACGAAATGGCCAATACAGGAAACGATAAGCCAGGCAATTTTTCTACTGATCGGGACAAGGCTTCAGAAGCCGGTAAGAAAGGTGGAGGCGCTTCCGGCGGAAATTTTGCCAACGACCCACAACGCGCATCTGAAGCAGGCCAAAAAGGTGGTCAAGCTTCCGGCGGACAACAATCGCGCGATAGCGACCGCATGTCCGGAGGCGGACAGGGTACGAATCGCGGAGGGGAATTTGCCGACGATAAAGAAAACATGTCCAAACCAGGCCAGAAAGGTGGCCAGGCTTCAGGCGGACAACAGTCCAACAAGCCTGATCAATCGTCCGGCGGTGGACGCGGCAGCAATCTTTCCGATGACAAATCATCTGAATCGGGACGCAAAGACGGCGGGATGAGCGGAGGTGGAGGACGCAAACCCTGATGCCCGCTGACATCATCAAGCCCCGAACCTTTCGGGGCTTGATTCGTAAAGCAGGGCAGTACGGCGGGAACGGCTGGGAATGGTCGGGACTGTTTCCGCTCTATTGTGGCGCGGTGCTCGTCGTGGGCTATATGTGGTTGGGCGCGTGCTGGCTGTATTGGCGCACTGTAGACGATCTGCAACGTCGGTCAGGTCGACAGGCCAGGGCGTTGGTCATCGTGACCATGATGCTTTTGGCCGTTTTGGTAATCTGGACAGCGAGGCTGGATGCTCAATATGCGCAACGGCTTTCCAATCGACTGATCTGGTTGCCGGCGGCAATACTGCTGACTGCAGTGCTGGTCAGTTTCGCCTTGGGCTTTCGAAGCCGCCGGCATTATCTGCCGCTCTTTGCAGCACTGGGGATTTTTATCTTGGCGTTCGCCCTGATGGTCGCAGCGCTCTTTCCGTTGATTGTCCCGCCTAATCTGACCTTGCAAAAAGCTGCTTCAAGTCCCACCAGTCAGATCTTCATGTTGGTCGGTTTCGCCGTGCTGATCCCGGTGACGCTCATCTATAACACCTACGGCTTCAGAGTCTTCAGCGGAAAGGTTCGCGTCGTTCATGATTGAGTGCAGCATCTCAATGCAGGCCAGCCCAATACCGGTGTACAGCGCCTTGCGCGCCTAGCACCGGATCCTGGTCGGATGCATGCTGAACAGGGCCTGATCTACCCTACAAAAGCTTTACTTCATCAACATGTTTCGCCTTCGCTGTTGCACGGCCGCACCTCCAGGGCGCGCCACTCCTTGACGAGCTGGCGGCGGTGGCGAGGGTAGCGTTCGGCAAGTACCTGGGCGCTCGCAATGTCATCCATCGCGATCACCCGGAACCTACTGTCCAACTCGCACCAGGCTGCGATGAACCGCTTGGACTCGATGAAGCCCAGCTTGATCGGCCAGACCACCTGCTCGTCCAGCGGCGTGTGTTCGATCGACAGGGTTATGCGCAGCTTGCGCTGCTCCCGAAGCGCCCTGCGTATTTCGCTCAGGTCGAGCGCCATCGCGCTCTTCAGCGGATGGCCCACGTAGATCGTGTCGTCGTCCAGGGCCGATTGCATGTCGGGCGGAAGAACGGCATTGATCTTGGCCAGCGCATTCGTCACGGCGAGGGTGAGCGGATCGTCGGCTTGTCGCCTCACCCATTGGGCGCCGATTGCCAGCGCATGCAGTTCCTCTTCGGTGAAGGACAGCGGGGGAAGCAGGAATCCTGGCCGCAGAACATAGCCGACACCGGGCTCTCCCTCGATGTCGGCGCCCATGCCCTGCAGTGTTGCGACGTCACGGCGGATAGTGCGCAGGGACACTCCCAACTCATGCGCAAGGGCTTTGCCTGACACCGTCCTGCGGTGTCGGCGAAGTGCTTGCATCAAGTCGAACAATCGATGACTTCGGGTCATTGCTACTCCATCGCCACGATGCCTTTACCGCCGAGCTTGCGGCCGTTTTCAAGCTCGGTGATCAGTGGGACTGCGGCGCTCAGGGAAACGATTTCTCCAATCGGAAGACTGAACGTGTTTTCCCGCGCGGCGTCCGCAAGCTTCTCGAGAATATCGGCGCGCGGCGAGCCGATGACAGGCTTCAGCCGTCGATCGAAGATCGCCCGGATGAACTTGCCCGGGCCGGGGTTCAGGTCCAGGTACACGCCGCCTCGGCGCAGCATGGCCATCCCCGCAGACACTGTCATTGTAGCGGCGGTGTCGTAGACCACGTCGAAGCGGGTGGTGATCGTCGACAGGTCCATCGTGCGGTAATCATGGACGGTCTGCACGCCGAGTGATTTGGCTCGGTCCATGTCCCTGGCGCTACAGCTGCCGGAGACGACGGCGCCGAAAAGTCGGGCGACTTGTACTGCGGCTTCGCCGACCGCCCCGGCACATCCGTTGATGAAGACATGCTGACCTGCTTGCAGCTTCGCCTTGTCGATCAGCCCGTTCCATGCGGTGATGCCTGGGGTGCCCAGACATGCCGCGTCCTCGAAGGAAACGCTGTCGGGTTTCTTGGCCAGGAATGCCTCCTTCGTCACCACGGCCTGGCCGAGCGCGCCACTCTCCTTGAAGCGGGCGAGGCCGAAGACGGCGTCGCCGGTCTGCAGTCGCGTGACACCGGCGCCGACGGCCGTAACGATGCCGGAGAAATCCATGCCCATCGCGCGGGGGAACGTCCTGCCAGTCACGATCTTCATCTGTCCGCCGCGCAGCTTCCAGTCGATCGGATTGATTGCTGCGAACTTCACCCGTACGGCCACCTCACCGTTGCCAGGTGGACGTAATTCGAAGTCTTCGACCCGCATCACTTCCGGGCCACCATAGTTGTTGTACTGAATGCGTTTCATGAGTGCAGCCACCTGAGGTCTTTCTGTCCGAGGAACTCAGCCTATAACGCAGTGGTGCCAATTCCTGGCACCATTCATGCGGCTCGCTCTGTGTGGCTTGCTGTTCGGAACAGTTGCCCGGCTGATCGAGGGTCAGTCAGGCGGCTGTCCTTTGGCGCTGAGCTGGACGGGCAGTGTCTCGATCAGTTTGCGTGAGAGAATCATTGGTTGTGTGAGCGCAACATATTGCTTGAAGTGCGGCGATTCGATGTGTGCACGATAGGCATCCTCGCTAGCGTAAATCTCGAAGAAACGCAGATTATTGGGTTTGTCCTTCTCCGCGACCGAGTAGATGGCGAGCACGCCGGGCTCGGTACGGATGGATTCTTCCATCTCCTCTTTGACGGCCACCTTGTAGGCTTCAAGCTGGGCCGGATCGATCACCAATTCCGCAATGCGTACGACGGTCTTGGCTGCTTCCTGTGCCTGTGCCGTACCTGTACCGAGGCCACATACCGTGCCCGCGATAAATACTGCCGTCAGTAGTCGATTTCCGTTATTCGCCATGGGATGTTTCCTGGGTCATGGGGTGAAAGTGGTTCGCATGTCGATGGCTTTATCGGGGCCGACTCGATTCTGGTTCCGAATTCGTCGCTGTCCGGGGCATCATGGGGCAATTGTCCTGGGGCATTTGCCACGACCGTCATCAGCTGCGTCGTTGTTCGAAAACGCCCTTGGCCACGGGCAGGGCAGACATGGCGTTCGGCCAGCCGGCGTAGAAGGCCAGGTGGGTGATGACTTCGCTGGCCTGTTCTTCTGTCAGGCCGCTGTCCATTGCACGGTTGAGATGGTAGGTGATCTGCTCGACCTGGCCGGTGGAGATCAGGGCGGCGACAGTGATGAGGCTGCGGTCGCGAGGCTTGAGATCGGGACGTAGCCAGAGATCACGGAAGAGGTAATCCGTGGTGTACTGCACGAGGCCCGGCGCCACGCTGTTGAACTGCTCGGCGACCCGTGCTGCGCGCTGGGCTTCGGCCTGTTCATCGAGAGGCAAAGAGGCCGGGCGAATGGCAGCCAGCTGATCCGCTTTGATGCCGTGCTTGGCGAACACCTGGCCGACAGGCCCCACTGCGGCCATGGCTTTGCCCCATCCTGAGTAATAGGCGAGGTGGGTGATGGTCTCTGATATCTCGGCCGGTTTTACGCCGGATTCGATCGCCAAATCGGCATACTGCGTCAGCTCCAGCGTTTCGCCGCGCGCGATCAGCGCGGCGATGGTCACCAGGCTGCGGTCGCGGCGGCTCAGGCCGGGGCGGTTCCATACGTCGCTGTAAAGACGGTCCTGCGTGTACTGTTCAAGGGCGGGTGCGACCGAGCGAACCTGCTCAAGATGACGTCCTTCATTGTTCGGTTGCCGGGCTTCGGTGCTCGTGGTTGTCATGATGATGGCTCCTGCGATGATGGGGGCGAGGCGCTTCATATCGGTATCTCCTCGGCATGAATGAATGGGTTGCAGCAAAGGCGCGATCACCTTCTAGCCGTGATCGAACTGGCTTTTGGTGGAGGGGGCAGCCCGGCCGCGTCTCGGGCTCCCGCCACCACAGGGCATATTCGCTCTGGACCGCGGCAATGGGATGCACGGCATGGGCACGGCAGATCGTCGTGGCGCTCGCCTCCGACAGCCCAGTGCTTGTTCTTGCCTGCCTGGACCAGATCCTTGATCGTCCCCGCCACGTCCTCGATTGGCACATCAGGATCGGGGCGATGTTGGTAGAGAAGGTCGATATGGCTGGTCTTGAAGCGTTTGAGCGAGCCATCGACGGCCCGGCGGATATGCTCGGGGATGAATCAAGCATAACGATGCATACGCAAGTCAGTTACAGGGGCATGTAGGATGGACTTGTGAGAAAAATTCAGGATCAGCCGTAAAAAGCAGGCCAGGACCTGAATGACTATTCAACCCATGGCCGCGCTTGCGCGATAAATGACACCCTGTGGCAAGGTAGGTCTCGTTAAACCAAGAGGTCGTATTCGACATGCAGACCAGTCGCGCCGATGTAGCCGATCTGATTTATTTCCTGGCCATTGCGCGCCAGCGTAGCTTCAGCCGCGCCGCGGTGGAGATCGGCGTAAGTGCATCGGCGCTGAGCCATGCGTTGAAGGGCCTGGAGAGTCGGCTTGGGGTCCGGCTGCTCAACCGCACCACGAAAAGCGTGACCTTGACCGCAGCTGGCGAAGCGCTTGCCCAATCGATCGGTGATCCTTTTGAGGCGATCGATACCGCACTGGACACGCTGAATCGGTTCCGAGATACACCCAGTGGCAGGGTCAGGATCAATGCTGCCGTCGAGGCGGCAAATCTTTTACTGGCTCCTATTATTCCGGCTTTCATGGATCGGTATCCCGATGTTGAGCTCGATATCGTTGCCAGTAATCGTTTGGTGGATATGACCGACGCCGGCTTCGATGCCGGGATCCGGTACGGTGGTACCGTCCCCGAGGACATGGTGAGCCGGCGCCTCTCGGCTGATATTCGCTGGGTTGTTGCAGCGGCGCCGAGTTACCTGGAGCGGTTCGGTACGCCCGAACATCCGGATGACCTGTTGAATCACCGATGCATCAGCAACCGTCTTGGCGATGATCGGGTTTATCGGTGGGAACTGGTGCGCAATGGTGAGGCATTCCAGATCACCGTACCAACATCCGTCACGGTCGACCAAGCTGAGACGGGCCTCATTGCGGTGCTCGGTGGTGCTGGCTTGATGTATTTCCCGGAACCTCTTGTTGAGCCTTATGTGAAGGACGGACGGCTCCGCCTGGTGCTTACGGAATGGGCCCCGCTGGAAGATGGTTTTCATATCTACTATTCGAGCCGACGGCAACTGCCAACGGGGTTGCGCTTACTTATAGAGTTCATCCGAGAAGTCCGGCCCTTGGGCTTGTAACCTGACTGGTCGGAATGTGCAGCCCGTAAGGTTGTCGCACAAGCGCAAGTTCGATGGCGCTCGCGCGATCACCTGAGCGTGGATAGCCAACCTTCTTCCATCAAAGAACATACGCTCTGGAGTATGTCGAAATCAGGCTTGCACATGGCGCGCTCAGGCTACTCGCATGGAAGACTGGACGCGTAAGGTTGCGTGTCATTTCAAGTCAGTGTGCGGTTGCGATGACAGAGGGGGAATGCTCCAAAGCGCTGAGGTAGGCGCTTTCGATCAGGGGCAACAGGGATAAATGATGATCGCCTGCCCCTTCAGTCAACACGCTCTAATGTCGATCAACAGAGATCAAAAAAAACAATGAATAGCCTGAACTCTAAAGATTCGAACGGTCAGTTGGCACAGGGTTTCAAGCCACGACACGTCACCATGCTTTCCATCGCAGGGATTATCGGCGCAGGTTTGTTCGTTGGGTCGGGACATGCCATCGCTGCTGCTGGTCCGGCGGTATTGCTGGCTTATCTTTGTTCCGGCCTGTTGGTCGTATTGGTCATGCGCATGCTGGGTGAAATGGCGGTGGCCAACCCCGACACCGGTTCCTTCTCAACCTATGCCGATCAGGCGATCGGGCGTTGGGCCGGCTTCACCATTGGCTGGCTCTACTGGTGGTTTTGGGTGTTGGTGATTCCGATCGAGGCGCTCGCGGCCGGGCATGTCATGAATCAATGGTTTCCCCAAATCGACTCCTGGCTCTTTGCCTTGTTGTCCATCGTCCTGTTGGTGGTGACCAACCTGTTCAGTGTTTCCAAATACGGCGAGTTCGAATTCTGGTTTGCGATGGCCAAGGTCGTGGCGATCATCGGGTTTATCGGCCTTGGTTTTGCGGTGCTGATGGGGTGGATTCCCGAGCGGGAAGCCAGCGGGTTGAGTCGACTCATGGAGGAACATGGCGGGTTTGCGCCCAACGGCTTGTCAGCGGTGGTAGGCGCGTTCATCACCATCATGTTCAGCTTCATCGGGACAGAAGCGGTGACTATTGCCGCCGCCGAATCCAGCAACCCCGCGCAGAATATCGCCAAAGCCACGCGCTCGGTGATCTGGCGCATCGGAGTGTTCTATTTGCTGTCCATCTTCGTGGTCATTTCCGTGGTGCCCTGGAATGATCCGTTGCTGGCGTCGGTGGGCTCTTATCAGCGGGCACTGGAGCTGATGAACGTTCCGCATGCCAAGTTGCTGGTGGATATGGTGGTGTTGATTGCCGTGGCCAGCTGCATGAACTCGTCGATCTATATTTCCTCGCGCATGTTGTTTTCCTTGGGCAAGCGCGGTGATGCTCCGAAGCCGCTGAGGGTAACGTCGTCGGCGGGCGTGCCGAGGGCTGCGGTGATTGCCAGCACCGTACTGGGTGCCGGTGTGACCTTGTTCAGCTACTTCATGCCCGCTGGTTTATTCCAGTTTCTGCTCGCCAGTTCCGGCGCCATTGCGTTGCTGGTGTACCTGGTGATCGCCGTTTCGCAATTGCGCATGCGTGGGATTCTGCGTCGGCAGAACGTCACGCTGACCTTTAAGATGTGGTTGTTTCCATGGCTCACCTGGTTGGTCATCGCCTTCATCTGCGCGGCGTTGGCGGTGATGATGGTGACGCCAGAGCACCGTCTGGAGGTGTCTTCAACCATCGGCCTGGCGCTGGTGATTTCCTTTATCGGCCTTGTGACCACGCGTCACCATGGGCGATCGCAGAGGGCGGTATCGGCGCAACGTGCCTAGTCGCCAGCACAAACGTGCTTGCGGTCTCATCAGAGCATGAGCCGCCGCGGGCGGTTAAAGCGGCCTGCGCGGCAAGTCCTGACCGTTCGCTGCGAGAGTAACTTCGATGGCATATGACATCTCCAAGCCCGCGCCCACGCAAACCATTGGTTTTTTGCTGCTGGACCAATTCACTCTGATCTCTCTGGCGTCTGCTGTAGAGCCTCTACGAATGGCCAATCAGTTGACAGGTCGGGAGCTGTATCGTTGGCAAACTTTCAGTTTGGGGGGCGAGCGAGTATGGGCAAGCGACGGGATGCCGATCACTCCGGACTCGTCAATCAATAACGCATCGATCCTTGATACTGTCATCGTCTGCGGTGGCACTGGTATTCAAAGCGCGGTGACCCGGGAGCACATCACTTGGTTGCGTGTCCAAGCGCGGCGTTCGAAACGGATCGGGGGCGTGTGTACAGGCAGTTGGGCGTTGGCCCAGGCAGGCTTGCTTGATGGTTTCGATTGCAGCGTGCACTGGGAATTTCTGGCTGCCATGCAGGAAGCTTTTCCGCGAGTGAATCTCAGCCCCAGTCTGTTCACCCTCGACCGAGACCGTGTCACCAGCTCGGGTGGAACCGCGCCAATGGACATGATGCTGCATCTGATCAGTCGCGATTATGGGCATGAGTTGGCAGCCGCCATCTCCGAAATGTTCGTCTACGAACGAATCCGCAATGAGCAGGATCACCAGCGAGTACCCCTCAAGCACATGCTGGGTACACATCAACCGAAGTTGCAGGAAATCGTCGCGCTAATGGAAGCGAATCTGGAAGAACCTATAGATCTCGACGACCTGGCCAATTATGCCGACTTGTCCCGTCGACAGCTCGAGCGGTTATTCCAGAAGTACCTACATACTTCGCCTTCGCGGTATTACCTCAAACTGCGCCTGATCCGCGCGCGTCAGTTGCTCAAGCAAACACCGATCTCCATTGTAGAGTTGTCGGTCGTATGCGGCTTTGTGTCGACGCCACACTTCTCAAAGTGCTACCGCGAATGTTTTGGAATTCCACCCAGCGAAGAGCGCTCGGTAGCGCAAACGCAACCGCGAGTGACAGCACGACCGATCACGCAGTCAATGCCCTCGTCAAGGCCGATGAGTTCGCTGGATCAGGCGCGTGAAGAGTCGACATTCGCAAGTATCAACATTTTGAAACCCTGAGCAGATTGGGTGATGTGGCTCGACCCGGTTCGACAGCTCAAGCAGGGCTGCCTCAAGCGCTAGTTGATGTTCGTTAATCTTTAAGAGCAGGGAAGGGAGGAGGTCTGAGATCGGCACCTATCAATGGCGTTAACAACCCTAAGGTGTTGACGAAAGGCCTCAGGGCGTGAAGGGGGTATGTCAGGACTTCGCTTCCTTGGTCCCCAGCACATCGCGGATGCTGTCCACCACATTGCTGTCTTTGATCACATCGTTCAGCCAGCCCTCGAGCGGCATGTTGCCCCATTTGATCGCGCGTTCGATCAGATAAGGGACGGGGCTTTGGGGCTCGGTCTGTTTGAAGAACTGGGCGATGCCCGCCAGCAGGGTGAACGCTTCATCGCGGGTCTGCGGGGTGGTTCGAAGCGGTGTGCTTGAAAGACTTTGTTCAGGCTGGGTCATTGCGGAACCTGCGGGTTGTTCGCCAGTGCTTTCAGGGACGGCCGGAGCCGGCGCGACAGGGGCCGGGGTCAGTTCGATGCCCCGGTCCTTGAGCAGTTTTTCCGCCAGTTGTCCTGCGCGGAACAGAATGTCATTGAGCCCAGAAAAGCTCGGCGCTTCAGGGCCAAAGAGCCTGTCCGCGGTGCTCTGAAGCTGCTGGCAGGCTTTCAGGCAGGCGGCTATCTCGCCGGCCTTGAGGCGCAGATGATCCGAGTCGGTCAGCACCACCGAACGCTGGAAGACTTCCGCGTTGATCTTGCCTTCGTCGAGGGCGGCCCGCATCGCCTGAGGGTTTTGCAGCGCCAGGTTTTCGATGTGCCGGGATTCGTCATAGCGAAGCAGGCCGTAATATTGCCCCTGGGTGATCGGCAATGCGCCGACGATGTCCGCCAGCGAGGTTTTCATCCACGCCAGGCGTGCGGCACGTTCATCGACGCCGTCCTCCAAGGAGGGAAACAGATCCGCCCAGAAGGTTTGCAGAATGCGCTCGGCCAGCGTCAGGCCGAAGGTAATACCAACAAAATGGTACTTGTGCGCCAGGCCTTCACTGAGCCAGGCGACCAGCATCAAGTCTTTGCTCTGTCGAGCCAGGCCTTGTGCCGCCAAGGTAATGGTCAGATCCCAATCGGAAGCCTTGAGATCGGTTTGCCAGTCACCCTGGGTAAGGTAATCGGGGTCTGCTCGACGAGCTTCCTTCACCTGATCGAACAAGGTGGAAAAGCTCAAGTCTTCACCGCTCCCCTCATTGATGGGCGCTGTCAGTTCGGCCAGCGAAAGGTCGTTGAGAAATTCAGACATAGGCAACTCTGATCAAAATAAAAGAACACCGCGCCTGTTTGGCAAGCACGGTGCTGAATACGGACCGCGTGCGCGGTCCGCTATCGCTACGGGCTTAAGCGAAAACTTTGTTCGCCGTGCGATCCCAACCACCGGTGACGTTACCGCCACCCTGGCCATCGGCACGGCTTTGTTGGGTGTAGGTAGTCTTGATGCGCGCGAAGTTGAAGCTGATTTCTTCGATCGGCAGATCGCTGACCGCTTTGTCTTCACCGCCCTGACTGCCGCCAGCAACGGCCTTGACGGAGGAGACCACGACTTCTTCCAGGTTGATGGTCAGGTAAGTGACCTTGTCACCGCCCGCGCGGTTGACGTTCAGCTGGATCTTGGCGATGTGGGTGCCTTTGCAGCAGGCTTCGAACAGCTTGGCAGAAGCCTTGTCAACGGCTTTGCGGATGCTGAAATCGCTCAACGACACACGCTCCGACGAAGCACCGCCCGAGGAGCTTGCAGTTGCGGAAGTCGCCTGAGTTGCGCCGTACTCGTAGCCCAGCACTTCGATCCAGTCCTTGTGCTTGTCGTCGAGCACTTCACCTGGAATGCCTTCGATCTGAATGTATGCGTCAAATGCCATTTTTCATTTCTCCTTACCTTCATTTAAAGGGCTGTAACAACCTGCGGACAGATCACGAACCCTTCGTTTTTAACCTCTTTGAACGATCAAGAGAGGTGTCTTACCGGCCTGGGCCGAACTTCAAGCGGGCCCAGGCGGCGGTTTCCCTTCAGAAGCGCGGCCGTCTCAGTTGAGCGCCCGTACTTCGATTTCCACGCGCCGGTTAGGTTCCAGGCACTGAATAAGTTGGGCTCTTGGTTGCTGCGTGTTGCATTTGACCAAGGGCTTGGTGCTGCCTTCGCCGACGGCTTCCACCAGTTCACCCGGCACGCCTTTGCCCACCAGGTAGGTCTTGATGGTTTGTGCGCGCTGCCGGGAAACCTGCAGGTTGCCCTGTGGGTCGCCCAGTTGATCGGCGTGCCCGGAGATGATGATTTTGCCGATGTCAGGCGTGTTCAACAGCTTGCCGGCGATAGCGCTCAACTGGCCCTGACCTTCGGTTTTCAGGCTCTGGAAGTCGGCACGGCCAAAGGCGAACAAGGTGTCCGATTCCAGGGTGATGGTCTCGATCGAGCGCAAGGATTGCGTGAGCAAACTGTTGATGTAGTTACGCGAACTGGAGGTCAGGAACGCGTTATCGAGGATCCGAGGCACGTCTTCCTCGTGGATCTGGTCGCTGTAGAAATTGATCTGCCGGCTGGCAAACTCGTAATCCTGATTCGAGGCCGAACCGTCATTCGAAGCACCGATGGTTTTACCGGTCTGGCGGGCAATCGCCGGGTACCAGTAATCTGGCATTTTCGCTTTCAGGATCGCCGGATCAGCCTTTTCGCGCTGGGCACGCGAGAGCATGACGTAGGTGTCCAGCGTGGTCTTGCCGAACGCCGCGATGGACTGTGCCCGGTTGTCGCCAGGCAGCGCCTTGGGTTCGACACTGTCCACGCCGGTCACGGGCAGCAGTTCGTTGCTGTTGCGCTGATACACCTTGAGGGTGGTCAACAGGTACAGCGAGCGGGTCAGGTTGTCGGCGGTCGGCTTGAGCATCACGCTTTCCAGCCGGCTGAAATACTGACTGCGCACCAGCGGCTCGACTTTGTAGCCTTGGTAAAGCCCCAGGCGCATGCGCATCGGCACACCTTCATCGTGGTGCTGCGCGTAGTAATGGGCGGTCCAGAAGCGCATGCGATCCAGCGTTTGCCAGTCGGTGTATTGCCCTGTCGCCGAAGCGTCGGCTTTGGCCGCCTGGGCCAGTTCCGTGGAAATAGTCTGCACGGTGTTTTTGTTGTTCACATAGGACCAGCCCAGCAAGCTGCACAGCAGCACCGCGACCAGCCCGGCACCACCAATCCACGCCGCCTTGCGCCGACGTTCGCGATGGTTGGTGGTGTACAGCGCCACCAGATGCTGGTCGGGAATGATGACTTTGCGGAACAGGCTGTTGATGAACAGCGGACGCGGTTGCGCATCGCCGCCGGCGATCTCTTGATCACTGTCCAGTGAGAAACGCTCGGTGACCTGGCGCGTGTGCCCACCCATTTCCGGCTGGTCGGCGTCGAGAGCACTGGTGAAATAGAAGCCGCGCAGCAGTTCGGCCTTTTGGTACGGGTTGGCGCGCAACAGCGCATCGACGAACAACTGCAGTCTCGGCTTCAGCGCCGCCAGTTCCAGCGGAAAGCGATATACCGCTGAATCCTGGCGGGTGATCTGAATGTCCTGCATGACCAGTTGTTGACTCGCCACTTGCTGCCAATAGCTGACCAACTCGTCCATCGCCACGCCGAATTGCCGGCCCCAGTCGGCCTGTTCGTACCCCTTATGGGAAAACGTCTTGCCCATGACTTCGCCGCGGGCAACGTCATCCAGTTGGCGATAGAACGGGGCAAAACCCGGCACCAGGTCACACTTGGTGAACACCAGATAGACCGGCAGGCGCACTTCCAGCAGCGCATGGGTTTCCTGGATGCGTTCGCGCAGCCGCTTGGCAATACGCTCCTGGTCTTCGAGCGACGTTTGCAGAATGTCGTGAATGCTGACGGTAACGATCAAGCCGTTGAGCGGCCGACGCTGGCGGTGCTGACGCAACAGTTGCAGGAAGGCCCGCCATTTGCCGGCCTCTTCCTGGTTGTTCATGTAGCGACCGGCGGTATCCAGCAGGACGGCTTCGGAACTGAAAAACCAGTCGCAGTTGCGGGTGCCGCCCAGGCCGGCGACACGCGCACCTTCACGCTCCGCATACGGGAAGTTGAGGCCCGATTGATAGAGCATTGTACTTTTGCCGGCAGCCGGCTGGCCGATCACCAGGTACCAGGGCAGGGCATACAGCGCATCCTTGGGATTGCTGCCCCGCGGCTTGTTGTTGTGCAGCCGCTCGATGCTCTGCAACAGGCGCTCGCGCAACAGGCTGACTTCTTCGCGGTCCGCCGGGCTGGCGTTGAGCACCGCTTGATCGGCGTCGTCGCGCAGCAGCCCTTCAAGGTTGTGGTGACGCGACACGCCCCGATAAAGCAGCAGCACGTAACCAGCCGAGAGCAGCAGGAACACGCCGATGCCGGTCAGCAGGCTGTTCAGCGAGCTGAAGTCAAACGCACGACCAATGCTCCACACCACGAAAATGGTGAGGAAAAAGCAAACCCCCAGAATGTAGGGTTGGAAGCGCAAGAAGTAATACTTGATCTTGTTCATACGGACTTCAAATCCAGCGCGTCGACAAAACGGTCGATAACGTCATCAAGAGGGCGGTCGATTTCGGGAAAGGCGTGTTTCGGGTGGTGCTCATCAAATGCATCGAATGACGCCAGCACGTCATGGCTCTGCAAGCGGTTTGCGCTACCGGTCAGCACACGATAGGCATCGCTGTTGTTTCGTGACGGGAAGCAGATCAGCCGGGGGCGCATAAAGTCGTCTGCCAACAGACTGACCTGCGGCACGCCGCTGCCGGCGGTCATTCGCGCCAACCAGGTGATCCACAAATCGGCGGTCGGATTTTTCAAACCTCTTTCCGCCGGCAAGGGCAGGGAAATCCCCATCGGCGTTGGCTGATGCAGATGGCTTTTGAACGCCAGCAGCCGGGTTAGTACGGCATTGGTGACAAATTCCGGGTAGGCGCCTTCCAGCGCGGTGGCAATGTCGCGCAGGTTGAAGTTCACCAGGAACTTGTCATGCACGCGCCGGAACAACTCGAAATCCTGACCTTGCAACGGGCGCAAGGCCTTGATTCGGTCGAACAGCACGGACGTACTTTCGCCCTGGGCGGCCATGTGCAGCAACGGCCTGATCTGCCCGCTGAACAGTTCGCTCAGGGTGAAAGGATTGACCAACGTCCCGGAGTCGCTGGCTTTGACCGTTTGAAAAATGAAAAACGGATAACGCCGCTGGCTGGAATCCCTCGAGCTGATCAAGCCGCCGACCAGCCAGTTGCCACTGCGTGCGCGGTAGCTGAAAAAGCACACCGGTAACGTGTCGAACAACTCTCGCCAGTCCTCAAGAGGCTGCAGGGCGGCCAATGCGCCTTGCAGCCAGGCATCGAACTCGCAGACGTCGTCGGCTGCACCGTGCAGGCTGACGAAGTCCGGGCTCGCGGGCACTTTTCCGAAACAGCCAATCATTGGCCGTGTCCCTGATTCAAGGCGAGCGTGCTCACTGGACCCGTCCGCCGCTGGCGTTGAGTGCACTCAGTGCCTTGACGTTCGCCAGGTCGGTCAGCTTGACGCCACCGTAGTTGCGCACGGCGAGGCTGACCTGGCCACTGGCGGTGTTCCAGCTGAAACGTTGCTGGATACCATCCAGATCGCTGACGCGGGCGCTGTCATTCATGCGCAACAGGCCCCAGCGACCGGGGTAGTCGAACACCGTGATGCGTTCGCCGCTCAGCGTGATCACGTCCATGCGCGCACCCGGTGCGGTGGTGGTGCCCGGCCAGGAGAAGCGGCTCCAGCTGGTCTTGCCGTTGCGATAGTGCTGCACCTGACCGTCCAGGGTGAAGATGATGTCGGTGAACCAGGCCGCTGGCTCCAGCATGATCTCAAAACCGTTTTCCCGGTCCGACAGGCTGGTAATGACCTGGCCCAGTGAGCTGGCCTTGTCGATGCTGTTGACCATGTTCGGATTGACCAACGGCGTTGCTTTGCTGGCGCTGCTCATGCCGAGGCCTTCGCCCCCGGACAGATTGCCGATTTCGTTGCGCTTGAAGTTCGGCAGCAAGCCGGATTCCGGGTCGACGAAACGCTGCAGGTCCTTGACCGAGGCTTCATTGCGACTGCCTGCCGCAATCGGGTAACGGTGCGCCATGACTTGTTCCCAAGGCTTGGCGATCTGTTGTGCCCAGGCCTTGGCGATCTGCTCGCCGGCCGGATCGCGCAGGGTTTCCCAGGCGAACTGAATCGGCAAACTGAACAGGCCTTGCAACGAAGTCGACAGGCCGCCCTGACTGGTGTCGACGGTGGTCTCCACGTAGTTGCGCACGCTGGTGACTTCGCTCGGCTGACCTTCCAGGGTTTCGCTGATCAGTTGCTTGCTGCTTTTGCCGACGTCTTGGGAGCGCTGGATGTTGTTCATCCTCACTTTGAGTTTGCGCAACGCCGCCAGGTAGCGATCCATGATCGTGCTGTCGGCGCCCTCGGCGTTTTGCACGGCGAAGACTCGTGACACCGGCTCGAAGCGCTTGGCCAGGCTGCCGTCGTCCACCGCAGGCAACGGCGAAATCAGCGCATTGGGCGAGGTGTCCTGCCCATCGAAAATCCCCGTGACCTTGCCCCAGAAACCGTCATCGCGCTTGATCCCCGGTTGCTGCGTTTCACGCGGTGCAGGCACATCCCATTGGGTGTTGTCGTTGACCGCTGCCAGCAGGTTTTTCACCGGCGAGTTCTGCACGTCGCTGAGCAGCGACAGTTGTTGGGTCGCGTTGGCCATGTCAGTGAAATGGCGAACACCGACGCTGTCGATCAGGGTGTACCAGGCCTGGGTGTAGTCGCGTTTGTAACGCGTCATGAACTCACGGATGAAGTTGGCTTTCTGCACCAGGCTATCGCCGCCTTCGCCATCGAGCACCCAGTCCGATTCGTTTTGCAGGTTGCCCGACAGCAGTTTGATCAGCTCAGGCTTCACAAACTGTTCCCAGCCCTGACGGGTGAAAATCGCCGGCACCGCTTCGCTGCCGTACAACAGCTGACGCCCAGGCAGCGGCACCAGATCGCTCAGGCCCACGGCCGGGAACTGGCGGCTGGACTCCAATTGCAGGCGCAGATATTCACGGTCCACCAGCGAGCTGGAAATCATGAACGACTTCAAGCTATTGCGGGTTTCGCTGATCAATTGCTCGTTACGTGGCAGGGACGGCGCCTGGCCATTTTTCAGCAGTTGCACGTAGACCGGCGAGTTGTCCTGAATAACCGCAGTGCTGACCGGGTTGTCGGTATTGGCGGTGTTGGCCCAGGCAACCGGCAACGCCGCGCCGACGAACTCTGGCTCAGGATGGGTTTCAGGTTGCGTCAGCATCAAGTAGAGCTTCAGCGCGTTATAGGACTCGATGATGGAGGCGACCTGGCGTTCATCCAGTCGACCGAGCATTTCCTCGGACAACGAGAGCCCACCGGTGGTCGCCGACAGTTCTGCGGCGTCGCTCGCCGTGGCCGGATTACGCAGTGCGGTCAACGCATCCCTGCGAGCCTTGTTCGCGGAACCCTTGGCCGCAGCGCTCAAACGACTGGTGACATCACCGGCGCTGCGCGGAACGCTGCTCAAGCGGGTCGGCAGTTTCAGCCCTTGCGCGCGAGCCTTGGCTGACGGACTGCCGGCCTTGGCGGGCGCCGCCGCGAAGCTGTTTTGCGGGTCCATGGTTTTTGCGAACTCATTGAAGGCGCGCATCTGCAATTGAAGTTGCAGGGTGATCGGTTCGAGCGCCTGAGTACGCAACTGCTGCAAATAAGCAGTCTGTGCGACGCGGTAGATGTCGTCACCCCGATAGAGGCCAGCGCTGAGTTGCAGTGGTACGCCTTTGGCACGGTACTTCTCGATGGCGGCGAGTTGATCGCGGAGCAATTCCAGGCCTTGGCCCGAGGCCAGCAACTCGGCGCGCTCCGGTGATTGCTGCAGCTCGTTGAGTTGCTCGCGCAATGCGGCCAGCCACTGACGGTTGTTCTGGAAGGACAGGGTTTGCCAGCCAATGAACACCAGTGCGGCGAGCACGGCCACGCCCAGCACGGCCGGGCTGAAGGATTTGTTGTGTCCGGAACGCGACTGGTAAAGCGTCAGGTCGCGGTCCGGGAAAATCACACGGCGGAACGTATCGGTAATGAAATAGCTGCGGTCACTGATTTTCTTGCCGCTGCTTGGCGTGTGCTTTTCGTGCTCGACTTCCGGCAGCAGCGAAAACGACTCGGCCAGATCATCTTCATACACCTGGCTCAGTTGCTGATCGGTCTGCAGGGCACTGGTGAAATACAGGCCACGCAGCAACAGTTGCGTACCCGAATGACCGGTCTGGGCGAAGTGCTGGAGAAATTGCTCAAGCACCACCGACAATTCCGAAAAATAGTTCGGGAAGTTCAGCAGCGCGCTGTTGGCATCGGCGCCCAACGCAATCATCTGCGCGTCGACGTGACGGCGAATATGACTGTGCAGGTTGGCCAGCTTGGCATCCAGCACCGGGCGCAAACCCTGGTTGCGGATTTCCGACAAACCGAAGGTCATGCCCAGCGGTTGCTGACGTTCGTTCAGGTCCAGGCCTTCAAAAGCCTGGCTGAACCCCGGCAGTTGATCGGTCTTGCTCAACATCAGGTAGATCGGCGGGTTGGCGTCCAGGCAGTCGGTGTATTCCTCGATGCGTGACACCAGTTGCGCGGCGAGCTCGTTGCGCTCGGTGGCGCTGGCGGCCAGCAGTTCAGGCAGGCTCACCACCAGCACCAGGCCGTTGACGGCGGCTTTGTTACGTTGTTTTTTCAGCATCCGCAGGAACGCGGCGAATTCGCTGGCCGACTGGTCGTCCCGCAGGTAGCGACCGGCCGTGTCGATCATCACGGCCTCAGGGCTGAAGTACCAGTCGCAATGTTGCGTACCGCTTTGTGTGTCATTGGCGCTGTTGGCGATGCTCGCGGACAGGCCGGAACGCGTCAGTAATGAGGTTTTGCCGGCACCGGACATGCCGATGACCAGGTACCACGGCAAGTCATACAGCGCCGACGAGCCGCCACCACCGGCCGAGCGGTCGGTGCGCAGCATCGCGATGGCGTGCTTGAGCCGTTCGCGCAGCACTTGCTGGTCGCGGAATTCACCGGTGGATTTAAGCGATCGATCGACCTCGATCTGCACCAGGTTCTCAAGGTTGTGCTCAGCGCGGATCCGCTTGTACTGACGCAGCACAATGATCAGCAAATAGAAGGCGCTGATGATCGCCATCGCCTCCAGCGTGTAACCACGCAACCAGTTCACGTGCGGTGCCGCGAACCAGCCAACCGCCAGGCTCGCCAGCCACAGCACGGGGATGACAAACCAAAAGCTTTTCAACAAACGCAATAATGTCTTCATGTCTTCCTGACTCGATTACCTGAGGTGTGCTCAGGCACTGAACAGCTGGCTGATTTGTTCGGACAATGCGGCTACGTCCTTGGCCAACAGCCAGTCCAGCGTCAGGTAAACACCCACGCAGACCAGCGCAATGAGCGCCAGATAGAGCCAAACGGGAACTTCATGGCGCAGCATCTGCGAGACCTGGTCGGGCAATGCCCAATCCGGCGAGAGCGCCTTGGGCGTCTTGCGGTATCGCGCGATGTCCTGGCCCAGGGTGTTGGCCAGATAACGCAATTGGTCTTTTTGGCCGAGGCTGAATTTGCCTTCGAAACCCAGCGCCAGACACAGGTGATAGACCTCAAGCACATCCAGGTTTTGCTTGACGTCACTGCGCAACGAATCGATTTTCTCGAAAAAGCCTTCGCCCGCCAGGTGCACGCCGAAATAGCGGAACTGCAACGGCTGCAGTTCGAAGTGACGACGCAGATCGTTTTCCCCGGAGCGCAACACGCTTTCGTCGAGGAACGCACACAGGGCGTATTGCGTGTCCTTCACCTGTTCAACGCTGTAGTTGGCGTTACGGGCTTCGCGTTCCAGTGTCGAGAAGAAGGCATCGATGCTCGCCTCAAAAGCGGTGACCGAGGTCACTTGACGGCCTTTGCGCACGATCAGCGCCATGCTGATGAAGTCTTGCACCAGGTCTTTCAACACCGGTTTTTCAGTTGCGGCCGCCACGGCGCCTTGCATTACGGCTTCGTTCATTTGAGTACCGCCATCAGTTCAAGCTTGAGATTGGTAAAGGCGCTGGGTGCGTAAAAAGAGATGGCCTGGGCACTCATCATGCGTTCATACACCCGGCCATGGGGCTCGATGGAGAAGTAGTGATTGTCCAGTCGCACCGGAATCGCGTTGGGTAAGCGGGTCGAGTGATTGAGCGTGACGCCGGGCATGGCGCTGTTGACCACGACTTCAATGTCTTCCGGCGAGCCGACCTTGAACGCGCGCGGCACCAGTTCCAGCAGGCTGGAACCGGGCATGTCGGCGTGCACCGAAATATAGAAATCCGCCTCGGCCAGGCGCGGATCGAGCAGCTGTCCCTGCCAGTACGAAGGCTTGGTCTGGGTCAGGTTGATCATCACGCACTGGTTAGGCACGACGTTGTCGAGCAGTACACGAATCATTTCATCGAGCTTGACCAGCGAGGCCGCCGGGTCGTGATGGTCATACTCGGGGATGTCGTTGAGTTGCGTGTCCAGCGAAAACGTCAGCAAGCCGCCCGCGAGTTCCGCCAGAAACAGATACAAGCGCTCGGGGTGCAGGCGCGGGTGGGCGAGCAGGTGCGCCAGGCCCGGGTGCGCACGGTTCACCGTGTTCAACAGCCAGAACAAGGTCACGTCGCTGGAGCCGAACTCGGCAATCTGGTCCGCGCGTTCGCGACGACGACCCGACAGCGCCTTGCTTTTGGATTGCAGCGCGCCGAGCAATCGCTTGCCCAGACCGGTCAGGGTCTCGTGAGTGCCGACATGCAAGGTCGGGTGCACGAAGTGTGCATCGAGGTTGAAGCCGCCGATGTTGTTGCGTGACAGCCGGGCGATCGGGCAGTGGCTGTAGCCATCCAGGTTATCGCCGTCGATCAGCATCACCACGTTCAGGCGCAGGCTGGTGATTTCGTTCTCGAGGTCGCCTTCGTTGAGGTCCGGCAAGGTGTCGAACTGTTTGCGAAACCGCCGTGCGCTTTTTTGTTCCTGGCCGTCTTCGACGTAATTCATGCCGAAAGGCTCAGGCAGTTTCAGCGCGGCGTAGACCTTCAGGTCGTTGCCCTTGAGCAAGTCCTTCAAGTCACGCGCTGCCGGCAGCGGGTCATGCTGAGGCGCGTCGTACAGGCTGCCGTCGGGAAACACCAGTTTCAACCGTTTCAGCTGCAAAGAGCCGGTTGCGAGCGCCTCTTCATCGACCTGCAGCATTTGCACACCCCAATGGAAAGGCGTGTTGCGCAGCGTCGACTCTGCCAGCTGATGCTGATGGAACTCATCCTGATATTGGAAATGTTGTGGCAAAAGGAACATGCCTTCCGACCACATCACCCGGCTTTGCTTACTCATGAACGCCTTCCAATAGAGAGTTGAATTTTGACTCGGTGGCTTTTTGCGCGGAGCTGGTCGCCGTGTCTTCAGCCTTTTGCACGGCCGCGTTCTGCACACGCTGGGTGAGGGTTGGCTTCGCTGACGGGTCGGGCAGGGCAGAGGCTTGGGCGAGCTGCTCCTGAGTCTTGGGTTTGTTCAAGACATCGACACCGTTCACGGCGGAAACGGTGTTGTTGTCCACCAACACCCGCAGGCCATCGGCGGAAAACCAGATGCCATCCTTGCGCAGCGAGTTGGCGTCAAACGCAACCTTCCAGCGGCTGTTTTCATCCGAGCGGAAAAACGCGGCAACGCCGACGTAGCCCGCGGCCTTGTTCAACGGCCACTTGTCGACCTGCCCCATGCCCGGCAGCAAGGTGATTTCACGGTTTTCGAGCAGCGTATTGCCGAGGGCCTTTTGCGGGTCGTCCCACAGCGTGTCGGCGTCGATCGACGAAAAGCGCTCCAGCGACGTCAGCTGATACACGCGAATCACTACGGACAGCGGTTTGCCGGACTCATCGGGATTGAGCTGATTGCCGCCATCCGACGTCAGGATGACTTTCTCGTTATCGTCGAACAGCATGTCGCCGGCCCACGTATCGTCGACCCGCTTGCTGACACGGTCGGTGACGCCACAGGCCGTCAACGCCATCATCAATGCCACTGCGATCAGGCAATTTGCCAATGCCGGCTGCGCAGGGCGCTTCCTTGAATGTCTGTTATCCATGATGGCTACCTTTAAATACTCATTCAGCACAGGCTGTAGGCGAAATCGCCGTCGCTGCCCAACGCGATGTTCAAACTCTGGATCGGCTTGTCCTGCGCCATCCGCTCCAGGACCCGTTGCGCCAGTTCCGGCATCAGGGTTTTCGACAGGATGTTGTCGATGTTGCGGGCGCCGCTGTCGACTTCGGTGCAGCGCGAGGCAATGGCTTTGACCAGTGCTTCGTCGTAGCTCAGGACGGCTTGATGGTTGCGCTCGAAACGCTTGCGGATACGTTCGAGTTTGAGCGCGACGATGCGCTCCAGAATGGCGTCCTTGACCGGGTAGTACGGGACGATGGTCAGGCGGCCGAGGAACGCCGGTTTGAACACCTGGTTCAACTCCTCGCGCAGGCCTTCGACGATGTCTTCCGGCGTCGGTTGCTGCTCGGCATTCAGGCACCACTGCATGATGCGATCGGTGCCGGTGTTGGAGGTGAGGATGATCACGGTGTTGCGGAAGTTGATCTCCCGGCCTTCACCGTCATCCAGCACACCTTTATCGAACACCTGGAAAAACAGTTCGAGCACGTCCGGGTGGGCTTTTTCCACTTCATCCAGCAGCACCACGCTGTAAGGCTTGCGCCGCACGGCTTCGGTCAGCACGCCGCCTTCGCCATAACCGACGTAACCCGGTGGCGAACCCTTAAGGCTCGATACTGTGTGGGCTTCCTGGTACTCGGACATGTTGATGGTGATCAGGTTACGTTCGCCGCCGTACAGGGTGTCGGCCAGGGCCAGCGCGGTTTCGGTCTTGCCGACACCGCTCGGGCCGAGCAACAGGAACACCCCGATCGGCTTGTTAGGGTCTTCCATGCGTGCGCGGGATACCTTGATGCGCTTGCCGATTTCCTGCAGGGCGTGATCTTGTCCCAGTACCCGTTCGCCCAGCAGCGCGGGCAGGCGCTGGACGGTGTCGATTTCATCACGGAGCATTTTGCCCAACGGGATGCCGGTCCAACCGGAGATCACTTCGCCAATGGTCCCGCCGTCGACCAACGCATGCACCAGCGGTTGTTCACCCTGGACGCTGGTCAGTTCGGCGCGTACCGCTGCAATCTCGCGGGCATCGGGTGTCTGGTTGTCCGGATGGCTGAGCGCGCCGAGTTTTTCGACCAGTTCCAGTTCGCGTTGCCACTGTTGCTCCAATGCATCGCGGGTTTGCTGTTGCGCCAGTAAATCGGTGTCGAGAATTGCCAGACGCCGGGCATGGTCGCTGCCTTTGGCGGCTTCTTGCTGCAGCACCGAGATTTCCGCCTGAAGGTTGTCGATGGTTCTTTTGCAGTCTTCCAGCGGCCCCGGCTGCGACGATTGGCCGAGGGCGACCCGCGCGCAGGCAGTGTCCAATACGCTGACGGCCTTGTCCGGCAACTGGCGCCCGGTGATGTAGCGATTGGACAAACGCACGGCTTGCACCAGCGCTTCGTCCATTACCGTAACCTTGTGGTGATCCTGCATTTTGGCCAGCAGGCCGCGAAGCATGTGGATCGCTTTGTCTTCGTCCGGCTCTTCGACCTTCACCACCTGGAAGCGACGTGCCAGGGCGGCATCTTTCTCGAAGTACTTCTTGTACTCGGCCCACGTGGTCGCCGCGATGGTGCGCAATTCGCCTCGGGCCAAGGCTGGCTTGAGCAGGTTGGCTGCGTCGTTTTGCCCGGCCTGGCCACCGGAGCCGATCAGGGTGTGGGCTTCGTCGATGAACAGGATGATCGGGTGCAGGCTGCGCTTGGTTTCTTCGATGACCGACTTGAGGCGGCTTTCGAACTCGCCTTTCACCCCGGCACCGGCCTGGAGCAAGCCCAGGTCCAGGGTGTGGATGGCCACGTCTTTAAGCACCGACGGCACATCTCCCTGGATGATGCGCAGCGCCAGGCCTTCAACCACGGCGGTTTTACCGACGCCGGCTTCACCGGTCAGGATCGGGTTGTTCTGGCGCCGACGGGTGAGGATGTCGACCATCTGCCGAACCTCGAACTCACGTCCCAGCACGGGATCAATCCGGCCTTCGCGCGCACTTTGCGTCAGGTTGATGGTGTATTGATCGAGAGCCGGGGTCTTGCCGTTGCCTTTAACCGTACTGCGCGCAGCGACGTCCGCCCCCGCCAACGGCTTGGCTTGCTGCGATTCGGCGCTGCCTTCGACCAGCGCGCCGAGGTTGACCCGCAGGTCGTCGGCATTGATTTTTTCCAGCTCGGGGGCGGACGCGATCACTACCCGGCGCAGCTCGTTGTCATCCAGCAATGCTTGCAACAGATAACCGGTGCGAATCTGCCCTTGCCCGAACTCGATAGAGGCCAGCACCCAGGCTTGCTCGATCATTCGCGTGATGTGCGGCGACAGTGCAGGCGTGCGAGTGTTGCCTTTTTTGAAGGTCCCCAGCGCGCTCACCAACTGAGCCTGCAGGCGATCCGGCACCACATCGTAGTGACGCAGAATGGCCGGCAGGTCGTTGTCGTTGCTGTCGAGCAACTGCAATAACAGGTGCTCGATCTCGACGTCGTAATGCTGTTCCGACAGGCACAAGGCCGCGGCACTTTCGGTGGCGGTGCGGCTGGTGTCGTTCAGTTTGGCAAACAGGGACTTCAGGTTCACAGGGAGACCCCATCAAAAGGAATGTGGAAGAGGGCACAACGGGAAGGTTCCACGTCGACACCAGGACGTTTGAGCCAGCCTTGCCAGCCCAGTGCAACGTTGCCCTGGCGACCGAGGCGGGCCACGGGGACTGCTTCGGGTTTGAGCCGGGGCGACAACTGGAAGTCCAGTTCGGCGCCGACGTAGAACCGCACCAGCTCCACCAGTTTCTGGTAGTCGACGGTGCCTGGCTGGAAGCGCTGATAGTCGACCAGGTCCAACGGACCCAACTCGATGCGCACGCACGATTGGTAATCCCAGACCCGGTTACCGGCGACTGCGCTTTGCCCGAGCGCGGCGTTTTTGCGGCCCAATTGCGTGCATTGGCTGGCGTCGAGTTTCAGCCAGCGTCCGGCAAATGGCTTGACCTTGAATGGCAGCGAAAAATAGAAGGACAGCATCACTTCAAGGTTCAGCGAGTTGCGCGGCTTCTGGGCGAACAGGCCGGAGAAATAGCTGAACAATTCGCGCCGCAGCGGTGAGCCTTGCTTGTCGAATTTCTGTTTCTGCGCCTCAGGCCCGAAACCCACCAGATTGAGCAGGTAGCGATCGAAATCCGAGGTGCCGTTGCGTTCGTATTCGATGTAGAACTTGTATTTCTGCCAGGCCTCGTAGAACAGCGTGGTCATGCGATGCGAGAACATATCGAGGAACGCATGGGCCGCATCATCGCGGTGCTGGATATGCCGCTCGATCAACAATTCGGTGTAGGGGCGCGGCAACACGCCGGACGGCCCGACCAGCCCCATGAACGTGACTTGCACTTCAGACAGGGGCAAACCTGCCGCGGACACCTTGCCTTCACGCTCAAACTGCAAGTCGCTGACTTCACTCGCAGGGAAGTTCAGCGACAGCTGCGAGCGAAAACGCAACGGGTCTTCGTGCGGTCGAGTGTCCAGGTCCATGCGCCCGGTTCTGCTGTAATGCAGACGGAGCAAACGCACCAATTGGAAAAACTCGAATCGGTGCGGCTCAGCCCGTGCCTGATCGATCAGACCAGGGGTTGATCGCCGGTTCGCGGTGGCCATTGGACGACTCTCTTTTCGCGCTGCAAGGTGCGAAGGGTTAATTGGGTAAAACTGTTCATGGTGCAGTACTGGCCAAAGAAGTGGTCGAGCACCATGCCGAACAAAAACACACCGCTGCCGGTGTATTGGCTTTCATCGAAATTGAGGGTGATGCCGACGCCTCGGACAAAATTCGGACGCGGATGGCCGATGCGTGCCACCACCGGCTCGCTGCTGACCGAGACAATGCCGTTGATCTGTTTGCGCAGCGCTGACACGTTGCGGTAGTTGTAGAGCGACAGCAGCTCCAGCAGCACTTCGCGCCCCTGGGACACCAGCGACATGTGGTTGAGCGAGAGGTGCGAAATCAGCCGCCAGATCACCCCGTTACCCAGCGGCACGCGCGCGGTTGCGGTGGGTTTGCGCAAGCAGCGGATGTCCTGGATCACCGAGTTGCCGGGGATGTTGAAGTCTCCGCGCTCACCGCCGAACGGCAGCATCAACGGCAGGTCACGATTGCTGCAGGTCAGGCGCAGGCTCAAGGTGTCGTTGCTGGAGGTGATCAACTCCAGTTCGCGATCCACCACCCGGATAAACACGTCCGAGCCATCACGCTGGCGCGCCTGCACCGGCCGACGTCGTGCGATCCAGAAGCTCTGGCCGGGACCTTGATCGCCACGCGGTTCGAAGAATGGATGACAGGTGCTGACCTGATCGACACCGCCGACTTTGCGCACCCGGCGCACACGATCGATCGACACGACTTCCGCCGAGCCTTGCAGGCGCACATCCGGCGTCACGGCATACTCGTGCTGGGCGTGGGTCAACTTGATCGGCTCTGCCTGTTGGCGGAACAGATTGATGATCGGCGTGCAGTTGAGCTTGAAGTTATTGCGCCCGATGTTCTGCGTCAGGCGTGCCAGGCGATCGCTCAGGTCGTAGTCCGAAAAGTAGAAGTTGATCTCGATTTTCTCGAGGTTCTGGCCCGCTAACAGCCGCGCAAAACCCGACAGATCGAAGAACATGAACTTGTCCGGAAAGGTGAAGTACTCGTGCAGCAAGCGATAACCCAGGAACGAGCGCTCCGAATAATCCACCAGGCCTTCATCGCGACCATAACCGACGGCTTTCAGCGCGTTCGCTGGCAGCGAGATCTCGCGGGTTCGCCCCTCATCCTCGAACGACAACGTAGCCTTGGCCAGGTTGTTGAACAGCAGCTCATAGAGCTGCAGCATCAGGGTGCTTTCGCCGTCGAGGAAAAAACGCAGACTGTCCAGTTCCATCTTGCCGAACAACACATCAGAGGTTGCCGTCAGGCCGATGCGCAGGCGCGCGACCAAGTCAGCGCGATGACCGTTGAACGCTGAGCGTTCCATTTCAATGAACGACGCTTGATGCACTGCCACCGGCCACAGTTCAACCGGGTAGCAAGTGCGGAATTTGCACACCACGCCATCAATCGGGTTGGCGCTGAGTTCGGTGTGGCGGGCGACGCGGAAGGCTTCGGTGACCTTTTCCTGCTTGCCCATGTTGAACTCGACGATCGACATCGACGGGGTAGGGCGCAGGTAATGCGGGTACAACACTTCGAGAAACGACTCGACGATTTCCGGCAGCTCATCGTCGAGTTTTTTGTGCACGCGGGCCGACAGGAACGAGAACGCTTCGATCAAGCGCTCGGTATGCGGGTCTTCGCAGTTATCGCCCTCGATGAGCAACCGCGAAGCAATCTTCGGGTACTGGCTCGCGAACTCCTGCCCTAAAAAGCGCAGGTGCGACAGTTCCTTTTCGTAATAGGGCAGCAGATCGTCGAGCATCAGTTGAGGTTCTGCACTTTGTATTCCTGGGTGTTGACCTGCAGCACCGCGTCGAAGGAAACCTGACGGGTGATGTCCTGCAGGCGCAGTACTGCGTCCACGCGGAAGGTCAGCATGCGTTGGCCGGTTTGTTGGGCGAGCAGTTGGACTTTTACGCTGCGAAACCGTCGATCGCCGACGGTGATCGCTTTCTCCAGTTGTCGTTGAATCAACAGGCGGTCTTGTGGATCAAGCACGCTGCGACTGGTGAAATCCGGCATGCCGTAGTCGAGGATGGTTCCGCCCAGATTGACGAAACCCTCCAGCTCGTTGGCGACCAGGGACTGGCGCGTGTTGACCAGCACCTCCAGGTCGCGAACGATGCTGGCCTTGTAATCGGCCAGCGAACACAAGCGTTGCGATGAAGCTTCCATGGATTGATGCGGATGATCGTCCAGCAATCGATCCAGCAACGATGGCAACAGCTTGTGTTGACTACTCATATAGCCTCCCTGGCAATGGTGTGGATCAGCCGCGAGTCGATTGCGGCAATTCGGCGACCAGGCGCAACGAAGCGGTCAGCTCGTCCAGTTGGTAATGTGGACGCAGGTACGTCACGGCCTTGTACACACCTGGTTTGCCGGGAACCTCGAACACTTCAGCCCGCGCTTCGCGCAACGGGAATTTGGCCTTGGCTTCCTGGCTGGCGGTGTCATCCAGCAGCACATAGCTCGACAGCCACTTGTTGAGGAACATCTCGACGTCCTTGCGGGACGCGAAGCTGCCGATCTTGTCGCGCATGATCGCCTTCATGTAATGCGCGATGCGCGACGTGGCGAAGATGTATTGCAGCTGCGCGGAAAGCCGGGCGTTGGCGTTGGCGATGTCGGTGTTGTAGTGCTTCTGTTTCTGCGCCGACTGAGTGCCGAAGAACGCGGCATAGTCGGTGCCTTTGCAGTGCACCAGCGGAATGAAGCCAAGGTCCGACAGTTCTTTTTCACGACGGTCGGTGATGGCGATTTCGGTCGGGCACTTGAGGGCAATTTCGCCGTCATCGGTTTTGAACGTGTGCGTCGGCAGGCCTTCCACCAGACCTCCACCCTCGACACCGCGAATCGCCACGCACCAGCCGTATCGCGAGAACGCGTCGGTGACCCGAGTGCCCAGCGCGTAGGCGGCGTTCATCCACAGGTACTTGTTGTGGTCGCGGCCATCGACGCTTTCCACGAAGTTGAATTCTTCAACTGGCGTGGTATCCGGGCCATAAGGCAGGCGACCCAGCACGTGGGGCAACGTCAGACCGACATAACGCGAGTCTTCGGAGGCGCGGAACGACTTCCACTTGGCGTATTCGACGGTATCGAAAATCTTCGCCAGGTCCCGTGGGCCGGACATGTCGGTAAACGAATCCCAGCCGAACAGCTCTGGCGAAGCCGCCGAGATAAACGGTGCATGGGCCGCGGCGGCGACATGGGAAATCTCTTCGAGCAGGTACATGTCTTCGGGGCTGCGATTGAACTCGTAATCACCCAGCAACATGCCGAACGGTGCACCACCGAAGGTGCCGTATTCTTCTTCGTAGATCTTTTTGAACAGCGCGCTCTGGTCGAATTCGGAGGCGGACTTGAGGTCGCGCACCAGGTCTTTCTTCGACGCATTGAGCAGGTGAATCTTCAGCGTGGTGCTGGTTTCGGTCTGGTCCACCTGATACTTCAGGCCACGCCACGACGCTTCCAGTTGCTGGAATTCGCGAGCATGCATGATTTCGTTCATCTGCTCGGAGAGCATCGCGTCGATTTCGGCGATGCGCGCATCGAGCACGGCAATCAGGTCCTTGCTCGGCGTCATTTCGCCTTCGAGCACCTGGCTGACCAGTTCGCCGATCAAATCACGTGTGCGGGTGCGCTCAGTCTCGGAGCGCGCCACACGGCTTTGCGAAATGATGCTGTCGAGCAGCGAGGATTGCGGGGCGAAGTTTTCCACTTCAACCAGATCGCCGTCCTGTTGAGTCACGGTTTGCTTATCGTTCATCTTCAGGCTCCTACTCTTTGCCATCGGTGGCTGGAACAGCGGCTTCACGGCCGAATTCCTTGCCCAGCGTTTTCAACTTTTCAGTGTTCTGCAACACGTCCATGAGCAGCTCTTCGAGCTTGTCGTTACCGCCCATCTTGTTGCGCAGATCAGCCAGCTTGTTGCGCACTTCCAGCAGCTTGCGCAGCGGCTCGACCTGCTTCACCACGTTCTGCGGCTCGAAGTCTTCGAGGGCGTTGAAGTTGAGCTCGACGCCCAACTGCGTGCCGTTCCTGACCAGCGTGTTGTCGACCCGATAACTCAGGCGCGGCTTGATGCCCTTGAGCACGCCGTTGAAGTTGTCGCGGTCGATGAAAATGAACTTGCGCTCTTTGAGCTTCGGCAGCGGCTCCAGCGGGTTGCCGGAGAAATCGCCCAGCACACCGACGACAAAGGGCAGCTCTTTCTTTTCCTGAGCGTCACCGATATCCACGTCATAGGTGATATGGACCCGAGGCGCGCGAACGCGGTCGAGTTTGTGCTGGGTACTTTCCTTCTTCGCCATCGTGATCTCCTGTGCGAACCAATTCGCTGCAAGTCGTTTGCGTTCCGGCCAGCGGGTGGCCGGGCGCGTTACATTCCTTCGATCGTCAGCAGAAGGCGCTGACGGATTTCATCGTTCATTTCAATAATGTTTTCGTGCCCCACCAACTCTTCGAAGCTGGTATTGCCGGCGATCTGCGTGCTGCTGCGGATAACCGATTCGTCCGGCAATTGGGAGCGCACCGGTGAGCCGATGACGCAGAAGGGCAGGTCACCAAAGTCTTTGAGGCGTTCGAAACTGAGGGGAAAGCGCAGGCCGCCAAACAAACGGCCCAGGCCAGGTGACTGTCTCAGGCAGTAGAACAACACCAGGTAGTGCACGACGAAGCGGTACAACTCGGCGCTGCTGCGATTGGGGTCTTTGATGACGGTGCGAAAGCGCGCCAGGTCGAACGAGTTGAAGCCCACGACCCAGCGCACAGGGCTGGTGATGCGGATGGTCTGGCCGCTTTGCGAGAGCACCTTGTCGTACTCCAGCGGAAACAGTTCCGGCGTCGTGCCGATCAGGTTGAGAGGCACTTCCAGTTCATTGACCAACTGAAAGGGCGTTGCCGACCCGATGCGGTCGTAGAGTTCCTTGAACTCCTTGAAGTGGTGCTGGGTCTCGCGGCCGCTGCTGCGCTGCGCACCTTGCAGGTATTCACCGAAAAACGTCTGCGGACGGATCAGCAATGCGAGGGTCGACAGATAATCCGAAGCCTGCGCCTTGAGCGCATCGGAAATGACCCGGGTCTGGCTTCGCAATTTGATCAGTGCTTCAACGTCAAACGTCTGAGTCATCGGTGTATCTTCCTTGAACTCTTTACGACCGCTTCCCGATTATTCAGGGAAAACGTGAAGAGCTACGAATTTCTCAATTGAGCACCTGTTCACAAAGTGCGATGGCCGATGTTTCTACATCGGAAATACACATTGGCAGGAATTTGTAGGAACACGGTGCTGGCATATGGATGTCGAGTGGCCAGCAACGTCGTATATGGCAACATCTCGAATGGAAAAGTTCACACAGAAAAGGATTTTTTCTCGTTTTTGATACATGCCGCAATGATGTCCGCTTGCCATTAGTTGACGGATCTGTCTGGCAGAAGGCTCTGAAACCTAGCAAGTTCAATGGTTTGAGAAGGATTGTGGATCCAATTTCCAAGTAAAATTAATTTGAAAAAGGGTGAACCGGTTCACCAAATGCCGGTTTATTTAGCGCCGGTAAAAATGGGAATGGGGGGAAGTGAGATTTATTTCGCGTGGAAGTGATGGCAACGCAGAGTATTTGGAATAAGGAAAGGTTTATCTCACCGTTCTGTTTGTAGGACGGCATTGCGGGGGGGGGCGTATGGAGCTCGATTGTCACGTACTGAACCCGGGGACGGCGCGGTATTTTTTGCAGCAGCGGTTTGAATAGTCGATTAATGGCTACCCACCAAAGCGTCATAGAGTTCTGCTAGCAGCGCGTGCAGTTCGTTGTTCTCGTTCAACAAGGGTTTTGCCTGCTCATACAGAACGATGTCGTTGATCGAGCCTGATCCGCCGTACAGCGATACGATTTGAGACAACGCGTACGTAGTGTCGTGGGGCAGGGCAATTCTGCATGCGTCGAGTTTGACCGCCCATTCAGGGCAACCGAACTTGCGCAGTAAGTCGGTCGTTTGGACGATGATCGAGGAGATTTTACTGATGTTTTTCATATTGACGGTCCTCTGTCATTGAGCGAGCGGCGTTCTATTTTTCAAAAGCAGCAACGCTGACGGTGCCATTGTGCAAGTTGATCGAGTAGCTAAGGCCATGTCCGAGGAAGGCTTTATGGCGGCAGCCCATTAGGCAGCTGAATCTTTAAGCCCTGTGCAATCTGATGGCCAATGTAGAAGGCATTTCCCAGGGCGCTGGCAAGTTCAGGGTCATTGGCTTCAAACTCTTTGCCGGCCCAGGCACCGATAGTCAACTGGTGTAGCCTCGCTTTATCTTTTTCAATGCCAAGCAACACGTTTTTGATGAATTGCAATTGAATCAACGAGCTTGAGTAGATCTGGAGTTCCGGGCGCCCGTTGTATCTCAGGGCGGTTATTGCTATCGCATTGTCGATGTAATCCAGGGCCGTTATTGGTGTTTTCAGGAGGTTGTCCCTTCCGGCTCCAGCGGTTTGATAGCTACGCGACGCCACGTAATCATCAAACATTTGAACCTGCTCGCTGGTCAAGTCATCGTCCCGATAGTAATCAACGTGTTTTCTATCGCTAAGGAATTGTTCTGAATGTGGCCCATGAGTCAGTAGCGAAACAATGGTTACACATTGCATGAGTCAATAGATTTCAAACAAGGATTCAGTGCCTCGACAATAACCGAGATTTTCCCCTTGCTTGCGCAAGTCATCAGCCAGTTGGCTGGCTGTATTGCGGTTTATCGTCGTCTCTGATGTCGAACCGGCCGATTCATTCGCTATGACGAATACCCGATAGCGCTGCAATAGGAGGGCATCAACAAGTGTCAGGTCCGGACAGGCGGGGGGCATCAGCGGGACAAATACCTCTGCTTCACGATTGATCGGTAGCCAGGACAAGTTCCTCTCCGCGCGGGAAGGTGCCTTGTCCACTGCTGTCAAGGGCGCTGCATCAACAACCTGCTCGGTGGAGGCGGGTGGAAGACCAGTCTTTCGCTTGAAAAGAGCTTTCAAATGACGCAGTAGTTTTGACATGGGATAGCCGGTAAAGAGGGAGTTTTTTTTGAAGGTGCGCCTTTAACAGTGCAAAAATACAGTCAGTTTGGTCAATATGGCTTATGCCTCTCACCTTCCGTCCACCTGTATGCAAACCTCCTGGTTGCCGATCATTTTACAAGGCCAATTGTCGTTGATATAGCGAGTGGGTTTGAAGCACGCATTCTCGTCGTTCACCCAAAATAGCTGCCAAGCCGATCCGGATATAAGCAGCTTCGGGCATGGGGTGTAGTCTCTGAGCAGCAATGTAAGCGTAGTCAGAATCATGATGGTGGGCACAATATAAATTATTGTTTTGATGGAGAGGTAGATCATCAACGTTTGGAAACGATGTAAAAAGGACTTGTTTGGCGGGTCAAATTTTTTCCGGTCCATGCAGCAATAGAGGCTCCTATGACACCGATCAAAATGGCGGGTGGTGCCATAATAAGGCAGAACGCTAAATATGGAGTCTCTACAACGGGTGCGTTTCGATAGATGCGCCCGTATAGTGGGAATACATGTTCCCATAGCCAATACATTGAAAAGGCTCCCGTCAGGATCATAAAAAATATAAAGACCACTGCGCTGAGCTTGAAAGCAAAAGGAGATATTGAGTATGATTTGCGTGTGTTGTTGCTCATAAGTACCAAAAATTAGTATCTCTAATTTGGATGGTTTGTACTCTCACCTTCCGTCAACCTGTATGCACACTTCCTGGTTGCCGATCATTTTGCAAGGCCAATTGTCGTTGATATAGCGAGTAGGTTTGAAGCACGCGTTTTTATCGTTCACCCAAAATAGCTGCCAAGCCGATCCAGATATCAAGAGCTTAGGGCAAGGGGTGTAGTCTCTGTAGAGCAGGATTAACGTCGTTAAGATTGCAACAGCGGGGACAACGTAAATCAAAATTTTAATGGATAGGCGGATCATTAATTCTTGGAAGCGATTTAAAAAAGTTTTTGGGGGGGGATCAAATTTTTTTCCAGACCAAGCAGCAGCGCAGGCAGCTATGAAAGTTAACACAGTTATAGGCGGTGCCATAAGAAGGCAGAACGCTAAATAGGGGGTTTCTACAATTGGTGCGTTTCGATAAATGCGCCCATACAAGGGCAGTATGTACTCCAAAATCGAATAGACCGTAAAAATTCCTAAGGCTATAGCGGATAAAATCACCACAAGCGCGATCAGCCTGAATTTCAATAATGAAATGGTGTGTCCGTACTCGCCTGCTTTATTGTTCATGGGATGCCTAAAACTTGGGAAATTTAAAGTTTGTAAAATTTGGCAATTCTGGCGCACTTGGCCAGCTACGGAATGGGATGTCGCCGGGTTGAATTTTTTTGATGATCCAAGATTTGGTTTCGTCGTAGGCCTCATCAATCAGATTCTGTATTATGCTAACGGCGACTTTCTCTGAGTAGGCCTGCAAATCTTTGGCACTGATTCTAGTTGCTTGCTCGCTTAAATATTTTATGTTTTCTACTGCGTATCGCATTCCGGCCTTTACGCTATTTTTAATATTGTATTTGTTGTCGATTATGTTCAGTGCAAAGCCGACTGCGAACACAATGACAGCTCCAAATATTACCGGAATTGCTGCAGTGGTAACAATTGTGCCTATTGCTAACGCAATTGCATATCCAATTGCAGACGCGATACCAGCTTTGATTAATTCAACGCCGACACCTGCGAATAGGTCTGCAAGCACCGCTTCGTCATTAAATATCCACTCCAGAACTTCAATGCCAACCGCTACATAGCAAGAGAGTTTAAAGCCTGTTATCGAGGAACCGCGAATTCCGTATTTTCCTATCCCAACGTCAACTAGCTGAGCATTTCGAATCCCGTAGCGAGTTCCCTTCAAACGCTGTCGCAGCCCCGGATGGCCGGTCAGAATGACATATTGCTTTCCGTTTTTAATCGAAATTCGAATTTTGGTTCCGAATCCGCCAATATCATTGAGTAAGCGGCTGATGTTATACGCATCATAGGCGCCTAAGGCCGAAGGCACTCCCCAATTGGTGTTGACGAAGGAATGTACGGTGGAGTTGTAAATAGATTGAGTATTACCCCGAAGACCATCCAGCATGCCCGGTTGCGTTCTGGCGCAAACTTGCGACGGCTGCGTTCCGATACCAGAGGAGGTATTTCGCTCAGCAATCAGCGCGTTTGCGTCATCCATGCTCAAGACGACCATTTCGCGTTGATTGCTGTCCATAGCACGGTCTAGCTGGTCGAGTTGAGTATCACTCAAGCTCATGGCGAACTCCCTGTATGCGTGTCTGCTCGCCTTGCGTGGCAAGGCCCGTGCAGCAGGGTGCACTGAGTGCAAAATAAAATCAAACAGGCTAAGTGCCATCAGTTTCCGAAAATCGTAACCTTGACAAAGAACTTTCAAGAGGTTTCCATCGCGGGCTTCAGGCTAAATTTTGCAGGATGCAACGAATGATATCGGACCTTATCGGACAGATTACAGCCCAGAACAATCGGCTCATCACATTCGACTCCCCGTTGCCACCCGAGCAGGAACTGATCCTGGAAAGCTTTGGCGGTGAAGAGGGGCTTTCGATTCTGTTTGAATACGAATTACAGCTCTTGTCTAGCGACGCAACAATAGAGCTTAAGAAGTTGATCGGCAAGAAAGTTTCCATGGAAATCACCTTGGCCGATGGTGGAACCAGAATAATTAGCGGACATTGTTCGCATTTCAATCATGTCGGCGCTAATGGCGGGGTTGCCAACTACGTGGCCAAAGTTGTTCCTTGGCTGTGGATATTGAGCAGGCGTCGTGACTCACGTGTTTTTCAAGACAAAACTGTCGAGGAAATCATCAAGGAAGTTTTCACCTATTACCTCAGTCTGGCGAGTTATGAGTTCAGGCTGAGTCGCGCATTGAAGCCGGTTAGCTACTGTACTCAGTATCAGGAGTCAGACCTGAATTTTGTACTTAGACTTTTGCAAGAGGAAGGTTTGTTTTTCAATTTTGAGCACAGTAAAGATGGCCATCGATTGGTCATCTTTGACGATAGTCTCAACTTTGGCCCTTTACCGGATCAGCCGTCGATACGCTTCCACACGGCTTCTGTCACTGAAGAATTCGATTCTATTACTGAATGGTCGTCTCAGCGTACGTTCCACTCCACACGACTCTCATTGAAATCCTTTGATTACAAACAGCCCAGATTCTCTAATCAGGTGCAACTCGAAACCATTGCCAAGCAAGGCGATGTAGGGCAGTACGAGATTTTCGAGTACGAAGGGTTGTACGGTTATTCGGATCCACAGCACGGTGAGCAAATTGCGCGCAATCGTCTGGAGGCAATGGAAGTCCAAGGCAAAACCTTTCAGGGTAAAAGTAACTGTCGTGCGATGCAGCCCGGATACTACTTTGAATTGACCCAGCATTACGATCATGACACTGGACCCGTGGATGATCGGCGGTTTTTACTGTTGAGCGTCAAGCACTTTGGCCGTAATAACTATTCTGGTGGTGGAGAAGCCTTTTACCAAAACCAGTTTATTTGTATCCGCCGCAAGATCCCATTCAAGCCGCCTATGAGCACTCCGCGAGCTTTGATCAGTGGCCCGCAAACCGCCATAGTTGTGGGGCCGCCCGGAGAAGAGATCTACACCGACGAACTCGGTCGCGTAAAAGTCCAATTTCACTGGGACCGCTACGGCGAATTCAACGACAAGAGTTCGTGCTGGGTCCGCGTGGCCCAATCCGGAGCTAGCGGCGGCTTCGGCAGCATTCTGATTCCGCGGGTCGGCGATGAAGTCGTCGTGGTCTTTCTGGACGGCAACCCTGATCGTCCGTTGATCATGGGCAGCCTCTATAACAGTCAGAACACGCCGCCGTGGTCGCTGCCGGCGAACAAGACGCAGAGCGGATTTTTGACGCGGTCGATGAAGGGCGATGGCGGTACGGCGAACTTTTTCCGCTTTGAAGACAAGGCGGGGGCCGAGCAGGTCATCGTGCATGCCGAGCGCAACATGGACACCGAGATCGAGGTCGACGAGATCCACAGCGTCGGCAGCAATCGCACGATCACGGTCGGCGGCACGCACACCGAAACGATCAAGAAAGACACGGTGATGAATGTCCAGGAAGGCTCGTTGACGATTCAGGTCGACAACCAGTTCATTCAGGTCAATGCCAAGCGGCACATCATTCTTCAGGTGGGCAGTAGCAGTATCAAACTGACACCCGACGGAATCGAAATAAAGGGTGATGCCATCGATATTCTTGGCAAGAAGACCTATGTCCACGGTGATCGTGTCGATATCAACAAGTGAGAAACCAGACCATGGTCAGGACGAGTATTTACGACCGTATTTCCGAAAAGCGACTCGCGGCCGAGGCGCTCGCGCGCCTGCAGCTGCAGGAAGCAGTCGACGCTCCGCCCGCTGTCATCGAGCCAGAGCCGGTAGAGGTTGTCTCACTTCAGCTTGCCCGGAATGAATTGACAGTTGCAGGACTGAATCTGGTAATGCCGCAGGGGCTCAACTTCCGCGACATTAACACCACGCTGGAAAAGCATGGCCATCCCGTCACGTTCAGCGTGAAGCGCCGTCCTGCGCCTGAGGGGCTGACGCTGCAACGCTCGGTTGAGTTGTATGTGGAGAACCTGCGCAAAAACCATTCCGACGTCACTATCGTGCGCCAGAGCAATCGCCTGTTAGCGGGTAGCCCGGCGATTGCATTGGATTATGTATTTACTGCCGGGCAAGAACGTCGTCACGGCAGAGCGACCAGTGCGGTTATCAATTCGGTCGATGGAAACGAACGCCAGTGGTTCAGCATCTCGACGATGATCAATCCCGCTCACGCAGAGCTTGCCGATTGGCTGATCGATTTCGACGCCATGCTCGACGCTATTGCTGGCAACTGAACATTTCCCTTTTACGTATTTACGGAACACACCTCCGATGGACTATCAGCTTCAGGAAGGATCTATTGTACTGCCGGAAGGTTTTCAGGACCGCACGGTCAATATGTTTGTGCTTGGCAACAGCATTCCGGCTCCGCTGAACATCACGATCTCGCGCGACAACATGCTGCCGGCCGAGGATCTGAAAACGTACATCGAGCGTCAGGTGAAACTCATTGCCGCCAAACTGCGCGGTTACACCTTGCTCAGCAAGAAGGCTGCCACGTTATCCAGCGAGCATCCGCGCTCTGGCATCCAGGTGGATGCTTATTACATGAACGACGGTAGTCCGGTGTATCAACGTCAGGCGGCTTTCGAGATAGAGCAGGGTCGCATTCTCGTGTTTTCAACGACGAGCCAGGCTGATTTCAGCGCCACTCAAAATGAGAACTGGCTGCAACTGCTGACAAGCTTCCAACCACGCCAGGACACCGCGCCCACTGACATCGAACAGGAGTAACCCATGTTCGAAGCAGCGCGTTGGGGCGACGAAATTGAACACACCAGTGCTCTTGGCGGATTTCTCGCGGGCGCAGTGATTGGGCTTGCGATTGCGACCGCTGCCGCTTTCATGATTTGTACCGCGGGGCTCGGCGGCATTCTGTTGGGTGTTGCCATAGGTCTGGGTGCCAGCTTCCTCCCGATGATTGGCGAGAGCATGGGGTCTGCACGAAGTTCGCCTGCCGGAGGGATAAAGCTGGAAGGTTGCTCTACGGACGTGTTCATCAACAGCCGTAATGCGGCCCATGCGACTTTGAGTCAAGGCACGTGTGATAAACACCCGGCGCCGGTGATAGTTGCCGAAGGTTCTTCCAACGTATTCATCAACAACGTGGCGGCTTCGCGCAAGGGCGACAAACTGACTTGTGGGTCGAAGATATCGAGTGGCTCGAATAACGTGTTCATTGGTGGCGGGACAGAGCGCTATCTCGACGTAGACGAAGAGATACCGGGCTGGCTTCGCGTCACTGTCGATGTGCTGATGATCGTCGCGTCGATGGGCCGTGCGATAGGTCCGATTTTGAAGCTTGGGCTGGCACAGGGACTAAAAGCAGCCGGTCCTTGCGCATTGAAGTTTGGGGCAACCGTTGCAGGCAGCTATCTGGCCGGTCGATTTGTAATCGGGCCAGCGGTCGAGCGCGCAATCGGCGGTTTAAGCGGAAACCCAGTGGATCTTACAACCGGGCGCAAACTGTTGCTCGAATCGGGAGAAACCGACTTTGCGCTCCCGGGGCTCATGCCCATTGAATGGTCACGTTTCTATGCCAGCGACCTGACCGTCGACAGCGTGCTCGGTAGGGGTTGGGTCTTGCCTTGGGAACAAAGCCTGCGCAGAAGTGGCAGCTTCGTCTACCTCACCGATAACCAGGGGCGCAGTGTGCCCTTTGTTGATGTCGAGCCAGGCGATCGCATCTACAACCCCTATGAACAACTGCATCTGGTTCGCACCGAGGGCGGTCACTACCTGCTGCAAACCCTCGACAACATCTTCTTCTACTTCGGCGAAGTACCGGACGACAACGTCCCCGTACCGCTGCAACGCATCGAAAACGCCCTCGGCCATTTCCTGCATTTCACCCGCACGGTCGACGGCACGCTGACCGACATCAGCGCCACCGGCGGCGTACGTGTTCACCTGCACTACGACAACCCGTTGGGTCGCCTGACCGATGTCAAACGCATCGTCGATAACCTGGCCGTCGAAACCCTGGTGCAATATCGCTACGACGACAATGGCCAGCTCATCGAGGTGATCAATCGCAATAACGATTCGGTCCGCCGCTTCAGCTACGCCGACGGCGTCATGGCCAGCCACAGCAATGCCCTGGGTCTGAGCTGCCATTACCGCTGGCAAACCATTGATGACCAACCCCGTGTGGTGGAGCACTGGACCAGCGACGGCGAACACTATCACTTGCGCTACGACTTCAAGCAGCGCACTTCCTGGGCCACTGACGCGCTGGGACGTGAGCTGGAAATTCACTACAACGAAGATCGTCGCGTCATCGCCAGTCGTGATGTCGGCGGTGAACGCTACGGCATCGACCTTGATGAGGCTGGCAACATGACCGGCCTGACGCTGCCCGACGGCAATCAGCTGGCGTTCAAGTACGATGACTTTTCCCGTTTGATCGAAGAAACCGACCCGCTGGGCCGCAAGATCAAATACAAGTACCACCTCAGCACCACGCTGGTCACCGAGACCACCTTCCTCGACGGCAGCACCTGGAAAGCCCGCTACGACGCCAAGGGCAACCTCATCGCTGAAGTCGACGCGCTGGGCAACAAAACCGAATACCTCAACAGCGACGACGGTCTGCCGCACACCATCATCGACGCCACGCACAAGTCAAAATACCTGTGGTGGAACACCCTGGCCCAGGTCGAACGTTTCCAGGATTGCTCGGGTAAAAACACCCACTACCGTTTCGACGAACGCCATCACCTGATCGCCGTCACCGATGCCCTGAACCAGACTACCACCCTGGAACGCAAACCCGACGGCGAAGTGCTGCGCATCCAGCACCCGGACGGCAGCGCCGAGTCGTTTACCTACAACGCCCTCGGCCAGGTGCTGACGCACACCGACGGCAAAGGCCAGACCACGCGCCTGCTGCGCACCGCTCGCGGCCTGCCGAGCAGCCGCCAGGACGCCAAAGGCCAGCGCATCCGCTACGAATACGACCAGGCCATCCGCCTGACCGCGCTGGTCAACGAGAACAACGCGGCTTACCAGTTTGCCTACGACGCGTCCGATCGCCTGATCGAAGAAAAACGCATCGACAACTTGACCCGCCGGTTCAGCTACAACCTGGGCGGGCACCTGACGCGGGTTGACGAAATCGGCTACGGCGAGCGCGCCGAGCGCCCACAGCGCACCTCGGAATTTGAGCGCGACCCCATCGGCCGACTGTTGGCCAAGCTCAACGCCGATGCCCGTCATGCTTACACCTACGACGACGCAGACCGCTTGCTCACCATCGAGCGCCTGCCCACCGCCCACGGCAAAAAACTCGGCGTCAGTGAAGAGACACTCGATTTCTCCTACGACCTGCTGGGACGCCTGATCAAAGAGACCACGCCGCAAGGCGCTCTGTCCTACGACTACGATCCGCTGAGCAACCTGACCACACTGACCCTGCCCACCGGCCAGCACCTGAACCACCTGTATTACGGCAGCGGCCACCTGCACCAACTCAACCTCGACGGCCAACTGATCAGCGACATGGAACGCGACGACCTGCACCGCGAAGTCCTGCGCACCCAGGGCCAGCTCACCAGTTGCTTCGGCTACGACGCCATGGGCCGCAAGGCCTGGCAGTTCGCCTCGCGCCTGCCGGCGGAAAAACTCTCGCAACTGCACAACCCCGGCATCCAGCCCGACCTGCTGGTGGAGCACGCCTACAACCCGATCCACCGCCGTCATCAATACGACCCCGCCGGCGAACTCACCCGCACCCTCGACAAATTGCGCGGCGAGATCAAGTACGAGTACGAAGCCAACGGCCAACTGCACAGCCGTGACACGGGCAGGCTGGTGGACAGTGAAGAGTTCCGCTACGACGCGGCGGCGAACCGGCTGAACTTCAACACCAGTCAGTTCGATCACGTCAAAGACAACCGGCTCAAGCAGTGGCGGGATCAGGAGTACACCTACGATGCGTGGGGCAACCTGATTGAAAAGCGTAGCGGCATGAACGGGCTGCAGACGTTCAGTTACGACGGTGAGAATCGGCTGGTTAAGGCCGAGACGTTGGTGGGCGGCAAGCTGGAAAGTACCGGGGCCTATCGTTACGACAGCCTGGGACGACGGGTGGCCAAGGTGTCAGCGGTCAACGGCGTCACCGAACAGAAGAATTTTCTGTGGCAAGGCTTGCGCCTGTTGCGCGAGGAAACGCCGGGGCAGAGCAGCCTGTACATTTACGAGCCGGGTAGTTATGCGCCGTTGGCGCGGGTGGATCAGGAAGAGGGTGGGGAGCAGACGCTTTATTACTTCCATACCGACCAGATTGGTACGCCGCTTGAGATGACTGACCGGGAAGGGCAGATTGTTTGGCAGGCAACGTATAAGGCGTGGGGCTCCATCGAAACGCTGACGGTGAACAAGGTTGAGCAAAACCTGAGGTTTCAGGGGCAGTATTTCGATGATGAGACGGGACTACACTACAACACGTTTCGGTATTACGATCCGGAGGTGGGGCGGTTTGTTACGCAGGATCCGATTGGGCTGGATGGTGGATTCAACCTTTATCGATACGTTACGAGTCCTACTGGTTGGATCGATCCTCTCGGATGGACTGGAATAGATGGAAGCGGCAGGCCGCTATCGAGCAGTCAGTATAGTGTGTGGACCAGTGTGGAAATGCCATCAGAAATTCATGCGTCTGACCGGCCGGTACACTTCCGGTATGCAAACGAAGAGTTATACAATCGGACGTTAAAATATCCAGAGCTGAAATCCTCTCTTCCACCTGAAGTGGTGACGCATATTCAGCCTGGGCCTAGAGGAGGATTTAAGCAAACCAGTCCGCCAAATCATTCTTGGCACCATAATGCTCAGACTCCTAAGGATATCGAGTTGATACCTAGGGCTCAGCATCAGGCGGCCGGACCGGTACAGCAAAGCCTCCATCCTAATCAGCAGGGTGGCTTCAAAAAATTGCAAAACTCTGCGTGTTGAGGTGAGTATGAAAACCTATAGTATTAGAGAAGTTTTAGAGAATATCGGGCAGATGCCGGAGACATGGTTTTATTTGCCAGCTACGACATGGACGTTGGATACGAAAGGAGCATTTTCTTTAGATAGTTGGGATTTTCCGCCCGATTCAACGGATTACCTTCCTCCACAGGTAGCTAGCGAGGGATGGAAGGCATCACTTGATAAAGCATCAATTGAAGATGTGATTTCAAATCTTGATCAGCAGTTGCCTAGCCCAACAATTGACGAGTATTTTGAAGCGTTTAAGTTTTACTTTGAAAATGATGCGTTCATTGTTTTATAAATCTTTCAGTTTTTAGAAGCAAGAGCAATGCGCTTGCTCGATAGTGGCAGCGCAGCTCTTTGAAGCTCATTAAGACACATCTTGATTTGATTGGGCGGCGTGAGTTGGGCGTCCAGCTAGGGCTAAAGACGACAACAACCCTGTCCCGCTACAACGCATCGAGAATGCCCTCGGTCACTTCT